>CAVVTG010000002.1:0-2872611 GCA_963751105.1 uncultured Thermoleophilaceae bacterium | reverse complement strand
GCCTTCGAGCTCCGCGCGTACAGCGAGCGTATCATCCGGCGCTGCACTCCCGTCTGGATGTTCATCGCGTCCGGGCCGAGAGACGACGGTCACTGCGCGTCGATGCGCAGCTGCTCCGCCGTCTCCGGCGCAGGACATATCGCTTCGGGCGCGGCTTGACTTCGGCCAGTCCTTCGTCGACGGCTCGCTTCAGCCAGGCGCGGGCCTGGGTCAGCTCGAGCTTGAGCCGCTCGGCGACCTCACGCTCGGTGAGGGGCTTGCCGAGTTGCGCGGCAAGTGCTGGCAGAGAAGCGCGAACGCGTCCTCGGGCAGCGCGGCCGAGCCACGCGCGCCGAGCGGGGCGGAGGCACCGCGGCGCCGCGGCTCCCCGGCGTCGTCGGGCTCACGGCACCAGCTCCTTCGCTGGGCTCGTCCACGTCGCCGGACGACGTTATCTGGCGCGCCTGTGCCACGTCATTGAGCTCGGCTCCTAGGAGCGTCGGCCGTGCGGTCGACGAGCAGCCGCTCGAGCGCGATGTGCTCCACGGGCTCGTCGGCCGACAGCGGATGCCCCCCCTCGGAGATCAGCCGGCGGTTTCCGGGGCTGCCGTCGTCTCGCACGTGTAGCGGGACCCAGCGCGCCTTTAGGTTCTCGAGCGCGCCGCTGCGCGTCCCGCCTTTCTCGAGGGAGCTCGCCACGACGACCGCCGCACGTGAGAGCACGTAAATGAGCCGGTTGCGCCGCATGGCGTTGCCGGCCTGCCAGCGAGCAGACGGGTGAAACGGCGTGACGAGCGTCAGGAGCTCGTCGCTGATCGGCGCCGCAGCTCGCGCCGCCGAACGAGCCGGTCGAGCGGGTCTACCGTCACGCCGATGGCGATGCCGCCGTGAGCAAGGGCGCCGGTCATGGCAGTGATGTCGACCCCGCGCGCGGCTCCCGAGGCGACCGCGATGCCCTCCTCCGCGCAGCGCCTCCCGAGGGCCGAGGCCCAAGCGAGTCCGTCGTCGTCCACGTCGCGCGACCCGACGACGGCTATCGCAGGCAGCTGCAGTGCGCCCGGTGGCCCGGCGCCGAACAGGACGGGCGGCGTCTGCCCTTTCAAACGCTGCTTGAGCAGGGCGGGGTACCCCTCGTCCGCGCGCGTGAGCACCCAGATGCCGCGGCTCGCGAGCCGCTCGAGCTCGAACGCGAGCTGGCCGCCGCGCGAGAGCAGCGCGGCGAGACGGTCTGCCAGGGACGCGTCAACGCCGAGTGCGTCCTGCAGCTCGCCCGGGCCCAGGCCCAAGAGCTCGCGCGGCCGGTCGAGTGTTGAAGATCGCAACGCGAGCGACACTTCATGCCATTCCTTCGGCGTCAGCGGCTTGATCGACCGGTCGCCCTCCAGCGCCAGTGCCGAGCATGCCAGGGCGATTGCCTGCCCGTCCGCAGAGACCGGAAGGGTCGTCACGCCCCTGCGCCGGTCGACGTCTGCGCGAGGACGACAGGGACCACGGGGCCTGATCCCGCTTCGGCAAGCGCGACGCCGCACACGGTCAGCGACCAGCCGGAGTCGACCATGTCGTCTACGAGGAACACCGGCTCCGGCAGGACCTCGGCGGTTACGGCTAGCGAACGCGTCGATCGCGTTGCGCGCCTGCTGCACGCTGTTCTCCATCGACTTCTGTTGCGGACGTTTCCCTCGTCTTCACGAGTGCCGAACGGTACGGCAGGCCGAGGCGGTCCGCCAGGCGCCGCGCGAAGCCCGGCACGAGCTCAGGGTGACGGAGCGAGGGAACGGCCGTCACCCAGGTCGGGAAGGGATCCGGCTGAAGATCGTTCATGATCATCTCGACCATTGCTCCGAGTCGTCGGCGAAGCCCTCGTCACCGTACTTGCCCGCCCTGACTGCCTGCCCCACCCGGCGTCGCCGTAGATCGCGAGCGCCCGGCCCTCGCGGAGCTGATGCTCGACGGGGATCCGGCCGCTTCGCATGTCGAGCCCGGCCGGCCACTGCCTGCGCGGCAGGATCGGACGGTACGACCGGCGCAGGAAAAGCTGCGCCTCCTGGACGAGTGCCGGTTCGGGCGCAGAGTCGGCGAAGTCTCCCGTGCAGACGGCGCAGCGCCCGCACGGCTCCTCGGCCGGATCGTCGAGCTCGCGGGTGAGGAACCGCATGAGGCACCCGCCCGCCTGGACGTATTCGCGCATCGCGTCCTGCTCGGTGCGACGCGCCTCGGTCACTCCCGCGACGCGGGCGCTGTCGGCCGACCAGGGATTCACCGTGCGTAGCCACTCGCCGCCCTCGTGGACGACGGCGCCGTCGACCTCGAGGATCTTGAGCGCGCGCTCGATGACAGACCTCTTGGCGTTCACGCGGCTCTCGAGGTCGCGCATCCTCGCGCTGTCGAGCTCGTCGGTGACCGCGATCGCGGAGGACGCATCTCGAGGCGCCCGCCCGGATCCGTCCGGACGATCTCGTCCGCGTCACGGCGCAGTGCCTCCGCGTGACCAGGTCCGCACGGTGCATCCCGGTCCAGACGAGCGTGTCGAGCGCGACATCCGTATCGCCGTCGACAGCCAGGAACGCGTGGTCAGCCGCTCGCGCGCAAGGTTGCGGCCTACCTCGTTCCACCTGACCGGCACGCGACCACCCTTTGCCGGGACACCACTCATATGGGCAGGGATTTCGTACTGTCGCGGGCACGTACAGGATCGGCGAGACTAAGACGCGTGCAGGACGTTTACGCAACCACGATGCAACTTGTCGACGTTGCGGGTGGCGACGCGTTTGCGGAGGCATGCGAGCGCGCGATGTCTTGGGCGTGGCGCATTGATGACCCCCGTCCCGATCTCGGGGTCCAGTCGAGGGGACGTTTACCAGAGGGGGCCGGCGCGGAGGAGACGACTGTCGAGTGGTGGTCTGTTACCGAAGGAACCGCGCGGGCCCTGGACGTCAGGCTGCGTCATCCGGACTCGAGGGACACGACGCTCGAATGGCTGACGACGGTCACTGTCTCTGACATCGACGGGACATGCCGCGCGACTGTTCGGCTCGAACGTGGTGCGCGCGTCCACATCCTGCAGCCGGGACGACTCGACCTACGCCCGCCCGCGATCGTTGCCGACTTGATGCGCCCGCCTCTGCAGGCCTATGCCGGTACGTTGGATCTTTCTCCGGGTCCGCGAATGCTCGAGACACGCGACGCTGGCGACCTGGTAGGGGATGTGTTGTCAGCTGAGGGCCGCGCCTTGCCGATTCTCGTGGTGTCGGCTTCGGTCTGGCCCAACTTCGTCGAGGCGCTTGCCAAGGCGCTTGCGGGACTTGTGCAGATCGTTCGGCTCGCCGATGACGCTGCCGAGATCGCGCTGAACGACACCCTCCGCAGTTCCGGATTCACCCTTCCCTCAGGCGGGCTGCGACTCTACTGGCCAGGATTCGGAACAGAGGGACAGCCTCGCCATCCCTACTGGACAGCCCCTCAGATCGCCGAGGGTCGGCGCGGCCGCGGCGGGCGATCGGTCGTCAAGCAGCTCATCAGGCTGCTTGCTCCGATATCCACGGGACGCGTTCCGGCGGACCCGGGCGTCCTTCGGGCCAGACGGGCTTGGCTCCTCACTGGGGTGCGTCAGCAGCGCCAGCGGCAGGAGGCTCAACGCGAGCGCGCCCGCCGCCAACGCCAGAAGGCCTCTGAAGCGCTTGCACGGAGCGCGTTAGAACACAGCCGGCGAGGAGTCAGGGCTCATGAAGCCCGAGATATCAGAGTTGTCGCAACAGCTCGCCGCGGTCCAAGAAGAGCGTGACGAGGCTTTGAAACAGGCGGAGCTCGCGGCGTCAGCCGAGCTCAAGGTGATCGAAGAGTCGCTTGAAGTTGACGCGCGCGCAGCGAGCCTTGGTGACCGGTTAGCCAAGCTGGAAGCTGAGAATTCGGGACTGCGTGAGAGCGTCAAGACCCTCTCAGTGCATAGGGCGGCCATAAGTGACGAAGAGGATGAGGATGAGCCGGTCCCGGACGAGGTCACAACGTGGAATGAGCTAGCCGAAAATCTGGCCGCCCTTGCTGGGCCGGGCTTCGCTCTAACTGACCTCGCGCTGGGATGTGCTGACCGGCCGCGGTATCCGCATCCCGATCGGATGTGGCGCGCGCTTCGTGCGCTCGAACGTGTCGGTCGCGCCTACAACGAGCTTGGAGCTGACCTCGGCATGCGCTTCGAGGACTTCGCCATGGAATGGGGCGGAATCGAGGTCGCACTGCAGGACTCGGGCTACGAGGAGGTCTGTTTCTTCAAGTACGAGAGGGAGGAGCACAGCCGCCTCCCACACGTCAAGGTGGATGATTTCAAGGCGCCCAACGAGGTAGGGCGAATCTACTTCGCGCTCGACCCGACGCAGAACCGCCTCATCGTTGACTGGTTCGGCACCAAACCCGACCGACCTGAAACGCGGCGCGCAGCGGTCAGCTGAGCGTGCATGTTGCGCGGCTGACCACCGTTGCCCTGCGGGGGCGTGGTTCACGGGATTATCGGTCTGCCCGCCGTTAAGCAAGCGCTCGGTCAGAAACCACAACCACAACGGCGCCATTACGAAGATTGCCGAGGAGCCTTTTTTCAAGCTCCTACAACGGCTTCCGAGCGATCCGCGATTCGCACCGCAAGTCGCGTCGGGCGCCCTGCTCAGACCGCATTGGCTGACACCGGGAAGACCTCTCTTGCGGCGCACACGGCGCGTACATGCGCCCGAAAACGGTGTACGCGCGAGTCAAACGCCCGTACTCAGAACAGCAGCTCTTGCAGGTCTTTCATGTGTTTTCGAATCCCTCGTCGACGCGCAGGCCTGGAAACCACCTAAGAAGGGAGGCCACCGCCCCCGCTCAGCTCAGCGCCAGCTGCTCGTCCGTCAACGGCGGCTTGCCCTGCTTCGCCCGTGACTCGTTGCGCCACGCGATGACGCCGGCCCGGTGCTCTGCCTTGCGGGCCTTGATGGCCTTGATTTGCGGACCCAGCCGCTCGCGGGCCGCCGTGCGGTCTTCGTCCGTGAACAGCGAGGCGTAGGGCTTCTCCTCGTCCATCACCAGCCACTCGCAGGACAGGTCCAGCGCGTCGGCCTCCTCCAGCTTCAGGTAGCCGGCGCTCGGTGGCTTGTAGAGGTAGCGGCGAATGAACTCGACCACCTCGGTCCCGCCCTTCTCGCTGGCGGCCGCCAGGCCGCGCTTGTAGTGGGCCGGGTTGTACGGATTTCCGGCGTCTGTCTTGATGCCGCGCGGCTTGAGCTGGGCGATCTGCCAGTCGAGGTCGCTGAGCAGCTGGTCGATTTTCGCTTGGTCGCTCACACCCCAACCATAGGCCCCCCGACACGGGAACGCCTAGAACGGTGGCGCGCCCACCCCCAAGCCCTTAGAGTCGAGGCGAGCTCGGCACGGCCCTGCCGCTATGGCTGACAAGCCTTCATCTGGACGGATTTCGCGCCACGGTCACGCTGGTGGGACCCTGGTTGGGCGCGAGCGGGAGCTGGCTGAGCTGACCGCGGGGCTCGAGCAGGCGATCGCCGGCCATGGCACCGTCGTGCTGCTCGCCGGGGAGCCCGGGATCGGCAAGACGAGCCTCGCGAGAACCCTGTCGGACGAGGCCGAGGCCCGTGGCGCCCACACCGCTTGGGGTGTCGGTTGGTCGGGCGGCGCCGCGCCGGCCTATTGGCCCTGGGTTCAGGTCGTGCGCGCTCTCGTCCGCGAGAACCCACAACAGGAAGATCTGCTGGCCGAACTCGGAGCGAAGGCGACACACCTCGCCGAGATCGTGCCCGAGCTCACCGACCGGCCCGAGGCCGCGCGCGAGAAGGCGTCCACCGACGAGGGCCGCTTCCTCGCCTACGACGCCCTGGTCGAGCTGCTTCGGCTCGCCACGCGAGACACACCCCTCGTCGTCGTCTTCGACGACCTCCATTGGGCCGACGAGGCCTCCCTGCAAACCCTCGGCTTCGTCGCCCGCTCCCTTCAGGACCTGCCCATCCTGCTTCTCGCGACCTATCGCGACGCCGAGATGAACTTCGAGGGGCAGGGGACGGCGCTGCCCGCGGATCTCCTGGGCTGGAGCCGGCGTATCGCGCTGACGGGTCTGGAAACCGAAGGCATCCGCAGTCTCATCGAGCAGATGAGCGAGGGCGGTGCCTCCGACCAGCTCGTCGAGCACCTCCGCGAGCTCACCGGCGGCAACCCGCTGTTCGTGGGCGAGCTGGTGACCCTCCTCGACGCCGAGGATCGCCTCGGCGACAGCGAGCGAGCAACGCGACGCAGGCGCGCTCCCCCTGCCCGAGGGCGTCCGCGAAACGATCTCGCAGCGCCTCGCACCGCTGCCCGCAGCAGGCCCAGGAGGTCCTCGGCGTCGCGTCGGTCATCGGCGACCGCTTCAGCGTCACCACCCTCTCCACGGCCACCGACAAACCCCGTGAGGAGCTGCTCGGGCTGATCGAGGCGGCGGGGCAGATCGGGCTGGTGCATCCCGTGCCGGAATCGGCGGAGCAGTTCGCCTTCAGCCACGCCCTGGTCCAGGCCACCCTCTACGACGGCCTCAAGCCCAGCCGGCGCATCGCTCTCCACCGCGACGTGGGCGAGACCTTCGAGAAGCTCGCCGGCGACCGGGTCGACGCGCGGCTCACCGAGCTCGCCCACCATTTCCTCGAGGCCGCTCCCCTCGACGGCCCTGAGCGCGGGGTCGACTACGCGAGCAGGGCCGGCGACCGCGCCATGGGCCAGTTCGCCTACGACGAGGCCGCCGACCATGTACCAGCGAGCGCTGGAGGCCCTCGAGGGCGCCGGCGGCAACGGCAGCGTCGCCCTCCTGCAATCCCTCGGCGAGGCCCAGACCCGCGCGGGCGACACCGAGCAGGCGCGTCGCACCCTCGTCCAGGCGGCCGAGGTCGCCCGCCTCCTCGACGACTCCCACGGACTGGCCCGCGCCACCCTGGCCTGCGGCATCTGGGGACTGTCCTTCGGCGTGGACGACGAGCTCGTGAAGCTGGCCGAGCAGTCGATCGAGCGCCTCGGCCAGGATCCGGCCGGCGGGATGCTGGCCCGCGTGAAGGGACTGCTGGCGGTGGCTCTCTACTGGTCGCCGGAACGCGAGCGGGCGCTCCGGCTGTCGGACGAGGCCGTCGCGCTGGCCCGCGAGGAGCACGCGACCTACGAGGATCGCGCCTCCGCCGAGACGCTCGAGTACGTCCTCGGCCGCGCGCTGCTCGCCGGCTGGGGCCCCGACTCGATCACCGACCAACTGGGCGACAGCGTCGAGCTTCTCGAGCTGAGCCGGCGCCTGGGCGACAGCGAGATGGAGATGGTCGTCCGCAACTGGCGCATCTCGGTGCTGCTCGAGGCCGGCGACGTGGCCGCCGTGGACCAGGAGATAGCCCGCGTCGAGCACATGGCCAACACCCTGCGCCAGCCCCGCGCGATGGTCTTCCACCCACTGCACAACGCCATGCGCGCCGTGGGCGAGGGCCGCTTCGACGACGCCGAGCAGGGCATCGCCGAGTCGACCGAGATCGGCCGGCGCGTGCGCGGATCGGTGTCCGAGCTGGCCGGGACCGCCACGCTCATCGTCATCCGGCTGCTGCAGGGCCGCCTGTTCGAGCTCGAGGCTCCCGCTCGGAGCCATGTCGAGCGCCCAGCCCGGCATGGTCGCCCTGCGCTGCGCCTTCACCGCGCTGCTCGTCCAGGCCGAGCGGCCGGCGGAGGCCCGGCGCGAGCTCGAGCGGCTCACCGCCGACGGCCTCGAGGGCCTCCCGCGCGACAACACCCACCTCGTGATGCTGGCGCTGCTGGCCGACACCGCCGCCGAGCTGAACGACGAGCAACGGTCCGAGCTGCTCTACGGCTGGCTCGAGCCCTACAGCGGTCGCTGGGTCGTGTCGCCCAGCGCGGCCGTGCTGTGGCCGGTCGACCGCTCGCTGGGCCGGCTGGCCTGCGTTCTCGGCCGGACCGAGGAGGCGAAGGCACACCTCACGGCGGCCCGCGCCCAGGCCGAGCGGGCGGGGTCGCGTCCCTCACTTGCGCTGTGCGACCTCGACGAGGCGAGGATCGCGGGCGACGCGGAGGCGGCCGCTCGCGCCCAGACCGTCGCCGCCGAACTCGGCATGCGCCGGGTGGAGGACGAGGCCGCGCGGTTGATGAAGGGCAAGCAGCAGCCCCCGGCGGAGCCGGCGAAGCGGACCCAGGAAGAGGCCACCGGCAGCCTCCAGCGCGAGGGCGACTTCTGGACCCTGATCGCCGGCGGGCGCATGGTGCGCCTCAAGGACGTGAAGGGCCTACACCACCTCGCGCTGCTGCTGGCCAACCCCGGCGTGGAGTTCCACGCGCTCGAGATCATCGCCCGGGGTGAGGGTCACGAGGGCGAAGAGAGCGTTCCGGCCGCCGCCGTCGCGGCCGAGGAGCTGACCACTGCCGGCCAGGCCGGCGTCGGCGCCCTGCTCGACCCCCAGGCCAAGGCCGCCTACCGCGCCCGCCTCGACGACCTCCAGGAGACGATCGACGAGGCCGAGGCCATGAACGATCCCGAGCGAGCCGCCCACGCCAGAACCGAGTTCGAGGAGATCGCCCACGAGCTGGCCGCGGCCACCGGCCTGGGAGGGCGCGACCGCCCCGCCGCCTCCGACGCCGAGCGCGCCCGCGTGAACGCCACCAGGGCCATTCGCAAGACGCTGCGGCGCATCGAGGCGCACGATTCGCGCCTCGGCCGCCAGCTCGCCCGCTCGATCAAGACCGGGACCTTCTGCAGCTACGAGCCCGACCCGGACCACCCGATCGCCTGGCAGGTCGTGCCCTAAGCGCCGGCGGCCAGCGAGCGCAGGGCGTTCATCCCCGGCACGAACAGGTACTCGCCGCCGCGCAGCCGCACGAACTCCTGCTGCGGGGACAGGAATCGCGGCATACGGCCCGGCACGGTCATCTTGCCCTCCGAGTCGGCGGCGCCCAGCAGGAAGTCGCGGTCGGCGCCGAGGCCGAAGGAGTCGCCGTCGTTCAGCCAGTGGCCCTGGACGAGCTCGAACTGCCGCGCGATGCTCGCGTTGAGGCAGACGAAGACCAGGCCCCGTTCCTCGTCGTCGTCCTCGAGCACGCCGTCCGGCAAGGGCGGGCCGTAGGGCATGCCGCGCCGCAGCAGGCGGTGACGCCGGGTGCGATCGGTGCGGAAGCCGAGAGCGTCGCGCGGATAGGCGCGGCGCACGTGGGCGCCCACCGGGCAGCGAAGACCCTGCTCGTCGCCGCCGTAGAGAAACTGGTTGCGCCCGTCGAGCCCCGGATCGTGGCCGTCCGGCGAGCGCACCAGCGAGTCGCCGTTGGGCCAGCGCCCGACGATCTTCGCCTTGATCCACTCCTCCTCGCCCGGATCGCCGCCCGCCGCCTCGCTAACCCACGAGCGAAACAGCGCGACGTTCTGCTCGAGCTTTCGCCAGACCATGAAGGTGCCGTTGTGGAGGAGCGGAAGATCCTGCGCGGGCACCACACCGTCCTCGTCGCGATGACCCAGCACGAACTCGCCCAGCCGGATCTGTCGCCAGCGACGCAAATGCCGGAGCACACCCTCGCCGCGAGGGTCGCGCCCGCTGCCCTCCACCGCCGGCTGAGAGAAGCCGTCGGCGAAGCCGAAGTGCTCGCGCGCCTCCGGCAGCTCGTCGGCCAACTGCACGAAGCCGGCACGAAGTCCGGGCGCCTGCTCGACCACCTCGAGCCAGCGGTCGAGCTGCGCGTCCCGCGTGCTCTCGGCCGGCGCGTACACGGTGAGCAGGAGATGGGTCTTGTCCGAGCTCGAGCCCCTTCTCCCAGCAATCCGGCGCGCTCGGCCCCACGTCGCCGAGCTCGTCCGCCCGCGCGGCCATCCCGCACCGGAACTCCTCCGGGAACCTCGCGAGCGCCGCTTCGGAGAGCCCGACGGCCCGCAGCCCGGCGAAGCTGAGCGCCACGTTGAGGGTCCAGGGCGGGCTCTCGCCCCACTCCTCCTCGGTGATCACCGGATCGATCAGCCGGCCCAGCAGCGCCCGCCCGGCCGCGGGGTCGTCGACACCGACGAACAGGTAGGCCGCGTGACCGAAGTGGTAGCCCCGCAGGATGTTGCCCTGGAGCTGGGTCGGGTCGAGCGTCATCGCGCGAACCGCTGCCGGAAGGCGTGCGCCAGGCCGACCGGATCGAGGCCGCCCGTCTCCATGATGAATTGCGAGAGGGCGGCCTGCCCCTCGAGGGCCGCGTTGACCTCGCCCACGCTGACCTCCGGCCAGGCCGGAAGGATGTAGGGCGACCTGACCCGGTGCTTCGACAGATAGGCCAGCAGAGAGCCGGCGCCGCCGCCGACGCAGTGACCCCAGATCTCGGCCGCCTCGGGCAGCGAGGCCAGGGCTTCGAGATAGCGGGCGACGCTCACGTCGAAGCGGCTCGAGAAGAACAGCTGCGGCCCGTCCACCGGCAGGATCACGAAGCGGGCGAAGTGGGTCTCGTAGGGCAGCTGGGCCAGGGGGCTCGGATCGAGCCCGCGAAGGTGGTCGCGCAGCGTGTGCTCACGCGCGGGCAGCACCGGTGCCACCACCACCAGGTCCCCCATCCCTAGATCAGCCCCTGAACGTCGGCCGCGAAGCGCCGCCAGCGCCGGGCGAACTCGTCGGGCCCGGCGCCGTCGACCTCGTCGATGAACCGGTCCAGGGACGCGCGCAGCGCCAGGGCGCGAACGATCCCCTGCGTGGTCGCGCCCTCGCTGTAGCCCGAGTAGTAGTGGTCGACCCCCTTGTCGATCTCGTCCACCCAGCCCAGCAGGCCGGTGGTGGGCAGGGGGCCCGGGAAGTGCTCGGTGCCGCCCCAGATGGAGCGCCACTGCCAGGGCATGGTCCGCCCGAAATCGGCGATGTAGTTCTCCCAGGCGCCCGACCAGTTGGTCTCGAAGACCATCACGTCCGTCT
Organism: uncultured Thermoleophilaceae bacterium; assembly: GCA_963751105.1. GTDB lineage: Bacteria > Actinomycetota > Thermoleophilia > Solirubrobacterales > Thermoleophilaceae > JACVRW01. The sequence continues at coordinate 2,861,722 of CAVVTG010000002.1, read as the reverse complement.
TGCCGCGGCGGGGGAGCAGCGTCCAGCGCCCGAGGGCGATCACGCGCGACCGGATCAGCGGCCGCACGGCGACGTTCGTGGACCTGCCGAACAGGAACACGAGGCGCAGCCAGACCGACCAGCCCGGGCGCAGCGGAGTGAGTGCCGTGACCGCGCCCCAGCGTCCAAACCGAGGGCGTTCCACGAGCCAACACTACGCCCGCGCACAGGCCGGATCAAGGTATGGTGGCGAGGAGGGCGATGAGGCCCAGGGACTCGCAACCCGAGCACTTCGATGCAGTCGTGGTGGGCTCCGGATTCGGGGGCGCGGTGGCGGCGTTCCGCCTGGCCGAGGCCGGGATCGAGAGGGTCCTGGTGCTCGAGCGCGGCCAGCCCTATCCGCCCGGCTCGTTTCCCCGCACGCCGCGCGGGATGCGCGAGAACTTCTGGGACCCGGCCACGGGCCTGCACGGGCTGTTCGACCTCTGGTCGTTCCCCCACGTGAGCGCCCTCGTGGCCGCGGGGCTGGGCGGCGGCTCGCTCATCTACGCGAACGTGATCCTGCGAAAGCCCGAGGACAGCTTCAGCTGGTTCGACGGTGAGCGGGAGCGCCCGTGGCCGCTCGACCGGGAGGCGCTCGAGCCGCACTACGACCGGGTCGAGCCCGTGCTCGCGCCCACGCCCTATCCGACCGACCAGGAGCCCTACGCCTCCACGCCCAAGACGCTCGCGTTCGCCGAGGCGGCCGCAAAAGGCCGGCCTCGAGGTCGACCATCCGCCGCTGGCCATCACCTTCGCCGACGAGTCGGGAACGACCGAGCCGGGCCTGCCCCTCGCACCCGACGGCAACCTGCACGACAAGCGCCGCTTCACCTGCCGCCTCATCGGCGAGTGCGACGTGGGCTGCAACGAGGGCGCCAAGAACACGCTCGACTACAACTACCTGAGCGCGGCCAAGCGCGAGGGAGCCGAGATCCGCACCTGCTGCGAGGCGGTGGCCGTGAGCCCCGCCGAGCACGGCTACGAGGTCCGCTACCTGCAGCACCTGAGCGCCCGCGGCGAGCACCGCGAGGACCTGCTCGATCCCACGGACGAGATCGACCGCACGGTGACAGGGAAGATCGTCGTGGTGGCCGCCGGCACGTTCGGCTCCAACCGCCTGCTGCTGGCCAGCCGCGGGTCGCTGCCCGGTCTGAGCCCGGCGCTGGGGCGCAACTACTCCAGCAACGGCGACTTCCTGTCGGTGGCCCGCAACTGCAAGCGACGCCGACGCGGAGACTGGCGTCGCCTCGACCCGAGCCGCGGACCGGTGATCACCCTCAGCGCTCGGCCGCGTCAAGAGGACGCGGACGGCCGGCAGATGTGGATCCAGGAGGGCGGCGGGCCGGAGTTCACCGAGTGGCTCTGGCACGGCCCGGAGGTGCCGGAGGACCTGTGGGCGATGCGGGACGTGGTCGTGCGGAAACTGAAGGACCGCCTGCGGGGCCGTCGCCGCACCCACGTCAGCGGCGACCTGGCCCGGGTGTTCGGGAGCGGGCGCTCGTCGGCCTCGATGATGGTGATGCTCTCGCTCGGCTGCGACGTGCCCGGCGGCCGCCTGACGCCTGCGCGGGCGACGAGCTCGAGCTCGACTGGGATCCCGAGGGAGACTCGGCGGGCTACTACGACGCCACCCACGCCCTGGCGGAGCGCGTGGCCCACGAGCTCGGGGGCAAGCTCGGGCCGAAGCCGCTGCTCGACCGGGCCCGCTCGGCCGCCGCCCATCCGGTGGGCGGATGCGCGATGGCCGAGGACCCGCGCGACGGTGTCGTCGACACCTGGGGCGAGGTGTTCGGCCGCCCCGGACTGTTCGTGGCCGACGGCTCGGTGATGCCGGGCCCGGTGGGGCCCAATCCCTCGTTCACGATCGCGGCCGTCGCCGACCGCTTCGCCGAGCGCATGATCGAACGCGTAGAGGAGCAGCCATGACACGCGGAATCCGGTTCAACGAGGAGATGAAGGGCTTCCTCTCCTTCCAGGAGACCGACTTCAATCAGGCCCTCTACCGAGGACGCCAGGACGGGAGGGCCGCCGCGCTCAAGCTCACGATCCGCATCCACGACCTCGACGAGTTCGTCGGCGACCGCAACGCGCACGGCCTCGCCGAGGGCGACCTCGAGTGTGACGAGCTGGGCGGGCGCCTGGTGGTCGAGTCGGGCTGGATCCAGCTCTTCTCGCGCGAGCCCGACGCCCGGCACGCTCGCATGCGCTACCGCCTCTTCCTGCGCGACCACGTGGGCGCCCCTCTCACCCTGAGCGGCTTCAAGCTCGTGGAGGACGATTCGAACTTCGACTCCTGGCGCGACACGACGACGCTGTTCGTCCGCCTTTACGGCGGCCATCGGGACGATGACGACGAGGACGACGAGCACCTGGTGGCCACGGGTGTCCTGACGATCGGCTACGTGGCCGTCCTGCGCGAGGCGATGTCGATGCGCGGGCAGGCCGAATCGCGGCTCGCCCGCGCACGCGCCGTCGGCGCCTTCAACCGCTTCTTCCTGGGTGAGATGGTGCGCACCTACCGCGGGGACGAGGTGGCCGACTCGCTGCCCAGCTTCCCGCGCGATCGCCGTCGCGGCGAGGACGCGGGCAGCGGCTGGCACGAGGTGGCCGGGCATCCCGGCCTCGAGCGCGAGATCGTGCCCTACTCGACCGGCGACGGCGTGGACCTCAACCTTCATCACCTGCGCCGCGGCTCGATCGCCAAGGACGCCCAGCCGGTGATGCTCTCGCACGGCGCCGGCGTGCGCGCGCAGCTCTTCTACGGCCAGCCCCGCGGCACGAGCCTGGCCGAGCGGCTGCTCGACGAGGGCTACGACGTGTGGGTCCAGAACTGGCGCGGCTCGATCGACTTCCCGGGCCTCGACTACACCCACGACCGGGTGGCGCGCTACGACCACCCGGCGGCGGTGGAGACGGTGCTCGAGCGCAGCGGTGCTTCCACGCTGAAGGCCATCACCCACTGCCAGGGGTCGATCAACTTCACGGCCGCCGCGGCCTCCGGGCTGTTACCCGACGTGACGCACGTGGTCTCGAGCGCGGTGTCGCTCCACATCAGGGTCACCCCGAAGTCGCGGGTCAAGCAGCTCGCGATGTTCCCGGTGGCCGGCAGCTTCCTCGCGGGCGCCGACGCCCAGTGGGGGATCCGCTCGCCCTCGATCCACGCGAACATCTTCTCCGGCATAGCCGGCCTGGTGCGCCGCGATGCCGACTGCCGCAACCCCGTGTGCGCCACCGCCAACTACATGTACGGAGCGGGCCCCGACGTGCTGTTGCGTCACGCCGAGATGGATCGCGACGTGCACGATTGGCTGGGCCGCGAGCTCGGCTACTCGACCTTCGGCTTCATCCGGCAACTCATCAAGAGCGTGGGGGCGGGCGCGCTCGTGCCGGTCGAGGAGCTGGACGGGATGCCGGCGAGCTACGTGGCCGAGGCGCCGCAGACGAAGCCGCCTTCACCTTCGTCGCCGGCTCCGAGAACAGGATGTTCCTCCCCGACGGACAGCGGCTCAGCTTCGCTCACTTCGCCTCGCATCAACCCGGGCGCCACCGGCTGAAGGTGTTCGACGGCCTGGGCCACCTCGACACGATCATCGGACGAGCGCAGCCCCGAGGTGTTCGACTACATGCTCGAGGGTCTGGAGGCCTGAACACGAGCCGTTCCGGTGCAGTGAACGTCGTTCCCCCGGGTGTCACGCCTAGGGGGTATGGCGCAGCACCGAAACTCACACAGCTTCCTCTTCGCAGACCTCGTCGGCTTCACCGCCCTCACGGCCTCCCGCGGCGACGAGGCGGGCGTCGAGGTCGCGCTGGAGCTGCAGAGCGCGACGCGCTCGCTCGCGGCTGACTGCGGAGCCGAGTTCGTCAAGGCGATGGGCGACGCGGTCATGGTCCACGGCTTCGACGCCTGGGACATGGTCTGCCTCGGTCTTCGCCTGGCGGACGAGCTGCGCGCCCTGCCCACGCCGCAGCTCCTGCGCGTGGCGGTGCACAGCGGGCCGGCGGTCAGCTGCGCCGACGACTGGTACGGCAACACGGTCAACGTGACCGCCCGGCTGGTCGAGTTCGCCGCTGAGGGCGAGCTGCTGGTGAGTGACGGCGCGGCCCAGGCCCTTCCTTCAGTCGACGCGTTCGAGCTGATCGACCGGGGCCAGTGGTGCCCTCGCGGCGCGCTCAACCCGATCCAAGTCTTCGTGGCCCACTCGCTTCAGATGCGAGAGCTGAGCCCCGTCGCAATAGCCGTCTGAATGGTTCAGACGGCGGAACCCAGGAGGTAGTCATGCAGTACGCACAGCGACAGATCACCCTTCCGGACACCCGCAAGCTGCTGGTGCCGGTGCTGGCCCTGGCCCTCGGAGCGGCCGGCGCGACCGGGGCCTACGCCCTGATCGAGAACGACGGTGACTCGGTGGCGCCCACCTCGACCAAGGTGATCGTGGCCGACCCGCCCGCCCAGCCGGGCAGCGGCGTCTCGGCCAAGAACGAGGCCGGCGTGGCGTCGGCGATCGCGACCCGGCCGCAGGCCGGCGAGGGGACCCTCGCCAAGGACGAGGCCGGAGTGGCCGCGTTGATGGGATCCCCGAAGTCGGGCAGCTCGACCCAGACCAAGGACGAGGCGGCCACGGCATCGGCCATCGGCGCCGGCACCTACGCCACCCCGGAGACCAAGGACGAGGCCGCGACGGCGTCGGTGATCAACACCCCGCAGACGCAGTCCAGCTCGACCGAGACCAAGGACGAGGCCGCCACGGCGTCGGTCATCGCTCCCTCGAGGGGCAGCATCAGCCAGGAAGAGGCCAACCGGACGGACCCGCACGGACCCGCGGCCGCCCTTCGGTAAGCCGTCGGCCATAGGCACGCGAGCACAGCGGGGGGCATTCTTGCCCCCCGTTTGCTCGTTCCGTAAGTCGGGCCCCTCTCCCCGGTTGGAGGACCACTGAGTCACCAACCGACCCCAGGAGGTCCGTCATGCCCAAGCGCCTCAACATCGCCGCCCTGGCGATTGCCTGCATCGCCCTGTTCGCCGCCCTCGGCGGCACCAGCTACGCCGCCAAGGTCCTGATCGGGCCGAAGCAGCTCAAGACCAACGCCGTCACCACCAAGAAGATCAAGAACGGTCATGTGCGGACCGCCGACATCCTCAACGGCGGCATCCAGATGACCGACCTGAGTGGGCCGCTTCAGGCTCAGGTGCAGTCGAGCTTCGAGCTGCCGGACAACGCGGTGACCTCGGCCAAGGTCGCGCCGGACACCCTGACCGCGGCTGACCTGGGAAGCGCGTCGGCCGGCAGCAGCGAGATCGGCACGAGTGCGGTCACGGATTCCGAGCTGGCTTCGAACGCCGTCGACTCGAACGAGATCGAGAACGGCAGCCTCAACGCGCCGGACGTTGGCCTCTACTCGGGGACGGCGAGCCGGAACTTCGCGTCGATCGATCCGGGTGAGTGCGCGAGCAAGGACATCGATCCCACGCCGGCGGCCCAGAACATCTCGGGCAAGGCGGCCTTCGTGACCCCCGGGTCCGGCTTCGGCGGCCTGTTCACGTTCCACACCGAGGTGGAGACGTCCACGCTGACCATCAAGGTCTGCAATCCCACGGCGGTCGCCGCCGACCCCGACGGTGCGGCCGGCACGAACTACAACTACATCGTGTTCGGCTGAGAATCCGATGGAATAAATCAACGCCGTGGAGGTCGGCCCTTACATGGCCACCTCCACGGCAGAATCCCCCTTGGTGACAACCTCGACCGAACAGGAGCGGGCCATCCGGCCCGTTCTTCCCGCCCTCAGCCTCCTCTTCCTCGTCGGCAGCATCCTCGTGCTGCTCGGCGGCACGCAGCTGTTCGTCTTCCCAGAGCGCACCGAGGACTTCTTCGCCTGGACGATCAAGGCGCCCATCACCGCCACGGTGGACGGCGCCTTCTTCTACACCGGCTTCATCCTGCTCTTCCCCGCCTCGCGCGCGAAGAGCTGGGCCGAGGTGCGCCCCGTGGCCTTCGCCGTGCTGATCGTGGCCTGCACCAAGTTGCTCGCCACCCTGCTCGACCTCGACCTGTTCCACTTCGACGACGACTTCCAGCCGGCCTTCGCCGCCTGGGCCTGGCTCGCCGTGTACATCGTGATCCCGGTCGGCCTGGCCATCCTCATCACGATGCAGTTGCGCATGGACGGCGGCGACCCGCCGGCCGGGCCGCGGCTCCCGGGGATCCTCAAGGTCGCATTCGGGCTGATCTCGGTGACGATGCTCGCCATCGGCGCCGTCCAGCTCGTTGCCGCCGACACGGCGATCGACATCTGGCCCTGGCCGCTCACCCCGCTGACCTCGCACGCGCTGTCGGCCTGGTTCCTCGGCGTGGGCACCCTCGCCGCGCTGACGATCAGGGAGAACGACCTGCACCGGGCGCGCTTCACCTTCCTCGGCTCAGCCGCCCTAGGCGTGCTGCTGGCGATCGCGATCGCCCGCTACGAGTCGGCCGTCGACTGGGGCGAGCCGGTGGCCTGGGTGCTCGCCGGCCTGATCGCGCTGGTCACCGTGACCGGCGTGTACGGGATGGCACGGGCGAGAAGCGCGGAGTAGTCTGCCGTCCCGCTGATGGCGGGGAGGGTGGCGCGAACACTGGTTGCCGGGATGGCGGTCGCAATGGCCGCCATGCCGGGCGTCGCCGTGGCGCAGAAGCCCACGCAGGATGTCCTCGTGGTCTCCAACAACTGGGCCGGCACGGCGGACGTGATCGCCGTCAACGGCTTCAAGCGGCTCGCCCGCCTCAACGTGATCCCCGACGAGGCTCGAGCGCTTGGCCGAGATCAACGCCGACCCGGGGCGCAGGGCCATCTTCGACCTCATCCGCGAGCGAGTGGGCGAGGGCAACAACCAGTACGTGGACGACGGCTTCGTGTCGAGGAACGGTCGCTTCGTCTACTTCTCGCGGCCGAGCTTCGCCGACGTGGTCTCGATCAGCCTCCGCACGCGCAAGATCGTCTGGCGGACGAAGGTCGACGGCACCCGCGCCGACCACATGGCGCTCTCGCCCGACGGCCGGCGGCTGCTGGTCTCGGCCTCCACCGCCCGCAACGTCAACGTGCTCGACACGCGCAACGGCCGCATCGTCGGCCGCATCCCCTCGGGCGACCAGCCGCACGAGGTCAACTACTCGAAGGACGGCAGCACGATCTTCCACGGGAGCATCGGCACCGTCTTCACCGACACCGACGACCCCTCGGAGGACGCCGGCAAGGGCGAGCGCGTGTTCGAGGTGATCGACGCGCGCACCCTGCGTGTCAAGCGCAAGATCAACATGGCCCAGAAGCTGGCCGACTTCGGCGTCCCCGGCCTCAGCTCGGCGGTGCGCCCGATGGCGATCGCGCCCGGTGAGCGCTTCGTCTACTTCCAGCTCTCCTTCTTCCACGGCTTCGTGGAGTACGACCTCAAGCGAGACCGGCCCACACGCCTCGCCGTGCTGCCGAAGAGCAGGAGGTCGAGGAACCTGCCCCGCACCGAGTACCTGCTGGATTCCGCGCATCACGGGCTGACGATCAACCCGCGCGGGACGAAGTTCTGCGTGGCCGGTTCGATGTCGGACTACGCCGCGGTGGTCACCCGCCGCACCCTTCAGCCGGAGCGCATCATCCCGGTGGGCCGCACGCCGTACTGGTCGACCACGAGCGAGGACGGGCGCTACTGCTTCGTCTCGGTGGCCGGCGACGACCGCGTGTCGGTGATCTCCTGGCGCAAGGCGCGCGAGGTGGCCCGCATCAAGGTGGGCAACCACCCGCAGCGCATGCGCACCGGGACGATCCGGGCCGGGATCCTCAGCCGGCGCTGACGGGAAGCGGGCTGCGCCTGCGCAGCCGCCGGCGCTCCAGGCGACCGAGGCCGCTGGCGCCCGGATCGGCGAGCACGATCTCGTCCGCGCCGCGGGTGAGCGCCTCGGCGGTGAGGGTGTCCGCCGGGTGCCAGGCCGGGGTGGCGATGGTGTCGAGGCGAACGCTGTCGTCGCCGTCGAGCGTCATCCAGGCCCGCATCAGATCGCGGCCGGCCAGGTCGCGGCAGATCTCGTTCCAGAGCGCCGAGTTGGTGCTGCAGCAGCGCGGCGAGCCCGTGGGCTCCTGGATGACGAGCGACACGACCGTGAGGTCGTCGCCCTCGTCGCGGGCCCGGCGGGCGACCGAGCGCAGCGCGGCGTCGGCGCGGTCGGTGGGGCCGTAGACGAGGAGCGTGTGCACCGCCCTGAAGCGTAGTCAGCCGGGGAGGGAGAGCCGCACGCCCGCCCGCCCGTCGAGCGCCGCGGCGCCGCCGTGCGCCTCGGCGATCGCGCTGACGATGGCCAGGCCCAGGCCGGCGCCGCCGCTTCGCCCACGCCCCGCGTCCCCGCGCGTGAAGCGCTCGAAGGCGCGAGGGGCGAGCTCGTCGGAGAACCCTGCGCCCCCGTCGCGCACGGTGATCTCGACCCCGCCGTCATCAGCAGCCCGAGCGCTGAGGACGACCGGCCCCGACCCGTGGCGCAGCGCGTTGTCCACCAGGTTGCCCAGCGCCTGGCGCACGCGCAGCGGGTCGAGCGACGCCGACAACCCCTCGGGCGCCTCGACCGCGATCGACCGATCCTCGGAGCGCGCTCGCTCCTCGAAGCGCCGCGCCGCCTGCTCGAGCAGCTCGTCGACCGCCACGGGCTCACGCTGGAGCGGCAACCCGCCCTCGCTCGAGCGGGCGATCAGCAGCAGGTCGTCGGCCAGCTGGGCGAGCTGGTCGGTCTCGGCCAGAGCGGCGCCGAGCGACTCGCGCGCGTCCGCGTCGAGGCCCGGCGAGCGCAGCGTGGTCTCGAGCTCCGCCTTCAGGACCGACAGCGGCGTGCGCAGCTCGTGGCTCGCGTCGGCCACGAAGCGCCGCTCGCGCTCGTAGGACCCGCGCAGGCGGTCGAGCATCTCGTTGAGGGTCTCGCCCAGGCGGCGGACCTCGTCGTCGGCCGCCGGGAGGGGGAGCCGCTCAACCGAGTCGGGCCCGCCGAACGACACCTCGCTCGCCCGGCGGCGCATGGCCTCCACGGGACGCAGCCCGACGCCGGCCAGGAGATAGCCCAACAGCGACGCGGCCAGAACGGCCAGCGGACCCCCCACGGCGAACGAAGCGAGCACCCCGGCCAGCGTCTCGTCGCGGTCCTCCAGCGAGCGGCCCACCACCACCACGCCCCCGCCGGGCGCCGGGCGGGCGAGGATGCGCGCCTCGCCCTCGACCCCTGGGACCGAGCGCTCCACCACCACCGGTTCCTCGCGGGCGCGCGCCAGCTCGTCGGGCGAGACGATCGCGTCGTCCACCCGCTCTCCGGGCGACACAACGAGCGAGAAGCCCTCCTCCGAGTCGCCCGGCGCGGTCCCGGACTCCAGCGCGGAATCGATGGAGTCGTTCAGGTCACCCTTCAGCTCGAGGTAGACGAACACGGCCGCGGCGCCGAGCACCAGCACCATCGCCAGCGCGAACGCCGCGGTCAGCCGCCAGCGGATCGGCAGCCGGCTCACGTCGACGAAGCGGCCGGCACGCCGCCGTCGCGCCGCAGCCGGTAGCCCGCGCCGCGCACCGTCTCCAGCGAGCTCACCCCGAACGGGCGGTCGATCTTCTCGCGCAGGTAGCGGACGTAGACCTCCACGACGTTCGAGCGGTTCTCGTAGTCGTAGTCCCAGGCGTGCTCGAGCAGCGACAGCTGTGAGAGCACCTCGCCCGGGCGGCGCATGAACGCCTCGAGCAGCGCGAACTCCTTGGCCGACAACGCAATCGGCTCAGACCCTCGCCACACCTCACGCGTGGCCGGATCGAGCCGCAGCGAGCCCACCTCGAGAACCACCGGCCGCTCCACCGGCCCGCGCCGCGCCAGGGCCCGCAGCCGCGCCAGCAGCTCGGCCATCGAGAACGGCTTGACGAGGTAGTCGTCGGCGCCCTCGTCGAGGCCGCGCACGCGGTCGTCCACGCCGTCGCGAGCGGTGAGCATGATGATCGGGGTCCAGACGCCGTCGGCGCGCAGGCGGCGGCAGGTCTCGAAGCCGTCGATGCCCGGCAGCATCAGGTCGAGCACCACGGCATCGAACTCCCCGGCGCCCACCATCCAGAGGGCGTCCTCGCCGCGAACGGCCACGTCGGCCACGATCCCCTCGGCGCGCAGGCCGCGGCGCAGCGCCGACGCCAGCGGCACGTCGTCCTCGACGATCAGCACCTTCACGCTCCCATGATGGCGCGGACAAGCTGAGAGTGACCTGAGAGGCGAATCACGGTCTACCCTGATTCACATGGACTCCCGCCGAGCGGCGATCGCACGCATCGCCACCTTCGGCGCCGTGGCGGGGACGCTGTTCGCGGCCGTGCTGGTCACCGGCTCGGTGCCGTCGCCGGACGAGGCGCGCGACTTCGGCGAGGACCTCGGCGCCTGGGCGCTGCTCGTCTACGTCCCGCTGTTCGTGGTGGCCAACTTCGTGATCACCTGGCCGGTTCTGGCCGGCGCCACCGGCCTCCTGTTCGGGACCCTGGCGGGCTTTCCGCTTGCCCTGATCGGCGTCACGGTGGCCTCGCTCGTGCAGATGGCGATCTCTCGCCGTCTGGCGGGCCAGCACTTCGGCACGCTGCTGCCCGAGCGCACCAAGTCGCTGGAGGACTTCCTCACCCGGCACGGCGCCGTGGCGGTCATGGAGTCGAGGATCGTGCCGCTACTGCCCTGGGGTCTCGTGAACTACAGCGCCGGGCTCACCAAGCTGCGGTTCGACCAGCTCGGACTGGGCACCGTGGTGGGCGGCGCCCCCAAGGTGTTCGCCTACGTGGCGCTCGGCGGCAGCCTCAGCGACCTCACCTCGCCCGAGGCGATCATCGCCGTCGCGCTGCTGGTGGTGCTGGCGCTCGCCGGCGCGCTGTTCGTGCGCCGGCAGATCGTGGCGGGTCGCCGCCCGCGCCCGGCCTAGTCTCAGAGGCCGTGTCCTACTTCCAGGCCGTGCGGATCTATTCGATCGCCGAGGTGTGCATCTTCGCCGCGCTGCTCGTGGTGGCCATCGGTGGCCTGGGCGAGGGGGCGGAGCAGGTGCTCGGCTGGACGCACGGAGTGGGCTGGATCATCCTCTGCCTGCTGGTGGCCTACGGCTGCAAGCGCGGCACGTTCCCTTGGCCGCTGCTGGCGGCCACCGTGTCCCCGCTCGGCCCAGTGGGCAGCACCGCCGGCATCGAGTACCTGGCGCGGCGCCCCGGGCTCAGCTCTTCGGCGCCTCCGCAGCACTCGCGCCGCTGAGGCGCTCGAGCAGCTCTTCGCTGGTCGTGCCGCGCAGGTAGAGCGTCTGCTCGAACAGCTCGCCGTACACGTCGAGCACCGAGTAGGTGAGGTCGGTGGTGCTCACCGTCTCGCCGCCGCGGGCGTGTGCGAAGTCGCTCGCGCGACGCGCCACGGTCTCGAGCACCTCGGGTCCGTGCGGAGGGGTGTCGGGTTCGGCCGCGGCGCGGGCCGCCTCGTCACCCGAGAGCGGGGCCTCGCCCACGCCGAGTCCCTGCAGCGCAGCGCCCACCTCGCCGTGCAGCCGGAGCGCGCGCAGCCAGCGCTCGGCCTCGTCCTCGGACGAGTGGGCAAAGGGCATTGCGGTGCCGGCCAGGGCCACGACCAGCGCCGCGTCCTGGGAAAGGGGTATGTGCCGGCTGTCGTTCACGGAGCCTCCGTATTGCGTATACGCCAAGTCCTCATCGGCGAGACTTCCCAATGAGCTTGACATAGGAAACCTTTGCTGGACGTTTGTATGAGAAAGTCGTGCATCCCTTAAAGGTGGGACCTACGCCCCGTCCGACTGCAGCCACTCCTGCATCGACACGTGGTGAGGAGCTCGTGCGCCCTCCTCGAGCTCGTGACGTAGCTCGCCCAGCAGGCCGTGACGTTCGGCCACCACGTTGTGCTTGTGGATCGTCTCCAGGTTCTCCTGGCGCGCGGAGATGAAGGCCTGCTCGCCCAGCGAGGCGAAGCGCTCGCTGGCCATGCGCACCATCTCGCGCACGCAGTCCTCCACGAAGCGCGGGTGCATGTGGGCCTTCTCCACCACCTCGACCTCGTCGGAGCGCTTCATCAGCTCGTAGATCTCGGAGCTCATCGAGCTCTCCACGATCTCCAGCAGGGTGGCGGCCTCGATGGGCTGCTCGCAGCCCTCGGGGCAGCCGACGTAGAGCGTGCCGATGCCGCGCTGGTTGTGAGTGGCCACCGGCACCGATTCGAACACCCGGGCGATCTCGCTGTCGCTGAAGCCGGCCTCGGTCAGGCGCTCCTGCGAGCGCTCCATGACCATCTCCTGCGCGCACGGGCAGGCGGTCATGCCCTGCGCCTCGACTCCCACCATCCGGCGCGTGCCCGAGGCCGAGGCCACGGCCGCGCCGAACAGCGTGTAGATCTCCTGGGTGGGACTGCCGGACGCGGGTGCCAGCTTGTGCTCGGGATAGCGGGCGGCGATCGTGACCTCCGCCCGGCGGGCCTGCTGGCGGTCGCGCACGCGCTCGGCGATGTGGGCGGCGAGCGTCTCGGCCTTGAAGGCCTCGCCGAGGATCACCTCGTCGATGGCCTCGTTCACGACCTCCTCGAAGCGCGACATGTGCGCGCCCTTCTGCTCCGGTCCGAGGTCCACGAAGCACTCGAGCTCCGCGTAGTAGAGCTGCTCGTGCCCGTCCACCTGGATGCGGATGACCTTCTCAACACCGGTCACGCCCACCCGCGAGAGGCTCACGTGGGTGGAGGGGCGGCGGGCCTGGACGTCGCTGCCGGGCAGCGCGATTCGCTCTGTCATGGCCAAGGTCCACTGTACTTACGGAGGAGAAGCGGGTGGGGGCCACGGGGCAATCCGCACAAACCCGTTGTAGACTGGCCGCGGCTGTTACGCCTTGGACCTGGCCCAACGAGCTCAGCCCCTCGCGGCGCCCCCGCGGATCTAAAAAATCGACATTGAGACAGGCCCTTCCGGGGGCGTCAGCGGTGTCATAAGGAGCGAGGGATTGACCGTCAAGGACGAGGGCGTGGCTCTTCTGGAGGAGCCTGCGGAGGCACGCTTTCTGGAGATAGAGGAGCTGCGCGGACTCGCGGCTGAGGGACGGGAACGCGGCTATCTGACCTTCGAGCAGATCGCCGCCTGCCTCGAGGAGGTCGAGGTAACCAAGGAGCAGGTGGTGGAGTTCCGGGCGCACCTGCTGGACTCGGGCGTGGAGATCGTGGCCGCCGACGCCGGCCGGCCTCCCGGTGGCCTGGCCGCCATGCCCGCCGACGGCGACGGCGCGCAGCCCGTGCAGGCGGCGGCCAAGAAGCCGGAGATCGACCTGACCGTGGAGCCGAGCCTGGACTCGCTGCGGCTCTACCTCCGCTCGATCGGCCGGGTGGACCTGCTCACCGCCGGGCAGGAGGTGTCGCTGGCCCGCCGCATCGAGCGCGGCGACATGATGGCCAAGCAGCAGATGATCGAGGCGAACCTGCGCCTCGTGGTGTCGATCGCCAAGGGCTATCTCGGCCGTGGCCTCTCCTTCCTCGACCTGATCCAGGAGGGCTCGCTCGGCCTGATCCGCGCGGTGGAGAAGTTCGACTACCGGCGCGGCTACAAGTTCTCCACCTACGCCACCTGGTGGATCCGCCAGGCGGTGACGCGCGCGATCGCCGACAAGGCCCGCACCATCCGCATCCCGGTGCACATGGTCGAGAAGCTGAACAAGGTCGTGCACGTGGAGCGCCAGCTCGTGCAGGAGTTCGGCCGCGAACCAACCCCCGAGGAGATCGCGCTCGAGCTCCAGTGGACCACGCGCGAGGTCAAGGACATCCTGCGCATCGCGCAGCTGCCGGTGTCGCTCGAGAAGCCGATCGGCGAAGAGGAGGACTCGGAGCTGGGCGACTTCGTGGAGGACGACACGGCCGAGTCGCCCTTCGAGCTGGCGTCCGAGAACCTGCGGCGCGAGAACGTTCGCACTGCCCTGGATGCGCTGCCGCCGCGCGAGCGCGAGGTGATCGAAATGCGCTACGGCCTGGCCGGCGGGAAGGCGCGCACGCTGGAGGAGGTGGGCCGCGCCTTCGGCGTCACGCGGGAGCGCATCCGCCAGATCGAGAACAACACGTTGAAGAAGCTCGAGTGTCTGCCCGAGGCGCAGCGCCTCAGGGACGCCTCATGAACCACAGGGTGGCGCCGCGCGGGAGCGGCGCGCGCCCGGTCTCCTCGAAGCCGAAGCTCGCGTAGTAGGGAACGTTGGCCGGATTGCTCGTGTCGAGGTAGACGGGCGCGGCCGCGTCCTCGAACACGCGCGCGAGAAGGGCGCGGCCGGCACCCCTCCGCTGCTGCCCGGGGTCGACGGCCAGAAACCAGAGGAAGACGTGCTCCTCCGCGGGGTGTCCTTGATCCTGGATCCTTGAGAAGCGCAGGCCGCGCACGATCGGCGCGGGCCCGGCGAGCAGGAAGCCCGGCACGAACTTGGCGAGGGTCCAGGCCGGCGGCGGATAGAGGCCGGCGGCGAAGGTGGCGGCCACGCCGGCGAGCTGTTCGCCGGGTCCGAACGCGCCGTAGATCGGCCCGCCGAAGCGGTGGGTGACGGTGAGGGCGGCGCGGTGATAGCGGAGCGCCACGGCGTGCCGATGAGCCCGGTGATCGGGTCCGACGGCGAGCCAGCCGGGATCGTCGAGGAGGGCGTCGGTGATGACGCGGGCGGCGGCGCCGTGGTCGGTCGGCCCGATCTCCCGGACCTCGATCATTCCGTCCGCACCCGAACGTATGTTCGTTTCATGCTGACACCGCGGGAGCAGGGTGACATCGGGGAGCTGTGGGCGATGTACTGGCTTGCGTCGCGGGGAGCGAACGTTGGCGCTGCCGGTCGGCAGCAGCCCTCATTGGGATGTGATCGCAGAACTCGACGGTCGCCTGGTGAGGGTCCAGGTGAAGACATCCGTGTTATCGGTTCGGGGTCGCTGGCAAGTGAGCGTCTGCACCAAGGGCGGAAATCAGAGCTGGAACGGCGTGATCAAGCGGATCGACCCGTCAGGCTTCGATCGACTGTTCGTCCTGACCGGGGACGGCCGCCGGTGGTTCATCCCCGCCGAGCGCGTCGACGGTGGGCGCAGCGTCTCCGTCGGCGGACCGAAGTACGCCGAGTTCGAAGTGGAGCCAGGCGACCCGATCGGGGCTCACGCGGCAGCGAGTCCGCGATCTACAATCGTCGTTCCTCGAGCCTCGGGGGGATGTCCGAGTGGTTAAAGGAGTCGCGCTGTAAACGCCATTGGCTCTGCCTACGCAGGTTCGAATCCTGCTCCCCCCACTGCACGACCCGCCGACGTAGCTCAGCTGGTAGAGCACCTCCATGGTAAGGAGGGGGTCAGGGGTTCGAGTCCCCTCGTCGGCTCTCCGCCATGTGGCCACCCGAGGCGATCGAGTTCCTTCAGGACCTGGAGCGCAACAACGACCGCGACTGGTTCAAGGCCAACCGCGGCCGCTACGACTCCTACCTGGTCGAGCCGGCACGCGAGCTGGCCGCGCAGCTCAGCGCCTTCGGTGAGCCGCACATGTTCCGCCCCTACCACGACACCCGCTTCCACATGCGGCCGCCGATCAAGGAGCAGTTCGGTCTGGCGATCGGCTACGGCGGCGGAGGCGGCTACTACGTGGAGCTTTCGCTCGACGGCCTGCTCGTAGCGGGCGGACTGCACGCGCCGGCATCCGACCAGCTCGAGCGCTACCGCGCGGCGATCGACGACGGCCGCCGCGCCGCGGCGTTCGAGAGGGCACTTGGCAAAGCTGCCGAAGGCGGGTTGGAGCCTGCGCCGCCTGCGCTCAAACGGGCTCCGAAGGGCTACCCGGTGGACCACCCGCGGATCGAGCGGCTGCGCATGAAGGAGCTGGCGGTGTACCGCCGGCATGCGCTGAAGCCGTGGATTCACAAGCCGGCAGCCGACAAGAGGATCCGCTCGGAGCTGGAGAGCACCCAGCCACTGGTGCGCTGGCTGGCCAAGCACGTCGGGCCCTCGCAGCGCGAGCGTCGCTGAGCAGCGCTCAGCCCGTGGGGTTGAAGTCCAGCAGCCAGGCTTCGCCCTGCTTGATCACCCGGACGTTTTCGCCGTTGACCTTGACCGTCGCGTTGTCGCCGTCGACCTTGACGTTCGAGATCTTCAGGTTCTCGAACTCCTTCTTGCGCTCCGCGGGGCTGAGCTGACCGACGGCCGCCTTGAGGGTTCCCGTGCAGCCCTCGCCGCCGAACAGCTCGCCGGCGTCCGACAGCGCCTTCCTGGCCTCGTCGGTCAGCTGGTCGCAGGCGCCGGACCAGTCCTTGTCGACGTTCGCTGCCGCGAAAGCCTCGATCGTCCCCCTCACCTGGTCCTCGTCGCTCTCGCCGCCGCCGCAGCCGATCGCCACGGCGGTGAGCGTCAGTGCGAGGGTGAGGATCGCCCGCTGCATGACGGGCACTAAAGCAGGCGGTCGCGGCAGACGGTTCGATCCGGCCGACGCGGCGGTCAGGCTCGCTGCTCGAGCGTGTCTGGTCGAGATCGCCCACGTCGTGCGAAGGTCGTCGGATTGGGGCTGGCCCTGCTGGCCCTGACCCCGGCCGGCGCGAGTGCGGGCACGCTCACCGATTACCAGCGCGTGTCGGAGCGCGTCTGGGGGCACGCGCCTCCGGTCGTCTACACGTGGGCGCACTCCGACGCCGAGATGGCCCGCTACTGCGATCCGGCCCGCACGCTGCCGGCGGGACGGATCGCCGCGTGCTCCGACCTCGGCGGACCCGGGATGTTCCTGAGCTGGCCCGAGTGGCTCGCGATGGATCGCCTGACCCGGTGCCGGCTTCACGCCCACGAGTGGGGACACCTGCTGGGCTGGACCCACGGAGACGCCCTGTTCATCGCGATGGAGCGCCGCGCACGGCGGCTCTGTCAGCGTCGCTTCGTACGGAGGGGCTGGTTCGTCAGTCGCCTGCGCGCGGTTCCCAGCCCATCGATCTGATGAGGCCATCCTCGAAATCGTGATGCCAGCGGACCTTCGTCTCGGCGAAGGAGCCGTCGCCGTGGCACACGCGGATCGAGCCGCGCACGATCACGCTCTCGCCGATCTCCTCGAAGCTCTGGGCTCGCGCTTCGATTCGCGTCCCGTTATCCGCCGACCGCTCGAAGAAGGAGCGAATCTCGCTCTTCCCGCGCAGGACGGTCCCCTCGGCAGAGTAAGGCCGCGACTCCACGTCGGGGTGCGCGAAGCCCAGCAGCACCTCCATGCACGCCTCGGCCCCTGCGTCCTCGAAGACCGCCCACGCCTGCCTGATGCACTCGAGGTTCCGGGAAGGGACCTCGAGCGACCGGTCGGCCACGAGCTCCTGGGGCGAGTCCATCACGTCCGAGTCTCGCACCTGTGACCGCCCCCGGCAATCCCCTGCTTGCTCGCTAGACTTCTCTCGTCCTCGCGGCCGGCCGCGGTAGTTACTCGTGCCTCCGGCCGCCCACGCCAAACCTTTTGCAGGAGCCATGGCTCGCGGAGACGTCCGAATCGCCGTAACCCTCGCGTGCGAGGAGTGCAAGCGGCGCAACTACCAAACCGAAAAGTCGAAGCGCAACAACCCGGACCGGGTTGAGTTTCGCAAGTACTGCCGCTGGTGCGGCAAGCACACGCCTCACAAGGAAACCCGCTAGACCCGTGGCGAGAGATCGTCAACGCGCGAAGCAGCGCCAGGCCGACCGCCGTGCCCGTCGCCTAGCCGGCGAGAGCGGCGGCTCGGACCAGCGCAGCGCCCCGCCGGAGCGGACCGAGCCGGATCAGCAGCCGACCGACCAGGGAATCCCTCAGGACCGGGTGCTCGGCATTCCCGGGGTCGACCCCGGGCTGGCCACGGGCGCCCCGCCCGAGAACGAGGGCCGCTCCGACCAGGTGCTCGACGGCGAGCGCGGCCTGCTCGACCGCGACACGCCGGCCACCGAGGACGAGGCGATTCGCGAGATCGAGGACTGGGAGGTCGACGCCGACGATCACCTCACCGAGGAGGAGATCGAGGAAGAGCTCGAGATGGAGCGCGAGCTCGCCGGCGAGGGCGAGGGCGGCTACGCGGTCACGGGACGGCGCGGGAGCGACGAGGCCGCGCGCCACAAGGACCGCCCGCGCGTAATACAGTTCCTCATTGCAGTCTGGGCCGAGCTCCAGAGGGTGCAGTGGCCGAATCGCCAGGCCCTCATCACGCTCACGGGCGTTGTGCTCGGCTTTGTCCTCATCGCCGGCGGCTACCTGGGCCTGCTGGACGCCATTTTCTCCGAACTGATCAAGGCAATCCTCTGATGTTTCGCTGGTACGCAGTCAACACTTACTCCGGTCACGAGAACAAGGTCAAGCAGAACCTTGAGCACCGACGCATCTCGCTCGGCCAGGAGAACGCCATTCGCCAGATCGTCATCCCCACCGAGCAGGTGCAGGAGATGAAGGACGGCCAGAAGCTGACCAAGGAGCAGCGGACCATGCCCGGTTACCTGCTCGTGAACATGAACCTGACCGACGACTCGTGGTCGCTCGTCAAGAACACGCCGGGGGTCACGGGCTTCGTCGGCGCGTCCAACAACCCGGTGCCGCTCAACCAGGGCGAGGTCGATCGCCTGCTCCATCGCGAGACCGCCGAGCGCCCGCGCACCCGCGCTCAGTTCTCGATGGGCGAGACCGTCAAGGTGGTCTCCGGGCCGCTGTCGGACTTCTCCGGCGAGATCTCAGAGATCAACGAGGACGCAGCTAAGCTCAAGGTCCTCGTCTCGATCTTCGGCCGGGAGACGCCGGTGGAGGTCGGGTTCGACCAGGTCAAGAAGGTCTAAGCATGGCTCGCAAGGTTCTTACTCTCATCAAGCTGCAGGTCCCCGGCGGACAGGCCAACCCGGCTCCGCCGGTCGGTCCTGCGCTGGGCCAGCACGGCGTGAACATCATGGAGTTCTGCAAGGCGTTCAACGCGCAGACCCAGCAGGACACCGGCACGATCATCCCGGTGGAGATCACGGTCTACGAGGACCGCTCGTTCACCTTCATCACCAAGACGCCGCCCGCCGCGGTGCTGATCAAGCAGGCCATCGGCCTCGACAAGGGATCGGGCGAGCCCAACCGCAACAAGGTCGGCACGATCTCGCAGGCTCAGGTGCGCGCAATCGCCGAGCAGAAGATGCCCGATCTCAACGCGCACGACATCGACCAGGCCGCCAAGATCATCGAGGGCACCGCGCGCTCGATGGGCGTGGACGTCCGCTGCCATGCCCAAGCACGGCAAGCGCTACCGCAACAACCTGGAGAAGGTCGACCGCGAGCACCTGTACCCGCCCAACGAGGCGGTGCAGATCATCAAGGACTTCGAGCCGGCCAAGTACGACGAGACCGTGGAGGTGCACATCCGCACCGGCCTCAACGTGCGCCATGCCGACCAGCAGCTGCGCGGCACCATCTCCCTCCCGCACGGGCTCGGCAAGGAGATGACGGTGGCCGTGTTCGCTCGCGGCGACAAGGCCCGCGAGGCCGAGGAGGCCGGCGCCGACGTGGTGGGCGCCGAGGATCTCTCCGAGCGGGTGGAGGGCGGCTGGACCGACTTCGACGTGGCCATCGCCACCCCGGACATGATGCCGGTGGTGGGCAAGCTCGGCCGCGTCCTCGGGCCGCAGGGCAAGATGCCCAACCCGAAGGTGGGCACGGTCACGATGGACGTGGCCAAGGCGGTGTCGGAGTCGAAGGCGGGCAAGATCGAGTACCGCACGGACCGCCACGCGATCGTGCACCTGCCGATCGGCAAGCTCAGCTTCGACGGCCAGGTGCTGCTCGAGAACTACGCGGCCCTGCTCGACGAGATCCTGAAGGCCAAGCCTGCCTCGGCCAAGGGGCGCTACCTGCAGACGGTGACGCTCACCACGAGCGCGAGCCCCGGCATCAAGATCGACCCCTCGCGCACGCGCGGGATCGTGGAGGAGACGGTCGCGGTAGCCTGACCCTTCAAAGCTTTCCGCCCGAGACCCCCGGCCACCGTAAGTCCGGGACAGGTGGAGCGAGCAGAGCAGGACCGGTCCCGATCCGGTTCGTTCCGTGAGCCCGCCTGCGTGCGGGCTCATTTGATTCAAGAGAACGGAACGACATGGACAGAGACCAGAAGGCAGCGGTCATCGAGGAGGTGGCCGCCCAGATCAAGGAATCGGAGGCGGTCTTCGCCGTCGACTACCGCGGCATCTCGGTGCCCCAGGCGGCCGAGCTGCGCACCCGGCTCAACGAAGCCGGTGCTCGCTTCCGGGTGGTCAAGAACACCCTGACCGAGCGGGCGGCCGACGAGGCCGGCGCCGACACCCTCAAGCCGACGCTCGAGGGCCCGACCGCGTTCACCTTCGTGGCCGCCGATGGCGACGTGGCCCTGGCGGCCAAGGCGCTCGCCCAGTTCAACCGCGAGCACGGGATGCTCGGGTTCAAGGGTGGTGTGATGAGCGGCGAGCCGCTGACGGTGGAGCAGCTCACCGAGCTCTCGCGGCTCCCGGCGCTCGATGTGCTCCACGGCCAGCTCGTCGGGGTGATCGCCTCGCCGATCACCGGCCTGGTGCGAGGCCTGAACGCGCTCATCTCCGGCCTGGCGATCCAGCTGAAGCAGATCGCCGACGAGGGGATGGTGCCGGTGGGGGGTGCGCCCGCCGCCGAGCCGGAGGCCGAGCCGGAGCCAGAGGCCGAGCCGAAGCCGAGCCTGAAGCCGAGACTTCCGCCGACGAAGCGCCCTCAGAGGACGCTTCCGAAGGCGACGAATCCGATGAAACTGAAGCGCCCTCCGAGGGCGAAGAGAAGGAGTAAGGAGGGCCCATGGCCACTGCAACTGAACTGATCGAAGAGATCAAGAAGATGTCCGTACTCGAGCTGTCTGAGCTGATCAAGGCGCTCGAGGAAGAGTTCGGCGTGTCCGCGACCGCGGTCGCCGCCGCCGCTCCGGCCGGCGCCGCGGCCGGCGACGGCGCCGCGGAGGAGGAGGAGTCGTCCACCGTGGACGTCGTCCTCACCGGCGCGGGCGACAAGAAGATCCAGGTGATCAAGGTCGTGCGCGCCGCCACCGGCCTCGGCCTCAAGGAGGCCAAGGCGCTCGTGGACGAGGCTCCCAAGCCGATCCGCGAGGGCGTGGACCGCGACGAGGGCGACAAGCTCAAGGGCGAGCTCGAGGAGGCCGGCGCCTCCGTCGAGCTGAAGTAGCCGCGGGCGACGACGTCGCCGGGGAATAGCAAGGCCCGGGCCCGGGTAGGGCTCGGGCAGTGCTGATAGCCCGCCTCGTCCTCGTTGCCCTCATAGCCGTCGTTCTGTTCGATCCGCAGGTGGCGCTGGCGAGCGACCTGCAGAAGCAGCCCACCGCCGTCGGCCGCGACGGCGCCGCCGCCACGGTGGACGTCAAGGGCACCGAGGCCGCCATCCGGACGTTGCGCCGGGGCGGCAACGCCGTCGACGCCGCCGTGGCCGCTGCCGCCGTGCTCGGCGTGACCGAGCCCTACTCGTGCGGTATCGGAGGCGGGGGCTTCATGGTGATCCGCACGCCCGAAGGCGAGGTCACGACCATCGACTCGCGTGAGGAGTCGCCGGCCGCCATGGAGCCCGACTCCTTCTTCGAGAACGGGGCGCCGCTGGCGTTCGAGCCGGCACGCTGGAGCGGCCTGTCCGCCGGTGTGCCCGGAACCGTGGCCGGCTGGGAGAAGGCGCTGGACGACTATGGGACCTGGTCGCTGAAGAAGGTCTTGAAGCCTGGCATCCGAACCGCGCGCAGGGGCTTCATCGTTGATGAGACCTTCGTCTCCCAGACCGAGCCCGCCGTGCCCTGGTTCGACGACGTCCCGGCGACCGCTGAGATCTATCTCGACGAGGACGGGACGCCGCGCGACGTCGGCTCCCGCCTCCGCAACCGCGACCTTGCACGCACCTACAGGCTGATCGCCGACCAGGGTGCGCGTGCCTTCTACCGCGGGGACCTCGCCAGGGCGATCGCCGCGGCCGCGCAGGATCCGCCCATCGCGCCCGACGCCGACCACGTCTGGCGCCCCGGCCTGCTCGAGCCCTCGGACCTCAGGGCCTACGAGGCGATCGAGCGCGAGGCCGCCCGCATCGGCTACCGCGGACTCGACGTGTGGGGCATGGGACCGCCGTCGAGCGGCGCGACCACCGTGGGGGAGGTCCTCAACATCCTCGAGGGCTACTCCGACCTGGCGGCCGACCGGACGCGCGCGCTCCACCTGCTGCTGGAATCCGAGCGGCTCGCCTACGCCGACCGCGGCGCCTTCCTGGCCGATCCCGACTTCTTCGACGTGCCGCTCTCGGGCCTGCTCTCGGACAGCTTCGCCGCAGAGCGCCGGGCGCTGATCGATCCGACCCAGGCGGCCACCAGCCCCGTCGACCCGGGCGATCCCTACGACAACCAGGGCGACCCGAGCGACGTGGCGCAGGCGTCGGCGACGATCTCGCACCCGCGTCAATCCACCACCCACCTCGTGGTGTCGGACCGCACTGGCACCGTCGTCTCCTACACCTTCACGATCGAGTCGACCGGCGGCAACGGGATCGTCGTCCCGGGCTACGGCTTCCTGCTCAACAACGAACTCACGGACTTCAACATCGACTCGACCACGCACCCCAACCGCGCCGACGGCGGCAAGCGGCCGCGCAGCTCGATGAGCCCGACGATCATCACCCGCGACGGCAAGCCGTTCATCGCCGTCGGCTCGCCGGGCGGCTCGACCATCCCGACCACCGTGCTCCAGGTGCTGCTCGAGCGGCTCGACCTGGGCGCGACCCTGCCGGAGGCGATCGAGCGGCCGCGCGTGGCCCAGCGCAACACGGCGGCCGGCGCCACCGCGGAGCCGCCCTTCATCGCGTCCGCCGAGGGCCAGGAGCTGGCCTCTGACTACGGGCACACCTACGGGACGCCGATGACGGAGATCGGCGCAGTCACGGCGCTCGAGTTCGGACGCCGCGGCCGGCTGCTCGCCGCGGCCGAGCCCACTCGCCGCGGCGGCGGCAGCGCGGCCACCGTGCGCCCGTAGCATCCCGGACCACATGGTCCGCCTCGACCACGTGGTCATCCACGTCTCCGACTGGGAGCGCTCGAACGCGTTCTACCGCGACGTGCTCGGCGCGGAGCTGATCGACAAGGGTGACGGCGGGCCGTCACGGCACTACCGCTTCGGTGATCAGCAGCTGAACGTGCACGGGCCGGGCATGCACCCGCAGCCGGTGGCGCAGCGGCCCGCCGAGCCGGGCGGTGCGGACCTGTGCTTCGTGTGGGACGGCCCGATCGAGGCGGCGCGCGACCACCTCCAAACCCACGAGGTGGAGATCGAGGAGGGACCGGTCACCCGCTACGGCGGCCGCGACGAGGGGACGAGCGTCTATTTCCGCGACCCCGACGGCAGCCTGCTCGAGCTGATCTCGTACGAGGGCCGGTGAGCCGCCCGGCGATCGCGCTGACGGCGGTGGCCACGGTGCTGGCCGCGGACCTGACGATCCGCCACGCGCGCCCGCCCTGGATCCTGATCGGCCTGTTCGACGAGCCGGCCCACGTGGCCACCGCTGCCCTCGTGCTGCTGAACCTCCCGGAGCGCTCGCCCGAGTGGTCGGCGGGCTTCATGGCCGGCTCGGTGATGCCCGACGTGGACCACGTCCCGCTCGTGTTCTCGCGCACGCTGCCCCAGGTGGACCACCCTCGGCCGGTGACGCACGGCCTGCTGGCCCTGGCCCTGCCGGCGCTGATCGGCGCGACGGCCAGAGGACCGCTCAGGGAGTACGCGCGGGGCGCGGCCGCCGGCGGACTGGCCCACTTCGCCCGCGACCTGGCCGTGGGCACCGGCGTGACCCTGCTGCGCCCGCTGACGCGCCGCAGCTTCCGCGTGCCCCACTCGCTGTACTCGGCCGCGATGGTGGCCCTGGCCGTGCGGGCACAAATCAAGAAATAGCCGCTATCCTGGCCGTCGGCCTATAGCCGTAGCCGTCCCTCGTTAGCCGCGCCGACACATACTCTCGGTGCCTCGGGACGGGGTCCGTGATGGCCGGGCGTGCCCACCAGCGTGGGCGCGCAACCGCCCCTTGTGGGGGCGGGTTTCGGTCTGCTATTCTGGTCGGTCGCGCTTTGCGCCCGTTTCGCCCTCGCCCGCCGTCGTCTCAACTGACTCGAAGGAGTTGCCGTCTTGGCACGCGTTGACGCTGCTCGTACCCGCCGCTCGTTCTCCCGCCTCGAGAACGCACTCGAAGTTCCCAACCTGATCGACATCCAGCGCCGCTCGTTCGAGTGGCTGGTGGACACGGAGAAGGGTGGTCTCCGTGAGACCATCGACGACGTCTCTCCGATCGAGGACTACACCGGCAACCTGGCCGTGGTCTTCGAGGACATTCATTTCGACGAGCCCGTCGCTCCCATCAGCGAGTGTCGCGAGAAGGACCTCACCTACGCGCGACCCCTGACGGTGAAGGTCGCCTTCCAGAACCGCGAGACCGGCGAGATCCGCGAGCAGTCCGTCTTCATGGGCGACTTCCCCTGGATGACCGACTGGGGCACGTTCATCATCAACGGCACCGAGCGCGTGGTGGTCACGCAGCTCGTTCGCTCCCCGGGCGCCTACGTGATGGAGCCCAAGGACCGCGAGAAGCAGGTCTTCATCGCGAACCTGATGCCGGCCCGCGGCTCGTGGCTCGAGCTCGAGATCGACAAGAAGGGTCGCGTCTACGTCCGGATCGACCGCAAGCGCAAGCTGCCGGTCACCGTCCTCCTGCGCGCGATGGGCGACACGCTGCGCGAGGGCGGCTACGTGCCCGAGACCTGGACCGGCACCGACGAGGAGATCCTCGGCCTGTTCGACGACAGCCTCTACATGCGGCTCACGCTCGACGCCGACACCGAGGTCACGAAGTCCGAGGACGGCTCCCTGATCGAGCTGTTCAAGAAGCAGCGTCCGGGCGAGCCGCCGTCGATCGACGCCGCGAAGAACCTGCTCAACCAGCTGTTCTTCGACCCCAAGCGCTACGACCTCACGCGCGTGGGCCGCTACAAGCTCAACAGCCGGCTCCACCTCGACGAGAAGCTCGACACCCGCACGCTCACCCCGCGGGACATGATCGAGCTGATCAAGGAGCTGATCGCCCTCCCGCGCGAGCTCGGCATCCCCGAGTCCGGCATGTACGAGGGCGACGCCGGCGAGGAGGAGCCGATCAAGGACTTCGCGGCCGAGGCGATCTCGCTGCCGCGTGAGCCCGTGGCCGACCGCCTCGACGAGTACGAGCACTTCGGCAACCGGCGCCTGCGCACCGTGGGCGAGCTGATCCAGGAGGCCTTCCGGATCGGCCTCTACCGCATGGAGCGCGTGGTCCGCGAGCGCCTCACCACCGAGGACGCGGACACGATCACGCCGCAGACCATCATCAACATCCGGCCCGTGGTGGCGGCGCAGAAGGAGTTCTTCGGCTCCTCGCAGCTCAGCCAGTTCATGTCCCAGACGAACTCGCTGGACGGCCTGACCCACCGGCGCCGCCTGTCGGCGCTCGGCGCGGGCGGTCTCACGCGCGAGCGCGCGCCCATCGAGGTGCGCGACGTGCACCCCACCCATTACGGCCGCATGTGCCCGATCGAGACGCCGGAGGGCCCGAACATCGGCCTGATCGGCTCGCTGTCGAGCTTCGCCGAGGTGTCCGAGTTCGGCTTCGTGACCACGCCCTACCGGGTGGTGGAGGGTGGCGTGGTGTCCAACAAGGTGGTTCACCTGGACGCCAACCAGGAAGAGGACATGGTCATCGCGCAGGCCAACTCCGAGCTCGACGCCAAGTCGAACAAGCTCAGGGGCCCGCAGGTGGAATGCCGCACGCGCGAGGGCGAGCTGGTGCTCGCCGCGCCGAAGGACGTGGACCTGATGGACGTGTCGCCGAACCAGATCTGGTCGGTGGCCACGGCGCTGATCCCGTTCCTCGAGCACGACGACGCCAACCGCGCCCTGATGGGTTCGAACATGCAGCGGCAGGCCGTGCCGCTCCTGAAGACCGAGTCGCCGCTCATCGGGACCGGCATGGAGACGCGCGCGGCCGTCGACTCCGGCGACGTGGTCCTGGCCGACAACGCCGGCACCGCCTCCTACGTCGACGCCGAGCGGATCGTCATCGACACGAACGACCGCAAGGACGAGTACGAGCTCGAGAAGTACACGCGCTCGAACCAGGGCACGCTGATCCACCAGAAGCCGCTGGTCGGACCGGGTGAGAAGGTCCGCAAGGGCCAGGTGCTGGCCGACGGCAGCTCGACCGACAAGGGCGAGCTGGCGCTGGGCAAGAACTGCCTCGTGGCCTTCATGTCCTGGGAGGGCTACAACTTCGAGGACGCGATCATCATCTCGGAGCGGCTCGTCAAGGACGACGAGCTCACCTCGATTCACATCGAGGAGTACGAGATCGACGCTCGCACCACCAAGCTGGGCGACGAGGAGATCACCCGGGACATCCCGAACCGCTCCGAGGAGTCGCTGCGCAACCTCGACGACCGCGGCATCGTCCGCATCGGCGCCGAGGTGGGCTCCGGCGACCTGCTGGTGGGCAAGGTCACGCCGAAGGGCGAGACCGAGCTGACCGCCGAGGAGAAGCTGATCCGCGCGATCTTCAAGGAGAAGGCGCGCGAGGTCCGCGACACCTCGCTCAAGGTGCCCCACGGCGAGGGCGGCGTCGTGATCGACGTCAAGACCTTCAGCCGCGACAACGACGACGACCTGCCGCCGGGGGTCAACGACCTCGTGCGCGTGTATGTGGCCAAGAAGCGCAAGATCGCCGAGGGCGACAAGCTCGCCGGCCGCCACGGCAACAAGGGCGTGATCTCGAAGATCGTGCCCGAGGCCGACATGCCGCACCTCGAGGACGGCACCCCCGTCGACGTGATCCTCAACCCGCTCGGAGTGCCGAGCCGCATGAACCTGGGCCAGATCCTGGAGACCCACCTGGGGTGGGTGGCCGGCAACGGCTGGTACGACGACGGCTCGGAGTCCTGGAAGGAGGCCTCGAAGACCGGGGCGCGGGTCAACGTGGCCACGCCGGTCTTCGACGGCGCCACCGTCGAGGACGTGGACGAGGCGCTCGTGCGTTGGGCCGAGGACACCGGGGTGGCGCGAGGCATCAACTTCGAGGTCAACAAGTCGGAGCGTGCGGGTCGCCGCTGCACCGGCAAGGTCCAGCTCTACAACGGCCGCACCGGCGAGCCCTACGAGGCGACGGTGACCGTCGGCTACATGTACATCCTGAAGCTGCTGCACCTCGTGGACGACAAGATCCACGCGCGCAGCACCGGCCCCTACTCGCTCGTCACCCAGCAGCCGCTGGGCGGCAAGGCGCAGTTCGGCGGCCAGCGCTTCGGTGAGATGGAGGTGTGGGCGCTCGAGGCCTACGGCGCGGCGTACACCCTCCAGGAGATGCTCACGATCAAGTCCGACGACACGGTCGGCCGCGTGAAGGCCTACGAGGCGATCGTCAAGGGCGAGAACATCGCCGAGCCCTCCATCCCGGAGTCGTTCAAGGTGCTGCTGAAGGAGATGCAGTCGCTCGCACTCGACGTGGACGTGCGCTCCGAGGAGGGCGCCGGCGTGGAGATGCGCGACGAGGACGACGACCTCCTGCGGGCCGCCGAGGAGCTCGGCATCGACCTCTCGGGGGTCAGAGCCACCGACGGTGACGCGGCCGATGAGGCCGAAGAGAAGGTGGAGGCCGAGGGCGAGGGCGGACAGACCGCAGAGCCCGCCAAGGCGCAGGACGCAGAAATGATCGAGGAGTAAGGGACCGAATGATCGACATCAACAACTTCGACGCCATCAGCATCGGGCTGGCGTCGTCCAAGCAAATCCGGTCCTGGTCCTCGGGTGAGGTCACCAAGCCGGAGACCATCAACTACCGGACGCTCAAGCCCGAGAAGGACGGGCTCTTCTGCGAGCGCATCTTCGGTCCGACCAAGGACTGGGAGTGCTACTGCGGCAAGTACAAGCGCGTCCGCTACAAGGGCATCGTCTGCGAGCGCTGCGGCGTGGAGGTCACGCGCTCCAAGGTGCGCCGTGAGCGCATGGGCCACGTGGACCTGGCCGCCCCCGTCTCGCACATCTGGTTCTTCAAGGGTGTGCCGAGCCGGATCGGCTACCTGCTCGACATGGCTCCGAAGGAGCTCGAGAAGGTCCTCTACTTCGCCGCGTCGATCGTGACGTGGGTGGACGACGAGGCCCGCCAGAAGGACCTCGGCCGGCTCGAGACGGAGATCGACAAGACGATCACGTCGTACGAGGGCGAGCGCGAGGAGCGCGTGCTCGAGCTCCGCGAGGCGCTCGACCGGCGCGTGAACTACCTCTCGACCGGGGACCAGAAGAGCTTCTCGGACGACGACCTGCTCTGGGCCGACACGCTCGACATCAACCTCAAGAAGCTGTCCGACGAAGAGCGCCAGAAGATGGAGAAGGAGATCCGCAAGCAGTTCGAGGCGGACATCTCCGACACCGAGGCGTACTACGAGGACGGCATCGAGCGGATCCGCCAGACCTGGGAGCTGTTCCAGACGATGGAGCCCAAGCAGGTGGTGGCCGACGAGACGCTCTTCCGCGAGCTCAAGGACCGCTTCGGGTCGCCGTTCGGCTGGGGCGAGTACTTCCGCGGCGGCATGGGCGCCGAAGCGGTGCGCGACCTGCTCCAGCAGGTGGATCTCGACGCCGAGCGCGAGGAGCTCGAGGACCAGGTCAAGACGGCCAAGGGCCAGAAGCAGTCCCGTGCGGTCAAGCGGCTGAAGGTCGTGTCGGCCTTCATCAACTCGGACAACAAGCCCGAGGACATGGTCCTCGAGGCGATTCCGGTGATCCCGCCGGAGCTGCGCCCGATGGTGCAGCTCGACGGTGGCCGCTTCGCCACGTCGGACCTCAACGACCTCTACCGCCGCGTGATCAACCGGAACAACCGGCTCAAGCGGCTGCTCGACCTCGGCGCGCCCGAGATCATCGTCAACAACGAGAAGCGGATGCTGCAGGAGGCCGTCGACGCGCTGTTCGACAACGGCCGCCGCGGCCGCCCCGTGACCGGGCCGGGCAACCGGCCGCTCAAGTCACTGAGCGACATGCTCAAGGGCAAGCAGGGCCGCTTCCGCCAGAACCTGCTCGGCAAGCGCGTGGACTACTCGGGCCGCTCGGTCATCGTGGCCGGCCCCGAGCTGCGCATCCATCAGTGCGGACTTCCCAAGCTGATGGCGCTCGAGCTGTTCAAGCCGTTCATCATGGCCCGGCTCGTGGAGCGCAAGTCGGTGCAGAACATCAAGGCCGCCAAGAAGATGGTCGACTCGATGATCCCCGAGGTCTGGGACGTCCTCGAGGAGGTCATCCAGGAGCACCCGGTCCTGCTCAACCGCGCGCCGACGCTCCACCGCCTGGGTCTCCAGGCGTTCGAGCCGGTGCTCGTGGAGGGCAAGGCCATCCAGGTGCACCCGATGGTGTGTCACGCGTTCAACGCCGACTTCGACGGCGACCAGATGGCCGTGCACGTGCCGCTGTCCGCCGAGGCTCAGGCCGAGGCGCGGCTGCTCATGCTGTCGGCGAACAACATCCTGTCGCCGGCGCACGGCGCCCCGCTCGCCACGCCCACCCAGGACATGGTGCTGGGCTCCTACTACCTGACCTACGGGCCGGACGAGCAGGAGCTCACCGACCTGCAGGAGCTGGAGCGGGCCGGCAAGTGGGACGACAAGAAGCACGGCCCGCGGCCGCACGTGTTCCGCTCGGCGCAGGAGGCCGAGCTCTCGTACGAGTCCAAGGCCGTGTCGCTGCACGACCTGGCCGAGTACCGGCGTCGCCACCACACCGAGCACACGCTCACCACGGTGGGGCGGATCATCTTCAACGAGCGCATCGAGCGCGCGCTGGAGGAGACGCTGGGCGAGGAGTACGACCCGACCACCTACGAGTTCGTCAACACCCCGTTGCGCAAGCGGGACATGAACAAGGTGATCGAGGACCTCGTGACCCTGCACGGGCCCTACGCCACGGCGCTGGTGCTCGACGCGTTCAAGGACCTCGGGTTCCATTTCGCCACCCAGGCCGGCATCACCATCTCGAAGAACGATGTGGTGATCCCGCCGACGAAGGAGGCGATCCTCGAGCGCTACGAGAAGGACGTCGCGGAGATCCAGGACCAGTACGACACGGGCCTGATCACCCAGGAGGAGCGCAAGGACGCGGTCATCGAGAAGTGGACCGCGGCCACCGACGAGGTCGGCGAGGCGATGCAGGACAACCTCGACCGTCTGAACCCCATCTTCATGATGGCCAACTCAGGCGCTCGCGGATCGTTCAAGCAGATTCGTCAGCTCGCCGGCATGCGCGGCCTCATGGCCAACCCGAAGGGCGAGATCATCGAGCGCCCGATCAAGGCCAACTTCATGGAAGGCCTGACCGTGCTCGAGTACTTCATCTCGACCCACGGCGCCCGCAAGGGCCTCGCGGACACCGCGCTGCGCACCGCGGACTCGGGCTACCTGACCAGGCGGCTCGTGGACGTGGCGCAGGACGTGATCGTGCGCGAGGACGACTGCGGCACCAAGGAGTTCATCGAGATGCCGGTGCTCGGCGAGGACGGCCGGGCGAATACCCAGCTCTACGGCCGTCACGCCGCGCAGCCCATCAAGACCAAGCGCGGCCGAGCGCTCGTCGAGAAGGGTGAGCTCATCACCCACGCCCACATCGACACCATCGTCGAGGCCTTCGGCGAGGAGGAGAGCGCGGCCGTTCCGGTGCGCTCGGTGCTCAAGTGCCTGGCGGACGGGCTGTGCCAGCAGTGCTACGGCATCGCCCCGGCCACCGGCAAGGAGGTCGCCATCGGCGACGCGGTGGGCATCATCGCCGCCCAGTCGATCGGCGAGCCCGGCACGCAGCTCACGCTCCGTACCTTCCACACCGGCGGTGTGGCGGGCGCGGACATCACGCACGGTCTGCCGCGCGTGGTGGAGCTGTTCGAGGCACGCAAGCCCAAGGGCCAGGCCGAGCTCGTCAAGGAGCCCGGCACGGCGCACATCGAGGACACCGAGAAGGGCCGCAAGGTGATCATCACCGACGACGCGGGCGAGGAGCACGCCTACTCGTTCGGGCGGCGGACCCACCTGCTCGTGGACGAGGGCCAGAAGGTCAAGGAGGGCGATCAGCTCAACGAGGGCTCGATCTACCCGCACGACCTGCTCGCCTACGGCGGCGAGAACCAGCCCGCGCGGCGGACCGCCACCGAGGTGTACCTCGTCAAGGAAGTCCAGAAGGTCTACCGCTCACAGGGCGTGGACATCAACGACAAGCACATCGAGGTCATCGTCCGGCAGATGATGAAGAAGGTCCGGGTCGACCAGAAGGGCGACGCGGGCTATCTGCCCGGGCAGTTCGTGGATCGCAACGAGATGATCGATGCGAACGCCGCGGTGAAGAAGGCCAAGAAGGAGGAGGCCGAGTACGAGGAGATCATCCTCGGCATCACCAAGGCCTCGCTGGCCACGGACTCGTTCCTGTCGGCCGCCTCCTTCCAGGAGACGACGAAGGTGCTCACCGACGCCGCCCTGGAGGGCAAGACCGACCGGCTGGTGGGCCTGAAGGAGAACGTGATCATCGGGAAGCTGATCCCGGCGGCCACGGGCCTTCGCCGCTACCGCCGGCTGGAGATCGAGCCGACGGAGCCGATCCGCCGCCACACGCCCGAGGAGCTCACCATGCTCGAGGAGTCCGAGCTGCTCGGCCTCTCGGAGTCCGGTGAGATCGAGGGCTTCGGCTTCGGCAACGGCGACGACGGCGCGGACGCCTTCGGCGACCTGGCCGACCTGCCGGCCGACAGGGACGGTAAGTCGGAGTCCTGAGGTTTCTGAGTCGGGGCCGCCCGGTGAGAACCCGGGCGGCCCCACGCCTTACATCACGCCTCGCGCAGACCGGCGGCCCATTCGAGCAACAGCTCCACGTGCTCGTCCGTGAGCCCGACGGCAGGGCTGGTCTCCACCAGCAGGGTGGGCAGGGCGCGCATTTTCGCCCAGGTCCGGCACTCCTCGTCGAGGTTGTCGTCCACCCAGGCCGCCGGCGCGCTGATACGCGTATTCCTCGATCGCGTCGAGCTTCCAGTGCGCGGAGCCGAACACGGCACGCCCGTCGAAGGTGAGCACGGGCAGGCTGCGGAAGGGCAGCTTGAGGAGCCACGGCAGATGATCATTGGCGCGCTCCTCCCACCCGGTCGCCCAAACGAGGTCGAACCTTTCAGCTAGCCTGACCAGTCTTGCCCCGTTGTCTTCGGGGATGCAGTGAGTGACACCGTCAATCGCGTGCAGGGGGCCGGGCAGGGTGTCCTCTCCGGGTCGGAACCCGAAGAGGCTGATCACCCCGTCCACGTCGAGGAAAAGGATTGGTCGTGTGTCGTGTGTGTGTTGTTGCAAAGTTTCGTTTTGCCGTACGCGGGCAGCCATTAGGTTGACGACTTAGGCGCCGTCTCGTTCAAGCGGGAGGCGTGGGGGCCGATAGGACGAACTATCGGATAGGGGAATCCGCCTTTCCCCTAGAACGCTGAACCAGACACTCTCTAGATAACCAGTGCTCCAACTCGGAATCGTGCTGGCGTTGCTTTGTGCATTCGCCACCAATGTCGGCTTCCTACTCAAGCATCGCGGTGCGTGCGCAGCGCCCGACGTCTCGCTGAGGCATCCCGTGGCCAGCGCCGTGGGCCTCTTCCGCTCGAAGTGGTTCGCGGTCGGCATGCTGGTCGCGCTGATCGCCTGGATCTTCCACGTGGGCGCCCTCGCGATGGCCCCGCTGTCGATCGTCCAGGCCGTTATCGCCGGCGGCCTCGTGTTCCTGACGGTCCTGGCCGAGCGCTTCTTCGGCTGCTCGGTGGGCACCCGCCAGTGGGCCGGAGTCGGTCTCACGGCGCTCGGGCTCGTCCTGCTCGCCGTGACCCTGCCCACCAGCGGCGGGGGCCACTCGAGCTACTCCCTCGCGGGCATGATCGCCTTCGAGTCGGCGCTGCTGGTGCTGGGCACGGCCCTCGTCCTGTCCAAGAAGCTCGGCTCCCACGAGCACCACGGCGTCATGCTCGGCACCGCGGCGGGCATCCTCTTCGGCGTCTCCGACGTGGCCATCAAGGCGCTCACGACCTCGATGGGACAGGAGGGCGTCTTCGGACTGGTCTCGCCCTGGCTGCTCACCTGCGTCCTCGCCTCGGTGATCGCCTTCTACGCCTCGGCGCGCGGGCTTCAGAAGGGTGAGGCGGTTCCGGTGATCACGCTCACGAGCGCGGCCGCCAACGTGACAGCCATCAGCGGCGGCATCCTCGTGTTCGGCGACCCGATGCCGGGCACCACCGTCGGCATCGTGCTCCAGAGCTTTGCCTTCGTGCTGGTGATCGTGGCCGCCGCGCTTACGCCGGCGCCGCTGCGGGCCGCTCGGGCGAACGCGGCTCAGGCCTAGCGCCGCCGAGAGCGAACTCGGTGATGGCCCCGGCCAGGAGCTCGGGGTCGTCCGACATGGGCACGTGGCCCAGGCCCTTCAGGTAGCGCAGCTCGCAGCCGGGAATGAGTCGCTCGAAACGACGACCCTGGCGCGGGATCAGGATCACATCCTTCGTGCCCCACAGCACCAGCACGGGGCAGCTGATCTCCGGCAGGCCGGCCACCTGGCGATCGAGCGTTTGGGTCAGCGTGGCGTCGAAGCCGGGCGAGTCGGCGAACAGGCGAGTCTGCTCGATCAGGTCGTCCGGCTCGGCTCGCCATGGCTTGCCGAGCGTCGGGCCGGCGAAGATCGTCCGCGTGACCGGGTTGCGCAGGAGGGGCTCGGGCGCCGGCGCGTTCTGGGCGAGCCAGCGCATGGACCGCAGGATCGATCGGGCAAGCTCGCGCTCGCGCGCGTGGGCGAGACCCGCGGGCGACAGCGCAGTGCAGGTGCGGGCCCGGCCGCGGCGAGCGAGCTCGAGGGCGATCCAGCCACCCAGCGAGTTGCCGGCCACGTGGGCGGTGCCGAACCCGGCCGCGTCCATCGACTCCTCCACCGCGTCGGCCAGGACCTCGGGCGTGGGCGCCCGGCCGTTGTTCAGCGGCGGCGAATTGCCGAAGCCGGGGAGGTCCACCGCCAGCACGTCGAAGCGGGGTTCGAGCAGCGGCAGCATCGGGCCGAAGCCGCGCCAGGTGTGACCGATTCCGTGTACGAGAACGAGCGGCTCGCCGGAGCCGCCGCGGTGCTGGTCGAGGGTCATGGGCCGGGAAGCCTAGGGTGTCGCCGCTGCTACCATCACCCGCCGCATGCCAAGCATCAATCAGCTCGTTCGCAAGGGCCGCAGCAAGCCCAAGAAGAAGGTCGCCACGCCGGGTCTCAAGTCCGGCCAGGGCCGCAAGAAGCGCAACGCCGCGCCCCAGCGCCGCGGCGTATGCACGCGCGTGTATACGACCACGCCCAAGAAGCCGAACTCGGCCCTGCGCAAGGTCGCCCGCGTGCGCCTCACCAACCAGATGGAGGTCACCGCCTACATCCCCGGTGAGGGCCACAACCTTCAGGAGCACTCGGTGGTGCTGGTGCGCGGAGGCCGCGTGAAGGACCTCCCGGGCGTGCGCTACAAGGTCGTGCGCGGCACGCTCGATGCCGCCGGCGTATCGGAGCGCCGCAAGTCGCGCTCGATGTACGGGGCAAAGGCCAAGTAGAGATGCCCCGCCGCGCCGCACCAGGGGTTCGCCCGATCGACCCCGATCCCATGTACGGGTCGAAGCTCGTGCAGCAGGTGATCAACAAGGTGATGATCGACGGCAAGAAGTCCGTCGCCGAGAAGACCGTCTACGACGCCCTCGACATGCTCTCCCGCCGCACCAGCAACGACCCGGTGCCGGCGCTCGAGGACTCGATCAAGGCGCTCACCCCGACGCTCGAGGTGCGCTCCCGCCGCGTCGGCGGCGCCACCTACCAGGTACCGGTCGAGGTGCCGCAGCGCCGCGCCCGCACCCTCGCGGTGCGCTGGCTCGTGGAGTTCTCGCGCAACCGCCGCGAGAAGTCGATGTCAGAGCGCCTGGCCGGCGAGCTGGCCGACGCCTCGTCCCAGCAGGGCGGCGCCTACAAGCGCAAGGACGACATCTTCCGCATGGCCCAGGCGAACAAGGCCTTCGCGCACTACCGCTGGTAGCAGCTTCGGCGCCCGAGGGAGCAGCGCCGCTGTCCTGACTTGACCCCCTCCTGGGGGGTCGAACCCAGGACAGCCCTCGGAAACCGGTCGGGGCGCGCGCGATCCCTCAGTCGTCTCCGTCCAAGCCAACAGGCGGCTCCGCATCCGGCGCCGCCATCGGCACCACCGGCGGCGGCGGTGGCCTGAACCGCGGCAGCGCGAGGCCGTCGAGCAGCTCGCCGTAGGCGCGGCGCTCGCTGCCGTCGGCGGCGAGGATCCCCGAGTCCCAGCGGCGGTTGACCAGGTCGGCTCGCCAGTTGTAGAGGTACATGCGCTTGATGCGCCGTGACGACGCCGCCAGGCGGAAGCTGTGGCGCACCGCGCGCGCGGCCCGGCGCTCGTCGAAGGGCCAGGACCTGCGGAAGCGCACGATGCCGCCGGTCTCGGTGATCCACACCTCGTCGCGGCGCACCCGGCGCAGGAAGATGCCGGTGTTGCGCCGGCTGAGGCGGGTGACGTCGGGGTAGTTGTGCACGCCCCAGACGTGCGGGCCGCGCCCGGCGGCCCGGCGGAAGCGGCGCACCCACTCCCAGGTCCGCGAGGAGCCGGTGAGCTGCACCTCCACCGCCACGACCTTGCAACCCGTGACAACGCACTCGCGCCGGAGGGCGCGGTAGAACGCGGCCGTGCGGCGCGGATTTCTTGCGGTGGGCTGGACGGTGCGCAGGTTGGCCTCGTTCCAGGTGGACAGCTCGCGCACCCACGGGTAGCGGCGCCGGAACTCGCGCACCCGAGCGATGTACGCCGACACCGAGGGCAGCTTGAACTGGCGCCCGCGGCGACTGGAGTGGGCGAACGTCACGAGCGGCTCGATCTCGCGCTGGCGGGCCTCGGCGAGCCAGGCGTCCGCACTGGCCAGCTGGTCGCCACCGGCGCGGACCAGATCGAAGGGCACGATCAGCCGGGCGTGGCGGATGCCGGTGGCGCGGAAGCGGGAGTCGCCGAAGAACGCGGGGCTCTGCTCGCCGATCCCGACGGCCACGTGGGGGCCCGCCGGCGCCTGGGCGAGCGCGGCGCCCGGCAGCGCCAGGACCGCGAACCCGGCCAGCAGGGCAAGGATCCTCATCACAGCGATCAACACCGAGGATGGTGTCAGGCTGCGGAGGGCCGTCGCACGAGTCCGGCGAGCCCGGCCACCAGGGCCAGGGCGCCGCCCAGCAGCTCGAGCGTGAAGCCCGGCCCGGCGGAGGCGAACGCGCCGTCGAAGTCGCGTCCCAGCGCGCCGGTGTCGTTGGTGACGGGCAGGTCCACCAGCAGCGCCCAGCCGAGCACCAGCGCACCGATTACGGCGAGCGCGGCGGCCGCCGGCCGTGAGCGGCCGATCCCCGCGCCCCAGGCCATCACGGCGGCGAGCGCCGCCAGGAGCAGGAACGCACCCCCGTTTCGCTCGAGCCCGCTCAGCTCGCAGCGGTCGGCCAGGGCCGGATCGGTGTCCTGGATGACCTCGCAGCTCCCGTTGGCGACGTCCACCGAGGCCACCGCCGTGAACTCGCTCGCCACGAGCAGCAGCGCGGCCACGATCCCCAGTGCCGTGACGGCTCGCGGCGCCGCTTGCAGCCCGGATTTGACCCGGGATCGCCTGCTACCATCGGGGATCGCTTCGCGGGCGGCTTCTCCCAGCCGCCCACGGCCTCGCTCAGCCACGCGAGGGCAGGCGGTTGCTCACACCGATGGAGTCCTATTCCACATAGAGATCGCCCGGGTAGTCGCCGCACGTAGCACTGGGCCCGGAAAGGGCCTTTTTTCTGCTCTGAGACGGAAAGCAACAAGGACACATGGCACGCAAGGTCACACTCGAGAAGACGCGCAACATCGGAATCATGGCGCACATCGACGCCGGCAAGACGACGACGACCGAGCGCATCCTGTTCTACACGGGCCGCACCCACAAGATGGGTGAGGTTCACGAGGGCGCTGCCGTGATGGACTGGATGGAGCAGGAGCAGGAGCGCGGCATCACCATCACCTCCGCCGCCACCACCGCGTTCTGGCGCGACCACCGCATCAACATCATCGACACGCCCGGCCACGTGGACTTCACGGTCGAGGTCGAGCGCTCTCTGCGCGTCCTCGACGGCGCCGTGGCCGTGTTCGACTCCGTCGCCGGCGTCGAGCCGCAGTCCGAGACTGTCTGGCGCCAGGCCGACAAGTACCGCGTTCCCCGCATCGCCTTCATCAACAAGATGGACCGCGTCGGCGCGCACTTCGACAACGCCGTCGACAGCATGCGCGACCGCCTGGGCGCGAACCCGATCAAGGTTCAGCTGCCCATCGGCGCCGAGGCCGAGTTCAACGGCGTGGTCGACCTCATCAACATGAAGGCGATCGTCTACAAGGACGATCTCGGCCAGGACTGGGATGTCATCGACATCCCCGATTCCCACGCCGACATCGCGGCCGAGGCCCGCACCGCTCTCATCGAGTCCGTCGCGGACTACGACGAGGAGCTGATGGAGGACTACCTGGAGGACAAGCCGATCCAGAACGACCGGCTGATCCAGGACATCCGCAAGGCCACCCTCGACATCTCGATCACGCCGGTGCTGTGCGGCTCCGCCTTCAAGAACAAGGGCGTGCAGCCGCTGCTCGACGCCGTGATCGACTACCTGCCGAGCCCGCTCGACGTTCCTCCGATGGAGGGTGTGGAGGGCAGCCAGGTGGAGGACGTCGACGGCCTGCCCACGGTCGTCCGGGAGGCCTCCGACGACGAGCCCTTCGCGGCGCTGGCCTTCAAGGTCATGGCCGACCCCTACGTCGGCAAGCTCACCTACTTCCGCGTCTACTCCGGCAAGCTCGCCGCGGGCGGGCGCGTGCTCAACTCCGTCACCGGCCGCACCGAGCGCGTCGGCCGCATCCTGATGATGCACGCCAACTCGCGCGAGGAGGTCGACGAGGTCTACGCGGGCGACATCGCCGCCGGCGTCGGCATCAAGCAGACCTCGACCGGAGACACCCTCGCTGCGCCCGACGCGCCCGTGGTGCTCGAGGCGATCACCTTCGACGACCCGGTGGTGCATCTCTCCATCGAGCCGAAGACCAAGGTCGACCAGGAGAAGCTCTCGGTGGCCCTTCAGCGCCTCGGCGAGGAGGACCCCACCTTCCAGGTGCGCTCCGACGAGGAGACCGGCCAGACCGTGATCTCCGGCATGGGCGAGCTGCACCTCGAGGTGATCGTCGACCGCCTGCGCCGCGAGTTCAAGGTCGAGGCCGCCGTGGGCCGGCCCCAGGTGGCCTACCGCGAGACCATTCGCGAGCACGTGCAGAAGGTCGAGGGCAAGTTCATCCGCCAGACCGGCGGCTCCGGCCAGTACGGCGTGGTCTACATCGACCTCGAGCCGGCGCCGGGCGAGGGCTTCGACTTCATCAACAAGATCAAGGGCGGCAACGTGCCCTCGGAGTTCATCCCCGCGGTGGAGAAGGGCGTCGAGGAGGCGCTCGAGTCGGGCGTCAAGGCCGGCTATCCGATGGTCGACGTGCGCGCCACGCTCGTGGACGGCAAGTACCACGACACCGACTCTTCGGAGATCGCCTTCAAGGTCGCGGGCTCGCTCGCTCTCAAGGAGGCCGCACGCCGCGCCAAGCCGGTGCTGCTCGAGCCCGTGATGGCCGTGGAGGTCGTGACGCCGGACGAGTTCATCGGAACCGTGATCGGGGACCTGTCGAGCCGTCGCGGGCACATCGAGGGCCAGGAGCCGCGCGGCAACGCCGTGGCCGTCCGAGCCAGCGTTCCGCTGTCCTCGATGTTCGGCTACGCGACCGACCTGCGCTCGTCCACCCAGGGCCGGGCCAACTACACGATGCAGTTCGACCGGTACGAAGAGGTCCCGGCGAGCATCGCCGAGGAAATCGTCGAGCACCGCACGGGCGAACCCGTCGGCGCCGGCGCGTAGAGCGTGAGTAAACCGAGTATGTTTCGCAAGTTCGGGTCCGAACCCGAGTGTTCTTTTAGAAAGGGGTAGTTCGAGGTGGCGAAGGAGAAGTTCGAGCGCAACAAGCCGCACGTCAACGTCGGCACGATCGGCCACATCGACCACGGCAAGACGACGCTTACCGCCGCCATCACCAAGGTGCTGTCGGAGAAGTACGGCGGCCAGTCGATGAGCTTCGAGGAGATCGACAACGCTCCTGAGGAGAAGGAGCGCGGCATCACGATCGCGACCTCGCATGTGGAGTACGAGACGGAGAACCGTCACTACGCCCACGTCGACTGTCCCGGTCACGCCGACTACGTCAAGAACATGATCACCGGCGCCGCGCAGATGGACGGCGCGATCCTGGTGGTCTCGGCCGCCGACGGCCCGATGCCCCAGACGCGCGAGCACATCCTGCTGGCGCGCCAGGTCAACGTGCCCTACGTGATCGTCTTCATGAACAAGACGGACATGGTCGACGACGACGAGCTCCTCGAGCTGGTCGAGGTCGAGGTACGCGAGCTGCTGTCCGAGTACGACTTCCCGGGCGACGACGTCCCCGTGATCCAGGGCTCGGCGCTCAAGGCGCTCGAGGGCGACGCCGAGCAGGTCGAGAAGATCGTCGAGCTGGCCGCGGCCCTCGACTCCTACATCCCGGAGCCCGAGCGTCCGCTGGACCGTCCGTTCCTGATGCCGGTCGAGGACGTGTTCTCGATCACCGGCCGCGGGACGGTGGCCACCGGCCGTATCGAGCAGGGCATCGTGAAGACGGGCGAGACCGTCGAGATCGTGGGCATCCACGACCAGACCAACTCGACCGTCGTGACCGGCGTCGAGATGTTCCGCAAGATCCTCGACGAGGGTCAGGCCGGCGACAACGTGGGCTGCCTGCTCCGCGGCGTCGGGCGCGAGGACATCGAGCGCGGCCAGGTGCTGTGCAAGCCGGGCTCGATCACCCCGCACACCAAGTTCAAGGCCCAGGTGTACTGCCTGAAGAAGGAAGAGGGTGGCCGTCACACCCCGTTCTTCAACGGCTACCGGCCGCAGTTCTACTTCCGCACCACCGACGTGACCGGAGTGGCCAACCTGCCCGAGGGCACGGAGATGGTCATGCCCGGCGACAACGTGGAGATGACCGTGGAGATGATCCAGCCGATCGCGATGGACGAGGGACTTCGCTTCGCCATCCGCGAGGGCGGTCGCACGGTCGGCTCGGGGGTGGTGACCGAGGTCGTCGAGTAGACCTCGGACAGATGATTCGTTGAGGGGCGGGCGGCAGGGCTAGCCCGCCCCTCGATCTGTCTCCAGACGCACATGGCAACTCTCACGCAGAACAAGATCCGCATCCGGCTCAAGGCCTACGACCACTCGGCGATCGAGACGGCCGCCAAGGAGATCGTGGACACGGCCGTGCGCACCGGCGCCACCGTGTCCGGGCCCGTGCCGCTGCCCACCGAGAAGAACGTCTACTGCGTGATCCGCGGGCCGTTCAAGGACAAGGACTCCCGCGAGCACTTCGAGATCCGCACGCACAAGCGACTGATCGACATCCTGCAGCCCACCCCCAAGACGGTGGACTCGCTGCAGCGCCTCGACCATCTACCGGCCGGCGTGGACATCCAGATACAGCTGATCTGATGGCTGGGCTGCTGGGAAGAAAACTGGGCATGACGCAGGTCTTCGACTCAGAGGACGGGCACGTGGAGCGTGTGACCGTGATCGAGGCCGGTCCCTGCTTCGTGACCGCCATCCGGCGCGAGGACCGCGACGGCTACGACGCTCTGCAGCTGGCCTTCGGCGCCTCGTCGGAGAAGAGCCTGCAGAAGGCGCGCCTCGGTCACCTGAAGAAGGCCGACGTGGGGCCCATGAAGCACCTGGCCGAGTTCCGCGGCGATCCGGGCGAAGCCGAGCTGGGCGCCGAGGTCAAGGTCGACTCAGTGTTCGAGAAGGGCCAGACCGTCAAGGTCTCGGGCGTCTCCAAGGGCAAGGGCTTCGCCGGCACGATCAAGCGCCACAACTTCTCCCGCGGCCCCGTGTCGCACGGCTCACACAACGTTCGCGCACCGGGTTCGATCGGCGCCTCCGCCGACCCCGCCCGCGTGTTCAAGGGCATCCGCGGCCCCGGCCAGATGGGCAACAAGCGCGCCACCCAGCGCGGGCTGCAGGTCGTGGACGTGCGGCCCGAACAGAATCTTCTGCTGGTACGTGGCTCGGTGCCCGGCGCCAAGGGCACCGTGGTCGAGATCCGGAGCGAGGGCTGACCGTGGCTGCCCAGGCCAAGTTCATAGGCGGCGGCTCGGGTGGGCTCGACCTCGACGACGTGGTGTTCGGCGAGACCTTCCACGGTCCGCTGGTGCACGAGGCCGTGCGCTCCGAGCTGGCGGCTCGCCGTCAGGGCTCCAGCTCGACCAAGACCCGGGCCGAGGTCGCGATGACCGGCGCGAAGGCCTGGCGCCAGAAGGGCACCGGCCGGGCACGGGTGGGCGCACTCTCCGCTCCCCAGCGCACCGGCGGCGGCGTGGCCTTTGGCCCCAAGCCGCGCCACTACACGGTCAAGGTCAACCGCAAGGCGCGCCGGCGCGCGCTGCGGGCGGCGCTGACGATGCACGCCGAGCGCGGCTCGATTGCCGCCCTCGATCCGGCGAACTTCGACACGCCCTCCACCAAGGCGGCCGCCGCTGCGGTGGCCTCGCTCGACGGCGACGGGAACGTGCTGCTGGTGCTGGCCGAGGGCGAGGAGATCGTGGCCAAGTCCTTCCGCAACCTTCCCGGCGTGTCGGTGCGGCCCGCCGACGCCGTGGGCGTGGCCGACGTGATCGGCGCCTCCCGGCTCGTGCTCTCCGAGGCCGCGCTCGCGCGCCTGACCGAGAAGGCGGCAGCGCGATGAAGGACTCACGCCAGGTGATCATCCGGCCGGTCATCTCCGAGAAGAGCTACGCGCTGCTCGCGGCCAACAAGTACACCTTCCGCGTTCACGACCGGGCCAACAAGACCCAGGTCCGCAAGGCGATCGAGGACATCTTCGGCGTCCGGGTCACCGGGGTGCGCACGGCGTGGGTCAAGCCCAAGCCCAAGCGCCGCGGGCTCTACGCGGGAACGCGGCGGCGCTGGAAGAAGGCGGTCGTGACGCTGCACGCCGACGATTCGATCGAGCTGTTCGAGGGGCAGGGGGTGGAGTAACCAATGGCCATCAAGAAGCACAAGCCCACTTCGCCGGGACGGCGGTTTGCCACCTGGCTCCAGCACGACGCGGTCACCAAGACCGAGCCGGAGAAGGCGCTCGTCGAGGGGCTCACGAAGTCCGGCGGGCGCAACGCGCACGGCCGCGTGACCTCACGTCACCGCGGCGGCGGCGCGAAGCGCAAGTACAGGCGCATCGACTTCAAGCGGTTGAAGGACGGCATTCCGGCCAAGGTGGCGGCGATCGAGTACGACCCCAACCGGTCGGCTCACATCGCGCTGCTGCACTACGCCGACGGCGAGAAGCGCTACATCCTCGCGCCCGCGCGCATCAAGGTCGGCGACAGCGTGTCCTCGGGCCCCGACGCCGACGTCACGCCGGGCAACACCCTGCCCCTGGCCAACATCCCCACCGGTACGACGATCCACAACGTGGAGCTCACCCCCGGTCGCGGCGGCCAGCTGGGCCGGTCCGCGGGCACGTCCATCCAGCTCGTGGCCAAGGAGGGCCGCTACGTCACGCTGCGACTCCCCTCGGGCGAGATGCGCATGGTCCTCATGGAGTGCCGCGCCACGGTGGGAGCGCTGGGCAACGCCGAGCACGAGCTGGTGGAGCTGGGCAAGGCCGGCCGCTCGCGTCATCTGGGCAAGCGCCCGCAGACCCGCGGCGTGGCCATGAACCCCGTCGACCATCCGCACGGCGGCGGCGAGGCGCACAAGACCCCCGGCGGCCATCCGGTGACCCCGTGGGGCGTGCCCACGCTCGGCTACCGCACCCGCAAGAAGCGCAAGCAGTCCGATCAGTTCATCGTCCGTGGCCGCCGGCGCGGCAAGAAGGGGAGGCGCTAGGTGTCACGCTCGTCCAAGAAGGGCCCGTGGGTCGAGGAGCGCCTGATGCGGCGCATCGAGGCCATGAACGAGTCCGGCAACAG
Organism: uncultured Thermoleophilaceae bacterium; assembly: GCA_963751105.1. GTDB lineage: Bacteria > Actinomycetota > Thermoleophilia > Solirubrobacterales > Thermoleophilaceae > JACVRW01. Next base: position 2,818,533 of record CAVVTG010000002.1, on the reverse strand, counting down.
GACCATGGTCAAGACCTGGTCGCGGACCTCCACGATCTTCCCTGAGATGGTCGGTCACACCATCGCCGTGCACGATGGGCGCAAGCACGTGCCCGTGTTCGTGTCCGAGTCGATGGTGGGACACAAGCTGGGCGAGTTCGCCCCGACGCGCATGTTCCGCGGCCACGCGGGCAGCGACAGAGTGCGGGTGCGGTGACCCCTGACCAGGTATCAGGGCCGCCCGAGGGCGGCTGGGAGTCGCTCAAGGTCGACGAGCTCAAGCAGGAGCTCGAGGCCCGCGGGCTCCCCAAGAGCGGCAACAAGGCCGAGCTCGTCGCGCGGCTCGAGGACGACGAGGTCGCTCAGGCGGCCACGGCGCCCCCTGAGGAGGCCAAGGCGGAGGAGGTCGTCGACGCCGAAGAGGCCACCGACGATCCCCAAGCGGACGCAGACGAGGCCGCCGAGGAGGCGCCCGCCACCACTCGCCGCCGTGGCTCGGCCGAGACCATCACCACCGAGCGCAAGCGCGCCCCGCGCAAGGAGGACGGCTCCCTCGTCGTGGCCGCACGCGCCCGCTACGTGCGCAGCGCCCCGCGCAAGGCGCGGCTCGTGATGGACCACATCCGCGGCAAGCGGGTGGAGCACGCCCAGGCCATCCTGCAGCACGGCCCGCGCGCCGTCTCCGCCGACATTCTGAAGCTGCTCAACTCGGCCGTGGCCAACGCCGAGTCGGCGTACGAGCTGGGGCCCGACGAGCTGCGCGTCCGCCGCGCGTTCGTGGACGAGGGCCCGACGATCAAGCGCTATCGGCCGCGCGCGCTGGGGCGGGCCACCCGCATCAACAAGCGCACGAGCCACATGACCATCGAACTGACCACCGAAGGAAACGGGAGGTAGCCATGGGGCACAAAGTCCACCCCGAGTCGCTGCGGGTCGGCTACATCCACGACTGGAAGTCGACCTGGTTCAACGAGCGCGAGTTCTCCGACTACCTGATGGAGGACATCGCGATCCGCGAGCACATCGAGAACAAGCTCGCTCACGCGGGCCTGTCCACGATCACCATCAAGAAGAACAAGAACGAGGTCGAGGTCAACATCCACACGGCCCGGCCGGGCATCGTGATCGGCAAGTCCGGTTCCGAAGTGGACGCTCTGCGCAAGGAGCTCCACAAGATGACCAACAAGGCCGTGAAGGTGAACATCCTCGAGATCAAGCGGCCCGAGCTCGACGCCCGCCTGGTGGCTCAGTCGATCGCCGAGCAGCTCCAGAACCGCGTGGCCTTCCGGCGCGCGATGAAGCGCGCGCTCACCAGCGCGATGCGCTCCGGCGCCAAGGGCGTGAAGATCCAGGTCTCCGGGCGCCTCGGCGGCGCCGAGATGGCACGAACCGAGGGCTACTCCGACGGCCGCGTGCCGCTGCACACGCTGCGCGCCGACATCGACTACGGCTTCTACGAGGCCCGTACCACCTTCGGCCGGATCGGCGTGAAGGTCTGGATCAACAAGGGCGAGATCATGCCCAAGGGCTTCGCGCAGGACCTGACCGACCTCGAGGCGCCCCAGCCGGCCGGCGCCGGTGGTGGCCGCGGTCCCGGCGGGCGTGGCCCCGGCGGCCCGGGTGGCCGTGGTGGTCAGGGCGGCCGCGGCGGCGGCGGACGTGGAGGCCAGGGCGGCGGCGGCGGTCGCGGTGGACGTACCCCACAGGGGGGCACAGGCGGTGGCCAGGGCGGCGGTCCACCCCAGGGAGGCGGGCGACTCTGATGCTTCAGCCCAAGCGAGTCAAATGGCGCAAGGAGCACCGTGGCCGCAGGCGCGGCTACGCCAAGGGCGGCACGAACGTGGAGTTCGGCGAGTACGGGCTGAAGGCCCTCGAGCGCGGCTGGGTCACCAACCGCCAGATCGAGGCCGCCCGAATCGCGATGACCCGCAAGATCAAGCGCGGCGGCAAGGTCTGGATCAACATCTTCCCGGACAAGCCGTACACGAAGAAGCCCGCCGAGACCCGCATGGGCTCCGGCAAGGGCTCGCCCGAGGGCTGGGTGGCCGTGGTCAAGCCCGGCCGAGTGATGTTCGAGCTGTCGGGCGTGCCGGAGGATCTGGCCCGCGAGGCGATGCGCCTGGCCGGCCACAAGCTGCCCGTGAAGACCAAGTTCGTCCAGCGCGAGGGATCGGGTCAGTGAAAGCTGCAGAGATGCGTAACCTCGAGGATCCGCAGCTCGTGGAGTTCGCGGACAACGCGCGGCAGGAGCTGTTCAACCTGCGCTTCCAGCACGCCACCGGCCAGCTGGAGAACACGGCGCGGATGAAGCAGGCGAAGACGGACGTGGCGCGGGCCCTCACCGAGGCGCGCACGCGCGGAATAGACGTGGACGTGGAGATCCGTAGGCAGAAGAAGACATGACTTCCGAGACTGAAGACAACGTGACCGAAGAGAACGGGACGACCGAAGAGCAGCTCCCGCCCAAGGAGCGCCGCAAGCGCGAGCGCTCGAGCAGCGAGGGCGAGGCTCGACCCCAGCGCTCCGTGGAGGAGCGTGCCGCGGAACGCGCCACCGAGCGGGCCCGCAAGGCCAAGCACCGGCGCGACTATCGCCAGCGCAGCCGCGAGCGGCGCGCCTCCCAGCCGCGGGGCGAGACCCCCGTGGTCGAGGACACCGGCGGCGGAGTGCTCAAGGTGCGCCAGGGCGTCGTGGTGTCCGACAAGGCCGACAAGACGATCACCGTCCGCGTCGACACGGCGCGACGCCACCGGATGTACAAGAAGATCGTGCGGAGCTCGTCGAAGCTGCATGCGCACGACGAGGCCAACGAGGCCAACGTCGGCGACACCGTTCGCGTGATCGAGAGCCGCCCGCTCAGCCGCACCAAGCGCTGGCGCCTGGTCGAGGTCATGGAGAAGGCGCGCTAGTGATCCAGCAGGAGTCGAGACTCAAGGTGGCGGACAACACGGGAGCGCGTGAGATCCTGTGCATCCGCGTGCGCGGAGGCTCGCACCGCCGCTACGCCGGCGTCGGCGACATCATCGTCGGCACGGTCAAGCAGGCCATCCCGCACGGCTCGGTCAAGAAGGGCGAGGTGGTGACCGCGGTGATCGTGCGCACGAAGAAGGAGTTCGGCCGCGACGACGGCACCTACATCTCCTTCGACGAGAACGCCGCGGTGCTGATCGACGCCACCAACAACCCGCGCGGCACCCGCATCTTCGGCCCCGTGGCCCGCGAGCTGCGCGACCGCAACTTCATGAAGATCGTCTCGCTCGCTCCGGAGGTGCTCTGACCATGGCCGTCAAGATCCGTCGCGACGACACCGTGCGCATCATCGCCGGCAAGGACCGCGGCAAGACCGGCCGTGTGCTGAGGGTCGACCCGCGCAAGGACAAGGTCTACGTGGAGGGCGCGAACATCGTCAAGCGCCACATGGCGCCCCGCACGCTGCGCGACACCCAGCGCGCCCAGGAGCTCGGCGGCATCATCGAGAAGGAGGGCCCGATCCACGTCTCGAACGTGATGCTGATCGACCCCGAGAGCGGCGAGCCGTCTCGCGTGGGCATAAAGCGCGAGGGCGGGCGGCGCGTGCGCGTGGCCAAGCGATCCGGGACGGAGCTCGACTGATGGAAGCCTCAGCTACCGCCACCGCCGCCGTTCCGCCGCGCCTCAAGGAGCGCTACGAGGCCGAGATCCGCGACAGCCTGCAGGAGCGCTTCGGCTACAGCTCCGTGATGGAGGTCCCGACGGTCGAGAAGATCACGCTCAACATGGGCGTGGGCGAGGCCAAGCAGGACTCGAACATGCTCGACGCCGCCCAGGAGCAGCTGGCCACGATCGCCGGGCTGAGGCCCAACGTGCGCCTTGCCCGCAAGTCGATCGCGAACTTCAAGCTGCGCGACGGCATGCCCGTGGGCCTCAGCGTCACGCTGCGCCGCGCGCGCATGTGGGAGTTCCTCGACCGGCTCACCGCGATCGCGATCCCGCGCATCCGCGACTTCCGCGGTCTGAATGCGCGTTCCTTCGACGGGCGCGGCAACTACTCGATGGGCGTACGCGAGCAGATCATCTTTCCCGAGATCGACTACGACGCCATCGATCAGGTGCGCGGCCTCGACGTGACGATCACCACTTCCGCCAAGACCGACGAGGAGGCCTACGTCCTCCTCCGTGAGCTCGGCATGCCCTTCGCGCCCGAGGGCGCCCCGGGCTCGACCGCCGATGCACAGGAGGAGGCCGAGGAGGAGCGCCACCACGAGGAGCTTCGCCAGAAGGCAGAGGCTGAGGCCGCGGCGTACGAGGAGCTCAAGGAAGAGAACCCGGAGGCCTACGAGGCGCCCGCCGCCTCGGAGGACGAAGAGGGCGAAGAAGAAGGCAGCGAGGCGGGCGAAGGGACAGAGGAGTAATGGCCAAGACGTCACAGAGGGTCCGCCAGCAGCGCGGATCCAAATACCAGACCCGCAACTACAACCGCTGCAAGCGGTGCGGCCGCCCGCGCGCCTACGTTCGCAAGTTCGGGCTCTGCCGCATCTGCCTGCGCGAGATCGCCCACGAGGGCATGATTCCCGGCCTGACGAAGTCGAGCTGGTAGCCCCATGTCGTTCACCGATCCGATAGCCGATTTCCTGACCCGCATCCGCAACGGCCTGCACGCCGATCGCGACGAGGTCGAGATGCCCGCCTCGACGTTCAAGGCGGAGCTCGCGCGCATCCTGCGCGAGCAGGGCTACATCGAGGACTTCGCGGTGGAGCCGGCCCGCGTGGGCCGGGTGCTGCGCGTGACGCTCAAGTACACCGAGGACCGCAAGCCCGTGATCCAGGGGCTGCAGCGGGTGTCGAGGCCCGGCCGGCGCACCTACGTCCAGGCCGGTCTCGTGCCGAAGGTCCAGGGCGGGATGGGCACGACCATCGTGTCCACCTCCCAGGGCGTGATGACCGGTCACGAGGCCCGCCGCGCCGGCGTGGGTGGCGAGCTCGTGGCGCAGGTCTGGTGAGGCGAGCAGCATGAGCCGCATCGGAAAGCAGCCCGATCGCCGTGCCCGGCGGGGTGGAGGTCTCGATCGAGCCTGAGCTCGTGAAGGTCAAGGGCCCCAAGGGCGAGCTGTCGGAGCGCAAGAACCGCCAGATCGAGGTGCGCCAGGAGAACGGCGAGATCGTCGTGACCCGCCCCACCGACCGCGGCGAGCACCGCGCGCTGCACGGGCTGACACGCAGCCTGATCGCGAACATGGTCGAGGGCGTGACCAACGGCTTCGAGAAGCGCCTGGAGATCCAGGGCGTGGGCTACCGCGCCCAGCTTCAGGGCAACAAGCTCGTGCTCGCGCTCGGCTACTCACATCCGGTGGAGATGGACGCTCCCGCCGGCATCGACTTCGAAGTGCCCCAGCCCACTCGCGTGGTGGTGCGCGGCATCTCCAAGCAGGCGGTGGGCGAGGTGGCGGCCAACATCCGCAAGAAGCGCCCGCCCGAGCCCTACAAGGGCAAGGGCATCCGCTACGAGGGCGAGTACGTGATGAGGAAGGTCGGTAAGCGCGCATGAGCACGACGACGAAGGCACAACAGCGTCTGCGCCGGCGCCGCCGGGTGCGCGCCAAGGTGCGCGGCACCTCCGAGCGCCCGCGGCTGTCGGTGTTCCGCTCCAACCGGGGCATCGGCGCGCAGCTGATCGACGACGTGTCGGGCCACACCGTGGCCGCCGTCAACTGGACCGAGGGCGAGCTCAAGGCGCTCGGCTCCATGGAGCAGGCCACACGCGCCGGCGAGTTGCTGGCCGAGCGCGGCCGCGAGGCCGGCGTCGAGACCGTGATCTTCGACCGGGGTGGCTACCGCTACCACGGCCGCGTCAAGGCGCTCGCCGACGGCGCGCGCGAGAAGGGGCTGAAGTTTTGAGCGCAACGCTGCTGATCGCTACGGTGAGTGGTTCGCATGGCCGGTAGGGACAGAACACGTGGAGGACGCGGCGACTCCGACATGCAGGAGCGTGTCGTCGAGATCAACCGCGTCGCCAAGGTCGTAAAGGGCGGCCGGCGCTTCTCGTTCACCGCTCTCGTGGTGGTGGGCGACGAGAAGTCGCAGGTCGGCGTGGGCTACGGCAAGGCCAACGAGGTCCCCGTGGCGATCCAGAAGGGCGTCGAGCGCGCCCGCAAGAACCTCTTCAACGTGCCCATGCACGGCGCGACGATCACCCATCAGACGGTCGGGGTGCACTCCGCCTCGCGCGTGCTGCTCAAGCCGGCCTCGCCCGGTACCGGCGTGATCGCCGGCGGGGGCGTGCGCGCGGTGCTCGAGCTGGCGGGCATCAAGGACGTGCTGTCCAAGTCGCTCGGCAGCCAGAACCCGATCAACCTGGTCAAGGCCACGGTGGCGGCGCTGGAGGGCCTGCGCCGTCCCGAGGAGGTGGCCAAGCTCCGCGGACTGACCGTGCGCGAGGTGCTCGGGATGGAGAGCCGGAGCACCGAGGCCGAGGCCGGCTCGGACGAGCCCGCTCCCGTCGCGGAGGAGACGCCCGCCTGATGGCCAAGCTCGTGATCACCCAGGTGCGTTCCTCGAACGGCTCGTCGCGCAAGCAGCACGACACGCTCAGGTCGCTCGGCCTCGGCAAGATCGGCCGCTCCTCCGAGCGCGAGGACGTCCCTACGCTGCGCGGCGCGGTGCACGCGGTCCAGCACCTCGTCGAGGTGCGCGATGGCTGATGAGCGCATAGGACTGCATTCCCTCCGCCCGGCTCCGGGCGCCCGCAAGGAGCGCAAGCGTGTGGGCCGCGGCGAGGGCTCGGGCACCGGCAAGACTTCGGGCCGCGGCCACAAGGGCGCGGGCTCGCGCTCGGGCTCCAAGCGCCGCGTGCGCTTCGAGGGCGGCCAGACGCCGATTCACATGCGGATGCGCAAGCTGCGCGGCCCGCACATGAAGAAGTCGATGCCCTTCGAGAAGTTCCGCACGGCCACCCAGCCGGTCAACCTCACCGACCTCGAGGCCCGCTTCGACGACGGCGCCGAGGTCACCCCGGAGTCGCTCAAGGGCCAGAACCTGGCCACCCGCCGCGACGTGCCGGTCAAGATTCTGGGCCGCGGAGAGATCTCCAAGTCGCTCACCGTGCACGCTCACGGCTTCTCGAAGTCCGCCAGGGAGAAGATCGAGGCGGCAGGCGGAACCTGCCAGCTGATCGAGGACTAACCCCGTGCTGCGGACGTTCCTGAACGCCTTCCGGGTCCCCGAGATCCGGAAGAAGCTCGCGTTCACCGCCGCGATGCTCGCCCTCTACCGGCTGGGCGCCTACATCCCGGCGCCGGGCATCAACGTCGATGTGGTGGAGGATCTGGCCTCCAACTTCGAGGGCCAGTCGAACGTGCTCGGCTTCCTCAACCTGTTCTCGGGCGGCTCGCTCCAGCGCTTCGCCATCTTCGCGCTCGGGATCATGCCCTACATCACCGCGTCGATCATGCTGCAGCTGCTGACCGTGGTGATCCCCTCGCTGGACAAGCTCCGCAAGGAGGGCGAGGTGGGCCAGCAGAAGATCACGCAGTACACGCGCTATCTCACCGTCGCTCTCGCCTTCGGTCAGTCGATCGGCTACGTGTTCCTCTTCCGCACCTTTGCCGGCAGCGAGGGCACACAGGTGGTGGACAACTTCACCTTCGGGCGCGTCTTCGTGATCGTGCTGACGCTCACTGCCGGCTGTGTGCTGCTGATGTGGTTCGGCGAGCTGATCACCCAGCGCGGCATCGGCAACGGCATCTCGCTGATGATCTTCGCGTCGATCGCCTCCGGGCTGCCGAGCGGCATCCAGGCCTGGTGGACCAACCCGGACCAGATCTTCGTGGTGATGATGCCCTTCCTGGCCCTGGCCATCATCGCCGGCATCGTCTTCATGCAGGAGGGTCAGCGCCGCATCCCGATCCAATACGCCAAGCGCGTGGTGGGCCGGCGGATGGCCGGCGGCGGCTCCACCTACCTGCCGCTGCGCGTGAACATGGCCGGCGTGATCCCGGTGATCTTCGCCGCCTCGCTGATGGCCTTCCCGCCCACGGTGGGGGAGCTCACGCAGGCCAGCTGGGCCCAGGACTTCTCCGCCTTCTTCAACCCCAACGGGGCGGCCTATCTGATCGGCGAGTCGATCCTCATCATCGTCTTCACCTACTTCTACACGGCGGTCACCTTCAATCCGGTGGAGCAGGCGGACAACCTGAAGAAGTACGGCGGCTTCATCCCGGGTGTGAGGCCTGGAAGACCCACGGCCGAATATCTCGACCGCATCCTCGCGCGGTTGACCTTCCCGGGCGCCCTCTACCTGGCGGCGGTCGCGGCTCTGCCCACGATCCTCATCAACCAGACGAGCGCCAACTTCTTCTTCGGCGGCACCTCGATCCTGATCGTGGTGGGCGTGGCGCTCGACACGATGAAGCAGCTCGAGGCGCAGCTGATGATGCGCAACTACGAGGGCTTCCTCAAGTGAACGCGAACGCTCGCGCGCGCCGCGCGCTCGCCATATGACCGAGCTCAACCTGGTGCTGCTCGGCCCGCCCGGGGCGGGCAAGGGCACTCAGGCAGAGAAGCTGATCGCCGATTTCGGGCTGCCGTACTACTCCACCGGCAACATCCTGCGCGAGGCGGTGGAGAGCAAGACCGAGATGGGCCGGCAGGCCGAGCCGCTGATGAACGAGGGCAAGCTCGTGCCCGACGAGCTCGTGGCCGGGATCATCGACGAGCGGCTCGACACCGGCGAGGCCGACGACGGCTTCCTGCTCGACGGCTTCCCGCGCACCATCCGCCAGGCGGAGATGCTCGAGAGCAACCTCGACGGGCGCGGCCGCTCGCTCACGGCGGTGCTCCTGATCGACGCCTCCGATGCGGAGGTCATTCGCCGTCTCTCCGGCAGGCGTACCTGCGTCAAGAACGGGCACGTGTACCACGTGGAGTTCGACCCGCCCAAGAACGAGGGCGTCTGCGACCAGGACGGCTCGCGGCTGTTCCAGCGCGACGACGACAAGCCCGAGGTGATCGAGGCGCGGCTGTCGGTCTACCACGAACAGACCTCCCCGTTGATCGACTGGTACGAGGACAAGGGCCTGCTGCGCCGCTTCGACGGCAGCCGCACCCAGGAGGAGGTCCACGACCACATCCGCGCGACCCTGGCCACGCTGCGCCTCGAAGCCGAGCTCTGAGCACGGTGATCATCCGCAAGACGCCCGAGGAGCTCGACAAGATGGCCGCGGCGGGCCGCATCCTGGCCCGCTGCCACGAGCTGCTGCGAAAGAAGGCGCGGCCGGGGGTGACCACGGCCCAGATCGACGAGGCGGCCGAGCGCTACATCCGCTCGCAGGGCGGCGAGCCGGCGTTCAAGGGCTACAACGGCTTCCCCGGCTCAACCTGCCTGTCACCCAACTCGATGGTGGTCCACGGGATCCCCGGCCGCTACGAGCTCAAGCGCGGCGACCTCCTCTCCGTGGACATCGGCGTGATCCTCGACGGCTGGGTGGCGGACGGCGCCATGACCCACCCGATCGGCAACGTCACCCCGGTGGCGCACCGGCTGCTGGCCGTGACCCGCGCGTCGCTGTTCGACGCCGTCGAGCAGTGCCGGCCGGGCAACCGCCTGGGAGACGTCTCGCACGCGGTCCAGGCTCGCGTGGAGTCCGAGGGCTTCGCCGTCATCCGCTCGCTGGTGGGCCACGGCATCGGCCGCGACATGCACGAGGACCCGCAGATCCCCAACTACGGGCAGCCGGGCACGGGGCCGGAGCTCGAGGAGGGAATGGTGCTCGCCGTGGAGCCGATGGTCAACGTGGGCACCCATCAGGTGCGCATGGGCACGGACGGCTGGGCCGTCTACTCGCAGGACGGATCCCTGGCCGCCCACTTCGAGCACACGGTGGCGATCACGGCCGACGGGCCGCGTATTTTGACCCCCTGGCACGAGCTCGTGGCCGAGCCTGCCGAGCCCGCTTCGCGGGCCGTTAGCGCCTGATCGCATCCGGGTTCAGGCTGCTACTCTTTCCGGTCGGGCGCGGAGCCGATTCCTGGGCTCTGCGCTGGTCCTCGTCCTGATACGTCCCACCCAACGGAGCTATGAAGGTCCGCGCATCAGTCAAGCCCATGTGTGAGAAGTGCAAGATCATCCGCCGCGGCGGTGCGGTCCTCGTGATCTGTCAGAACCCCCGGCACAAGCAGCGGCAGGGGTGACGGCGGACTAGATGGCACGCATCGCTGGAATCAACATTCCCCTTAACAAGAGGGTCGAGATCGGCCTCACCTACGTCTACGGCATCGGTCGTTCGAAGTCGAACGAGGTGCTGAAGGAAGCGGGCGTGGACGGCGACACCTACGTCAAGGATCTCACCGACGACGAGGTGCGCAAGCTGCGCGACCAAGTCGAGGACGAGCTCGTGGAGGGTGACCTCCGGCGCGAGCGCTCACAGAACGTCAAGCGGCTGATGGAGATCGGGGCCTACAAGGGCCTGCGTCACCGGCGCGGCCTCCCCGCCAACGGGCAGAGGACGAAGACCAACGCGCGCTCCCGCAAGGGACCGAAGCGCGGCTCCTCCGCCGGCGGCGGCAAGAAGAAGATCAGGAAGCACTGAGGTGACCAGCTAGATGCCCCAGCCCCGCAGGCCTCGCGGTCGCAGGCGCGTGCGCAAGAACGTGCCCTTCGGCCAGGCCCACATCAAGACAAGCTTCAACAACACCATCGTGGCGCTCAGCGACAAGGACGGCAACGTGATCGCGTGGGAGTCCGCCGGCGGAGCCGGTTTCAAGGGCTCGCGCAAGTCCACGCCGTTCGCCGCCCAGGTCACGGCCGACGCCGCCGCGCGCAAGGGCATGGAGCACGGCCTTCAGAAGGTCGAGGTCTTCGTGAAGGGCCCGGGATCGGGCCGCGAGACCGCGATCCGCTCGCTGCAGGCCGCCGGCCTCGAGATCACCGGGATCCGGGACGTCACGCCGCAGGCTCACAACGGCTGCCGGCCGCGCAAGCGGAGGCGTGTCTGATGGCCCGCGAGACCGGAGCTCAGTGCAAGCAGTGCCGTCGCGAGGGCCAGAAGCTGTTCCTCAAGGGCGAGCGCTGCCTCACCGACAAGTGCGGCGTCGAGCGGCGCAACTACCCGCCCGGGGACCACGGGCGCGGCCGGATGCGCCAGTCCGAGTACCGCGTGCAGCTGCGCGAGAAGCAGAAGACGCGGCGCTACTACGGGGTCCTCGAGAAGCAGTTCCGCAATTACTACGACAAGGCGAGCCGCCAGGAGGGCGTGACCGGTGAGAACCTGCTGCGCCTGCTCGAGTCACGCTTCGACAACGTGCTCGTGCGCCTCGGCTTCGCCGCGTCGCGCCGCCAGGCGCGGCAGCAGATCAGCCACGGGCACTGGGCCATCAACGGCCGGCGGGTGGACATCCCGTCCTACCAGCTGCGTTCCGACGACGTGATCACGATGCGGCCTGGCGCCGCCGTGGAGCCGGTCGTGCGCGACGCCACCGAGCTCACCTCCGCGGTGCCGGCCTGGCTCCAGGCCGACCACGACGGCCTCACGGCCAAGGTGCTGCGCCTTCCCGAGCGCGGTGAGATCACCACGCCCGTGCAGGAGCAGCTCATCGTCGAGCTTTACTCGAAGTAGCACCAGATACGCGCGCCGCCCTTGCCGAGCGGCCGCTGACAACCGAAGGAATCACCCTCCCCATGATCGAGTTTCAGACTCCCCAGATATCTTCCGAGAGCGTCGAAGACAACCGCGGAACCTTCACGATCGAGCCGCTCGATCGCGGGTTCGGCTACACGTTCGGCAACTCGCTCAGGCGAGTGCTGCTGTCGTCGCTGGCCGGTGCCGCCGTCACGAGCGTCCGCATCGAGGGCGTTGCGCACGAGTTCTCGACCATCAACGGCGTCAAGGAGGACGTGACGGACATCGTCCTCAACCTCAAGGAGATCGTCTGCCGCATGCATTCGGATGCGGCCGAGATCGAGGCGCCGCTCGTGGTCACCGGACCCGGTGACATCACCGCGGGCGACATCGATCTGCCCTCGGGCGTCGAGATCCTCAACCCCGAGGCGCACGTCGCCACGCTCGAGAAGAAGACCAAGCTCGAGATGTACCTGACCATCGGGCACGGCCGCGGCTACTCCCCGGCCGAGGACAACAAGACGCCCGACCAGCCGATCGGCGTGATCCCGATCGACTCGATCTTCTCCCCCGTCAAGCGCGTGGCCTACTCGGTCGACGCCGCCCGCGTGGGTCAGAAGACCGACTACGACAAGCTCACGCTCGACATCGAGACCGACGGCTCGCTCGACCCGCAGGCAGCCCTGCGCGAGGCGGCCGAGATCCTCATCAAGTACCTGGCCATCTTCACCGACGCCGACCGCGTCGAGGCCCTGCGCGATCAGGGCGCGGCGCTCGTCGCCGGCGCGGACGGCCTGGGCGGCGACGGCGCCGGTGCGCCGGGCGCCGGCGGGATGGACGACATCCTGATCGAGGAGCTCGAGCTCGGTGTCCGCTCCTACAACTGCCTCAAGCGCGCCGGCATCCAGACGGTCGGCGACCTCGTGCAGAAGTCGGAGTCCGAGCTGGCGGCGATCCCGAACTTCGGCCGCAAGTCGATCGAGGAGGTCAAGGAGACCCTCGACGCGCGCGGCCTCGGGCTGCGCACCGGCTAGACACGGATAGGGTCTCGCCGTCATGCGTCACCGCAAGCAGAAGGGCAAGCTCTCGCGCGACTCAGCGCACCGCAAGGCGCTGTTCATGAACCTCTGCCGCGAGGTGATCGACCACGAGCGCATCCAGACCACCGAGGCCAAGGCCAAGGCGGTCAAGCCGGAGCTCGAGCGCCTGATCACGCTGGCCAAGAAGGGCGACGGGCACTCCCGCCGCCTGGCCATGGCCCGGCTCGGCCAGGACAAGTTCGTGGTCTACAAGCTGTTCGAGGAGATAGCGCCCCGCTACGCGGAGCGCCAGGGCGGCTACTGCCGAATCCTCAAGCTGGGACCGAGGAAGTCCGACTCCACGGAGATGGTCTTTCTCGAGCTGGTCTGAGGGGCCCCTCGCTGGAGGTGCGCTCCGCTCGAGCCTGCGCGGCAGGGCTGGCGGAGCCGGATTGGCTGGGGAAGGGGGTCGCCGGTGGGGGTCTGACGACTTCTTCGCCCTATAGGCGAACAGGTCGTCACACCCCGTGCCCTACGGCTCGTTGTCCTCGATCTCGGCGCGGGGCGGCACCTTGGCCCGTAACTCTCTCATGACCTTGATCGAGGCCACCGGGGGGCCGCTCGAGTGCTCGCGCTGCGGCCGCGGCCTCGGGGAACACGAGGGCGAGGGCTGGGGCAGCCTGTTCCTCAACGGCAGGCTCGTCCTCGTGACCTGCCCCGACTGCCTCACCCCCGAGGAGCGGGCCCAGGTGGGTGAGCGCGACGGTGCGTCGCTGTACGAGGTGGCGAGCGGCCGTCAGGTGAGCGCGGACGGACTGGCGGCGCTGGTCGGCCGCGCGCGGGAGGCCGGCCGTCGTGCGCCGGCCGCCGACTGGGCCGATGACCTGCCCGAGGGGGCGGTGGGCGTGGTGGCCGACGAAGACGACACGGGCTGGCTGCTCGTGCTGCTCTCCGGTCCCGGCGCCGCCGGCGAGGGCCGGCGGATCGCCTACCTCGAGATCGAGGCGGAGCGCTGGCTCGGCTTCGAGGAGGTGCTGGTGCCGGCGTGGGTGCAGGAGCGGGCGCGCGCGCTGGCTCGCGCCGGCTAGCCCTGCGCGGCGCCCTCGGCGAAGCTCCGCAGCCGCTCGCTCGCTCCACCGGCGATCGGGTCGCCGTGCGCGGTCAGCAGGTTCTCGAAGTCCAGTTCGTCCGACAGGCGGGCGTAGGCGGCGGCCAGGCCGCGCTTGGTCTCGTCGGGGTCGTCCATCAGGCCGTCCGGCACGAAGCTCAGACCCTCGTCGTAGTGGATAACCCCGTCGGCGACCGCCAGGGCGGAGACGGCCGGGATGTGAAGCGCGGCTTCGTCGGGTGAGATCGAGCCGATCTCGTAGGCGATCACCTGCCCGCCGGCGAGCGAGTCGCCGAAGTCGTAGGGCTCGACCGGCTCACCCTCGGTGTACTCGTGCATCCCCGTACGCGGCGCGCGGATCACGGCCTCCAGCCGGTCCCTCGCCTCGAGGCTCGCCCGGAGGTGGTGGCGGTTGGTGAGGAGGATCTCGTCCACGTCGCCGATCTCGTCGGGCACGGTGATCGGATCCAGCACCACGCGCTGATCGGGCAGCCAGTACGAGCTGACGTCGGTGCCGATCTTGGGATGGCGGGCTGTCCAGTGCCGGATTCCGGGTGCGATCTCGTTCATGCAACTGAAGGTACCCGGAGTCAAACTGCAACAAAAATTGCAACTAGCAGGACTTTTGCTTGATAGAACGACGCCTCGCTACGGCTCGCCGCCGAAGCATCTCCCCGACACGAGGGTTGTATCGACAGTGCAAGACAGGGATCTCTCCCGCGATGAACCATGGGCGCGGTCGCTGGCGCGCTCGCGTGCCCGCCGTGAGGCGGCCGCCGCGTCGACCGGACTGCCCGTTGTGCCCGCCCGCGGGGTGTCGGTCGCGGCCGCGGTGGCTCTCACCGCCGGCGCGGCCGCGGGCGTGACCGCGATCGAGGCCGGGGCACCGGACTCGGCCGAGGCCGTGGTCGTGAAATCGCGAGGCGCGGATGTGCGCCAGCTGCAGCAGGCGATCGGCGTGGGCGCCGACGGCGTGTTCGGGCCAGCCACCGAGCGGGCCCTCAAACGCTGGCAGCGCGCCCACGGGCTCACCGCGGACGGCATCGCCGGACCGAACACACGCGCCGCGCTCGGCATCGGGGCTGGACCGGTGCTCAAGCGCAAGCGCGGTGCCACCGTCCGCCGCTCACGCGCCGGACGCTCGGGCGGCCAGCGGCGTGCTCACGGAGGTGGGGGCGTGCGCTCCCTGCAGCGGCGCCTGGGGGTGGCCGCCGACGGCGTGTTCGGGCCGGGCACCGAGGCGGCGCTCAAGCGCTGGCAGAGCGCCCACGGCCTCACTCCCGACGGCGTCGCCGGCCCCAACACGCGCCAGGCGCTCGGGATGGGCCCAGGTCGCGTGCTCAAGCGTCGTGGCTCAGGCGGCGGTGGCGGTGGGCTCTCGGTTCTCCAGAAGGTGATTCGCTCGGCCAACCGGATCGCCACCATGCCGTACAAGTACGGCGGGGGCCACCGGACCTTCCGCGACAGCGGCTACGACTGCTCCGGCTCGGTCTCCTACGCGCTCCACGGCGCGGGTCTGCTGCGCACGCCGCTCGACTCGAGCGCGTTCATGTCCTATGGGGCTCCCGGGCGCGGGCGCTACATCACCATCTATGCCAACCGCGGCCACGTCTTCATGTCGGTCAACGGACGGCGCTTCGACACCAGCGCGCGCTCGGAGACCGGCTCGCGCTGGACCAACTCGAACCGCTCGCCGTCAGGCTTCGTGGTCCGCCACCCGCCGGGTCTCTAGGGACGCGAGGGCTCGACTCCGGCCTGTCCCTCGCGCAGCTTCAGCCCGATCAGGGGGAACAGCGCCGTGGACAGGATGGCGGCGCCCACGAGCGAGGCGGCGGTGGAGGCCCGCATGTGCCCCTGGTCGATGGCGATCGTGGTGATGGCGACGACCAGCGGCAGCTGGGTCGAGGTGAAGAAGGCGAGCGCGGTCCGGTCGCGCCGGCCGAGGACATTGCGGTAGAGAACGAGCGCCGGCACGCCCCGCACCACGAGGAACAGAGCGAGGAACAGCGGCAGCTCGAGCAGCCGGATCGGATCCTCAGCAAGGGCGCCGGCGTCGAACTTGAGGCCGCTGGTGACGAAGAAGAACGGGATTAGGAAGCCGTACCCCACCGCGGTGAGCTTCGACTCGAGGCGCTCCACCTCTCGGCCCTTGAGCGCGAGCCGCACGATCACCCCCGCCACGAACCCGCCCAGGAGCAGGTCCAAGCCAAGCTCCGACGCGAGCGCCGCCAGGGCGAACACCATCACCACGGCTATGCGGATGGCGAACTGGCCGCTCGTCTCCAGAGATCGCTCGAGGAGGCCCCAGCCGATCCCGGCCCCGCGCACGGCAACGATCGCGGTGACCACGGCGATGGCCACGAACAGCACCAGGATGAGGCCGCTCGACAGTGCACCCTGGGTCGAGAAGACCAGTGTGATCAGCAGGATCGGCCCGAACTCGCCGAGAGCGCCGGCGGCCAGCAGGAACGTGCCGAACCGTGTGCGCAGCTCTCCGGCGTCGCTGAGCACCGGGATGAGCGTGCCGATCGCGGTCGTGGACATGGCGGAGCCCGTGTAGAGCAGGGACAGGATCAGGCCGGTGAGCGCGAGCAGTCCGCCGATCGAGTAGGCCAGGGCCAGAGAGAACAGCCAGGCCACCAACCCCAGGCGCAGCGGTTCACCGCGGATCCTGTCGAAGTCGATCTCGTAGCCCGCGAAGAAGAAGAGCATGCCGAGGCCGAGGCTCGAGAAGAACTCGATGAACTCGTCCGCCTCGGCCAGACCGAGCAGTTCCGGGCCGACGATGATCCCGAGGATGAGCTCCATCACGACCACCGGAATGGCGAGGTGGGGCTGGACGACGCCGGCGATCAGCGCGGCGAGAGCCGCGACGGACACGATGACGAGGAACGAGCCAGCGTCGACATCGACCATGCCGGCGCATCCTATGCCGGTGCATCGTCGCTAGGGCCGTCCGCTAATTCCCAGTTTGCCGGTGGGCTTTGTGCTAGCTTCCTCGCCTGCAAAGTCGACTGGCAAGGTGGAGAATGAATCGATCCAAGACTCGTTCGCCGCTCCTGGTCCTCGCCGTCGCTGCGCTTGTCGCTGCGCTCGTCGCGGCCGGCTGCGGCGGGTCGTCCTCGGACGAAGGCTCTGGTGGTGGCGGCGACGGCAGCGGCGGCAAGCTGACCCTGGTGGCCTACTCGACGCCGGAGGAGGCCTTCCGAGAGCTGATCCCCGCCTTCAACAAGACACCCGAGGGCAAGGGCGTGTCCTTCGACCAGTCTTACGCCTCGTCCGGCGAGCAGTCACGCGCCGTCGAGGGCGGCCTGCCCGCCGACGTGGTCGAGTTCTCGCTGGAGCCGGACATCACCCGCCTGGTGGACGCCGGTCTGGTCGACAAGAGCTGGAATCAGAACGAGTACAAGGGCATGGTCACCGACTCGGTCGTGGCCTTCATCGTCCGCAAGGGCAACCCCAAGAACATCAAGACCTGGGACGACCTCGTGACCGGCGATGTGGAGGTGCTCGAGCCCAACCCATTCACCTCGGGCAGCGCGAAGTGGAACATCATGGCCGCCTACGGCGCGCAGCTCGAGCAGGGCAAGACCCCCGAGCAGGCCAAGGACTACCTGGCCAAGCTGTTCGAGAACGTCCCCGTGCTCGACAAGAGCGCCCGTGAGGCGCTGCAGACCTTCTCGGGCGGCAAGGGCGACGTCCTGCTCGGCTACGAGAATGAGGCGATCCTCGCCCAGCAGCAGGGCGAGGAGATCGACTACGTGATCCCGGACGAGACCCTCCTCATCGAGAACCCGATTGCCGTGGTGAACGAGTCGAAGGATCCGGAGCTGGCGCAGAAGTTCGTGGACTTCCTCTACACGCCGGAGGCGCAGGAGATCTTCGCCTCGAAGGGCTACCGGCCGGTGGTGGAAGGCACGCAGGGTGCCGACGAGTTCCCCACACCGGCGAACCTGTTCGAGATCACCAAGTTCGGAGGCTGGGGCAAGGTGAACGACGAGTTCTTCGATCCGGAGGGCAGCGTCGTGGCCGACATCTTCCAGTCCCAGGGGAAGAGCACTGCCTCCGACTAGTTCAGCCACGGCGGCGCCGGCTCCGGCGCCGCCCGCCGCACCGGTCAGCCGCGGCCCGAGGGCGTCCCTGATTCCGGGGGACGTGCTCGGGCGCGGCCTGGCCGTGGCCTACCTGAGCATCATTGCGCTGATCCCGCTAGCGGCGGTGGTGTTCAAGTCGTTCGACGGTGGCTGGGAGACGTTCTGGAACTCCATCAGCAGCCCGCAGGCCGTGGCGGCGCTGCGACTGACGCTGATCGCCTCGGTGATCGTGGTCCTGGTCAACGCCCTGTTCGGGACGCTGATCGCCTGGGTGCTCGTGCGCGACGAGTTCCCCGGCAAGGGCATCGTGAACTCGCTGATCGACCTGCCCTTCGCCCTGCCCACGATCGTGGCCGGCCTCACGCTGCTGCTCTTCTACGGGCCGGACAGCCCGGTGGGCATCAACATCGCCTACACGCGGGTGGCCGTGGTGCTGGCCCTGCTGTTCGTGACGCTGCCCTTCGTGGTGCGCGCCGTCCAGCCCGTGCTGCTCGAGCTCGACCGCGAGATGGAACAGGCGGCGGAGTCGCTCGGAGCGAGCCGGGCCACCGTGTTCCGCCGCATCATCCTCCCCAACCTCGCCCCGGCCATTATCGCCGGCGGCGGGCTGGCCTTCGCCCGCGCCGTGGGCGAGTTCGGCTCGCTCGTGCTCATCACCGGCAACCTTCCCGTTCAAGACCGAGGCGGCCTCGGTGTTCATCTTCGCCCAGGTGGAGAGCAACAACCCTGTCGGCGCCTCCGCGGTCTCGGTGGTGCTCCTGGTGATCGCGCTCGTGGTTCTGCTGTTCTTCGGCTGGCTGTCCAAGAAGGCGCTGCGCCATGAAGAGTAAGTACGCGCTGCGCTTCCTCGCCCTGGGTTACCTCGCGCCTGCTGCTGGGCATCCCGGTGGTGCTCGTGTTCTACAGCGCCTTCCAGGACGGCGTGGGCGCCGCCTGGGACGCGGTCACGACGCCCGAGGCCCAGCACGCCTTCTACCTCACCTTCGTCATGGTCGCTGTGGCCGTGCCGCTCAACACCGTCTTCGGGATCCTGTGCGCGCTGGCCATCGTGCGTCAGCGCTTCCGGGGGCGCGCGCTGCTCAACGCGATGGTTGACCTGCCCTTTGCGGTCTCGCCGGTGGTCGTCGGCCTGGCGCTGCTGCTCGTGTACGGGCGGGTCGACGGCTGGGTGGGCCAGTGGCTCGCCGAACAGGGCATCCAGATCATCTTCTCGGTGCCCGGCATGATCCTGGCCACGATGTTCGTGTCGCTGCCTTTCGTGGTGCGCGAGACCATCCCCGTCTTGCGCGAGATCGGCACCGAGCAGGAGCAGGCCGCCGCCACGCTGGGCGCCGGGCCGGTGCAGACCTTCTTCCGCGTCACGCTGCCGGCGATTCGCTGGGGCGTGGCCTACGGCGTGGTCCTCACCACGGCGCGCGCGCTCGGCGAGTTCGGCGCGGTCAGCGTGGTGTCGGGCAAGCTCTCGGGCCAGACCGAGACGGCGACGCTGTACGTGGAGAACCGTTTCCTGCGCTTCGACGAGACGGGCGCGTATGCTGTCTCGGTCGTGCTCGCGCTGATCGCCCTGGTCACGCTGCTTGCCATGAACGTGATCAAGCCCAAGGAAGCCCAGGAGGCGAAGGCATGAGCATCGTCGTCGATTCGGTCTCCAAGCGCTTCGGCGATTTCGTGGCGCTGGACGACGTGTCGTTGAACGTCCGCGACGGCTCGCTCACGGCGCTGCTGGGGCCGAGCGGCGGAGGCAAGTCGACCCTGCTGCGCGTGATCGCCGGCCTCGAGACGCCCGACAGCGGCAAGGTGCTGATCGCCGGCGAGGACTCGACGCACACGCCGCCGCAGCGCCGCAACGTCGGCTTCGTCTTCCAGCACTACGCCGCCTTCAAGCACATGACGGTGGCCAAGAACGTGGCCTTCGGGCTCACCATCCGCAAGAAGCCCAAGGAAGAGATCGACTCCCGCGTGGACGAGCTGCTCAAGCTGGTCCACCTCGACGGCTTCGCCCACCGCTATCCGTCGCAGCTCTCGGGCGGGCAGCGCCAGCGCATGGCGCTCGCCCGGGCGCTCGCCGTGCAGCCCCGGGTGCTCCTGCTGGACGAGCCCTTCGGGGCGCTCGACGCCACCGTTCGCAAGGAGCTGCGCGCCTGGCTGCGCCGCCTGCACGAAGAGGTGCACGTGACGACCGTGTTCGTCACCCACGATCAGGAGGAGGCCATGGAGGTGGCCGAGCAGATCGTGGTGCTCAACCACGGCGGGATCGAGCAGATCGGCTCTCCGCGCGACCTCTACGAGCAGCCCGCCAACGAGTTCGTGATGGGCTTCGTGGGCCCGGTCACCGCCCTGTCCGAGCGCTGGATCCGCCCCCACGACGTGGAGATCCTGCTCGAGCCGGCCGACGGCGCCGCCGAGGCGCAGGTCGACCGTGTGCTCCACCTCGGCTTCGAGATTCGCATCGAGCTGACGCTGAGCGGTGGCGAATCCACCTGGGTCCAGACCACCAGGGAACGCGTGGAGGAGCTCGAGCTCACCGAGGGCGCCATCGTGTGGCTGCGGCCGGCGGATTCGCCGGTGGCGGCCTAGGCGCCTCTACCGCTCGCTCGGCGCTCCGCTCGGGCGCTGCGCGGCGCTTCGGGGCGCCCGCGAGCTGCTGGGGAAGGGGATAAGGATGGTCCGTTCGGGTGGGCGTCCGACGACTTATGGCCCTATAGGGGTGTGTTTCGCGTCAGGCGCCGTCGGCTCCCGGCCTGTGTGGAACGTTCTGCATGAAATACATGCCAAACGTACGGACCGCCAAGCCAGGCCGGGATTACCCCTTCCCCAGCCAATCTGACCACGCCGGCCCCGACGCGCAGGACCGAGCGGAGCACGCAAACCGAAGCCGAGCGGTACCCCCTACCGTCGCGCCCAGGCGTCCGGCGACTCGGTCAGCCGCTTGACCCTCGCCGGCATGCGGCCGGCCACGACGTCGGCCAGGGTGATCTCGTCCACCACCGAGCGCATGCTCGCGCGCAGGGCGATCCACACCACCTGCAGGTTCTCTGCCGCGCCTTCGTACTCGACCTCCTCGGGAGCCTCACCGCGGACGCTGGCCAGCGGTCCGTCCACCGCGCGGATCACCGCTCCGAGCGTGACCTCCGCCGCGGGCTTGGCCAGCCAGTAGCCGCCCTCCGCGCCGCGCTGGGCGCGCACGATGCCGGCGTGGCGCAGGTCCGTGAGGATGTTCTCGAGGAACTTCAGCGGTATCGACTGTGACTGGGCCAGGCGCTCGCCCTTGACCGGGCCGTTGTCGGCCACGGCGAGCTCGAGCAGGGCCCGCACCCCGTAGTCGGTTTTGGCCGAGACGCGCACTCCCGTCCCATTGTTACCAGCCCTTAGGATCCGCCCACATGGAAGTCGACGAGATCAAGGACCGCCAGCGAGCCATGTGGGCGCTGGGTGACTACTCGAGGCTGTCGGAGATCCTCCGGCCCGCGGCCGTCGAGCTGTGCAACGCCTGCGCGGTCTCCGCCGGTCAGGAGGTCCTCGACGTCGGCGCCGGCGACGGAAACTTCGCGCTGGCCTGCGCCGCGGAGGGCGCGAGCGTGGTGGCCTCCGACTTCTCCCCCGACATGGTGGAGCTGGGCCGGGCGCGCTCGGCTGCCGAGGGCTACGACGTCGAGTGGGTGCTCGGGGACGCGGAGGCGCTGCCCTTCGAGGCCGAGCGCTTCGACTGCGTGGGCTCGGTCTTCGGGGCGATGATCGCGCCCCGCCCGGAGGTGGTGGCGCGCGAGCTCTTCCGGGTGGTCCGCCCGGGCAACACGGTCGGTCTCACGGCGTGGACGCCGGGCAGCTTCTCCTCGGAGCTCTTCCAGCTCGGCCGCCGCTATCAGCCGCCGGCGGCCGATCTGCCCGTTCCCGAGGAGTGGGCGGTGGAGGAGACGGCCAAGAGCCGCTTCGAGGGCCTGGCCGCGCGTGTGGAGGTGGACACGCGCACGCTCACGTGGAGCGCCGATTCGCCCGAGGCGCTGGCGGCCGAGGTCGAGGCGATCGCCCCCAACTGGGCCCTCGCCCGCCGCAATCTCCCGCCCGAGCAGTACGAGGAGATGCGCGCCGAGCTGCTCGAGCTGGTGCGGCGCTGGGGCGGCGACGCGACCCACGGAGATCGAACACGAGTACGCCGTGATCGTCGCGCGCCGGCGCGGCTAGGACGGGCACCGGTCCTGACGGCGCGGCTTCTCCTCGAGTACGACGGCACGGACTTCGCCGGGTGGGCCCCCCAGCCCGGGCGGCGTACCGTCCAGGGAGTGCTCGAGGAGGCTCTCGGGACGCTGCTGCCCGGCCCGGTGACGCTCACCGTCGCCGGCCGCACCGACCGCGGTGTCCACGCCCGCGGCCAGGTGGCCAGCCACCCGGGCGACCCGGCGCCGCGCCGAAATCTCAACGCGCTGCTGCCCCACGACGTGGCCGTGCTGGCCAGCGAGCTCGCGCCCGACGGCTTCGACGCCCGCCGCGACGCGCGCAGCCGCGGCTACAGCTACCGCGTGCTCACCCGGTCGGCGCCCAGCGCCTTCGAGCGGGGCCGCGCGCTGTGGTGGCCCAAGCCGCTGGACCGCGGCGAGCTGAACGCCTGCGCCGCCGTGCTCGAGGGCACACACGACTTCACCGCGTTCACGCCCACCGACACCTACCACCAGCGCTTCGAGCGCACGGTGCTCCGGGCGGAGTGGATCGACGAGGGCGAGGACCTGCTCACCTTCCGGATCGAGGCGGACACCTTCATGCGCTCCATGGTTCGCGTGCTGGTGGGAACGATGCTCGAGGGTGTCAGCTCGGCCGACTTCGAGCGACTACTCGAGGGACAGCCTCGCAGGGCCGCGGGGGCGACCGCACCGGCCCACGGCCTCTACCTGGACAGCGTCTCCTACTGAGTAGTCTCAAACCGCCTTGAAAGTCCTCCTGGTAAACGACGACGGCATCACCGCCACGGGCCTCAACGTCATGCGTCAGGCCCTGCTCGAGATCCCCGATATCGAGCTCGCGGTGATCGCGCCGGACTCCAACCGGAGCGCTACCGCCCGCAGCATCACGATCCGCCATCCGCTCTGGGTGGAGGAGGTGGAGTTCGGCGACGGGACCACCGGGTTCGCCACCGACGGCACCCCCGTGGACTGCGTGCGCTTCGCCGCGCTGGGGCTGATCGAGTTCGTGCCCGAGCTGATCGTCTCGGGCATCAACCACGGCGCCAACCTCGGCGACGACATCACCTACTCGGGCACGGTCGCCGCGGCTCTGGAGGGCGTGGTGCTGGGCATACCTGCCGTGGCCGTCTCGCAGCAGGCCGACCACGGTGAGATGGACTTCCGGGCCGGCGCCCGCTGGCAGCGGGAGGACTTCGAGCCCGTGGCCGCCTTCGTGGCCCGCCTGGTCGAGCAGCTCGAAGGTGTGCCGATCCCCGACGGAACTCTGCTCAACGTCAACGCTCCCACCGGCCGGCCCAGGGGCGTCTGCGCGTGCCGGCTGGGCAAGCGTGACTATCGCGACCAGATGGAGCTCACCGAGGAGGACGGTGGCCGGCGCCGCTATCGCATCTACAGCGAGATGCCGAGCTACCACGACGAGGAGGGCACGGACTTCGCGGCGATCGCCGAGGGGCAGATCGCGGTCACCCCGCTGCACTTCGACCTGACCGACCAGGCGGGGGTCGAGCAGCTCGCCGGCTTCGACCTCGAAGGGCTGCTGCGCCCGGCCGCCCGGCGGGCGTGAGCGCAGAGAAACGGGCAGCGGAGCTGCGCAGGCAGCTCGAGCACCACGGCCACCGCTACTACGTCCTCGACGACCCGGAGATCTCCGACGTCGAGTACGACGAGCTGCTCAACGAGCTGCGCGACCTGGAGGCCGAGCACGCCGAGCTGCGTACCCCCGACTCCCCTACGCAGCGCGTGGGCGGCGCCCCGCTGGACAAGTTCCGCGAGATCCGGCACCTGCAGCCGATGCTCTCACTGGCCAACGCGCGCAACGAGGACGAGCTGGCCGCCTGGGTCGTGCGCAGCGAGCGCTACCTGGCCCGGCAGGGCGTGGAGATGGGCGAGGTGCGCTTCGTCACCGAGCCCAAGATCGACGGCCTGGCCATCTCGCTCGTCTACGAGGACGGCCTGCTGGTGCGCGGCGCCACTCGGGGCAACGGAGAGGTGGGCGAGGACGTGACCCAGAACCTCCGCACGATCGGCGCGGTCCCCCTCCGCGTGGAGGGCGCGCCGCCGCTGCTCGAGGTGCGAGGCGAGATCTACCTGCCGCTGGCCGCCTTCGCCAAGCTCAACGAGCAGCGGGCCGCGGCGGGCGAGCCCACGTACGCCAACCCGCGCAACACCGCGGCGGGCTCGATCCGCCAGCTCGACCCCCAGCTCGCAGCCTCACGGCCGCTGTCGATGTGGTGCTACGGGATCGGCGCGCTCGACGGCCTCGAGTTCGAGTCGCACCACGACTCGCTCGAGTGGCTGCGCGACCACGGCTTCCGGGTCAACGACGGGGTGGAGGTCCACGACACGGTCGACGAGGTGGTGGGCGCCTGCCGCGGCTGGGAGGAGCGCCGCCACACGCTCGACTTCGAGATCGACGGCGTGGTGGTCAAGGTCGACGACCTCGACCTGCAACGCCAGCTCGGTGTCGTGGGTCGCGAGCCACGAGGGGCGATCGCGTGGAAGTTCGCGCCCACCACGGCCACCACCACCCTGCGCGACGTGGCCTGGAACGTGGGCCGGACGGGTCACATGGTGCCCTTCGCGGTGCTGGAGCCGGTGCAGGTGTCCGGGGTGACCGTGGGGATGGCCACGCTGCACAACGAGGAGGACCTCAAGCGAAAGGACGTGCGCAAGGGCGACGAGGTGATCGTGATGCGGGCGGGCGACGTGATCCCGCAGGTCGTGTCACCCACCTCCAAGGCTCAGCGGCGGAAGCGCCGAAGTCCCCAGCCCGAGCCCCCGGAACGCTGCCCGGCCTGTGACACGCCCACGGTCAAGCCCGAGGGCGGCGTCTGGACCATCTGCCCCAACCGCGCCTCGTGCCCGGGCCAGGTGTTCCAGGCCGTCAAGCACTTCGTGGGCGCCATGGACATAGACGGCCTGGGCGAGGAGAACGTGCGCCGCTTCCTCGACGAGGGCCTGATCGAGAGCTTCGCCGACATCTACGACCTCACCGTCGAGCGCCTGACCCAACTCGACCGCTTCGCCGAGATCTCCGCCGGCAACCTCGTCGCCGCTGTCGACGCCTCGCGCCAGCAGCCCTTCGAGCGCGTCCTGTACGGGCTCGGCCTGCCCGGCATCGGCTACGTCAACGCGCGCAACCTGGCCCGCCACTTGCGCTCGATGGACGCTCTGCTCGACGCGTCGCCGGAGCAGCTCACCGAGGTGGAGGGCATGGGGCCGGTGCTCGCCGCCACAGTGCACGACACGCTGGCCGAGGACCGCGTGCGCGAGCTCGTGGCCAAGCTGCGAGGGCACGGCCTCCGGCTGGAGGAGGAGGGGCCGGCTCCCCCTGACGAGGGACCGCTCGTGGGCAAGACGCTGGTGATCACCGGCACGCTGCCCAGTCTCTCGCGCGAGGAGGCCACCCGCCGCATCGAGAGCGCCGGAGGCAAGGTCACGGGATCGGTGTCGAAGAAGACCGACTACCTGCTCGCCGGCGAGGACGCCGGCAGCAAGTACGCCAAGGCAAAGGATCTCGGGACCGAGATCATCGACGAGGAGCGGCTGCTCGAGCTCACCTGACGGCGGCGATCGCCTGCACCATCGCGTCCTGGAGGCCCCGGGCGCTGCCGGGATAGACGTTGTTCATCAGGATCGAGAAGGCGACCAGGTCACCCGAGCGGATCTCGCAGTAGCCCGAGAGCGCACTGACGTTCGAGAGCGTGCCCGTCTTGCCGGTGCAGCGGTAGCGCGCGACGCCCCGGCGCATGCGGGTGGCCAGCGTGCCGTCGCGGCCCGCCACGGCGAGCGAGTCGATGTACTGGTCGCCGAACTCCTGGTCGTCGAGCTCGTCCATCGCGGCCAGCAAGTCCACCACCTCGCGCGGCGAGGCGCGGTTGCCGCGTGACAGGCCGGAGCCGTCCACCAGCCGGGCTCGCGAGCCGAGGCGGCGGGCGTAGCCGGCGGCGAGCTTGGCGCCGGCTCGGGTCGTGCCCTTGCCTCCGGCCTGGAGAGCCAGGTCCTTCAGCAGGATCTCGGCGAAGAAGTTGTCCGACGGCTTGTTGGTCAGCTCGATCAGGCGCTCCATCGGCGGAGAGTCCACGCTGGCCAGCACGTCGCCCTCCGCCGGCGCCGTGCCGGCACGGGGCCGCAGCCTCACCTTGATTCCGCGGCGCTCCAGCGCCGCGTCCAGCTGTAGGGCGGCGAACGCGGGCGGGTTGACCTGGAACGAGCTGCCTCCGGGGTTGCCGAGACCGCGGTTAAAGGACAGGGCGCTGAGCGGGCCCACCCAGATCGAGGTCCCGAAGCGCGATTCCGGCCCGCCGCGCAGAGAGTCGAACTGAGATTCGTCGCCGTAGATGCGCCCGCTGACCCGCTCGATGCCGGCCTGCTCGATCAGAGCCGCCAGCCGCTCCACGCTGGCCCCGCCGCCGTAGCTGCGCTTGGTGAAGCTCTTGGTGCCGAAAGTGGGATCGCCGCCCCCGCGCAGGTAGAGGCTGCCGCTGAACACGCCGTCCTCGCCGAGCGTGCCCGAGCTCAGGACCTCCGTTCCGAGTGTGCCCTCGGTCCCGAAGCGCGCCAGGGCGGCGGCGGTGGTGAACAGCTTGGTGTTGGAGGCGAGGATCCGGGCGCGGTTCTGGTTCCAGCTGAACAGGGTCTCACCGCTGTCGAGGTTCACCACGTGGGCGCCGGAGCTGGACCCGGCCGCGCCGATGTAGCGGGTGAGGCGCTTGACCAGTGCCTCGTCGGCGGCCGCAGAGGCGGGCGCGAGGGCGAGCACGAGGGCGCTGAGAAGGGCGATCCGGCGCATGGAGCCCGGAACACGCTAGCGGCCCTTCCGGAGCGGTCCGCCACCGCCTCGGCCATACTGGAGAGTCTCATGGGAGAAGTCGTCAAGCTCGAGAAGCCGGCCGCGAAGAGCAAGCAGAGCCGGCAGAAGCCGCGCTCGCGGCGACCACGCCGTTCGCGCACGGCGCTGGTCCTCGGGGGCGGCGGCTTCACCGGCGGCGTCTACGAGATCGGCGCCCTGCGGGCCCTCGATCTCCTGGCGGTCAACCGCACGGTCAACCAGTTCGACGTCTATGTCGGCACCAGCGCGGGCTCCTTCGTGGCCTCCCTGGCGGCCAACGGGGTGACCCCCGAAGAGATGATGCGGGTGGTCAATCAGCAGGTGCCGACGCCCTTCCGCGACGTCGACCGGGGCACGCTGATGCGCCCCAACGCGCTCGAGTTCGCCCAGAGCGCCGCCCTCCTCCCGCTGAGGATGCTCGGCCTGGCCCGGAACTTGGTGACCCAGCTGAGCAGCACCTCCCTGATCGACCTGGCCGTGGGGGTCGCGGAGTCGATGCCCTCCGGCCTCTACGACGGCAGCGGCATCCAGGATTACCTCGAGGCGGTGCTCTCCGATCCCGACCGGGTCAACGACTTCCGCTTGCTCGACAACGATCTGTTCCTGCCGGCCACCGATCTCGACACCTGCGAGCGGATCGTGCTCGGCGGGCCGGATTGGGACGACGTGCCGATCGCGCGCGCCGTGGCGGCGTCCACCGCGCTGCCGATGGTCTACAAGCCGGTGGAGATCAAGGGCCGCCATCTCGTGGACGGCGGCCTGCGCTCCACCACCAACGTGGACGTGGCGGTCGAGGCCGGGGCCAAGTTCGTGATCGTGGTCAACCCGCTGGTGCCGTACGTGAACGACTTCCAGAAGGTGATCCCCACCATGCTGGGCAGCCGGGTGCGGCGGGTGCGAGACATGGGCTTCCCGCAGATCGGCTACCAGGCCTTCAAGCTGATCGCCCATCAGCGCCTGCACGAGGCGGTGGCACGCTGGAAGGAGCGCTACCCCGGGGTGGACATCATCCTCATCGAGCCCGATCCCAACGACGAGCTGATGTTCGAGACCAACATCCTGAACTTCACGCGCCGTGTTGAGATCGCGCGCCACGGCTTCGAATCGGTCACGCTGCGGCTGGCATCGGACTACGACGACATCAAGGCGGTCTGCGCCAAGCACGGGATCGAGATCTCCGCCACGCGGGTCCGCAAGGTGGTCAAGAAGTTCTCGAAGGAGCGCGAGCGCTCGGCCGGCTGGCGGCGGATCCTCGAGCAGACCACGGGCGCGCTGCTGCGGCAGACCGACCAGGCCTGAGGCCCGCGCACCGCCGGCGGCACAAGGATCCTGGATTGACCCCCCATACGGGGGCGAAGTCAGGATCCTAAGGGGGGAATCGCTGTTACTATCTATCGGGCGTGATAAGTATCGCTGACGATAGGCAGTACGGTGCCGCGCTGACAGCGCTTGCCGATCCCACGAGGCGCCGCATCGTCGCGCTTCTGGCCGAGGGTCCGCGCACGGCCACCGAGCTGCACCGCCAGTTCGCCATCGCGGGACCGGCGGTCAGCCGCCACCTGCGGGTCCTGCGCGAGGCCGGGCTGATCGAGGAGAGCCGCCCCCCCGAGGACGGGCGGGTGCGGCTGTACGCACTGCGTCCGCAGCCACTGGGCGAGCTGGCGCGCTGGCTGGACGAGCTCACGGGAGCTGGCAGGCCCAGCTCGAGTCGTTCAAGGATCACGTGGCGCTGCGCGCTGCGGCCACGAAAGGAGCCACACGTTGACCGTGCCGGTCATAGCCAGGGCGGAGGTCGTGGTGAAGGCCACGCCCGAGGACGCCTTTCACCTCTTCACCGACGAGATCTCGCTCTGGTGGCGACCTCACACGCGCTACTGGAACGATCCCGAGCGCGGGCTCTATCTGAGGATCGAGCCGGGCGTGGGCGGCCGTTGGATCGAGGTGTATGACGCGGACAGCGGCGAGGGCATGGAGGTCGGCCGGGTCACGCGCTGGGAGCCGCCCGAGCTGCTGGCCCTCACCTGGACTCAGGTTGGCTGGCCCGACGACCTGGAGACGGAGCTCGAGCTCACCTTCGAGTCTGTTCCAGAGGGCACGCGCGTGCGGCTCTCGCACTCGGGCTTCGAGCCGCTGGGCGACGAGGCGGCGGCCACCAGCGGCGGCTACGAAGCCGGCTGGCAGGAGATCCTGGGTTGGCTGGCCGAGCACGCGGCTTCCACCACGCAAGGGGACCGGCCATGAAGTACGTGCTCTTCTACCAGTCCGCGGAGGACGTGCTCACCAAGGCGCCCACCCACTACGAGGCTCACGTCGCTCGCCTGAGCGAGTTTCAGGCTCGGGGTGACCTCCTGATGGTCGGGGCCTTTGGGGATCCTCAGGAGCAGGGGTCGATGTCGATCTTCAGCACGAGGGAGGCCGCGGAGGAGTTCGTGGCCGGCGATCCCTTCGTCCTCAACGGAGTGGTCGCCGGCTGGGAGATCCGCGACTGGGACGCCTAACTCACGGCTGTGCCGAGCGCCCGTAGGAGCCGCTCGGTGGCGGCCGCGTCGCGCACGGTCGCGCGGACGTGGTCGTCGGCCCCGAGCGGGCCGCCGGAGGCCACGATCACTCCCTGGTCGCGCAGCCGCTGCGCCAGGAGAGCACCGCTCATCCCGGTCTTGGCCAGCCAGGCGAAGTTGCCCTGCGATGGGGCGGCGTCGAGTCCCAGCTCGCGGAGGCCGGTCAGCAGCCGAGCGCGCTCGCGCGAGACGGCCGCTCGGCGGCGCTCGATCTCGCCGTCGCCGGTGCGCAGTGCGTGCTCCACGGCCGCCTGGGTGAGGGCGTTGACCCCGAGCACGGGCGCGATCGCGGCCAGCAGCTTGGCGTCCGAGGAGATCGCGTAGCCGGCGCGCAGACCTGACAGGCCGTAGATCTTCGAGAACGTCCGCACCACCAGCAGCCGGGGGAACGCGTCCACCAGGCGCAGGCAGGTGTCGAGCGGCTCGGCGTCCTGGAAGTGGACGAGCGCCTCATCCAGCAGGACGTGGATCCCTTCGGGGAGTGCCGCGATGAGGGTCCCGAGCTGGTTGCCGGTGAGGTGCTCGCCGGTCGGGTCGTTGGGGTTGCAGATCACCAGCGCGCGGGTGCGGTGAGTGACCGAGTCGAGCACGGCGGCCGGATCCACGGCAACGGGCTGGGCGTAGGCATGGGCCGCCATGAGCGGGTAGAGCGGGTACGACGGCCAGGGCATGAGCAGCTCGTCTCCGCGGGCGAGCAGCGCCATCGCCGCCGACTGGAGCAGCTCGGCTGCGCCGTTGCCGAGAACGATCTGGTCGGGCGCAACGCCGTGGCGCTCGGCCAGCAGCCGGCGAACGCCCGAGGCATGGCGGTCCGGATAGCCGTTGACCCGTCCGCGGGCGCGAAAGATCGCGGCGTTCACGATCTCCGAATCGGGCAGGTCCGGCCACTCGGTTCCCGACAGGTCGAGGTCGGGGATGCGCTCGAGCGCCCGGCGCCGCTCCTCATGGCGCCGTACGCGCAGCGCCCGATTGAGCTCGTCCGGGTCGAGGTCCTCGAACTGCCGGTAGTAGTCGCGAAAGCCCATGCGGGCGGATCAGTCGGTCGGCGCGAGGCTCGGACTGGGACCCTGGATCAGCAGGAACCAGATCGCGAACACCACCAGCGCCACGCCGACGCACACCGCGAAGATACGCTCGAGCGCGCCTCGCTCCTGACGGTGCCCCGCCGCTCGGCGCACGAGCTTCCAGGCGTGGTCGATCCGTTTGGCCGCCGCCATGGTGAGCATCAGCGACGCGAGGCAGCCGAGCATGATCGTGGCTATCCCAGCCGTCACGTAGCCGGTGAGATAGTCGACCTGCGAGCCGATCCAGAGCCACGCTACCGGCTGGGGGCCGAAGAGCGACAGGCAGAGCAGGACCTCCACGGCCAGGAGTCCCCCGGCCAGCAACTCGTCGAAGCGCCGGCGCTGCTCCGAGGCCGGAGCAACGTCGTCGCGGAAGCGCACCGGAGCGGTGCCGGGACGGCGCCCGACGAAGAGGCCGCCCGTGTCGGTGGGGTCGTTGCTGGCCAGAACCCTCAGGGTACTGGGCGTCGCCTCAGCCGGCGCGGGTATAGACGTCGTCGATCACGCCGGCGAACTTCTCGTGCACCACGTTGCGCTTGACCTTGAGCGTCGGCGTGAGTTCGCCCGTCTCCTGAGACAGATCGTGATCGAGGATCTCGAAGCGCTTGATCTGCTCCACGGGGCCGACGTGTGAGTTGACCTCGTCCACGACCTTCTGGACCTCGGCCCGCACGCGCTCGTCGGCGCGCAGGCTGTCGAGTGAGTCGTCCTCCAGGCCGAGCGACTGTGCCAGCGCCGGTGTCTCCTCCGGATCGAGGGTCACCAGGGCGATGAGGTACGGACGGCGGTCGCCCACCACCACGGCCTGCGAGATCCAGCGGTTCTGCTTGAGCCCGTTCTCGAGGTTGGCCGGCGTGATGTTCTTGCCGCCCGCCGTGATGATGATGTCCTTCTTGCGCCCGGTGATGTAGAGGAAGCCGTCCTCGTCGAGGCGGCCCAGGTCACCGGTGTGCAGCCAGCTGCCCTCGAGCGTCTCCTCCGTGGCCTTGTCGTTCTTGTAGTAGCCCTGGAAGATGTTCGGCCCCTTGATCAGCACCTCGCCGTCGTCGGCGATCTTCACGTCCACGCCGGTCATCGGCTTGCCCACCGAGCCGAAGCGGAAGTTGTTGCCGTCGGGCCGGTTGACCGTGGCGCTGGTGGCCGTCTCAGTCATGCCGTAGCCCTCCATCACCGGCACGCCGCAGGCGTAGAAGAACTCCAGGATGTCCGGAGCGATCGGCGCCGCCCCGGTCACGCACTCGCGGATGTTCTGCCCGAACAGGCCGCGCACGTTCTTGAACAGCTTCTCCTCGGCCTGGTCGAAGCCCGCCTGCAGCTCCGCGGGAACCTCCTGGCCCGCCTCGCGCATCATGCGCACCTTCACCCCCACCTGAACCGCCTGCTGGAGCTGCGCCGGATCTTCGGATGCGCTCGTGGCCAGCGTGTAGATCTTCTCGAACATGCGCGGCACCGAGGGGAAGTAGCTCGGGTTGACCTGAGCGATGTCCGCGATGATCATCTTCGGGTCGCGCGACCAGTAGGCGAGGGTCACGCCCAGCTCGAACGACGCGAACTGGATCAGGATCGCGAAGGCGTGGGCCAGCGGGAGGAAGAGATAGGACGAGTCGCCCTCCTCGAGCACGCTCTGGTCCACCACGGCGTCGGTGATGGCCCGGTAGTTCGCGTGAGAGAGCAGGCAGCCCTTGGGGGGACCGGTGGTGCCCGACGTGTAGATGTACAGGCAGATGTCGTCAGGCGCGACGGCCTCGTAGCGGGCCGCCCACTCGGACTCGTCGCGCGCGCGGCCGCGCTCGCGCAGCGCCTCGAGCGAGATCTCGTCGGCGCCCAGGTCGGCGCCGGTGGGGTCGATGACGACGATGTGACGAAGCTCGGGGCACTGGTCGCGGATCGCACGCAGCTTGGCCAGCTGCTCGGCGTCCTCGGCGAACACGGCCCGCGAGTCCGAGTGGTGGAGCACGTACTGGCACTCCTCGGGCGAGTTCGTCTGGTAGACGGTGACCAGGGTGGCGCCGGCGGTGAGGATGCCGAAGCAGGCGTCCGTCCACTCCGGACGGGTGTGCGCGAGTATCGAGACCTTCTCGCCGGGCTCAACCCCGAGGTCGACGAGGCCCAGGGACACCTCGCGCACCGCCCTGCCGAGGTCGGCGTAGGAGATGTCGACCCACTCCTCGCCCACCTTGTGGCGTTGCGCCGGCCGGTCGGCGTACTTCTTGGCCGCCAGCGGCAGCAGATCGGCGATCGTCTTCGAGCCCGTGCCATCTGCTGCGGCCCCGGCGGTCACTGCTTCCATTCTTCGTCTCCTCCTGGATGCGACGGTTGGCCACGGAGCCAGTCCGCGGCGCCGCCGATTCTATGGGGAGAGGGACGACGAGGCCATCCGTGGCCTCGCGCGAGTACTAGGCCTTGGCCGGCTCCTTCGTCTGCTGCGCCTTCTTCAGGCTGTTGCTGAAGAGAGTCTTGTCGATCCGACCCTGGAAGATCGGGACGCCCAGTTCCATGCACTTCGAGATGACGTCGCGGCGGTGCATTCCCGCCTCTCGGCCGAGCTCGGTGGGCGTCAGGTGGATCGCCATGTACTGCTTCCTCCTCGTCGCTGTCAAGCCGTACTGAGGAGAGTATCGCCTGACGCGGTCGGCGCAACCGGTGTCAGACGGGATTCGGAAGGTCCACGAAACGGTGCTCGATCCCGAACTGCTCGGCCACGAGCTCGCCCAGACGGCGCACGCCGAAGGTCTCGGTGGCGTAGTGCCCGCCGGCGAGGAAATGGATCCCGTTTTCGCGCGCGTCGGCCATCGCGTACTCGGCCGGCTCACCCGTGATGAAGGCGTCGAGACCCAGCGAGATCGCCTCGGCGAAGCTCGAAGCGCCCCCACCGGAGAGAACGCCCACGGAGTGCACGACGTCGGGCCCGGCGTCCCAGATGAACGGGACCTGGCCGAAGAGCCGCTCGCAGCGGTCGCGAAGCTCGGTGAATGGGATCCCGTCCGGCGAGCGTCCGACCAGGCCGATCAGGCGTCCGCGGTGCTCGGCGAACGGCTCACCTCGCTCGAGACCGAGCTCGGCGCAGATCAGTGCGTTGTTTCCCACGACCGGGTGGGCGTCGAGGGGAAGGTGGTAGGCGGCCAGGGAGATGTCGTTCTCGATGAGGACTCGCAGCCGGTCGCGCTGCGCGGGGGAGAGCGCGCGCGGCTGGGAGTCCCAGAACATCCCGTGGTGGGCGATCACGAGCTGTGCCTCCTCGCCGGCGGCCCGCGTGAACAGCTCCCGTTGGGCCGAGACGCCCGTCACCACGGTCTCGACCTCGTCGGCGCCCGGGACCTGCAGGCCGTTGGGCCCGTAGTCGGAGAAGCTCCCGGCGTCCACGAGCTCGTCCAGGAATTCGATGATCCGATCGCGCTGTGCCATCGAAAGGACCCTATTACGGCACTTTCGGACTGGAGTTTTCGGGGTAGAAGGCCGATCAGGAGGATGAGGCAGGCACGCCGCCAATGACCATCACTCGCACCGAAGCGTCCGATCGCGACCTGGTCGCACAGGTCCGCGCGGGCGACGACCCGGCCTTCGAAGACCTCTACAGCCGCTACCGCGCCTCGATAGCCGCGTTCGTGCGCAGCATGCTCCGCGACGAGGCCCGGGCGGAGGACGTGACCCAGGAGGTGTTCCTGTCCGCGCTGCGTCGCATGCGCGAGACCGAAGGCGAACTGCACTTCCGGCCCTGGATCTACGAGATCGCGCGCAACGCGGCGATCGACGCTCACCGGCGCTCGTCCGGCGCGGTGGAGGTGTCGATGGACGCCGAGACGGCACTGCGGCCGTCGGACCGCCTCCGCATTGACGGCGCCGAGCAGCCCGAGTCGGCCCTGATCACCAAGGAACGGCTGGACCACCTCCGCGGCGCCCTCGACGAGCTGCCCGACGTGCAGGCCCGGATACTCGTGATGAAGGACGTGGAGGGGTTGTCCTACCGCGAGATCGGCGAGCGGCTCGATATGCGCCGGCCGGCGGTCGAGCGAACGCTCGTGGGAGCGCGCCATCGCTTCAAGAGCGAGTATGAGCAGGTGTCGGAGGGACGCCGCTGCGTCGCCAGCGTCGGCACCATCATGCGCCTGGCCGACGGTGCCGGAGCGTCCGGCGACGAGCGCCGGCTCGCCCGCCACGCCAAGCGCTGCAGCGCCTGCCGGCGACTCGCCCGCGAGCTCGGTGTCGAGCCGCTGCGGACACGGACGGTGCGCGAGAAGCTCGCCGGCCTGCTGCCCTTCTCGTGGGGCCTCTCCTCGAGCGGGGGCGGCACGGGCATGCTCGGCGGGCTCGCCTCACACAAGGCAGCGGCGCTGGTGGCGGCCGTGGCGTTGGCCGGTGCGGGAGGCGCTGCGCTCGAGGCCGGTCGTGACGCAGGTGGCGGCTCCGGCGACGACTCCTCTCCGGCCGGCCAGAGCAGCACGGGCGCTGCGGTCGAGCGTGGTCCCGGGCAGCCCGGGACCGGCTCATCGGCGGGCGGCGACGCCAACGGGAAGAACGGGACGAAGTCCGGCGACCGGCGCAGCGACAGGCGTCGCCGCGACCGCTCTGGCGGCGGAGAGACCCTGGAGGCGCCGGCGGCTTCGGAGCCCGCCACCTCGGGGAGCGGCGCAGCCGCGCAGCCACCCGCCGCCGGCTCCGGACAGGGCCAGGCTCCGAGCGTCGTCCCGCGGGTGAACCCCAGACTGCCCGAGGTGCGGCTGCCGCAGGTGAACACCCCACAGGTCCCGCTGCCGCAGGTGGGCCAGCCGGCTCCGGGCCAGACGGTCCCGCCGGTCACGCTGCCCGAGCCCGTGCCGCCCCAGGTGGGCGACACGGTGGACGGGGTCAGCGGCGGGGTCAACGACCTCGTTCCCTGAGCCGCGACGGCGCGCCGGGCGCCGGTAACCTCACCCGCGATGGCCGCGAAGCGCAGCCGCGCAGCCGAGGGCGAGGAGTTCATCGAGTCGCTCATGGACACGAGCCTCTACTCGATGGGCGCATTCTTCTCCGACCAGCACCCCGACCTGGTGGACGAGGTGATCACGCAGAGCGAGGCCATCGAGGACACGGGGCTGGTGAGCTACGCCGAGGCCCACGACATGACGGTCGAGGCCTGTTTCGAGACCCTCCTCACGGGTCTCGCCGTGCGCTACTACAACGCCGTCGCGGCCTGAGATGCAGGGCCGTTCGGCCGACGTCATCGTGGTGGGGGCGGGCATCGTCGGCCTGTCCACCGCGTACGCCCTCGAGCAACGAGGAGTCGACTTCCGCATCTTCGAGGCCGCGAGGCCGGGCGCCGGACAGTCGGCGGGGCGCACGCGCATCTTCCGTCACGCTCACCGCCGCCCCGAGCTGGTGCGCGACGCCGCCGCGTCCCGGGCGATCTGGGAGGACTGGCAGGCGCGACTGGGCGTGACGCTGATCGGGCGGCAGGGTCTGGTGGTGGCCGGGTCCCACGCACCCGAGCTGGAAGCCCTGCTGACCGCCGAGGGCCTGCCGGCCCGGATGCTCGACCAGGCCGATCAGGAGCGGCTGCTGCCGATCATGCGCCCGGTGAGCGGGCCCGCGGTGCTCGACGAGCTGGCCGGTCCCACCGATGTGCGGAGCTCCATCGCGGCGCTGGCCGGGGCCGTGCGGCATCGCCTGATCGAGGGGCAGGTGTTCCGGGTCGACCCGGGCGAACCCGCGCTGGTGGAGAGCTCGGAGGGGGTCTGGACTGCTGAGCGTGTGGTCATCTGCGCCGGCGTGGGCATCCGGGAGCTGGCCCCGGCGGCCGGATTCGACGTGCCGGTATCGGTGGGCCTCCACGTGCGGGCCACGTTCCCGCTGCGCGATCCCGCTCTGGCGGGGCGGCTGCCCTGCCTGCAGGAGCAGAGCGGCGACCATCCGGAGATCGTCTACGCCTCACCGCTTCCCGGCGCGCCCCAGTACGCGGTGGGCCTGGCGGCCGACGATGAGATCCCCCTCGACGCCGACCGCGAGTCGGGCGTGGCGGAGATGGTGGGGCGAATCGCGGCCTACGTGGAGAGCGCGCTGCCCGGCCTGGTTCCCGAGCCGGCCGAGCTGCGCCTCTGCCTCACTTCGATGCTGCCCGAGGGAAGCGACAGCTCCCGGGTGTGGGACAACGGCTCGGTGCTCGCCCTCGCGGGGGACAACCTGTTCAAGTTCGGGCCACTGCTGGGACAGCGGCTGGCTGCGGCGGCGCTGGGCGAGAGCCCGCCGCCTCCAGCGGAGCAGCGGCTTCCCGCGCAAGCGCCTCCAGCAGCTCGCGCAGGCGCTGACCCAGCTCCGGCACCAGCAGGCCGTCGTCGGGGCTGAAGGCCAGGTCGGCCGTGGGCACCGGGAGCTCCTCGTCGAGCACGTGGGCGCCCGCGTAGCGCAGGACCTTGCGCAGCTCGGCCTGCGCCCATACCGCCCCGAACAGGCCGGTGCTGGTGCCGATCACGCCCGCCGGCCGGTCGCGCAGGACGTTGTCCGGGAAGGGCCGGGAGGCCCAGTCGACCGCGTTCTTGAGCAAGCCAGGAATCGACGCGTTGTACTCCGGCGTGCTGAACAGGAGAGCGTCGGCTTCGGCGATGGCCTCCTGCCACCCGACGACCGGCGCCGGCGGGTAGAGCTCGAGGTCCTCGTTGAAGGGCGGTAGGTGCGCGAGCCCGTCGTAGAGCTCGAGCACCGCTCCGGGCGGCAGCGAACGTGCCGCCGCCCGGAGCAGGCGCGAGTTGTGGGAGTCGCGCCTGAGCGATCCGGAGATGCCCAGGATCTTCATCGGACTAGCCCTGAGCCTCTTCGGCCGGCACGAGCGGCAGGTTGGCGGTGAGGGTCACGTCGTAGTCGAGCGCGATGCCGCCGCCGGGCAGCTCCATCTGCCAGTCGAAGCCGAAGTCGCGACGGTCGAACGTGGTGGTGAGCTCGAGGCCGGCCTTGGTGCCGCCGAGTCCCTCGCGCGGCTCGGACCAGTTACCGGTGGCGATCACCGGGCGCGTGGTGCCGCGGATGGTGAGCTCACCCTCCACGCGGGCGCTGCCGTCGTCGTCGAGGTCGACCTTGGTCGAGCGAAACGAGACGGTGGGGTGGTTCTGGACGTCGAAGAACTCCGGGCCGAGCACGTGGGAGCGGAACTGGGGCGGGTTCTGAATCGAGATCGAATCCACCTGAGCGGCGCCCTCGAGCGCGAGGCCGGAGTCATCGGCGTCGAGGCTGGCCTGGACGTCGCTGAGGCTGCCGCGGTAGTCGGACAGGCCCGAATAGCGGACGGCAAAGCCGAACGAGGCGTGGACGGGGTCGGCTACGTACTTCTCGGTGAAGGGCTGTGTTGCTGTGGTCACGACGGGTGTCCTCCCTGATAGTGGTTAACAACCATCATGGTATCGTACCAGCAATGTCCGGCGACGTTAAGATCGGGACCATGGCTCAGGTACAGGCGTCGATCTCCAGCTCGGCTGACGCCCGTGTGCCCTATGGAGTGCTGATCGCCCGCCTCGGCCAGGAGTCGGTCGCCCGCTTTCGCCGCGCCCTGCGCCCCCTGGACCTCAGCCCCCAGCAGTACATCGTGCTCAAGCAGCTCGAGGCCATGGGCCCCGCGTCGCAGACCGAGGTGGGCGACGGCCTGGGAATCGACTACAGCAACCTCGCGGGCGTGACCGCCGACCTCTACGAGCGCGGCCTCATCGAGCGCTCGCGCGACGAATCGGATCGCCGCCGCTACGTGATGGATCTGACCGGCGGCGGCCGTCGTCTGGTGGACGAGGCCGACGCCGCGATCGGAACCGGCGAGGAAGACCTGCTCAGCGCCCTCGACGAGGCCGAGCAGGCGCAGCTCTGGCAGCTGCTGCGCACCGTGGCCGACTCACTGGACCTGTGTCCGGGAGCGGGCCCGGTGGAGTGCTCGAAGGCTCTGTAGGCGAGCGGCCAGGCCCAAAAAAGTCGCAGCCGCGTACGGGCAAGCCGCCCCGGGCGTTCACCGTTCAAGCACCAGCCCCGCTCCCCGCCGCCAGGAAGGCCCGCACCCATGCGAAAGCCCCTGATCACGTGCCTGCTGTCGCTCGCCGCCGGCTCTCTGTTGGTCCTGCCCGGCGCCGCTCACGCCAGCGTGCTGTCCTGCGGTGATCAGCTCACCCAGGACACCACGCTGACCGCCGACCTGCACTGTGGCGAAGGCGCGCCCACCGTACCCCGGCCCGACGGCACAGACAGCTACGCCTCGATCCTGATCGCCGACGACGACGTCACTCTCGACCTGAACGGCCACGAGATCAGCTCCTACTTCGGCGACGCCATCGTCGCCTACGGCCGGCGCAACATCACCGTCCGAAACGGCACCGCCTGGGGGATCTCGCTCAACGAGATCACCGACAGCCACATCCACCACATCCGCACCGCGGGCGGCGGCACGGGCATCGGCCTGACTGGCTCGCACCGAAACCGCGTCGAACACAACACCGGCCGCTCAGAAGGCGGCATCGGCCTGTACAACAGCACCGACAACCTGGTCGCCGACAACGACATCGGCGCGCCCGCCGGCGCCCTGTCCATGTCAAACGCCCACCGAAACCGGATCGTGCACAACAGCCTGTGCGGCGGGATGGGCGGGCCGCTTTACACCTCAAACGCCGACGACAACCTGTTCAAGGCAAACCTGGTGCCGTCACAGCTGCCCGGCATCCCGTCACCCCACTGCTACGGCCTCGGCGGCGACGGCTTTGACATCGGGCCAGACTCGACCGGCAACCGGCTGATCGAAAACAGCGTGTTCGGCATTCGGTCCGCCCCGCCTGAATTGGGCCTCGACGACATCAACGGGGACGGGATCGACGTGCAGAGCCCCGGCAACTACCTGGCCCAAAACACCGCCAACGACAACGCCCGCTACGGCATCAGTGCCGTGCCCGGAAACCAGTCGGGCATCAACTACGCCAGCGGCAACGGCAACCCCGCCCAGTGTCTCAACGTGATCTGCCGCCCCGGCCCTGAACGCCCCGCCGCGCCCGCCGGGCCCCGGCCGGCCCCCACACCCGGCCAGCCAGCCACGCCCGCCGACCACCTAGCCCCGCGGGCACGACTTGTCCGTCAGGCGAGTCAGCGTCTCGGACGCTCGCTGCGGCTGACCGTGACAGCTGGAAACGAAGACCTGTGGCTGTCAGCGACGGCCAAGATCCGCATCTCCGACGCCGCCCGCGCCCACACGCTCGCCCTGCCGCGTGAGCGCTACATCGCCAAGGGCGACACCCGCACCGTGAAACTGCGTCTCGGCGCGAAGCTGCAAGCCCGCTTGGCCCGCGCACTCGACCAAGGCCAAACCGTCACCGCCAAGCTGACGATCAGCCTGCGCGACCGAGCCGGCAACAGCCGCACCAAGCGCCACACCCTGAAGCTCACACCGCGGCGGCTCTAGCCAGACCCGCGGCCCAGAGTCGGGCTGACTGGATTTGAACCAGCGACCTCTCCGACCCGAACGGAGCGCGCTACCAAGCTGCGCCACAGCCCGAGCGGCAGAGACTAGCGGGGCGATTGCCATACTGAGGTGGCGTGAGGCTTACGTCCCTACGCAATCGCCGCCTGTCTGTCGGCGGCCGCACTCATCGCAGGCTGTTCCTCGTCGGACGACGACGACCGGTCCTCGTCACCGCCCGCGGCCACCAGCGCGCAGGGAGCCGGCGGCGCCAAGGAACCGGCCGACAGTGCCGGCGCCCGTCGCAACGTGCGCCTTCTGCGCCTCGGCACCTTCTCCGAGCCCACCTATCTGACCGCCCCGCGCGGCGACCGGCGCCGATTCGTGGTCGAGCGCGGCGGCCGCATCGTGATCGTCAAGGGCGGGCGCACACTCGGCCAAGCCTTCCTCGACATGTCGAATCTGGTGAGCACCGGCGGCGAGAGCGGGCTGCTGTCGATGGCCTTCGCGCCGGACTACGCCGATTCCGGGCGCTTCTACGTCTACTACACCGACCAACGGGGTTACCCGACCGTCGCCCAGTACGAGCGCTCCGGCAACCCGGACCGCGCCGACGCGGCCAGCCGGCGCACCGTGATCAGCGTGCCGCACCGGCGCTTCAACCACAAGGGCGGCCAGGTCCAGTTCGGCCCGGACGGCCGACTCTACGTGGCCTTCGGCGACGGCGGTGGCGGCGGCGACCCCGACGACAACGGGCAGGACCTCTCACAGATCCTGGGCAAGCTCATCCGTATCGAGCCGCGGCCCAACGGCGGCTACGGCATCCCGCAGAGCAATCCCTTCCGCGGCCGCTCGGGCGCGCGCGGCGAGATCTTCGCCTACGGCCTGCGCAATCCGTACCGCTTCTCGTTCGACCGGCGCACCGGCTCGCTCACCATCGGTGACGTTGGCCAGGACGCCGTGGAGGAGATCGACTACACGCCGGGCCGCGGTGGCGACCGCGCGCCGCGGGCGGGCGACAACTTCGGCTGGGACGTGTGGGAGGGCCGCAGCCGCTACGAGGACGGAAGCGCTCCCCGGCACCGCCCCCCGGCGATCGCCCACTCGCAGGACGGTGGCTACTGCTCGATCATCGGCGGCTACGTGATTCGCGACCGGTCGCTGGGACGCGGGTGGAACGGCCGCTACGTCTACGGCGACTACTGCAACCCGGTGATTCGCCTGGCTCGGCTGCGCAGCGGCAACGCGCCCAACCGCGGCACGCGCCTGCGCGTCCCCGGGCTCGTGTCGTTCGGCGAGGACGGCCGGGGCCGCGTCTACGCCATCTCGCTCAACGGGCCGGTCTACCGGCTCGGCGTGAACTGAGCGGCGTGCAAGACTGACGGGCTCCCGAGCGAGGAGTTCGCGCATGCACTTCGAAGGGGTGATCCCCGCCGCCATGACGCCGTTCGACGAGAGCGGCGACGTGGACACTGCGGCGCTTCGCCGCAACGCCGAGTGGGTGCTGGAGCAGGGTGCCTCCGGGCTGGTGGGCAACGGCACGATGGGCGAGGCCCAGAGTCTCAGCCGCGCCGAGCGCCGCCAGGTGCTCGAGACCCTCGTGGAGGCCGCCGACGGCCGGGTGACCGTCACGGCGGGCATCTCGAGCGAGACGCCGGCCATCTCGAGTGGCTACGCGGCGGATGCCGGCGCCGCGGGCGCGGGCGGGCTGATGATGCTCCCCTCGCTCGGCTACCAGGGCGACGCGCGCGAGGTGGAGGCCTTCTACGCCGCCGTGGCCGGGTCGACCGACCTGCCGCTGATGGCCTACAACAACCCCAAGTCGAGCGGCATCGACATGCCACCGGAGCTGATCGCCAGGCTGGCCGGCATAGAGGGCGTGGTAGCGATCAAGGAGTGCTCGGGCGACGCTCGCCGGATCGCGGCGATCATCAACGCCACCGACGACCTCGAGGTGCTGGTGGGTGGCGACGATTGGGCGCTGGAGGGCTTCCTCGCCGGTGCCACCGGCTGGGTGGCCGGGGTGGCCAACATCGCCCCGAGCGAGTGCGTCGAGCTGCAGCGGCTGTGCGTCGAGGGTCAGCTCGAGGAGGCACGCGAGCTCTACGCCCGCCTGCTCCCGCTCGGGCGCCTCGACATGAAGTCCAAGCTCGTGCAGTACTTCAAGGCGGCTATGGACCTCGCCGGGCACGACGGCGGCCCCTGCCGCCCCCCGCGGCTTGCGCTCACCGAGGCCGAGCAGCGCGAGGTCGAGGAGGCGGTGAGGGCGCTCGGGGTTGGGGTGCCCGGGTGAGAGCCAGCCGGGTCTTCTCGGCCGTCGACTCCCACACGGAGGGCATGCCGACCCGGGTGATCACCGGCGGCGTGGCTCCCCTGCCCGGCGACTCCATGCTCGCCCGCAAGCTCTGGTTCGAGGAGCATCTCGACGACCTGCGCCTGCTCCTGATGCGTGAGCCGCGCGGGCACGGCGCCATGTCCGGCGCGATCCTCCAGCCGCCGCTGGCGGAGGGAGCCGACTGGGGCGTGCTGTTCATCGAGGTGTCGGGCTGTCTGCCCATGTGCGGCCACGGCACCATCGGCGTGGCCACGGTGCTGGTGGAGACCGGCATGGTCGAGGTCGCAGAGCCCGAGACGCTGGTACGGCTCGACACCCCGGCGGGGCTCGTGGAGGCGCGCGTGGCGGTGGAGGACGGGCGAGCGCGCTCGGTCAGGTTGCGCAACGTGCCCTCGTTCCTGCTGGGCGCGGGCCGCAGCGTCCGGCTCGACGGGCACACCGTGGCCTACGACATGGCCTTCGGGGGCAACTTCTACGCTCTGCTGCCGGCCGCCGACGCCGGTCTCTCCGTGGATCCCGCCCGGTCGCAGGAGCTGATCGAGGCGGGCCTCGAGCTGATGAGCGCCATCAACGAGTCGGACCCGCCCGTGCACCCGGCGGACGAGCGGATCGCCGGCTGCCGCCACGTGGTCTTCACCGCTCCGGGCGAGGACGGCCCGCGCTCACAGCGCAGCGCCACCTCGATCCATCCCGGCTGGCTCGACCGCTCGCCGTGCGGCACCGGTACCTCGGCCAAGCTCGCGCAGCTGCACGCCCGGGGCGAGCTGGCGGTGGGCGAGGAGTTCGTCAACCGGTCGGTGATCGGCACGCGCTTCGGCGCCCGGATCGTCGCCGAGACCGAGGTGGCCGGGCTGCCGGCGGTGGTGCCGGAGATCAGCGGCCGGGCCTGGATCACCGGCATGGGCCAGTACGTGCTCGACCCCGACGATCCGTTCCCGGCAGGCTTCGCGCTCTGAGCCCGGGCCGGGCGTTCGACGTCGTGGTGGTGGGCGCCGGCATGGTCGGCTGCGCCACCGCGTGGGAGCTCGCCCGCCGCGACCTCTCGGTGTGCCTGCTCGATAAGGGCGAGGTGTCGTCGGGGACCACCGGCCTGGGCGAGGGCAACGTGCTCTGCTGCGACAAGGACCCCGGCCCCGAGCTCGACCTGGCCCGGCCGGGGCTGACGCTCTTCGACGAGATCGAGGAGCTGCTGGGGGACGAGGCCGGGATCAGGCGCAAGGGCGCGCTCGTGGTGCATGCCGATCCGACGGGCTGGGAGCGCGAGCGCGGGCGGGTGAAGCGGCTGACCGAAGCCGGCGTCCAATGCTCGATGCTCGACCCCGGCGAGCTGCGCGAGGCCGAGCCCGAGCTGAGCGGAGCCGGACTGCTCGGCGCTTCCCACTTCCCGCGTGACCTCCAGTGCGCGCCGCGGGCCATCGCCCGCGGCCTGGCCCGCGAGGCGGCGGCGCTCGGCGCGGTAGTCGAGACCGGCGTGGAGGTCGAGGCGATCTCGGTGGCCGGTGCCCGCGTGGAGGGGGTGCTCCTGGGGGGAGGCGAGCGCGTGGGAGCCGACCACGTCGTGCTCGCCGCGGGCGCATGGAGCGCGTCGCTGGCCCGCGCCGCCGGACTCGAGCTGCCGCTCGAGCCACGAAAGGGCCAGCTGGTGCAGCTCGAGCGGCGACCCGGCTTCCTTTCCCACAAGGTGATCGACGGCGGCTACATGGCCTCGGTGTCGAGCCCGGACTCCGGCCTGAAGGTGAGCACGGTCGTGGAGACCACGCTCGACGGGCACGTGCTCGTTGGCTCGAGCCGCGAGCGGCGCGGCTTCGACGTAGAGGTCGATCGCCAGGTGAGCACCAAGCTCCTCGAAGCGGCGGCTCGCATCGCGCCCCGAGTGAGCGAGTTGCGCGAGCACTCGGCCTGGGCCGGCCTGCGCCCCTGGCTACCGGGCGGGCTGCCCGCAATCG
The DNA here is from genome assembly GCA_963751105.1 of uncultured Thermoleophilaceae bacterium. Taxonomy (GTDB): domain Bacteria; phylum Actinomycetota; class Thermoleophilia; order Solirubrobacterales; family Thermoleophilaceae; genus JACVRW01. The sequence continues at coordinate 2,774,445 of CAVVTG010000002.1, read as the reverse complement.
GCCCGACGCGCGCGGTGGCCGGGTTGTGGATCGCCACCGGCCACGAGGGCGCGGGCGTGGCCCACGGCCCCCTCACCGGACGCCTGATCGCCCAGGCGATCACGGGGGAGGAACCGGCGGTGGGGCTGGCGCCGTTCGACCCCGACCGCTTCTCTAGGCCAGGTTGACCCAGACCGTCTTGTTCTCGAGGTAGGCGTCGAGGCCCTCGCGGCCGTGCTCGCGGCCCACCCCGGAGGCCTTGAAGCCGCCGAACGGCGCGGACGGGTCCCCGGCGCTCCACGTGTTGACCCACACGTCCCCAGCCCGCAGCAGCGCGGCGAGCCTGTGGGCCTGCTTGAGATCCCGGGTCCAAACCCCGGCGGCGAGGCCGTAGGGCGTGTCGTTGGCCCGGCGGGCCACCTCCTCGAGCGAGTCGTAGGGCAGCGCCACCAGCACCGGGCCGAAGATCTCCTCGCGGGCGATCTTCAGGTCGTCCCGGGTGGCGCTGAACAGGGTGGGCTCGACGAAGAAGCCGCCGTCGTCGGTGTCGCCGTTGCCGGGCGCGCCTCCGCCCGTGACCAGCTCCGCCCCCTCCGCCGTGCCGCTCTCGATGTAGGCGCGCACCCGCTCCTCCTGCTCGGCCGAGATCAGCGGGCCGAGCTGCGTCGACGGGTCGAGGCCGGGACCGATCCGCGCCTTGCCGGCTGCCTCCGCCAGCCCGGCCAGCACCTCGTCGTACTGATCGGAGTGCACGAACAGCCGCGAGCCGGCGTTGCAGGCCTGTCCGGCGTTGTAGTAGATCGCCTGGTAGGCGCCCTTCACCGCCCGGTCGAGATCGGCGTCGGGAAGGATGATGTTGGGCGACTTGCCGCCCAGCTCGAGCGTCACGCGCTTGAGCGCCCGGCCGGCCTTCTCACCGATCTCCCGGCCCACGACCGTGGATCCGGTGAAGGCGATCTTGTCCACGTCCTCGTGGTCCACCAGCGCCGCGCCGGTCTCACCGTCGCCGGTGATCACGTTGACCACGCCCTCGGGCAGGCCCGCCTCGAGCGCCAGCTCGCCCAGCCGCAGGGCGGTGAGCGGGGTCTGCTCGGCCGGCTTGAGCACCGCCGTGCAGCCCGCGGCCAGGGCGGGGCCGAGCTTCCACGCCGCCATCAGGAGTGGGAAGTTCCAGGGGATGATCTGGCCGGCCACCCCCACCGGCTCCTTGCGCGTGTAGCAGTGCATGTTCGGCGTGGCCACCGGCAGCACCTCGCCCGCGATCCGCTGGGGCCAGCCGGCGAAGTAGCGCAGGTGCTCGGCCGCCAGGCGCACGTCCACCCGCCTGGCGAGCTTGACCGGTTTGCCGTTGTCGAGCGACTCGAGCTCGGCCAGCTCGTCGGCGTGCGAGTCGATGGCATCGGCGAGGGCCAGCATGGCCACCGAGCGCCGGGCGGCCACCAGCCCCGTCCAGCGGCCGTCCTCGAAGGCCTCGCGAGCGGCGCGCACGGCGCGGTCCACGTCCTCGGCGCCCGCGTGAGGTACCTCGGCGATGACCCGTCCGGTGGAGGGATCGACCGTCTCGAAGGTGCGTCCGCCGGCGGCCTCGGGCCGCTCGCCGCCGATCACCAAACGGTGCGGCCCGGCGGCGAAGGCGCGGGCGGGCTCGGAGAGGGCGTCCGGAAGGGCGGCGGCGGTGGTCATGCCTGGAAATCTAGGGTGACTCAGTCGGTGAAGCTCAGCTCGACCGCGCCGAGGGCGTCGAGCTCGAGCCGGACCCGGTCGCCCGGCTCGGCCGGGTGGGGGGAGCCAGCACTCCGGTGATGATGCGCTCGCCGGGCCGCAGCTGCTCGCCGGCCGCCCCCAGCCGCGCGGCCACCGCGTCGACCATGGCCGTGAGCGAGCCGGCGGCGTGCTCGGCGCTGAACTCGTGCACGGTGTCGCCGTTGACGACGATCCGGCCCGCTCCGGGCTCGCCGGTCTCGACCCGGGGGCCGAACGCGACGGCCTGGTGGAAGATGTTGCCGGCGAGAATGGTCTCCACGTCCTGCGAGAGGTCCGGCGGGTCGGCCACTTCCAGCGCCGGCAGGAGGGCCACGATCGAACGAGCGTCCTCACCCAGCTCCACGGCCACCTCCGACTCCACCACCAGCGGCCCGTCGGAGAGGGACACCTCGTCGCCATCGTCGAGCACGCCGTCGCCGGTGAGAAAGCCGGCCAGCGGAGCGTCGATCCCGAGCTTCTCCTGGATCTCCGGCAGGTTGAAGCCGATCTTCCAGCCGATCGGCTGGGCTCCCTTCGCGACCGTCTCACGGTGGCGCAGGAGCAGAGCGGCAGTGCCGCGCTCGACGCTCACGGCGTCATCACGATCTTGAGGGCCTCGCGCCGGTCGTAGACCGCGTAGGCCTCCGCGGCGTCCTCGAGTCGCATGTGATGGCTCACGAGCGGCGTGGGGTCGAGCACGCCGGCGTCCAGCATGGCCAGCACGCGGTCCACGTGGCCGATCACGTTGGCCTGACCACTGCGGAGGGTGAGGGCCTTGATCCAGACGATGCCCATGTGCATCTCGATGCGCTCCGCGTAGACACCGGTGGCGGACACCGTACCCGCCTTGCGCGTGATCCGGCAGGCCAGCCCGAGGGCGTCGGGATGGCCCACGGCGTCGATCGCCGCGTCCACGCCCCGCCCGCCGGTGGCCTCCTTGACGGACGCCCGTGGATTGTCCTCCGTGAGGTGCACGGGCTGAGCGCCGAAGCTGCGGGCGAGCTCGAGCCGGTCGGCCACCGTGTCGATGGCCACGACGTGCGCCGCGCCCGCGGCCTTCGCGGCCTGGACGGCGCACAGCCCCACCGGTCCCAGGCCCAGCACGGCCACGCTGTCGCCGGGCCGGGTGCCCGCCTGGTCCACCGCGTGCCAGCCCGTGCCCATCACGTCGCCGGCGAACAGGGCCACGTCGTCCGCCATCCCGTCCGGAACCCGTCGCAGCGTGAGGTTGGCGTGGGGCACCAGCACGCTCTCGGCCTGGGCGCCCTGCAGCGAGCCGAGCGTCCTGCCGTGTCCGAACACGCGCCCCTCGTCGCACTGGTGAAAGTCGCCGCGCCGGCAGAAGAAGCAGTTGCCGCAGGCCGAGCAGTAGCAGCCCAGTACGCGGTCGCCCTCGGCCACCTCGGTCACGCCGTCGCCGACCGCCCGGACCGTGCCGACGAACTCGTGGCCGAGCGTGAAGCCCGGCTCGATCGGTATCCGCCCGTGGTAGATGTGCAGATCCGAGCCGCACACGCCGGTGGCCTCGACCCGGATAACGGCGTCGTCGCGGGCCTGCAACTCGGGCTCCGGCCGGTCCTCCAACCGGACCTCGCCCGGCGCCTGGAAGGTCACCGCCTGCACCGGGCCCACGCTATAGGGTCGAGCCCATGACGAACGCCGTCGTGCTGATCAAGGCCGATCGGAACGAGATGGCCTCGCTCGGCGGCATCCTGGCCGACGTCGACGGGGTGGCCGAGGTCTACTCGGTCACCGGAGAGTGGGACTTCGTCGCCATGTTGCGGGTGAAGGCGCCGGAGGAGCTGGCCGACGTGGTGACCCAACGGCTCGCGGGCGTCCGTGGCATCCGCGACACCTACACCATGGTCGCGTTCGAGATGTTCTCCCAGCACGACATCGAGGCGATGTTCTCCATCGGCGCGTAGCCGCCGCCCTCGTGCCGGACGCCTTCTACGTCGCAGGACGGGCGTCGCTTCGTCCCCACCGATCTGACCCGTGGCCCGTGGGATGCCGGGGCCCAGCACGCCGGCCCGCCCTCGGCGCTGATCGGCCGAGCGCTCGAGCGCTGCGAGCCCCGCGAGGACATGCGGCTCGGGCGAGTGACGTTCGAGATCCTGCGCCCGGTGCCCCTCGCACCGCTGGAGGTGGAGGCTCGCGTGGTGCGCCCGGGGCGCAGCGTGGAGCTGCTCGAGGCGACCCTGACGGGACCGGAGGGCGAGCTGGTGCGGGCCCGCGCGTGGCGCCTCACACCGGGTGACCTGCGACTGGATGAGCCCGCGAGCGAGCCCCCACCGGGTCCTCAGGCCGGCGAGCCGGGCGAGTTCTTTCCCACCGGCGAGCCGGTGGGCTACCACACGGCGATGGAGTACCGGTTTCTCGAGGGCGGCTTCCTCGAGCCCGGGCCGGCGCGCGTGTGGATGCGCATGCGGGTGCCGCTCGTGGAGGGCGAGCCGCCGACGCCTCTGCAGCGTGTGCTCGTGGCCGCCGACTCGGGCAACGGGGTCAGCGCCGCCCTGGACTGGAAGCGGTTCATCTTCATCAACACCGACCTGAGCGTGCACCTGATGCGCGAGCCGGCGGGCGAGTACGTGTGCCTGGACGCCGTCACCCACGTCGACGGGCTCGGCCTGGCGGACACTGTCCTGTGGGACGAAGAAGGTCGTATCGGGAGAGCGGCCCAGACGCTGCTGGTGCGGGCGCGGTAGCCGGCGGCCGGCCCGGCCTCCCTACACTCTCCGTCGCATCTAGAGAGAACGAGGAGAATCCAAACGTGGCGTACTTCAAGGACGCGGACGAGGTCTACGCGTACATCGGGAAGCTTTTCGAGGACCTGGCGCACGACGACGAGCTGGCCCCCAAGTTCCGCAAGGCCAACACCATCGTGCAGTACCAGTACCGCGATCCGGAATCGCAGATCACGGTGCGGATGATCGAGGGGGAGGAGGGCCGGGTCGACTGCGGTGAGACGACGATGGAGCCCGAGGTCGTCATGACCATGGACGCCGACACCGCCCATCGCTTCTGGCTCGGCAAGGTCAACGTGACCGTCGCGCTGGCGCGCGGCCAGATGAAGGCCAAGGGCCCGGTGGCCAAGATCCTCAAGCTGGTGCCGCTGGTCAAGCCGGTGTTCCCGCGCTATCGGGCGATTCTGGAGGAGTCGGACCGCCGCGACCTGCTCGAGGCCGCCTAGTGGAGTATTCGGAGGGCTCGGCGCTCGACGCCATACCGCTCACGGGGTTCAAGGACTTCTACCAGTACGCGTCCACGACCCGTGTCATCGCGGGGCGCAACCTCCTCGAGTCCACGGGCTTCGAGTTCCACAAGGAGGGCGCGCAACGCGTCTTCGTGGTCACCGACGAGGTGATCAGAGGCACGGGGCTGGTGGAGAAGGTCGAGGCCGGCGTCGCCGACGGCGGCCTCGAGGTGGCCGGCGTGTTCGACGACGTGCCGCAGGATTCCTCGACCGAGGTGTGTGATCGCTGCGCCGCCGCCGCCAAGGAAGCGGGTGCCGACTCGTTCCTGGCCGTCGGCGGCGGCTCGGTGATGGACACCGCCAAGGTGGTGGACGCGATCTTCACCCACGGCGGCACCGCCCGCGAGCAGGAGGGCTTCTTCCTGATGCCGCGCGAGGACGACGGCATGGGCAGGCCGCTCGACGTGGCCCCGCTGGCCTGCATCCCCACGACGGCCGGCACCGGCAGCGAGGTGTCGATGGCGGCCGTGATCAAGGAGCCGGTGGAGAAGGTCAAGCTCGAGATCGCCGACTTCCCGCTGTTCCCGCGGCTGGCCATCCTCGATCCCGAGACCACGCGCACGCTCCCGCCCGCCGTGGCGGCGGCCACCGGGATGGACGCCATGACCCACGCGATCGAGGGCTATGTCTCCCAGGACTGGAGCCCGCATCAGGACGCCCGCTCGCTCCAGGCGTTGCGCATGATCCGCGACAACCTCGAGCGCGCTGTGCAGCGCGGGGAGGAGGACGAGGAGGCGCGGGGCAACATGCTGATCGCGGCCAACCTCGCGATCACGCTCGCCCTCGGCTCGGTGCACGCCATGTCGCACCCGGCCGGCGCTCACTTCGGAGTTCCCCACGGAGTCGCCAACGCGATCCACCTGCCCCACGTGATCCGCTTCAACGCCGAGGGCGGCGCCGATATCGCCGACCGCTATCGCGACGTCGGCGAGCTGTTTGGGCTGGAGACCGGGGGCAGCGACTCAGCGGTGGCCGACGCGCTGGCGAGCCACGTCAGCGAGCTCGCGGCCCGGCTGGGCCTGCCCACGCGGCTGTCTCAGGTGGGCGTGCCGGAATCAGGCATCCCGGCGCTCGTCGAGGGCGCCATGGGCGACGGCACCACCCTCCTGAACCCGCGGGAGACGGACGAGGCCGACTATGCCGAGCTCTACCGGCGGGCCCTCTAGCGCTTCGGGAGCTACTCGCCTGAGCGTCGTGCTGGCCGCCATGACGGCGGCCAACGCGATGATCCTCGTCGATCAGACCGCCGTTCCGCTGGCGCTGCCCGACATCATGAAGACGTTCGGGGTGGGCTCGCAGGAGGTGCAGTGGGTGCTCAACGGGAGCCTCCTGCCGCTGGCCGGGCTGCTGGTGTTCGGCGGGCGCCTCGTAGACCTCGTCGGGCGGCGCCGGGTGTTCATCGCCGGTGCGCTCACCTTCGTCATCGCCTCGGTGGTCGGGGGCCTGGCGCCCGACTTCGAGGTGCTGCTGGCCGCCCGGGTGGCCCAGGGAGCCGGCGGCGCGCTGATGCTCCCGAACACCGTGGCCATCGTCAACTCGGCCTCCCCCCCGACAAGCGCTCGGCGGCGCGCTCGGCATCGCCGTCCTGTACTCGGTCTTCCACACCACGTCCGTCGATCAGCTCACCGAGCGCGTGGACGCCAGCTCGCTGCCCAAGCTCACGGCGCGGAGCGGTACCGCGGTGCGCGACACGCTGCAGTCGGCCGAGGCCAGCGGTCTCAAGCCGAGCTCGCTCGACCGCGAGCTGCTGGACTACATCGTGGTGGCGGGGAGGCTTCGAACTACGGCTACAGGGTCACCTTCATCGCCGTCGCCGTCATCGGCCGCGGCCGAGCCTGCCGGGCGTTAGCGCGGCGAGACCGCTTCGCGCTCCGCCCGCACCATCTCCCGCAGCGTGGCACGGCCGGTGTGCTTCGGCCGCCAGCGCAGCTCCTGCTTGGCGCGCGCGGTCTTCATGAGGACCGGCTTTCGCACCGAGTGGATCCAGGCCACCGAGTCGGGAGCGAGCGGCAGCCGCGTCACGACCTCGGCGGTGGCGCCCACGAGCTGGCGGGGCACGGGCACCGAGTACCAGCCCAGGGCGTCGGCCACGTCGCCCAGGGTCAGCAGGCCCCCACCGGCCAGGTTGTAGGGACCGGGCTCGCCGAGGCCGCGCACCCCGGCCACGAAGGCTCGCGCCACGTCGTCCTCGTGCACGAGCTGGAAGCGCGTGCCGGGGTCGGGGATCACCGGTCGCAGCACGGGCATCAGGCCGAGCAGGCGGCGCACCGGATCGGGCATCGACTCGTTGAGCCGGTAGTAGGGGATCTCCTGGATCATGGTGCGGGCCCGAGGGCCGGCCACGACGGAGGGACGAAACACGTAGGCCACGGTGCCCCGTTTGCGCAGCAGCACCTCGGCCAGCACCCGCTCGACCTCGGCCTTCTGCTGCGAGTAGGGATGCTCCTTCGAGCCCCGGGCGGGTACGTCCTCGGTCAGCCAGTCCGGATTGTCGTCGTGGAAGCCGTAGGCCGCCACGCTCGACGCGTAACAGATGCGATCCGCCCCGGCCCTGGCCGCCTCCTCGAACACGAGTCGCGAGCCCTCCACGTTGAGCTCGCGCGTGGCCTCGCTCGCGCTCAGGATCACGAAGGCCAGATGCACGACCACGTCGGCGCGCTTGACCAGGTCGCGCACGGCGGCGCGGTCGGTCACGTCGCCCTGGCGGTACTCGGTCTTCTTCCAGCGCCTGTCCGCCGGGTCGAATGGGCGGCGCGCCATGCCCACGATCCGGTCGACCGAGCGGGAGCGCTCGAGCGCGTCGACGATGGCGATCCCGAGATCGCCCGTGGGGCCGGTGACCGCCACGCTCAGCCCGCTGGCCGGCATGGCGAGGTTCTACCCGATTCGGCCGATTCTCCGCGCGCGGGCGCGGCGCACGCGGCGCGTGGTCTCGCAACCGGTGACCAGGTCGGCAGGATCCACCTCGGCCACGTCGTCGCCCTCGCCACAGTTGATGCGGTCGCGAGCGTCGTCCACCGTCTTGACGGTGTCGTTGCCCGCTCCCGAGTCGACGGCGTCGCTTCCCCGGCCACCCGTGACGGTGTCGGCCCCCTCGCCGGTCCGGATGCGGTCACTTCCCGCGCCGCCCTGCACCTCGAGCGAGCCACCGGTGCCGCTGACCACGTCGTCCCCGCCCCCCGCCAGGATCGTGGTGCCGCCGCCCTCGGCGCTGATGCGGTCCGCGCTCGAGCCCGCGTCCACGAAGTCGCCGCCCAGGGTGGCGTAGATGCGGTCGCGGCCCGAGCCGCCGAAGAGCCGGTCCGCATCCGCTTGGCCGAAGAGGGTGTCGCCGCCCTGCCCGCCCAGGACCGTGTCCTCGCCGGCCCCGGCGTAGACCACGTCGTCGCCGCCGCCCGCGTCGATCCGATCGGCTCCGGTGCCCCCGATCACCAGGTCGAGGCCGCCGCCACCTCCGATCTCGTCGTCGCCGGGACCGGCCTCGAGGTAGTCCCCACCGCCGGCTCCCAGAATGGTGTCGTTGCCGACCTCGCCGTAGATCTGGTCCGGGCCCTCGGTGCCCGGCAGCTGATCGGCGGCGTCCGTGCCCACCAGTGTGCCGGCAAGGGCCATCGTGGCCAGCAGGCCGAGCAGCACGGCCGTGACCGCGAGGATGGTTGCGCTGTGCCTCACCGCCTCAAGAACAATGCTGGCCCGCCACGGTTGCGGTCCCCGCTCGGCGCTCAGGCCTCGTCGTAGCCGGGGTCTCCGGGCAGCAGGACCTCGGCGGCCCCGTCGCGCACGGCGACCTTCGGCAGGATCGGCACCACGGGGCGGCTGCGCGCGGCGGCCAGCAGCTCGGCCACCGAGCTCGCCTCGGCCAGCAGCTCCAGGTGCTTGATGGTGGGGAACACGAGCATCAACTCGTCGCGCGTGGAGGCGGCGAGAGCGTCGGCCGGTCGCAGCCAGCGCGCGTCCACGCATTCGCTGCCGTCGGCCGTGGCCTCCGTGCCGGCGGGCGCTTCGGCGGCGAAGAACCACGTGTCGAAGCGAGTCTTCACCTCGATCGGCGTGATCCAGCGCGAGAAGGGCACCAGCTCGACCTCAGGTGCCAGATCCACACCCGCCTCCTCGGCCAGCTCTCGCCGGGCGGTGGCCTCGAGATCGGCGTCCTCGTCGTGCACGGAGCCTCCCGGGAAGACCCATGCGCCACCCATGAAGCGCTGCTCGGGATTGCGCTCCACCAACAGCACCTCGGGCCCCTCCCGTCCGTCGACCAGCAGGATCAGCGACGCTGCCCGGCGCGCATCGGTCAACTCGCCCGGATTGAGCTCCTCCCCCGGCGGCGGGCGGTCCACACGCACGGCGCCAGCCTACCGGCGCGATCATCTAGGCTTCCCGGCCCGTGAGCGAGACCGCCACCGCCCAGCAATGGATCTGCACCTCGTGCGGCTTCATCTACGACCCCGCCGAGGGCGATCCCGACGGCGGCATTCCCGCGGGCACCGCGTTCGACGACATCCCGGACGACTGGTTCTGTCCGGTCTGCGGCGCGCGCAAGAAGGACTTCGAGCTGTACGAGGGGTAGGCGGGCGGCGCTCCGGGCCGACCATGTGACATTGACGTCGTCATAGAGCGTCAACGTCACACGGTCGCCGAGTAGCCCTACGCCGCGGTCTCCAGATCCAGCCCGGCCGAGGTGGCGGAGTCGATCGCGGCGGCCGTGATCGACACCAGCCTCGTCAGGTCGTCCGCGGAGATCGCGAGCGGGGGCATCAGAACCACCACATCGCCCAGCGGGCGGATGATCGCTCCGCGGCGGCGGGCCTCCATCGTCACGCGGTGGCCCATGCGGGAGGCCAGCGGGTGCTCGTCGAGCTCGATCCCCACCATGAAGCCCACGCGCCGGACCTCGCGCACCGCGGGGTGTGCCGCTACCGGGGCGAGCAGCGACCCGAGCAGCTCGATCTTGGGCTCGAGCGTCTTCAGTGTGCGCTCCTCCTCGAACACGTCCAGGCTCGCGAGCGCCGCGGCGCAGGCCAGCGGGTTGCCGGTGTAGGTGTGGCCGTGGAAGAAGGTGCGGAACTCCTCGAACTCGCCCAGGAAGCCCTCGTAGATCTCCTCGGTGGCCAGCGTGGCCGCGAGCGGCAGGTAGCCGCCGGTGATGCCCTTGGCCAGGCAGAGCAGGTCGGGTGCCACCTGCTCGTGCTGGCAGGCGAACATGCGCCCCGTGCGTCCGAAGCCGGTGGCCACCTCGTCGAGGATCAGCAGCACGTCGTGGCGGTCGCACAGCTCGCGCACCCCGCGCAGGTAGCCCTCGGGGTGGACGAGCATGCCGGCCGCTCCCTGGACGAGCGGCTCCATGATCACCGCCGCCAGCTCGCCGCCATGGTCGCGCAGCAGCGCCTCCATGGCATCCAGGTCGCCCGGCGCGGCCCTGAGCGTGTCGAACAGCAGCGGGCGGTACATCGTGTGGAAGAGGTCGATTCCGCCCACCGACACCGCTCCCACCGTGTCGCCGTGGTAGGCCATGTCGAGCGAGACGAAGCGCGTGCGCCGCTCACCGCGCTGCTGCCAGTACTGGAAGGCCATCTTCAGTGCGATCTCGGTGGCCGTAGAGCCCGAGTCCGAGAAGAAGGCGCGCGTGAGCCCGGCGGGCGCGATCTCCACGAGCCGCGAGGCCAGCTCGATCGCGGGCCGGTGCGACAGGCCGAGCATGGTGGAGTGGGCGACCCGGTCGAGCTGGTCGCGCACCGCGGCATCGATGCGGGGGTGCCGGTGCCCGTGCACGGTGCACCAGAGCGAGGACACCCCGTCGATGTAGCGCCGCCCGTCCACGTCGATCAGGTCCGTGCCCTCGCCGCTCTCCACGATCACCGGCGGCTCGGTGGCCCAGCCGCGCTGCTGGGTGAACGGGTGCCAGAGATGAGCGCGGTCGGCGGCGGCGAGATCCATGGCGGCCGAGCCTACGACCGGCGCAGGTCGGAACCGAGGTGGCGAAAACGGAGCGCCTGCGCTTAGGATGGCCCGCCTATGAGGAGAGCTTCCTGCGCCGCCCTGGCCGCGGCCCTGCTTGTCGTCCTGGCCCTTCCGAGCTTCGCCGGCGCCCAGGGGTCGAGGCCCTCCAAGCGCTGCGACTTCACCGACCCCGCGGTCTGCCTCTATCCGTGGCCCAACGATCTCTTCACCAAGAGCGACCGCTCTTCGGAGACCGGCCGGCGGCTGAACCTCAAGCTCGCCTCCATGCCGAAGAACAAGGACGGCACGCCCATCAGCCCGCGCGACATGAACCGCGCCGACGGCTTCAGCCCGGGCTCGATGCTGCTCACCAAGGTGCCCGGCCTCGAGACCCTCGAGGCGGCGGCCAAGAGCAAGCTCCCGCCGATCGGCGACCTCTCGAAGAGCCTGGCCAAGCGCTCGCCGGTGGTGGTCATCAATGCTCGCACCGGCAATCGCCATCCGGTCTGGGCCGAGATCGACTCGAACCCGGAGAACCCCGGCGATCGCGTGCTGATCATCCGGCCGGGCAAGAACTTCAAGGAAGGCGCGCGCTACATCGTGGCCCTGCGCAACCTGAAGAACGCGGGCGGCCAGACCATTCCCGCGAGCAAGAACTTCCGCCTCTACCGCGACCGGCTCCCCACCCGCCGGCGGCTCGTGGAGCGCCGCCGCGAGCACTTCGAGGAGCTGTTCGCGCGGCTGCGCAAGTCGGGCGTCCGGCGCGGCAACCTGCACCTGGCCTGGGACTTCACCGTCGCCAGCCAGGAGAGCTTGGCCGGACGCGCCCTGCACATCCGCGATCGCGCGTTCCGCGCTCTCGGCGACACGAACCTCGCCGACCTCCAGGTGCAGGGCCGCTCGCCGGCGTTCACGGTCGACCTCGTAACGGACTACACCGCGACGCAGAACCCGCGCATCGCGCGGCGGATAGTGGGCCGGATCACCGTGCCCTGTTTCTTGACCAACGGTTGTGAGCCCGGCGGCCGCTTCGAGCTCGACTCAAAGGGCCGGCCGCAGCAGCGGGGTGCCACCGAGTTCACCTACGTCTGCCAGATCCCGCGGTCGGCGCTCGATCCGGCCGCCCCTCCGAAGGCACGGCCGGGTCTGTACGGGCATGGCCTGCTCGGCGCGGCGACCGAGATCGACGCCGGGAACGTCGAGTCGATGTCGAACGAGCACAACTTCGTGTTCTGCGCCACCGACTGGGCGGGCTTCGCACGGCAGGACCTGGAGCACCTGATCACCGCCGTCCTCCCCGACCTGTCCAACTTCAACACCCTGGTCGATCGGATGCAGCAGGGCTTCCTCCAGCAGATGTTCCTGGGGAGGGCAACGATCCACCCGCAGGGCCTGTCGTCGCATCCGGCGTTCCAGAAGAACGGCCAGAGTGTGATCGACACGCAGCGCCTCTATTTCGACGGCAACTCGCAGGGCGGCATCATGGGCGGCGCGCTCACCGCCCTCGCTCCGGACTTCGACCGCGCGGTACTGGGCGTTCCCGGCATGAACTACTCGACGCTGCTGCAGCGCAGCGTCGACTTCGACGCCTACGAGCCCATCCTCTACGGTGGCTATCCGAACGAGCTCGAGCGCCAGCTCTGGCTGTCGCAGATCCAGCTGCTGTGGGACCGCGGCGAGGCGAACGGCTACGCGCATCACATCACGGCGAAGCCGCTGCCCAACACCCCGAAGCACAACGTGCTCATGCACGTGGCCTTCGGCGATCACCAGGTGGCCGACTTCACCACGTCGGTCATGGCCCGCACCTTCGGGGCGCGCATCCGCCAGCCCGCGCTCGACCCAGGACGCTCCCCCTTCTCCAACCCGTGGTGGGGGCTCAAGACGCTCAGCCTGCCGTCCACCGGCTCTGGTGTGGTGTGGTGGGACACCGGACCGATCCGGACCGTGGGCACCGAGGTGGAGGGCACGGGGCCGCCGCCACTGACCAACACTCCGCCCGGCGAGGGCGAGGACCCGCACGGCGCGCCGCGCAACGAGGTGAGCGCCCGCGTGCAGAAGTCGGAGTTCCTGAAGGTCGGGGGCCGGATCGTGGACGTCTGCGGCGGAAAGCCCTGCTACGCCCGGGGTTTCACCGGGGCGCCTTAGCACTCATCGCTCCCAGCTAGTCTGAGCGGCGCAATGCCGCCTCTGCCCTTCCTCGTGTTCGTGGTGGGGACGGGTTCACTCGGCGCGGAGATCGCCGCCGTGCGACTGCTCGCCCCCTACTTCGGCGCGTCGACGATCGTCTGGGCCAACACGATCGGGATCGTGCTGGTGGCCCTGTCGCTGGGCTACTGGCTCGGCGGGCGGATGGCCGATCGCAACCCGACCATGCGCGGCCTGTGCCTGCTGGCCCTGATCGCCGCCGGGCTGCTGGCGCTGGTGCCCTTCGTGGCCGATCCGATGCTCGAGATCGCGGTCGACGCGCTCGACGAGATCTCGGCCGGGGCCTTCGTCGGCTCGCTGCTCGGCGTGCTCGTGCTGGTGGCCGTGCCGGTGCTGCTGCTCGGCGCGGTGTCGCCCTACGCCATCCGGCTGGGCGTGTCGTCGGTGGAGGAGGCGGGCACGGTGGCCGGACGCCTCTACGCGCTGTCGACGGCAGGGTCGCTGGTGGGGACGCTGCTGTCCGCGCTCCTGCTCATCCCGCTGGTGGGCACGCGCAGGACGTTTCTCATCTTCGCCCTGGCCATCGCGGTGACCGCCGTCGCCGGGCTGCGCCCCGTGCGCCGCTGGGCGCTCGCGCCCGGGCTGATCGCGGTCCTCATCGCGCTGCCGGTGGGAACGCTCAAGGCCGACACCGAGGGCAGCGGCCGGGTCATCCACGAGGCCGAGACCGAGTACCAGTACGCGCGCGTGGTGGAGTACGACGACGGCAAGCGGACGCTCGAGCTCAACGAGGGCCAGGCCCAGCACTCGGTGTGCGAGGCGGAGTGCGAGCCCGGCCGGGACGGTCCGCGCTACCCGAGCTCGGTGCTGACCGGCGACGTCTGGGACGGCCACCTGGTCCTGCACCTGGCCGGCCGCGACGGTCCGCCGAGGCGCGTGGCCATTCTCGGCAACGCCGCCGGCACCACCGCGCGCGCCTACGAGGAGTTCTTTCCCGGCACCCGTGTGGACGGCGTGGAGATCGACCGCGAGCTGTCCGACATCGGACGCGAGTACTTCGACATGAACAACCCGCGTCTGCACCTCTACCACGAGGACGCGCGCCCCTACCTGCGCCGGACCGACGCCCGCTACGACGTGATCTCCGTCGACGCCTACCGCCAGCCCTACATCCCCTTTTATCTCACCACCAAGGAGTTCTTCGAGACGGTGCGAGACCGCCTGAAGCCCGGCGGCGTGCTCATCGTCAACGCCGGCCATCCCGAGGGTCAGGACGATCTCGAGAAGGTGCTCACCGCCACGATCGGCGACGTGTTCCCGAATCTGCTGCGCGACCCGATCGAGTCGACCAACACCCTGATTGTCGCCTCCGATAGGCAGCTGTCCGCGGAGCGGCTGCGCGACGCCGTGCCGAACCTTCCCGTGGGCCTGCGCAGCACGGCCCTGGCCGCGGCCGGGCGACTCGAGGCGCCGCTGCGCGGCGGCGAGGTCTACACCGACGACAAGTCGCCGGTGGAGTGGTTGATCGACAAGTCGATCGTGGACTACGCGAGCGGAGGCGAGGACTGAGCGTCAGCCCCGATGTCGCGGTCATCGGCGGCGGGATCGCCGGCTGTGCCGCGGCGGCCTTCCTCGCCGAGGCGGGCGCAAGGGTGGAGCTGTTCGAGCGGGCCGAGCTGGCCGGGGCGGCCTCGGGCCGCAACTCTGGAGTGCTCCAGCACCCGTTCGACCCCGTGCTCACCGCTCTGCACGACGAGACGCTGGACCACGTGAGGGCACTGGACGAGCTCGAACTGCCGGACGAGCCCGCGGGGATACTGATGCTCGCTCCGCGGCGCCGGGACGTGGAGCCCGTGGTGGCCGACATCCGCCACGACTGCCCTGAGCTGCGGCCCGAGCTGCTGGACCCCGCGCAGGTGCGCGCACTGGAGCCGGCCGTGGGCGAGCGGCTCTGGGGCTGCCGGCTCGAGACCGGCTACCCGCTGCGCCCGGCGGCGATCACGCTCGGCTTCGCCGAGCGCGCCCGCCGCCGCGGGGCGCGCCTGCGCGAGGGCACCACCGCGTGGCCCTGGGTCACCGGCGACTCCGTTCGCGGGGTCCTGGCCAACGGCGTTCGCCAGCACGCCGACGTCGTCCTCGTCACGGCCGGCCCGTGGACGCCCGAGGTGATCGATCCCACCAGGACCTGGCGCCCGGTTGGCCCGGTCTGGGGAGTGGTGGCCGAGGTGGAGCTTGAATCCCCGCCGCGCCACGTGGTGGAGGAGATCGGCGTCGAGGCGGTGGGGGCAATCACTCCCGGCCCGCTGTTCAGCGCCGTCACCGCACATGGGGTGACCTCGGTGGGCTCCACCTTCCTGCGCGAGGAGCCCGACCCGGAGGCGTGGGCGCCGAGGCTGCTGGACGGCGCATCGTCGTTCCTGCCCGGGGTGAACGGTCGCGCGCGGCGGCTGGGGGTGCGGGCGTGCGCCCGGCCCCAGTCCTTCGACGGTCGTCCGCTGATCGGGCCGTATCCGGGTATCGAGAGGCTCTGGTGCGCCGCCGGCCACGGCCCGTGGGGCATCTCCACCGGCGCGGCCACCGGGCGGCTGGTGGCCGACGCCCTGCTGAACGGCGCCGAGGTGCCCGCTGCGCTGGCCGTGGCACGGTCGGTCTGAGGTAGCGTCTCAAACGAGCGAGAGGAGGCTCGATGGGCTTTCGCAAGTACGAGTTGGGGAATTACGAGGACATGGTCGAGGCGCACGCCTGGAACGTGCCCGAGCGCTACAACATCGCGCAGGACGTGTGCGACAAGCACGACCGCGATCGTCAGGCGATGGTGTGGGAGGACTGGCAGGGCCAGGAGCGCCGGGTCAGCTTCGGCGAGCTCGCCGACCTGTCGAGGCGCTTCGCGAACGTGCTCCGCGCACACGGCGTCGAGCGCGAGGACCGGGTGGCCACCCTGCTGCCCTCGCTGCCCGAGACGGCCGCGGCCTTCATCGGCACGTACCGCTCGGGCGCCATCCTGCTCTCGCTCTCGGTCCTGTACGGGGACGAGGGGATCGAGCATCGGCTGCGCGACTCGCAGGCCAAGCTGGTGGTGACCAACGCAGCCAACCGCGACCGGATCCCCGAGGGTCTGGCCGAGACGATCCTTGTCCTCGACGACGGTCTCCTCGACGAGATGGCCGAGGCGTCGCCGGAGTTCGACACCGTCGATACCTCCGCCGACGACCCCGCTCAGCTCTACTACTCGTCCGGCACCACCGGCAAGGCCAAGGGCATCCTGCACGCGCACCGTTACCTGCTCGCGCACGAGGAGTTCGAGTACTGCCACGACGTGCGCGACGGCGAGCTCTTTCACGGCTCGGGCGAGTGGGCCTGGGCCGCCGGGATCTGCCCGCTGCTGGGGCCCTGGCGCTACGGCGCGGTGGCGCTGGTGCAGGCCCGCAAGGGCGGCTACGACCCCGAGGAGCACCTGCGCTTCCTGTCCAAGCACGGGGTGGAGAACATGTTCACCACGCCCACGGCATTGCGAGCCATGACCGGTGTGGAGGACGCGGGGAAGCGGTATCCGCTCGACAAGCTGCGCATCACCTGTTCGGCTGGCGAGCCGCTCAACCCCGAGGTGATCCGCTGGTTTCGCGATCAGTTCGGCATCACCGTGCTCGACTACTACGGGCTGACCGAGAGCTACCCGCTGTGCGGCAACTTCCCGACCGTCGAGGTGCGTGAGGGCTCGATGGGCAGGCCGGTGCCCGGCTGGGACGTGCAGATACTCGACGAGGACGAGCAGCCGCTTCCGCCCGGCGAACGCGGCGAGATCTGCCTGCGGGCCCGCTCAAATCCCCACTACCCGCTGGGCTACTGGAACCGGCCCGAGGACACCGAGGAGGACTTCGGTGGCGAGTGGTTCCACACCAAGGACGCGGCAACCGTCGACGAGGACGGCTACGTCTGGTACGCCGGGCGCGCCGACGATGTGATCATCTCGGCGGGCTATCGCATCGGGCCCTTCGAGGTGGAGTCGGCCTGCGTCGAGCATCCCGCGGTCAAGGAGGCCGCCGCGGTGGCCTCGCCCGACCCGCGCCGCGGCGACATCGTCAAGGCGTTCATCGTGCTGGCCGGCGGCCACGATGCGTCCGACGAGCTGGCCAACGAGATCAAGAGCCACGTGCGCGAGCGCCACTCGGCCTACGCCTACCCGCGCGAAATCGAGTTCGTCGACGATCTGCCCAAGACGCTCACGGGCAAGATCCGGCGGGTGGAGCTGCGCGAGCAGGAGCGGGAGCGCAAGCGGGCGGAGGCGCAGGCCTGAAGGCCGACGCCGAGCGGGCCGCGCGCCTCTTCGCGTACGCCGTGACCCGCTACGACCCCGAGGCGGCGGTTGCGATCTGCGATCCGCAGGTCGAGTTCGCCTCGCTGCTGTCGGTCGACGGGCAGGCCTACTTCGGGCACGACGGCATCCGCCAGTACTTCGCGGACATCTCGACCGCCTGGGGAGAGTGGCGGGTCGAGCTGGACCGAGTGACGGCGGGGGAGGACGGGCGCGTGGCGGTCGTCATGACCATGCACGTGCGTGGCCGCGAGAGCGGGGCCGCGCTGTCGGAGCAGGTCGGCCACGTCTGGACGCTGCGCAACGGGCTGCTGTGGCGCAACGAGTCGTACCGGGAGCCCGAGCAGGCGCTGCGCGAGGTCGGAGCCAGGGTCTAACTGGGCGGCCGTTCGCCCAGCACGAAGGCCTGCCGGTAGGTGAAGCGCAGCTCCGGCTCCGGGTGCGCAGCGAGCACCTCGGCGATGCCGGCCTCCAGCTCGGCGTCGTCGAAGCCCGACAGCAGCGACATGTAGCGCCCGCGCAGCATGTCCACGTAGCGGTCGCGGGCCACGACCAGCGGACGGTCGACGAAGGAGATCTCCACGCTGAGGCCGCCGTGCCGTAGCTCGGCGGCTATGTCGTCGTGGTGGGGCTGGGCGGCCTCGAAGCGCTCGAGCGCCGCCCTGAACAGCGGGTGGTCGATAGTGGGCGGGAGCAGGACCACCAGCAGTCGTCCCTCCACGGGGAGCCCGGCGGGCAGCTCCGCCAGCATCGCCGCGCGCTCGGCCGGCTCGAGGTGGTGGACCATCTCCTTGATCAGCAGCTTGTCGAAGGGCTCGGGACTGCGGGCGAACGCCAGCGCGTCGTCGGCGCGGGTGCGCACCGCACCGGCGGGCGCCTGCTCGAGGAGGGCCGTGCTCGGGTCCACCACCAGCGGGGGTGTGGCCAGTCCGGCTCGCGCGGCCATGGCCGCGGCATACAGCCCGGTTCCGCCGCCCAGGTCCACCAGCCGGTCCTCGGGGCGCAGGTCGAGCGCCGCGACGATGGCCGCGGCCGTGTCGTCGATGAAGTGCTCGTCCGGGCTCCAGAGGCGGTCGTAGTCGGAGGCCAGGCGCGAGTAGTGGCGGGCCGTGTCGCTCACCCGCGGGAGCGTAGAGCGCGCCGTTCGATGGGTAGGGGGATGGGGTGGCCGATACCGCGGACCGCAGCCTCGCCC
Organism: uncultured Thermoleophilaceae bacterium; assembly: GCA_963751105.1. GTDB lineage: Bacteria > Actinomycetota > Thermoleophilia > Solirubrobacterales > Thermoleophilaceae > JACVRW01. The sequence continues at coordinate 2,755,878 of CAVVTG010000002.1, read as the reverse complement.
ACTGGAGCGAGCAGGGCAGGACCGAGATGGACGCCTTCTACCGCGTCGCCCGGCAGGACTACCGGCTGCTCGCGCTGGAGCTCGACTGGGCCGAGCTGCTGGCGGGCCGGCGGACACTGCTCGACGTGGCCTGCGGCAGCGGCAAGTTCCCCGAGGCGCTGGAGCTGTACGCGGACCTGCCCGACAGCCCCGCCGTCGACTACGCCCTCCTCGACCCGAGCGCGTTCTCCCTGGCCGAGGCGCGCCGCGCGCTGACCCCGCCCTTCGCCGGTGGGGCCGAGTACCGCTGCACCCTTCAGGAGCTCGACCCCGAGGCGGGCCCGTTCGACGTCGTATGGTCGGTCCACGGTCTCTACGCGCTTCCGGCCACGGAGCTCGAAGCGGGCGTGGCCGCCTTCCAGCGGGCGCTGGCGCCGGGAGGCCTCGGAATGATCGCCCAGGCCGCGCACGACGCCCACTACCTGCGTTTCTACCGCGACTTCCTGGACGATTTCCGCCAGGGCGCGGGCACTCCCTATACCTCCGCCGAGCAGATCGAGGAGGCCCTCGCGGCCGGCGGCGCGCACTTCGAGGTACGCCGTCTCGACTACCACGCCGAGGTGAGCTTCGGCGACGCCGCGACCCTGGAGGGCTACCTCCAGCGCTGCGCCTTCGACGACACGGTGAGCCTCGCCGACATGGAGGGGGCCGAACGCCTGGGCCGCTACCTGCGGTCCTGCCGCGACGAGGACGGGCAGCGCTGGCGGCTTCCCCAGCAGGTGGACCTCATCCTGATCTCGGCCTAGACGAGCGGCACCAGCGGGATGTTCCAGAGGATGGCCGCCACCACGAATGCGGCCAGCGCGATGGCCGCGAAGAAGCCGAGCGCCACCCGCTCCGCGGTGGAGCTCTCCTCCGCACGGTCCTTCATCTGATCGCCCCAGATGATCGCCCGCTCGAGCAGCCGCTCGGCGCGGTCGAATTCGAGGGCCAGCAGGGCGAGGCCGACCAGGATCGTCGCGATCCCCGGGCCGGGGATGCCCGGCCCGGACATGACGATCCCGGCCAGCACCACCAGGACTCCGAGCACCACCACGCCGGCTCGGTGAATCGGGTGGCGCTGCTTGTGGCGCTCCTTGCGCTCTCGAAGCTTGAGCAGCAGCTCGGGGGTGTCGTCCGCCTGCTCAGCGTCGGGCGTGGCCATGACAGGCCAGCATAGAAGGACGGTCACAGCCAGTCGCCCAGCGGGAGCGACGCTCCCGCGGCGGCCAGGCCGGCGGGATCGGCGAGCGCCAGGCCGTGCACGGGCACGCGCCCGAGGCGCTCGACGGTGGACCGGTTGGAGCTCTCGATCGCCGCCGGCTCGGCCGGCCACGGCGTCATCACCACGCCGGCGACCTCGAGGCCGCCGGCCCGGGCCGCCTCGACCGTGAGCAACGTGTGGTTGATCGTCCCGAGTCCCGGCCGGGCCGCCACCACCACCGGCAGGGCGAGGTCGACGGCCAGGTCACGCACCAGGTAGCCGGGCGTGAGCGGGACGAGCAGGCCGCCCACTCCCTCCGCCACCAGCACGTCCGCGTCGTTGGCGGCCGCGCGAGCGAGCGCCACCAGCCGCGCCGGATCGACTGTCGTCCCGGCCTGCTCGGCGGCCAGGTGCGGCGAAAGGGGCGGACCGAAGCGGTAGGGCGCCACCGCTTCCGGAGAACGCAGGCCCCCGGCCGCCCGGGCGAGCAGCTCGTGGTCGGGGCCGAACGAGCCCGGCGCTTCGTCGAGCCCTGTGACCGCCGGCTTGAAGGCGGCCACACGCTTGCCTTGCTCGGTCAGCGCGGCGCAGATCGCCGCGGCCACGACCGACTTGCCCACCTCGGTGTCGGTGCCCGTTACGAAGATCCCCCGCATCGGGCCTCAGGCCCGGTGCAGGATCAGCCGCCAGCGCCGCACCGCCCAGCAATCGCGCCGGCTGCCTCGCCCGCGCTGAACCACGGCTCGCCGCACCCCCGGGGCGCGGCGGATCACGCACTGGCCGCTGCGCACGTCAGGCAGCGTCGCGCAGGCCGTCGAACACACGGCCGCGGTCGGTTTGCTGCTGCATGGCGCCGGCTGCGGCCAGCTTCGCGGTGGCCGCCCGAGCCGACGCCGGCACGCACGACGCGAGCACGCCCGCCGCCTCGCGCAGCTCCGACTTGGTGTGGGCCGCCATGACCGCCAGGCGCAGCCGCGAGGTGCCCTGGGGCACGGTGGGCGGCCGGATGGCCTGCGCGAAGATGCCTCGCTCCAGCGCGCGCTCGCTGGCGTGTACCGCCTCACGGGCATCGCCCACCACCAGCGGCACGATCTGCGTTCCGTGGTCGGGCACCGGCAGGCCCCGCTCGGCGAGCGACGCCCGCAGAACCGCGGCGTTGCGCTGGAGCTTCTCCACTCGCCGCGGCTGCTCGCAGAGCAGCTCGAGCGCCGCCATGGCCGCCGCCACGGAGGGCGGCGAGAGCGCCGTGGAGAAGATCAGGGTGCGAGCGCTGTTGATCAGGTACTTGGCCATCGACTGGTCGCAGCAGACGAAGGCGCCGTAGGAGCCGAGCGCCTTGCCCAGGGTGCCGACCACCACGTCCACTTCGTCCTCCAGTCCCGCGGCGGCCACCGAGCCGCGGCCGTCGGGACCGACCGCTCCGGTGCCGTGGGCGTCGTCGACCATCACGCGAGCGTCATAGCGATGTCCGAGCTCGACCAGCCGCTCGAGCGGAGCGACGTCCCCGTCCATGGAGAAGACGCCGTCGGTGACGATCAGCGATCCGCGACCCTCGGCCTGACGCAGCCCCCACTCCAGGTGGTCGGTGTCGCAGTGGTCGTACACGAACGTCTCGGCTCGGGCCAGGCGGCAGCCGTCCACGATCGACGCGTGGTTGAGGGCGTCGGAGAACACCACGTCACCCTCGCGGGCGAGGGAGGACACCACCCCGGCGTTGGCCAGATAGCCGGAGCCGAACAGGAGGCAGGCCTCGGAGCGCTTGAACGCGGCAAGCCGATTCTCGAGGCGGCGGTGGATCGTCATGTTGCCCGACACGAGGCGCGAGGCGCCCGCGCCGGCCCCGTAGCGCATCGCCGCCTCGGCTGCGGCCTCGCGCACGCGGGGATGGTCGGCCAGGCCCAGGTAGTTGTTCGAGCAGAGCAGCAGCACGGGCTGCCCGTCGAGCAGCACACGCGGGCCCTGCGGACCGGATACGCAGCGCATGCGCCGGTAGAGCCCGCGGTTGCGGATCTCGGCCAGCCGGTCCTGGATGTCCGCGCTCACGCCGCCTCGCCGTCCCCCGACGTGGACGATCTCGGGATAGGTGTTGGGAGCCCCGTCGGGCCGCGCCGGCACTGACGCCTTGCGGCGATGGCGCAGCTGGGTGGAGGGATCCCAGAAGTTGGCCTCGTCCTGGGAATCGACGAGCTCGTCGACCGGCGTGCGCGGGCTCTCGCCCTCGAGCCAGCCCGAGCGGTTGTCGGGCCGGGGATTTGCGCCGTTGTCGTCCTGGCGGGCGACGTTCAGCCCCAGCTCCTCGAACATCTGCCGGTCCTGCTCGGGCTCCGAGCCGAGGGTGGTGAGGAAGTTGCCCATCATCACGCCGTTGAGCCCCGCCTTGACGGCCAGCTGCTGGATGTCGCCCGCTCCGAGGTTCTCGTTGCGGCCCCCGCACAGGCGGAACAGGGCGTCGGGCAGGATCAGCCGGAAGATCGCCACCCATTTGACCGCCTCCCACGGATCCATCAGCTCGCGATCGCCGAACTTCGTGCCGGGGCGCGGGTTCAGCAGGTTGATGGGCACCGAGGTGGGATTCACCTCGGCCAGTTCGAAGGCCATCTCCACCCGCTGCTCGTTGGACTCGCCGAGGTTGAGGATGCCACCCACGCAGGTCTCCAGGCCGGCGTCACGGACGGCGTCGATGGTGCGCAACCGCCCTTCGTAGCGGACGGTGGACGAGACCTCCGGGTAGTAGCTCTCGGCGGTCTCCACGTTGTGGTGGACCCGTTGCACCCCCGCCTCCTTGAGGGCCTGGGCGCGCGCGGCCGACATGTGCCCGATCGAGACGCAGCGCTTGAGGTTGGTGTGCCGGGAGACGAGTCGCGCTCCCTCGATGATGTTGCCGAAGTCGCGCTTGGACAGGCCCTGACCCTGGGTGACCATGCAGAAGCGGTGCGCGCCGGCCGCCTCGGCGGCACGGGCGTGCTCGAGGATCTGCTCGGGGCTCATCATCGCGTGCATCGGCGTGTCGGCCTCCGCGAAGCGTGACTGCGAGCAGAAGCCGCAATCCTCAGCGCAGCCGCCCGACTTGGCGTTGACGAGCGAGCACATGTCGGTGGAGTCACCGAATCGCTCGAGACGAACGCGCCAGGCGCGCTCGATCAGCTCGTCGAGCCCGGCGCGATCCTCGATCTCGCCGAGCCGGAGTGCCTCTTCGCGGGAGATGAGGGCCGGCACGATTGGCAGCGACGGTAGGCCCCGCGCCGGACGGAGCGGTTTCGCGCGGGCCCGCTCAGCGTCCGCGCCAGACCGGCCGGCGCTTCTCGGCGAAGGCGCTGACGCCCTCGCGGAAGTCCTCCGAGCGAAAGCACGACTCGCGCAGTTCGATCAGCTCCCGCTCGACCTCGTCGGGCAGCGGCTGCGAGCGCAGCGCCCGCAGCGCGCGCTTGTTGCCGGCCAGCGACAGCGGGGCGTTGGCGGCGATCTCGGCGGCGAGGTCGAGCACGCGCTCGTCGAGCTCGTCGGGGTCGACCACCTCGTTGACGAGCCCCATGCGCTCGGCGCGCTCGGCGTCCACGTTGCGTCCCACGTAGAACAGCTCCGCCGTGTTGGCCGGCCCGCAGAGGTCGATGAACTTGCGCAGGCCGGTGTGCGAGTAGATGAGGCCGAGCTTGGCCGGCGGCATCCCCAGCTTGATGCCTCGCGCCGCGAGCCGGATGTCGCAGGTGATCGCCAGCTCGAGCCCACCTCCGATCGCGTGCCCGTTGACGGCCGCCAGCACGGGGAACTCGTAGGCCTCGAGAGCCTCGAGGGCGTCGTGGAAGGGATGGGCCACGAGCCGCTCGGCGCTCTCCTCGAACGACTGCCCCTGCAGGTTGCCGATGTCGTAACCGGCGGAGAAGACCGTGCCCGTGCCACGGAGCACGAGGCAGCGCGCGTCGAGGGTGCGCATGTGACCGGCGAGCGCATCGAGGATCTCGTGGTCGAGCGCTCCCCGGCGCTCCGGATTCGCGATGGTGAGGCGCGCGACCCCCTCGGCGGGGTGGTCGAGCCGGAGCTTCATTGCGCAAGCACCCGGCGGGTGCGCAGCGATGTTCTCGTCACTCCAGCACGACGAGCGTGTCGCCCTCCGAGACCGACTGCCCCTCCTGGCATACGATCTCCTTGACCTTCCCCGGATCCTCGGCCTCGACCGGCATCTCCATCTTCATCGACTCGAGGATCACGAGCGTGTCGCCCTCCTCGACGTCCTGACCGATCTGACACTCGACCTTCCAGACGGTGCCGGTGATGTGCGCCTCGACGTCGGGCAAGTGAGCTCCTGTGGTTCGGGTGGCGACCGGGGGCAAGATACCGGCGTCCCGGGCGGGGTAACGAAACCCGGCCTCCGTGGTAGAAGCGCGTAGTGAAGGAGCAGGTCTACAAGGACCCGCGCCCGGCCGAGCACTTCGCGCGGTTTCACGAGCGCACGCGCACGAAGCCGCCGAACTGGATGTACGAGTTCGTCCGCCTGGTCCTCACGCCCTACATCAGTCTCTTCTACCGGGCTCGCTGCATCGACTCGCACAACGTTCCCGCGGCCGGGCCGGTGATCATCGCTCCCAACCACTTCTCCTTCCTCGACCATTTCTTCGTGGCGGTGTACCTCCGCCGCAAGGTCCAGTTCATGGCCAAGTCGCAGCTGTTCACCATGCCGCTCGAGATCGTGTTCAACAACGGCGGCGTGTTCCCCGTGCGGCGCGGGCACGCCGACGAGGAGGCGTTCAGGACCGCCCACGCGATCCTCGATCGCAACGACATCGTGGTCATGTACGCCGAGGCAGGGCGCTCGCGCTCGGGTGAGCTCGGCAAACCGCGCCACGGGCTCGGCCGGCTGGCCCTCGAGTCCGGCGCCCCGATCGTCCCCACCGCAATCGCCGGGACGGAGCACGTGCGCAACTGGAAGCGCCTCCAGTTTCCGAAGGTCACCGTCCAGTTCGCCGAGCCGCTGCGCTTCGAGGCGGTGACGGAGCCCACTCGCGAGCAGTCCCAGGCCGCCTCCGAGCTGGTCTTCGATCGGGTCAAGGAGCTTCACTCGCGGCTGCAGAGCGAGGGCCGCAGGGGCGCCGTACGCGCGGCCCGGCAGGCGCGCCGGGCCGCCCGCGAGCCCGCCGAGGCCGCCGGCCGGCGGCCGCTCGGCGCGGACTGACACACCGAAATCCGGTCACGCCCTTGCCAAGCTGGGGGTGTGCCCCGCCTGGCCCTGGCCGTAGTCCTTGCGCTGCTGATCGCCGCTGTCGTCGCGGCCGGCTTCGTGCTGATCGGAGACGACGGACCGCCGGCGCTCGAGCCGGTGGAGGTCTCCGGCGATCCGTTCGCCTACACGCCCTCCCGCGAGGCGGACCTGGCCGAGCGAGCGGCGGCCGGCCACAGCCACGTGATCTACGAGAAGAGCCCGGGAGGCGTCCTGGCCAGCGCGCGCCGGGTCGAGCGCTGGCGACCGCAGATCGAGGAGGCGGCGCAGAGCGCCGGGGTCGATCCCGACCTGGTGGAGGGCATGGTCTTCCTCGAGAGCGCCGGGCTACCGGAGGTCACGGCCTCCGACGACATCGAGGGGGCCGCCGGCCTCACCCAGATCCTCGCCGGAACGGCGACCGAGCTGCTCGGGATGAAGGTCGACGTCGAGGAGAGTCGGCGCCTCACGCGGTTGATCCGCCGCGCGGAGCGCCGCGGCGAGCAGGAGCGCTCACGGCGCCGGCGGGCCCGCAGGCGCGAGGTGGACGAGCGCTTCGATCCCGACAAGGCGCTCGCCGGCACCGGCCGCTACCTCAGCCTGGCTCTCTCCACGCTGGGACGTGAGGACCTGGCGGTGGTCTCGTACCACATGGGAATCGGCAACCTCCAGGACGTGCTCAGCGCCTACGGCGACCGCGAGGCGAGCTACACGCGTGTCTACTTCGACTCGACGCCCGAGCGCCATCCACGCACCTACTCGCTGCTGAGCGGCCTCGGCGACGACTCGAAGACCTACCTGTGGCGGGTGCTGGCCTCGCAGCGGGTTATGGAGCTGTACCGCACCGATCGGGCCGAGCTCGAGCGCCTGGACCAGCTGCACGGCGCGAAGGCCTCGGCCGAGGAGGTGCTCCACCCGCGCGCGGACACGGAGGTGTTCGAGGAGCCGGGCGACCTCGACGCGGCCTACGACTCGGGTGCGCTGCTGCCCTTCCCGAACGAGCCCGGACGCTACGGCCTGCGGCGCGACCGCCGCATGGGCGAGCTGGCGCGCCGCCTGGACGAGGACCGCGAGCTATACCGCGGGCTGCGCCCCGAGGCGCTCGCCGTGGCTGTGTACATCGGCGGCCGGGTGCGTGACGTGAGCGGAACGAGAGCGCCGCTCATCGTGACCAGCACGGTCCGCGACCAGACCTACCAGGACGTGCTCGCCCGCCGTAACCCCGAGGCCACGCGCGCCTACTCGCTGCACACCACCGGCTTCGCCTTCGACGTGCGCCGCCGCTACCGCTCGGGACGCCAGGCGCGTGCCTTCCAGTTCACGCTCGATCGCCTCCAGTCGCTCAACCTGATCGCCTGGGTGCGCGAGCCCGGCGCGATCCACGTCACCGCGTCCAGCGAGGCGGCGCGGCTGCTGGCCGAGCGCTAGTTACCCCGGCGCGTGCCTCAGAGCCGCGCGCGAAGCTCGCGCCGCAGGATCTTGCCGGACGGGGAGCAGGGGATCTCGCCCACGCGCTCGACGCGCCTGATGCGCTTGTGCGGCGCCACGCGCTCGGCCACCCAGCTAATGAGAGCGGCGTCATCGAAGTCGCCCGACACGACCACGAAGGCGATGGGAAGCTCGCCCGCCTCCTCGTCGGGTGCGCCGATCACCGCCGCCGCGCTGATCTGGGGGTGACCGGCCAGCAGGGCCTCGATCTCCGCGGGCGCCACCTGGTAGCCCTTGTACTTGATGAGCTCCTTGAGCCGGTCGGTGACGTAGACCCGGCCGTCCTCGTCCACCCGGCCGACGTCGCCGCTGTGCAGCCAGCCGTCTGGATCGATGGTCGCCGCCGTGGCCTCGGGCCGCCCGAGGTAGCCGGTCATCAGCTGCGGGCCGCGGAAGATCAGCTCGCCGGTCGCATCGGGACCGAGGTCGGCGGCGGTGTCCGGGTCGAGTACGCGCGCCTCGGTCCCGGGGAGCAGGATCCCCACCTGGCCCGGCCCGTTGGGCACCGACTCGTCCATGGAGGAGATGGCGATGCCCGCCGACATCTCGGTCATGCCGTAGCCCTGTTCGACCAGGCAGCCGAGCCGCTCGGCGCATGCGCGCTGGGACTCGATACCGAGAGGCGCCGCGCCGCAGCCCACGAAACGCAGGGAGGAGACGTCGAAACGGTCGACCGCGGGGTGGTGGGCGAGGCCCAGCGCGATCGGCGGGACCACGATCGTGAAGGTCGCGCGATGATCCTGGATCGTCTGAAGGAAGGCCTCGAGCTCGAAGCGCGGTAGAGACACCACGGTGGCTCCGGCCGCGAGCGAGGCGTTCATCAGGATCACGAACCCGAGCGCGTGGAAGAAGGGGGCGACGGCGACGCAGGTGTCGCCCGAGTCGAGCGCGAGCGCGGTGTGGGACTGCACGACGTTGGCGAGCAGCGCGCGATGGCTCAGCTCGACCCCCTTGGGCAGACCGGTGGTGCCGCTCGAGTAGAGCAGTGCGACAGTGCTCCCCGGATCGATGTCGGGCCGCGGGGGCTCCCGGCCGTGCTCGAACAGCGCCGCGAAAGGCGTCGCGCCCTCGCCCTCGCCGAGCACCAGCACGTCGTCGCACCCGGCCCGCTCGGCCGCCTCCAGGGCGGTCGCCAGGAACGGGGGCACCGTGAGCAGGGCGCGCGCGCCCGAGTCCTCCAGCTGGTGCGCCAGCTCGTCCGCGGTGTAGAGCGGGTTGGCCGTGGAGACCACGCCGCCGAGGGAGATGGCCGCGTGGGCGGCCACGGCGTACTCGGGCAGGTTGGGCATGTGCACGGTCAGGACGTCGCCCGGTCCGAAGCCGCGCGCGGCCAGGCCGGCGGCCGCACCGCGAACTCCGCCGGCCAGCTGTTCGAAGCTGAGCGTGCGGCCGCTCGGGGCGTCGACCAGGGCGGGCTTGACCGCCAGCTCCGAAGCGGGTCTCAGCACGTGGCTCGTGAGGTCGGTGTCCGGTACCTCCGGGTCGGGCCAGGGGCTGCGCACGGTTGACTCCATCACCTCGCTAGACGAGGTAACCCGGCGATCTATTCCCGCGCGCCGTAGACCGGCTCGAGCTCCTGCCAGGTCTTCCAGTCGTGGCTCGGGACGATCAGTGCGTCGGGCGTCTCCTTGCGGTACTGACCCACCTCGCGCAGTGAACGGCGAAACAGGTGCTCGTCGACCATCCGGTAGGGGAGATGCTGCTTGTCGAGGGTCTCCCGCAGGTACATCGCGTCTCCCGCCACCAGGACCTCGCGGTCGGGCAGCCGGAGCACCACCGACATGTGGCCCTCCGTGTGGCCCGGCGTGAACACGGCGCGCACGCTGCCGTCGCCGAACAGGTCGAAGGAGCGGCCGAAGCCGGAGAACGACGAGGCGCCCGGGTCGTCGAAGTCGAGCAGCCGGTAGTCGAAGCCGTGGTCGAACTGACGCGCGACGTATCCGTCGCGCTGGCCCTGGGAAGTGGCCGCCTCCCACTCCGGCTTGGACACCACGAACGTGGCCTCGGGAAACTCGGAGATCGCGCTCGCGTGGTCGATGTGGAGGTGGGTCATCACCACCACCTTCACGTCGGCAGGGCGGATGCCCTTTTCGCGCAGCTGGGCCGACACCGCCTGCTGGGGGTCCATCTTCAGGTCCTTGAAGGCGAACAGGGCCAGGCGCCCGAGGTTCTGCTTCGGGTTGACCGCCACGGAGGGATGAAAGCCGGTGTCGATGAGGATCGGGCCGACACCCGGGTGCTCTACGAGGAAGGCCGGGACCGGCACCTCCAACCAGTTCTCCTTCGGCACCCCGAGCCCGATCGCGTGGCGCCACGCCAAGCGCCCCTCCTCGCGCAGAAACCAGGCCGGGGGCGTGATCATTCGCCCGGTGAGCAGGGGGTGAAGGCGCACTGCGGCGTCCTTGCGCCCACCCGGCAGAGGCAGCTCGGCGGGGCGCGGCTCCGCGGCGGTGGCCATCGCGGGTGAGGCTAGACCGCCGGGCGGTCGGCCACCTCGCTCCAGAAGCGGATCCACTCGTGCTCGTGCCGGATGCCGGCCTCGAGCGCAAGTCGGTTGCCCGCCGTGGCGGCAGCGGGCATCGAATCGCGGATGGCCTCGTACTCGGCCAGCCGGCGGCGATGGGAGGACAGCTGACTGGCGGCCAGCTCAACGGGATCCGCGCCGAAGAAGAGCTTGAGGAGCGCGGGCTCGCGCATCTCCGCCAGGCCGGCGGGTGGCTCAGCCCTCCACTCCGCCAGCGCCGACCGTCCCTCCGCGGTGATCGAGTAGCGCTTGCGACGGCGACCGCCCCGCTCCCGTTCGACGCTGAGGTAGCCGGCACCGGCCAGCCGCTCGGGCTCGGTGTAGAGCTGGGCGTGCTGCAGTGACCAGAAGTAGCCGATGCTGATGCCCACCAGCTGCTTGAGCTCGTAGGGGGTGGCCTCGCCCACCTGTTCGAGCAGGCCGAGCACGATGAACGACGTGGGTGTCAGCCGGATGTCTTGCAATAGTCCAAAGTAGACGGTACATTCTCGACCATGGCGACCGCACTCTCCCAGACGCCCGTGACGGACCACCGGCTCGGTTTCACGAGCCTCGAGGAGGAGACGGCCGTCGACCGCCTGCCGGTGACGGGCGAGCTGCCGGCCTGGCTCACCGGCGCGCTCCTACGGGTGACCCCGGCGCTGTTCGAGGTGGGCGAGCGGCGGGTGGCGCACTGGTTCGACGGGCTGGCCATGCTCAACCGCTTCGGCTTCGCCGACGGCGAGGTGTCCTACCGAAATCGCTTCCTCGACACCGCTGCGTACCGCGAGGCCCGGAGCGGCGAAATGCGCTGGAGCGGGTTTGCCACCGATCCGTGCCGCTCGATCTTCCAGCGCGTGCAGTCGGTCTTCTCGCCCGGCTACACCGACAACGCGAACGTGAACCTCGCCCGGATCGGCGAGCGTCACGTGGCGATGACCGAGACGCCCCTGCCGATCGAGTTCGACCCCGGAAGCCTGGCCACGGCGGGCGGCCTGCGCTACACGGACTCACTCAAGGCCCACGTGACCACGGCGCACCCGCATCACGATCCCGAGCGAGACGAGCTGGTCAACTACTTCGCGCGCTTCTCGCGCACCAGCGAGTACGTGCTCTACGGGCTGCCGGCGGGATCGTCCAGCCGCCGGGTGATCGCCCGCCTGCCGGTGAGCCGGCCGGCCTACATGCACGCCTTCGGCATGAGCGGCCGCCACCTGATCCTCACGGAGTACCCGCTGCGGGTGAACCCGCTGAAGCTGGCCCTCTCCGGACGTCCCTTCATCGAGAACTACGTCTGGCGACCCGACGAGCCCACCCGCTTCCGCGTGGTGGACCGCGAGTCCGGTGAGGAGTGCGGGGACTACGAGACCGAGCCCTTCTTCTGCTTTCACCACGTCAACGCGTTCGAGCGCGGCGAGTCCGAGCTCGTGATCGACCTGATCGCCTACCACGACCCTGGGGTGATCTCCTCGCTCTACCTCGACCGGGACGGCCCGCGCGCCACCCTGCCGCCCACGGAGCTGCGGCGATACACGATCGACCTCGCCGGCGGCTCGGTGCGCTGGGACGCGCTGCCCGGCGGGGACAACGTGGAGCTGCCGCGGATCGACTACCGGCGCCACAACGCCCGCGACTACGGCTACGCCTACTTCGCCGGCTGGGCGGACGGGGACTGGTTCGACCGCCTGGTCAAGCTCGACGTTCGCGAGGGAACGCGCCGCGAGTGGTGCGCACCTGGCTGCTACCCGGGTGAGCCGATCTTCGTCCGCGAGCCCGGGACCGAGGCCGAGGACGACGGCGTGATCCTGTCCGTGGTGCTCGACTCCGGGAGCGGCCGCTCGTTCCTGCTCGTGCTCGACGCGGGCTCGTTCGAGGAGCTGGCCCGCGCCGAGGCGCCTCACCACATCCCGTTCGGCTTTCACGGCGAGTACCTGAGGGGAGCTCCGGCGTGAGCGAGGACCTCGCCCTGCGGGCCTCCGATGCCGACCGCGAGCGCGCGGTGGCGGCTCTTCGGGACGCCACCGCTGCCGGCCGGCTGAGCGCTGACGAGCTCGAGGAGCGCCTCGAGGTGGCGTTCGGCTCCCGCTACCGCTCGCAGCTCGCCGAGCTGGTGGCGGACCTGCCCGAGGAGGCGCCGACCCGGCCACGGCCGCGGCCCGAGCGGCTGGCCTTCGCCGCCGCCGCCGTCCTGATGCTGGCGATCTGGGCTCTCACCGGGGCCGGCTACTTCTGGCCGATGTGGCCCATCCTGGGTTGGGGAATCTGTGCTCTCGGACCCCGGACCGGACGTCGTCGGCCGCGCCGCCCGCAACGCGGATACGCTTCGGCCATGCCCTCCGAGCGCTTCGTCGACGAGCTGAACGACCAGATCGGCCGCGAGCTGAACGCGGCGCACCAGTACACCGCCGTCGCGGCGTGGTACGACCGTGAGACCTTCCCGCGGCTGGCGCGCTTCTTCTTCAAGCAGGCCGACGAGGAGCGCGAGCACGCGATGAAGATGGTGGGCTACCTGCGGGACACGAGCTCGCCGCTGCGGCTGGGCGAGATCAAGGCCCCGCGCGACTCGTTCAGCGACCACGTCGAGCCGATCGCGCTGGCACTCGAGAACGAGAAGAAGGTCACCGTCGCCATCGCGAAGCTCTATGACATCGCGCGCGACACCAACGACTTCGCCAGCGAGAGCTTCATGCAGTGGTTCGTGGACGAGCAGGTGGAGGAGGAGGCCACGATGGACGCGATCCTCCAGGTGGCCGAGCGGGTACGCGAGTACCCGATGATGCTCGAGGAGTTCCTGGCCCGCGACGGCAAGTCGCTGGGCGGCGACGACTGAGGGCCGGCTCGGCTAGCGGGCTCCGGCCCGCTCGCGCTCGCTGAATGAGCGCTTTAGCAGCGGCTCGTACTTGTGCAGGCTCGGCGGCACGCCGCGCAGGTGGGCGGGCAGGCGCGGCGCCGGCGTGATCCCGAGGGCGCGCAGCAGCTCGTCGTCGGGACGGCGCGCGGGGCAATCGCGGCAACGGGGAGTCGAGCGGCAGCACTTCAGCGGCACGGCTCGCGCAGCCTAGCACGACCTCTTAGGGTTCCCTAACGTCCGGCGAGCACTACGCTGCCGCCCCCATGCCCTCGCAGCTCTTCAAGCCCGGTCTGCTCGAAGGGCAGCTGGCCCTGGTCTCGGGCGGGGGCTCCGGGTTGGGGCGGGCATCGGCCCTCGAGCTGGCGTCGCTCGGCGCTCGCGTGGTGGTCTGCGGACGGCGCCTCGGGCCCCTCGAGGAGACCGCAGCGGCCGCCGACGGCGGGCGCTGCGAGGCGCTCGAGTGCGACATCCGCGAGGAGGATCAGGTGGAGGCGCTCATCGACCGCGTGCTCGAGCGCCACGGCCGCATCGACGTGCTCGTCAACAACGCGGGCGGGCAGTTCCTGACGCCGGCGGAGGACATCACCCCCAAGGGCTTTCGCACGGTGATCCGGCTGAACGTGGAGGGCACGTGGCTGATGAGCCACGCGGTGGCCACCCGAGCGATGATCCCCGAGCGCGACGGCTCCTCGCCCGGGGGCAAGATCATCAACGTCACGCTGTCGCCCCACCACGGGCTGCCCGGCATGGCGCACTCGTCAGCGGCCCGGGCGGCCGTGGAGAACCTCACCCGCGTGCTCTCGATCGAGTGGGCCCGCTTCGGCATCACCCTCACCGCGCTGGCGGCCGGGCACTTCGCCACCGAGACCCTGCGGACCAAGTATCCGCCGGCGGTGGTGGAGGGAGTGGCGGGGACGGTGCCGCTCGGCCGCCTGGGCACCGAGGAGGAGTTCGCCTGGCTCGTGGCCTACCTGGCCTCCCCGGCCGGCGACTACTTCTCTGGATCGATACTCACCATCGACGGTGCGCGCGACAACTGGTTCGGCGCCTGGCCGCCCGGCGGCATGGCCTCGGAGAGCGGCAAGCCGCTGGCGGAGGAGCGCAAGGCGAAGGAGTGAGGCGCGTTCCGATCCGGCCGTCACCGAGGGGGTTGACGCTCTGTTCGTCCACAGGGCGAACAACTCGTCAGACCCCCCCAAGCCGGCCCCCTTCCCAGCAAATCGGACCACCCTCCAGCCTGCCGCGCAGGCCCGAGCGGAGCGCGCCATCCAACCGCCGTCTCGGTTCACCCACTGCTCCGACGGGTACAACCAGCCGATGACCGAGAACGAAGAGACACCCGGAAGCGGCGGTCAGGCGCACGGCGACGAGCGCTATCTCCGCCACGAGGAGGAAGAAGCAGCCGCGGAGGCCGGCGCCATCGGCGGCGAGCGGCCCGAGTACGAGGGCGGCGAGGGGAACGAGGCCGATCGCGCCGTGGACGAAGGCGGAGGCGGCGTGGCCGAGGGCTTCGAGGAGGCCGAGGCCGACCTGATCGAGGCCGCCTCCCACGGCGAGCAGCGCCACAACCCTGCCGAGGACGCGTTCACCCCGGAGGTCGCGTCCGACGAGTCCACGGCGGAGTACGGCGAGGCCGACCAGGAAGAGCCGGCGGATCAGTAGTCGCCGCGCCGCCGACCCGCGCTCAGCGTTCGAACAGCGTGGAGAGCACGACCTCGGTCACCGTTCGGCTGATGCCGTCGGTGGCCCGGATCCGCTCGAGACAGAGCTCGAGGTCCTGCGTGTCGCGGGCCATCACGTGGAGCAGGGCGCTGGCCTCGCCCGCCACGGTGTGGGCGGACACGACCCCGGCCTCGCCCTCCACCGCCCGCTTGATCGACTCGGCCGGCATGCGACCCTCGCAGTAGAGGTCGACGAAGGCCTCGGCCTGCCAGCCGAAGGCGCTGGCGTCGACCGCCGCGGTGTAGCCCAGGATGACCCCGTCGCGCTCCAGCCGGTCGATCCGCCGCTTGACCGCGGGAGCCGACAGGTGCACGTGCTGTCCTATGTCCTGAAAGGAACGGCGAGCGTTCTCGCGCAGCAGCGCAACGATTCTGCGGTCGGTGTCGTCCATTTGGTGCGGAATTGTCGCATTCTTGCAACGGATCGGCGTTGTTCAGC
Organism: uncultured Thermoleophilaceae bacterium; assembly: GCA_963751105.1. Lineage (GTDB taxonomy): Bacteria > Actinomycetota > Thermoleophilia > Solirubrobacterales > Thermoleophilaceae > JACVRW01. Next base: position 2,740,463 of record CAVVTG010000002.1, on the reverse strand, counting down.
GGCCGAATCGGAGGAATCATTACGGAGACCCACCTGAACCGAGAGAGGAGCACGATGGCGACCGAGCAGCTCGCCCCCAAGCCAGGCACCGTTGCCCCGCCGGTCCCCGAGCACGACAAGATGCCGCTCCACGGCATCGATCACGTCGAGTTCTACGTCGGCAACGCCGCTCAGGCCGCCTACTACTTCACCCACGCGTTCGGCTTCACCGAGACGGCGTACCGCGGCCTGGAGACGGGCAGCCGCGAGCGCGTGTCGCACGTCCTCGAGCAGGGCCGCATCCGGCTGGTGCTCACCGGCACTCTCCAGGGCGGCGACGAGATCGCCGAGCACCACGCCCACCACGGCGACGGTGTGCACAAGATCGCCCTGAGCGTGCCCGATGCCGCGGCGGCCTACGAGCACGCCGTCGCGCACGGGGCGCGCGGCGTGGTCACCCCGCACTGGGAGGAGGACGATCACGGGCGCGTCCAGGTCTCCGCCATCGAGACCTACGGCGACACGCTGCATCTGTTCGTCCAGCGCGACGGCTACGCGGGCGCCTTCCTGCCCGGCTACGAGCGGCGCGGCGAGGCCCCCCGCGATCCGGACGACATGCTGCTGATGGGCATCGACCACATCGTCGGCAACGTCGAGCTCGGCCACATGGAGGAATGGGTGGCCTACTACGAGCGCGTCTTCGGCATGACCGAGATGCTGCACTTCTCGGACGAGGCCATCTCCACCGAGTACTCGGCCCTGATGTCGAAGGTGGTCACCTCGGGCGACGGTCGGGTGAAGTTCCCGATCAACGAGCCCGCCGAGGGCAAGCGCAAGTCGCAGATCGAGGAGTACATCGACTTCTACAACGGCGCCGGTGCCCAGCACATCGCGGTGGCCACGCGTGACATCGTCCGCTGCGTCACCGAGCTGCGCGGGCGCGGCGTTGAGTTCCTGGCCATTCCCGAGTCGTACTACGAGGACGTTCCGGGTCGCATCGGCGAGATCGAGGAGGACGTGGAGGATCTGCGCCGGCTCGGCATCCTCGTGGACCGCGACGACGAGGGCTACCTGCTGCAGATCTTCACCAAGCCCACGGGTGACCGGCCCACGGTGTTCTTCGAGATCATCGAGCGCCACGGCGCCCGCGGCTTCGGTGAGGGCAATTTCAAGGCTCTGTTCGAGGCCATCGAGCGCGAGCAGGAGCGGAGAGGAAACCTCTAGCCATGCGCTACGCCCGCATAGGAGACGTCCCCGCCAAGCGCCATGTGCAGGTGCGGCGGAACGGCGTGTCATCACCTCTGCTCGTCGAGGAGGTCATGGGCTACGAGGGCTTCTCGGGCAACGAGTCGATCCTGCTCCATCTCCAGTCGCCGTGCCGGCTCGACAGCGTGGGCGAGTTCCGTTCGATCGAGCGCGAGGAGTGGGTGCCGGACACCCACGTGCACCGGCTGGCCGACGCCAACCCGGTCGAGGCGGCGGGCGATCCAGTCTCGAGCCGGCGCCTGCTGATGTGGAACGGCGACATCGAGGTGTCGCTGGCCAAGCCCACCGCCGAGCTCGACGGCTTCTACCGAAACGGCGAGGGTGACGAGGTCATCTACGTCCACCGCGGCTCGGGCGTGCTGCGGTCCGTGTTCGGGCGAGTGCCGTTCCGCGAGCGCGACTACCTGGTCATCCCCCGCGGGACCACGCACTCCTTCGAGCTGCCCGAGGGCGAGGAGCAGTTCTGGCTCTGCTTCCACACCCCGGGCGAGATCGAGACGCCCAACCGTTACCGCAACCGCTACGGCCAGCTGCTCGAGCACGCGCCCTTCTCGCAGCGCGACTTCCATCCGCCGGCCGAGCTCGAGACCTACGACGAGGCCGGCGAGTTCCCGGTCACCGTCCGCGTACGCGACGGCTTTCAGGACTACCTGCTCGACCGCCATCCGTTCGACGTCGTGGGCTGGGACGGCTACGTCTTCCCCTACACCTTCAACGCCGACGACTTCGAGCCGCGCGCCGGCCGCTTTCACCTGCCGCCACCCGCGCACCAGACCTTCCAGGGCCCGAACTTCGTGATCTGCACCTTCGCGCCGCGGATGCTCGACTGGGACCCCCAGGCGGTCACGCTGCCCTACCACCACTCGAACATCCAGTCCGAGGAGGTCATGTTCTACGCCGCCGGCGACTACGCGGCCCGCAAGGGCGTCGGGGTCGGCTCGATCACGCTGCACCCCTCTGGCCTGCCACACGGTCCGCAGCCGGGAGCGGTCGAGAAGGCGCTGGGCAAGACGTCCACCGACGAGCTCGCAGTGATGTGGGACACCTTCCGGCCGCTGAAGCTGTCGAGCCTGTGGGCCGAGATCGACCAGCCCGAGTACGCGCTGAGCTGGAACCCGGACCGGGAAGTGGCTCCGGCCCGCTGAGCGGCAAGGCGCCAAGCCGCCGACTCGGCCACGCCACGCTGAACCTTCTGAGACCGGGCGCGCGAAGTCAGGGGACAAAGTACCCCGACTCCCTCCCAGGAGGACTCCATGCCCCGAAGGATCCTGATGGCGCTGCTGGCCGCGGCCCTGCTGATAGTGGCCGCCGTGCCCGTGGTCAACGCCTCGTACGGTGGTAAGCACAAGCACGAGGACGATTGCGGTGAGCGCTCGAAGCGCGCCCTCGACGTGGTCGGACTGACCGACAGCGGCAAGCTCATCTGCTTCTCGGAGAACGATCCCCGCGACGCCCGCACGATCGGCCGCATCAAGGGCCTAGACGGTGACGCCAAGCTCGTCGGCATCGACTACCGCCCCGCCACCGGTGACCTTTACGGTCTCGGCAACATGGGCGGCGTGTACGTCATCGACGACGACAACGGCCGCGCGGTGCTGAAGTCGCGCGTGAACGTCCCGCTGAGCGGCACCTCGTTCGGGGTGGACTTCAACCCCACCGTCGACCGCCTGCGCATCATCTCGGACACCGGCCAGAACCTGGCCGACAACGTCGATGCCAACGGCGACACCGTTACCAACACCACTCTGTCCAACCCGGGTCCGCCCCCGGCCACGGCTCTCGGTGTGACCGGCGCCGCGTACACCAACAACGACGCCGACCCGAACACGGCCACCACTCTGTTCGACATCGACTCGACGCTCGACCAGACCGTGATTCAGTCGCCGGCCGCGTCCGGAGTGCTGGTGCCCACGGGCAAGCTCGGTGTGGACACGAGCGCGTCGGTCGGATCGGACATCTACAGCACGATCCGTGGCGGCACCACCGTTCACGTCGAGGGCTTCGCGTCCCTGACCGTCAACGGCAGGAGCGGCTTCTACGGGATCAACCTGCTGCAGGGTCGGGCGGACGCCCGCGGCTCGTTCTCGTCGCGCCATGTGGTCACCGGCATCGCGGTGCCGCTGAACCAGCGCTAGGGGGAAGCGGGCACACGAACGAGGGGCCGGCACGCGCCGGCCCCTCGTCGTTCTACGCCGCGCGCCGCGCGCGCCGCTTGGCCATCGCCGAGCGCAGCAGGTACAGCGGGGTGGGGGGCACCCAGCCGAGCTGGAACGCTGTGCCGAGGTCGTCGCGGTTGGCCCAGTGCTCGATCACCTGGCCGTCGGCGATCCGCAGCCAGTGGGTCTGCGTCGTGGCAAAGTCCTTGCCGGTGGCCGGGAACGCCTCCTTGACCTGCGCGTTCTCGTCGTAGCCGACGAAGGTCCTCACGTGGCGGCCGGACATCGTGCAGTGAACAGCGACGAGGTCGCCCTCGGCCACCACCTCGTGAATCTCCCAGCGCAGCCCTCCGAAGGCGTCGCGCAGCCACAGCGCGGTGGCGTAGGCGCCGGCCGGGCCACGCTCGCGCGCGGCCGGCGGCTCGTCCTTGGCCTCGTGGTTGCGGAAGTCGGCGTGAAGCACTTCCTCGAAGTCTTCGAGGGTCCCGTCCTCCATGATCTGGATGGAGCGCAGGGCCAGCTCCTTGAGCTGGTCGGTCTTCTCGGGTGTCTCGATGATCGCGGTCACGTGGTCCTCCATGGGTTGACCCAGTGGAGGACCACGCAGCCCGAGATTTATTCCGACGGCGTCTAGATGTACATCCCGCCGAACTGACCGCCGGTCACGTTCAGCACCTGGCCGTGCACGTAGTCGGCCCACGGCGTGCAGAGGAAGAACACCGGGCCGGCGGCTTCCTCGGGCGTGGCCGGACGGCCCAGCGGGATGATCATGGCCGCCATAGCCCGCATCTGCTCGGGGATGCCGAGCTGGATCTCCTCGCCGTCCTTGACCATCGTGTTGTCCGACTCCTTGGCGGCGGTCAGACGCGTCTCGACGAAGCCGAAGGCCACGGCGTTGACGTTGATCTTGAACTGGCCCCACTCCTTGGCCAGTGTCTTGGTCAGGCCCACCACGGCGGCCTTGCCCGCCGAGTAGTTGGCCTGGCCGGCGTTGCCCATCGTCCCCGAGATCGAGGAGACGTTCACGATCTTGCGAAAGACCTCCCGGCCCTCGTCGCGCTCCTGTTTGGCGGGGTCGCGCAGGTGGGGCGCCGCGGCTCGGATCACCCGGAAGGGGACCACCGTGTGGATGTCGAGCATCGCCTGGAACTCGTCGTCGGTCATCTTGTGGGCCACGGCGTCGCGCGTGTAGCCCGCGTTGTTGACGATGATGTCGAGCTGCCCGAACTCGTCGACGGCCTTCTGGACGAGCTGGTCGGGCACGCCCTCCTTGGTGAGGTCGCCGCCGAACACCGCGGTCTCGCCATCGATCTCGGACGAGGCCTGCTCGGCCGCGTCGGCATCGAGGTCGTTGATCAGCACCCGCGCGCCCTGCTGGGCCAGCAGCTCGGCGGTGGCACGGCCGATGCCGCGAGCCGAGCCCGTGACGATCGCCGCCTTGCCATCAAGTACTCCCACTGTTTCGGTCTCCTCTGGGGGCGTTTCGGTTTCGAGAGGAAGGCATCATGACGATCCGCTTGTGCGGGGGGCCGCCGCGGCCTACCTTCCTGGGGTGGTCCTCAACTTCGTTCGCTACGGGATCCCGCTGCTGCTCTTCGTCGCCGGCACGATCGTCGCGGCCACGTCGGGAAGGATCGGAGTGACGGTCGGCGCGATGTTCGTCAGCGCCGCCACCGCGGTGCTCCTCCTCAACCTGCTCTACCGGATGGGGGTGGAGGGCGACAAGGACCGCGATCGTGAGGAGGCGGCCCGGCGTTTCTTCGACGACCACGGCCACTGGCCCGACGAGCGAAGCCCGCGGGCGCGCGGTCAGCCGCCGGGGCGCTTGTAGGGATCGCGCCAGAGCCGGTATCGATCCGCTTCGGGATCGTCCGGCAGCTCGAAGCACCAGTCGGTCTCGCCCGCTTCCTTCCAGAGCGAATTGGTCAGAACGCGGGCCTGCACGTCGAGAGCCAGCCAGCGCCGCTCGAGCTCCTCGGGCTCGTCCGCAAGACGCTCGGTCAGGATGTCCTCACGCAGATAGCTCAGGTGGTCCACCACCAGCGCGGCGTCGTCCAGGAGGTCGCGCGGCTCCTGCGGCGGCAGCATCACCGGCGCCCACTGGGCCAGCACCGGACGCGACTCGGCGTGCAGCTCGCGCAGGTGCCGACAGGCCCAGCGGCGCCAGTCGGTATCCCGCATGAGCTCGGTCAGTCGGCCGGGAGGCAGCGTGCCCGCAGGTCCGGCCGATACCGCCTGCCCGCTACCCAGGACCGGCACCTGCTCGCGACCCTCCGGGATCGCCCGCACCTCCCACTCGGGCAGCAGCCGCTCCGGCACGAGCTCGGGCAGCGGGTCGTCGCGCGGCGGGGCCTCGTAGCCGGCGTCGCGCCACAGCGCGTAGAGCGTCGCCGTGACGCTGCGCGTCACCTCATCGGCGATGGTGGTGCAGGCCAGCGCGGCCACGCCTCGCCAGCGCCGCTCCTCCCGTGTTCGCAGCAGGCGCTCCACCAACGTGCCGGCCAGGGCAAGCACGAGCAGTCCCGAGACGATCGAGGCGAGCAGGGGGTGGTCGGTCCAGTAGCCGTCCTCGCCGTCCCCGAACAGCGCCACCGCTCCGGTGACCAGCACCAGCACCACGAGGATGGCCTCTGAGGCCCAACGCGGGAAGCGCGATCGCCGGGCCACGCCCTCAGAGCCCCATCAGCTTGCCGAGGATGTCCTTCATGATCTCGTCGGTGCCGCCGCCGATCGGACCCAGCCGCGTATCGCGCAGCGCGCGGCCGATCTCAAGGTCGCCGTCCAGAATGCGGAAGGCGGCCTCGGCCACCTCCACCGCTGAGCGCTGGGACAGCAGCTTGGCCTCGGTGACCTCGCGTATGGCGTCGTGTCCCTGGGCGAACAGGTACAGCGCGTAGCCGGTCAGAGCGCGGGAGGACTCGAGCTTGATCCCGAGCTCCGCCACGGTCTGCCGGAACTCGGGACGACCCTGCGCCCCCGCGAGCACCCGCTCCAGCACGGACTCCATCGAGCCCACGGCGCCGAGGGCCATCAGCAGCCGCTCCCACTGGAAGTTGGCCATGATCAGGTAGAAGCCGCGGTTCTCCTCTCCGAGCAGGTTCTCCTCCGGCACGAATACGTCCTCGAAGCTCAGCTCGCCCGTGTCGGACGCGTGCCAGCCGAGCTTCTCCAGCTTGCCGGCGACCGAGAAGCCCTCGCTGTCACGCTCGATCACGAGGAAGGAGATGCCCTGGTGCCCGCCCTCCTCGGTGGTCTTGACGGCCGTGACCACGAAGTCGGCGCGTACCCCGTTCGTGATGTAGGTCTTGGCACCGTTCACGACGTAGCCGCCGTCCACCCGGCGGGCGAACGTACGGAGGCCGGCCACGTCGGAGCCCGCGCCCGGCTCGGTGATGCCGAGCGCGGCGATTCGCTCTCCCCGAATCGCGGGCGCGAGGAAACGCTGCTTCTGGTCCTCGGTGCCGAACTTCCAGATCGGCGGCGTGGCGATGCCGATGTGCGCGCCGATGCCCGCGGCCAGGCCGCCCGAACCACAGCGCGAGAGCTCCTGGGTGAGCACCGCGTCCTCGGCGTAGCCGAGCCCGCGGCCCCCGTACTCGACGGGGTACTTGAGCCCGAGCAGCCCGTGACCGGCCATGCTCGTGAACACCTCGTTGGGAAACCAGCCCTCGGCCTCCCACGTCGCGGCGTGGGGCCGCAACTCGTCGGCCACGAAGCGGCGGATCTCCGCGCGCAGCGGTTCGTGGTTCTCCGTGAAGGGCGGCAGGGGACGTGCCGAGACGGCCCGCTCGGGGGCCAGCGCGGAGCCCGTCACAGGCTCTTGCGCAGCATGCCGAACATGCCGCGCATCACCTTCTTCTGAAGCGACTTGCCCTCGCGCGAGTTCAGGAACTTGCCCAGCGCCTCGGCGCCCCCCGCTGTGGCCGTTGCCGTTTCCTTCTGCTTCTTCGTGGCGCGCGACTTTCGGCGAGCCGGGGCCGGCGCGTCCGGCGCGGGTGCCTTCGCAGCGGGCTCCGGCTCCTCCAAGCGCGCGGCCAGCTTCTCCCGCGCGCTTTCGTTCTCCTCACGGGTTCCGTACTTGGCGAACAGGGGCGAGGCCTTGGCCGCGCCCTCCACGTCGTCCGCGGGCCCCATGCGCGAGGCCGGTGCGCGCAGGCGCGTGTGCACGACGGGCGTGGGCACTCCGTCCTCGGACAGGATCGTGACCGCCGCCTCGCCGATGCCCATCTGCGTGAGCAGCTCCTCGACGTCGTAGAAGTCCGAGGTCGGATAGGTGGAGGCCGCGGCCTTGAGGTGCTTGGCGTCGTCCGGAGTGAAGGCCCGCAGCGCGTGCTGCACCCGGTTGCCGAGCTGGCCGAGCACCGACCCCGGGACGTCGTCGGGTACCTGGGTGACGAAGAAGACACCGACGCCCTTCGACCTGATCAGGCGCACGGTCTGCGTGACCGATTCGAGGAAGGCCTTGGTGGCGCCGTTGAACAGGAGATGAGCCTCGTCGAAGAAGAACACCAGCTTGGGCTGGTCGAGATCGCCGGCCTCCGGGAGCTGCTCGAACAGCTCGGCCAGCAGCCACATGAGCGCCGTGGAGAACAGCCGCGGACGGTCCTGGACCGCCGGCAGCTCGAGACAGGAGATGATCCCGCGCCCGTCCGGCGCGGTGCGCAGCAGGTCGGCGATATCGAGCTGCGGCTCCCCGAAGAACTCCGTGCCACCACCGGTCTCGAGCCCCACGAGGCTGCGCAACAGGACACCGACGGTGGAAGAGGCGAGGCCGCCGATGCCCTCGAGCTCGGCCTTGCCCTCGTCCGATTCGAGGAAGGTGAGGAGCGCGCGCAGATCGGCGAGGTCGAGCAGCGGCAGGCCCTTCTGGTCGGCGTAGTGGAAGACGAGACCGAGGCTCTGCTCCTGCGTCTCGTTGGCCTCGAGCACCTTGGCCAGCAGCTGCGGCCCGAAGTCGGAGACCGTCGCCCGCACAGGCACCCCGGGGCCGATGCCGCCCAGGGACAGGTACTCGACGGGGAAGCCGGCCGGCGCGAAGGGCAGGCCGAGCTCGCCCATCCGCTTCTCGGCCGGTCCGCCGGGCTCCCCCGGCACACTCACGCCTGACACGTCCCCCTTCACGTCGGCGGCGAACACCGACACTCCGGCGGCCGAGAGCTGCTCGGCCAGGACCTGGAGGGTGATCGTCTTGCCGGTGCCCGTTGCGCCGGCCACCAGGCCGTGGCGGTTCATCATGCGCAGCGGCACCTGCACCACCGCCTCTGAGTCGAGGCTGTCCTCGTGCACGCCGCGGCCGAGGTCGATGGTCGCGCCCTCGGCGGCGTAGGCCTCGGTGATGGTCTTGGTGAAGTCGCTCATTCGAACACGTCCAGCGGCAGCGCGGCCGACACTATGGCGTTCGGCGCGTCGACGAGCTCCGACACGCGCAGCTCGGCCGCCACGCTCATCAGGATGTAGGCCTGCTCGCGGGCGAGCCCACGCTCATGCTCGAGCCAACCGAGCAGCTCCAACAGGGCGCGACGGGTGGCCAGGTTGAGGTCCAGGTCGCCCTGCGTACCGTCGTCGGCAAGCGGAATGCCGGTGGTGGCGAACACCTCGCGCGGTGGGCGGGGCGGCGCCTGGTAGCAGGGGAACCGGGGGCGCCAGCCGTCGGCCCGCAGGCCGACGCGCAGGGTGGCCGTGCCTCCCGTCTCGATCGCTGAGATGCAGACCTCGCCGTCGCCCTGGGCGAAGTGAAGGTCGCCCACCGACAGCAGGGCGCCGGGCACGAGAACCGGCAGCCACAGGCGGGCTCCCGGTCCCAGGTCGCGGATGTCCATGTTGCCGCCGTTCTCGCGCGGCGGGTAGGTCCGTAGGCCGTCCGCCGCCGCGGGCGGCCAGGCGTGGCCGGGGTCGGGCAGGGCGGCCGAGCCACCTCGATCGGCGAGCGCCTGCTCACGGGCGAGTGCACGCTGGTACAGGTCGAGCGAAGGTGCCACCCCGATCGTGCCGGCGTGCACGCCGGCGGCCACGGCCAAGCCGGGGAGCTCGCCCGAGCGCGCCACTCCCTCCGCGATCTCCCAGCGGGCTAGGAAGGGGCGCTCGAACAGGTCGCCGAGAAAGCCCGATCCCGGCCAGATCGCCGTCCAGCCGAAGTCGTCGGTCTCGTATCCGAGGATGTCGATCTCGAGCACGTCGCCGGGCGCCGCGCCTCGGACCTCGAGCGGCCCGGTGAGAGGGTGCGCGAGCGGCGGCACCTCGAGCAGGTCGTCGTGGGTCGAGTCGGGCCCGATCACGCGGTCGCGAGAGTCGCGCACCTCGAAGGTCACCTCCTCGCCCGGTTCGATCGCCGCGACCGGCGCGAGCTCGGGGTGCCAGCGGTTGTGGCCGTTCTCAGCGCCCAGGTCGAGCCGGCGCGCGCGGTTGATCGCGATCCTGATGCCCATGCGTCACAGAACTGTCGCGCAAGCGGGCTGTTTCGCGCGGGTCGCCCTGAAACAATGAGCCCGATGGACGATGAGGCGGCAGGTCCACTCCTCGAGCGCTTCCGCGAGATCAGGGACCAGCTACTCGAGGAGCTCAAGGCGGGGAACGCAGATGTCCGCGCCGACCTCGAGGACACTCGTCAGCGGCTGCTCGTCGAGCTGGAAGCCAGCCGTGCGGAGCAGCGGCGGGCAACGTCAGCGCAGGAGACGGCGATCGCCAACGATCGCGCGGTTACGCGAGAGATGCTGCTCGACATGCGTGAAGGACGCGAGCAGTTGATCGACATTCGTCACGGCATCCAGGCGAATACCGAAGGCTTGCTGCGTGTGCTGGACGAGCTGCGCCGCGGCGACGGCCCGAGCCCGGCGGGCGCCTGAGCTCGGCTCGGAGCGCGGGCCCTACAAGCCGTATGAGCGACCGATCACGTCCAGCATCACCTCGTCGGTGCCCGCGCCGATCCGGTTGAGGCGCATGTCGCGCCAGGCGCGCTCGATCCCGTACTCCTTCATGTAGCCGGCGCCGCCGTGAATCTGGAGGCAGTCGTCCACCACCTCGCAGGCCATGCGCGCGGTGTAGAGCTTGGCCATCGAGATCTCCCGCACGGGGTACTCACCGTTGTTGAAGCGCCAGGCCGTGGTGTAGACCATCTGGCGCCCCGCCTCGATCTTGGTCGCCATCTCCGCGAACTTGTGGCGGATGGCCTGGAACTTGCCGATCGGGCGGCCGAAGGCTGTGCGCTCGGTGGCGTACTCGAGGGTCTTGTCGAAGCAGCGCTGGGCGCCGGCCACGCAGCCGGCCGCGCCGATCAGTCGCTCGCCCTGCAGCTCCCACATGATGTGGTAGAAGCCCTTGCCCTCCTCGCCCAGCATGGCGTCGGCCGGGACGCGCACGTCCTGGAAGGCGAGCAGCGCCGTGTCGCTCGCGTGCATGCCAAGCTTCTCGAGCCGCTTCTCCCGGATCACGCCCGGAGTGTCCATCGGCACGAGGAAGAGCGTGAAGCCGTCGTAGCCGGCGTCGGGATCCGTCTTCGTCACAAGGATGATGAAGTCGGCGCGATGGCCGTTGGTGATGTAGGTCTTCGAGCCGTTGATGACCCACTCGTCGGCATCCCGCACCGCACGCGTCTTGATTCCCGACACGTCACTGCCCGCGTCCGGCTCGGTGATCCCGAGGCAGGAGATCTTCTCGCCCCGGATCGCCGGCACCAGCCACTCCTGCTTCTGCTCCTCGGAGCCGAACAGGAACACCGGAGGAGTGGCCATGTCGGTGTGCACCGCCACTCCCATGGCCAGCCCGCCGGAGCCGGCGCCCGCCATCTCCTCGGCCAGTACGAGGTTGGCGAAGTAGTCGCCGCCCTGACCGCCGTACTCCTCCGGGTAGGAGAGACCGAGGAAGCCGAGCTCGCCCATGCGCCGGAACACCGAGTCGGGGAAGGTGGTCTCCTCCCACTCGGCCGCGTGGGGCGCGAGCTCCTTGGCGACGAACGAGCGGATGGACTCGCGGAGCTGATCGTGCTCCTCGGTGAAGATGAAGTGCTTGCGGCGGGCGCCGTGGTCGGGCTTGAGGAGCGTGTCTGCGGTTGCCATGACCGCAAGCTAGCGCGGCTCGCGGAAAAAGTAAACAGTGGCACTTCCTACTTTCCACAGGTGTAACGAAGACGAGGCGGGCGATACCTTCAGGCCATGAGCGAGCGTGAATTCGATGTCGTGATCCTGGGCGCCGGTCCCGCGGGAGAGGTCTGTGCCGGCCGCTTGGGCGGGGAGGGCCTGAGCGTGGCCGTGGTGGAGTCGCACCTGATCGGCGGTGAGTGCTCCTTCTACGCCTGTATGCCGTCCAAGGCGATGCTGCGCCCCGGCGAGCTGCTGGCCGAGGTCCGCCGCATCCCGGGTGTGGCCGAGGCCGTGACGGGCGAGCTCGACGCCCAGGCGGTGCTCAAGCGCCGCGACGAGATCACCCATGACCTCGACGACTCGGGCATGGTGCCCTGGCTCGAGGAGCGCAACTGCACGGTCGTCCGCGGCGCCGGGCGTCTGGACGGCGAACGCCGGGTGGTGGTGGGGGACGACGTGTTGGTGGCCGGCCGCGCGGTGGTGATCTCCACCGGCAGCAGCCCCTTCATCCCGCCCATCGACGGTCTGCGCGAGGCCGAGCCGTGGACCAACCGCGAGGCCACCACCGCGAAGGAGGTGCCGGATCGCCTGGCCGTCCTCGGCGGCGGAGTCGTGGGAGTCGAGATGGCCCAGGCCTACACCAGCCTCGGCTCGCAGGTCACGCTGATCGAGGGCGGCCCGCGGGTGATCGCCCGCGAGGAGGAATTCGCCTCGGAGCTCGTGGCCGATGCGCTGCGCGAAAAGGGCGTAGACCTTCGCCTGGAGACCAATGCCGCCGCGGTGAGAGCCGAGAACGGCACCGTGACGGTGGAGCTCGAGGGCGGCGAATCGGTGACCGCCGACGAGCTGCTCGTGGCCACCGGCCGCAAGCTCAACACCGACGACATCGGCCTCGACACGGTCGGCCTCGAGCCGGGCAAGCCGGTGGAGGTCGACGACTCGATGCGCGCCGCCGGCGACTGGCTCTACGCCATCGGTGACGCCAACGGCCGCGCCCTGCTTACCCACATGGGCAAGTACCAGGCCCGCGTGGCCGCCGACGTGATCCTCGGGGAGGAGGCGTCGTGCCTGCTCGTGGACGGGCAGCGGTCGCCGCGCGTGATCTTCACCGATCCGCAGCTGGCGGCGGTGGGCTACACGCTCGCCGCGGCGGAGGAGGCCGGTCTCAACGTTCGCGCGGTCGACGTCCCGACCCAGGGCAACGCCGGCGCCACCTTCTACGGGCGCGACGACACGCCCGGCACCACCCGTCTGGTGGTGGACGAGGACCGCCAGGTCATCGTCGGGGCCACCTTCACCGGCCCGGAGGTGGCCGAGTTCGTCCAGGCGGCCACCGTGGCCGTCGTCGGCGAGGTGCCGCTCCAGCGTCTGTTCCACGCGATCGCCCCGTTCCCCACGCGCAGCGAGGTGTGGCTCTACCTGCTCGAGGCGCTGGGGATCGCCGGTCCCTGTTACGAGGCGTAAGCTGAGCGGCCGCATGGACGTGGTGGTGGCAGGAGGACACGGGCAGATCGGGCTGAGGCTGCTGCGTCTCTTGGCCGAGCGCGGTGACCGGGCGCGCGGGCTGATCCGCAACCCCGAGCACGCGGCGGACCTCGAGGCGGCGGGCGCCGAGCCGGTGATCTGCGACATGGAGGTCGAGACGGACCTCGACTCCTGGGTGGAGGGAGCAGACGCCGTGGTCTTCGCGGCGGGCGCCGGCCCGGGGAGCGGGGCGGCACGCAAGAAGACCGTGGACCTGGGTGCGGCGCTCAAGCTCATCGCGGCCGCGGAGAAGCTGGGGATCAAGCGCTACGTGATCGTGAGCGCCCTCGGCGCCGACCGCGTGGAGTCCAGCTCGGAGGCCATGCGTCCCTACTACGAGGCCAAGGGCGAGGCCGACGAGGCGCTGCGCCGCAGCGAGCTCGACTACACGGTCGTCCGCCCGGGTGGCCTGACCGGCGATCCCGCCACCGGCCGCGTCCGCGCCGGCAACGACATCGGCTCCGGCTCGGTCACGCGCGACGACGTGGCCGCCACGCTTGTTGCCGTGCTCGACTCACCGAACACGATCGGGGTCAGCTTCGACCTGCTCGAGGGCGATACGCCGATCGAAGAAGCGGTGGCCGGACTTTCGCCTTGAACGAGGCTCGCGCGGGCGTGGTGCTCGAGCGGGCGCGCTCGATTCCCGAAGGCTTCGTCACCACTTACGGCGACCTGTCTCCCGGGGCGCCGCGCTTCGCGGGCACGGTGCTGGCCGCCTGCCACGACCCCGGCGTTCCTTGGCAACGGGTGGTGCGAGCCGACGGCACGCTGGCCAAGGGGGAGCGTCAGCGACGGCTGCTCGAGCGCGAGGGCGTGCCCTTTCGGGGGGAGCGGGTGGACATGAGCGCCGCCTGGGTCCCGCCCTCAGGTCCGGGTCGTCTGCACGATCAGTAGATCGCAGGGAGCGTTGTGGGACACCTTGTTGCCCACGCTGCCCAGCACCCGCCGCGCTCCCTGCATGCCCAGGCTGCCGAGCACGATCAGATCCGCCGCTTCGGTGCGCGCGATGTCGATGAGGGCGTCGGCGGGATCGCCCTTGGGAGCATGCTCCTCCACCTCGATGCCCTCTGCCCGCAGCCGGCTCGCGGCGTCACCCAGCACCGCGTCGGCCTGGAAGTCCGGAGGGATGTTGAACTCCCCGGCCGGGGCGCGGCCGGCGAGCTGCGGGCGCACCGGGTGGTAGGAGCTCACCACGTGCAGCCGGGCACCGGTGAGGCGCGCGATCTCGCACGCGCGCTCCACGGCGATGGCGGCCGTGCTGGACCCGTCGGTGCCCACGACGATGGTGTTGTACATCGGTGCCCTCCTAGGAACCGGTCGCGCACGAAGGTACCCGGCCGGCCGTGCAGGGGCAAGCCTGCGGCGTCCGGTCGCGTAGTAGAACTCGGCGCGTGGCCTACGAGACCATCAGGTACGAGCAGCGCGACGACGGCGTGGCCACGATCGCCCTCGACCAGCCGGACACGCGCAACGCCCTCTCGAACCAGCTGCTCTCCGATCTGATCGCGGCCTTCGAGGCGGCGCGCGACGATGAGAGTGTGCGCTGCGTGGTGCTGGCCTCCACTCACGACAAGGTTTTCTCCGCCGGCGGCAGCCTCGACCAGTTCGCCGCCGAGGTGCCCTTGGTCCACAAGCACTTCGGCACCGAGCGCTTCCCGCGCCTGTTCATGACGATCATGCAGCTCGGGAAGCCCACCATCTGCGCGGCCAACGGCCACGTGCTGGCCGGCGCCCTCGGCGTGGCCCTGGCCTGCGACCTGATCGTGGCCCGCGAGGGAGCCACCTTCGGCACGCCCGAGATCAACGTGGGGGTGTTCCCCTTCATGATCATGGCGCTGATCTACCGCAACGTTCCGCGCAAGAAGACCAACGAGCTGCTGCTGCTGGGAGAGCGCATCTCGGCCGAGGAGGCGCGCGAGGCCGGCATCGTCAACCGGGTGGTGGCGGCCGAGGACTTCGACGCCGCCGTGGACGAGTGGGCGGTCAAGCTGGCTGGCAAGTCACCGGTGCTGATGAAGCTCGGCAAGGACGCCATGTACCGGCAGCTGGACATGCCCTTCGAGGACGCGCTCGATCACCTGCGCTCGCAGCTCTCGCTCGCCTTCACCACCGACGACATCCAGGAGGGCGTTCGGGCCTTCTTCGAGAAGCGCGAGCCCGAATGGACGGGGCGCTGATCCGTTGGCCGCATCGCTGATCGCCATGCGCTGCCGGACGGCCGACCGCTTTCCGGGAGCCCCCGGAGGCGTGGAGGCGCTCGCTCCCCTCGTGGGCGAGGCGCTCGGCGTGGAGCCGCGGTCGATCGGCGATGGAGCCGAGGTCAGGGAGACCCGCTTCGAGGACGACCTGCGCGAATCCCGGGGCTGCCTGCTCGAGGCGGGCGGCCAGATCGACGACGCCCTCACCGGCGGCAACACGCCGGTGATGCTGGCGGCCGACTGCTCGGTGGCGCTCACCACGTTGCCCGCGGCGCTGCGCAACCGCCCGGAGGCGCGCGTGCTGTGGCTCGACGCGCACGGCGACTACAACACTCCGGACACCACGGGCAGCGGCTATCTCGGCGGCATGTGCCTGGCTGGCGCGTGCGGCGTGTGGGACGCCGGCCTGGGCGACACCGTGGCGCCCGAGCGCGTGGTGCTGGCCGGAGTCCGCGACCTCGATGCCTCCGAGCGCGAGCTGCTCGAAGGCGGGCCGGCCACGGTGATCGGCGCGAGCACGATCGAGACGCTCGTGGCGGTCAAGAACGCGTTGAGCTCGGCCCCGGTGTTCATCCATCTCGATCTCGACGTGATCGACCCGGAGCAGTTCCCGGCCGCCGTCCCCGCTCCCGGAGGCCTTCGTCCCGACCGCCTCCTGGATCTGCTCGAATCGGTGCTCGAGGACTGCGAGCTGGTGGGCGTCGAGGTCACGGCGATCGAGCTTCCCGAGGCGGAGCCGGAGCGGGCCGAGGCCGTGGCGACGGCCATGCACGTGCTCAAGCCGCTGCTTGACCACCTCGCCGCCGATCAGTAGAAGTAGGAAGTAGAGCTTTCTACTTCGTACCTCGTATGGCGACCACCGAACGCGCAGCCGCAGACACCCTCATCGCCCGCCCCTCGCTCCGCTCGCTCGTGGACGACCTGCGGGAGCGCCGCGAGCGGGCCCGGCTCGGCGGCGGGGAGGAGAAGATCGCCCAGCAGCACGAGCGCGACAAGCTGACCGCACGGGAGCGCCTCGCCCTCCTGATCGACGAGGGGACGTTCACCGAGCTCGGCCTCCACGGGCGCCCGCATTTCTCGCAGCGCGCCATGGAGGGCCGCGAGGCTCCGGCCGACGGCGTGATCACGGGATACGGAAAGGTCGACGGCCGCCTGGTGGCCGTGGCGGCCTACGACTTCACCGTCATGGCCGGCTCGATGGGGATGACCGGCGAGCTGAAGGTCACGCGGCTGCGCGAGCTGGCGCTCTCGAAGCGGATCCCGCTGATCTGGCTGCTCGACTCCGCGGGCGCGCGCATTCAGGAGGCCTCGGGCTCGCTGTTCGCGGGCTCCGGCCATCTCTTCCGCGAGGAGGTCGTGATGAGCGGGGTGGTGCCCCAGGTGGCGGCGCTCATGGGCCCATGCGCGGCGGGCACCGCCTACATCCCGGGGCTGGCCGACTTCGTGCCCATGGTCAAGGGCCGCGGCAGCATGGCGCTGGCCGGCCCTCATCTCACCAAGGCGGTCACCGGTGAGGACGTGACCCAGGAGGAGCTCGGCGGCTCACGGATCCACACGCGGGTGTCGGGGGTGGGCGACCTCGAGGTGGCCTCTGACGAGGAGTGCATCGACGCGGTGCGCTCGTACCTGTCGTTCATGCCCTCCAACAGCGAGCAGCCGCCGCCGCGGCGCGAGAGCGCCGACCCGGTCGAGCGGATGGACGAAGAGCTGCTCGACATCCTGCCCGACTCCCCGCGCCACCCCTACGACATGTACGAGCTGATCCGGCGGATCACCGACGACGGCGAGTGGTTCGATCTCAAGCCGCGCTTCGCCCGCACGATCATCACCTGCCTCGCCCGCATGGGCGGCCGCCCGGTGGGCATCGTCGCCAACCAGCCCAAGCACCTGGGCGGCATCCTCGAGAACGACTCGGCCGACAAGGCGGCCCGCTTCATCAACCTGTGCGACGCCTACGGGATTCCGCTGCTGTTCCTGATGGACGTGCCGGGCTTCATGGTCGGCACGAAGGTCGAGCGGGCGGGCATCATCCGCCACGGGGCCAAGATGCTCTACGCGGTCTCGCGCGCCACCGTCCCGAAGGTCACCGTGGTGGTGCGCAAGGCCTACGGCGCGGGCTACTACGTGATGTGCGGCAAGGCCTACGAGCCGGACCTGATCGTGGCCTGGCCCTCGGCCGAGATCTCGGTGATGGGGCCGGAGGGCGCGGTGAACATCATCTTCCGCAAGCAGATCGAGGCCAGCGAGGATCCGGACGCCACGCGGGCGGAGATGATCGAGGGCATCCGCAAGACGATCGATCCCTACATCGCCGCCGGCAACGCGATGATCGACGACGTGATCGACCCGCGCGAGACGCGGCCCACCGTGATCCGCGCTCTGGAGATGGCCGCGACCAAGCGCGTGGAGCGACCGTGGAAGAAGCACGGGGTGATGCCGGTCTGAGCGTGAAGCTGCTCGAGTCCGAGGCCATCTTCTTCGACGGCCCCGAGGCCTTCTACGCCTGGCTTGAGGCCAACCACGACTCCGAGCCCGAGGTGCTCGTGGGCATGTACAAGAAGCACACGGGCAAGCAGACGATGACGTGGTCGCAGGCGGTGGACCAGGCCCTCTGCTTCGGGTGGATCGACGGCGTGATGCGTCGCCTCGACGACGAGCGCCACGTGCAGCGCTTCACCCCGCGCCGGCCGGGCAGCAACTGGAGCAAGGTCAACGTGGAGAAGATGGCGCGGCTGGAGGCCGAGGGCCTCGTCGCCGAGGCGGGCCGCAGCGCCTTCGAGGCTCGCACCGACGCCAGGACCGGCGTGTACTCCTTCGAGGAGGGTCAGGACGCCACGCTCTCGGCGGAGTACGAGGAGCGCCTGCGCGCGAACGCCGCGGCGGCCGAGTACTGGGACCGAAGGCCGCCCTGGTACCGCCGCACCGCGAGCCACTGGGTGCTCAGCGCCAAGCGCGAGGAGACGCGCGAGCGTCGCCTCAACCAGCTGATCGAGGACTCTGCGGCCGGAGTCGACATCAAGCCACTGAGGCGCTGATGAGCCGCTTCTCCGATCCCTGCGTGATCACGTGCTCGATCTCGGGCGCGGTGGCCAACCGCGAGCAGTGCCCGGCGATCCCGTACACGCCGGAGGAGTACGCGGAGGAGGCCCGCCGGGCCGTGGACGAGGGTTGCTCGATGATCCACATCCACGCTCGCACCCCGGAGGGGGTGCCGAGCTACGAGATCGACGACTTCCGGGCCATCACCGAGGCCATCCGCAACGCGGTGGACGACGTGATCGTCAACTACTCCACCGGCGCCATCGGCGTTCCGGTCGAGAAGCGGCTCGCCTACCTACGTGAGCTGCGTCCCGACGTGGCGGCTCTGAACATGAGCTCGATGAACTACGCGAAGTACTCGAAGAGCCGTAAGGACTTCGTCTTCAAGACGGTGTTCGAAAACTCGTTCGACACCATCATCGAGTTCCTGGGTGCCATGAACGAGCTCGGCATCCGGCCCGAGCACGAATGCTTCGACACCGGGCACGTGGCCAACCTCGACCCGCTGATCGACATGGGGCTGCTGTCCGAGCCGCTGCAGGTGTCGTGCGTGATGGGCGTGACCGGCGGGGTGCGACCCAATCCCCGCAACCTCGCTCACATGGCGGACCAGATTCCGGGCGGGCCCGAGGGCCCCAACAACTGGGGCGTGATCGGGATCAGCCGCGACCAGTGGCGTCTCGTGGCCGCGGCGGCCGCACTGGGCGGCAACGTGCGCGTGGGGGTGGAGGACAACTTCTACCTCCCCGACGGGGAGATGGCGCGCTCCAACGGTGAGCTGATCGCGCGTGCCCGGCGCATGGTGGAGGACACGGGCCGGCGCGCGGCCACGGTGGCGGAGGCGCGCGAGCTGCTGGCCGCGCCGGCGCGCCAGCCGACGACGTGAGCGCCCTCAGCGGCATCCGGGTGCTCGACCTCTCCCGGCTCCTGCCCGGCGGGTTCTGCTCGCTGCTCATGGCGGACTTCGGCGCCGAGGTGCTCAAGGTCGAGGACACCGGGATGGGCGACTACGTGCGCTGGTCGCCGCCCTACCACGAGGGCGCCGACGACTCGGCCAAGTCGGCACTGTTCCTCTCGCTCAACCGGGGCAAGCGCTCGGTGAGGATCAACCTCAAGGAGGAGCGCGGGCGCGAACTGCTGCTGCGACTGGTGGCCGAGCACGACGTTCTACTCGAGTCCTTTCGCCCGGGCGTGATGGAGCGCCTGGGGGTGGGCTACGAGCGCCTGCGCGAGGAGAACCCCGGCCTCGTCTACTGCGCCATCTCGGGCTACGGCCGCGACGGTCCGTACACCGCGCGCTCCGGCCACGACATGAACTACCTCGGTCTCAACGGCCTCCTGGGACTCACCGGCGACGCCGGCGGCCCTCCGGTGCAGTCCGCCGGCCAGATCGCGGACCTGGGCGGGGGCGCGCTGATGGCGGCCTTCGGGATCCTGGCGGCGCTGCGCGAGCGCGAGCAGTCGGGTGAGGGCCAGCTGGTGGACGTGTCGATGTTCGACGGCTCGTTGTCGTGGCTCGCCATGGTGGCGGCCAAGTACCTGTGCGACGGCCAGGTGCCGCAGCGCGGCGACAACGAACTGAGTGGACGGCTGATCTGTTACCGCCCCTACGCCTGCGCCGACGGCTGGATCACGCTGGGCGCGCTCGAGCCCAAGTTCTGGCAGGCCTGGTGCCGAGGGGTGGGCCGCGAGGACCTGATCGAGCGGCAGTTCGAGCGCCCCGCGTCCGAAGCCCACTCCGAGGTGGAGGCGATCTTCCTGGAGCGCACGCGCGCCCAGTGGCACGAGTTCGCCGAGCAGCACGACTGCTGCCTCGAGCCGGTGCTCGAGCTGGGCGAGGCGCTCGACTCCGAGCTGGTGCGTGCCCGGGAGATGGTGGTGGAGATCGAGCAGCCCGGCGCCGACGGGGTGCGCCTTCTCGGTGTGCCGGTCAAGCTGTCGCGCACGCCCGGCGCGCCCGCCGGTCCGGGCCCCGCGCTCGGGGAGCACACCCGCGAGGTGCTGGGCGGCCTGGGCCTGGCCGGCCACGAGATCGACGGGCTCGAGCGGGACGGGGTGGTGGCGTGAGCCAGAACGGCCTCCTGAAGATGAAGGAACTCTCGGAGGCGAGCGGCGTGAGCGCCGGCACCATCAAGCACTATCTCCGTGAAGGGCTCCTCGGTGGCGGCTCCGACGTGGTCAAGACGTCGCGCAACATGGCCTACTACCCAACCGACTACGTCGAGCGCATCAAGCTGATCAAGCAGCTCCAGGAGGAGCGCTTCATGCCGCTCAGGGTGATCAAGTCGATGCTCGACGACGATCCCGAGCGCGCCCGCGCTCTGGTGGAGCTCGAGGACCGCATCCTCGACCGGGCGCTGGCCGGTGAGCAGGCGCGCGTATCCGCGGCCGAGCTTCGCCGTCGCTACGAGATACCGCAAGAGGTGCTCGAGCGGCTGAGCGAGCTCGAGGTCATCACCCCGAACTCACGGGGCTACGGGCCACGCGACGTGGAGATCGTGGAGGCCATCAGCCGCTTTCGGGCCGGCGGCTACGACGAGCGCATCGGCTTCACCGTCTACGACACGCTGCGCTACAAGCGCGCGCTCGAGGAGCTGGTGAAGGAGGAGGTCCAGGTGCTGATGGACCGGCTGGCCGGAGAGCTCGAGCCCGATCGGGCCACCGACCTGATCGCCGCCGGCCTCGAGCCGCTCAACGAGTTGATCGCCGCGCTCCACCAGAAGGCGCTGGTGGGCGAGCTCCGCCGCCAGCGCGCCGCGCGCGGCTCGGCCGCTCAGTAGGTGATGACCGTGCGGATGCCGTCCTGGCGTTCCATGGCCTCGAAGGCGTCGTTGACCTCGTCGAGCTCCACGCGGCGGGTCACGAGCGACTCCAGGTCGAGGTCGCCGGCGGTGTATAGGTCCACCAGCTCGGGCACGCGGTCTCGTCCCTTGGCGCCGCCGTACGAGGCGCCCGCGATGCGGCGTCCGGTGATGAGGAAGCGCGGCACCACCTCGAGCACCTCACCCTTGCCGGCCACCCCGGCGATGGTGCACAGCCCCCAGCCCATGCGCGCCGACTCCACGGCTTGGCGCATCACGCCCACGAGCCCGGTGGCCTCGAAGGTGTAGTCGGCCCCGAAGCCGCCCGTCATCTCGAGGATCTTGTCGACCGTGTCGGGGCCGCCGATGAGCGTCTCGGTGGCCCCCTGCCGGGTGGCGTGCTCGAGACGCTCCTCGGACAGGTCGACCGCCACGATGCGCTCGGCCCCGGCCAGGCGGCAGCCCGCCACGGCGCCCAGGCCCACCAGGCCGGCTCCGAAGACCACGCAGGTGGACCCGGGCTCGACCTTGGCGATGTAGAGGGCAGCCCCGATGCCGGTGGTGGCGCCGCAGGCCAGCGTGCAGATCACGTCGAGCGGCGCGTCGGGATCGACCTTGGCCAGGGCGATTTCCGGCATCACGGTCGCCTCGGCGAAGCTGCTCGTGCCCATGAAGTGGCGAACGCGCTCGTCGCCCCGGTGCAGGCGGGTGGTGCCGTCCGGGCAGGTGACCCTGGTTCTGCTCGTCGCGGATGGCCAGGCAGATGTTGGTCTTGTCGCTCACGCAGTGGACGCACTCGCGGCACTGGGGCGAGAAGAGCGTGACCACGTGGTCGCCGGGCGCGAGGCTGGTCACGCCCTCCCCGATCTCCTCCACCACGCCCGCGCCCTCGTGGCCGAGAACGGTGGGCGCGTAGCCCGACGGGTCGGCGCCGCTGGCGGTGTAGAGATCGGTGTGGCAGACGCCGCAGGCCTTGAGGCGCACCAGCACCTCGCCGGGTCCCGGGCCGTCCAGATCCACGTCCTGGATCACGAGCGGCTGGGCGAACTCCTCGAGAACGGCGGCGCGAATCTGCATGGCGCGGGACCCTAACGGGCGGAGAGGGGCTGAAGCCAGGACGCGCGGCCGGCGTAGCCGATCGTGCGCCGGCGCGACTCGCCGGTGGCGCGGATCACCTCGTAGCCGGGATGCTGGACCCAGGTGGGCACGTAGCGCACGCGCTCGACTCGCGCGCCCTCCGGCCCCGCCTCGACCTCCAGCACCACGACCATCCCGTCCTGCGACTCCGGCGGGCAGCAGGCTGCCGTCTGGTTGGAGAGCAGGTTGCCCTCGCCGTACACCACCGGCTTGCCGTTGACCTTGCGGATCGGCTGCACCACGTGCACGTGCTGACCGATGACAGCGGTCACGTCAGGGGAGCGCGTGAGGAGGCGGGCCAGCCGGCGCTGCAGTGCGCTCGGGGCATGCATGTACTCCTCGCCCCAATGCAGCGACACGATCACCACCGCCGCGCCGGCCTCGCGTGCCGCGCGCGCGTCGGCCAGCATGCGCTTCGGCTCGGCCATGTTGAGCCGCCAGTCGCCCGGGCGCTCGGCCATGCCGATGATCTGGGTCGAGTAGGCGAGCAGCGCGACCTTCACGCCACGTGCCTCCATCATCGCGGCGCGCGGCGCGCGCGGGCGCAGGTTGGTCCCCGAATGGCCGATGCCGGCGCGGTTCAGCCGGCGGATCGTGAAGGCGATGCCCTCCTCGGCGCCGTCGTAGGAATGGTTCGACGCCGTGCTGCAGGCGTCCCAGCCCACCCAGCGGATGGTGTTCGCCAGCGATGCCGGTGCCCTGAAGGTCGGCTCGCCGCTCGGAGCGCCGTTCGTGAGTGGCTCCTCCAGATGGCAGATCCCCAGGTCGGCCCCGCGCACGATCTGGCGGACCTGCCGCAACATCGGGCGGAACTCGTAGCGCTCGCCGCCGCCGTTGGCCAGCGCCTGGAAGAACACCGGGCTGTGGATCAGCAGGTCGCCGCTGGCGGCGATGGTGAGCTTCACCGGCTCTTCGGGGAGCGCTTCGGCCTCGCGGTCTTCGGGGTCGGTGCCCGGGTCGCTCGTGTTTGAGCCCGAGCCGGCGAGGACCACCACCGCCGTAACGGCGGCAATCAGGGTGACGAGGACCGCCGCGGCGGTGAGGCGCCGGCGCCTTATGCGCGCCCGTGCCTCCTCGCGGCGACGGAGGCGGGCTTCCTGGTCCATGGCGCCCGGCGTTCCTCAGCGCAGGGGCCGGATGCCCTGCCGGCGCCCGGCCACGCTCACGGTGCGGTTCCAGGAGACGGAGCCCGGCGCCGCCGGTTGCACGCTGTACTCGGGTTGGCTCACGTAGGTGGGCACGTAGCGGATCCGTTCCGCCTTCACGGGCTCGCCGGGGTTGGCCACGAAGTCGATCAGCGCGATCAGCCCGTCCTGGGACGCCGCCGGGCAGCAGGCGGCGTTCTGGTTGGACACGAGGTTGCCCTCGCCGAAGACCACCGGCTTGCCGTTGATGCGTCTTATCGGCTGCACCACATGGGCGTGCTGGCCGACGATGGCGGTGACGTTCGGCGACCGGGTGAGGGTCCTCGCCAAAGACAGCTGTGAGGGAGAGATCGCGTGCTGATACTCGTTGCCCCAGTGCAGGTTCAGGATCACCGCATCAGCCCCGTTGCCCTTGGCTCGTGTCGCGTCGGCGAGGATCTGCTTGGCCGTCGCCCAGTTGAGGTTCCACGGGTTCGGCACGGCCTGGCCGTTCGAGATCGCGGTGTAGGCCAGGAAGGCGACCTTCACTCCCTTCACGTCCACGACCGCCGCCCGGCGCCGCTCGGCGGGCGAGCGGGCCGTGCCGTGGTGAGGGAGCTGCGCCCGGTCGAGGGCTCGCAGCGTGGTGCGGATCCCGTACTCGCCGGCGTCGAGCGAGTGGTTCGACGCTGTGCTGCACACGTCCCATCCCACCCTTTTGACGGAACCCGCGAGCGCGGGCGGTGTGCGAAACACCGGATACCCGGTGGGGGTGCCGGGCACCAGGGGGGTCTCCACGTGGCAGATGGCCAGGTCCGCGCCCTCGATGTGACGCCGCACCGGATCGAACATCGGCGCGAAGTCGTAGCGCGACCCTCCGCCGAGCGCCCGCGCCCGGGCGGCCACGGGCGTGTGGATGAGGAAATCGCCGCTCGCGGCGACCCGGAACCGCGCTGGCTCCTCCACGGGCTGCGCCTGCGCGAAGGCCATCGCAACGGCGACCAGGCCGATCTTCACCAAGCCGTCGCACCCCCGTAACCCTCGTCACCCACGCGTAACACGCCACCGCGCATCATGGCGGCATGGGCGGCGAGAGGAAAGTTGACCTCGAATAGTTCAGGCAAACCTTCCCCTCGATCTCGATCAGCGAACGCGAGGTCGAGGCTCGCGCAGCTCGTTCGGACGCAACACGGGCATTTCGACCCGGGCGCAGCTCGTCGAGATCGGGCTCGGGGCAACGTCGATCGACTACCGGCTGCGGCTCGGACGGCTGCACGTGTCCATCGCGGCGTTCTCTCGATCGTCCCGCGCGAGCTCATGACGCGCAACGCCTTCTTCATGGCGGCTGTTTTCGCCGGAGGCCCCGGCGCGGTTCTGAGTCACCGCTCCGCCGCGGCGCTGTGGGGTATGCGCGGCGCCTCGGGCGGCCGGGTGGAGATCACCGTGCCGAGGAAGCTCGGCCGGCGAAGCGGGATACGGGCCCACCGCGCCCTGCTACGCGGCGATGAGGTGACGACGGTCGACGGCATTCCGGTCACCAGCCCGCACCGCACGATCTTCGATCTGGCCGGCGACCTGCAGCCGCACGAGCTCGAGGGCGTGATCGGGCAGGCGCAGGTTCGGCGCCTGTGGGACCGGCTCTCGCTGGCGGAACTGCTCGCGCGCTATCCGGGACGTCGAGGAACCGCGGTACTGAGGGAGCTCGTCCTGGCCGGCGCCCGCATCACGCGGAGCGAGCTGGAGCAGAAGTTTCTGGGCCTGCTCGACGGCGCCGGCCTGCCGCGGCCCGAGCGGAACGCACTGGTGGAGACGCCGCAGCGCGACTATGAGGTCGACTGCCTCTGGCGGCCCCAGCGCCTGATCGTGGAGCTCGATGGCCGAACCTTCCATGACACGCCCAGCGCGTTCGAAAGCGACCGCGAGCGCGACCGCCGCCTGGCGGTGGCTGGCTGGAGGACGCTGCGTATCACCTGGCGCCAGCTCAGCGAAGATCCCGAGGGAGTGCTCCGGGACGTTGCGGCCCTGCTCACCACCACACCTCATGCTCCTCCATCACCCCGAAGCCCTCCGTCAGCTCCACGCCCCCTGGCAGCCGGCCCTTGAACTCACCGAACGGCTGGCGGTACCGGCTGCGCACCAGCAGCCGGTTGGCCGAGTGGTCGCGAGACGCCCACGGGCGGAACGAGAGGTCCCCCACGGACGACAGATCCTGAGCGAAGCCCAGAGGCGGAACCTCGTGCGCCACTCCGTCCACCCACACGGTCCGTTCGCTGGAGACGGGGCCGTCGTGCACGCCCTCGACGAGGTTCCACGCCAGGGAACGGCCCTCGGCCGAGCGCCCCACCCCCGCCGACCAGAACCAGCTCGTGTGGCGAGCGTGGTAGCCGGCGGACTCATCCATGAAGCCGTGCTCGCCGTCGACCTCGAAGCGTTCCCCGCCGGCCAGCACCTGCCCGCGAACGTGGAGCGGCGCCCGCTTGGCCGTCCAGATGTACGAGCGCCCGTGCGGCGATGCGACCTCGACGGGGGTCACCTCGCCGTCCGAGAGGGCGAGCTCGATCTGCACCGGGCCGGCGTCGACGCGCACGCGCTCCCGCTCGACGAGCACGCCGCCGCGCCCCTGCGTGGTCCGCTCGAAGAGCCGTCCGTCGGGCAGGGCCACCGCCCACCAGCGCTGCGGTAGCCCGGCCACGCGGGCCTCTCCGGCGCAGAGCATCAGCTCGGCGGTGTACACGCCGACATAGCGCCAGCGCTTGAGCGGCCGGCCGGCGCGCAGGGGCGCCATTCGCGCGGGGGGCAGGGCCAGCCCGAGCGCCCGCACGCCGGCACCACGACGAGGCAGCGGGCCTGGCTCGGAGGGCACGAGGCGCAGTACACTGCAGATTGACTGGTCAGTCAACGACCGGTATGAAGAGGGCAGGGGAGAGCGATGAGGGCCGCCGCAGTTCAACTCGAATCGACCACCGACGTGGAGAGCAACCTCGAGGTTGCCGAGCGCCTGGTGCGGGCCGCCGTGACCGACGGCGCCGAGCTGGTGGTCCTGCCCGAGCGCCTCGACATCAGGGGCGCCACCCGGGACTACCTGGACGGCGCAGAGCCGCTCGACGGCCGCCCGGTGAGCTGGGCCCGCGAGCTGGCGGCCGAGCTGCGCATCGACCTGGTGGCCGGCTCGGTGGCCGAGCGCCGGGAGGGTCACGAGCGCGTGGCCAACACCTCGGTCCACGCCGGGCCCGACGGCGAGCTGAAGGCCGTGTACCGAAAGATCCACATGTTCGACGTGGAGGTCGGTGGGGTCCAGTACCGCGAGTCCGAGCATTCCGAGCCCGCCCGGGACATCGTGTTCTCGCAGACGGCGGAGGGGGTCGAGCTCGGCCTGTCGATCTGTTACGACCTGCGCTTCCCGGAGCTCTACCGGATCCTCGCCCTGCGCGGCGCCCGCATCGTCACTGTCCCGGCCAACTTCACCCGCGTGACCGGCGAGGCCCACTGGGAGGTTCTCCTGCGGGCCCGCGCCATCGAGAACCAGGTATTCGTTATCGCTCCCGGCCAGGGCAACCGCCCCGGCCCCGAGGGCGACTCGTACGGCAACTCGATGATCGTCGACCCCTGGGGTGAGGTGCTCGCGCGAGCCCCCGCCACCGGCGCCTCCTTCGTGTCGGCCGATCTCGACCTCGAGCGCCAGGCCGAGATCCGGGCCAAGCTGCCGAGCCTGGCCAATCGCGTCGAGTCGGCCTACCTCTGGCCCGACGAGGTCCTCGCCTGATGGCCACCACTCCGAAGAGCAACGGCGGGGTCGACAAGCGCCGGCTGATCCTCGACGCCGGCGTGCGCGTGTTCGCCCGCCGCGGCTTTCACCACTGCCGGGTCTCGGACGTGGCCGACGAGGCCGGCGTGGCCTACGGGCTCGTCTACCACTACTTCGATTCCAAGGAGGAGATCCTCAACACGCTCTTCCTCGAGCGCTGGCAGATCATGCTCGACGCGATCGCCGAGATCGATGCGGGCGAGGACGACGCCCGCGAGAAGCTGCATTCCGTGGCCGGCTTCATCATCGAGTCCTACCGCCACGACCCCGACCTGATGAAGGTGATCATCGTCGAGGTCACGAGGGCCGCCAACTCGTTCGGGCGCATTCACATCGAGAAGATCCGTGAGGCCTACGCCGGAATCGCGGACATCGTGGAGTCCGCCCGGGCCGAGGGCTCGTTCAAGTCGGACATCCCCGCCGAGTTCGCCGCCATGTGCTTCTACGGCGCGATCGAGCAGCTCCTCACGGCCTGGATCTTCGAGGTGCTGCCGCGCACCGACGAGGAGTACGAGCGTGCCAAGGGCCTCGTGGTGGAGGCCATCTGCGGAGGCTTGGAGACGGCGGGGCCGGGAAGCCCCGCGGCGTCTGCTTGAATCCGGCGATCGTGAACAACGATCTCTCCAAGCGACTGATGTGGGCCGGGCTGCTCGCCGGAATGGGAGCGCTCGTCTCGATCATCGCGAACCGCCTCGCCACGGAGATCTGGATCCGGCTCTTCAAGGAAGACCCGCCCGTCGACTGATGGCCGACCAGCCGAATCAGACGGCGGCCGAGGAGGCCACGGCCGAGGCCCCGGACGTCAACCAGGGCGCCACCGGCAGCCGTCCGCTGGGCGAGACGCCGCTGAGCGTCGGAAGCGAGAGCGACGACGACATGTTCGCCCAGCGGCCCGAGGCGTTCGTCGGGGCCGCCTTCGCCGGCGGGCTCGCGCTGGCGCTGATCCTGAGAAAGTTGAGGCCATGACGCCCGCAGACGGCATACCGCCGAACGACGGTGCGGACAAGTCCCTCGGGGACATCGTCGCCGAGGTCTCGGAGAAGGCGTCGTCGCTCGTCCGGGCGGAGGTCGACCTCGCCAAGGCCGAGGTCATCGAGAAGGTCACGAAGCTCGGCAAGGGCGCGGGCATCGCCGCCGCCGCCGGTGTGTTCCTCATCTTCGCCATCACGATGTTCTTCCACGCGCTCTCGTGGTTCTTCGCCGATCTCTTCAACTGGGACGTGTGGGCGGGCTTCCTCCTGACCTTCGGGATCCTGACCGTGCTCGCCGCCATCGCCGGCTTCGTGGCCTACCGCCTCTTCCAGGGCGGCGCCCCGCCCACGCCCGACATGGCCATCGAGCAGGCCAAGCTCACTCGCGCCGAGCTCGAGGGCCAGACCATCCACCGCGACCAGGTGCACCGGACACTCGAGAAGGGCGAGGAGCTCAAGACCTGATGGCCGAACCCGCCACCCCCGCCACCCGCAGCCCGGAGCAGATCCGCTCCGAAATCGAGGAGACGCGCCGCGAGCTGTCCTTCTCGGTCAACGATCTTCGCTCGAAGGTCACCGAGCTCACCGACTGGCGCCGCCAGCTCGTGAAGAACAAGCGCACCGCGCTCGTCGGAGCGGCCGTGGCCGGCTTCGTCATCGGTGGTGGTGTGGCGGCCACCATCTCGATCATCACGCGCCGCTGAGCACGCGGGACGGCTATCGCATCGAGCTGCGCCCGGCGCGAGCGGACGACTCGGACGAGTACACCTCGCTCATGCGCACCAGCCGCGACCACCTGCGGCCGTGGTACTACGGCGCCGAGACGGCCAACGCGTTCGACGACCTGATACGCCGCTCACGCCGCGACGACTTCGAGCTGCTGCTGGCCTGCCTCAAGGACGGCGGCGCCATCGCCGGCTCGTTCAGCCTCTCGCAGATCTTCCGGGGCGGCTTCCAGAAC
Source organism: uncultured Thermoleophilaceae bacterium (assembly GCA_963751105.1). GTDB lineage: Bacteria > Actinomycetota > Thermoleophilia > Solirubrobacterales > Thermoleophilaceae > JACVRW01. The sequence continues at coordinate 2,711,427 of CAVVTG010000002.1, read as the reverse complement.
GCGTTCCTGGGTTTCGCCGCCGGGGCGCCCTACGCGGGCCAGGGGTACATGCGGGAGGGCATCGAGCTCACGCTGCGTCACGTGTTCGCCACCCTGCAGCTTCATCGGGTTGAAGCTAACGTGCAACCCGCCAACGAGCGCTCGCTGAGACTCGTGGAGCGCTGCGGCTTCCGCTTCGAGGGCTTCTCGCCCAAGTATCTGAAGATCGGTGGCCGCTGGCGAGATCACCGGCGCTATGCGCTGACAATCGAAGATTGGGGAACCCTTACATGAGGATGCTTGGAGTCGGTTTCGGACGCACCGGAACCATGTCGCTGAAGGGAGCGCTCGAGGAGCTGGGCGTTCCGACCTTCCACATGATCGACCTGATCATGGGCGAGAACCGAGAGCGCGACCTGCAGCAGTGGATCAAGGTCGCCGACGACGAGCCCGTCGATTGGGACGAGGTCTTCGGGCCGTGGGAGGCGACGGTGGACTGGCCCGCCGCGTCGCGCTGGGAGGACCTGGTGCAGGCCTATCCCGACGTTCCGGTGCTGCTCAACCACCGCGACTTCGACGGCTGGTACAAGAGCGTCGAGAACACGATCCTGGCGGTCAAGCTGGCTGCCCAGTCGGGCGAGATGAAGCCGGACGCCAACCGTCCGGGGCCCGCCCCCGAGCTGTGGGGCGTGATCGAGAAGCTGATCTGGCAGGGCGACTTCCAGGGCAAGTTCCAGGATCGCGAGTGGACCCGCCAGATGTACTACGACCGCATCGAGACGATCCGCTCGACGGTCGACTCCGACCGCCTGATCGACTGGGAGCTGGGCGTGGACGGCTGGGAGCCGATCTGCGAGAAGCTGGGCGTGCCCGTGCCGGACACGCCCTTCCCGCACCTGCACGACACCAACGAGTTCAGGACCGAGTTCGGCCTGGAGCCGCTGCCCGCGTAGCGGCGGCCGGCGGGACCGCGGCGGCGCCGCCGGGCTCAGGCCTCGGGGCGCCGCCGTGGACCGATGTTGGTCACGATCAGCGCGACGATGGTTACCAGGTAGATCCCGCCGATGAGCGCCTCGGTCACGGCCAGCGTGCGGCCCAAGTTGAGAGCCGCCGTCAGGTCGCCGTATCCCGTGGTCGTGAGCGTCGTGTAGCTGAAGTAGAGGAAGTCCGACCGGTTCGGGTCGCTCAGTTCGGCGAAGAAGGGCCGGTCGCTGAACGCCTCGATCACCGAGTAGGCGAACGAGAAGAACATCCCGATCAGCAGGTAGATGGCCAGCACGCCCGAGAGCGTCTGCACGGTCACGGTCATGGTGGCGCGCAACTCGCGGACGAGGCCCGCAGCAAGCGCGAGCGGCGCCACTCCCACCAGCAGCGCCGTGGCCAGGCCGATCGTGTGGGTCTTGACCGACCCCCCCACCACCGCCGCCACGGTGGCGGCAACGGCGGCCAGAGCCGCCAGCAGCGCCGCGAGCCGCACCAGCCGGTGGGAGGCACTGGCCGCCTCTACCGCCGCCACCAGCGTGGCGGCCTGAAGCCACGTGGCCACCAGGCGAGTGGCGTCGGTGTCCGGCGCGGCCTCCTGGACCACGAACGACACCACGACCAGCAGGAGAACGAGGGTGTAGCGCCCCTTCACCTGGCCGAGCCGGCGGCCGCTAGCCGGCAGATCCACGGCGGCGCGCGACCAGGTAGCCCAGCGCGGCGCCGAGGACGATGGACAGCGCGATCACCACGATCAGCGGCGTCTCCCACGTGCCTATGAGCCAGTTGACCTCTACCTGATCGAGGTTGAAGACGGCGAACAGGGCCGCCAGGGCACTCACGCCCGCGACCACCACCAGGCGAGCCCGCTCCCGCTTGCTCCGCTCCGGGGTCGAGCCGTGCCTCCGTGCGGCTTCGTCGCTCACGCGCGCTCGATCATCGGGGGACCGACCATAAGGCAAAAGCCGAGCGAGCGGGGCGCGCGCAACGTACTTGCCATCGACACCTCAACTAGGCCAGGATGCCTCCCGGATGACGACGCAGACCGGGCCGGCCCCGGGCCAGGGCGAGCAGCCGAGTGCAGGCGCCTACCTGAGACTCGTGGGGCTGGCGGTGCTGATCGGCGCTCCGGCCGGGCTGCTCGCCGCCGGCTTCCTCGCCCTCGTGAACCAGGTCCAGAACCTGCTGTGGACCGACCTCCCGAACGAGCTCGGGTACTCCTCGCCTCCCTGGTACCTGGTGGTGGGGCTGCCGGTGGTGGGCGCCGCGCTGGTGGCGGCGGCGCGGGCGCTGCTCCCCGGCGACGGCGGCCACGAGCCGCTCCAGGGCCTGAGCTCGGCGCCGACCCCGGTTGCGTACGGGCCGGGAGTGGCCCTGGCCGCTCTTGCGGGTCTCTCCTTTGGCGCGGTGATCGGCCCCGAGGCGCCGCTGATCGCGCTGGGGTCGGTGGTGGGCATGGCCGCGGCGCGACTGGCGCGCCTCGGCCCGCGCGAGAGCGCCGTGCTGGCCACCGCCGGGTCGTTCTCCGCCATCTCCGCGCTGTTCGGCGGTCCGGTGACGGCGAGCATGCTTCTCGTGGAGGCCGGCGTCGGGCTCGGAACGGCGCTGATCCCGACGCTCCTGCCGGGCCTCGTCGCGGCCGCCGTTGGCTACGCGGTGTTCGTGGGCATCGGGAACTTCGGGGGCATTCAGACCACCACGCTGTCGGTCCCCGGACTGCCCGACTACGACGGCACCAGCGTGCCGGACCTGATCACGGCCGTGGCCGTCGGGCTGGTCACGGCGCTGATCATCCTGGCGGTCCAGCGTCTCGGTCACAGCACCGCCTCGCTGCGCGGGCGTGGCCTGTCGATGCCGGTGCTCCTGCTGGCCGGGGGACTGGCGGTGGGTCTCATCGCGCTCGCCGCCGACGGTCTCGGCGCCGAGTCGCGCGACGTGCTCTTCTCGGGGCAGAGCTCCCTGCCCAGCCTCGTGAGCGAGGAATCCGTGTCGGTGCTGTTCGTGCTGCTCGCGGCCAAGGCGCTCGCCTACGCGGTGAGCCTCGGCTGCGGCTTTCGCGGGGGCCCGATCTTCCCAGCGATCTTTCTCGGGACGGCGGTGGCCCTGCTGGCGGCGGAGTGGACCGGCATGTCGCCGACGGCCGCGGTGGCCGCGGGCGCCGCCGCAGGGGTGGCCGTTGCGAGTGGCCTGCTGTTCACCTCCGTGGTGCTGGCCACGCTGCTGGTGGGCGCGGCCGGCCTCGATGCGGTGCCGGCCGCGATCTTCGCGGGGGCCACCGCTTGGCTCGTCAGGGCGGCGGCCAAGCGGCGCGAGGCCATCCGCACTGCTACCTAGCATCGCGCCGGATGGTCACCGAGCCCGCCTCGCGAGGGGGGGACAACGGGCCCCCGGTCCGGAGCATCCTCCGGGTCGTGATCACCGTCGTTTGCAGCTTCCTCGCGCTCTACCTGCTCTACCTACTCCGAGAGCCGATCGGCTGGATCGCGCTCGCGGCCTTCCTGGCCGTGGCGGCCTCGGGTCCGATCAACGTGCTCTCTCGTCACATGAAGCGCGGTCTGGCGATCACCGTCGTCTACGGCTCGATAGTGCTGGTGCCGCTCGGCCTGGCGGTCGTCCTCCTGCCCTCGTTGATCAACGCGACGGTCGACCTGGTCAACGACCTGCCCGGCTACATCAACGAGCTCGAGGACGAGCTCGAGAAGTCGGAGTGGTTCGCCGAGCTCAACCAGAAGTACGACGTGACCCAGAAGCTCACCGAGCTGGCGGAGGACCTGGTGGGCAAGCTCGGTGCCGCGGCCGGTGCCCTGGCCGACATCGGCGCCGGAGTGATCGGCTCGCTCTTCGCCGGGGTCACGATCCTCGTGCTGAGCATCTTCATGGCGGCCAACAGCCGTCGCTGGCTCGAGGCGATCCTGCGCCGGCGCGACCCCGAGCAGGCGGAGGCGCTCGGCCGCCTGGTCGATCGCGTCGCCGGCGCGGTCGGCGGCTACATCATCGGGGCGTTATTGCAGGCCACGGTCGCCGGCGCCGCGGCCTTCCTCATGCTGTGGATACTGGGCGTGCCGTCGCCGCTCGCACTCGCCATCGTCGTGGCGCTGTTCGACCTCATCCCGATGGTGGGCGCCACGCTGGCGGCGGTGCTGGTGGGCGTGGTCACCCTGTTCGCCGACTTCCCAGTGGACACCATCATCTGGGCGGTGTTCGCGATCGCCTACCAGCAGTTCGAGAACTACGTCATCCAGCCGCAGATCCAGAAGCGCACCGTCTCGCTCGAGCCCTTAATAACCCTCGTGGCGGTGTTGTTCGGGGGCACACTCCTGGGGGTGATCGGAGCGGTGATCGCCATACCCATCGCCGCGACGATCAAGGTGGCCATCGAGGAGTGGGGGGCCCACCGCGAACGTCACGCGGCGCTCCCCGAGCCCAACCCGAGCGGCTAGCCGGACGTGGAGGCATCGCGCTCACGGCGGCTGCGCGCCCGGCTATCCGGCGAGTTCGCCAACCGGTTGTCACCGGAGCGCACGCGGCGGGCAACGCTGTTCGAGCGCCTCACGGTGCGGCGGCTGCAATGGGAGACGATCACCCGGCTGAACCGCTGGCTGGAGCTGCTGGGCCGGATCGCGACCTACGTGTGGGCCGCGCTCATCGCTCTGATCGTGCTAGGCCTGGATCTCAGGCAGACGGTCGAGGACGTGATCAACTCCGGCGAACCGGTGCGGGCGGCCCTGTTGCTGACGGCGCTCGCCCCGACGCTCGCCTTCTTCCTGGCCCACTCGGCCATCGGGTTCGCCCGCTGGCGCCTGCAGCGCGAGCTGTGGCGACGCGACGTCGAGCGGTTGCGGAGTCACGCCCGAGTCAGCCGGTCACGACGGCGGCTGAGCCTTCGGTTGCCAGAGGGCTACCTGCCCTCCGGCGGGCACGTCGAGGACGCTTCGCCACCCCGCGGGGCCCTCGCGTGGCTCGAGCTGGACCGATGCTCCCAGCCTTCGCCCGAGCTCCGTGGAGCGAGTCACGTCGGCGACCTGCACGTAGGGGAGCCACAGAGCGGAATCGCTCTCGCGTTCGACCACCCCGCCCTCGATCCGGTCGCTGAGCTCCAGGCCGAGATAGGAGCCAGAGCCCACGTGAATCGTCTGCGCCTGCCAGCCGAACAGCCGCGTGTAGAAGGAACAGGCGCGCGGCAGGTTGCCGGTGCTCAGCTCCAGGTGCACTACGGGATCGACGGATCGCGCGTTCATCCCCTTCCCCTGGGACGCACGCCGATGCCGCAACTCATCGGGCCCGCGATGACTTCGGCCGCTCGGCTCCGTCTAAGTTGGTGATGATGGAGGCCACGTCCACCGGCCCGGCCGCGCGCGAGCAGAGCCTGCTCGAGTCGGCCCGAACCGGCGACGAAGCGGCATACGGCGCCCTGGTCGAACGCCATCGCTCCGAGCTCCACGCCCACTGCTACCGCATGCTCGGTTCGCTCCACGACGCCGAGGACGCCCTGCAGGAGGCGCTGTTGCGGGCCTGGCGAGGGCTCGGCCGTCTCGAGGAGGGGAGCTCGCTGCGCGCGTGGCTGTACCGGATCGCGACCAACGTCTGTCTGGACGCGCTGCGGCGCCGGCCCAAGCGGGTGCTGCCCATCGACTACGCCCCGCCGGCCGGCGTCCCAAACCCCGGCGAACCGCTGGCCGACTCGATCTGGGTCGAACCCTATCCCGACGCCGAGCTCGGGCTGGAGGACGGCTTCGCCGCACCCGAGGCCCGCTACGAGCAGCGCGAAGGCGTGGAGCTGGCCTTCATCGCCGCGCTGCAGCATCTGCCGCCCCGCCAGCGGGCGGTGCTCATCCTGCGCGAGGTGCTCGGCTTCTCCGCCCGTGAGGTGGCCGCGTCGCTCGACACGACGGTGACCTCGGTCAACAGCAGCCTCCAGCGGGCGCGCAGGACTGTCGAGGAACGGCTTCCGCAGCAGAGCCAGCAGGTCACCGTGCGCGCGCTCGGCAACGAGCGGCTGCGCGCGTTCGTGGAGCGCTTCATCGACGCCTTCGAGCGCGGCGACGTGGATTCGATCACGGCGATGCTCGCCGAGGACGCGACCTTCGACATGCCGCCCTACACGTCGTGGTCGCGTGGGCGCGAGGCGATCGCGGATTCGTGGCTGATGCCCGTGGATCCGCTCACGGAGCTGCGCTTCCTGCCCGCGCAGGCCAACGGCCAGCCGGCCATGGCCGCCTACCGAAAGTCGCCGGGCAGCCATACGTTCGTGCCGATCGCGCTCGACGTGCTCACGCTGCGCGACGAGCGGATCGTGGCGGTCACCGCCTTTCGCAATCCCGAGCTGTTCCCCCTCTTCGGGCTGCCGGCGGAGCTCACCGGCTAGCTCGCGCCGCTACAGCTCGAGCTCGCCGGTCACGCCGGTGACGGTCATGCCTCCGACCCAGATTGTCCCGTCGGCGTCGCGCGTGATCTCGACCCTGCCCGAGCGCCCGAGCGCGGTTCCCTGTCCGGCCACGTAGGGGGTGCTGGCGCGCCCGGTCCGCAGCAGCCACTCCGCCAGCGAGGCGTTCAGGCTCCCGGTGACCGGGTCCTCGACCATCGCGCCGTCCTTCGGGAAGAAGGCTCGCACCTCGAAGGCCAGCGGTGATCCCTCCGGATAGGGACCGACCACACCGAGATCCAGTTCGCTGAATCCGGGGCGCACGTCGAGCACCGCCTCGGCGCCCGCCAGCAGCACCGCGACCCAGCCCGGACCGTTGTCCACCCATTGCGAATCGACGATCTCCGAGCGCTCGATGCCGAGCATCGACGCGATGCGCTCGACCAGCTCCTCCTCGACCGGGCCGGAGCGAAGCAGCGGCGGGGCCGAGAAGGCCAGGCCGCCGGGAGTACGGCGCACCGGCACCAGCCCGGCCTCGCACTGCTGGACGATCTCGTCCCGGCCGGCTGAGCCGCCGTCGGCGGTGAGCCAGGCGTGACAGGTGCCCAGGGTGGGATGCCCCGCGAAGGGCAGCTCGGCCACGGGGGTGAAGATGCGCACGCGGTAATCGGCCTCCGGCACGCTCGGCTCGAGCACGAACGTCGTCTCCGAGAGGTTGGTCCAGTGGGCGAAGCGCTGCATCTGCTCGGTGGTCAGACCCTCACCGTCCAGCACCACGGCGACCGGGTTGCCGGCGTAGGGAGTGGCCCCGAAGACGTCGACCTGGCGAAAGCGCCTGTGCATGCCGCGAGTCTGGCAGGGGGAACCGGCAGGCCGCGACGGGTGTAGAACGATCAGTGGTGGGCCGGCCACTACCCGATGCGGAGCTCGTCTCGCGCGCCCGGAGGGGCGAGGCGCCCGCCTACGAGGAGCTCGTGCGCCGCCATGCCCAGATCGCCTTTCGCACCGCCTGTCTCATCACCGGTTCGGCGGCCGACGCCGAGGAGGCGGCCCAGGACGGGTTCGTCAAGGCGCATCGCGCGCTCGGCCGCTTTCGCGCGGGTGCGCCGTTTCGTCCCTGGCTGCTGCAGATCGTGGCCAACGAGGCGCGCAACCGGCGTCGCTCGACCGGGCGCCGCGCCGCCCTCACGCTACGAGCCGCTCAGGAGAGCCCCTCGGAGAGCGCGGCCCCGCCTCCCGAGCGGGCCCTCCTGGCGGAGGAGGAGCGGGCGACCCTGATGGATGCTCTGGAGTCCCTGGAGGAGCGAGACCGGCTGGTGATCGCCTGCCGCTACCTGCTCGAGCTGTCCGAAGCGGAGACGGCGGCGGCACTCGGCTGCCGTCCCGGCACCGTCAAGTCCAGGCTCGCCCGCGCACTCGAGCGCCTGCGGTCGACCGAGGGGGTGAGCACGCTCCATGCCTGATCTCCTCGAGCAGCGGCTCACCGCCCTGCGGAGCGAGTTGGAGTTCCCGCCCACGCCTGAGCTGGCGCCAGCCGTGATGGCCCGGGTGTCCGCCGCCCGGGGGCGCCGGCACCATCGGCTCGTCCCGGCGCGCCGCACGCTCGCCGTGGCGCTGGCCCTGCTTGCGCTGCTGGCCGCGGCCGCCGCGGCGGTGGAGCCGGTGCGCCACGCCGTGCGCGACCTGCTCGGGCTGGAGGGGGCGACGGTCGAACGGGTCCCGCGGCTGCCGGCCACGCCCGGCGCCCCCGACCTCGGCCGGCCGGTGACCCTCGACACGGCCACCGAGCGCGCGTCCTTCGGCGTGAGGGTTCCCGGCGATTCGTCGCTGGGCGCACCCGACGCGGTCTACGTGCGCGGTCGCGGGCCGCGCGCAGTGGTCACGCTGGCCTACCGGTCGCGGCCCGGGCTGCCCCGCATCGCCGCGGGTCCCGTGGGACTCCTGCTCACCCAGTTCCGCGGCGACCTGAGCCCGGTGCTGGTGGAGAAGTTCATCGGCCCGGGCACCGGGACGCGCGAACTGCGCGTGGGCGCCGGGCGCGGCTTCTGGATCCGGGGCCCGCACTCGTTCGCCTACCGAGACGACCGGGGAGAGGTGCGCGTGGAGGAGCGCCGGTTGGCGGCCAACACGCTGCTCTGGCAGGACGGGCGCGTGCTGCTGCGCCTCGAGTCACGCCTGGGGCTGGAGCGAACGCTCGCGATTGCCCGGTCGCTGGAATGAGGACTCAGGTCACCTGGGACAGCCCGGCGGCCAGCGCGAAGCCAACCGCCACGGCCAGGCCCGACGCGCGCCCGGAGTCGTGGCGGGCGTTCGGGATCATCGAGTTCGACAGCATCACCAGCAGGGCGCCCGCGGCGAAGCCGTTGACGGCTCCCTCCATCTCGCCGCTGATGCTGTCGCCGATCGCGTAGCCGACCACGGTGGCGATCGCGCACACCACGGCCACGGCGCCCCAGAGGCGGAGGATGGTGGTGTCGGAGCGGCCGTGCTCGCGCATCTTCGACGCCGAGCCGATCGCCTCCGGCAGGTTGGAGATGAAGATGGCGAGCATCAGGCTGAGGCTCACCCCGCCGCCCGCCACCAGGCCGAGGCCCAGCACGAGCTGTTCGGGCACGCCGTCGAGGAATGCGCCCAGGGCGAGGGCGGTGGCGGGATCGGAATCGCTGTCGGATCCTCCCGCGGAGCCGGGTCGCGGGCGGTCGAGCAGCCCGTCGAGCAGGTAGAAGGCGAGCGCTCCGGCGGCAAACCCGATCCCGACGGCCGCGGGACCGCCGATCTCGATCCCCTCCTGGGCGAGCTCGAAGGAGACGGCGCTGATCAGTGCCCCGCCGCCGAAGGCCAGCACGAGTCCGACCACGCGATCGGGCCAGTCGCGCACGATCGCCAGAACCGCTCCGATCACGAGAGAGCTCGCGGCCAGTGCTCCCCATCCGAGCGCGCTGAGCATCTAGAGCTCCGTCGCTTCGCCGGGCAGCAGCACCCGGACCTCCACCTCGGGGGCCAGCCTTCCGGCGGCTTCGCGGAACTCGTGTGGGGGGTCGGACAGGCGCCCTGCCCGGTCGTTGATCCCGCGCGGGAAGAGCGTGCCCCAGTGGATCGGCACCGCTACGCGCGGGCGCAGCAGGGTCAGCGCCCGGGCGGCCTCCTCGGGATCGAGGTGCCCCGCGCCGAGCGTCGGCCCCCAGCCCCACACCGGCAGCAGCGCGAGATCCAGCTCGCCGAGCTCGGCCATTCCCTCGAACAGGTCGGTGTCGCCGGCGAAGTAGACCCGCGTCGTGCCGGTCTCCACCACGTAGCCGAGCGGGCGCACCTCTCGGCCCAGCGGGTCGCGCCGGCCCTCGTGCACGGCGGGCACGGCGGTTACGAGTACACCGCCGATCCGCACCTGCTCGCCCGGGAGGAGCTCGGTGACCGAACCGAAGCGCCGGCGCGCGCCTCGCTGTCGGGTGCCCTTGGGCACGACGAGCCGCGCCGAATCGCGTTCGAGCCTCCGCAGGGAGGGGACGTCGAGATGGTCGCGGTGCAGATGGGAGATGAGAACGGCGTCGAGCGCGGAGTGATGGTCGGGATCCACCGGCCCGGCCACCCGCCGCATGTGCAGCAGCCGGCCGCGCAGCACCGGGTCGGTGAGCAGGCGGGCGCCGCCGAGCTCGAGCAGGACGGTCGCGTGACCAAGCCAACGCGCGAGGCCGGCGGCGGGCATCAGCCGAGCGTACACGATGAGCAGGACCAGCGCTAGGCCCAGCAGGAGGCCGGAGGCGGTGATGCCCAGCAGCAGCCACTCGCTGAGCGGGGCGTAGCCACCCTGGTCGAGCGCCCGCTCCAGCTCGCGCTTGCGGGCATAGCCCAGCCATGTGAAGGCCACGCCGAGCAGCGCGAAGGCCACGCCGATCAACGTGTAGGGCCAGCGCGTCTCGTCGGTGAGGGCCGGCACGATCTGCCCGGCGCCCAGGCTCACCGCGAACGCGGTGAGGCCGGTGCGCCACCACGCGAGGTAGGTGCGCTCGCCCGCGAGCAACGTGCGCTGGGTGTCGCCTGTCTGGTCGGGCATCCGGACTACCGCCGCCCGCGCACCGGTGCCGGCCGCGTGTCGGTCGCCTCGAGGGCCTGCTCCTCTTCGCCGAGCATTCGCTCCTCGGCCTGAATCGCCGCCAGGTCCTCGCTGCCGTACTTGCGGTTGTGGATGATCGCGGCCACTCCTCCTGCGGGGATGGGAAGCCAGAAGGACGCGAGCCGGTAGGTCAGGGTGGCCACCACCGCGGCGCCCGCGTCCACACCCGCCAGAGCCAGCGTTCCCGTCAGCCCGGCCTCGACGAAGCCGAGGCCGCCGGGCGTGAGCGGCAGCGTGCCGAGCAGCTGGGCGGTGAAGAAGGCCAGCAGGACGAGCGACGCCCGCGGCGTGGCGCCCACCGCGTAGAGCGCGGCGAGCAGCGTGAGGAAGTCCAGCACCCAGCGCGACGCCGCCAGCAGCAGGGCCTGCCACCAGCGGGCGCCGAGCACCTTCACGACCACGTCGCGTTCCTTGATCAACCTCGCCGGCAGCGTGGTGAGGGGCGCACGCCTGCGCATGATCCGGTTGCGGACGGCCTGTACGGCGCGGCCGATCACCTCGAGCGGGCGGTCCCAGACCACGCAGGCCGCGCCGAGCGCGAACATCGCCACGAAGAGCACCGCCCCCGCTTCGGCGGCCCGGGCGAGCCGCGGGTCGACGGCCACGCCGGTGGCGATCGCGGGGACCGCCAACAGCGGCAGGGCCAGCAGCGTCCCGAACACCAGCAGTGACGAGGCGGTCATCCCCGACGCGGCGGCAGCGGAGGAGACCCCCGAGCGCACGAGCATGGCGTACTGCATCGCTCCGGCCGCAGCGACACCGCCGGGCACGACTCGCCCAAATGCGTTCGAGGCGAGCTGGGACGTGACCACCGGTCCGATGTGATCCGCCCGAACGGCGATCTTCTGGATCCACCACATGCTCGCGTAGCTGCCGACCTGCAGACCGATCATGGCCACGAACCACAGAGGGTTGATGTCGTCGAGCCTGTCCCACGCCCCGAAGACCTCCAGCAGCGCCGGAGCCAGCAGATAGAGCGACACGCCCGTGATCGCGAGGAGGATCCCCCGCTTGGCGAGCGCAGCCGGACTCATGTGAAAGAGGCTACGCGGGAGACGGGTCGGCAGAGGGTGGGGCCATCGGGGGTGGCTCCGGAGGAGGCTCGTCACCTGGGTCGTCCTTCTTGAGGGAGAGAGTGCGCATGTCCACGTACTCGCGCATCAGGATCTGGATCGAGGCCGCCACCGGAATCGCCACCAGCGCTCCCAGTACGCCGAGCAGCGTGGCCCCGAACAGGACGGCGACGATCGTTATGAACGGCTGCACCTTCACGGTGCGCTTCTGGATCTGCGGCTGGATCACGTGGTTCTCGAACTGCTGGTAGACGATCGCCCAGACCGCCCAGATGATCGTGACCGTGGGGAAGTCCTCGAACACGGTGACGAGGCCGATCATGATTGCGGCGATGGTGGCGCCCACGAGCGGTATGAGTGAGAAGAGGCCCGCGATGACGGCCAGCGGGGCGGCGAAGGGAACGCCCAGGATGGTCAGCACGATGAACGTCGCCACGCCCGCGATCAGCGCGATCGTGAGGGCGCCGGCCACGTAGCCCGCCACCGCGCCGGCCATGTTGTCGAGCGATCGCCGCAGCCGCAGCTGTTGTTCCTCCGGTCGCTGGGAGATGGCCGCATCGACCCAGCCGCGCCCGCTGGAGAGCAGGAACGCCGCCAGCACGAGGATGGTGACCAGGGCGAAGATCGAGCTGACGATCCCGAAGCCCAGGTCGCGCAGGGCGCCGGCCGCGCCGCCCAGGCGGTCCGGCAGCTTGGCCGCTTCCTTCTCCAGCTGCGCGGTGATGTCGTAGTCACGGTTGACCTCTCGGAGCTGCTCGTTGCGCTGCACGAAGTCGGTCACGTCGCGCGCGTACTCCGGGACGTTGTTGGCGAACTCGTCGGCTTCCGTGACCAGCGGGGGGACGATGAGGGCCACGAGCAGGATAGGGATGGCCAGCAGCCCGAGGTAGACGAGCGTGATGGCAAAGCCGCGCCGCATGTGGCGGGCCAGGAAGTTGACCGGACCTGACAGCGCCACCGCGAGGAAGACCGCGATCAGGATCCAGGACAGCGGAGTCCGGATCAGGTAGATCAGGTAGAGGCACAGCACCACGCAGACGACGATCAGGACGAGGCGTGTGACCGTCCGGGCGGTGAGCATCAGGGCGCTATTCGCCCCGTTCAGAGGCGCTCCTACAGGTGCACGATCTACTGCACGAAACGGCTGGGCAAACCGCCCAGGCCGAGCAGCCCTGGCCCGGTGTGGACCGCCAATACCGGCCCGATCTCGCTGACGATCGTGGGCGGGGTGCCGAACACCTCGGTGCCACGCTCCACGAGCCGCTGGCACTCCTCCGGAGCGTTGATGTGCTGGGCACTCCAGGCGTCGGCGCCGGAGTCCTTGCGCTGGCGCGCGTAGTCGAGCATCCGCTCGAACGCGCGGCCGCTCGTGCGCACCCGCTCCACGGGCGTCATCTCGTTCTCCACGGTCAGGATCGGCTTGACCCGCAGGGTGGAGCCGATCCAAGCGCTGGCCGCCCCGATGCGCCCGCCACGGCGCAGGAACTCGAGGGTGTCGATCACGAACCACATCTTGAGCTCGGCGCGTGCCTCGGCGACCTTCTCGGCCACCTCGGCCGCGCTGTCGCTGTCGCGTGCCGCGCGGGCCGCGGCGAGGACCATGAAGCCGAGACCGCCCGCAGCGGTCTGCGAGTCCACCACCTCGATGCGATCGCCGCCCTTGCCGTCGCGCTCGAGCGCCGCCTTGGCCTGCCGTGCTGCTTCCGGGGTACCCGAGAGCCCGCCGGAGATGTGCACCGACACCACCTCCTTGCCCTCGGCCAGCAGCGGCTCGTATACCGAGGTGAAGTCACCCACCGAAGGCTGCGAGGTGGTGGGAAGGGCCTCTGCCGCTCTCAGCTCGTCGAAGAACGCCGGATAGTCGGTGATGTCGACCTCGCGCACGGTGCGGTCGCCGCCGAAGACCACGTAGAGGGGGACGATCTCGATCGCGTTGCGCTCGACGAGGTCGGGCGGAAGGTAGGAGGTGCTGTCGGTCACCACGGCGATCTGGGACATGCGCGCGGCAGCCTACTCGGCACTAAGCTTTGGGCGCTTGGCCAAAGTCCTGGTCACCGGCGCAACGGGCTTCATCGGCTCTCATGTCGCGACCCTGCTCCACGAGCGCGGCGACGATGTGCGTCTCGGCGTCGAGGACGGGTCCCCTACGGCGGCGATCGACGGGCTAGACGCCGAGCGCACACGCCTCGAGGTGCGCGACCGGCGCTCGGTGCGGCGGGCGCTCAAGGGAGTGGCGCGCGCCTTTCACTGCGCGGGTGTGACCTCGGTTCGCCCCGAGGACACGGAGCGGCTGGTCGACGTGAACGTTCGCGGCACCAAGCTGTTCACGGAGGAGTGCCTGCGGGCCGGGCTCGAGCGCGTGGTGTTCACCTCGAGCGCAGCCGCGGTCGGGCCGGCCCGGAGCGGAAAGACGGCAGACGAGACGCAGCTGTTCACTGCCGGGCGGCTGGGGATCCCTTACGTCAACTCAGTGCACGAGGCCGAGGTGGAGGCGATGCGGGTGGCCGCTCGCGGGCTGCCGCTCACGTGCGTGAACCCCGCCGTGTGCTTCGGTGCGGGCGACCATCTGCTGAGCTCCACGCGCATCGTCCGGAGCTTCCTGCTCGGACGCGTCCCGGCCTACACCGACGGTGCGCTGAACATCGTCGACGTGCGCGACGTGGCGCGCGGCCACCTGCTGGCCGAGGAGCTCGGCGGCGTGGGCGAGCGCTACCTGCTCGGGGCCCGGAACTTCACCTTCGAGCGGTTGTTCGCCGACCTCGGCCGGCTGTCGGGCATCGAGCCTCCGGTCAGGTTGTCGCCCGGCGCAGCGTCGCTGGCCGCCACCGTCATCGGGGCGACTGGGCGCGGCTGGCCGCTGACACCGTCCGAGGTGCGAGCGGCCTCGAACAGCTGGACCTACCGGGCGACCAAGGCACGGCGTGAGCTCGGCTGGCGCTCGCGGCCGCACGAGGAGACCCTCGAGGCCACGGTGGCGTGGCACATGGAACGGGAGCACGATCGCATCGCGCGCACGCGGCGCTCGCGGCAGATCCAGTACCGCGTCGCCGGGGCGACAGTCGGCGCCGCCGAGGGCGCGGTCGGGCTGCTGCGGCGCCTGCTCTAATTGGGGGCGATGGCCAAGGGAAAGCAAGGACAACTCGGACCGCGCCGCAGCGCGAAGGCGCTGCGCAACGCTCGCCGCCTGTGGCCGTATTTCCTCATGGCGTGGGAGCGCTGGCAGGCAATGCCGCCCGAGCAGAAGGAGCGCTACCGCCGCCAGGCCCGCGACTATGCCGAGCGGGGGCGCAAGGTGATGGAGGACCAGCGCCGCAGGAGCGGCGGTAAGAAGTAGCGCAGCGGGCTCAGCCCGCGAACAGCTCGTCCACCTCGTACTGGTTCGCCTCGAAGATCCAGACCTCGTCGATCATCTCGTCGCGTACGCGGTAGACGTTCGCCCGCCGGATCTCGACCGCTCCCTCGGGCCGGGGAAACCGCTCTTTCACGATCAGCGCGACGCGCTCGTCGCCCACCAGCATCTCCACGAGCTCGACTTCGACCTTGGACTCCTGGGCGTGGGCGATGGCCGCTTCGAGGTAACGGCGCACCGCGTCCTTGCCGCGCAGCTCACCGGCGAAGGCCGAGCGACCGGGCACGTGCAGCACGATCTCGTCGGAGAAGAACCGGAAGGCGCTTTCCCAGTCGCCCGAGCGCGCGCAATCCAGATAGCGGCTCATCAAGTCCGCGAGGCGCTCGCGCCGCTCCTCACTCCCCATGGCGGGAACGATAGGCCCCGCGACGGAATAAGACGCGCGCGACCGGCTGTCTTCAAGGGACACCCCCGAGTCCTGGAGAACGACGATGAAGCACACGAAGCTCGCCGCATGGCTACGCCGCCTCTGGATCGGCGTGCGAGTCGCGCACGCCCGGCAGTCAGACGAGTGGACCCGCCGGATGGAGGCCCCCGCGCGTTAGGGTCCCCTCACGAGCCGATTGCTCACGGCGCACCCCGAGCGCCTGCAGCCCGAGGTTGGCGATCGACGTGTAGACGATGATCTTCTGGGCCGCCACCTGCAGCTCCAGGCCGTCCCGGGTCTCGAGCGTCGGGCCACCGAAGAGGATCACGACGTAGGCCGCCAGCACGAACAGGTAGACCGCGTTCAGCACCACGAACCCACGCGGCCAGTGGTTGAGCGCCTGTAGCGCGGTGAGGCAGAGCAGGTAGGCAAGGAGCAGGCCGAAGGCGATGCGAACGAACGTGTTGTGGGCGTCGAGCACTCGGTCCCAGGGCGTGGCGGCGATGCCGATGAACCCGAGGCCGCTGGCGATCGCCAGCACCTGCGAGGCACGCCCGGCCATCCGGCCGCGATTGCGGCGTTCGAAGATCGAACCCCAGGCGGTCGAGAACATCATCAGGGCCAGTCCCACGGTGGCCAGCGCCACGCTGAACAGCGCGTGGGAAGCGGTGTTGCCGCGCCCCGAGTAGGTCTTCGTCGCGCCGAGATCGCTGAAGAAGTTCCCGAGGAACAGGTAGCTGTTCGAGTCGAGGTCGAACTTCGCACCACCGGGATACACGAGCATGGCCACGACGGTGAGCACCACGAACTGCACCGCCGCGTAGACGAGGAAGGTCGCCCGCATCTGGCGGGCACGATACGGACCGGGCTAGTTCAGGCGGTTCTCGAGTCCCAGCGGAGCCTGACGCGGCTCGGGCTCGGGGTCCGGCACGTCCGTCTCCGCGGGCTGCTCGACGCCGAGCATCTCGGCCAGCTCACCGTTCTCGAACATCTCGAGCACGATGTCGGAGCCGCCCACCAGCTCGCCGTCGACGAACAGCTGCGGGATCGTGGGCCAGCCCGACAGCTCGGACAGCTCCTCGCGGATCCGCGGATCGGGCAGGATGTCGAGCGCCGCGTATTGGATGCCCAGCGTGTTCAGGGCGCCCGATGCCCGCATCGAGAAGCCGCAGGCCGGCTGCTGGGGTGTGCCCTTCATGAAGAGCATCACCTTGTTCTCGCTTATCGCGTTCTCCAGGAACGCGCGAATCTCTTCGTTGTTCACAGTCCTGCTCCAGGGGTCTGGGTCTTGATGGACAGCGCGTGGATGGGACCGCCGACGTCATCACCGAACACGTCGTAGATCAGCTTGTGCTGGTCGATTCGCGACAGGCCCTCGAATCGGTCCGAGATGACCTCGGCACGGAAGTGGTCCCCGCCGCCGGTGAGGTCGTGGACCATCACCTGTGCGCCCGGCAGGGCTTTGAGTATCCGCTCCTTCAGCTCGGCTGCGGTCGGCATCCGAACTCCAGGGTAACGACAGGATCGCCGATATAATGCGGGTCTGATGGTCACGCTCACCGACATCGCTGCCCAGAAGGTCAACGACTTCATCTCTGCCCAGGGAGCCGAGGGCGACGTTGGCCTGAGGGTCGGCGTTCGTGGCGGCGGCTGCTCGGGATTCCAGTATGCCTTGGCCCTCGACGAGAAGCGCGACGACGACCACGTCTTCGACGCCGCGGGGATCAACGTCCTGGTCGATCCCGCCAGCCTCCAGTACGTCGACGGCTCGACCGTCGATTTCACCGAGAGCTTCCAGGGCTCGGGCTTCGAGGTGTCCAACCCGAACACCGTGGCCTCCTGCGGCTGTGGCTCCTCCTTCCGGGTCGCCGAGGAAGAGCCCAGCTGCGGCACCGCCGTCTAGCCCGGCGCGTTGTCGAGCGAGCTCCAGAGGTACACGCACGCCAGAGTGCGGTAGGGCCGCCACGGCCGCCCGATCTTCTCGAGGCGCTTGGGGTCGGGCAGCTTGCGCAGCCGGTAGGCCACCTTCACCGCGTTGCGGATGCCCTGGTCGCCCACCGGCAGGATGTCTGGGCGCTGGAGGTGGAACATGAGGAACATGTCCGCCGTCCACTGGCCCAGCCCCTTGATCGCGGTCAGCTGCTCGGCCACTTCCTCGTCGCTCAGCTCGGGAAGCCGCTCCAGCTCTAGCGTGCCCTCCTCGACGTGCACCGCCAGATCACGCAGATAGGCGACCTTCGCGTTGGACAGCCCGGCGGCCCGGATGCGCTCGGGCTCGGTTTCGAGCAGCTCGCGAGGCGTGGGAGCCCGGCCGCCGAAGATGTCGGCCAGCCGCCCGTAGATGGTGCGCGCCGCCTTGGTGGACAGCTGCTGGCCGACGATCGAGCGCAGTAGCGCCCCGTACGCGTCGCCCGGGCGCTCGCGGGCCATGTCGCGACGCACGACCTCGTGGTGCTCGTCCACCAGGCGGGCCATCACCGGGTCGGCTCGCAGGGTGGCGAGCGCCTTCTTGGTGACGCGGGCGGGTTGGGTGCGGGAGCCGGCGCTCGGGCGGGGCATCGGGACCCAGCCTAGGCGCTGGCCTGCCTACGCCGCGGCCTTGTCGTGAAACGGCTCCTCGAGGCCCCCGAGCTCCGTGGACGGTGGGTCGCCGAACAGCCACTCGCGGCCGATGCGGTGCCAGTTCGCCGTGGCGCCCAGCTGCCCGAGCACGCCGAGGGTGAGCGCCTCCATGCGACGGGCCAGCATCGACTGGGGCGGCATCGTCTCCCGCTTCATGAGCTGCCAATGGCGCGAGCGGGGGTCGCCGAAGTCGATCAGGACCTGGGCCACCAGCTCCCGGTCGATCGTCACCTCGCGGTCCTCGATGTACCAGGCGGTCACGTCGTGGAAGTGGTCGAAGACGGCCTCCGGGGTGACCTCCGGGTCGTCGGGGTCGAAGAAGCCCATCGCTCCCAGCTGGCGGTGAAGGCCCTCGACGTCACCGTCCATGGCCAGCCGCATCGCCTCGATCTCGGCGTCGATGTCCTCGCGCGCCACCCGCTTCGACATGCCGAAGTCGATGAACGCCACCCGTCCGTCGTCCATCAGCCGGTAGTTGCCCGGGTGGGGGTCGCCGGAGAAGTGTCCGTTGCGGTAGAGCGAGCCGAAGAAGAAGCGGAACACGATCTCGCCGAAGCGGTCGACGGTGGCGTCATCCAGCTCGCGCACCTCCTCGAAGCCGATGCCCTCGACCCACTCGGTCACCAGCACGTGCTCGGTGCAGAGCTCCGTGACCACCGCCGGCACGTAGATGAACGGATGCCCGCGCCAGCTGCGGGCGAAGGCCCTGTGCTGCTGCGCCTCGTGCTCGTAGTCGAGCTCGTCGGTGAGCCGTTCTTTGATCTCCGCCGTCATCGCCTTGGCGTCCATCCCCGGAGCGATGCGCTTGGCCACCCGCATGATGAGCCCGAGGTTCTGGAGGTCCGCCCGCACGGCCTGGCCCACTCCTGGGTACTGCACCTTGACGGCCACCTCGCGCCCGTCGTCTCGCAGGCGCGCTCGGTACACCTGTCCGATCGAGGCTGCCGCCACCGCCTCCTCCCCGAACTCGGAGAAGACGTCCTCGAGCTTCTCGCCGAGGTCGTCCTCGACGAGCTTCTTCATCCGCTCGAAGGGAACGCGCGGCGCCGAGTCGCGCAGCTCGGCGAGCTTGGCCTGGACGCGGTCCTGGAACTCGGGGGGAAGGCTCCGGTGTCGATGAACGACGCCACCTGGCCGACCTTCATGGCCGCACCCTTCATCTGGCCGAGCACGTCGAAGATCTGCTCGGCGGCCTCCATCTGGCGACGATCGGCGGCCGCCCGGCGGCCCTCCTCGTCACGGGTGAGGTTGGCCGCCTTGGTCACGTAGCCGCGAGCGGCCTGACCGCCGGCGAGCTTTCCGACCTTGGCGGCTCGTCGCACTCTCCCCTTGGGCATGTCCTTGGGCATCGCTTTGAGGGTACGCATAGGCTTGGGCGCGCGATGAGGGTGGTGAGCATCGAAACCGAGTCCGGTCCGGCCGCCGCGGTCCTGCGGGACGAGCGCGTGCATCCGCTCGAGGGGGCGCCCAGCCTCGACTCCCTGGTGGCCGGCGGATTGCCGGAGGCGCCCCAGGAGAGCGGCGAGGCCCTGCCGCTCGACGAGGTCACCCTCCTGCCGCCGCTGGCGCGGCCGGGCAAGCTCGTCTGCATCGGCCAGAACTACCACGCGCACGCCGAGGAGCAGGGCAAGGAAGCTCCGACGCTGCCCACCTTCTTCGCCAAGTTCGCCAACGCGATCGTGCCCACGGGCGCGACGGTGAAGCTGCCGGCCTGGAGCCGGGTCGACTACGAGGCCGAGGTGGCCTTCGTGATCGGCAGGCGGGCCAAGGACGTGGCCGAGGAGGACGCACTCGACCACCTCGCGGGCTACATGCTTCTCAACGACCTGTCCGCCCGCGATTACCAGTTCAAGACGCCGCAGTGGATGCCCGGCAAGGTGTTCGACGGCTCGGCGCCGTGCGGCCCGGCGCTGGTCACACCCGACGAGGCCGGCCCCCACGACGCGATCGAGTTCGAGCTCACCCTCAACGGCGAGCGGATGCAGCAGGGCACGACTGCGGACCTCGTTCACTCGATCCCGGCGCTGGTGGCCTACCTCTCGATGCTGATGACCCTCGAACCCGGCGACGTGGTGTCCACGGGGACCCCGGCGGGCGTGGGCAGCCTGCGGGAGCCCAAGGTGTGGCTCGCGGCGGGGGATGAGGTCGTGGTCAGCGCGCCGACGCTGGGCGTGCTCGAGACGACGCTCGCCTAGAAGGCTCTCGTCGGGCTCAGGCCGGGTCGGTCACGTCCACCGGTCGCTCCACGGCGCCGGCCAGCAGGTCGGCGTTGCGCCGGGCGGCCCAGACGGGCACGCTCGGGTCGCCGCCGGAGTCGGTGACGGGGCGGAGCTCCACCGTGCCGTTGGCCGTGGCGACGCTCACGCTGCCGATCGAGCGGTCGCGGCTGCGCTCGAACTGCTCGGCCAGACGGATGATCGCGCACAGCAGCAGCAGCCGCCGGCCGTCCCCCTTCTCCGCGAGGTCGCCCAGCTCCGAGGCGTCCGGCTCTCCCTTGCGGTGATAGCGCGCGATCAGCCCGATCAGCACGAGCTCGCGAGGGGTGAAGCCGGGCAGGCCGGCGTTGAGGATCAGGTAGTGGGAGTGCCGGTGGTGGTCGTCGTAGTCGATCGCGGTGCCGATGTCGTGCAGGATGCACGCTGCCCAGAGCAGCTCGCGCTCGAGCGCGCCGTAGTCGTGCAGTCCCGCGGCCGCCAGGCCGTCGAACATCTGCAGCGAGAGCGCGGCCACGTGGTGGACGTGCCCGGGGTCGTGCACGAAGCGATGTGCGAGGTTCTCGACGGACTCGGTTCGCAGGTCGTCGAACAGCCGGCGCTCGCCGAGCAGGCGCTCGAAGAAGATGCCCTCCCGCAGCCCGGCCTCGGTCACCTCGACCGCCTCGAATCCGCCGGTCTCCATGGCCGCGGCCAGCACCAGGGCGCCGCCGAGGATCACGTCTCCGCGGTCGGGCTTGATGCCCCTCACGTTTCCGCGCTTGGAGGCGGGCCGGCTCGCCAGCTCGTCGATCAGCTCCTCCACGGCGTCCTGTGTGAGCAGGAAGCCCTGTACGTCGATGTCGGGCAGGTCGAGCCGCTTCATCGCGGCCGAGGCCAGGTTGCGGATCGTCCCGCCGGTGCCCACGAGCCGCCCGCCGCCCTCCCACCATTCCACGCCGCCGAGCTCGTCGGCCACGTGACGGCGCAGGGCCTTCTGCGCCTTGCCGGTGGCCTTCTCGCCCGGGAGAAAGTCCTCGCTCACCCGCACCGAGCCGAGCGGGCGCGAGATCGAGTCGACCATCTCGCGTTGCTCGATGCGGATGGCCTGGATGCTGCCGCCGCCCATGTCGAGCCCAAGGCCGTCCTCGATGGTGGTGGAGTTGGTGACGGCCAGGCTCCCGTAGCGCGCCTCCTCGCCGCCGCTGATCACCCGCGGCACGAGCCCGCTGTGCTCGTGGATGCGTTCGAGCAGGTCGGGGCCGTTGCGGGCGTCGCGGATCGCGCTGGTGGCCACGGCCTCGATCTCGTCGACCCCCGAGGCGCGGCAGAAGGCCGAGAACACCGCCGCGGTGTGCAGAGCGAGCTCGAAGCGCTCGGGCCGGATCGCGCCCTCCTCGGCCATCCCGGCGCTGACCCGTACCGGCTCCCGGATCTCGTCGACGAGGCTCCACCACGGCGTGCCCGGCTCGTAGCCGTAGACCACCAGGCGCCACGAGTTCGAACCCATGTCGATCACGGCCACTCGCTCCACGGGGGCGGATCATTGCCGTTTCGCGAACCGTCCGGAGTTCAGGGCAACGGGTCAAGGATGCGCGGCAGGCGCCGATCGAAGGTCGGATGAACGCCATCGCCCATGCATCCGCTCTTCCCGCGTCCGGCCCGCGGCTCGACAACCGTCGTGTGCTGGCCGCTCTCATCGACCTGGTCGTGCTCGGTGCGGGCGCCGCCCTGATCGGTTTCGTGGCCGGTGCCCTGAACGGCGGCGAGGTGGAGTTCACCCCGGCCCTGGACGTGATCCTGCTGGGCTGGGCGCTCTATTACTACTTCGCCTGCGAGTCCGGTGGCGGGCAGACGATCGGCAAGCGGCTGATGAAGCTTCGCGTGGTCCGAGCCGACGGCGGCCACGCCGGCATGCGAGAGATCTTCGTGCGGACGATCCTGCGGGTGGTCGACGGCATCGCTCTCTATCTGGTCGGCCTGATCGTGATGCTGGTCACCGGCGAGCGCCGGCAGCGTCTCGGCGATCTGGCCGGCGGAACGGTCGTGGTGGACGCGGCTGCCCGGCCGGCCCCGGCCGCACCCGCGCCGGCTGCCGTGTCCGCGGTGACGCTGCCCGAGCTGCCCTCCGAGCCCGAGCCCGCGCCGGTTGTGGAGGCTGAGCCGGAGGTGGAGCCGGTCGTGGAGGCCGAGCCTGAGCCGGAGCCGGAGCCGTGGTCGAGGTGGAGCCGGTCGTGGAGCCCGAGTCCGAGCCGGTGGTCGAGATAGAGCCTGAGCCGATTGTCGAAGTTGCGTCCGAGCCGGTCGTCGAGGTTGAGCCCGAGCCCGAGCCGGAGGTCCAGCCCGCGCCGTCCGTCGAGCTGGTGGCCCCTCAGCCGCCCCTGGCGTCCGTCCCGCTCGAGCAACCCGCCGCGGAGGAGGCCGAAGCGCCGGCTGACGAGGCGGTCGTCGTCAAGCCCGTGGAGACCGTGTCGGCCATCGATCTCGTCATGGGCGACGAGGAAGAGGCCGATCGCTAGAGTCGCGAAGCTGGCCCGGCCCGGCCCCTCGGCGGGGTCCGGCGCAGCTTCATGGCAACGATCGGCACCCCTGAGATTCCGCTTCGCGTAGCGATCGTCGGCTCCGGGCCGTCGGGTTTCTATGCGGCCGGGGCGTTGTTCAACTCGAAGTCGCATCCCGACCTGCGGGTCGAGGTTGACGTGTTCGACCGGCTGCCGACGCCGTGGGGTCTGGTGCGCGGTGGTGTGGCGCCCGACCACCCGAACATCAAGGCCGTCTCGCGGGTCTACGAGAAGATCGCGAAGCAGCCGGGCTTTCGCTTCTACGGCAACGTGGAGCTCGGCCGGGACATCACCCACGATGACCTGACCGACCGCTACCACGCGGTGATCTACGCGGTGGGGGCCCAGACCGACCGGCGGATGGGGATCCCGGGGGAGGATCTGCCCGGGAGCTGGGCGGCGACCGAGTTCGTGGCCTGGTACAACGGCCATCCCGACTACCGCGACCTGGAGTTCGACCTCTCGGCCGAGAGCGCGGTGGTGGTGGGTAACGGCAACGTGGCCGCCGACGTGGCCCGCATGCTGGCCCTGACCCCCGAGGAGCTCAGAGCGACCGACGTGGCCGATCACGCCCTGGAGGCGCTGGCCGAGTCCAAGGTGCGCGAGATCTTCGTGCTCGGCCGGCGCGGCCCGGCCCAGGCGGCCTTCACCAACCCCGAGCTGCTCGAGCTGGGCGCCATGACCCACGCCGACCTGTACGTCGATCCGGGCGAGGTCGAGCTCGACCCGCTGTCGCGCGCCTTCATCGAGTCGGATGCCGCTCACAACACGGCGAAGAAGAACGTGAAGATCGTGCACGAGTACGCGCAGCGCCCCCTGCAGGGCAAGCACCGCCGCATCGTGCTGCGCTTCCTCGTCTCTCCGCTCGAGATCATGGGCGAGGAGCGCGTGGAGGGCATCCGGATCGGTCACAACGAGCTGGCCCACGACGACTCGGGCCAGATCCGGCCGCGGCCCAAGGACACCTCGGAGGAGATCGCCTGCGGGCTCGTGTTCCGCTCGATCGGCTACCGCGGCACCCCGCTCGAGGGGCTGCCCTTCGACGAGCGCCGGGCCGTGATTCCCAACGACCGGGGCCGGGTGGTGTCCGGCGAGGGCGGGCCGGTCACGGGCCAGTACGTGACGGGCTGGATCAAGCGCGGGCCCACCGGGATCATCGGCACCAACAAGCGCGACGCCGCGGAGACGGTGGAGCTCCTCCTCGAGGACCTCGACGCCGGGCGCCTGCTCGACCCCGCCGATCCCGACCGCGACTCGCTCGATCAGCTCGTGGCCGAACGGCGTCCCGACGCCGTCTCCTACGACGGCTGGCTGGCCATCGACGAAGCCGAGAAGGCCGCCGGAGAACCCCACGGCCGCCCGCGCGTCAAGCTCTGCAGCTTCGAGGAGCTGCTGGCAGCGGCTCAGCAGGAGCAGCCGGCCACGCGTTAGGGACTGGCGCTTTCGCGCCACCCTCGGTCCTCGAACCCGGTTAGTTTCTGCCGGTGCTCACGTCTACCGGGGATCGTTCAGACGCCCGCTTCCTTGGAGTCCGATGGGTGGTCGGCCGTGGGCGCTCCGGCGATCTGGTCCTGGAAGCGCTGGTAGCGACGGGTGTGCCGCTCGTAGCGCACCTCGGAGCGCGCGAGCTTCCTGCTGCCCGGCTTGTAGAAGCGCCGAGCCCAGGGCGAGTCGGGCTTGGCCAGCCGTATTGCGCCGATGATGCCGACCAGCGGGAACAGGACCCCGGCAAGGCCCATGAAGACCTTGCCCTTGAAGATCGCCAGGCCCGCGACGGCCAGGATCACCACCAAGGTGACGATGATTCCGGGAGCGCTGTCGTCGGTGCTGAAGGGCAGGAAGCCGAGCAGCACGAGGCCGCCCACGAGGCACGCGATCAGGACGGCGTCGACCGACTGGCGGCCGGTCTCGGCCCAGTAGACGTCCTCCAGGTGCAGCCACAGGGCGAACTCGTCGAGGGTGAGCCCGGCACCCACGCCGAACAGACCGGCGATGATCTCGAACCAGGGCTCGCCCGGCTGGAGCGCCAGGACGAAGCCCGCCAGCAGCATGATGATGATCCCGAAGACGTGATGGTGCACGTGCAGGCCGCCCTCGCTCACGATGCTGCCGGGCCACCATGGCACCTTGTCGGTGCGCATCAGCCGCGTGCTCACGCGAATGACCAGGAACGAGAGCAGCGTGGTCGCGAGCATGATCACGCCCGAGCGGGTGCCCTGCGCCGAGAGGAAACCCTCTTCGCCCTCGATTTCCAGAATGACCTGAGCCAGCGAGACCAAGCGGTCTCGTACCCTACGGCGCGGCGCCCATGACCGGCAACCTTTCCGCGCGCGGCAGTTCCCGCTCGATCGCGAGCGGCGCCCTCGTCCTGCTCGGCGCCCTGCTCCTGTTCGTCGGCACGATCGCCTTCTACGCCCGGAGCGAGGTCATCAACCAGGACGCGTTCGCCGACCGCGCACTGGTGGCCCTCGAGGACGACGGCGTGCGTAAGGTCATCCGGCGGGAGATCGTGGTCAACCTGATCGACCGGGGGTCCACGGACCTCACCGCGGCCCGCCCACTACTGGAGTCGGTCACCGACGTGGTGCTCCAGTCGGCGCCCTTCCGCCGCGTGTTTCGCCAGGCCGCCGTGGAGGCCAACAAGGTCTTCTTCGTGCGCGACAAGAAGAACGCCCTGTTCGACATCTCCGATTCAGCCGAGCTCGTACGCTTCGCGCTGCGGTCGGTGTCGCCGAACCTGGCGAAGGAGGTGCCGAAGGATCTCGACGCGACGCTCGTGACGCTGCGCCGGCGCGAGTTCGCCGGCCAGACGCTGGCGGTGGCCGACTCCGTGCGGGTGCTCGGCATCGTGCTGCCGCTGCTCGCGCTCGCGGCGTTCGTGGGGGCCATCGCCCTGGCTCGCGACCGTCGCATCGCGGTGCTCCGTACGGGGGTGGCGGTGGGGGCCGTGGGGGTGCTCCTGGCGGTGACGCTGTTGGTGCTGCGAGCGCGAACGCTGGCCGGTGTGGTGGGCGAGGACGAGTTGACCGACACCGAGGTGCGCGACGCGGTGGCCGGCATCCTCGACGCCTTCCTGGCCGACCTCGTAGCCGGAGCCTTCCTGCTCGCCCTCGGGGGACTGGTGATCGGGGCGGCCGCGGCGGCGCTCGATCCCGAGGACGTCCAACGCCCCACCGAACGCCTGCGCAACCGCATCACCCGGCGTCCGAAGACCACCTGGGGGCTCGCCCTGCGCGGTGCCGGAGCCATCTTGCTCGGCGTGCTGGTGGTGCTCAACCCCACCCTCACGGTCCAGCTGGCGGCGATCCTCGCCGGTGCCTATCTCGTCTTCTTCGGCACCAGCGAGCTGCTGGTTCTGCTCCAGCGTGGCGGGGTGGCCCGCGAGGAGCACGAGAGCACCCGCCGGCGCGCCTTCGTCGTGGCCGGCGCGGCCGGCCTCATCTGCGTGGCGGCCGTGGTCGGGCTGGTGCTGATCGCCACCGACTCGGACGAGCCGGCGCAGTCGACCCGTCAGGTCAGCTCCACCCGCGCGTGCAACGGATCCATCTCCCTGTGCGAGCTGCCGCTGAACGAGGTGGTGTTCGGCGGCACGCACAACTCGTTCTCGGCCGCCGACAGTCCCGGCTGGTTCATCTCGAACCAGAGGCGCACGATCAAGCGCCAGCTCGACGACGGGATCCGGCTCTTCCTGATCGACCCGCACTGGGGCGTGAAGGCGGCCAACGGCAAGGTGCGCACGGACTTCGAGGCCGAGGGCCGCAGCCGCAATCGCGTGGCGGCGGCCCTTCCGGGGCCCGTGCTCCAGGCGGCCGAGCGCCTGGCCGGGAGGCTCGGAGCGGGAGACACCAAGGGCGAGCGCGACGTATGGCTCTGCCACACCACCTGCGAGCTGGGCGCAACCCCGATGGTCGATTCGCTCAACCAGATCCGTGAGTTCCTCGAGGAGAGGCGTGGCGAGGTGGTGATCCTCTTCATCGAGCCCTACGTGCCTCCCGAGGAGATCGAGAAGGTCTTCGACCGGGCGAAGCTCACCCGGTACGTGGCCACGCTCGACCGGGACGAGCCGCTGCCCACGCTGGGAGGCCTGGTGCGCAGAAACAAGCGGGTCGTGGTCTTCACCGAGAAGGACGCCGACGGCACGGTCCCGTGGTATCAGGACGGCTTCTCGTTCGTCCAGGACACCCCGCTGGGCGCGAAGAAGGTGAATCAGCTGCGCTGCAAGCGCTACCGGGGCGACGAGTCGAGCCCGTTCCTCATGCTCAACCACTGGGCCGATCTGTTCCCGCCCCGGCTGCCGGCCAATGAGCCGTTCCAGACCGACAAGGTCCTCATCGGGCGGGCTCGTGAGTGTGCTCGCAAACGTGGGCTGCCGGTGAGCCTGATCGCCGTCGACGGCTACGACCAGGGCAGCTTCCTGGAGTCGATCGACGCACTGAACGCCCAGCGTGTGCAGGCGTTCAGGGAGCGCCAGCGCACCATCGGGGTTCGGCCCGGCTAGTGGCTACTAGGCCAGAGCGCGGGCGGCCTCACCGTCGAGCGCGTCGAGGGCCCTCTCCAGCGAGCTCGAGATGCAGGTGAAGATCGGGGTCTCCGACTCGGTGTAGGCGCTCGACTCCGTGGCCCGCAGCGCCTGGACCAGGTCGAGGAACTCGGCCGGATCGTCGAGGTCGAAGGCCACCACGAACTCCTGGTCGTCGAGGCCGAACGAGTACGCCGTGTTGGTCTCGATGCCGGTGAAGCCACGGGCCACCGCGATGTGGTCGCGCATCACCCGCATGCGCTCCTCGGGCGGGAGCCCGTACCACTCCCGCTTCTTCCACATCGGGTAGACGATCAGGTAGCGGGAGTCGGCGCCCGGACGCGGCTCGAGCGGCCGATCGGGCTCGTCGGAGTAGGGCGACTCCTTGGTCATGGCGAGGTAGGAATGCGGCACCTCGGCCCAGCGCATCAGCCCGCTCTGGTTGAGGAGCACGTGAAGCTCGTGGATCGGCTCGAGCGCGGGTGAGATCGCCCTGATCATCAGATCGCAGTCGCCCCGCGTGCCCACCAGCGAGTACGCCCGCAGGTAGCCCTGCTCCGCGAATTCCCGGCAGGCGGCGGCGAATTCGCGCTTGTCCGCTGCCCGCTCCTCGGGCGAGCGCCGCCGCCAGGCCGGATCGAGCTTGAGGAAGGTGTATTTGACGAAGTTGCGAACGTCGCTCACATGTCAAGTGTGGCCGATACCATGGGCCCGGTGCGCGTAGCCCTAGTGTCGCCCTACTCGTACACGTACCCCGGCGGCGTCGGGCGCCATGTGGAGGCTCTCTCCGAGGAGCTTCTCGAGCAAGGCCACGAGGTCAGGCTCCTGGCGCCGTACGACCCCGACGATCGCCTGGCCCGTGTCACCCACAGCGGTGCTCGCCCGCAGCTCCGGCCCCTGCCCGATCACGTGATCCCGCTCGGCCGCACGGTCGGGCTGCCCATGAACGGCGCCGTGTCGAACCTGGCCGTGTTTCCCGACTCCGTGGGCAAGCTCGGCCGCGAGCTGCGCACCGGGGGCTACGACGTCGTCCACGTGCACGAGCCCAACGCGCCGTTGGTGTCCTGGTACGCCGCCGAGGCCGCTCGGGCGCCGACGGTGGCCACCTTCCACACCTATTCGACGAGCTTCGTGGCGAACAACATTGCCGTGCATGTCGGGGGAGCCCGCCGCCTGTACGCGAAGCTCAGCTCGCGCATAGCGGTCTCCGAGGCCGCCCGCTGGACCGCGCAGCGCTTCTACGGCGGCCGCTACCGGATCGTTCCCAACGGGGTGGACCTGGCCGCGGCGCGACCCGACCTCTCGCGTCCGCACGACGAGCTGCGTCTGCTGTTCGTCGGCCGGGCCGAGGAGCGCAAGGGCCTCCCCGTGCTGCTGCGCGCCTTCGAGGCGCTGCGCGGGGCCGGGGTCAAGGCTCGACTGACGATCGCCGGCGCCACGGAGGAAGAGGTGGCTCCGCTGCTGCTCGAGCCCGGCGGTGTGGACGTGGCCGGACGGGTGGACGACGAGGAGAAATGGCGGCTGCTGGGCGAGGCCGACCTGCTCTGCGCGCCCTCCCTGGGCGGCGAGAGCTTCGGCATGGTGCTCACCGAGGCCTTCGCCTCGTCCACGCCGGTGGTGGCGTCCGACATCGCCGGCTACCGCGACGTGGTGCGCCACGGCACCGACGGACTGCTGGTGCCCGTGGGCGACGCCGTGGAGCTGGGCGAGGCCGTGCGCGCGCTCGCCCTCGACCCCGAGCGCCGTATGGAGATGTCAGCGGCGGCGCGCGAGCGCGCCGGGCGCTTCGCCTGGTCCCGGGTGGCCGAGGAGGTCACCGAGGTCTACGCCGAGGCCATCGCGATCCCCCGGCCCGAGAGCCGCAGGGTGCGCCTGGCCCAGTGCGTGGGCACCGCGCCCACCGAGCCGGGAGCGCGGGTGCCGCCGCGGCGGCTGCCCTCGCTGGAGCCGAACGAGCCCTCGGCCGGGCGCCGGCGAGCGGCTCGCACGGCGAGGCGCATTCTCGTGGGCGCCGGCGCCGTGGCGGGCATCGGGCTGACCGCGCTGGCCCTCGAGCGGCTCGGCATCGAGTCGATCGGCCGCGCCCTGCTTGCCGCAACGCCGGTGTGGGTGCTGGTCGGCTTCGCGCTGATGTGCGCATCGATGCTGCTGCGGGCCGAGGCCTGGCACGCCATCCTCGAAGCGGCTCTGCCGGGCACGCGCGTGCGCCGGCGCGACACCGCCCGCGCCACCATGATCGGCGTGCTCATGTCGGCCACGCTGCCGGCCCGCCTCGGCGAGCCCTCGCGCGCGCTGATCCTGTCGCGGCGTGTCGGCCGGGTGCGCGACCGCTTCCCGGTCGTGCTCGGCACGATGGTCTCCCAGACCCTGCTGAACATCCTCGCTCTGGTGGTGCTCGGCTCGGTGATGTTCGCCACGATCGGCCTGTTCCAGGGCAACGAGGACGCGCTGATGATCGCCACCATCGCCCCCGTGGTGGTGCTGGCGCTGGTGCTGTCGGCCCCCTGGATACTGCGCCGCGGCACCCCGAGCCGCTTCCAGCGGGTGCAGCAGGCCGCCGCCGCGGCGCGCGGAGCGATGGTCCAGGTGCGCCGCGGCCTCGAGGTGTTTCGCCACCCACGGCTGGGCGGCTGGGCGGCGATCATGCAGCTCAGTGCCTGGGCCATCCAGTGGCTCACCTGCTACGTCCTCCTGGTTGCGCTCGGGCTGGACGAGCGCGCCGGGCTGGGCGCCGCGGCCGCCGTCCTGTTCGCGGTCAACGTGACCGCGGCGCTGCCGGTCACCCCGTCCAACCTCGGCGTGTTCCAGGCCGCCTGCGTGGCGGTGCTGTCGGCCTACGGGGTGAGCAAGACCGACGCCTTCGCCTACGGGATCATCCTGCAAGCGGTGGAGATCGCCACTGCGCTGACGATGGGCATGCCGGCGCTGGTGCGCGAGGGCATGACCTGGAAGGACCTGCGTCTGCGCGCGCTGCACGCCGCGCCGGTGGAGCTGCGCAGCTCGAGCCGCCGCCGGCGCGAGCCGGCGGAGGCCGAGGCCTAGCCCGGCCCAGCTCCCTTGGTTGAGCCGCCTCCCGCGCGGGTCACCGCACGCGGCCCGGGCCGCGTCAACCTGATCGGCGAGCACACCGACTACAACGACGGGCTCTGCCTGCCCTTCGCGCTCGAGCGAGGGGTGACGGTCGCGGCCGAGCGGACCGAGTCGGGAACAGTGGAGGCGCTCGCTCTCGACCTGGACGAGCACGACTGCTTTCCGCTCGACGCGATCGAGGCGGCGGAAGGCTGGCGGGCCTTCGTGCGCGGGACCGTGGCCGAGCTGACCGGTGCGGGCGTTCCGCTGCCGGGCGTGCGCCTCGAGATCTCGAGCGACCTGCCGAGCGGCATCGGCCTGGCCTCGTCGGCCGCCCTCGAGACTGCGCTCGCCCTGGCGCTGCTGGACCTGGCCGGCGCCCCCGAGCCCGACCGTCGGGGGCTCGCCCGCCTGTGCTCGCGGGTCGAGCACCGCTGGGTGGGGGCGCAGACGGGACTGCTCGACCAGCTCGCCTCGCTGCTCGGCGAGCAGGGTCATGCTCTGCTGCTCGACTGCCGCGACCTCGGCACGCAGCAGGTGCCGCTCGGGCTCGGCGACTGGACCCTCGTCGTGCTCGACTCGGGCTCGGCCCACGAGCACGCCGCCTCGGGCTACAACGAGCGCCGCCGCGAATGCGCGGAGGCGTGCCGGGCGCTCGGCGTGGCCAGCCTCCGGGACGCGAGCGAGGAGGCCGCGTCGCGGCTGCCCGAGCCGCTGCGGCGTCGCGCACGGCACGTGATCGGCGAGAACGACCGGGTGCTCGGGGCGGTGGAGGCGTTGCGCGGCGACGACCTGGCCGCCCTGGGCCGGCTGCTGGACGCCTCCCACGCCAGCCTGCGCGACGACTACGAGGTCTCCGTGCCGGAGGTGGAGGCTACGGTCGACCGCCTGAAGGCCGCGGGTGCCGCCGGGGCTCGCATCATGGGCGGCGGATTCGGGGGAGCGGTGCTCGCCCTGCTCCCGCCGGGGGTAGCGGCGCCCGACGGGGCGCTGGCGGTGTCGCCGGCGCCGGGGGCGCGGCTGCTGGCCCGAGCGGCCTAGAACGCGACCGGCTTGCCGTCGCGGAAGAACCCACCGGTGGGACCGTCGTCGGGCAGCGTGGCCAGCCAGACGATGCCCGCCGCGCCGTCCTCCACCGGCTTCTTGGCCCCGAACTGACCGCCCATGTCGGTGTTGACGAAGCCCGGGCAGGCCGAGTTGACCTTGATGTCGGAGTCGGCGAGTTCGGCCGAGAGGATCCTGGTCATCGCGTTGAGCGACGCCTTGGAGACGCGGTAGCCCGGCGACCAGCCGCCCATCTCGGCGATGCCGCCCATCCCGCTCGACACGTTGACGATGCGGGGGTGCTCCGATTTGCGCAGGAGCGGCAGCAGGGCCACGGTCAGGCGGTAGGCGCCGAAGAAGTTGGTGTCCAGTGCGCTCTGGATGGCTTCGAAGTCCGGCTCGGCGCCGGCCACGCCCCAGTCGGTGCCCACGCCGGCGTTGTTGACGAGCACGTCGAGCACTCCGGGCTGCTCCCGAACGGCCGTCGCCGCGCGCTCGATCGAGCCGGGGTCGGAGACGTCCAGCTCGAGCGGCGTCGCGCCGACGGCCTCGGCCGCCTCGCGCGCCTTGGCCTCGTCGCGGGCGCTCAGAATCACGTCGTAGCCGCGCTCGGCGAGCTGGCGGGCCGTCTCGCGGCCTATCCCGCGATTGGCTCCCGTGACGAGGGCGACCGGCACGCGCGGCAGCTTAATCGGCGAGCGCGGTTAGCCTGGGCAGATGGCCTTCGAGGGTCAGGAGATCTCCAACCCCCGCACCGGACAGCGGATGACCTTCACCGAGCTCCGGCCCGAGCTGCTGCGGATCGACTCGGTGCATCCGCCGGGCGCCGAGCGAGAGCCGCTCCACATACATCCGATGCAGGAGAGCGGGGCGGAGGTCGTGTCGGGGTCGCTTGTCTTCGAGGTCGCGGGCGAGCGCCGTGAGCTCGGTCCCGGTGACACGATCCCGGTGCCGGCCGGCACTCCGCATCGCTTCTGGAACGAGACCACCGAAGAGGCGTCGTCGGTGCAGTACTTCCGGCCGGCCCTCGACATCGCCTCGTTCTTCGAGACTCTGTTCGCTCTCGCGCAGAACGACGAGCTCGACGACAAGGGTATGCCGCGCCCGCTGCAGCTCGCCGTGATGGTTCCGGAGTTCGGGGACGAGGTGAGGCCGGCGAGCCCGCCGTGGCCGATGCTCCAGGCGGTCGGAGCGGTGCTCGGCCCCATCGCCCGCCGCCGCGGCTACCGCGCGCGCCGCACCGTCTGAAGCCGCGGGCAAACACAACCTTCACACAATCGTGTCAAGGTTGGTAGGATCAACGTCTTGGCGCAGCGCGACTACATCGAGGCCACGAGAAGCCGGGTCGTCGTCTTCGACGGCGGCATGGGGGCCACCCTGGAGCAGTTCGAGCTGACCTCGGAGGACTACGGCGGGCTTCCGGGCAAGTGCCACGAGGCGCTCGTGCTCAACCGGCCCGACGTGATCCAGGGCGTGCACGAGTCGATGCTGGAAGCCGGCGCCGAGGTGCTGGAGACAGACACCTTCCAGGGCAGCCGGCTCAAGCTCGAGGAGTGGGGTCTCGAGCAGCACACGCTCGAGATCAACCGCCGCGCCGCCGAGATCGCCCGCGCCGCCGCGGGTGACGCGCGCTTCGTGGCCGGCTCGATCGGACCCACGGGCCACCTGCCCGCGTCCGACGATCCCACCCTGGGCAAGATCACCTTCCGCGAGCTCGTGGAGGTGTTCACCGAGCAGGCCCAGGGTCTGGTGGAGGGCGGCGCCGACCTCATCATCATCGAGACCGCGCAGGACATCCTCGAGGTCAAGGCGGCGATCTTCGGGACGCGCGAGGCCTTCAAGCTCACCGGCCGGACGCTGCCGATCCAGACGAGCGTCTCGCTGCTGCCCAACGGCGGCAAGATGCTGCTGGGCACGGACATCCAGGCCGTGCTCACCACCCTCACCGCGCTGGACGTGGACGTGATCGGGCTCAACTGCTCCACCGGTCCCGAGGACATGCGCGACGCCATCCGCTTCCTCGGTGAGATCAGCCCTGTGCCCGTGCACTGCATCCCCAACGCCGGGCTGCCCCTCCAGGGACCCGACGGCGAGACCATCTTCCCCGAGGAGCCCGACCCGCTGGCCAAGACCCTGCAGGAGTTCGTGGAGCGCTACGGCATCTCGATCGTGGGCGGCTGCTGCGGCACCACCCCCGATCACATCGCGGCGATCGTCGACCGGGTCGGCGGCCGCGACACCCCCGCCCGGCCGGAGACCCGCGCGGCGCTCGTGTCCTCGATGATGACCGCCACCCCGCTGGTGCAGGAGCCGCGCCCGACGCTGGTGGGCGAGCGGGTCAACTCACAGGGCTCGCGCAAGGCCAAGGAGCTGCTGCTGGCCAACGACTACGACGGCATCGTCCAGGTCGCCGAGGACCAGGTTGAGGGTGGCGCGCACGTCCTCGACGTCTGCGTCGCGCTCACCGAGCGCCAGGACGAGGACGAGCAGATGCGCGAGGTGGTCAAGCGCATCTCGCTCACCCAGCCGGCGCCGATACAGGTGGACTCCACCGAGCCCGACGTGATCCAGGCCGCCCTCGAGGCGATCCCCGGTCGCGCGATCGTCAACTCGGTCAACCTCGAGGCCGGCCGCGACAAGCTCGACGTGGTCGCCCCGCTGGCCAAGGCCCACGGCGCGGCCCTGATCGCGCTGACCATCGACGAGGTGGGGATGGCCAAGACCGCCGAGCGCAAGCTCGAGGTGGCCAAGCGCATCGTCGAGCTGGCCTGCGACGAGCACGGGCTCGACCGCGAGGCGCTCATCTTCGACGCGCTGACCTTCACCCTCACCACCGGTGACGAGGAGTGGCGCCCCTCGGCCGTGGCCACGATCGAGGGCATCAAACGGATCAAGTCCGAGCTGTCCGGGGTCAAGACCTCGCTCGGCGTCTCCAACGTCTCCTTCGGCGTGTCGCCCGGCGCCCGCGCGGTGCTCAACTCGGTCTTCCTCCACCACTGCGTGGAGGCGGGGCTCGACCTGGCGATGGTCAACCCCAACCACATCAAGCCGTACAACGAGATCGCCGAGAACGAGCGCGAGCTGACCGACGATCTGGTCTTCAACCGGCGCGAGGACGCGCTCGAGCGCTTCATCGGCCACTTCGAGGAGAAGGGCGAGGAGGAGGCCGACGACGGCGGCGCCAACCCCACCGAGGGCATGGAGCCCGAGGAGGCTCTGCATTTCCACATCCTGCGTCGCAAGAAGGAGGGCGTGGAGGACTGGATCGACCGCTCGGTGGAGAAGATCGGCGCGGTCCCGACCCTGAACCAGGTGCTGCTGCCCGCCATGAAGGAGGTGGGCGACAAGTTCGGAGCCGGCGAGCTGATCCTGCCCTTCGTGCTGCAGTCGGCCGAGGTGATGAAGCGCGCCGTCGCGCAGCTCGAGAACTACCTCGAGCGGATGGAGGGACACACCAAGGGCAAGGTGGTGATCGCCACCGTGTTCGGCGACGTGCACGACATCGGCAAGTCGCTCGTCAACACCATCCTGACGAACAACGGCTACACGGTGATCGACCTCGGCAAGCAGGTGCCGGTGGACACGATCATCAACGCCGCGGTGGAGCACGAGGCCGACGCGATCGGGCTCTCTGCTCTGCTCGTCTCCACTTCCAAGCAGATGCCGATCTGCGTGCAGGAGCTGCACGAGCGCGGCCACGAGTTCCCCGTGCTGATCGGCGGGGCGGCCATCAACCGCGACTTCGGGCGGCGCATCCTCTACCCGAAGGGCAAGGAGTCCGACGAGGTCTACGAGCCCGGCGTCTTCTACTGCAAGGACGCCTTCGCCGGCCTGGCCACGGTCGACCAGCTGGTGGACGGCGAGGCCCGCGACGACCTGGTCGAGCGCATGCGCTCGGAGGCCAAGACGCTGCGCGAGAAGCCCGTCGTGGTCGACGACGCGCCGGCCGTGACCGACAGCTCGGTCCGCTCCGCCGCCCGCACCGACACGCCGATCCCCGAGCCGCCCTTCTGGGGCGTGCGCGAGATCGAGGTCGACCTCGACGACGTCTATCCCTACCTCGACCGCCACGTGCTGTTCAAGCTCCACTGGGGCGGTCGCGGCGTGAAGGGCGAGGCGTGGGAGCGCCTCGTGCAGGGTGACGGCGAGGAAGAGGGCTTCGCTCCCCGCCTGGAGCGTATGTGGGCCTCGCAGGACTACCTGCGCCCGCGCGCGAAGCTCGGCTATTTCCCCTGCAACGCCGACGGGAACGAGTTGGTGGTGTTCGACCCGGCCGACCCGTCGCAGGAGCTCGAGCGGCTCAGCTTCCCGCGCCAGCCCAAGCACGACCGCATCTGCCTGTCGGACTTCTTTCGCCCGATCGAGTCGGGCGAGCGCGACGTGGTCGCTCTCCAGGGCGTGACCGTGGGTCCCGAGGTCACCGACCTGATGGCCCAGCTCGAGCGCGACGGCGAGTTCGCCGAGCAGCTCTACACCCACGGGCTGGGCGTGCAGTCGGCCGAGGGCCTCGCGGAGTGGCTGCACGCCGAAGCGCGCCGTGGCCTGGGCATCGATCTCGACCAGGGGCGGCGCTACTCGTGGGGCTACCCGGCCTGCCCCGACCAGTCAGAGCACGAGAAGGTCTGGCGCCTGCTCGGGCTCGACAGTGTCGGCATGTACCTGTCCGACGGCTTCGCGGTCATGCCCGAACAGTCGACGGTGGCGATCATCGCCCACCACCCCCAGGCGGTCTACTTCGGCATGAAGTCCGGCTTCATCCCCGCCGAGCGGGCACCGGACGAGCTGATCGCCGGCACCGACCGCGGCGGCGTGCTGCCGCCCGAGGGCGAGCCGGAGGACGGCGCGGTGGAGGAAGAGGCTCCGGACCGGGCTCCGGGCGGCGTGGCCGCGTAGCACCGACGGCACGCCGGTCGATGGTCTCAGAATCAGCGTGAGCCGAGCCGCCGAAGAATCGAACCGCTGCATGCTTCGCGCGCGTGACGCGATGGATCGCGACTACGCGAAGCGGCTCGATATCCCGGCCCTGGCACAGATCGCCTATGTCTCCGAGGCCCATTTCATTCGGGTCTTTCGCGCCACCTTCGGCGAGACTCCGCATCGCTACCTGCAGCGCCGCCGGGTCGAGCGGGCGATGTTTCTGCTCAGGGAGACCGACCGCCCCGTGACCGAGATCTGCTTCGACGTGGGCTTCGCGAGCCTGGGGACCTTCAGCCGCACGTTCAGCGACATCGTGGGCGAGTCGCCGGCCACCTATCGGCGGCGTGCGGCGGACCTCAGATCCGTGCCAGCCTGCTTCGCCAAGGCGTGGACGAGACCGAGCAGTTTTGGAGAAGCGAAGGCGAGCCGCGAGCCTTAGCCTCGTTCTCATGTCAAGCAAGATCACTCATACACAGGTATACGTGCTCGATCAGGATGAGGCGCTCGACTTCTACGTCGGGAAGCTCGGCTTCGAGCTGAATACCGACGCCGACCTCGGCTTCATGCGCTGGTTGACTGTCAACTTCCCGGGTCAGCCAGACCGGCAGCTGCTGCTGGAGCGGCCGGGACCGCCGGCGCACGACGAGGCTACGGCCGAGCAGGTTCGCGAGCTGGTCACGAAGGGCGCGCTGGGCATGGCGGCGATCATCGCCGTAGACGACGTGCACAAGACCTACGAGGAGCTCGTAGCCAAGGGCGTCGAGTTCACCGAAGAGCCGACCGAGCGTTTCTACGGCACCGACTGCGGGTTGCGCGACCCGTTCGGCAACCCGCTTCGGATCGGAACGCCCAAGGAGGGGGGCTTCGAGGTGCCGGACTCGTCCGAACTCGCGGCTGAGAACTGGTCCTGATTGGACGACGGTTGAGATTCCCGCTCACGGGATAGGTAGATCCTCGGAGGCGCCTCGAAGGAGGAGCGTCTCATGCACCGAAGGATCGTCCTCACGTTCGCCGCGCTGCTGGCCGTCTTGGCGGTGGCCGCGCCGAGCGCCGTCGCCCAGAGTCCCGCCGCGTTAGCGCCGTCGGCTGCCGAGGCCCAACAGGCCACCACTGCCTGTGGACCCGGCGGGGTCGGGGATCAGCTCGTGCCCGACAGCGGACCGTGGTTCAACTTCACCGCCGCGTGCGCAGCCCACGACGCCTGCTACGGCGCTCAGCTCGGCCAGGCCTACTGCGACTCCCGCTTCCGGGACGACATGTACGCGCACTGCGCCACCCGCGTCTGGTACCAGCGCGGGCTGTGCCGCAACACCGCCAACGCCTACTACGAGGTGGTCAGGCGCTTCGGCTACCTGTTCTACGGCTGATGCAGGAGGCGGTTAGGGTCGCTCGGCATGGCTGAGCGACCCGAACCCGTCCGCGACCTCGACTGGGCTCCCGCTCGCGCCGGCGAGCTGGGGGAGGAGGTGGTGGAGCTCTGGACCGAGCTCCTGGCCCGCCTGCCCGAGCTGCCCGTGGGCGGACAGTTCACCGCCGCGGCGGTGCGTGAGCGGCTCGACCTCGACGTCCCCGAGGAGGGCCTCTCCAACGCCGAGCTGATCGCTCGCCTGCGCGCGCTCGCCTTCGACGCCTCGATCTATCCCGGCCATCCCGGCTTCCTGGCCTACGTGTCGGGCTCGGGCACGGTCCCGGGCGCCGCAGCCGACCTGATCGCCTCCGCCCTCAACCAGAACCTCGGCGGCTTCCGGCTCAGCCCCGGCGCCAACCAGGTGGAGGCCGCGCTGGTGAGCTGGCTGGCGCGCACCTTCGGGCTGCCCGACAGCGCCGGCGGCCAGGTGGTGGCCGGTGGCGCGATGGCCAACTTCGTGGGGCTCAAGCTGGCGCGCGACCGGGCGCTCGGCCTCGAGGCCCGCGCCCGTGGTGTGGCCGCCGGGCCGCCGCTGGCCTTCTACGCCTCGAGCGAGGCCCACGTGGTGCAGCGGCGAGCGGCCGACATGCTCGGTCTGGGACTCGAGGCCGTGCGCGCGATTCCCGCCGACGAGGCTCAGCGCATGCGCGTGGACGAGCTCGAGCAGGCGATCGAGCGCGATCTCGAGTCCGGGGTACGGCCGGCAGCGGTGATCGGCACCGCCGGCACCACCGCCACGGGAGCGATCGACCCGCTCGACGAGCTGGCCGCGCTCTGCGAACGCCACGGCATCCACTTCCACGTGGATGCCTGTTACGGCGGCCCGGCGGTCCTGGCCGGCGACCTGCGTTCGCAGTTCGCGGGGATCGAGCGAGCCGACTCGATCGCCGCCGACGCTCACAAATGGCTCTACACCCCACTGCTCGGCGGCTGTGCGATCGTCCGCGACGAGGCGCTGCTCGGTGCTGCCTTCGCCGCCGACGCCAGCGTCATCTGGCTCGACGAGGAGGTGCGCGCCCAGCACGGTGTGGACTACGTCCACCAGGGTCCGGACTTCAGCCGCGGCTTCTCCGCGCTGCGGATCTGGCTCTCGCTCGTGGCCCACGGCAGCGCGGCCTACGGACGCCGGATCTCGCACGACGCGGCGCTGGCCCGCTACCTGGGCGAGCTGGTGGAGGAGCACCCGGACTTCGAGCTGATGACCCCGGTCAAGCTCTCGATCTGCTGCTTCAGGTACGCGCCCGAGGAACTGCGGGGCGACGAGGAGGCGCTCGACCGCCTGAACGAGCGCATCATGACGAGCTCCCAGGCCGACGGGCGGGTGTACATCTCAAACGCCGTGGTGGACGGCCGCTTCTGCCTGCGCGCGTGCATCGTGAACTTCCGCACCGAGGCCGAGCATCTCGAGCTCGTGGTGGACGTTGCGGAAGAGTTGGGGCGAGCTGAGCTGACGCCCTGATTTCGCTCTGCGAACGGGTTTGCCGGCTCCGTTCGACACAGGGGCGAATCCCGTTGGCCATATCTTCGACGTACGTCTAAAGACCGTTCCCACAGCCGCTCGTAGCTTGGCCGAGTAACTACGGAAGGAGGCTGTAGGTCCTGATGGAATTTCTCGCAACGGCTGACGATCTCGCTAGGGCGGTCGACGGCACCCTCGACAGCACGGTCACGACCAACACGATGTTCGTGTTCGTCGCAGCCGTGCTCGTCCTGTTCATGCAGGCGGGCTTCGCCATGCTCGAGATCGGTTTCTCGCGCGCGAAGAACGCCGGAACCGGTGTGGCCAAGATCCTCACCAACCTCTCGATCGCGGCGATCTGTTATTGGGCGGTCGGCTTTGCCTTTGCCTTCGGAAGCGCTGACGTGCTCGGCATCTCGAGCGCGATCATCGGCTCCAACGGGTTCTTCCTTCAGTTCACCGGCAACGGTCAGGAAGCGTTCCCGGTCATGGGCCTCTCGGACGCCACGGTGGAGGCCAAGTGGCTGTTCCAGTTCGCGTTCTGCGCAGTGTCCCTGGCCATCGTCTGGGGCTCGACGCTCGAGCGGATCAAGTACAGCGCCTACGTCATCTACGCGATCGTGTTCGCGTCGATCATCTACCCGATCGGCTCGCACTGGGTCTTCGGCGGCGGCTGGCTCCAGAACGGCGATACGGCGCTGCTGCCCACCGGCATGCAGGACTTCGCCGGCTCGACAGCGGTTCACCTCATCGGCGCGACCGGCGCGCCTGTGCGCGTTGCTCCTGCTGGGACCACGCAAGGGCAAGTACGGGCCGGACGGCAAGCCGCGGGCGATCCCCGGGCACTCGATGCCGCTGGTCGGCCTGGGCACGATCATCCTGTTCGTCGGCTGGTTCGGCTTCAACCCCGGCTCGACGCTCGGCATCGGGGACACCCGCCTGGCGGACGTGGCCGTGGTCACGCTGCTCGGCTGCGCGGGCGGCATCATCGGCGCCTTCGTCGCCACTCAGATCAGGCAGAGGACGATCGACATCGGGATGGTGGCCAACGGCGCCATCGCCGGTCTCGTGGCCATCACGGCGCCCTCGGGCTACGTGGAGATCTGGGCGGGCCCGATCATCGGCTTCGTGGCCGGGCTGATCGTGGTGTTCGGCGTCATCTGGATCGACAAGAAGATCGACGACCCGGTCGGCGCCACGTCGGCGCACGGCCTGGCCGGGATCTGGGGCACGCTGGCGTGCGGACTGTTCACGGCGCCGCGGCTGGCGGAGTACAACGCCTTCGGCAACCCCGAGGGCGGCCTGGTCTACTCGGGCTCGTTCGAGCAGCTGATCGCCCAGGCGGTCGGGGTGCTCGTGGCGTTCACCTTCGTGTTCGCGATGAGCTACGCCACCTTCGCGATCATCAAGGCCACCATCGGCCTGAGGGTCTCGGAGGAGGACGAGGAGGCCGGACTCGACATCGTCGAGCACGGCATGTACGGCTACCCCGAGCAGTTCATCCCGCAGTCGGACTTCGGCGGCCCCACCGGCGGTCCGCCGGAAGGGCCGGCGCACGCACCGCAGGGCGCGAGCGTGCGACGACCGGGTGAGGTGACGGCATGAAGATGGTCGTCGCGTACATACGGCACGAGGCCTTCGAGCCGATCCGGGCGGATCTGCTCGAGGCGGGCTTCCCGAGCCTCTCCATTGCGGAGGTCAAGGGCTCGGGTAGGCAGAAGGCGATCACCGAGCACTATCGCGGCTCGGAGCTCGCAGTCCACCTGCGGCCGAAGCTCAAGCTGGAGTGCGTGGTCGAGTCCAAGGACGTCGGGGTCATCAAGGAGGTGATCCTGCGTCACGCGCGCACCGGCTCGGTGGGTGACGGCAAGCTGTTCGTGATTCCGGTGGAGGATGCGATCCGCATCCGCACCGGCGAAGAGGGCGAGATGGTGCTGCAGGCCCACGAAGGCGACGAGGCCAGCGTCAACGGCGCCGGCTCGTAGTTCGGAGGGTCGAGCACTGGCTACGGAAGGCCTGAGAGCCGTGCCCGACGTAACGCCGCGCGGCGCCCACCTCGAGATGGTGGGCGCCGTGCTGGCCGGCGACGGCCTGGAGCGCGTCGCCCAGATCGCCGCGGCCCACACGGGTGCGCCCGTGGCGGTGATCGTGCCGCGCCTCGGGGTGCCACTCGAGGGCTGGGGCCGGTACGAGCGCTACGTGGCCGCCCGCTTGGCGGGCGGGCGGCCGCAGCGTCCCGCCGAGGTGACGGCCGAGGTGCCGATCGCCTCAGGAGGGCGGGAGCTCGGCGCGGTGCTGCAGCTCGGCCCGGGCCGCGGCGACGCCGGGGACTATCTCCACATGGCCGCCATCGCCGCGCTCACGGAGGTGGCGGTGGCCGAGGCGAGGGACGAGACCGAGCAGTCGCTGCGGGGCTCGTTCCTCGAGGAGGTGCTGTCACGGCCCGAGCTCGACGCCGCCGAGGTGACCCGCCGGGCTTCGCGCCTCGGCTGTGACCTGTCCGAGGGCTACGTGGCGTTGTGCGCCGACCCGAACGGGCGCGGGCCCGGCCGGGTGACGGCGGCCATCCTCGCCGAGGTCCCCGGCGCGCTGGCCCAGCCGGTGGAGAGCAAGATCTACGCCCTTCTGCCGGGGGAGCCCGACCTGGCCCGCCGCGCCGCCGCGCGGCTGGGCCGGCACGCCTCGGTGGGGGTCTCGTCGCATCGCTCGGGCGGCGCCGAGGTGCGT
Source organism: uncultured Thermoleophilaceae bacterium (assembly GCA_963751105.1). GTDB lineage: Bacteria > Actinomycetota > Thermoleophilia > Solirubrobacterales > Thermoleophilaceae > JACVRW01. The sequence goes on along the minus strand of CAVVTG010000002.1, from coordinate 2,669,627 downwards.
CGCGCCCTCGAGGAGGCCGAGCTCGTGCTGGGCGTGACCGCGGCCGGCGGTGGACCGCCGGGCGAGGAGATCGGAGAGGGCACCTACCGCCTCCTGTTCCGTGTGTTGGCCAGCCACCCGCAGGAGGTCAGGAGCTTCTACGAGGACACCGTGGCGGCGCTCGTGCACTACGACGAGCAGTACTCCACCGACCTGCTCGGCACGCTCTCCGCCTACCTGGGCAACAACTGCAACATGGCCTCCACCGCCCAGGAGATCCACGCGCACCGCCACACGGTGGGCTACCGGCTCGACCGGGTCAAGGAGCTGACCGGCCTCGATCCGCTCAAGAGCGAGGACCGGGAGCGGCTGGGCCTGGGGCTGAAGGCCTACCGGATCATCGCGCCGAGCCTGCCGCGCTGAGGGGCGGCTGCGCTCCGCTCGGGCGCGCGCTTCGCGCCTGCGTGCAGGGTATGACGACTTGTTTCGCCCTATAGACGGATAAAGCGTCAGACCCCCCGCAGCGCGGGCCCCGGGGCGCTTCGGGGCGCGCTAGGGCCGGCCGTTGCTGAACGGGCGGTCGAGCGCCGCTATCTGCTCGAGACGCTCGAGGCGGTCCACGCCCAGGGCCGAGCGCGAGGAGGGGGCCACGCGGGCCAGCGAATAGCGCCGGATCTGGCCCGGTTTGCGGGGCTTTCGCTCGGATTCGCGGTCGGGAACCAGCGCGTACCTGCGGGGGTTCATGCGCAAATCGTGGCGGTTGGCACGTGCCAAGTCCACCTACCGATGTCGAAAGATTCGCTCCGGCGTTTGGCCGGGATGTCGAATAGAGCCGCCGAAGCCCCTACGCGGCGGCCAGAACGGCGTCGAGCACGCGGTCGGGCCCGAAGCGCACCACGTCGTCGGTCTCGAGACCGGTTTCCTCGCGCGCCCTGTCGATCGCCGCCCGGGCGGCGTCCTCGTCGAGGTCGCTGGTGTTGAGCGCGATCGCTGTCACCCGCGCCGCACGCACGTGCGCCGTGACGAGCTCGTAGGCGGCCACCAGCTCGGACAGGGGCGGGATGGGGAGATCCGGGTAGTTGCGGATCGCCGTCACGCCGGCCTTGTGCACGAGGATCAGCTGATCGGGGGCCGAGCCGTGCAGCAGGCCGAGGGTGACCCCCGAGTAGGCCGGGTGAAAGAGAGCGCCCTGGCCCTCCACGAACAGCAGGTCGCCTCGCTCGGCGCCCTCGTGGACCAGCCGCTCGCCCGCCCCCGCCACGTAGTCCGAGATCACGTGGTCCACGGCGATCCCCCAGCCGGCGATGGCCACGCCCGTCTGCCCGGTGGGGACGTAGACCGAGCGCTCGCCGCGCTCGCGGGCCGCGCGGTCGAGCTCGAGGGTCACGACCTTCTTGCCGATCACGGTGTCCGAGCCGACGCTGTGGACCACCCGCACCGAGTCGGGGCGCGAGTAGGGGCCCTCCGGCACGGTGAGGTCGGCGGGCCCCGCGCGGAGGTCGCGCAACTCGACGTCAGCACGCTCGGCGGCCGCCCGCAGGTCCGGATCGTCGGACAGCTGAGTGTGCAGCCCGGCCTCGAGGTCCAGGCCGGCGTCGATGGCCTCGAGCAGCGGGCCGCGCCAGGCCGGATCGAGCTTGCCGCCGGTGGGCGCGACGCCGATGAGCATCGTGGTGGCCCCGGCGTCGATGGCTTCGCGCACGCTCGCCACCACCGGCACCGGATGGAGGCAGAAGGGCTCCACCTCGTCGGCAGTGCGGCCGGCCTGGGTTGAATCGACGACGGCCACGACCTCACGCGTGCCGTAGCGAATGACGCCATGGGCCGTCTTGCCGGAGTGCTTCTCGAACAGGCCCTCGGCGAAGATGGCCAGCCGCTCGCTCATAAGGCGGCCCCCGCCCCCGCGGGAGCCAGTCCGAGCCCGGGATCGGGTCCGGGCAGCACCCGGCCGCCGTCGAGGCGCAGGCCGGTGTACGGCTCTTCGGCGAGCAGCAGATGGCCGTCGAGGTCGACCCAGTCGACCATCGACGAGATCGCCACCGCCGGCGCGACCCCGAGCTGAGACTCGACCATGCAGCCGAGCATCACGTGCAGCCCGAGCGCCCGGGCGGCGTGAATCATCCGCACAGCCTCCCTGATGCCTCCGGACTTCGCGAGCTTGACGTTGATCCCGTCGGCGTAGGCGGCCACCGGAGCTACGTCGGACAGGTCGTGACAGCCCTCGTCGACCACCACCGGCGGCCGGGGCCGCAGCTCGCGCAGCCGCTGAAACGAGTCCAGGTCCGCGGCGGGGAAGGGCTGTTCCACGAGCTCGACGCCCAGCTCGACCAGCTCGGGCAGCAGCTCGGCGGCGGTGTCGAGCGTCCAGCCCTCGTTGGCGTCCACACGCAGCGGCACGTCCGTCTCGGCGCGTACGGCGCGGAGGCGGTCGAGATCTTCCGCGCCGCCCACCTTGACCTTGAGCGACCGGAAGTCGCGTGCGCGGTGCGCGCGGTCGCGTGTGCCCTCGACCGTGTCGATGCCGATCGTGTACGAGGTGGGCGGCGCGGTGGGCGACAGGCCGAGCAGCCGCCAGACCGGGACGCCGAGGCGGCGGCCGATCCAGTCGTGCAGAGCGGCGTCGAGGGCGGCCTTGCCCGCGCCCTCTCCGTCGACGTCGGCCAGCCGCGAGCCGATGTCCTCGAGCGCGAACGGATCGTCGCCGACCAGCGCCGGCGCCACCTCGGTGAGGAACGCCGCGGCCGATTCGATCGAGCCGCCCCGGTAGTAGACCGGCGCGGCCTCGCCCCGCCCGATCAGCCCCTCGTGCTCGAGCTCGACCTGGACCACCGACTGGGTGGTGCGCGAGCCGCGCGCTATGCCGAACGTCTCGGCCAGGGCGAGGTGAGCTGTGCGGGTCCGGAGCTCCACGAGGTCCGCAAGTGTGACGGGTGAGCGGTCAGTCCCGCTCGGCCACGCGGGCCAGGCGCCGCACCAGCAAGGCCACCATCGGTCCGTACGACGCCCGGACCAGCGGTTCGAGAGCACCGGGAGCGTCGATGTCGATGGCCACCAGCGAGCCGCGCGCCCGAGGCTCCACCCGGTGCACGAGCGTGAGCATGCCGACCCGCCAGGTCCACGAGCGGCCGGCCCGCTTGGCCGTGATGTGCGCCGGCACGGGAACCACCCCGAACAGGCGGACGTAGCCGCGCGCTCCCTTCGAGACCTCCGGCTCGCCGAGGCCCCAGCCGCCGCGCACGTGCGGCGCCCAGGCGCTCCAGCGCCGCGGCTGCGCGATCAGCGCCCACGACTTCGCGGCCGGCGCCGCGGACACGGCCTCGTAGGTCAGGATGGCGCCGCGGCCGCCACGCCGGTCTCCGCCTCGTGGGCGAGGCGGAGCGCCTCGCGGCAGCCCAGCGGATGCACGTCGAAGAGGGAGGCTGGGGCCGGATCGGTGACCACCGTCTCGCTGGCCAGCGACTCGACCAGCGGCCGGGCCACGCCGGCATCGACGGGGGTGACGAGGCCGATCCAGTGCGAGGACAGCCAGGGGGTCACGAAGGGCACGGGGACCTGAGGCCGCCGGCGCAGATTGAGCACGTCGGCCATCATGCCGAGCACCTCGCCGTAGGTGATCACGTCGGGTCCGCCGATCTGCACCTCACGACCGGCCGCCTCCGGCCGCTCGGCGGCTTGGGCCAGGTACTCGAGCACGTCGTCGATGGCTATCGGCTGGGTTCGGTTGCGCAGCCAGGCCGGCGCGATCATCGCGGGCAGGCGCGCCACCAGGTAGCGGACCACACGGTAGGACTCGCTGCCGGCGCCGATCACCATCGCCGCCCGGAAGTAGGTGAGCGGCGGCCCTTCGCGAGCCAGCGTGGCCGCGGTCTCCGCGCGGCTGCGCAGATGGTCTGAGCGGGGCTCGCCCAGGCCGCCGAGATAGACCACTCGCTCGACGCCCTCGTCACCGGCCATGCGGGCGAAGTTCCGCGCCGCCGTGCGCTCGCGCTCGGCGAAGCCCCCGCGCTCGCCACCGCGCCCCATCGAGTGCACGAGGTAGTACGCGGTGCTCACCCCCTCACCGGCGCCGCGGAGGCTGTCCGAATCGAGCACGTCGCCCTCGTGCAGCTCGAGCCCGTCACGCTCCAGCCATCCGGCCCGCGAGCGGTCGCGTACCAGGCAGCGCACGTCAAGCCCGCGCTCGTCCAGCGCAGACGCCAGGCGGCCGCCGATGAAGCCGGTGGCACCGGTGACGAGAACGCGCGTCACAGGTTCACGCCGTGACCAGCGATCGTGCCTTGAGGTCCCAGGCGATCTCGCGCCGGTCGGAGCGCAGGGCGTCGAGCACCGCGTCCACCACCACCTCCACCGGCAACGGGTCCGGCAGCTCGGGCGCCTCGCCGAAGATCGGCCGGTCGCCGAAGCTCGTGTCCATGTGGGGCGGGCGAACGTCCAGGACGGCGAGGCCGCCGCGACGCCGCTCGCGGCGCAGGGCGGTGAGGTAGGCCGAGAAGGCGGCCTTGGCCGCGGAGTAGTGGGAGACGCCGGCGGTGGGATGGTCGGCCACGATGGCCGAGACGCCGACGACGACCCCTCGGGAGCCCATGTGGGCCAGCGCCGCCTCGACCACGCCGATCGGCCCCATGGTGTTCACCTCGAACAGCCGCTGCACCTCTTCGGGGGAAGCGCCTCCCGCGGGCCCGAAGCCGGGTGCTCCCACCGAGACGGCCACGCCGTCGAGCTCCCCGCCCAGCGCCGCGGCCAGCGAGTCGACCGCCGTACGGCGACCCTCGGGGTCGGTGACCTCGAGGCGCGCCGTGGGCACGCCCAGCTCTTCGCCGACGGCGTCAAGCCGCTCGGCGTCGCGACCCGCCAGAGCCAGCTCGGCGCCCGCTTCCTTGAGAGCACGCGCCAGCGCGCTGCCGAACCCGCCCGTGGCTCCCGCCACCAGTATGCGTGCGCCTTCGATCTCCATCCTAGGGAGTACGCATCACTCGGGCGCGCGGACGAACAGCCCGGCCCGGCGCCGCCACCTCTGCCGGCGGACTATAGGGTCGCGGCCATCCCAAGGCGGTGTGCCACCGCGGCGGCCTCGGTCCGCGAGCGCACGTCCAGCTTCGCCAGGATCCGGGACACGTGCACGCTGGCCGTCTTCTCCGCCATGTGGAGCTGCTCGCCGATCTCGCGGTTGGTGGCGCCGGCGGCCACCAGCTCGAGCACTTGGCGCTCTCGCTCGGTCAGGCCGAAGGGATCTTCGACCGCGTCGTCGTCTGCCACCGCGGGGGGTGCCTCCCCGTCCACGAGGCGCAGCCGGGCGCGCGCCGCGAGCGACTCGAGCTCGGCCACCAGCCAGTCGCTGCCCAGGTCCCGCGCCCTCTCGAGTGCGGCGGCCGCGACGGTCTCGGCGCCCTCGCGGTCGCGGGCGGCGGCCAGCCACTCCGCCTCGCGCCAGCGCGCGTAGGTGGCGGGATAGGGACGCTCGACCTCCTCCCACGCCCGCGCGGCGGCAACCCAGTCGGGGCTCTCTCCCACGGCCCGGGCGTACTCGGCCTCCGCGACGGCGAGCTCGGCCTGCTCCACCGGCCCGCCGAGGCCGGCAGCCAGCCTGACCCGCTCGATCAGGGTGTCCGCGCGGGTGGCCACCACACGCTCGGCGTCCGGATCGCGCCGGTCGCGGGCCAACTGGCCGGCGTCGCCCTCCACGCGGACGCCCGCGGCGGCCAGAGCGGTGATCCGGATGAAGTCGTCAGAGCAGTACTCGATCTCGTCGAGCGCGTTGTCGACCTCGATGCGTGCCTGCTCGACGTCGCCACGCCGCCGGGCGAGCTCGGCGGCGCAGATCCCGGCGGGTGCGATGAACTGCGGTTCAGTGGATCCCCGGGTGGCGCGGCCGAGGCCCTCGACGTCGGTGGAGGCGGCGTTCAGGTCGCCGCGGCCGAGGTCCAGCATGCTGCGGACGGCGAACCAGTAGGCCAGCGTCGGTCCCGCGTGCCGGCGGCTGGCCCCCGGGATCTGCGCCTCTGCCTCTCGCCACTCTCCGATGTGAAAGCTGAACTCGGCCACCGCGAGGCGGAACCAATCGGCAGTGCGGTGTGGGTTGGGCGGGCTCGAGCGCAGGCCGTCGCGCGCCACGTCGAGCGCCTCCCGGGTGTTCCCGGCGAGGTTGAGGAGATCGGCGAGGTTGATCCAGGCCGAACCCTCCTCGGGCGCCAGCTCGGCGTCCTGGGCGATGGTCAGGGCGTCGCGCAGCGCCTCGACGCCGGCGTCCACGTCGCCCTGGCCGCCGACGCTCACGCCGAGGGCGTTGAGCGCGCGGCTCTCCGACTCCCGGTCGCCGACCGCCCGAGCGATCACCAGGGACTGGCGGGCCGCGTCCTCGGCCTCACCGAAGCGCGCCTGCAGCATGCGCCGCTTGGCCTTCGTGGCCAGCACCTTGGCCTGGGCCGAACTCTGCTCGTCCGCGGGCAGGAGCGCCAGAGCCCGGTCGAGCACCTCCACCGCCTCGTCCTGACGATGGAGGTTCCAGAGCGAGTGACTGAGCGAGTCGAGGAGCTTGGCCGCGCGGCGAGGCTCGGCGTTCTCGTCGACCAGCTCGAGCGCGCGGCGCAGCAGCGCCTCCTGACGAGCCGGGTCCCCTGCGGCGTCGGCCGCGCTCGCGGCGCGCTGGAGCACTTCGGCCCGTGGCGCGCCGGCCAGCGTCTCGGGCTCGGGCACGCGGTCCCACAGCTCGAGCGCGCGCTCGAGCAGGGAGTGCGCCTCCGGGAAGGCGTTGACCCGCTCGGCCGCCGCCGCCGCGCGCACAGAGGCGGTGAGAGCCGCCGGCTGGTCGCCGGCCGCCTGCCAGTGATGGGCCGCCTGGGCGGTGACGAAGGCCCCGGCGTCGCCGCCGTCGATGCGCACCTCGAGCGCACGGGCCAGCGCGGCGTGCATCTCGGTCCGCTCGCCCGGCAGCAGGTCGTCGTGCACCACCTCGCGCAGCAGCGCGTGGCGGAAAGCGTAGGCCCCGTGAGGGAGGATCACCACGATCTGGCTGGCGGTGGCCTCGCGCAGCGCGTCGAGCAGCTCGGCCGGCTGGCACTTGACCACGGCAGTCAGCAGCTCGTGGTCGGCCGACGGCTGGCAAGCGAGCCAGCGCAGCAGGTCCTGGGCGCCCGGCGACAGTCGCTCCACGCGCAGCATCAGGGCGTCGCGCAGCGTGGGCGGCAGCGCCCCGCGTCCGTCGAGACCGGCAGCCAGGATCTCCTCGGTGAACAGCGCGTTGCCCTCCGAGCGCGAGTACATGCGCTCCACGAGCCCGGGATCGGGCGCGGCGGCGAGGATGCCCTCGAGCTGCTGGCCCATCTCCTCCCGGGTGAAGGGCGGGAGCTCGACCATGAGCGTCGTTGGATCGCGCGACAGCTCGGCCAACAGCGGCCGCAGCGGATGGCGGCGGTGCAGCTCGTCGGAGCGATAGGTCCCCACCACCAGCAGCGGCGCGCCGCACATGCTGCGAGCCAGGAACGACAGGAAGTGGCGGGTTGAGCTGTCCGACCAGTGGAGATCCTCGATCACCAACACCACCGGGCCGTCCTCGCCGAGCGTCTCGAGCAGCGCCAGAAGGCCCTCGAACACACGGGCCTGGGTGACCGGCTCGCCGCCGCTCGTGGTGCCGAGCCCCGGCAGCAGCGAGTCGAGACCGGCGCGCAGTGCCGGCGGCAGCGCAGCGACGGCCGGGTCCGGGTCGCGAACGAGCGGGCGCAGCGCCCCCAGGAGCGGCGCGTAGGGGAGCTCGCCCTCACCGAGCTCCACGCAGTCGCCCCACAGCACGCGCGCGCCCTGGACCCGGGCACGGCCCACGAGCTCGTCGGCCAGGCGCGACTTGCCTACTCCGGATTCACCGGCAATCAGCGCCAGCGAGGGACGGCGAGCGGCCGCGTCGCCCAAGGCGGCCTCCAGCTCGGCGAGCTGAGCGGAGCGCCCGACGAAATGCGCGCTGGTCATGCGGTTGGCCATCACCGGGTGATTTTCCCACCCGTTGCGCGCGGAGCGCCATCTCGTCGATTCGAGCGTGGAGATGGACGGCTTGGAGGGCGGAATGCATGAGGTCTCCTCGTGGTGGAACGGCACCCGATGAGCATGCCGCGCTCCGTGGCGCTCCACATCGGGCGGATGGAGCGAGTGTTGGCGTCACACCCCTTACACGCCCGCATGCGAGCCTTAGCGGATGGCTCGCGCGACCGAAGCCGGCCTGTGCGACTCATGCGAGCACCAGCAACTGGTGCGCACGGGCCGCGGCAGCACCTTCTCACTGTGCCGGCGCTCGAAGACCGACAGCCGCTTCCCCAAGTATCCGCGCCTGCCGGTGGAGCGCTGCCCGGGCTACGAGCGGCGCGCGGCCGGCGCTACTCGGTGACGACGGTCTTGCCGTCCCCGCCTATTCGCGCCTGAGGCGCCCTTCGCGAGATGGTCCCGCTGAACGAGCCCGACGGTCTCTCGTCGCTGCCGGCCAACACCGCCCTGGCGCCGCCGTAGAGTCCTGCGGCGATCTGCCAGCGCAGCTCGTAGTCGCCGGCCTTGACCGCGGTGACCGACCAACGGAAGGTCTTCTCCCTGCCGGGACGCAGCGGGCCACAGGCCCAGAGGCCCACATAGGCCGAGTCACAGCCGCGAGGGCTGGCGTCCTTGGCCTCGGGGAAGCCGCCGATCTGGACCGGTACGCCGTTGGAGGCGAACACCGGCCGGGCGGAGTCGGCCAGGCTGCGGTCGTCGTCCTTGCGGTAGTCGAAGCCCTCGACGGTCACGCCGAGGTCGGGGATCGTCTCGTCGCCGGCGTTGCGCACCGTGATCACCAGGTCCGAGGTCTGAGCCAGCTTCTGCTGCTCGGGGAAGGTCGCCGACACGATCTCGACCGGGAAGTCGCCTGTCGGCTCGTCCTCGTCCGCGCGTTCCCCGCCGCAGCCGGCTGCGAGGAACAGCCCCGCGATCGCCACAACTCCGTAACGCCTGCAACTCGCCCCCAAAGCCGGGCGAACATACCACCCGGCGATCCCGCTCCCGACCGCTCCCGGCCTGGCACCCATCGCTATGGCGGCCGTGAGGCACATGACATAGGCTTCGGCGACGAGGCGTGATGTTCACGGGGGGGCCGCCGTTCCTCCGGGAGGGAGCTTTCTGTAAGTGGTCCGGGCCGCAGCTGATCGGGTCTTCCTGCCGACCAAGAACCTGCTCGAGCAGGTCGGCGACATGATGATCCTGACGGGCAAGACGCTCGTGTCGGCCCTGCGCCCGCCGTACCCCTACGGCACCGAGTTCGTGCAGCAGTTCCTGTTCATGCTGCGCCTCTGCTGGCTGCCGCTGACCATCTCCACGATCGCCTTCGGCTACGGGGCACCCGGCCTCCAGGCCGGCAACTTCCTCGTCCTCTTCGGCGCCATCGACCGTCTCGGCGGCTTCTTCGTGCTCGCCTCGATCCGCGAGTTCGCGCCCACCGTCACGGCCATCATCGTCGCCGGAGTGGGGGGCACCGCGATCACCGCCGACCTCGGCGCCCGCAAGATCCGCGAGGAGCTCGACGCCCTCCAGGTGCTCGGTGTGGACCCCATCAAGAACCTGGTCGTTCCCCGCTTCCTGGCCCTGATGATCGTCACGGGCCTGTTCAACATCTACGCCGTGCTGTTCGGCATCTTCGGCGGCGTGCTGGCCTCGCTCACCTTCGACGCTCCGCTCGGGCCGTTCTTCGCCACGCTGCTCACCAACGCCTCGACCACCGACCTGTGGGGCTCCGTGGTGAAGACGACCCTGTTCGGCGCGATCATCGCGATCGTCTCCTGTTACAAAGGGATGACTGCGTCCGGAGGCGCCGAAGGGGTGGGCAGAGCCGTGAACCAGGGCGTGGTGATCGAGTTCCTGGGGATCTTCGCCTTCAACTACGTCTTCACCCAGACGCTGCTGGCCACGCACCCGGACATCTCCATCATCAAGTGAGAACGGACGCTCACACGCACCGCGTGTTCGCTAACGACACTCCGGGCTGGAACACCTGATGGGCCGCACCTGGCTCGACGTCCCCAAGGACTGGATCTCCTCCTTCGGGGAGATCGCCAAGTTCATGGCGCGCGTCGTGGGGGACGTGCTCAGCGGCCGCGTGTTCCACTTCTTCGGGGAGGCGCTGCGGCAGGCCGGCATCCTGATCCTGGGCTCGGCGCTCGTGATCTGGGGCCTGGCCTTCATCCTCGGGCTCCAGTGCGGGATCGAGGGCGCGTACTTCAACCGGTCGGTCGGAGCGCCCGCCTACGCCGGTGTGTTCAGCGCCTGGTGTGACCTGCGCGAGATCATGCCCTACGCGTTCGGCTACATGATGTCGGCCAAGGTGGGCACCGGCCTGGTGGCGGAGATCGGCGCGATGCGGATCTCGGACGAGATCGACGCCCTCGAGGTGATGGGGATCAACTCGCTGGTCTTCCTCTGCGCCACGCGTCTGCTGGCGGCCTGGATGGTGCTGCCGTTCATGTACATCGCTGCGGTGGGGGCCGGCTTCTTCGCGAGCTACCTGGCGGTGGTCCAGCAGATCGGGGAGGTCAGCTCGGGCGGCTTCTTCCTGATCTTCTGGATGTTCCAGAACCCGCCGGACCTTATTTACAGCTTGATTAAGGGCATGGCGATGGCGACAGTGATCGTGCTCGTGGGCTGTTATTACGGATATAACGCCAGTGGAGGACCGGTGGGCGTGGGTACCGCGACGGCCAAGTCGATGGTGCTCAACACCGTGATGGTCCATCTGATCGGCATGGCCGGGACCCAGGTGTTCTGGGGATCGAACCCGAGAGCGCCGATAGGTGGCTGACGCAGGAGCGGCAGGAGGGAGCCGGTGAGCGAGGAGCGCAGAGAGGAAGGCGGGGAGCCCGGCGAGCAGCCCCTGGACGCGCGCGACTGGGAGCAGACGCGCGGAGAGGCCCAGCAGGAGACAGACACCTCGGTAGAGCATGCGCTGGTCGAGGACGACCCGCCTCCGGCCGAAGCGGCGCCGGCCGCGCGCGTGACGGGTGAGGACATCCCCGACAACATCATCGACCAGACCCGCGACGGCGAGCAGCCCTACCAGTGGCACTCCGGCCGCACGCGCGAGCACGGCACCACGGACGCGGTCGAGTTCATCGACGTGAAGAAGTCCTTCGGGCGAAACACCATTCTCAACGGCCTCAACCTGGGTCTGCCCGACGATCAGATCTCGATGATCCTCGGCCCTTCGGGGACGGGCAAGTCGGTCTGCATCAAGCACATGGTCGGGCTGCTCTACCCCGACGAAGGGGACGTGCTCGTGCACGGAGAGTCGGTGCCGGCGATGGCCGACGACGACCTGTTCGAAATGCGCAAGAAGTTCGGCGTCCTGTTCCAGGACGGCGCGCTGTTCGGATCCATGAACGTGTTCGACAACACGGCCTTCCCCCTGCGCCAGCACACGGACAAGGGCGAGGAGGAGATCTCGGAGATCGTTCTGCGCAGGCTGGGCGAGGTCGGTCTCGGCGGCGCGCTCGACAAGATGCCGAATGAGCTCTCCGGAGGGATGCGCAAGCGGGCGGGCTTTGCCCGCGCGCTGGTGCTCGACCCGGGCATCGTGCTGTTCGACGAGCCGGACTCCGGCTTGGATCCGGTGCGAACGGCTCTCCTGTGCGAGCTGATCATGGAGATCCACCAGGAGAACGGCGGCGCCTACTGCGTGATCACCCACGACATCATGTCCGCCCGCCGCGTGGCCGATTACATCGCGATCCTCTGGAAGGGCAGGATCGTCGAGTCGGGCCCCGCGGCCGAGCTCTTCAACAGCGACAACCAGTTCGTAAGGCAGTTTCTCTCCGGGGAGGCACAGGGCCCCCTCGGCATGGAGTAGTCAAAGAGCTCTCGCCGAGTGCGGAGCTGCGTTCGACCACGCTTGGAATCGATAACAGAAGAGGGTAGGACCCGCGAACCGCTCCAAGGCGAGCGAGGCTCGACGCTGGGCCGGGTCATTGCGGCGGTGGCTCTCATCGTGGCCGTCGCGCTGGTGGCGCTGGCCGTGTTCGGCGGCGCCGACTCCTACAGGGTCAAGGCCGTCTTCGACAGCGCCGGCCAGCTCGTGGTGGGCAACCAGGTCCGCGTGGGCGGCGGGCCGGTGGGCACGATCGACGACATCGAGCTCTCCAACAGCTCGGACGCCGTGGTCACGATGGAGATCGACGAGAACCTGGCCCCCTTGCACGAGGGCACCACGGCCACCATCCGGGCCACCTCGCTGTCGGGGATCGCCAACCGCTACGTCTCCCTGTCACCCGGTCCCAACGACGCGAACGAGATCGACGACGGGGGGGAGATCGGGGCCGACAGCACGAACGCGCCGGTAGACCTCGACGCGGTCTTCAACGCGCTCGACACGCAGACCCGCGAGGGGCTGCGGAACTTCATCCGCGGCTCGGGCACGCAGTACGACGGCAAGGGCAAGGAGGCCGGCGAGAGCATCGAGTACTTCGCTCCCTTCCTCTCGAGCACGACAGCCCTGACGAGCGAGCTGGCCCTCGACCAGGGCGTGCTCGAGCGCTTCCTGCGCGACGGGGCCACGACGGTGTCGGCGATCGCTGAGCGCAGCGCCGAGCTCGAGGCGCTCGTGGGCAACACCAACGCAGCCTTCCGGGCGATCGGCGACGAGAACGTGGCCCTCGGCCGGGCGCTCGAGCTGCTGCCCGGCACGCTGCGCAAGGCCAACACCACGTTCGTGAACCTGCGCGCGACGCTGGACGACCTCGACGTGCTGGTGGAGGAGTCGAAGCCCGCCACGAAGGACCTCGCCCCGTTCCTCCGCGCGCTGCAGCCGCTCGTGGCGGAGGCCCGGCCCACGGTCGCCGACCTGCGCACCCTGCTCAAGAAACCCGGGCCGGGCAACGACCTGACCGATCTCACGGCCAGCCAGCCCCGCCTGGCGCAGCTCACCTCCACCGTTTTCCCGCGCGCCATCCGGGCGCTCGACCGCTCACAGCCCGTGGTCGAGTACGCGCGCGGCTACACGCCGGACCTCTCCGGCTGGCTCACCAAGTTCGCGGAGGCGGCGGCCCCCTACGACGCCAACGGCCACTACGCGCGCGTCATGCCGGTGTTCAGCCCCACCAACTTCGACCCCGCCACCTACACGCTCACCGGCGTCCCTCCAGGACAGCGGCTCAACGGCTTCCAGAACGGCCAGAAGAACCGCTGCCCGGGCGGCTCGATTCAGCCGTCGCCCGACGGCAGCGCGCCCTGGCCCTTCAGGGGCTGCGACACGACCACGACCCCACCCGGCCCATGAGGCGGATCGTCCTGATCGGGCTGGTGGTGGCGATCGTGCCCTGGATCGTGATCGGCATCGCACGCGAGGCAGGCGACGACGACACGCAGGACGCCTACTACGTGCGCGCGATCTTCGACAACGCCTCCACCATCGTGCCCGGTGAGGACGTGAAGATCGCCGGCGTCCCCGTGGGCCAGATCAGCGACCTCGACGTGACCGAGGACGAGAAGGCCGCGGTCACCCTGCGCATCGACAACACGAACTTCATCCCCTGGAAGGCAGATGCGTCCTGCTCGATCGGATCCCAGGGGCTGATCGGCGAGAAGTTCGTGGAGTGCGAGCCCGGCACGCCCGACGCGGACCCGCTGCGGGAGATCGAGGAGGGCGATGGCGAGGGCGAACGGCTGCTGCCTGTGGCCAACACGAGCTCGCCCGTGGATCTCGATCTCATCAACAACACCCTGCGGCTGCCCTACCGGGAGCGTTTCTCGATCCTGTTGAACGAGTTCGGCACCGCTCTCGCCGGTCGCGGCGAGGATCTGAACGAGGTCATCCATCGCGCGAACCCGGCGCTGCGCGAGACCGACGAGGTGCTCCAGATCCTCTCGCAGCAGAACCGCGAGCTGGCCAGCCTGGCGCGTAACTCCGACACCGTGCTGGCACCGCTGGCGCGCGAGAAGGAGGCGTTCGCCGACTTCATCGTCCAGGCGAACACCACCAGCGAGGCCTCGGCCGAGCGCCGCGGCGACATTGCCCGGGGCATCGAGCTGCTTCCGGAGTTCCTCGCCGAGCTGCGCCCGCTCATGGCCGATCTCGAGGGCTTTGCCGACCAGGGCACCCCGCTGCTGGCCGACCTGCGCGCGTCGGCGCCGGCCCTGGGCCGGCTCATCAAGGCGCAGGGCACACTGGCCGACGCGTCGCGCGTGGCCCTCCCGAGCCTCGGGGACGCGCTCGAGCGCGGTCGCCCGGCGCTGATCCAGGCGCGCCCGCTGATTCAGGACCTCAACCGCCTGGGCACGCAGCTGGCCCCGGTCTCGGTGGACCTCGATCAGCTCACGGAGAGCCTCGATCAGACCGGCGGCCCGGAGCGCATCAACGACTTCCTCTACTACGCCGCACTGGCCACGAACGGCTTCGACAGCCTCGGGCATTACCTGCGTGCCGGCCTCGTGACCAACCTCTGCTCGACCTACGACGACAATCCCGGAGAGGAGAACATCAACTGCTCGGCCAACTTCTACAACACCGCTGCCGAGCCGGCTCCCAGCTCGAGCGGCCTGGCGGCCCGCAACGCTCCGCAGGTCGAGGGGGGCGGCAGCGTGGCCCCCACGGGCTCGGTCCTCGGCGCGCTGCTCGGACAGGGCGGCACCAGCGCCGAGTCGCGCGAGCGTGAGCGCAACCTGAGCACCCTGCGTGAGCGGGCCCGGGGCGGTTCGCCCGCGCTGAAGGGCACGGGCGAGCCCGCACTCGACTACCTGTTGGGAGACGGCGAGTGAGCCCGCGCCGCTCGGGAGGGGCCGCACTCACCGCCAGCCCGGTGCTGGTCGGTGCGGTGACCGTGCTGGTCACGATCGTCGCCGTGTTCCTGAGCTACAACGCGAACTCGGGGCTGCCCTTCGTGCCCACCTACGACCTCAAGGCGAACCTCCCCAACGCCTCTCAGCTGGTGGACGGTTTCGAGGTCCGCATCGGCGGCGCGCGCATCGGCTTCATCTCCGACATCGAGCCGCGCAAGCAGGAGGACGGCACGACCTACGCGCAGGTCACGATGAAGCTCGACAAGGACATCGAGCCGCTGCCGGCCGACTCCACGTTGCTGGTGCGCCCGCGTTCGTCCCTCGGCCTCAAGTACATCGAGGTGATACCCGGCGCCGGGCGGGCGGGCCTGAAGCCGGGCGCGACGATCCCGTTGCGTCAGGCCCGGCCCGAGGTGGTGGAGCTCGACGACCTGTTCAGCATGTTCGACGACAAGGCGCGATTGGGCTCGCGCAAGTCGCTCGACGGCTTCGGGGGCGGCTTCGCCGGGCGCGGCCAGGATCTCAACCTCGCGATCGAGGAGTTCGTGCCGCTGCTGTCGGACCTCGAGCCGGTGGCCCGGAATCTGTCCGACCCACGAACCGGCCTGGACCGGTTCTTCCGTGCTCTCGGCCGTGCCGCGGGCGAGGTGGCACCGGTGGCCGAGGAGCAGGCCGCCCTGTTCGTGAACCTGGACACGAGCTTCACCGCACTGGCCTCGGTGGCTCGCCCCTTCCTGCAGGACACGATCTCCGAAGCGCCGATCAGCGAGGCGGTCGCGATCCGCGACTTCCCACGCCAGCGCCCGTTCATCCGCAACAACACCGCCTTCTTCCGTGAGCTGCGCCCGGGCGTGGCGGTGCTCCCGCGCGCTGCCCCGATCCTGGCCGACGCCTTCGAGACCGGCACGGATGTGCTGCCCAAGACGATCCGCACCAACGAGGACCTGGCCGACGTGTTCGAGGCGGTCGCCGACTTCTCCGACGACCCGCTGGTGCGCCAAGGGGTCGACCAACTCACCCGAGTCTCGGCTTCGCTGCGGCCCACGCTCGACTTCCTGACCCCCGCGCAGACCGTCTGCAACTACGCGACGCTGTGGTTCCGCAACGCCGCGAGCCTCCTCTCCGAGGGGGATGCCAACGGCAACTGGCAGCGCTTCCAGATCATCTCGGCGCCCACCGAGGAGGACCTGACGCTGGGTCCGAACAGCGAGGGTGGTCCCTCGGACGCTCCGGCGGACGGGCCCTCGCGGATCAACCATCTGCACAACAACCCCTACCCCAACTCAGCCGCTCCCGGACAGCCCAGGGAGTGCGAGGCGGGGAACGAGCAGTTCGTGACTGGGCAGACCGTGCTGAGCAACGCCCCCGGCCCGCTGCGCACCAAGACCAGCGGCCAGAAGGGCATCAACGCCGCCGCGGCCGGGGTGACCCCGTGAGGCGGGCGCCGGGGCGCGACCGGTTCACGGCCCTCCAGGTGGGCCTGATCGCCGTTGTCGTCCTGGCGGTGGCGGTGTTCCTCGCTTTCACCAAGGACATCCCCTTCACCAAGCCCTACGAGCTCAAGGCCGTCTTCGAGAACGCTCCACCCGTCCAGAAGAACCAAGCCGTGCGCATCGCGGGCGTGGACGTGGGCAAGGTGTCGGGCGTCGAGTCGGTCGGCGGCGACTCGCCCGCGGTCGAGATCACGATGAAGCTCGACGAAGAGGCCCTCCCGATCCACGAGAACGCCGAGATCAAGGTGCGACCGCGCATCTTCTTCGAGGGCAACCTGTTCATGGACATCCGCCCCGGCACGCCGGACTCGCCGGAGGCGGATAGCGGCTTCACCATCCCGGCCTCCCAGACATCGGCGCCCGTGCAGATCGACCAGGTGCTCGGCACGCTGCAGACCAACACCCGCGAGGACCTGCAGAAGTTGCTCGTGGGCTACGGCGAGGCCATCAACGGAGAGCCGCAGCAGGGCGAGGACGACGACCAGGTGCCCGAGGTGCAGGGGCTGACCGCGGCCGAGGCCCTCAACAAGTCGCTCGACTACTCGTCGGACTCGCTGCGTGACACGGCGATCGTCAACCAGGCCCTGCTCGGCACCGAGGCCCGCGACCTCTCCAAGCTGATCGGGAGTCAGCAGAAGATCTTCGCGGCCCTGTCCTCGCGCGAGACGCAGCTCAAGGAGCTCATCACCAACTTCAACACGACGATGGGGGCGCTGGCGTCCGAGGAGGGCAACCTGCGCGAGACCATCGCGGAGCTGCCCGAGGTGCTCGACGCCGCCAACCCTGCGCTCGACAACCTGAACGCCGCCTTCCCGCCGACCCGGGCCTTCGCGCTCGAGATCATCCCGGGCGTCCGTGAGACGCCGGCCACCATCGAGGCCGGCTTCCCCTGGATCCGCCAGACGCGAGCCCTCCTGTCGAAGCCCGAGCTGCAGGGCCTGGTGGACGAGCTCGAACCCGCGGTGAGCGACTTCGCCACGTTCGTGGACGGTCAGGTGAAGCTGCTGCCCCAGCTCGACCTGTTCAACCGCTGTCAGCTCGAGGTCGTGCTGCCCACGCAGGAGCAGCGGATCCAGGACGGCAACCTCACGACCGGGCTGCGCAATTACGAGGAGTTCTTCCAGTCGCTGGTGTCGCTCACCGGCGAGTCGCAGAACTTCGACGGCAACGGCACCTACGTGCGCTTCCAGGCCGGCGGCGGCGCCAACCAGGTGCAGACCCCGCAGGTGGGCCAGTCGCCGCTGTTCGCCAACGCCACGCTGCCGCCGCTCGGCTCACGGCCGGCCAAGACCGCCAGGCCGCCCTACCGCGAGAACTACGCCTGCCACCGCAATCCGGTCCCGGACCTGAGCGACGCGCGGATCGGGGGCGGCCCGTGATCCGCCAGATCAAGAAGCAGGCGCCGGTGTTCATCGCCATCGTGGTGCTGTTCGTGCTGGCCATCGCCGTGGGGTCCTACATCCTCACCAATCAGCGCTTCTACCTGCCCGCGTGGTTCCCGGTCATCGGCACCGATTTCTATGAGATCAACGCCGAGTTGCAGACCGCCCAGGCCGTCGTCCCGGGCCAGGGCCAGACGGTGAACATCGCCGGCGTCAAGGTGGGAGACGTCGGCAAGGTCACGCTCGAGGACGGCCGGGCCCAGGTGCAGATGCGCATCCGCGACGAGTACAAGCCGGTCTACAAGGACGCCACCATCCTGTTGCGCCCGAAGACCGGTCTCAAGGACATGTATCTCGCGCTCGACCCCGGCACCGAGGAGGCAGGAGAGATCGAGGAGGGCGGCAGCGTCCCCGTGGCCAACACGCTGCCCGACGTGAACGCGGATGAGATCCTGGCCGAGCTGGACGGGGACACGCGCGCGTATCTGCGCGTGCTGCTCAACGCCGGCGGCCTGGCCTTCGACGACGAGGCCACCGGCGCCGACGCTCGCTACCAGCAGACCGCCGCGCAGGACCTGCGCGAGACGCTCAAGCGCTTCGAGCCCACAGCCCGCTACGGGAACAAGCTCACCCGGCTGCTGGCCAGGCGCCGGACCAACATCCGCCGCGTGATCCACAACTTCCAGGAGTTCTCCACGGCGCTGGCGGGGCGCGACCAGCAGCTGGCCGCGCTCGTGGACTCGGCCAACGCGAACTTCGAGGCCTTCGCGTCCGAGGAGACGGCTCTGCGCGAAGCCCTCCAGCTCTTCCCTGGCGCCCTCGATCAGACCGAGACGACGCTGCGCAAGACGGGGGCACTGGCCGGCGAGCTCGGCCCGGCGCTGGAGGGGCTGCGGCCCTTCGCCCGCAACCTGGGTCCGGCCCTCGAGAAGACCCAGCCGTTCTTCCGCGAGACCACCCCGATCATCCGCGATCAGATCCGGCCCTTCGCCCGCGACGTTCAGCCCACGGTGCGCGACCTGCGCAGGGCCAGCGAGAAGCTCGGCGTCGTGACCCCGCGCCTCACGAAGAGCTTCAAGGTGCTGAACAAGTTCTTCAACATCCTGGCCTACAACCCGCCCGGCGCCTCGGACTCGTTCCTGTTCTGGAGTGCCTGGACCGCGCACAACGGCGCGACTCTCTACACCCTCCAGGACGCGCACGGGCCGATCCGCCGCGGCCTCGTGCTCGTCGGCTGTCCCGCCTACCAGACCCTGGGAGCGGTCGTGCGCGGCAACCCGGAGCTCGGCCTGCTGACGCGGCTGCTCAATCTGCCCGCCGAGCCGGAGGTCTGTCCCCAGAACCCGCCCAACGACCTCCCGCCATGATCAAGCAGACCCCCAGCTTCGGCCGGATCTTCGCCATGGTGGCGTTCGCGCTGTCCTGCTTCGGCATCCTGATCTTCCTGTGGCTGAGCTTCGGCGGTTCGGTGCCCCTGCAGCCCAAGGGCTACCGGGTGAACGTGGCCTTTCCCGAGGCCACCCAGCTCGCCCAGGAGGCGGACGTCCGCATCTCCGGCGTGCCCGTGGGCCGGGTCAAGAAGACGGACGCCAACAAGGGCACCGGGCTCACGGACACCGAGCTCGAGATCGATGCGCGCTACGCGCCGATCCCCCGGGACACGCGGGCGATCCTCCGCCAGAAGACGCTCCTGGGGGAGACCTACGTGGAGCTGTCGCCGGGCACGACGTCCTCGGGGCGGGTGCCCGACGGGGGCCGGCTGGCTTCAGGCCAGGTGGCCGAGACCGTTGAGCTCGACGAGATCCTGCGCACCTTCGACCCCGCCACCCGCGAGCGCTTCTCGACCTGGCTCGACCAGGCCGGCGTGGCGGCGCTCGGCAACGCCGAGGCGATCAACGACGCGCTCGGCCTGCTCACGCCCTTCGCCGAGGAGACCGGCGACGTGCTGTCCGTGCTGCGCCAGCAGAGCGGCGCCACCCGGCGCTTCGTCCGCGACACCGGGGTGGTGTTCGAGGCTCTGACCGCCCGCGACGGCCAGCTGCGCGAGCTCATCTCGAACTCGAACCGGGTCTGGGAGACAGTGGCGGCCCGCGATGCTCAGCTGGCCGACACTTTCCGGGTCTTCCCGACCTTCCTGCGGGAGGGCCGTGAGACCACGCGGCGCCTGACCCGCTTTGCCGAGAACACCGATCCGCTCATCACACAGCTGCGACCCGCCGCCCGGGCGTTGTCGCCCACGCTCGTGGACCTCGACAAGCTGGCCCCGGACCTGAACGGCTTCTTCCAGGACCTGGGGCCGTTCGTGCGCGTGGCGCGCACCGGCCTACCGGCCACCGAGCAGGTGCTCGACAACACGAGGCCGCTGCTGGCGAGGCTCGACCCGTTCCTCAAGGAGCTCACCCCGGTGGTGGACTACCTCGGGCTCTACAAGCGCGAGATCGCCGCGTTCTTCGCCAACGACTCCGCGGCCACTCAGGCGAGGGACGCCGCCCTCGACGGCAGCGGCGAGCGCATCCACTACCTGCGCACGTCCAACCCGGTCAACCCCGAGATGGTGGCCGGTTGGCCGTTCCGGCTCGGCACCAATCGCTCGAACCCCTACGTCGAGCCCGGCGGGTACGACAAGCTGCGCACTGAGGGCCACCTCGAGACGTTCGCCTCGTACCTGTGCACCAGCAACCCGCAGCCCGCTCCGCCGGCGGCCAATGCGTACCTCAACGCGGCCGAGGCGGCGGGCATCGCCGAGTTCGTGTTCGGCGGTCCCGAGAACACCGGCCGCGCGCCGGTCTGCGATCCCCAGGCGCCACTCGGGCGGCTGGTGGACCAGTCGGGCGTATTCCCACGGCTCCAGCCCCTGCCGTAGCTTCTACCTAAGCTGAGTCACGTGAGGGATCTGCTCGGATGGGTGGTGCGCGGGGTCACGCGCCGGCCGCTGCTGGTGTTGGCGCTCACGGCCGTCTTGGCGCTCGGCGGTGCCGCGCTGGCGCTGCGCCTCGAGCCGAGCGCCGCCACCAGCACGCTGGTCGATCCCGGCTCCGAGAGCTACCGGGCCAACGAGCGCTTCAAGCAGGACTTCGGCGACGACGCCGTGCTGGTGATGGTGCAGGGTGAGCTCTCGCGCACCGTGCTCACCGACGACCTATCGCGGGTGCTGGCGCTCGAGGGCTGCCTGTCGGGAAACGTACCGCCGCGCGGGTTGAAGGAGCTGCCGGCGGTGTGCCGCGAGATCGCGGCGCTGGAGCCAGCCAAGGCGGTGTACGGGCCGGGCACCTTCATCAACACCGCGGCCACGCAGATCGCCGATCAGTTCACCGCCCGGCAGCGGGCCAGCGGGGCGCAGGCTGACCGCGCGGCCCGGGCCGCGCGCCGCCTGTCGGCGACACGCGGCGATCCCCCGGCCGAGCAGCGCCGCCTCGCCGCGGCGGCCCGTCAGGCGGTGGAGGCCCAGTTCCTCCAGCAGGTCCTTCAGCTGGGGTTGCGCTACGGGCTCACCGACGTCCCGCGCATCAACGACCCGAACTTCGTCTCGACCCTGGTGTTCGACTCCGGCGCGCTCCAGGCCGGCACGCCCAAGTCGCGCTTCGCGTACCTGTTCCCGTCGCGGAACGCCGCTCTCATTCAGATCCGCATGCGTCCTGGGCTGTCGGAGAGCGAGCGCACCCGCGCGATCGCGCTGATCGAGGAGGCCGTCGCGCAGAAGGCCTTCCAGCCGCGCGAGGGCGCCCGCTACATCGTCACCGGGGTGCCGGTGGTCACCGAGGGACTCGCCGACGCGGTGCAGGATTCGATCTTCGTCCTGCTGGCCGCTGCCGTGCTCCTCATGGGAGCCACGCTGGCGCTGGTGTTCCGCTCGCGGCTGCGGCTGCGGCTGCTGCCGCTGGCCCTGGCGCTGGCCGCCGCGGCGATGACCTTCGGCGGGCTGTCCCTGCTGGGCGGGGATCTGACCATGGCCTCGATCGCCGTCCTCCCGGTGCTGATCGGCCTGGCCGTGGACTATGCCATCCAGTTCCAGGCCCGCTTCGACGAGGCCCAGCTGGCCGGCGAGCGCGAGCCGGCTGCAGCGGCCGCGACGGCGGGCGGGCCCACGATCCTCACGGCGGGCGTGGCCACGGCGGTCGGCTTCCTCGTGCTGCTGCTCTCACCCGTGCCCATGGTGCGCGGCTTCGGGGCGCTGATCGTCGTGGGGATCGCGGTCGCCCTGGTGTGCGCGGTCTGCGCCGGCTTCGCGGCCCTGACCCGCTTTCGTGGCGGTCCGGCGCCCCGGCCTCGGCTCTCGGCCCCCGCGCAGCGCCGGCTCAACCCGGTCTCCGAGTGGCTGGCCAACCGCGCCTGGCGCACTCTGGGCGTGGCGCTCGCCCATCCCCGGCGCGTGCTGGCGGTCGGGCTGGTGGTGGCCGTGGTGGGGATCGCTCTCGATACCCAGAGCGAGGTGGTGTCGGACGTCCGTGAGCTCGTGCCGCGCGACCTGCAGGCCCTCCGCGACGTGAACGAGCTGCAGGAGGAGACCGGCGTGGCCGGCGAGATCGACGTGACCGTCCGCGCCGAGGACATCACCGAGCCCGAGGTGATCGCGTGGATGACGCGCTTCCAGGATCGCGTGCTGCGGGAGCACGGCTACCGGGAGGGGCGGCGCTGCGGCCAGGAGCGCAACCCGCCGGAGCTGTGCCCGGCCCTGTCGCTCCCCGACCTGTTCACCGGGGGCACCGACCGCGCGACGGTCCGCCGCCTGCTCGACACGGTGCCTGCCTATTTCTCGCAGGGCGTGGTCACCGCGGACCGCCGTACCGCCAACCTCGCCTTCGGCATTCGCCTCATGTCCCTGGCCCGGCAGAAGCAGGTGGTGGACGACATCAAGCGCCGCCTAGACCCTCCGGCCGGAGTCGAGGCCGCGGTGGTGGGCCTGCCCGTGCTGGCGGCCGAGGCCAACGGCGCGCTCTCCTCACCGTGGCGGCGCGCACTGACCCTGGTGGCCGCGCTCCTCGGGGTGTTCGTGGTGCTGCTCGCGGTGCGGCGCTCGGCGCGGGAGGCGGCCGTCCCCCTGATCCCGATCGCGCTCGCCACCGGCTGGTCGGCGCTGATCCTGTTCGTGCTCGGCCTGCTGCCCGGACCGCTCGAGGTTGACCTCAACCCGATGTCGGTGGGACTGGGCGCGCTGGTGATCGCGATCTCGACCGAGTTCAGCATCCTGCTGTCGGCGCGCTATCGCCAGGAGCGTGACGCCGGCGCGGGCCCGGCCCGGGCGATCGAGTTGACCTACGCCTCCACCGGTGCCGCGGTGCTGGCCTCCGGAGCCACCGCGACGGCGGGTTTCGCGGCGCTGATCGCCTCGGACATACGGATGCTGCGCGACTTCGGCATCGTCACCGTGGTCGACCTGAGCGTGTCGCTGGTGGGCGTGATGGTGGTGCTGCCCGCGGCGCTCGTCTGGGCCGAGCAGCACGGACCGTTCCGGGTGCGCGACCTGCTGGCCCTTCGGCCGCGGCGCGCCCAGGCGGACTCGTCGTGAGCGACGACCGCTTCGATGATCTGGGTCGCGATCGCGAACGCCCAGCCGAGGAGAACGGCCACGGCCCCGCGCCGGGGCGGGCGCGGCCGCCTCGTGCGCCACGCAGCACCAACAAGTACGCCTGGGCAGTGGGGATCCTCTTCGTGATGGTGCTGAGCGTGCTCCTGTTCGTCCAGACCCTCCCGAACAGCGGCGAGGCTCTGTTCGGTCCCGAGCGCGGCACGCAGCTCAAGGACTTCGCCGCCCCGTCCGCGGTCGGCAACCTGACGGGGGACGTGAACCTGTGCCAGCGGGAACCGTGCCCCGAGGGCTCTGGGCGGGTCCCGGCATGCGATGTCCTGACCCGGGACGTGGTCAACCTCTGCGAGCTTCGGCGGCGGCCTCTCGTGCTCACCTTCATCTTCGATCGGGGTGCCGACTGCTATCCGCAGGTGGACCGCGTGGAGCGGGTCAGGAATGATGTTCCCGGAGTGGAGTTCGCCACGGTGTTCTTCTCGCGTGACAAGTCTCAGGACGAGATCCGCCGGCTGGTCCGTGCACGCGACTGGACTCAGCCGGTGGCGCTCGACCGAGACGGTCAGCTGTCGAACGTCTACGGCATCGGGGTCTGCCCCACCACCATCTTCGCCCGTCGTGGGGGAAAGGTGGTGGACGTGGAGCTGGGCAACCTCACGGAAGAGCAACTGAGACGGCGGGCACAGCACCTGCAGTCGTGAGCGGCCCCGAGCTCCACCTGCACGACGGCTGGATCGAACCGGAGCTCGGAGAGGAGTTTCCCGAGCTGCGCCTCGTGCACGCCGCAGTCCATGCTCGTCCCGGCCGCTCGCCCCGCGAGGTCAAGGAGCGCCTGGGCGCGCTGGCCGACCGCTACACCGGCGGCAGGGTCATCCACATGCGCCAGGACTCGGTGCCGTGGGCCTACCGCGTCTTCTCGCGTCAGGTGGGGATCGATCCCGACACCGACCGGACTCCGGTGGAGGCGATAGCGCTCGAGCGCCTGCGCCACGGAGGCCTGAAGAGCGAGAACATCCTCGACGACGCCCTCACCATCGCCATCGCCGAGACCGGGGTGCCGGTGTTCGCCCTCGACGGCGACCGGGTGGAGGGCGAGCCTGGGCTGCGGCTGTCGCGCGCGGGCGAGACGCTCGGCCCGACCCGGCCGCTGTCGGTGCGCCAGATCGTCGTGGCGGACTCCAGGCGTCCAGTGGCCGTGGTGCTGGGTGAGGTGGCCGAGGACGCCGGCGTCACCCCGGCCTGCGCCTGGATGATCCTCTGCGCGCTCCAGGTGAAGGGAGTGCCGCGCATCGCCTCCGAGGAGGCCCTCTGGCTGGCGGCCGATGTCCTGAGCCTCGGCTCCTGAGCCCCACAGGGTCAGATGGCTGATTCCACGACCCCGCGCACGCGGATGACGCACGGTTACCGGCGCCGGATCGGGGTCATCGGGCTCGCCGATACCTCCGGGTATCGGCTTCGCCCTGCTTTCCCCGCCCGGCTTGGTCCCGTGCGCCCCCGCGCACACGCGGCCGCGGAACCAACCATCTAGACTGAGCTCAGTCGTGCCTGACGTTCTCGACAGAGGAGTCGGCCCGCTCGCACCCGCGATCCCGGACGAGCGCGCCGTCCGCCGCACGCTCCTGGATCAGATCGCGCGCCTCGAGACGGAGCTCAGCGGCCTGTTCTGCTCCACCTGGCCGCGGAAGAGCTTCGACTGGGACGTACCCGGCCGGGGCGGGCCTCGCCTGCTGTCGCTGGCCGAGCTCGAGGAGCTGCGCGACGATCTCGCCACCCGTACCTCACACGCCCGCCGGGCGCTGTCGGACCGCACCTACGTGGAGGAGCAGAACCGGCGGCTGATCGAGGAGATGTCGCTCGAGCCGGAGGCCCACCACTGGGCCCACGTCTCGAGCGAGGACATCGGGGAGCCGGGCTGCCGGCACTGGCACGTCCGGCCGCGCTACGGCCTGATCGGGATGTTCCTGAACTGGTGGCGGGTCGTGATCTCCTCCGGCTGTCCGTTAGCCACCTGAATGGGCCGTAGGAGCCGCAAGCGCGGGGGAGAGACCACGCGCGCCGAGCGCGATGCCGCGCGCCGCGAACGGCGCCAGGAGCAGGCGGCGCAGGTGACTGCGCCGTCGCGGCGCGCGCCGCGGCCCGGCCGGCCGTCGAGCGCCGACAGACCCCTGCCGCCCTGGGGTCGCTTTCCGCTGTCGGAGCTGGTGATCCTGCTCGGGATCGGCCTGATCGTGTGGGGAGCGCTGAGTGGCGACGCGGGCGAGGAGCGGCTGCTCGCCGGTCTGGTGATCGCGTCGCTCGGAGGGGGCGAGCTGGCTCTGAGGGAGCACCTCGCGGGCTTTCGCTCACACTCCAGCCTGCTTGCCGGAGTTGCCGCGTTCGTGGTGGTCACGGTGGTCGCGCTCGGGCTCGGGCCGGTGCAGGTGTGGGTGCTCACGGTGCTCGGGGTCGCCGTGTTCGGCGTCACCTTCTACGGCATGCGCGAGCTGTTCAAGCGGCGCTCGGGCGGTCTCTCGTTCAGGTAGCGTGCGGCCGCGATGAACGAGCGGCGGCTGCGGATCTCCGGGATACACCACGTGACCCTCATCTGCACCGACGTCGAGCGCTCGGTCGGCTTCTACCGCAACCTGCTGGGCATGCGCCTGGTCAAGCAGACGGTCAACGAGGACGACCGCGGCGCGCGCCACCTGTTCTTTGGTGACGAGGAGGGGCGACCCGGCACGCTCATCACCTGCCTGGAGTATCCCGACCTCGACGAGGGCTCGGTGGGGCGCGGATCGACTCATCACGTCGCCCTGTCGGTCGAGTCCGAGGCCGAGCTGTCCGCTTGGCGCGAGTACCTCGCCGGCAGGGGCATCCCGGTCACCGAGATCATGGACCGCACCTACTTCAAGTCGCTCTACCTGCGCGATCCGGACGGCCACATCCTCGAGCTGGCCACGCTCGGCCCGGGGCTCACCGCGGACGAGCCGCTCGAGGAGCTGGGGAGGCGTCCGGTCCACGGGTGAGCGCCGGCGGCCGAGCCCGCGGGCCCGGCCGCCGTCGCCTTCGTCCCGGCTACGCGGCTGTCAGCGCGCGCTCGCGCGCGGCGACCCGCGCCCTAGAGGGCGCGTGGCTCTCGCGCGGCGCCGAGGTGGCGGGCGCGACGTCCGCATTCACGGCCGGGGCGTTCTTCGCGGTCAGCACCTCGGCGAGCGCCATGCGCTGGCGCTCCGTCAGCGTGCCAACCTGCTTGTTCTCGGGAACGCCGAGCGAGACGAGCAGTCTCCTGCAGCGGGTCCTCCCCCAGCGCTTCTGGCTCATCAGCAGGTCGCTGATCGACATGCTGTGGGCCTCCCAGGGACAGCTCAAGACGACCTCCGCGGCGGAGAGCTCGCCCGCTGCGATGTGACGCTTCATGCGCGCACGAGCAAGTCGTACGCGGTTCGCGTACTCCAATGCCCGCAGATGCTGCTCTTGACCAGCGTCCATCGTCGCCAACTTGCCCATCAGACCTCCCCCGCATTGGTGCGGTCTACAGCGGTGCAGTTCCCCGGCGGCCTTGAGTGAGGCGGTCTGGGAGGCAGAGAGGTGAACCGTCCGGCGGCGGGTCTCCGACCCGGCGCCATCGCCTCTCCCGTCACCCGCTCCCGAAGCCCTTAGGCCGCGGCTCATCAAAGCCGCTCCCGCGCTGAGCGTCAACACGGAACCGAGGCTGTCTGCCGCTAAGAGCGGAGTTTTCGTCCAGCGCCCCGGTTTTCTCCCGAGCCGAGTCGGGAAGGCGCCGCCGACCACGGCGGGCACGCCCTCCGCGATGGGTATGTTGGGGCCGTGCGCTCGACCAAGATCGTCGCCACCATCGGGCCCGCTTCGTCCGAGCCGCACGTTCTCGAGCAGCTCGTGGCCGCAGGGATGGACGTGGCACGGCTCAACTTCGCTCACGGGACGCAGGAGAGCCATGCCGAGACGGCCGCCGCGATCCGGGCGGCGAGCGAGGCCGTGGGCCGTGAGGTGGCGATCCTCGGTGACCTGCCCGGACCCAAGCTGCGCATCGGGCCCGTGGCCGGCGGGGTGGCGGAGCTGCCTCGCGGCTCACGCGTGGTGCTGACCGCCGATGCGGTGGAGGGGACCGCGGGGCGCCTGCCGGTGGCGTGGCCCGGCTTCTCCGAGCTGGTCGATACCGGCGACGTGCTGTACCTCGCCGACGGAGCGGTGCGCCTGCGCGTGGACGGGGTCGACGACACCGATGTGCTGACCCGCGTCGAGGTCGGCGGCAGCGTGGCCTCGCGCCAGGGACTGAACCTGCCCAACGTCACGGTCTCGCTGCCTGCGGTCAGCGCCGAGGACATCACGCTGATCGACGCCGGCATCGACATCGGGGTCGACTTCTTCGCGCTCTCCTTCGTGCGTCGCCGCGAGGACCTGGATCCAGTGCGCGAGCACCTGCGCGAGCGCGGCGTGGAGAAGCCGCTGATCGCCAAGATCGAGAAGCCCCAGGCGGCCGCGAACGGCGAGGAGATCATCGACTCGGCGGACGCGATCATGATCGCCCGCGGCGATCTGGGCATCGAGCTGCCGATCGAGGAGGTGCCGTTGGTGCAGAAGCGCCTGCTGGCGCTCTCCGGGCGCCGGGCCAAGCCGACCATCACCGCCACCCAGATGCTCGAGTCGATGGTGCACTCCACCCGGCCGACCCGAGCAGAGGTGGCCGACGTGGCCAACGCCATCTTCGACGGCACCGACGCCGTGATGCTCTCCCAGGAGACGGCGGTCGGGAAGCACCCGGTCTTGGCCGTGGAGATGATGGCCTCGATCGCGGAGACCACGGAGCGCGAGCTGCCCTACGGGCGCTGGCTGGCCGAGCGTGGGCCGCAGGCCAACAACCAGTACCACGCGATCGCCTTCGGGGCGGTCGGCGGCGTCTACCAGCTCGGGCTCAAGTGCGTGGTCTCGCCCACCAACACCGGCGCCACGGCGCGGCTGATCTCGGCCTACCGCCCTCGCGCGCCGGTGCTGGCCCTCTCCCCACGTCGCGACGTGGTCCGCCGCTGCCGCCTCCTGTGGGGCGTCCACCCACGGCTGCACGAGGAGCCGATGGACACCCTCGGCCTGATCGAGGCGTGCGCCGAGGCGGCGCTGGAGTCCGGCTTCGCCGTTCCGGGCGACAAGATCGGAATCACGGCTGGGCTGCCGGCCGGATCGGCGGGCGGAACGAACCTGTTCAAGGTGCATACGTTGGAGTAGGGCAGGGCGTCCCGCTGGCCTGGCTGCGCTCCGCTCGGGCGTGCGCGCCGGGTCGTCGAGTGGTCCGATTGGCAGTGAGGGTGGGTCGGATCGGCGCTGGCCGGCAGTCCTGGAGCAATCCCGCTTTAGGCACCGCGGCGGTGCCCAATCCGGGACGGCGGCCGCCGTACCCGGGTCAGCAGTCCTGTTCTGTACTGCCCACAGCGGTACAAAGCAGGACAGCGGCGGGCTCACCCCTTCCCCAGCCAATCGTGGGCGCCCCGAAGCGCCGCGCAACGCCTGAGCGGAGCGCGCGCGCCCCGCGACCCGCCTCAGCCCCGCGCCGCCCGCCTGCGCTCCCGGAAGGCCTCGGCCTTCGCCAGGTTCCCGCAGTCCTCCATCTTGCACCAGCGGCCCGAGCGGTTCTTCGAGTGGTCGTAGAAGGCCCATTCGCAGTCCTCGCGTCGGCAGGACTTCAGCCGCTCCCAGGTTCCCCCGGTCACCGAGTCGGCGACGATGGCCAGCAGGCGGGCCAGCGCGGCGTCTGCGCCGCTGCCGTCGGGCACCAGTTCCGGGTCCGCGCCCGGGCGAAAGCGGACGCGCACGCCGGTCCGCCCGGCGACTCGGTCGAGCCGCTCGACGCGGTCCTCGTCGAGCTCGAGCCCGTTGTTGCTCAGGAGCATCGCCCTGAGGCCCTCACGAACGTCCAGAGCCCTCCGCAGGTCGGCCGCGGCCACCGGGTCGCGGGCACCCATCAGGTCGCGCTCGGCGAACCAGGCCCGCAGCGCCTCGGGACTCTCGAGCTCGTCTTCTCCGGTCTCGAGGTCGACCGAGTTGACCAACCGCTGAACGAGGTCGAGCGGTGGTGGAGCGGTCTTCTCTGGGGGAGAGTCACCGGGGGGCATCAATAACTGGCTAATTAGTTTAGCTGGTACGCGATTCTGGTATAACCGGTTTGATGGTTACCGCACCGATCTCAGTCCAGCGGCATGAGCTCCGGCCCCTCCTCGTGCACGAAGATCAGCGAGCTCTGCAGTCGCGCCACCTCGCGCCGCTCGGTGAGCGCCCACACGACGTCGCGCAGGTGGTTCGTGTCGCGGATGGCCACGTGGACGATGAAGTCGGTGGTGCCGGTGAGGGCCATCACCGTCAGGGTCTCGGGCAGGTTGCGGATGTGGCTGAGCAGGATCTCGATGTCGTCGCGCCCATGCGACGGGCGCTGCTGGATCGACAGGATCGCCTGCACCGGCCGGCCCACCGCGGCCGGGTCCACGTCGGCCCTGAAGCCGCGGATCACGCCTCTGGCTCGCAGCTCGCGGACGCGTTCGAGGCAGGTGGACGGCGCCACGCCGACCTTGGCCGCGAGCGCCTTGTTGGTCTGCCGCGCATCCTTCTGGAGCTCGAGCAGCAGCGCACGGTCCACCGAATCAAGTTCGTCGAGTAGCGTTCACACACGAAACGATATCCGGTGAGAGGGCTGATCGTCCATACAGCCGCTAGCCTCGTGGCCGCCATGGGCGCCACGACCACCAAGCGCAGCGCTCCCTCTCCCTACGCCGCCGGGGCCCGTGCCCTGCTGCCTCTGTCGCCGGCGGTCGTCCTCTTCGGAGCCTCGTTCGGCGTCCTGTCCCAATCGGCCGGCTTCGACCCGGTGGTCGCGATGGCGATGAGCGCCACCACCTTCGCGGGCTCCGCGCAGTTCGCGGTCGTCTCCGTTCTCGGGGCGGGGGGCACGCTGCTTGCCGCCGTGGCTGCGGCCGTGCTCCTCAACGCCCGCTACGGGCCGATGGGACTCGCGGCTGCGCGCGCCTTCACCGGCGGCCGCCTGCGCCGCGCGCTCGAGTCTCAGCTCTTGGTGGACGAGAGCTGGGCGGTGTCACAGCAGGACGGTCGCTTCGACCGCCGGCGCATGGTGGGAGCCGGAGCCGTTCTCTACGTGGGCTGGGTGGGGGGCACGGCCGCCGGCGTCGCCGTCGGCAGCAGCCTCGGCGACCCGGCCACACTCGGCCTCGACGCCGCCTTCCCCGCCCTGTTCCTCGCCCTCATGGTTCCCCTGATCGACTCACGCAGGGCTCTCGCGGCCGCCGTCGCCGGCGCCGGCATCGCTCTGTTGCTGACGCCGCTCACGCCCGCGGGCGTGCCGGTGATCGCGGCGACGCTGGGTGTGCTGTTCGGACTGTTGCCCGAACGCGGGCCGCGGCGCACGGCCGACAGCGGGCGCGCCGTCCACGGGGAGGCGTCATGAGCGTCGCCTGGACGGCCGTGCTGCTCGTGGGCGCAGCCACCGTGGCCATCAAGGCCGCCGGCCCGGTGCTGGCCGGCGAGCGCGAGCTTCCGGAGCGGGCGGCCGGCATGGTCGGGCTCGTGGGCCCCGCTCTGCTGGCGGCTCTGGTGGCCACCCAGGCCTTCGCCTCCGACACCGAGCTCGTGCTCGACGAGCGTGGCGCCGGGCTGCTTGCCGCGGCCGTGGCGATCGCCCTGCGCGCCCCGCTGATCGTCGTTGTGGCCGTGGCCGCCGCCACCGCCGCACTGTTGAGAGTGGTGGCGTGACCCCGCGCGGCTGGGCCCTGTTCGCCTCGATGTCGGTGATCTGGGGCGTGCCCTATCTGTTCATCAAGATCGCGGTGGACGAGTTGTCCGCCGGCTTCGTGGCCTGGTCGCGGGTGGCCATGGCGGCCGCGATCCTGCTTCCGATCGCGTGGCGCACCGGCGCGCTGCGCGGGCTGTCGGTTCGCTGGCTGGTGGCCTTCGCGTTCGTCGAGATCACGATCCCCTTTCCGCTGATCGCCTTCGGCGAGGAGAACCTGTCCTCGTCGCTCACCGCGATCCTGATCGCCGCCGTGCCGCTGATGGTCGCGTTCCTCGCGCTGCGCTTCGACCACTCCGAGCGGCCGAGCCGAACACGCTTGGTGGGCATGCTCGTGGGACTCACCGGCGTGACGGTCCTAGTGGGCGTCGACGTGGTCGGCAGCACCGCGGAGCTGCTCGGGGCGGGAGCGATCCTCGTGGCGACGATGGGTTATGCGGCCGGGCCGATGATCGTGAAGAACCGCTTCGCCAGCGCTGATCCGATCGGCCCGATCGCGGGGGCGCTGGGCATCGCGACGCTGCTTCTCCTCCCTGCGGGCCTGGTCGGGCGTCCCACGGAAGCTCCGTCCGGTGACGTCATCGCGTCGATGCTCGTGCTGGGCTTCGTCTGCACGGCGATCGCCTTCCTGATCTTCTTCCGGCTGATCACCGAGGTGGGGCCGGGCCGGGCGACCGTGATCACCTACATCAACCCGGTGGTGGCGCTTGGCCTGGGCGTGGCCATCCTCGGCGAGAGCGTCACCGCTGGCGCCGTGGTGGGCCTGTTGCTGATCCTCGCGGGCTCCTGGCTGTCCACCGACGGCCGGCTGCCACCCGGACTGGGCGCGACGGTGGGCCGGCTGCGCGGTCCTCGCCGGAGCGGGCGCGAACGGCTCCGGGCCGACGCGCTCGCGGCGCCCGACTCGGGCTGACCCGCTAGCCGACGGGCGGGGCGGCGCGCTCGACCTCGTCCTTCACCCGGGCGAAGGTCTCCAGGGCCTGGTCCAGATGCTCCCGCTCGTGAGAGGCCATCACACTGAGGCGCAGCAACGCCCCGCCGCGCTGGACGGCCGGATAGATGGCGACGTTCACGTAGAGGCCCGCGTCGTAGAGCGCCTTCCAGAACATCACGGCCTTCCAGTCGTCCCCCACGAGAACGGGGACGATCGGGGTGATCAGGTCGCTGCCGTCCGGCATGCGGTTGGGCTCCATCACGTGGTAGCCGAGCTCGCCCAGCCCGTCGTGCAGGTAGCGGGCGTTGTCGAGGACGCGCTCCATGAGCTGCGGGCCCTCGTCGGAGCGGATGATCTCGAGCGCACCCATGGCTGCCCCGATCGCCGCCGGGACGGCCGCGGCGGTGAACATGAACGATCGCGACTGGACCCGCAGGAAGTCGATCACCTCGGCCGGGCCGGCGATGAAGCCGCCGCACGAGGCGAGCGACTTGGAGAAGGTGCCCATGCGCAGGTCCACCTCGTCCTCGCAGTCCATGGCCTCACAGGTCCCGGCGCCCCGGGCGCCGAGCACGCCCACGGCGTGGGCCTCGTCCACCATCAGCCGAGCGCCGTGCTTGCGGCACAGGGCGACGATGTCGGGCAACGGCGCCACGTCGCCCTCCATCGAGAAGACGCCGTCCACCACCACGAGCACTCCGCCGCCGTCGCTCTCGGAGCGCTCGAGCATCGTCTCCAGCTTGTCCATCCGGTTGTGGCGGAAGGGCCGGATGCGCGCCCTGGACATCGACACGGCGTCGAGGATCGAGGCGTGATCGCCGGAGTCGCAGATCACCGTGTCGCCGGGGCCGAGCAGGGTGCTGATGGCCCCCGTGTTGGCGAGGTAGCCGGTGGTGAAAACGAGAGCGTCCTCGGTTCCCATAAAAGCGGCCAGCTGCTGCTCGAGCTCGAGGTGGAGCTCGAGCGTGCCGTTCAGGAAGCGGGAGCCGGTGAGCCCGGTGCCGTAGCGCTCGAGCGCCTGGCGGGCGGCGTCCTTGACGCGCTCGTCGCCCGTGAGGCCCAGGTAGTTGTTCGAGCCGAGCATGATCCGCTCGCGGCCCTCCATCTCGACCTTGGGGCCCGCGGGGCCCTCGAGCACCCGGAAGTAGGGCATCAGGTCGTGCTCGCGAGCCGCCTGGAGTTGCTCCAGCCGCTCGTGACTACGTGCCTTTTCGAAGAGGTCGATGGCGGTCGGCATATACAGTCTCGCGCCGTGTCCGTGGAGGTCGCGCCCGTCTCGTCGCGCAGCGACCTGCGCGAATTCATCGAGCTTCCTTACCGGCTGCACTCTACCGCGGAGCCCTGGGCGCCCCCTCTGCGCATCGAACGCCGGTTGTTCCTCACCCCGCGCTTCAACGCCTTCTTCAAGCGCGGCGAGGCCGAGCTGTTCGTGGCCCGGCGTGACGGGCGCGTGGCGGGGCGGATCAGCGCCCAGATCGACACGGCCTTCAACCGGGCTCACGACAACGCCTGGGGCATGTTCGGATTCCTCGAGCTGGAGGACGATCTTGAGGTCATGCGAGCCCTGCTCGACAGGGCGGCGAGCTGGCTGCGAGAGCGCGGTCGCGACCTGATGATCGGCCCGATGGACTTCACCATGAACGACGAGAGCGGGATCCTGATCGAGGGCTACGAACGCCCGGCCATGATCAGGCAGGCCTGGCAGCCGCCCTACTACCGCGAGCTGTGCGAGGGGGCGGGCCTCGAGAAGGCGATGGACCTGCTCATGTGGCGGCTCCACATCAGCGGCCGCGAGGAGGTGCTGCCCATCATCTGGGACCTGGCCGAGAAGCTCGAGCCCAAGCACGGGATCCGGATCCGCAAGATGAGCCGGCTGCGGCTGCGCCGCGAGCTGGACGCCTTCGCCGAGATCTACAACGAGGCCTGGTCGCGCAACTGGGACTTCGTGCCCTACTCCGCGGCGGACCTCGACGCCTACGCCCAGGAGCTGCAGCTGGTGTACGACCGCAACTGGTTCATGGTGGCCGAGGACGCGGAGGGCAAGACCGTGGGCATCGCCCTCAGCGTCCCCGACATCAATCAGGTGCTGAAGAAGATGAACGGGCGCCTGCTGCCCTTCGGCTGGTGGCACTACCTCAACCGCCGGCGCATAGTCGACCGGGTGCGGGTCGGCTTCCTCGGCGTGCGGCCGGCCTACCAGCACACCGGCGTGGCCGCCGGCCTTTACGCCGAGCACTTCAACATGGCCGAGACGACGCGCGTGAAGGGCGGCGAGATGGGCTGGATCCTCGAGACCAACAAGGCCATGAACCGCGGCATGAAGGCGATGGGCGGAACGATCGTCAAGCGGTTCCGCGTGTACGAGCGGTCGCTGTGAACGGCCGCCCGGCCCCGGGTCGACGCGACCGGACCGGGGTCCCGGCTACACTCGCCGCGTGCCCGATTCAGCCGCCCTGCCCGACCCCGAGCACAGCCAGGAGGAGGTCCGCCCGCTGCCCGTGCTCGCCGAGCCGCGGGTGATCGAGCCGGCCCGCGAGGTCTCGCTGCCCGCCGCGGTGGTGGCGGCCACCGGCGGCTTCGTGCTCGGCGTGGCCGCATTCGTCCTCGTGCACGTGTTGCGACGCCCGCGGAGCTCGGTGCCCGTCCGGCTGCGCCGCGGCCGCGGCCGCTCGAAGCGGAACGAGATCGCGGCCTCGAGGTCGTTCCTCATCGACGTCCACCTCCTCAAGGACCGATAGCCGCCACCGTCGAGCACGAGGTCGCGCCGGCGGGGCCCTACAGGCTCCCGAGTGCCGGGCGCGATCTGGTGCTCGTGCGTCGCGGCGGGGCGCTGGCCCGGCTGGTGCACGTGGCCGGCGAGGAGACCGTGGTGTACGCGTGGCCGGGCGGCCGCGGGGTGCGCTTCCGGGCGCAGGCCCCGAGCCGGGCCGTCGCGCTCGAGGGCATCGAGCGGATGCGCTTCGCCCTCGGCACCGACCACGACGTGTCCGAGTTCCATGCCCGCTTTCGCCGCGATCCGCTGATCGGGCCGGTGATCCGCGCGCGGCCCTGGCTGCGTCCCCGGCGCCGTCCCGAGCCCTTCGAGGCGCTGGCCTGGGCGGTCTGCGAGCAGCTGATCGAGTCGCGGCGCGCGAGCGCGATCGAGCGGCGGATCGTACGTCGCCACGGTCGCCGCAGCGCCTGCGGCAACTATCTCGCCCCGCCCTCGGCGGCGTTCCTGGCCGGCCGCTCGCCCGCCGAGCTCGACGCCTGCGGGCTGGCCCCCAAGCGCTCGATCGCGCTCATCCGCGCCGCGCGCGAGGTGAGCTCTGGGCGAGCCGACCTCAGCCGCCACGAAGCCTCCTGGCGACGGCTGCTGGCCATTCCGAACATCGGGCGCTGGACGATCGAGATGCTCGCGCTCGAGGGCCAGGGGCGCGACGACCAGATCCCCGCGCTGGACGTGGCCTACCTCAAGTTCGTGGGCCGCGCAGCGGGCCTTGGGCGGCGGGCGACCGAGGACGAGGTGAGGGTCTTCTTCGCCCCCTACGAGGAGTGGGCGGGGCTGGCCGGCCTCTACGCTCTGGGAAGAAGATTCGCGGTGTAACGCGGCGGGGGCGCCGCAGGACGGAGAAAGCAATGGAGAAGCTCGAGAAGACCGAAAAGGAGTGGCGCGAGGAGCTCGATTCCGAGCGCTACCACGTGCTGCGCGAGAAGGGTACGGAGCCGCCGTTCACGGGGGCCTACACGTACTCCAAGGCTGACGGCGTGTACCGCTGCGGCGCCTGCGGCAACGAGCTGTTTCGCTCGGACGCCAAGTTCGATTCGGGCACGGGCTGGCCCAGCTTCACCGAGCCGGCCGTGGCCGAGGCCGTGGAGCTGCACTCCGACCGCTCGCTCGGCATGACGAGGACCGAGGTGACCTGCGCGCGTTGCGGAAGCCACCTCGGCCACGTCTTCCCGGACGGCCCGGGCCCGGACGGCCAGCGCTACTGCATCAACTCGGTCGCGCTGGATCTGGACGAGAACGGGTCGGAGTAGCCACAGGTCCCGGCTCGCCCGCCTCCTCGCTGAGGCCGATGCGGTCGTGGAGCCGGCGCAGGAACATCGGCGACCACCAGTTCCACTTGCCGAGCAGGGCCATCAGGGAGGGCACGAGCAGCGTCCGTACCACGAAGGCGTCGATCAGGACCCCGAACGCCGTGGCGATGCCGATCTGCTGGATGAACGGGATCGACGAGGTGGAGAACACGCCGATCGCGACCGCCAGCAGGATCGCTGCCGCGGTGACCACAGCACCCGTGCGCTCGAGGCCGACGGCCACCGACTCGCGCTCCGAGTGGCCCGCCGCGCGGGCCTCCTTGATGCGACCGAGCAGGAACACGCCGTAGTCGGTGGA
This sequence comes from uncultured Thermoleophilaceae bacterium, assembly GCA_963751105.1. Lineage (GTDB taxonomy): Bacteria > Actinomycetota > Thermoleophilia > Solirubrobacterales > Thermoleophilaceae > JACVRW01. The sequence continues at coordinate 2,633,385 of CAVVTG010000002.1, read as the reverse complement.
CAGCGCGAACACGAGTGCCGCCGCGACCAGGAAGTCGGTGGGCTCGACTCCGCCGTTGGAGGTGTAGCCCAGCAGGCCCTCGAGGCGACCGTCCTGGTAGATGAACGTAAGGATCCCGAGCGCCGACCCCACGGTCAGGGCGTTCATCAGGATCGCCTTGACGGGCAGGATGACCGAACCCGTCATCAGCCACAGGATCGAGAATGTGAGCAGGCAGAGCAGCCCGGCCGCGACGGGCAGCCGCGAGCCGATCGCCTCCTGCTGATCCACGAACTCGGCCGCGGCGCCGCCCACCAGGCTCGGGAAGGGCGCCTCGCGGTCGCGGATGTCGGCCACGAGGTCCTGCGCCACCTTGCCGTCGGCCTGGCCGTCGACGTCGACGTCGACCTGCCAGGTGTCCGGCCCGAGCGCTCGTGGCTCCTGCACGGCCCGCACTCCGTCCAGCTCGGCCAGGCCGTCGGAGTAGGTCCCCACCTCGGCAGCCTGGGAGCGGGGCGCGTCGAGCGCGATGGTCAGGGGCGTGGTGTTCTGGCCGGAGAAATCCGCTCGCAGCGCGTCGGCCACCACGCGAGCGCTCTTGTCGGACGGGATCGCCGTATCGTCCACCGGCGTCCAGACCGCGCGCAGCGCCGGCAGGGCGAGCGCCAGCATCACCAGCGAGGTCACGACGGCCACGAGACCCGGCCTGCGCATCACCGCGTGGGAGAGCCGGTACCAGCTGCCCTCGCGCTCGGGCCGATCGGGGCGCCGGCGGCGCTTGGCCAGCTTCGCGCCCCAGACGGCGAACAGCGCGGGTGAGATGGTGAGCGCGGCCGTCGCGGCCACGATGGCCACCACCGCGCCGGCGATCCCCATGGACTGCAGGAAGCCGAGCGGGAACAGGGTCAGCGTGACGAGCGCGGCGGAGACCGTGGCCGCGCTGAACACGACGGTCCGGCCCGCCGTGGCCATCGTGGCCCGGATTGCTCCGGGGCCCTCTCCAGTGCGCTCGAGCTCCTCCCGGTAGCGCGACACCAGGAACAGCGTGTAGTCGATGGCCAGGCCGAGCCCGAGCCCGATCACCAGGTTGAGGGCGAAGATCGACAGCCCGTACACCTGGTTGACCAGCAGCAGGGCGAGGAACGTGCCGAGCACGGTGGTGACGCCTACCAGCAGCGGCAGCCAGGCGGCGCGGCCCCGGAAGAACAGGAGCGAGAGGAGGATCAGGATCGGGAAGGCGATCAGCTCGGCCCGCCCGAGGTCCTCGGTCACGCTCTCGCCGATCTGGGTGAAGGCGAACGCCGATCCGCCGAGCGTCACGTCGTCGGCATCGGCAAAGCGCTCGTCGAGCCGTTCGACGACGTCGGCCTCTTCGGCGCCGGCGCGCAGGGTGGCGGCGAGGTAGGCCGACCGGCCATCCTCGCTCACGAAGCGCTGGTCGCGAGCGGACGCCGAGGACAGCGTGGAGGCGATCCCGGGATCCGCCTGCAGCGAGCGCTCCAGCTCGGCGATCCGTTCCCGGCCGGCCTCCGAGCCGGCGCCCTGGGGGAGATCGGCCAGCAGGATCACTCCCGGAGACTCCTCGCGGCCGGTGGCCGCCTCGATCCGGTCGGTGGCGCGAGCCGAGCCCGAATCCTCGGGCGCGAAGCCGCCGCTGTCCTCGAGCTGTCCCGCCACCGGGCCGCCGAAGAAGCCGGCGACGAGGACGAAGGCCAGCACCACGAGCAGTGTTCGGCGGGGGCGGGCGGCGATTCGGTCGGCGAGTGAGGTGAGCACCGGGTCTCCTTATTGATAGAGCAATCAGGACGTCGGCCACGTTACGGCTGCGCCTCCTGCCCGCGCATCGGCCCCCGGCAGGCTCTTGACGTGCTCGGCTACTCCAGCGGGAGTACGCCGCCGGGAGTACGCGGCCCGGCAGGGACTCGCCTCACAGCCCCGCTCCGGGCAGCAGCTCGTTGTTGTACGCCGAGAGCGGATCGGGCGGTTGCTCGAGCAGGTCGTTGTCCTTCATCCAGGCGGAGAACGCGTCCCACTGCTCCGGATCCTGCCAGCCGTAGGGCTCGCCCTGGGGAGGGAAGAAGAGAGGCAACGTAACCTCCACCACGGCCCGTTGGAGCTCGGGGTCGAGATCGGGATTGGCTTCGAGCAGTCCCTCGATCGCCTGGTCGGGGTCCTCGCGCAGGTCGCGCGTGCCGCGTGACAGCGCGCCGATGAAGGCCCGCAGCTTGCTCGCGTCGCGCTCGAGCGCGTCCTCGTTGGCCACCAGCACCAGCTCGTTGTAGGTGGGCACGCCGGCGTCCTCGATGCGGATGATCTGTGGACGCTTGCCCGCGAGGCGCAGCTCGGTGCCCTCGTAGTTCCAGAAGGCGCCCAGCGTTGCGTCGACCTTGCCCGTGAGCAGCGTGGGGGTCAGGCCGAAGCCCACGTTGCGCTCCTGGACGGAGTCCTCGGGCACGCCGGCGTCGGCCAGGATCGTGCGCAGGTAGGCGGTCTGATAGTCGATGCCTGCGGTGCCGACCGTCTTGCCGCGCAGGTCCGCCGGGCGCCGGATCTTGGCCTTGGGCAGCGACATGATCGAGGTGAGCGGCTCCTGCACGATCGCCGCCAGGCTCACCACGGCCAGCCCCTGGTCGCGCGCCCGGAGCACCTCGGGCTCGTACGAGATGGCCAGGTCCACGCGGCCGGCGGCCACCTGCTTGATCGGCGCCGCCGGATCCGGCGGCTGGCGGATCTCCACGTCCAGGCCCGCCTGCTCGAAGTGTCCGCCGGCCTGGGCCGCATAGATGCCCGCGTGGTCGGCGTTCGGGAAGTAGTCGAGCATCAGCTCGACCCGCTTGGAGCCCGAGGGCTCGAGCGCGTCCTCCTTCTCACCGCAGCCGGCGAGCACGAGCAGTGCGAGCGCGGCCGCCAGCAGAGGGACGAGCTTGGTCATGCGGTCGTTTCCTTTCGGTTCCACGGACAGGCGAGACGCTCGATCAGCGCGACGAGGGCGAACAGCGCCACCGCCATCAGCGTGAGGAGCACGATTCCGGCGTAGACGCGCGGGGTCTGGAGCTGGTTGTTCCCGAGCAGGACGAGCCGGCCCAGGCCCTCCTCGGCGCCGGCCGCTTCCCCGAACACGGCGCCGATCACAGACACCGTAGCGGCCACCTTCAGCCCGCTGAACAGGAAGGGCAGCGAGCTGGGCAGCTCCACCGAGCGCAGCGTGCGCAGGCGCGAAGCGCCGAGGCTGCGCATGAGCTTGAGCAGGTCGGGCTCGACCGAGCGCAGGCCGTCGAGCAGGTTGACGGTGATAGGGAAGAAGCAGATCAGGGCCACGATGGCCAGGATCGGTCCGGTCCCGTAGTCGAAGGCGAGCACGAAGATCGGCGCGAGCACCACGATGGGGATGGCCTGCGAGGCCACGAGCAGGGGGTAGGCGGCGTCGCGCAGCGGGCGGACGAGGTGCATCGTCAGCGCCAGGGCGACGGCGCAGGCCGCGGCGATGCCGAGGCCCAGGAGCACCTCCGTGAGCGTGACCAGCGCGTTCTCGCGCAGGAGCTCCCAGTCGCTGCGCAGTGCGTCCCAGGTCTCGACCGGCGAGGCCAGCGTGAGGTCGTCGACCGAGTCGAGCGAGGCCACGCCCTGCCAGGCCGCCACGAACAGCACCAGCAGCCCGATGCTCAGCACGTACCTCATGAGCGCAGGGCCTCGAGCGCCTCGGCGCGCAGGGCGGTCACGGCGGGGTCGGTGATCGACCGGGGCCTGGGCAGATCCACCTCAAAGTCACCCACCACCCGGCCGGGGCGGGGCGACAGCACCACCACGCGGTCGGCTAGGAAGATCGCCTCCTCCACGTCGTGGGTCACGAGCAGCACGGTGCGCGGCTCCGACAGGAGGGCGCCCTGGAGCCATTCCTGGAGGTCGGCGCGGGTGATGGCGTCGAGGGCTCCGAAGGGCTCGTCGAGCAGCAGCACCGGCCGCCCTGGCAGGAGCGTGCGCAGGAAGGCCACCCGCTGGCGCATCCCGCCCGACAGCTCGCCCGGACGCGAGCGCTCGAACTCGGCCAGGCCGAAGCGCTCGAACAGCGGCTCGGCGCGGCGGCGCGCCTCGGCTCGGCGCACGCCCTGGCACTCGAGCGCGAGCGCGGCGTTGCCCAGGGCGTCGCGCCACGGCAGCAGCAGGTCACGTTGAGGCATGTAGGAGCAGGTCTCCCGCCGCTCCGCCGCCGACCGGGCGCCGAGCACGCTCAGGCTGCCCTCATCGGGCTGCTGCAGTCCGGCCACCAGCTCGAGCAGCGTCGACTTGCCCGAGCCCGACGGTCCCACCACGGCGGTGAGCTGGTCGCGGCGCAGGCGCAGGTCGATGCGCTCGAGGGCGGTCAGCCCGCCGTAGCGGCGGGTCACGTCCTGAACAACGAGAGGCTCCCTGACAGGAGCCTCGGCTTTGGTGTGCATCGCTCCCTCCGCGGGCATTACCCCACAGGTTCGAAGGGTCGGCGCCGGGCGGTGATCGCCACCGGGAGCGCCCTCTCAGCCCGCCGTCCCGCGAGCCCCCCTGATTTGACGCGACGGAGTCTAGTTCACCCCGTCTTCAGGTCGGCCAGGGCGTTCACGAAGGCCTCCAGCTGCTTGGTCGTCCAGCACTCGAAGACGCCGTCGCAGAAGGGCTCGTAGGAGGACATCACCGAGTCGCCGTAGTTCCAGTAGAGGCGCGGCTCGGGGTTGATCCAGAAGGTGTGGCCCGCCCGCGCGGCCACGTGGCCGAACACCTGGGCGTGGGGCTCGCGGCCATTGGTGCGGGCGTCGCCGAGCACGATCACGGTGGAACGCGGGTCGAGGTCGTCCACCACCTTGTCGAGGAACTCCACCCACACCCGCCCGTAGTCGGTGTAGCCCGACACGTCGGCCACGCCGGCGTCGGTGGCGATCCGGCGCGATACCGCCTCGAACGCGCGCTCGCGCTCGAACACGTCGGTGACCTCGGAGATCCGCTCCACGAAGACGAACGACCGCAGCTTGCGGAACTGGTCGTGCAGGGCGTGAAGCACCGACAGGAAGAACACGCTGGCGCTGGTGACGCTCGTGGACACGTCGCAGAGCACGTAGAGCTCCGGCCGCTTCGGGCGTCGTGGGCGGTACTTGAGCTCGAGCGGCACTCCTCCGGTCTGCAGCGACGCGCGCATGGTGCGGCGCACGTCGATCTGCCACGAGCGGCGGCGGCCGCGGTGCTCGCGGCCCTGCGAGGCAAGCCGGCGCTTGAGCTGCGCCACCACGCGATGAACCTGGGACAGGTCCTGGGCGGGATTGGAGGGCAGCGCGCGGTCGAACTCGCGCAAGGGCTTGGCCGGCGGGAGCGACTGGGTCCGCTCGATCATCTGGCGCTCGAGCTCCTGCCGGACATGACGCTCGAACTGCTGCAGCCGGTCGCGAGGGACCGAGTCCGGGTCGGGCAGCTCGGCGCCCGGTTTCTCGCCGCGCAGTCCGAGCGTGCGCCGGATGCGCTGCACGTCGACGCCGATCACGCCCGAGCCCTCGCCCTGGCGCCCGAAGGCCGCGATGGCCAGGCGGGCGAGATCGCGCATCTCACCGTCGGAGCCGGCGCGAATGGCCTCGCGGATGCGTTCCCGAAGGGCCTCCAGGTCGATCTCCTCGCCACCCTCGAAGCGCTCCTCGCGCAGGCCCCGGCCGATCGCCTCGCGCTCGACCACCCGGAAGAAGAAGCGGTCGAAGAGCACGTCGAGCACGTGCCGGTCCTCCTGCGACTTGGCCAGCGTCGCGGCCAGCGCCTCGCGGAAGTCCTCCTTGGACGTCCAGCTCACCGCGTTCAGCGCCTGGAAGGCGTCGAGCAGCTCGGAGGTCCCGACCGCCACGCCCTCCTGGCGCAGGCCGTCGGCGAACTCGAGCAGGCGTGGCGCCATTCCGGCCGGGCCGGGCGCCTCGGGCATGCCTCCGTACAACGCGGGGTTAGCCCGCGCGCGCCCCGAAGAGGCCATCGCCCAGCTTCACCCCCACCCGCTCGGCCACGAGGTCGAGGTCGGTGCGGTGCTTGACGATGATCGACATCGTCTTCTCGAGCACGGCCCGGTCCACGTCCTCGGCGCCGAGCAGGAGCAGCGCGCGCGCCCAGTCGATCGACTCCGCTATCGACGGAGGCTTCTTCAGGTCGAGCGCGCGCACCATGTGGATCACCTCCACGAGCTTGCGCGCGATGCCCTCGTCGAGCTCGGGCGCGTGCAGCTGGACGATCTCCAACTCGCGCTCCACGGTCGGGTAGTCGAGCCACAGGTAGAGGCAGCGGCGCTTGAGCGCCTCGGTCAGCTCGCGGGAGTTGTTCGAGGTGAGCACCACGAGCGGCTGCGTGCGGGCCTCGACCACCCCGAGCTCCGGGATCGAGATCTGAAACTCGGACAGGACCTCGAGGAGCATGGCCTCGAACTCCTGATCGGTCTTGTCGATCTCGTCGATCAGGAGCACCACGGGCTCCTCGGCCGTGATCGCGTGGAGCAGGGGCCGGGCGAGCAGGAACTCCTCGCCGAAGATGTCCTCCTGCACCTGATCCCAGCCGGTGCCCGACGCCTCGGTCTGGATGCGCAGCAGCTGCTTGCGGTAGTTCCACTCGTACAGGGCCTTGGCCTCGTCGAGGCCCTCGTAGCACTGGAGCCGGATCAGACGCCGCTCGGTGGCGCGCGACACGGCCTTGGCCAGCTCGGTCTTGCCCACGCCCGCCGGGCCCTCCACCAGCACCGGCTTGCCCAGGCGGCCCGCCAGGAACGAGACCAACGAGGCGGGCTCGTCCGCGAGATAGCCGGCGGCGGCCAGCCGCCCGTGTGCTTCTTCGATGGTCGCGAACTCGCCGCTCATGCGCGGCCAAGGATACTTTCGGCGCCCTTGCTCCTCGCCTTCCTCCACGCAATGTCGGACTTTCTCGACCCCGGCGACGGTCCCGAGCCCGGCGGGGACTTTCGCGTCTCACCCACTTTCTTCATCGCGCTGCTGATCCTGGGCTTCGTCGTGGGCACGCTCGGCCACGTGATCAAGTCCCGCACCACGGTGGCCATCGGAGTGGCGATGGTGTTCGCGGCCACGGTGTTGCTGCCGCTGACCTACACGCTGGCGCGCTGATTCCTCAGCGACTGGGCGAAGCCGCTGCGCCAGCTCGGGTGCACGGGCCGCCAAGCCAGCTCGCGCTTGGCCTTGGCGTTGGCTGCGCCCGGGAGGACCGTGGCCATGTCGGCCACCATGCGTCCGGCCACGAACCGGGCGAGCCACACCGGCACGCGGCGGGGCGGCTTGGCGCCCAGGGCCTCGGCGTACACGGGCAGCCAGTCGCGCATCGCGGCCGGCTCGTCGTCGACGACGTTGTAGACGCCCGGAGCGCCGCGCTCCACCGCCGCCACCGTGGCGTCCGCCGCATCGTCGACGTGCAAGAACGAGAACAGGCCGCCGCCCTCGCCGACCACGGGAAAGCGCCTCCGCCGCACGTCGGCGGCGGTCGCGCCGTCGGCGGCGTAGTAGGTGCCCGGCCCGTAGAACCAGCCGTAGCGCAGGACCAGGCCCTCCATGCCGTCGGCCTCGAGCACCATCCGCTCCATCACCTCCACCGCCTGGGTGGCGGGGCCGAAGGGGGGCGCGGCGTCGGTGAACAGCGGCGCCGACTCGTCGAGCACCCGTGGCTTCTGTTCGGGCCGGTAGGCGAAGGCGATGCTCTGGCAGACCACCCGCTCGGTGGCGGCGGCCTCTGCCGCGTCGAGCAGGTTGCGGGTGCCCTCCGTGCGCACTCGGTTGGTCGGCTCGTACAGGTCCTTCTTGCGCGGCTCGAAGCGCTCCGGCAGCGCGGTCAGCTCGTGCACGAGGACCTCGGGCGCGATGCCGGCGATCACCTCGATGAGCGCGTCCCGGTCGAACACGTCCACCACCACCGCCCGCGCGCCGGCCGCGCGGATCGTGTCCGCGCTCGCGGGCGAGCGCGTCATGCCGGTCACCTCGTGCCCGGCGGCCACGAGCCGGGGCACCAGCGGCCGGCCCACCGCGCCGCTGGCGCCCGCCACGAACACCCTCATGCTGGCGCCGCCCGCCGCTCGGTGTTCAGCATCCAGGCCAGCAGAATCGACACCAGCACGAGCGAAGCGAGGTTGAACGGCCCGAGCCACGACGGGTCGGCCTCGCTCACGTCGATCAGGTGGTTGACCGCGTGCAGAGTGTTCTGGGCGAAGGCCAGCGCGAGCACCGGCACCCGCCACGAGACCTGACGCAGCGAGGCCAGCAGCACGCCGCCGAGCGCGAGGTACCACGTGGCCAGGTCGCCCATGTAGTGGTCGTTGCGAGCGCCGTACGGGCCGATCTCCTCGTGGAAGAAGCCGGGCGCCAGCCACAGCAGCAGGCCGAGCACGATCTGGGACACCGCGAAGACGATCAGGAGAATCCTCATGACCTGCGTAGTACCACCTGGCGCGTGAACAGGCGGCGAGGCCGTGCGGTCAGCTCTTCCCGTTCGGCGTCCTGGGGCGCACACTTAGGCCGATGAGCGTGCGGTCGCTGGTGCATAGTCCGGTCGCCTGGGTTGCTGCGGGGTTGGTTGCGGTGGCTGGTGTCGTCGCCTATCTGGTGAACGGCGGGACGCTGTGGTGGTGGCTGGGCCTGGCCGCTGTGGCGCCGCTCGTCGGCCTCATGCTTGGACGACTCAGCGAGGACGACGGGTGGCCTCCTGCAGCAGGGGGCGACGGTCCGTGGGGAGCGCCCTGAGCGTCTAGTTCCTACCGGCGGGCACCAAAGCCGATGCCGTCGCCCACCGGCAGCACGCAGGCCAGCCAGCGCTCACTCTCGAGCAGGCCGGCGTTCAGCGCCCGAGCCGACACCAGGGAGTCCGGGTTCCAGCGGGTCTCCGCGCCGTCGGGAAGCGCCACCTCACCGCTCATCAGCAGGTTGTCCACCACCAGCACGCAGCGCTCGGAGAGGAGCGGCTCGGCCAGCTCGATGTAGCGCTCGTACTCGCCTTTGGAGGCGTCCACGAACAGCAGGCCGAACGACCCTTCGAGGGTCGGGATGGTCTCGAGAGCGTCGCCCTCCACCAGCTCGACGCGGTCGGCCACGCCCGCCCGTTCGAACGACGCACGAGCCTGCGCGGCCCGGTCGGGGTCGCGCTCGAGCGTCACCACCCGGCCACTCTCGAGCGCCTCGGCCATGTGAAGGGTCGAGTAGCCGATTGCCGTGCCCACCTCGAGCACGACGGGATCGAGCGCGCGACACAGCGAGGCGAGGAAGCGGCCGGTCTCCCAGTGCACGATCGGCACCGAATCACGATCGGCGACGGCCTCCATCTCGGCCATCACCTCGGAGCGCTCCGGCCGCAGAGAACGGAGGTAGTCGTCGACCTGCTCGTCGAGGATGCGCATCGGGCTGATGCTAGAGCGAGGCGGCCAGATCGTGGGCCAGCCCGCGCGGCGCTCGACCGTCGACCCTTCCCGAGGTGCGGACGCTGACGGTGTTCGAGCGGATGATGGCCACACCGCGCTCGAGCAGCGTCCGCTCGAGGGACTCGTCCTCGAGCGCCACCCTCGGCTCCAGCCCGCCGATCTTGCCGTAGAGGCTGGCGGTGACGGACATCGAGGCTCCGCTGAAGTAGCCGTGCTCGGCCACACCGTTGCCGCTCGCGGCGGCCGCCGAGCGGCGCCGTTCCTCCGAGAGGCGGCGCCGGTCCAGGGCCCGACTGGAAAGCCGGGCCAGGTCGTCGGTGACGATGTCGATGCGCCCTCCTATGGCCACCGCGCCTCGTGCCGCCAGCTCGAGCTGAACCGCGACCCACGCGCGATCGACAACCGTGTCGGCGTCGGTGCAGGCGATGAGGCCGTGGGGCCGCCCGACCGCGCGAAGCCGCGACGCCGCCACGTTCATCCCCACCCGGCGGGCCTGGCCCACGCCTCGCCCCAGGCCCTCCACCAGCCGCAGGCGCAGGTGCGGATGCCGGGCGCAGGCCGCCAGCGCCTCGGCGCGCGTGCGGTCGCGGCAGCGGTCGAGGACGAGGATCACCTCGTAGCTCGGCGAGTCGACTCCCTGCTGCAGGGCGAGCGCGTCCAGGCAGCGGCCCACCAGCGCCTCCTCGTCCTTGGCCGGCACCACGACGCAGGCCCGCAGGCCCGGGTGGGGTGGAGCAGCCGCGTTCACGGCCGCCGGGTCCCCGCCGCCACCGCGTCCGACCCGCGCTCGTAGTCCTCGTTGCGCTCGTGCGCGAGCACGCCCACGCAGCGCCCGTCTCGCTCGTACCAGGCGGTCCAGCCGCCGTCGCCCTCGTCCAGGCGGATCTCCTCGTGTCCGTCGCCCCAGGCGGCCTGCTTGATCGTGCGCGTGCCGATCGTGGACCAGAAGCCCGGGACAGCGTCCCAGACCGCCTCGGCGCCGGCCGCCGTCCGCCCGGCCACCTCGCCCTGAGCCAGGGCCTCGCCCCAGTGCTCGACCGTGATGCGACGGCCGGCGGTGGGGTTGGCGAGCCGGGCGGTGTCGCCTGCGGCCAGGACGCCCTCGGCGCTCGTGCGGCCCGAGGCGTCGCAGGCGAGACGACCGTCGTCGAGCTCGAGTCCCGCTTCCCGGCCCAGCTCGACGTTGGGCTCGATGCCCAGCGCGAGCACGATCGCCGAGGCCTCGATCCTGTCGCCGCCCTCCAGGCCCAGCGCGCGGCCGCCCGGCTCGATTTCGGCCACGGGGCGGCCGAGCCGCAGGGTCACGCCGTCCTCTCTCAGCCAGGCGGCGATCCGCGCGCCCACCTCTTCGCCCAGGCGAGCGGCCTGGGGCTGGTGCTCGTCGGTCACGAGCTCGACCTCGGCGCCGCGCATGGCCAGGGACGCCGCGGCCTCGCAGCCGATGAACCCCGAGCCGACGACCACCACCCGCTCGCCCGGCTCGATCTGCCGAAGGCGGTCGGAGTCCTCGACCCTCCGCACGGTGTGCACCGCCGCGTCATCCGCTCCCGGCAGCCCGGGCCGCTTGGGCCGGGCTCCGGTGGCCACCACGCAGCGGTCATAGGACAGCTCGCCCTGCTCCTCGGTGGTCACGGTGCGCGCGCCGGGATCCAGCTCCAGCGCCCACGTGCCGGTCTCGAGCCGCACGCGATTGCGCGCGAACCACTCGGGCGCCTCGAGCGCCAGCTCGCCGGCGTCGAGCTCGCCTCGCAGGTACTCCTTGGTAAGCGGCGGCCGGCGGTAGGGCGGCCGCCGCTCGCCCGCGAGCATCACGATCTCGCCGTCACCGCCGGCGTCCCGGTATCCATGCGCGGCCGCGAGCCCGGCGGCTCCGCCGCCGACGATCACCAGCGCTGCCTGCCTCACGGCCGCCGGTCCCAGCGGTCGAGCCGGTATAGCGGCTCGGTCACCGATCGCGCGTGCACGAGGGCTTCGAGCCCTTGGCTCAGCCGGTCGTGAACCTCGTCGCCGAGCTGTGGGTAGCTGCGGGTGCGAGGTCGCCAGTGCACCGCCACGAGGCTGCCGCCCGGACCGATCAGCCCGCCCAGATCGTCGAGGGACCGCTCCAGCAGGTCGGCACTCCAGTAGTAGAGGATCTCCGAGCACACCACGAGGTCGAACGGGCCGTCGGGCAGCTCTTCCGGCAGCGCCCTCTGCTCGACCTTCACGTGGGTGCGGCCGCGCAGGCGCTCGTTCGCTCGCTCGACTGCGATCGGCGACAGATCCACCGCAAGCAGGTCATCGCAGCGCCCGGCCAGGAGCTCGGTGAACACACCGATCGAGCAGCCGGCCTCGAAGGCGCGCCCGAAGCGGCGCTCCGGCGAGCCCAGCGCAGCGAGCGTGGCCTCGTACTTCGCCTTCTCGTACGGGCTCGACTCGAAGCTCCACGGGTCCTTGTCGCGCTCGTACAGCCGGTTGAAGTAGGACCCGGTCAGGCGGTCGTCGCGGGCGATTCGCTCAGCCCAGTTCATCGAGCAGCGCCTCTCCCGCGCGGGCCAGCAGAGGGTCGAGACGGTGCTGGAACAGGAACACGCCGAGGTCGCGTCGCGCGCGGTCGAGCGCCGAGCCGGTGGCCAGCGGCCGCGAGCCGCAGGCGCGGGTGGCCTCGTCGAGCAGCGCCTCGGCGGACTGGGCCAGTTGGGCACGCAGCAGGATCGACTCCTGGCGCTGCGACGCGCCGGGCTCGGCCTCGGCGCGGGCCGCCGCGGCGGCCAGCACTGCGTCGATCGTGTTGCGAGCGGCGGCGATCCTGCCGGCCGCAAGTGCCTCGAGCGGCGAGCGCGGATCGCGCGCGGCCAGCAGGTCGAGGGCGTCGTCGGCCGCCGAATCGGCGATGCCCGCCCAGGTGGCGGCCGTGCGGATGGCGTCGCGCCCGAACCACGGCTCGCGCAGCAGCTCGCCCGGCTCGCCGAGTACCGCCACCACTCGCGCGCCGTAGAAGACGACCCGGTGGCTCTCGGACGCCCTCATGCCGGCGCCGCGGTACCAGCCACGGTCGATCTCGACTCCGTCGCTCAGGTCGACATAGGCGAGCGCCGGCGGACCCGGTGCCTCGTCGCGGACGAGCACCAGCGCACGGTCGATCCCCCCGGCGCCCGAGCAGAACACCTTGGCCCCGGACAGCGTCGTGCCGATCCCGGTCCGCCGCTGCAGGCGCGCGGGCGGTCCCTCACCCGGGCCCGGATCCGCGCCCCACACGCCCAGCAGCAGCTCACCGGCCGCCACCGCATCCAGCTCGCGCGAGCGGAGTGGCTCGGCTGCAGTGACGCTCAGTCGCTCGACCGCGTTCAGGTGGCCGTCGTAGATGCGCCCGACCGAGGCGTCGGCGCGCGCCACGGCGCGGACGGTGGCCCACTCGTCGCCGTGAGAGACGGCTCGTGCACCGTCCTTCCCCGGCAGCGTCAGCGCCAGGGCGCCCGCCCGTCGCAGCTCGGCGAAGGCGTCATCGGGAAAGGCCGGGGCCCGGTCCCGGGCCTCCGCCCGCGCCTCGATCCGTTCGAGCGCCTCACGCAGACGCGCTGCCGGCGCACCCGAGCGGGCTGGGGAAGAGATCGTGCTCACGCCGGCGCCACCGGGCGGTCTCCCAGGGCCTCACAGCTCACGCCCCGCTGGTGCAGCGCCTCGACGAGCGGCACGATCAGGTCCGCGGTCTGCTTGCAGCCGTCGCGACGGGCACCCGGGCCCAATCCGTCGTGGAGCAGCACCACCGAGTCGTCGCGGGCGGCGGCGAGGCTGCGACGGAGCATCACCTCCGCCGGAAATCCCGACCAGTCGTGCGTGTCGAGTGTCCAGCCGGCGAGGCGAAGGTCGCGAGCACCGGCCACGTCCCGGGTCCAGGGAGCGCACGCCCCCCAGGGCGGACGCCAGCGGCGGGGATGGACGGAGAGCGGCTCGAGCAGGGCCAGGGCGGAGTCGGTGTCGGCCTCCACCTGCCCGCGCGATGCCTCGGTGTGCCGCACGTGCTCCAGGCAATGCAGCTGGATCTCGTGTCCCTCCGCGGCGGCGCGCTCCACGAGCTCCGGCCATTCCCGGGCTCGGCCCGCCATCACGAAGAAGGTGGCCCGCACCCCGGCCTCGGCCAGCGCATCGAGCACGCGGGGGGTCCAGCGCGGATCTGGACCGTCGTCGAAGGTGAGCACCGCCACTCGCGACGAGTACCCCGAGCCTCCCGAGAGAAACGACGGTGCTCCCGGTTTGGCGCTGCGGCCGCTTTTCGCCCGTGGCCGGGCGGGTAGCAGCCCGGCCATGAAAGCGGTCACCTGGCATGGCAAGCGCGACGTTCGCGTCGACACCGTCCCCGATCCCAGCATCGAGCAGCCCACCGACGCGGTGGTGCGCATCACCTCCACCTGCATCTGCGGCTCCGACCTACACCTCTACGAGGTGCTCGGCGCCTTCATCGACGAGGGCGACATCCTCGGCCACGAGCCGATGGGCGTGGTGGAGGAGGTGGGCAGCGAAGTCACGCACATCGCGCCCGGGGATCGCGTGGTGGTGCCCTTCAACATCTCCTGTGGCGTCGTGCTGGATGTGCGACCGCCAGCTCTACTCGCAATGCGAGACCACCCAGGTGCGCGAGCAGGACAAGGGAGCGGCGCTGCTCGGCTACACCAAGCTCTACGGCCAGGTGCCGGGCGGCCAGGCCGAGTTCCTGCGCGTGCCCCAGGCCCACTTCGGACCCATCAAGGTGCCCGAGGGTCCGCCCGACGAGCGCTTCGTCTTCCTGTCCGACGTCCTGCCCACCGCGTGGCAGGCGGTGGCCTACGCGGACGCTCCGGAGGGAGGCTCGCTGGCCGTCTTCGGCCTCGGGCCGATCGGGCAGATGTGCTGCCGGGTGGCGCTCCAACAGGGGGTCGAGCAGGTGATCGGGGTCGATCTTGTGCCCGAGCGGATCGAGATGGCCCGCCGCCACGGCGTCGACACGCTGAACCTCGACGACGTCGACGACGTGGCCGACGCCATCAGGGAGCGCACCGCCGGCCGCGGCGCCGACGCCGTGATCGACGCCGTGGGCATGGAGGCGCACGGCGCTCCCCTGGGCGAGGTGGCCCAGGCCGCCGCGGGACTGGTGCCCGACGCCCTGGCCCGGCCGATCATCGAGAAGGCCGGCGTCGATCGCCTGGTGGCCCTGCAGGGGTGCATCGACTCCGTGCGCCGCGGCGGCACCGTGTCGATCAGCGGCGTCTACGGGGGCGCTCAGGACCCGATGAACATGATGCAGCTGTTCGACAAGCAGCTCCAGTTGCGCATGGGCCAGGCCAACGTGCGGCGCTGGGTGGACGAGATCATTCCTCTGCTGACCGACGACGGCGATCCGCTGGGCACCGAGGACCTGGTGACCCACCGCCTGCCGCTCGACCAGGCGGCGCACGGCTACGAGATCTTCCAGAAGAAGGAGGATGGCGCGATCAAGGTGGTGCTCCAGCCCTAGACCGGGGATCAGGCGACCATGGACCTTTCCGGACAGACCATCCTCGTCACGGGCTCCGACCAGGGCATCGGCAGGGCCATCGTGGAGGAGCTCGCGACTCGCGACACCCACGTGCTCAGCGGTATGCGCGACCCGCATGACTTCGAGCCCGTCCCGGGCGGCTCGGCCCGTGAAGTGAGGCCCGTGCGCATGGAGCTGTCATCGCGCGAGGCCATCGAGGAGTCGCTCGCCGAGCTCGGCGACACCCGGGTCGACGTCCTGGTCAACAACGCCGGCCAGTTCGCCGGCGGGCTGTTCGACCGCGGCGACCTGAGCGAGTTCTACGACCTACTTCAGGTGAACGTGGCCGGCCTCGTGCACCTGACCTATCGGCTGCTCCCCCCGATGCTGGCTCGCGGCCACGGCAAGATCGTGAACAACGCGAGCATCGCCGGCTACGCCCACTTCCCGGGCGCCGCCGTGTACTCGGCAAGCAAGTCGGCGGTCGTCGGCTTCAGCGAAGCCCTGCGACGCGAGCTCGAGGACAGCCCGGTGGGGATGCTGCATCTCGTTACTCCCGGCGTGGAGACCGACATGCTCGACGAGGTGCGCGACGACTACGAGCCGCACGTCGAGGACACCTCGAAGCTCGACGGGATCGAGCCCCGGGAGTGGGCCGAGAAGATCGTGAGCGCGATCGAGGACGACGACGAGGTCCTCAACCCCACCGGCGCGGAACGCCTGGCCAAGCTCGCGTCGCGCGGGCCCGCGGGAGTTCTCGACACCGCGCTCAACCGCGTCTTCGAGCGCTGAACCCGACGCTCAGAAGCGCCGGCGCATGAACAGGTTACGCTCGCCCGGGCCCGTGCCCGAGGCGAAGCCGAGCGACTCGTAGAGGGCTACGGCGGGGTGGTTCTCCTCGTCCACATCGAGCTCGATGCGCTGGCAGCCACGGGCGTGCGCGCGTTCGAATGCCGCCTCCACCAGCGCGCGGCCCAATCCGCTCCCGCGGGCGGTGTCGGATACATAGAGGTCCTCGAGCCAGCAGTCGTGGGCCGCGTACCAGATGCCGTAGCGGTAGCGCAGCTGAGCGACGCCGGCGGGCGGATCGCCGGCCAGCAGGTACTCGGTGCTGGGATCGTCGAGCAGCCGCCTGACGCTCGCCCGAAAGCTCTCGTCGTCGGGCTCGCTGCGCCCAGTCCAGTTGCGGAAGGCAATCAGGAGGCGAGCGACGTCCTCGGCGTCCTCGGAGGTGGCGATGCGCACTGAGGCGGGCATGACGACCCAAGTATTCTCAGAAACGTCCTGCCGTCGTCCCAAGGAGGCTTCCATGGCGCTCATCGAGGTCCCCTCGGGACTCGAGGGAGTAATCGCCTTCGACACCACGATCGCCGAGCCCGACAAGGAGGGCGGCGCGCTTCGTTACCGCGGTGTCGACATCGAGGACCTCGTCGGCCGCGTGCCCTTCGAGAAGGTCTGGGGGCTGCTCGTGGATGGCCAGTACGACCCCGGGCTGCCGCCCGCCCAACCTCATCCGCTGACAGTGCGGACCGGCGATCCACGGGTCGACCTCCAGGCCGGGCTCGCCATGCTCGCCCCGGAGTGGGGCCTTCAGCAGCTGATCGACATCTCCGACGAGCAGGCCCGTGAGGACCTCGCGCGGACGTCGGTCATGGCGCTCTCGTTCGTGGCGCAGTCCGCCCGTGGAGTCGGTCGCCCGCCGGTGTCCCAGCTGGAGATCGACAAGGCACAGTCCATCCCCGAGCGCTTCCTCATCCGCTGGCGGGGCGAGGCCGACCCGCGTCACGTCAAGGCCATCGACGCCTACTGGATCTCGGCCGCCGAGCACGGCATGAACGCCTCGACCTTCACGGCCCGTGTTGTCGCCTCGACGGGAGCCGACGTGGGCGCCGCCCTGTCGGCCGCCGTGGGCGCGCTCTCGGGCCCGCTCCACGGAGGAGCGCCCTCGCGGGTCCTCCAGATGCTGGACGGCGTGGAGGAGACCGGCGACGCCGAGCGCTGGGTCAAGGATGCGCTCGACCGCGGCGAGCGCCTGATGGGCTTCGGGCACCGTGTCTACCGGGCGGAGGATCCGCGCGCCCGCGTGCTGCGACGCACGGCCAAGGAGATCGGCGCCCCTCGGCTCGAGGTGGCGGAGCGCCTGGAGGCGGCGGCGCTGGCCGAGCTCAAGGCGCGCAAGCCCGACCGCGTGCTGGCCACCAACGTCGAGTTCTGGTCGGCGGTGGTGCTCGACTTCGCGAACGTGCCCCCGGACCTGTTCACGCCGCTGTTCTCCTGCGCTCGGGTGGGTGGCTGGGCGGCTCACATCATGGAGCAGAAGCGAGAGGCGCGGCTGATCCGGCCGAGCGCGCGCTACGTGGGGCCGGAGCCGCGTGACGCAGATGCTGTGAATGGCGCAGGACCAGACTGATCCCGGCCTGAGCGCCGCTGAGAAGCGGCTGGTGCTGGTCGCCGCGATCCTCGGCACCACGGTGGTCACGGTCGACTCCACCGTGGTCAACATCGCCCTCCCGGCGATCGCCGACGACCTGGGGGGCGGGCTCGCCGGCCAGCAGTGGACCTCGAACGCCTATCTGGTCACGCTCGGCTCGCTGCTGTTGATCGGCGGCTCGCTGGGCGACCTGTTCGGCGAGCGCCGGGTCTTCTTCCTGGGTACGGCCTTCTTCGGCGTGACCTCGCTGTTCTGCGCGCTGGCGCCCACGATCGAGCTGCTCGTGCTCAGTCGTGCGCTGCAGGGCGTGGCCGGCGCGCTGCTCACTCCCGCGGCCCTCGCCGTGATCGTGGCCGCCTTCCCGCCGGACGAGCGGGGCAAGGCCGTTGGCGCGTGGACCGCCTGGGGAGGCATCGGCACCGTGCTGGGGCCGGTGGTGGGCGGCCAGCTCGTGGACGCGGCCTCGTGGCGCTGGATCTTCGCCATCAACATCCCGATCGTGCTCGTGACGCTGCTGCTGGTGGTCCGCGCCGTGCCGGAGGGCCGCGGGCGCGATCCCGAGGCCAAGGTCGACTTCGTGGGCGCAACCCTGTGCGCGGTCGGACTGGCGGCCATGACCTTCGGCCTGATCGAGCAGCCGCTGCGCGGCTGGGGCGACCCGGCGGTGGTCGGCACGCTGGTCGGCGGGGCGCTTCTGTTCGCCTCGTTCCTCGTCTGGGAGTCCCGCACCGCCCATCCGATGCTCCCGCTCGGCCTCTTCAAGCGCCGCAACTTCGCGCTCGGCAACTTCGAGACCTTCTCGATGTACGGCGGGCTCGGCCTCCTGTTCTTCTTCCTCGTGCTGTTCCTGCAGCAGGTGGCGGGCTACAACGCGCTCGAGGCGGGCTCGGCCAGCATCCCGGTGACCATCGTCATGTTCGCGCTCTCCACCCGCTTCGGGGCGCTGGCTGACAAGCACGGGCCGCGCTTCTTCATGGGGGTCGGTCCCCTCGTGGCGGCCGCGGGGCTGGCGTGGTTCCTGCGTCTCGACGCCGACGTGGACTACGTCACCGACCTGCTGCCCGGCCTGCTCGTCTTCGCCCTCGGCCTGTCGATGACCGTGGCTCCGCTCACCGCCACCGTGCTGGCTGACGCCGACGAGCGCAACGCCGGGATCGCCTCCGGAGTGAACAACGCGATCGCACGCGTGGCCAGCCTCGTGGCCATCGCTGCGGTGGGCGCGGTGGTGGCGGCCGCCTTCGGCTCGGCGCTCGAGAACGAGCTCGGCGCCCGTGCGCAGCGGCCCGACGTCGCCCCGGCCGTGGCCGAGGCCAAGCAACAGCCGCTGACCGACGTGGCCGTGCCCGATGCCCCGCCGGCGGTGCAGAGAGAGGTGTCGGCGGCGGCCGAGAGCGCCTCGGTGGACGCGTTCCGCATCGGCATCGCCATCGCCACGGTGCTGGTGGCGCTGGGCGGGATCCTCGGCCTGATCGGGATTGTCAACCCGACCCGGCGGGTGGAGGCGCGCGACTGCCCCGGCGGCCAGCTCGTGGGGGCCACGAACGAGGGCTCGCGCCAGTCGCCCTGCGACTGGGGCCGCGGGCGAGCGCAGGAATCCGAGCCGAGTCCGGCCTGAGCGGTTAGAGTCCGCGCGTGGCCGGACTCGACCGTCGCGAGTTCCTCACCGGTGCGGCCGGCGGCGCTCTTGCGCTCGCCCTCCCGGGACAGGGCCTCGCCGGCGTCACCGCCGAGTCCTCCTCGCTCTCCCCTCAGGCCGCCCGCGCGTTGCGGTCGGCGGTCAAGGGCAAGGTCCTGCTGCCGCGCACCCCGGGGTACAACCAGGCACGGCTGGTCTACAACCTGCGTTACGACGGCACCCGCCCCGACGCCGTGGTCCAGCCGGTGTCCACTCAGGACGTGGCCGCCGTGGTGAGGTGGGCCAACCGCTTCGACGTGAGCGTGGTGGCTCGCTCCGGAGGGCACAGCTACGCGGGCTACTCGACCACCGGCAACGGAGTGGTGGTCGACCTCTCGAGGATGAACGGAGTGCGGGTGTCGGGCGGCCGCGCGACGATCGGCGCCGGCGCGCAGCTGATCGACATGTACTCCTCCCTGGCTCGCCGCGGGCTGACCGTGCCCGGAGGGTCGTGTCCGTCGGTGGGCGTGGCCGGCCTCGCCCTTGGCGGCGGTCACGGGCTGGCCGGCCGTCGCTGGGGCCTCATGACCGACAACCTCCGCGCCGTCACCATCGTCACCGCCGACGGGCGCATCCGGCAGGTGGACGCGAACTCGGACGAGGATCTGTTCTGGGCGTGCCAGGGCGGTGGAGGCGGCAACTTCGGGATCGCCACGGCGCTGACCCTGCAGACGCATCGCGCACGCCGGGCGGCCTGGTTCTTCATCTCCTTTCCCTGGTCTCAGGCGAGCGCCGTGCTGGCCGCCTGGCAGCGCTTCGCTCCCGACGCGCCGCGCGAGCTCACCTCGATCTGCTCGCTCGGCACGGGGTCCGGGTCGCCCCAGATCACGGCGCTCGGCCAGTACTTCGGCTCGCCGGCCAAGCTGCGCAGCCTGATCCGGCCGTTGGCCCGGGTGAGCGGCGCACGGGTGAGCGTGGGCACCACCGGCTACCTGGCGCTGCAGCTGCGCTGGGCGGGCTGCGCCGACCGCAGCTTCCGGTCCTGCCACACGAGCGGCACCGTCCCTGGCGGCCAGCTTCCGCGCGCGAGCTTCTACGCCAAGTCCCAGTACTTCGACGAGCCGCTGTCGGCGAGGGCGCGCTCGACCATGGTCAGCTGGATCGAGCGGCGGCAGCGCTCGGGCGGCGGCTCCGGCGCGCTGATCCTTGACGCCTACGGCGGCGCCTACAACCGGCCGGCCGCTGACGCCACCGCCTTCGTGCACCGCGACATGCTCTTCTCGCTTCAGTACGGCGCCTATTTCACGGGCGGCGGCGGGCGCGCCGCCAACCGGTGGATCAACGGCGCCTGGCGTGCGCTGCGGCCGTTCGCGTCCGGGCAGGCGTACCAGAACTACATCGATCCTCAGCTCACCAACTGGCAGCAGGCGTACTACGCCGGCAACCTGCCGCGCCTGCGCCAGATCAAGAAGGCGGTCGACCCCGACTTCCGCTTCCGCTTCCGGCAGGCCATTCCGCCGGCCCCTTAGACCGCCGGCCGCCGCCTGCCACCATCGGGCGGTGGACCGTGCTTCGCTGAAGCGGCTGCGCGCGCAGCCGGGATATCTGCGCTTCGTCTCGGCGGCGACGCTCGCGCGTGTCTCGGACGAGATGTTCAGCGTCGGGGTGGTGCTGCTGATCCTCGACCGAACCGGGAGCGCGGCGCTGGCCGGGGCGACCGTGGCGGCGATCACCCTGCCCAGCCTGGTGACCGGCCCGCTGCTCGGCGCCTGGCTCGACCTCACAGGGCGCCGCCGCGTGCTCATGGTGGCCGACCAGCTGCTGATCACGGCGGTGCTGGTGGCCGTGGTCCTCATGGTCGGCAACGCGCCCGACTGGACCATCCCGTTGGTGGTGCTGGTGGCGGGGCTGACCTATCCGCTGTCGTTCGGAGGCTTTACGAGCCTGATCCCGGCGATCGTGCCCGACGAGCTGCTCCCCCCGGCCAACGCGCTCGAGACCAGCAGCTTCAACTCGGCTCTCGTGATCGGGCCGGCGCTGGCCGGGACCCTGTCGGCGGCCGTGGGTCCCGCCGCGCCGCTGCTCGTGGAGGCCGCGCTGGCCCTCTGCGCCCTCGGGCTCATCGTTCGGATCCCGAGGCTCGACAGCGGCCCACGAGAGCGGGAGGGCCGGACCCTGTTGGGCGTGGCCGTGGCGGGCCTGCGCCAGATCGCGTCCGTGCCCGAGCTGCGCGGGATCACCGCGGCCGGCGCCATCGGGCTCGCCGGGCTCGGGCTGATGACCGTGGCCTTCCCGCTGTTCGCTGTCGAGCATCTGGGCGTGGAGCGCAGCGCCGCCGGCTACATGTGGGCCGCCTTCGCGGTGGGGTCCACGCTCGGTGCGCTCAGCCTGGTGCGCATCCAGCGGCGCTTCCCGCCCGAGCGGATCGTGCTGGCGGGCTACGCGATCTTCGGCGCCCTGATGCTGCTGTGGCCGCTGGCCGGATCGCTGGGGGTGTTGCTGGTGCTGATCGCACTGGCCGCCTCGGTCGACGGGCCCGCCCTGGCGGCGCAGTTCGCCGTGCGACAGCAGGTGGTGTCGCCGTCGTTATACGGCCAGGTGTTCACCACCGCGGCGGGGCTCAAGGTCGGCTCGTTCGCCATGGGCGCGGCGCTGGCCGGACCGGTGGCCACGGGACTCGGCTCAGCCGAGGCGATGGTCGTGGCCGCCTGCGCTCAGATCCTGGCGGCCGTGACCGGGCTGCTGCTGATGCGACGCCGCCCGGCGCGGGCGCTGAGCTACTCGCGGGGTGCGTAACGGTGGTGCAGGATCAGCGGGTTGCCGTCCGGGTCCTTGAAGTAGGCCTGGTGACACACGCCGCTGTCCACGATGTCCCCCGAGAACTCGACCCCGTGGCCCTCGAGCTCGGCGCGCCGGGCGGCCACGTCGTCCACTCGCAGCGCCACGGCGCTGGTGCTGGGGGCGAAGGTGCCGCCGAACCGCTCGATCTCTAGGACCGCCAGCGTGAGGTTGCCGGTCTCGAACTCGGCGCCGGGCATGCGCCCGTAGCGCACCGGGTTGGGGAGGCCCAGCACCTCGCCGTAGAACGCCACGGCGGTATCGAAGTCGCGGGTGGGCACGGTCACGAAGTCCACGCCGCCCACCAGCGGCGACTCCCCGGTCACGACCGGATCTCCTGGACCGCCCAGCCGTTGCCGTCGGGATCGTTGAAGAACACGAACTTGTAGCCCGACGACCCGGGCGGACCCAGCTCCTGGACCTCACCCAGCTCCACGCCGCGCCCCGAGAGGTCGGCCAGGGCGGCGTCCATGTCGGTGACCACCAGCTGCAGGCCCTTCACCGAGCCCGGCTCCATCTGAGCCATACCGGTGCCGATCACGATCGAGCAGGCCGAGCCGGGGGGCGTGAGCTGCACGACGCGAACCCCTTCTCCCGGACTCGTGTCGTGATCGACGTTGAAGCCCATCCTCTTCTCGTAGAACTCCTTCGCCCGGTCCACGTCGGCGACGGGAACGACGACCACTTCGAGTCGGTAGTCCATGCTCTTGCTCTCCTCAGGTCAGGGTCTCGGCGAGCCGGTCGAACGCGCTGGCCAGCCCGCCGGCGGTCGAGTCGGTCAGTTCGCCGCCGGCCCAGATGGTGGTCTGAAAGACCATTTCCGTGGTTTCGTCGCCCAGGGCCGTGAGCGTCACCGTGCCCACGGCGCCCTCGTGGCAGTCCTCGCGCGGCGGCTCCGCAAACACCAGCCGCTCGGGCGGGACGACCTCGCGGTAGACGCCCTCGGTCGGCATCTCCGTCCCGTCCTCCTCGTTGACCGCGGTCACGCGAAACACTCCGCCCGGCCGCACGTCCATGGTGATCGAGGCGGGCACGGCGTTCCAGCCGCGCTTGCCCCACCAGCGAACGAGCCGCTCGGGCTCGGTCCAGGCCTTCCATACCAGCTCGCGAGGGGCCTCGAACACGCGGGTGATGGTGATCTCCCGCTCGCCAACGGTCTCGGGCGTCGCGTCGCTCACGGCCGCGGTTGCCTCTGAATCTCGCTCAGGTGCTCCTCGAGGCGGTCGAAGCTCTCGTCCCAGAAGGCCCTGTACTCAGCCAGCCAGTCGGCCGCCTCCTTGAGCGCCTCGCCCTGCAGGCGCGACGGCCGCAGCTGCGCGCTACGGCCGCGCGTGATCAGCCGCGCCCGCTCCAGCACCTTGAGGTGCTTGGAGACCGCCTGCAGGGTCATCGGGAACGGCTCGGCCAGCTCGCCGACCGTGGCGTCGCCCTCGGAGAGGCGGGCGAGGATCGACCGGCGGGTGGGGTCGGCGAGGGCGGCGAAGGTCGTGGTGAGCTGGTCGGCGGGCATGGGTGATCAGCCAAAAGGTTGATAAACCGTAAGGTTGAGCATACTAGGCGGCGGGGCGAGGTAGGGGGCTGTCCTGACTTCACCCCCTCACAGGGGGTCAACCCAGGATTGCTTAGGGCCGGGGCCGCCCGCGCCGCCGGTCTCGCCGCCGCCCCGCCGCGCTCTGCGGCTCCGCCTCGGTGGACGGCGGCAGCGGCTCGGTCTCAGCCGTCTCGTCCGAGTTGTCCTCCTCGCTGCCGTCAGGGCCCAGCCGCAGCTGCTCACCGGCCTCGGCCCGGTAGGGCTCGAACTCGGGTGGCGGCAGCGGCTCGGTCTCGGCGGCGGCGCCGGCCGGGGCCCGTCCACGCCGCGCGCGCCGGCGCCGCTCCCTCGGCGCCGGTGGCTGCTCGGCGGGCAGATCGTCGGGCGGGCGCTTGGCCCGCTCGCGCGCGCCGGCCAGGAACAGCAGCGCCGCGCAGGCCAGCGCCAGCAGGTTCTGGCCCAGAGAGCGGTCGAACAGGCGCACCACGATCAGGGCGGCGGCCCAGATGCCGGCGCCCGCGATGATCGTGCCGTCTCCGAAGGGCAGGTGAAAGGCCCTGCCCTCGCCGCGGGCGAACAGGAGCGCCAGCACCCCGAGGGCCAGCAGCACCTCCGCCGCCTCCACGAACGAGAAGGGGCCGAACGTGCTCACCACCAGCAGCAGCGCGGCGGCGGCCGCGACTCTCTGCTCGAAGTTCAGCGCCCGCAGCGCCCTGAGCCCGCGCTGCGCGAGGTCAGCCATCGAAGCGGCTCACGCCGCCGCGCGAGCCCCTTCGCGGATGCGCTGCCCGAGGAGCTCGGCATCGGCCTCGGGCACCGTCCTGAGCTGGCCCTGAAAGGCGAGATGCCAGTGCTCCAGCGGCCACTTGCGCACGTGCTCGAGCTCGGGCGCGAGCTCGCCGGCGGGCACGAACTCGTCCTCGCCCAGGACGATCTCGGGCTCGGTGGAGAATCGCCACGGGTAGGGATCCACCTTGCCCGGCTTGCCCGGCCAGATCTTCTCGCGGTCCTCGTACATCTCGCTCGTCACACGGACGATCCCGCCGAAGGCCTGGACCCCGGTCACGTAGAAGACGATGCGGTCCCCGGGCGCGATCTGCTCGGCCATCCCGCGCCGGCCCTCCTTGGCGCCGATCACCGTGAATCCGTGCTCGCGCGTGGCGCGAAAGTTGTCGAGCGAGCCGGTGAGAACCCAGGTCTTGGCCACGAAGGCGAAGATTAGTGGCGCGGCCCCTTGTACTGTGTTGCGCGCCATGAGTGAGCCCGATCCAGACCTGGTCGCACCGGACGAGCACGCCTTCCGCGCCATCGACATCACCCGAGGCCGGTAGCCAAACCGTGGCGAGAGACCTCACCCGACGCGATCTGATTCGCGCCGGCGGAGCCGGCGCGGCCGGGTTCGCGCTGCTCGGCGGGGCCGGCTGCTCGGACGACGACGAGTCGTCGGCTCAGACTCGCACCACGGCGCCGGCCCCGCCGAACGCCATGAACGTGGTGGTGGTGGTCATGGACAGCCTGCGGGCCGACCACGTCTACGGGCCGCGTGCGCGGACCGACGCGATGAACAAGGTGATGCAGCAGGGCCTGCGCTTCTCGAATGCCTATCCCGAGGGCATGCCCACCATCCCCGCGCGCCGGGCGATCATGGAGGGCAAGCGCACGTTCCCGTTTCGCGGCTGGAAGCCTCGCTGGGACGACCTGCCGCCGCAGCCCGGCTGGGAGCCGATCGGGCGCAGCGGCGAGATGTGGACCGAGGTGTTGCGGCGCAACGGCTGGACCACCGGCTACGTCACCGACAATCCGCATCTCCTGCTGCCCGTGCACAAGCGCTTCCGCGGGAAGTTCGACCGCGTGGAGCTGGTGGACGGCCAGGTGCCGGTGCGGCGCAAGCCGAAGCGCAGGGTCTCCCAGAGGCAGGTGGATCGCCACCTGCCGCCGTCGATGCGCGACGGAAGGGCCGAGCCGCGCATGGCCGCGTATCTCGCCGTCAACCCGCGCGACCGGGCTGAGGAGGACTTCAACGCGGCCAAGGTGTTCCGTGAGGGCATGGGCTGGGTCGAGTGGGCACGGGCCAGGCAGCCCTTCGCGCTCGTCATCGACTCCTTCGACGCCCACGAGCCCTGGGACGCGCCCCGCCGGCTCGTGGACCTGTACGGCCCGCCGCGCGCCGACGGCGTCGAGCCGATCCAGCCATTCCAGACGCCCGCCGGCCAGTGGCGCGAGCTCGGCCTGTCCCAGGGAATTCTGCGCCGCATGCGGCAGCTGTACGCGGCCGAGGTGTCGCTCGTCGACGCCTGGCTGGGTCGCTTCCTCGACCGGCTGGCCAACCTGGGACTCGAGGAGAACACAGTCGTGGTCCTCGTGTCCGACCACGGAGTGCTGCTGGGCGAGTACGGATGGGTGGGCAAGCGCTACAGCGAGATGCACCAGGCCCTCACCCACGTCCCGATGATGATCCGCCACCCCGCGGGCAAGGCCAAGGGACAGGTGAGCGACTACTACGCCTCCACCCACGACATCGGGCCGACGGTGCTTTCGATGCTCGGCGTCGACCGGGTCAAGGGCATGAACGGGGTCGATCTGTCACCGCTGTTCGAGGGGGGCAAGCCGTCCAAGAAGCGCGGCTACCGCACCGCGTCGTACAACACCTACGTGAGCGCCGGCGACGACCGCTGGCTGCTGATCTCGGGCAACCGGCGCGAGGAGCTGCGGCTGTACGACCGCAGGTCCGACCGCGGCGAGCTGCGCAACGTGGCGCGGCGCAATCCCGCTCAGGTGCGCCGGCTTTGGAAGCTCATCCTCGACGACGCCGGCCCCAAGGGCCTGCCGCGTTTCTCGACCGCGGGCGGCGGCGGTTAGCGGGCCGCGGCTAGGCGGCGTAACGCGCGGCGCTGCGCGCTCGTGCCTTGGCCGCCTCTTCCTCGCGGTCCTTGGGCGGCGCGGCGGTGACCAGGTGGTCGAGCAGAACGAGAGAGGCGGCGGCCACGGCTTCGACGGCCTCGTCGAATGCCTCGGCGTTGGCCTGCGACGGCTTGGTGTAGCCGCTGATCTTGCGGACGTACTGGAGGGCGGCGGCGTGCACCTCGTCCTCGGTCGCGGGGGGCTCGAAGTTGTGGAGAGTCCGGATGTTGCGGCACATGCGAACTAGGCTAGCCCCTCGACCGTGATCGCCCCGTGACGACCGCTCGCAGCGTACCCCGCACCTTCGGGGAGCTCGAGGGCGACGAGGCGCTGGAGACCCTGAGGGAGACGGGGCTGCGCCGGCTGGTGGTGGACTCCGTGATCCGCTTCCGCGCCGCCGACGGCTTCAGCCACGCACGCGCCCTGGCCCTGCAGATCGTGCTCACCCTGCTGCCGGCTCTGATCGCCGTGGTCGGCCTGGCGGCGGCGCTCGACCAGGAGGACTTCACCCGCGTGGTGCAGGACACGATCCAGAGCCTGGCTCCGGGCGCCGTCGGCGACATCCTCACCGAGGCGCTGCGCCAGGGTTCCACCGCGGCCGGGCGCGAGTCCGGCGAGACCGCGCTCACCGCGGGCGGCATCGCCGCCGTGGCCGCGGGTACGACGGCGATGGCTCAGGTCGAACGCGGCGCCAACCGCATCTACGGAGTCGAGCGCGACCGCCCGTTCCACGCCAAGTACCTGCGGGCCCTGCTGCTGGCGCTGTCCGCCGGAGTGCTGGCCCTGTCGTCGTTGATCCTGCTGGTGGGCGGCGCGGCCATCCGCGACTCCATGGACTGGAGCGCGACGATCGACACGGTCTGGCGGCTGGTGCGCTGGCCGCTCGGCCTGGCCTTCGTGCTCGCTGCCGTGGCGCTGTTGTTCGAGTGGGCGCCACGGCGCCGGCAGCCGGAGGCGTCGTGGCTGGCCTTCGGGGCGGGGGTGGCCGCCGCGCTGTGGCTGGTCTTCATGGGCGGCCTGTGGGTGTCGCTCGAGCTGACCGATTCGTTCGGCGCCACCTACGGGCCCGTGGCGGGCACGATCGGCGTTCTGCTGTGGGCCTTCCTCACCTCGGTGGCGCTGTTCCTCGGGCTGGCCTTCGCAGCCCAGCTCGAGGCCGTGCGCGCCGGGTCGCCGGACCCACGGGTGGAGGAGGCCAGCTAGCCGTCCCGGCTGCGCCGCTCGGCGAAGGCTCGCAGCGCCGTGCGTGCGTCCTCCTCGCCGAAGAGGCGCACGCAGTGACCGGTCTCGCGCTCCATCGCCGCCTCCACGAGTGCGCCGAGGCGTTGGTTGAGCATCGCCTTGGTGGCGGCCACCGCCGCGCGCGAGCTGCGCGAGAAGACCTGCGCCCAGTGCTCCACACGCGCGTCCAGCCCGTCCGCTGAAACGACCTCGGTGGCGAACCCGTGCTCGAGCGCCCAGCCGGCGTCGCGCGGCTCTCCGGAGAGCAGCAGCTCGCGCGCGGCCGTCTCGCCCACGAGCTCAGGGAGCAGCAGCGTCGACGCGTTCGAGGCCACGAGGCCGATCCCCACCTCCGGGGTGAGCAGCCGCACGCGGGCGCTGCACAGGCGCAGGTCGCAGCTCGCGGCGAACTCGAGGGCGCCGCCCACGCACACCCCGTCCACCACCGCGATCGCCGGGACGGGCGCGGCCAGCACGACACGGGTGAGGCGCTGAAAGGCTTCGATGGTCTCCGCCCAAGCCTCGGCGTCGGCCGCGAGCGCCTCGTGCAGGTCGTCGCCGGCGGAGAAGTGCTCGCCGGCGCCGCGCAGCACCACGCAGCGCACGGCCTCCTGGCTGCCGGCCTCCTCGATGGCGTCGGCCACGGCGGTCATCGTCGACAGGTCCCAGGCGTTGAGTCGCGCCCGGCGGTCCCAGCCGATCACCCGGGCGGAGCCGAGGTCGGTCGTGGTCACGGTCATCAGTCGTTCTCCCTCCTGAGCTTCGCCACCGCGTCGGGCGGCCGGTCCCCGCGGGCGGTCCGGTGAACGAGGCGCGTCTTGTGCTCGGCGGCCGGCAGCGACCCGGGTGCGAGCCTGGTCACGGCGAAGCGGGCGTGCAGCGCCGCGTGCAGCTCGGCCTCCACTGGTGCGAGGTCGGCGCCGGCAGGGGCCTCGACGTACACCTCCACGGGCGGCCTCACCGGATCGCCCCTCGCCACAACGCAATGGCGGCCCAGTCGCGGGTCGCCGGAGAGGATCGTCCCGATCGCCTGTGGGTAGACGTTCACCGCCTGCACCCGCAGCATGTCGTCGCGCCGGCCGTGAATCGCGATGCGCGGCGTCGCGAGCCCGCACGGGCAGGGTGACGTCCACACCCGGCCCAGGTCGCCGGAGCGATAGCGAAGCAGAGGCGAGGCCTCGCGTCCCAGGTGCGTCCAGACCAGCTCGCCGTCGGCGCCGTCGCTCTGCTCGAGCTGGTCTCCGGAGTCCGGGTCCACCAGCTCGAGCACTGCGTGGCCGTCCACGGTGAGATGCAGGCCCTCGCTCTCGCCGCACGCGCCCGCCATGGTCGACCAGACGTCGCTCATCCCGAAGGTGTCGGCTACGGTCGCGCCCCAGGCGTCCTCGATCTCCCCCCGGACGGCCGTCAGCCCGGCACCGGGCTCGCCCGCGGTGACGATGTGGCGCAGGCCGAGCGCGGCGGGGTCCAGTCCGGCCTCGCGCGCTCGGGCAGCGAGGTAGGCCGGGAAGGAGAGGGTGCCGAAGATGGCGGTGATGCCCAGCCGCGGGATCAGGTCGAGCAGGCGCCGGGACTGGCCGGTGCCCACCGGGACCACCGTCGCGCCGCTGCGCTCGAGCGCCATGTGGTCGGCGATGCCGCCGGCGTAGAGCGCGTAGTTGAGGCAGTGAGCCACCACGTCGCCGGGCTCGATTCCGGCTATCCGGAACGCCGCACCGCCGACGGCCGAGTTGGCCTCGTGGTCCGCGCGCGTCAGGCCGATCGCCACCGGCTCGCCGGTGGTGCCTGAGGTCACGTGCAGCCGCACGAGCCGCTCGCGCGGAGCGCACAGATGCGGGCCGAAGGGCGGATCCTGGCGCTGGCCCTCGCGCAGCTCGTCCTTGGTCGTGAACGGGAGCCTGGGCAGATCCGCCGGCGTGCGCACGTGCTCGCGGACGCCGGCCAGCCGCTCCCGGTAGAAGGAGCTCGAGGCCTCGAGGTAGGCGAGCTGCTCCTGCAGGGCGGTGCGCAAGACAGCTATTCGATCGGGATGTCCTCGACCTCGGGCTCGCGCCGCGGCCGGTCCAGCCGATCGAGGTACCAGTCGATCAGGGAACGCAGCGTGAGCAGGAACTCCCGGATCAACTTGGTCACCTGTCCCTCGAGCTCCCCCGGAGCCGCCCGGCGCAGCCCGTCGAGGAGCACGAACAGGGCGCTCGGGTCGAAGGCCTGGCCCGTAGGGGGAGGGGGAGGTGGCGGTTCGGAGCGAGGCGGTGGCGCGTCGCCGGCGGGCTCGGTCGGCTCGCTGTGCATCAGTCGCTCTTCTCGAACGCGATCTCGAGCGTTCCGTCATCCAGCCGCGCGCCCCGGGTGCCGTAGGCGGCCAGGGCGGGCGGCAGCATGATGGTTCGCTTCTGGGCGCCCACACGGACGATCACCTCGAGGCCGATCTTCTTCAGGCTCAGCTCGCCTCGGTCGGCGAACGGAACCTCCACGCGCAGGGTGGCGCGCCCGTTGTCGGTGGTCAGCTCGTGGCTCACGCGGTCGTGGAGGATGGCGGCCGGGTCGGCTTCGCCGAAGACGGTGGCCGCCAGCCGGTCGAGCATCTCGGGCCCCACCACCTCGCGCTCGAAGTAGGGCGCGCTGAGCACGGGCACGGGACTGAAGGCCGACGACACGAGCTCCAGCTGCTCCTCCTGGGCCGCCCGCCATTCGGCGAAGTAGCCCTCGGCCGGGAGGATCCGGTTGACCACCACGGCGTCGGTGAGGTAGCCGTATAGGTTGAGGTAGGTGAAGGTGCGCATCGCCTCCTTGACCACCATGCGGTCGGGGCTCATCACCAGCCGGATCGTCGTGCGAGAGCGGTCGCGCAGGATGTCGTTCATAGCCACCAGGTTGCGCGCCAGGCGCTCCACGTCCTCGAATACCGCCTCACCCGGCAGAGGGATGTCGAACAGTGAGCGGGCAAAGGGGGCGAGCTTTCGCTGGGAGGGCAGGATGCGCTCGAGCCACCACGTCACGACGTCAGGAAACGACAGCAGCCGCAGCGTCTCGCCGGTGGGGGCGCAGTCCACGATCAGGGCGTCGAACTCGCCCTCGTCGTGATGGCGCTTGATCCAGAGCAGCGAGAACAGCTCGTCCATGCCGGGGGGCACGGTCAGCTCCTCGGCCGAGATGCGGTCGATGCCGCGTTCGGCGAGCAGGTCGCCCAGCCACTCCTGGACCCCGGCCCAGTTGCGCTCCATCTCCTCCTGGGCCTGGACCTCCTGCCCGAACAGGTTGTCCGCGATGGCCGTGGGCTCGGAGCCGAGCTCGGCCTCCAGCGAGTCGGACAGGCTGTGTGCGGGGTCGGTGGACAGCACGACCGTGCGCAGCCCCGCGGCCGCGCAACGGCGGGCCGTGGCAGCGGCGACGCTCGTCTTGCCGACACCGCCCTTGCCGGTGTAGAGGATCGTGCGGGGCGCCATCAAGCGCCCGACTCTAGTATACCCGGCACGGCCTCCACCTCGATTTCGGCGCTCACGCGGTCTCGCTTGCCCAGCCCGGTGCGCAGCTCCTTCGCGGCAATCGTGACCCGCACCACCCCCGGTCCCCTCGGCGTCCAGGAGAACGAGCCGGTGCCCCGCCGGAAGGTGGCCAGCCGGCTGAACACCACGCTGTCGCCTCGAGAGATGGTGAGCTGCACGGCCGAGAGCTTCGAGAGCGTGAAGCGGATGGCGGTGGGCTTCTCCTCGGTGGTCAGCGACGGCCCCTCGAAGCCCAGGCGGGGCGGATCGACCTGATAGCCGCGGTAGCGCTTGGCGTAGGTGCAGTAGATCGGCCCCAGCCTGCGCGTGCACATGCTCTGCAGGAACTCGCGCAGCAGCTCGTGGTAGTCGGCGGTGGACTCTGCGCCGGCGTAGGAGTAACGCGACCAGTCGCCCACGTCGGAGAGCGGGACCTCCTCGCGCGCCTCGGGCTCGGCCTGGTCGTAGAGCCGTTGCGCCCTCGCGTCGGAGGCGATCTTGCCGTAGTCGTTCAGCCCGATCAGCGACTGGAGGAAGGCGTTGAAGATCCACAGCCGGGGGGCGAACGAATACTGCAGATAGTGCACCCCGCCTGCGGGACCGGTGGTGCGCACGCCCCTGGGAGGGGGCGTCTCGAACGCGCCGAGCGCACGACGGGCCGTGGCCAGGTAGCCGGGCTCGTCGAGCAACCGGGACGCGCGCCCCAGCGCCTGGATCCCGGTGGCCTGGGCCATGCCGGACATCCAGGGCGGGGCGCCGCCGCCGAAGTAGAAGAGGTACTCCCAGGCGATGAAGCGGCGGGAGCGCTTGACCGCCAGCGCGGTCATCTCGTCGAGGATGCGGCGCAGCGCGGCCCTGTCGCATTCGGGCTCGTCGCGCTCGCAGAAACCGTGCAGGGCGTTGGCCTTCTTGAAGGTCGATAGCGGCTGGATCTGCAGTCCCCGGCCGGGGTAGTACTGGAATAGGATCTGGCTGCCGCGGAAGCTCACCTGGTCCCCCGAGGCCGGGTAGGGGAGCTTTCGCCAGTACTGGCGGTTGCGCTCGAGCTGCAGGAAGGACGCGGGCATGCGGGTGGGCGCCAGGCGGCGCCCCAGAGCGAGGGCCTCGACCGAGTCGACCACGTAGCGCAGCTGGGCGTCGCGGGCGCCGCTGAGCACGCGCAGCGAGCGCAGCGACAGCACATACCAGCGCCGCCAGCGCCGATAGGAGGACGTGGAGATCTTCTCGCGCGCGAGCTGGCGAGACAGCGCGGAGTAGACCGCCCGGCGGCCCCGTCGGCTCGACGACCGGGCGGTGCGCCACGCCCGGGCCGCCCGCGCGTCGGTCCGGGCGGCGCCCGCGCGCCGGACCGCCGTGGCCGCCTGGGGCCCGGAGACGGGCCGGGGTGTACCAGCGCCTCCGACCGGGATGCCGATCGCCGCCTCGGCCTTCGTGGGCACCGCCGGATCCTGGATCCGCTCGGCCCGGCCGCGGTCGACGACGATCACTTCCGCCGCCTCGGCGGGAGCCGTCAGCGCGGCTGCGATCGCCACCGCGGCCAGAGTTGCTCGTTTGAAGTACCCCATTCGGTTTCCCAACACGATGATGGCGGGTAGTTGCGCTCTTCCAGCTACGCTGCCCGGCGTGCGCCCACTGCTGCTCTTTGTGCTGTTCGCTGCGGTGGCGCTCACCTCCTGCGCGGGCGGCGAGGAGCCGGAGGACGCGCAGAGCATCCTCGACCGCGGTTTCACCACCGGCATGCGCAGCGCGGACCTCGAGCTCGACGCCGAGGTCGAGCTGAGGGGCAGCCCCTCGTTCGGAGGCCCGGTGCGCCTGGTGGCCAGCGGTCCCTTCATCTCGGGCGACGACGAGCTCCCTTCGGCCGACCTGGAGGTTCAGGTGGGAAGCGAGGGCAACGGCCAGACCGTGTCCACCGGCGTCCTGACCACCGGCGACCGGGCCTTTCTGAAGTTCCAGGACGTGTACTACGAGCAGCCCGCGGCCGGGGTCCGGCGTGCCAACCGCCTGCTGCGCGAGAGACGCGGGCGCCGGAGCTCGCTGTCGCAGCTGGGCCTCGACCCTCGCCGCTGGATCTCCGGCGCCACCAACGAGGGACAAGCCGAGGTGGCCGGGGTTCAGACCCGCCACGTGGCGGGCAGCCTCGACCTCCGCAGTCTGCTGCGCGACGTCAACACCTTCCTGCGCCGGTCCGGTTCGGCGGTGGGCGGGGCCACCGGCGCGGAGCCGGTGGCGCCCTTCACGGCGGCGCAGATCAACACCATCTCGGAGGCGGTCGACGACCCGAGCTTCGACGTCTATGTGGGCGAGGAGGACCGCATCATCCGGCGCGTATCGGCCCGGATCGAGTTCGAGATCCCCAAGACCAGTCGCGCGGGGCTGGGCGGCGTCGACAGCGGCTCGATCAAGTTCTCCGTCGAGTTCTCCGACGTCAACGGCGAGCAGGAGGTGGAGCCGCCGGCGGATGCCCGGCCGCTGTCTGCGCTGACGCAGGTGCTCGGAGGAGGCAGCCTGCTCGACGGCCTGGGCGGCGCGGGCCAGGCCGGCACGCCGGACCCCGGCAACCCGACGCCGGAGAGCCCCGATCCAGGCGACGCCGGCGGCGGCAATCCCGCGGCGGAGGACTTCGAGCAGTACGCCGACTGCCTCGACGAGGCGCGCCCGGAGGACACGGAGGCGATACAGCGCTGTGCGGACCTCCTTCAGCAGCCCTAGTCGCGGCTGACTAGACCGGCGCGGCGGTCTTGCGCAGGTCGCGCTCCGGATCGATGCCGAAGCGCTCGGCCAGCTCCGGCTGCCCCGGACCGAGGCCCCAGCGGTCGGGCCGCTCCTCGCCATCGTGGTCGGGGCTCGCCCCCTTGAGCAGCATCGAGCCGGTGTTGTCTCCCACCGCGCGGATCTCCGCCCGCTCCGCCTCGCTCAGCACGGGGCCGGCGGGGACGGCGGCCAGCTCGTGCCGCTTGCGCTCGATCGGCTTGGCCTCCGGCCCGGACTCCTGGATGAGCGTCGGCGCCACGCACTCGACCGCGGGGTGCTCGAGGTTCCACACGCAGGCCAGCTGGAGCGGGGTCAGCCCGTGCCTCTCCGCGATGGGCCGGATGCGATCGAGCTTCTCGCGGCCCGCCTCCACCCACCCCTCGGGCCGGAACCCGCGGTGGTCGTGGTCCGAAAACACGTGCCCGGGTACTACGTCGTCGTGGAAGAGCCCCCCGTAGTCCACGACCCGCGTGAGCACCTTGACGCGGTTCTGCCGAGCGGCCTCGAGCGCCAACTCCCCGGGCCAGGGCTCGAACGGGTTGAGGATGAGCATCGCCCAGTCGATCAGCTCGCCGTAGCGCTCGAAGCAGCCGATGACGTCGAGGGTGAAGCCGTTGGCGGGTCCCGGAGCGAGTCCCAGCTCGCGCGTGAGCCCCTCGTCGCGCAGGCCGCGCAGCGCCTCCCAGACCGCGGGCGACTCGAAGCCGCGCCGATCGGGGTTGTGGAGCAGAAGCAGGTCGAACGAGTCGACGTCGCAGCGCTCGAGGCTACGCTCGACCGCCATGCGCAGGTAGCCGGCGTAGCCGTCAGGCCCGCGCAGGCGAGGATCGGTGAAGCGCGGATAGCCCCGCGGCCCGTCGCGCTCGCCCTCGTAGAAGTCGTGACCCACCGCCCCGGCCAGCGAGTAGTCGCGGCGGGGAATCCCGGTCAGGGCCCGGCCCACCAGCACGTCGGCCTCGCCCGCGCCGTAGGTGTCCGCCGTCAGCACCGTGGCGATTCCGGCTCCGGGGCGAAGGAGCGCCTCCAGGCGCTCATCGGAGAGCGGTTCCCCGAAGCGCATGAAGCGCCCGCCGCTCCAAGCGCCGACAGCCACATGACCGAGCATGCCCTCACTCTAGGCTCCAGGCAATGAGCGGCGCCGACCTAACGCTCTTCGCGGGGCTGATCGTGGCCCTGGGCTTCTTCCTGTGGCTCGACCTCCACTTCTTCGCGCGCGGGCGCGAGCCGAGCTTCAAGGAGGCCGTCTGGTGGTCGGTGGGCTGGCTCGTGCTCTCCCTGGCGGCTGCGATACCCGTCTACTTCATCGAGGGCAGCGAACAGGCCGTGGTCTACACCACCGTCTACCTGATCGAGCGCTCGCTCTCGCTCGACAACCTGTTCGTGTTCATCCTGCTGTTCTCGTACTTCGGCGTTCCCTACGAGCGACGGCCGCGTCTGCTGTTCTGGGGCATCGTGGCCGCGCTCGTCATGCGCGGCATCTTCATCCTGGCCGGCTCGGAGCTGATCGAGCGGTTCCACTTCATCATCTACCTGCTGGGCGTCGCGCTGATCGTGCTGGCCTACCGGATCTGGAAGGGCGTGAGCGAGAACGTCGACCCGGACAAGAATCTGATGGTTCGGGGCGTGCGCAAGGTGTTCCCGGTCACGGGTGAGTTCCACGAGGGCCACTGGTTCGTCAAGCAGGACGGCAAGCGCCACGCCACGCCGCTGTTCCTCTGTCTCGCGGCGATCGTGTTCGCGGACATCGCCTTCGCCGTGGACTCGATCCCCGCGGCCTTCGCCATCACGCGTGACCCCCTGCTGATCTGGATGGGGAACGTGTTCGCCCTCCTGGGACTGCGGGCCCTGTTCGTGCTGGTGGAGAGTCTCGTGGCCCGCTTCCGCTACCTCGACGAGACCATCGCGGTGGTGCTCGGCCTGGTGGGCGTCAAGCTCCTGATCGAGGACCTCGTGCCCGTCGGCCCGGTTGTCAGCCTCGCTGTCATCGCCGTGGCCTTCGCCATCGGCATCGGGCTCTCGATCCGCGCCGACCGGCGCGATCCGAACGCCGAGCAGAAGCGCGAAGAGCGGGTTGAGCAGATGAAGTCCGGCGGCGGCAACGGCGACGAGCCGTCCGACGGCGAGAGTGACGACGACTCGGACGAGGTCCAGGCTGACGGCGACTCAGCGGTCGGCGACGGCGCGCCAGCCGAGCACGCCGGCGAAGCCAAGTAGACCGGCGCCGGCCACCACGTCGACCGCGGCCAGCAACCGCGGCCCGAAGCGCCCGCGCACCAGCGCGACGAGAGCTGACAGCGCGCTGAAGGCGGCGAGCGTTCCGGCCGCCACACCCGCCAGGACCAGGGCGGCGCCGGAGGGCGAGGCCGCCGCGTCGCCCACCGCGGCGGCGCCGGCGGCGGCGAAGATCGCAGCCCAGGTGGCGATCGTGAGCGGGTTGGAGGCCGTGGCCGCGACCGCCGTCGCGAAGGCGCGGCGAGGCGTGGCCACCTCCTCGGTCGCCTCGCCGCCCAGGCGCACGCGGAAGGCCGACCACAGCGTGCGGGCGCCGATGCACCCGAGCACCACCGCACCGGTCAGGCCGAAGGCCACTCTCAGGCCGTCGGCCTCGAGCAGCTGCGCCGCGCCGGCCAGGCCGAGGCTGGCGTAGAGCAGGTCCACGAGTGCGGCGCCGGCGCCGATGGCCACCCCGGTGGAGAACGCACCGCGCAGGACGCTGCGGACGCACAGCAGCGAGACCGGCCCGGGCTGGGCGCCCACGAACAGCCCGAGGCCGAAGCCGAGCAGAAGGGAGGTCACGAGGCGGAGGCTACGCCCTGGCCGCGCGCCCCCGGCTGAGCTGGCGCTCGAGCGCGGCCAGCCGCTCGTCCCACTGACCGCCCACCTCGGCCATCCATGCGAGCGCCTCGGACATCGGCGCGGGGGTGGGGCGGTAGAGCACCTCGCGCCCGGAGCGCCGCGTGGCCACGAGGCCGGCCTCGGCCAGCGCCCCGAGGTGCTTCTGCACGGCCTGGCGCGACACAGGGAGCTCGCGGGCCAGGTCCGTGGCGCTGGCCTCGCCCGTCCGCCCGAGCAGCGCGAACAGGTTGCGACGTGTGCCGTCGGAGAGGGCCGAGAAGACCGCGTCGGCGGGGTCCGCCGCGGCCATCAGCGCAGCGCGAGCGCCACGGGGCCGTTGCCGCCGACGCCGAGCACCTCGGCCAGGTCGCGTCCCCGCGCGTCGAGCACGGCCAGCGGGCGGGACTCGGTGATCCGCACGCGGGTGCCCTCGTCCGACTCCTCGAGATCGAGCTCCACCCGCGTGGCCTCGTCGTCATCGGGGCCGCGCCACCAGAACACCAGCCGGCTGGGCGCCTCGGCGTCCTCCACGAAGCCGGTCCGCTCACCGGCCCGCACATCGCCCGCCTCGCGCAGGTCGATCGAGGCCTCCTCGCCGAGCCAGTCGGGCTCGGCCAGGGTCTCCCACACCTCCTCGGGCGTCTCGGGCACCAGCAGCTCGCGTTCGACGATGTGATCCATGAGCACCTCCCGGCGGCTCGAAGTGCAACCGTACGGTTGCGCTATTGTGCAACTCAATGGTTGCAGCTTATCGAGAGGAGAAGCCGGTATGCACCTAGGTCGCGTATCCAGCTCGCTGGTGCCGATGGTCGTCGAGCAGACCGCGCGGGGCGAGCGCTCGTTCGACATCTACTCGCGCCTGCTCAACGAGCGGATCGTCTTCATCGGCCGCCAGATCGACGACGAGATCGCCAACCTGGTGGTGGCCCAGCTCGTGCACCTCGAGTCCGAGGACCCCGACAAGGACGTGTCGGTGTACGTGAACTCGCCCGGCGGCTCCCTGCACGCCGGCCTCGCGATCTACGACACGATGCAATACATCCGCCCCGACGTGCAGACCATCTGTTACGGGATGGCCATGTCGGCGGGTTCGCTGATCCTCACGGGGGGAACGAAGGGCAAGCGCTTGACCCTGCCCAACGCCCGAATCCTCATCCATCAGCCGTCGTCCGGCTTCCAGGGTCAGTCCTCGGACATCGAGATCCATGCTCGCGAGATCCTCGAGCTGCGCCGGCTGATCGAGGAGATCTACGCCCAGCACACTGAGCACACCACCGACGAGATCCACGAGGACATGGAGCGCGATCGCTTCTTCGGGGCCGAGGAGGCGGTGGAGTACGGACTGGTCGACCGGATCGTGGAGGCCAGCGAGCTGCGGCGCGCGCCGTCCGGGTTCGCGTCGGCAGGAGTGGGCTGACCGTTCCCTACCTTTCGCCCGGTGCGTTTCCCGGTGCTCGCGCTGACCCTCTCGGCCGCCCTGCTGGTGGCCGGATGCGACTCGCGCGACGCCGGGCGTGCCGCGGCGGCTTCCTCCGGGGACGCCGCCCCGGCCCTCGCCCCCAGGGCCTCGGAGGAGACCGGCCCCGCCGTGACCCGGAGCGGACTGGCTGAGCACCTGCGCGGGCTCCAGCGCGCCGCCGACGACCACGGAGGCAACCGGGCGGCGGGCACGGGCGGGGACCGCGCCTCGGCCGCCTACGTGACCGCTCGCCTGAAGGAGGCGGGCTGGCGGGTGGCGACCCAACCGGTCCGCTTTCCCTACTTCAGCCTGCGCGGCGCGTCGGTGCGCCTCGACGGCCGCCGCCTCTCGCGGGGGGCGGCGTTCCGGGTGATCAGCTACTCGGGCTCGGGCGCCGCGACGGGCCGCCTCAGGCGCGTCGGGGACGGCTGCCAGGCGGCTGATTTCGGCGCGCTTCGGCCGCGCGAGATCCCGCTCGCCCGCCGCGGCCGCTGCTTCTTTCGCGTCAAGGCACGGAACGCCGAGCGCGCGGGGGCGCGCGCACTGGTGGTGGAGGATCGTCCCGGCGCACGGGGGGTGGCTGCGGCCACGCTCGGCCGGCCGGGGAGCGAGCTTCCGGTGGTGATCATGGCGGCGGACGCCGGCGCCCGCATGGGCGCCCGAGCGGCCGTCCGTGTGGACGCCGTCTCCGAGCTGCGCACCACCCGGAACGTGATCGCCGAGACGCCCGGCGGGTCGGCCGAGCGCGTGGTGATGGCCGGCGCGCATCTCGACTCCGTGTCCGAGGGGCCGGGGATCAACGACAACGGCAGCGGGGTGGCCACGCTCCTCGAGATGGCCGAGGCGGTGGGCCCGACGCCGCCTGGCGCGCGGGTGCGGCTCGCCTTCTGGGGCGCCGAGGAGCTGGGCCTGATCGGCTCGCGCCGGTATGTGCGCTCATTGGACGCCGCCGAGCGCAGGCGGATCGCGAGCTACCTCAACTTCGACATGGTCGGCTCCCCGAACGCGGTGAGCTCCGTCTACAGCGACGGCGATCCCCGCCTGGAGCGGGCTCTCCGCGACGCCGCGGGAGTTCCGCTCGCCGACGAGAGCATCGGCGGTGGCTCGGACCACGCGACGTTCGACCGCGCCGGGATTCCCGTGGGCGGTCTCTTTACGGGCGCGTCCGAGGAGGGTCCCGGCGGCCGGCCGCGTGACCCGTGCTACCACCAGCCCTGCGACGACCTGGACAACGTCGACCGTGGGGTGCTCCTGCAGATGGCCCGCGCGGCCGCCAAGGCGGTGGGCGAGCTGTCGAGCTCGGCCGGCTAGGCGCGCTCGGCGCGAGCCTGCGCCACGGCGGCCGCCGGCCCCTCGTGCCACGGCTCACCGTGCCCGAACAGCACCACGCTTGCCTCCACGGTCTCCAGCCGGGCGAGCGACTCGAGGGCCTGGCGGTTGCTCACGTTGAACCAGCTCGGCATCAGCTGCGGCCCTCGCTCCAGGGTGAGCGGGTTGAGGTTGCACATCACGTCGCCGGCGAACAGCACCTCGCGCTCGGGGAAATGGATGGCGCAGTTGCCGGGCGTGTGGCCCGGCGTGTGGATGACGGTCGGCCTGCCCGGCACATCGAGCACGTCGCCGTCGGAGAAGGTCTCCGCGCCCTCGATCTTCGGGGGGCGCGCCGTTCCCAGGCCGATCATCGTGCTCATCATTCGCCAGAAGCGCGGTCGCCAGGCGTCGCGCAGCATCTGCGATGGACGCGCGTCGCCGCTCTTGGGCCCGGGCTTGCGCAGTGTGGCCTCGTCATCGGCGTGGATCAGTACACGAGCGCCCGCCTGCTGGAGCTGGGGGACCACGCCCGTGTGGTCGGAGTCCGAGTGCGTGAGGACCACGGCCTCCACGTCGGTGATCTTGAACCCGGCGGCGGCGAGATCCGCGTCGAGGGTCTTCGCGAAGACGGGTCCGCCCGCGTCGATCACGGTCACCCGGCCGCCGTCCTCCACGGCGTACCAGTTGACGAAGTCGGTGCCCAGGCGCGCCACGCCGGGCGCGACCTGCTTGCTGGAGATGAGAGCGGTTTCGGTCATGTATTGGACACTGTACAACATAAGCTGAACGTTGTACAGTTCATCGGCATGTCCACCCGCTCCCCCGGCCAGCGCGCAGGTCTGACCCGTCAGGCGGTGATCGAGGCGGCGCGCGAGATCGCCGACCGCGACGGGCTCGCTCGCCTGTCCATGCGCTCGCTGGCCACCGAGCTCGGCGTCATGCCCAACGCCCTCTACAGCCACGTCGCCGGCAAGGACGCTCTGCTCGACGCTCTGCTCGACGATCTGCTGGGCCAGGTCGACACGGCCGCGCTCGACGACTGGCGCAGCTCGCTCACCGCGCTCCTCGATTCCACCCGCCGGGTGCTGGTGGCCCACCCCAGTCTGATCGACGCGTTCCTCACTCGGCCCACGCGCGGCCCGAACGCGATGCGCCTGGGGGAGCGCTGCCTCGAGTTGCTGGCCGACGGAGGGATGGTGGGTGAGCGGGCGGTGCGCGCCTTTCGCTCGCTGCTCATCTTCACGCTCGGCTTCGCGGCGTACGAGGCGCCGCGAGCGATCGACCCCGACCGGAGCGGGCGGGTGGCGGCCGGCACCGAGAGCTTCCGGACGGCCGGGCCGCGCTCGAGCGAGGCCGCCTCGGAGCTCGCGGCGATGCCCGCCGACGCGGACTTCCACGCCGCGGTTCGGTGGATGCTCGACGGGGTGCTAGGCGAAGAAGAAGACCAGCCCGAGCACGGCGTACAGCGCCAGTAGCTGCACGCCCTCGAACCAGTTCGACTCGCCCTCCTGGGTCACCAGGTTGGCGATCAGCACCGCGAACAGCAGGGCGGCGAGCTCGTAGCCGTTGAACACCAGCGCCATCGGGTTCGGCCCGATCACGAACGAGAGCAGCACCAGCACCGGGGCGACGAACAGCGCGATCTGCGCGCTCGACCCGATGGCGATGTTGATGGCGAGGTCCATCTTGTTCTTGGCCGCCACCAGCACGGCCACCCAGTGCTCGGCCGCGTTGCCGACGATCGCCACGATGAACACGCCGACGAAGAACTCGGACAGCCCGATCTCCTCCGAGGCCTCGGTGATCGAGCCCACGAGGATCTCGGCCATCACCCCCACCGCCACCGCCGACAGCGCGAGGTAGATGGCCGCCCGCCGGACGGGCCAGTGGTGAGCGTGCTCCTCCTCGGCCTCCTCGTCGAAGGGATTGAACACCGCGCGGTGGGTCTTCAGCGAGAAGAACAACCCGGCCACGTAGGTCAGGATCAGCACGATCGCGACCCCGAAGGAGAGCTTCTCGAGGTCCGAGCCGAAGTCCACGCGCTCCTCGCCCACACCGGGGAGCCCGCCACCGTGGATCAGCTGGAAGACGGCCGGGAAGACC
Source organism: uncultured Thermoleophilaceae bacterium (assembly GCA_963751105.1). Classification (GTDB taxonomy): domain Bacteria; phylum Actinomycetota; class Thermoleophilia; order Solirubrobacterales; family Thermoleophilaceae; genus JACVRW01. The sequence goes on along the minus strand of CAVVTG010000002.1, from coordinate 2,592,058 downwards.
AGCGCGGCCAGCGCCAGCAGCAGCATGCCCGACTGGGCGTTGGCCGCCGTGCGGCTGAAGGTCTGCTTGTCGCGGTTCCAGCCGCCCGCGACCATCGCCGCGCCCATCACCAGCAGGATGTTGCCGATGATCGAGCCCACGATCGACGCCTTCACGACCTCCTGGAGCCCCTCGCGCAGCGCGAAGAAGGCGATGATGAGCTCCGGGGCGTTGCCGAACGTCACGTTGAGGAGGCCGCCGATGCCGGGCCCCGTCTTGGCCGCGATCGCCTCGGTGGCCTCTCCCATCACCGCTGCGCAGGGCACCACGCCCAGGGCTGCGGCGCCGAACACGAGCAGCGGGGCGGCGTGCGCCAGTTCGAGGCCGATGGCCACGGGAATGAAGACGCCTAGGAAGTAGACCGGCCGCATCGGCGCGGAAGACTACGCGTTGGCCCTCTCGGCGTAGGCGGTCCAGAGGTGCATCGCCGCGTAGGCCCGCCAGGGACGCCAGGCCTCGGCTCTCCGGCGAAGCTCCCCCTCGGTTATCCCGCCGAGCGCGTTGCGCAGCACGAGGTCGCCCGCGGGAAAGGCGTCCGGGTCGCGCAGCGCCCGCATGGCCACGTACTCGACGGTCCAGGGCCCGATTCCGGGGAGCGCCAGCAGGGCGTCCCGCACGTCGGCGCCGGGCTCGATGCTCAGGCCGCCGCCCGTCACGGCCGCGGCCAGCGCCCGGATCGCGCCCGCCCGCGCGGCCGGCATCCCGGTGAGAGTCACCGACGCCAGTCGCCCGGGCTCCGGGAAAAGCCGGTTCAGGCCGGGTTCAGGCTCGGCGAGTGGCTCGCCGTGCTCTGCGCTGATGCGGCCGGCCAGGGTGCGCCCGGCGGCCACCGAGACCTGCTGGCCGAGCACCGCGCGCACGGCCAGCTCGAAGCCGTCCCAGCAGCCGGGGATCCGCAGACCCGGCCGGGCGGCCACCAGCGGCCCGAGCACCGGGTCGGCTCCGAGGGCCGAGTCGATCGCCCGGTGGTCGGCGTCCAGGCCGAAGACCCGCTTCGCGCCCGCCGCGGCCGCCGGCTGCTGCGCTCGGTCGCGGCGCAGCTCGACGATGCCAGGACCGTCGCTCAGCCGCGCGGTGCGGCGGTAGCTCTCACCGTCTACCCGCTCGACCCCGGGAATGGCTCGGGTGGCCAGCCACCCGAGCAGGACGGCGTCAGCGCTCGTCGGGCTCGGGCTCGTCCTCTTCGTCGTCGTCGACGTCCTCGTCGGCGTCGAGGTCCTCGCTCACGGCCCGCATCCGTCCGTCGCCGCCGTGGTAGGTGGCCTGGAAGCTCTCGAGCAGCTCGTCGCGGCGGGCCTCGTCCACGGGCACCTCGTCGGCGATCAGCACCCAGTCGGCGCCCTCGAACTCCTCCATGTTGAAGATCTCGCCGTCGATCGCGGGCGAGTCGTCCACCACGACCATCACCTCGGTCTGGGGGTTGAGGTAGCAGCCCGGGCGCAGCAGCAGGTCGTCGAGCTCGAATTTGCGGTCGTCGGCCATCCTCGCGCTGACCCTATACCCGTTTGTGCGCAGGATTCATCCCCCGAGATCCCGCAATTGGCGCTCCACCTCCGCCTCCACGTCCAGAGGCTCCTTGCCCTGCCGGGCCCGGCGTTCGTTGCGGGCGACCACGAGCTGGCGGACCTCCTCGCGCAGCCCGGCGTCGGCAGGCGCCGGGGCGCTGGTCAGGGCGGCCATCTCAGCGTCGACGTCGAGCCTCGGCAGCCCGCGGGCCTCTCGCCGGGCCGACTTTGCCTCGAGCATCTGGCGGATCTCCTCCTGCGCCTCGGCCGCGGACGCGGGTGAGCCGGTGGGAGGCTCGCGCGTGTCGTGATCCATGCTCAGGCCGTCACGCCCGAGCCCGCTGTAGACCTGGCCGCTGCGCCAGTAGGAGGCCGCCGCCACGACCACGGCCACCACCGCAAGCACGATCACCACGGTGCCGAAGGCGTCCACGACCTCAGCGTATCCGGCGCGCGAGGCGTCGTACACGCGGCAAACCTGTTGTACCCTGGTGCTCAGCACCGTTGACTGACGAATCAATCGGGAGCGCTCGGAGCGCCCCAACAAGGAGCCTCAGCACAGTGGTCGACTTCACTCTCACCGACGAGCAGAAGGACATCCGCCAGCTCGCCCACGACTTCGCCGAGAAGGAGATCCGGCCGGTCGCCTGGGAGCTCGACAAGGATTCCACCTTCCCGAGCGAGATCATCGAGCAGGCCTGGGAGCTCGGCCTGATGAACTCGCACATTCCCGAGGAGTACGGCGGGCCAGGGCTCGACTACCTCTCGGGTTGTCTGATCGAGGAGGAGCTCGGCTGGGGCTGCTCGGGCATCGGCACCTCGCTCATGTGCAACGGCCTCGCCGCCGCGCCCGTCGGCATCGGCGCCTCGGACGAGCTCAAGAAGCAGTACCTGGGGATGCTCACCGAGGAGCCCAAGCTGGCCTCCTTCTGCCTCACCGAGCCCGACGCCGGGTCCGACGTGTCCGGGATGCGCACCAGCGCCGTCAAGAAGGGCGACAAGTACGTCATCAACGGCACCAAGTGCTTCATCACCAACGGCAGCCACGCCGCCTGGTACACGGTCTACGCGAAGACCGACAAGGAGGCCGGCCACCGCGGCATCTCCGCCTTCATCGTGCCCCGCGACGCCGACGGCGTGACGGTGGACAAGAAGGAGGACAAGCTCGGCCAGCGCGCCTCCGACACCGCGATGATCTCGTTCAACGACGTCGAGATCCCCGCCGACCACCTCATCGGCGAGGAGAACAAGGGCTTCAAGCTCGCCATGATGACGCTCGACCGCACCCGCCCCGGGGTGTCCGCCATGGCCGTGGGCATCGCGCAGGCCGCGTTCGAGTTCGCGCGCGACTACGCCAAGGAGCGCGTGCAGTTCGGCGTGCCGATCGCGATGCACCAGGCGATCCAGTTCATGATCGCCGACATGGCCACCAAGATCGAGGCGGCCCGCCTGCTCACCTGGAAGTCAGGGGTGGAGCTCGATCAGGGCAAGCGCAACACGCTCGTCTCCTCGCACGCCAAGCGCTTCGCGGCGGACACCGCGATGGAGGTGACCGTCGACGCCGTGCAGGTCTACGGCGGCTACGGCTTCATCAAGGAGTACCCGGTTGAGAAGCTGATGCGCGACGCGAAGATCATGCAGCTCTACGAGGGCACGTCCCAGATCCAGCGTCTGGTGATCGCCCGCGAGGTGCTGATGCCGCGCAAGGTCGAGGAGCCGGCGACGGCTGCTGCCTAGCCTGCCGAAGCGGCCTTCTGAGTTTCGGGGCCCGGGGCGCCCAGGCCGCGGGTCCTGTCCGGCAAGTTTCCTTTCGCACACGGCTCCTCGCCGCGCTGCTCCGATTCGCCCCACCCAGGAGCGCTATCGCCCCGCGACCGCGCTCAGACTGGTCATCGGCGCACCCGATAGCGCACGTGGAGCACCCGGTTGCCTTGGATCACCACGTCGGGATCCTCCAGCAGGTGCTGTGCGTCGACCGACCCGAAGTAGCGCTTGCCGGACCCGATCACCACGGGCGCGACGTCCATGGCGACCTCGTCGACGAGCCCTGCGGCCAGCACCTGGCCGCCGACGTCGCCGGCGGCGACCTCGACCGTGCGATCGCCCGCGAGCTCCTGTGCCTTGGCCATGGCCGCCTCGACGCCGTTGACGAAGTGGAACGGCGCCTCGGGGCGCCAGCCCTCGGGCGCCGGTCGGTGCGACACGACGACCGCGTGGTCGATCCCGCTCGGTGGCGTGCCGCCCCAGCCGTCCGTCAGGTCGAAGACGTGGCGGCCGAAGATCGTCACTCCGACCTGGTCCCAGTACGCCCGAGTGTGATCGTAGGACGCCTGCGACACCGTCAGCTGCCCGGTCTCGTCGAGCGGGACGTCACCGCTGGACAGCCAGTCGAACAGCGGGCCGGGCTGGTCGTTCCCGTCCGCGATGAACCCGTCCACCGACGCCGTGCTGTACATGACCACCTTGCCCATGGGCTCTCTCCTCTGCTCGGGAAGCGCCCATACTGGCGTCTCGGGAGTGGCAAGTCTTGTAAGAAATCAATCGGCGGGCAGCGGTCCGACGACGAGCGCATGGCCGGGATGTTCGCGCAGGAACCGCCGCCGGAGGTCGAGGTACCGAGTCGGCGTCATCCCCGTGAACGTCCGGAACTCGTTGACGAAGTGGGGCTGGTCGTAGTAGCCGGCGCGACCGGCGAGCTCGAGCCAATCGACCGGTCCGGCGGGGTCGATCGCGAGCACGATGGCGGTGAAGCGCCAGGTGCGGGCGAACCGCTTTGGCGTGACGCCGACAACCTCCTTGAACCGCTGTGCCAGATGCGTGCTGCTGACGCCTGCCGCCACGCTCAGGTCGCCGATCGCCACCCCTCCCATGGCCGCCGCGATGACGCTGCTCGTGTGGCGGACCAGCCCCAGGCCGTCGGTCTCGCAGACCAATCGCATCAGCTGGTCCTCGAGCAGCGTCAGCATCTCGTGCGGCCCGGCCGCCATGGCCAGCCGGTCTCGCAGCGCAGCAACGGTCGAGCGGCCCCAGACGTCTTCCAGCGTCACCGGCCGGTCGCAGAGCTCGCCCGCGGGCATCGGCAGGAACGGCGCCGGCCCCCATGGCTTGAAGTGCACTCCGACTGACCGGGTCCCTGGCGGATAGCTGAACTCCATGGCGCGGGTTGGCGTGGTGATCACGACGCCGTCGGCGTACTCGGCCGCCGCGATGTCGGTGCCGGCGCGGATGCGGAACGGCGCCCCGAGGTTGACGATGAGCACCGTCGCCGGCATCGCTGGCAGCGTCAGCCGGGGGTAGGGCGGCGCGCCCTCCAGGTAGTAGAGATCGTCGATCAGCCCGTCAAGCGGCGGTCGCGGCACTCTGGACACGTACTCCACGCGTCACAGCATCGCCGACGCAAGGGCGGGTCGCCAGGTCGTCCTACGCCGTCAGTCGCGGAACTACGGCGGGCGCTTCTCGACCCGAGAAGCGCCGAGTAGAACAACGCTCTCGCCGCTGCCGCCTTCGCCTGATTGCGCGAGTCCGGCCTGCTCAGACCGGACTGCTGGTTCCATGCGACGGAGCCGTCGCTACCTGAGTGTTGCTTCGCGCGACCAGCGATCGTGCCGGGGCTTACTTAGCGGGTGCCACGGTGGCGGCCAGCGCGAACGGGTTGCCTTCGGAGTCTCGGCACACCGCCCATCGATCGCCGGGGTGGATGATCGAGCCGCCGAGCTCGCGAACGCGCTCGAGTGTCGTGGCCAGGTCGGCGACGGTGAAGTAGGGCAGGGAGGCGGTGTCGCCGGGGCCCGGTCCACGCTCGTGAACACCGAGGCGCAGGCCGTCGGTCTCGGTGTGCCACCCAGATCCGGCCGCAGCTGGCCGTGGCGCGAGGGTGACCCCGAGGACTCCGTGCCAGAACCCGCGGGCGCGATCGGGATCGTCCGCCGGAAACTCGATCAGGGGTGCGGGCATGGGCAGAGTATGGCCGGTACTGCGCCTGCTTCTCCTTCAGCGTGCTCATCGAGGCGAGGCGCCCGAGCGCCCGCCCCTGTCCGACGCACCGGGGCGGCTGCCGCAGCCGTCTAGTTCGGCGTGCAGCCCGCGGGCGCGGCCCGGCCGGGGCTCGGGTTGGCGGGCAGGCCATCGGCATGCAGCGCGGCGCCGCTGGTGACGACGCAGGAGAGAAAGCGGCGTAGCGCTCGGGCGTAGCCCTGCTGGCCTGCGTTCACGACGGCCCCCGGGTGACGGCACGCTCTCTCTGTTCAGGCGCGTCGTCACTCGCCCGGGGATGCCCGTGACAGCCCGACGGCCGCGCTCACCGCCCCGAGGAGGAGGGCCGTCATGCAGACGGCAAGGCCCGCCCGGGCCGCCACGTCGAAGCTCGCGACGGCGTCGTTCAGAAGGTCGGTACGTGCCGCGCCGTGCAGGCGGTTCGCCACGTCCGTCGCGTCCTCGATCGACTCCGTCGCGACCGCGGGCGCGCGGCTGTCTTGTCTGATCTCGGCGGCGTAGACCGCCGCGAACACGCTCCCCACGATCGCCACCCCGAGCGCGCCGCCGACCTGCCGCGCGACCTGGTTCACGGCGGCCCCGTCGCCGGCCTTCTCTGTCCCCACGTCGTTCATGATCACCGTCGTCGCGGGCGGGGCCATCGCGCCGATGCCGCAACCGACGAGCGCGGTACCGAGCAACACGAGCGTGGCCGAGCTGTCGGCGGTGAGGAACAGCAGCGGCACGAAGCCGGCCGCGGCGGTGAGCAGACCCGCAAGCAGGACGCCGGCCGACCCGAACCTCGCGACGAGCCGCCCGCTCACCGACGCGAGAAGGCCGAGCCCGAGGCCGAACGGCGCGACCTCGAGGCCCGAGGCGAACGCCGAGCCGTCCTGGACGTACTGCACGTACTGCGGGAGGACGAACAGCATGCCGAGCGTCGCGATGTAGGCGGCGAGGATCACGAGAGCGCCGGCCGCGACGCGCCGGCGTGCGAGCACACGCACGTCGAACAGCGGGTGGCGACGGCGGATTTCGATGGCCACGAACGCGACGCCGGCGGCTAGGCCTGTGATCGCAGCCATGATCACGGCCGGGCTCGTCCATCCGGCGTCGACGCCTTCGATGAGCGCAAACACGACGCCGCCCAGCGCCAGCGTGGAGAGGGCCACGCCCGGGATGTCGAGCGGAGGCACCCCTGGGCGGCGCGACTCCGGCAGCCAGCGCAGGCCGAAGGGGACCGCGAGCAGCACGAACGGGACGTTGACGAGGAAGACCCAGCGCCAGCCCGCCGCGTCGACCAGCACACCCCCCAGGACCGGTCCGAGCGCAAGCCCGAGCCCCGCGACCGCAGACCAGACACCCGCCGCCCTCGACCGCATCTCAGGCGGGAAGAGCACAGCCAGCAGCGACAGCGCCGGGGGCATCACGCAGGCCGCGGCCACGCCCATCAGGCCCCGCGCCGCGATCAGCTCGCCCACCGTAGCGGCGGCCGCTGCCAGCACAGACGTGACCGCGAAGCCGAGGAGCCCCAGCAGGAACACCCGCCGGCGCCCGAACCGGTCTGCGAGGCCGTTGCCGGCGAGCAGCAGACCGGCGAGCGAGACGAGGAACGCGTCGAGCACCCACTGCAGCTCGCCGATGCCGGCGTCGAGGTCGTTCGACATGTCCGGCAGCGCGACATTCACGATCGTCATGTCCATCGCGCTGATGAACATCGCGACGCAGATGACCCCCAGGCCCCACCAGCGCTTGTCCTCGACCCCCTCCTGCGCCGGGCCCGACGGTGCGAAGTGGATGAAGTGGGGAGCCTCGATGGCCGCTTACCGGCGGGCGCGCGCTGACCGACGCGCCGATGACGGCGGAGCTTCTCACAACCACCCGACACGGGTGACCGATGACTCGGCCGCGGACACCGTCACGTCGGCCGCTATCGCCATACGCGAGAACGAGGGCTGCGCAACCGACAGCCCTAACCCGGGTTAAGGTCGACAACCTCCCAACCAGTGCGGGGCGCGCCCATGAGACAGGTCAAACGGACACTCGGCTACCGGCGGGTTGCGCTGCTGGTACTAGTCGCCGTACTCACCGTCGCCGTCGGGGCCGAAGCCCAGGCCGCTGATCGTGGCAAGGTCGTGCGGTACTGGGAGCGCCAGCTCCACACCGGTGGGACGATCCAACTACTTGACTACCGGGTGCTGCGTTGCGGACCGCGGGCCTGCCTCGTGCGCTGGCACATCCGGGCGTTCGTTCCCGGCGACGAGCAAGACCTCAGCGGCTTCAACGAATACGTCGGCCAGGATGCCTGTTACCCCGCCGTGCGGGTTGCGTGCGACACTCGCGAGCGGACCGTCAGGTGGGTCGCAGCGGGCGGCGGGCCCGGAACACAAGAGGCTAGGACCGACGACTCCGCCCGGTAGCGCATTGTCGCTTCGCGCGAGTTGCGGCCGCGACGCGACCGACTTCTGATGATGATCTGAGGGCGGCGTCCGCCCGAGTCAAACATGGCGGTCGCAGCTATCCTCGCGAGAGGTTGCACGGGCCGCCGTTCGGGCCTATAAGGATCAATCGCATGAGCAATACACCCGTGACGCGGAGCCACGACGCGGTCGTGGTGGGAGGTAGCCAGGCTGGCCTGGCGATCGGCTATCACCTAGCTAAACAGGGCCTGGACTTCACGATTGTGGAGGCGGCTTCCGAGCCGGCGGCCGCATGGCGCGATCGGTGGGATTCGCTGAAGCTGTTCACCTCGGCGCGCTACGACTCGCTGCCGGGGATGCCCTTTCCCGGCGACCCCGACCGCTATCCCACCAAGAACGAGGTCGCGGATTACCTGACCGACTACGCCAGGCGCTTCAAGCTGCCGCTGGAGCTTGGGAGTCGGGTTCATGCTGTGCGCGCATCGGATGGCCGCTACCTCGTGGAGCTCGACGATCGCTCGATCGAAGCTGACCAGGTGGTCATCGCAACCGGGCCATTCCAGACGCCGGTCATCCCGCCGATTGCTGAGGGGCTGGGGCCGGAGGTGGCACACCTGCACAGCACCGCGTACCGCTCACCGGGAGACATCGGCGACGGCCGGGTGCTCGTCGTCGGTGGTGGCAACACCGGCTATCAGATCGCCGAAGAGTTGTCGGGCTCTCACGAGACCCACATCTCGATCGGCACAGAGCAGAAGCCATTGCCACAGCGGATCCTCGGGCGCGACCTGTTCTGGTACCTCGACAAGACCGGCCTGATCCGCAAGAGCAGGGACACCCGGATCGGTAAGCGACTGCGGAAGAACGAGGACACCCTGATCGGGCACCGCCCCCGCACCCTGAAGCGCCTCGGGATCGCCTTTCACCCGCGGGCGCTTGACGCCTCCGGGTCAACGGTGACCTTCAGCGACGGCACCAAGCAGGAGGTCGAGACCGTGATCTGGGCGACCGGGTTCTGGCTCGACCATTCGTGGGTCGACCTTCCGGTGTTCGACGAGGCCGGCAACGTCCTCCACGAGCGTGGGGTGACCGAGTCGCCGGGTTTGTTCTTCATCGGCTTGCCTTGGCAGTACACGCGTGGCTCGGCCCTGATCGGGTTTGTCAAGGAAGACGCCGAGTACCTGGCGGGGCAGATAGCCGCCCTCCGCGAGCACGCTCCCGCCCCGAATGCAACGAAGACGAGGACAGCATGAGCACCGCAGACCGCTTCCCGACCGATACCGAAGGACTGCCGGAGACCACGCCCTCAGAAACCGTCGAGCTGGCCGACGGGCAGGAGTTCGACCTCCGCATCGCCCCTGTCGTCAAAGACCTTGCCGGCAGCAGGGTGCGAATGCTGGCCTACAACGGCTCCATCCCCGGTCCGACCCTGAAGGTGAAGGAAGGCTCGGAGATCGTCGTCCACGCCGAGAACCAGGGCGATCTGGAGGCGACGGTCCACTGGCATGGCCTTCGGCTCGAGAACCAGTACGACGGAACCCATCAGACGCAGCAGCCGATGGCCGTCGGCGAGAGCTTTACCGCTCGCGTGAGCTTCCCCGACCCCGGCGTGTACTGGTATCACCCGCACATCCGCGAGGACTACGGCCAGGAGATGGGCCTGTACGGAAACTGCCTCGTTGAGCCGACCGATCCGGACTACTGGCCGTCAGCGCACCGCGAGCTGACCCTGACCCTTGACGACATCCTCTTGGAAGGCGGCAAGGTCGCCCCGTTCAGCCGGGCCGAGACGACTTACGCGGCGATGGGCCGCTTCGGCGATGTCCTGCTCGTCAACGGCGAGACCGAGCTGTCGCTGTCAGCCCAGCTGGGCGAGGTCGTGCGCTTCTACCTGACCAACACCGCCAACACCCGCGTCTTCAAGGTCGCTCTGCCGGGAGCGCGGATGAAGCTGGTCGGCGGCGACAGCGGCCGTGTCGAGCACGAGCAGTTCGTCGACGACGTGATCCTCGCTCCGTCGGAGCGAGTAGTGGTCGACGTGCTGTTTGAGCAAGCCGGTGCGCTCACGCTCGAGCATCGCACCCCGGATCGGGTCTATCCGCTGGCCGCGATCGAGGTCAGCGACCAGGGGGCCGAGCAGCTCCTAGGGGGGCAGTTCGAGCTCTTGCGCACGAATGCGGACATGTCGGCGGTGCGCGACTCGGTGACACCCTATTTCGAGTCCGAGCCCGACAAGACCTTGGCCTTCCTTGCTGAGATGGACATGGCAGCGCCCGAGGGCGACGGCCCGATCGTGTACGCCTGCCCAATGCACCCAGAGGTGGTGAGCGAGGAGCCGGGCCATTGCCCAGAGTGCGGCATGAAGCTGCTGGCAGTCGAGGCGCCGGCGACGACCTACACCTGCCCGATGCACCCCGAGGTCGTCAGCGACGAGCCGGGGCACTGTCCAACCTGCGGGATGAAGCTGCTGCCCTCGCAGCTCGTCGCCGAGGCCGGTGGTGGGCATGAACACCATCAGCACGAGCACGAGCACGCCGCGGCCGGCGGCATCGAGTGGGAAGACGACATGGTCGACGTCAACCGACTCACCACGCCGGCCAACATGCGCTGGAAGTTGATCGACCGCGACACGGGGGCTGAGAACGCGGCGATCGATTGGCGCTTCCGCGTCGGCGACAAAGTCAAGGTCCGGCTCCTGAATGAGATGGCCGGCGACCACCCGATGCACCACCCGTTCCACGTCCACGGTGCGGGACGCTTCTTGATCCTGAGCCGCGACGGGGTGGTCGAGCCCAATCTCGTCTGGAAGGACACGGTGCTGATCCGGACCGGCGAGACGATCGACATCCTGCTCGACGTCACGAACGCCGGGGTGTGGATGGCGCACTGCCATATCGCCGAGCACCACGAGAGCGGAATGATGTTCAGCTTCAACGTCGACGAGTAGGAGACCTCGGCTCCCTGACCCACCCCGCGGCCACCTTTCTCTTTGCCGACATTGCCGGCTTCACCGCCCTGACCGAAGCCCATGGCGACGAGGAAGCGGCGACCTTGGTCGCCGACTTTTGCCACGCCGTCAGGGCGGAGCTGCCGGCCGGGGCTTCTCACGTGAAGACGATCGGCGATGCGATCATGCTGCGCATCCCGGACCCGGGCGAGGCAATTCTTCTCGGCCTGGACATCACGCACGGGCTCATGCGAGGCCACGGAGCTCCGGCGGTGCGCGTCGGTCTCCATCACGGAAGCGCCATCGAACGCGACGGCGACTACTTCGGGGCGACCGTGAATCTCGCCGCGCGGGTTTCCGGAATGGCGACCGGCGGCGAGGTCCTGGTGACTGCGCAGACGGCTGCGCTCGTACCTGAGCTCGAGGGCGTCTTCTACGAGCCGCGCGGACGCACAGTCCTGCGCAATGTTCGCGAGCCTGTGGAGTTATTCGCCGCCGTTCGAACAGGCCAGGCGGTTCAGGGAGACCTTCCAGTGGATCCGGTTTGCCACATGATCGTGGATCCCGACCGCGCAGCCGGCCGCCTCATGCACGAGGACACTGCTTACTTCTTCTGCACGCTCGCCTGCGCCGGCGAGTTCGCTCGCGACCCCGAGCGCTACGTGGTGAGCAGTTGACGTGCTTGTCCCCCCACCTGACCGCGACACCACCGAACTGAGAGGCCCCATGAGCCAGCCACGACCCACCGATCCGATCGGATCCATTGGATGGACCGAACGCACTGGGGGAGTGCTGACCGCTCGGGAATGCCTCACACTTGCCCGGCCCCTGCTGCGGGGGGAGCTCAGCATTCTTGCCGGCCGTCTCGCGATGGTGCTCCGAATGCACTCGGGACGCCGGAGTTCCATCGATCCGGCGAGTCTGGTGCCCCCCGACTCCCCTCTAGCAAGAGATGCCGAGGTCGCGGCGCAGGACCTCTTGACACCGGCACTCCTCAACCATTCCAGTCGTGCCTACACGTGGGGCGCGGCCATCGCCGCGCTTCACGGGATCACGTTCGACCGTGAGCTCCTGTACCTGGCTGCAATGTTCCACGACACCGGGATCCCGAGCCCGGTGCCCGATGTCGACTTCACGGTTCGCAGCGCCGCGGTGGCACGCGATTTCACCGACAGCCACCGCGTGCCTGCCGATACCCGCGAGCTCGTTGCTAACGCGATCGCCATGCACCACACCCCCGGCGTTGGCCTCGAATTCGGTGCCGAGACCTACCTCCTATCTGCCGGCGCATCGGTCGATGTGTTCGGCCTACGCAGCAACGAGATACCCGATGCAGTCCGCCGGAGCGTCATCCAGGAGTACCCGCGGTTGGGCTTCAAGCGGGAGTTCGCCGGGCTTCTCCGAGCCGAGGCCAAGCAAGTCCCTCGTGGCCGTGCCTGGTACCTGCACCGCTTCGCCATGAGCGACCTAAGCATTCGGCTCGCACCCTTCCGTGGTTGATGTGACGGCAACCGGCAAGGAGTGCGGGCCCGCAGTCCGAAGTCTGTCGTGAACTGAAGACCTAGCGCAAGGCGCGAGTTCCGCAAGCAGGGCGAGGCGCACTGCTCCTCGTCCAGAGCGACCACGACAGTGCGGCGGCGCCGATCCTCGTCCGTGCCTACGTCGCTGAGCACGTCGCCACGGCCCGTGTCATCGACAGCCGAGTGATTTCCTGTCGCGTCTGGCCGGCCAGTCGCCTGTTCCCTTGACTCGGTGGGGCTTCTGCGGGAGGCTCGCGCGCATGACCACTACCAAGGCTCTTGTGGCGCTCTGTGCCGCCGCCGCCCTCGTGCCGGCGTCCGCTGCTGGCGCCCCGCCCACCATCATCCGCGAGGACATCGACGAGACCTTCGTCGACGAGGACCTCAGCGAGGCGTGCGGGGTCGAGGCGACCGTCCACCTGACGGGCAGCTCAATAACCCGCTTGCGCGAAGGCGGCGGAGTACTCGAAGTCTTCACGACCAATCTGACCGGAATCATCACCTCCGAGTTCGGAAGCTTCCGGGTCAAGGACGTCGGCTCGGACTCGACCCGGGTCACCCCGGACGGGCAAGTGATCGTCTCGATCCGCGGGCAGTTGCCCTTCTTCTTCAAGGGTGTCCTGAAGTTCGATGGCACTACGGAGGAGTGGCTCAATGAGCCGAACCTCGCCGCCGGCGAGCGCGAGATCGAGCGCGCCTGCGCCCGGCTGAATCCCGAGGGCTAGTCGCCGTGGAGGGAGGACTCGTGACGGAGCAGAGCGTCCAGACAATCAGGCACGTGTACGAGGCCTTTGCGCGTGGCGATGTTGCCGCGGTGCTCGGCGCGATGGCAGAGGACATCGAATGGCACGAGGCCGACGGCATGCCCTACGGCGGTGTTCACCGAGGCGGCGAAGCGGTGGCGCAGCACGTCTTTGGCCCGATCACCACTGATGTCGAGGGTTTCGCGGTTACGCCGGAGCAACTGATCGCCGAGGCAGACACCGTGGTCGCGGTCACGCGCTACACGGGGACTGGCAAGGAGACCGGTAAGGAGCTGGATATCCCTGTCGTACACGTCTGGGACGTGCGCGACGGCAAGATCGCACGGTTTCGGCAGTTCGCAGACACGGCAAAGTTCCGAGAGGTCGTGCCACCGGAGGTCGCAACCACCGGCTAGACGAGGACCGGGGGGATGGTCGGTGGGGCCGGCTGCCTCGGCTTCATGCGCAAGCTCACACACTGGCTCACACGGCTGTGGGACTGATTGAGCTCATGAGATCGACCAAGCCTCTGTTCGCCGTCTCGGTCGCCCTGGCAGCGCTGCTCTGGGCGCTGCCATCCCCGGCTCGGGCGTTCGACACCGGGCCGCACATGGACATGACGCGGGACGCGCTCACCGCCGAGGGATTCGGCGCCGCGTCCGCAGACATCGCCGCGGTGAACAACTGGTTCGTGGACTACTACACGAACCCCGGCAAGAACGCCTATTCGGGCCACGCCAACTTCTGGATCGGGCTCACTCGGCTGGGGCTGCGGCCCCCCGAGAACTGGCCGCAGTACGTTCTGGAGGGCGCGCGGAGGCTGCACTTCGACGCCGAGCAGGGCAGCAATATCTACCTCGGCAGGACCGCGGGCGTGGAACGCGAGTGGGACCGGCTCATCAATATGACCCAGGGGGTCCTGCGCCACTCGCAGACGGACGAACCCGAGGAAGTGCTGAGCGCGATCGGCATGTCGCTGCACGCGGTCCAGGACTTCTACACGCACAGCAACTGGGTCGAGAAGCTTCGTCTCGGCAAGTTCGGGCTCGGCGGGCCGAACATTGCTTCGCTCGGCTACGGCAGCCACCCGACGTGGTTCGACGTCCCGCCCGAGGTTCGCAAGACGCTGGTCGGCTATCGCGAGGTGTACACCGGCGTGGGCGATATCCCACGCGACCACGGCCACTGGCGGTCCCACCAGGTGCCCTCCCTTATCGGTCCACCCAAGTTCGAGGAGGCGCTCAACAAGGACTGGCCGGGACGGCCCTTCTTCCAAAGGGCTTACATCACCTCGTACTTCGCCACCCGGCAGTGGGTCCGGGCGATGAGGACGTGGCTGGGCGACGAGCCGCTGTGGAACCGGGCGATGTCGATGGCCCGCACCCCGGCGCTCACGCGTGACCTCGAGGGCGCGATCGAGATCTCGCGCCACACCGGGCACTGGCAGGGTGGTGGCGAGCCGTGCGTGCCCGTCATCAGCTGCGGAGCGCGCACCGGCAAGGCCGGCAGTGTCAGCAGCGCAAAGTTGGCGGTCGACGTCTACCACGCCGGCGGCCGAACGCGCTACCGCCGAGCCTTCCAAAGCCTCATCGGTGCCGCGAGGATCTACCCCGACAACCTGCCCGACCATCCGGACCTTCCCTCGAGCCGCGCGATCCAGGCACTGACGCGGTTCGTCAAGCTCGAGGTCGTCAACTACAGGGGCATGAGCCTCGGCGACCCGGTCGGCGACGCCGACATCTACGCCAACGCCCGCGTACGCGGCCAGCCATACACCTCGACGATCATCAACGGGGCGGATAACTTCGACTTCCCGCGGGCGTACGCGCCGTTCACGTGGCTGCGATCCGTTCCCGATCCCAACCGGGCCAGCACGCCGGTGACGTCGATGGTCGTGCGCATCGAGACCGGCAACCGGAGTGGGGCGGGCACCGACGACGACGTGTATCTGCGGATCAACCGCAGGCTGCGGTTCTCCCTGGACAAAGCCGCCTACGACGACTTCGAGCGCGGTGACGACGACCGCTACAGCGTCCCGATCGGGGACGCCACCCGTGACGGGCTGACCGTCGGCGACATCGATCGCGCGGTCATCGAGAAGAGCAGCGATGGCAGTTCCGGCGCGTGGTTGCTGCGAGGTGTGACCCTGATCGTCAACGGCCAGGTGATCGCGCGCGACCGCACCATCGACCGCTGGCTCGAGAAGTCGCGGCGGTCGTGGGCCGCAACCGGCGTCGCGCGTGACCAACGCACGGACGACGTGGCCGGGGTGTGGCTACAACTGCGCGAGGACGACTGGGGAGCGAACGACACCGGCGATGTCAACGACTACGACCGCCACACCTCGCGGCCTGTTGCCTACCGGCTGGGGACCTCCGTCCGGCGGCGAGTGACGGGCGGCTCCCTTCTGCGCGGACGGCTGCCCATGCAGAACGGCGACCGGGCCCAGCTGACCTACCGGCTCAGCACGCTCACGGTCATCCCGCCACCCCAGCCGGGGTCGCCGCCGGGCCCCCCACCCGGCCCTCCGCCCGACCCGCCCCCGCCGGTGTCCGGCCGGGCGCCGGATCTCGTGCCGTCGAACTTCACGGGCACCGACGTGACGGTGAGGAACCAGGGCGATGTCGCGGCGGGGCCGTTCCGAGTCACCGTCCGCAGCGCATCCGGCGCCACGGACTTCGAGTTCCCGGGCCTCGCCGTCGGTCAGACGGCGACGCGGACCTACTCGAGGCCTTGCGAGGTCCGTCAAGCGCTGGTCGACCCACTCAACCAGGTCGGCGAAAGCAACGAGGCAAACAACTTCGCCGAGTTCGCGTACGACTTCTGCTGAACGGAGCCGACCGACGCCCGGGCCGACTAACGCGAGTCGGTGGCGCGAAGCCCGTGCATGAGGTTCTTGACGATTGCGCGGGCAAAGGTGTCGGTCAGGGGCTGGTCGCCCATCATCAGCCGGTATAGACAGGCGCCCCAGAGCTGGTCGATGAGTGTCTCGGGGTCGGCCTCGGGGCGGATCTGGCCGCGCTGCTGGGCGGTGCGCAGGGCGGCCAGTCCGACGGCGCGGCGCGGGCCGGAGTAGCTGCGCTGTAGAGCGGCGGCGAGCTCGGGATCGGTCTGCGCGGCGCCGAGAAGCTCGGCGGTAACACGGCCGGCTGGGGTGTCGCGCAGCAGGTGGACGTAGGTGAGCAGCTGGGTGGTGAGGTCGGCCTCGATGTCGCCGGTGTCGGGGACAGCGAGGGCGGCGTCGACGGTGGAGGCGTAGCCCTCGAGCGCAAGGACGCCCCTGGACGGCCACCACTTGTAGATCGTCATCTTGCTGGCGCCGGCGAGGGCGGCGACGCGCTCGATGGTGAACGCGCCCATGCCCTTGGTCAGCAGCAGCCGGCCAGCCGCGGCGAGGATCTCGGCGCGCACCTGTTCCGTTGGGCGCCGGCCTCGGCCGCGGCGTAGTGGCCGGGCCGAGTCTTCTACGGGTCGGGCCTTGCCGGTCACGGTGGGTGATCATCTCACAGTTTGTGGACGGTGCGTACACTTACTGTTACATGAGTGACCAATCCCCTACCGCACACATCCCGCCGGACGATCCGGATCGGCAGCTGACGGTCGTCGGCCCCGACGACCCCGATCTGCAGCACCTCGGAGTTGTCGGCGACACCTACACCATCCTCGTCACCGGACAGCAGACCGGCAACCGGTACGCGATGATCGACATGTTGATCCCGCCCGACGGCGGGCCGCCGCCCCATCGCCACGACTTCGAGGAGCAGTTTCACGTCCTCGAGGGCCAGATCTCGTTGACCTTCCGTGGCGAGGAGGTCACGGCCCATGCCGGCCAGACGGTCAACATCCCGGCTCGGGCGCCGCACAGCTTCACGAACGCCACGGACCAGCCGGCGCGGCTGTTGTGCCTCGTCAGCCCGCCGGGAATCGAGCAGTACTTTGCGGCCTTCGGCGACGAGCTGCCGAGTCGCACGTCGCCGGCGCCGACACTCAGCGACGAGCAGCTGCAGCAGAAGCTCGAGGACGCGGCGCCGGTGGCCGACCGCTTCCGTATCGAGAACCTGCCGCCGGACGGCGGCGACGGGCAGTGACGGTCCTCGCGGTCGGCGCTACGACTTGGGTGGCTTCTGCTTGCCGCCCGGGTGCTCAGCCGGCGGTCCCGTCGGCTCGGGGACGCTTGGGGCTGCCTCGGGGGCAGGCGGCGCCGGCTTGGGCTTCGGGCTGGGCGGCGGCTTCGCGGCCGGGGGCAACTGAGCGGGTCCGCGCTTGACCGGGGTCTGGCGGGGCGGCGTCTCGACCGGGCCGCGCCCCTGCGCCGGCCGCCCGCGAGGCGCCCCGAGCTGAGATTTGCCTTCGCGCGAGGCCTTCTTCTGGTTTCCGAGCTTCCTCCCGCGCTCGCGGCCTACGGAGCGGCCGGGCGGCGCAGCGAGCCGCTGTGGGCCCTGGTCCGCAGGTACTCCGGCGCCGTTCCTCTTGGCCAGCGCCCGGGTCCGGGCACGCAGCCGTTCTGTCGCGGCGGGGGTCTGGCCGGCCACAGCCGGCGTGGCGCGCTCGGACCGCTCGTGCCCAGCACCGGCGCCGCGCTCCTGCACACCCGTCGGCGTGTCCTGGGATCCGCCGCCGGGATCGTCCGCGAGCATCCGCTCCGCGGCGACGCCTCCCCCCGCCAAGAGCCCGACCAGGGCCAGCTTGGTCAGCAGCATCGAGCCGGCCCCTCCGATGGCGGCGCCGGCTCCGCCGATGCCCGCCGCCGCCAGCACGCTCAGCTCGAGGCCGCTTCCCGGCGTGACCGGCAAGGCCACGGCGAGCAGCTCGCGCTGACGCCTGATCTCGTCGCGATAGGCGCGGCAACCGGAGCACTCCCGCAGATGAAGGCGTAGCTCCTTGCGCCGCAGCGCCCCGCCGCGCAGGTTCGCGAGCTGCTCGCGGATCTCCTCGCAAGGGGTCGTGCGAGCCTTACGGCTGGCGATCAGCGCGCTCCGCGCCCGGAAAACGAGCGACTTCACCCGCGCGACCTCGCAGTCCAGTACCTCTGCCACCGCGGCATGCGAGAGATCGCCGAGCTCGGAAAGAAGCAGTGCCTCGCGTTGCTCCTGAGGCAGCGTCCCGATGTCAGCCAGGAGCTCGCGCAGCTCCGCCCGCCGCTCGACCTCCTCGGACAGGTCCGCCGTCGCGAGCTCGGTGAACTCGGGTTGGTCGCGCCGCGCGCGCAGCATCGAGAGACAGCGGTTACGGGCGATCGTGAACAGCCATGGCCTGAGAACGAGCTCTCGGTCCCCTCCCCGCTCGAGGTCGCGCCATGCGGCGGCGAAGGTGTGCTGCACGGCGTCCTCCGCCTCTTGCGCCGAGCCGAGCATGTGCCGGCAGAAGCCGAGTAGCGCGGCCCCGTGGCGTTCGAACACGACCTCGAAGGCGAGCTCGTTACCGCGCCGCATCTGCTCGACGAGCGTGCCGTCGCCGGCCAGTGCGAGCAGGCGCTTCGAGTGCCGCGCTCCGGCCGGTCTGTGCGTGGGGACCGAAACCACGGGCATTGCCTGATTGTTGTACCCCGCGTCCCTGTTGGCAAGCAAGCCTGCATCGCTTCTATCAACGCGCGGGCGCGGGCGAGGTTCGGGCGTTACCCCTGAACTTTCGTTCCCGACGAGCGTTTCAACCCACATGAAAACAACCACGCTAGCCGTCGCGCTCGTCGCCCTGCTTGCGCTGACGGCCGCTGCTGTCGGCAAGCCACCCGCCGAGCCGAAGCAGATCCAGACCGCGCAGAAGCAGTGCAAGCTCGAGCGCGGCAAGACCAAGGCCACGCGAGAGGCGTTCAAGGCGAAGTACCACAGCATGAGCCGCTGCGTACGCGAGAACGCCGCCGAGGAGTCGGCAGAGGAGCAGAAGGCACGCACGAACGCCTCCAAGGAGTGCAAGGCCGAGGCGGCTGACGCGACCTTCGCGGTGGAACATGATGGCAAGTCGTTCGCCGAGTTCTACGGCGCGAACGCCAACGACAAGAACGCCCACGGAAAGTGTGTCTCGAGCAAGGCCAAGGCCAAGAAGGCAGAGATGGACGCCGCCGACGCCCAAGAGGCCAAGGACTTCAAGAACGCCGCCAAGGCGTGTGCGGACGAGCGCCGGTCGCTGGGGGCAAGCGCTTTCGCGAACAAGTACGGCACCAATCCGAACAAGCGCAACGCATTCGGGAAGTGCGTGGCGGGCAAGACCCGAGAGTCGCGGTCCTAGGCCCGACTCCAGGACGGACGGCGCCAGATGCGCCGTCCGTGGGCTAAGCGAGGGGCTCCGGAAGCGGAGCCCCTCGCTATTTCCCTAGCACTCCCACGATTCGTTTGCGCCCGGATCCGGGGATGAACCCCGGCCGGAGTGCTCGCAGGGGTTCCCGCTACGCGCTGATCTGGGAGTTGAATGAGTGATTCCATGTCGAGAACCGCCGGCCGGCTCCGCTCACCAGGTGAAGGGCCTCGACAGGCGCGGCCCACGACACCAGGAGACCACGATGCCGAAGTATGGGGAAACCGAGCCGACTCTCGCTGGTCCGCCGGTCGTCAGTCAGCACGAGTGGGACGCGGCGCGGACCGCCCTGCTCGAGCGCGAGCAGACCGTCGGCGCCGCGATGCACGAGCTGGCCGCTGCACGGAAGCGCATGCCGATGGTGCGGGTGGAGAACGACTACGCGTTCGAGGGTCCTGACGGGCGGCGGTCACTGCCCGAGCTGTTCGACGGGCGCAGCCAGCTGATCCTCTACCGGTTCTTCTTCGAGGAGGGTGACGACGCCGGGTGCGTGGGGTGCTCGTCCGTCGCCGACGGAATCCCGGAGCTCGGCCTCCTGCATGCTCGCGACATCACCTTCGCGATGGCATCGCCGGCACCTCAGGCGAACCTCCGCGGCTACGCCGAGCGCATGGGTTGGACGGACGTGCCCTGGTACACGATCCGTAGCGAGCGCTTCTCGGCTGACTTCGGGGTCGACGAGTGGTTCGGCTTCAACGTCTTCCTGCGCGAGGGAAATGACGTCTACCGCACCTACTTCCTGCAGCATGGAGCGATGGTCCAATGGATCGGCAGCCTCTGGAGCTTGTGGTCCTTGACGCCCTATGGCGGGCAGTCCGACGACGAGGACTTGCCCGAGGGCTGGCCACGGGCGCCGGGGTCGTTCTGGTTCCGCCGCCACGACGAGTTCGACGATCCGCCGCCGTCGGCTCGCCGACGCGTCGACGCGGATGATCGGCCCTAGCGGGCTGGAGAACTCCGTCTTCGTATCGGAAGCCGGCTTTCAGCTCGCCCGGCGGTAGCGGATGTGCGTGGCCAGCGGCGAATGCAGCACCTCAATGGGCTCCAACCCGAGAGATTCGACGCCGTCGAAGATCCGCTCGCCAGACCCGAGCAGGACTGGGGCGATGTCGAGCGTGAGCTCGTCGACGACCCCGGCGACGAGCGCCTGCCGAACGGTGGAGGCGCCGCCCGCGATGTCTACGCCCTCGTCGCCGGCCGTCTCACGCGCCTGTGCGTAGGCGGCGTCGAAGCCGCCGGTGACGAAATGGAAGGTCGTCCCGCCCTCCATCTCGATCGGCTCGCGGCCGTGATGGGTGAGCACGAACACCGGAGCGTGGTAAGGCGGCTCGGGCCCCCACCAGCCGCGCCAGTCCTCCTCCCACTCACCGCGGATCGGCCCGAACATGTTGCGGCCCATGACGTAGGCGCCACGCGGACGCATGAGCCAGCCGGCCGCGGTCTTGTCGGCCTCGTTGGCGCGCTCGTCGCCGAGGTGCCAGCCGTGGACCTCCCTTCCGCGCTTCCCGAGCGGGTGCTCGCGACTCTGGTCCGGCCCGGCGACGAAACCGTCGAGCGAGATCGACATATGGCAGGTGGTGTCCGGCATCCGCGACCCTTTCGAAGGTGATTGCGATTTGCACGTAGTAGCCCGCAATCTACGGACCTGCGGGTCCCGTCCGCACAGGCCATTTCCGTACCACAGGGGGATCCGCTATCGGCCGAGGAGGAAGCGGTCACCTCATGGCGCTAGGGCGCCGCTGGTCGCGTTCGATGGCGCGGTAAACGGTCGAGTTCGCGACGCCGAAGAGGTCGGCGAGGTCGGCCGTGCTGTGTTCGCCGCGCGGCTAGGGCGGGGTCCCCACCACCTGGCCGGAGAACGGCCCCTCGAGACCGGCGCGGCTGATAGCCGTGACGACGTAGGTGCGCTCGCCGTTGGGGCCGAAGTCGCTGCCGCCCGGGAAGTTGCCCTCGAAGTCGAGCATCGCGACCTTGCCCGGGAAGTTGACGTCGGTCGCCTCCTCGGTGACGGCGGCCAGGTGGCGCCAGACCCCGGTGCCGACGCGGCGGTAGACCCGGTAGAAGACGATGTGCTCCGACGGCGGGTTGTGGGCCCAGGCGACGAAGACCTCGCCGCTGCCGCCGCCAGTCTGAGCCTCGACGCCGGTGACCTGCGAAGGTGGCCGGCAGCACAGCAGGCGCCGGAGCCGGTCGAGGTAGGCGGACGGCGAGGGCGGCACGGCCCGACCCTACCCGACCGACCTCAGACGGGCTGGGCCACCGGCTCCAGGACCTCCAGCACCTGTTTGATCCGAACGGCGACGATGCGGGCGTCCCCAGCCGTTCCAGCCCGACTGTCGCTCGGGACAAGGCTCGGGCGCCTCGGCTTGACCGATGCCAGCGCTCGCAATCGCTGCCGAAGCAGGCGTGAGAGCCGCGGGTTCATTCGGAGCTCCGGAGGCAGGGAGCGTCCGCGGCTGCCGGATGACGCGGGGGCTTCTCTGTCGTTAGCCTGCCCCCATGCTCAAGCAACGCATCCTCGTCCCGCTCATGCTGACTGCCCTCGCATGCGCGGCCCTCCCCGGCGCCGCGGGCGCAATCAACACCACCGGAGGAGAGTTCGACGGGAATGACCACCCCGCAGTCGGGGCGCTACTGGTGGAGACCGACGCGGGCTTGAGCTTGATCTGCACCGGTACGCTGATCTCCCCGACGGTCTTCCTCACCGCGAGCCACTGCACCGTTGGTGAGGATCGCGTTTACGTGAGCTTCGACTCGACCGACATCGAGAACACCGACGCGTTGCTCGGCGGCACCGCCCAGACGAATCCGGACTACAAGCCGCCCTACCAGAACGACATCTCGGTGGTCGTCCTCGACGAGCCCGTTGTGGGTATCGAACCGGCGCAGCTGCCGACCGAGGGCCTAGTCGATGAGCTCGACGCCTCCGGTGCCCTGCGTGACACGTTGTTCACCAACGTCGGCTACGGGACGCAGGAGCAGGTGGTGATTCCGGGCGTCGGCCCGACCTTCCCCTTCACGGGCGACCGTTGGCGCTCGGTCTCGACCTTCATCGCGGTCACCCCTGAGCAGCTGCACCTCGGTCAGCGCCGGGCGAAGGGGGAGGGAGGCACCTGCTACGGCGATTCCGGTGGTCCCCAGTTCCTCGGCGCCGGCGAGGATGAGACGAACATCGTCATCTCGGTGACGAGTACCGGGGATGGCCCCTGCTACGCCACGAACGTGACGACCCGGACCGACACCGATGACGCACGGGAGTTCCTGAGCCAGTTCGTGGAGCTGCCCTAGCACCCTTGCGCCGTCACGCGCTGGGCCGGTAGGCCAGGTAGACGACACCGTTCTCGTACGACTCGCACGCGGCGAGCGAATGCTTGCCGGGTGCGGCGCCGTCGGGGAAGAGCCGGGGACCGGACCCGAGGGTGAGCGGGAAGACGAACGTGTGCAGCTCGTCGACCAGGCCGTCGGCGAGCATCGCTCGGACCAGCGTGCCGCTGCCGCTCACGTAGAGGTCGCCGTCGACCTCGCTCTTGAGGCCGCGGATCGTTTCGGGGTCGTAGGGCCCGACGATCTGCGAGTTCCTCCACGTGGCCTCGGTGAGCGTGGCGGACACGACGTACTTGGTGGTGTCGTTGAAGAACGGAGCCCCCGGGTCGTCCTCCACCGTTCGGGTCGACCACGACGGCTCGAACATCTCATAGGTCGTGCGGCCGAGCAGGATCCCGCGGCACCGCTCGGTGACCGCGCCGATGGCCTCTCCCATCTGCGGATCGAAGCCGTAGTCGAACGTCCACGTCGGCGCGTCGATCACGCCGTCGAGGCTCATGAACTCGTGTACGTGGATTGCTCCCACTTCTGTCTCCTCGTCGTGGTCCGGATGGTTCTACCCGGACGTCGAATGGGCACGCGGATAATCGACACAGCGCACTTCGACCAGCCGAACGCAGAAAGGACACCATGCTCAGGAGCACAGAACGAAGGGCGCCCGCCCTGAAGACGCACGGTCCATCGCTGCGCGCACCCACGGCCGTCGCCGCACTTGCGGTTGGAGCGACGGCCCTCGGCGCGGTGGCCATCGGCGCGCTGGCCATCGGACGACTGTCGATCGGGCGCGGGGCCATCGCTCGACTGGTGATCGACGATCTCGAGGTCAAGCACCTGCGTGTGGTCGATCTGGAGGTGGTCAACGAGAGGCGGCCGGGATCAGTCGTGTAGCGAGGGCGCATAGGAGATCCCGACGATCGACCCTTCCCGCGAGAGCAGCCTCGTGATCGTCTGTCCCCACGGCTCGGTACGGATGGGGTGGAGCAGCTCGAAGCCCTGGCCGGCAAGCTCCTCTGCCGCGGCTGCGACGGCGTCGGCGTCCTCCACCTCGAACTCCAGGCTCACCTGGGGAATGGTGCGGTCCGCGGGCCAGTCGTCGGTGCCGAAGCAGGCCTGTGCGGCTTGGGTCAGCGGCCACACGCCGAAGTGCTTCGAGCCGCCCACCTCCTCACTCGAGTAGTACTCGTCGCCCTCGTGGCGCTTCAGCGGCAGTCCGAGCGCGCCCACGTAGAGGTTCCGGCTTTCGGGCGGGTCGGCAGCGATGACGCTGACGCTCGCGACAAACAGGATGTTCATTGTGGCTCCTTCGTTGGATGAGACCATCCAAGCGCTCGGGGCGAGAGTCTGTCTTGAACGAAACGGACACATGGCGCTACGGGCCGAGCAGCCGCCGCTCGGCCGCCCAGCGGCTGAGCTGGTGGCGGTTGGGAGAGCTGCAGCTTGCGCAGGACCGCCGACACGTGGTGCTCCACGGTCTTGGGCGAAATGCCCAGCTCCTGTCCGACCTCCTTGTAGAGGTACCCGCGAGCGATCAGGTGGAGGACCTCGCGCTCGCGGGCGGTGCGCCCTCTGAGGGCGAGATTGCCCTCGACCTTGTAGGAGCGAGCTGCGAACGCCAGCAGCGCTGCGGCCCCGCTCAGCCAGGCAAGGGGAGCACGGGGGCCGCGGT
Organism: uncultured Thermoleophilaceae bacterium; assembly: GCA_963751105.1. GTDB lineage: Bacteria > Actinomycetota > Thermoleophilia > Solirubrobacterales > Thermoleophilaceae > JACVRW01. The sequence continues at coordinate 2,567,631 of CAVVTG010000002.1, read as the reverse complement.
GGAAATCCGGACGGTCCGCAGGGGCGCTGCCGTAGCCGCCGCGGTCTACTCCTGCTCCCACTCCGCTCGCGGCCATGCTGCGAAGCATCCCGCTCCGAGCGCCGCTAAGGAATAGGGAATTGCCCCGATGCGCCCGCGAGCCGCGCGGGCCGCCGCTCAGCGACCGGCGGGAACCGGCGGCGCCTCCGAGGCGCCCGCGATGCGCTCGTGCACGAAGCGCACCACCATCGCGCCTTCGCCGACCGCCGTGGCGCAGCGCTTGACCGAGCCCGAGCGCACGTCGCCCGCGGCGTAGACCCCCGGGACGCTCGTCTCGAGCAATCCCTCCGCGCCCGCGTCGGATCCCGTGAGAATGAAGCCGTGGCCGTCGCGCGCGACCGTGTCGCCCAGCCAGTCCGTGCACGGCGCCGCACCCAGGAACAGAAAGAGGAAGCCGAGCGGCACGCGTTCGCCGTCGGCCAGCGTGACCGCCTCGAGCTCTCCGCCGGAACCGTGCAGCTCGGCGACCTCGCTGCGGTCGCGCACCGACACGCCGTGCCGATCGAGCTCGCCGATCAGGTAGTCGGACATCGTTTCGCTTATGTCGCTCCGGCGGTGGAGCAGGGTCACGAGCGCTCCGCCGCGGGCCAGCCACACAGCGGCCTGGCCGGCGGAGTTGCCGCCACCCACCACTCCCACTCGGGTGGCGCTGCAGCGCTGCGCCTCGGGCGGCCCGGCGGCATAGAAGATGCTGAGGCCCTCGTACTCCTCGAGTCCCTCCACCGGCAGCCGGCGGTATTCGGCGCCGGTGGCCAGGACCACGGCGCGGGCCGAGACCTCGCGGTCGCTCTCGAGCTTCACCACGTGACGCTCGGCGCCGGGCTCGAGCGCGAGAGCGCGGTACGGCGTGGCGGTCCGCGAGTTGAACTTGCGCGCCTGCGTGACGGCTCGGCTGGTGAGCTCGTTGCCGGTGATGCCGGCCGGGAAGCCCAGATAGTTCTCGATCCGTCGTGAGGCGCCGGCCTGGCCGCCGAGCGCGGTGCTCTCCACCACGAGCGTGTCGAGGCCCTCGGAGGCGCCGTAGACCGCGGCGCCGAGGCCCGCCGGGCCGCCTCCGATGACGAGGAGATCGACCTCCTCGCGTGGCTGCAGCTCCAGGCCGATGCCGAGCGCCCGCGAGAGCTCTCCGTTGGAGGGATTGAGCAGATCGTCCCCCCCCGGGAGGCGCACCAACGGCAGCTGTCGGGCTCGAGCCCGTTCGACCAGAGTGGAGATCTCGGGGTCGTCCGAGTGCTCGGGGTCGCGCCAGTTGTGCGGCAGCCGGTTGCGCCGGGCCCACTCCACCATCCCTCGCGTCTGCGCCGAGGAGGCCGGGCCGACGATCTCCACACCCACGCCCTGACGCTGCTGCAGCAGCTCGCGCCGGCTCATGAAGGTCGACAGCAGCAGATCGGCGAGCGACGCGTTTTCGAACAGCAGCGGTTTCAGGACGTCGCGGTCGACGGCGATGTAGCGCATGGGCTTCGTGACCACCGCGTTGAGGAACACCGTCTGCCCCGACAGCAGGTTCATCTCACCCACGAATCCGGACGCTCCGTGACGCACGACCTCCGCTCCGGACGCGTCCTGAATGGCCGCCTCCCCTTCGAGGATGGCCATGAACGGATAGCGCTTGTCGCCGACCCGGAAGAGAACGTCGCCGACCTCGGCGGTGCGCTCCTCACCGTGCTCGGCGAGAACCGCCAGCTGAGCGTCTGAAAGGACGGGGCTGAAGGGGCGCGCCACCGCAGAAGTGTACTTGCGCCCCCAGTTCTGCGCGTGGCCCAGCACTTGTTCATCATGCACCAGGGCTAGGTGGTGGGAGAACGCGGAGAAGACCCCTGATGCTCCGCTCCGGCGGCCACGTGGCCGTCGTGGGATCGCTGAACGCCGACCTCGCGGTGGCGGTGGAGAACCGGCCTCAGGCGGGTGAGACGGTGCTGGGCTCGGCCCTCGTGGAGCGAGCAGGCGGCAAGGGCGCGAACCAGGCGGTCGCAGCCGCGCGAGTGGGGGCGGACGTCGCGATGGTGGGCCGGGTCGGAGACGACGCCCGCGCCGACCTGCTGCTCACGGCGCTGCGGGACGCCGGAGTCGACACTGCTGCCGTGGAGGTCACCGCGGGCGAGCCCAGCGGATGCGCCCTGATCACAGTCACCCCCGACGGCGACAACGCGATCGTGGTGGCCCCTGGCGCCAACGCGAAGCTCTCCACCGGCGACATCTCCCGTCACCGGGATCTGCTGCGTGATGCTGCCGTGGTCGTCTGCCAGCTCGAGATCCCCGTCGAAGTCGTGGAGGCCACGGCCCGCGAGCTCCCCGACGCCACGCGGCTGGTGCTGAACGCGGCTCCTCACGCTCAGCTGCCAGGTCCTCTGCTCGAGCGCCTCGACGTTCTGGTGGTCAACGCGCCCGAGCTGCGCGGCGTCGCCGAAGGTGTGGGGCTGCACGGCGGTGAGCCGGAGCGCGACCTCGTGGTCGGGCTGCTCGATCATGGGCCGCGCGCGGTGCTGGCCACGCTCGGGGCCGACGGGGCGCTGCTCGCCTCCGGAGGCCACTGCGTATCGCTGCCGGCCCGGTCGGTCGAGGTGGTGGACACCACCGGCGCCGGAGACGCCGCCGTGGGAGCCCTGGCCGCCGCGCTGGCCGCCGGCCTGACGCTGGAGAACGCCGCGGGGGCAGCGGTCGCGGCCGGCACCGCGGCGATCACCGCCCCCGGACCCCAGCCGCCGCTGCCCGCGCTCGCCGAGCTGCACGCGGAGTGGTGAGGCGAGGGGAAGTTGAGCAGCTGTGTCAGTCGAGCTCGTGGGCGAGGACGCCATAGAGAACGCCGTCCTGCCAGGCGCCGCGGCGCCAGTAGGCCTGGCGGCGCGTGCCTTCCCGCTGGAATCCGGCACGTGTGAAGGCGCGCTGGGCCGGCTGGTTGTCGCCGTAGACCTCGAGCTGCACGCGGTGGACGTCATGGGTTTCGACCAGCAGTAGCGCGGCGGCGCGCACGGTCGCGGCTCCGATGCCCTGACCCCTCCGGTCGGGATCGACGATCACATGCGAGAGCTCGGCGATGTGCGACCGCCGGTTCACCAGCGCCCAGCTCAGCGCCGCCAGCCGGTGCCCGCCTCGCGTCGCCACGAGCCAGCCGGCGTGGTCCGCGGGCGCGGCGAGCTCGGCGCGCAACTCTGCTTCTCCCTCGGCGGAGACGGCGAGGTACTCCGCTGTGGCGGGGTGCGCCCGTAACCCGTTCAGCCACCGTGCATCGTCGGGGAGTGCGGCGCGCAGCTCGACTATCGACACCCACAGTCCGACGCATGCGCCGTTGCACCGCAGCAGTCCTGTTTGTCGGCCGGCTGACAGCAGGCCGCTTTTTCGGTCTGGCCGCAACAGCTCGAGGTCTTCTGGGCCCGTACGATCGCCGATCCGGCGTGCGCGTGGACCCGATGGGTCTCACGGATCTCCACCTCGATGAGGCCGGCGTCGGCCAAGGCGTCCTCGAACTGCCGGCGGGTGAGCGCGCCGGCGATGCAGCCGGTGAAGGCCTGCATGTCGGTCCGCATGGCGTCGTCCATGCCGGGGTCGGCGATGACGTCGGTGACGGCGAGGCGCCCACCCGGCCTGAGCACTCGAGCGGCCTCGCGCAGCACCGCGGACTTGTCGGCGGAGAGGTTGATGACGCAGTTCGAGATGACCACGTCGACGCTGGCGTCGGGGAGGGGGATGGCCTCGATGTGACCCTTGAGCCACTCGACGTTCGTCAGGCCCGCTTCGGCCTGATTGCGCCGTGCGAGCTCGAGCATCTCGTCGGTCATGTCGAGGCCGTAGGCCATTCCGGTCGGGCCCACGCGGCGTGCGGAGAGCAGGACGTCGAGCCCGCCGCCCGACCCGAGGTCGAGGACGGTCTCTCCGGCGTGCAGCTCGGCGACGGCGGTGGGGTTGCCGCAGCCCAGGCTCGCCAGCGCCGCCGTGCCGGGTGTCGCCGTCAGATCGTCCGCTGCATAGAGCTCCGCTCCGAACGCACCGGGCCCGCAGCCATCCGCCCGGCAGCACGCTGCGCTCGCGCCGTCCTCGACTCCAGCGGCGGCGTCGGCGTAGCGCCGGCGGACGGCGTCGCGCAGCAGCTCGGGGTTCTCGCTCAAGCCAGCCATGCCGACAGCTCGCGGAACGCGTCGGGACGGACGTAGTAGTAGACCCAGAGTCCGCGGCGCTCGGAGTCGACGAGACCCGCGTCGCGCAGGACCCGGAGATGGTGCGAGACCGTGGGCTGGCCGACGTCGAAGAGCGGGACCAGCTCGCACACGCACACCTTGCCGGCGTGTTTGCGCAGGACGTCCACGAGCTGGATGCGAATCGGGTCGCCCAGCGCCTTGGCCACCGCGGCCAGCCCGGCGGCGTGATCGCCCTCGACGTCGGGATGCACCAGCGGCTCGCAGCACGTCTGGCCCGCCGGCCGCTTGACCTTCGGGGTGAGCTCCAGATCGATGCTCATCGATTCACCAACCTAGGCCATTGCAGTGACGTTTGTCAATGTATACGCTCACGGACGTGGCCAGCGTCCTGTTCGTCTGCCTCCACAACGCCGGGCGCTCGCAGATGAGCCAGGCCCTGTTCGAGCGAGCGGCGGCCGGTCGCCACGTCGCGGCGTCCGCCGGCACCGCGCCTGGCGAGCGAGTCCATCCGGAGGTCGTGACGGTGATGGGCGAGCTCGGCATCGATCTCGCCGGCCGCCGTCCCCGGCGCCTCAGCGCCGAGCTCGCTCAGAACGCCGATATCGTCGTGACCATGGGCTGTGGCGACGAGTGTCCGGTCGTGCCGGGGAAGCGGTATCTCGACTGGGACCTCCCCGACCCGAAGGGCCGCGCCCTCCAGGACGTCCGGGCCACGCGCGACGAGATCGCTCGCCGAGTCGACGCGCTGGTGGCCGAGCTCGACGTCCGATGATCCAGTGCGCGATGAACGGCGCCTACGGCCGGGCCGATCATCCGGAGGTCCCAGTCACGCTCGAGCAGCTCGTGGCCGACGCGGTGGCCTGCCGGCGGGCGGGCGCCGGGTCAGTCCACCTCCACCCTCGCCGGCCGGCCGACGGGGTGGAGTCCCTGGCCGCCGAGACACACGACGCCGTGGTGGCTGCGATTCGCGCGGCGGCGCCCGAGCTCGAGGTCTCCTGTTCGACCCAAGAGGACATCGAGCTCGGCGATGCCGCTGACCGGGTTGCTGCCATCCGAGCCTGGAAGAGCCCGCCCGACGTCGTCTCGCTGAACCTGGCCGAGGACGGCTCGGTCGAGCTCGGCAGCGCGCTCCTGGAGCAGGACATCGGGATCGAGGCCGGCATCTTCACGCTCGATGACGCGGACGCGCTGCTCGCCGCCCCGTGGGCCTCCAGGGTGCACCGCGTGCTGGTCGAGGTCATCTACGAGCACGACGACGCGTCGGCCGTCGCCCTGGCCCGTGCGATCGACGAGCGCGTGGCCGCACTCGGACGGCCGCGCCTGTGGCACGGCGACGGCCGCGCCAGCTGGGCCGTCGTCGACGCCGGGCTCGCCGCGGGCGCCGACGTGCGCGTCGGTCTCGAGGACACGCTCATCGGCCGCGACGGCGGTCCGGCGCCCGGCAACGCTGCTCAGGTGGCCCAGACCGTCGGCATCGCTGCTTGACATATACCCATATAGATATATAAAGTGGCCCGCATGGCAAGAGCGGCAACCACGGCGGACGCGTTCAACGCGGTGGCCGAGCCCCGGCGGCGCGAGATCCTCGACGTCCTGGTGGCCGGCGAGCGGCCGGTGAACGACCTCGTCCGGGCCACCGGGCTCGGGCAGCCGCAGGTGTCGAAGCACCTGCGGGTGCTCCGGGAGGTCGGGGCGGTCGAGGTGCGCGAGGAGGGCCGGCAGCGGCTCTACCGGCTGAACGGCCACGCGCTCAAGCCCATCCACGACTGGGTGAGCAACTACGAGCGCTCCTGGTCGGAGCGCTTCCGGGCCCTGGATGTCGTACTGGACGACCTCAAGCAGAAGGAGCAAGAAGATGGCAGACGTGACGAGTAGCGGAACGGCCACGGTGACCCTTCCCACCGACGAGCAGATCCTGATCACGCGCGAGTTTGACGCGCCCAGGGAGCTCGTATACCGGGCCTGGACCACGCCTGAGCTCGTGATGCGCTGGTGGAGCGGCCATCAGGCCACGATGAAGACCGCCGACATCGACTTCAGAGTCGGTGGCGCCTGGCGGTTCGTGATAGTGGCCGACCGCGAGATCGCCTTCCACGGCGAGTACCGGGAGATCGTCCCCAACGAGCGCATCGTCAACACCGAGGTGTTCGAGGATCCCTCCGCGGAGGGCGAGGAGAGCCTGATCACGGTGGAACTCGCCGAGCACGACGGCCGCACCACGCTCACGATGCTCTGCGAATACTCGAGCCGGGAGGTCCGCGACGCCGTGATCGACTCGGGCATGATGACCGGCATGCAGGAGCAGATGGACCTGCTCGAGGAGGTCGCGCGCTCGCTCCGCTGAGAACCAGTGCTCGCGCGCACCGCGCGCTCGCCGAGCACACTCCTGTCAGCATGAGCCCCCGTGAGCAGCTCCAAGCGCGAGCGCAGCAGGGAGGCCGTGCGTGACGCGGTGGCCCAGGCCGGTGGAGCGGATGCAGCCATCGGCACGCCCAAGCGCAGCGCCGACCCGTTCACGGGCGAGCTGCGCCGGCGCGCGATCCTGCCCCTGCTGGTGCTGCACCTGATCAACGACGGGCCGAGCTATGGCAACCAGCTGATGGAGCGCATCGGCGCGATGACCGCCGGCGTGCTGTCGGTCAATCCCAACACGATGTATCCGCTGCTGCGCCAGCTCGAGGGACGGGGGCTGATCGAGGGCAGCTGGGAGCACCCGGAGCGTCGCTCGCGCCGCTACTACTCGCTCACCGATGCCGGGCGGGAGGAGTACGCGCGCCTCGTGGAGGAGGTGCGCCCCTTCCTCGACTCGGTCAAGAGCTCGATCGACGAGATCGTGAAGGAGGTCTACGGCCCGTGAGGACGGCTCGCGCCCAGGGTTTCGTGCCGCTCGAGCCCGGCGCGGCACTGGGGCTCTGGACCGACACCACCCGCTGGCCCTCGTTCGTGGAGGGCTTCGCGCGTGTCGTGGAGCGCTCGGAGGGCTGGCCCGAGCAGGACGAGCGGGTGGTCTGGGAGTCGATACAGGGTGGTCGCGGGCGGGTGACCGAGAAGGTGGTGGAGCACGCCCACGACCGGTTCGCAACGCTGGTCTTCGAGGACGCTCTGCTGGGGCGCCAGGGGCTTCGGGCGCTGCCGGCGCCGGACGGATCGGAGGTCGAGCTGACCCTCGAGTACCGGCTGGTCAAGTACGGCCCGCTGAGCGTGGTGGCCGACGCGGTCTTCATCCGCCGAGCGCTGCGCGACGCCCTCCGCCGCACCCTGTTTCGCTTCACCGTCGAGGCGCAGGAGGATGCGGGGCTCAGATAGGGTCACCGCCGTGTTCGTCTTCAGGGCAGCCGTCGTAGGGGCCGGGACCATGGGCGGCGAGATCGCCCAGGTCGTGGCCGCCGCGGGGATCCCCGTGGTGCTCAAGGACGTGGAGCAGGAGTTCGTTGACGCCGGCCTGGAGAAGGCCCGCCAGGTCACGGAGGCCCAGCTGGACGTGCTCGTGGCCAAGGAGAAGATCACCCAGGATCAGTCCGAGTCCCAGCGCCAGGCGCTGCTCGGCCGCATCGAGGGCACCACCGGCTACGAGGGCTTCGGCGACGTGGACTTCGTGATCGAGGCCGTGCCCGAGCGCATGGAGATCAAGCAGACGGTGTTCGCCGAGCTCGACCAGGTCACGCCCGGCCACGCGATCCTCGCCTCGAACACCTCCTCTTTGTCGGTGACCGAGATGGCCGAGGCCACGCTGCGGCCCGACAAGGTGTGCGGCTTCCACTTCTTCTATCCGGCCTCGATGATGAGGCTGATCGAGGTGATCGAGGGCGACGACACCTCCGAGGAGACGCTTCAGGCCGCCTCGAACTTCGCCCAGGCGATCCGCAAGACCGTGGTGCGCTGCGGGGAGGTGCCGGGCTTCGTCGTCAACCGCATCCTCACCTCGGCGATGTCCGAGGTCTGGAAGGCCACCGAGGACGGCGATCTCTCGGTGGAGGAGGTCGACCGGGCGATCAAGGACTCGGGAGCGACACCCATGGGGCCCTACTTCCTGACCGACCTGCTCGGTCTCGACACGGTTCTGCACGTGGCCCGGCACCTGCGCGACTCCTACGGGAGCGAGCGCTTCCACGTGGCCGAGCGGATGGAGGAGCTCGTGGCCGCCGGTGACCTCGGCCAGAAGACCGGGAAGGGTTTCTATGAGCACGGCTGAGACGGGGAACCCCGCGGTGGCGTCGATCGTCGACCGCATGGGCCTGAAGACGCTGGTCGAGTCCTGCCTCGTCCTCGAGGAGGGCGTGGCCTCGGCCAAGGACATCGAGATCGGGATGATGATGGGCGCCGGGATCCTGCCGGGCCCGTTCTCGCGCGCCGACGACGCCGGGCTCGACGCCGTGCTGGAGCAGCTCGAGAGCGCCCAGAGCGACTGGGGCGAGGCCTTCGAGCCGCCCACGATCCTGCGGCGTCTGGTGGCCCAGGGCCGCCTGGGCAAGAAGGCCGGCCAGGGCTTCTTCGCCTACCCCAGGCCGGACGCCGGCGACCAGCGCGAGAGCGTGCTGCTCGAGACGCGTGACGACATCGCGATCGCCTGGCTCAACCGCCCGCCGGCCAACCCGCTCTCTCCGCAGGCCGTGCGCGACCTGATCGACCTGTGGGATGAGATCGACGGCAAGGTCCGGGCGCTCGTGATCGCGTCCTCCAACATCTTCACCTTCAGCGCCGGCGCGGACATCAAGCAGTTCAACAAGATGAGCGCGGACGCCGAGGGCGCCGAGCTCGTGCAGAGCGCGCACCGCTTCATGCGCGGGATGGAGCAGTCGTCCACGCTCACGATCGCGGCGGTCAACTCGATCGCCTTCGGCGGCGGCTGCGAGCTGGCCATGGCCTGCGACTTCCGGGTCGCCGCCGAGTCGGCGACGTTCGGCCAGCCCGAGATCAACCTGGGGATCATCCCGGGCTTCGGCGGCACCCAGCGGCTGCCACGGCTGGTGGGGGAGGCCAAGGCGCTGGAGATGAACCTGACCGGGGATCCGATCGACGCCTACGAGGCCCACCGCGTGGGGCTGGCCAACCAGGTGGTGCCTGACCACGAGCTCTTCGACGCGGCACTCGGCTGGGCGCGCAAGCTGGCCGGTCAGGCGCCGATCGCAGTGGAGGAGATCAAGAAGCGCTCGCATCGCCCGGACCTCGACGAGGGGCTGGCCCACGAGGCCGAGGGGTTTGCCCGGGCGTTTGGCTCAGAGGATGCGCGCGAGGGCATCGCGGCCTTCCTGAGCAGGCGCCGCCCGGACTTCCAGGGCCGCTAGCCGCAGCTCGTGCGATCAGCGCGGGCCGCGGCGACGGTCAGTTCGACATGTCCGCATTCGCACAGCTCGGCCACGTCCGCACCTACTTTGAGGAGGAGGGCTCCGGTGAGCCGCTCCTACTCCTGCATCCGGGCGGTGCCGACTCGCGTGTGTTCGAAGGCAATGTCGCTCGCCTGGCCGACCGCTTTCACATCTACCGGCCCGACCGGCGCGGGCACGGCCGCACCCCCGGCGTACCGGGGCCGCTCACGTACGAGCTGATGGCGCAGGACACGATCGCCTTTCTCGAGCAGGTGGTGGGCGGGCCGGCGTATGTCCTCGGGCACAGCGACGGGGCGATCGTCGCGCTGGTCACCGCGCTGCGGCGCCCCGATGTCGTTAGGCGGCTCGTGTTCGCCTCCGCGGTCTTCCACCACGGGGCCTGGGCGCCGGGCGCGATCGACCTCGACGATGAGGTCCTGGCCTTTTTCGACGACTACCACGGTGAGGTCTCTCCGGACGGTCCCGGAAGCTTCCGGCAGCTCTACGAGAAGCTGCACCGCATGCAGTCCGAGGAGCCCACGCTCTCCGTCGCCGACCTCGCCGGCTATCCGGGGCCGGCGCTCGTGATGGTGGGTGACGACGAGGACGAGATTCCCATCGAGCACACGCTCGCCCTTCGCGAGGGCCTGCCGCATGCGCAGCTCGCCGTTGTCCCGGGCGCCGGTCACGGGCTGTTCCACGACCGGTCCGAGCTCTGCAACCTCATCGTGAGCGAGTTCCTCAGCTAGTGTCGCCCGCCGATGCGCGAGGCGACGATCAGGTCGAAGGACGCCGAGCGGGTCGCGGCTCTCCTTCGCAGCTCCCAACGCGCGGTGGTGCTCACCGGGGCGGGCATCTCGGTGCCTTCGGGCATCCCCGATTTCCGCAGTCCCGGCACCGGCCTCTGGGAGAACGTCGACCCGATGGAGGTTGCCCACATCGACGCGTGGCGGCGCGACCCCGACCGCTTCTGGGCGTTCTACGGACAGCGCTTCGCCTCGCTGACCGACAAGCGGCCCAATGCTGCTCATCACGCCGTGGCCGAGCTCGAGCGCCGCGGACTGGTGCGCGGAGTGATCACCCAGAACATCGACCGGCTACACCGCATGGCCGGCAGCGAGCGCCTGGTGGAGGTGCACGGCTCGATCGAGTGGAGCGTCTGTCTCGAATGTGGCGGCAGGCAGCCGATCGACCGTGTGGTGGAGCTACTCGCCCAGGGTGACGGCGCACCCGAATGCCCGGCCTGCGTCCACCCGCTCAAGCCCGACGTGGTGCTGTTCGGCGAGTTCCTGCCCGAGCGCGCGCTGGCCCAGGCGCAGACGCTGGCCCTGGAGGCGGACCTCATGCTGTGCGTGGGCTCGTCTCTCGAGGTCTATCCGGTGGCCGGTCTTCCCGCCATGACCCACGGCGGCGGCGGTCGCCTCGCGCTCGTCACGCAGGGGCCCACGCCCTACGACGGAGACGCCGAGGTCAAGCTGGCCGGCGACGTGGTGGAGGAGCTCGCCGCGGTGCTGGCCGCTCTGGACGCCGGGCCGTAGCAACCGAGCCCGGGCTCAGTCCCGGCCGCTGAGGTGGCGGCGGCGCAGCACCATTTCCATGGCGCGCACAGCCTCCTCGAGGTCCTCGGCCGGCTCGCCGTCGAGCGCCGCCGCGGCTGCGCTCACCACGAGCGGGCGATGAGGATCGAGCGATCGCTCCTCGGTCTCGGCCAGCAGTGCCTCGATCGCCACGCGTGCCTGGAGGGCCGCTTCGCGCCGCCGTCCGGCGTCCAGGTCGGCGCGGGCCCTCAGCACCAGCTCCTCGGCGGTCAGGGTGGTCTCGCGCCCGCCGAGGATCGCTGCGAAGCGCTCCTCCGGCGCAGCCATCGATCGTTTGGTGCGACGGCCTCCCGGGCTGGGCAGCTCGAGCGCCTGGGCGAACTCGCCGTCGGCCACCCGGTTACCGCTGCCGTAGCCGATCCGTGCCGCCAGCGCGCGCTCGACCGACACGTCGGCCAGATAGGGATCGGCCGCGGCGAGACGCTGGGCGCTCAGCGCCCGGTTGAGCACCTTCGCGGCGGCGGCCAGCTCGGCGTCGCGCAGCTCCGGGTCGCCCCGCAGCTCGTCGAGCCAGGCTCGCGCCTCACTCTCGTCGGCGAAGGGCTCGGGCCTTACGACGGTGGCTCGCGCGGTGGGCACCGGCTCGGGCGCGGCCTGCTCGATCGTTCGCGGCCGGCGATCGCGCAGCCAGCGCCTCTCCGGCGCGCCGAGCGTTCCCAGCACGAGGACGGCTTCGACCGTGTCCTCGCCGGGGCTGCGCACCAGGTAGCGCCCGTCGGTCGGCCCCAGGAGGAAGCCGAACTCGAGCTGGGAACAGCCGAAGAGAGAACCTCGCTGCGCACCCGGCGACGCCGGCTGCTTGCGCCCGGCCTGCGTACTACTCGCCCTCGTGGGCGTCGCTGGCCCGGCGCTCCTTCTTGTCAACAGGCAGCGCGTACTTGGAGGGCTTGGTGGGCACCACCGGGTTCTCGATCTCACCGAGGCGGGAGATGAGGTCGGACCACTGGCCGGGCTCGAGCACGGCCAGGGCCTGCTTGCCGAGCTTCTTGTTCTGCCCGAACATCGGCTGGAACCCGACGTGGATGTGGTCGGCGTGGTCGGACATGGACATGGTGGCGCCGCCGATCTCGAACAGGGAGATGATCTGGGCGGGGGCCATGGTGCCCTGCAGGGCCATCAGGCGGCGCACGGACACCTCGGTGACGCCGCCGGGCTCCTGGTGGCCGAGGATGGGGATGCCGTTGATCTGGGCGATGTCGACGGCGTTGCCCGAGCTGTGGTGCGAGACGTTGCCCGAGCTGGTGTAGAAGCCGTGGCCGCACTTGAGCGAGGTGACCGTCGGGCGCAGCCCCGACTCGGCCAGGTAGGACAGCGTGGCCAGCACGCGACGGTCGATCTGACCCGAGCGGATGTCGTCGCGCCCGCACTCGTAGACGTCGATGCGCTCGTCGGAGAGCACGCGCTTCTCGAGCAGCGGCTTGGGCAGCAGCATGATCTGGCCGATCGACATCGCTCCGGCGTTGTCGGAGCCGTGCAGCACGTTGCGTCCAGAAGCGCGGTAGATGGCCGTGGCCTCCAGCAGCTTCCAGCCGTCGAGGATCGGCTTGGGATCGATGTTCGGAGCGCCGCGACCCGCCGGGCGAATGGAGAAGTCCACGTGCGCCGCCTTGTCGGGCACCGTCTCGCCCACCCGTCCGATGATCGTGCCGCCGATCACCTGCGATCCCTTTCGCAGCGCCTTGAGGCGGACCTTGCTCGGATCCAGCCCGAACGGGCGCGAGAAGAAGTTCTTGTAGGTCTCGAAGCGGCCGCCCTTGCGAGCGAGCGTGTCGAGCTGCTGCTCGAGGCCGCCGGCCTCGCGCGCGCCCGGCATGTCGGGGTGCGCGAACAAGCGCTCCTTGATGGGGGCCGAGGCCTCGGTCACGTCGTGCGACTCGACCTTCGCGCCACGATCCCGTTCGGGCGCCGTGTCCGAGGAATCGGCCTGGCGGCCGGCCGAAGCCGCGAGGTCCGGCTTGGGATCGGCTGAGTCGTCACCGTTGGCCTTGATCGCCTTGGCCGTGCGGCCCGAGTCCGCCTCCGCGTCGCCCTTGGGCACCGGGTAGTACTTCGAGACCTCGCCGAGGTGGCCGTACGTGTAGCGGTTGCCGTAGACGTCCTGGAGCGTGAGGTACCGGCCCAGCTTCTTCGAGCGGCCGATCTCCTTGACCACGCCGTCGTTGACCGCGACCACGGGAGCGCCCTTCTCGGCGAAGATGTCGATGCTGCGCCGGCCGTCGTCGGACTCAATGACGTGGGCCGCGTTCTCGCCTCGCTTGACGCGCTTGAGCAGCTCGGCCTCGGCCAGATCGTCCGCATAGCGCGCGCGTGCATACACGGGGAAGCGGCCTTCGGTGAGACCGGTGAGCGAGCCGACGACGTCGGCGGGCACGCCGGCGATCAGGCGGGCGCGCAGCAGAACGGAGTCGACGTACCAGTCGGCGTGGTTGTAGGCCCAGATCGCGTCGCGGACGTTGTCGGCGTAGCCGGCGGCCTTGAGATAGCGCGCGGCGGCGAAGATCGCGTCGACCGGGTTGTACGGATCCTTGCGGCCGTCCTTGTTGGCGTCGGTCCCGTAGGCCTCCCAGGTGGGCGGCATGAACTGCATCCAGCCGAGGGCGCCGGCCGAGGAGACGTTGAGGTTTCTGCCGTAGTCGGTCTCGATCTCGTTGATCGCGGCCAGGATCTCCCAGCGGATGCCGTACTCGATCCCGGCGGCCTGGTAGATCGGCAGCAGGAACGGCGGCACCCTGAACTTGCGGATGATGAAGTTGGGGACCCCGGTGGCCGTTGAGGGACCCGGCAGCGCATCGATGAGCCCTGGGTTGCCCGCGGACGGCGTGCCGTCGTCGTTGCGCAGCGGCGAGCGGCCGTCGCGGCCTCTCTCCCGGTCCTCGCCCGAACTCTCATCCTTGGGTCGAGACTTGATCTCACCGCTCAGCCGGTCGGCCGGCTTCTCTTCGCCCCGGACCTTCTGACCCGAGTTGGTCTGGCCCTGCGGCGAGCCGCCTCCGGCGCTCGGGCCGCTGTCGGGCTGCTCGGGCGCAGGCGCGGGGGCATTTTGACGCGGCGGCTTCTGCGGCTTGGGCGCTGTCGGCGTGGTGGGGGTGGTCGGCGTGGTGGGGGTGGTCGGCGTGGTGTTGGTGCTCGGAGGCGGGACCGGTGTGCCGGGCAGCTGGACGTCGTTGAGACTCGAGCCCGGCGGCACGTCCACGGTGACCGGAACCACCTCGCCGCTCGGCAGTCGCACGTACACCGTCTGCGACTGGGCCTGGGCGGGGATGCTGAACGCAGAGAATGCGGCCGCGAGAAGGACTCCTGCGGCGAGCAGGAGTGTGAGAAGCCGCTTCTTCATTCTCGCTCTTCCGGGTCCTCCCTCGGGTCCCCGCGAAGCGCCAACCGCGGGAGAGCGCAAGCTATCAGAGCCGCCTGCCGCTGAACGAAAGCTACTGGGTGGTTTTCCGGTGTGCAACGAGGGTTCCGAGTGAGTGAGGAAGCGAGTCCTGTGTCTGGTGTGCGCGAGGGCGGCGCTGCGGGATCAGTTCCTTGTATCGACGGTGGCAGCGAGAACTTCAATCCCGTGGCGGCGCCGGCTGGACGAAGCGGGCGCCCACGGCCCTCGCCGTTGGACATGAATAACGCTCAACTTTACGGTTAGAGTTGGCCAGTCTCGGTCCTTTGGCGCGGAGGGCAGGACAGCTTCGCGGCCCCCGTTGGCTACGCTGCCCGGCATGACCGAGCCGGAGCAGGACGACAGCTTCGTCGACCGCCTCTCGCGGACGGGCGAGGAGGCGCTGGGCCGAATCGCCGAGGAGCTCGTGGCCAACCCGGTGGTGAACGGGGCGATCGCCCGTGCCTTCGACGCGCGCGAGAAGGCCCTGCAGGCCCAGGAGGCGGCCCTCGGGGCCCTCAACCTCCCGTCGGCGGCCGACATCGAGCGTGTCACCCGCCGGCTGCGCTCCCTGTCGCAGCGCCTCGAGGGGATCGAGGACGCGATCGACCGGCTGGAGGAGCGCATCGGGGCTGCCTCGCGTGCCGTCCCGGACGACCGGCTCGGGTCCATCGAGGAGCGTCTGGACGAGATCGCACGCGACCTGGCCGGCCTGCGTGAGGCCGTCTCGCCAAGCGACGAGCCGGTGCCGCGCGCGCAGGAGCGACTCACGGTCACGGAATCCTGAGCGCGGCGTAGCCCGCCTCGCCCAGCCGCACGCTCAACGCCTCGAGCGCCTCGGGATCACGAAGCCCGGTGGCCACGCCCACCAGGCAGGCCGCGGCCACGCCGCGCCGGGCGGCCACGCCGAGGATGGCGGCCGCCTGGAGATCGACTGCGGTGGCCGCCTGCCCTGATTCGCGGACGAGCTGGGCGGGATGGTCGTAGAACAGGTCCGTGCTGGCCAGGGCGGCCGGCGACGCCCCGGCCTCGATCAGCCGGCCGAGCAGCTCGGGGTCCGGCTCGAGGCGCGCGCCCACGCCGGCCAGCCGAGCTCCCGCGCCGTCCAGGGCCAGCACAGTGCTGGCGGCCAGCAGGCTGCCCACGGGGACGGAGTCGTCCAGCGCCTCGGCCGTTCCGATCCCCACCAGGCGGCGCGCGCCGAGATCGATCAGCTCCTCGCAGACCACCGCGGCGCTCGGTCCTCCGAGGCCCGTGGCCTGCACGGAGAGGGGCTCGCCGTCGTGGGCCACCCCGGTGTAGCCCCACAGGCCGCGCGCGTGATTGAACATCTTGGGGCCGTCGAGCAACGCCTGGGCCACGAACAGGGCGCTGTGGGGGTCGGCGGGCAGGAGGACGCGCTCGGCCAGGGTCGTGGCCGGGCGCAGATGCAGCGGGGCGGTGGCGGAGCGGTGGGGCACAGCTGCCGAAAGTTAGAGGTCTGCGCGAGCGCAGGGAGTAGGCTCGAAGCGATGGCACAGCGAACGTCGAAGTCGGATTCCCTTCGCGAGGCCGTGGAGCGCACGGTGGAGTCCACCATGGGCTCGGCCGGACGCAGCCGCGAGGCCGCCCAGGGCGCGCTCGACGACGTGGTGCATTCGGTCGAAGACCTTCGCCGCGGGGCGGAGGAGCGCCTGGCGCGCGGGCGGCGCAGCATGGCCGGCGCCATCGAGGGCCGGCGCCCCGCCACGGTGGACGACGTGCGCGAGCTCAGGTCCGAGCTGCGGGCGATCGGGCGCCGGCTCGACGCCATCGAGGAGCGGCTGCCGGCCAAGCGCGCGACGGCCAAGAAGAGCACCAAGCGGGCGCCGGCCAAGAAGAGCCCCAAGCGCTCGCCCTCCAAGCGCACAACGTAGTGGCCGGCCGCCGTGTCCTGATCACCGGCGTCGGAAGCCAGCTGGGCACCCTGCTGGCCTCCCGGCTCGAGAACGACCCCGGCGTGTCCTACGTGGCCGGCCTCGACACCCGCCGGCCGCGGATCGAGCTCGAGCGCACCGAGTTCATCGAGGCCGACATACGTGACGCCGGCCTGGCCCGGGTGATACCGAGGCTGGAGGTCGACACCCTGGTGCACGAGCAGATCGTGCGCCAGCCGGGGCCCGCGATGTCCTCGCGGGCGATGCACGACGTCAACGTGATCGGCTCGCTTCAGCTGCTGGCCGCCTGCGAGAAGGCGCGCACGCTCGAGACGATCGTGGTGCGCGGGTCGGCCGGGGTCTACGGAGCCGAGCCCCACGCGCCGCAGTTCTTCGGCGAGGAGATGACGCGCCTGTTTCCCCTCCGCACCCGGTTCCAGCGCGACGTGGCCGAGATCGAGAACTACTTCGAGACCTACGCCCGCCGCCACGAGGGAGTGACCTGCACGATGCTGCGCTATCAGCCGGCGATCGGAGCCTCGCTGGTAACGCAGATCAGCCGCTACCTCTCCCAGCCGGCCTGCCCCACCTACCTCGGCTTCGACCCCCGCATCCAGCTCGTGGACGAGCGCGACGCGCTCGACGCGATCGTGGCGGCCGTGCGCAATCCGGTGCAGGGGCCGGTGAACGTCGCCGGAGAGGGCACCATCGGCCTCCACCGCATGGTCCGGCTGGCCGGCCGCGCGCCGCTTCCCCTCGCCGGGCCGCTGTTCGCTCCGCTCACCGCGGCGGGGCGCAGGGTCGGGCTCTCGGGCTACTCGGACGACTTCCGGCGACTGCTGCGCTACGGGCGCGGCGTGGACACCGCCCGGCTCGCGGTCGAGATCGGCTTCCGGCCGCGTCATTCGACCGTCGGGGCGGTGGAGGACTGGGCCAGCAGGCAGCCCCGCCGGGCGGAGGCGGCGTGACCACCTCGGCCGTGGCCTTCATGAGGCGCCTGCGGGAGGGCCTCGACGCCGGACTCGATCTCCCCGATGCGATCGCCCGCGGCGCCACGGGGCTGCCGCGCGACGCTCGCGTGACGGTGGAGCGCCTTCTCGAGCGCATGGACGGCGACCACCAGGACGACGAATGGGGCTTCGACGAGGAGTTCGCGGACCTCATCGAGCCCCTGTTCGGGTTTCTGTACGACACGTGGTGGCGGGTCACTGCGGTCGGGATGGAGAACGTGCCCGGCCATGGCCGTGCTCTGCTCGTGGCCAACCACGCCGGGATCCTGCCCTGGGACGCCACGATGATCTCGATGGCGATCCTGCGCGAGCACCCGCTGCCGCGCCATCCGCGCTTCCTCGTCCTCAACTGGGCCTTCGACCTGCCCTGGGTGTCCACCGTCATGCGGCGCGTCGGTGGGGTCGTGGCCTCGCCCTACAACGCGCTCCGGCTGCTCGAGCAGGACAAGCTCGTGGCCGTCTTTCCCGAGGGGGTCAAGGGAACCGGCAAGCCGTTCTCCGAGCGCTACCGGCTGCAGCGCTTCGG
Organism: uncultured Thermoleophilaceae bacterium; assembly: GCA_963751105.1. GTDB lineage: Bacteria > Actinomycetota > Thermoleophilia > Solirubrobacterales > Thermoleophilaceae > JACVRW01. Next base: position 2,549,751 of record CAVVTG010000002.1, on the reverse strand, counting down.
CCGCGGCGGCTTCGTGGAGATCGCTCTGCGCACGGGTGCGCCGATCGTGCCGGTGGCGGTTGTGGGCAGCGAGGAGATCTACCCCAAGCTCGGTGACCTCCCGCTGGTGGCGCGCCTGCTGCGCGCGCCGTACTTCCCGGTGACCCCGACCTTTCCCTGGCTCGGCCCGCTCGGAGCGGTGCCGCTCCCGTCGCGCTGGCGTATCGAGTTTCTGGAGCCGATCCAAACCGCGGAGTACGGACCGGAGGGCGCGAGCGACCGGGTCGTGGCCCTCGAGCTCTCGGAGCGGGTGCGGGCCGCGATTCAGGAGGCGGTCTACGCCAATCTCGTGCGCCGGGGTCCACCATTCGTCTAGTGAGAGGTGCAGGGGCGCTCCCTGCTGTTGAAAAAGGGACACCCCGCCCCTACTTTGAATCGCGATCCGCCTGATTTACGCAACCACTGCCGTTCTCGTCACCCTGCTGGTGCTGACCGGCGCGGCCCAAGCCGCGCCCGGTGACCCCTGGGTCGCGTACGTCGCCAACTCGGTGGTCAACAAGGACGGCCGGCCGTGGCCCGTGATCCTGCGTGTGGACCCGGTGACCGGCGAGACCGCCGAGGTGTCGCGCAACGGCGCCCAGGGCGACCTGTTTCGCCACCCCTACGACATCGCCGTGGCGCCGGGTGGAGGCAGCCTCTACGTGGCCGACATGGGGGAGTTCGCGTCCGGTCCCGCGCCCGCGGCCGACGGGCGGGTGATCCGGGTGGACCTCGCCACGGGCCGGCAGTCGCTCGTCTCCCTCGGAGGCCAGCTGGTGGATCCGGCCGGTGTGGCTCTGGCCCGCGACGGGTCGCTCTACGTGGTGGAGAACGTCGGCGTGGGCGGCAATCCGCGCGGGGGCGACTTCCAGGCGGCCGTGGTTCGAGTCAACCCGGCCACGGGCGCTCAGACCGTCATCACCCGCGCGGGCGACCTCTGCTACCCGTTCGGCATCGCCGTCAACGCCCAGGGCCGGATCTTGGTCAGCGACTTCGGCGCACTGGTGGAGAACACGGTCACCCTGATCCCTTGCACGCCCACGGGCGGAGGCGTCATCGGAGTCGATCCGGCGAGCGGGGCGCAGGCGTGGGTCTCCATGAATCCCTCCGCCGGGGGCGGTTTGTTCCTCGGTCCCGTGGGCGTCACAGTTGAGCCGAGCGGGACCGTCCTGGTGGTCAACCAGCGCAGCGCCCCCGCGGCCGTGGCGGCCGTGAACCCGGGCAACGGCGTGCAGCAGGTGATCACTCCTAACGTCAGCCCCACGGACGCGTTCGAGCAGCCCCAGCGGGTGGCCGTGGCGCCGGACGGCAACCTGCTGGTGTCCGACTACTCCCTCAACACCCTGGAGGGCGGGCTGGTGAGCGTCAACCGCGGAACGGGCGCGGCGCGCATCTTCCGCTCGAGCTCCATGTTCAACAACCCGCTCGGTCTCGCCATCGTGGTCAACCGGGAGCCCACGGCGGCCCTGAGCTTCACGCCGCGAATGGTGGGGGGAGGCCGGCCCGTGACCTTCGACGCGTCCGCCTCCACCGACCCGGAAGGGCTGGGCCTGCGCTACCAGTGGGACCTCGACGGCAACCGTGTGTTCGAGACGTCGACCGGCAGCGAGCCGCGGGTTACGCGCACGTTCGACTCGAGCACGACCCTGATCCCACGCGTGCGTGTGACCGACCCACACGGCGCGACGGCCGAGCGCCGCGCCAGGAGGATGCTCGAGGTCGACGCCATCCGCCCGGTGCTGAAGGGTTTGAAGGCGTCCGCGCGCCGGCTGGCGACGCGCGGCCGTTCGGGCGGGTCAAGCGCATCCGCCGCCGCCGGCGTCGCCCGAGCCGTTCGCCTGCGCTTCCGCGTGTCGGAGCGCGTGCGGGTCTCGGTCTCGTTGCGACGGGCGGTGTCCGGGCGCAGAGTCAAGGGCCGCTGCGTGAGCCCGCAGCGAGCCGGCCGCCGGGCGCGGTCGTGCACGCGCTGGCTGAAGGTCACGAGCGTCGGCCGCGCGGCGGGCCCGGGGCCGGGGAGCCTGCGCTTCACGGGCAAGGTCCGCAAGCGCCGGCTGCCCGAGGGCCGCTACCGGGCGGTGGCGGTGGCGATCGACCGGGTCGGCAACCGCTCGAAGCCCAAGTGGGTCCCGCTCAGCGTGGTGTCCGCTTCCTGACGCCCCGAACGCGTTAGAAGTGCACTCCGCGCAGGAGGTAGGCCATGGCCACCGCCTCGCTGGAGATCTCGTCGCCGCCCCGCTTCTCGTCCGCGGGGGCCGGCTTGCCGTCCGTCGGAGCCTTGGCCGCCGTCGAGTCGGGGAACAGGTTGTAGGCGGTGTTGAGGACGATGTCGACGGTCTTCGGGGAGACCGCGTAGAGGACCTCGCCGAACGTGCCCAGGCGTGAGGCCATGCGCTTGGGCTTGTCGATCATCGCGTCGGTGAGCATCTTGGCGGCCTCCTCCGGGGTGAGCGTCGGGAAGGCCTTGTAGATGTCGGTCGGGGCGATCATCGGCGTGCGCACCAGCGGCATGTAGACGGTGGTGAACTTGACGTTGTCGTTCACGCACTCCGGGGCGACGCAGCGCGAGAACGCGTCGAGGGCGGCCTTCGAGGCCACGTAGGCGGAGAAGCGCGGGGTGTTGGTCTGCACGCCGATCGAGCTGACGTTGATGATGTGGCCCGAGCGCCGCTCCCTCATCCCCGGCAGCAGGGCCAGGATCAGCTTGAGCGCCCCGAAGTAGTTGAGCTGCATCGTGCGCTCGTAGTCGTGGAAGCGGTCATAGGAGCGCGCCACCGAGCGCCGGATCGAGCGGCCGGCGTTGTTGATCAGCACGTCGATGCCGCCGTGCTCCTCGAGCACCTCGGCGGCTAGACGGTCGATGTCGTCCAGATCGGAGAGGTCGGCCGGGTGCACGTGCGCCACGCCGCCGGCCTCCTCCACCTGGCGGGCCACCTCCTCGAGCTTCTCGCGCGTGCGCGACACCAGCAGCACCTCTCCGCCGGCCTCTCCCACCTTGAGCGCCGTCTCGAGGCCGATCCCGCTCGACGCTCCGGTGATCAGGATCTTCTTGCCGCTCACCGACGCGGCCAGCGAGCGCTCGCGGAACAGGTCGGGATCGAGGTTGCGCTCCCAGTAGTCCCACACCCGCGGTGCGTAGGTCGACAGCGGCGGCACCGCGATCCCGGTCCCGGTGAGGGCCCGCTGGCTGTCGCGAGCGTCGAACTTGGCCTGGAAGTCGCGGTTCTCCATCGCGGCCGGCGGGATGCCGAGGTCGTGGAAGACCTGATCGCGGATGCGCTTTACCGGCGGGAGCGCCATCACCCCGGCGCGCACGGGAGGGGGGACCGCGTTGGTCAGGTTCTGGTCCACGCGCATGGCGAACTGCGGCGCGTGAGCGGCCTTGGCGAACTCGTTGAGCGCCTCGCCCACCGTCATCGGCTCCGGGTCCACCAGGTGGAAGGTGCGGCTCGGGAGCTCCTCGTCGGAGAGATGCGCGATGTGGTCCAGCGCGCGAGCCACGAAGTCCACCGGCACGATGTTGGTCTGCCCGCCCTGCGGTCCTGCGAGCGGGAACCACTCCGGCAGGGCGTGCCGCAGGCGCTGGAGCAGCTTGAAGAAGTAGTACGGGCCGTCGATCTTGTCCATCTCGCCGGTCTCCGAGTGACCGACGACGATGCCCGGCCGGAAGACGAGGGTGTCGGCCTTCACCTCCTCGCGCACCAGGCGCTCCGACTCGTACTTGGTGCGGTGGTAGTGGTGGGGCAGGCTCTGGCCCTCGTCGAACATGTCCTCCTGGAACACGCCCTTGTAGTCGCCCGCCACCGCGATCGAGCTCACGTGGTGGAAGCGCCCCACGTCGTGGGAGTTGGCGAACTCGATCACGTGGCGGGTGCCGTCGACGTTGGCCCGTTCCGACGACTCCTCGTCCGCCTCGACGTCGTAGACCGCCGCGAGGTGGAACAGGTGGTCGATCCGGTCGTCGAACCCCTCCACGCCGAGCCCCGGCTTGGACAGGTCGCCGCTCACCGGCACGATGCGGCCGTCGGGGGCGCCGAGGCGCTGGATCAGTGCGTCGAGCTTGCCGCGCGAGCCCTCGCGGACGAGCACGTACACGGTGCCGTCGCGCTCGAGCAGCTCGGCCACCAGGTGCCTGCCGATGAAGCCTGTCGCGCCGGTGACGAAGTAGTTCAAGGGTCCCTTCCACTCCCCTCGGTGAGACTGCCGGCGCGATCCTATTGTGTCTACCGTGAGCGAGCGCCTGTCGACCAAGCAAGCCGCCGAGCGGGTGGGGGTGACCCCGGCCACGCTGCGCCGCTGGGTGCGGGCCGGGGTGATCCCCCAGGTGGACGGCTCCGGCGAGTGGAGCACCGCCGCCGTGGCCCACGCCCGCATCGTGGCTCGGCTGCGCGAACGCGGCCACCGGCTGGCGCAGATCAGGGAGGCGGGGGAGCAGGGCCGGCTCGCCTACGGCTACATCGAGGAGATGTTCGCGGGGGCGGAGCGGCGGCACACGCTCAAGGAGGCATCGCGCGAGACCGGCCTCGAGCCGGAGCTGATCGAGCGCTTCTGGGTCACCCTCGGCCTGCCCGCCGGCGGCGTCGACCAGCTGACCGACGACGATCTGCAGGCGCTGCGCTACGTGGCCTCGGTGGTTGAGGCGGGCTTCCCGCTCGTCGCCTTCCTCCAGCTCGTGCGCGTCTACGGCCAGTCGCTCGCTCAGATCGCCGACGCCGAGGTGCGCCTGTTTCACCTCTACGTCCACGAGCCGCTCATGCGGGAGGGGGTGCCCGGCCTGCAGATGGCCGAGGAGATGCAGGCGCTGGCCGGCGACCTGCTGCCGCTCGCCTCTCCGCTCATGGACTACATGCACCAGCGCTACCTCGTGCACTTCGTCGAGCAGGACGTGGTGGGCCACATGGAGGCCGAGCTCGAGGGCGACGAGCTGGGACACGGGCGGGTACGGGTGGCGATCGCCTTCGCCGACCTGGCCGGCTACGCCCGCTTCACCGAGGAGGCGGGGGACGAGGAGGCGCTCTCGTCGGTGGAGCGTTTCGTGGAGGGCGTCTCCAACACGCTGCCCGACGACGCGCGCGTGGTGAAGACGATCGGCGACGAGGTCATGGTCGTGGGCCACGACGTGAACGCGCTGGTGGACTGGGCAGTGGGCTTCCTGGGGCTGTTCGACGAGCGCCCGGAGCCGCGGATCGGCATCCACTACGGCACGGCGCTCTACCGCGACGGGGACTACTACGGCCGCGAGGTCAACCTGGCCTCGCGCGTGGTGGCCCGCGCACGCGGCGCCGAGGTGCTGGTGAGCGACGCGGTGGTCGATGCCGTCAGGGGCGCCGCGCACCTGACCTTCGAGGGCATCGGCCAGGTCAAGCTCAAGGGCTTCGAGGAGCCCCGCCAGCTGTGCCGGGCCACACGGCGCGACGAGGCATGAGCACCACGGCCCCCTCGACGCCGCGCGCGAGAGCGGCCTGATCCGCCCGCGCGAGCCACTGCTGGTGCTCGTCTCGGGCGGGGGCGACTCGGTGGCGCTGCTCGACGTGGCGAAGAGACTCGAGGCGCGGGTCTCGGCTCTGCACGTGAACTACGGCCTGCGCGAGGGCGCCGACGCCGACGAGGAGCTGGTCCGCCGTCTCTGCGCGCAGATGCGGGTGCCCCTCCAGGTGGAGCGAGTCGATCTGGGCGAGGGGGCCGGGAACCTCCAGGAGCGCGCCCGCGACGCCCGCTACGCCCTGGCGGAGCGACTGGCACCCGCCGACTACGCCGCGGCCCACACTGCCTCCGATCAGGCCGAGACCGTGCTCTACCGCCTGGCGGTGTCGCCCGGCTCGCGAGCGCTCCATGGCATGGCGCCGCGCCGGGGCCGGCTGGTGCGGCCGCTGCTCATGGTCACGCGCGAGGACGTGCGCGCCCACCTGCGGGCGCGCGGGCTCGAGTGGCGCGAGGATCCGTCGAACGCCGACCGCCGCTTCGCTCGCGCTCGCGTGCGCCACGATCTGCTGGACGCGCTGCGGAGCGTGGGTCCGGCGGCCGAGCGGACGCTGGCCGAGACCGCGCGCCAGCTGCGCGAGGAGGCCGAGCTGCTCGACCACGCCGTCGACGACGCGCTCGACGTGCTCGGTGGCGGCCCGGCGATCTCGCTGGCCGGCCTGGGCGAGCTGCCGGCGGCCCTGCGCCGTCTCGTGCTCCGCCGTCTCGCCGAGCAGGCGGCGGTCCCGGGCGCCGAGGTGCGCGCGCTGTCGGCCGCCGAGACCGCCGCCATCCTGGCGCTCGGCGAGCAGGGCACCAAGTCGCTCGACCTCGGCGGCGGGCTGAGGGCGGTGGCCGAGTACGGGACGCTCCGCTTCTCCAGGGCTCCGGAGCTCGCCGTGCCGGACCCGGTGGCGCTACCGGTGCCCGGACGTGCGCGCTTCGGGGACTGGGAGGTGGAGGCCGAGCCGGGCGAGAGGGGTGAGGTGGCGGTCATGGCCGGCGCGCTCGCGGGCGGGGCGACCGTGCGCGCCTGGCGCGACGGCGATCGCATGCGCCCCGTCGGGGTCGGCGGGACCAAGAGCCTCCAGGACCTGTTCACCGACCGCAAGATCCCTCGTGCGCTGCGCCGGACGCTCCCCGTGGTGGAGGCCAGGGGTGAGATCGTCTGGGTTGCGGGGGTGGCCCTCGACGAGCGCTACGCAGCCGTGGGCGAGGAGCCGGCGGTGGGTCTGAGCGCGCGATCGCTGCGCTGAGACCGCTGAGCCTATGCTGGCCACATGGCCGCGTCTGTGACGAGGGCACACTTGGTGGCAGCCGTCGCCCCGGCCTGCGTGGCGGCCGCGCTGTGGCTGGCCGCCGGTGGCGCACCGGCCGCCCAGCCGCGCAATCTCCTGCCCGACCTCGTGCCGCAGCCTCCGGCGAAGCTCACGGTCCGCGCGGTCGTCCGCGACGGCGAGCTGCGCCACGAGCTCGGCTTTCGCTCGGCCGCGGGCAACCTCGGCCGCGGCCCGGTGATCGTCGACGCCGAGCGGGATCTGCGCCGGCCGCTCGAGCTGGCCGCGACCCAGGTGGTGCGCCGGGTGGATGGCTCGACCGGCAGGCGGGCGCTCTCCACTCGCCTGACCTACGTGATCTCGCCCGACCACAGCCACTGGCACTATCCGGCCTTCATGCGCTACGAGCTGCGCCGCCCCGGCCCTGAAGGCGCCCGAGTGGGGCGCGACCACAAGACGGGCTTCTGTCTCGGCGACCGCTACGACGCCCGGCCGCGGCGTACCCTCCAGGGCGAGCCCGCGCAGCCGCCGTTCACCACCAACTGCGGCAAGAGCCGGCCCGATCTGAGCCGCCTGCGGGAGGGAATCTCGGTGGGCTACGGCGACGACTACGCACCGCTGCTCGAGGGTCAGTCGATCGACATAACCGACGTCGCACCCGGGCGCTACCGGCTGGTGCACACGGTCAATCCCGACCGCAGCCTCGCCGAGCGCTCCTATCGAAACAACACCTCGTCGATCGAGATCCGCATCGGCCGCAGCAGTGCGGGACGGCCGACCGTCACGAGGCCGGGATGACCGCGATCGCCTTTGTCGGGCTCGGCGACATGGGTGGCCGCATGGCGGCACGACTGCTCGCCTCCGGGCACGACCTGACCGTGTACAACCGCACGGCAGAGCGCGCCCGCCCGCTGGTCGAGGCGGGTGCCGCCGCGGCAGCCTCCCCGGCCGACGCCGGCCGCGGGGCTGAGCTGGCCATCACGATGCTGGCCGACCCGGCGGCCCTGTCGGCGGTCGTGGAGGGCGAGGCCGGGCTGGCCGAAGGCCTGGCCCGCGATGCGACGCTCGTCGAGATGTCCACGGTCGGGCCGGACGCCGTGGAGCGTCTGCGCAGCGTCCTTCCCTCGTCGGTGGGGCTGCTCGACTCGCCCGTGCTCGGCTCGCTCGGCGAGGCGGAGGCGGGCACGCTGCGGCTGTTCCTGGGTGGTCCTCGAGCCCTGGCCGAGCGCTGGACGCCGCTGCTCGGAGCGCTCGGCACGCCGATCTACTCGGGCGAGCTGGGCGCGGGGGCGTCGGCGAAGCTTGTCGCGAACTCCACGCTCTTCGGCGTGCTCGGGGTGCTGGGCGAGGCGGTGGCGCTCGGCGACGCGCTCGGGCTCTCGCGGGAGGTGACCCTCGGGGTGCTCGCCGCCAGCCCGCTGGCGGCACAGGCCGAGCGTCGCGAGGGACTCCTCGTGCGCGGCGAGGAGCCCGACCGGCGCTTCTCCCTGGCGCTGGCCCGCAAGGATGCGGAGCTCGTGGTGGCCGCCGCGACGCAGGCGGGACTCGATCCGCGGCTGGCTCGCGCGGCTCTGGCCTGGCTCGAGGAGGCCGAGCGTGCCGGTCGTGGGGACGAGGACTACTCGGCGGTGCTGTCCGCCATCCTCGGGTCGGTCGGCCGCGCCCGCTAGAGCAGACGCGCCGCCACCGGGAGCAGCACGCGCTGCACCGCGGGCGGCGGGGAGGTCATCACCGTCTCGTGGCCGAAGCGCTGGGCGAACTCGACCAACCAGCGCGCTCCGCGCATGCCCGTCGGGAGGTTGCGGGCGTTGTAGAGGCCCTCACGGGCGGCCCAGGCGCTCTCGGTGAGGAACTCCTCCAGGCCGCCGGCGGGTGTGACCTCCGTCTGGAGCCGGACCTCGCGCCCGCTCGTGTTGCGCAGCTCGTGCCGCGCGCCCGGTGAGACCAGCACGGGCCCGTCGGCCGGGGTGAGGTCGCGCCAGACCCCGTCGAGCTTCAGTTCGGCCGAGCCCTCGAGAACCTCCCAGCGCTCGACGAGTGTGGGATGGAAGTGCTCGGGCAGGTGCGCACCCGCCTCCATCCAGCAGCTCACCCAGAGCGTCTCGCCCTCGCGGCGAAACGAGTAGTACGACCTGTGAATCGGGTCGTGAACGCGGGTGGCGGTGACTTCGCTCATCTGGCCTCCTGTCCGTAAGTTACCGTAGAGTAACAAAATGGCCACGGTCGAGCAGCGCAGGCGACTCCCGCGCGCGGAGCGCCGGGCGCTGATCGTCGAGGCGGCCGGGCGGCAGTTCGGAGAGCGGGGCTACGACGGCACCCGACTGGACGAGGTGGCCGCGGCGGCCGGGGTCACGAAGCCCATCCTGTACCGCCACTTCGACTCCAAGAAGGCGCTCTACCTCGCGCTGCTGGCCCGCCATCGCGACGACCTGGCGACCTTCCCGGCGCTGATCCCGGCGGAGGGGACCATGGAGGAGAGGGTCAGGGTGGTGCTGGACGTGTGGCTCGACTACGTGGAGCGTCACGCGTACGCCTGGCGGATGCTGTTCCGCGACTCGGGCGGCGACGACGAGGTGCACGCCTTCCGCGTCCAGGTGCACGCGCGTGCCCGGGCCGTGCTCGTGGACACCATCCGCGAGCTGCGGGAAGAGCCGCTGCCTCCACGCGAGCTCGAGCCGCTGGCCGAGATGATGAGCATGGGCATGGCCGCGGTCGTTCTGTGGTGGCTCGACGTTGGCAAGCAGTCGCGCGCCGCGATACTGGATGCCATGACGCGCGCGTGGGCGGGTGTGCTGACGGCCAGATGAACCGGCTTCATCACTGGTACTGCAACCGCGATGCCTGGAAGCGCCACGTGCGCGAGGATCTCGTGCCGCCGGCCATCGACGGGGTGGAGCTCGGCAGCGAGGTGCTGGAGATCGGTCCGGGCTTCGGACCCGCGACGGAGGTCCTGGCCGGCCGCGTGGAACGGCTGACGGCCCTCGAGATCGACCCGCTGCTGGCAGGCGCGCTGCGCGAGCGCTTCGCCGGGCGGGTGGAGGTGGTGGACGGCGACGGCACGACGATGCCCTTCGAGGACGGCGCCTTCAGCGCGGCGGCCTGCTTCACCATGCTCCACCACGTGCCGTCGCCCGCGGCCCAGGACCGTCTCTTCGCCGAGACTTGCCGGGTGCTCGCGCCGGGCGCGCCGTTCGTGGGCACCGACAGCACGGGCCGCGGCATCGGCTTCGCCCTCCTCCACGTCGGGGACACGCGGGTGGTGATCGATCCCGAAGGCCTGCCCGACGCGCCTGATCGCCGCCGGGTTCGACGACGTGACCGTCGCGGCGGGGCGTGACGCCTTCCGTTTCCAGTGCCGTCGTCTCGGTAGCGCGATGCGTTGACGCGGGTGTAGCGTGAGCAGATGTCGCATCCGGATCCAGCTGCCCCACCGGACACCCGTCCGATCGAGTTGGGCGAGGTCTTGACCAATCCGGTGACCTTGGAGCGCGGCGTCATCGTTGAACTGCCGTGGTTGAACGATGAGGGCCGTGCAGTCGCGGACTTGACCGCGTTGCCCGGTGCGCGGGTGGTGGGTGAGCACAAGCATCCGGCGCTGCTCGAGAGCTTCAGCGTCCAGGAGGGCGAGCTGACCGTCCTGCGCGACGGTCAGAAGTCGGTTCTGCGCGCCGGTCAGCGGGCGGTGATCGAGCCGGGCGTCTGGCACGACTGGTGGAACGAGGGAGACGTGGACGCCATCGTGAGGGTGGAGATCACACCGGGTGAGCGGTTCCTCCACATGGTGGAAACGCTGTTTGGCCTCGCCCGCGAAGGACATGTGAACAAGCGCGGGATGCCGCACCCACTTCAGCTGGCTCTCTTCGCTACCGAGTTCTCCGATGTGGCCGTGTTTCGCAAACCACCGGCCGTTGTTCAACGCGTTCTATTCAGCGCGCTCGCGCCGATCGCCCGCCGTCGCGGCTACTGCGCCACGTACCCCACGCTGTCGAGAACGGCACTCGCGCCGCGTCCGACGGCCTGAGCGCGCCGCCGGCCTCAGTCGGTGCCGAACACCCGGTCGCCCGCGTCGCCCAGGCCGGGCCGGATGTAGGCGTTCTCGTCGAGCTCGCGGTCCAGCGCCGCCGTCCAGACGGGAACGTCGGGATGGTGCTCCTCCACCGCTGACAGGCCCTCGGGGGCCACCACGAGACACACGAGCGTGAGCCGCTTGGCGCCCTTGGCCTTGAGGCGGTTCAGCGCGTGCACCGCGCTCCCGCCGGTGGCGAGCATGGGGTCGACCACGAACACGTAGGCCTCGTCGAGCCGGGGCGGCAGGCGCTCGTAGTACTCGAACGGCTCGTGGGTCTCCTCGTCCCGGTAGAGCCCGAGATGGCCCACGCGCGCGTCGGGCAGCAGGCGCAGGAAGGCGTCAACCATGCCCAGCCCGGCGCGCAGCACGGGCACCACGGCGATCTCGCTCGGCAGGCGGTGGCCGGTGGCCGGCTCGAGTGGGGTCTCGATCTCCACCTCGTGCACGGGCAGCTCGCGGGCCGCCTCCACAGCGAGGATCGCCGAGGCCTCGAACAGAGCCTGGCGGAAATCACCGTGTCCGGTCGAGCGGTCGCGAAGAACGGCGATGCGGTCGGCGAGCACCGGGTGCTCGACCACGACGAGACGCTGTGGCATGGCGCGACGATAGCCTCGGCGCCGCCTTGTCCGCCCCCCGGCGCAACATCGAGATCAAGGCCCGTGATGCGGATCCCGGGCGCACTCTCGAGGCGGCGCTGGCCGCCGGCGCCGAGGATCGGGGCGAGATCCGCCAGCGCGACACCTACTTCGCACGCGCGCGCGGACGCCTGAAGCTGCGTGAGCAGGAGCCGGGACAGGCCGAGCTGATCCAGTACCGGCGAGCGGTGTCGAGCGAGGCCCGCGAGAGTGCCTATCGGCGCGTGGACGCCGGCGACGCGGACGGTCTGCGGGCGGCGCTCGGCGAGGCCTACGGCGAGCTGGTGACGGTGGACAAGCGGCGCCGGCTGCTCCTGTGGCAGGGCGTTCGCATCCACCTCGACCGGGTCGACGGCCTGGGCGAGTTCGTGGAGCTCGAGGCCGTCGCGCCGCCGGAGTCCGACCTGACCGCCGAGCACGATCAGGTGGCGCGCCTGCGCCGGGACCTGGGCATCGACGATGCACGGCTCGTGGCCGCGGGCTATGCGGACCTGCTGCTCGAGGCTCCCGAGCTGCTGCTGCGCGCCGCCGAGGAGGCCATGCCCAACGCCCACGCTCCGTACTCGGGCTTCAGGGTGGGCGCCGCGCTGCTGGCGCCGGGTGGCACCGTCCACACCGGCGTCAACGTCGAGAACGCCGCCTACCCCCAGGGTCAATGTGCCGAGGCGTCGGCCATCGGCGCGCTCGTGACCGCCGGGCAGCGGGAGATCGCGGCGGTGGCGGTGGTGGCCGAGACGGTGGAGCTGTGCCCCCCCTGCGGCGGTTGCCGCCAGCGCCTCCTCGAGTTCGGACGCCCCGAAACGCCGGTACACCTCGGGCGCCCGGGCGGGGTGCTCCGGACGCGCACGCTGGCGGAGCTGCTGCCGCTGGCGTTCGAGCTCGAGTCGCCGTGAGCTGGCGCGAGGCCGCCCGGGTGATGGAGCAGCGCTCGGGCCTGCGCCCGCGGGTGGGCGTGGTGCTCGGCTCGGGTCTCGGCGGGGTGGCCGAATCGGTGAGCGACCCCGTCGCGATCGACTACGGCGAGCTGCCGGGCTTCCCGCGGCCGGCCGTGGAGGGCCACGCTGGGCGGGCGGTGATGGGGCACATCGGAAGCGTCCCGGTGGCGCTGCTCCAGGGCCGGGCGCACCTCTACGAGGGCGGCGACCGCGACGAGCTGCGCGTCCCGGTGCGCGCGCTGCGAGCGGCGGGCGCGGAGATCCTCGTGCTCACCAACGCGGCGGGGTCGCTCGACGCCTCGGTCGGTCCGGGCCGGCTGATGCTCATCTCCGACCACATCAACCTGACCGGCACCAACATCCTCACCGGGCCCAACGACGACGAGCTCGGGCCGCGCTTCCCCAGCCTTCGCGACGCCTACGACCCGCGGCTGCGCGCCGAGCTGCGCGAGGCGGCCGCGCAGCTCGAGATCGAGCTGGCCGAGGGCGTCTATCTGGCGGTGGCCGGGCCGAGCTTCGAGACGCCGGCGGAGATCGGGGCGTTCGGGCGCCTGGGCGCGGACGCCGTCGGCATGTCCACCGTCCACGAGACCGTGGTGGCCCGGCACTGCGGGCTGCGCGTGGCCGCGATCTCCGCCATCACCAACCTGGCCGAGGGCCTGGGCGACCAGGCGCTGAGCCACGAGCAGACGCTCGCCGACGCGGAGCGGGCGGCCGAGGACCTCGCCCCGCTGCTGGTGCGCTTCGTCGAGCGCCAGGGCGACTGACCGGATGCTCGTGCCCGAGCTGATCCGCCTGAAGCGCGACGGCGGCGAGCTCTCCGAGGAGCAGATCGGCTTCCTCGTGGACGGCATCACCGACGGCTCGGTGACCGACGCCCAGGTGGGCGCGCTGGCGATGGCGATCGTGCTGCGCGGGATGACCGCCGCCGAGCGCGTGGCGCTCACGGGAGCCATGACCCGTTCCGGCGAGGTGCTCGACTGGTCCGGCGCCGGTCTGTCCGGCCCGGTGCTGGACAAGCACTCCACCGGGGGCGTCGGCGACAAGGTCAGCCTGCTGCTCGCGCCGGTGGTGGCTGCCTGCGGCGGCGCCGTGCCGATGATCTCGGGACGGGGGCTCGGCCACACCGGGGGCACGCTCGACAAGCTGGAGTCGATCCCCGGCTACACCACCACCCCGGACGCGGCACGCCTGCGGCGCGCCGTCTCTCGCGCCGGCTGCGCCATCGTCGGCCAGACCGCGGAGCTGGCGCCCGCCGACCGGCGTCTCTACGCGATCCGCGACGCCACCGGGACCGTGGAGTCGATACCGCTGATCGTCGCGTCGATCCTGTCGAAGAAGCTGGCCGCGGGCCTCGGCGCGCTGGTGATGGACGTGAAGGTCGGCTCCGGAGCCTTTCTGCCCAGCCGGGCGGCGGCCTCGGAGCTCGCCCTCTCCATCGTCGAGGTGGCGCGGGGCAACGGCCTGCCCACCTCGGCGCTCCTCACCGACATGGACCGGGTGCTCGGCCGCAGCGCCGGCAACGCGGTGGAGGTGCGTGAGTCCATCGAGCACCTCACCGGAGCGGCGCGCGACGAGCGGCTGACGGACGTGACCGTCGCGCTGAGCGCCGAGCTGCTGCGCCTCGGGGGCGTCGAGCCGGACGAGGAGGCGGGACGCGCGGCGGCCGCCCGCGCGCTCGACAGCGGCGCGGCGGCCGAACGGTTCGCGGCCATGGTGGAAGAGCTGGGCGGGCCGGATGATCTGCTCGACCACCCGGATCGCCATCTCCCCGCGGCGCCCGTCAGCCTGGAGGCCTGGCCGGCGGAGGCCGGCGTCGTGACGGGCGTGGACGTTCGGGGGGTGGGCCTCGCTGTGGTGGCCCTGGGCGGCGGGCGCACCCGGGAGAGCGATCCGGTGGACCACGCCGTCGGCCTGACCGAGGTGGCGTCGCCGGGGGAGGACGTGGGTGAGGGCGCGCGCCCGCTCGCGCTGGTGCACGCCGCCGACCGGGAGTCCGCCGAACGTGCCGCCGCCGCGGTGCGGGAGGCCTACACCGTGGGCGGGGCGCTGCGGGCAACACCCCCCGTGGTGCTCGAGGTACTGCGGTGAGCGCCACGGCCGTGCCCAAGGCCGAGCTCCACGTCCACCTCGAGGGAACGGCGCCCCCGGACCTCATCCGGCGCCTGGCCGAGCGCAACGGCCTTCCGGTGCCGGAGGGTCTGTTCGCCTCTCCCGACCGCTTCGCCTATACGGACTTCCTCGACTTCCTGCGCGCCTACGACGTGGCCGCGGCGGCGATCCGCACGCGCGAGGACTACCGCGACGTGACCTACGAGTACCTCGAGGGCTGCGCGGCCGAGGGCGCCGTGTACGTGGAGCTGATCGTCTCGCCCGACCACGCGGCGGCGGTCGGCCTGAGCGACCAGGACCACCTCAAGGGCATCGCCGCGGGAATCGACGACTCCCGCCGCGATCACGGCATCGAGGCCCGGATCCTGATCACGGCGGTGCGCAACCTCGGACCCGAGAACGCCCTGCGCATAGCCCGTCTCACCGCGAGCCGGCCCCATCCCTACGTGGTGGGCTTCAACCTCGCCGGCGACGAGGCCGGCTTTCCCCCGGCCGGCTTCGCGGAGTGCTTCGAGCTCGTGGCCGCCGAGGGCCTCGGCTGCAGCGTGCACGCCGGCGAGTGGGCGGGACCGGAGAGCGTGCGCGGCGCCCTCGCGCTGCCGGTCACCCGCATAGGTCACGGTGTGCGCTCGATAGAGGACCCGGCGCTGGTGGAGGAGCTGGCCGCCCGGGGTGTCGTGCTCGAGTGCTGTCCCACCAGCAACGTCGTGCTGGGCCTCTACCCGTCCTACGAGGAGCACCCGCTGGCCGCGCTGGCGGCCGCCGGGGTACGCGTGACGCTCGGCTCCGACGACCCACCGTGGTTCGGCGCCTCCATCGGCGGCGAGTACGCGATCTGCTCAGAGCGGCTGGGATGGGACGACGCCGCGCTGATCGGGGTCACCCGGACCGCCGTAGAGGCCGCATTCTGCGAGGAAAAGCTCAAGACACGCCTAATGAACGGGCTCCCCCAAAGCCGGTAGGGTGACGTCCGCTCAGCGGGTCACGGGCCCGGCTCAGATCTCAGGAGGGAATCAGGGTGGACAGGAAGCTTCGAGCGATCATGCTCGCGCTGGTCGCCGCGCTCATGCTGGGAGTCGCGGCGTGCGGCTCGGACGATGACGACGGCGGCGACAGTGGTGGTGACGGTGGCTCGGGCGGCGAGCAGGCCGGCATCAAGGCGGGCGTCGTCACGGACATCGGCGGCCTCAACGACCGCTCGTTCAACTTCCTCGCCAACAAGGGCCTCGAGGACGCGCAGTCGAAGCTCGGCGTGGAGGGACGGGTGCTGCTCTCGAAGTCGAACGGCGACTACGTCCCCAACCTCACCACCCTGGCCCAGCAGCAGACCGACCTGATCGTGCCGGTGGGCTTCCTGATGGCCGACGCCACCAACACGGTGGCCAGCAAGCTCCCCACCTCGAACTTCGCCATCGTGGACTTCTCCGCGACCGGCCTGAAGGACAAGCCCAAGAACGTCCAGGGCCTGCTGTTCAAGGAGCAGGAGGCGGGCTACCTGGCCGGCTACCTCGCCGGCCTTTGGGCCAAGGACAACAACGCGAAGGCCGTGTCCACGGTCGGCGGCCAGAAGATCCCGCCGGTGGACCACTACATCGCCGGCTTCCAGGCCGGCGCCAAGAAGGCGTTCCCGGGAGTGCAGACGCTCAACGGCTACTCGCAGGACTTCGTCGATCAGGCCAAGTGCAAGGAGATCGCGCTCGACCAGATCTCCAAGGGCTCGAAGGTCGTCTTCCAGGTGGCCGGACAGTGCGGCCTCGGAGCGCTCGACGCCGCCAAGCAGGAGGGCGTGCAGGGCATCGGCGTCGACGCCGACCAGGCCTATCTCGGCGAGCACGTCCTCACCAGCGCCCTCAAGAAGGTCGACGTGGCCGTGTACGACGCGATCGAGCGCGCCCAGAACGGCAACTTCGAGGGCGGCACCGACGTGATCGCCACCGTCAAGAACGGTGGTGTCGGGCTCGGCAAGATCAGCGCCGAGGGCCAGAAGTACAGCGAGGACATCGAGCAGATCCAGACCGGGATCGCCTCGGGCGAGATCGCGGACATCCCCGACACGGTCAAGTAGAGGTAGTTTGCGGCCGGGTTGTCCAGCGAAGCACCAGCTCTAGAGCTACGCGGAATCACGAAGAGGTTCGGCCCGGTCGTCGCCAACGACCGGGTCGACTTCGACCTCCGCCCGGGTGAGGTCCACGCGCTTCTGGGCGAGAACGGCGCCGGCAAGTCCACCCTGATGTCGATCCTCTACGGGCTCTACAGCCCGGACGAGGGCGAGATCGAGATCGGGGGCGAGCTGGTGGGCATCGACTCTCCCTCGCGGGCGATCGAGCAGGGAATCGGCATGGTGCACCAGCACTTCATGCTCGTGCCGGTGATGACCGTGGCCGAGAACATCGTGCTCGGAGCGGAGCCGCGCCGCGCCGGCGGCCTGCTCGACGTGGCCGAGGCGCGCCGCGAGGTGAGCGAGCTGTCTGAGCGCTACGGACTGGCGGTGGACCCCGACGCGGTGATCGAGGACGTGACCGTCGGCACCCAGCAGCGGGTGGAGATCCTGAAGACGCTGTACCGCGGCGCACGCATCCTCGTGCTCGACGAGCCCACCGCGGTGCTCACGGCACAGGAGGCGGCGGAGCTGTTCGAGGTGCTGCGCGCGCTCAAGGCGGACGGCGTGGCCATCGTCTTCATCAGCCACAAGCTGGGCGAGGTGCTCGAGATCGCCGACCGCGTGACCGTGCTGCGCCGCGGGCAGAAGATCGACACGGTGCCGGCCGAGGGCGCCACCGAGCAGAGCCTCGCCCGCCTGATGGTCGGCCGCGACGTGCTGCTGCAGGTGGACAAGCCCGACGCCAAGCCCGCCGAGCCGGTGCTGGAGGTGGAGGACCTGGGGGTCCTCGACGATCGCGGGCTCGAGGCGGTGCGAGGGCTGTCGATGGAGGTCCGCGGGGGAGAGGTGGTGGCCCTCGCCGGCGTGGACGGCAACGGCCAGCAGGAATTGGTGGAGGCCATCGCCGGCCTCAGGGCGCCGGCGTCGGGCCGGATCGCGGTAGCCGGCGAGGAGGTCACCGGCCGCGGCGTGCGCGCCACCTGCGACGCCGGCGTGGCCCACATCCCCGAAGATCGCCAGCGGCGGGGGCTGGTGCTCGACTTCACCCTCGCCGAGAACCTCGCCCTGCGCGAGTACCGCAGACCTCCGCTGTCGCGCAACGGCTGGCTGTCGGTGGGAGCGATGAAGACGCGAGCCAACGACCTGCTCGCGGAGTACGACGTGCGCAACCGGGACGCCGACCTGCCCGCCTCGTCGCTGTCCGGAGGCAACCAGCAGAAGGTCTGCATCGCGCGCGAGATCGCCTCCAACCCGCGTCTCCTGATCGCCCACCAGCCCACTCGCGGGCTCGACGTGGGCGCCATCGAGTTCGTTCACCGCCGACTCGTGGCCGAGCGCGACAAGGGCCGAGGCATCCTGCTCGTCTCGCTCGAGTTCGAGGAAGTGCGCACGCTGGCCGACCGCATCCTGGTGATCTACGAGGGCGAGATCGTCGCTGAGTTCCGGCCGGACGTGACCGAGCAGGAGCTCGGGATCGCCATGACCGGCGGGCGGGGCAGAGCTTCGGCGTGAGCGACCCCGACTCGCTCGACGCTCGGTCCCAGACGCCCGCGTCGCGGCTGGCGGCCTACGTCCGCGGCGGCGGGGTGATCGTGCCTCTGCTTACGGTGCTCCTGGCCTTCGTGCTCGGCGGCCTGGTGGTGCTGCTCGTCGGCAAGGACCCGAT
This sequence comes from uncultured Thermoleophilaceae bacterium, assembly GCA_963751105.1. Taxonomy (GTDB): domain Bacteria; phylum Actinomycetota; class Thermoleophilia; order Solirubrobacterales; family Thermoleophilaceae; genus JACVRW01. The sequence continues at coordinate 2,531,481 of CAVVTG010000002.1, read as the reverse complement.
CGCCACCTACGAGGCGATCTTCCGGGGCAGCGGCCTGCAGTGGTTCTTCCCGTGGGTCACCGGGGACGACCGCGTGCTCGCCGGGCTGAACCTGCAGCAGACGCTGATCATTACCACGCCGCTGATCCTGCTCGGCCTGGCCGTGGCCTTCGCCTTCCGCGCCGGGCTGTTCAACATCGGCGGTCAGGGCCAGTACATCATGGGCCTGATCGCCGCCGTATGGGTGGGCTCCTCGTTCACCACCATGCCGGCCGTCCTGCACGTGTTGCTCGCCATGGCCGCCGCCGTGGCTGCCGGGGCGTTCTGGGCCGGGATCGTGGGCTTCCTCAAGGCCACGACGGGCGCGAACGAGGTCATCTCCTCGATCATGCTCAACTACACCGCGGTCTACATCGGGCTCTACCTGTTCGGCCTGGGTGGCCCGCTGCAGAACGATCGCGAGGCGTCCCTTCCGGTGTCCAACGACGTCGCGGACGGGGCCAAGCTGCCGGTGTTCTGGGGCGACCCCGATCTTCAGGGACTCCACATCGGGATCTTCATCGCGGTGGCGTCGCTGGTGGTGTTCTGGCTCATCCTCAACCGCTCCACGCGTGGGTACGAGGTTCGCGCCGTGGGCCTCAACCCCGAGGCGGCCCGCTACGGCGGCATGAGCGTGAGCCGCAACTACGTGCTGGTGATGGCGGTCTGCGGCGCGTTCGCGGGGCTGGCGGGCTCGCTCGACGTGCTGGGCTGGCAGTTCCGGCTGGCCACCAACGACATCGAGTTCTCCACGCTGGGCTTCTTCGGCATCGCGGTGGCGCTGCTCGGGCGCAACACCGCGATCGGCACCGGGGCCGCGGCGCTGCTCTTCGGCGCGCTGATCAGCGGCACCTCGCAGCGCAACCTCGACCCCACCATCTTCGAGCCCGAGCTGGCCTTCAACCTGACGCTGATCATCCAGGGCCTCGTGGTGCTGGTGGTGAGCGCCGACGTGCTCGTGCTCGGGCTGCTGCGGCGAGGGCGCGGCGCGCTGCGGCGTGGAGGCGGCGCCGACGAGGGGCCGATCCGGCGGGTGGGACCGCCGATGCCGCCGCCACGGTCGGGGGGCGGCGGATGAACGCGCGGCGGCTCGGCTGGCTTGCCATCGCGCTCGGCGTGGTGGCCTGGTACGTGACGCTGCCGCCGATCCTGATTCGTACGGCACTGCCGTCCCTGCTGCTGGCGCTGGGTGCCGTGGGGCTCGGTCTGTACGTGGCCCGCGAGGGTCGGCGGCGGCTCGGCTACGGGGCGGTGGCGGCCGGGGTGATCGGGGGCATCGGAGCCGTGGTGGCCACCCGCTCGGGAGTGGGGAACCTGGAGGCGGTCTTCGTCTGGTCGGCGCTGTTCGCCGCCATGCTGCGCTTCGCCACGCCGCTGATCCTCGCCGCGCTCGGCGGGATTCTGTGCGAGCGCAGCGGGGTCATCAACATCGGCCTCGAGGGCATGATGCTGATGGGCGCCTTCTTCGGCATCTTCGGCGCCGACCTCACCGGGTCGTGGCTGCTCGGCGCGCTGCTGGGCATGGCCGCCGGGGCCGCGCTGGCCGTGCTGCACGCCGTCCTCTCGGTCGGCCTGCGGGCCGACCAGGTGGTGAGCGGCACCGGGGTCAACCTGCTCGCGCTGGGGATCACCGGCTACGTGTTCATCGCCCACTACGGCGATCAGGGCACACCGGGCTCTGTGCCGCGGGTGCCGGACCTGACGCTGCCGCTGATCGAAGACATTCCCTTCGTGGGCGACGCGTTCGGCAACGCCTCGGTGCTCACCTGGGTGGCGTTGATACTGGTTCCCCTGATGGCCTTGTTCCTGTTTCGCACTACCGGCGGGCTGCGCCTGCGCTCGGTGGGCGAGAAGCCGCGTGCGGCGGAGACCGTGGGCGTGCCCGTGATCCGCACCCGCTACATCGCGGTGATCGCCTCCGGCGCGTTCGCCGGTCTCGGGGGCGTCTACCTGTCGATCGCCCTGCTCGGCTCGTTCTCCCAGAACATGACCGACGGACGCGGCTTCATCGCACTGGCCGCGGTGATCTTCGGCAACTGGCGGCCGCTCGGGGCGCTGGCCGCCGCGCTGCTGTTCGGCTTTTCGAGCGCGCTGGCTCAGCGGCTGCCCGAGTTCTCCGAGTCCACCGCGGTGCTGTTCCAGGCGCTGCCCTACGTTCTTACCCTGATCGTCGTGGCGGGAGTGATCGGCCGCTCGCGGCCGCCCGCCTCGATCGGACTCCCGTACGTGAAGGGGTAACGCAGTGACCGTCTCCAGGCTCGCCCTCGCCAGTCCCGCCGACGACTCGGCCGGGCGTCTCAGCGACGAGGTCGAGCTCTATCAGCGCACCTACAACACGCTCCTGCGGTCCAGCGGCGAGACCGCGTTGCGGGTGCTCGAGTCCTCGCACCGGGCGATGGGCTCGAGCCTCCACCCGCTGGCCGGCTCGGACGAGCCCGACCTGGGCGCCTTCATCTACTCCATCCGGCGCCTGCCGGACGGGATCGTGGACGCCGAGCTCGTGATCATGGGTCAGGAGGCCGAGGTCTTCGCCCGCAACGGAATCGTGATCGACGCGTGGGAGGAGGCCGACGCGCCGGCCCGCCGGCGGCGCTGGCACGACGGCGGCGGTGGAGTCCACGCCGTGCTGCTGGCCAGCGCGTCGGACGTGGACGACCTGATCCCCACGCTGGTGGCCTTCCAGATCGAGTGGAACAAGATCCGGCTGCGCCAGCGGGCCGCGGGCTGGCCGCTGGATGTGTCGGTATCGCCCGAGGAATGCTCGGCCGCTCTCGGCGGCTCGGCCGACGACTGGAGCCGGCTGCAGGAGGCCTGGGGCGAGCGCTTCGACGAGCGCCTGCGACTGATCGCCGAGCGCAGCTTCGCGCTGCGCGTACGAATGCTCGGGGGCACGCACGTGGGCTACGCGCGCATGACCCGCCGCTGGTGGCTGCCGGTGCAGACCCAGCTCGCCGCCGAGGGGCTGGACGACGTGCCGGTCTACTTCGTCAGCTCGAACACCCACAGCCTGATGAACATCGTGAGCGGCACCGCCCGCCAGCGCGAGGACCGCTTGATCGAGTACGTCGAGACTTTCCCGGAAGGCGACATCCTGCGGACCGAGCTGACCGCCTTCCGCGAGGGCCGCGCCCAGGGCTCGTGGGAGAACTTCCTGTACTTCGTGGCGCGGCTCTACTTCGACTCCCACGGCGAGGAGGGCCGCGCCGCCCGGCGCAACTCCGAGGCGGAGAGCGGGATCAGCCACCTGCCCAGCCGCACGGCGCTGCGGGTGCCCGCGCAGATCATTCCCCTCGGTGGGCTGCGGCCGGAGCGCCTCGATCCCCGCATCGGCGACGTGGACGGCGAGGCCCTCGCGGAGAGCGACGCGGTGATCGTGAACATCGACTATCCGCTGGGGGTGGCGGCCTACAACATCCTGCGCGAGGTGGCGGTGTCCTCGGGGAGCCTTCGCGGGGTGTACGTCCTGGGCAAGGCGGCCACGCTCAACGCGGACGTCGGCGACGTGATGCTCTCGAGCGTGGTCCACGACGAGCACTCGGCCTCCACCTACTGGCTCGACAACGCCTTCGGCGTCGAGGACCTCATGGCCGACCTGCGCTTCGGCACCGGGCTCGACAACCAGCGTGCCGTGACGGTCAAGAGCACCTTCCTGCAGAACCGGGCCTACCTCGACTTCTACTACCGCGAGGCCTTCACCGTGGTGGAGATGGAGGCCGGGCCCTACTGCAACGCCATCTACGAGATCGCCGACGCCGACCGCCACCCCGTCGGCGAGGCGGTGAACTTCTCGAAGCTGCCGATCGACTTCGGGATGATCCACTACGCCTCAGACACGCCCTACACGCAGGCCCGCACTCTCGGTGCCCGCGGCCTCTCCTACTACGGGATGGACTCGACGTACGCCTCGTCGCTGGCGATAGCCCGGAGGGTGCTGCGGCTGGAGGGCGTGCTGGACTGAGCAAGAGTCGCTCGGAGCTCGGCGGCCACTCTGGGCGCGTCCTTCGTGACTCTGTGCCAGGTGTAGCGCAGGGTGCGGTAGCCGGCCGCGTTCAGCGCAGTGTCGCGGGCACGGTCTTCCTCGAAGGCGCGCGGGTCGTCGTGGGCCGCCCTGCCGTCGAGCTCGACCACGACACGCTGCTCGCGCCAGAGACAGTCGAGCTTGCGGCTTCTGCCGCCCACGATCATTGGCACGTTGGTGTCGGGAGCCGGGATGTTCTCGGTTCGGCAGAGCTCGAGGAAGGCGTGCTCGAGCTCGCTTCTCACTGCTTGACCGGGGCGGTGGATCTCAAGGGCAGCAATGAGGGTGGATAGGCGTCTGCGGCCACTCGCCCGGGCGATTGCGGCATCGAGCGCCTCCAGGTCGAGGACGCCTTGGAAGTCAGCCTCCCGGATCATCCGGGTCAGGCGTTCGCGACCGAACATGTCGGTCAGGTCGATCAGGGTCCGGGCAACGGTGGTGACCGGGATGCCGTCGACCACGGTCCACTCGTCCGCCGACAGGTCTCGCACCCGGTGGAGGCGGATCCCCGGCACGCCCTTTCGGGTCCTCTGAGGCGTGGTCACGTCCGTGCGTGCCCCAAGCACTTGATCCCATAAGCCCCACAGCCGGGCGGCGTCGCTGTGACTGAGCACCGCGCCCGGACCCGAGGCCAGTACGGCGGCCATCCACCGCCCCCTGGCCGTCAGGCGTGGCTGGCCCACGCTGTAGACGCCACGGTGCTGGCGATGAAGGTGACCGTTCTTCACGCGCGTGGTCACGGCGTTCGCGCGAATCCCGCAGGCGGCCAGCTGCTCGGTCGAGACGACAGTGTGCTGGCCCGCCGCCACCCGGGCCACCAGAACATCTGGGGGTGGGCCCTTTCGATCGCAGTAGCGGGTATCAGAAGGGCCCACCCCCCAAGCGTTGCGCGGATCGTGTTACAGCAGGCTGACGAGGGTTACAACTCGCGCCAGGGCGAGAGACGGGGACGCCACGCGGGCACGGCGCTGCGGTAGCGGGTGTAGTCGTCGCCGAACTGGCGGGTCAGGGTCGGTTCCTCGTAGAGGTGGACGAACGCGGCCACCACGGCCATGAACAGTGCGGCGTAGGCCAGCAGCAGCGGGCGGCCCAGCAGCAGCGCCTGGCCGATGATCGTCGAGGCCACCGCCACATACATGGGGTTGCGCACGTGGCGGTACAGCCCGCCGACGACCAGTTTCTCGGTGGGCGCCACCGGCGCCGGCGTTCCGACGCCCTCGAGCACGAAGCGGGCGAAGGCGTTCAGGATCACGACGGCGCCGCCGGCGATCAGCAGCGCGCCGAGCACCTGGAGCGGGAGCACCGCCAGCTCATCGTCGACCTCCCAGCCGGTGATGAGCCACGGCACCAACCCGGCGACCACGCCCGGGGCGACGAACAGGAAGGCGAGGCTCCCGAACGCCGCACGCGCCCGGCCCCGGCTCACGCGCCCACCGGGTGCCAGGCGGTCTTCAGCTCGAGCACTGCCTCGAGCCGGCCAAGCGCGTCACGAACCCCTTCCTCATAGCCCGTGGTAGGCGCCGCGTGGCGCACGCGCGTGACCGAGTCGGCCGCCAGGCGATCGATCTCGGCGCCGAGCTCAGCCGACCCAGAGACGTCGACCACCGCGTTCACATCGCGGTGCGAAGCCAGCGCGACCGCCAGCTCCTCACGCCGCCCGGACAGCAGATTGACCACGCCGCCGGGCAGATCGGATACCCCGAGGACCTCGGCCAGATCGAGCCCGGCGAGAGGCGAGGCCTCGGACAGCAGCGCCACGACCGTGTTCCCGGCGGCCAGCGGCGGCGCGACCTCCGCAACGAGACCCAGCAGCGACGGTGCATCGGGCGCCACCACGCCCACCACGCCGGTGGGTTCGGGCACCGAGAAGGACAGGAACGGCGCCGCCACCGGGTTGACGCCGCCGAGCACGGAGTGGAACTTGTCCGTCCACCCGGCGTAGTGGACGAGCAGGTCGATGGCGGCGTCGAGCTCGGACCGCTCCACCCCGATCTCCTCCGCCCGCGATTCCAGGGCCTCGGCCGCCCGGTACAGGATCTGTCCGCGGTTGTAGGCGGTGCGCGCCGCCCAAGGGTCAGCCGCGGCGCGCGCCGCGCGAACCGCGTCGCGCACGTCCTTGCGCGAGCCGCGCGGCACGTTGCGGCCGTCCATCCGGTCGTAGCGGCCCGACTCCGACCGCACGAAGGCCCCGCCCAGGTAGAGCTTGTAGGTCTTGCGGACCTCGAGCCGGTTCACGCGAGCACCCGCAGGTAGGGGCGCAGCCCGGCCGGGCCACCCTCGCGCCCGAAGCCGCTCTCCTTGTAGCCGCCGAAGGCTGCCGTCGGGTCGAAGTGGTTATAGGTGTTCTGCCACACCACGCCGGCCTGGAGGGCTCGGGCCACCTCGAAGGCCTTCGCTCCCTTGTCGGTCCAGATCCCGGCCGCCAGTCCGTAGGCCGAGTTGTTCGCCTTCTCGATCGCCTCGGCCTGGGTACGGAAGGTCAGCACCGACACCACTGGCCCGAAGATCTCCTCGACGGCGATGCGGTGAGCGGGTGCGACCTCGGTGAAGATGGTGGGGGCAAACCACCAGCCGCGGTCGGGCAGCTCGCAGTCGACGCTGCGGCGCATCGCTCCCTCGCGCTCCCCCTCCGACACGAGGTCCTGGATGCGCGAGAGCTGCTCGGCCGAGTTGATCGCTCCGACGTCGGTGTTCTTGTCGAGCGGGTCGCCCACCCGCAGGCGCCCCATGCGCTCCCACAGCTTCCCGATCACCACGTCGGCCACCGATTCCTGGATCAACAGTCGCGAGCCGGCGCAGCACACGTGGCCCTGGTTGAAGAAGATCCCGTTGACGATGCCCTCCACCGCCTGGTCGAGCGCGGCGTCCTCGAAGACCACGTTGGCCGACTTTCCGCCGAGCTCGAGCGTGAGCGGCGTGCCGGTGCCGGCGAGCGCCGCCTGGATGTCCTTGCCCACGGCCGTGGAGCCGGTGAAGGCCAGCTTGTCGATGCCGGGCTCGCGCACGAGCGCCGCTCCGGTGGCGCCGTCGCCGGGCAGGATCGAGACCACGCCCGGCGGCAGCTCCGCCTCCTGGATGATCTCGGCCAGGAGCAGGGCGGTGACGGGGGTGGTCTCCGCCGGCTTCAGCACGGCAGTGTTGCCACAGGCCAGCGCCGGCGCCAGCTTCCACGCCGCCATCAGCAGCGGGAAGTTCCAGGGCACGATCTGCGCCGCCACGCCCAGCGGCTCGACCGAGCGGCCGCCGACCCCGTAGGAGAGCTTGTCCGCCCAGCCGGCGTAGTGGAAGAAGTGGGCCGCCGCGAGCGGCACGTCCACGTCGCGCGACTCGCGGATCGGCTTGCCGCCGTCGAGCGACTCGACGATGGCCAGCTCTCGCGCGCGCTCCTGGATCAGGCGCGCGATGCGGAACAGGTACTTGCCCCGGTCCAGGCCGCTGAGACCGGCCCAGCCCGGCTGAGCGGACCGGGCGGACTCCACGGCCGCGCGCACGTCGGCCGCTCCGGCGAAGGCCACCTCCGCCAGCGCTTCCTCGGTGGCCGGGTTGATCGAAGCCACGCGCCGGCCGTCGCTCGGAGCGCGGAAGTCGCCGTCCACGAACAGCCCGTACGAGTCGCGCAGCCGGACGTGGTCGGGCGACTCGGGAGCAGGCGCGTAGTCCCAGACGATCTTGGTGCGGGTCTCCTGGGTACTCACTCGCGCGAGAAATCCTCGGGCCGCGCGTAGCGGCCGGTCTGCGTCTTCTCGTACTGCATCAGCAGGTCGTTCAGGAGCGACGAGGCGCCGATGCGAAAGCGCTCCGGCGTCAGCCACTCGTCACCGAGCGTCTCCTTGACCAGCACCAGCCGGTGGAGCGCGGCCTTGCTGTTGGACACGCCGCCGGCGGCCTTCATGCCCACCGGGCGCCCGCTGCGCTCGGCGTAGTCGCGGATGGCCTCGAGCATCACCAGCGTCACCCCCGGGGTGGCGCCGCTGGACGCCTTGCCGGTGGAGGTCTTGATGAAGTCGGCGCCCGCCTCCATGGCCAGCATCGACGCGTGGCGAACGTGCTCGTAGGAGCCGAGCTCCGCGGTTTCGAGGATCACCTTCAGGTGGGCGTCGCCGCACACCTCCTTCACCCGAACGATCTCCTCCATCACCCGCGTGTCCTCGCCGGCGAGGAAGGCCTCGCGCGAGATGACCATGTCCACCTCCTCGGCGCCCGCGGCCACGGCGTCCTCGGCGTCGCGCAGCTTGACCTCGAGCGAGGCCTGTCCGCTCGGGAAGGCGGTGGCCACCGAGCAGGTGCGCACCCCCGTGCCCTCAAGCGCCTCGCGCACGACGCCGACCAGCGCGGGGTAGACGCACACCGCTGCGCAGGAGGGGATCTCGGGCATCGCGGGTGCCGGGCACACGGCCTTGGCGCACAGGTTCCGGACCTTGCCGCGGGTGTCCGCGCCCTCGAGGGTGGTGAGGTCGGTCATGGACACGACCAGGCGGATCCCCTGCTGCTTGGCGGTGGTCTTGATGGAGCGCTTGCCGAGCATCGCGGCGCGCTCCTCGATGCCGACGCGATCGACGTGCGGGAGCCTGCGAATCACCCCCTGAGTATGGCGCGTCAATCGTGCCGACATAATCGCCCGCAATGGGGCGTGCGGCGGTGATCGTTCTCGATGCCTGCGGGGTGGGGGCTCTGCCCGACGCCGGCGACTACGAGGGCGACGAGGGCTCCAACACGCTGGTCCACCTCGCCGAGCGGGCCGGCGGCCTCGAGCTGCCGACGCTCGAGCGGCTCGGGCTCGGCTCGATCGTCCCCATCCGCGGCGTCCCACCCGCCGAGCGGCCGGTGGTCCACGGGCGCCTGCATCCGCTCGGTCCGGGCAAGGAGTCCACCACCGGCCACTGGGAGCTGATGGGCGTGGTGCCGCCGCACCCGCTGCCGACCTACCCGGACGGCTTCCCGCCCGAGGTGATGCGCACACTCGAGGAGGTGACCGGCCTGCGCTTCTGCTGCAACCGGCCCTACAGCGGCACCGAGGTGATCGACGACTTCGGCGAGCACCACCTCGAGACGGGGGAGGTGATCCTCTACACCTCGGCCGACTCGGTGCTCCAGCTGGCCGCCCACGTGGACGTGCTGAGCGAGCCCGAGCTCTACGCCGCCTGCGAGGCCGCCCGCGCCGCCCTGACCGGAGACCGGGCCGTGGGCCGCGTGATCGCCCGGCCCTTCGAGGGAGAGTCGGGGGACTTCCGCCGGCGCGAGGGACGGCGCGACTACGCAGCGCCGCCACCCGGGCGCTCCTACCTAGAGGAGCTCCAGGAGGCCGGGCAGCCGGTGCACGCCGTGGGCAAGGTGCGCGACCTGTTCGCCGGGGTGGGGATCGACGAGAAGCACGACGGCGCCACCAACGCCAAGGGCATCGCCGCCACCACGGACCTGCTCGCCGGACTGGACGAGGGCCTGATCTTCGTGAACCTGGTGGAGACCGACCAGGTCTACGGCCACCGCCACGACGTGGAGGGCTTCCACGCGGCGCTGCGGGAGATCGACGCGGCGGTGTCGGACTGGCTGTCCCTGTTGCGCGATGACGACCTGCTGGTCCTCACCGCCGACCACGGCGTGGACCCCGACGCCCCGCACACCGACCACACGCGCGAATACGCGCCACTGCTGGCCACCTTCGCCGGCCAGGACGGCCGCCGGCACGACGGCCCGCTGGCCGACGTGGGCGCCACGGCGCTTCACCGGCTGACCGGTCGCGAGGCCTCGGAGCTTCCGGGCACGCCGTTCGCCTGACTACGCTCAGGAGGTGAAGCGAGTCTGTGTCTTCTGCGGTTCGAGCCCGGGCGCGCGGGCCGCTTACGCCGAGACCACGGCCGAGCTCGCACGCCTGCTCGCGGCCGAGAACATCGGCGTGGTCTACGGCGGCGCGCGCGTGGGTCTGATGGGCACACTCGCCGACACCGCGCTCGCCGAGGGCGGCGAGGTGATCGGCGTGATCCCCCAGGCGCTGGTGGACAAGGAGATCGCCCACGACGGACTGTCCGACCTGCGGGTGGTGGACTCGATGCACGAGCGCAAGGCGCTGATGGCCGAGCTGTCGGACGCCTTCATCGCCCTGCCCGGCGGGCTGGGCACGCTCGACGAGCTGTTCGAGGTCTGGACCTGGGCGCAGCTCGGGATGCACCGCAAGCCGTGCGCACTGCTCGACGTGGACGACTACTGGGCGGACCTCACCGCCTTTCTCGACCGCTCGGTCGAGGAACGCTTCGTGCGCGAGCAGAACCGCGCGATGCTGCTCGTGGACACCGAGCCGGGACGGCTCGTGGAGCGGCTCAGGGACTTCGATCCGGGGGGCATGGCGCCCAAGTGGATCGACCGTGGCGAGAGCTGACTCGTGCTCGTTCTTCGCGCGCAGGTCATTCACACGCCGCGTGACCCGTTCGCCGAGGGTGAGCAGGCGCTCGAGAGCTTCTCCGACGGCGCGGTGGCGATCTCCGACGACGGACGCATCCTCGACACCGGCGACTACGCCGCGGTGGCGGCCGAGTATCCGGATGCGCCGCTGGCCGACCACCGGCGCTCGATCCTGCTGCCCGGCTTCGTGGACACCCACGTCCACTATCCCCAGCTCGGCATCGTGGGAGCGATGGGGCTTCCGCCGCTCGAGTGGCTGCATAAGCGCGCCCTGCCCGAGGAGCTGCGGCTCTCCGATCCCGAGCACGCCCGCACGCTGGCCCATGACTTCGTGCGCGCGCTGGCGGCCAACGGCACCACCAGCGCGCTGGTCTTCGGCGCCCACTGCCCTGCCGCGCAGGAGGCGCTGTTCGCCGAGGCCGAGCGCGCCGGGCTGAGGATCACGAGTGGCCTCGTGGTCTCGGATCGCAACCTCCACCCCGAGGTCGAGCTCGACCCCCAGTCCGCGTACGACAGCGGGCGCCAGCTGGCGGAGCGCTGGCACGGCCGGGGCAGGCTGCGCTACGCCGTATCGCCGCGATTCGCGCTGTCCTGCAGCGAGGGCATGCTCGACTCGTGTGGCGCCCTCAACGCCGACATCGACGGGGGGCTCGTCACCAGCCACCTAAACGAGCACCCGGCGGAGGTCGAGCTCGTGGCCGGGCTGTTCCCCTGGTCGGATGACTATCTCGCCACCTACGAGCGCTTCAACCTGGTGGGCCCGGCCACCGTCCTGGCGCACAACCTCCACGGCACCGAGCCCGAGCTGGAGCGGCTCGGGGCGGCGCGTGCGAGCGTGGCGCACTGTCCGGCCAGCAACGCCTTCCTCGGCAGCGGGAGCTTTCCGTTGCGTGCCCACCTCGACCACGGAGTGCGGGTGGCGATCGGGACCGACGTCGGGGCGGGCACGGGCCTCAGCGTGCTCAAGGAGGCACTGCTCGCCTACAAGATGCAGATGATGCGCCCCGACGGTGCCCGTCTCGGGCCGGCGCACCTGCTGTGGCTGGCCACCGCCGCGGGCGCCCGCGCGCTGGGACTCGGGGATCGGGTGGGCGACCTCCGGCGCGGGAGGGCGGCCGACCTCGTACTGATCTCCCCACCCGCCGGCTCGACCCTCGCTTCGGTGCTGCGCCACAGCGACTCGGCCGAGGAGACGCTCGGGGCGGTGTTCGCACTCGCGCGTGAGGAGAGCGTGGCCGAGGTGCGCGTCGCAGGCGACGTCGTGCACGAGCGCGGGTAACCTCCCGCGCCGTAATGGCCGATCCCGCTCTCGGAGAGATTTTGGTCCAGCGTGACGACCTGGCTCACCGGGTCAAGGAGCTGGGGGAGGAGGTCTCGCGCGACTACGCCGGCCGCCACCTGCTCCTGGTGGGCGTGCTCAAGGGTGCCGTGTTCTTCCTGGCCGACCTGATGCGCAACCTCGACGTCGAGTGCGAGCTCGACTTCATGGCCGTCTCGTCCTACGGCGCTTCCACCGACTCCTCGGGCGTCGTGCGGATCCTGAAGGACCTGGACGCGCCCATCGAGGGTAAGGACGTCCTGATCGTGGAGGACATCGTCGACTCGGGGCTGACGCTGTCCTACCTGTTCCGGATGCTGCGCGCCCGCAACCCCGCCTCGCTCGAGGTGTGTGCCCTGCTCACCAAGCCCGACCGCCGTGAGATCGAGCTGCCGATCAAGTACACGGGCTTCGAGATACCGAACCGATTCGCGATCGGTTACGGCCTGGACCACGCCGAGCGTTACCGCAACCTGCCCTACGTGGCCGTGCTCAACGAGCTCTGAGGCCGTTTGAGAAGCATCCGAAACGGCGCCAAGGGACGAATGCCCCCTTGCTACGCTTTCTTTTCACCTTCTGAGGCAGGATTCTCCCAGCAGTGAGCCGATTCTTTAAGAGCGCCGCATTCCCGATTCTGATCGTCATCGTTCTGGCGTTCTTCGCGCAGAAGCTGATCAGTCCCGGGAACGAGGAACGGGACCCGAACTACTCCCAGTTCCTCACTCAGATCGAGAACGGGCAAGTGAAGGAGGTCACGCTCTCGACGAAGAACAACCGGATCGACGTCGAGCTCAAGGGCGGCGACAAGTACCAGACCGCCTACCCGGACAACACCGAGCAGAACCTCACGAATCAGCTCCGGGCGGAGAACGTCCCGATCACGGTCAAGCCGAAGGGCGGCTCGGGCTGGCTCACCGCGCTCACGTACATCCTGCCCTTCGTGATCTTCCTGCTGTTCTGGCTGTTCATCATCAACCAGATGCAGGGCGGCGGCTCGAAGGTGATGTCCTTCGGCAAGTCGCGCGCGAAGCGCATGTCGGTGGACGCGCCCAAGATCACCTTCCGCGACGTTGCCGGCGTGGACGAGGCGGTGGAGGAGCTCCACGAGATCAAGGAGTTCCTCGAGAACCCGAAGAAGTTCCAGGCCCTCGGGGCACGGATCCCCAAGGGCGTTCTGCTCTACGGCCCGCCCGGGACCGGCAAGACGCTGCTGGCCCGGGCCGTCGCCGGCGAGGCGGGCGTGCCCTTCTTCTCCATCTCGGGCTCGGACTTCGTCGAGATGTTCGTCGGCGTGGGCGCCTCGCGCGTGCGTGACCTGTTCGAGCAGGCCAAGCAGAACTCTCCCTGCATCATCTTCATGGACGAGATCGACGCCGTCGGGCGTCATCGCGGCGCCGGTCTGGGCGGTGGCCACGACGAGCGGGAGCAGACGCTCAACCAGCTGCTCGTCGAGATGGACGGCTTCGAGATGAAGGACAACATCATCCTCATCGCGGCCACCAATCGCCCGGACATCCTCGACCCGGCGCTCCTGCGCCCTGGCCGCTTCGACCGCCAGATCGTCGTCGACCGTCCCGACCGCAAGGGCCGCCAGAAGATCCTCGAGGTTCACACTCGCGGCAAGCCGCTGGCCAAGGCCATCGAGCTCGACGTGCTGGCCGGCCAGACCCCGGGCTTCACCGGCGCCGACCTTCAGAACCTGGTCAACGAGGCCGCCCTCCTGGCCGCGCGCCAGGGCAAGCGCGAGATCGACCACCTCCAACTGGAGGAGGGGATCATGCGCGTGATCGCCGGCCCGGAGAAGAAGACCCGCGTGATGTCCGAGAAGGAGCGGCGGGTCACCGCCTTCCACGAGATGGGACACGCGCTGGTCGCGCACTTCCTGCAGCACACCGACCCCGTGCACAAGATCTCGGTGATCTCGCGCGGCCAGGCGCTCGGCTACACCATCTCGCTGCCCACCGAGGACAAGTTCCTCACCACGCGCGCGGAGCTTTCCGACACCATGGCCATGACCCTCGGCGGCCGCGCCGCGGAGGAGATCGTGTTCGGCGAGGTCACCACCGGCGCGTCCAACGACCTCGAGAAGGTCACCGCCACGGCCAAGCAGATGGTCATGCGCTTCGGCATGTCCGAGAAGCTGGGCCCGCGGGTGTTCGGGCACGAGCACGGCCAGCCCTTCCTGGGCCGCGAGTTCAGCTCGGAGCCCGACTACTCCGACGAGATCGCCCGCGAGATCGACGACGAGATCCGCCGTATGGTCGAAGAGGCGCACCAGACGGCTCGCCAGGTTCTCGACGAGCGCCGTGAGGCCCTCGACGTGACCTCGGAGATCCTGCTCAAGCGCGAGACCATCGAGCGCGAGCAGTTCATCGAGCTGCTCGAGGGCAAGAGCGAGGACGAGGTCTTCGGTATCGACGAGCCCGCTCTGCCGGTGGCGCCGCCGGCGGCACCCGAGGCGCCCGAGCGCAAGCCGGACCGCGCGCCCAAGCCGCTGCCGCGGCCGGGGCTGGCCGGGGGCACGGCCGAGATGCGGGCTTCGGAGCCTCGCAAGCCCACTACGTAGGTTCGGCCTGATGCTGTCGGGCGGCGCCGTTCGGCACGCCTCGGTCCGCAGAGCCCTCGCGCCTGCGGCGCTCGTTCGCTCCGCCGCGAGCGGCTCGCTCTGACATGCTCTGCGGCCCGAGGGTGCCGACCGTCCCCGCCTACGCCGGGGCGGTTGTGGTCAGCACCGCTATCTCGCCGCTGAGGGCGAACGGCGGCACCAGTTCGATCCGGTCGCCGCTCCAGAAGCGCCCCGGGTCGTACCAGGCGGCCGGGCGGCGTGCGGGCAGTAGGCCCATGTGCTGGTAGGTCGTGGCCACCAGCTCGGCGCAGTAGACCGTCTCGAGCGACGAGGGCCGGCGGCGGACCCGGGCGGTGAGCCAGTGACGGGCGAGCCCGGGCGTGGTCGGGAAAGGGCGGCCGTCGAAGCGCTCGATCGTCTCCAGCAGCCGGTCCTCGTGGTGGCGCTCGATCGTTGCCCTCGAGCTGGCGCACCCAGGCGCGCTGCCCGTAGCGCTCGGTCCAGGTGGTCACCGCGTCGCGGAGCCGGTGCAGCTGCACGCCGCGGTGACGCTCCCCCGTCCACACGTCGGGCAGCGAATGGCCCAGCTCCGCGTGCCACAGCAACGGGGGCAGATCGTCGAGTGCGACCACCATGCCAACGTGGTTGACCGGGCTGTTGGTGGCGGTCCGGATGGCCAGGTCGGCCAGCGAGCGGCCGCGGAAGAGCCAGACGTCGCCGGTCGAGGCCCCGGCGACAGCGTCTTCGAAGGAGAGCGGCACCGGCCTTAACCTACGGATCGTGCGCGTCCCCTGGAAGCTGATCGGAGTGGCGGGACTGGCGGGCGTGGCCGCCACCGGCGCAGTGGTGGCCCGGCGCCGCCGGGCCCAGTCCGACCTCGACGCCGACGAGCTCCGCGATCGGCTCCACGAGCGGCTCGCCGAGGTGGAGGACCCCGAGGATCGGCGCGGCCTGTCAGCCGGGCCGAGCCTGTGAGAGCTTCCGGGCCAGGTACACGACCATGACGAGCGGGCCCAGCACGCCAACGATGAAGAGCAGCACCACAACCGCGGGCAGCGGATCGCTGTTGGACGGTTGGATCAATTCCAGCGACAGGAAGGCCGGCAGCAGCAGCCCGCCCGGCACGATCAGGGTGCCGAGCAGCTTGTCGCGGTCGCTCCAGACCTTCGAGGACCACAGGAACGCCACGCCCGCCAGCCACCCGAGCACCGGGATCAGCAGCCCGCCGATCGGGAGCAGCACCAGCGCCACGTAGTCGGGCCACCTCGGTTGCGGGGGGCTGATGTCGAAGCGGTCGCGAGCATCCGCGGCCAGCTCATGGGGCTCACCGACGCGGTCGAGAAGATTGCGCATCTCGGACTCGCTCGGCGCCGAGCCGAGCTCGGCGAGCTGATCGTCTATGTGCTCCTCGATGTCGGCGACGATCTCCTTTCGACGGGCCGGCGGAAGCGCGGCCAGAGACCGGTCGAGCTCTCTGAGGTAGTCGTCCACCAGACGGGGACGGGTTGCGTTCATCGTCGCGATCCTCCTTCGAGAAAGCGGTCAACGGAATCTCGGAAGCGATGCCACTCCGGTACGAAGGCACCCAGCGCGTTCGTGCCGTCTTCGGTCAGGCGGTAATAGCGCCGCGGCGGCCCGGCCGGGGACTCGGCCCACGAGCTCGTCACCAGACCGTCCTTGCGCAGGCGGCTGAGCAGGGGATAGATCGTCCCCTCGCTGGTGACCATGCCGTCGGCGGCGCTCAGGGCCTTCACCAGGTCGAAGCCGTAACGCTCCCCTTCTCGCAGCAGGGCGAGGACGCAGTACTCGAGCGTCCCTCGCCGCATCTGGGTCAACACCCTGTCTTGACCAGGTACCATGCGTCGCACAGTACCGGACGAGCGCGCGAGATGCGAGTGCGCACGGCCGCAACACCGGACGCCCCCCGGGAGGGGCGGCTCTCGAGGAGATCGCCCGTCATGCGCGTCAGCTGGTCTGGATCACCCCGGAGCCGCGCTGGAGCTGGACCCTCGGCGGCTGCGACATGCCGCTCTACGGCTCGATCTGCGATCGCGTGGAGGTGGTGCGCAACGTGGCCGAGCTGGGGGCGGTGGCGGAGGGCTTGGTCGGGGCTTCTACAGCCTAGCTTCGGCCATCCGGTCGTCCAGCGAACTCCGCTGACGGCCGTCCGCTCCGAAGTTCTCCGGCGCCAGCCAGGCTTCGTAGCCGGCCCGGATCGCCGGCCAGTCCTCGCCGGTGATCGCGTACCAGGCTGTGTCGCGGTTGCGCCCCTTGACGATCATGTGGTTGCGGAAGACGCCTTCGAAGCTGAAGCCGAAGCGGTCGGCGGCTCGGCGGGAGGCGGCGTTCAGCGCGTTGCACTTCCACTCGAGGCGGCGATAGCCGAGCTCGTCGAATGCGTGGCGCGCCAGCAGGTAGATGGCCTCGGTCGCGGCCGTCGTGCGCTGCAGGTGCGTTCCGAACCAGATGTGGCCGATCTCGATGACGCCGAACTCGGGTGTGATTCGCAGGTAGGAGGCCAGGCCTGCCGGACGCTCGTCCGGCAGGGGCGCCAGCGTGTAGAAGAGCGGGTCCTCCGAGCTCTCGGCCCAGTCGAGCAACTCGCGCAGCTCGCCGGGACTCCCGTACGGGCCGTAGGGAAGGTAGGTCCAGATCGCGAGGTCCCCCTGCGGGGGGTGCGAGGCGGCGTGCAGCGGCTCGGCGTCCGCGGCGGCGTCGACGGGCCGGAGCAGGACGTGCGTGCCCCGCAGGGGTCCGCGCGACGGTGGCCTGGCCGGCGTCCAGTCGACCTCCGCGCCCAGTGGTCCCGCCACGTTCACCGCGCGCTGGAACGGGACTCGGCCAGGCGACGCAGAAGACGCATCGCCACCCGTGGCACCTTGCCCTCGCTGTCGGCCTCCGGGTCGTAGGCCGTCAGCGACATCGCTCTGACGGGGAAGCGGTCGAGCAGCTCGCCGACGAGCGCCTCGAGCCGCTTGGCCCGCACGCCGCCGGGCGAGCTGTAGATGTTGGCCCGGCCGTCCTCGGGGTCGAGCACATCCAGGTCGACGTGCAGGTAGAGGCCGGACGGGCCGATCGCCTCCACCGCCTCCACGAGAGCGGCGCCGTCATCGAGCTGCGCGGGCGCCAGGTGGACGATCCGCGATTCGCGGAGTCGCCTCTCCTCGCCCTCGTCGAAGTCGCGAGCACCGGCAAGCACCAGGGCGTCCTGCGAGATCGGGCCCGCGCCGGGGACGGAGGCCCGCATCGAGGGCCAGGCCTCGCCGGTGAGGATCGCCGTGCCCATCCCGTCGAAGTAGCCGAAGACCGTCGAATCGGGGGTGTTGAAGTCGCCGTGCGCGTCGAACCAGACCACTCCCGGCGAGGCCTCCTCGAGCCCGGCCATGACCCCCACCGCGGCGAAGCAGCTGCCGGAGAGCACAACGGGGAACTCGTCCGCGGCGCGCGCGGCAGCCACCCGGTCCGACATCTGGGCGATCAGGTCGAAGCTCGTGTTCACCTCGCTCGAGTAGCGGCCGGTGAACTCGAGAACGTCCGTGCCGACTTCCGCGCCGGCGGCGCCCAGCGCGTCCTCGGCGCCCAGCTCCAGCAGGCGCTCGGGTCCGCGGCCAACGCCGTCACGAAGCCGTCCGAGCTCGTACGGCATGACGATGATCCGGAACGTGCTCACGGCCTCCGCACGGTAGCGCCGGGCAATAGCATCTGCCTCGTGCTGAGCGCGGCCCGCCTTCGCTCCCACTGCCTGAGCTTCCCGGGTGCCGGCGAGGAGTTTCCCTTCAGGGAGGGGCTGTCGGTGTTCAAGGTGCGGGGCAAGGTGTTCGCCCTCTCCAGCCTGGCCGGCAAGCCGCTCGAGATCAGCCTCAAGTGCGAGCCCGGCCTTGCTCAGGAGCTGCGCGCCGCGCACGGCTGCATTCGGGGCGGCTACCACCTCAACAAGCGGCACTGGAACACGGTGACACTGGACGGCTCGTTGCCCGACCGGATGGTGATCGACATGGTCGAGGACTCCTACGACCTGGTCGTCGACGGGCTGCCCAAGCGCATTCAGGCCGAGCTGGGCTGGCCGGACTCGGCGGCGTAGTCCGCCGGCGTGCGTCCCACGGTCGCGTTCTTACAATACGGCCGCCCCGGGAGGCCAATAACGTGCGCTCGACAGCCGATCGAGGAGGCACCACCATGGCCGACTTCACTCATCTGAATCTCAAGCAGGACGTAGAGGACCTGGCCCCCAAGCACGGGTTGGAGGGCATCGAGTCACGCTTCGCGCGCAACCCGCTCGGGATGGAGAAGGGCGGCATCAGCTACTACCGGATGAGCCCGGACTTCCGCCTGCCGTTCGGCCACCGCCACAGCGAGCAGGAGGAGGTCTACGTCGTGCTCAGCGGCAGCGCTCGCTTCACGCTCGAGGACGAGACGGTTGAGCTCCGCGAGCTCGATGCCCTGCGCGTCCCCGGATCGGTGGCCCGGGGCATGGAGGCCGGGCCGGAGGGCGCCGAGCTGCTGGCCTTCGGGGCGCCCAACACCGACAACAAGGACGCCGAGATGGTCGAGGGCTTCTGGGCCGACTGAGTCTGGCCTGACGACGGCTCAGGGCGACCAGGTGAAGGGAATGTGCGAGGTGACCGCCTCGAGACCGGAGCCGTTGATCGCCTCTCCCCACAGCTCGCCGCGAATCTGCTCCGGCGTCTCCCGGCAGCGGGCGAGGCTGAGCTCGATCGGCACGGACCGGGTCTTCCTGGTGGGCAGCAGCGCACCGGGTGTCGAGCGGATGCGCTCGACCTGGGGCGGCGGGAAGTAGCGCGTCCGCAGGCGGATTCCCGAGCCGCAGCGGATCTCCTCGCGGATGGACACCCTCACCCGGGCCACGCCGCCGTCGTGGTCGGTCCCCACCGTGGTGCCGCGCAGCTCCGGCGCGCTGAGGGTCACTGCGCCTTCCTCGCCTTCCCCGCGGCCGGCGATGCGCGCGAGCGTCCGTCCGCCGGCCGACCTGAGCAGGACGGTCGCCTCGGGTGGGCTCTCGTCGGACTCAGGCACCTCGACCCTTTCCGGCCGGTCGCCCGCGTGGCCGGTTTGCGTGCCCGCGTCCGGAGGCGGGGCGGGAGTGCCGCCCTCGGAGCTCTCGGACCGCGCGGCGGGCGCGGCGGAGGCTGGGCTCTCGTCCTCGTCCTCGCCGCCGCAGCCGGCGGCCGCCGCGAGCGCAAGCGTGATCAGTACGAGGGTGTGCCGGAGAAGGGTCCGCAATGGACGGGCCAGGGTAGAGCGAGCCCGCCCACGCGCGAAATACGGACGGACCTGCGCTAATAAGCTACGTGCATGAGACCGGACCCGCGCCTGCTGCGGTCCTTCACCACGCTCGCCGACGAGCTTCACTTCGGCCGCGCGAGCGAGCGGCTCGGCGTCGCGCAACCGGCCCTGAGCCAGCAGATCAAGAGGCTCGAGCTCCAGCTCGGGGTGGAGCTGTTCGAGCGCTCGCGTAAACACGTGGCGCTCACCGAGCCGGGGGCAGAGCTGCTCGTGGACGCCCGGGCGGCCGTGGCGGCGGCCGAGGCCGTGGACGAGCTGGCCCGGACCTGGTCGCGCGGCGAGCGGGGTGAGCTGCGGCTCGGAGTCTCGCCCGGGGTGCACTACGTCGCCCAGGCGATCCTGGCCCAGCACGCACGGCGCCGCCCCGCGGTGAGGGTGCGGGCCCGTCAGGACTCGTCGGGAGCCCTCGTGCGGGCGCTGTCGCGCGGCGAGCTCGACCTGGTGATCGGCTTCTGTCCCGAGCCCGATCGCGGGCTCGTCCACGAGCCTCTTCTCGGCATCCCGGCGGTGGTCGCGGTGGCGGACTCGCATCCGTTCGCGGCGCGTGCCTCGATGCCGTTGACCGACCTGCGCACGCAGCAGCTGGCGCTCGTCGACGCGCGCGACGGGCCCGGCTACAACCGCGCCGTGGTCGAGCTCTGCCGGTCGGCCGGCTTCGAGCCCCGAACGGTGCCCGATCCGCATGGTCCGATGGCCTGGGAGACCGCCGTGCGCTCGGGCGCCGCCGTCGGCCTCACCGCTCGCTGCGCGGCGGTGTCGAGCGTCCGCGGAGTGCGGCTGGTCGCCCTCGATCGCCCTCCTTCGTTCGAGCTCGAGCTGGTGGCGGCCCAGGCCCGGCGGCCGGCCGCTGCGGAGTTCGCGCGGCTGGCCCAGGCCATGGCCGCCGAGGGCGAGCTGAGCGAACGGGCGACGGCGTAGCGAGCCAAGGAAGGCGCGCTAGAGCTGACCGGTGTCCGTGGGCACACCGAGCAACAGGCGCCCCGTGAGCTCCCAGCTGGCCGGCGCCACCAGCATGTGCTGGCTCGCGGCGTGAGCGTCGCGAAAGCGGCGGGCGAAGGGCCCGCTCTCGTACAGCGACGATCCGCCGGCCACGTCCCAGGCACGGTCCACCACGTCACGTGATGCGCGCGTGGCGTGCGTGGCCGCCAGCCGCAGCGACATCCGGGTGTCCACGCTGACCTCCCCACCGCCGCGGGCCAGCTCCCAGGCCTGGTCGATCTCGTCCATGAGCAGTGCCCGGGCCGCACGCAGGCCGGCCTCGGCGCGTGCGATCTCGGCCTGCACGGTCGCGCGTTCGCCGAGCAGCCGCGCGCTGCCCTCGGGCCGCTTGGCGGCGGCGAACGCCATCACGTCGGTGAGGGCTCCGCGGGCGATGCCTAGCGACACGCCTGCGATGGCCAGCGCGAGCAGGCCGAAGAGAGGGAAGGCGTACAGCGGACCGTCGTCGCGAGGGGGCGTGCCCACCACGCCGGCGGCGCGGCCGGCGGGAACCCGTACGCCGTCGACGCTGAAGTCGTGACTGCCGGTGGCCCGCAGGCCGGAGACGGTCCAGGTGTCGTGAACCTCCACGCCGTCGCGCGGGAACAGGACGAGCCGCGGCTGCTGGTCTTCGATCGTGCAGCCGCCGAGCAGCCAGTCGCAGAACGTGGACCCGCTGGCGAAGGTCCAGCGGCCGCTCACCTTCAGCGCGTCGCCGTCCGGCACCGCCTGCCCGCGCGGGGCGAACACGCCCCCCACCGCCACTCCGGGGTTACCGTAGACCTCGGCGGCCGTGCTCTCGTCGAGGTAGGCCGCCAGCAGGCCGCTCGTGGCCGTCACGGCCAGCACCCAGGCCACGCTGGCGTCGCTGCGGGCGAGCGTCTCCACGGCCTCGACCAGCTCGCGCGGCGACGCCTGCATGCCGCCGAGTCCGGCCGGCACGCACAGGCGAAAGAGATCCGCCTCGCGCAGCGCCGCCACCACCTCGGGCTCGAGCTGCCGGGCGCGCTCGCTTCGGTCCGCATTCGCGGCCGCGATCGGAGCGACGGTCGCGGCGGCCTCGACGACGCTCGTCATGGACACCGAGCCTACGCCTCGGGGCCGCGCATTCGGCGCCCAGAGATCACGCGCCCAAACCGAGCGCCTCGGCCACGCTCGGGTCGGCCAGGGAAGAAACCAGGAGCGAGGCGCCTTCGAGCGTCTGGTCCTCGAAGTAGGGCACCCCGATCACGAACAGCCCGGCGGCCCGGGCGGAGCTGATGCCCGGCTGCGAGTCCTCGAGCGCCGCCGAGCGGGCGGGATCGACCTTCAGCGCGGAGCAGGCCGCCAGGTACAGGTCGGGCGCCGGCTTGGGGTGCTCGACCTCGTCGGAGGTCACCAGCACGCCGAAGCTCGTCAGATCGATGCCGGACACGCCGATGGTGCGCTCGACGAACGCCCGCGAGGAGTTTGAGGCCAGCCCCACCGGCAGCCCGGCCCGCACAGCCGACTCGAGAAGCTCCACCGCCCCGGGTCGCGGCGGCACTCCGGCCAGCGCTTCCTCCATCACCAGCTCCTCCAGCTCGTCCAGCAGCCGCCGGCCCTCTCCGGGCAGCCCCAGCATCGCCTCGAGCTTCGACTCGGCCACGGACTTGGCGTTGCCCAGCAGAGAGCGCTTGTGCTCCATCGTGAACTCCCGGCCGTAGCGCTCGAACAGATCCTCCTCGGCCCGCGTCCAGGCCATCTCGGTGTCGAGCAGGAGGCCGTCGTTGTCGAAGATCACGGCTTCGAAGGAGAAGGGCACGGCGGGGCACGATACTTCCGCCGATGCGCCCCTTCGCCGTGATGGGCATCGTGAACGTGACCCCCGACTCGTTCTCGGATGGCGGCCTGTTCCTCGACGCCGACGCCGCCGTGGAGCACGGGCTGCGTTTGGCGGGGGAGGGCGCCGCGATCCTCGACGTCGGCGGCGAGTCCACCCGGCCCGGCGCCGAGCCCGTGGACGCGGGTGAGGAGACCGCCCGCGTGGCTCCCGTCGTCGAGCGCCTGGCGGCCGCGGGGCTGCGGGTGTCGATCGACACCACCAAGCTCGAGGTGGCGCGCGCCGCGCTCGACGCAGGCGCTGAGCTGGTCAACGACGTGTCGGCCTTTCGCTTCGCCCCCGATCTGGCCGGCCTGGTGGCGGAGCGCGGCGCCGGCTGCTGCCTGATGCACATGCTGGGCGAGCCCCGCACCATGCAGCGCGATCCGCGCTACGACGACGTGGTGGGCGAGGTCAAGGCGTTCCTCGAGGAGCGGCTGGCCTTCGCGGTGGCCGAGGGCGTAGCAGAGGAGCGCGTCTGGCTCGATCCCGGCATCGGCTTCGGCAAGACGGTCGAGCACAACCTGGAGCTCATCCGCCGCCTGGACGAGATCGTGGCCATCGGCCGGCCGGTGGTGATCGGCAGCTCGCGCAAGAGCTTCCTCGGCCGGCTGGCCGGGGGCAGGCCGGAGGCCGAGCGACTGCCCGGAACCATCGCCACCAACGTGCTCGCCCTCGAGCGAGGAGCCACGATTTTCCGTGTGCACGACGTGGCTCCGGTGGTCGATGCGCTCGCGGTGGCCGCTGCTACGGTGGCGCCGTGACCTGGGAGCCGGGGGAGCACGACGAGGAGTTCGACGACCTCGGCGACGACGGGCTCGGCGACGAGGAGCGCGCCTCGAGCTCGCCGGCCGTCTCGATCGACATCACCGGCCTCTCCCTCTACACCCGCCACGGAGTGAGCGACGCCGAGCGCGAGCTGGGCCAGCGGCTGGTGTTCGACATCTCCTTCGAGCTCGACGACTGCGACGCCACGGTCACGGACCGCGTGGAGGACACGATCGACTACGGCGAGGTCTGTGAGCAGGTGGCCCTGGCCGCGCAGGAGCGCTCGTACAAGACGCTCGAGCGCCTCTGCTCCGCGGTGGCCGACCGGCTGATCGACCGTTTCGGCGCCGAGTCCGTCCGGGTCAAGGCTGCCAAGCCCGAGCCACCCATCCCGCTGCCCGTGGACGAAGTTTCGGTCGAGGTGTGGAAAGAGGTCTGAGCCCGAGCTCGACCCGCACCGGCTACCTCGGCCTCGGCTCGAACGTCGGCGAGCGGGAGCTGAACCTGCGGCGCGCTCGCGAGGCGCTTTCGGCGCACGGGGTGGAGGTGGTCGCGTCGAGCTCCGCCTGGGAGACGGCGCCCCAGGGCGAGCTGCTCGACCAGCCCGACTTCCTCAACGCGTGCCTCGCCGTGCGCACGTCGCTCGCCCCCGAGGAGCTGCTCGACGCCTGCAAGAAGGTGGAGCACGAGCTGGGTCGCCGGCCCGGCGGACCTCGCCACGGGCCGCGTCCCATCGACGTGGACGTGCTGCTGCTGGGCGAGCTCGAGTACCGGTCCGAGCGCTTGTCCCTGCCTCACCCGGAGGTCACGAGCCGTCGCTTCGTGCTCGAGCCGCTGCTCGAGCTCGAGCCGGGGCTCGAGCTCCCCGACGGCACCCGACTGGCCGCGCGGCTGGCGGCGGTGAGCGACCAGCCCGTCCGCCGTGTCGGGCCCTTCTGACCCCCCAAGCGGGGGTTTGTGCGGCGTGCGATGTTCCGACCGCGTGCCGGCGGCGGAACGGTAGACACATGGAGGAGTGCAACCTCGAGCTCGCGAATTTCCGGGGCGACGACGACCCGTCGCTCGTGGCAGCGGCCCTGGCCTGTCGCGCGTGCCTCTCCGGCGACGTGGAATGGTCGCTGCGAGTCGACGACTTCGAGGGCGCCGCCCAGTGCAGCTGTCGCGCGTGCGGGTACACGCGCGAGATCTCGCTCACGTCCGAGCAGACGCTGCGCTTGTCGCTCCAGCCGGCCTAGCGGCCACGGCCCAGTAGCTTTATCCAAAGGATGGCCGAGGGCCACACTCTTTCGCCACGCACCGACGCCCTGGAAGTGATCGTCGAGCTGCTCGGCGCCGTCGACGGCTCACCGGATCCGGTGGGCGGCGCGTTCTACGACCGGCTGTGCGAGGCGCTCTGTCGCATGACCTCGATGACGCGCGCGGTGATGCTGCTCTACGACGACGTGCGCCAGCTCGTGGTGCCTGTGGGCAGCCACGGCATCGAGCAGTGGCTCCTGAACGAGGTGTACGGAACCCTCGAGGAGACGCCCATCGCGCAGGTGGCGCTCTCCGAGGACCGCGTGGTGGAGGTCACAGGAGAGCTGGGGCGCTGGATCCCCGAGCGCTACGCCCGCTTCGACGGCGTGGAGACGCTCACCTGCACGCCGGTGGCCGCCGCCGGTCGCTGGCTGGGCGTGATCTTCGCCGACCGCGGTGGCGCCCGCTTCGAGCTGACGGATGACGAGCGCCACTCGCTCTGGACGCTCGGCAAGACCGCCGCGCTGGCCGCGAGCGTTCGGATCGCCACCAATCAGCAGGGCCGCGCCCGGTTGCTCCAGGCCCGCATCGACCTGGCGCGCGAGATCCACGACCGCGTCGTGCAGAGGCTGTTCGGGGTGTCGCTCGTGCTGGGGTCGGAGCACGGGCTCTCCGACGAGGCGCGCAGGCGCTGCGCCGAGGAGATGCAGGCGGCGCTGGTCGACCTGCGCGAAGCCCTGGCCCGGCCCCTGGCGCCGCCCACCCTGGACACCGGCGCCACCCTGCGCGACGAGCTGGCGCGGCTCGGGCGCCACTACAAGGACCTGCCCCTCGAGCTCGACTGGCCGGAGGGCGTGGAGGTGCCCGGCGAGGTCGAGGCGCTGGCCCAGTCGGTGCTCGCCGAGGCACTGCGTAACGCCGACAAGCACGCCGAGCCGGCGAGCGTCCGGGTGTCCGTGGGCCGCAGCGCCGGCACGTTCGTGCTGGAGGTCCGAAACGACGGGCGTCAACCCAGCTCCCGCGGCACCGGCATGGGCCTGCGCCTGGCGGCGGTGGAGGCGCTCGAGCGCGGCGCGCTGGTGGAGTTCGGCCCGGAGAACGACTCCGAGTGGCGCGTGCGGCTCGTGGTGCCGCTGAACGAAGATGAGGACGGCGAGTGAGCCCGGAGCGAAACCTGCGCGTGCTGGTGGTGGACGACCACGACGTGGTGCATTGGGGTTTCCGGCTGCTGCTCACCGAGCAGCCGTGGGTGGAGCGCTGCCTGACCGCCACGAGCGTCGAGGAGGCGCTCGGGATGGCGCGCCGCTACGAGCCGCACGTGGCCCTCGTCGATCTCTTCCTGGGGGAGGAGTCCGGCGCCGAGCTCTGTGAGGCGATTCGGCGCGAGTCTCCGCGCACGCGCGTGCTGCTGATCTCCGGCGCGGGCTGGATCTCGCCGCAGGCGGCGAAGGCCGCCGGCGCGTCGGGCTTCGTGTCCAAGGACTGGTCGGCCCACGACGTGGCCATGGCGGTGCGGATGGTGGGCAAGGGCATGACCGTGTTCGCCCCGCGGGCCGAACAGCCCTCCGCTCCGCTGTCCGAGCGCGAGCGGGAGGTTCTCTCGCACATGGCCGGCGGGGCCACCAACAAGGAGATCGCCGAGCGGCTGTTCCTGTCGCCGCACACGGTCAAGGAGCACACGAGCGCGCTGTATCGCAAGCTCGGCGTGCGCAACCGGGCCGAGGCCGTTCAGCGGGCCGAGCGCCTGGGCCTCACCGCCTGAGCCGCGGTTCACCCCCCGGCTCACCCGGGGCGACCCCCCGGTCGGGGGGTAGCTTGCAGGGCCGGGTAACAGGGCGGGCCCGCCGGAGAAAGGTTCTATGTATGGCTCAAGCTTCACTCACCGCGCTGCTCTTTCCCGGGCAGGGCAGTCAGACCGACGACATGCGCGACAGCGTCGAGCGCCACCGGCCGGATCTGCTCGAGCAGGTTCTGGACGAAGCCGGCGCGGACGTCTTCGAGCGCGCCGGCGACGGCACCCGCTGGGCCCAGCCCGCCATCTTCTGCGCGGCGCTGGCCGGCTGGGAGCAGCTGCGCGGCCGCATCGAGCCCGACCTGATGGCGGGACACTCGCTCGGCGAGATCGGCGCCCTGGTGGCCGCCGAGGCGCTCTCCCCCGAGGACGGCCTGCGCCTGGTCACGGCCCGCGGGCGCCTGATGCAGGAGGCCGCGGAGCAGACCGGTGACGGCGGGATGATCGCCGTCCGCGCCCGGGGCGACCGCGCCCCGATCCACGAGGTGGCCGAGGCCGCCGGGCTCTCGATGGCCAACGACAACGCGCCCGATCAGCTGGTGCTGTCCGGCGCCACCACAGCACTCGACGAGGCCGAGGCCGCCCTGGCCGAGCGCAAGGTCCGCGCCAAGCGCCTTCCCGTGGCCGGCGCCTTCCACTCCCCGCTCATGGAGCCGGCCGTGGAGCCCTTCCGCGCCCTGGTCGACGAGGCCGAGGTGTCCGAGCCCAACGTGCCGGTGTTCTCCTGCGTCACGGCCGAGCCCTTCGACGACGTCCGCCTGCGACTGGTGGAGGCGATCACGAGCCCGGTGCGCTGGCTGGAGGTCATGCGCGCGCTCGAGGGCCGCGGCGCCGAGCGCTACGTCGAGACCGGGCCCGGCCGTGTGCTCACGAACCTCGTGCGCAAGTCCCTCGACGGGGTCGAGGCCGAGGCCCCGCTCGCCATGGAGACCGCCGGTGCCTGAGCCTCGCTTCAGCCGTACTGCCGGCACCGTGGCCACCAGGCCACGACGCGTCGAGCGCATCCTGCGGCCGGCCGCGATGGCGTCGGTCGAGATGGTCGTGCCCGACCGGCTGGTGGGCAACGACGTCATCGCCGAGGGCGCCGGCGTTACCGAGCAGTGGATCGTCCACCGCACCGGTGTCCAGCAGCGTCCCTGGGCATCCGAGGGCGAGAACGTGGTCACCCTGGCCACCGCCGCCGGGCGGCAGGCCCTGGCGTCCGCGGGTATCGACGCCGGTGACCTCGACCTGGTGCTGCTCGCGACGGTCTCGCCCGACGAGATCCTGCCCAACGCCGCCCCGCTCGTGGCCACCGAGCTGGGCGCCCACCGCGCCGGAGCGATGGACGTGGGCGCCGCATGCACCGGCTTCCTGTCCGCGCTCTCGCTCGCCACCTCGCAGGTGGAGGGCGGACGGGCCGACCACGTGCTGGTCATCGGCGCGGACGTGCTGAGCCGCTTCATCGATCCGCTCCGACCGCGGCACCTCGGCGATCTTCGCCGACGGCGCGGGCGCGGCCGTGGTCGCGCCGGCCAACGGCGCCGGCGGCCAGATCGGCGACATCGTCCTGCACTGCGACGGCCTGGGCGGCCCTTCGATCCGGGCCTCTCACGAGGAGAAGATCATCCGCATGCAGGGCCACGACACCTTCAAGGCGGCGGTGCAGCGTATGTCCGAGTCCACGCTCGAGGCCATCGACCTCGCGGGGCTGTCGCTCGACGACATCGACCTGTTCGTCTACCACCAGGCCAACATCCGGATCCTGCGCGCGGTGGCGGAGAAGCTCGAAATAGACGAGTCGCGCGTGATCGACTGCATCGACCGCTACGGCAACAGCTCGTCGGCCACCCTTCCGATCGCCCTGTGCGACGCGCGCGAGCGCGGAATGCTCGAGCCCGGCGACAACGTTCTGATGGCGGCCTTCGGCGCCGGCTTCACCTGGGGCGCGGGGGTGATCGAGTGGGCGCCATGACCTCCTCGAATGGACGCCCCGCAGGCAGCGCGCTCGTCACGGGCGGCTCGCGCGGCATCGGCGCGGCGATCGCCAAGCAACTCGCGGCCGAGGGCTGGCCCGTGGGCGTCAACTACCGCACGGACGACGAGGCGGCCAACGCCGTCGTCGCCGAGATCACCGAGGCGGGCGGTCGCGCCAGGGCCCTACAGGGCGACATCGCCGATCCGGACACCGCCGACGCGCTGTTCGAGGCGCTCGAGGAGGCGTACGGGCCCGTGCTCGTGCTGGTCAACAACGCCGGCGTGCGCGCCGATGGCCTGTCGCCCCAGATCGACGACGACGACTGGGCCAGGGTGATTGACACCAACCTCAACGCCGCCTTCCGGCTCACGCGCCGGGCGCTGCGCCCGATGATCAAGGCCCGCTACGGCCGCGTGGTCAACATCGCCTCGATCGTCGGCGGCGTGCGCGCCAACCCCGGCCAGGCCAACTATGCGGCCTCCAAGGCGGGCCTCGTTGCCATGACCAAGACCGTGGCCGCCGAGGTGGCGCGCCGCGGTGTGACCGTCAACGCGGTGGCCCCCGGCCTGATCGAGACCGACATGACCGAGGGCATCGGAAAGAACTTGCTCGAACACGTGCCGGCCCGCCGGGCGGGCACACCGGATGAGGTGGCCGAGTGCGTGCGCTTCCTGGCGTCGGACGGCGCCGCGTACGTGACCGGCGTGTGCCTCACCGTCGACGGAGGACTGACCGCCTAGGCGGTCTCGGAAACGAACGAACAAGGAGACCAATGGCAGCCACAGCAACACGTGAGGAGATCGAGAGCCGAGTGTTCAAGGCTCTCGAGGAGTTCGGCGCCGAGCCGGACCAGATCGGCCCCGACGCCGAGTTCGAGGCCCTGGACGTGGACTCTCTCGACCTCGTCGAGCTCGCCCAGATCGTCGAAGACGACTACGGCGTGCAGCTCAAGGGCGAGGACATGGAAGGCGTTACGACCGTCCGTCAGGCCGTCGATCTGGTGATGTCGAAGCTCGGATGACGCGGACCGTCGTCATAACCGGAGTTGGCGCGGTCACGCCCCTGGGCGTCGGCGCCCGCACCCTGCACGAGCGCTGGAGCGCCGGGGTGTCCGGGATCGAGGACGGCTACGGCCGTGCTTCGGAGTTCGAGCCCAAGGAGCACCTCTCGGTGAAGGAGGCGCGCCGCTCGGACCGCTTCACCCAGTTCGCGCTCGCCGCCGCCAAGGAGGCGCTCGAGGACGCGGGCTGGGAGGACGGACCGCCGGGCGATCCCGACCGCAGCGCCTGTGTGATCGGGACCGGGATCGGGGGGATCGGCACGCTCGAGAGCCAGCACGTGGTGCTGCGCGATCAGGGCGCGGACAAGATCTCGCCCCTGTCCATCCCGCTGCTGATGGCCAACGCCGCCTCGGGTGTCGTGGCCATGAAGCACAATCTGCGCGGTCAGTCCTTCGGCACCGTCTCGGCCTGCGCGGCCGGGGCGCACGCGATCGGCGTGTCCGAGCGGCTCATTCGCTACGGCGACGCCGACCGCGTCGTGACCGGCGGCAGCGAGGCGGCGATCACGCCGCTGGCCACGGCCGCGTTCGGCCGCATGGACGCGCTGTCGGACTCGGGCGTTTCTCGCCCGTTCGACCGCCGCCGCGATGGCTTCGTGATGGGCGAGGGCGCCGGGGTGCTCGTGCTCGAGGAGGAGGAAGCCGCCAAGGAGCGCGGCGCGCGCATCCTCGGCTACCTGCGCGGATACGCCTCCACCTCGGACGCGCATCACCTGACCGCTCCCGACCCGACCGGCCGCGGCGCGGCCAAGGCGATCGAGCTGGCTCTGAAGGACGCGGATATCGAGGCCAAGGACCTGGTGTACGTCAACGCCCACGGCACCTCGACGCCGCTCAACGACCGCTCGGAGACCAACGCGATCAAGACCGCGCTCGGCGAGGACATCGCCGCCGGCCTGCCGGTGAGCTCGACCAAGTCGGCCATCGGGCATCTGCTGGGAGCCGCGGGCGCGGTGGAGGCCATCGCCACGCTGCTGGCCCTGCGCGACCGCATCGCTCCTCCGACCCTGAACTACGAAGAGCCCGACGAGGGTCTCGATCTCGACTACGTGCCCAACGAGGCGCGCCCGCTCCAGAACGGAGAGGTGCGCGCAATCGGTATCTCGAACGCATTCGGATTCGGGGGCCACAACGCCGTGCTGTGCCTGGAGGCTTCATGAGCGCCCTTGCTGAGAGGACGATGGATCGTCGCTCGACGAACGGTCGCCACGCCGCTGCCGCAATCGAAGAGCCGCGCACCCTTACCGCCCACGAGCGCCTGGAGGCGCTCTGCGACCCCGGTTCCCTGCACGTGATCCGCTCGACCGTGCTCCCGCAGCGCGAGTCCAAGCGGATGCGCCCGGGCGACGGAGTCGTGGGCGCCGCCGGGAACCGTGGCCGGCCGTCCCGTGTACTGCTACGCCCAGGATCAGACCTTCGCGGGAGGCTCGCTCGGCGCGGCCCACGCGGACACGATCGTGCGCGTGATGCAGCTGGCCGGGCGCGCGGGCGCTCCGGTGATCGGCTTCGTGGCCTCGGGCGGGGCCCGGATGGACGACGGCATCGCCGCGCTGGGCGGCTACGGCCGCATCTTCCGCGAGAGCGTCCGCCTGTCCGGCAAGGTGCCGCAGATCTCGATCATCACCGGCGTCTCGGCGGGCGGCGGCGCGTACTCGCCCGCCCTCACCGATTTCGTGATCATGACCGAGCAGTCGGCGATGTTCCTCACCGGTCCGGGCGTGGTGAAGGAGGTCATGGGCGAGGAGGTGGACGCCACCGAGCTCGGCGGCCCGCGCGTGCACTCGAAGAACGGCGTCTGCCAGTTCGTGGCCGGCGACGATCTCGACGCCACGCGGCTCGCGCGCGACCTCCTGGGCCATCTGCCCCAGAGCTCGGGCGACGATCTGCCCCACGGCGGCCCGGCCATGGTGCCGTCGGTGGATCCGTCGACCTTCGTGCCCGAGTCCCAGCGCCAGGTCTACGACGTGCGCGACGTGATCCGCTCGGTGGTCGACGACGGCGCGATGCTCGAGATGTCGGAGCGCTGGGCGCGCAACATCGTGACCGGCTTCTGCCGGATCGACGGCCGCCCGGTGGGTGTGATCGCCAACCAGCCGTGGTATCTGGGAGGCGTGATCGATGCCGACGCATCCCAGAAGGGCGCGAAGTTCGTGCGCATCTGCAACTCGTACGGGCTGCCGCTCGTGGTGCTGGTGGACACCCCGGGCTACCTGCCCGGGACCAAGCAGGAGGGTCTCGGGGTGATCCGTCAGGGGGCGAAGCTGCTGCACGCCTTCGCCGAGGCCGTTGTGCCGAAGGTCACCGTCGTGCTCCGAAAGGCTTACGGCGGCGCATTCATCACAATGAACTCCAAGGACCTGGGCGCCGACCTGGCGCTCGCCTGGCCCGACGCGGAGATCGGAATCATGGGACCCAAGCAGGCCGTGACCATCGTCAACAAGCGCGACATCGCGGCCGCCGACGATCCCGAGGCCGAGCGCGACCGTCTGGCCGCCGACTATGCGGACGGTCACGTGACGGCCGCGGTGGCGGCCAGCGGCGGCCACATCGACGAGCTGATCGAGCCGGCCGACACGCGTCGCCGGCTGGCCGGCGCGCTGGCGGCGCTGTCCCACGGCCGCGAGTACGGGAACGCCGGAGGGAACATCCCGCTGTGACCGTCTATGTCGCCTTGGGGGACAGCTTCTCGGCCGGACTCGATCCGGACGAGCCCCGCTGGCCGGACGTGCTCGCCCGCGAGCTCGGGCCGGGCGTGCGTTACGAGAACCTGGCGGTGGTGGGGGCCACGAGCGCGGACGTCGAGCGCGAGCAACTCACGCCGGCGCTGGCGTTCGAGCCCGATCTGATCACGCTCGTCTGTGGAGCCAACGACGTGCTCGAGTCCACCCGCCCCGACCCGGGCGAGTACGCCCACCGGCTGTCGCGCATGTTCCGCCGGCTGCGCCGCGAGGCTCCCGACGCCGAGATCATGTCGGCCACGTACCCCGACATCTCCCGCTTCCTCGACCTGCGCCCGCGCTCGCGGGCACGCGTGGAGAAGGGCATGGAGGTGTTCAACGCGGCTGCCCGCAAGGTCGCGCTCAGCCACGGCGTGGTCCTGCTGGAGGGCTTCGACCATCCCGCCGCCCACGAGCGCTCCACCTTCGGCGAAGACGGCTTCCATCCCTCGGAGGAGGGCCACATGCGCGCCGCCCGCGAGTTCATGCGCGCGCTGCGCGAGCGAATGGGCGGGCGCCAGTGGCGCCGCGGATCCCGCGAGATCCGGCCCGCGAAGGGGGCCACCTCCCCGTGACCACGTTCGAGAAGGACTTCGACGCGCTCACCGTGGGCGAGCGCTACGTGAGCCGCGGGCGCACGATCGGCGAGGCGGACATCACCGCCTTCGCCACGCTCACCGGGGACACCCATCCTCAGCACACCGACGCCGAGTGGGCGGCCGGCAGCCGCTTCGGCGAGCGCATCGCCCACGGCCTGCTGGTGCTCTCCTACGCCTCGGGGCTGATGCCCTTCGATCCCGACCGCATCGTCGCGCTGCGGCGCGTGGGGGACGCCGTGTTCAAGCAGCCGGTGAAGATCGGCGACACGCTGCACGTGGAGGGTGAAATCACGGGCACGACCGGGCTCGACGAGGGCCACGGTCTGGTGGAGACCCGCTGGCGCATCGTCAACCAGCGTTCGAAGCTCGTGGCACGGGCGACGATCGAGCTCGTCTGGCGACGTGACACCATGCCGCTCGTGGAAGAGCGGCCGGCGGACACCCAGCCCGTCCTGATCTGATGCTCGACGGCAAGCGCCTCCTGATCACGGGGGTGCTCACCAAGGGCAGCATCGCCTATGCCGTGGCCGAGCGCGCCCAGGAGGCCGGGGCGGAGATCGTGCTCACCGGCTTCGGGCGCACCCGACGGATGACGGAGCGCTCGGCCGCGCGGCTGCCCCAGCCGCCGGACGTCCTCGAGCTGGACGTGAACAACCCCGAGGACTTCGAGGCGCTGGCGGGCGAGCTCAACTCGCGCTGGGGCGGGCTCGACGGAGCGCTGCACGCCATCGCGTTCGCCCCGGGCGACGCCCTGGGCGGCAACTTCATGAGTGCACCCCCGGAGTCCGCCGAGCTTGCCTTCCGCACGAGCGCCTACTCGTTCAAGGCGCTGGCCGAGACCGTCGCGCCCCTGATGGACGGCGGCGGTTCGCTCGTGGGGATGGACTTCGACGCCACCGTGGCCTGGCCGGTGTACGACTGGATGGGCGTGGCCAAGGCGGCGCTCGAGTCGGTCTCGCGCTATCTGGCGCGGGATCTCGGCGCGGATCAGATCCGGGTCAACCTGGTCTCGGCGGGGCCGGTGGACACGCCCGCGGCCGGAGGGATTCCGGGCTTCGATCAGCTGGCGTCGTTGTGGGAAAAGCAGGCACCCATGGGGTGGGACACGGGCGACCCCTCCGCTGTTGCCGATGCCGTGCTCTTTCTGTTGTCCGACCTGTCGCGCGCCGTATCCGGCGAGATCCTGCACGTGGACGGCGGCTTCCACGCGATGGGCGCGCCGCTGTCGTCGTGAGCTGGTCGGTTGCGCCGATCTTGGGCTCGCGTGACCTCGAGGCCACGCGGTCCTTCTGGGAACGACTGGGCTTTGAGGAGGTTGGGCTGTGGCCGCGTGAGTACCTCATCGTGGCTCGCGACGGGGTGTCGCTGCACTTCTTCTTCTCTGCCTCTTTGGATCCGTGGCGCTCGGATTCCGGCTGTTACCTGTACGTGGACGACGCGGACGCGCTGTTCGCCGAGTTCTCCTCCGTCGGCCTGCCGGGCGAGGGGATACCCCGTCTGCACGGCTCGCCCGAGGGCACGGACTACGGCCTGCGGGAGTTCGCGGTGGTGGACGCCGACGGCAACCTCGTGCGCATCGGCTCACCGCTCGGGCGATAATCGCCGGGCTGTGCTGCTCGCCATCGACGTCGGCAACACCCAGACCCACGTGGGCATGTTCCGCGAGGACGAGCTCGTGGAGCACTGGCGCTTCGCCACGGTCCGCTTCGCCACGGCGGACGAGCTGGCCACCGTGCTGGCCGGCCTGCTCGGGCTACGGGAGCTGAGGCTGGCGGACGCCGACGGGGTGATCGTCTCGTCGGTCGTGCCCACGCTCGCGCACGAGTACGACCAGATGATCGCCCGCTACTTCTCGGGTCACGGGGCGCTCGTGGGCTCCTCGATGAAGACCGGGATGCCGATCCGCATCGACCGCCCACAGGAGCTCGGCGCGGATCGGCTCACCAACGCGATCGCGGCCTACGACCACGTGGGGGGCGCCTGCATCGCCGTGGACTTCGGCACGGCGATCAACTACGACGTGGTCTCGTCGGCCGGCGAGTACCTGGGCGGCGTCATCTCACCCGGGATCGAGATCTCGCTGGAGGCGCTGGCGGCCCGGGCCGCCCGGCTCCCCCGGGTGGAGATCGAACGTCCCAAGCACGCAATCGGAAAGGGGACCGAGGAGGCGATCCAGTCCGGCGTCGTCTACGGCTACGCCGGCCAGGTCGACGGGATCCTGGGCCGCCTGCGCGAGGAGCTCGCCGAGGAGGCCACGACGATCGCCACCGGCGGCTACGCCGCGGCGATCACCCCGTTCTGCGACCAGGTCGACGAAGTCGACGACCTGCTGACCCTGAAGGGCCTGAAGCTGATCTGGGAGCGAAACCGAAGCTGAGTTGTCACGCCGAGGTGCTGAGGCGTAACGCGCCCTGGGCCACGATGGGGACGGTATGGACGCCGTCGCCCGACCATGTGACATCGACCATGAAATACATGGTGGATGTCACACGGTCGATTACGACAAGGCGATCGGGGCGCTTGCCGAGCGCCAGGAGGGCATGGTCGATCGGCGTCAGCTGCGCGCTCTCGGCCTCGGCAAGGGTGCCATCGATCACAGGGTCAACCGTCGCCGTCTGGTCCCCTACCACTGGGGCGTCTATGCGGTGGGCCACCGGGCGGTCTCCAAGGAGGGCCGCTGGTGGGCCGCCGTACTCGCCGGCGGTCCCGGGGCCGTCCTGAGCCACCGCTCCGCCGCGGAGCTGTGGGGCCTCAAGCGCGGCCAGAGCGCACCGCTGCACATCACGACGGAGCGAAGGCGCCGCCCCCGAACGGCCCTACTCCCTCATTGCTCGCCGTTGCCGTTCGACGAGATCGCCACCCACCACGGCATCCCCACCACCACCGTCCCCCGCACCATCCTCGACCAAGCCGCAACCGCCACGCCCCGCCAGATCGAGCGCATGATCAACGAGGCCGACGTCCAGCGCCTGTGGGACCGCCTCTCGCTCGACGACCTGCTCGAGCGCTACCCCAACCGCGCCGGCTCGGCCGTCGTGCGGGAGGCCCTCGGGCGACGACGCGAAGGGGCCACCGTCACCAAGAGCGAGCTGGAGGAGATGCTCATCGAGCTGCTGGACGAACTCGGCCTGCCGCGGCCGCGTGTGAACGAGTCGCTCAGCGTGGACGGCACCATGTACCTGCCCGACTGCCTGTGGCCGGCACAGCGGCTCGTGATCGAGCTGGACAGCCGCCAGTTCCACGACGCACCTGAGCCCTTCGAATCCGATCGCGAGCGCGACCGACGCCTCCTCCTCGCCGGCTGGCACACGATCCGCGTTACCCACCGAATGCTCACGAAAGGGCGCCGCCGGCTTAGCGAAGACCTCAGCCGACTCCTGACCTGACCCCTCATAGCCGCAGTTGACGGCGCTACGGTTCACCACGGAAAGATGCGCACCCTCACCGACCCCTGGACCCTCGGCGGCGTCTCGCTCGCCAACCGCGTGGTGCTCGCTCCGCTGGCCGGGATCGGCAACTGGTTCGTCCGCCTCCAGGCCAAGCGCTTCGGCGCGGGCCTCGTGGTCTCCGAGATGGTCTCCAGCTTCGGCCTCGCCCACGGCAACGAGCGCACCGTCAAGGAGTTCCTGCGGATCCATCCCGACGAGCACCCGGTGTCGATGCAGCTGTTCGGCCACGACCCGGGCGTGATGCGCGAGGCGGCGTCCATGGTGGCCGGCGCGGGCGCTCAGCTGATCGATCTCAACATGGGCTGCCCGGTGCGAAAGGTGATGAAGACGGGTGCGGGCTCGGCGCTGCTCGAGGACCAGGACCGGGCGGTGGCCCTCGCCCGGGCGGCGCACGAGGGCAGCGGCCTTCCGGTGACCGTCAAGCTGCGTCCCGGCCTGGTGCCCGGCGGCCGCGAGGGCGTGACCCTGGCCCGCCGGCTCGCCGACGAGGCCGGTGTGGCGGGGATCGCGTTTCATCCTCGCCACGCCTCACAGCAGCACGCGGGCGAGCCGGACTACGCGCTGGCCCGCGAACTGGCGGAGTCGCTTCCCGTGCCGGTGATCCTCTCGGGAGGCCTGTCGAGCGACGACCGCGCGCTGCGGGCCTTCGACGAGAGCGGGGCGGCCGCGGTGATGCTGGCCCGCGGAGCGCTGGGCGACCCATGGCGCTTCGGGCGCCTCACGGGTGCCTACGCGGGCGAGCCCACGGCCGCCGAGGTGGCGGCCGAGCTGATGTGGGTCATCGGCTGCGCCGAGGACCATCTGGGCACGGAGCGGGCAGGCCGTTACCTGCGCAAGTTCTACCCCTGGTACGCCGAGCGCCTCGGCCTGACCCGGCGACAGCGCGAGCCCCTCGTCACACCCCCGACCACGGACCGCGCGCGCGAGCTGTGGGGGGCGCTGGCAGGTCACGAGACCCCGCTGGCAGCCTGATCCGGACGCCTCTTGTCGCCGTAGACCCCCTTGCTAGACTGCGCGTCCCTCCGGCTCCGCACGCGGAGGTTTTCTTATGGCGATCGCACGCGACACAGTTCTCACCAAAGAGGGTCTCGAGGAGCTCAAGACCCGCATCGAGTACCTGCGTGGCGAGCGTCGTCGCGAGGTGGCGGAGCGGATCAAGGAGGCGCGCGAGTTCGGCGACATCTCGGAGAACTCCGAGTACGACGACGCCAAGAACGAGCAGGCCATGCTCGAGAAGCAGATCGCCGATCTCGAGGAGCGGCTGGCGAGCGCCCGTGTGATCGACTCGAAGGCGGTCGACACCGACGTCGTCGGCGTGGGCGCCACCGTGCACGTCAAGGACCAGAAGACCGAGAAGTCGACCAAGTTCAAGCTTGTCGGCTCGGCGGAGGCCGACCCCTCGAACAACAAGCTGTCCAACGAGTCGCCGGTGGGCAAGGCCCTGCTCGGGCACAAGCGCGGCGAGACCGTCACGGTCGCCGTGCCGCGCGGCCCCGCCCGCAAGCTGAAGATCACCAAGATCGAGCGTTAGTGGTCGCCTCCGGCAGTACGCCCGCGTTCGGCGGCTGCGAACCTTCGCCTGACCACACCCGCGATGCTCGCCGATGCGCTGCATCGACTGCGCTCGCGTGCGCGCTCAGTCTCGGTTCTCGCTCGCCGAGCCGCGAACGTACTGCCGTCGGAGACCACTAGCCTCCGCCCCCGTGGACAGGGAGCGCGACCGCGCGGCGGAGCCCGTGGACGACCGCCGGGCGAAGCTCGAGCGCCTGCGCGAGCAGGGCATCGATCCCTTCCCGCATGCGTTCGGCGGGGTTACGCCGATCGCGGACGTGCACGCCGAGCACGACGACCTGGCGGACGGCGAGGAGACCGAGTCCGCCTACCGGATCGCCGGCCGCATGACCGGCCGCCGCGGGCACGGAGGAGCGGCCTTCATCGACGTCGTGGATCGCAGCGGCAAGCTGCAGGTCCACGCCAAGCGCGACGTGCTGGGCGAGGAGGTGTTCGACACCCTCACCTCGCTCGACCTGGGCGACCTGATCGGCGTGGACGGCACGGCCTTCAAGTCGAGGCGCGGCGAGCTGAGCCTCCGGGCCACGGCCTGGACACTGCTGGCCAAGTCCCTGCGCGCCCCGCCGGAGAAGTTCCACGGGCTCGAGAACGTGGAGACGCGCTACCGCCACCGCGAGCTTGACCTGATCGCCAACGAGGAGAGCCGTGAGCTGTTCATCCTGCGCTCGCGGATCGTGCGCGCGGTCCGCCGCTGGCTGGATGACCGCGACTTCCTGGAGGTGGAGACCCCGGTGCTCCAGCCGCTGTACGGAGGCGCGCTGGCCCGACCGTTCACGACGCACCACAACGCCCTCGACCGTGACCTGTTCCTGCGCATCGCCGACGAGCTGTACCTCAAGCGCCTGATTGTCGGTGGGCTGGAACGGGTCTACGAGATCGGCAAGGACTTCCGCAACGAGGGCGTGTCCCACAAGCACAACCCCGAGTTCACGATGCTCGAGTGGTACGAGGCCTACGCGGACTACCGCGACATCGCCGAGCGCCTCGAGGGCCTGATCGCCTACGTGGCCGACGAGGTCGGCTACGCCGGCCCGATCGACTTCTCGGCGCCCTGGCCTCGCCTGACGCTGCGTGAAGCCATTCGCGACAAGACCGGCATCGACATCGCCGGGAGCGCTGACCTTCCGGGAGAGGGCAGCTGGGCCAAGCGGGTCGACGACCTGCTGTCGAAGCACGTCGAGCCCGAGCTGCACGACCCAACCTTCGTCATGGATTACCCGAAGGAGCTGTCGCCCTTCGCCAAGGACCATCGTTCGGAGGAAGGGCTGGTCGAGCGCTTCGAGGCCTTCGCCGGCGGCATGGAGTTCGCCAACGCCTTTACCGAGCTGAACGATCCCGACGAGCAGCGTGCGCGCTTCGAGCAGCAGCGCGCCGATCACGCGGCCGGCGACGAGGAGACCCAGCCCTACGACGAGGACTACGTGTCGGCTCTGGAGCACGGCATGCCCCCCACCGGAGGCATCGGCATCGGGATCGACCGGCTGGTGATGCTGATGAGCGGGCGAACCTCGATCCGCGAGGTCGTCCTGTTTCCGGCGATGCGCTCCTAGCTAGCCGTCGACGGCCCGCTGGAGCGCTCTCTCTGCACTCTTGATCTCTTCGGCCGACGACTCGAGCGAGTCCTGCGCCGTTCTGGCCGCCTCGGGATCTGAGTCATTCGCCGCTTCAGCGACCGCACGCAGGTCGTCGGTGCCCTTCTCGACAGCGGACAGCAGCTCGTCGTAGGCATCCTTGGCCTCCTCCGGCGGATCGAGGGCGGCGAGGTTTTCACGCGTCTGCTGGCTCTTCTGCGCCAGGTTCTCGAACTGCTTGGCGATCGCGGCGTTCGACCGGTCCGCCTCGCCCTCGATGGCGCCGGAGACCTCGGAGTTCGCCTGCGCTAGCGGCTTGACCGCCGCGTTGTAGTCCTCCTTGAAGGCGGCGGCATCGTCATCGCCGCAGGCCGTCAAAGCCGGGCCGGCGGCCAGTGCGACCACGGCCAGAGCGACGCGTGTCGCTGTGCCAGACCTCCCCATGAGGCGGGCAGCCTAGCGCCAAATCCGGCGGAACTCGCGGGCTTTAGGGCTTCATGAAGCCGAAAAGTGCCGGTCCGACCATTGGTAAACTCGCTCAAAGCGGGTCGGTGGAACCCGGTACCTCTCATTCAATCGGCCCGACCTGCCGATTCAGTGGGTAGAACGGGCAACCACTCCGCCCCGTTGTTCCCGACAGATAAGAGAGCAGCCGTGTTTGAGCGCTTCACCGAACGGGCCCGGCAGGTGGTCGTACTTGCCCAGGAAGAGGCCCGCATTCTCAAGCACAACTACATCGGCACAGAGCACATCCTTCTGGGATTGCTACGCGAAGAGGAGGGACTCGCAGCCCGCGTGCTCGAGTCACTCGACATCACAGTGGAGCGCGTGCGCGCTCAGGTCGTCCGCATCGTCGGCTCCGGCGAAGAGGTGACCTCGGGGCAGATTCCCTTCACCCCGCGCGCAAAGAAGGTTCTCGAGCTGGCGCTGCGCGAAGCGCTGTCGCTCGGGCACAACTACATCGGCACGGAGCACATCCTGCTCGGCCTGGTCCGGGAGAACGAGGGCGTGGCCGCCCGCATCCTCCTCGACTTCGACGCCGACTCGGAGAAGATTCGCAACGAGGTCATCCGCATGCTGTCCGGGCCGGGCGGCCGTCAGGGCCGGGCCGCGGCGGGCGCCGGAGCCCAGGGAGAGGGCAAGAAGTCCTCGAAGCTCCTGGACCAGTTCGGGCGCAACCTCACCAAGCTGGCCGCCGAGGCCAAGCTCGACCCGGTGGTGGGTCGTGAGACCGAGATCGAGCGGATCATGCAGATCCTCTCGCGCCGCCAGAAGAACAACCCGGTGCTGATCGGGGAGCCGGGCGTGGGCAAGACCGCCGTGGTCGAGGGCCTGGCCCAGCTGATCACGAACGGCGAGGTGCCGGAGCTGCTCAAGAACAAGCAGATCTACACGCTCGACCTGGCCGCCCTGGTGGCAGGCTCGAAGTACCGCGGTGAGTTCGAGGAGCGCCTGAAGAAGGTGATGAAGGAGATCACCCAGCGCGGCGACATCATCCTGTTCATCGACGAGCTCCACAACCTCGTCGGCGCAGGCGCCGCGGAGGGCGCGATCGACGCGGCCTCGATCCTCAAGCCGGCTCTGGCGAGAGGCGAGCTGCAGACCATCGGCGCCACCACGCTCGACGAGTACCGCAAGTACCTGGAGCGCGACTCCGCGCTCGAGCGCCGCTTCCAGCAGATCCGCGTGGACGAGCCCTCCAAGGAGGACACCGTGCAGATCCTGAAGGGCCTGCGCGACCGCTACGAGTCGCACCACCGGGTGGGCATCACCGACGAGGCGCTGGAGGCGGCGGCCGAGCTGGCCGACCGCTACATCTCCGACCGCTTCCTGCCCGACAAGGCCATCGACCTCATCGACGAGGCCGCGTCACGTGCGCGGATCAAGTCGATGACCGCCCCGCCCGTGTACCGGGACCTCGAGGAGGAAATCGAGACCACCCGGCGCGAGAAGGAGGCGGCGATCGAGGCGCAGGAGTTCGAGAAGGCCGCGAACCTGCGCGACCAGGAGCGTCAGCACACCAACAAGAAGCGCGAGCTCGAGGAGCAGTGGCGCTCGGGTGAGTCCGGTGAGCGCCCGGAGATCGGCGAGGAGGAGATCGCCGACATCGTCTCCATGTGGACCGGCATCCCGGTGTTCAAGCTCACCGAGGCCGAGACGCAGAAGCTCATGCGCATGGAGGACGAGCTCCACAAGCGGGTGATCGGCCAGAACGCCGCCATCGAGGCGGTCTCGAAGGCCATTCGCCGTTCGCGTGCCGGGCTCAAGGATCCCAAGCGCCCCACGGGCTCGTTCATCTTCCTCGGCCCCTCGGGTGTGGGAAAGACCGAGCTGGCCCGGACGCTGGCCGAGTTCCTGTTCGGTGACGAAGAGGCCATGGTGCGGATCGACATGTCGGAGTACATGGAGAAGCACTCCGTGTCCCGGCTCGTCGGCTCGCCCCCTGGCTACATCGGCTACGACGAGGGCGGCCAGCTCACCGAGGCCGTGCGGCGCAAGCCGTACAGCGTGCTCCTGCTCGACGAGATCGAGAAGGCGCATCCGGACGTGTTCAACATCCTCCTCCAGATCCTGGAGGACGGACGGCTCACCGACGCTCAGGGGCGCACGGTCGACTTCCGCAACGCGATCGTGATCATGACCTCGAACGTCGGCGCCTCGGAGATCGCCAAGAACACCGGCATCGGCTTCACCGTGGGCGACGAGACGGGCCTCTCGTACGACGACATGAAGAACCGGATCATGGGAGAGCTGAAGAAGGTCTTCCGGCCCGAGTTCATCAACCGCATCGACGAGGTCATCGTCTTCCACAAGCTCACCAAGGAGGAGATCACCTCGATCGTGGAGCTGCTGCTCAAGCGGATCCGCGAGTCGCTGGCCGAGCGCGAGCTGTCGCTCAACCTCTCCGACGGCGCGGCGGACTTCCTGGTCGACAAGGGCTGGGATCCCGCGATGGGCGCCCGCCCGTTGCGCCGGGCCATCCAGCGCTACATCGAGGATCCGCTGGCCGACGAGGTGCTGGCGCAGTCCATGCCGCCCGGGTCGACCATCGAGGTCGACAAGGCGGAGGAGGCGGACGCCGACGAGGTCAAGATCACGGTGTCGAAGCCCAAGGAGCGCGAGCGCGAGACGGTGGGCGTGGGCGCCCAGGGCGACGCCCGCGAGGAGGGCTCCTCGACCGACCCGTCGAGCGAGAACGCACCCGACCTCCCGGATGACCCCGAGGTGCTGCCGGACGTGCCGGACGCACCGCCGCCGCCTGAGGACAAGACAGAGGATTGATTCATTGAGGCCCGCTTCGGCGGGCCTCAATCGTTCGGGGGTCGGGAACACGGCTGCGTGACCATGCTCACGTAGCCGCACACTCCGGCGACGTAGGTTCCTCTGGTGGCCACCCTGCCTGGACAGGGCCCCGGCGGTGGAAGAGACTCGCTCGTACGCGATGGTCGAGAAGCTGGCCGGCACGACCTCTTCGCCGCGAACCCTGGGACGGCCCTTCGTGGGACGCGACGCCGAGCTCCACGAGCTCCGCAGCGGGCTCGCCGAGGCGAGCGCCGGGCGCGGCGCCCTGTTTTTGCTCAGCGGCGAGCCCGGCATCGGCAAGACCCGGTTGATGCAGGAGCTGACGCGGGAGGCCGCGGCGGACGGCTGGCAGGTCGCCCCCGGACGCTGCTGGGAGCAGGGAGGCGCGCCGGCGTACTGGCCCTGGATCCAGGCGGTGCGCTCGCTGGGGGGCGACCTGGAGCGCCTGGCCGCGGGCGCGGGCTCGTCGGCGACCCCCGAGGCGCTCAGGTTCCATCTGTTCGACGCCACGGCGCGCTTCCTGATCGAGGCCGCC
Source organism: uncultured Thermoleophilaceae bacterium (assembly GCA_963751105.1). Taxonomy (GTDB): domain Bacteria; phylum Actinomycetota; class Thermoleophilia; order Solirubrobacterales; family Thermoleophilaceae; genus JACVRW01. Next base: position 2,488,484 of record CAVVTG010000002.1, on the reverse strand, counting down.
GGATCCAGGCCGCTCCTGGTGGTGCTGGACGACCTGCATGCGGCCGACGCCCCGTCGCTGGTGCTGCTGCGGTTCGTGAGCGAGGCGATCGCGGGCTCCCCGGTGCTCGTGGTGGGCGCCTACCGCGACCGTGACCTGCGAGCGGACGAGCACACGGAGCTGTTGGCCGAGCTCACGCGCGTGGCCACCCGCCGGCCGCTGCCGGGCCTGAGCGTCGACGACGTCGAGGCCTACCTCGCCGGCGTCACCGGCGCCGAGCCCGACCGGTCGCTCACTCACCAACTGCACATACTCAGCGGCGGCAACCCGTTCTTCCTGGGCGAGGCGGTGCGTCTCGTGGCCCACGACCAGGCGCTACGCGTTCCCGAGGAGGTGCGGACGCTCCTGCGTCGCCGCCTGGCCGGATTGTCCGAAGACGCACGAGCGGTGCTTCTCGTGGCGGCGGTCATCGGCCGCGAGTTCCACTTTCGCGTGCTGGAGGCCACCAGCGGCACCGACGTGGGCCGGCTGCTCGAGATCCTCGATCAGGCCTCCCAAGCGGGGGTGATCTCCGAGGATCCGGCGGTGCCGCGCCACTACTCGTTCGTGCACGAGCTGGTGCGGGAGACCCTGTACGACGACCTGGCGCCCGTGCGGCGCCTCGAGCTCCACCGCACCATCGGGGTGGTGCTCGAGGAGCTCTACCGGGCCGACCTCGACTCCCATCTGTCGGAGATCGCCCATCACCTTGCCCTGGCTGCGCCGCTGGGCGACGTGGGCGCGGCCATCGGCTACCTGGCCCTGGCGGGCGACCGGGCCGCGAGCCTGTTCGCCTACGAGGAGGCACGGCTGCACTACGAGCGGGCGCTCGGGCTCCTCGGCGCGACCGAGGAGGGCTCGCGCCGGCGTCGCTGCGAGCTCGTGTTGCGCTTGGGCGACGCCCGCTGGCGCGCCGGGGACACCCGCGCCGCCCGGGCCAGCTTCGAGGAGGCGGCCGAGCTGGCGCGGCGCCTGGACGACGGCGAGATGCTCGCCGAGGCCGCGCTGGGGTACGTGACCGGCCTGGGCGGCTTTCTGCTGTTCGCGCGCTTCGAGGCCGGCGCCACCGGCATCGGGTTGCTGGAGGAGGCCCTGGCCGCGCTGCCGGCCGAGGACAGTCCGCTTCGGGCACGGGTGCTGGCCCGGTTGGCGGTGGAGATGGCGCCCTCGAACGAGGTCGAGCGCCGGGTAGAGCTCAGCGACGAGGCGTTGGGCATGTCCCGGCGCCTGGACGACCCGGAGGCGGTGGTCACGGCGCTGCACTCTCGCCACTGGGCCCTGGGCGCGCCCGAGATGATGTCCGAGCGCCTGCGCAACGCCGAGGAGATGCTCGCCGCCGCGCTCGCCATCGACAATCAGGAGCTCGCCTTCCTGGCGCACAACGCCCGCTTCCACTGCCTGCTCGAGCTCTGCGACGGGCCCGGCATCGCCGCCGAGATTCAGGCCATGACCGAGCTCATCGAGCGCATCCGCCAGCCCTTCTATCGCTGGCACGGCGTCTGCCTGCAGGTCATTCGCGCCGAGCTCGACGGACGCTTCGACGATGCCGAGCGGCTCGCCCGTGAGGCCCTGAGGATCGCCCGGCTTCGCCAGAGCGAGTACGCCTCCTACGTCTACACCTACGCGCAGCTGATGGCCATCCGCTGGGCCCAGGGCTCGCTGGCCGACTACTGGCCCGAGATCGAGGATCACGGCGAGCGCTACCTCTGGGTTCCCCGCTGGCGCGACGCGCTGGCCGCCGCCGAGCGCGGGGATCGTAAGGCCGCGGGGCTCGAGATCGCCCGTCACGCGAGCCGCGGCTTCGAGGACATCGAGCGCGACGGTCTCTGGCTGCTGCGGATCTGCTCGCTGGCCGAGGCGTGCGTGACCGTCGGTGACGAGGAGCGTGCCGCGCTGCTCTACGACCTTCTGAGCCCGTACGCGGATCGCAACACCGTGACGCTCACCCAGCAGCCCTTCGGGCCGGTGGCGCTGCGACTCGCCATGCTGGCCGCGATGCTCGGCCGCTGGGACGAGGCCGAGCGCCACTTCGAGCTCGCGCTGTTGCAGTGCGAGCGGCTCGGGGCCCAGGCGGTCCAGGCGCGGGTGCTGGTGGAATGGGCCGACGCTCTGCTCGCGCGTCCGAGCGACTCAGGCGCCGACTACGCCGCGCGCTTGCTGGAAGAGGCACGGCGCCTGGGTGACGAGCTGGGCCTGGCGGGGCTGCTGCGGCGGGTGGCGAAACTGGCGACGACGGCCGGCTCTCCGGCGCCAAAGAGTCGGCCGGAGGCCCGCTTCGCCCGCGAGGGTGACTTCTGGACCATCGCCTACGAGGGCAAGACCGTGCGGCTGCGTGACGTCAAGGGCCTGCGCTACATCGCGCCGATGTTGTCGGCGCCCGGCACCGACCTGCACGTGCTGGAGCTGGTGGCCGTGGCCGAGGGGCTCCCCGGCGACGCCGGGCCCGCCGGCCTGCTGGACGAAGGCCTCCGGCCGTCGACGCCCTCCGATGCGGGGCCGGTGCTCGACCCGCAGGCCCGGGAGGAGTACCGGGCCCGGCTCGAAGAGCTGCGGGAGGACCTCGAGGAGGCACGCCGGTTCGCCGACGACGAGCGCGCGGAGCGGCTGGAGCTCGAGCTCGATGCCCTGGTGGAGGAGCTCGCCCGGGCTGCCGGGCTCGGCGGCCGCGAGCGGCGTTCGTCCTCCTCGGCCGAGCGGGCTCGCGTGAGCGTGACCAAGGCGATCAGGACCGCCATCAGGTTGATCGAGAGGGAGTCGCCGGCGCTGGCGGGCCACCTCGACTCCGCCATTCGCACCGGCCGTTTCTGCACCTATGCCCCACCTGGAGAGGCACCACCGCGCTGGGTCACCCGGTAGGTCCGTAGCGGCTACGCGCCACAACTGTTCCGCCCTCCTTCACGCCTCAGGGGAGACATCGCGATCGACCGAACGTAAGGAGCACCCCACGTGAGCACGCTGACCACCGCCGCCGAGGCCGCCCGCAAGGACCTCGGAGCCGGCTTCGCCGGAGAGCTGATCGGACCGGACGAGGCCAACTACGACGAGGCTCGCGCGGTCTACAACGCGATGATCGACAAGCGTCCCGCGCTGATCGCACGCTGCACCAGCGCGGATGACGTGGCGGCCATGGTCGGCTTTGCCCGTGAGCGTGAACTGCTGCTCGCGGTTCGCGGCGGAGGCCACAACGGCGGCGGCCTCGGCACCTGCGACGACGGCGTGGTCATCGATCTCTCCCCCCTCGATGACATTCATGTCGATCCGCGGGCTCGCACCGTGCGCGTCGGTGGCGGATGCACCTGGGGACAGGTGGACCGCGCCACCGGCGAGCACGGACTCGCCACCCCGAGCGGCATCATCGCCACCACCGGCGTGGGCGGCCTGACGCTCGGCGGCGGGCTCGGCCATCTGACCCGCAAGTGCGGTCTGGCCATCGACAACCTGCTGGAGGCCGACGTGGTGCTGGCCAGCGGTGAGAAGGTGCGCGCCAGCGCCGACGAGCGCCCGGACCTCTACTGGGCGATCCGCGGCGGCGGCGGCAACTTCGGAGTCGTCACCTCGTTCACCTTCAGGCTGCACGAGGTGGGCACGATCGTCGGCGGGCCGACGTTCTGGCCGGTGGAGATGGGCGCCGAGGTGCTCACGGCCTACCGCGACTTCCTGCCCGCGGCCCCGCGCGAGCTCAACGGCTTCTTCCTGTTCGGCTGCGTGCCGCCCGCGCCGCCGTTCCCCGAGGAGCTCCACGGTCGCAAGATCTGCGGTGTGGTGTGGTGCCACACGGGGTCCGAGGAGGAGGCGGCCGCCGACATGAAGCCGCTGCTGGACGCCCTGCCCGAGCCTCTGCTGCACGGGCCGCAGCCGATGCCCCACGCCGACCTGCAGAGCGCGTTCGACGGGCTCTACCCGCCCGGCGACCAGTGGTACTGGCGGGCCGACTTCGTGAAGGAGCTACCCGACGAGGCGGTGGAGATCCACGCCCGCTTCGGAGCCGAGCTGCCCACGATCAAGTCGACGATGCACCTGTACCCGATCGACGGCGCCGCGCACGACCTGTCCTCCTCCGATACCGCGTGGAGCTATCGCGACGCGCGCTGGGCGTCGGTGTTCGCGGGCGTGGACCCCGACCCGGCGAACGTGGAGGCGATCCGGCGCTGGAGCATCGATTACCAGGAGGCGCTGCACCCCTACTCGGCCGGTGGCGCCTACGTGAACATGATGATGGACGAGGGTCAGGAGCGCGTCCGGGCGAGCTACCGCGACAACTACGACCGGCTAGCCCGGGTCAAGGCCACGTTCGACCCCGGCAACCTGTTCTCCGTGAACCAGAACATCAGCCCGGCCGATCCTGAGCCGGCCTAGCAGTCGTAGAGGCTCTTCTCGCCGAACCTGGAACGCAGGAGGGTGGTGAGGCCGGCGGCTGGCTCGGCGTCCTCGTAGCCGTACTCGATGCTCACGAGGTCGCCGTCGATGTCGGGGTCCTCGAGCTCGATCGACTCCGTATCGCGGCCCGGAGACGAGGAGAACGTCTCCTCGAAGCGCACCGCGTCGGAATCGGCGTCCCCGTCGGTGAAGATCAGCACCTCGCCGCGCGCGGGCTGGAGCTCGTCGGAGATTCCCAGCCCGCGCACGCAGGGACCGGACAGGGTGGTGACCGCACGCACGGGCGGCTCGCCGAGGGTGTCGAGCAGCTCCGCGGCCTCGCCGCCGCCGTCCTCTCGGCCGAGCGCGTCGCGGACCGCCTTCTCGCTGCCGCCCATCACCAACACCCCGTCGGCTTCACCGACCGCGGGGTAGACCACGTCGGCGGAGCTCTCGTTCGACACGAGCAGCTCTCCTCTGCGGCGGTAGCCGCGCCCGTCGAGCTCGTCGGCCAGGTCGTCGAGGGACTGCTCGGTGGCCACCACCGTGACCGTCTCCTCGGGGGACCCTCCGGCCGTGGCCGCGGCCGCCATCTGGGAGTGGTCGAGGGCCGCCCGCAGCGGTACCGGCCGCGAGGGGGACAGGTACGGGAACACCAGACCCCCCGCGATCGACAGCCTCTCCTCGGAGTCGCCGTCCTCCGCGGACACGTCGGAGAAGTCGAAGTCCTCGTCGAGGTCGAGGGCGCGGCGAGCGCGGTCGAAGTCCACCGACGCGATGCCCGAGGCGTTCTCCGGCAGCCGGGACACCGGGTCGGCGTCCTCCGAGTCGTCACCGCAGGCCGCGGTGCCGAGAAGGAGCAGGCAGAGACCGAGGGTCAGGACGCGGGCCACGCGGGCGATCGTAGTCAGCGCGACAGGCAGGTCACCGCGACATAGCGGCCGTGCCGCTCGCTGCGCTCCAGCGGGAAGGCCAGCTCGCCGTTGACCGCCCACAACTCGGTGCGGCGATCACTCATCGCCCAGGCCGGCGGCCATCGGCTTACGTCGGCGTCCTCGAGGGTGGCCACCAGTGCCTCGGCCACCGCGTCGGCGCCGCGCTGGCGCACCGGGCGGCGCTGCCGGAAGCGCAGCACGCAATGGTGCGAGGGCACGATCTCGTGCACCTCCGGGTGGTGGAGCCTGGCCACGCGCTGCATCGCGCGAAACAATGACGGCCATGGACGAAGTGGTGATCAAGGCGCGCGAGAGCGGGCCCTACAAGGTGACCGGGCCGGTGCGCGTGATCGACGCGGACGGCAACGAATACGACCTGTCGGAAAAGGGCGGTGCCGTCGCCCTGTGCCGCTGCGGCGGCTCGACGACGAAGCCGTTCTGCGACGGCACGCACTCGAAGATCGGTTTCGACGCAGCCGAGCGGGCGGTGGCCGCCGAGGACTCGGCCTAGATGCGGGTGCGAGCGCGCTTGCGGTTTTGGACCAATTTGTTTAAGATGCCCGCGCTCCCCCGGGTTGGGGTCGAGCTCGCGCATGTCCTACGTTCTCTCCTGCCCCAACTGCGGTCCCCGCGAGGTCACTGACTTCGGCTTCGGCGGTGAGCTGAACCCGCGTCCGAAGTCGGAGCCGTCCCTGCGCGAGCTGGGCCGCTACAACTACTTCCGCAGGAACGTGGCCGGCATTCAGCGGGAGTGGTGGTGCCACCGCTCGGGTTGCGGGGCGTGGTTCATCGCCGAGCGAGACACCCGTACCAACGAGGTGATGTTCACCGAGCTCCCCGGAGCGGTGCCCGGCGCACCCGCCGAGAGCGCGGGCGCGGCCGCCGCTGGAGCCGACGGGGCGGGGCAGGGCCTGTGACCCGGCTGCCCGAGCAGCGCGGCGAGCGGATCGACCGTGCGACCGAGATCCGCTTCACCTTCGACGGCAAGCCGGTGAGCGCGCACGAGGGCGACACGATCGGCTCCGCGCTGTTCGCCGCAGGCCAGCGGACGTTCTCGCGCAGCTTCAAGTACCACCGCAAGCGCGGGCTGATGTGCTGCGCCGGGCAGTGCGCCAACTGCATGGTGCAGGTGGGCGACGCGCCGGGTGTGCGGGCCTGCACCGAGCCGGCGCGCGAGGGCATGCAGGTGACCCACATGAACGCGTCGCCCTCGCTCGACCTGGACGTGATGCGGGCCACCGACATCGTCGGGGGCCCCTTCACGCCCCCCGGCTTCTACTACAAGACCTTCATCCGCCCGCGCCGGCTGTGGCCGGTGTACGAGAAGGTGCTGCGCTCCGTGGCCGGCCTCGGCAAGCTGCGCAAGAGCCAGCCCGAGCGCGAGTGGCGCACCGAGTATCGCCGCCGCCACGCCGACGTGCTGGTGGTGGGCGGAGGCGTGGCCGGGCTGTCGGCAGCTGTCACCGCCGCCGAGCTGGGAGCGGACACCGTGCTGGCCGACGAGGGTCCGCAGCTCGGCGGGCGGCTGCTGGCCGAGGGCGGAACCGACTACGCGCGCGAGCTCGCGGACAGGGCCCGCGCGGCCGGGGTGGAGGTGCTGGAGAACGCCCCCGCCCTCGGCGCCTTCGACGGACTGGTGCCGGTGTGGCAGGGCGACACGCTCCACCAGGTCCGTGCGCGGACCCAGGTGTACGCCACCGGCGCGATCGAGCAGCCGCTCTTGTTCCCCGGCAACGACCTGCCCGGCGTGATGCTCTCCGGCGGCGCGCTGCGCCTCATCTCCCTGTACGCCATCAGGCCCGGCACCCGAGCCGTGGTGGCCACGGTGGACGACCGCGGCCTGCACGCGGCGCTGGCGCTGCTGGACGCCGGGGTCGAGCTCGCCTGCGTGGCCGATCTCAGGCCCAACGGAGGCTCCCAGCCGGCCGGCCAGCTCCAGCGGCGCAACGTCCGGGTCATGCGCGGCGCGACGGTGCTCGAGGCACGCGGGCGCGGTCAGCTTCAGGGCGTGGTGCTCGGGCCGCCCGGGGCCGAGGACGACGGTGAACACACGGTGGGTTGCGACCTCCTGCTCGTGTCGGGCGGAAGCTCACCCGCCAGCTCGCTGATCACCCAGGGTGGCGGCCGCACCGCCTACGACCGCGAGCGCGGTCACTTCGCGCTGTCGGAGCTGCCCCCCGCCGTCTACGCCGCCGGCGAGGTGGCCGGCGCGGGTGAGCTCGAGAGCGCCGAGCTGTCGGGCGCCCTGGCCGGGGCCGATGCGGCCCACTCACTCGGCTTCGGGGACGCTGGCTCACGCGAGCGAGCGGCTTCGGATCGCGAGGACCTCGAGCGCCGGCCGGCATGGCCCACGCCCACGGCGGTGCCTCCGCCGTCACGAGCGGGCGCAAGGGCAAGTGCTTCGCCTGCCTGTGCGAGGACGTGACCGCCAAGGACATCCACCTCAGCGTGGAGGAGGGCTACGACTCGATCGAGCTGTCCAAGCGCTACACCACCACCACGATGGGTCCCTGCCAGGGCCGCATGTGCCAGCTGCCCGCGGTGCGGCTGATGGCCGAGGAGACCGGGCAGAGCCTCGAGGAGGTGGGCACCACCACGGCGCGCCCGCCATGGGTGACCGTGCCCATGGGCGCGCTGGCCGGACGTCCCTTCGAGCCGGCCAAGCGCTCGGCCATCCACGGTCGCCACCGCGAGCTGGGCGGCAACATCATGTGGGCCGGCGACTGGCGCCGCGCCTACGACTACGGCGACGCGCGCTCCGAGGCCGTGGCCGTGCACGAGGCGGCCGGACTGATCGACGTATCCACCCTCGGCAAGCTGATCGTGAGCGGCCCGGACGCGGGCGATCTGCTCGACCGCCTGTACCCCAACCGCTTCTCGAACCTTAAGCCCGGCCGGATCCGATACGGGGTCATGGCCAGCGACTCCGGCCGGATCATGGACGACGGCACCGTCTCCCGGCTCGACGACGACTCCTTCTACGTGACCACCACGTCGAGCGGCGCGGGCGCCGTGTACGAGTGGTTCTCCTGGTGGCTGGCCGACTGGGACCTCGAGGTCTACCTCACCGACGTCACGCAGGGCCTGGGCGCGGTCAACCTGGCCGGGCCCCGCTCGCGCGACATCATGGCCAAGCTCACGGACCTCGACTGCTCGCCGGAGGCCTTCACCTACCTCGACGGCAAGCACGCCGACGTCGCCGGCGTGCCCTGCCTGATCCTGCGCATCGGCTTCGTGGGCGAGGTGGGCTACGAGATCCACTGCCCGGCCGCCCAGGGCGAGCATCTCTGGGACGCGCTGCTCGAGGCCGGTGACGAGCACGGGCTGAGGCCGTTCGGGCTGGAGCCGCAGCGGCTGCTGCGGCTCCAGAAGATGCACATCCTCGTGGGCCAGGACACCGACTCCGAGTCGAACCCGTTCGGTGCGGCCATGCCCTGGATCGTCAAGCTCGACAAGGAGACCGACTTCATCGGCCGCTGGGCGCTCGAGCACTACTCCCAGGAGCCGCTCGAGACCGCGCTGGTGGGCTTCACGCTGGCCAACGGCCACGTGCCCACCGAGGGTGCGGTGATCATGCCCGAGGGCGAGGCGCCGATGGGCCAGGTCACAAGCGCGCGCTACTCGCCGCAGCTCGACCGGGTGATCGGCCTGGCCTGGGTGCCCGCGGCGCTGGCCAAGGACGGCGCGAGCGTGACGATCTCCGACAACGGCAAGCGGCTGGCCGCCGAGGTGGTCACCAAGCCCTTCTTCGATCCCGACGGCGAGGTGCTGCGCTCGTGAGCCCGCAATACCTCTCGCCCGGCGTGCACGCGCCGGCGCGGAGCCCGATGGAGCGCGAGGCCCGGCGCGCCGGCGCGGAGATCGAGCGTCGCGACGGCTGGGACGTCGCCGTTCGCTTCGAGGGCGAGGAGCTGGAGGCCCAGCGCCGCCACGAGAGCGTCGGCTTCGCCGACGTCTCCCATCTGGGCAAGATCGAGATCCAGGCGCGCTCCACGGACCTCACCGCGATCGCGGCCGCCGGCGGCGCGGGCGCGCTCGAGCTGGGCCGTGCCACCCGCACGGCCGGCGCCTGGTGGTGTCCCTACACGCCCGAGCGGGCCATCGTCGTCTGCGACACCACGGGCACCGCGGCGCTGCTCGAGACGCTCGAGCAGGCGGCCGCCGGGGTCCCGGGCTTCGCCTCGGTGCTGGACGTGACCTGTGTGTTCGGGGCCATGACCATTGCCGGCCCGCTCGCGCGCGAGACGTTCGCGCGCTTCACGGCGCTCGACCTGCGCCCGCGCGAGCTGCCGCTCCAGGGCTTTCGCCCGGGCTCGGTGGCCCGTACGCCGGGGGCGGTCCTGCGCGAGGGCGACGACCGCTTCCTGATGACCTTCGGCTTCGCGCTCGGCCAATACGTCTGGACCGTGGTGGCCGACGCCGCCCAGAGCCTGGGCGGCGGCCCGGTGGGCGTGGACGCGCTCGAGTCGATCGACCAAGTGGAGACGGAGGTGTCCTCCGGTGCGTGACCTGTTCCGGACGAAGCGCATGTGGCGCCCGCGCGGCGAGCTCAAGGACTCGTACGACGTGGTCATCATTGGCGGCGGCTCGCACGGGCTTGCCACCGCCTACTACCTGGCCCGCGACCACGGCGTCACCGACGTGGCCATTCTCGAGAAGAGCTACATCGGATCGGGCGCGGCCGGTCGCAACACCACCATCCTGCGGTCGAACTACAAGACCGAGGAGGGCGCGCGCTTCTACGACGCCTCGGTCAAGCTCTACGAGGGCCTCTCGCAGGAGCTCAACTTCAACCTCCTCTTCTCCCAGATCGGCCACCTCACGCTGGCCCACACCGACCGCGCGATGTTCGTCATGGCCAACCGCGCGGAGGTCAACCGCCTCAACGGGATCGATTCGCGCCTGATCTACCCGGACGAGATCAAGGAGCTGGCCCCGGCAATGCAGGTGGACAACCCGGACGCCGTGCACCCGATCATGGGCGCCCTCTACCACCCGCCGGGTGGCGTGATCCGCCACGACGCCGTGGTCTGGGGCCTTGCGCGCGAGGCCGACCGCGGCGGCGCCGAGATCCATCCCTACACCGAGGTCACCGGCATCGAGCGCCAGAACGGCCGCGTGAGCGGAGTGACCACCAATCGCGGGAGGATCAACGCCGGCACGGTGCTCAACTGCACCGCGGGCTGGAGCTCCCTGATCTCGGACATGGCCGGGGTGGAGATGCCGATCACCACCCACATCCTCCAGGCCTGCGTGACCGAGCCGGTCAAGCCGCTGCTCGACGTGGTGATCGTCTCGTCCCAGATGCACGTGTACATCTCGCAGACCGATCGTGGCGAGTTCCTGATGGGCGCCGAGATCGAGCCCTGGACGACCTACCGGATGCAGGGCACGCTCAACTTCCTGCAGGAGGTCTCGCGCCACTCGCTGGAGCTGTTCCCCCAGCTCGAGCGCGCGCGGATCCTGCGCAGCTGGGCCGGGCTCTGTGATCTCAGCCCCGACTACAGCCCGATCCTCGGCAAGACCGAGGTCGAGGGCTTCCACGTGAGCTCGGGCTGGGGCACCTACGGCTTCAAGGCGGCGCCGATCGTCGGCAAGACGCTGGCCGAGCTGGCCGCCACCAACAAGACGCCGGAGCTGATAGCCCCGTTCGCGCTGGAGCGCTTCTACGAGGACAAGCTGGTATCGGAGCTGGCGGCCGCGGCCGTCAGTCACTGACGGGAAAGGGAGACGCCGATGAAGAGCAGCCTCGAGATCGCACAGGAGGCCGAGCTCCTCCCGATCGAGACGATCGCCGAGCGCACCGGCCTGACTCCCGAGGAGTACGAGCCCTATGGGCGCCACAAGGCAAAGGTCTCACTCGACGTGATCGAGCGTATGGCCGACGTGCCGGACGGCAAGATCATCTGCGTGGCGGGGGTCACGCCCACCAAGGCGGGCGAGGGCAAGACCACCACGGCCGTCGGGCTCACCCAGGGGCTCGGGCACATCGGCAAGGACCCGCTGCTGTGCCTGCGCGAGCCCTCGCTCGGCCCGGTGTTCGGCATCAAGGGCGGAGCGGCCGGCGGCGGCATGACCCAGGTGGTGCCGATGGAGGACCTGAACCTCCACTTCACCGGCGACATTCACGCGATCGGCGCGGCCAACAACCTTCTGGCTGCGCTGCTCGACGCATCGATCCTGCACGGCAACCCGCACAAGATCGACGCTCTGCGGATCGGCTGGCGCCGGGCGCTCGACATGAACGACCGCGCCCTGCGCCAGGTGGCCCTCGGCCTCGGCGGCCGGGCCAACGGCTACCCGCGCGAGTCCGGCTTCGACATCACGGCGGCGTCAGAGGTGATGGCCATCCTGGCCGTGTCGCGCGACCTGCACGACCTGCGGGCCCGGCTGGGGGCGATCACCGTGGCGCACTCCTTTGACGGCGGAAAGCCGGTGACCGCCGAGGATCTGGGCGCGGCCGGAGCCATGACGGTGCTGCTCAAGGACGCGCTCAAGCCGAACCTCATCCAGACGCTCGAGGGCCAGCCCTGCCTGATGCACGCGGGCCCGTTCGCCAACATCGCGCACGGCAACTCCTCGCTGGTGGCCGACCTGATCGGCCAGAAGCTGGGCGAGTACGTGATCACCGAATCCGGCTTCGGCTCGGACATGGGGATGGAGAAGTTCTTCGACATCGTCTGCCGCAAGGGCGGCCTCGCCCCCAGCGCGGTGGTGCTGGTGGCCACCGTGCGGGCGCTCAAGCACCACGGCGGTATCGAGGACGACCCGCGAGTGGACGGGGCCAAGGCCGCGAATGCCCTCGAGGATGGCTTCGCCAACCTGCGCCGGCATCTCGGCATCGTCAAGACCTTCGGCCTGCCCTGCGTGGTGGCGGTCAACCGGCGCCCCGGCGACACCGACGACGAGGTCGAGCTGGTGCGCAGGCTGGCCCTGGAGGCCGGTGCGTTCGGCGCCGAGATCAACGACGGCTTCGCGCGCGGAGGCGAGGGCGCGGCGGCGCTGGCCGAGGCGGTGGCCGAGGCGGCCGAGCAGCCCAACGAGTTCGCCTTCACCTACGACGACGACGACTCGATCGAGGAGAAGATCTGCAAGGTGGCGCGCAAGGTCTACGGCGCCAAGGACGTGGTCTTCTACCTCGACGCCAGGCGCAAGATGCGCCAGTACCACGAGGACGGGCTGGACAAGCTCCCGATCTGCATGGCCAAGACCCACCTCTCGCTGTCGGCCGACCCGGCGCTTCTCAACGCCCCGGAGGACTTCGAGCTGCCGGTGCGCGACATCCGGGCCTACACGGGCGCCGGCTGGCTCGTACCGCTCTGCGGCGACATCCAGCAGATGCCGGGCCTGGGCAAGGCTCCCGCCGCGCTCAACGTCGACATCGACGCCGAGGGCCGGACGGTCGGGCTGTTCTAGGATCGCCCTCGTGGCGACGCCTACGAAGCGCTCTCTCGTCGACATAGCCGAGGAGGCCCTGCGGCGCTGGCTCGCCACCGGCCGGCATCGCCCCGGGGAGCGCCTCCCGCCCGAACAGGAGCTCTCCGGTCAGCTCGGCATCTCGCGCGGCACGCTGCGCACCGCGCTGCAGCGGCTCGAGGAGAGCGGAGAGATCATCCGGCGGCAGGGAAGCGGCACCTATGTGGGCCGGGCGCTCTCGTCGAGCCTCGACGAGGGGCTCGAGAAGCTCGTGTCCTACTCGGAGCTCGCCCGCCGGCGTGGGATCGTGCTCGAGCTCGGCGAGCTCGAGGTCGAGCAGCGCCGGGTCGGGGAGGAGCTGGGCACGCTCTTCGGGGTGGAGCCCGAGCGCGAGGCCGCCACCCTCACGCGCGTGCTCCTCATGGACGGGCAGCCGGGCTCCTGGATGCGCGACGTGGTCCACCCTCAGATCGATCTTCCGGACGAGCAGCGGCTGCGAGCGGCGCTCGAGGGAGGCGACATGGTCCTGGACGTGCTCCTGGCCGGGGGCGTGCCGGTGGCCTACACGCGGGCGCACATCAGCGCGCGCGTGGTCACCCGCCGCGACCGGATCGGCAAGGCGCTGAACGTGGCCGAGACGCTGGCGGCGCTTGCGATCGATCACGTGACGTCCACCGCCGAGGGAACGCCCGTCATGCACTCGACCGACGTGTTCCTTCCGACCAGCATCGATCTGCACGTGATGCGCTGGCTCGAGGACGTCCCGCCGGTGCCCGCCATCGGCCGCGATACCTAGGTAGGCGACTCGCCGAAGTTAGGTGGGCGCCACCGATGGCGCGCGCGCCGAGCTCCCTTAGCGTGGCGCCCATGATCGATATCGCAGACCTCAAGCGTGTACACCGGGCAACCTGGGCGGCGGGCGACTACGGCGCCGTGGCCGAGCTGATCGACGACTCGCCTCCGCGCGATCTTCTCTCGCGCGTCGAGGTGAAGCCGGCGCAGGAGGTGCTCGACGTCGCAGCGGGCACCGGCAACGTGGCCATCCGGGCGGCCGAGGCCGGGGCGCAGGTCGTGGGGCTCGATCTGACTCCGGAGCTGTTCACGACCGCCCGCCGCCGCGCGGCCGAGAAGGGCGTGACCGTCGACTGGATCGAGGGCGACGCCGAGCAGCTCCCGTTCGACGACCAGCGCTTCGACGTGGTGCTGTCGGTCTTCGGCGTCCAGTTCGCTCCCCGCCACGAGGTGGCGGCGCGCGAGCTGGTCCGCGTCTGCCGGCCCGGGGGGACGATCGGCCTGGTGAACTGGACCCCCGAGAGCCAGATCGGCGAGCTGTTCAAGATCATGAGCCGCTACCTGCCCGCGCCGCCGGCCTATGCGTCCTCACCTCCGCTGTGGGGCAGCGAGTCGCACGTGACCAAGCTGTTCGCGGAGTCGGGCGTCGAGCTCGAGTTCACCCGCGGCCACAACCCCTGGCGCTTCGACTCGCCGGACGCCCTCATCTCGTTCTTCGAGACTCAGTACGGCCCGACCGTGAAGGCGCGCGAGCGGCTGACCGCGGAGGGGACGTGGGACGAGTGCCGCGCGGAGCTCGTGGAGATGGCGGAGCGCCGCAATGAGGCCACGGACGGCAGCCTGCTGCTTCACGCGGAGTACCTCGTGGTGACTGCTCGCACGGCCGTCTGACCCACTCGCTCGGGCCGCGAAGCGGCGACCGCGTCTACCTTGTCGGCGTGGAGCTGCTCGAGCGAGACACCGCGCTGGCGAAGCTGCACGAGGCCTACGACGCGGCCGCGGGGGGCCGCGGCCGCGTCGTCTGCGTCAGCGGAGAACCCGGCGTCGGCAAGACGGCGCTCGTAAGGCGCTTCCTCGAAGACCTGAGCGAGGAGGCGAAGGTGCTGCTCGGCACCTGCGATGACCTTTCGATCCCGCGGCCCCTGGGTCCGCTGCGGGACGTGGCGGCGAGCGCCGGTCCGGAGCTCGGCGAGGCGCTCCGGCGGGGCGCTCCGGCGCACGACGTCCAGGAGCTCCTGATCGCGGAGCTCGAAGGGCCGCCCCGGCCGGTGGCGCTGGTACTGGAGGACGTCCACTGGGCAGACGACGCCACACTCGACACCGTCACCCTCGTCGGGCGCCGGATCGGCGGAGTTCCGGCCCTGCTCGTGCTGACGATGCGCGGCGGCGAGGCGCCCCCCGGCCATCCGCTGCGAGTGGCCCTCGGCGCCATCCCGGCCGGCGACCTGAGCGTCGTCGAACTCGAGCCACTCTCGCGCGAAGCCGTCCTGTCGGTTGCGGGTGAAGGGGCGGAGGAGCTGTACGCCTCCACCGGAGGGAACCCGTTCTACCTCACCGAGCTGCTGGCCGCACGGGGTGAGGCCGAACCACCGGCGTCCGTCGCCAACTCGGTTCTGGGTCGTCTCTCCCGCCTCGACGACGACGCTCGGGGGCTCGTGGAGCTCGTCTCGGTCGTGCCGAACCGAGTCGGGACGACCGTCCTCGATGCGGCCCTCCCAAACTGGGTCGCGGCCGCCGAGGAGCCGGAGCGCCATCACCTGCTCGAGGTGGAGCCGGCACACGTGCATTTCCGGCACGAGCTGGCCCGCAACGTCGTCAGGTCGAGCCTTCCCATCGCCCGGCGACGGGCGCTGCACGCCGAGGTGCTGAAGGCGCTGCTCGCCGAGGGCGCCGACCCGGCTGAGATCGTGCATCACGCCGAGGCCGCGGGAGCGCAGGAGGTGGTGGCCGAGTACGCGCTGGTGGCGGCGCGCCGGGCGGCTGCGCTCGAATCGAACCGCGAGGCGCACTCCCACTACCGGCGCGCCGCCGACTTCTTCGAGCGGCTGCCGGAGGCCGAACGGGCTCAGGCGCTCGAGGAGCTGGCCACGGTGGCGTATATCGCGGGACAGCTCGACGCCGCCTTCCGCGCGATCGAGCGCGCGATGACGATCCATGCCGGTCTGAGCGACCGGGCGGCTCTCGGGCGCTGCACCCGGGTGCTGTCGAGGCTCCACTGGTTCGCGGGCGACGGAGAGCCCGCCCGAGCCAGAGCGCGCGAGGCGGTCGAGATCCTCGAGCCGCTGGGCGATGCGATCGAGCTCGCGCGCGCCTA
The DNA here is from genome assembly GCA_963751105.1 of uncultured Thermoleophilaceae bacterium. GTDB lineage: Bacteria > Actinomycetota > Thermoleophilia > Solirubrobacterales > Thermoleophilaceae > JACVRW01. Next base: position 2,472,653 of record CAVVTG010000002.1, on the reverse strand, counting down.
CAGCGGCGTGTCGCAACTCGCGATGCTCGAGGACGACGCGAGCGCGGCTCGAGACTGGGGGGAGCGGGCGCTCAGGCTCGCGACCCGCCTGGGCGACGAGAGCACCAGAGCGCATGCGCTCGTGAACATCGGCTGCGCCGCCCTGCAGCGCGACCATCGCGAAACCCGCGCGTTGCTCGACGCGCATGAGATCGCCGACGCCATCGGTGAGCGCGAGGACGCCACGCGCGCCCTCGGCAACCTGGGTTACGTGCTGATGACCTGGGCCCGGCCGCGCGAGGCGGTGCGCCACGCTCGCCGAGCGCTCGCCTACGCGGAGCAGCACGAGGTCCACGCGTACGTCTCCTACGTCAGCACGGGGCTCGCGTGGATGCGCATGCGCGCGGGAGAGTGGGACGAGGCGGAGCGCATCACGCGGGGCGAGCTCGAGCGCGGCATCACCGTGGTCCAGCTCCTGGCCAAGACCGTCCTGACGGAGCTCGCCGTCCGCCGCGGAGACCAGGACGCCCCCGCCCGTCTGACCGATCTCGCGGCTCACGCCGAGCGCGCCGGCGAGCTGCAGCGCCTCGTCCCGGTGGTCGAGCTGATGACCGAACGGGCCCTCACCGACGGAGCGCGCATGCCCATCGAGCGCTTCGAGCAGCTGGCCGAGCTGACTCGTCCGCATGGACGGCTCGCGGGCCGGTTCAGCGAGCGGCTCGCCGGCTGGGCCGCCGTCGCAGGCGTCGAGTCCGAGACCGACGACCCCGGCTCCGGGCCCTACGCCGCCATGAGGTGCCGCGACTGGCACACGGCGGCCGATCGCTTCGGCGAGCTCGGCTGGACCTACGACCGCGCGTTGATGCTGTCGCTGACGGAGGAACAGGCCTCTCTGGCCGAGGCGCTCGAGATCGCGCGCACGCTCGGGGCGGGGCCGCTGGCGCGTCGTGCCACCGAACGCCTGCGCGAGCACGGCCTACCGATCCCCCAGGGGCCGCGCCCGGCGACGCGGGCCAACCCGGCGGGACTGACCGCCCGCCAGCTGGAGGTGGTGGAGCTGCTGGTGGAGGGTCTCACCAACACGCAGATCGCGGAGCGCCTCGTGGTCTCGCCGCGGACCGCCGAGCACCATGTTGCCGCGGTGCTGATGAAGCTCGAAGTCGACAGCCGGCGCGACGTCGAACAGCGTGCCGCCGAGCTCGGGATCGCCGTAAGCGCATGACCGCAGTGCACGGCGGGCTCGACTGTACAAATTTGCTCAAAGTGGATATATTCGCCCACGCGCCGGGTGCTCTGGCCCGGCCACCTTGGTCAACTCCTGAGGAGAGTGCATGAGCGACAGCGTCACCGTTGACGGCGCCGCCCCAGCGACGTTCGGAGGCACCGTGGAGACGGTCCTCAAGACGCCCCGCACGTCGGTGCCTCCCGCCACGCTCGAGGAGGCACGCAATCAGCCGGGACGGCGCGAGCGGATCCAGGAGATCGCCGGCCGCATCGAGCGCGAGGGCATCAAGTACGTCTTCTTCCAGCAGGTGTCCGTCACCGGCCGCGTGATGGGCAAGGGCGTGGTGGCCGACTTCTTCCCGCAGGTGGCCGAGAAGGGCTACCAGCTCGTCTACGGCGCCACCGCCAACCTGTTCGTCGACCGCTTGGGCAACTACATCGGCTTCGACCCGCACGAGTCCGAGCTCGCCGCCGTCGCCGACCTCGACACCTTCGCCGTCCTGCCCTGGGACAACCGCGTGGCGCGCGTGTACTGCGACTGCTACGACACGGAGACGGGGGACCTGCTCGACGCCGACTGCCGGCAGAACCTGAAGCACATCGTCAAGGAGTTCGAGGACGAGCTGGGCCTGAGCTTCCTTATCGGCATCGAGCCGGAGATGATGTGGCTCAAGCGCCCCGAGGACGGCCAGGAGCCGGAGGGCGTGACCAAGCCCTACTGCTACCACATCCATCAGTTCGAAGAGCTTCGTCCGGTGCTGATGGACGTGATCGACTACGGGCAGAAGCTCGGGCTCGACATGAGCTACGGCGACCACGAGGACGCGCCCGGCCAGCTCGAGCTCAACTTCCGCTTCGACCGGCCGGTGCGCACGGCGGACAACATCACCACCTACCGGCAGATCATCGCGGCCGTGGGGCGCAAGCACGGCCTGCTCGGCACGTTCATGCCCAAGCCCTTCACGGGCGTCTCGGCCAACGGCCACCACCACCACTTCACGCTCATCGACGGGGACGGCAAGAACGTCTTCCACGACCCGGACGGGCCGGCGCAGCTGTCGCAGACGGCGCAGCACTTCCTCGGCGGCCTGCTCGAGCACTTCCACGCGCTCATGTGCGTGGGCAACCCCACGGTCAACTCCTACTGCAGGATGTGGGACACCGGTTTCTGGGCGCCGATCTACAAGAACTGGGGCTGGCAGAACCGCACCACCACGGTGCGGGTGGCCTCGGGCGGGCGCTTCGAGTACCGCGGCGTGGACGCCTCCTGCAACCCGTACCTGACCGTCGCCGCACTGCTGCGGGCCGGCCTCGACGGCATTCGCAACGAGATCGATCCGGGCCCGCCGCAGACGGGTAACACCTACGACCTGCTCAAGGAGGGCGCGGAGATCGAGAAGGTGCCGGACTCGCTGGGCGCGGCGCTCGACGAGCTGGCCAAGGACGAGGTGATCAAGAGCGCGATGCCCGGCCGCCTGTACAAGGTGTTCGAGCACTACAAGCGCGACGAATGGGAGCGCTACCTCGCGGCCGTGACCGACTGGGAGCGCGAGGAGTACCTGGAGGTCCTGCCCTAGCGGGCGGAGGAGCGGCCATGTGCGGAATCGCAGGGATCATCTACCGCGACGGAGGCGGTGAGCACCGGGTCGGCGCGGACATGACCGCGATGCTCCAGGCCATGAAGCATCGCGGCCCCGACTCCACCGGGTACGCGCTCTATCGCCCGGCGGCCACCAACTACGTCGTCCACGTCAAGCTGGCCGAGGCCAACGGGCACGCGGACTTCGAGCTCGACGGCCGGCTGCGCCGCCAGCGCTCCGAGGTCGAGTCCCGCATGCGCTCGATGGGCGCACAGGTGGAGGACGTGCGTTCCACCTCGGACCACGCCATGACGGTCACGTTCGACTTCGACGGTGACCTGAAGGAGCTGGCCGACTACGTGGAGGACGTGCGCCACACGGAGGTGCTCTCGCTGGGCCACACCCTCGAGATCATCAAGGACCTCGGCGACGCCGAGACGGTGGCCGCCGACTATGAGCTCGGCGATTTCGTCGGCACCCACGCGATCGGCCATGCGCGCATGGCCACCGAGTCCGACGTGGACATCGCCAACGCCCATCCCTACTGGGCCTATCCGTTCCCGGACGTGGCGGTCGTCCACAACGGGCAGCTCACCAACTACCACATGTGGCGCCGGCGCCTGGAGCGCGCGGGCCACCGCTTCCAGTCCGAGTGCGACTCCGAGATCATCGCCGTCTACCTGGCGGAGCGGATGGCCCAGGGCGATTCGCTCGAGGACGCGATGCGGCTCAGCCTGAGCGAGCTCGACGGGGCCTTCACCTACATCTGCGTGACCGATGACGCCCTCGGGGTGGCCAAGGACGAGCTCGGCGCCAAGCCGCTCGTGCTCTACGAGTCGGACGACATCGTGGCCCTGGCCTCCGAGGAGATCGCCATCCGCAAGGTGGTCGATCGCGAGATCGAGACCTACGACCCGTACGAGGGGGAGGTGCTCGTGTGGAGCAGGTAGAGCAGGCGGGCGCCGCCACCTACGACGCGCGGGGGCTCGTCGAGCTCGACGGGTCGACCCCGAAGATCTCCGAGATCGACGGCCACACCGCGCAGTTCGACGCCCGCGACCTGTCCACCCGCAAGATCAACGCCGAGCTGCGCTGGCTGCTCTACGAGGAGGGCGTCAGGGACGTGACCGTCCTCAACCCCAGCTCGCGGCACTCGCTCGGCGTCGGCATCCTCACCCGCTGCCGCATCACCTTCGACGGCAGCCTGGGCTACTTCGGCCTCGGCCTGCTCGACGGCGGCGAGGTGCAGGTCAACGGCCGCGTGGGCTGGTCGGTGGCCGAGAACATGATGTCCGGCACGGTCGTGATCGAGAGCAACTCCGGCTCGCTGGCCGGAGCGGCGCTGCGCGGCGGCGACCTGGTGATCAAGGGGCGTACGGGCGCCCGCACCGGGATCGACCAGAAGGGCGGCACCATCATCGTGATGGGCAGCGCCGGGTCGATGACCGGCTTCATGATGCAGCGCGGGCGCCAGATCATCCTCGGCGACGTGGGTCACGGCCTCGGCGACTCGATGTACGACGGCACGCTCTACGTGGCGGGCAAGGTGGCCTCGCTCGGCGTCGACTGCGTGGAGGGCGAATGGACCGACGCCGACGCCGAGCTGGTCGAGCGCAAGTTCTCGATCTACGGCCTTGGTTCACCCCCTGAGCTCACCAAGTTCGTATGTGGGAAGAAGCTCTACAACTACGACAGCCTCGAGCCGAGCGAGCGCAAGCTCGTCCTCTGAGGCCGGAGACCGACCGCATGGCAGACGAGAACGCACCCTCCCAGAAGACGATCCTTGGCCGCAGCAAGATCTTCACCCCGGAGGTCATCGACGACATCCACATGAAGGCCGAGCTCGGGCGCTACCGGATGCGCGGCTTTTCGATGTTCAAGAAGATCCCGCACTGGGACGAGCTGATCTTCCTTCCCGGCACGCTCACGCGCTTCGTGATCGAGGGCTACCGCGAGAAGTGCGAGACCAAGACGATCCTGGGCGCACGCTTCGCCAAGAAGCCGATCGAGCTCGACATCCCCGTCTACATCACGGGCATGAGCTTCGGCGCGCTGTCGATCGAGGCCAAGATGGCGCTGGCCAAGGGCGCCTCCATGGCCGGCACGGCCACCTGCTCCGGCGAGGGCGGCATGATCCCGCCCGAGCGCGACCTCTCCACCAAGTGGTACTACCAGATCATCCAGAGCCGGTACGGGTTCAACCCGCACCACCTGATGCTGGCCGACGCCGTGGAGTTCTTCATCGGGCAGGGCTGCAAGGTCGGCCTGGGCGGCCACCTGATGGGCCAGAAGGTCACCGAGCAGGTGGCCGAGATGCGCTCGCTGCCGGCCGGGATCGACCAGCGCTCGCCCGCGCGCCACCCCGACTGGCTCGGCCCCGACGACCTGTCGCTGAAGGTCCAGGAGACGCGCGAGGCCACCAACTACGAGATCCCGATCCAGCTCAAGCTCGGCGCCGCGCGGGTATACGACGACGTGCGCATGGCGGCCAAGTGCGGACCGGACATCATCTACCTGGACGGCGCCGAGGGCGGCACGGGCGCGGGGCCACACGTGGCCTCCGAGGAGACGGGCATCCCGCTGATGGCGGCGATCCCCGAGGCACGCCGGGCGCTCGAGGACGTGGGCCTGGCCGACGAGATCGACCTGGTGGTGGCCGGCGGCATCCGCAACGGCGGCGACATCGCCAAGTGCCTGGCCCTGGGGGCCAAGGCCGTGGCCATCGGCCACTCGTCCCTGATGGCGCTCAACTGCAACAAGGAGATCCCGGGCGTCACCGACTACGAGGGCACCATCGGCGTGCCGGCGGGCCAGTGCTACCACTGCCACACCGGTCGCTGCCCGGTGGGCATCACCACCCAGGACCCGGAGCTGCGCAAGCGGCTGAACGTGGAGGAGGCGGCCGGCCGGGTCTACAACTTCCTGCACACGCTCACGCTCGAGGTGCAGATGCTGGCGCGGGCCTGCGGCAAGACCAACATCCACAGCCTCGAGCCGGAGGATCTGGCGGCCCTGACCACTGAGGCCGCCGCGATGGCCCGCGTGCCGCTGGCCGGCACCGACTACGTGCCCGGGGTATCCGAGAGCCGCGCGCTCGAGGAGATCAAGACGATGCTCGACCGCTACCTGGAAAACCCGGTCGACGAGCTGCCCGCGGTGCGCGAGGAGGCCCGATGACCGGCTTCGAGGAGAGGGGAGAGCCCGAGAAGATCCAGTCGATCGACTCGGAGTTCCTCTCGGGCCGGCGCTTCCCCTACCAGGAGGACATCGGCGAGGTGGAGGACATCGACCTCATGGCGTCCACCCCGGGCCAGGACATCAACTGGCTCGAGGACATCGAGCTGCTCGAGGAGGAGGGCATGCCCGCCGTCTTCGACCGTTACTCGAACTCATTTCTGAAGATCCACTTCCCGATCCCCGAGGGGCGCGAGAACGAGATCGCGCGCAAGGTGCTGATGGCCCACCTGCAGTCGGGCAACTCCTACGGCATCCGCCTCAAGGAGATCCACTGCAAGTTCCCCCAGCCCGAGCTGGGGCCCTGGGTGGAGAACTCGAAGACCGTGGGCGCCGACTGGCGCGCTCCCGTCCTCGAGGGCTGGGAGCCACCGGCTCACTGACATGCGCTCCGTTCGGCACCTGGTCATAGGCGCCGGCGTACACGGCCTGTCCACCGCCTGGCATCTGGCGGCCCAGGGCGAACGCGACGTGCTCGTGGTGGACAAGGCCGGCGTGGCCGCCGGCGCATCGGGCATCGCCTGCGGGGTGGTGCGCAACAACTACTTCCAGCCCGCCATGTCGGAGCTGATGGCCGCCTGCGTGGAGATCTGGGAGTCGGACCCCGAGACCTTCGCCTATCACGGCTCGGGCTACATCGCCCTCGGCGACGGCGCGCAGGAGGACGACCTGGCCACGGTGTTCGAGCGCCAGCAGCGGATCGGATACGAGTCCGAGCTCATCACCGGCGAGGCCGAGGTGGACCGCCACATGCGCTCGCTGTTCGACGATTGGCGCGCGCCGGGTCTGAGCGTCTGCCTGCACGAGCACCGGGGCGGCTTTGCCTACAACCGCGACTCGATGCTCGGGCTGGCCTCCAAGGCCCGCGAGGCCGGAGCGACCATCGAGGAGGGCGTGGAGGTCACCGGCTTCGAGCTCGACGGCTCTGGGGCGGTGACCCGGGTGGAGACCAGCGCCGGGCCCATCGTGGCGGAGCAGGTGGTGGTGGCCGCCGGGCCGTGGATCGCCGGGCTGTGGGAGATGCTCGGGCTGCCACGCCGGCTCGAGGTGGCCGGCACCGAGACGGAGATGTGGACGTACTGGTACCTGCAGGAGGGAGAGATCGACGTCGACCCCTCGATGTTCGTGACCAACGACGGCGCTCTGCCACCGGTCATCCACGTGGACTCCAACGCCCCGCTCCACGACGACAGCGGGGCGCTCGTGACCGACGAGCAGTGGGGGATCTACTTCAAGCAGGACAAGCACAGCGTGCAGGGCGGCGCCTCGCCCTTGCCCAAGGGGCACGAGTTCAAGGTCGACCCCTATCCCACCGGGAGCGTCGAGCCGGGCTTCCCCGACCTGTGGTCGGCGGCGCTCTCGCACTGCATGGGTCGCTTCGAGGGAAAGCGTTCCCTCTACAAGGGTGTTCGCTCCGGCGGAGTGGGAGCGTTCACGGCGGACAACTTCCCGGTGTTCGACCTGATGCGCCCGAACGTGTTCGTGGCCGCGGACTCCAACCACGGCTACAAGATGATCGCCGTGGGCAAGGAGATCGCCCGCGTGCTGCTCGGCGAGCACTCCAGCCTGCTGCACCCGTTCCGCTACGAGCGGTTCGCCACGGGCGACCTGCACCCGGTGTCGAACAGCCCGTACCCCTGGAGCTGAGAGACTCCGGCTCGCGATGGGGCGGCGCGAGCGGAGACGAGGAGGAACGGGCGAAGACCCCCCGCGGAGGGCGCGCCGCGACTGGGAGGACCCGGGCGCCGTCACCAAGGGGCCGCCCATCACAGTCACCTGCGAGTGCGGCGAGCGGCGGGAGCTGGCTTACGGCGAGCGCTGGCAGTGCGAGAGCTGCGGGCGCAGCTACGACACCAACCGCATTCCGCCGGAGCAGTACGACCAGATCCGCAAGCTGAGCCTGCGCTTCCGGGTCCTGCCGGTGGGCTTCGCGCTGTTGGTGGCGCTGGCCGCGATCGTCTTCACGCTCACCGGCAACATTCCCGGCGTGTTCTTCCTGCTGCCCGTGGCGCTGGTCACGTGGTTCATCTTCATCCGGCCGGTGCACCGCAAGCGCTACCGCGAAGCGCTCAAGGGCCTCCCCCGCTGGGAGCTGCGGGCGGAGTAGGCCGCCCGCAGCGCTCGATCGCCTGCTAGACGGAGGCCGATGTGGGCGCGGCCTTGAGCTCCGCGTGTTCGCGCGCCTCCTCGGGCGTGAGCGGCACCTGCTCGCGCAGCTTCATCGGCAGCTTGTCCTGCACCACGTGGCGCCAGATGTAGAGGATCACAGCGAGGACCAGCACCAAGAGGCCGATCCGGGTCTTGTCCCAGCCGTATCCGTAGCCCTCGATGCCCAGGAAGCCACCGGAGTAGAGGAAGCCGCCCACCAGCAGGAAGGTGAGGTTGCACAGCAGCAGGAGATAGGCGATCGGAACCCAGTAGTTGGCCAGCCGAATGGGGCGGGGCCAGTCGGGACGGTCCCGGCGCAGCAGGATGAAGCCGGAGATCGCCGCACAGGTGGCGAAGACGTAGCCCACGTTCGAGACCGCGAGAATCTCGAGCACACCGGCGAAGGCGCTGATCAGAACGATGTTGAGCAGGGCGTCGACCGTCATCGCGCGACCGGGAACGTGGTGCTTGTTCAGCACCCCGAACTCCTTGATCGTCATGCCGTCCCGCGAGATGCCGTACAGGGCCCGCGAGCCGTCCATGGTGGCCGTGTTCATCGACAGGATGAGGCCTCCGACCAGGCAGAAGACCATCACGTTGCCGAGCGTGGTGCCCACGATTGCGTCGAAGGCCTGCGTGTAGAACGCGATGAACGTGGCGTCCTCGGCGATCGCGGCCGTGCCGAGCGTTCCGCCCACGCCGAGCGGCAGGAGCACGTACACGAGCGCCGAGAACAGGGCCGCGGCGCGCAGCGCCCTCGCCGTGTCGCGCTCGGTGTCCTCGTACTCGGGGGCGAAGGTGGCCACCACCTCGATCCCGTAGGAGGACCAGCACATGAAGTACAGCCAGACGAGCGCCAGGGCCAATCCTCCGTTGGCGCCGATCTCCCAGGTCATATTCGAGCTCGACCATTCACCTGTGAGGTACGGGAGGAACATGAGCACGAACGCCGGGATGATCAGGAGGGCCCCGGTGACGTAGCCGAACCAGACCGCGGGGCGGACTCCAAAGACGTTGAAGGCCCAGACGAGGATGATCAGGCCGATGCCGATCGCGATCGGCAGCGAGAGGTCGAAGGTGCCGGCGCTCTCGGTCCAAGTGCTGTCCGAGAACCATTCGGCCTGGATGAGCGTGCCGACCACCAGCCCGTTGATGGACAGCACCACCGACCAGCCGATCCAGTAGCCGAACGAGGCCAGCGGACCGATGATGGTCAGGTACTTGCGCCACGCCTCGTGGGCGTAGAGCGCGATGCCGCCCGACTTCGAGGGGAACATGGCGGCCAGCTCGGCGTGGAGATTGTTCTGAAGCGCGCCGAGGGTGATCGAGATGGTCCACAGGACGAACGCACCGGTGGTGCCGAGCACGCCGATCGAGGCGCCGAGAGCGGCGATCAGGAAGCCGGGGTTGGCGAGGGCGACGACGAAGCCGTCCCACCAGCTCATTGCCTTGAGAAGTTGTCTCTCCTCGACCTCAGCTGACGCCATCGACCGTCCTCCCCCTCGTAATGACCGATCGTTCCCTGCCAGGTCGTACCAATTGGTACACCGCGGCTTCGGCGCGTTTCTACCACGGCTACCGGACGCGGTCAACAGGAGGCGTACGATTGACGGGGCTCATGCCCAAGCTGCGCGACCGCAGAGAGGACATCGCGCCTGCGGCGGCTGAACCCACGCGCGCGCGGCCCGTGGTGCTGGCCACCCTGTCGGTGCGCGTGGATCCGAGCGCGGAGCGGATGGCCATCGACAGCGCGGTGGAGGCCGGGGTGCCGCTGGTGCTGGTGAACCTGATCCCGTTGCCGCACTTCGTGACCACGCTGGTGCTGCTCGGCCCCGAGGGCACCACTCTGCCCCACGAGGAGGATCTCGAGGAGGTCCGCGCCACCGCATCGCGGGCGGCGGAACTGGGGGTCAAGACCGAACTGCTGCGGGTACGCACGCGGCGCCCGATCACCGCCTTGCTCCAGGTGGTAGTCGAGCGCGATGCCGGCCTCCTCGTGTTCGGGCCTCACCTGGGCCTGACTGGACGCCGGCGTTTCCGCTCAGCCGCCCGCCGGGTGCGCAAGGAGGCCGGATGCCTCGTGTGGGTGGCCCCCGACGGATGACCGAGTGTGCAGGATGGACACACATGGGCGAATGCGGTAGAAACCCTTGTACATATTTGTACGAAGGTCGCGCGACCGGGGAGAGAAGATGGCGGAGAAGATGTGGGGCGGCGAGCCCTTCTGGGGACTGGGCTACGAGTGGGATCCGGACTGGCTGCTGACCGAGCGTCAGAAGGAACTGCGGGCCACGCTCATCGAGCTGTGCGAGAAGGAGATGCGGGCGAACGCCAAGCGCTCGGACGACGAGTTGCTCTACCCGCGTCGCAACTTCGAGATCCTGGCCGAGAACGGCTTCCTGGCGCTGACCGTGCCCGAGGAGTACGGCGGGATGGGCGAGAACCACGTGGCCTTCACCATGGTGTGCGAGACGCTCGCGCGCTACGGCTGCGCCTCAACGGCCATGTGTTACGTGATGCACATGGCGGCGGTGGCGACGATCATGCTCCGGCCCACGCCCGAGCTCGTCGACAAGTACGTGCGCCCGCTGGGCGACTGCAAGATCGGCACGCTCTCGTACTCGGACCCCGAGACGGGCTCGCACTTCTGGTACCCGTTCTCGTCGAAGGCTGAGCGCTCCAACGGCGGCTTCAAGGTCAACAAGAAGGCGTCCTGGACGACCTCGGGCGGCTTCGCCGACTTCTACGTGGTGCAGACCACGAGCCCGGACTTCAAGGGCTACGACGACCTGTCGGTGTTCGTGATCGACGGCGAGCACGTGAAGTCGCAGCCCTCGCTGTGGGACGCGCTGGGCCTGCGCGGCAATCAGTCGGGCCCGATCCAGGTGGAGGACATCGAGGTTCCGGCCGAGCAGGTGGTGGGCCCGGTGGGCGACGGCGCCGTGTCCAACGACGAGGCCGTGGACCCGTGGTTCCTGATCGGCTCCTCGTCGGTCTGGAACGGCATCACCATGGGCGCCATCGACATCGCCAGGCGCCACACCACACGCAAGCGCCACGTGGACGTGGGCATGCGGGTGGCCGACTACCCGACGATCCAGGACTACGTCGGCGAGGCGGTGATGGACACCAACGCCTGTCGGGTGTTCGTCATGTCGGTGGCCCAGGCGATGGACCGCGCGACCGACGACAACACCCGCATTCTCGAGCCCGGCGAGACGGCCCGCGCCGAGTACCTGCACTGGGCCTGGCAGATCAAGTTCGAGGCGGCCAAGAACACCGCTCACCACGTGGACAAGATGCTCCACGCCTGTGGCGGCTCGGGCTACAAGCGCGACATGGAACTCGAGCGCTACGTGCGTGACGCCAAGGCCGGCTGGGTGATGGGACCGACCAACGAGGTGCTGCGCCAGTTCGTGGGCAAGGCGGTGCTGCTCGGCTTCGAGGCGCTCGACTACTGGAACCAGACCTACAACCGGCGCGTGGTCGAGAACGAGGTCAAGAAGCTCGACTCGTCGGCCAAGCGCGAGCTGGCCCAGCAGCTGATGGAGCAGGCCGAGAAGGACGAGGCCAAGGAGCCGGCCAAGGCCTAGCGGCCGGCGGACCATGGCCGTCCAGACCCCTCCTGTCTCCCTGGTCGGAGGGCTTCGCCCGGTCGACCGCTCGTTCGAGTCCTGGTGGGTGCGCCCCGGAGCGGCCACGGTGGTCGACGTTCGCGCCGGCGACCGCGTGACCGTAATCGATCCCGACGGCGGCCAGCCCGGGGAGCTCACCGTTCTGGCGGCCGACGGCCGCGAGGACTTCGCGGCGCTGGGTGCCGCGGCCGACGCCCCGGCCACCCTGCTGCGCGGCCTCCTCGGGAACGGCGCCGAGCACGGGTTCCTCTCCGTGCTCCATCAGCGCGGCCTCAAGCCCGACGACGCCCGTGCCCTGCGCCTGTTCGGCCCCGAGGGGCCGCCCGGCGCCTCCGAGAGCTTCGACGCCGAGCGCGACCTGGTGGCGATCGTCGCCGCGCCGGGGGGTCGTGTGGTGGACGGCGGCCCGCCCGCCTCCGCGCTGATCGTCGAGGTCAAGAGGGCGAGCCCGCGCTCCGAGGTGGAGCTGGAGCTGCCGGCGCCTCTGGCCGAGCCGCGGCTCGACTTCCGCGTGGACAAGGCGTCGGCGCTGGCCTACGAGGTCAAGCAGGGCGAGTACATCCAGATCATCGACGTCAAGGGCAAGCAGTGCTCCGACTTCCTCGCCTTCCATGAGGGCAAGCTCCAGAAGGGGCTCGAGCGGGGCCTCGACGGGGTCACCACGAGAACCCTGATGGCGTCGGCGGTGCCGGCGCCCGGGCTCTACGCGAAGTTCTATGACGTGGACATGGATCCGCTGGTGGAGGTGGTGCAGGACACGGTCGGGCGCCACGACATGTTCGCCCTGGCCTGCCAGGCCAAGTACTACGAGGACCTCGGCTACCCCGGGCACATCAGCTGCACCGAGAACTTCAACGGGCAGGTCGCCCCGTACGGCGTGGCCGAGCGGGCGGGCTGGGAGGCGCTGAACTTCTTCTACAACACCGGGTTCGACTCGGACAACCTGCTGATCATGGACGAGCCCTGGTCGCGGCCCGGCGACTACGTGCTGCTGCGGGCGATGAACGACCTCGTGTGCGCCTCGTCCGCGTGCCCCGACGACGTGGACCCCGCCAACGGCTGGGAGATCACCGACGTCCACGTTCGCGTCTACTCGCCCGAGAACCGCTTTCAGGCGGCCATCGCCCACCGCGTGACCCCGGAGGCAGAGCCGGTGATGACCAAGGAGACCACGTTCCACCCTCGCACCAGCGAGCTCACGAAGAGCTTCGTGGAGTACCGCGGCTACTGGCTGCCCCACTGCTACAACAACGAGGGCGGCATCTCCGAGTACTGGGCGTGCCGCGAGAAGAGCGTGGTGATGGACCTCTCGCCGCTGCGCAAGTGGGAGGTCCTGGGCCCCGACGCCGAGCAGCTGATCCAGTGGGCCGTGACCCGCAACGCGCGCAAGCTGGGCGTGGGCCAGGTGGTCTACACGGCGGTCTGCAACGAGACCGGCGGCATGATCGACGACGCCACCGTGTTCCGGCTGGGTGAGGACAACTTCCGCTTCATCGGCGGCGACCCCTACACCGGCGTGTGGCTCAAGGAGCTGGCGGAGCGGCTCGAGCTCAAGGTGTGGGTCAAGCCCACCACCGACGAGCTCCACAACATCGCCGTGCAGGGCCCCGAGAGCCGCGAGCTGATGAAGAAGATCGTCTGGGCTCCGCCCACGCAGCCGGCGCTCGACGAGCTCAAGTGGTTCCGCTTCCTCGTCGGCCGCATCGGCGACTACGACGGGATCCCGATCGTGGTCTCGCGCACCGGCTACACGGGCGAGCTCGGCTACGAGGTCTTCTGCCACCCCGACGACGGCCCGGCGGTGTGGGACGCCGTGTGGGAGGCCGGGCACGACCACGGGCTCAAGCCGCTGGGGCTCGAGGCCCTCGACATGATCCGCATCGAGGCGGGGCTGATCTTCGCCGGCTACGAGTTCGACGACCAGGTCGATCCGTTCGAGGCCGGCATCGGCTTCACCGTCAACCTCGACACCGAAGACGACTTCATCGGCAAGGAGGCGCTGACCGAGCGCAAAGCCCACCCGCAGCGCACGCTCGTCGGCCTCGAGCTCGAGGGCAACGAGACCGCGGGCCACGGCGACGAGGTCTACGTGGGCCGCCGGCGCGTGGGGGTGGTCACGAGCGGCACCCGCAGCCCGACGCTGCGCAAGAACGTGGCGCTCTGCCGCATGTCGGTGCAGTACTCCGAGGCCGGCACCGAAGTGGAGGTGGGCAAGCTCGACGGCCTGCAGAAGCGCATCCCCGCCCGCGTGGTGCCGATCCCCTTCTACGACCCGAAGAAGGAGAGGCCGCGCTCCTGATGGGCCCCGACACGCCCCGCCCCCCGGAGTTCGACTTCCCGATCAGCTTCAGCGGCCCGGACGGGATCGGTGACAGCCCGTTCGACGACTACAAGCAGGACGAGGCCCCGGACGTCACGGACGTGCAGGGCGACGACCCGGCCACGGCGCTGCGCCAGACGCTGGGCATGTTCGCCACCGGCGTCACCGTGATCACGACCCTCAAGGGCGAGCAGATCCACGGCATGACGGCCAACGCCTTCATGTCGGTGTCGCTCGAACCGCCACTGGTGCTCATCTCCGTGGACCGGCGGACGAAGATGTGCGGGCTGCTGCATGAGGGCAGCCACTACGGGGTGAGCGTGCTGTGCGAGACCCAGAGCGCGCTGTCGGACCGCTTTGCCGGGCGCCAGGGAGACGATCTGCCCATGCCCCGCTTCGACGTTCTGCGCGAGACCCCCCTGGTGGAGGGCGCGCTGGCCCACTTCGTGGCCACCGTCTCCAAGTCGTACTGGGGCGGCGACCACTCACTGTTCCTGGGCCGGGTCGAGTACGCGCGTCACCACGACGGCGCGCCGCTGCTGTTCCACGGCGGCCGCTACGAGCGCCTGGGCCAGATGGGCTAGGCGGTGGCCCGGGCGATCGTCGCCGGCGTGGTCGGCGACTCCGGCGCAGGCAAGACCACGATCACTCGAGGGCTCGTGCGTGTGCTCGGCGAGGCGCACGTCACGCACGTCTCCGCCGACGACTACCACCGCTACGACCGCCGCCGCCGTGCGGAGCTCGGCGTGACGCCGCTGCACCCGGACTCCAACCACCTCGACATCCTCACCCAGCACCTCGCGCACCTGCGCCGCGGCGAGCCGGTGCTGAAGCCGGTCTACAGCCACCGCAGCGGGGTGTTCGAACCGCCGGTGTACGTGCGGTCGGCCAACTTCCTGGTGGTGGAGGGCCTGCTCAACTACCACACCGAGACGCTGCGCAGCGTTCACGACGTGCGCGTCATGCTCACGCCGCCCGAGACCCTCCGGCGGCGCTGGAAGCTAACGCGCGACTGCACCCGGCGTGGCTACACCACCGACGAGGTGCTGACCGAGCTGGACCGCCGCCACGCGGACGCGGAGGCCTACATCCAGCCTCAGCGCCGGCACGCGGACATCGTCGTGGCCTTCCGCCAGGGGCGCTCCGGCGAGCCGGCTCACCTGGACGCCGACGTGATCCTCCGCGACTCGTTGCCCCACCCGGACCTGTCCCCGCTGCTCGACGGAGATGGTCCGGGGCCGACCCTTGCCAAGGGCGAGCGCGAATGGCTCCTGCGCATCCCGGGCGACCTGGATCCCGCGCGAGCGGCGGAGCTCGAGGAGGCGGTCTGGGAGCGCATGAGCTTCGCCAGCCACCTGCGCATCCGGCGGCTGGGGGAGTTCACGGTGGGCACGGACCTCCTGCGCTCGGACTCGCTGGCCATCGTGCAGCTGCTGATCCTCTACCACCTGGTCACGGCGCGGGCCGCGCTGGCCATCGGCGGATCCCCGCCGAGGGCCGAGCCGCGCTGGGCGCCGGGAGCTGACTCCGCCCTGCACACCTGAGGCCGTCTCGACGTAGACTTGCGTCTATAGCTCGAGCTGGACTCATGGCCGTGACTCTCACTCAGCTGCTCGCCTTCCTCACCGTGGTACGCCGCGGGTCGGTCACCGCTGCGGCCGAGGAGCTGGTGGTCACCCAGCCCTCGGTGTCCGCGGCGGTGTCCGCGCTGGAGCGCGAGCTGGGGGTGGCCCTCACCGAGCGCGCCGGCCGGACGCTGCGCCCGACCCCCGCGGGCGAGGCCTACGCGGTCTACGCCTCGGACGTGCTCGGGCTGCTCGACCAGGGGGCGCGCGCGGCCAAGGAGGTGGCGGGCCAGGCGCCGCACTCGCTGCGCATCAGCGCCGTGACCACCGCGGGCGAGTACATCGTGCCCGCAGCTGATCCAGGCCTTCCGCGAGCGACGGCCCGAGCTCGAGATCAGCCTCGACGTCGGCAACCGCGAGGTGGTGTTCAAGCGGCTGCTCGAGCACAAGGTCGACGTGGCCATCACGGGCCGCATACCCGACAGCGAGCGGATGCTGGGCCAGGACTTCGCCGACAACGAGTTCGTCCTCGTCACGGAGCCCGGCGATCCGCTGGGCAAGCGGCGCTGGGTGGCGGTGGAGGAGCTGGCCAAGCGGTCCTGGCTCGTGCGCGAGGAGGGGTCGGGCACCCGCAACGTGTGCCTCGAGTTCCTGGCCAGCCGCGGCCTCGAGCCCAACGTGCTCACGCTCGGCTCCAACGGCGCGATCAAGCAGGCGGCCCGCTCGGGGCTCGGTGTGGCGCTCCAGTCGAAGGCAGCGGTGGAGCTCGAGCTCGAGCTGGGCCTGCTGGAGACGATCTCTCCGCGCGGAGGGCTGCCGGTGCGGCGCTGGCACGTGGTGCGCCCGGCGGCGGCGCCGCCACGCGACGACGTCGAGGCGTTCATGGCCTTCTGCAGCTCGCCGGCGGCGCGCCGGGCGTTGAGCTAGCCCCGGCCGCGCTCCGCTCGCCTCGTGCGCGGCGGGCCCGGCGTGGTCCGTTTGGCTGGGGAAGGAGGAGCTCCCCACGTTTCGCATGCATGTCATGCGAAACGTCCCAACCTCCGAGACGTCCCAGCCGGGCCGGAGGTCTTGGCTGTCCACGACGACAAAGCTCCCGCTCGTATGGAGCGCCGGACCGATCGGGAGGATTTCAACGGCGAGATGGACTCACCCCTTCCCCAGCAGATCGTGGGCGCCCGCAGCGCCGCGCAACACTCTGAGCGGAGCGCGCCGGGCGCTGGCCTAGCCCGCCGCGGTCAGCGCGGGCGACTCGGCCAGCACCGTGTCGAGCGCCTCCAGCACCGTGTCGGCGGTATCGACGGTGGCGTTGTGTCCCATCAGCCCGATTCGCCACATGGCCGGGGCCGCCGGGCCCAGCCCGCCGCCGATCTCGATGCCGTGCTCGCGCAGCATCCGACCCTGGATCTCCTTGCCGTCGGTGTCCTGAGGAACCCGAACAGCAGTCAGCGGCGCCAGCCGGCGCGACGGCTCGGCCAGCAGCTCGAAGCCGCGCGCCTCCAGCCGGCTCTGCAGGTGCGCGGCCGCGGCTGCGTGGCGGGCCCAGCGCGCGTCGAGCCCCTCCTCGAGCACCAGCCGGAGCGCCTCGTGGAGCGCGTATATGTGGAGGATCGGAGCGGTGTGGTGGTAGGCCGCCGGCCGCTCGAGCCAGTAGCGCTCGAGCATGAGCAGGTCGAACGAGAAGGGCACGGGGGAGGTGCGTGAGCGGACGCGGCGAAGGGCCGCCTCGGACACCGCCAACGGTGACATCCCCGGTGGCGCCGCCAGGCACTTCTGGGTGCACGAGTAGGCGAAGTCGACATCCCAGGCGCCGACGTCCAGCTCCACGCCGCCCAGCGACGTCACGCAGTCGGCCATCAGAAGCGTGTCGCGGTCGCGCATCGCCTCGCCGAGCTCACGCAGCGGGTGCTCCACCCCGGTGGAGGTCTCGGCGTGAACCACGGCCAGCAGCCGGGCCCGCGGGTGACGGTCGAGGGCCTCGATCAGCCGCTCGTTGGGCACCGCCTCGCCCCAGTCGGCGGTGACCTCCACCACGTCGGCTCCGCAGCGGCGGGCGATCTCGGCGATGCGCATGCCGAAGAAACCGGACTGGGCCACCACGGCGGTATCGCCCGGCTCGAGGAGGTTGGCCAGGCCTGCCTCCATCCCGGCGGTGCCCGTGCAGTGCAGCGGCAGCACCAGGCCGTCGGGCATGCGCCAGACCTCGCGCAGCATGTCCACCACGTCGAGGAGGATCAGGTGCAGGTCGGGGTCGAGATGCCCCAGCAGCGGCCGCTGCATGGCCTCGAGCACAGAGGGCTCGACGTTGGAGGGGCCAGGACCACAGAGGAGCCGCTGGGGAGGGTCGAGCGGCGCGAATTCGCGGTTCATCGGTCCAGCCTGCCCCACGATTGCTTGGAGTGCAACCTAAGACTTTCGCGTCGATATTAAGTGATATCCGAAGTATTGATTGGCGCGAAGCGTCTAGACGAATTTGTCTATTCCGACTTGCGTGGCGGCGACAGTGGGGTTCTACTGGCCCGACCATGACCAAGACCCGTCTCCACCGCAGCGAGCTCGCCGTGCCGGGCAGCAACGTCCGCATGCTCGAGAAGGCCCCCGAGCTCGGAGCCGATGTGGTCATGCTCGACCTCGAGGACGCCGTCGCTCCCGACGACAAAGAGCAGGCGCGTATCAACGTCATCGACGCCCTGGGCGAGCAGGACTGGTCGCGCTGCTCGGTGTCCGTGCGCATCAACGGGCTCGACACCCACTACTGCTACCGCGACGTGGTCGACGTGATCGAGCAGGCCGGCGAGACGGTCGACGCCATCGTCATCCCGAAGGTGAGCGGGGCCGGCGACGTGCACCTCGTGGCCACCCTGCTCACCCAGATCGAGGACGCGATGGGGCTCCGGAGCCGTATCGGCCTCGCCGTGCTGATCGAGACGGCTATCGGCATGGTCAACGTCGACGAGATCGCCACGGCCTGTCCCGAGCGGATGGAGGCCATGATCTTCGGGGTGGCCGACTACGCCGCCTCGATCCAGAGCCACACCGCTTCGATCGGCGGCGTGGATCCCAACTACTCGGTGCTCACCGATCCGAACGGTACGCCCGAGCGGCACACCCACTGGGGCGATCAGTGGCACTACCCGCTCTCGCGGATCGCCGTGACCTGCCGGGCGCACGGCCTGCGCCCGATCGACGGGCCGTTCGGGGACTTCACCGACGCCGACGGCTACCTGGCCGCGGCGCGCCGCTCCGCGGTGCTGGGCTACGAGGGCAAGTGGGCGATCCACCCCTCCCAGATCGAGTTGGCCAACCAGGTCTACACGCCGTCACCACGCCTCGTGGAGCGCACGCGCCGGATCATCGACGCGATGAAGGCGGCTTCGGCCGAGGGCAAGGGCGCGGTGTCGCTCGACGGCCGCCTGATCGACGCGGCCTCGATCCGGATGGCCGAGAACCTGCTGGCCAAGCTCGGGCAGATCGAAGCGCGGCAGGAGCAGCTTGCCGACTCGGCCAGGGCGGCTTCGGCATGACGCCCGGCGAGGACCACTCGCTCCGCGTTGCCGCCTCGCTGCTGCAGGAGGCGTGCGCAGATCTGCTGCCGGGCTACGGCCGCGCCCGGCGTGAGCCCGAGCGCATGGCGCTGCTCACCGTGGCCTGCCTGGCCCGGAGCCGCCCGGCCGCGGGCCCGCCGGCCCCGCATCTCTTCGAGGACCTGGCGACGGACGGCACCGTCTTCGTCGCCGACACCGAGAACGCGTCCGATGTCCTCTGCGCGTTGTGGCTCGCTCGCCGCAGCGGGCTCTTCGCGCCCGGATCGAGCACGGCCGAGGCGTCCGGCAAGCGCTCGTACCTGGAGATCGTGCCCTGCTTCGCGGCGCGCGTGGGCCCGGAGGCGGCCTCGTCGGCGATGGCGAGCCTCTACGCCAACGCCGCGTTCCGCCGCCATCTCGAGGCCCGCGGCCGGGCCCGCATGGCTGCGCTCACCGCGGCGGCGGCCTGACGCACTCGCTACGGCAGCTCGGGCAGTCCGGCGAGCCAGGCGCTGCGCGCGCCGCTCTCGTCCCACAGGACGGGGAAGAACGACTCGTCGAGCGAGAGATCGCCGCGGCGCCGGTAGCGCGAGTAGATCGGGTCCGCGTTGTGCGGGTGGAAGCGGGCCTCGACCGGCACCATGTGGGTCACGAGGGCACGGCGCTCCACCGTGGCCTCGTTGGGTCCCGAGCCGTGGAAGGTCCAGCCGTGATGGAAGGCCGCTCCGCCCGCCTTGACCACCACCGGCACACGCTCGGGCTCGACCCCGTCGGGTGCAGCGGCGGCCACGGGCGCCAGCCAGTCCTCGGGAGCGTGGAAGCTGCCGCGGTCGGGCGGCGTCTTGGGCCACAGATGCGACCCGCGCACGTGCTCGACGGTGCCGCCGCCCGCCTGGGTGTCGTCCAGCGCGACCCAGCAGGTGATCATCTCCTGGGGCACCAGGTAGCCGGCGTAGGACGCGTCCTGGTGCATTCCCAGCGAGCGGGCGCCCGGCGGCTTCCACAGGCAGTTGTCCTGCACCATGCGCGCGCCGCGATAGCCCATCAGCCTCGACGCGATCCGGCCCACGCGCTCGCTCAGCACCTGAGCCGCGATCAGGTCGTCGGAGCGCCAGCCGTTGCAGATCTGACGGGTGCGGTCCTCGGGATCACGGCCCTTCTTCCAGTTGACCTCGTCCGGGGCGATCCCGGTGCCGTAGTCCTCCTCGAAGAGGGCGCCGAAGCGCTCGCGCAGAACCTCGATCGAGCCGGCGGAGAGAAAGCCCTCCTCGAGGATGAGGAAGCCGTCGCGGTGAAAGCTCTCCACCTCATCGTCGCCGACGTCCTGAATGACGTCCTGATCGAAGGCCACGGAAGCCATTGCGGCCAGGCTACCATCGCCGCCGATGGGCGATCTGGCTGACCAGCGGCTGGCGGATCTGCTCGACGAGCTGGGCTCTGCGAGCCCCGCTCCGGGCGGCGGGTCGGCGGCCGCTCTCGCGTGTGGGCTGGCCGCCGGCCTGGTGGAGATGGCGGCCCGCATCGAGCTCGGCCGCGAACCGGGCGGGCCCACCGGAGGCGCCCTCGACGAGGACGTTCCCGGCCGCATGGAGGCCGTGCGCCGGCGGGCGCTCGTCCTGGCCGGCGAGGAGCTTTCCTCCTACGGCCCCGTGCTCGAGGCACGGCGGCTGCCGGCCGGAGATCCCGGCCGAGCGGAACGCCTGGCGGACGCGCTCGAGCGCGCCAGCGCCGGCCCGCTCGCCATCGCCGAGGCGTCGGCCGAGGTGGCGGAGACCGGCGAACGGGTGGCAGCGCTGGCCGAGCCGGCGGTGCGCGGCGACGCCGTCGCCGGCGTGCTGCTCGCGGAGGCGGCAGCGAGCGCCGCCGCCGGGCTGGTGGGCATCAACCTGAGCGACCTGGCCGAGGGAGAGACCGCCCAGAGGGCCCTAGCCGCGGCCGCCCGCGCGCGAGCGGCGCGAGACGGCGCCGCCGGGTGACACCGAGGCGCCCGCCGGAAGCTCGGCGGCCGAAGTCGGAGCCTCCGAATCGGCGAGCCGGGCCAGGATGCGCGGATCGGCCTCGAAACGAGGAGTGCGCCCGGCCAGCGCGGCCGGGGTGATGCGGCTGACCGACGACGACAGCAGCAGTTCGTCCGCGGCCTCCAGGCGCCCGACGCTGACCGGCTCCTCGCGGGCCCGGAAGCCCTCTGGAGGCCGCGCCAGCAGACGGGCCCGGACGCTGCCCGGCAGCTGACGGCCGTCGAGCGGCGGCGTGACCAGCACGTCGCCCTCCACGATCCACACGTTTGCGGTGGCCGCTTCGAGCACGTGGCCGTCGCGATCGACGAAGAGCGGCACCGCGCCCAGGCGCTCCTCGAGCCCCGCCGGGAGCCGGCGGTCGATCCACTTGTGCTCGCCCAGCCCGCCGGGGAGCAGCGCGGGGGCGAGGGTGACCGCTCGCGGGGCGGCGCCCTCGGCCAGCGGGCTGGGCCTCGATCTCGATCGCCAGCGGACCGCTCACCCGCGGCCGGGCACGTACCCGCAGGCGGGCGTGGCCGTGCCGGCCGGCCTCTTCGAGGATCGACGCCTCCAGCTCCTCCGGCAGCTGCTCGTCGTAGAGCGCCGCCACGCTGGCGGCCAGCCGGGCAAGGTGGAACTCGAGCTCGAGCACCCGTCCGCCACTCGTCCTCATGGTGGTGAACACGCCCCGCTCCGGGTCGGGCCTGTCCACCGTCCCGTCGAGAGCGTTCGGCGGGCGCGGGGCCGCGACCGCCCGGTCGTCCCGCGCGTCCGCGACGGTCGCGCTCACCCGCCCACCCGCGGCCTCGATCACCGGACGGGCCTTGAGCAGCGCTTCCGCGAGCTCCTCCTCGGGTTCCGAACCGGACGTGATGCCGCCGCCGGCGCCGAGCCAGATCCGGTCGCCCTGGATCTCGAGCGTCCTGATGGCCACGCTGAGCTCGAGCCCGGCGACCGGGCTGGCGTAGCCGATGGCGCCGGTATAGGCCTCGCGGCCGGTGGCCTCGAGCTCGGCGATCACGCGCATCGTCTGGATCTTGGGCGCGCCGGTGACCGATCCGGGTGGGAACGTGGCGCGCAGCAGATCGGCGTCGCCCACCTCGGGCCGCAGCGTGCCGGTGACCGACGACACCAGATGCCACACCCCGGGGGCGGGCCGAGGCTCGGTGAGCTCGGGCACCGACACCGACCCGTACTCGCACACGCGCCCGAGGTCGTTGCGCATGAGGTCGACGATCATCACGTTCTCCGCCACGTCCTTGCCGGAGCCCGCGAGCCGCGCGCGGCCGGCCTCGTCGGGGGCGGCGGTGCCCTTGATCGGCTCGGTCAGCACGTGCCGGCCCTCCCGCCGCAGGAAGAGCTCGGGCGAGAGGCTGACCAGCGCACCCCAGGGACCGCGCAGATAGGCGCCGTGGCGGGGCGACAGCTCTGCGCCGGCCCGCGCGAACAGGTCGGCGGGATTGCCCTCGAAGTGCCCGTCGAGGCGCAGGCAGACGTTGGCCTGGAAGATCTCGCCGGAGGCGATCCGCGCGCGACACTCTCCCACCGCATCCGTGTGACCTGCGGGTCCCGGCGGGGCCACTGCGAACCCGCTGACCCAGACCGGACGGTCGCGGACGCCGGCGCTCAGCCGTCCGGACAGCCGGGCAAGCCGTTCACGCAGTGCGGCGTCGCGTTCGTCGGTCCACAGGGCCTCGAACCACCAGCGCCCCTGCGGGTCGAGACGCAGCAGATGGTCGTAGAAGGAGAGCGCGAACGGCGGCAGCGGGACCGGGCGCGGGGGGGACGGTGGCACGGGCTCGAGTGTCCGCCCGAGCGAGTAGCCGAGGTAGCCGAACCAGCCGCCGCCGACGGCATGACCGGCGCCGGCTGCGCCGTCCACCTCGGGCTGCTCGTCCAGCAGCGCGAACGGGTCCTCCTCCGGGCGGGCGGTGCAGATCGGCTCGGATCCCACCAGCGCGCCGCCGCCGGCCCAGTTTCCCGTGAGCGCGAAGGGCCGAGCGTCGCCGCGCACCAACAGCGAGCCCCGGTACGCGGGGAGGACGCCCTCGAGCGGGATCGTGACCAGGCGAGCGCTGCTGGGAGGGCGCATGCGAGCGAAGTCGATTGTACCTATTTGTTCGTTACGCGCTGCCGGGTAGCGCTCTGAGCGGGCGCCGGCGTAGCGGCAGCCACAAAACGCGTCAGGTCCGGCGCGCCCATCCTCTCACGGAGCTCCAGCACCGGGGGCTCGTGCTCGGCCAGCCAGCCGGCCACGATGCGCACCTCGTCGATCTCCGTGGCGGGTATGACGGTGCGGCCGGGCGGTCGCGCCAGGGCCGCCACCGTGCGCTCGGCCAGCTCGGTCGGGCCGGGAAGCGGTCCCCAGTCCACCAGGCGGCCCTTCACGATCCAGAAGGCGTCGAAACGGTCCTTCACGGGGTGCCGGGCCAGCGCCAGGCGAGGCGCGGCGTGGGTGGCCCGCAGCATGCCGTCGAGGCGTTCGATCACCCAGGCGAGCCGCTCCTTGCGGCGCAGCAGTGCGGCGGCGCGCTCGTAGCGATGATCGAGGGCGGCCTCGCGCATCCGGCGGTCGATCTCCTCGATGACCCGCTCACCCGCCCCGGGCTTCTCGAAGTGCGACAGGGCGAGGTCCAGCTGGCGCCGGTAGGCGTTGGGATCGAGGTCACCCAGGCAGGGGGACACGCAGCGACCCATCTGCCCGTACGCGGACGGGTGCTCGCGCAGCTTGAGGGTGCGGCCGCAGTGGCGCAGCCGGTAGAGCGACGTGAGCTGGTCGGCCAGCTCGGCGGCCAGCGCGCGACTGCCGAGCGGCCCCACGTTCACGGCGTGGCCCGCGGCCGGCTCGGCGGCCACCTCGAGCACGGGGTAGGGGATGTCGAGCCGGCAGCGCAGGTAGCAGTAGCGATGGGTGCGCTTGAGCTTCTTGTTGCCGGGCGGCCTCCACTCCTTGATCAGGCGGTTCTCGAGCACGAGCGCGCCCAGCTCGGAGTTGGTGGGCCGGTAGTCCACGATCTCCGCACGCTCGGTCCAGCCGGCCGGCGCGCAGAAGTGGGCCCGGGCGCGGCTGCGCAGTGAGATCGACTTGCCCACGTAGAGCGGTCGCCCTCGCTCGTCGCGGAAGACGTAGACGCCGGGGTCGTCGGGCAGCGTGGACAGGTCGGGGCGCTGGTCGGGCGGGATGCGCTCGGCGGGCTCGGTCTTGCGCGCGCGCCGGCGTGACCGCAGCAGGTCGACCGCCTCACCGACGGTGGCCGCGTTGGCGCACAGGCGGGGGAACAGCGCGCAGAAGACACGCGCGCAGGTGAGTGCGTCCGGGAGCGCCCGGTGGACCTCGGCGACCTCGATGCCCAGCGAGTCGGCCAGCGTGGCCAGCCCGCGCCTGCGGGCCAGCGGAGCGAAGCGGCGAGCCAGCGTGACCGTGCACAGCGCCGGGGGCGCCGGCCAGTCGATCCCCGCGCGCTCGCAGGCCTGGCGGAGCACGCGCAGGTCGAAGCGCGCGTTGTGGGCCAGCATCACGCGGCCCGCCAGGAGCTCGACCAGCTCTGCCAGCACCTCCTCGGGTGGCGGCGCGCCGTCCACCATGCCCTGCGTGATGCCGGTGAAGCGCTGGATCCCGCGCGCGAGCGGGCGTTCCGTCCGGACCAGCGAGTCGAATGTCTCGTGCAGCTCCCCTCCACCCACGAGCACGGCCCCGACCTCGGTCATCTCACAGAGGTCGCCTCCGAGCCCGTTGGTCTCGGTGTCCACGGCCACGAACTCGGCCGGGGCGAGTGGCTGCGCGAGCAAAGACACGAACGGCCGATGCAACCCCACGGGTCGGACGGATCGTGCGGTGGCTTGCGCTCCGCCCGGGGCGAAGCCGTCCGCTCGCCTCCTTAGCTTCGGAGACATGGCCCGTTCCGCCACCGTCTTCGCCTGCACGTCGTGCGGCCACGAGAGTCCCAAGTGGCACGGGCGCTGCCCGGGCTGCGGGGAGTGGAACACCCTCGCCGAGGAGACTCGCAGCGCCGCACCCGCGGGGCGCGGCGGGGGTGCAGGCGGCGGGCGGCGCTCGGCCCGCGCGCTCGAGCCGGTGCCGCTGGGCCAGGTGCGCGCGCCGAAGGTGGAGCGCATGGTCACCTCGATCGGCGAGCTCGACCGCGTTCTCGGCGGCGGTCTCGTGCCCGGCTCGCTGGTCCTGATCGGGGGCTCGCCGGGGATCGGCAAGTCGACCCTCACCACCGGCGCTCTCGGCAACCTCGCCGCCGCCGGGCGCAAGGTGCTCTACGTGTCGGGCGAGGAGTCGGCCGCTCAGGTCAAGCTGCGCGCCCAGCGCCTGGGTGCCGCGGCTCTGACCGTGCCGATCGTCGCCGACACGGACCTCGACGCGGTGCTGGCCACGATCGAGGCCGAGCGCCCCGAGGTCTGCGTGGTGGACTCGGTGCAGGTGCTTTACGACCCGGCGCTGTCGGGCGGCCCCGGGTCGGTCGGCCAGGTGCGCGAGGTGGCCGGCCGCCTGATGCGACTGGCCAAGGCGCGCGGCGTGGCGGTGATCCTTGTCGGGCACGTGACCAAGGAGGGCTCGATCGCCGGCCCGCGGGTGCTCGAGCACCTGGTGGACTGCGTGCTCTCCTTCGAGGGCGAGCGCGAGCGGACCTACCGAACGCTGCGTGCCCTCAAGAACCGCTTCGGCTCCACCAACGAGGTCGGGGTGTTCGAGATGCACGAGCACGGGCTCGTGGAGGTCGAGGACGCCAGCGCGCGCTTTGTCAACGAGGCCACGCGCGCGCCAGGGTCGGTGGTGCTGTGCGCAATGGAGGGCTCCCGGCCGCTGCTCGTGGAGGTGCAGGCCCTGGTGGCGCCCAGCGAGCTCGTGCCCCCGCGCCGGGTGGCCAACGGGGTCGACCGCAACCGCCTGGCCCTGGTGCTGGCCGTGCTTGCTCGTCACGGCGGCGTCTCGATCGGGGGCAGCGACGTGTTCGTGTCCGTGGCCGGCGGCGTGCGGGTGGACGAGCCCGGCGCCGACCTGGCCATCGCGTTCGCGCTCGCCTCGGCGGCCAAGGGAATCGAGCTGGGAGGCGAACAGCCGCTGGCGGCCTTCGGCGAGCTGGGATTGACCGGTGAGCTCCGTCACGTCGGCCACCCCGACCGGCGGCTGGCCGAAGCGCGCAAGTTCGGGCTGGCCGAGGTCGTCCATCCGGGCGCGGGACCGTCGACGTTGCGCCAGGCGCTGGCCGCGTCGGCCCGCGGCGGCGCCGAGGGCCGCGCCCGCGCCGCCTGAGCGATTGAGCGCTGCCGGATGCTGCTACCGCGGCGGAACCGGCTGTGACTTCACGTCCACGATCCGGCCCGTGTTGGCGTCGACCCGCACCACCGCCAGCCGCCGGAAGGTGTTCGGGTCGCGGTCCGGGATGGACAGCGAAACGATCCAGTTCGGTCGCGAGTTGAGCCCTTGGCGCAGCAGCCTGATCTGCGTGCGGCGGGGAGTGAAGTCAACCTGCTCCCTGGCCGTCGCGATGGCCTGCTCTTCCGAGACCCGCACCTGTGACTGCTGGCACCCGCGCGACACGAAGAAGGCCAGCACGAGCACGGCCAGCACCACCAGCAGGCGCGGCCACGTGAACGCCGGCGCGGGGCGTGGTGAGATCGGCGAGCGGGCGGTGCCCGCGAGCCCTCGGCGCTCAGAGCGTTGGACGGAACTCGTTCCCGAGGTTCGTGAAGAGCAGGATCACCAGGACGATGATCATGCACAGGACCGAGATCGCCAACATTGCGACCTCAAAGCCCTTGACGTGCGTCTGCTCAGGCGGGAACTCGATCTGACGCTTGCCGCTGCCGTTGTCAATCATTCGGTGCCTCCCAGGTCCGGCCGCACCGTCTCGGCGGGCGCCCGTCGCAGCCGGGCCACGTGGCCGACGAGCTGCCTGTTCTCGTAGACCACCCAGGCGACCAGGGCCAGCACCATGAAAACGATGCCGAGCACGGTGAGGACGTAGTAGGCGGTCTCCGCGGCGGCGCCCTCGTCGCCGTAGGTGCTGCCGGGCCCGAAGGTCATGAAGCCCGCGCACTCCTCGTAGTTGGCCTGAAGGATGAAGTCGGCGGAATCGTCGGCCGGCTCGGCCACCTCGTTGGAGACGACGCAAGACGGCGAGCTGTCGATCAGAGCAGGCATTCAGACCCCTTTCCTCTGATGTCGCGCACAGGCGCCGGCTGTCAGCGGAGCCGTCATCGGCGCACCACCTCGCGCCCGGCCTCGAGTAACGCCGGGGCGGCCGGCACGATCGTCCCGTCGGGCTCCACGAGCGTCTCGTCGGTGCGCGAGAACTCCGGCAGGAACAGGTCCTGCTCGTACTCGGATACGTCGAGCCCCTCGAGCTCCACTTCGGGTGGCACCCGCAGGAGATTCAGCTTCCTGAGGATCAGCGCCGCCACCCAGCCCGACAGGAAGCCGAGCGGCAGGAAGGTGGCCATTCCGATCAGCTGCCCGCCGATCGAGCTGTCCACGTTGTTCAGGCCGGTGGGATAGCCCGCGGCGAAGATGCCCACGAAGAGCATGCCGAGGAAGCCGGAGAAGCCGTGCACCGCCACGGCGCCGACCACGTCGTCCACGCGCATCCGCTTCTCGATGAAGGCGCCGGCGAAGACCGCCAGCGCCGCCGTCGCGGCCGCCAGCAGATAGGCCAGGGTGGGGGCGTAGACGTCCGCGCCCGACGACACCCCGATGACCCCCGCGAGCCCTCCCGAGACCGTCCAGAACGGGTCGCCTCTGGAGGCGAAGTAGCCGCCCGTGAAGCCACCGGCGAAGCCGAAGGTGATGACCATCGTGATCGAACCGAGCGTGGTCGGGCTCAGATAGATGTTCGCCCAGCCCGGGAATGCGGTCGAGCTGATCACCAGGCAGGCGGCGTAGAAGGCGTAGAAGCCGGTGAAGATCAGCATCAGCCCGAGCAGCGTCAGGTGGAGGTTGTGCGGCCTGAACTGGCGCGTGAGGCCGTCGCGGGTGTACTTGCCTATTCGCGGTCCGAGGTGGAAGAGCACCCCCAGCGTGAAGGCACCGGCCACTCCGTGCACCACGCCGGACGCGATGGCGTCGTGGAAGCCGAAGCGCAGCGTGAGCCAGCCGCCGGCGCTCCAGCCCCAGGCGGCGTCGAGGATCCACACCACCGAGCCGAGCAGCACCGCCAGCACCAGGTAGGCCGACATGCGCACCCGCTCGAGCAGGGCCCCGGACATGATCGAGGCCGTGGTCCACGAGAACAGCAGGAAGGCCAGGAAGAAGATCAGGTTGATGTTGTTGGTCAGGTTGGGACCGAAGGCGTCCGACCATGGGATCCCGCCCTGGCACGCGAGCGCGGTGAAGTCAGCGGAGTTCGGCCCGATCGGCAGCCCCGGCTGATTGCAGTTGTAGATCCACCAGCCGAAGTAGTAGAAGCTCGGCGTGACGACGGCGATCGTGAGGATGTTCTTCATCGCCGTGGCCAGCACGTTCTTGCGCCGTACCACGCCGGCCTCGTAGCTCATGAAGCCGACGTGGATCAGCCACATGAGCACGACGGTGAAGAAGTAGAACTGCTCGCCCAGGATCACGGCGTCGAGGTTCTGTGCCTCGACTGGCGCGGCGTCCTGCAGGCTATCCACCTGGGCGATGACGAAGTCGATCATCCATTCCTCCCGACTGGCTGCGGCGACGCTAATCGTGCTTGGCGCACTCTGCAATGTGACGAACGCACATGGTTAAGCGGTCACGAGTGTGGGATGGTCACATAGGGTCGAGGCAAGGCCAAGGCTACGATCCCGCCACGGAAAGGAGGCTCGCATGACTGTCTCACGGGTGACCGACGGCGGGGATGCCCTCGGCCGCGTCCGGCGCGAGAACGAGACGCTCTATGCGGTGATCAAGACCGTCTCCTCGTCGCTCTCGCTCGACCGAGTGCTCGACGGGTTCGTGGAGATCGTCACCGACGCGACCCGCTGCCACGCCTGCTTCGTCTACTTCCTGCACCACGAGCGGCTCGTGCTGCGGGCGGCCTCGCCGCGCTACGCGAAGCTGGTGGGCACGCTCGAGTGGGGCGTCGACGAGGGCTTGACCGGATGGGTCGCCCGCACGCGCACGCCCGAGTTCATCCGCGAGCGGGCGCTCGAGGATCCGCGCATGAAGTACGTGCCCGAGCTCGACGAGGAGCGGTTCCAGTCGATGGTGGCCGTCCCGCTGCTCTACCGCTCGGGAGCCGTCATCGGGGTGGTGGTACTCCACACCGAGGCGCCGCGTGAGTTCGACGACGAGGTGCTCAACCTCCTGGTCCACACCGCGTCGCTTGCCGCGGGCGCGATCGAGAACGCCCAGCTCTACGAGGAGAGCCGCCGGCGCGTGGACGCCCTCACCACGCTTACGCGGCTGAGCCAAGCGCTGGCCGCCGTGACGCTGCGCGAGGACCTCCACGACGCGGTTACCCGCGGCGCCCGTGAGCTGCTCGGCGCCGACACCTGCCAGATCTGGCGGCTCGATCCGGAGGCCGACGAGCTGGTGCTGGCGGCCGCCGATCCCCCGGAGCCCGCCGGTGCCGGTCCGCGTCCCGGGCGTGCGGCGCTTCTGCTCGACATGGTGCGCCGCGAGCAGCGCAGGGGCCGCGGCCAGACGGCCCGCGGCGACGTCGACGGTGACGAGCGCCTGCTCGTGGCTCCCCTCACGGCGGGGGACGAGCAGCTCGGTCTGCTGTGCTGCACCGTGACCGGCCGATCCTTCGGCGACGAGGACGGAGAGCTGCTGGGCGCGGTGGCCAACCAAACCGCCGTGGGCCTGAAGAAGGCCGAGCTGATCGAGCGGCTGACCGCCGAGAACATCGTCAAGGACATGTTCGAGGCGCTCGCCGCAGGCTCGGTTCAGACGGCCGAGGCGAAGGCCATCGAGGCGCGCTGCGACCTGACCCGGCCGCACGTCTTCCTGCACGCCACGCGGGCTCCGGCCGGGGGCAGCGAGGAGGCGCCGTGGCCCGACCTCGCCGGCTCGCTGCAGTCGCGTCTGCGCCGCCAGTACCGCCGTGCCTTCTTCGACACGCGTCACGACGCGCTGCGCGCGCTGGTGCCGCTTCCCGCGCTGGAGAAGGGAGCGGTCGAGGGGCTCCACCGGACCTGCGACGAGCTGGGCGGCGAGCTGTCGATCGACGTCGGCCTGTCGGGGGCCGACCGCGGTGCGGCGAGCGCCAAGCGCCGGCTGCGCGAGGCCGCCGATGCCGCGCGCATCGGCCGCTCCCTCGCCGCGGGCGGCGGCGCGGTGTCCTACGACCGTCTGGGCGCCTACCGCTACCTGGTCAACCTCGAGCTCGACGAGGCGCCACGCGACCGCTACGGCCAGGCGGTGGCCGCGCTCACCGAGTACGACCACGACCGTAACGCCCGGCTGGTGGATACGCTCGAGCGCTACCTCACCGACCGCTGCAGCGTGGCGGCGAGCGCAAGGGCGCTCTACATCCACCCCAACACCGTGCGCCAGCGGCTCGAGCGCATCCAGCAGATCACTGGGCTCGACCTCCAGGCCGAGGACCTGCTGTCGCTCGAGCTGGCCCTCAAGGTCGCCCGCCTGCAACGGGTCCGCGAGGAGCCCGGGCGGTGAGCCACTCAGGCGCTGGTGCGCCGGCGCCGGCGAGCCGCCAGCCAGATCCTGAAGGCCACGTAGCCCACCACGTTCGTGAGAAACACGAGCAGCACCCACCACGCCTTGATCATGATCGGGTCGTCCTCCTGGACGAGCTCGATCGCGGTGAGGTAGCACAGCCCGAGCAGAGCCACCAGCAGGATCAGCGGCAGGTCCTGCGTGATCACGAACAGCAGCACGCGGGCCACCATATACGCGCCGGTGAGCCGGGCGGCGTGCCTTGACGATCCGGACGAAGCTCTACCTGGCCATCCTGCTCACCGTGCTAGGGCCGATCGTGACCATCGCCGTGGCCGTCAACGCCATGGACCGGCTGGGCGACCGCTTCGGCGAGGTCCAGGACCGCTCGGCGCGGCGGGCGCTCGCGCTCGACCTCAAGTTCGGTGTGACCGACGTGAACGGCTGGCAGACCGCCTGGGGCTACGACGACGGACGCTCCCGGCCGCGCTTCGATAGCGCCGTGGCGAGCTTCCGGCGTGACCTGCGCTCGGCCGAGGAGGCCTTCACCGGTGCGCGGGAGAAGACTCTGCTGACCGAACTGGAGGATGGCTTCGCCGACTTCATGCGGCTCGACGCTGTGGCCTGGCGCGCCCTCCAGCGCGGGCGCGAGGACGTGACCGAGCGCATCCTCCTCGGGCCGGAGATCGCGAACTTCGAGTCCGCCGCGGGTTCCGCCGAGCGGCTGGCCCGCTATCAGGAGCAGGCCGAGGGCGCCACCGAGGCGGCCTTCGGGGAGGAGCGTGACACCGCCCGCAAGCAGCTGGTTGCCGTGGGCCTGGGCGCGGCGATCGTCATCGTGCTGCTGCTGCTCACCGCGAGCGACCTCGCCCGGCTGGCGCTCGAGGGCGAGCGCAGCCGCCGAGAGCCGAGTACGTGACCGACGACGTACTGCTCACGCTGAGCATCCTATTGATGGCGGCTCTCGTGGCGCGCCTGCTCTCCTCACTCGTTCCCGTGCCCGAGATCCTGATGCTGGTGATCATCGGGGCGGCGCTGGGACCCTCGGCCCTCGACGTGGTGGAGGTCCCGTTCGAGTCGCTCGGCGCGCAGCTGATGTTCACCCTCGGGGTGTCGATCATCCTGTTCTACGGCGGCCTCAACCTGTCGCTGCCGGTCCTGCGTCAGGTGTGGGTCGGCCTTGGCCTGCTCGTCGTGCCCGGCGTGATCCTGACCACGCTCATCGTGGGCGCTGCCGCCTATGTGGTCTTCGATCTGCCGTGGTCGGCCGCGCTGCTGGTGGGGGCGATCCTCTCGCCCACCGACCCGGCGATCCTGATCCCGCTTTTCATCCGGTCGCGCGTGCGGCCCAAGATCGCCCAGACGGTGGTGGCCGAATCCGCGTTCAACGACCCGACGGGCGCGGCGCTCGCCCTCGCCCTCGCCGGGATCGTGCTCACCGGCGAGAATTCAATCGGCGCGCCGGTGGGCGAATTCGCCGCCGACCTCGCCGTGAGCACCGTGATCGGCGTGGTGGCCGGGATCGTGCTCGCAGGCGCGATCTCGAGCCACCGGGCCGGCATCTGGCGTGAGAGCGCGGCCATCGCGGTGCTGGCGGTGGTCACGATCAGCTTCTTCTCGCTCGATACCGCCGGCGGCAGTGGCTACCTGGGCGCGTTCCTGGCCGGACTGATCGTGGGCAACATGGACAACCTCGGGCTGGCCATGCACGACCCTCACGAGATCGAGATGCGCCAGTTCGCCTACAACCTGGCCGACCTGGTGACGCTGATCGTGTTCGTCGTGTTGGGAGCGAACATCCCGTTCGCCGAGCTGGGCGAGAATCTCCTGCCTGCTCTCGCGGTGCTCGCGGTGCTGCTCTTGATCGCCAGGCCGCTGACCGTGTTGGCCTGCCTGCTGCCCGACCGCAGGGGAGGCTGGGAGCGCAACGAGATCGCCTTCCTGTGCTGGACGAGGGAGACCGGCGTGATCCCTGCCGCGCTCGTGGGTGTTCTGGCCGGTCTCGGGGTGCCCTACAACGACGTGTTCGCCAGCGTGGTCGCTCTGGCCATCGTGCTCACCCTGCTCCTGCAGGCGCTGCCCGCCCGCTGGCTGGCCGGCCGCCTGGGCCTGCTGGAGCCGCGGACGAGGGCCGTGACTGACACAGTGGCCGAGGAGGCTGCCTAGCTTCCGTTCAGTCTGACTCGCATGGTGAAGCCGCTGGTGCGGCCGCCGCGCAGCCGGAGCGTCACCGTCACGCGCGCTCGAACGGGAGCCTGGCGTTCGAGCTCTCGGCGGCCCCGGCGTGACGGGCTCAGCTCGAGACGCACCCGGCCGGGCCGGCGTACTCGTGTCCGGGCCGTTGCCAGCGTCGTGCGCGTCCGGGCGACCGCGCTCAGCCGCCCCGGTCGTGGCACGGCGAGCAGCAGGTTGACCCCGCCGTCTCTACGCGGTCGGACCTTGAGCAGCCGTAGCCGGCGACGCTTCGTCGCCGGTTCGCCTTCGCCGAACTCGTCCTCCCCGAACTCCTCGTCGAAGAACGGATCGCCGCCGAGATCGTCGAAGCCCGTGCCGCCGCCGTCGGGATCCTGCGTGTCGTCGCCCAGCAGGTCGCCGTCGAGATCGGGCTCGACCGTCGCGTCGAGGAGGAGCTCGGCGCCCGTGCCGCCGCTCTGGCCGCACGGGGCGCACTGCGGGCCGAAGGTCACCACCGCGCCGTCGGGGCTCGGCCGGTTGCTCAGCCCCACGTCCACCTCTCCTTCGCGGAACAGGAGACCGATCATGTCGCCGGGTTCCACGGCGAGGTGGAGGCCGCCGACGGAGGCGAGCGCGCCGGCCGGCGAGGTCACCGCCAGCGGCGCCGTTGCCACGATACGCGCCGCGATCCCGGTCTCCGGGCGCAGCAGCACGATCCGGGCGGGGGCGGTGCCGGTGCTCCTCCGGGCGAAGGCGCGGGCCGACACCAGCACCCCCTCCTCGTCCGCCTCCACCTGCGCGCCGGCGAGCGCGAGCTGACGCACGCCGACGTCGCCGTCCGGGCAGTCCTCGCTGGCGCACCAATAGCGGTCGGGGGTCTGGCCGGAGTCGGGCGAGCCGAGCGTGGTGGCCGCGCCGGCGTCAGGCGGCGCAAGCACCGGCGCGGCGATGAGGGCGGCGAACAGTGCGAGGGCGGGGAGACGGGCGGCCATCTCCTCAGCTCTTTCGCAGACGGAGCGCACTTTGGTTCAGCCGGAGCTCAGAAGAGCTGGAGGTAGCGGTCGACCTCCCACTGGGTCACCTGGTTGTGCCACTCGTCGAACTCCTCGCGCTTGATCCTCACGAAGTAGTCGACGTAGTCCTCGCGGCCGGTGTTGCCCAGGGCCTTGCGCAGCACATGGCAGCGCTCGAGCTCACGGGTGGCGTCGAGCAGGTTGGCCGGCAGCAGCTCCACCCCGAGCTCTCGACGGCGCTCGTCGGTCAGCTCGTGCAGGTTGAGCTCGGTGGTGGGCTCACCGGGGTCGGTGCCGCGCTCGATGCCGTCGAGGCCGGCGGCCAGCACCGCGGCCGCGGCGAGATACGGGTTGCAGGAGCCGTCCACCGTGCGGTCCTCCACGCGGCCTGGCGCGGGCACCCGCAGCATCTGCGTGCGGTTGTTGTAGCCGTAGCTCACGAACACGGGCGCCCAGCTCGAGCCGCTCCGCGTGCCCACCACGAGGCGCTTGTAGGAGCTGACGGTCGGCGCGGTGATGGCGATGTAGGCCTTGGCGTGGGCCTTGAGACCGCCGATGAAGTGATAGGCGTCTTCCGACAGGCCGAGCCCGCGCGGGTCGTCGCCGGGATCGCGCTCGAAGACGTTCTCGCCGTCGCGCCACAGGCTCATGTGGAAGTGGCAGCCGTTGCCGGTGAGGTGGCCGAACGGCTTCGGCATGAAGGTGGCGATCAGGCCGCGCTCCTGGGCCAGCGACTCCACCATGTAGCGGAAGAAGATCGAGCGGTCGCAGGTGGTGAGCGCGTCGGCGAACTCGAAGTTCTGCTCGAACTGGCCGTTGGCGTCCTCGTGGTCGGTGGCGTAGTTGTCCCAGCCGAGATCGGTCACGTAGCGCGAGACCTGCGACACGAAGTCGAGATTGCGGGTGAGCGCGCGCATGTCGTAACAGGGCTGGTCGAGCGTGTCGAGCGGGTCGGCCAGCTCGATCCTGCCGTCGTCGCCGAGCTTGACCAGGAAGTACTCGAGCTCCGCGCCCAGCATGAACTCGTAGCCGAGCTCGCGGGCGCGGTCGAGCTGGCGGCGCAGGATCGTGCGCGGGCAGTAGAGCCAGGGCTCGCCGTCGACGGTCACGTCACAGGCCACGCGGGCCACGCCCGGCTTCCACGGCAGCGGCGTGTAGGAGCGCACGTCCGGGATGGCCGCGATGTCCGGGTCGTTGGGGTTCTGGCCGATGGCGCCGGCGGCAAAGCCGGCGAAGCCCGCTCCGTCCTCGAGGAGTCCGTCGAGATGCCGGGTGGGCACCAGCTTGGCGTTGGGCTTGCCGTGCATGTCGACGAACTGGGCGAACAGGAACTCCACGTCGTTCTCACGGATGTGGCGCTCTACGTCCGCGCGCGAGCTGGGCGCGGTGAATGGCTTGCTCATGGGCGCAAACTATCCCCTGGGCCACGACGGGCCAATGTGTGGAGCCCACACAGCGCCCGAGTGAATTGTGCCCGCCGCCCCATACGCCGGGATGTGTGCCCTGCCTACACTCGGTTGCCCATGTGCGGAATCGCGGGCCTCTTCTCCAAATCGTCGCCGGTGAGCGACAGCCTGGGGCGCCACCTCGGTGACATGCTGCTGCAGCTGGGCGATCGCGGTCCCGACAGCGCCGGCGTGGCCATCTACCGCGACCCGGCTCCCGCGGGATCGTGCAAGGTCACTCTGCACACACCCGTACCGGGCTACGACTGGACCGGCGTCCGCGGCGCCCTGGCCGAGGCGTTCGGTGCGGGCGAGTCCGAGGTGCGGGCCAGCCATGCGGTGATCACGGTCGAGGCCGACGCTTCCACCGCCGTGGCATGGCTGCGCGAGCGCTATCCGGAGCTGCGGGTGATGAGCGCCGGAGAGGCGATCGAGATCTACAAGGAGGCCGGTCACCCGTCTCAGTTCCTCGATCGTTTCGCCTTCTCCGAGCTGAGCGGCAGCCACGCCCTCGGCCACACTCGGATGGCCACCGAGTCGAAGGTCACCACCGACGGCTCTCACCCCTTCTCGACCGGCCTCGACCTGTGCCTGGTCCACAACGGCTCGCTGTCCAACCACAACCGCCTGCGCGAGCACCTGCGCGCGGAGGGCATCGAGTTCCAGACCGAGAACGACTCCGAGGTGGCCGCGGGCTATCTCACCTGGCGCCTGCGCGAGGGCGCGACTCTGGCCGAAGCGCTGGAGGGCTGCCTCGAGGATCTCGACGGCTTCTACACCTTCGCGGTGGGCACGGTCGACGGCTTCGCGGTGCTGCGCGACCCGATCGCGTGCAAGCCGGCGGTGATGGCCGAGACCGACGGCTGGGTGGCGATGGCCTCCGAGTACCGCGCGATCGCGACGCTCCCAGGGGCGGACACGGCCCGTATGTGGGAACCCGAGCCCGGCCGGGTCTACAGCTGGGAGCGCGAGCGGGTCTCGTGACGGCGGTGGACAGCGCGCCTGCGATCCGCGAGATCGATCTGGCGAGCACCCCGCTGCGAGAGCTGAACGCCGCCCTCCACCAGCCGGGCGTGTCGGGCCGCTGGCGGGTGCTCAACCCGCGCGGAGCTCACGCGGTGGCCGTCGGGATCGACGCGCCGGTGGAGGTCGAGATCGCCGGCCACGTGGGCTACTACTGCGCGGGCATGAACCAGCACGCCTCGGTCCACGTGCAAGGCAACTGCGGGGTCGGTGTGGCCGAGAACATCATGTCCGGCTCGGTGGTTGTGGAGGGCAACGCGAGCCAGTCGGCCGGGGCCACCGGCCGCGGCGGACTGCTCGTGATCGAGGGCGACGCCTCCGCGCGTTGCGGGATCTCGATGAAGGGCGTGGACATCGTGGTGCACGGCTCCGTCGGCCACATGAGCGCCTTCATGGCCCAGAAGGGCCGTCTGGTGGTGTGTGGTGACGCGGGCGACGCGCTCGGGGACTCGCTGTACGAGGCTCGGCTGTACGTGCGCGGCGACGTGGCCGGACTCGGGGCCGACTGCGTACAGAAAGAGATGCGCGCCGAACACGAAGCCGAGCTCGGCGAGCTGCTCGACGCCGGCGGCGTGAGCGGCCTGTCGCCGTCGGACTTCCGCCGCTACGGCTCCGCCCGCCGCCTCTACAACTTCGACATCGACCACGCGGGGGAGTACTGACGTGGCCGCCCGAGCGGGCCTTCGCGAGTCCGCGCTGTTCGACCGCAACACGATCCACGAGATCCAGCGCGCGGCGCGCGAGGGCATCTACGACATCCGCGGCTTCGGGGCCAAGCGGCATGTGCCCCACTTCGACGACCTGCTGTTCCTCGGCGCGAGCATGTCCCGCTACCCGCTCGAGGGCTATCGGGAGCGCTGCGACACCGATGTCGTGCTGGGCGACAGGCACGCCTCCAAGCCGCTCCAGCTGAAGATCCCGATCACCATCGCCGGGATGAGCTTCGGCGCACTGTCGGCGCAGGCCAAGGAGGCGCTCGGCAACGGCGCCAGCGCCGTGGGCACGACCACCACCACCGGCGACGGCGGCATGACGCCCGAGGAGCGCGAGCACTCCGAGCTGCTCGTCTACCAGCTGCTGCCCTCGCGCTACGGGATGAATCCCGACGACCTGCGCAAGGCCGACGCCATCGAGGTGGTGGTGGGACAGGGCGCGAAGCCGGGCGGGGGCGGCATGCTGCTCGGCCAGAAGATCTCCGACCGGGTGGCCGAGATGCGCGACCTGCCCAAGGGCATCGACCAGCGCAGCGCCTGCCGCCATCCCGACTGGACCGGCCCCGACGATCTCGAGATCAAGATCGGCGAGCTGCGTGAGATCACCGACTGGGAGAAGCCGATCTTCATCAAGGTGGGCGCCACCCGCCCCTACTACGACACCGCGCTGGCGGTCAAGGCCGGGGCCGACGTGGTGGTGCTTGACGGCATGCAGGGCGGCACGGCCGCCACCCAGGAGGTGTTCATCGAGCACGTCGGCATCCCGACGCTGGCGGCGATCCGCCCCGCGGTGGACGCCCTGCTCGAGCTGGGTGTCCACCGCAGGGTCCAGCTCGTGGTCTCGGGGGGGATCCGCAACGGCGCCGACGTGGCCAAGGCGCTGGCGCTCGGCGCCGACGCCGTGTCGATCGGGGTGGCGGCGCTGATCGCCCTGGGGGACAACTCGCCGGAGCACCGGGAGGGGTACGAGGCCATCGGCAGCGACGCCGGCTTCTACGACGACTGGCACGAGGGCCGCGACCCCGCCGGCATCTCGACCCAGGACGACGAGCTGGCGGCGCGCTTCGACCCGGAGCTGGGGGGCCGCCGGCTGGCCAACTACCTCCGCACGATGACCCTGGAGGCCCAGACGCTGGCCCGCGGGTGCGGAAAATCGCACCTGCACAACCTCGAGCCAGAGGACCTGGTGGCGCTCACTCTCGAGGCCGCCGCGATGGCCCGTGTGCCGCTGGCCGGAACGAGTTGGGTTCCGGGCTTGACTCCGACCTGAACATCGGAGAGGGTCACCCGGACAGGGGGTTTGTTCGACTTGGGAGGTCGTTCATGCGGTTCATGAGGTGGGGCGTTTCCGTAGCCGTGCTCGTGGGTGTTCTGGCTGCCGCCGCAACGGCGCAGGCGCCGGTTCCGACAGTGGAGGTCACGGCCAGTCGCGGGGCGATCAGCGTCACGCCCGCCGGCCCCATCGCCGCGGGTCCCACGCGGTTCGAGTTCAGCCGCACCGGCGGGGGCGACATCGAGGCCTACCTGGCCACCCTGCGACCCGGGGTCACAGTGGACGAGCTGCGCCGGTCTCTGACGCGAAGCGACGACGAGGCGCTGGGCCTGGTCTTCCTCGAGGCCGGCGCCGCGCCGCCGCGCGCGGTCACGGTCGATCTCCGGCCGAACATCACCTACGTGGCCATCTCCGTGGCCGGCCGGCGCACGGCCGTGACCTCGTTCACCACCGGCGCCGACAGCGGCGCCACCGCGCCGAGGCCCGACGCGCGGGTGAGGATGGTCGACTACGCCTTCCGCGGTCCTAAGACGTTGCCGCGCAACGGTCTCATCCGGGTGCAGAACCAGGGCGCCGCCTACCACTTCGCCCTCGGCTTCCCACTGCAGCCGGGCGTCACGAACAGGCAGGTTGGCCGCGCCTTCGGCGGCGGCGGCAGCGACCGCCTGCTCGGGCGGACCGTGGCCGGGCCGCCGTTCTCGCTCCAGAGCCTGATCAGCCCGGGTTCGACCAACGACAACGCGGTGCGTTTCCCGCGCCGGGGGCGCTACGCCTTCGTGTGCTTCTTCGGTGAGCACAACCGGCTCGGGATGTACAGGGTCTTCAGGGTCCGATAGGACCGAAAAGGGCTGCAAAACGACGGCAATAACGTGACCTTCACGAGATTCACGTAGAATCACGGGCCATGCCGTATGCCGGAGACGACGTTTCAGAGCTCGAGGCACGGCAGGAACCCAGGCTCGTCCGGGCCCTGGAGATGGTGGCGCCGGGCACTGCCGTAAGGGAGGGCCTAGACCAGATCGTCCAGGGCCGGACCGGCGCCCTGATCTGTATCGGGGAGTCGGAGGAGCTCAGCTTCCTGCTGTCCGGTGGGGTGAAGCTCGAAGTGGACTACACCCCCGCGCTGCTCTACCAGCTCGCCAAGATGGACGGGGGCATCGTGCTGGCGTCGAACGGCACGAAGATCCTCTGGGCCAACGTCCAGCTGATGCCGGACCCCACCATCCTCTCGCTCGAGACCGGCACCCGTCACCGCACCGCCGAGCGGGTCTCTAAGCAGACCGACGCGCTGGTGATCGCCATCTCGGCCAGCCGCAGCGTCGTGTCGCTCTACCTCGACGGTGCGAAGTACCTGCTCGAGGACATCCCGGTCGTGCTCGCCAAGGCCAACCAGGCGCTGGCGACGCTCGACAAGTACCGCAGCCGTCTCGACCAGGTCTCCACCCGGTTGACCGCCCTCGAGTTCGAGGGCGGCGTGACGCTGCACGACGTGCTCACCGTTGTGCAGCGGGCCGAGCTCGTCACCCGCATGGCCGTGGAGATCGAGCGCTACATCGTCGAGCTCGGGGCCGAC
This sequence comes from uncultured Thermoleophilaceae bacterium, assembly GCA_963751105.1. Lineage (GTDB taxonomy): Bacteria > Actinomycetota > Thermoleophilia > Solirubrobacterales > Thermoleophilaceae > JACVRW01. The sequence continues at coordinate 2,432,643 of CAVVTG010000002.1, read as the reverse complement.
GGGCGCCTGATCGAGATGCAGCTGGAGGAGACGATGGTCGGCGTGGCCGCCGACAAGTCGGCGCTGGTGCGCGACTACATCGTCGAGCCCTCCGAGGAGGGCTTCGCCATGGTGCTCGACTCGATGGCCCGGCTGCCTCACCAGGACCTTCTTGACTTCGGCCGCCTGGCCGAGCTTCTCGGTTACGACCGGAAGCTGAACACCCTCGACCATCCCGCCTCCCCGCGCGGCTACCGCATTCTCGGGCGCATTCCCAGGCTCCCGAAGATGGTGGTGCAGTCGATCGTGAGCGAGTTCAGCGGGCTGGACGAGATTCTCACCGCCGCGGACCCGGATCTCGAGTCCGTGGAGGGTGTGGGGGACATGCGTGCGAAGGACATCCGCGAGGGCCTTCGCCGTCTGCAGGAGATCAATCTCGTGGATAGGTATCTGCAAACCTGAAGTTGACCACGGCGCAGGCCCGCTCGGGCGGCGTCAGACGCAGGAGGGAACACCATCAGCGACGTAGTGTTGGAAGACGAATTCGTCGAGGACCTCGAGATCGACCGCCCGCCGGCCGTCTACGAGATCGGCGATCAGGTGGTCTACCCCCATCATGGGGCGGGCAAGGTCCTGAAGAAGGAGATGAAGGAGGTGCTCGGCGAGAACCGCGAGTACCTGACCATCAAGATCCTTCATAACGACATGACGGTCATGGTCCCGTGCTGCAACGCCGACAAGGCGGGCCTTCGGCGCGTGATCGGGGAGGACGACGTAAAGAAGGTGCTGTCGGTCCTCCGCGACGACGTGAGCCAGATGCCCAAGAACTGGAACCGGCGCTTCAAGCACAACCGCGAGAAGATCAAGACCGGCGACGTGTTCGAGCTGGCTGAAGTCGTCCGCAACCTCGCCATCAGGGAGACCGAGAAGGGTCTATCCACCGGTGAGAAGCAGATGTACACCCGCGCCAAGAAGATCCTCGCGTCCGAGCTCATGTACGCGCTCGTCATGGAGGAGGACGAGGCGGAGGGGCATCTGGAGGACCTGATCGCGGACGCCTACACGAGTCGCAACGGCGCCGCCGCGACGGCCTAGCCGAGGACATATGTCCGTCGTCGGGATCGTTCCCGCCGGCGGCAGCGGCGAACGCCTTGGTGCCGACCGGCCCAAGGCGTTCGTCGTTTGTGCCGGCCGCCGGCTGCTCGACTGGAGCGTCGACGTGCTCGCCGAGGTCTGCGAGCGCGTGGTCGTGGCTGTGCCTCCGGGCTACGAGGACGGCCCCGACCGGGTGACCGGCGGGGCGTCGCGCTCGGCCTCGGTGCGCAATGCGCTGGCGGGTGCGCCGGAGGCCACCGTCGCCGTGGTGCACGACGCCGCCCGCCCGCTCGTCACGCGGGAGCTGGTGGAGCGTTGCCTGGCCGCCCTCGAGGGCGTGGACGGCGCGATCGCCGCGGTGCCGGTCACCGACACCATCCACGCGGTGGACGCCGACGAGGTGATCGCCTCCACACCGCCGCGCTCGGCGCTGTGGGCCGCGCAGACGCCACAGGTCTTCCGGGCCGAGGTGCTGCGCCGCGCGCTGGCGGTGGACGAGGCCGAGCTGGCGCGCGCCACCGACGACGCCGCCCTGGTGATGGCCGCCGGCGGACGCGTGCGGGTGGTGGAGGCGCCGGCCGGGAACGTGAAGGTCACCACGTCCGCCGACCTGAGCATGGTTGAGTCCGCCCTGTGCTGACGGACTATCACGTGCACCTGCGCCCCGACGAGGCGGACTCGAGCGCGGCGCGCTACTTCACGGAGGCCAACGTCGAGCGCTACCGCGAGGCGGCGACCGAGCGCGGCATCGAGGAGCTCGGGGTGGCCGAGCACATCCACCGCTTCGTGGAGGCCCTCGACGTCTGGGACCATCCCTGGTATCGCCACTGGGCGGCCGACGACCTCGACGAATACTGCGAGTTCGTGCGCGGCTCGGGCCTGCGGCTCGGCGTCGAGGCCGACTACCTGCCCGGTCGCGAGGACCGTCTCGCCGACCTGCTCGACGGGCGGCCCTGGGACTACGTGGTGGGCTCGGTCCACTTCCTCTCCGACGATGCGGTGGACTTTCACGGCTATCCGGAGTGGGAACCTTGGAACATCTGGCGCTCGAACGATCCGGACAAGGTCTGGGCCCGCTACTTCGAGACGCTCGGCGAGGCCGCCCGGACCGGGATGTTCGACATCCTCGCCCATCCGGACCTGGTCAAGGTCTGGGGCGCTCGGGTGGGAGCCCCGCAATCCGACGTTCGGTCTCACTACGAACGGGCGATGGACGGGATCGCCGAGTCCGACGTGGCGATTGAGGTGTCCACCGCCGGGCTGCGCAAGCCGGTGGCCGAGATCTACCCGGCGGCGTCCTTTCTCGAGATGTGCCTCGACGCGGGACGGCCGGTGGCTCTATCGAGCGACGCCCACACGCCGGAGCAGCTCGGCTGGGAGTACGAACGCGCCGTGGACTGGCTCGCCGGCCTGGGCGTGACCGAGATCGCCGTGTTCGAAAGCCGCGAGCGGCGCCTGGAGCCGCTGGGGTGACTCGCACCGGCATCGCGTTCGACTCGCACCGGTTCGAGGCGGGCCGCCCGCTGGTGCTCGGCGGGGTGGAGATCGAGCACGACCGCGGACTGGCCGGCCACTCCGACGCGGACGTGCTGACGCACGCGGTGATCGACGCTCTGCTGGGGGCGGCAGCCCTGGGCGACCTGGGGCAGCATTTCCCCGACACGGACGAGCGCTGGCGGGATGCCGACTCGCTCGAGTTGCTGCGCGCCGTCCGCGGGCTTCTGGCCGAGGCCGGCTACGCGCCGGTCAACGTGGACTCGACCGTCATCTGCGAGGAGCCCAAGCTCGCTCCCCATCGCGATGCGATGCGGACGCGTCTGGCCGGCGCGCTCGAGCTCGAGTCGCCCGACGTGAGCGTCAAGTTCACCACCAACGAGGGGATGGGGTTCGTGGGCCGAGGCGAGGGAATCGCCGCGCTGGCCGTGGCCACCGTCACCACTTGACCCGTGTAGGTGGGATTGGGAGGGTTGGCAGCGACGTCAATCCCGATGGAGGGTTCCATGGCCCGGTTCCTTTTCGAAGCGTCCTACACACAGGACGGCCTCAAAGGCATTCAATCTGCTGGGGGGAGCAGCAGGCGCGACGCGATCGCCAAGGTCGCCGAGAGCGTCGGAGGGCGACTCGAGAGCTTTCATTTCGCCTTCGGCGACAGCGACGCCTACGTGATTGCCGATCTTCCCGACAATGAGAGCGCCACGGCGGTCGCGCTCACGGCCGGCGCGGCTGGAGGCGCAACGGTCAAGACCGTGGTGCTCCTGACGCCGGAGGAGGTGGATGCAGCGGCGCAGCGTTCTGTCGACTACCGGCCGCCCGGCTCCTGAGCGCGGATCCGCTTCAGCAGCGCGGACGTGAGCGGTGCCACCGCGCTGCCGATCAGCGCGCCCGCGATCACGTCGGCGGGATAGTGGACTCCCGTGTGGACTCGTGAATAGGCAACCAGAGCGGCGCTGAGCTGCAGCGGCACGGCCACCGGCAGCACGTCGGTGACTCCCGACGCGAAGGCGAACGCCGACGCGGAATGTCCCGAGGGGAAAGAGGTCGAGCCCGGCATCGGCACGTGGCGGGCCACGGGCACGGCGTAGGCCGCGCGATCCGGCCGGCGACGACCGCCGAGGGGCTTGGCGATCAGGTTGACCACGCCCGAGGTCACGGCGACCGCGGCCAGACCGTTGGCCGCTGCCCGGCGTCCGCTCCGGCCCGCGGTGAGCGCCAGCAGCGCTGCGCTGGCGATCCACAGCTTGGAGTGGTCGGCGGCGCGAGACAGCCGTTCGAAGTCTCGGTCGAGGTCGGGGGTGTGGGTGGCGGCGATCGCCTGGTAGATGGCCAGGTCGAGCGCCTCGAGCTGGGCGCGCCGGCCGACCGGGCCTGGGGTGTCGCCTACCATCGGCCGGCGATGCTATCCGTCACCCCCGCGGAAGCAAACCGGCGCCGTCCCTCGCCGCGGCGCCGCATTGCCGCCGCCGTGGCGCTCGCCGCCGGCGCGGCAACGGCCGTCATCGCTCTCGTCACCGTGCTGAGCAACCTGGTCGCCGGCCTGATCACCGTCGTGGGCCTCGCAGCGGCCGTGGCACTCGTCTGGCAGGGCGCGCTCCAGGCCGGCCGCTCGCGTGCGCTGCTCTTCCTCCTTTCGGGTGCGGTGGTGGCCGTGGTTCTGGGCGGACTCGCGGCCGAGGACCTGGTGCTCGAGCTCGTCGTCGTGCTGGTGGGGGTGGTGGTCACGGGACTCGCGGTGCGCACCGCTTTCGGCAAGCACGGGTCGGCCGGAGGGAGCTGGAAGCCCGTTCCGCCCGCCCGGCGTCCGGTGCTGGTGATCAACCCGCGCTCCGGTGACGGCCGGGCGGAGCGTGCCGGTCTCGCCGAGGCAGCCCGCAAACGCGGCATCGAGGCGGTGATCCTGAGTCCCGGCGACGATCTTGCGGCGCTCGCCCGGGACGCGATCGCCCGGGGTGCCGACGTGCTCGGGATGGCGGGCGGCGACGGGTCGCAGGCGATCGTGGCGGCGATCGCCTCCGAGCACGGGCTGCCGTTCGTCTGCATCCCCGCCGGTACGAGGAACCATTTCGCGCTGGACCTCGGGGTGCGCCGCGACGACGTCGTGGGGGCACTGGACGCGTTCACCGACGGCGTCGAGTCGAGGGTCGACCTGGCCACGGTCAACGAGCGTGTCTTCGTGAACAACGCTTCCCTCGGCGTGTACGGCGACGCCGTCCAGAACCCCGCCTACCGGGGAGCCAAGCTGCGCACGCTGCTCGACACGGCCCGCTCCGAGCGCACGGCGGAAGGCATGGCCCACGGTCTGCGGATCGTGGACGAGCGAGGGGTCGAGCACCAGTCACCGGTCGTCGTGCTGGTGTCGAACAACGCCTACGCTCTCGATCGCGGCCTCGGCCGCAGCACCCGGCCGCGCGTCGATGCGGGCCGCCTCGGCGTCCTCTTGATCGGGGGCTCGCCGGGCGGCCACAAGGTGTGGGAGGCCCTGGAGCTCGAGATCGACGCCTCGCGGTCCGTGGCGGTCGCGGTCGACGGAGAGGCCATCAGTCTCGAGCCGCCTCTGTCGTTCGCCAGCCACCCGGCCAAGCTCCGCGTGCGCATCTCGTCGCACCATCCCGGCGTGTCGCCCTCGGGACTGCTGCCCCCGCGGTTCAGGGTCCTGCTGCCCCGGCTGGTCCAGCTGGCCCTCGGGCGCTAGTGACCTGAGTCGTCATTTCGCGCGCACCTTCCCGGCGTCCGGGCGCGCCTGACGCCACCCACGGGAATCGCCGATGCTGCGCATCGACTCATCCCGTGTGCGTCGCCAGCCACGCCCAGCCACTCGGGAAGCTGAAGCCGAACTTCCGACTCAGGTCGCTAGATTGGCGCCGGCATGGACCGCGACGAGCTGGCCTTCGCCGGAGTCGTGCGGCAGGCCGAGCTCGTCCGCAGCGGCGAGCTCTCCTCGCGCGAACTGGTCGAGCTGTATCTGGAGCGCATCGAGCGGCTCGATTCCGAGCTGAACGCCTTCCGGCTGGTGCTGGCCGAGCGTGCGCTGGCCGAGGCCGAGCAGGCGGACGCCCGCCGGGCCGGCGGCGCCGAGCGCCCCCTCCTCGGTGTGCCGATCGCCGTCAAGGACTGCGAGGACGTGGCCGGCGAGGTGACCTCGTGGGGCACGGCGGCCAACTTCACGCCCGCCCGCGAGGACAGCGAGCTCGTACGCCGCCTGCGAGAAGCGGGCGCAGTGATCATCGGCAAGACCAACCTGCCCGAGCTGGCCATCATCGGTGACACCGAGGGACCCTCGTTCGGTGTCACCCGCAATCCCTGGGACAGCGCCCGCAGCGTGGCCGGGTCGAGCGGCGGCAGCGCCGCCGCGGTGGCGGCGGGGCTGTGCGCGGCGGCCACGGCCTCGGACGGCGCCGGTTCGATTCGCCTGCCCGCCGGCAACTGCGGCCTGGTGGGCCTCAAGCCCACGCGCGACCTCATTCCCCAGTCCCCGCAGACCGAGCACTGGTACGGCCTGAGCGTCGTCGGCTTCGTCACCCGCACCGTCGCCGACACGGCGCTGCTGGTCGGTGTGGCAGCTCGCCAGCCGACCCTGGTGGAAGCGGCGGCCGCCGCCGACCCGGGAACCCTGAGGGTGGCCTCCTCGGTCAAGCCGTACTTCCCCGCCCGCGTGCGTCCGGTGGTGCGCGGCATGGTCGACCAGATCGGCGCCCGTCTGAGCGCGCTCGGTCACCGGCTCGAGCGCGACGACCCGCCCTACCCTCTGGTCAACCCGGTGACCAGCCGCTTCCTCGGCGGCATCGCGCAAGAGGCCGAGCGGGTTGAGCGGCCCGACCGCCTCCAGCGCCGCACCCGCGGCTTCGCCCGCCTTGGCCGCTCGATCGCGCCGCCGTTGCTCGCCTGGGCGCGGCGCGAGGACAACCGCGAGCGCATGCGTCCCTTCTTCGAGCGCCACGACGTGCTGCTCACCCCGCTGTGTGCGCGGCCTCCCGTCCGCGCGGGGCAGTGGGAGGGTCGCAGCGCGCTCCACACCCTGCTGGCCATGGCCTCCGTCTATCCATTCACCGCCCAGTGGAACCTCACGGGCCAGCCGGCGATCGCCGTGCCGGCGGGCATCACGGACGACGGGTTGCCGGTGGGGGTCGAGCTGGTGGGACGCCACGGGGAGGAGGCCACGCTGATCGCGCTCGCCGCCCAGCTCGAGGCCGACCTCGGCTGGCCGGCTCGGCGCCCCCCGCTCGCGTGATCGCAGCCCGTCCTCGTTTCCGCTTCCCCGCGCCCTAGCCTTTCCGGGGTGCGCACCGTGCGCCTGAGCGACACCCTGCGCGGCACGGTCGTGCCGCTCGAGCCCCGCGAGCCCGGGCGCGTGGCCATCTATGCCTGCGGGCCCACCGTCTACGGCCGCGTGCACGTCGGCAACGCCAGGCCCTTCGTGATCTTCTCGCTGCTGAAGCGCTTTCTCGAGCACGAGGGGTACACGGTCACCTTCGTGGCCAACGTCACGGACATCAACGACAAGATCTACGACGCCGCACGGGAGCGCGAGATCCCGAGCGCCGAGCTCGCCGGCGAGATGACCCGGGCCTACCTCGAGGACACGGAACGACTGGGCCTGGGCCGTCCGGACGCCGAGCCGCTGGCCACCGAGACCATCCCGCCGATAGTGGCCCTGATCGAGACGCTGGTCGAGTCCGGCCACGCCTACGAGGCCGGCGGAGACGTCTACTTCCGGGTGGCGAGCTTCCCGGGCTACGGAAAGCTCTCCAACCGCCCGCTGGAGGAGATGCAGCAGGGCGAGGGCGACGACGCGGCGGCGGTCAAGGAGTTGCCGCAGGACTTCGCTCTCTGGAAGGCGCACAAGGAGGGCGAGGACACCCGCTGGCCGTCACCGTGGGGCGACGGGCGTCCCGGCTGGCACATCGAGTGCTCGGCCATGGCCGAGGATCTCCTGGGCCTCGACTTCGAGGTTCACGGAGGCGGATCCGACCTCGTCTTTCCCCATCACGAGAACGAGATCGCCCAGACCGAATCGGCACGCGAGCAGCCGCTCGCGCGCGTATGGATGCACAACGGAATGGTGGAGCTCGACGACGCGAAGATGGCCAAGTCGGTCGGCAACATCCGGCTGCTGCACGGTGCGCTGGACCAGTTCGGCCGCGATGCGTTCGTCATGTGGATGGTGGGAGCTCACTACCGCAAGCCGGTCACCTACTCGGAGGAGGCGCTGGAGGACGCCCGGCGTTCGGTGGACCGCGTTCGCGACTTCATCCGGCGCCTGGACCTGCAGGCGCCGGCGCCGCCGATGGACGGCTACGTGGAGCGCTTCTTCGACGCCCTGTCCGACGACTTCAACACTCCGCGCGCGCGTGCCGTGCTGTTCGACTGGGTGGCCGAGGGCAACCGCCGGATCGACGCGGGCGAGCGGGTCGGTCCTGGCCGGCTGGACGAGATTCTGTTCGCGCTCGGCCTGGAGACCCTGCTCGAGACCGGGGACGACGACGCGGCGCCGGCCGAGCTGCAACGGCTGGCGACGGAGCGCGACGAGGCCCGAGCCGAAAGGGACTTCGCTCGGGCCGACGAGCTGCGCGACCGCATAGCCGCCGCGGGCTGGGAGGTGCGTGACACCTCCCAGGGCGGCGGCCGGCTGGTTCGGCGCTCGTGATCGTCTACGGGCGCAACCCCGTGCGCGAGGCGCTGCGCGGGAAGCGCCGGGTGCAGCGCGTCTACGCCACCGAGCGGGCCTCCCGGGAGGTGCTGCTGGCCGAGGTCGAGAGCCGGATCGTCGATGCCGGCGAGGTCGAGCGCCGGGCGGAGTCGCCCGACCACCAGGGGATCTGCGCGGAGGTCGAGGCCTTCCCCTACTCGGACCCCGATTCGCTGCTCGCGGCCGAGGATGCCCTGGTCATCGCCCTGGACGAGGTCCAGGACCCGAACAACCTCGGCGCGGTCTGCCGCGTGGCCGAGTCCGCCGGTGCGGCCGGGGTGGTGCTGCCCGAGCGGCGTTCGGCCGAGGTGTCACCCGCGGTCTGCAAGGCCTCGGCCGGCGCGGTCGAGCACCTGGAGATCGCAAGGGTGCGCAACCTGGCCGATTGGCTCGCGACGGCCAAGGACCAACAAGCCTGGGTCTACGGCGCCGCGGCCGACGCCGCCGTGCCCTATCAGCGTCCGGACTACGCGGGCCGCGTGGTGCTCGTGCTCGGGTCCGAGGGGCGCGGCCTGCGACCCCGGGTGGCCTCCTCGTGTGATGAGCTGATCCGCCTGCCCACCCGCGGACGGGTCGGCTCGCTCAACGTAGCCACCGCCTCGGCGGCGCTGGTGTACGGAATCTTGCATTTCCGGCAGGCTCTTGACAGGGCTCCATAACAAGGCAATACTTGCGCCGCAGATCAGGCTGAAGTCGAGCTTTAGGGACACGACTTCAGAGAACCTGGCGCCAGGGGAGGTAGTGCGTCACCGAGCTTCAAGGGCCCGTTGCTGGCCCGAGAGGAGTTTCGATGGCTACTTCCGCGTACTCGCGCCCACCCGGGCTCAAGTCTCAGTCTTTAGTCGAGCTAGACGATCACTACCTGATCGCGCTGGCCAAGCAGGGCAAGCGCGACGCCTATGACCGGATCGTCAAGCGCTACTACGGCTTCGTCCGGCTGAAGGCGTCGTCGTACTTCCTGATCGGGGGAGACGCCGACGACCTCATCCAGGAGGGCCTGGTCGGCCTCTACAAGGCCGTGCGCGATTACCGCACGGACCGCGAGTCGAGCTTCCGCAACTTCGCCGAGCTGTGCATCACGCGGCAGATCATCACCGCGGTCAAGACCTCGACCCGCAACAAGCACACTCCGCTCAACGAGTACGTCTCCTTCTCCCAGACCCCAGCCGCCGGTGGCGGCGACGGCGATCCGACGCTCGACGAGTTGCTGCCCGGCCCGACGGTCCACGATCCCGTGAACCAGGTGATCTCCTCGGAGGAGCTCCACAGCCTGGTGGCCTGCCTGTCGAGCGTGCTCTCCGAGCTCGAGAGCTCCGTCTTGTCGCTCTACCTCGACGGCTACAGCTACGAGGCGATCGCCGGCCGGCTGGACTGCGACACCAAGACCGTGGACAACGCGCTGCAGAGGGTCAAGCGCAAGGTGGGAGCACACCTGGACTCGCGGCAGGTGCTGCTGTAGGGAGAGGAGCCGGAGGTCGGACTCGAACCGACGGCCTTCGTCTTACAAGGACGGTGCTCTGCCAACTGAGCTACTCCGGCGTGGAGGTCGAGTGTACGCCCGGAGTCGGTCCAGGCGGCCGGCTCTAGCCGCCCGCCGCCCCCGCAGCCGCCTGCTCCAGGCTGCCGTGCCCGTTCGACGAGGCCGGGACGTCCTCCAGGGGCTCGAAGTCGTCGGTGTCGTTGAGCCGCCGCTCGATCTCCGCGAGCACGACCCCGAACAGCAGGTGCCGCCAGGTGGCCTGGGCGAAGGCCGCGCGGTTGCCGGTCAGGGTCTCCAGCTCGTCCCGGGCGGGATGCACTGAGTCGGTCACCCGGCCGAGGGGCCAGAGGCCCCCGTGCTCGGCCATCGCAGCCGCCACGCCGGTGACCAGCGGCGGTGCCGGAACCACCGGCCGGATGAGCGCATAGACCGCGCCGAACACGGCTCCGTTGGCCACGTGCAGCGCCACGCCGGCGGCGGGCCAGGCCGGACCGCGGGTCACGAGCTTGCCGAGCAGCTCCACGTCGTCGTAGCGCGTGCCGAAGACCCGCTTGTCGAGCGGTTGTTGAGCGGCCCAGACCGCCGCGGCCGCCGCCCCCGCCAACGCCCCGTTGAGGGGCCTCCTCAGCTCCATGCCGACCAGCGTAACGACACTCCGGCGGCCGGGTAGGTCTTCACATGCTCCGGGGGGACCGAACGTGACCACGCGCCCGCTCGAGCTCTACCACGAGCGCACGAGGCGGCGTGGCGTGAACACCCCCGTCTACTGGCTGACGCGGATGGTCGTCAAGCCGGCGATCGTTCTCTACTTCCGCCTGCGGCGCCTGGGTCGCGAGCACGTGCCGGAGGGCGGGGTGATCCTGGCGTCCAACCACCGCAGCTTCCTCGACCCCTTCGCGATCGGCTGCTGCATCGGGCGGCCCATCTTCTTCGTGGCCAAGGAGGAGCTGTTCAGGAACCCGGTGATCGGCTGGTTTCTCAACTGCCTGGGCGCGTTCCCCGTCATGCGCGGGAGGTCCGACGAGGAATCGGTGATCACCTCGCTGGCCCTCCTCGAAGACGGCCAGGCCGTGGTCATCTTTCCCGAGGGCACGCGCGTCCCGTCCGGCTCGCTGGGCCGGCCCAAGCGGGGCGTGGGGCGCCTGGCGCTCGAGAGCGGCAAGCCGGTGGTGCCGGTGGCGGTCACGGGCTCGGAACATGCGCGCAACGGGTGGCGGATCAAGCCCGCCAAGGTGCACATCCGCTTCGGCGCGCCGCTCACCTACCCGCGCGTACAGAATCCTTCGCCCTTCCTGGCCGGCGAGGTCACCGAGCGCATCTGGCCGTGCGTCTGCCTCCAGTGGGAGTGGCTCGGCGGACTGCCGCCGCTGCGCACCGCCGCCGTGATCGGGGCAGGCAGCATGGGCACCGCGGCGGCCGCCGTGCTGTCGCGCGCCGGGCTCGAGGTGCAGCTCGGCTGCCGCACGGCGGCTCAGTCCGAGCGCGTCGCGGCCGAGCGCGAGAACGGCGCCTATCTCCCCGGAGTGACCCTCGACGGCGGCATCGCGGTCAAGCCGATGTCCGAGATCGACCTCGCGGGCGTGGACCTCGTTCTGCTCGCCGTGCCCTGCCCGAGCCTCCCCGCCGTCATGGGCGAGCTGGGCACGCGCATAGGAGACCGGTCGGCGGTGCTCGTGGCCTCGAAGGGGCTCGTGCCGCCGCTCGGCACCACACCCAGCGCCTACGTCTCCGAGCGCGTGCATGCTCGGGCCGTGGCCATCCTGGCCGGCCCCGCGCACGCCCGCGAGGTGGTCGAGCTGGGCGCCTCGGTGGTGGTGGCCACCCGCGACGCCGACCTGCGCCGTCAGCTGCGCGACGTGCTCGAGGCGGGCGGCCTGTACGCCGATGCCACCGACGACGTGACCGGTACGGAGCTCGCCGCCTGCGCCACGAACGCGGCCGCGCTCGGCTCGGTCGCCGCCGCACGGGGCGGGGCGAACCTGGCCGGCGCCGCCGCCGGTCGCATCTTCTCCGAGGTGCACGACCTGGCCCTGGCGAGCGGCGGGCGCAGCGAGGCCTTCGCCGGGCTCGCCGGCGCGGGAGACCTGGTGGCCGGGACGATCAGCGACGGCGGTCGCGGCATGGACATGAATCCGGAGTCGCTCGCCACGGTGCCGCTGCTCGGCCTGGCGCTGGAGCGTCACGGCATTCGCGCACCCGTGACCATCGGGCTTCAGCAGATGCTGGACGGCGATGCATCGGCCGAGCAATGGCTGGAGCGCGTGCGCTCCGCGCGCCGCCCGGAGCGTGAGACTCACGCCGCCTGAGCGCGAGTAGGCTGCCATGACCGGTGCAGGAGGAGCTCGACAAACAGCGTCTCGACCGCGACTTCACGGAGCTCTATCGGGCTCATCTGCGCGACGTCTACTCGTACTCCTACTACCGGATCGGCAATCACCACGACGCCGAGGACATCACCGAGCAGACGTTCCTGCAGGCCTACCGCCACTTCGACCGGGCTCAGCGCGAGTCGAACGGCCGGCCGCTGCGACCCTGGCTGATCCGGATCGCGCACAACCTCGCTGCCAATTACTACCGCGACCGGTCACGCAAGCCGCAGTCGAACCTCGACGACGCCGCGGTGATCAGCTCGCCGCTCGGCACCGAGCGGGTGGTGGAGGAGCGCGAGGAGGTCAAGGAGGTTCTCGAAGGCGTAACCAAGCTTCCCGAGGATCGGCGCGAAGCTCTGATCATGCGCTTCGCGCTCGACATGGACAACCGCGAGATCGCCCGGGCACTGGGTCGTTCCGAGGGCGCGACCAAGGTGCTCATCCACCGGGCCATCAAGCAGCTGGAACAGGGACTCGAGGCCGACGAGGAGGCTTTCAATGAGTGACGTGGACCGCGTGGAGCGGCTGCTTCGCTCGGCGCTCGTCCCGGTCGATCCGCCGGAGAGGCTGTCCGACCGCATGGAACGCAGCCTGTCGAGCGTGACCGAGGCGGCGGCCGAGGAGCTCTCGGACTGGGAGCTGTCGGCGATGCGCGACCCGCGCAACTGGGTGCCCACCGCGGCCGCGATCGTGGTCGGTACCGCGGCGGCGGGCGGCCTGGTTCTCGTCCGCACCCGCCAGCAGCACCGCAAGCGTCAGGCCACCGGGCTGCGGGCGCTCGAGCGGAGCGTTCGCGGCGTGGCCGGCGACATCGAGAAGCGGCTGCGCCGCTAGCTCTCGAGGCCCAGGCCGCCCAGCACGTCCCGCTCCTGCCCGGTGAACTCGCCGGTGAGCATGGGCATGGCCTCGTCGATGGCCGCTCTCACCGCCGGAAGCTGAAGCGAGGCCTGGTGATGCTCGCTGCTCTCCCACACCTCCGTGACGTGGATCGTGTCGGCGTCGGCGTCGGCGTCGGAGACGCTCACGATGTACGAGTGGCAGCCCGCCTGACGCAGGTCGTCCACGTCGCGGAGCAGAATGGCCACGACGTCATCGCGCCGGCCTGGGCGGGTCTTCATCGTTGCCACGTAGCCGTAGAGCACGTCCTGCACGATATGGACCTCAGCGGCCGGTGGTCAGGAACGCGGAGCTCCCTACGGGGACCCGTTGCGCAACAGGCTGCCGCGCCCCGTCGGCCACGGCAGGCGCCTGGTGTTCGACCGCGGCACGCGGTAGACGTCGATCCCGTGGTCGAAGGTCGTGACCACGATCTCCAGGCGGCCGTCGCCGTTGAGATCGCCGATCGACGGCGCCGCCGGGATGCCGACGCCGTTGCCGTTGTCGCCCTGGTTGCGCAGGCGCAGGTCGAAGAGGCGCTTGCCCGCAGCCGACAGCACGATCAGACGGCCCGAGCCCGGGGACGGGCCGTACGTGCCGAAGACCAGTTCCGGGCGGCCGTTGCGATTGAGGTCGGCGGCCACGACCTCGGACGCGAAGGTCTTGGCCGATCCCCGGGCGTAGTCGTAGCGCCACAGGCGCCTGCCTCCGGAACCGACGGCGTACACGTGCCCGTCGGGAACCGGCGCGATGATCTCGCGGCGCCGATTTCCCCGCAGGTTGATGATCGTCGGCGCCGGGATGCCGCTGGGGGGATACCAGTCGCCGTCGGGGCGGACGGCCGGCTTGCCGGTGAGCGGCGGCGTGACGAAGCCTCGGTGGCGGCGCGCCGATCGCTTCCCCTTGCCGTGGGCGCCGTCGAGAACCATGAAGGCATAGGCTTGCGTCTCGTAGGGCTCCTTCCTCTCGACGTTGGGCAGTCCGATCACCTCGTTGCGCCCGTCGCGGTCGAGGTCGGCGACCGACGGCGGCGACGCCGTCCACTGCAGCCACGAGGTCCGCCGGACGTCGGGCCAGGGGCCGACGTGCCGGTGGTAGTGGCGTGCCTCCACGCGTGGACCCAGCCATCGGATGAACTGGCCCCAGCCCAGACGGTTCCCGAGGTGATCGCTCTCGCGGTTCGTGAACCACGGCGAGGCGAGCACCGACGTGCCGTCGTGGTTGAACACGTTGATCTGGTGATTGTCGAAGGTGACGACGACCTCCAGCCTGGGGTCGTTGTCGAGGTTGCCGATGCCGACGTTCTCTCCGTAGGCGCCGTAGCCCTGGTTGCCGGCGCCGTTGAAGGTGGCGTCGCTGCCCATGTTGTAGCGGGGCCAGCCCGGCACGGGCGCTCCCGACGCGCCGAACACGAAGACCTGCGCGCCGGTGTCGGAGGTATTCGTCGTGGTGGCCACCACCTCCACCCGGCCGTCGCGATCGAGGTCGGCCGCCGCCAGGCCGCGGGTCTCCGGGCACTGGCCGCCGCTGCAGGTCGAGGCCGGCCAGCCCGCCTTGAGCCGAAGCCGGCCGCCGCTCAGGTTGTACGCCGCGACCGTGCCCTCGTTGCCGCCGACCACGATCTCGGGGACGCCGTCGCCGTCCATGTCGGCGACCACGCCGGGGGCATAGACCCGCCCGCTCGTCGCCGTCCCCTGAGCCAGGCGGCGTCCCTTGGCGTCGAACACGAGCGTCGAGTAGAACGGCGCGACGATCTCGAGCCGGCCGTCGCGGTTGAGGTCGACGAGCCCCGGAGAAGAGAACCAGCCGGTCTCGCCGGTGGGGATGTTCCTCACGAATTTCGGCGCGGCCACGGGCCGGGCGCTCGAGGCCTCCGCCACCGCGAGCGGCGAGAGTGCGACCAGCACGGCCAGGAGCGCCAGGTGAGCCCGCTGAAAGCGTGGTGGCATCGGCGCAAAGCTACCCGGCGAGCCAGAAGCAACAATCCTCCGATGCCCGCTCGGCTCCGACACGTCGATCCCAGACACGCGCCCGGCCGGTTCAGCCGCGCCTACGCCGCGTTCTCCGCCACCCGCCTGGGTCGCGTCATCTCGGCCAATCTCGTCTGGAAGCTCGATCCATACCTGCTGCGGGCCACTGTGATCGACGACGAGGCGGAGCGTCGCAGGCTCTGGGAGCTCGCGGACCGTGTGTTCGCGCCCTACGCGACCTACCGCCGGGACGCCGCGAAGGCGAACCGGACGATCCCGATCGTTCAGCTCAGCGCGCCAGTGCCTTCTCGAGCCCGTCCTTGGCTCGCCCCGCCACGCGATTGAAGATCACCCGCGTGATCGGCTCGGACAGCTTGAACAGTCCCTTCATGCGCAGGTCGGCGTCGTAGGTGACCTCCACGCCGCCGGCGCTCCCCGCCACCTCGATGGTGTCGTCGCTCGTGAAGCTGGGGGCCTCGGCCACCAACCGGACCCGGCGGGGACGGTCGAGCTCGACGATCTCGTAGACGAGATCGTTGCGCCGGCCGGCGAACTCGGTCACCACCCGAAAGCGCGAGCCGACCCGCGCGGGTCCGTCGCCGAGAGGCTCGGCCTCGACCACGCCGGGGTCCCAGTCCCCGGCGTTCGAGAACCAGGCCAGGTAGTCGAAGGTCTCCTCGGGGCCGAGACTGGACGGAACGCTGTCGCGGAAATGAGCCATCGCACGAAGGTACGGGCGTACCCGCCCCGGCGGTTGAAGTGAGACCCGCTCAGGCGGGAGAACGTGCGTCCATGGTGAATCAACACTCGGTGCTGATCCAGTTTGCCCTGCGCCGCGAAGGAAGTGTTCGCCATGGCGAATGACATCCGCGATCTCGCGGACGAGGAGGTCATGCAGCTCGTCCAAGAGGGGAAGCCCCGAGCGTTCGAGCTGCTCTACGACCGTCACGGCGGCGCGGCGTTCTCGCTCGCGTACAGGATGGTGGGTAACCGAGTGACTGCAGAAGACATAACGCAGGAGGCCTTCCTCTCGATCTGGAGGAGTCGGCTTCGCTACGACCAGGCGCGCGGGAGCGTCCGGACGTGGGTTCTCGGCATTGTCCACAACCGGGCTGTCGATGCACTCCGGCGCAATGTGGTCCACGACCGTCGACGGGAGACGATGGAAGGGATCGAGGAGCGTCACGAGGCCAAGGAGCGCACCGACGTGGAGGTCGCGCGCCGCGAGGAGGCGCGCAGCATCCGCACAGCCCTGGACACGCTGCCGGACGAGCAGCGCAAGACCATCGAGCTGGCCTACTTCGGCGGCTTCAGCCACAGCCAGATTGCCGAGCTGCTGAACGAGCCCATCGGCACCGTCAAGGGGCGGATGCGGCTTGGCCTGGACAAGATGCGGCGTCAGCTCTCAGAGGGCTACGCGGCAGGGGGATTCGCATGACCGCCAGGGACCACACGCACTACCGGGATGACATCGGTGCCTACCTGCTGGGAGCGCTCACCGATCTCGAGAGCCAGGCTTTCGAGCAGCACATCGTGAACTGCGCGGAGTGCCGCGCCGAGATCGAAGATCTGCGGCCGGCGGCCGACGCGCTGCCGCGCTCGGTCGAGCAGATAGAGCCGCCGCCCGAGCTCAAGGCGGTGCTGATGGAGATCGTCGACCGCGAGTCGGCGCCCGAGGAGGCCGCTGCGCGCCAGCCCAGGCGCTCCCTCCGCGAGCGCCTTCGCTTCCCCGTGATGCGACCCGTGCTGGTCATGGGCACGTTGCTGCTCGGTCTCGTCGGCGGTTTCGCCGTGGCCCAGCTCGGTGGCGAAGACGAGCGCACGGTGGTGGCCACGGTCGACCAGAGCCGGCTGCCGCGCGCCAGCGCCGAACTCAAGGTGGAGGACGAAGGCAAGGACGGCGCCATCCTGCGTGTCCGTGACATGCCGACGCTCGACGAGGACCAGGTCTACCAGGCCTGGATCCAGCGGGACGGCGGCTTCGTGGCCCAGCCCACCTTCGTGGTGGCGGCCGACGGCGCCGGAGCCGTGGCGGTGCCCGACGACCTGACCGGCGCCGAGGCCGTGCTCGTCACTCGCGAGCGCCGCGGGGGAGCACGCGCTCCCACCGAGCAGCCCGTGATGAGCGTCCCCCTCTAGAGCGGCTCAGCCGCAGGCGCCGCCCACTACTCTCAGCGTCCGGTATGGACGTCTGTTACCGCCACCCGAAGCGCGAGACCGGGGTTCGCTGCTCCAACTGCGACCGGGCGATCTGCCCGGACTGCATGACCACGACTTCGGTGGGCATGCGTTGCCCCGAGTGTGCCGGTAAGCGCACCCAGGTTCGGACGCTGCGCTCCGCCACGGACGAGCCGCGGCTGACCTATCTGCTCATCGGCATCAACGTGCTGGTCTTCCTCGGGGCGACGCTCGGCGGCGGCAGCGCCACCGGTGGCGCGGGCGTGAGTGGCGACCTGCTCACCGAGGGCGCGCTGTCGGGACCGGCCGTCGCCGACGGGGAGTACTGGCGGCTGCTCACCTCGGGCTTCCTGCACGCGGGGCTGTTTCACCTGATGTTCAACATGCTCTCCCTGTGGGTCCTCGGCTCGTTGCTCGAGCCGGCCGTGGGCCGGGCGCGCTTCGCGCTGATCTATTTCGTCTCGCTCCTGTGCGGCTCCTTCGGAGCGCTCCTGCTCGAGCCCGACGGCCTGACGGTGGGCGCCTCGGGCGCGATCTTCGGTCTCATGGCGGCCGCGGCGATCTACGCCCGCAACCGCGGCATGAGCCTGATGGAGAGCGGCCTGGGCGTCTGGATCGGCCTCAACCTGTTGATCACCTTCGTCGTGCCCAACATCTCGATCGGTGGTCATATCGGTGGCCTGATCGGCGGCGGCCTGGCGGCGCTGGTCCTCTTCGACCTGCCCGATCAGGTGCGGCTCGGGGCAGCCGCCACCTCCGCGCTGTGCGCGGCGCTTGGCCTGGTCGCGGTGGCCGGGTCGATCGTGGTGGCGGGCTAGGACCGACTAGCGCCGGCCGGCCGTGCGAGGTCGAGTTCGATGGAGCGTCGGGTGGGGGGCGCCTCGAACACGTCGGGGTGGAGGATGTGGCCGAGCAGCTCGACTCCGTCCACCAGCCGGGGACCGGGGCGTGAGAAGTAGGCCGCCGCGTCGACCGCCACGACGCGGGCGCCCAGCCCCGTGAGCCGCTCGCGCCGGAGCATGGTCTCGGCCGCTGCCTGCTCGGCGTAGTAGCCGCAGGGCATCGCGATCACGATCTCCGGGCGAGCCGCCTCGACCTCCGCCCAGTCCGCGGTGCGGGACTTCTCACCGGGTAGTCCCAGCACGTCGTCTCCGCCGGCCAGCTCGATCATCTGCGGAACCCAGTGGCCGCCCACGTACACGGGGTCGAGCCACTCGAGGGCGGCCACCCGCGGGCGCGGGTCGCCGGCGATCGCCAGCTCGACCTCCTCGATGCGCTCGGCGCACTCCTCGGCCAGCTGCTCCCCGGCCTCCGGCACCCCGGCGGCCTCGGCCAGTCGCGGGATGTCGGCCATCACCTCGCCGAAGGTCGACGGGTCGAGCGAGATCACCTCCGGCTCGGTGGGCAGCCCGGCGGCCACCGAGCGGACGTCCTCGAACGAGACGGCGCAGACCTCGCACACCGCCTGGGTCACGATCAGATCGACGTCGAGTGAGGCAAGCGTGTCCTCGTCGAGCTCGTAGAGCGCCTCGCCCCGGCCGGTGCGCTCGCGCACGGCGGCGTCGATTTCGGCGGCGGGAAGTCCTTCACCGATCACGCTCCGGGTGAGATGCGGGAGTTGTTCGACGCCGGGCGGGTAATCACACTCATGGGTGACCGCCACGACGCTGTCGCCCAGGCCGAGGGCGAAGAGCATCTCGGTGGCTGAAGGGACCAATGAGGCGACCCGCACGGAGACGAGCATGGCACGTTTGAGCGACGACGAGATCAACGATCGGCTGGAGGCTCTGGACGGATGGGCGCGGTCCGGTGACGCGATCACCAAGGACTTCGACAACGGGGACTTCAAGGGGTCGGTGGACTTCGTGAACCGGCTCACGCCCGCGGCCGAGGAGATGGAGCATCACCCCGATCTCGAGATCTCCTGGAAGACGGTGACGGTCACCCTCTCCACGCACAGCGAGGGCGGCCTCACGGGCGCGGATTTCGAGCTCGCAGGGAAGATCGACGCCCTGTAGAGCGCGCAGAAACCTTGCTACGCTCGCCAGAGTCCCCCTGAATGAGCGACGACGATCGACCTCGAAGTAAGCGGCTAAAGCCTGCGAAGCAGCGGTCCTAGATGACCGAGCTGCTTCTCCTCTTCGGCGTAGCCGTGCTGGTGGCCGCGAACGGCTTCTTCGTCGCGGCCGAATTCGCGCTCGTGCGCACGCGCGAGGGCCGTATCGAGGCCATGCGCGACGAGGGCCGTCGCGGGGCGCCGCTGGTGCTGGCTCAGATCGACAAGATCGACGAGTACCTGTCGGCCTGCCAGCTCGGCATCACGATGGCCTCGCTGGGCATCGGCTTCATGGGCGAGCCGGCCATCGCCAAGCTGATCGAGAGCGCCCTGGGCGAATCGGTCTCGCACGGCCTGTCGCTGGCCATCTCGATCTCAATCGCGTACCTGATCACGACGGCGCTCCACATCACCGTGGGCGAGCAGGTGCCGAAGATCTACGCGATCGTCCACGCCGAGAAGACCGCCCTGCGCGTGGCTCGGCCGTTGCACTGGTTCCGGGTGGCTCTCAGCCCGCTGATCTGGCTGCTCAACACGGCGTCTAACGCGATCCTCCGCCTGGTCGGGGTCGACGCCAAGGCCGAGTTCGAGGAGATCAGCTCGTCCGAGGACCTCAAGCTTCTGATCGCGCAGAGCGCCACCGGCGGCAAGCTCGACCCGGGCGAGGCCGGCATGCTCTCGGGCGTCTTTCACCTGCACGAGCAGCAGGCGCGTCAGGTGATGACGCCGATCCCGGCCGTGGTCACCTGCGACATATCCGAATCGGCCGAGGTCGCCCTCAAGCGCTGCGTGGACTCGGGTCACACCCGGCTCGTGGTCACCGAGAACGACAACACGGACCGGATCAAGGGCATCGTGCACTCCAACTCGCTCGCCCGGCGGCTGATGAGCGGCGGGCCCGACGCCCCGATCGCCGACAGCGTCAAGGACGCGCTGATCGTTCCGGAGACCAAGCCGCTCGACGATCTCCTGGCCGATCTCCAGCGCGAGCGGGCCTCGATGGCCGTCGTCGTGGACGAGTACGGCCGCACCGCCGGAATCGTCTCCGTGGAGGACATCATCGAGGAGGTGGTCGGGGAGATCGCTGACGAGACCGACCCCGCGGTGGCGGGTATCCGGCGTCTCGCCAACGGCGACTGGTGGGTGCGAGGCCACGTGCCCATCACCGACCTCGCCGACTACGGCCTCGACCTGCCGGTGGACTCCGAGGCCTACAACTCGGTCGGAGGGTTCGTGTTCGGAGAGCTGGGCCGCCTACCCAAGCGCGGCGACATGGTTCAGGCCAACGGCTACTCCCTGCGGGTGGAGGCCGTGCGCCAGAACCGCGTCGAGGCGGTGCGCATCCGCGATCACCATCCCCAGGACGACAACGGGAGCGGGGCCGGTCGGCCCATCGAGCAGGCGGCGTCCACACCTCGCGGCCAGGGCGAGCGACGCCAGGACTGACCGCCTATCCGTCCGGCTCGGGGGCTACGTTCGCCTCGATGTGGTGCGTGAAGTTCAGTGATTCACAGCGCGATGCTGTTCGTGCCCTCATCAAGGAGCAGGAGAAATGCCCCGCTGCTCTGAGCGGCGCGCTCGAGGCCCTCGACCTCGCCCGCTGGGACGACCTGCCTGACGCCACGCTTCCCTGGGACCGCGTGGCGGAGCTGGCGGAGAGCCAGAAGATCGGCGAGGCCGACGTCGTGTGGGACCTCGCCGCCCGCTCGCGCTCCGTGCGCGGCTGACGGCCGCGCCTGCGGCTCAGCGCTCCTCGTACTCGTAGAAGCCCGATCCCGCCTTGCGCCCGAGCCTGCCCTCGTCGATCAGCTCCCGCACCCTCTGGGGCACGTCGGCGCCGATCGAGTCCCCGATGGCGGCGGCCACGTCGAGACCCACGAAGTCGAGCAGGGCCAGCGGGCCCATCGGGTGACCGGCTCCGAGCTTCATGCACGTATCGATCGCCTTCGGCTCGATCCCGTTTCGCTCGAGCAGCCGGACGGCGTCGAACAGGTAAGGGAAGAGCAGCTTGTTGACTACGAAGCCGGCCGAATCGGGGACCTCGACGGCGGTCTTCCCGAGCGCCAGGCAGAGACCGTGAAGCGCCTCCCTCGTGTCGGCGGCGGCCTCGGGCGGAAACGAGAGCTCGACCAGCTCCATGCGCTCCACAGGGTTGAACACGTGGAGCGCGCCGAAGCGGTCGGGCCGGCCGCTGGCCTGGGCGAGACCGGCCACCGACAGGGACGAGGTGGTGGTGGCGAGCACGGTCTCGGGCGCGAGCACGTCGTCCAGCAGGTCGTAGAGGGCGCGCTTGGTGTCGGGATCCTCTGAGATGGCCTCCACCACGACGGCGCTGCCGGCGAGCTCGGACAGGTCGGTGACCACCGTCGCCGCCTCGGCCACCTTCGCGCACGCGCGCTCTCTGGAGGTGTCACTGCGGGCCCACAGCACGACCTCGTGCGACGGTCCCGCCGCCTTCGCGAGGCCGCAGGCGATGGCGCCGGCGCCGGCGATTCCAAGCCGTTGTTTCATCGTTCTAGAGGCTCCCGAGACCATTGGTTGACTGGTCAGTCAATGAAGTAGGGTTACCACAAGAACGGCGAGCGCGCGGTGCGCGCGAGCCTTTGCCGTCATCACCATGGAGGAAGTCACCAGATGAGGAACGGAACTGGTCGCGAGGTCGTAATAGTCGAGGCGGCGCGCACGCCGGTCGGGCGGGGTCACCCCGAGAAGGGCTACTACAAGGACATCCACCCCAACGAGCTCCTCGGGTCGACCTACACCTCGGTGATCGAGCGCGCGGGCATCGAGCCCTCCGAGGTCGAGGACGTGATCACCGGCTGCGTGCAGCAGTACGGCGAGCAGATGTTCAACGTCGGCCGCAATGCCTGGCTGCAGGCCGGCCTGCCGGTGGAGACGCCGGCCACCACAGTCGACCGCCAGTGCGGCTCCGCCCAGCAGGCCGTGAACTTCGCCGCCGCCCTGATCGCCTCCGGCGCTCACGACGTGGCCATCGGCTCGGGCGTCGAGCACATGGGCCACATTCCGATGGGGGTGGGCTTCAAGTGGGTGGACGACGTCGGCTCCCCCTGGCCGCCCGAGTTGATGGAGCACTACAACCTCGTCCCACAGGGCATCTCGGCCGAGATGATCGCCGACCAGTGGGAGATCCCGCGCTCCGAGCTCGACGAGATCGGCATGCGCTCCCACCAGAACGCGCACCGGGCCACCGAGGAGGGACGCTTCGAGCGCGAGATCGTGCCCTTCCAGGTCAATGGGGACACCTACGTGACCGACCAGGGCATCCGGCCGGACACGAACATCGAGGCCCTCTCGCAGCTCAAGCCGGCGTTCAAGGAGGACGGCAAGATCACCGCGGGCAACTCGTCCCAGATCTCCGACGGCGCCGCGGCTGTGCTCCTGATGGAGCGCGGCAAGGCGGAGTCGCTCGGCCTGAAGCCGCGTGCCCGGATCGTGGATCAGACGACGGTCGGCGTGGATCCGGTGATCATGCTCACGGGACCGATTCCGGCCACCAGGAAGCTCCTCGAGCGCAACGGCATGTCCATCGGTGACATCGATCTGTTCGAGGTCAACGAGGCCTTTGCCTCGGTGGTTGCGGCCTGGCGTCGCGAGGTGGAGCCCGACATGGACCGCGTGAACGTCAACGGCGGGGCCATCGCTCTCGGTCACCCCTTGGGCTCCACGGGCGCGCGCCTGATCACCACGCTGGTGCACGAGCTCGAGCGCTCCGATAAGGAGGTCGGCCTCGTGACCATGTGCTGCGGCGGCGGCCTCGGCACCGGCACGCTGATCCAGCGGGTCTAGCTCGTTGCGGGTACCCTCGGCGTTGTGCCGGTTTCGACGCAGGGGATGTTGTTGGACGGGCGCTACCGGGTCGTCAGGCACCTCGGTTCCGGAGGTATGGCCTCCGTGCTCCTGTGCCAGGACGAGCGCCTCGACCGCCTGGTGGCGGTCAAGCGGCTGCACGCCGACAGCCCCGAGGACATCGAGAAGCGCTTCGTGCGGGAGGCCAAGCTCGGCGCGTCCCTGAACCATCCGAATCTCGTGGCCGTCTACGACACGGCCGTCGACGACGAGGGAGTCCTGATCGTCATGGAGTACGTCCCCGGCGAGCCGCTCTCGCGGGCGCTGCGCCGTGGGCCGCTCGACCCGCGCCGGGTGGGCACGATGGCGACCGAGATCGGCGAGGCGCTCGACCACGCCCACGACGAGTTCGTGATCCACCGCGACGTGAAGCCGGGCAACATCCTGCTCCGAAACGACGGCGTGGCCAAGCTCGTGGACCTCGGCATCGCCACCGTGGCCGACGGGACCCGCATCACCCGCAGCGGCACCGTGCTGGGCACCGCGGCCTACATGGCCCCGGAGCAGCTGGAGGGGCGCGAGCCGGACTCGGCCGTCGACGTCTACGCGCTGGCCGCAGTCTGCTTCGAGGCGCTCGCGGGCCGAAAGCCGCGCGATGGCGCGACCCCGCTTCAGATCGCCCACTCGATCGCCTCGGAGCCGCCGCCCGACCTACGCGAACACTGGCCGCAGGCCCCGGCCGCCGCCGCCGAGCTCCTCGCCTCGGCCATGTCGCGCGAGCCCGTTGAGCGACCGCCCTCCGCAGGCACCCTGGGCCGAGGGCTGGCCGCGGCGCTCGGAGAGCCGTCCACGCAGGGGGCCGAGCCTCAGACTGCGCGAACGCGCCCGCTGGTCGCCCCACCCGAACCGCCGCGCACCCGGCCGGCTCTCGAGGACCGGCCCGTGTCCGGGAGCTCGCGCCGGCTCCCGCTCATCGTGGCCGCGCTGATCGTCGCGCTCGTGGTGGCCGCGGGGATTGCCGCGCTCAGCTCGGGCGGTGGCGACAACGAGATCGGGGCGGGCTCTGGCGGCAGCGAGGGAGGCGGGTCGGCGGAGCAGGCAGAGGCCAAGAAGGAGAGGGCGGAGAAGGCGGAGAGGGCGGAGAAGGCGGAGAAGGCAGAGAAGGCGGAGAAGAACGAGAGCGAGCAGGCGGCCCAGACCCCGGTCGACCCCGCGCCGCCGGCCGAGCAGCCCGCCCCCGAGACGCCCGCACCGGCGGACCAGAGCGGCGCGGAGCTCAACCAACAGGGCTTCGACCTGCTCAACGCCGGGCGCTACGAGGAGGCGATTCCGCCGTTGCAGCAAGCGGTGGAGTCGTTCCCCGAAGGCACCACCGATGTCAACTACGCGTACGCGCTGTTCAACCTCGGCAGGGCGCTGCGGCTGGCCGGCCGGCCCGCCGAGGCGATTCCCTACCTGGAGCAGCGGCTTCAGATTCCCAACCAGACCGGCACCGTCCGGCGCGAGCTGGCGCTGGCCCGCCGCGCGGCCGGCAACGGCTGAGCGCGCGAGCGCTAACCGCTGACCGGCGCGATGTCGCCGCCGAGCACCAGCTCGCGGGCCCGGTCGAGCTGCGGCGCGAAGACCTCGACCTGCAGATCGGCGTTCGGGAAGGCGAAGTAGACGCTGGTGGGAGTCTCCTGGGCGAAGGCCACGAGCGCCCCGGAGGTGGTCCGCTGCGACGACCAGCCCTCGCGTTGTCCCTGCCGGCGCAGGAACTCGTAGGCGCCGGCGGTCGAATAGGTGGCCACGGTGAGGAAGCGGGGCCGGGGATCCCCGGCCACCGTGCCCCGAGGCAGATAACGGACGAACACGCTGGCGTCCTCGGTCCTGGTGACCTCGTAGTCGGTCTCGGGACGTGGCCCTGCCCAGTACACGGGCGTGCCCAGATCCCGGACGTACGAGCGCAGGCCCTCCTCGGAGAGGGCCACGGGGCTTCCGGCCTCCACCTCATCCGGGCGATCGGGCGGCTCGTCGGTGTCGTCGGCGGTGAACACGAGCACGGCGGCCACGACCGCGGCCAGCGCGATCAAGCCCAGCACGATGCCGGCGAACAGCCGCCGCTTGCGCGTCGGCCGGTCCCTCGTGGACGAGGAAGCCTGCTCCATCAGCCGGAAATGTACGTGGTGTAGGTTGGCGCCCCAGGTGACCCCGCCCCCACCGACCGACACCATGCGGGCCCTGGTGGCTCGGCCGTCCGCTTCTGGCGGGATCGAGCTGGCGGAGGTCGAAGCCCCGTCGCCCGGCCCAGGCGAGGCGCTGGTGGAGGTGCGCGCCGTTTCCCTCAACCGGGGCGAGGCGCGCTATCTGCCCAGGCGCGAGGAGGGCACGGTGCACGGCTGGGACATAGCCGGAGTGGTGCGCGACGTCGCCGCCGACGGAAGCGGACCACCAGCCGGGGCCAGGGTGGTGGGCTTGGTCGACGAGGGCGCCTGGGCCGAGCTCGCCGCGGTGCCCACCCGGCGGCTGGCCGAGCTGCCCGGAGAGGTGAGCTTCGAGCAGGCCGCCACGCTGCCGGTGGCTGGTCTCACCGCCGTTCGGGCTCTGCACGTGGCCGGGCCGCTGTTCGGGCGGCGGGTGCTGATCACCGGCGCTTCCGGCGGGGTGGGGCGCTTGGCGGTCCAGCTGGCCCATCGCGGAGGCGCGCACGTCACGGCGCTGGCGGGCAGCCCTGAGCGCGGGCAGGGCCTGGCCGAGCTCGGAGCGGACGAGCTGATCTTCGAGCTGGATCCCGATGGGCCGCGCTACGACATCGTCATCGAGTCGGTGGGCGGTCCGACGCTGGCCACGGCGATGACAAGGCTCGGGCGGTGGGGGATCGTCGTGAACTTCGGGATCTCGTCCGGCGAGCCGACGACCTTCGACGCGTCCGCCTTCTACCCGCAGATCGGCGTCCGCCTCTACGGGCTGCGCGTGTTCGATGAGCTGGATCGCCACGAATCCGCCGTCACGGACCTGACCTTCCTGGCCGGCGAGGTGGCTGCCGGCAGGCTCGATACGCAGATCGATCTGACCACGAGCTGGCGCGACGCCGCAGGCGCGCTCGAGGCGCTGACCGAGCGGCGAGTGCGCGGCAAAGCCGTCCTGACGATCGACTGAGGCCGCGGCCGCTACTGCGGCTGCTCGAGAATCGCCTTCAGCTTCTGGAGGTCCTTCTTGAGTCCGGAGCGGACGATCGGGCCAAGGAACGGGCGAAGCAGGCGCATGCCTCCCGTCGGTTCCAACTCGATGGTGTAGGTGAACACAGCACCGCCGCCGCCATCGTCGGGACGGACCGTCCGACCGCCACTGAGCCCGCCGATCGTGCCGCTGCCCCCGAAACGGTACGAGACCCCCGGATCGACATCGGAGACCACCGTGTCGGCGACGTACTCGCGTCCCGAGGACCTCACGACCTCGTGGACCTTGGTGCCGGGCGCCGGACCACCCGGCGGCTCGGGGGTCATCTCATGGAGGCCGTTTCGCCAGTGGCGGTCGAAGCCGTAGTCGGCGATCGCGTCCCACACGTCCGCGGGGGACCTGGCGATCCGCACTGACTCCTCGACGCGTACGGTCATGACCTGCCTTTCGTCTGGGCCCAGGCGGCCACCTCTGGACCGGCCAGGAGCGACACCTGAAGGTGGACGAGGATGGGCTCGAGCTCGGTCAGCTCCTCGGCGCCGGCCTCGCGGATGCGCCGCACCACCAGGTCGTCCACGGCCGCCACGACCGCCTGGAAGATCTCCGCCGGCGGCTCGGGCAGCTCGGGCAGCTCATCGCGCGCGTCACGCTGGAGCTCCGCCAACTGCTCCGTGTAGCGGTCCCGCAGCGCCTCCCGGCGTTCGGCCGCGCGCGGCCCGGCGGCGCCCACCTCGATCAGGAAGACACGCGCGAGCGCGGGCTCGGCCGCCAGCCAGCGCAGGTAGGCCGAGATGCCCGCGCGGGTGCGCTCGAGCCACGAGCCGGGGGCCGCCTGAGCCTCGCGCACGCGCGCGAAGAGCTCGTCGGCCGCGGCCTCGTACGAGGCGAGGAAGCAGTCCTCCTTGTCGCTGAAATGCTCATAGAAGGTCTTCTTGGAGACGCCGGCGCCGCGCACGATGTCGTCGATCGTCGCCGCGGCGTAGCCCTTCTCGGCCACCGCTCGGCCCACCGCCTCGAGGATGCGGGTGCGCTGTGAAGCGGCCACCAGCCCGCGGTCGAGACCGTGGCTGCCGCGGGGCAGGCGGCGCGGGATGTCAGGGCTCCCCTCCATTGTGTACTCCTTGGTACATTACCGCCCATGGACCTGACGCTGTCGCCCTCCGAAGAGGCCTTCCGCGACGAGCTGCGCTCCTGGCTCGCCGGCAACCATCCCGGTGAGGATCCGCCTGGCGAGGACGAGGCCTTCGATCACCGGCGCGCGTGGCAGCGGGTGCTCTACGACGCGGGCTACGCCGGCTTCTCTTGGCCCAAGGAGTACGGCGGGCGCGGCGCCACGCTGATCGAGCAGGCGCTGTTCGGCGAGGAGATGGCCCGGGCGCGGGCGCCGCAGCCGGCCAACGTGCTCGGCATGGTGATGGGCGGGCCTGTGGTGATCCACCACGGCACCGACGAGCAGAAGGAGCGTTGGCTGAAGCCGATCCTCACCGGCGAGGAGATCTGGTGCCAGGGCTTCTCGGAGCCCGAGTCGGGCTCGGATCTGGCCTCGCTCAAGACCAAGGCGGTCAAGTCGAATGGCGAGTGGGTGGTCACCGGCCAGAAGGTGTGGACCACCTTCGCCCACAAGTCCAAGTGGTGCATGCTCGTGGCGCGCACCGACCAGGACGTGCCCAAGCACCAGGGCCTCACCTACTTCATCATGGACATGGAGCAGGAGGAGGTGCAGGTCCGCCCGCTGCACCAGATCACCAACCAGCCCGAGTTCAACGAGCTGTTCATCGAGGAGGCTCGCATCCCCGACGAGAACGTCGTGGGTGGTGTGGGAAACGGCTGGGGAGTGGCCATCACCACGCTGATGAACGAGCGGGCCGGTCTCGGCGCGTCGGCCGCCGCCGGAGTGAGAATCGCCCTCGAGGAGGTCAAGGACCTCGCCGTCGAGCGCGGCGTGGCCGACGACCCGGTGATTCGCCAGCGGCTCGCCCAGCTGACGATCGAGGTCGAGCTGCTGCGGCTCAACTCGTGGCGCGGCCTGACCAGGATCATGAAGTCGGGCGTGCCCGGCCCGGAGGGCTCCTTGCCGAAGTGGCAGTGGGGCGAGATCAACCAGGCGCTGACCGAGCTGGCGGTGGACATCCTGGGCGAGGACGGCGCCGACTGGGAGTCGGCCTGGACCTACCGCCTGCTGCGCTCCCGCGCGAACTCGATCGAGGGCGGCACCACCGAGATCCTCAAGAACATCATCGCCGAGCGCGTGCTCGGCCTGCCAAAGCTGCGCTAGGAGCCTCCGATGAACTTCGACTTCACCGACGACCAGCAGGCGATCAAGCGCACGGCCAACGAGTTCCTCGCCGCACGCTTCAAGCCCGAGCGGGTGCGAGAGCTGGCCGAGGCCAAGGCCTACGACGACGACGCCTGGAGGGAGATGGCGGAGCTGGGCTGGGCCGGCATCTTCATCGACGAGGAGCACGGCGGCCAGGAGCTCGGCACGGTCGAGCTGATCATCCTCATGGAGGAGCTCGGCTACGCACTCGCGCCGGTGCCGTTCCTGTCGAGCGCCGCGGCCGGCCTGGCGCTCCAGTACGCGGGCTCCGACGAGCAGAAGGCCCGCTGGCTGCCCGGCCTCGCCACGGGCGAGCTCACCGGCACCGTCGGCCTGGCCAAGGACTCGGGCGGAGAGGCCCGCCTCGTTCCCGACGCGGACAGCGCCGACCTGATCGTGATCGCCGGACCCGACGGGGCCGTGCTGGTGGAGCGCTCGGCCGCGGAGGTGGAGCCGTTCGAGAGCATGGACTCCACCCGCCGCTTCGCCCGTGTCCGGGTCGAGGGCGGCGACCCGCTGGCCGGGGACGTCGACGCGGCCGTCGACCGCATCGCCACCGCGGTGGCGGCGGAGAATGTGGGCGTGGCTCAGCGCGCGATGGAGATGGCGGTGGAGTACGCGCGCGACCGTAAGCAGTTCGATCGGCCGATCGGCGCCTACCAGGCGGTCTCACACCGGTGCGCCCAGATGTTGATGGAGGTGGAGGGCGCCCGCTCGGGCACCTACTACGCCGCCTGGTGCGCGGACTCAGAGCCTGAGACGCGGACGCTCGCGGCCTCGCTCGCCAAGGCCTACGCCTCGGACGCCGGCTGGCGGGTGTGCTCCTCGTCGCTGCAGGTGCACGGCGGGATCGGCTTCACCTGGGAGCACGACCTCCACTTCTTCCTCAAGCGGGCCAAGACCAACTCGCTCATGTTCGGCTCGGCCGCCGAGCACCGCGAGCGGGTGGCTCAGCAGTCGGGGCTCGAGACCCCCGCCGCGGTCGCTTAGCGTTTGCTGTTCAGCGCCGCGGCGAGCGGCGACAGCACGCCGAGGCTCTCGCGCTCGGGCACCGGCTGGGTCTGAACCTCGCGCACGGGATGAGAAACCACGTGGTGCACGGGCACCGAGGTGAGCTTGCCCAGACGCCGCGGCAGGTCGAGGCCGAGCCAGCGCGACGAGCCGCTCGGCAACGTTGAGACCACGATCTCGTCGAACTTCATCGGGTCGAAGGCCTCCATGGCCGCCACCACCGGGTCACGGTCACCGACGCTCCCGCTCACGTGCTCGAGGCCGGAGGCACGCATCTTCTCGAGGGCTGCCTCCAGCTGGGCCTTGCCCTCCGGCCCGCCCGCCGGAATCACGAGCTCGAACCGGCAGGCTCCCCTCTCGGTGCGCTCGCGGAGCGCGGCCATCAGCTCGTCCGCCGTGGCCGTGACGTTGGCCACCACCAGCACGCTGTTCTCCCAGGCCATCGCAAGGTCTCCTCTGCTCGTGACGACTGCCACGAGAATAGCGCGACGGGCGGCCCCGAAGGAACCGCCCGCCGCGGGTACTGCCGGATGCTCGAACTCGTGTGCCTAGATCTTCAGGCGCAGCGGGTCTGACGTGCGCCAGCCGTTGCCCTTCGAATCCTTGGCGTCGATGCGCAGCTGGATCTTGAGGCCCTTCTGCGACACCTTGTCCAACAGGCGCATGCCGCGCTGGCCGACCTTCACCCGCACGGTCTTCGCCTTCTTGCCCTTGAGCTTGTAGGACTTCGAGCCGAGGCTCTTGCCCTTGTAGACCAGGTGCACCTTGCCCTTGCAGCTGCCGGTGGTGCACTTGAGCTTCAGCGCCGCCGTGTTGCCGGCCAGCGAGACCGACTTGGCGCTGTGCTTCACGCGCAGGAAGCCGCCCAGCACGATGTCGCAGCCACGCACCAGGTCGCGGTCATCCACGAACGCGATGTCGAAGCCGTCGCCGCACTCCACGCGGTCTTCGGCGCGGTCGCGGGAGCGGACCAGGTCCTTGCCCGCGCCACCGGAGAGGAGGTCCTCGCCGTCGGTGCCCTTGATGCGGTCGTTGCCGTCATCGCCGTTCAGGGTGCTCTTGATGAGCTGAGCGAGCCCCTTGCTGCCGAACAGCGTGTCGTTACCGGCGCCGGCGTTCAGCACCAGCTGCTCGGACGAGCCGATGTCGATGTTGAACAGACCGGGCGGGTCCGGGCCGATGCGGTCGAAGGACACCCGTCCCGGGGCGCTCGAGGGCTTCACGCGGAAGTCCTCGTCGACGCCGCCGCCGTTGACCTCGACGGTGTCGTTGCCGTCGCCGCCCTCGTTGATGTCGTCGTCATCGCCGGGGTTCCAGACCATGGTGTCGTCGCCCGCCTCGCCCAAGGACGAATCGCGGGTGTTCAGCGGGTTGTTGTCACCCTCGATGCGGTCGTTGCCGCCGCCACCGCGAATCAGGTCGGCGTTGTCGCCGCCCTCGAGCACGTCGTCGCCTTCGCCACCGTCGATGTCGAGGGCGATGGCCGGCGCGCCGGTGGTGGTCAGCGTGTCGACACCGTTGCCTGCGTTGAAGTCCAGGCGCTCGGTGGTGCCGATGTCGACGTTGAACGGCCCCGGTATGGGCGACGGGCCGGTGCGGTCGAAGGAGACACGACCGGGCGTGGCCGAGGGAGCGATCGTGAACTGCTCGTCGCCACCTCCGTTGACCTGGCTGGTGTCGCTGCCGGCGGCGCCCTCGTTGAGGTCGTCGCCGTCACCGGGGTTCCAGACCATGGTGTCGTTGCCGGCCTCGCCCAGCGACTGATCGCGGGTGTTGAGCGGGTTGTTGTCACCCACGATGCGGTCGTTGCCGCCGCCGCCATAGACCGTGTCGGCGAACTGGCTTCCGAGGACGCTGTCATCCCCGCCCGCGCCGTAGACCTTCACGGGGGCGACCAGTGCGGGGAAGGCGGTCGCGTCGACCCCGGTCAGGGTGATCACGTTGGCCTGCGGGCCGCCGGAGACCTCCAGGGCCGTGATCGCGCTGCAGTTGGGATCGCCGCCGATAGCGGCCGCATTGACCTGCACCTTGCCGGCTACACAGGTGATCGTGATCGGATCACCGGCGTCGCTCGACACGGTCAGCTTGCCGGCGGCGTCGACGCTGGACGTTACGGCGGCGCTGGCCGCCCCGGGCAGGGCCAACAGCCCCACCGCCGCCATCGCCGACAGCCCGGCGAGGCGAGTTCGTCTCCTCTGAGACATCTGAATCTCCTTCGCAGTCGAATTTCGTTTCCACTGCGAAAGAGGGGTGAGCTCGGCCTCCTATTCCGAGACCGTGACTCCTGTCACACAGCGAGCCGCCTTCAGCCTCGCTCTGGCCCGCGGTAGCTCGGCATGCCCTCTTCGTGCTCCTGGATCGGCCCGCGCCGCTCCGAGCCGAGGGCGATGGCGTCGAGCCGGGCGATCTCGCGCTCGCCCTCGATCCGGGCCGGGTGATCCGCGGCCAGGCCTCCGATCAGGGTCCGGATCCGGTTTCGCAGATGCAGCGCGAAGTGCGGGGTGGAGGCTCCCATCAGCTGACGCACGTCCTCCACCGTGGGCTCACGGCCGGCGCGGTCCGGGCGCTCGTACTCCGACATCGGGCCGAATCCTAGTGCCGGGAGATCACGGCGAGGTGGGCTGCACCGGTATCAGCTCCATGATCCGATCGATCTGAGCCTGCTGGTCCACCGACACCGCCTCGTCGTCGCCGAGGATCCAGGCCCGGTTGTAGACCGCCTGGCCAGGGTCGTCCTCGTAGCCGGGCTGAACGCTCAGGAGGTACTCCTCCAGCGCCTCGGGCAGCTTCGCGGCGTCGTCGGTGAGAAGCAGCGGCGCGAACAGCCCGCGCGTGGCCAGCGGCGCTGCCGCCGCAGCGTCCAGGGGCCTCGACAGGTTGGCCACGGCGAAGTTGTAGCCCGGCACCACCACGCCCCAGCCGAAATCGCCCTTCTCGTATCGGGCGAAGGCGATGGCCCCCTCCACCGGGGTGTCGGCGTCGATGCGCTCGACCGAGGCGGCCAGCTGCCTGTCCTTCTCGAGCTGGTCGATCACGTTCTGGGAGATGACCCGCTCCGGGCCGAGAACGAAGACATTGGGCCGTTCGTGCTCACGTAGAGCACGCAGCACCGGGGCGGGGATCGCGTTCTTTCTGACCGGCAGCACGGCGTCGCCCGAGCGCGCCGCCCAGGACGCTGCCGGCATCGCCCACTCGGCGCTCTCGCCCGAGTAGAGCACCACGTCGTTGGACGGCTCGCCACGCGCTGCCGAGAAGAAGCGGTCGAGCGAGGCCGCGCGAGCGTAGGGGTCGCCCCCCTCGATCCTCGCCGTCTTGAATCCCTCCGGTGTCGCCACGTCCGGGCCGACCCGGATCACCTGCGCGTCCTCGGAAAGGTCGGACCCCTTCGGGTCGAGGCGCTCGAGCGTCTCCTCGGTGACCGCCGGCAACTCGTCGCCGTCGGTGAGCAGGATCGGGGCGGCGATCGGCGGGCCGGCCAGGACCGAGGCGGCGATGCCGGTGACCCAGTCCTCCTGGTCGACCAGCGCAACCGCCGTGGGCCGGTCGAAGTCGCCGGTGGCCGGATACAGGGCGCCGGCCACGCCCGCGGCGTCAGCCACGGCGTCACTCCCGCCGACGCGGACGGTGTTCCGCGTCGCGCTCGCGGGGAAGCCGAGCTTCTCGGTGGCCTCCTCGTCGTCGGCCTGCACCCCGAGCTGGGGCGGTTCCTGCGTGTCGTCGTCGCCGAGGCTGCAGCCGCCCAGGGCCAGGACGAGCACCAGTAGTAGAGCGCCAAAGCGGGCCAATGCCGGGCGGACGATAGCCATGGGAGAGGCGAGAAACGCCCCGAAACCTTGTTGTACATGTACGATTGACTGGTCAGTCAACGCGGCCGTGGAGGCACCGGAACGTGGATTTCAGGCTCAACGACGATCAGCTCGAGTTTCAGCGGACCTGTCGCAGGTTCGCCGCCGAGGTCATCCGGCCCGTGGCCGACGAGTACGACCGCACCGAGGGCGTGCCCTGGGACGTGATCAAGGCGGCTCGGGAGTGGGGGCTCCACGGGATGGGCCAGATCACCAAGGTCGGCTCCGATCCCGACGGCATCCTCGCCTGCATCTACGCCGAGGAGCTCCACTGGGGCTGCGCCGGCATCGCGCTGGCCATCTCCGGCGGCTCGCTGGCCGCGGCCGGGATAGCCAGCTCGGGCACCCCGGAGCAGATCGGCCGCTGGGTGCCCGAGTGCTTCGGCGAGGGCGACGAGATCAAGCTCGGCGCCTACGCCGTGACCGAGCCCCAGGCCGGCTCGGACGTGCGCTCGTTGCGCACCACCGCGGTTCAGGACGGCGACGAGTGGGTGCTCAACGGGACCAAGGTGTTCATCACCAACGGCGGCATCGCCGACGTGACCGTGGTGGTGGCCACCATCGACAAGGATCTCGGCCATCGCGGGCAGGCGTCGTTCGTCATTCCCAAGGACACGCCCGGCTTTTCGATGGGCAAGAAGGAGTCGAAGCTGGGCATCCGCGCCTCGCAGACGTCCGAGCTCATCCTCGAGGACTGCCGCGTGCCGATGGAGAACCTGCTCGGCGGCTACGAGAAGCTCCAGGCCAAGCTGGAGCGGGCGCGGTCGGGACAGTCCACCGGCCGCTCCTCGGGCGCGCTCGCCACGTTCGAGCTGACCCGCCCGCTGGTGGGCGCGTCGGCGCTGGGTATCGCCCAGGCGGCCTACGAGTGGACGCTCGACTACTTCGAGGGCAAGGAAGAGAACGGCGTGCCGCTGCTCGAGCAGCAGCGCATCCAGCAGATCATGGCCGACGTGGCCACGGAGATCGAGGCCTCGCGATTGCTCGTCTGGCGGGCCGCGTGGATGGGCCGAAACGGCGTGCCGATGACCGCCGGTCAGGGCTCGATGTCGAAGCTCAAGGCGGGCGACACGGCCATGTGGGCCACCACCACGCTGATGGATCTCGTGGGTCCCTACGCCCAGACCACGGACTGCCCCCTGGAGAAGTGGTTCCGGGACGCCAAGATCTACCAGATCTTCGAGGGCACGGCTCAGGTGCAGCGGCTGGTGGTCTCGCGCATGCAGCGGGCCGACTATCAGCGCAAGCTGATCGAGGCCCAGGCGGTGCTCGAGCAGGCGCCGGGGAACGCCACGGGCGACGTCATCAGCGCCGCTTAGGAGGCCGGGGTCTCGTTCTCGCGGTCCTGCTTGGCCGCGCGGACGAAGATGCGGCCCACCACCGCGAGCACGATCAACGGGATGACGATGGCGGCGATGGCGATCGCAGCCATCGCCGGATGGTCGTAGAGCGGATGGCCGGAATGGGCGATCAGGTCCTGCACCACGACAGAGTCTAGGACCAGGGCGCTCCGATGCTCTCGTCCGCGGACACAGATTTTGGGCCCATAGCCCCCAAAACCTGTGGCAGCGCCAGGCTCGCCCCCGTTGCCGCTGTCGTTCGCCGAGGGGCGCCGGTACTCGCCGCAGGACGTGCCGGGCGTACCCTCAGTGGATGCGCCCGGCGCGCCTCATCCTGCTGTTGGTCCTGGTGGCCGCTCTCGCGGGCTGTGACTCGGACTCGGGTCCCGGCTCGGGTGCGGATGGCGGCGAGCCCGCCACTCCGCAGGCCGAGCGCCCCGAGGCGCCGCGCCGCCAGGGCGTCCGCTCGCCCGAGGGTCTCGTCATCCGCGACTGGCTGCAGGCGCTCGAGCGCAGCGACTATCCCCGCGCGGCGATGTTCTTCGTGCCTGGGGCGCTGGTCGACCAGGGCGAGCCCTTCCGGCTTCGCTCCGACGCCGCCGCGCG
The DNA here is from genome assembly GCA_963751105.1 of uncultured Thermoleophilaceae bacterium. Taxonomy (GTDB): domain Bacteria; phylum Actinomycetota; class Thermoleophilia; order Solirubrobacterales; family Thermoleophilaceae; genus JACVRW01. Next base: position 2,397,372 of record CAVVTG010000002.1, on the reverse strand, counting down.
GGCCTTCAACGCGAGCCTGCCCTGCCGCGCCGACCTGGTCGCCCTGAAGAGCGAGGGCGGCAAGGTGTTGGCCTCGTTCCGGTTGCGCGCCGGCCCCGGCGGGCCCTGCAGGGGAATCGTGAAGGTGCGCTTCAGCTTCCGCGGCCAGCGCTTCGCCGAGTTCCAGCAGTTACCGGGGGACGACGAACAGCAGCAGCAGGAGCCTCGGCCCGGCCAGGAGGTCTAGCGCCGGCCGGCTTACCCCGGCTCGGCGCGGCCCTCCTCGATGTGGCGCCGCTCGGTCAGCCGGTTGTCGCGCCGCAGCTGAGCCTCGTGCCCCCGTCGGCGCTCGTCAGCGGTCGTCGGCTCGAGAGCCGGAACCTCGGCCGGCCGGTCCTCGTCGTCGAGGGCCACCATCGTGAGGTAGGCGGTGGAGGTGTGGGTCACCTCGCGCGTGCGCACGTTCTCCGACTCCACGCGCACCCCCACCTCCATCGAGGTGCGCCACACCGCGTTGACCGTGGCCCGCACGGTCACCAGCGCCCCCACGAGCACCGGATGCCTGAAGGTCATGCGGTCCATCCCGGCCGTGACCACGCGGGTGCCCGAATGCCGCACTGCGGCGATGCCCGCCACCTCGTCGCACATGTGCAGGATCACGCCGCCGTGGACGTTGCCGGAGGTGTTCGCGTCGCCCACCCCCATCCAGCGGCTGAGAACGGTGCTCGAGTCGGAGGGCGCCTTGGCGGTCATGGGCACGGAAGGATCACACGCGGGTGCCGTCTGGCTAGTCTTGACGCTGGGCCTCGACCACGAGGCCGCACCGCGACACGAGTTTGAAGGAGACGCCAGTGCCAGGTCTCGGCGGCCGGATGTCCACCGTAATCAAGTCGAAGATCTCGAGGATGCTCGATCGGACCGAGGATCCCGGAGAGACCCTCGATTACGGGTACCAGAAGCAGGTCGAGATGCTCCAGAACGTCAAGAAGGGCATCGCCGACGTCGTCACCGCCAAGAAGCGGCTGCAGATGCAGTCCTCGAAGCTCGAGCAGCAGGTGGTCAAGCTCGACACCCAGGCTCGCCAGGCGTTGTCACAGAACCGCGAGGACCTCGCCCGGATGGCGCTCGAGCGCAAGACGCTCGCCCAGACCGAGTTGCAGTCACTCGACACCCAGATCACCGAGCTCGAGGGCCAGCAGGAGAAGCTCACCGAGAACGAGCAGAAGCTGCGCACCAAGATCGAGGCCTTCCGCACCAAGAAGGAGGTCATCAAGGCCCAGTACTCCGCCGCGGAGGCCCAGGTCAAGATCTCCGAGGCCGCGTCCGGGGTGGGCGAGGAGATGGCCGATCTCGGGCTTGCCATGCAGCGGGCCGAGGAGAAGACCGAGACCATGCGGGCCCGCGCCGGTGCGGTGGAGGAGCTCGAGGCGGCCGGCACCTTCGACGACATCACGCAGCTCGGCTCCGGCCAGGACGACATCGAGAAGGAGCTCCAGCAGCTCACGAGCGGCGCCCAGGTGGACGACGAGCTGGCCAAGATGAAGGCCGAGCTGGGCTCGGGCGGCGAGAAGTCCCCCGAGCTCGAGCAGGGCAAGGAGAACGCGTGATCGTAAGGGTGTCGGGGGAGGGGCAGTTCAAGCTGCCCGACGAGGATGCCGACCGCCTGAACGAGCTCGACAACCGGGCCGTGGCCGCCGTCGAGCAGGGCGACGAGACCGGCTTCCACGAGCTCTGGTCGCAGATGCTCGAGATCGTGGCCTCGGACGGCAACGCGCTCTCCGACGACGAGCTCGTCGAGTCCGACGTGATCCTTCCGCCGCGCGACATCACCTTCAGCGAGGCTCAGGGTGAGTTCACCGGCGAAGGCCTGATCCCGGACTGACGGCCGCAGGCGGCAGTGTGCGCCATCGCTCAGACTGGGGCGGCGCGCACTGGCAAGGTCTCGGCCGTGACCGCCTGGACCGCTACAGCCTCAGCGGACGCGACGCCCGAGCAGGTGCTCGAGGTGCTCACGGATCCGCACGCGATACGCCGCTGGTCTCCGGTCGACTTCGACCTCGATGACCTCGACAGCCGCCGCAGCCCGTGCCGTGGGCGGCTGTGCGCGGGCACGCGCGTCCGGGTGACCGGCCGGGTGGCCGGAGTGGCGGTCGGGTTCGACGTGGAGGTGCACGCCGCCGGTGAGGACGGACTCGAGCTCTCGGCCGAGGGCCCGTTCGCCCTCGAGGTGCGCTACGCGCTGGCCTCCGAGGGCAGCGGGGCTCAGCTGAGCGCGTCCGTCAGCATCCGCGGCGGCGGTGGGCTCACCGGCCGCCTGGTGAGCAACGCCGCGGCGACGCTGCTCTCGGCCGGGGCGCTCGACAGCGCCACCCGCCGCATAGCCCGGGCAGCGGAGGATCATTCGCCGGCGGTCGCCGGCGGCGAGCTGCGCCTGGCGGCCTGACGCGACAGGAGCGCCAGCGCCACGGTCATCGCCAGCGTCGGCAGGGCGATCCAGAGCCACGGCACGCCCTGGCCCGCTGGACGGTCTGGCTCCGCATCTCGCGCCACCGCCGCGGCGGGCCGGGACGGCACGATCTTCGGCCGCAGGGTGTCGGTGTCGACCGTAGCCAGCCGGCGCCGGCCGGCGCTGACCGCGAGCGTCCCCCCGTCGAGGTCTAGCTTCACTCCCCAGAGACCCCCTCGGGGCGCGGCCAAGCCGTCGAGGTCGATACAGAACGCCTCCGCCTTCTTGGTGTCGAGCGCGTGGATGAACGCATACTCGCGGCCCTGGTAGAGCGTGTACTCCCAGCGTCCTCCGTCGCCGGTGGCGCGGGTCACGGGCAGGCCGCTCATGCGCTCTCCGGGCTCCCGTGGGTCCACGATGACCCGCTCGAGCAGGCGATTGCGACGCAGGTCATAGGCGCGCACCTCGTAGCGCGACGGGTTCCGTGGCGAGAGGTAATGGATCAGGTACAGGAGACGGCCGTCGGGGGAGAGGGCGTCGAAGCTGAAGTCGCCCCGGAGGATCAGCCGCCGCCTGATGCGCAGCGTGGCGGTGTCCACGAGGGCAAAACGGGTGCTCGCCCGCGGGAAGCCCCGTCGCGGCTGAATCAGGACCAGAGTGCTCCCGTCCGCGGTCAGGCCGCTGGGCGTGGCGTCGTAGGCCACGGCTGGGACCGAGAGTCGTCCCGGCAGAATCACCCGGCGCCGCGGACGCTCGGTGTAGGGATCGATGGCCGCGAGCCTCGTGCCGGCTCCGGCCCGCCGCGTCACGTAGGCCACGTCCTGGCCGAGGGCCTGGACCGGGTTGGCGTCCACCCCGAGGACGGGCAGGCCATCCGCCCCGGCCGCCGGGGGAGCCACGGCCAGGGCGGAGAGGGCCAGGGCGAACGGCGTGAGCAGTGTTGCGATGCGGGCGCGTCGGGTCATGCCGTGTCTACGGCGACCCGGGCGCGAGAGGTCCTCTCAGGGGGTGAGCTCGGCGGGGGTGAGGCCGGCGAGAGCGCGGCACTCGCGGGTCAGGTGCGGCTGGTCGGCATAGCCGAGGCCGGCGGCGAGTGCGGCCAGGCCGTCGCTGCCGGGCGTTCCTTCGCGGACGTGCTCGAGAAAACCGCGAAAGCGCAGTACGCGGTGAAGCGTCTTCGGCCCGTAGCCGATCGCCCGGTCGAAACGCCGGCGCAGCTGGCGTTCGCTCACGGCGAGTGCCCGGCAGACGTCCGCCACCCGGCTGCCGTGACGTCCGAGAAGGGGTACGGCCTGGGACACCAGGGGATCGGGCTGAGCCGACGCCACCATCGGGGCGACGGCACGCTCCAGCAGGGCGCGACGCTGGTCGGGGCCCGGGGCGGCCTCGAGAGCGTCGGCCAGCCGTTCGGCCTCTCGGCCCCATACCGCCTCGAGTGGCACTCGCAGGTCCCTCAGCTCGTTCAGCGGCAGTCCCAGCACGGCGCCGGCGGTGCCGGGCCGCATCCGCAGGCCGACGGCCCGGAACTCCCCGGTCAGCCGGTGGAGGACCGGCCCGGTGTCGGGTCCAGCGACGATGAGGCCGTCGCTCGACGTCCAGACGAGATCGGCGCATGCGTCCGGGAGCACCCGGGCCTCGACCGGGCCGTTGGCCGGTCCCGACCGCTCCCAGGTGCAGGCCACCACCGCCTCCGACCTCGGTGCGGGGGGATGTTCGCGATAGCCCGCCACGGGGCAAGCATGACAAGCTCCCGAGCAACCGACCCGGAGATGAGACGGAATGGACCCCGGCACCCAGGCTGCAGATGATCAGGCCGTGACCACCGAGCAGGCCACGGCGGCCGCCGAGGCCGCGATGGCGCCACCGGAGGTGGCGGAGAGCTCCTTCTCGATGGCCCTGAACCAGGACCAGCGAGACATTCGCGAGTGGGTTCACGGCTTCTCCGAGAACGTGGTGCGACCCGCCGCGGCGGAGTGGGACGAGCGCGAGGAGACCCCCTGGCCGGTGATCCAGGAGGCGGCCAAGATCGGGCTGTACGGCTTCGAGGGGCTCGCCCAGTTCTGGGCCGATCCCACCGGGCTGACGCTGCCGATCGTCAACGAGGAGCTGTTCTGGGGCGACGCCGGGATCGGCATGTCGATCATGGGCACCTCGCTGGCCGTCGCCGGGATCTTCAGCGCGGGCACGCCCGAGCAGCTGGGCGAGTGGGTGCCGCAGTGCTTCGGCACCGAGGACGAGCCGCAGGTGGGCTCGTTCTGTGTCTCCGAGCCCGACGCCGGCTCGGACGTCTCGTCGCTGCGCACGCGGGCCCGTTACGACGAGGCCAAGGACGAATGGGTGCTCAACGGCCAGAAGGCCTGGGCCACCAACGGCGGCATCGCCAACGTTCACGTGGTGGTGGCGTCGGTAGAGCCCGAGCTGAAGGCGCGCGGCCAGGCCGGCTTCGTGATCCCGCCTGGCACCAAGGGCCTCGAGATGGGCACCAAGGTCAAGAAGCATGGCCTGCGTGCCTCGCACACCGCCGACGTCTTCCTCGACGACTGCCGCGTTCCCGGCAGCTGCCTGCTGGGCGGCAAGGAGAAGCTCGACCAGCGGTTGGCCCGCGCCCGCGAGGGCACGCGGAGCAAGACCCAGGCCGCGATGCAGACCTTCGAGGTCACCCGCCCGACGGTGGGGGCCCAGGCGCTGGGCATCGCGCGCGCGGCCTACGAGTTCGCCCTCGGGTACGCCAAGGAGCGTTCCCAGTTCGGCCGGGCGATCATCGAGAACCAGGCGATCGCGTTCGCCCTTGCCGACATGAAGATGGAGATCGACTGCGCCCGGATGCTGGTCTGGCGAGCGTCGTGGATGGGCAAGGCCGGCGTGCCCTTCGACTCGGCCGAGGGCTCGATGTCGAAGCTCAAGGCGGGCGAGGTGGCGGTGTGGGCCACCGAGCGCGCGATCCAGATACTGGGCGGCAACGGCTACACGCGGGAGTACCCGGTGGAGCGCATGCACCGCGACGCCAAGATCTACACGATCTTCGAGGGCACATCGGAGATCCAGCGGCTGGTGATCGCCCGGGCCATCTCGGGGATGCAGATCCGCTAGGCAGGCTCCTCTCCCGCCGCCGGCCGGATGGCGCCGCCCCGCGGCCCGGTGAGATACAGGTCGAAGGTCGGACCGAGCCAGTCCGCCAGCTCGTCTCCGTCGATGGAGGCCAGTGGCTCGACGCGCACGATGTAACGCGCGAACACCACACCGAGGAACTGCGTCGCCAAGAGGCTGGCCCGGACATCGGGTCGATCGCCGTCCATCAGCCGGGCGAAATCGGTCAGCTGAGCGCCGATCATCTCGCGCACCACGTCGGCTGCCGCCGGTTCGCTCGACGCCGATCGGATTCGGCCCAGCAGGGCCTGCCGGGCGTCCTCGTGGTCCAGCCACCTCATCAACAACTTCGCCAGGCGAAGACCGGGCCCGGCGCCCGATTCCTCGGCGGGCTCCGTTGCGAGCTCGGCCAGCGTGACCGGCGACGCGGTGGCGGCCGCGAACAGGTCCTTCTTCGACCCGAAGAACTGAACCACCAACGCGGGGTCGACCCCTGCATCGGTGGCGATGTTGCGGAACGTCGCGCGGTCGTAGCCACTCTCTGCGAACGACCGGCGGGCGGCGCGCAGGATGTCGTCGCGGGTCGAGTTCGGCCCCGGCCTTCTTCCCGTGCGGACGGCACCCGGCTTTTCGCTGGCTCGACTCATGCTAGGTAACTCTACAGGTGTTGACATCGAGAAGCGGATCGGTTAGCTTCAATCCACTGATGTCAACGAGCGTTGAGAAACGCGCAGCCAGAGGAGCGAGAGATGACGACAGAGCCCGCCACCAGCCCCGAAGTGAAATCAAGGGGGACTGCCAAGCTCTTCGGCCTCGAGGGCGAGCGCTGGATGCGGCATGCGAATCCAGCCAGCGTATGGACCAGGTTCACCGTGGTGTCGGTACTGGCGCTGGCCATCTGGAGCCGCGACTGGATCGGGGTCTGGTGTCTGATCGGGATCGCGCTCGCGATCGTGTGGATGTTCGTCAACCCGCTGCTGTTCAGCCCCCCGCAGTCCACTCGAAACTGGGCGTCGCGGGCAGTACTCGGCGAGCGGATCTGGGTCGACCGGCGCCAGGTCGAACTGCCGAAGCAGTTCAGCTCGCCCGCGCCGGCACTGCTCGCCAACTCCTACTCGACGATCGGGATGGGCATCCTCGCCTTCGGGCTGATCGAGCTCAACCTCCTGGTGACCGTTGCGGGCATCCTGATCACTCACGGGGGCAAGGCCTGGTACATGGACCGCGTTTCGCTGCTGTTCGCCGACATGAAGGACCGCGATCCGAAGTACGCGGGCTGGGACTACTGATGCGCTGGGCCGGCGGACCACAGCGGCCAGGCCGCTTTCTGCTCGGGTTCTTGGCGATCTGGGGTGTCCTCTACGCGGCCGGCGCGCTACAAGGAGGCGGCGTCGCCTACGGACTGCTCGCACTGGTCGTCACCGGTGGGTTCGCCGCGCTGTGGGAGCACTTCGCGTTCGGGACCCCGGCCCGCGCCCTGCTTGGCTCGCTGGGCTTCGCTCGGCCGACGGGCCGCTCACTGCTCGCCGGTGCGCTGGTCTCGGCGGGAGTGCTCGCCTTCTACCCGGCGTACGTGCTCGTGAGCGGCACCGGCCTGCCGCTGCGTTCAGGCTGGCTCTGGCTCGCCCTGGGCCTGTTCGCCTACCACGGGCTCGCCGAGGAACTCGTGTGGCGCGGCTACGCCTTCCGGAGGCTGAGCCGGGGGCGCACGTTCGGGGCAGCGATTCGGCTGACGATTCCTCTGATCGCGATCACCCACCTGCCGATCCTGATCACCAACGGTGCCGCAGTCGGTCTGTTCGCAATCGCCGTCGCGGCCGTGACCTGCATTCCCTTCGGCTACCTCTGGGCGCGGGGCGGCAACAAGATCTGGGCGGCGGCGATGCTGCACGCTTCGATCGATGCCTTCAAGTTGTTCGAAACACCAACAGGGACTGCCGGTGTGACGTTCTCGATTTCGCTGGCCCTCGTCAGTCTCCTCGTGCCACTGGGAGCGTTGGCCTTCGGCGACCGCTTCTTCGGCGCGGTGCCTCGCCGCGGATCCCGCATAGAGTCGTGCTATGCCGCCCCTCTCCCTCAATCGCCCTGACCTGAAGCTCGACCCGGATGATCGGTGTCTGAACCCGGCGCCTTACGACGGCGAGGGCCGGATATGAGAGCGCAGTCCTGATGGCAGACGCGATCCGGGTGGTTCCCGACAACCTCGAAGCGACCGAGGCGTGGAACGGCCCTCTGTTCGACATCTGGATCGAGTACCGGGACGTCGCGAGCACGGGGTTGCTGGGCCACGGCGAGGCGGCGCTCGCGGCCAACCCGCCACACGAGGGCGACCGCGTGCTCGACATCGGCTGCGGCCTGGGTGACACGACCGTGCGCCTCGCGGAGCTGGTGGGCGCAGCCGGACACGCCCACGGAGTAGACGTGGCTGAGCGAATGATCGAGACGGCAGTCACGGAAGCCGCCGAGGCCGGCATCGAGAACGTGAGCTACGCGACCTGCGACGTGGAGCGGGCGAGTTTCGATCAGAGGTTCGACTACGCGTTCTCGCGCATGGGAACGATGTTCTTCGCCAACCCGGTGGCGGCGCTTCGAAACGTGCGCACGGCGCTCGCTCCCGGCGGCCAGTTGAACATGGTGGTCTGGCGGCGCAAGCTCGACAACGAGTTCATGCACCGCGCCGAGCTCGTGGTGGCGGAATACCTGGACGAGCCGGAGGAGTCCGACGTGCCCCGCTGCGGACCGGGCCCGTTCTCGATGGCCAATGCGGACACCGTCTCCGACGTGCTCAGGCACGCCGGCTACGAGGACATCCGGCTGGCCCGCCAGGACCTGCCCTACAGGGTCGGCAGCGACCTCGAGCAGGCGGTCGCGTTCAACATGGCGCTCGGGCCGGCGGCCGAGGTGCTGCGCATGTGGGGCGAGCGAGTGGACGAGATCAGGCCGAAGATCGCCGATGCCCTGCGCGCGGCCCTCGAGGACTTCGTGGTCGACGGCGGCGCGGTGGTCGCCCCGGCGTCGACCTGGGCCGTGACCGCGCGGGCCCCTTGACGTTCCCGGATGCGCGAGCCCGCCGAACTGGTCGAGCAACTCGAGCGCCGCGCTGATCTGCCGCCGGGCTCGGGCGAGCGGTTCTCCGGTTATGGGGTGATGGGCCTTCCCTTCCGCTCCGGCCACGTGCTCGGCCTGCGACGCTTCCCCGCGTCGTCGATCGGCCCCGGCTACCGCTCGGTTTGGCACCGGGACCCGGGCGGCCGCTGGACCTTCTACCAGGACCAGCCCGCCGAGCTGGCGTGCACGCGTTACTTCGGAGCCGAGGTCGATGAGGTACGTCAGGGCCAGATCGAGATCGACTGGACCGGTCCGCGTCGCCTCGAGGTCCGCGCCGGTGACCTCGAATGGGCCACGGAGCTGCGGTCGACTCCCGCCACGAGGCTGCTCAACACGATGGCGTCGGTTCTTCCCCGGCGTGCCTGGCGGTCCCCGCCGGTGCTGGCCCTCATGTCGCGGGTCGCAGGGGTGGCAATGAAGCGCGAGCAAAGCCTCGGTCGGTGACACCGATCTGGACGAGATGGGCCCGCCCCCCGAACAGGCGCAGCTCGGGGACTTCGCCCTTCCCCAGCGCGGCATGTTCGTGATCGGCCGCGCCTTCTTTGCGGACCCCTGACTGGTGAACGGGTCTCGCTTCGCGATAGCCTCGCAATCGGGCCCCGGATCGTGTTGGGTGACCCGTACGAGCCGAGATACCGAGGGAGCGCCATGAGTGACTACGCAGTCGTGAATCCTGCGACCGGAGAGACGGTCCAGACCTATCCGACGATCGGTGACGATGACCTGAAGGACGCGATCGGCCGGGCCGATGCCGCTCACCGCGAGTGGGGGCGCTCTTCGACGGTGGAGGAGCGCGTGCAGCTGCTTCGGCGGGTCGCCGAGATCTACGGCGAGGAACGTCAGCGGCTCGCCGAGATCATCGTCCGGGAGATGGGGAAGCCGATCGAGCAGGCGCTGGGCGAGGTGGACTTCTGCGTAGACATCTACAGCTTCTACGCCGACAACGCCGAGTCGCTGCTGGCCGACGAGCCGATCGAGCTCAGCGAGGGCGAGGGCTCGGCCTTCGTGCGCCGCAGCTCGTTCGGCGTCCTGCTCGGCATCATGCCCTGGAACTACCCCTACTACCAGGTGGCACGCTTCGCCGGACCGAACCTGGTCATCGGCAACACCATCCTGCTCAAGCACGCGCCGCAGTGCCCCGAGTCCGCGGCGGCGATGGAGGAGATCTTCGAGCAGGCCGGCTTCCCGCCGGACGCGTACATCAACATCTACGCCACCAACGAGCAGATCGAGTGGGTGATCGCCGACCCGCGCATCCAGGGCGTCTCGCTCACGGGATCGGAGCGGGCGGGCGCGGCCGTGGCCGAGATCGCCGGGCGCAACCTCAAGAAGGTGGTGCTCGAGCTCGGTGGCTCCGATCCGTTCATCCTGCTGAGCACCGATGACCTCGACGACGCCGTCGAGTCCGCGGTGGGCGGACGCCTCGAGAACTCCGGCCAGGCGTGCAACGCGGCGAAGCGCTTCGTGGTGATCGACGAGCTCTACGAGCCGTTTCTCGAGAAGTTCACGGCCGCGCTCTCGGCGGTCAAGCCCGAGGACCCGAGCTCACCGGACACCACCGTCGGTCCGCTCTCCTCGGCGACGGCGACCGAGCGTCTCGAGGAACAGGTCAAGCGCGCGGTGGACCAGGGCGCGACCCTGGTGACCGGGGGCGAGCGCGAGGGCAACTTCTTCGAGACCACGGTCCTGACGGACATCAAGACCGACAACGACGCCTACCACGAGGAGTTCTTCGGCCCGGTAGCCGCGGTCTACCGGGTGGGCTCGGAGGACGAGGCGATCGAGCTGGCCAACGACACGCCGTTCGGCCTCGGCTCGTACGTGCTCACCACCGACAACGACCAGGCGCTGCGCGTGGCCGACCGGATCGAAGCCGGAATGGTGTTCGTCAACGCCGTCGGGGCCGAGAGCGCCGAGCTGCCCTTCGGGGGAGTCAAGCGCTCCGGGTTCGGCCGCGAGCTGGGCCGCTTCGGCGCCGACGAGTTCGTCAACAAGAAGCTCATCCGCGTGGCCTGAGCAGGAGCTCGACCACGATCACGTCGCGCCACTCGCCGTCGATCTGGCCGTGGCGGCGGTGGGTGCCGACCTCGCGAAAGCCGTGCCGGGCCACGAGGCGACGGCTGGCTTCGTTGTCCGCGAAGAGCTTCCCCACGAGCTTGTGGAACCCGGCCTGTTCCGCGTCGTCGCTCAGTGCCGCGGCCAGCGCACCGCCGGTGCCCCGCCCGCGCTCGGCGGCGAGCACATAGACGCTGGCCTCTCGCACCCCGGCGTAACAGGGACGTGGGCTGTAGGGCGAGGACCGGGCCCAGCCGATGACGGCTCCGCCGCCCTCGGCGACCAGCACCCTGTGGTCGGCCGAATCGAGCCAGGCCTGAACGTCGGCGGCGGACCGTTCCTCGGTCTCGAAGGTCGAGCGGCCCTCGGCGATGCCCTCGTTGTAGATCGCGGCGACGGCCCGGCAGTCGCCCGGGTCGGCCCGCCGGATGGTGGCGGGGCTCAGTCGAACTGTGCTTCCTCGGTCGAGCCGCTGAGCGCCTTGGTGGCCGCCTCGCCACCGGAGATGATCTCCGCGACCTCGTCGAAGTAGCCCGCGCCTACCTCGCGCTGATGTTGGGTGGCCGTGTAGCCGTGCTGCTCGCTGTCGAATTCGCGCTCCTGCAGCTCGGCGTAGGCCGACAGGCCCCGGCCGCGATAGCCGCGAGCCAGCTCGAACATCGAGTGGTTGAGCGTGTGGAAACCGGCGAGGGTGATGAACTGGAAGCGGTAGCCCATCTGCCCGAGGCGCTGGGCGAAGCCCTCGATCTCCTCGTCGGACAGCGCGCGCTTCCAGTTGAACGACGGCGAGCAGTTGTAGGCCAGCAGCTTGTCCGGGAACTCGTCGCGTATGGCGCCGGCGAAGCGCTCCGCCTCGTCGAGGTCGGGCTCGGCCGTCTCGCACCAGATCAGGTCGGCGTAGGGGGCGTAGGCGAGGCCGCGGGCGATCGCCTGGTCGATGCCGCTCTCCGTGCGGTGAAAGCCCTCCGCGGTGCGCTCGCCGGTGAGGAAGCGCTCGTCGGCCGGATCGGCATCGCTCATAAGCAGGTCCGCGCCGCGCGCGTCGGTGCGGGCCACGAGCACGGTGGGAACGCCCTCCACGTCGGCGGCCAGCCGGGCGGCCACCAGGTTGCGCACCGCCTGGGCGGTGGGGAGCAGCACCTTGCCGCCCATGTGCCCGCACTTCTTCTCCGACGCCAGCTGATCCTCGAAGTGCACGCCCGCGGCGCCGGCCTCGATCATCCCCTTCATCAGCTCGAAGCAGTTGAGCGCGCCGCCGAAGCCGGCCTCGGCGTCGGCCACGATCGGCGCGTACCAGTCGATGTGGTCCTCGCCCTCCGCGTGATGGATCTCGTCGGCGCGGCGCAGCGCGCGGTTGATGCGGCGCACCACGGAGGGAACCGAGTCGGCCGGATAGAGGCTCTGGTCCGGGTACATCTCGCCGGCCAGGTTGGCGTCGGCCGCCACCTGCCAGCCGCTCACGTAGATGGCCTCGAGACCGGCCTTGACCTGCTGGACCGCCTGGTTGCCGGTGGACGCCCCGAGCGCCATCACCGGCTCCTCGCCTTCGAGTCCCTCACGCAGTCGCTCGGCCCCGCGACGAGCGAGCGTGTGCTCGACCGTGACGGTCCCCCTGAGTCGCTCGACGTCCTCCTCGCTGTACGGCCGCTCGATGTCCATCGCCCCTCCCCAGTCGCTTGGAGAGTGGTTACCCGAACGAGCCGTACCGGGAACCCGGGCCTAGAGCGGCACGTCCCAGAGCGGGAACCAGCGTCCGATCTCCTCCTCGAACGGGAGCTCCTCACCGAGCTGGGCCCGGAGGCGCAGCTCGCGCTCGTTGTTGCGAGCCTGCTTGCCCTCGGCCGGCACGAAGGGATAGAACTTGCCGCGCTTGAAGTTGTAGATGAGGTAGAGCGGCTTGCCCTTCTCCTCGAAGGAGAAGACAGCGGCCAGCAGACGGTCGCCGTAGCCGCCGCCCTGCAGCTGGGTGGAGACCGTGTTGAGGGCCACGACCAGGTCGTCGAAGTCCGGGTCGGCCAGGATGAGCCAGCGGTAGCCGAACTCGTCCTCCTTGTTCGTGACCGTGCTGCCCGTCTCCTCGGCCGTGCTGGCCAGGAGCTCCTCGGTCTCGGTCATGATGCTGTCGAAGTCGGCGGTGCCGATCGGCTGGAACACGATCCCGGCCACGCCGCGGCTGGTGAGACCCAGGCCGGTCTCGAGCGTGACGTAGGCCGTGGTCATCGCGAACAGCCGGTCGGGCGCGGGCCCCTTGAGGCTGCTCTTGGAGCCGAAGATGGATTCGAGAAAGCCCAAGCGCTAGGCCGCGGCTGAGCTGGCGCCGCGCTGGAGCTGCGACTCGAGCTGCTGCAGGCGCTCGATCCGCTTCTCCATCGGGGGGTGGGTGGCGAAGAGCGACTTGATCGAGCCCTTGACGCTCGCCGGCACGATGAAGAAGGCGTTCATGCCCTGCGCCTCGCGCAGGTCGTGCTTGGGGACGGTCTCCATCGCCCCGGAGATCTTGACCAGTGCCGACGACAGCGCGCTCGGCCGGCCGGTGACGATCGCGGCGCCGCGGTCGGCCCCGAACTCGCGGTAGCGCGAGAGGGCCATCATCAGGAAGAAGGAGAGCACGTAGACGAGCGCCGACACGAGCAGGATGACCAGGAAGCTCGGGTTCTCGTCGTCGCCGCCGCCGCCGAAGAAGAAGCCGAACTGGAGCATCATCGAGGCGAGGCTGGCGAAGAAGCTGGCGATGGTCATGACCAGCACGTCACGGTTCTTGACGTGGGCCAGCTCGTGGGCCATGACGCCCTCGAGCTCGCTCGGTGAGAGCGTGCGCATGATGCCGGTGGTGGCGCAGACGGTGGCGCTCTTCTGCGAGCGCCCGGTGGCGAAGGCGTTGGGCACCGAGGTGTCGGCCACGGCGATCTTCGGCTTGGGCAGGTCGGCCTGGATGCAGAGCCGTTCGATCATCGCGTGCAGACCCGGCGCCTCCTCGGGCGAGACCTCCTTTGCTCCCATCGCCCTGAGCGCGAGCTTGTCTGAGAAGAACAGCTGGGACAGTGAGAGCACGCCCATCACCACGACGATCAGGGCGATGCCGGCACCGGCGGCCACCAGCGCACCGATGAACACCACGTACAGCAGGCCCAGGAGGAACAGCGTCAACAGCATCCGGGCCTGGAGGCCTGTGTCGCGGGGGAAGACTGCCTTCTGTCGTGCCATTGCAGTGAAGATTAGTGATTGCTGCAGGCTGTCTTGCAGGTCGAGGAAAAGCGCTTGCGGGCACGACGCGCGTTGGTATCGTGGCCGCGTCGCGACCGCTCGATTCCCCTGCATAACGCGGGTTAACAGCGCGCGCTCGCCTTCTCGATGAAGAAGACCTTCGCCCTACCGATAACGCTTGCCCTGACGGCCCTTCTCGTGCTCCCCATACCGGGGCTGTCGGCACCCCTGTCGTCTCGAATCGATGAGAAGCGCTCGCAGATCGAGGATAAGAAGCAGACGGAGGCGGTGCTGTCCACCACCATCCAGCGCTTCGACACCCGGATCGAGGCGGTGCAGGGGGAGATCAGCGCCACCGAGAAGCAACTCTCGCGCGCACAGGCGAGTCTCGACGCCCAGAAGGCGGAGCTGCTCGAGGTGCGCGACCGCCTCGAGGAGGCCCGCGACCGGCTCGAGCGACTGCGCAGCGAGCTGGTGACCGCGCGCAAGGTCCTGGCGGCCCGGCTGGTGGAGATCTACAAGGCCGACTCTCCCGACGCCCTCACCGTGGTGCTCGAGTCCGACGGCTTCGGCGACCTGCTCGAGCAGGCCGAGTTCCTCGACCGCATCTCCGATCAGGACCGCGAGATCACCGACCGCGTGCGCGTGCTGCGCGACAAGGCCGAGGAGCAGGCCAACCAGCTGGCCGAGCTCGAGGAGCGCGAGCAGGCGGCGGCGGAGCGCATCCTGCGCTGGCGCGACCAGATCGCGGCGGTGGAGGCGCAGCTCGTGGGCTCGCGCGACCAGCTGGCCTCCGCCCGCGCCGACAAGCGCGGCGCGCTCGGCCAGGTCCGCGACAGCCGGGTGGCCCTCGAGGGCGACCTGCGCGCGCTCGAGGCCGAGCAGGCCAAGGTCCAGGCCGCGCTGGCCGGCGCGCCCGCACCCGGTCCGGTCCGCCAGGGCAGCGGCGCGCTGATCTGGCCGGTGAACGGGCCGGTGGTGTCGCCCTTCGGCCAGCGCTGGGGACGTCTGCACGCGGGCATCGACATCGCCGTGGGCAGCGGCACGCCGATCCGCGCCGCCGACGCCGGGCGCGTGGCGCTCATGGGCTGGGTGGGCGGCTACGGCAACTACACCTGCATTCAGCACAACGCCAGCCTGTCCAGCTGCTACGCCCACCAGTCGAGCTTCGCCACCTCGAACGGCGCCAACGTGAGCCAGGGCCAGGTGATCGGCTACGTGGGCTGCACCGGCCACTGCTTCGGCGATCACCTCCACTTCGAGACGCGCGTGGGCGGATCGCCGGTCGATCCGCTCGGCTACCTGTAGAACGCCCTCCGGAGGCGTCCCGGGCGCCAGCTAGCTTGCCGCCCGATGACCCGGCTGTTCACCGTGCTGGCGGGCGGACTCGCGCTGGCCACGCTCGTGGCGCTGGTGATCCTGTGGCCGGGAGACGTCCGCACCCCACTGGCCGAGGGAATCACCGTCGACAGCGAGCGGGGCGAGGTCGAGCGGGTGGAGGAGAGGACCTGCCCGGGCTTCATCGGCCAGGACTGCCAGCTCGTGTCGGTCCGGCTGGAGAGCGGTCCCGAGTCGGGGAAGCTGGTGCAGGTCCAGCTGTCGGCCGGCAACGGCCTCGATCCGGACGTGGACCCCGGTGACGGGGTACAGGTGGTCAAGCAGCCGGAGCCTCCGCCCGGCGCCGAGCCCGTGACCGGCACCGCCTACTCGATCTCGGACTTCGAGCGGCGGGGGCCGATGCTCATCCTGGCCGGCCTGTTCCTGCTCGTGGTGCTCGTGTTCGCCCGCTGGCGCGGCCTGCTGTCCCTGCTCGGGCTGGGCTTCAGCCTGGCCCTCGTCCTGCTGTTCGTGGTGCCCTCGATCCTGGACGGCAACTCCCCGCTGGCGGTGGCGGTGGCCGGCTCGCTGGCCATCGCGCTGATCACGATCCCGCTCGCTCACGGCGGCGGGCCGAAGAGCATCTCGGCCCTGCTCGGCACCGCCGTCAGCCTCCTCCTCACCGCCGGCCTGGCCGTGCTGTTCACGGAGCTCACCCATCTCACCGGGCTGGGCAGCGAGGAGGCGACCTTCCTACAGCTCGGCCAGGCCGACCTCTCGCTCCAGGGACTGCTCCTCGCCGGGATGGTGATCGGGGCCCTCGGCGTGCTGGACGACGTGACCATCAGCCAGGCGTCGACCGTGATGGCGCTGCGCAGGGCCAACCCGGGCCTCGGCTTCCGCGGGCTGTTCGCCCGCGCACTCGACGTCGGGCGCGATCACGTGAGCGCGACCGTCAACACGCTGGTGCTCGCCTACGTCGGTGCCTCCCTCCCGATTCTCCTGATCTTCAGCTCGGCCGACCTCGGTCTCGGCGAGGCCGCCAACCTCGAGATCGTGGCGAAGGAGATCGTGGCCACGCTGGTCGGCTCGATCGGGCTGATCGCCGCGGTGCCGATCACCACGGCGCTGACCGCACTGCTGGCGCTGAGCGAAGACCCGGGGCAGCTGGGGGACGAGGCCCACGCCCACGGGCACTGAGGGATGTGGCCGATTGACCCCCTGTCAGGGGTGAAGTTGACACAGCCCACCCCGAGCGGCCCGCGGCAGCCTCAGGTGGTTGCCCCTTCCCCAGCCCTCGAGGGCGGAGCGGCAACCTCGTAGGCCCGAGCGAAGCGCTGCTGCAAGCCGGGCCGCGAACCGCGCCGCCCTAGGGCCGGTAGCGCCCCAGCCGCTTGATGCCGCAGTTGGCGTTGCGGTCGCAGGCGGTGGCCACCAGCACGTTGGCTCGGCGACCGCGCAGTTCGACCGTGGCCGAGATCGGCCGGCGCCGCCCGCGCGCCAGCTCCGCGAAGGTGCGCCCGCCGTTGCGCGACGCCAGCAGGCCGTAGCGCACGCCCCCGGCCAGCTTGTTGCCCTTCCGCGTCCGGTCCTTCGAGCGCCTCTCCCTCACGCTCACGAAGCCGCCGAGCCTGCGAGCCGAGCCCCGCGCGCGTGGGGCGGTCACGTCGTAGACCCGGGCCAGAGCGGCCGCGGCGGCGCCGTCGACGATGCCCGAGCCGGTGAACTCGTTCCAGCCTCGCCCTTTGGTCTGGTGCGCCGAGCGGGCCAGCACGTCGGCCACCTGTTCGGAGGCCAGGCGGCGCTCGACCTGCCACACCACCGCCGCGATCCCCGCTGCGATGGGAGCGGCGAAGCTGGTGCCCTCTGCGTAGCCGTAGCGCGCGCCGCCGGCCGAGAAGAGCGGGTTGCAGGAGCCGTCCCAGACCGTCCCGAGATTGGCCGGCAGGGTCGAGAAGACGCCGAAGCAGCCGCTCGCCCCCGCGCCCGGAGCCGCCAGGGACACGAAGCGGTTGTGGTTGGAGAAGGGCGCCACGGCGCCGCTGGGGGTGGTGGCGGCCACCGACAGGCCGATCCCCCGCCCGCCGCGCACGCCACCGAGCGCCGCGGCCGGGAACTCGATCGGGTTGCCCGCCTGCCCGTTGTTGCCCGACGCCGCCACGGGGAGGACGTCGTTGTAGAAGACGGCCTCGAGGGCGCGGGCCTGGCTGATCGAGAAGCCTCGTCCCGCCAGGCTCATGTTGAGCACGTCCGCGCCGCTGCGGATCGAGAAGCCGATCCCGCGGATGAGGTCGCTCGCCGTGAAGAAGCCGTCGAGCGAGGCGCGCACGGCCACCAGCCGGGTGTTGCCGGCCACGCCCTTGAACCCAATGCCGTTGCCGTCGATGGCTGCGATCAGCCCGCCGACGAACGTGCCGTGCCCGATCGAGTCGCGGACGTCGGTACCGCCGCTGCCGGTGTCGAAGGTGCGAGCGATGCGAGCCGACCCGCCGAACTCGGGATGGGTCACGTCGAGCCCGGTGTCGATCACGGACACGGTGCGCGACGAGCCGCCACCCGCCGCGGCGATGGCCTCTCCGGCGCGCACCTGGTCGAAGTACCAGGTGTACTTGATCCTGGTGAAGGGATCGACGCTGTCGAACGGGTCCGCGGCCATGGGCACCTTGCGGTCGCGCTCGACGTAGGCCACTCGCGGATCGCCGCGCAGGGCGCCCACGGCGGTCGCGCCGGAGGGCACGCGGGCGCCGAGCACGCCGATCAGCGGAAGGGCCTCGACCTCGGCGCCCAGGGCCCGCAGCCGTGCAGTCACGCCCGGGCGGTCGGCGTGCGAGCGCAGGCCCACGAGCAGGCGCGCGGGACTCTGGTCGCGGGCCAGTAGGGCCAGCTCACGCAACACGCGCGAGGACGACGCCGCGGCGGCGGTGGGCGACCGCGACGGCTGGGGGAGTGGAAGTGGCAGTGGTGCGGCCGACGAGGCGCGCGCCTCCCCGCGCACCGCTTCGCGGACGGCCGCGCGGTCGACCGTGTCGGCTCGGGCGAGCGGCGCGATGAGCAGCCAGGCCGCAAGCAGGAGGGTCGCTGGCACGGCTCGCCGCATCGCGGTGATGGTAGGGGAGGCCCGGGCGGGCGGGCCCCCGCTAGCCTGCCGCAGCGGTGCTGCCGGAGATCCACATCGGGCCACTCGACCTGCAGACCTTCGGCCTGGCCCTCGCGCTGGCCTTCTTTGCCTCCGGGATCACGATGAGCCGGCGGCTGCGCGAGCTCGGCAAACCCGCCGACTGGGTCTACGAGATGGTCTTCGCCGCCCTGGTCGGCGGCCTCATCGGATCGAGGCTCGACTACCTGATCCAGAACTGGTCGGACGTCTCGGACGACCTCCTGGGCAATGTCTTCTCCGGCTCCGGCCTCGTCTTCTTCGGCGGCTTGATCGGCGGGGCCATCGGGGTGCTGCTGTGGGCGGCGTGGCGGGGCTGGCTGGGCTGGCAGATGTGCGACGCGTGCTCGGTGCCGCTGATCATGGGCTACGTGGTGGGCCGAATCGGCTGCCAGCTGTCGGGCGACGGCGACTACGGCATCGAGTCCGACCTCCCCTGGGCGATGGCCTATCCGGACGGCACGGTGCCCACCACCGACGAGGTGCATCCCACGCCGATCTACGACACCCTGACGATGGGGATCGGTGCGTTCGTGCTGTGGCACCTGCGCGACCGCTTCCCCGAGGGCGTGGTCTTCGGCCTGTACCTGATCCTCACCGGGGGCCAGCGCTTCCTGGTCGAGCTCATCCGCCGCAACGACTCGGTGGTGGCCGGGCTCACCCAGCCGCAGCTGATCAGCCTCGTGCTGCTGGCGCTCGGCGTGGCCATCGTGATCGTACGCCGGAACGCCCCCCGTCCCGCGCTCGCCTAGGCCACACCGCCCCCAGCGCCGCAGCCGCACACAGCGCGAGAGCCACCGACGCTCCGGTGGCGCTGCCCGCGTGGAATGACAGCTCGAGTCCGGCGAAGCCGGCCAGGACCGCCACCAGCGCAGCTCCCAGCATCGCCCGCCCGGGAGTGCGGGCGTGACGGCGGACTGCCACGGGAGGACCCACCAGCACGGCGAGCACGAGCAGGGCGCCGAGCCCTTGCACGGCGATGGCGATCGCGATGGCGAGCAGCAGAAGCAGGGCCAGGCGGATCAGCGACGGACGGAGCCGCAGCGCGGCGGCGCCCTCGGCGTCGAACGACAGCGCCACGAGGGGCCGGTGAAGAACTCCCAGGAGGAGGCCGCCGGCCACGGCAAGCGCGGCGGCGGCAGCTAGGTCGGCGTCGGTCACGCCGAGGGGATCGCCGAACAGGAGCTCGGTCAGGCGCTGGGGCGAGTCCGGCGCGAGTGCGAGCAGGGCGCCGAGGCCCACCAGTCCCGTGACCGCCACCGCTGTGCCGGTGTCGGCGCCGATGCGCGAGTCGCGCGCCGCCAGCGCGATCACCAGCGCGGCGACGAGCGCCCCGCCGGCCGCGCCGACGATGAGCGAGCTGCCGGCCAGCGCCGCGAGCACCAGTCCGGGGAGCAGCCCGTGGGCCAGTGACTCGGCGGGATAGGCCAGGCGCTCGGTGACCACCCAGAAGCCGAGCGCGCCGCAGAACGCGCCCGCCAGCGCGATCTCCGCGAGCGCCCGGCGGTCGATGCCCGAGCGCAGCGGATCGAGGAGGAAGTCCACGACCTCCATCAGGCCTCGTGCCCATGGGAGTGATGCTGGACGGTGACGGCGCGGCCGTCGCCCAGCAGGATGATCTCGCTGCCGTAGGTGGCCTCGAGCGTGGCGCGGTCCAGCACCTCCGCGGGAGGACCGAAGGCCACCTGGCGCCTGTTCAGGCAGAGCACCAGGTCGAACTCCCGGGCGCTCTCCACGTCGTGGCTCGAGACGAGCAGGGTGTGACCGGACGCCCTCAGCTCGCCGAACAGCTCGGTGATCAGCCCCGCGCTGACGGGATCGACCCCGGACAACGGCTCGTCGAGCAGCAGCACGCGGGCCTCCTGGACGAGAGCCCGGGCCAGGAGCGTACGCTGGCGCTGGCCGCCGGACAGCTCGCCGAAGGCGGTGTCGGAGCTGTCGCCGAGACCGACGCGCTCCAGTGCGGCCCGGGCGGCGGCCCGCTGCGGACGCCGGGCCGGGAGCCACCAGCGACCGTGGGCGAGGGTCCCCATGAGCGCCACGTCGAGCGCGGTAACCGGGAAGTCCAATCGGGTCCGCTCGGTCTGGGCCACGTACGCCGGGCGCCCGTCGAGCTCCACCCGACCGGCGCCGGGCTCGAGCTCGCCCAGCAGAACGCGGAACAGGGTGGTCTTGCCGCCGCCGTTGGGCCCGAGCACGCACACCGACCTGCCGGCCTCGACGTCGAAGGACACGTCCTGCAGCACCGGGGCGGCGGTCCCGTACGAGGCGGCCACGCCGTGCACGCTGAGGACGCTCACCGAGGCATCACCGCGGCCAGCAGCAGATAGGTGGTGGTACCGAGCACGGCCACCGGTGGGCCCGGAGGCAGGTCGAGCCAGTAGGCGAGGTAGAGGCCGATGAGACCTTGGGCCAGGGCGAGGCCGAGCGCCCAGGCGACCAGGCCCGGGATCGATCGGGCCACCAGCCGCGCCGCGGCCGCCGGCAGCACGTAGATCGCGGTGACCAGCAGAGCACCGACCGCGGGGATCGCGGCGACCGCGGCTACGGCCACCAGGGCGAGCAGCAGGCCGTCGGCCAGGCCCGCCGGCACCCCGAGAGACCGGGCTCCCTCGGGGTCGAAGGCCACCGCCGCCCAGCTGCGCCCCAGCGCGACGGTGGCCAGCACGGCCAGGACGGCGGCGGCCGCGGACAGCACCAGGTCCGCGGTGTCGAGACCCAGCAGGGTGCCGAACAGCAGCCGGTCGACCTGGGCGCCCGACTCGAAGACGTCGCTGGCCAGCACGATCCCGCCCGCCAGCGCCGCGACCAGCAGGAGCGCGGTGGCCTCGCCCGGCTCGCGGCCCGCGCGGCCGAGCCGCTCGACCCCGCCCGCGTAGCCGAGGGCGACGGCCACACCGGCGAACGTGGGGCTCACCCCCGTGGCGTCGGCGGCCACCAGGCCCGGGAAGGTGGCCGAGCCGACAGCGTGCGAGAAGAAGGCGAGTCGCCGCAGCACGATCCACGCGCCCAGCACGCCGCCCGCCACGCCCAGGAGAACGACCTCGAGCAGCGCATCGCGCAGGAACGGGAGCTCGGCCAGGTCAAGGGGCGAGGGCACCCGCGAAGCCTAAACGAGAATGATTCTCACTCGGTGGGCCGGGCCGCCTTGCGGATGTAGAGGCGCGATGCGGCCTGCAGCTCGAGGTCGTGCTGCAGGGAGCGGTGGTGGCCGCCGGGCAGGAGCAGCAGCCGCTTGGGCTCCCGGGCCGCGGCGTGGAGGTCCTGGCTGACGGTGTACGGGATCTGCTCGTCGCCGCGTGCGTGGAGTAGGAGCAGGGCGGTCTCTGGGCCCAGCCCCGCCGCCGCCTCGCTGAGGTCGAGCGACTCGAGCCACATCTCGGTGGCCGGTACGTCGCACTCGAAGCGAAGCGGCTCGTCGGAGCGCAGCATGCGCCGGAGGCTCTCCTCGGGCGCCGGGCAGATGGCCACCACCGCGACCGGCGCCGCCTGGGCCTGCCGCGCGGCGTGAATCGCGGTGAAGCCGCCCATGCTCGAGCCGCGCAGAGCCACCCGCCGGGCGTGCTCGCTCATCACACCGATCATCGCCATGGCGTCGTCGAGCGCCGCCGGTCCGAACACGCCCTCGGAGCGGCCGTGGCCACGGGCGTCGTAGGCCAGGGCGGCCATGCCCTCGTCGCGGCAGCCGCGGGCGAAGTCGAAGTGGCTCTCCTTGGCCGAGCCGGCGCCGTGCATGATCACCACTCCCAGCTCGGGCTCGCCCTCGGGCAGGAACAGGGCGTACGCGATCCCGTCCCGGGTGCCCAGCTCGGGCGCCGCCGGTGAGGCGTGCTTCATGGCCCCGAGTTTGCCAGCGCCGGGGCGCGGACGGCCGCCGCTAGGGGGAGCTGTAGGTGGCGGTGAAGTCCCGATCGCCGTTCACGGTGACGGTATGCGACTGGGCTCCGCCGTCCGACCAGGATCCGAACACGAACGGCGTGCCGGCCAGGTTCTGCGGCGACGGCGCGGCGATCGTGGTGGTCGAGCCCTCGATCAGGGAGCGCGTGAAGGGCGCCGGTCCGGCGCTCGGCCCGAGCGCGAGCGACAGCCCGGTGGGGGTCGAGCGCATCGTCACCGAGACGGTGCGGGGGTCGAGGCGAACGGTCTGCGTGTCGGCCAGCCCTCCGGCGTCCCGGGCGGTGAGGCTCAGCTCGAGGTGCGAGGGATACTCGTGATCGGGCGCGACGAAGCTGCCCTCCGCCGTGCCCGGCCATGTTCCCACCGGATGCGAATGGCAGGTCGACGGGCAGTGCCTGAGCGTGAGCGCGAAGGAGAGCGCCGAGTCCGGGAGCCCTCCCTCCTGCTCGTCGCTGGCAGTACCGGCGAAGGAGATCGTGTCGCCGACCTTCCAGCTGACCCCCGGGCTCGGTGACGAGATCGTGGCGGTGGGCGGAGTGTTGCCGGCGGAGATGACCACGGCGTCGGTGGCGCTCGAGCCGGCGCCGTCGGTGACCCGCAGCCGAGCGGTGTAGGTCCCCGCCTGCGTGTACGTGAAGGACGGCCGCTCGGCGGTCGAGTCGTCGAACTGGCCGTCGCCGTCCAGGTCCCAGGCGAAGGCCAGCGGAGCAGCGGAGTCCGGGTCGTCGGAGGTCGACCCGTCGAACTGCACGGTCAGGGGTAGCGGCCCGTTGGTCCGATCGGCGGAGGCGACGGCGACCGGGGGCTGGTTGCCGGCCGAGTAGACGATGCGCCGGATCGTGCCCCCGCTGAAGTCCGCGTAGAACAGCTCGCCGCTGGGCGAGATCTGCAGATCGACCGGGGCCTGGGCGCGCTCCACGAAGGTTGCCCTCGCGGCCCCGTTGGGCAACGTGCCGCCGCCCGAGGGCAGCATCCAGATGCAGTTGCGCGTGTAGTCGGCGAAGAACAGGGCGCCGTCGTAGGCCGCGGGATATGGCCCGCCGCCGTAGAAGCCGAAGGCCACGCCGGTGATCGACGAGCTGCCCACGCCGCATTGCTCGCCGGGGACCACAGGGTCGGAGTGGCGGTAGGAGAAATAGGGCGCCGAGTGCGTTCCGCTCGTGTAGAGCGCCTCGCACAGGGACAGGTTGGCCGCGTCGTAGCCGCCCTGGCGGCCCGGGCCCTCGTAACAGGGCCAGCCGAAGTTGTCGACCACGCCGTCGGCCGGGCTGGTCAGCCGGTTGACCTCCTCCACCTGGCTCCAGCCCACGTCGCCGACCCACAGCTCGTCGGTCCCCGGCCGCGTGGCGATGCGCATCGGATTGCGCAATCCCTGGGCGACGATGCGGCGGACGTTGCGGTCCACGCTGGCCGCGCCCGGGTTGCCGGGAAGGCCCTCGCCCGTCTCGGGGTCGACGCGGATGATCGTGCCACCAAGGCTGGCCGGATCGCCGGCAGAGCGCAGGTCCTGGCTGCGCAGCGCGCCGCCCTCGGCCGAGGGCGGCGTGAGCGTGTCGCCCACATCGCCCGGGGCGTCGCCGCACGGGTTGCGCGGGGAGCCGAACTGGCCGTAGTCGACCGCGTTGAAGCTCGCGCCGTCACCGCCCGAGGCGTACAGGGCGCCGTCAGGTCCGAAGGCAAGCGAGCCGATTGAATGGCTCGGGAACTGCTGGCACCAGTCCTCGACCAGCACCTGCTCGGGCACCGGGGTCTCGCCGTCGGCGGTGAGCCGCGATACGCGGCCGCTGATGACGCAGCCGTCGGCGGTCGGGCCGGGCGGCGTGGGGCATGCGTCGCTGGTGGCTCCCGCCACGCCCCACCGAGGCGCCGTGCCGCCGATCACGGCGTCGTGCGAGTAGGCCACGTACACGAAGGGTTTGGCCGGGAAGGCCGGGTCCAGAGCGAGGCCGAGCAGGCCACGGTCCCAGAAGGCGTGCACCTCGGTTCGGAGGTCGGCGAACACCGAGGCGGTGGGATCGTCGAGGCCGTCGAAGACCTTGATCAGCCCGCTGCGCTCGGCCACGAACACCCGGCCGTCGGCCGCGAAGCGCAGCGCGGTCGGATTGGTAAGCCCCTGGAAGGCGATCACCTCCTCGAAGCCGGTGGGCAGCCTGTTCGACGCCGTCCGGAAGGCCCTGTCGGCCCCGCACGTCTTGGCGCCCTCACGGATCTGGCAGGCGCGGAAGTGGTACTCGGTGTTGGGCGACAGGCCGGTCACTCGCTTGCTGAGAGCGATGTTGGCCGCCCCGGAGCCGAGGTCGACGCGAGGGGAGGTCTCCGACCCGTAGGACGCGGTGGTGCCGTACTCGAAGTAGCCCACCGCGGGAGCGTTCAACGGGTTGAAGCGCCCGTTCAGGGTGGCTCCCGTGCCGCTCACCGACGTCGCCGGGTCGGTCAGGCAGCCCGCCAGGACCAGCGCCAGCGCCAGAACGGCGAGCACGGACAGCGCCCGCTTGACCAGGCGACGTGGGGGGAGAGGCGGTCGGGTACGGCTGCTGCTGGTCATGAGCCCTAACGATCGAGCGGGCCAGCGTCCCTGCCGCCGCGCTGTACGAACCCGAACCTAGACCGAATGCTCGGGAGCTGTCAACCGGAGTCAGGCGCGCTGTGCGACGAATCGGGCGAGCTCGTCGAAGGCGGCGCTCCATCCGGCCTCGGCGCGACCGCGGCCCTCGGCCGGGTAGGGCCCATCGCTCAGGGTCATGCGGGTCTTGGCGCCGTGGTCGTGGAACTCGATGCGCAAGACGGTGGGCTCGTTCATGCCCGCTCCGGGCATCGGGTCCGAGCGCAGGACGAGCAGCTCGGGCTCCACCAGCTCGACGATGTCGTATCCGACCGAGAACTCGCGGTCGTCGCCTCGGCCGACCATCGTCAGCTCCCAGCGGCCGCCGACCCGCAGGTCGATGCGGATCCGATCCCGCGGTGCGTCCATGTGCTCTGGGCCGTACCACGCCGCCAGCTCGTCGGGCTCGGTCCATGCTCTGAACACCTGCTCGCGCGGCGCCTCGAAGATGCGCGTGATCAGGACCTCCTGATCGGCGGCCGGCGTGGGCGTCGGGTCACTCATCTTGCTCTCCCTTCCGGCGCAGGTGCGCGTCGAGCCGGTCCATCCGGTGCTCCCAAGTGCGCTTGCGCGATTGCATCCACTCCACGGCCTCGTCGAGCGGCTCGGCCTGCATGCGGCTGGGTCGCCACTGAGCCTCCCGGCTGCGGACGATCAGCCCCGCGCGCTCGAGCACCTTCAGGTGACGCGACACCGCGGGCAGGCTCACGGGGAACGGCTCCGCGAGCTCGTTGACCGTCGCCTCGCCCTCGGCGAGGCGGGTGAGGATCGAGCGCCGCGTGGGATCGGCGAGGGCGGCGAACGTGAGGTTGAGCTGATCGGTCTGCATCTAACGTTTCAGTTAAATAACTGACCTATTAAATACGATCGGCCTGGAGAAGGCAAGCACCGCGTCCTTCATACTGGCCGCCGGTCATGGCAGCGGTGGGCGTCTCGCACGTATATCCCCTGGGTTCGCGCCTGAACGAGCGCGGTGCGCTCGAGGTCGGGGGCTGCAACACCCTCGAGCTGGCACGCGAGTTCGGGACGCCCGCCTACGTGTACGCGGAAGACGACATGCGCGCGCGGGCGCAGGCCTTCGTCGAGGCCTTCGCGGCCCGCACCGAGCGCTTCGAGGTCATCTACGCCAGCAAGGCCTTCCCCTGCACGGCGGTGTACCGGCTGTTCGCCGAGGAGGGCCTGTCCGCCGACGTGGCCTCGGGCGGGGAGCTGCACCTGGCGCTGGCCGGCGGCTTCGACGGCCCTCGGCTCTACCTGCACGGGAACAACAAGTCTTCGGCTGAGCTCGACTACGCCATCGACAGCGGCGTCGGGCACATCGTGGTCGACTCCTTCGACGAGATCGAGCGGCTGCGCGGGCGGGGGGTGCGGGTGCTCGTGCGGGTCACCCCCGGCATTCAGCCCTCCACCCACTCCTACATCCAGACCGGCCAGGTGGACTCGAAGTTCGGCTTCCCGCTCGCCGAGGTGCCCGGGGCCTTGGAGGCCTGCCGGGCGGCGGGTCTCGAGGTCCGCGGGCTGCATGCGCACATCGGCTCACAGGTGTTCGAGCTGGAGGCCTTCGAGCGCCTGGCGGAGGTGCTGACGGAGCTGGGCGAGTGGCCGCTGCTCAACCTCGGCGGCGGGGTGGGGGTGGCCTACACGGCCGAGGACAAGCCCCCCTCGGCCGAGGACTACGCGGAGGCGCTTCTGCGCCACGCTCCCGACGGGGTGACGGTGCTCACCGAGCCGGGCCGTGCGCTGGTGGCCAACGCCGGCGTCACGCTGTACACGGTCGGCACGGTCAAGCGGATCCCGGACGTGCGCACCTACGTGGCCGTGGACGGAGGGATGTCGGACAACCTGCGCCCGATGCTCTACGGCGCCCGCTACGAGGCGGAGATCGCGGATCGCTTTTCCGGTGGCTCGGGCGAGCTCTGCACGGTCGTAGGGATGCACTGCGAGTCCGGCGACGTGCTGGTGCGCGACGTCGAGCTGGCGGCCCCGCGGGTGGGCGACGTGCTGGTAACGCCCGCCACCGGCGCATACGGTCATGCCATGGCCATGAACTACAACGCCGTGCGGCGCCCGCCGGTGATCTTCTGCCGTGATGGGGATGCCCGCGTGGTAGTGCGTCGTGAGACCTACTCGGATCTGACCGCACGCGATGTCTGAGGCCTTCCGGATCGGCCTGCTCGGCCACGGGACGGTGGGCGCGGCGTTCGCGGAGCTCCTCGAGCAGCGCAGCGACGCCATCGAGGCCGAGGTGGGCCTGCGGCCGGAGCTCTCCGGAGTGCTCACCCGCAGCCGCGGCGACTTCGACGACATCCTGGAGCGCAGCGACCTGATCGTCGAGCTGATGGGCGGCATCGAGCCGGCGCGCGACTACGTGCTTCGCGCCCTGGGCGCCGGCCGGCACGTGGTCTCGGCCAACAAGCAGCTGCTCTCCCAGCACGGCGAGGAGGTCTTCGAGGCGGCCCGCGGCGGCGGGGTGCAGCTTCGCTTCGAGGGCGCGGTGGCGGGCGTCGTGCCGGCCATCCGGGTGATGTCTGAGAGCCTGGCGGCGGCGCACATCGAGCGGGTGCACGGGATCGTCAACGGCACCACCAACTACATCCTCACCGAGATGGCGCGCACCGGGGCCTCCTACACCGAGGCCCTGGCCGGCGCGCAGGAGCTCGGTTACGCCGAGGCCGACCCCACCGATGACGTGACCGGCAAGGACGCCGCGGCCAAGATGGCCATCCTCGCCCGGCTGGCCTTCAACGCCGCGGTGAACCTCGACCAGGTGAGCTACGAGGGGATCGAGCTGCTCACCGCCGACGACATCGCCTACGCGAGCGAGCTCGGCCTGTCGCTCAAGCTGATCGGCTCGGCCGAGCGAATCGACGGCGGGGTGGCGGTGCACGTGTACCCGGCCTTCCTCTACGCCGATCATCCGCTCGCCTCGGTCAACGGCGCGTTCAACGCGGTGACGATCGAGTCGCCCGCCATCACCGAGATCACCCTGAGCGGCCCGGGTGCGGGTGGCGTCCAGACCGCCAGCGCGGTGCTGGGCGACGTGGTGTCGGCCATGATCCCGCCGCCCTCGCTGCCCGCTCCGGCCGAGGACATCCCGGTGGTCACCGACACGGAGTTCTCCTTCTACCTGCACCTGGAGGTGGACGACCGGCCGGGCGTGCTCGCCCAGGTGGCCGAGCTGCTGGGACTGCAGGGAGTGTCGATCAGGTCGGTGGTCCAGAAGGGCCTGGGCGCCGAGGCGCGTCTGGTGATGGTCATGCACCCGGTGCTCGAGTCGCGCTTCCGGGCGGCGGTCGACCTGATCTCGCGCCTCGACTTCGTGCGCGAGCCCCCGCGGGTGATCAGGGTGATCGAGGAGACCTTTTAGATGTCCCTCTGGCGCTACCGGGAGCGGCTCCCGGTGGAGCCCCTGGTGACGCTCGGCGAGGGGGACACCCCGCTCATCCGGGCGCCCCACCTGTCCGAGCTCACCGGGGCGGACGTGTGGCTCAAGCTCGAGGGGGCCAACCCCACGGGCTCGTTCAAGGATCGCGGGATGACGGTGGCGGTCAGCGCGGCCGTGGCCGAGGGGGCGGAGGCGGTGGTGTGTGCCTCCACCGGCAACACCGCCGCCAGCGCCGCCGCCTACGCCGCCCGCGCCGGGCTGCGCGGAGCGGTGATCGTGCCCGAGGGGAAGATCGCCACCGGCAAACTGGCCCAAGCGCTGATGCACGGCGCCCGGGTGATCGCCCTGCGAGGAAACTTCGACCAGGCACTCGCCCTGGTGCGCCGGCTGGTGGACCAGCACCCGATCGCGCTCGTCAACTCGGTGAACGACTTTCGCATCGAGGGCCAGAAGACCGCCGCCTTCGAAGTGTGCGACGACCTGGGTGAGGCTCCCGACGTGCTCTCGATCCCCGTGGGCAACGCGGGCAACGTCACCGCTTGGTGGAAGGGCTTTCAGGAGTACGACGCCGCGCCGCGCATGCACGGTTACCAGGCCGAGGGCGCCGCGCCGCTCGTGAGCGGCGCCCCGGTGGAGGCGCCCGAGACCGTGGCCTCGGCCATCAGGATCGGCAACCCCGCGCGCTGGGAGAACGCGATGAACGTGTTCACCTCGTCTCGGGGCGAGGTGCGGGCGGTCTCGGACGACGAGATCCTGGACGCCTACTCGCTGCTCGGCCGGCGCGAGGGCGTGTTCTGCGAGCCCGCGTCGGCCGCCTCGGTCGCCGGCCTGCTGCGCTACGGGGCGGAGGGCCGGGTGGTGTGCGTGCTCACCGGCCATGGCCTCAAGGACCCGCAGACGGCGATGAACCGGGCGGCGTCGGTCGTCCCGTGTGAGCCGGATCTCGAGAGCGTGGAACGCGCGGTGCTCGGGTGAGGCGCCGGCGCCTCGTGCGGGTGCCGTCCTCCAGCGCCAACCTAGGCCCGGGCTACGACGTGCTGGCGGCCGCGCTCTCCCCGTCACTCGAGCTCGAGGTGGAGGAGACCGGGGAGTTCGCGGTGGAGTGCGACGTGCCCGGTGTCTCCCTGGACCGCGACAACCTGTGCGTGCGAGCCTTCGAGGTGCTGCACCCGGCGGACGGGCTTCGCTTCCGCATCAGGTCGGCCATCCCGGTGGCGGCCGGGCTGGGCTCGAGCGCCGCCGCGATCGTCGCGGGCCTCACCGCCGCCGATCACCTGTTCGAGCTGGACGCGCCGCTGCTCGAGCACGCCCTTTCGCTCGAGGGCCATCCCGACAACGTGGCCGCCGCCCTCTACGGCGGGTTCGTGGTCTGCGTCGGGGCCGAGGAGCCGGGCCGGCTGGAGCCGCCGGCCGAGCTCGAGGGAGTGGTGGCCATCCCACCCCACGAGGTGCTCACCGCCGAAGCCCGGGCCGCGATGCCCGCCGAGGTGCCGCTGGGCGACGCCGTGCACAACGTGGCCCATGCCTCCCTGCTCGTGCTCGGGCTGGCCCGCGGCGACCTGTCGCTGATCGCCCGCGGACTCGCCGACGCTCTTCACCAGCCGCACCGGCGCAAGCTCTACCCGGACTCGATGGAGCTCGTGGAGCGCGCCGGTGAGCTGGGCGCGCTGGGCGCCTCGATCTCCGGTGCGGGACCCACCGTGTTGTTCTGGTGCCAGTGGGAGCAGACCGGTGCCGTGATCGAGAGCGTGCGCGCGGCCGCGCCCGGCGCGGAGGTGCGGCGAGTGACCTTCGCCGCCGCCGGAGCAGACGTGCGCGAGCTGTGAGCGAGCGGGTCCAGGCCGCCGGGGGAGTGGTGCTCGACTCCCAGGGCAGGGTGGCCCTCGTGCACCGGCCGCGCTATGACGACTGGTCGCTGCCCAAGGGCAAGCTCGACCCCGGTGAGTCGTTCGAGCAGGCCGCTCTGCGTGAGGTGGAGGAGGAGACCGGGCTGCGCGCCCGGCTGGTTCGCGAGCTGCCCTCGATCCGCTACTCCGACAACAAGGGCCGGCCGAAGGTCGTGCGCTACTGGCTGATGGACGTCGCCGAGGATCCCGGCTTCGAGCCCAACGACGAGGTCGACGAGCTGCGCTGGCTCGAGCCCGAGGCGGCGCTGACGCTGCTCAGCTACGAGCGCGACCACCAGGTGCTGGCCGCGGTCTGACTCAGGCCGTGGCGAGCTCGGGACGCCGGCCGGCCCAGGGCCGGGCCTGCTCGAGCTGAGCGCCGAGGGCGAGCAGGGTGGACTCCCCGGCGGGGGCGCCGGCCAGCTGGACCGCGGCCGGCAGCTCGTCCTCGCCGTGGAACAGGGGCAGCGACAGCGCAGGCTGGCCGGTGACGTTGAAGATGGCCGTGTAGGGCGTGAACCGGCCGGAGCGCCGGAAGTCCTCCCACGGCTCTTCGCTGCAGGCGTCGATCTCGCCGATGTGGACTGGCCGCTGGGCCAGCGCCGGGGTCATCACCACGTCGTAGGTGTCCCACAGCGCCACGATGCCGCGGGCGTAGGCGTTCAGCTGGGTGCGGGCGAGGTAGTAATCGAGCGCGCTGCGCTGCCCGATCTCCTTCCAGATCGTCCACGAGAGCGGCTCGAGCAGCTCCTCGGTGGGCTCGCGGCCCGTGACCATCCCGCCGTAGAACGCGCCGGTCGCTACCGGGGTGCAGAAGACCAGGGTGAACACCTCGAGCAGCTCCTGTCCGCTCCAGGGCGCTGACGGGATCTCCTCCATCTCGTGTCCCAGCTCCTCGAGCAGCGCCGCGGCATCGCTCACCGCCCGGGCGCAGACCGGATCGAGCTCGGACTCGATCGGCGACGCCGTGGTGAACCCGATGCGCAGGCGGCCCGGTTCGCGCGCCGCGGCCGCCGCGAAGGGCTCGGACGGGGCCGGCGCCCAGGTGGAGTCGCCGGTCTCGTAGCCGGCGAGCACGTCGAGCAGCGCGGCGGTCTCGGCCACGGTGCGGGTGAGCACCCCGTCGCTGACCAGCAGGTCGTCGCCCTGCTCGGGACCGCGGGAGATGCGGCCGCGCGCAGGCTTGAGTCCCACCAGCCCGGTGCACGCAGCGGGGATGCGAATCGAGCCGCCGCCGTCGCTGCCGTGCGCCAATGGCACCATGCCGGCGGCCACCGCCGCGGCGGCGCCGCCGGACGAGCCGCCCGGCGTGCGCTCGGGGTCCCAAGGGTTGCGGGCCGCCCCGAAGCGCCGCGACTCGCTCACCGGGAGGATCCCGAACTCGGGCATGTTGGTCTTGCCCACGATCACGAAGCCGGCGTTGCGCAGCCGCCTGGTCACGAACGAGTCGTGCTGGGGCACGAAGTCGCCGAACATCTCCGAGCCCATGGCGAACGGCATCCCCGCCACCGCCGAGGTGTCCTTCACGGCGATCGGCACGCCGGCGAAGGGGCGCTCGTCGTTGGCCCCGATCGCCTCGGCCGCCTCGAGGGCGCCGTCGGGATCGAGGTGAACGAAGGCGTTGAGCTCGGGCTGGAGGGCCTCGATGCGCTGGAGGCTCGCCTCGGTCAGCTCACGCGAGGACAGCTCACCGCCGCGAATCAGAGCGGCGAGCTCACCTGCGGGCTTGAACATGAGCTCCGACATGTGGGCGGCGAGCCTACCGGGCGGCTGCTGCTGCGCTCCGCTCGGGCCTGCGCGGCGGCCGGGACGTGGTTCGATTGGCTGGGGAAGGGGGATCCGTCCTGACTTCACCCCCTCCTGGGGGGTCAACCCAGGACAAACCACCGCGGGGCCGGCGAGTGTGTTCACTTCACCCCCTCCTGGGGGGTGAACCGAGCACAAACCACCACCGCGGCGGGCTCGCCCCCTTCCCCAGCCAATCGTGGGCGCCTCGAAGCGCCTCCGCCGCGCAGCGCCCGAGCGGAGCGCGCCGCCGCCTACGCCGGCGTCAGCTCCGCCCGCAGCGCGGCCAGCCGCTCGCGCGGCTCCTCGAAACCGCCCAGGCGCTCGAGCAACTCGCCCGCCAGGGCCACGTAGTCGGCGCCCAGGTCCGGCGCGTAGTCGAGGATCGACACGCCGCGCTCGGCCGATTCGGCGTAGCGGACGCTTCGCCGGATCACGCTCTCGAACAGCTTCGCTCCGAAGCGCTCGCGCAGCTGAGCCTGCGCCTCGCGGAAGTGGACGAGCCGGGTGTCGGCGATGTTGAGGAACACTCCCAGCCAGTCGAGCTCGGGATGCAGCGACTCCTTGGCCAGCTCCACCACCTCGAGCGCCTGTTCCACGCCCTGCAGCGAGAAGTACTCGGCCTCGCTGGAGATCAGGGCGTGGTCGGCCGCGACCAGGGCGTTGACGGTGAGCAGGCCGAGCGCCGGCGGGCAGTCCACGAGCACCAGGTCGTAGTCCTTGCGCACCTCGCGCAGCGCTCGCTTGAGGGTCAGCTCGCGGCCCATCTTTCCGCTGAGCACGAGCTCGGCCTCGGCCAGGCCGAGGTTGGCCGGGAGCACGCCTTCGTGGATGGCGTCCGCGGCCTTGGCCTGGCCGGCCAGGACGTCGGCCACGGTGGGCGTGACGTCCGCGGGCACGTCGTAGTAGTCGGACAGGTTGCCCTGCGGATCGAGGTCCACCACCAGCACCGCCAGACCGACCCGGCGCAGCACGTCGGCGAGGGTGCGAACGGTCGTGGTCTTGCCCGTGCCGCCCTTCTGGGAAAGGACCGTGATCGTGTCGCCCACGGCCCCGACCTTACCCAGCGCCGAGCCGAGTGGCCGGCCAGGCGCAAACAGGGTCGTGCCGCGCTTCGGGACCGGTATCGTTTCGCGACCGATCCCCCGTCGCGCGCCCGCTCGGAGATGGCGCGAAAAACCTAGGAGGCGAACCCCCTGCAGGCAGCGCGCGGCCTGTACGACCGAAGCTACGAGCACGACGCCTGCGGCGTCGCCTTCGTCGCGCGTCTGCGCTCGCCCGCCTCGCACGAGGTGGTGAGCCACGCGATCACCGCGCTCGAGCACCTCGAGCACCGCGGCGCGGAGGGGGCCGATCCCGACACCGGCGACGGCGCCGGCATCCTGCTTCAGCTGCCCCACGACCTCCTCAGCGCCGAGGTCGACTTCGAGCTGCCGCCGCAGGGACGCTACGGCGTGGCCATGTGCTTCCTCGCGCCCGACGACGGAGGCGAGGCCATGCGCGTGCTCGCGGAGACCGCGGAGGCGGAGGGTCAGCGAGTCCTCGGCTGGCGCGAGGTTCCCGTGGTCGAGGGCGCCTGCGGGATCACGGCGCGCGCGTGTGCCCCGCGCATTGCGCAGCTCTTCATCGGCGCCTCCGACGACGTGGCCGACCAGGACGCCTTCGAGCGCAAGCTGTACGTGATCCGCCGTGTGGTGGAGCTCGCGGCGCCTCCGGGTCTGGCCATCTCGAGCTTCTCGTCGCGCACCGTGGTCTACAAGGGGATGCTCACCGCCCCGCAGCTGCCGCGCTACTACCCCGACCTGCGCGACGAGCGGGCCACGAGCCGGCTCGCCCTGGTGCATTCGCGCTTCTCCACCAACACCTTCCCCAGCTGGGAGCTGGCCCATCCCTACCGCATGCTCGCCCACAACGGCGAGATCAACACGCTCCGCGGCAACCGCAACTGGATGCGCGCCCGCGAGCTGCAGCTGTCCTCTCCGCTGTTCGGCGAGGACGTGGACAAGATCCGCCCGCTGCTGCGCGACGACATCTCCGACTCGGCCTCGCTCGATGGGCTGCTCGAGCTGCTGGTGCATGGCGGGCGCACGCCGGCCCACGCGATCTCGATGCTGGTCCCGGAAGCGTTCCGTGGCCGGCCCGAGCTGTCCGGCGAGGTGCGCGACTTCTACGAGTACCACTCCTCGCTCGTCGAGCCGTGGGACGGGCCGGCGGCGGTGGCCTTCTCCGACGGCCGCGTGATCGGCGCCACCCTCGACCGCAACGGCCTCCGGCCCGGGCGCTGGCTGACCACCAAGGACGGCTGGGTGGTGTTCGCCTCCGAGGCGGGCGTGCTCGACATCCCGCCGGGCGACATCGAGGCAAAGGGCCGCCTGCTGCCGGGCAAGCTCTTCCTGGTCGACCTCGAGCGCGAGCGCGTGGTGCCCGACGACGAGATCAAGCGCGAGCTCGCCGCCCGGCGGCCCTACGGCCAGTGGCTGGCCGACCGCGTCGTCCATATCGAGGACCTGCCCGAGAAGAGCCCGCGCGTGCCGCGCGTGGAACCGCTGCGGGCCAAGCAGCTGGCCTTCGGCTGGAACGAGGAGGACCTGCGCGTGACGCTCGCGCCCATGGCCCGCGACGCCACGGAGCCCACCGGCTCGATGGGCAACGACACGGCGCTGGCGGTCATGTCCGACATGCGACCGCCGCTGTTCTCGTACTTCCAGCAGCTGTTCGCGCAGGTCACCAACCCGGCCATCGATCCGATCCGCGAGTCGATCGTGATGAGCCTCGAGGCGGTGATCGGGCCGGAGATCAACCTGCTCGGCGAGACGCCCGACCACTGCCACCAGCTCGTGATGTCCCAGCCGCTGCTGCGCAGCCCCCAGCTGGAGAAGCTGCGCCAGGTCGACCACAGCGTCTTCGAGGCGCGCACCATCGACATGACCTGGCCGGTGTCCCAGGGCGCGATGGGGATGGAGAACCGCCTCGACGAGATCTGCGCCGAGGCGTCGGTGCTGGTCTCGCGGGGCGTGAACATCATCATCCTCTCGGACCGCAACCTCGGTCCGGACCGGGCCGCCATGCCGTCGCTCCTGGCGGTGGGGGCGGTGCACCAGCACCTCGTCCGCGAGGGCACGCGTCTGAAGATAGGACTGGTGGTGGAGACCGGCCAGGCCAAGGAGATCCACCACGTGGCTTGCCTGATCGGCTACGGCGCCTCGGCCGTCAACCCCTACGTGATGTTCGAGTCGCTCTACGCCCTTCATCGTGAGGGCCGGCTGCCCGAGGGCATGGACCCCGACGAGGCGGTGCAGCGCACGATCAAGGCCGTGGGCAAGGGGCTGCTGAAGATCCTGTCGAAGATGGGCATCTCGACCATTCGCTCGTACACCGGCGCCCAGATCTTCGAGGCGGTCGGGCTCGAGAAGGAGCTGGTGGACCGCTACTTCACCGGCACGTCGTCGCGCGTGGGAGGAGTGGGCGTGAACGTGCTGGCCTGGGAGGCCCTCGACCGCCACCGGCGCGCCTACCCGGACGCCAGCTCCGAGCTGCTGCCGGCCGGCGGCGTGTACTCCTGGCGACGCGACGGCGAGTACCACGCCTGGAACCCCGAGACCATCGCCACCCTGCAGCAGGCCTCGCGGACCGAGGGCGGCGCCGAAGCCTACGAGCGTTTCGCCACCTACGTGAACGAGGTGGCCGTGCCGCGCTCGTCGCTGCGAGGGCTGCTGCGCTTCCGCGAGACCGGCGCCGAGATCCCGCTGGCCGAGGTGGAGCCGGCCATGGAGATCGTCCGGCGCTTCAAGTCGGGCGGCATGTCGCTCGGCGCGCTGTCTCCCGAGGCCCACGAGACGCTGGCCGCGGGGATGAACCGGCTGGGCGGCAAGTCGAACACCGGCGAGGGGGGAGAGGACCCCGCTCGCTTCACCGACGAGCGCCGGTCGGCCATCAAGCAGGTGGCCTCCGGTCGCTTCGGCGTGACCGTCAACTACCTCGTCAACGCCGACGAGCTTCAGATCAAGGTTGCCCAGGGCGCCAAGCCGGGCGAGGGCGGCCAGCTGCCCGGGCACAAGGTCGACCGCTACATCGGCGGGCTGCGGCACTCCACGCCTGGCGTCGGGCTGATCTCGCCGCCCCCGCACCACGACATCTACTCGATCGAGGACCTCAAGCAGCTGATCTACGACCTGCGCTGCGCCAACCCCCGCGCGCGGGTCTCCGTCAAGCTCGTGTCGGAGGTGGGCGTGGGCACCGTGGCCGCGGGCGTGGCCAAGGCGAACGCCGACCACGTGGTGATCGCCGGCCACGACGGCGGCACCGGAGCCTCGCCCCAGGCGTCGATCCACCACGCCGGCGTGCCCTGGGAGATCGGCATCGCGGAGACCCAGCAGACCCTTCTGAAGAACGACCTGCGCTCGCGGATCCTGGTCGAGGCCGACGGGCAGATGCGCACGGGCCGCGACGTGGCGATCGCCGCGATCCTGGGGGCCGACGAGTTCGGCTTCTCCACCGCGCCCCTGATCGCGCTCGGCTGCGTGATGATGCGGGTCTGCCACCTCAACACCTGCCCGGTGGGCGTGGCCACCCAGGATCCCGAGCTGCGGGCGCGCTTCGAGGGGCAGCCGGAGCACGTCGTGAACTACCTCTTCCTGGTGGCCGAGGAGGTCCGCCGCATCATGGCCGGGCTGGGCGTGCCCAGCATGGACGAGCTGATCGGCCACACGGAGCTGCTCGAACCCGCGCCGGCGGTGGACCACTGGAAGGCGAGCAGCGTGGACCTGTCGGCGCTCTTGGAGCGACCGGAGGGGCTCGATCCCGACACGCCGCTCCGCTGCGTGCGCCGGCCCGACCCGGTGCTCTACGACTCGATCGACGTCGATCTGCTCCAGCGCTGCCGTCCCGCCATCGAGCAGGGCATCCCGGTGCGCCTCGAGCGCCGCGTGCAGAACAAGAACCGCGCTGTGGGCGGCCTGCTGTCGGGAGAGATCGCGCGCGTGCACGGCGAGGACGGGCTGCCCGCGGGCAGTGTCGACCTGCAGCTCCAGGGGTCGGCCGGCCAGAGCTTCGGCGCCTGGCTGGCCAACGGCGTGGAGCTGCACCTCGAGGGCGACGCCAACGACTACTGCGGCAAGGGGCTGTCGGGCGGCACCGTGATCGTCCGGCCTCCCGCCGACGCCGGCTTCCACGCCGAGGACAACGTGATCGTCGGCAACACGGTCCTCTACGGCGCCACATCGGGCCGGGCGTTCTTCCGCGGCCTGGCGGGCGAGCGCTTTGCCGTGCGCAACTCCGGGGCGCTGGCCGTGGTGGAGGGCATCGGCGACCACGGCTGCGAGTACATGACCGGCGGTCGCGTGGTGATCCTCGGCCGCACCGGGCTCAACTTCGCCGCCGGAATGAGCGGCGGGATCGCCTACGTGCTCGATGACGACGGCGGCTTCCGCGACCGCTGCAACACCGAGCTGGTGGGCTTCGACGCCATCACACCGGACGAGTCCGAGGAGCTCATGGGCTGGATCGAGGAACACCGCGAGCGCACCGGCTCCACGGTGGCCGAGCGAGTGCTCGACGACTGGCAGGGCTCCCTCAACCGCATGGTCAAGGTCATGCCGCACGACTACAAGCGCGCGCTGCTCGAGCTGGCGGCCGAGGGCGAGGCCGAGGTGGCCGCCGCGGCGGCCGGACCGGCCGCCAGCCCGGGCTACGCGGCGGGCGCCGCCGTGGGCTCTGCGCCTCCGGGGAACCCGGGCTGATGGGCGAGCTCGGCGGTTTCCTGCGGCTCGAGCGCGTGGGCTTCGACAAGCGCGACCCCAAGGAGCGCGTGGCCGACTACCGCCAGTACTTCCAGCTGCCCGAGGATCGGGTGCTGCGCGATCAGGGAGCGCGCTGCATGGACTGCGGCGTCCCGTTCTGCCACGAGGGCTGTCCGCTGGGCAACCTGATCCCGGACTGGAACGACCTCGTCTACCGCGACCACTGGCGCGACGCGCTGGTCAAGCTCCACCAGACGAACAACTTCCCCGAGTTCACCGGCCTGATCTGCCCCGCCCCGTGCGAGTCGGCGTGCGTGCTCGACATCAACGACGACGCCGTGACGATCGAGCAGATCGAGCTCGCCATCGTGTCGCGCGGCTTCGACGAGGGCTGGATCGTGCCCGATCCGCCCGAGTCCCGCACCGGGCGCACGATCGCCGTGGTGGGTTCGGGTCCCGCCGGGCTGGCCGTGGCCGCCGAGCTCAACAAGCTCGGCCACTCGGTCACGGTCTACGAGCGCGATGAGGGGGCGGGCGGGATGCTGCGCTTCGGCGTGCCCGACGCGAAGCTCGAGAAGTGGATCATCGACCGCCGCGTCCGGCTGCTCGAGCAGGAGGGCATCGAGTTCTGCTGCCGTACCGAGGTCGGCGTGGACGTGAGCGCCGACGAGCTGCACCGCACCCACGACGCGGTGATCATCGCCGTCGGCTCGCGGGTCCACCGCGACCTCGACGTGCCGGGACACGAGCTGGCCGGTGTGCACTTCGCGATGGACTACCTGTACCAGCGCAACCGGGCCGTGGCCGCGATGGAGGGCCGTAGTGCGCGGCCGACTCTGCCGGACCGCGTGATCAGCGCCGCCGGCAAGCGGGTCGTGGTGGTGGGCGGCGGAGACACCGGCATGGACTGCATCTCCAATGCGCTGCGCGAGGGCGCGTCGGACGTGCTGCTGCTCGACGTCTATCCGGAGCTCCCGGCCAACGGCCGCCCCGTCGGCACCCCGTGGCCGCTGCCGCCCAAGCGCACGACCACCACCTACGCGCTCGACGAGGGCGGAAAGCGCCGCTTCGGCACCCAGGTCATGGAGTTGGTGGGAGAGGACGGCCGAGTCACCGGAGTGCGCGGGCGCCACGTGCAGGGCAGCTCCTCGCGCGACCTGCAGGCCATCCCGGGGAGCGAGTTCGAGGAAGCCGCCGACCTCGTGCTGGTCGCGATCGGGTTCGATCACCCCGATCACGACGGCGCCGTGGGCGAGCTGCGCCTCGATCTCGACCGTCGCGGCAACGTCAAGGCCCCGGTGTACGGCACCAAGGTGGACGGTGTGTTCGCCTGTGGCGACGCGCGCATCGGCCAGTCGCTCGTGGTCACGGCGATCGCCGAGGGCAGGCGCTGCGCCCGCGTGGTGGACCAGTACCTGGGCGGCTCGGGGGAGACCAGGCGCGTGCCGTCGGAGGCGATGTTCGCCTTCGAGGACGGCGACCCCTACTCCCTGCGCCACCAAGCGGAGATCGCGCGCACGGTGACGGTCGGCGACGCCTTCTGGAGCGGTCCGCGCGACGAGTCCTGACCCGAATCGCCCCGGCGGTTCCGTCCAGCGCGATTCGGGGTATGCCCCCCGTGCAGAGGTCACCGCGAGGGAGGTCCCATGGCAAGGTTCGTGCTCGTCGTACTCGTCTCGGCCGCGCTGGCGGCGCTGCCCGCCGCGGCCTTCGCCGCCGAGCCACCGCCCGGCGCCGCGATCTCCGAGAGCCTCGAGTACGTCCAGCAGGTGCCGAGCTCGAGCATGATCGTGGAGGGCAAGTTCGACCGGGTCAGGGGCGACAAGGTGCTCGTGACCACCGGCCGTTACGGCTTTCGCACCTACGACGTGAGCGACCCGGCCGACCCGCAGCCGCTCGACAGCTTCCAGCCGCCGGGCATCCTCGGCGAGAACGGCTACTGGCAGGACGAGGACATGGAGCTCGACACGCGCCGCAAGCTGATCATCGGCGCCCTCGATCCCCGCCACGACGACGTGGACCAGACGAGCTGCCCCGGGATCGGCACCCTGGCGACCAAGAACCGCCTGCCGGGCTGTCGTAGCGGCTTCTACGTGATCTCGTACGCCGACCCCGAGAACCTGCGCCAGATCGGCGACTTCGTGAACCTGCCCGCCGGCCACACGGCGAGCTGCATCGACAAGTGCCGCTACATCTGGACCGGCGGCCCGGCGCGGCGCGATGACCTGCCCACGCTGTTCCCGGGGGTATGGACGGCGTTCACGCCCGGCGCCCGCGGCGACGGACGCCCGATCTGGGTGACCGACCTGCGCAACCCGCGCAAGCCGCGGGTCTTCGACGACCCGATCGACCTATGGCGCAACGACGGCGCCACCGACTACTCGCACGACGTGAACGTGGACGAGCACGGGATCGCCTGGACGAGCGGCCGCGGCGGCATCCTCGGCTACGCCACGAAGGGCCGCTGGCGCGACCCCTACACCGACCGGCGGCGTCACGCGCGCCCCTGGAACCCGGTGCTGGTGGCCGGCGGCGGCCTGGCCGGGGTCAACCAGCCCCAGACCGACTTCATGCACAACTCCCTGAGGCCGGTCGACGGCTCGAGCCGCGCGGCCGGTGTCAGGCGCGGTGGCGTGCTGATCGGCACCGAGGAGGACTTCACGCAGCCGTGCGACAAGAGCGGGCGCGTCGTGCTCTCGGACCTCACGGACTCGGTGGGGGGTGAGCCGGCCGCCAACTCCACGCCGGAGAGCCCCTACCGGATGCAGGCGCTCGACACCTTCCACCCCCAACAGGACACGCCGGAGACCACCAACCCCGACCTGGGCTGCTCGGCGCACTACTTCGAGCTGTCCGGCTCGACGCTGGGCGTGGCCTGGTACGGCCAGGGGCTGCGGCTCCTCGACGTGTCGAACGCCCGCGACGTGCGCCAGATCGGCTACTACCGCGTGACCGCCACCGACCCGGTGGCCAACCCGAGCTCCAACTCTTGGGATCTGGCCTGGAACGGGCGCTACGTCTACCTGTTCGACATGAACCGCGGGATCGAAGTTCTGAAGCTGCGGCGTGGCACGGACGCCGCGGGCGTCGGCGGGCTGGCCAGCGTGACCGCGCCCAGCGTGGGCAGCGATCCGTACGCGTCGGTACCGGTCACGAGCGACACCCTCGTGTGTCCCGCGTTCAAGGCCTCGAAGGCGGCGCGGGCGGCGGGAGCGAGCTAGCCGGGCGGACGCGAGCCCGCCTCGAGCAGGAAGGCGACCAGAGCGTCGAGCTCGGCGGCGGTCATCCGGCGCCCGAAGTCGTCGGGCATCGGGCTGAACCCGCCGCCGGGCGGCTGGGGCGGATTCAGGATGACCGCCTCGAGCGAAGCGGCGTCGTAGGCGGCCAGACGATCGTCGAGATCGGGGCCGATGGTGCCGCTCGAGCCGGCGGCGGCCAGGGTGTGGCAGCTGCCGCAGCCCATGCGGGCGAACAGCTCGCCGCCGCCGTCGCCGGCGGAGGCAGACACGTCCCCCTCGGGGCGGCCGTCCTCTCCCGTCAAGGCGAGCAGGCCGAACGTTGCGGCCGCCACCACCACGCCGGCGGCCAGGGGTGCCCACCACCTCACGTCGCGGATGCTCCGGCGGGCCCGGGTGCGCGGCGCAGGCCGAGCCAGGCCACGAGCACAGCGGCCAGCAGTCCGGCGGCGAGCGCGAGCGCGAGCCAGCGGGTGAGCGGCGGCGCGTCGCCGGACGTCCCCTCGCCGCGGCCGACGCTGACGGGGGAGAAGGAATGGCGCTGGCTGTAGCCGTCGTCGATCAGGACGCGGTAGCGACCCTCGTCCGGGAACACCACGTGGGCGTGATAGCCGCCCGGCCGTCCGCTCGCGATAGCGGGGAAGCGCTCCACGGCACCTCCGTCCGCCTGCTCGACGAGCACGGCCGGGCGCAGGCCGTCAGCCGGCGTGCGGCCGTGGGTGAGAACGGTGAACTCGGCCACCCAGCGCTCGCCCGCGGCGCTGCCCTGGGGCGGCGGCGACTCGAGACCCACCGTCGCGAACCCGCCCGCCGTGGCTCCGGCCGGAGCCAGCACCAGGATCAGCACCGCCAGCAGACCCGATCGCATCATCAGCATTCCTCTCTCACCGGGGGACTTGCTGCTGTTACAACCGTCGCGCCGAATGGGTTCCGCTAGCTTCTCGGCGGATGCCCACGGCCTTCGTCACCGGCGGCTCCGGCTTCATCGGCGGCGCCCTGATCCGGAGGCTGCGCGATGAGGGCTGGGACGTGCGCGCCCTCGCCCGCTCGAAGGGCTCCGCCGACGCGGTGGGCGCCCTCGGCGCCGAACCGGTGAGCGGAGATCTCGACGACGACGCGGCGCTCCGGCGCGGCGCCGAAGGGAGCGAGCTCACGTTCCATTCCGCGGCCAAGGTGGAGGACTGGGGCGATCCCGACGACTTCGAGCGCCTCAACGTGATCGGCACCCAGCGGGTCATCGACGCCAGCCGGGCGGCGGGCGTGCGCCGCCTGGTGCACGTGGGCACCGAGGCGGCGCTCACGGCGGGCCAGCCGCTGGTCAACGTCAACGAGGATGCCCCGCTGCGACCCGACTCGCCCTTTCTCTATTCGGCTTCGAAGGCCAGGGCCGAGCAGCGGGTTCGCGCCGCCAACGGCGACGGTCTCGAGACGGTGGTCATCCGCCCGCGCTTCGTGTGGGGACCGGGCGACGCCACCGTCCTGCCGACCCTCGCCGGAATGGTCCGCGAGGGCCGCTTTCGCTGGGTGGGCGGTGGCCGCCAGCTGACCGACACCACCCACATCGACAACACGGTCGAGGGCCTCTGGCTCGGGGCCACGAGGGCGCCGGCGGGCGGCGTCTACTTCGTGACCGACGGCGAGCCGGTGGTCTTCAAGGACCTCGTCACACGGATGCTGGCCACGCAGGGCCTGACGCCGGAGGACAAGTCGGTGCCCGCCGGCCTGGCGGCCGCCGGGGCGTCGGCGATCGAGCGGGTCTGGCGTCTGACGCGCCGCCCAGGCCCGCCCCCACTCACGCGCTTCGCCGTGTGGGTCTCCTCGCAGGAGTGCACGCTCGACGACTCACGTGCGCGGACCGAGCTGGGCTACAGCCCCGTGGTGACGCGGGAGCAGGGCCTCTCCGGGCTCAGCGCGCGCTCGTAGCGGCGCTGCCCTCGCGCTCGCCGGCCAGGCTCATGAAGAACAGCCGGAACCGCCCCACGGCGATCTCGTCACCGTCGTCGAGCTCGGCCAGCTCGATCCGGTCGCCGTTTCGGAACACGCCGTTCAGGCTGCGGTCGTCGAGCACCCGAGCCCCGGCTTCGTCGCGGTAGATCAGGGCGTGCCGGCGTGAGACGGTGGGATCGTCGAAGCGGACGTGGGCCGACAGGCTGCGTCCGACGCGAGTCCAGCCGTCCTGCAGCGGCACGACGCGGACGCGGTCGGCGTCCTCGAAGGCCAGATAGTCGCCGCCCGAGATCAGCGCACCGCGCGCCTCGCCCAGCCACTCGGGCGTTGCTTCGAGCTCCAGGTGACGGGGCAGGGGGGCCTCCTCACCGAACAGCGACGCACGGCGGAAGCGCTCGCCGCCGCATTCGGGGCAGTGGGGTACCTCGTCTCTCTCGTGCAGCGCCACGGCAAAGCCGCACGCGTCGCATCGAAAGGAGCCGGCGCCCGCGAGGGTTCCGGCCGCGAAGGCTTCCATCGAGTCGTCTCTCCTCAGGGGCGGGGGTTGTACGCATGGTAACGAGACGAACCGGACTGCCAAGTTAAACACCCGCTATTTGCGGGTTTTGTCCCGGCAGGATCGGCGTCCATGGCAACGAAAGGGGGTGGATGCCCGATCTCGACGCCCTGATCATGCACACCTCGCTGGGCTCCCTCGCTTCGGCGACCGTGTGCTGTGAGGGCTGCCGGCGCACCCCCCTCACCGGTGAGTGCACGCACGAGCTCGACAGCGGCCGGCTGCTCTGCGAGCTCTGCTTCAGGAAGCTCCCGGCGGAGCGCCGCCACGCAGCGCGCAGCAGGCGGGTGCACGCCAGCGATCGGCCGCTGGCGGTCGTGCGCAGGGCTGCCTGAGTCCCTCTGTAGGATCACCCGCGCCATGCGCGAGGTCACCGTCCAGACGGTCATATCCGCTCCTCGCGACGAGGTGTTCGACTTCGTCTCCGATCTTGCCGGGCGGCCGGCC
The DNA here is from genome assembly GCA_963751105.1 of uncultured Thermoleophilaceae bacterium. Taxonomy (GTDB): domain Bacteria; phylum Actinomycetota; class Thermoleophilia; order Solirubrobacterales; family Thermoleophilaceae; genus JACVRW01. The sequence continues at coordinate 2,353,543 of CAVVTG010000002.1, read as the reverse complement.
TGGACCGACCACTACATGCACGATTACCGGCTCGCGCGGGTGAACGCCACCGGCGAGGGGGCGGCCGCCCGCTTCCGGCTGAGGCTGCCGTTCGGCCGCCAGTACGCCGAGTTGAGTGTCACCGAGTTCGAGCGGCCACGGCGAATCGTGGAGCGGCTGGCCGTGGGCCGGCGCGGCCGCAATCGCTCGCTTGCGGTGTTCGACTTCACCCAGGAGGCTCCCGGCGTGACCCGCGTGGAGCTCACCACGTACAGCGAGCCCGCGACGTTCATCGACAGGATCAAGGAGTTCGGCGCGGCCGCCTACATGCGCAGGCAGACCAAGAAGCAGCTCGAGCGGCTGCGGATGATCTTCGAGGAGCCACCGAAAGAGCCTCTCAGCCGGGCGTCGATCGCCGGCTATGACCCTGCAAAGGCGCCCAGGTTCGGCGTGGCGGCCGGAACGGACCCTGCGCGCTCAACGCGTCAATAGACTGCCGGACCGCATGCTGTCCACTCGGCTCCTGACGCTGCTCGCGTGCCTGGTCGCGCTCGCCGCGACTGTCGCCGCGTGCGGGGACGAGGAACCGGGCGTGGACGAGCCCGCCCGGGAGGGCTTGGCGCTGCCGCTCGGAGGCGTGGACTACAACGTCTTCATCACCCGTCAGCTCAACCCCGAGATCCCCGCCGACGACGCGTTCTACCAGGGTCCCGAGCCCGGTCCCGAGGAGAACCTCTACGGCGTCTTCGTGCAGGCCTGCAACAACTCCGACGACGAGACCTTCGAGACCATCGACGACTTCACCGTCGTCGACAACCAGGGCAACGAGTTCCTGCCGGAGGAGCTCCCGGAGGAGAACCAGTTCGCCTACGCGCCGAAGGAGCTCGCGCCGAAGGAGTGCATTCCCGAGTCCGGCAGCGTGGCTCAGCTCGGCCCGACGGGAGGCGCCATGCTGCTCTTCCGGCTCCCGCTGCAGGCGACCGAGAACCGCCCGCTCGAGCTCGAGCTGGAGGGCGAAGGCGACGAGAGCCTCACCTTCGAGCTCGACATCTGATCGCCACCGGCGGTTCGGCGCTCAGAGCCCTGCTTCAAGCACCACGCGCGCCGCGGGCGCGGCGGTGGTGCCTCCGGCGCCTGCCCGGACGAACATCACGCCCACGGCGATCTTCGGCTTGGCGGCCGGTGCGTAGGCGGTGAACCAGGCGTCGGTGTTCGATGGATCGGGCCCCGTGCTCTCGGCCTCGGGGCCGCGCGTGTCCTCGAGCTCTGCCGTGCCGGTCTTGCCCGCCACCTTCACGCCCTCGATGCCCGCCAGGGTGCCCGTGCCGTAGGCCACGACGTCGACCATCAGAGACTCGATCGTGCGCGCCACCTCACGTGTGGTCACCCGCACGCGCGCGGTGCCCTCACCCGCCGCGAGGGTCGGCACGTAACGGACTCCGTCGGCGGCGATCACCTGGGCCACCGAGGCCAGCTGCAGAGGCGTGGCCAGGACCTTGAACTGCCCGATCGCGGTTGAGCCGACCTCGAGCGGGGTCTTGATCTCGGAGGCGGGTGGGAGCGTGCTCGCCACCTCGCCGGGGATGATCGGATCGGCGTTCCAGCCGTACCGCTCCGCGGCGTCGACCAGCCTCTCGGCTCCCACCTTCACACCCAGCGGGGCGAACACGGAGTTGCACGACTCCGCAAAGCTCTCCTGGAAGCTGCCGCCGCAGAACTCGCCGTTGGCGTTCTCGAGCTCCACCCCGTCGATGATGGCCGCGCTCTCCACGGGGAACTCGTCGGAGGGCTTGACGAGCCGCTGCTCCAGCGCCGCGGTCGTGGTGATGATCTTGAAGGTGGAGCCGGGCGGCTGGGGCGCGGAGAAGGCGATCCCGGCCAGGGCCAGCACCTCGCCGTTCCTGGGATCGAGCGCGGCGATGCCGCCGAAGCGGCCGGCGAGGCCCACCACGGCGGCCTCCTGGATGCGGGTGTCGATGGTGGTGCGCACCGGCGCCGCCGCCCGCGGCTTGGCCCGGGCCAGCGCTCGCCGCCCGGCACGCAACTCGCCGCCGGGACGCCCTCGCAGGCGCTCCTCGAAGGCCTCCTCGAGGCCGCTCTGGCCCACCGGCCAGTCGCGCGGGAAACCGCGTGCGTAGAGCGCCCGCCGCTCGCCCGCCGTCTCCTCGGGCTCCATGCTGCCCGCGATCGAATCCGCGATCCCGGTCAGCGGCGCGGTTCGTTCTCCCGCGGACCCACGGGCCAGCACCCTGCGGTTTCTCGACAGCAGGGTTGCGCGCTCGGCCGGCACGCTCGTGCGCGTCAGGCGCTCGCCGTCGCGCAGCTCGGGGAAGACGAGGCGCGGCGCCCACTCGACACGCTCCTCGGAAACCGGGATGAGCAGCTCGCCCCTGAGCGCGCCGAACACCCGCGTGGCCACCACCACCGGGACCACCACCTGCCCGTCGCGCTCGCCGTTGGCCTCGTCGGCCTCGAGGCCCGTCTGGGTGGCCGTGTCGGCGGCCCTGCCGTAGAGGACCCGGAAGCGCTTGAGCGGCCAGCGCTCCTGGGCGGTGTCGCTGAGCAGCGCGTGCATGTCGCGCAGGTCACCGCGCTCCCACGCCTCGGCGAAGTCGGCCGCGGTGCGCTCGGAGCCCGAGGTGGCCCGCGACCCGACGAACGCGCCGGCCACGAGAGCCAGGCCGGCCAGCCCGGTCAGCGCGGGTATCGCACGATGGGTGAGGCGCCGGCGGCGCTCGTCGTTGATCTCTTTCACGGGAGGCCAGCAGCGATGGTAAAGCGCGGCCCAGGCGCCACAAGGGAGTGTGGCGCCAGACCACTACGCTCAGCCCGGCCGTGACTCCTCTGGACTGGATCATCGTCGCCTTCACGGTCCTCATGGCGGCCTGGGGCTACGCCCAGGGCCTGATCGTCGGGGCGCTCTCGCTCGCCGGCTTCGGCGCGGGCGCATTCCTTGGATCGAGGCTGGGGCCGCTCGTCCTGGAGGAGGGCGCCGAATCGCCCTACGCGCCGCTGTCCGCCCTCGTGGGCGCCGTCCTCGTGGGCGGCGTCCTCGCATCGATGTTCGAGTTGCTGGGGTTCCGCCTCCGGGGTGGGCTCGGCCAGCGCGTCGGCGTGCTCGACGGGATGGCGGGCGCGCTGCTGGTGGGGTGCCTCGGGCTGTTCCTCGCCTGGGTCGGCGGCGCGGTGGCGCTCAACACCCCGGGAGCCACCGATCTGAGGGAGCCGATTCAGCGCTCGGTGATCCTCGGTGAGCTCAACGACAGCCTGCCGCCGTCGGGGCCGCTGATTCAGGCCCTGGCTCGCTTCGACCCCTTCCCCGAGATCGAGGGCCCGGAGGCGGACGTGCCCCCGCCCAACTCGAGGATCGCCCGCGACCGTGACGTTCGCCGCGCCGCGAGAAGCGTGGTCAAGGTGCTGGGCACGGCGTGCGGCCTCGGCGTGCAGGGAAGCGGCTGGGTTGCGGCGCCGGGCACGGTGGTGACCAACGCACACGTGGTGGCCGGCCAGGACGACACCACGGTCCAGCTCGGCGGCGAGGGTGAGTCCGAGGACGCCGAGGCCATCTGGTTCGACCCGCGCAACGACCTGGCCATCCTCCGGGTGGACGAGCTGAGCGATGCGCCCGTGCTCGCCCGCAACGAGGAAGCGGAGCGGGGGACGGCCGCCGCGATCCTGGGCTTTCCCCAGAACGGTCCCTACGACGTCAGGCCGGCGCGCCTCGGGCAGACCACGACCGTGGTCACCCGGGACGCGTATGGGCGCGGTCCGGTCGAGCGCCGCATCACCTCGGTCCGCGGACAGGTGCGCTCGGGGAACTCGGGCGGGCCGGTGGTGGACTCCGCCGGGCGCGTGCTGACCACGATCTTCGCCGCGTCGGTGTCCGACCGGGGCGGCTCGGGCTTCGGGGTGCCCGACTCGATCGTGCGTCAGGCGCTCGACCGGGCGCGGTCGCCGGTGGACACCGGGCCCTGTACCTAGGCGTCGCCGGGACCCAGCAGCGCGATCACCGCGTCGAGCTCCGTGCTGCGCTCGCGGATGAGCTCCCCGGCCAGGCGCCGGAGCGAGGCCAGGTTGGCCGCGCTCGCATTGTCCAGGTCGTCGCTGGCGTTCACCAGCTCGGTCTGAAAACGCCAGTAGCGCCCCTCGGGCAGGGCGTGACGCAGCTGGTAGTCCACGGCGTCGGAGATGCCGTCGAAGACCACGTCGAGGATCGGGCGCGCCCACTCCACGAGCCCCCAGTCCTTGATCTCGCTGAAAGATCTCTTGCGCGTGCGCTGTCCGGTGCCGAGCGAGAGAAGCACGATGTCGGCCTCGGCCTGCGGGTCGTGGCGGGCGACCTCGGCGTAGGCGCTCATCGCCGGGTTGACCGCGAACACGCCGCCGTCGACGAGCGATCGCGGCCCGGCCTCGAGCGGCTCGAAGTAGGTGGGGGCGGCCGACGTGGCTCGTGCGACCACCGAGAGGGGGAAGTCATCGGTGTCCGGCGTCTCCCGTGCCTTGCGGGTCTTGAAGAAGTATGGGCCGGGCTCGGCCGTGTCGTAGGCGGGTACGAGCAGCTCCGGTCGGGCCGCGCTGAGCCGCTTGTCGGCCAGAAAACGCTCGAGTGCGCGGTCGAGCGCGTCGTCGTCGTACTTCTCGTCGATCAGCCCGCCGCCGGAGCGGATTCGCTGGGCGACGGAGATGGAGAAGATGTCCGGCCCCTCCTCCTCGTAGAGCTTGACCACCTCGGTGGCCGGGAGGGAATCCGGGGCGCACAGGGCGCAGGCCAGTATCCCGCCCGTGGAGGTCCCGGCGATCAGGTCGAAGAGCTCGAAGATCCGCCGCTCTGAGCGACGTTCGATCTCGGCCAGGACGAGAGCGGGGATGAGCCCGCGGATGCCGCCGCCGTCGATGGCCAACACGCGCATGTCCTCGAACTTAGCCGCTAAAACTAATCCGGGTGCGTGCCGCAGTCACAGCTCTGCTTGCCCTCGGCCTGGCCGCTCCGGCCGAGCCGCCTCCGGGCAGCGCTCCTCAGAGAGCGCAGGTGGACGACAACCCCTGCATCGGGGTGGACGCCGCGCGGCTGCGCTGCCCCGACCTCGTGATGCGCCGCCCGTACGGCCTCTACACGGACCGGCTGACCAAGGCCGGCAGCACCGTCCTGCGCGCCGGCAACGTCCTGGACAGCGTCGGCGCCGGCCCGGTCGAGCTGCGTGGGACTCGCGCGTCCGGGCGCTGGATGGACGCTCGCCAGCGCATCCTCACCACCGGCGGCAAGCGCGTGGTGGTGGATACGGGCGCCCGCCTGCAGTTCAAGTTCGCCCATCAGCAGCGCTACTGGTGGAAGTTCCATGAGGCGGCCCGGTTCGAGCTGTGGCGCGTGGATTCTCGCGGGCGACGCACCACGCGGGTGCGCACCGGCCCCAAGGTGGCCTACTGCCTGCGTGACCTCAGCCTCACCCGTCCGCGTATGGCCCGCTCCCGCAAGCGGGTCTACCCGGCGTGCAGCACCGACCCCGACCGCCGCCACGTCACGCTCGGAACCTCGGTGGGCTGGGCCGACATCTACCCGCCCGCCTATCCGGAGCAATGGATCGACGTGACCGGCCTACGGGGCTGTTTCGCCTACGTTCACATCGCCGATCCCGAGAACGGCATCTTCGAGTCGAACGAGGACAACAACGAGGCTCAGACCATCGTGCGCCTGCCGTTTCGCGAGCGCGAGCGCCGGGGCGAGTGCCGCGGCGAGGACGTCGGCCGGGCCTACGACCCGCTCCGTGCGTACACGCCGGCCGGCTGAGGCCTCATTGGGGGCGTCCAGCGGGGGTGTCTCCCGGTTGACGCGCGGTCTCGTGCCGCCGATTGATACTCATGCCCACGTTTCGCTGCACCAGCTGCCACCGGCGGGTCGACAGCCCCGTCGTGATCGGCGCGGGCGATTGCCCGGTCTGTGGCGGAGACGTGGTGTTCGACCTCCGCGGTGACCCGCCGAGGCGGGCCGAGGGCCTGCCGCCGGTTGAGGGACGCCGGCGCTCGCTGCTCGACCGGCTGCTCCGGCGCTAGGCGGTGGGGCCGCGCAGCACCGAGTCGGTCGAGTGCGAGGGGTCGCCGTCCGCCGGCTCGCGCGAGACGTCCAGATAGCGGAAGCTCTCCGGGTCGACCGGCACCGGCACGTCGATCTCGGCCTCCCCCGAGTCGGACACGTTGAACGACCCGAGCGACACCAGCTCGCCCTTCTCGCCCAGCAGCCACAGCTCGTAGAAGTCGCCGTCCGTGTTCGGGCGCAGGCCGCTGACCCGCACGGTGGCGTCCTCGCCCGGCGCGGAGCGGAGCTCGGCCTCTCCGGCGGCGCCGGCGTTCGGCCCGCCCACGGGCTTCAGCTCCACCTTCTGGGGCGCGCCGGTGGGTCCGCCGGCGTCATCGCCTCCGCCCCACAGCGCCAGGCCGGCCAGGAGCCCGGCGGCCAGCAGAGCGGCCGAGCCGGCGAACGCCGCCACCGGCCGCAGCACGAACCTGCGGCCCTGTCTCGAGCGCTGCTTCTCGGGCGGCCACGGTGGGGGAGGAGGAACGGGACGGTCCCACGCCTCGCGTGGAAGCTCCTCGAGCCGACGGGCGAGATCGTCGAGCGACCCATCGCTCATGACCCCACCTCCTCCTGCTCGATCAGGTCACGCAGGCGGCGCAGGGCGCCGACCATGCGCATCTTGACGGTGCCGAGCGGAATGTCGGTGCGATCGGCGATCTCGGACTGGCTGAGCTCCTCATAGAAGCGCATCCGAAGCAGCTCGGCCTCATCCGAGCGCAGGCGCGAGAGCAGGTGCGCGATCCGCCAGCGTTCGACCATGACGTCGGGCGAGCCGTCCGGGTCGGCGTCCTCGGCGATGTCGAAGCCGTCGGTGGGGTCCAGTGGCTCAGGCCGGCGGCGGCGCAGCTCGTCGATCGCCCGGCTGCGGGCGATGGTCATGATCCAGGTGAGGATGCTCGCGCGCTCGGGGTCGTAGGTGGGCGCCCGCTGCCAGACCTCGAGGAACACCTGCTGGTGGACGTCTTCGGCCCCGCCTCGGTCTCCGATCGTGTTGATCAGGTAGCCGAGCACCGTGGGGGCGTACTCCGCGTATACGCCCTCCAGGGCTTCGCGATCGCGCTTGCGCAGCCGCTTGGCCAGACCGCCATGCTCCACCCCGCCGCCACGCCGCAGAAACGATCGGGTGCGCGCCTCCACGAGCGCTCCCGACCGCGTCTGCCGGGGAAAGGGAAGTGTCGTCACACCCATCCGGGTTGATACGGAGGCCGGTGAGTCGGCGGTTGCCCAACCGAACGCGGGGCGGGGGCCGTAGGAGCCTCGGAAGGGAAACCACCGACGGAGGTATGACGTGAGACGTTCCATCCTTGTGCTGACGGCGATCGTAGCTGCGTTCCTCGTGGCTGCGCCTGTCGCCGGTGCGGCAAAGGTCAAGCTGGCCGGGGGAGCAACCACCCTCAAGCTCGACGCGGGCACCGCGGCGGCTCTGGCCGACGCAGGCGCCAGCGTGGCACCCATCAAGCCGGCGAAGGTGCGGGGCGGCGGAGTCGCCTTCCCGATCACCGGCGGCGCGATCGATCCCAGCAATGCCCGCGGGCGCATCGACCACTCGGGTGGTCTCGCGTTCCGTGCCGGCGGCGTCAGGGTCCCGCTGAAGAATTTCCGCGTGCACGTGGGCGCCAAGCGGGCGATCCTCACCGCGGCGGTGGGCGGTGACCGGCTGACGGTTCTGTCGCTCAACCTGTCCAAGGCGAAGATCAAGCGGCCGGGCCTCGGCACGACCGTGACCGGCATCCGCGCGGTGCTCTCCGGTCAGGCTGCCAGGGCGCTCAACGCGGCCTTCGATGTCCAGCTGTTCACGAAGGGCCTGCCGATCGGCAAGGTGTCCGTCAAGGCCAACCCGGCCGAGGTGGCCATCTCGGGTGGCTCGACCGCCCTTCAGCTGGACCCGGGAGCGGCCTCGGCCCTCCAGTCACTCGGCGTGACCGCCGGTGTGGTGGAGCCCGCCAGCGCCGAGTCCGACGGGCTCAACTTCCCGATCACGGGCGGAAAGGTGAACGCCAAGACGTTCGCCGGCTCGATTCGCCACAGCGGCGGCATCAGCCTCACCGCCGGATCGACGAGGGTTGAGCTGACCGAGTTCACGATCAACGTGGACGCGGAGCCGGACCTGACCGCCCTCGTGGGCGGCCAGCGGGTGTCGATCCTGACGCTCGACCTGGCGAACCTCCAGGCGAGCGTGAAGGGTCGTCGCATCACGCTCGGCGGCGTGGTCGCCAAGCTGACCGCCGATGCGGCCGCAGCGCTCAACACGGCGTTCGGCGTGACGGCGTTCACCGAGGGCCTGACCCTCGGCACCGCGACCGTCAAGGCTCGCGCCCAGTAGCACTCCTCGGGGGAGACGGCCGGACCGGCCGGGCCGGCGTGCCCGGCCGGGCGGCCGTCTTCGTTCAGGGCTGACGCGGCGGCGTCGGCGGAATGATGCGCCGCGGCGGTCGCGTGGGCGGCTGGCAGGCAGGCGTCCCCGGAATGCCGCAGGTGGGCGTACGCGGCGGATCGATCACCACCGGCGGATCGGTGGGCGGATCGGCCGGAGGGTCGCTCGGCGGGTCGGTGACCACCGGCGGATCGGCGGGCGGATCCGCCACCGCCGGCGGATCGTTGCCGCTGAGGTTCTCGCCCCCGCCGCCGGAGTCCTCGCGGCGAGTGCTGCCGTCGCGGCCGCTCTGAGGCCCGCGACCGGGATTCCGGGCCACGGGCCCTTCCGGCTCGCCCGCGGAGGCGGCGGGCTCGTCGCCACCACCGGCCTCCGGGTCGGAGGGACCGGCTGGAGCTCCCGCGCCCTGCGTCCGGCCGTTCTTCTTCTTGCTGTCGGCCGGCTTCTTCTTCTCGGCGTCGGGTTCCTTCGGAGCGGGATCGTCGCCGGCCACCCTGGTCTCCTCGGCCGCCGGCTGGGCCTGCTCGACCTGAGAGCCGTCCTGAACGGAGGCCGACAGCAGCACCAGCAGGATCACCATGGCCAGCCCGCCGATCAGGGCGACATCCAGGCGACGGTGACGCAGGACCGACGCCAGGGCGGTGCCCGGTCCGCCTCCTGCGCCGCCGGCCGCGCCACCCGCCGCGGCCGGGCGCCCGCCCGGCCCGGCACCCGAGCCGTTGCCCGCACGGGCGTCGTGGCGGGCGATCACGTCGCTCCAGTCCTCGCCGACCGCGCCGGCCGCTCTTGCCATGGTCTCGCGGAACAGCACCGGGGCCGCCGCCACCGGAAGCCAGGCGCGGTATGAGATCCCGGCCTCCTCCATGGCCTCCCGGCTCAAGCGACAGGTCTCGCACGTCGCCACGTGCGCGCGCAGCCAGTCCGAGTCGTCCGCCGGCTGGCGGTCCTGCTGGGCGGCCAGCAGCGCGATGGCCCGTTCGCAGTCGGCCGACGACGTGGCGATCGAGGCGAGCGCGGTACCGCGCAGCGCGTCGCGCAGGTTGATGCGTGCGCGGGAGATCAGCTGCGCGACCGAGTTGCGGTTCATCTCCATGATGTCCGCGATCTCGTCGTAGGAGAGGTTCTCCAGCTCGCACAGCACGAGTGCTTCGCGCTGGCGCGCCGGCAGCTTGTCGTTGGCCTCGCGGATCTCGTCCTGGCGCGCGTCGAGCAGGACATTGCGCTCCGGGTCGTCCTCGGGATCGCACGGATCGAAGCCGGTGCCCCCGCCACCCACTCCGCCGCCCACGGGCACGGCGCCCTCGGCGATGTCGTCGCTCGGCCGAGCCCGCTTGCGGCGCTCGATCAGGTCGTAACAGGCGTGCCGCGCGGCCGTGAATAGGTAGGAGCCGAAGGCCAGGTCGCGGCCCTCGAGCTTCGGGAGCCGCTTGAGGACGCTGACGAAGGCCTCCTGAGTGGCGTCCGCGGCGTCGTCCTCGGACCCGACGATGCGCAGGCACAGGTTGTAGGCCCGCTTCTCGTAGCGGGTGTACAGCTCGGCGAACGCGTCGCCGTCCCCCGCAACGGCACGCTGGCCGAGCGCGGCCTCGTCCACGGCGAGATCCTGGCTCACGGCCACGGCGTCCAAGGTACTCCCATGTGTGCGACTGGGAAACGGCAGGAAGAAGCTCTGTGCGGTGACGGCCATCGCTGTTCCAACCGGCCGCTGCGCGAGGAATTACGGCGCATCCACATTGAGGGTCCATCATCCAGGAGGAAGTGGATGTGATCTACGACACGATCGGCCGCGGCTACGTCGCCACCCGGCGCGAGGAGCCACGCATAGCCGCGGCGATCCTGCGCGCTGTCGGGGACGCCCGATCGGTGGTCAACGTGGGAGCGGGTGCCGGCTCGTACGAGCCCCCTGACCGCGAGGTGATCCCCGTCGAGCCCTCGGAGGTGATGATCGCCCAGCGCCCGCCGCAACGCGCGAGCGCGCTTCGTGGCCGGGCCGAGGAGCTGCCGCTGCCCGACGACGCCTGCGACGCGGCGATGGCCGTCCTGAGCGATCACCATTGGGAGGACAGGCGGGCAGGACTGCGGGAGCTGCGTCGGGTGGCGCGCAATCGCGTGGTCCTCTTCAACGCCGACCCCGCGGAGGCCGGCCGCCTGTGGATGACGCGTGACTACCTGCCCGGGTTCGAGGCGCTGATCGCAGGGCGCTATCGCAGCGCCGGCGACTGGCGCGGGGAGCTCGCGGAGCTGTTGCCGGGACGGCTGCGCGAGGACCGCGTGCCCATTCCCCATGATTGCCGCGACGGCTTCTACGGCGCCTGGTGGCGCCGCCCCGCGGCCTACCTCGACGAGCGCGTCCGGGCCGGCATCTCCTTCTTCTCGCAGCTGCCGGCCGCGGACGTCCACGCGGCGGTCGACCGTCTCCGCGCCGACCTCGCCTCCGGCGCCTGGGCGCGCCGCCACGCCGACCTCCTCGAGCGCGAAGAGCTCGATCTCGGCTACAAGGTGATCACGGTGGAGCTTGGGTGAGGGCCGCGCCGGCGTCCGGCCGCCCGCGTTCCGTTCGGGCGCTGCGCGGCGCTTCGGGAAGCCCCCGATTTGCTGGGGAAGGGGGATCGTGCGGAGTGGGTTGACGCACCCAGGCGCCGGCGCCGGAAGCGGGTGAGCTGCCACTGTCCTTGCCGCCGTCCCGGATTAGGCACCGCCGCGGTGCCCAAAGCGGGATTGCTCCGGGAATGGCGGCGGGCACGCCCGAGCGGAGCGCAGCGGCCGACCCGGCCGGCAGCCCCGCCGTGATCCCGATCTTGTCGCGCGGGGCCGCTGTCCTGCTTTGTACCGCTGTGGGCAGTACAGAACGGGACTGCTGACCCGGGTACGGCGGCCGAGGGGTTTGACGCCCAGTTCGTCTATAGGGCGAACAAGTCGTCAGACCCCCCCCAGTTCGGGTTTCACTCCTTCCCCAGCCAAACGGACCACGCCCGACCCGTCGCGCAGGCCCGAGCGGAGCGCAGCAGCCGCCCGACGCCCCTCAGCGCCCGAGATGCATCCCCAGCGCCCGCGGAGCGGCGCACGCCAGGCGCGAAAGCGGGTCGGCGCCGCGGCCGTTCTCCGCCGCCCTCTCGACCCGCAGCAACGCCGAGCGCACCACGGAGCCCCCGAGGAAGGCCAGCGGCTCGGGGGGAACCCAGGCCCCGGCGCCGGACTCGACGATGGCGAGGCGTGAGTACTCGTCGCGGCGGTCGAGCGCCAGCGCCGACAGCGCCCGGGCGGCCAGCCGGGTCGGGCCGACCCCGTTGCCCGTGAAGCCGAAGGCGAAGTGCACCGGTGCGCCCGGCAGCGAGCCCACCTGGGGCAGATGGCTCGGGGAGACGTCGATCGGCCCGCCCCAGGCATGGGTGATACGCCGTCCGCGGACGCCCGGGAACATGCGCTCGAGTCCCGCGATCACCTCGGCGGACACCTCGGGATCGACCTCCACGCGCCCGTTCAGCCGGCCGCCGCAGGCCAGCCGGCCGCCGCCCCAGCCGATCAGGATGCGGCCGTCCCGGGTGGTGCGGAAGTAGTGGAGCAGCGTGCGGCCGTCGGTTATGCACTCGCCACCCGTCCAGCCCACGTCCTCGAGCACGTCCGGCACCGGCTCGGTGAGCACGATGTGCGACGAGGTCACCGACAGCCGCGAGCGCAGCGGCGCCACGGAGCGCGTGGCGCCCCCCACGGCCATGACCACCGCTCCCGCGCGAACCGAGCCGCCGGAGTCGGTCTCGGCCAGCATCGCGCGCGGCGGGGAGGATCCGTTCGAGCCGGCCGCGCCCGGCTCGTGGCGCAGCGCCCGGACTCGCGAGTGCTCGAACACCTCGACCCCGCGCTCGATCAGCCGCATCCTCAACCCGAGCGCCAGCCGCGCGGGCTGCACGGTGGCGAAGTCCGGCACGAACACCCCCCGTCCGAAGACCGGTGAGGCCACGCGTTCGGCCACCTGCGCGGCGGAGAGGTCCTGCACCGCGTCGGGGTGGCCCAGCGCCGCGGCGGCCTGCACCGCCTTCAGCCCCACTTCGCGATAGGCCTCCGCGGTCGAGACGCAGAGGTAGCCCGACTGGTCGAACCAGGCGTCGACCTCGTTCTCCTCACACCAGGCGCCGATGTCGGACACGGTGCGGCTGGCCGCTTCGAGGACGTCCCGGGCGGGAGCATCGCCGAAGCGGTCACGCAGGTTGGCGGCGCTGAACCAGAGCGATTCGCAGAAGCCCCCGTTGCGCCCGCTGGGGCCGTGCCCGCACACGTCGCCCTCCAACAGCGCCACCCGCGCGCCGGGCTCGGCCTCGAGGAGCTGCCATGCGGTCCACATCCCCGTGTAGCCGCCGCCGATGACCAGCACGTCGGCGTCGATCGAGTCGCGCAGCGGGGGGCGAGGCTCCACGCCGCCCGCCTCCTCGAGCCACCAGCCCGTGGCGTTATGGCGGCCGATGTGCGTATGGTGATTGGGGAGTTCGATGAGCAAGACCCTAGTAATCGCAGAGAAGCCGTCGGTCGCTCGCGACCTGGGCTCGGCCCTGCCCGGATCCTTCAAGAACGCGAAGGACAAGACCCACCTGGTGGGCGACGACTACGTGGTCACGTGGGCCGTCGGGCACCTCGTCGGCCTGGCCGAGCCGGAGGCCTACGACCCGAAACTGAAGAAGTGGCGCTACGCCGACCTGCCGATCGTGCCCGAGAAGTTCAAGCTCGTGCCCAACGACGATCGGGCGGCCAAGCAGCTCAAGGCGATCCACAGGCTGATGGCCGACGACGAGATCGAGGACATCGTCAACGCCTGCGACGCGGGCCGCGAGGGCGAGCTCATCTTCGCCTACCTCTACGAGACCGCCCCGGTGCACAAGCCGGTCAGGCGGCTGTGGCTGTCCTCGATGACCAAGAGCGCCATCGCCGATGCCTTCAGCCAGCTGCGCCCGGGCGAGGAGATGAAGCCGCTGGAGGAGGCGGCCCGCTCGCGCTCCGAGGCGGACTGGATCGTCGGCATGAACGCCACCCGCGCGGCCAGCATCCGCCTGCGGGCCGCGTTCGACGGCGCCGTGTCGCTCGGCCGGGTCCAGACGCCCACCCTGGCCCTCCTCGCCCGCCGCGAGGAGGAGATCCGTGCCTTCAAGCCCGAGCCCTACTGGCTCGTCGAGGCGCGCTTCGCGGCCACCGGCGAGCGCCTCTACACCGGCCGCTACCTCGGCGGGCGGCGCCTGCCCTCGGAGAAAGAGGCGAAGGCGATCGTCGAGGCGGCCAGCGGCCGGCCCGGCGAGATCACGAAGCTGGAGAAGAAGGAGGAGCGCGAGAAGGCGCAGCTCCTGTACGACCTCACCTCGCTGCAGCGCCACGCCAACACGCTGCTCGGCTTCTCGGCGCGCCGGACGCTCTCGGCCGCCCAGCGGCTGTACGAGGAGCACAAGGCGCTCACCTACCCGCGCACCAACTCCCGCTACCTGACCGGCGACATGGTGGCCGAGATCAAGCCCACCGCCGAGATCGTGGGTCACAACCCGGGCTACCGGCGCGGGGCCGAGTACGTGACCTCGCTGGACAAGCTGCCGCTGCACCGCGTGGTCAACGACGCCAAGGTCGAGGACCACCACGCGATCATCCCCACCAACTCCGAGCACGATCTGTCGAAGATGGGTCAGGACGAGCTCAAGGTGTACGACCTGGTGACCAAGCGCTTCCTCGCCGTCTTCCACCCCGATGCCGTGTTCGAGCGCACGCGGGTGGAGACCACGGTGGCCGAGCAGGTTTTCAGGACGAGCGGCCGGCGCCTCGTGGAGCCCGGCTGGCGCGCGGTCTACGGCGACCAGGCCGAGGGCGAGCGCGGCGACGACGACTCCGGCGGCGACCAGCTGCTGCCGAAGCTCGACCAGGGCGAGACCGTGGAGACGCGCTCGGTCGAGTTCCTGCGCAAGGAGACTCAGCCGCCGCGGCGCTACAGCGACGCGTCGCTGCTCGGCGCGATGGAGACGGCCGGCAAGGAGATCGAGGACGCCGAGCTGCGCGAGGCCATGAAGGACTCCGGCATCGGCACGCCCGCCACCCGCGCCGGGATCATCGAGCTGCTGATCGGGCGTGAGTACATCGAGCGCGAGGGCCGCGCCCTGGTGGCCACCGAGAAGGGGATCCAGGTGATCCGGCTGCTCAACGGACACCCGCTCACGTCGTCCGAGCTCACGGGCAACTGGGAGAAGCGCCTGGGTCTGATCGAGCGCGGCGAGGACAGCCACGACGCCTTCATGGGCGACATCGCGAAGTTCACGACGGAGACTGTGGAAGAGCTCGACAAGCTCAAGGGCGTTCGCATCGAGCGAGCCAAGCTCGGGCCCTGCCCCGTCTGCGGCCGCGAGATCAACGAGAACCGCAAGGGCTACTCGTGCTGGTCACGCGAGGACCCGGGCTGCGGCTTCGTGATCTGGAAGAAAAAGGCAGGCAAGTCGCTGCCGGTGGCGGTCGCCAAGGAGCTGATCGCCTCCCTGAAGGCCTCGCGCGAGCGCGGCGAGGAGCCGGGGGTGGGGCGGACCGAGAAGCCGGTCACCGGCTTCCGCAGCCGGGCCGGGCGCACCTTCCGCGCCAAGCTGCGCCTCGAGCAGGTCGAGGAGGGCAAGTGGCGTGTGGAGTTCGACGAGGACTGGGCCAAGGAGCCGCCCAAGGGCGAGTCCGAGGAGGAGCGCGCCGAGGCGGAGACTTCCCGTCCCGCCAAGCCGGAGGCCGAGCCGGCCACAGCTTGACGCCCGCTGGCTACCCACAGTAACCTACCGTCGGTAGGTGACGACGGCCAGCTCCCGCATCGAGGACTTCCAGCACGGCCGGGTTCCCCGGCAGGTGCGTGAGCACCAGCTGGTGGAGCTGGCCGAGGAGCTGTTCGCCGAGCGCGGTTACCAGGGCGCATCCATGGACGAGCTGGCCCGCCGCGCCGGCGTGACCAAGCCGATCGTCTACGAGCTGTTCGGCAACAAGGACGGGCTGTTCCGCGCCTGCCTGCAGCGCTCCGCCGACTACCTCGCGGAACAGGTGGCCGAAGCCGTGCGGGCCGAGCACGAGCCCGAGGCGCGATTGCGGGCCGGCGGGCTCGCGTTCCTGCGCTTCGCCGCCGACCACCGGGTGGCCTGGGAGCTGATGATGGAGGGCCGCTTCTCCGATACGGCGGTCGAGGTACGCCGTCGTCAGGCCGCGCTGGTGCTCGAGCTGCTGAAGGAGATGGCGCCGGGCACGGTGGACGAGCGCGAGCTGGAGATGGTGGCCCACGCGGTCAACTCCGCCTACGAGGGCGTGGCCCACTGGATGTGGGAGCACCCCGACGAGCCGATCGAGCGGCTGGCCGACTGGACTGTGGAGCTGCTGCTCCCCGGGTTGAGGCGATTCACGTGAGCGGCGCGCATCACCACGTGGTCATCGTCGGCACCGGCTTCTCCGGCCTCGGCATGGCGATCAGGCTCAAGCAGGAGGGCCACGACGACTTCGTGCTGCTGGAGCGCGCGGATGACATCGGGGGCACGTGGCGCGACAACACCTACCCCGGCTGCCGCTGCGACGTGCCGTCGCACCTCTACTCGTTCTCGTTCGCGCCCAACCCCGGCTGGTCGGCCACTTTCTCGCCGCAGCCGGAGATCCTCCAGTACCTGCGCGGCTGCGCCGAGCGCCACGGGTTGTTGCCACACGTGCGCTTCGATCACGAGCTGCTGGGCGCCGACTGGGACGAGGGCGAGGCGCGCTGGCGCCTCGACACCTCCCAGGGCGAGCTCACCGCGGACGTCGTGATCGCCGGCCAGGGGCCGCTGTCGGATCCGAGCATCCCCGACCTGCCCGGGCTGGAGAGCTTCGAGGGCACGAGCTTCCACTCCGCCCGCTGGGATCACGAGCACGAGCTCGCCGGCGAGCGGGTGGCCGTGATCGGCACGGGGGCGTCGGCGATCCAGTTCGTGCCCAGGATCCAGCCCGAGGTCCAGCAGCTGCACGTGTTCCAGCGCACACCGCCGTGGGTCGTGCCGCACAACAACCGCCCGATGCGCGGCTTCGAGCGCGCGCTCTACCGCGCCCTCCCGGCCGCCCAGAGGGCCATGCGCGCGGCGATCTACTGGGCCCGGGAGAGCTTCGTTCTCCAGTTTCGCCGTCCGCGGACCGGCCACTTCGTGGAGCGGATGGCGCTCTCACACCTACGCAGCCAGGTCGCCGACCCCGAGCTGCGCGAGAAGCTCGCGCCGCGTTACGCCATCGGCTGCAAGCGGATCCTGCCCACCGACGAGTGGTATCCGGCACTCGTCCAGCCGAACGTCGAGGTGGTCACCGAGGGCATACGTGAGGTGCGGGCCCGCTCGATCGTGCTGGCCGACGGCACGGAGCGCGAGGTGGACACGATCATCTTCGGCACCGGCTTCCACGTGACCGACATCCCGATCGCCGAGATGATCCGCGGTCGCGACGGCCGCGCGCTGGCCGACGTCTGGGCCGGCTCGCCCGCCGCCTACAAGGGCACCGCGGTCACCGGCTACCCGAATTTGTTCTTCATGGTCGGCCCCAACACCGGCCTCGGCCACAACTCGATCGTGTTCATGATCGAGTCGCAGATCGAGTACGTGCTGGACGCCCTGCGCACGCTGCGCCGGCGCGGGGCCAGGACCGTCGAGGTCCGCCCCGAGGCCCAGGCCGCCTGGGGCGAGCGGCTCGAGCGGATGACCGAGGGCACGGTTTGGGTGTCGGGCGGCTGCGACAGCTACTACATCGATCGCAACGGTCACAACTCGACGCTGTGGCCGAGCTACACGTGGCCCTTCCGGCGCCACCTGCGCGAGTTCGACGAGGCGGCGTACACGCTGAGCTCGCCGGTCCGCATTCCGGTTCCGGCCTGAGCCGCGCCTAAGCCACCACGCGCAGCTCGCCCGGCCGGCGGCCGCGCAGCTCACGCACCACGGCGTCGACCACGCGCTCGTCGTCGCGCACCTGGCCGTCCGTGACGGCGTTGATCACGCTGCGCTTGCGCTGAAGGAGCTCGGCCATGGTCTCGTCGATCGTGTCCGGCGCCAGCAGGTACCAGGCGGTGACGGCGCTGTCCTGGCCGATCCGGTGCAGTCGGTCCTCGGCCTGGTCGTGCCGGGCGGGAGTCCAGTCGAGCTCGAGGAAGGCCACGTTGGACGCCCGCGTGAGCGTGATGCCCTGCGACGCGGCCTTGAGCGAGCAGACGATCAGCTGGGGCCCGTCCTCCTCCTGGAAGGCGTCCACCGCCCGCTGCCGGTTGGTCGAGTTGTCGCTGCCCAGGATGTGGGGCGCGTCGGGGAAGCGGTCGAGCAGGGCGCGCTGGATGGCCACGTGGTCGGCGAACACCACGAGCGGCTCCCCGGACTCGAGGAAGTCCGCGATCCAGGCGAGGGCGGTGGGCAGCTTGCCCGCCGCGGCGAGCTGACGCAGGTGGTTGAGCCGCACGAGCTGCTCGGCTCGCAACGCCGAGGCGATCTTGGCGTCGAGCGTGCGCAGGTCGAGCGGAAGCGTCTGCAGCCAGGCGATCACGTCCTGCTCGGCCAGCCGGTACTCCTGCTCGTTCGAAAGAGCGACGGGCACGCCGTCGTGGCGCTTGGCCGGCAGCTGGGGGAGCACTTGGCGCTTCGTGCGCCGCACGTAGCAGCGAGCGCGAAGATTCCAGTGCAGCCGGTCGTCGCTGCCCGCGTCGCGGAAGCGGCGCATCAGGCGGGCGCCGCTGCCGAACTCGCGCAGGCGGCCGAGCACGCGCAGCTGCGAGACGAGCTCCTCGGGCCGGTTGAGGATGGGCGTGCCGGTGAGCGCCAGGCGCAACGCGTCGTCATCGAGGTGGGCGGCGAGCGCCAGCGCCGCCTTGGTGCGCTGGGCGCCGGGGTTCTTCACGTAGTGGGACTCGTCGAGCACGAGCGCCTGCAGCCCGCGTCTCGCGATCCGGTCGGCGTGTGCCTCGAGGATGTCGTAGTTGAGGACCAGGATGTCGGCGCGCTCGGCCTCCTCGCTCCAGCCGGAGCCCGCCCGTCCCTCGAGCACCGTCACGCTGCGCGCCGGAAGCCAGTGGTTGGTCTCGCGCTCCCACGTGAGCTTCATGCTCGCGGGGCAGATCACCACGGCCGGGAAGGCTTCGTCGTGCTCAAGGGCCGCGAGGGCCTGCACGGTCTTGCCGAGTCCCTGCTCG
Organism: uncultured Thermoleophilaceae bacterium; assembly: GCA_963751105.1. GTDB lineage: Bacteria > Actinomycetota > Thermoleophilia > Solirubrobacterales > Thermoleophilaceae > JACVRW01. The sequence goes on along the minus strand of CAVVTG010000002.1, from coordinate 2,334,955 downwards.
TCGGCGATGAAGGTGCGACGGCGCTCGAGCGCGTAGCGGACGCCCGCCCGCTGGAAGGGGTGCAGCTCGCCGCCGAGCGTCAGCCCGTCGAGCTCGGCGTCCTCGGCGTAGGACAGCGCCACCGTGGCGGACGCGCGCTCGTGCTCCTCCCGCAGCTCGCCGAGCAGGTCGCCCACCGCCTCGTCGATGCGCACTCTGGGGTGGTCGTCCACGAAGCCGGTGAGCTCGAGCGCCAACGCGGGGTCGGCCGGCACGCCCACGCCCCAGGATCCGCTGCGGGTGTAGAAGCGGCCGGCCCGCGCCACCGGGTGGGCTTCGGGAATCCTCTTGAAGGCGCGCGCGGGTGCGGGGTCCCAGCCGGAGAACAGAGTGACCTCGGGCTCTCCGTCGTCGCCGATGCCGAGCGTGAGCTCCGCCGGCGCCGGCCGCCCACCGGCCCGCAGCTCGCGGGCGGAGGTCCGTGCCAGGTCGTCGAGCTGAAGCCCCTCGAGGTGCAGCACCAGCTCGCCGCTGTCCTCGCTGAACGGAATCACGAGCCGGTCCTGAGCCACCTCCACCGCGGCCTCCAGCTCCTCGGGCGGCTCGCCCGACAGGACGCGCAGCACGAAGGCGCCCGCGCCCTCGTGCACCAGCACCGACGCGACAGCGCGAAAGCGGTCGGAGTCACTCAGCCAGGCCAGGACCTCGGGCGCGGGGACCAGATCGGGAAAACGCTCCAGCAGCCGCTCGATCGCCTTCGACACCCGCGGATCGGCGGGCACGCGCCAGTGCTTGCGGCGCCAGTCGAACCAGCGCTTGGGCAGCCCCTTGACCGCCTCGTTCAGCTCCTCGTCGAAGGGGAACGAGAACACGAGCTCCGGCTCGCGGGGCTTGTCGGCGAGCATCCAGACGCGGCCAGTGCGGCTCGGAGTCTCGTTCGCGGGACCGTCGAACATCAAACGGATGACTCTAGCCGCCGAACGGGTCCAATCGCGTCAGATGGCTAGATCTCCCGCTCCTGCGCCGTCAGCTTCCCGCCCGCGTCGCCCGTGTTGCGGGTTCCCCTCGGCTCGATCAGCAGCACGTGGGCCTCCTCGTCGGCCACCGGGGAGTGCTCGACTCCCCGGGGCACCACGAACAGCTCGCCCTCGCTCAGCTCGACGTCGCGGTCGCGCATGCGGATCGTGAGCCGCCCTGACAGCACGAGGAAGAAGTCGTCGGTCTCCTCGTGCTTGTGCCAGGTGAACTCGCCGTGGGCCTTGACCACCGCGAGCTTGTAGTCGTTGAGATAGCCGACGATGCCCGGGCTGTAGGGCCTGTCGAGCAGCGCGAGCTTGCCGGCGAGATTCACCTTGTCGTCCATATCCTTCGAGACTCGCAGGCAGTCAGCCACGACCGGAGGTCGACCGATGACGAGCAAGGCGGCATTCAACGCGGAGGAGTGGTCGACGATCACGGAGGCGCCCGCCCTGGCGGCGATGCTCGTGATCGCGGCCGACCGCGGCGGGACCATTCGCGAGAGCCTGTCCCTCGGGCGCGCGTACAAAGAAGCCCGCAAGGAGGGCGCGGGCGTGGAGCTGATCGACCAGCTCGTGGCCACGCCGCCTCAGGTCGACCCGAAGCAATTCGGATCGCTGGAGGGGCTCAGGGAGCAGGCCCCGCAGCGGCTGCGCGAGGCCACGGACCTGGTGGCGGACAAGGCCACCCCGGAGGAAGCCGCGGCCTACCGGCAGTTTCTCCTCGGCCTGGCCGACACGGTGGCCCACGCCCACAAGGAGGGTGGCTTCCTCGGCATCGGCGGCAAGGAGGTCTCCGACGAGGAGCAGAAGGTGCTCGACGAGCTCGCCGCGATGCTCGGTGGGGACGCGAAGTAGGCCGATGCGGATCGCCACCTGGAACGTCAACTCGGTCAAGCAGCGGCTGCCGCGGCTGCTGCCCTGGTTGGACGAGCGGCGCCCGGACGTGGTCTGCCTGCAGGAGACCAAGCTCACCGACGACGCGTTCAACGAGCTGCTCGGCAGCGAGCTCGATGAGCGCGGCTATGCGGTGGCCGCGCACGGCGAGGCGGCGTGGAACGGCGTCGCGATCCTCTCACGCGTGGGGCTGGAGGACGTGGTGGCCGGGCTGCCGGGCGGTCCCGGGTTCCCGGAGCCCGAGGCGCGGGCTGTGTCGGCCACGTGCGACGGCATCCGGGTGGTCTCGGTCTACGTGCCCAACGGGCGTGAGCCCGACTCGGAGCACTATCGCTACAAGCTCGCCTGGCTCGCCTCCCTGCGCGAGCAGGTGGCCGCCGGCCCGGACGATGTCGTCGTCTGCGGCGACATGAACATCGCGCCCACCGACGACGACGTCTTCGATCCCGAGGCCTACGCCGGCCAGACCCACGTCACGCAGCCCGAGCGCGACGCGCTCGCGCAGCTACAGGGAGTCGGCCTCCACGACGTCGTCCGGGACCGCTGGCCGGGAGAGCGGGTGTTCTCCTACTGGGACTACCGCGCGGGCATGTTCCACCAGGACCTGGGCATGCGGATCGATCTGGTCCTGGCGAGCGAGACGGTGGCCGCTCGAGTGGAGGCGGCCTGGATCGACCGGCAGGCCCGCAAGGGCAAGGGTCCCAGCGACCACGCCCCGGTGATGGTCGACCTGGACGAGGCGCCGGACGGGGACATCGGGCCGGTGGTGCCGCCGCCCTCGGCTCCGGTCACGAAGCGGGGCGCGAAGAAGCTGCCGCAGTCTTAGTCGGTCCGCTTGCGGTCGCGGTCGCGCGACGGCTGGACCCGCTTGGGCTCTCCCGGCATCTTCGGATAGTCGGGCGGGTAGGGCATGTCCCCGCGACCCTCGGCCTCGTCGCGCTCGTACAGCTCGAGGAGCGGCTCGAGCGAATGCGCCACGTCGTCGATAGCGGCGTGCCGGTCGCCCACCTCGGCGAAGCGCGCCGGCATTGTCGCGACGGTGAAGTCCTCGGGCTGGACCTCCGTCAGCTCGTCCCAGGTGACCGGCGCCGAGACCGGCGCTCCCGGCCTGGGCCGGACGCTGTAGGCCGAGGCGATGGTCCGATCGCGCGCGTTCTGGTTGTAGTCCACGAAGATGCGCTCGCCGCGCTCTTCCTTCCACCATTTGGTCGTGACCTCGCCCGGCAGGCGCCGCTCGAGCTCCCGCCCGAAGGCGATCGCCGCATGACGGACGTCCGTGAACGTCCAGCGCGGCTCGATGCGCACGTAGATGTGGACTCCACGGCCTCCCGAGGTCTTCGGGAAGCCGGCGTAGCCGAGCTCGTCCAGGAGCCCGCGCGCCTCTCCCGCGGCGCGGACCGCGTCGGCGAAGTCCGTTCCGGGCTGCGGGTCGAGATCGAGGCGCAGCTCGTCCGGGTGGTCGACGTCCTCGCGGCGCACCGGCCAGGGATGGAAGGTGATCGTGCCCATCTGGGCCGCCCAGCCGACGACGGCGATCTCCGTGGGGCAGATCTCGTCCGCGTGGCGCCCGGAGGGAAACTCGATCCGGGCTGTCTCGAGATAGTCCGGAGCTCCCTTCGGGACGCGCTTCTGGAAGAAGGCGTCGCCCCCGCCCTTCTCGCGAGTCGAGACCACGATGCCCGGATGCACGCCCTTCGGCCAGCGCTCGAGCGTCGTCGGCCGCCGCCCGAGCGCGCGCATGATGCCCTCCTCGACGGCGAGGTAGTACTCGACCACGTCGAGCTTCGTGACCGCCGCCGAGCGGTCGGTCTCCGGGAAGATCACGCGATCGTGGCTCGACACGCGCAGCTCGCGCCCGCCGGCGTCGAGCGTCGTTGCCTCAGAGGCGGGCATGCGTGAGTTCTACCGGCAGCTCGTCGATCACGTTCTCGAGCCTCGGGGCGCCGCTGTCCTCGAGCCGCAGGATCGTCCCGGGCCAGTACGGATTGCGCCGGTCCGGCCGGGACATGAACGAGGCCTCATGGAGCCAGGCTCCCGTGTTCCAGAGGCGTGTACCGGCGGGCGTGCGCCACTCTGCCGGATGGTCGCCCGGGAGAGGGCCAGGACGGTGCGTGTGGCCGAAGATCACGTGCTCGGCCCCCGGGGCCAGCCTGTCGGCCACCAGCGCCATGGCCTTCAGGCCGGCGCGGCGCAGCTCCTCGCCGGTCAGCTCGGCGCTCAGCGGCCCGAGGCCCGCGCGGTTGAGCGCGGCCACCGCCGCCGGGATGGCCACCCGCCCGAGCAGCACCCGTCCCGCGCGCCCGTGTCCGTTCACGCTCTCCCAGACCCCCCGTGAGAGTGTGCCGCCGCGCCTCAGCGCCGACGGCGGCGCCGCCTCGGCCAGCCGGTCGTAGAAAGCGTACATCGGAGCGAGCACGGCCTCGTAGTCGGCCGCCGAGGCCACGCTGTGGCCGCGCCGAGTCATGCGGCCCATGGCGGCGGCGGCGATCGACTCGAGGCGGGGCACGGTGAGATGGAGGTCGAGGTAGTGCCCGTGGGTGGCGAACACGCCGCGCCTGAGGAACAGGCCGGGGTACGCGACCCGGACCTCGACGTCGGGCATCAGCGCGGCCATCCGGCCGGCCAGCCCGTCTCCGGCCTCCACCGGCCACTCGTTCTCCGTGGCCAGCGTGCCGCCTTCGACCCGCATCCGCGACAACCAGGGCTCGGTGAAAGCGTGGTCGTGGTTGCCGGGCACCAGCACGAGCCGGCGCCCCGCCAGGGCCTCGCCGACGGCTTCGAAGAAGGGCCGCGCGTACGCGAGCGAGTCCGCCAGGCGCCGTTCGCGCAGCTCGAGCACGTCGCCCAGCAGGACCAGCCGGTCCGCTCCGTCGAGGGCCTCGGTCAGGCGCGCACGCGCTCCCGCACCAGCGCCCAGGTCGGCCCCGGCGAGCGAGCCCAGGTGGAGGTCGGAGATCACGACCGTGTGCATGGCCACGATGGTGGCAGGAGGCCCTCTTTGATGGGCCCGGCGGCCAAGCTAGATTTGCCGGCGTGCCCGTCTTCTGCCGCCACAATCGCTACACGGCCGAATGCCCGATCTGCGCCAAGGGAACGGTGCTCGACCCCAATCTCAAGCCCAGCCGCTCGCGCTCTGCCGGCGCCGGCACCCGGCGTAAGACCGGTGGCGGCTCACGCAGCGGCCCGGCGGCACCGCAGATCTCTCGCGGCGTGTTCGCCGCGGCCGGTCCCTACGACGACGCCCGCGAGGTGCGCCTCGAGAAGGTGCCGGGCGGGCTGCGCCTGGCCTCCTGGCATGCCGGGACGCTCGTGCGCGGGGCGCCGGTGGTCGCGCTCGATGACCTTCCGGGCCTGCTGGCCGAGGCGGCCGAGCTCAAGCTCATCGACCTGCCTGCCCTGGACGAGCAGCCGGCCACGACTGCAGGCGGGTACGGCGCCAGCTCCGGTCGCTCGGGCGATCTGCGCGACGAGTTGCGCGTCGAGCGCCTGGATGGCGATCGCCTGCGCATCGCGCGCTGGGTGATGCGTCCGAACCGCGGTTGGGAGCTTCAGGAGGCGCCGGTGCTGCTGCCGGCCGGCCGCTTCGTCCAGGCACTCGAGGCGGCCGCCGGCCAGGGTGTCCTCGCGTCAGAGAGCGAGGGCTGATTCGGACTCCCTCCGGGTGATCGAATGCCGCTGACGCTCGTCACCGGTCCGGCCAACGCCGCAAAGGCAGGAGCCGTGCTGGGTGGACTGAGGGCTCGTCTCGACGACGAGCCGATACTGGTGGTTCCCGCGTTCGGCGACGTCGAGCACGCCCAGCGCGAGCTGGCCGAGCGCGGCGCGGTGTTCGGAACGCGGGTGCTGCGCTTCCGCTGGCTGTTCGAGGAGATCGCGCGCCGGGCGGGCTACAGCGCCCGCGTGGCCTCGGAGCTCCAGCGCGAGCTGATCGTCGAGGAAGCGGTGCGTCGCATCGAGCTGACGGTGATGGCCGAGTCGGCGGGCCAGCCCGGCTTCGTGCGCGCGGCGGCCCGCTTCGTGGCCGAGCTGCAGCGCTCCATGGTCGATCCGGCACGCCTCACCCGTGCGCTGCGGGACTGGAGCGGCGATGGTCCGCGTCGCCCCTACGCGGAGGAGGTGGCCGCCGTCTACCGCGGCTACCGCAGCGGGCTCGATGCGGCCGGGCTGGCGGATCCCGAGCTGTACGCGTGGCGAGCGCTCGACGCCCTGAGAGAGGCGCCGGGGGCGTGGGGCTCGACGCCCCTGTTCGTCTACGGCTTCGACGACTTCACGCTGCTGGAGCTCGACGCCCTGGAGACGATCGCCGCCCGCTGCGGCGCCGACGTGACGGTCTCGCTGCCCTTCGAGCCCGGGCGCGAGGCCTTCAGGGCCACGGCGGGCATCCGCCAGGAGCTGCTGGCTCGTGGCGCGCAGGAGCAGGTGCTGCCCCCCGTCGACGAGCACTACGCGAGCGGCTCGCGCGGCGCTCTCCATCATCTCGAGCGGCTGCTGTTCGAGGAGCCGGGGGCGGGAGTGGAGCCGGGCACGGCGATCTCGCTGCATTCCGCCGGCGGCGAGCGCGCGGAGGTGGAGCTGGCCGGCGTCCGCGTCCTCGGCCTGCTGCGGGAGGGAGTGCGCCCGGGTGACCTGGCCGTGGTCTTCCGGGAGCCGGGCCGCTACGCGTCCCTGCTCGAGCAGGTCTTCGGGGCCTACGGCATTCCCTACTCGATCGATCGCTCGGTGCCGTTCGGGCACACGGGCGTCGGCCGCGGCCTGCTGGCGCTGATCCGCTGCGCCCTGCTGGGCGGCGGCGCGCAGGACCTGCTGGCCTACCTGCGCACCCCGGGGCTGCTGCGGCTGCCCGGGTTGGCCGACCGACTCGAGGCGGAGGTGCGCAAGCAGGGAGCCCACACGGCCGATCAGGCCCGTCGCCTGTGGGAGGAGGAGCGCTGGCCGCTCGATGAGCTCGACCGGCTCCGCGACGCGCGCGACGGCGCCGCGCTGGTGGCCGAGCTGGAAGGCCGCCTCGGCCGGCTGTTCGCCGTGGCCCACGAGCGCAGGGCGGCCGTGCTCACCGGCCCGGAGCTCGACGAGGCCCGGGCCCTCCGCGCAGGCCAGTCGGCCCTCGGGGAGCTGCGTGCCCTCCTCGAGCGGGGCGGCCCGCGCCCGCCCGACGCCGCCCGGGTCCACCGGGTGCTCGAGCAGCTCGAGGTCCACGTGGGCGATGTCCCTCAGCCCGACCGCGTGCAGGTGGCCTCGCCGGAGTCGATCCGCGCCCGGCGCTTCGAGGCCGTGTTCGTCTGCGGCCTGCAGGAGGGCGAGTTCCCGCGCGGAGCGGCGCCGGAGCCGTTCCTGTCCGACGAGGACCGCCGGGCGATCGCCACCGCCAGCGGACTGCTGCTCCCGGTGCGCGAGGACCGCCTCGACCGCGAGCGCTACCTGTTCTACGTCTGCGCCTCGCGGGCGGAGCGGCTGCTCGTGCTGTCGTCGCGCTCGAGCGACGAGGAGGGCAACCCGGAGGCGAGGTCGTTCTTCGTCGACGACGTGAGCGACCTGCTCGCCGGCGAACCGGAGCTCCGCGAGCGCTCGCTGGCCGACGTGACCTGGAGCCCCGACTCGGCGCCCACCGCGGCCGAGTGGGACCGGGCGCTGGCCGCGATGGGGCCGACCCGGCCCGAGCCGGAGCCCGGACCCCTAACCGAAGCTCCGCTGCTGGCGCGCCTGGCGGCGCGCGAAGCGGTGTCGGCCGGCGCCCTGGAGCGGTTCGCCGACTGTCCGGTCAAGTGGCTGGTGGAGAGCCTGCTGAGGCCCGACGAGCTCGCGCCCGACCCGGAGGCGATGGTGCGCGGCGACTATGCGCACTCGGTGCTCGAGCACACCTTCCGCCGGCTGGCCGACGAGACGGGCGAGCGCCGGGTGACCCACGCCAACCTCGCCCGCGCCGAACGCATCCTCCTCGCGGAGCTGCACCAGCGCAGGGGCGACTTCCAGCTGTCCCCGAAGCAGACACGCGTGAAGGCGGCGGCGCGACGGCTCGAATTCGACCTGTTGCGCTATCTGCGCGCCGAGGCCGACTCCGACAGCGAGTTCGAGCCCGACCGGTTCGAGCTGACCTTCGGCATGGCCGAGGGCGACGAGCCGGTCGAGATCGCCGAGGGGCTGCGCGTGCGCGGGCGCATCGACCGGGTGGACGTGAGCGACGGCATGGCGCTCGTGCTCGACTACAAGGGCAGCAAGCGAGTCGACCGCTACAAGGTCGCGAGCTGGGAGAAGGAGAACCGCTTCCAGGCGGCGCTGTACATGCTGGTGGTGGAGCGGCTGCTCGGGCTGCGCGCGGCGGGCGGGGTCTACGTGGCCCTCGGCAACAAGGACCCCCGGCCCAGGGGAATGGTGGCCGCCGATGTCGAGGAGCTCGGCTCGGGCTTCTTCGACACCGACCGGCGCGACTCCGAGCAGTTCCGCGAGACACTCGACTGGGCGCTCGCGCGCATCCGTGACACCGACGCTCTGATGCGTGCCGGGCAGCTGTGCGCCAAGCCCGACAGCTGCGACTGGAACGGGGGCTGTCGCTACCCCTCGATCTGCCGGAGCGAGCAATGAGCGACCTCACCCCCGAACAGACCGAGGCCGTGGAGCGCCGCTCGGGCTCGCTGCTGGTGCGGGCCGGCGCGGGCACGGGCAAGACCACCGTGCTCGTCGAGCGCTTCGTGCGGGCCGTGCTGGACGACGGCGTGGCCGTGGAGTCGATCCTCGCCATCACCTTCACCGAGAAGGCCGCGCAGGAGATGAAGGGCCGGGTGCGCCGCCGCTTCCTCGACCTCGCCCGCCGCGAGGAGGCACGGGCCGCGGAGAGCGCCTGGATCTCGACCATCCACGGCCTCTGCTCGCGCATGCTGCGCGCCCACGCGCTCAGCGCGGGCATCGATCCCGGCTTCCGGGTGCTCGACCAGATCGAGGCCGAGCGGCTGGCTCTCGACGCCTTCGACGGCGCACTCGAGGCCTTCATGGGGGAGGGCGAGGACCCCGAGAGAATCGAGATGGTGGCCGCGCACACTCCCGACCGCCTCCGCGACATGGTGCGCACCGTCCACTCCCACCTGCGCAGCCGCGGGCAGCGCCGGCCGACCCTGGAGGACACGCACCCCCCGGCCCCCGCGGGCGAGCACGAGCGGCTCGAGGCGGCGGCCCGCGCAGCACTCGCCGAGCTCGCCCTGGCGCCGTCCTCGGCATCGGTGACCACGGCCATCGGCTGCCTGGAGGCCGCCCTCGAGCTGCTCGGCTCGCTCCCGGCGGGCACGGCGCCGGAGGCCACCAGCCTCGACGAGATCAAGCTCAAGGGCAGCGCCAAGGCTGTCTCCACCGAGGCGTGTGAGGAGTACCGGGCCGCCCACGGCGCCCTGCGCTCGCTCGCCCTGGCGCAGCGCGAAGCCCGCGACCACGCGTTGCTGCGCTCGCTGCTCGACCTCTACGGCGAGGGCTATGAACGGGCCAAGCGCGAGCGCTCCGGCCTCGACTTCGAGGACCTCGAGCTGGTGGCCCGCGACCTGCTCGCCGGCGACGAGGGACTGCGCGAGGCCTACGCCGGTCGCTTCAGCCACGTGCTGGTGGACGAGTTCCAGGACACCAACCGGCTCCAGAACGAGCTGCTCGAGCTGCTGTCGCGGGACAACCTGTTCCGGGTCGGGGACGAGAACCAGTCGATCTACCGCTTCCGCAATGCCGATGTGGGCGTCTTTCGTGAGCACCACGAGCGGGCGCGGGAGCGGGGCGAGGCGCGCGGCATCACCGTCAACTTCCGGTCCCGCGGTGAGGTCATCGACGCCGTCGACCTCACATTCGAGCGCACCTGGGGTGCTGACTTCGAGCCTCTCACCGAAGGTCCCGCCGCTCGGGCAACCGAGCCTCGCCTCGAGCCCTGCGTGGAGCTGCTGGTGGTGGACAAGCCCAAGCCGCACTGGGAGCGAGTGCTCGACCCGGCGGCCGATCCCTTCGGCGTCTCCCTGCGCGGCGCGCCGGTGTGGCGGGCAGCCGAGGCCCGGCTGATGGCCAAGCGGGTGGACGAGCTCACCAGCGGCGGCCCGTGGTCGTACGGCGACGTGGTCATGCTGTTTCGCGCCACCACCGCGATGGGCTTCTTCGAGCGCGCTCTCGAAGAGCGCGGCATCCCGGCGCATGTGGTCGGCGGCCGCGGCTACTTCGCCCAGCAGCAGGTGTCCGATCTTCGGCACTGGCTCGCCGCGCTGGCCAACCCGCTCGACGAGCTCGCCGTCTACTCGGTGCTCGCCTCGCCGCTCGGGGGCCTCTCCCTCGACGCGGTTGCGTTGATCGGGCTGCGGGCTCGAGATTCGGGGCGCGACGCGTGGTGGACCGTCAGCGAGCCGGACGCCGAGCTGCTGGACGTCCTGCCCGAGCGGGACCGCCGGCGGCTCGCCACCCTGGTCGAGCGGCTCGAGGAGGAGCGTCGGAGGGCGGGACAGGTGTCGCTCGAGACCCTGATCGACCGCGCGGTCACGGCCACGGGCTACGACCGGCATCTGCTCGGGCTCCCCGGGGGCGTGAGGCGGATGGCCAACGTGCGCAAGCTGATGAGGATGGCCCGCGAGTTCGAGGCCGACGAGGGCCGCGACCTGCGTGGCTTCGTCGACGCCGTGGCCGAGCGCGACGTGCTCCAGGCTCGAGAGGGGGAGGCGCCGCTCGAGGCGGAGGCGCTCGACGCCGTGCGCATGATGACCGTGCACCGGGCCAAGGGGCTCGAGTTCCCGGTGGTGTGCGTGTGCGACCTGGGCAAGGAGGGGCGCGACGACGAGGGCACGCTGCGCATCTCCGACGACGGCACGGTGGGCCTGCGCCTGGCCGGGCTCGGTGGCGCCGTGGACTCGGAGCGCCTCGAGCAGATGAAGGCGGAGGGCAAGCTGGTGGCCGAGGCGGAGGAACGGCGCATCTTCTACGTGGCCGCCACCCGGGCCCAGGAGCACCTGATCCTCAGCGGAGCCACCGACCTGGAGAAGCGCCACGCGGCGTCCGATCTCTCGGAGCCGATGCGCTGGATCTGGCGCGGCCTGTGCCCCGATCTGCCGGACGATGCAGCCGAGGGCGTGCACGTGGACGAGCGCGAGGGCCGCGAGGTCCGGGTCCGCTTCACCCGCCTCACCCCAGAGACGCTCGACGAGCTCCTGCCGCCGGCGGACCGGGCCCCCGTCCGAGAGCAGCCCGCGGCCGAGCCCGGCCACCAGCAGCCGGTGCTCGAGCTGGGCGTGCTGCCCGCCCCACGGGCGCTGCCGGTGAGCCGCCTCAGCTACTCGGGCCTCGAGGACTATCGCCGCTGTGGCTACCGCTTCTACCTGCAGCGCGCGCTCCGGCTTGCGCCGGTCGATTCCCCGCAGCCGGCGAGGAACGGCGAGACGGTGTCGGGGATGAGCCCGCTGCTGCGGGGCTCGCTCGTCCACGAGCTGCTCGAGCGGCTCGACTTCGGCCGGCCGGCCGTGCCCGGGGAGGCCGACGTCGCGGGACTGGTGGAGGGTCACGGCGCCACGGCCGCGGCTGAGGTGGTGGCCGATCTGCGTCACATGGTCGAGCGAGTGGCTGGTTCGCGCCTGCGGGAGCGAATCGCCGGCGCGCAGCGGGTGCGCACCGAGCTGCCCTTCGCCTTCACCCTCACGCCACGCGGGGCGGGCGGGCGCAGCCTGCTCATCAACGGTGTCGTGGACGTCCACGCCGTCGAAGACGACGGCGTCCTCGTGGTCGACTGGAAGAGCGATCCGCTGGCCGACCGAGAGCCGGAGCAGGTGGTGGCCGGCTCCTACTCCACCCAGCGCATCGTCTACGCCCTCGCCGTGCTGCGCTCCGGCGCCGAGCGGGTGGAGGTGGCCCACTGCTTCCTCGAGCGCCCCGATGAGCTCGCCATCGCCACCTATACCCGCGCGGACGCCGACCGGCTCGAGCGTGACCTGCTCGAGCTGGCCCGCGGGGTGGTGGAGGCGAGCTTCGCTCCCACCGCAGAGCCGCACCTGGGGCTCTGCGGCGACTGTCCCGGCCGCGACGCGCTCTGCTCCCACGGACCCGAGATGACGCTGCGAACCGAGGTCTGAAGGCCTTTCCGTCAGGACCGGGTCCTACTCTCCGACCAGTCCGTCATGCCAACCGGAGGAGAGCGAAGGCTGATGCCTCTCTGCTTCATCGAGCCACAGGAAGCGATCAGGGTCGTCGCCGAGAGCGTAGGGCGCGAAGCGCGCCGTCAGCTGCTCGGTGAGGTCGTGCGCGCCTGGGTCGACGAAATCCCGGAGGACGAGCTGCAGGTCCACTACGCCAAAGCGGTCGACGAGCTCGACGACGACGACCTGTCGATACTCGCCGCGTGGCACGCCTCGCTCGAAGTCGGGCAGCCGATCGCCAACAAGGAGTTCCTGGTCGGAGCCTTCGCCCGCCTGGGCGAGCACCGTCGCGAGGCGCTGCGGATCGCGGCCGGCTTCAAGGGCGAGGACGCCTTCGAGGCGGGTGTCAGCGAGGAGCAGGCGCTGGACACCGTTCTGCCCTGGCTGTCGGATCAGCGGCTGAGGGAGCTGGCGGGGGAGGCCGTTGAACTCTATTGCTGGGACCGCCTCGGTAGCGACAATTAGCCGGCTGCAAAGCTTCGCCTGGCTGCGTCCTCGGCCGCTCGCGTGCCAGGGCACGCGTCGCGGCCTGCGTCCTTGCCATGCTCGCTTTTCGCTCGGCTAAGTGTCGCTACGCGTCTCAGTGCTCCTGTTTCTCGGGCTCTTCTCGTCCCTATTGCTCGTTGCGTGCTCCGAAGAGGACCTGTACGACAGTCCCGGCCCGGGCCGGACCGCTGAAGCCCGCGTCACCCGCCACACGGACGGGGACACCCTGTGGCTGTCCGGTATCGGCAAGGTGCGGTTGATCGGGGTGGACACTCCCGAGGTGTTCGGCGAAAACGAGTGCTTCGGACGACGGTCGTCGGCGTTCGTCGAGCGGGTGGCGCCGATCGGGGCGCCGGTGCGGTACCGGCTCGGGGTCGAGGAGCGCGACCGCTACGGGCGGGCGCTGGCCTACGTGTGGCTGGGGAGCGGGCGTCGTGGGCGAAGCAGCCGGCTCGGCCGGCTGCGCACGACGGCTTTCCTCAACCGGCTTCTGCTCGCCCGTGGCTTTGCCCAGGTTCTGACTGTCCCGCCCAACGTGGAGTACGCGGACCGCTTCGCCGAGGTGGCGGGGCGGGCGCGGGAGGCGGGCAGGGGGCTGTGGGGCCGGCCGGGCTGCGCGGGGTAGGCTGCCCGCCCGTGCTCCGACACGTCGAGACCCCGTCGGGCGTGGCGATCGCGTGTGAGGAGTCTGGCCACGGGCCCCCGCTGGTGGTGGTGCACGGGGCGGGCTCCGCGCGCTGGGGCTTCACGATGCTGCGCCCGCTGCTAGAGGAGCGCTTCACCGTCATCGCCGTCGACCGTCGTGGCCGCGGCGACTCGGGCGACGGCTCGGGCGCCTACACGCTCGAGAGCGAGTTCGAGGACGTGGCGGCGGTCGTGGCCGACGCGGGCGAGGCAGCGCTCCTGTTCGGCCACTCCTACGGAGCGCTGGTGGCCGCCGGAGCCGCCGCGCGCATCCACGGCCTGCCCTCGCTGGTGCTCTACGAGCCCCCGATGGGCGGCGTGCTGGCCGACCCCGAGACGACCGACCGCTGGGAGTCGCTGATCGCCGCTGGTGACCGCGAGACGCCGGTCAGCGAGTTCCTGCACGCGATCGGTGGCTACACGCACGAGGAGATCGAGCAGCTGCGCCAGACCCCGGCGTGGGAGCTGCGCAAGCAGGTGTTCCCCACGGTGCCTCGTGAGTTGCGCGCCGAGGCGACGCTCGCGCTGGAGAGCCTGAACCTGGACGACCTCGAGCTACCTGTCGAGATGCTGGTGGGTAGCGAGAGCCCGGACTGGGCGCGGCGCTCGACCGACGCCTACGCCGAGGCTCTGCCGCGGGCGACCGTACATCGGCTCGAGGGCCACGGGCACGGCGGCATGCTCAGCGGTCCAGAGCTGGTGGCTGCGCGGATCACGAGCTTGCACGCGCGGGGTGACCGGCGAGACCACCCGTGATTGACTAGCGCATAGCCATGACCTCGTCGCTGCCGAAGGACATCCAGCGGGTCTTCAGCTCGTTCATCACCACCGAGTACACGACGGTGGACCGGCGCGGCCAGCCGATCTCCTGGCCCGTGACGCCCTATTACCGCGCCGGCGATCCCTGCATCGACCTGACCACCGGGCTGGGCTACCCGAAGAAGGCCAAGGACGCCCGACTGAACCCGAAGGTCGCGCTCCTGTTCTCGGATCCCACCGGCAGCGGACTGTCCTCCGCGCCGCAGGTGCTCGTTCAGGGGACGGCGGAGGTGGACGACGCCGACCTCGACGCGAACCGAGAGCGTTACCAGCGCGAGTCGGCCGAGAAGCTGCCGGAGACGGTCAAGCTGGCTCCACCAAAGGCGCTCGCCCGCATGTTCGACTGGTACTACACGCGCATCTACGTGCACGTCCGCCCCGAGCGCATCTATGTGTGGGCGGACGGAGACCCCACCACCGAGCCACGGCTCTTCGACGCGCACATGGAGGAGGTCCGCTCGGGTCACGCCGAGGAGCCCCCGGCGGCACACGCTCCCACCGAGGGCGGCGAGTCGGTGTGGGACGAGCGAATGGACGAGCTGGGCAAGCTCTATCCCAAGGCGGTGTTGTCGCTGGTCGCGCCTGACGGATTCCCCTTTGCGGTGCGCCTCCCCATCAGCGTCGATCGCGAGGCCCGGCGGATCGAACTGGGCGGCGGCGTGACCGGGCTGCCGGTCCAGCCCGGCCTGGCCTGCCTGACCGCGCACGACCACCATCCCGACTTCATCTGGCAGCGCAACTTCCAAGTGCGCGGCGACCTGATCGAGGACGAGAGGGGCTGGGCCGTGATCCCGCACAGGCTGGTGGGCGGCTTCGAACTTCCGCCGGGCTCCACCTTTGCGCGCTACCGCCAGAACATGAGCCGCATCGTCCGCTTTCGCCGGAAGGCAAAGCAGGAGCTGCGGGAGCGCGCCGGCACCTGAGAGAAAAAAAACGAGACGCAGACTTCGCGCTTGGGGTGCGCTCCCCGGTGGCCGAGGCCTCCGGTTCGGCGCGGCGAGCCTTACAACCCCTTGGCTTCGCTCTCTGCGCTAGGTCCGCGTCTCTGCGTTGCAGTGAACCAGCAGGCCACTCAGCGGTCAATACCCCAGTGCGAAGACTCCCCGCACTTTCCGAAAAAAGAGACGTGAACGACGGTTCTATGCTCTGTTCTCCGATGGGATCCGGCGCCACTGACCAGACCGACGGGCGCACGGTCCGCGCCCAGCGCACCCGCCAGGCCCTGGTGGACGCCCTCTTCACCCTGCTCGCCGACGGCGAGCTGCGACCCACCGCGGAGCGGATTGCGGAGCGGGCGGGGGTGTCCGAGCGCTCGGTGTTCCAGCACTTCCCCGACCGCGAGGCGCTGTTCGAGGCGGTGGCCCGCAGTCAGTACGAGCGGGTGGTGACGGCCAGCGTCCCGGTGGACGCATCACGCCCGCTCGCCGAGCGCATCGACGACTTCGCCGCTCAGCGGGCCGCCGTCCTCGAGCAGATCACCCCCGTGCGCCGGGCGGCCCTGCTCCTGGAGCACGAGTCCGATGTGGTCGCCGGCTGGCTCACCACGGCGCGCCGCGGTGCGGCGGCCGAGGTCGAGCGGGTGTTCCGGCGCGAGCTCCAGCCGCTCGAGCGTCGCGAGCGCGCGGTGCTGCTGGCGGCGCTCGTGTCGGCCACCGCCTGGCCGGCCTGGGAGGGCTACCGCGCCCACCAGGGGCTGGGCGTCGACCGAGCGCGAGCGGCGATGCGCACGACGCTCGCGGCGCTACTCCTCCAGCGCTGACTCGATCTCGGGGATCGCCTGCGCCGGGTCGGTGAAGCGCACGGCCGTCATCCCCAGCGAGCGCGCGGCCTCGCAGTTGATCTCGAGGTCGTCGACGAACACGCAGCCGGCCGGGGCGACACCGTCGCCCAGCCGCTCCAGGGTGAGCTCGTAGATGGCCGGGTCGGGCTTGCGCAGGCCCACGAAGGCCGAGTCGACAACCACCTCGAAGAGCTCGTCGACCTCCGGCAGCTTGGAGCGCCACAGGGGCTCCCACTCGCGCACGTTGTTGGTGAGCAGGGCCGTGCGCACGCCGCGCCCGCGCAGCTCACGCACGTAGTCGATCATGTCCCGGCTGGGGGCGAGATTGTCGAAGTAGAGGCTGCGCAGCCGGCTCAGGTCGAACTCGGGCTCGAGATGGCGCTCGATGCGCTCACGGAACTCGCCCTCGCTGATCTCGCCGCGCTCGAGCACGAACAGCGGATGGTCGCCGTGCTCCGCGGTGGCCTTGGCCATCGCCGTCCCGAGCTCCTCGAGCGAGACGCCCGACTCCTCCTGGTACGCGAGAAAGCCCGCCTGCAGCGGCGAGGTGAGCACCCCTCCGAAGTCGCAGATCAGCGCTCGGGTCATGCCGCCTCGGGAGGTTCGGTGCGGGTGGTGAGCTCGTAGCCCCCGATGGCCTCGCGGCCTTCGATCTGCCAGCGAAACACCGCGGCGTGCACCTCGAGCTCGCCCATCGCGAGGGAGGTGCCGGCCAGGACGGTCCCGGAGCCCCGCCGGGGGAACTCCTCCCCCGGCAGCCACAGCTCCAGCCCGGCGCTGCGCTGGCGAGCGTCGCCGTCGTACACCGTGGACAGGCGCGCCTCCTCGACCTCCCTTAAGGTGCCCTCGTCGACCAGCGTGGCACTCACCCGTTCGTCGCCGTGGCCGAGTGCGCCTCGCGGTCGCCGGGCCAGGAGCAGCAACGCGTGCTCCGCGTCCACGAGCGCGGACACGGTGCGCAGCGCGTCGAGCTCCTCCCAGCGCGGCGCCGAGGTCGTCTCCGCCAGGGTGCCCAGGCAGTCGACCGTCCGTCCGGCGGCCTCGCCGCGCACCTGGCAGATGCTCACCGCGGCCTCGCCGAGGTCGGCCGGCTCCGAGAGCGGCTCCACCTGCAGGTCGAGCTCGCCGTCGATGCGGGCCGTGACCGTGCCGTTCGTCTTCTCGATCACCGGGCCCTCGGGCACGGCCCGCGGGCGGCGGCCCTCGAACAGGACCGTGGCCCCGGACCTCGCCGTCCCGTAGATCTCATGGGCGGGGTCGAAGAAGGAGAGGGCGAGCGCCGCGGCGCTCACCGATCGAGCCCTGGAGCCGGGCGGTCGTACTCGCTGGCGCTTCCCTCGACGTCGAAGTGCTCCCCGCTGCGCCGGCCGCTCCGGCCGGCCCCGCCGGCGCCCATGCCGCCCACCACGCCCACCGCCACGCGCCGGCCCAGCCGCCGCACGAGCAGCCGCCTCACCACCGCCCGGGTGGGTGGGATCAGCAGGAGCAGGCCGAAGATGTCGGTGATGAAACCCGGCGTGAGCAGGAAGGCGCCGCCGAAGATCACGAGCACGCCGTCCACCACCTCGCGGTGTGGCATTCCACCGTCTGCCAGCACCTTGTTGAAGCGGCGCCAGACACTGCGGCCCTGGGTTCGCAGGAGCAACGCGCCGAGCAGGGAGTCGGCCACCAAGAGCAGGATCGTCGGGATCACTCCGATCGCGTCGCCCACCTTCAGGATCACGTACAGCTCGGCGAGCGGCACCACGATGAAGACCACGATCAGCGCCAGAATCGGCATGGCTCCGACAATAGGCGATTGCCGCTCGCGTATCCTCGGGACATGGCGACCGTGACCGCAGACGAAGTCCAGGAGGCTCTCACCAACGTGATCGACCCCGAGCTGGGGCTCGACTTCGTGGAGCTCGGGCTGGTCTACGACGTGGAGGTGGAGGGCAGCGAGGTCTTCATCAGCTTCACGCTCACCTCACCCGGCTGCCCGATCGGCCCCCAGGTGGCCGAGCAGATGGAGGAGTTCGTGGGCGAGCTCGAGGGAGTCGACGCCGTCTACCCGAAGATGACGTTCACGCCGGCCTGGACGCCCGAGCTCATGAGTGAAGAAGCCAAGTTCGCTCTCGGCTTCTGAGCCTTCCTCGCCTACAACTGATAACCCGGTCGTTCGCGGACAACCCCGCGCTCGACGTCGCCGTCTCCCGCGCGGTGATGCTGCGTGTGGGGACGGGTGAGCTACCGGAGACGCTGAGGCTGGCGCACCCCGGCGCCTTCGTGGCCTTCGCCAAGCGCGACGTCGTGGTCGACGGTTATGAGGAGGCGGTGCGGGCCGCCCGGGCCGAAGGCTTCGACGCCGTGGTCCGTCTGGCCGGAGGACGAGCGGCGATCTTTCACGAGGACACGATCGAGCTGGGGCACGCCGTGCCGGATCCCGAGCCCAGGGAGCGCATCCGCGAGCGCTTCGAGAGGACCGCGGCGCGGATCGCCGCCGCGCTGCGGTCGCTGGGCCTCGACGCCCGCGTGGGAGAGGTCCCGGGCGAGTACTGCCCGGGCCGCTACAGCGTCAACGCCAGGAGCACGAGCAAGATCGCCGGAGTGGGCCAGCGCGTGGTGGCCGGTGGCTCGCACACCGGCGTGGTGCTGGTGGTGGCGGGCGAGGAACGCATCCGGCGCGCCCTCGGTCCCGTCTACGCCGCGCTCGGCCTCGACTGGCGCCCGGAGGTCACCGGCTCGGTGGCGGCCGAGAACGGCTCGAGCGACTGGGCGACGGTCAGGGACGCGCTGCTCGATCAGTACGCCCGCGACTACGACGTGGTCGAGGCCGAGCTCGACGACGAAACGCTCGAGCTGGCGCGGCGCCTCGCGCCCGAGCACCGCACATCCGAATAGGCCGGCTCAGGCTCGCTGCGGCGCGCGGTCCGCGGGCGCGTTGTCGGCGTGCTCGGACAGTGCCTCGATGATCCGTGGCCACACCTCGCGCGGCAGGTCATGGCCCATGCCGGGGATGGCGATGAGCTCCGCACCCGGTATGGCGGCTGCGGTGGCTCTGCCGCCGCGGAAGGGCACCAGTGGATCGTCGGTGCCGTGGACCACCGTGGCGGGAACCGAGAGCCGCCGCAGCTCGGCGGTCCGGTCGCCTGAGGCCAGTATCGCGGCCAGCTGACGCGCGGTTCCAGCAGCGTTCTCGCCGCGGTCGAAGGTCGCGGACGCGATCTCGCGGACCCGTTTCTCGTCGCGGGGAAAGCCGGGCGAGCCGATCATCCGGAACACGCGCACGAAGTGCTCCACGTACCCGTCGCGGTCGCGGGGTGCGCGCCTGAGCAGGACGCTCCACACGCGCAGCTTCGGCAAGCCGGAACGACGATCACCCGTGGTCGACATGATCGACGTGAGCGAGAGCACCCGCTCGGGCCGCCGGATGGCCATGGTCTGGGCCACCATCCCGCCCATCGAGGCGCCCATCACGTGGGCGCGCTCGATGTCCAGGTGGTCGAGCAGGCCGAAGCCGTCGTCGGCCATGTCGGCCAGCAGGTAGGGCGCATCGATATGGAAGCCGGCCATGGCGCGCATGATGGGCGGCACCGGCGCGTCGATCGACGTGGACAGGCCCGCGTCCCGGTTGTCGAAGCGGATCACGTGAAAGCCGCGCTCGGCCAGCGCCTCGCACAACTCGAGATCCCAGTGGATCAGCTGCATGCCGAGTCCCATCACCAGCAGCAGTGCCGGCCCGGAGGGGTCCCCGATCGTCTGGTAGGCGATCTCCACGTCGCCCGCCCTGGCGCGCCCTTCGCTCACCGCCCCGGGAGCCTCACACCGATCCCGGCGATCCTCACCCGGAAGCTGAAGTTGCTCGGCCGCATGAAGTTCGGGTCGGAGCCCAGCAACTCGAGCTTGGCCTGATGGCCACGAGCGAAGCGCCACCCGTTGCCCCAGAGCTGGAACACGATGCGGCCCTGCTGCCGGTCGGTCACCCGGTAGACCCCGCGGCCCACCAGCGTCTGCCGGCCCTCGTACACGTCCCACAGGCGAGCCACGATCGTGGCCCCACGGTCCTGCGTCCTGATTCGCGCCCGCACCGTGGGCTGGCCCAGCAGCGTGAACGGCCGCGCGAAGCGGCGCTGCACGATCGCCGTCCCGGGCGCCCGTTCGGCCGGGACCTGCAGGCAGGAGTCGGCGCCGGTCAGCTGGTCGTACGCCTTCGCCGTCGCCGGATTGCCGCCGCTCGAAGTGATCGTCTGCCCGGGAAGCGCCGCCATCCTGGCCGTGCTCGGGTGAAGCCGGTCCCAGCTTCGCGCACGGATGGGGCCGCCTGCGGGCGTTTCGAAGGGGCAGGTCTGGGTGAACGCGGTGACCGCGTTGTGCCGCGGGCCCCGGCCTTCACCCTTCAGGTGGGCGGCGAAGAACGCGGCGCCCCGGTCGTTGAAGTAGCGATCGACTGCCGGCTTGTTCGCTCCGCGCGAGTGGCCGAGGTCGCCGAGCTGGTACGACACGCGAGCTCCTCGGGCGTTCTCGTATGTGCGGTAGGCCCGCAGCGCCTCGGGCGCCGGGAACAGGTCGTCGGTCCAACCGTTCTGCACGAGCAACGGAGCGGGGGTCCCCGACACCCCGGCCGAGCTGTGGTAGCTGGTCAGCTCCCGTGCGATTCGGCCCTCCAGCGCGCCGTGGGGCTCGCCGGAGTCCGCCTCGTCGGCCCAGCCCAGGAGATCCGATTCGAACGGCCCGCCCGCCGGCGTGAGAAAGCCGGTCGTCCTGCCCAGCAGCAGGAGGCCCTCGTTGTAGCTCCTCTTGTAGATGCCGAACGGCGATCGGCTCTGCCCCGTGGGCGCCTTCCTGGTGTCGAGGAAGCGCCCGTTGGGCGTGAGCGCGGAGGTGAGGTCGGTCGCACCCCAGCGCGCCCACGCGGCGGCGATCCGCAGCCGGCGGCCGGCCGGGCTCGTCCAGCGACGATATGAGCCATTCTCCAGGCGAATGCGGTCCCGCAGCCGGGCCAGGCTGTGGCTCTGGATCCCGCCGTAGGAGATGCCCGTCACGCCCAGGGCGTCCGCCCGCACCACGCGTTCGTCCACCAGGCGCCCCAGCAGGTGCTGGACGTCGCGCACTTCGTAGCGCTGGTCGGCCAGGTGCAGCCAGCCTCGGTCGCACGAGCCGGGCGTGCGCGATGCGGCCACCCCGCATGAACGCCCGAAGCCGCGCGCCGACGGCGTGATCACCGCGTAGCCCTGCTGGGCGAAGTAGGTGTTGTTGTAGTGGTAGCCGGCGCCACCGTTGCCCTCGGGGGTGGCCGACTGGAAGGCAGACTTGCTCCCTCCCCAGCCGTGCAGCATCACGATTGCCGGAAACGGCCCGTCGCCCGTCGGCGGGAGCGTAACGTCCACGTCGAGCGGCACCCCGTCGAAGCTCGGCACCCGCTGGGCGTCGCTCGCGGTGGGGCAGAAGAGGGTGCCGTTCTGCGGGCTGCAGGCATGGCCGAAGGGCTGGGGCGAGGCGGCGCCCGCCGCGGGGGCGAGGGCGCCGATGGCCACCGTCGCCGTGAGGATCGTCAGCTTCTTCATCGGACGGGCACCCTAGCTACCCGTACCGCTCGGCCCGGGACCCAACCCGGGGTCTACGCCTTCGCCGCGCTCTTCTTGCCGCCGTTGGCCCGCGCCGACTTCTCGCTCTGCTTGCGGGCCGCCCTGAGGAGCGCGTCGAGTGACTCCTCCACGTGCCCCCCCACGGATTCGATGTCGGCCATGGCGTCGTAGTCGCCGAGCAGTCCGAAGTCGACCTTGCCGTTGTAGCTCATGATCGCGATCGCGAGCGCATGGTTCTCCGGCAGGAAGGCGATCGGCACGATCTCCTCCATCTCGCGCCCGAGAATGTAGAGCGGGAACTGCGGACCCGGCACGTTGGTCACGATCAGGTTGAACAGCCGCGTCGAGAAGTTGAGCCGCGAGGCCTGAGCCAGAAGGGTCGGCGGCGCGAAGTCCTGGAGGCCGGAGATCACCTCGGCGCCGAGGGCCTGCTTCGACTCCTTCAGGTGGCCCATGCCCTCCCGGACGATGGCGAGGCGCTCCACGGGGTCGCGCGCGTAGACCGGCAGCGGGCCGCGCATCGCGGCGATGCGGTTGCCGAGCGTCCCGTGCTCGTCCTCGTGGCGGATCGACACCGGCACCAGTGCCCTCAGCTCCATTCCCTCGGTCCGTATGCCGCGCTCGCGCAGCCAGCTTCCGAGCGCGCCGGCTACCACGGCCAGCACCGCGTCGTTGACCGTTCCTCCCAGGGCGTCCTTGATCTCCTTGAAGTCGCCCAGGCGGCTCTGCACCCACCACACCCTGCGGTGGGAGCCGATCTCGACGTTGAGGGGGACGTCCGGCGCCGGGTTGAGGCCCGCCCACACCACCTCGCCCACGCCCTCGGCGGCCTCGCGCGCCCGGCTGAGCGTGCGGCTCGGGTTCTGCGCCGCACCGATGGCGCTGCCGGCGAGGTCGAACGGGGTGCGCACGAGCCCCTTGATGCCCTCGGCCACCAGCTCCGCGTCCGACGGCTCCGGCTGCGCCACCCAGCGATCTTCGTCGTCGCCGGTCTCGGCCGGAACCGGGGAGAGATCGAACAGGACGGTGGCGATGTCCACGCCCGACACTCCGTCCACGAGTGCGTGGTGGGTCTTCGAGATCAGCGCGAAGCGGCCCCGCTCGAGTCCCTGGACGATCCACAACTCCCACAGCGGCTTCGACCGGTCGAGCCGCTGGGAGAAGATGCGTCCCACGAGCTGCCGCAGCTGGTCGTCGCTGCCGGGCTTGGGCAGACCGGTATGGCGCAAGTGGTAGTCGAGGTTGAAGCTCGGATCGTCGACCCAGAAGGGCCGGCCCATCTCGAGCCGCGGCACCGCGAGCTTCTGGCGGTAGCGCGGCACCAGGTGAAGCCGGGACTCGAGGTGCGCACAGAACTCGTCACGTCCGGGCGGTGGGCCCTCGAAGATCACGAGAGCTCCGACATGCATGTGCGACGCCTGCTTCTCCTGGTGCAGGAAGGAGGCGTCGATGGCCGTCAGGCGGTCCTTGTGACCCTGCATGTGGCCCTGGTCGCCCACCGCGGTGAGCCTACCCGTGACAATCCCGTCTGTGAAGCTTCTGGGAATCGTGCTCGCCCTCCAGGTGCTGCTCGGCCTCGTGCTCGTCGCGCTCGTGGCCACCGACAACCTCCCGTTCACCGACGGTGAGGCAAACGGCGCTGGCTCGCGGCCCGCGCCGCGGGCGAACGTCGATCGCTTCGACGGCACCGCTGCCTTCGACCTGCTGGCCGAGCAGGTGGAGCTCGGTCCCCGGCCCGCGGGCTCACCGGCTTCGCGCGAGCTGGCCGCCCGCCTGAAGGAGCTGGTGCCGCGCGGTCGCTACCAGCGCGTCCCCGGCGGCCTGCGCAACGTCATCGGCACCGTGCGCGGCCGCGAGCCCGGCTACGTGGTCGTGGGCGCCCACTACGACACCAAGGACCTGCCCGGCTTCCTCGGCGCCAACGACGGCGCCTCCGGCACAGCGGTCGTGGCCGAGCTCGCCCGCACGCTGCGCCGCCCTCGCCACACGATCCATTTCGTCTTCTTCGACGGCGAGGAGAACCCTCGCGGCGCGCCGGATACGGCGTTCCTCCAGCTCGGCCTGCGGGGGGCCAGGGTGGCCGCACCCCGCTTCGCCGACGCCCAGGCGATGGTGCTGCTCGACTTCGTGGGCGAGCGCCGGCTGCGCATTCCGCGCGAGGCATACTCGAACGAGCGCCTCTGGCGCAAGCTCAGGGCGGCGGCCCGGCGGGTGGGGGCCGGCCGCGTGTTCCCGGACGCCACCGGTGGCGGGATCCTCGACGACCACATCCCGTTCCTGCGCCGCGGGGTGCCCTCGATCGACCTGATCGACTTCGACTTCCCGTGCTGGCACCGCACGTGCGACGACCTGAGCGCGGTCTCGGAGCGCAGCGTCGACGCAGTCGGCGAGACCGTGTACGAGCTCCTGCGCGGTCTCTGAGCGTCGCTAGCCTAGGAGACGGTGGCCGCCACACCCCAAAAGCTCCTGCTGGCTGCTCCGCGTGGATACTGCGCGGGCGTGGACCGGGCCGTGCAAACCGTCGAGCGCGCGCTCGAGCTCTACGGCCCGCCGGTCTACGTGCGCAAGGAGATCGTCCACAACAAGCACGTGGTGGAGCAGCTGCGCGAGCGCGGCGCGATCTTCGTGGAGGAGGAGACCGAGGTGCCCGCCGGCGAGACCGTGGTCTTCTCTGCCCACGGGGTGTCCCCGTCCGTGCACGCGAACGCCGAGACACGGCGGCTCAAGACAATCGACGCCACCTGTCCGCTCGTGACCAAGGTGCACGTGGAGGCCAAGAAGTTCGCCGCCGAGGGCTACACGATCGTGCTCATCGGACACGCCGGCCACGAGGAGGTCGAGGGTACGATGGGCGAGGCGCCGGACCACTTCGTGCTCGTGGAGACCGAGGAGGACGTGGACAACCTCGAGCTCGAGGATCCGAACCGCGTGGCTTACCTCACGCAGACCACCCTCTCGGTCGACGAGACCGACCGCATCATCCGCCGCCTGCGAGAGCGCTTCCCCAACATCACCGGCCCCAAGTCCGACGACATCTGTTACGCCACCACCAACCGCCAGATGGCCGTTCGTCAGATGGCGCGCGAGTGTGACCTCGTGCTGGTCATCGGCTCGCGCAACTCGTCCAACTCCAACCGCCTGGTGGAGGTGGCGCGCGACCACGGCGCGGACTCACACCTCATCGACAACGAGACCCAGGTCGAGGAGGAGTGGCTCGAGGGCAAGCGGGTGGTGGGGATCAGCTCAGGGGCGAGCGCGCCCGAAGAGCTCGTTCAACGCCTGGTCGAGTTCTTCCGCGCGCGCGGGACCGCCGAGGTGTCCGAGTTCGAGGTCGTCCAGGAGGACGTGCGCTTCATGCTCCCGCGGGAGATCCGTCGCGCCCTGGCGGCGCAGGCGTGAACTGAACGCCATGCAGACGCAGGCCGGGGCTCTCGGCCTCCACCACGCCGGAGTCGGCCTCATGCAGCCCGGGCTCGACACCCTCACCTGACAACACCGCATAGGCGCCTCCGCCGCGAAACCCGAAGCCCGCCGCCGCGCCGGCGTCGGCGGCCTCGATCCAGTCCTCGCCGTCGGTCCAGTCGCGTACCAGCTCCAGGCGCTCGCGGTCCGTGGGCAGAGCGATGTCCGCGGTCTGCGGCTCGAGCAACATGCCGGGTTCGTCCTCGGGCCGTAGCGGCGCCATCGGCTCGACGTCGAGGTCGAGG
Source organism: uncultured Thermoleophilaceae bacterium (assembly GCA_963751105.1). Lineage (GTDB taxonomy): Bacteria > Actinomycetota > Thermoleophilia > Solirubrobacterales > Thermoleophilaceae > JACVRW01. The sequence continues at coordinate 2,309,893 of CAVVTG010000002.1, read as the reverse complement.
CACTCGCCGATCGCCCGCTCGGTGTCGCCGTACTCCCCCTCGCCGTAGTGGATGAAGGCGAGCTTGCCGGTGCGATCGAACAGGTAGCGCCCCGGCCAGCCCCGGTTGCCGTAGAGACGCCACACCTCGAGGCTCGGATCGAGCAGCACGGCGTACGGCACATCCAGCCGCTCGACCGCGCGGGCCGCCAGCTCGGGGTCACGTCCGAACGAGTAGCCGGGCGAATGAACGCCGATCACCCTCAGGCCGTCATCGCGATAGCGCCGGTGCCATTCGACCAGGTAGGGCAGGGTGCGAAGCGAGTTGACCCGGGCGAAGTCCCAGAACTCGACCAGCACCGCCCCGCGGCCCATCAGGGTGTTCATCCGGAGGAAGGCAACGTTCAGCCAGTCCATCTTCGCCGGGAACTCGGGGGCGTAGATCTCGGCTCCGTCGGGCGGCCGCATCGACCAAGAATGCCGCATGGGGTACCGCAACTCGAACGCGCCAAGGTGTTATAGGGTGGCCCGAAGTAGGGGTTCTAACCGAAGTACCACCCTCAGGAGGAGGAATGCGAAAGCGTTTGATCGCTGCGGCGAGCGCCGTGGCGGTTCTCGGTGTGGGCGTAGGCATCGCCTTTGCTCAACAGACAGGGGACAACGTCTACAAGGTGGATCTTGCGACCGCCAAGCCCGCGGGCAAGGGGAGTCCTTCCAGCCCCAAGCCGGCCAGGCTGGGCTTCGGCTATGAGGTCAGTGCCGTAGGCGGCCTGCGTCCCACGGCGATCAGGCAGTACCGCATCGCACCGGAGGGTCTCGTGACCTATCCGAAGCTGTTCAAGGCCTGCAGGTTCTCCCAGGCGTCACAGACGCCGGATCCGTCGTCCAAGTGCGACAAGGCGTCACTGGGCAAGGGCATCGTCCGCAACCAGTTCGGCGCGGCTAGCGACCGCAGTCCCGCCGCCCAGGTGCCGTGCAATCTGCGGCTACGCCTCTACAACCTGTCCGATGCCGGCAAGCTAGGCGGGATGGCCATTCGACTCGACGGCGGGCCGGGCCAGGAGCCGGAAGGCGGCTGCCCCAACCCGATCAACGAGACGATCAAGGCGAAGTTCGTCAACGTCAAGCTGGAAGGCCTCAAGACCAGCGAGCTGCGGTTCGACGTGCAGAAGAACCTGTACGAGCCGCTGCCCGGACTGTCGAACGCCGTGATCGACGTCAGCTCCAACGTCCTGCTCAAGAAGGCCAAGACCAGGATCAGGGGCAGGACCAGGACCGTCGGCTACTACTCGAAGATCGGATGCAAGGGCAAGACCCGCACCGTTCGCGTCGAGTTCGTCAACCTCGAGAACGAGAAGGCGACGGCGAGGAAGGCCGGGCCCTGCTAGGCACCTCGGCCTGAGCGCAACGCTGTTGTTCCGGGGCGGCCTGCGGGCCGCCCCGGTGCATTCTTGTGACACACAGGCGAAACTCTTTGGCCACTTAGGTGTCCTTCATGGCAGAGCCGTATAACTTTGGCGGTTCGCATCCATGCGCGAGGCCTTTTGGCCGGCGCGCGACTACACACTCGCTCAGACGGAGGATCCGTGCTTAAGAAGACTCTCGGGCTCGCGCTCATCGGCGTGCTTGCCCTCTCGCTATCGGGCGTCGCCTACGCCCAGCTCGCCTCGAACACCACCATGGACTTGTCCTTCTCGGCCAAGCCGGGCGATTCGGGCACCACGAAGAAGCCGAAGGCGGTGAAGCTGAATCTCGGCATCGAGCAGGCGACGAAGGACGGCAGCGGACAGCCGGCCACGTCGACTTCGCTCAAGATCACCCTGCCCAAGGGCCTCGGCTGGAACGGCAAGAGCTGGGCCAAGAGCAAGCGCTGCTCGGTGCAGAAGGCCAACGAGCAGGCCAGCGCCAGCGTCTGTCCCAAGGGCTCGAAGGTGGGCAAGGGCAACGTCGTGGCCCAGGCGACCGGGGCCACCGAGAACCTCAGCGTCGAGGCATTCGTCACCACCAAGGGCACGCTGGGCCTCTTCCTCGTGGGTCAGCCGCTCCCCATCGCCAAGATGCTCGACAGCACGGTCAAGGGCCGCGTGATCAACGTGAAGATCCCGACCGACATCCAGCAGCCCCTGCCCGGCGTCAAGTCCGCCATCGAGACCCTGAAGTTCGGTCTCACCGGAACGACCAAGGTCAAGGGCAAGACCCAGGGCATCATCCAGTCCACGGGCTGCACCGGCAAGAAGTGGACCCTGAAGTTCGAGAACATCGTCGAGGGTGGCAAGCTGACCGACTCGAAGAGCGTCGCCTGCAAGAAGTAGTCAACGAGGCACGCAGCAGTTCCGCAGCAGGCGAGGCCCGCCCCCCAATCGGGGCGGGCCTTGCTCGTCGTGAGGGCGCGGCGCTGCTTCGCCTGTAGCGCACGAAGTCGCGCACCGCCGTCCTCCACGAGCCGCTTGATGTTGTCGAGCGTGCGCTGGAGGTCCCCCTCGATGGCTTGTTCGTCCATCTCCGTATGCAGGCGAACGGCCACCTGGGAGCTCTGACCATCCTCGGAGACCTCGAGCTCACCGCTGTGCTCACGTCGACGGTTGCCGTGCGCTCGTAGTCGTTCATGCACCGCTTGTGTCCGCCTCGCACGGCGGGACACCGGCGCTAGGCGGCGATCGCGCCCAGCAGGTGTGGCGTGACCCAAACCTCCACCGCCGCGCTGGCCAGCAGCACCGGCGCCGCGACGGCCACTGTGACCAGGGTGGCCGCGAGCAGATCCTGCCAGTCGTCGTTGCGGCTGGAGATCACCCACGCGGCCAGCGGCAGGAACAGGGCGACGAGCTCTGGCACGGCGTGTGGCGTGAGGGCAAGCAGTAAGACGCCCGGCGTCGTGCCGAGCTGGGCGGCGATCGACGCCGTCCCGCCGCCGATCACGTAAGCCTGGGTGAAGAGCGAGAAGCAGGTGGCGCAGACCACGAAGGCGATGGCCAGCGGACCCGCCTTTTCATGCACCCAGCGCGAGACGCCGCTGCGCTGTGAGGCAGACAGAGGAAGCGAGCTGCCGGCGATGAAGCCGGCCACGCAGGCCAGAGCATGCAGGGCCAGCACCAGCGCGTTGCGGTAGAGCACGTGGAGGTAGTCGCCGAGCCCGGCGCTGTCGTTGTAGCCGGGGATGAGGTAGCGGTTCGCGGCGGGCACGGTCGCCGAGGCCACGAGGTAGATCGCTCCCAGCAGCGCGAGCGTGACCAGCAGGCTGAGCAGCAGCCAGGGCCCGAGCACGCGCAGTGGCTCGCGATTCCAGCGGCGGAGCGCCAGCCTGGTGTCTGCCATCCCCTGAACGAGGACGAGGTCGTTGACGCTCACTCCTCGAGGATCGGCAGATCCGCGACGATCATTGAGCACCACGGCCGGGCAACTTGCACGGTGCGCAACGATTCAGCACTTGCCTCGCGACAACTCGGCTCCGAGCCGTCCGAGGGACGCACCGGGATCGGTCAGATCTCGGCGCGGAAGGCGCTACCCGATGCGCTCGATCGAGATGAGCCGGCGAGAAGCCCGTCGGCCAAGGAAGCAGGTCGCGACGCGTGCTCTGCACGCGAGCGGCCGATGACGCAGGCCGACGATGCTTCGCAGCCGGCTCAGCCGATTGAGTCGACCATCTCGAGCTGAATGAGGCGGTTCAGCTCGATGGCGTACTCCATCGGCAGCTCCTTCGTGACCGGCTCGATGAAGCCGTTCACGATCATCGCCGCCGCCTCCTCCTCGGAGAGGCCGCGCGACTGCAGGTAGAAGAGCTGCTCGTCGGAGATCTTGCCGACCACGGCCTCGTGGGCCACGGTGACGTGCGGGTTCTGGATCTGGATATCGGGCCAGGTGTCCGAGCGCGAACGGTCGTCCATCATCAGGCCGTCACACTGGACGTGGGCCTTGGAGCCCTGGGAGTTGTGGCCCATGCGCACGAGGCCGCGGTAGCCCATGATCCCTCCGTCCTTGGAGATCGACTTGGCGAGGATGTTGGAGGTGGTGTTGGGCGCGAGGTGCACGACCTTGGCGCCGGTGTCCTTCCACACGTCACCCGAGGCCACGCCCACGTTGAGGTGGTCGGCCCGAGCGCCCTCGCCGATCAGGAACGAGCCGGGGTAGAGCATGACCTTCTTGGCGCCCATCGAGCCGCCGACCCATTCGACGGTTCCGTGCGCCTCGACGATCGCCCGCTTGGTGTTCAGGTTGAAGACGTCCTTCGACCAGTTCTGGACGGTGGTGTAGCGCGCCTTCGCGCGCTCCTTGACGAAGATCTCGACGACGGCGGAGTGCATCGAGTTGGCGCTGTAGGTCTGCGCCGTGCAGCCCTCGATGTAGTTCACCTCGGAGCCCTCGTCGGCGATGATCAGCGTGTGCTCGAAGGTCCCCTCGCCCGAGCCTTCCATGCGGAAGTAGGCCTGGAGCGGGAGGTCGACCTTGACGTCCTTGGGCACGTAGAGGAAGGAGCCACCGGACCACACCGCGCCGTGCAGCGCCGAGAACTTGTTGTCCTGCGGCGGCACGCACTTGTTCATGAAGTACTCGCGCACGAGGTCCTCGTGCTCGGTGACCGCCGTGTCCATCGCGCAGAAGATGATTCCGAGGTCGGCGTACTCCTTCTTGAGCCCCTCGTAGAAGGGCTCCTGCCGCCACACGCCCACGACGCCGGCGAGGTGCTCGCGCTCGGCCTGCGGGATGCCGAGCTTCTCGAAGGTGTCCTTCTGCTCATCAGGGACGTCGTCCCAGCTGTCATAGCGCCCGGCGGTGGGCGGGGAGTAGAGGACGAGCTCCGACAGGTCGAGGTCGGAGAGGTCGACGCCCCAGGTGGGGATCGGCTTGCGCTCGAAGATCTCGTACGACTTCAGGCGCTTCTGGCGCATCCAGTCCGGCTCACCCTTGATCTTCGAGAGCTCCTCGATGACCTCGCGGGAGATGCCCTTCTTGGCGACGAGCTGTCCCTGCTCGTCCTCATGAATGGTGCTGGGCTTGGCGATTCGCGTCTTGTCAGTGGCAGCCATATCGACCTCCCATACTAGCGGCCTGAGCGGCTTTACCGACTCCTGCGGTAGGAGATAGGCGGGCTCGCACGCGCCGCGTGCTCGCTGGTCTAGGCGCCTTCGACCGCCGCCTTGATCGAGCGCGCGAAATCGTCTGCACCCTTGCGTGCGGAGCGCAGCGCCAACGGGAGCAGCAACTTGCCAAATCCGTGCCCCTCGAAGGTGTTGAAGAAGGTCAGCTCCGTCTTCCCCTCGCCCGCCGGAGCCAGGTCGTAACCGCCGTCGGGGACGGTGATGGCGTTCTTCGAGCGCTCGGCCCAGCGGATGCGGGTCGGCTCCTCGAAGGCGGTGTACTCGAACTCCCGCTGGGTGGTCATGCCGGCGTCCTTGACCGTGCTCGCGTAGCGCGTGCCCACGCCGGGCGGGCCCTCGGTGGTCTTCGCGATCTGTTGCACGCGCGGGCTGAACTTGGGGTCGTTCTCACCGTCGGCGAGAAACGCGAAGACCTCCTCGACGGAACGGTCGATCGTCACGGATGCGCCGAACCTGTTGGCCACGGCGCCATGCTCTCATTTCTGGCTCAGGGGCGCACGAAGGTGTCCGGATCCGGCCCGGTGCGCTCGCCGGCGTCGAGGCTCTCGATCTGCTCCATCTCCTTGTGGCTCAGCTCGAAGCCGAAGACGTCGAAGTTCTCCTCGATGCGCTCCGGGGTCACCGACTTGGGGATGACCACGTTGCCGAGCTGGACGTGCCAGCGCAGCACCACCTGGCCGGGAGTCCTGCCGTGCGCCTCGGCGATAGCGGTGATGACCGGGTCATCGAGCACCTCGCCCTGGGCCAGCGGGCTCCAGGCTTCGGTGAGGATGCCGCGGTCGTCGTGCTCGCGGCGCAGGCCGGGCTGCTGCAGGCGCGGGTGGAGCTCGACCTGGTTGATCGCCGGCGTGACCCCGGTCTCGTCCGCCAGGCGGGCGAGATGCGCGGGCTGGAAGTTGGAGACACCGATGCTGCGCGTCAGGCCATCCTGCTGCATCTCGGTGAAGGCCTTCCAGGTCTCCACGTAACGGTCGTGCGCAGGCACGGGCCAGTGGATGAGGTACAGGTCGACGTGGCTCATCTCGAGCTGGTCGAGGCTCGAGTGAAGCGCGTGCTTGGCCTCCTCGTAGCCGTGGTCGTCGTTGAAGCACTTGGTGGTCACGAAGACCTCGTCGCGGTCCAGCCCCGAGGCCCGGAGCGCCTGCCCGACGCCCGCCTCGTTCTGATAGGCGGCGGCCGTGTCGATGTGCCGGTACCCGGCCTCGAGGGCGCGGAGGACCACTTCGGTCGTGTCGTCGGGCGGCACCTGGAAGACGCCAAAGCCGAGCTGGGGAATCTCTTCGCCGCCGCCGAGCGGCAGCTGCGGAACGCTTTCGGTGTGAGGGCTCATCCCTCAGGCTTGCCCGCGGTGAGGAGGCCTAAAACCGTCTACTCGGGCCAGGATGCGTCGCCCGTGGCCGCGCCCCGCATCACCTTCAGCGAGAGCAATGCGCACTTGCGGCGCGTGGGGGAGATGTCGATGCCGAGCTGTTCGATGACCCACTCGGCGCCCAGCCGCTCGATCTCTTCGACCGGCATGCCGATCAGCTCCTCCGAGGTGATCGAGGCCGCCGCCTGGGAGATGGCGCAGCCCTGGCCCCAGAAGCGCAGGTCCTTGACCCGGCCGTCCTCCACGAGCACGTGCACACCCAGTTCGTCGCCGCAGAGCGGGTTGTGGTCGTGCCACTCGAGGTCGTGCGGCTCGAGCTCGCCGAAGTTCCGCGGGTTCTTGTAGTGCTCGAGGATGTAGTCGCGATAGAGGGCGTCCATGACTAGAGACCGAACACCTCGCGCGCCTTGCCGAGGGCGTCCACCAGCCGGTCAACCTCGTCGCGCGAGCTATAGACCTGAAACGACGCCCGCGCGGTCGCGCCCACGCCGAGGACCCGCATGAGCGGCTGCGCGCAGTGGTGGCCGGCCCGCACGCAGACCGCCTCGCGGTCACAGAGCTCTGCGATGTCGTGGGGATGGATGCCCTCGATGGCGAAGGGCACGACGCCGCCACGGCGGTCGAGGTCGGTGGGCCCGAACAGGGTGATCCCATCAACCTCGGGCAGGCGCTCGAGGGCGTATGCGGTGAGGTCGCGCTCGTGAGCGCGGACGTTCTCCATGCCGATCGCGGCGAGATAGTCCACCGCCGCGCCCAGGCCCACGGCCTCGGTCGCCGCCGAGGTCCCGGCCTCGAACTTGTAGGGCAGCTCGTTCCAGGTGGAGCGCTCGCGCTCGACCCGCGAGATCATGTGCCCGCCTCCCAGGAAGGGGGGCATCGCCTCGAGCAGCTCGCGCCGGCCGTGCAACAGGCCGATGGTCGGCCCGAGGGCCTTGTGGCCCGTCCAGGCGTAGAAGTCGGCGTCGATCTCCGCCAGGTCCAGCGGCAGCTGAGGTACGGACTGCGAGCCGTCGATGACGCTCACTGCCCCGGCCGCTCGCGCACGGCGCACGATCTCGGCGACCGGATTGATCGTCCCGAGCACGTTCGAGATGTGCGCGACGGCCACCAGCTTCACTCGTCCCTCGGCGAGCACCGAGTCGAGCTCGTCCAGCGAGAGCTCTCCGCCCTCGTCCACCGACAGATAGCGCAGCCGCGCCCCTGTGGACTCGCAGAGCAGCTGCCAGGGAACGATGTTGGAGTGGTGCTCCATCTCGGTGATGAGCACCTCGTCGCCCTCGGCGACGTTCCCGCGGCCCCACGAGTACGCCACCAGGTTGATCGCCTCGGTGGCGTTGCGGGTGAAGATCGAGGTGGCCGGCTCCCAGCCCACGAAGCGGGCGATGCGGTCGCGCGCGGCCTCGAACGCCTCGGTCGACTCGCGCGCCAGCTCGTACACACCCCGGTGAATCGGGGCATAGGACTCGCTCTGGAAGCGGTCCATCGCCTCGATCACCTGGCGCGGCCGCTGGGAGGTGGCGGCGGAGTCCAGGTAGGCCACCCGTCGCCCGTCGAACTCGCGGCTGAGCACCGGGAAGTCGGCGCGGACATCGACGAGCGGGTGGTGGGCGGTGAGTGCCACTAGGACGCCTCCGCGCGCTCCCCGATGAACTCGCGTACCTGGTCCTCTGCGCCGGCGAGCTTCTCGGAGATTCGCCGCCGCACGAGGTCCTCGAGGCCGGGGTCGTCGAGACGCATGATGACCTCTTCGAAGTAGCCCTCCACGAGCACCCGCACGGCCTCGGCGCGCGTGATGCCGCGGGTCATCATGTAGAAGATCTGCTCGGGATCGAGCTCGCCCACGGTGCCGCCGTGCGAGGCCTTGACGTTGTCCACCTCGACGATCAGCGAGGGGATCGCGTCGCCCTTGGCCTTGGGCGAGAGCAGCATCTGGTGGGTCTGGAGGTAGGTGTCCACCTCGGTTGCCTTCGGGATGATGTGGATGAGGCCCTCGTAGGAGGCGCGCGAGTCGCCGGTGAGCGCGCCCTTCCACACGGTGTCGCCCGTGGTGTGACCGGCCTCATGGCGATCCGAGGTGAACAGGTCGAGGTGCTCGTCGCGCTCGGTGAAGTACATGCCGGTGTGGCGCATGTCCGAGCCCGGCTCGGCGGTGATGATGTCGAGCGTCTGCTTGGTCAGCCGGCCGCCGAGATGGATCGGGACCCACTTGACCCGAGCGTCGCGGCCGATGTCCACGCGGCGCGTGGACAGGTCGTAGACCTCACCCGAGCCCCAGTCCTGGTAGTGGGCCAGGTCGACCTGGGCGCCGGGGAGCGCGTACAGCTCGAAGGCGCCCGAGTGCAGCGCCTGGCCCTCGAAGTCGGGCGCGAGGAAGTACTCGCGGATCCGGCACTCGGCGTGCTCGCCCACCACCACCAACGTGTGCGCCCACTGCGCCGTGCCGGGCTCGTCGATCAGCCAGACCACCTGGATCGGCTTCTCGATCTGCACGTTCTTGGGGACGTGCACGAACACGCCGCCGGTCCAGAAGGCCGCGGTGCCGGCGGGGAACTTGCCCTCGTCGTAGGGCAGCCGCCTGGCGAAGTACGGCTCCACCAGGTCGGGGTGCTCCTCCACGGCCTGCTCGAGCGGCATCACGATGATCCGCTCGTCGCTGACGTGGGTGTGAACCACGCCGGCGCCGTGCTGCACGATCAGGGCGGCGTGCTCCTCGTCGCCGAGGTCCTCGCGCACGATCTCGGGCAGCTCGTCGGCGGGCTCGTAGCGCTTGGGCTCGAGCGCATCGAGGTCGAGGCCGCGCAGCGTGGTGGTCCAGAAGCCAGAGCGGCGCCAGGTGGGCACCTCCTCGGCCTCGTAGATTTCGAGCGCGGCGCGGCGGCGGTCCTCCACGAAACGCTTGGGCGAAGCGCTCGGCGTGGCCGAGCGCGCACGGATGTCATCCGGCACTCGCGGCCACCTCCTCGCGCACCCACTCGTAGCCCTTGTCCTCCAGCTCGGACGCCAGCTCGGAGCCGCCCTCGCGGACGATGCGGCCGTCGATGAGGATGTGGACGAAGTCGGGCTTCACGTAGTCGAGGATGCGCGTGTAGTGGGTGATGATGAGGAAGCCGCGCTCGTCGCCGCGCATGGCGTTCACGCCGTCGGAGACGATCCGCAGGGCGTCGATGTCGAGGCCCGAGTCGGTCTCGTCGAGCACGGCGAACGTGGGCTGCAGCATCGCAAGCTGGAGGATCTCGGCCCGCTTCTTCTCGCCGCCGGAGAAGCCCTCGTTCAGGTAGCGGCTCGTGAACGCGCGGTCGATCTTGAGCAGGTCCATGTTCTTGCCGAGCAGCTGGCCGAACTCCTTGACCTTGATCGGCTCGTCACGGCCGGCGTTTATGGCCATGCGGAGGAAGTTCGCCACCGACACGCCGGGGATCGTGGCCGGGTACTGGAAGGCCATGAAGAGACCCGCGCGGGCGCGCTCGTCGGGGTCGGCCTCGGTCAGGTCCTCGCCGTCGAGCAGGATCCGGCCCTCGGTGACCTCGTAGTTGGGGTTGCCCATGAGCGTGTTGGCCAGGGTCGACTTGCCCGAGCCGTTGGGGCCCATCAGGGCGTGCGTCTCGCCCTTATTGACGATGAGGTCGACGCCGTGGAGGATCTCGCGCTCCTCCGTGCGGACGTGCAGGTTCTGGATCTCCAGGGTCATGCGGTGAGGGTCTCCGTCTTTCGGGTTGCGGGCCGGGTCAGGTCGGCCAGCGTCATGTCATTGAGCGTGCGCACGATCGAGCCCTGCACGCGCGTCCACAGAAGCTTGGTGGGACAGGGCACGTGGCCCTCCTCGCCCTCACGGACGCATACCAGCGTGCCGTCGGGATCGGCGCTGATGCACTCGATGGGAGCGATCTCGCCCTCGAGCGCCCGCACGACCTCGGCCATGGTGATGAGCTCGGCGGGGCGGGCCAGCGTGTAGCCGCCGTGGGCGCCGCGCCGCGACTCGACCAGCTCGGCCTTGCGCAGGCGCTGAACCAGGTGCTCCAGGTAGGCGAGCGGGAGGCCCTCGGCCTCGGCTATCGAGCCGAGTGAGATCGGGCTGTCACCGCTGTGCTTGGCGAGGTGAGCCATCACGCGCACCCCGTACTCGGCCTTCGTGGAGAACATCATCGTGGCCCAAATCCTACTCGCCCGGTCGGAGAAGGATGGCGCCAGACTTCAGCCCCTGGCTTCACGCTCCAGGATGCGCAGATCGTGGGCCAGCCGCTCGGGCGTGGCCTCCGCGCCCGGGTAGCCCACACGCTGGAAGCCGTCGGCGTCGACGAGGGTGAAGCGCGCGTTGTGCTCCTGCGTCACCGACTGCGGCTGGATGAAGAAGCCGTCCCACAGCGGGCGCAGCTCGTCGCGCGAACCGAGAACGAAGTCGATTCGGCCCAGGACCCGCTGCTCCGACAGGAAGGCGCGGGCTCGCCCGGGAGTGTCCCGCGGCGGATCCACCGCCACCGCGATGGCCGGCACGTCGTGGCCGAGCTCGTCGAGGGCGCCGCGCACGGTCTGGGCCTGGACCGGGCAACTGTCCTCGCACGTGGTGTAGAGGAAGGTGACCACCACCGGCTTGCCGCGCAGCTCGCGCATCGAGATCGGCTCGCCGTCCTGGTCGGTCAGCTCGAAGTCGGGAGCCGGGAGGTTCTTGGGCATGATGGCGCCCTCGAAGCGGGTGCCGGCGGTGGCGATGTCGTCTCCGTCATCGCCGCTTCCCGAGTTCGCGACGAGCGCGATGGCTCCGAGCGCAAAGACGGCTATGAGGAAGAGGGCTATCAGCAGCCTCGGGTTCACCGTGCTGCAGGCTAGAGGGGGCGAATCTCGGAGCAATCCTGCTTTGTACCCCGTATGGGGGTCAAAAACGGGACGGTGGAGGAGCGGCTGGCGAGATTGGCGTCGCGCCGACACGGCCTGGTGACCCGGCGGCAGCTGTTGGCGGCCGCGATCTCGCGCAAGGAGATCGAGCGGCGGATTCGCTCCGGGCTGCTGATCCCGGTTTATCGCGGCGTGTACAGGGTCGGCCACGCGGCACCGACGCCCGAAAGCCGTTACCTGGCTGCTGTCCTTGCCTGTGGTGACCGCGCGGTTCTCAGCGGGCTCGCCGCCGCTCATCTCCTCGGGCTGGTGAAGGGGCGCCCACCGCCACCAGAGGTCACCGCGCCCGACGAACCGCCGGATCGAGGGCGTCGTGACCCGCCGCGCCCGCCGCGAGCTGCACCGCACGCGACCGCACCCTGTGGCGCGGAATACCCGTCACGTCCGTGCCGTGCACGCTCGTTGCCATCGCCGCTCGCCTCTCACCGCCCGAGCTCGCGCGCGCCTTCCACGAAGCCGGCATCCGCCACCACATCACTCCTGAGCGGGTCGAGGATGCTCTCAGCCGCCGGCCCACGCCCCCGGCGCCGGCGAGCTGCGCCGCGTGATGCGCGGCGACGTCCACGTAACCCTGAGCCACCTGGAACGCCGCTTCCTCACCCTCATTGCCGCTTTTGGCCTCGACCCGCCGCAGACGAACAAGAAAACCGGCAGCCACTTCGTCGACTGCCGTTGGCCGACCGCCCACCTCACCGTCGAGCTCGACAGCTACCGCTACCACCGCTCGCGCCACGCCTGGGAGCAGGACCGGCGCCGAGAGCGTGAGGCCCGCTCACGCGGCGACGAGTTCCGCCGCTACACCTTCGACGACGTCTTCGAGGATCCGGACGCCACGCTCGAAGACCTCAGACGGCTGCTTCAGGGCTCGATCAGGCCGCGGCGGATCGCGTAGCGCACGATCTCCACCCGGTCGCGCATCCCGAGCTTGCGGAACACGTTTGCGCGGTGCGACTCCACCGTCTTCTCCGATAGGCGAAGCGTCTCCGCGATCTGGCGGTTGGTGAAGGCCTCCGCGATGAGCTTGACCACCTCGAGCTCGCGAGGGCTGAGCGGATCGTCGGGCTCGGCCCGCCCGCTCTCGAGCCAGTCGGCCACGAGCGCCCTCTGGTCGTCGCCGGACACGAACATCTGGCCGGCGGCCACCTTGCGCAGGGCGGCGATCAGGTCGGTGTCGGCGGCCCGCTTCAGGACGTAGCCGGTGGCTCCCGCCTCGAGCCCCTCGAGGAAGTAGCGGTCGTCGTCGTGCATCGTGAGCATCAGGGCGCGCGTGTCCGGCAGGTGGGAGCGGATCTCGCGCGCAGCCTGCAGCCCGGTCATGCGCGGCATCGAGACATCGAGCACCGCCACGTCCGGACGATGGGTCTGAGCGCCCTCAAGGGCGGCGACGCCGTCCACCGCCTCGGCCACCACGCTCATGTCCGGCTGACGCTCGATCAGCATCCGAAGCCCGGAGCGCACGATCCCGTGATCGTCGGCGATCAGGACCCGGATCACCGGGTTCTGATCCGGAAGCTCACGGTCGTGCCGCCGCCCGGCGCGGAGCGCACGTCGAGCTCGCCTCCGGCCAGCCGGGCGCGCTCGGCCATCCCGGTCAGGCCCATGTGGCCGCCCGAGCCGTCGACTCCCGCCCGGTTGACAGCGCCGGTATCGAAGCCATTCCCGTCGTCGCGCACACGCAGGCCCACGCGCCCGTCCTCGGCCTCCAGGTCGACCTCCACGACGGTCGCGCCGGCGTGCCGGGCAACGTTGGCCAGCGCCTCCTGGGTCACGCGGTAGACCGCGGTCTGGACGTCCTCGGCCAGCGCGTCCGGATCGCCGCTGCGGTGCAGCCGCACCTCGGCTCCGGTGTGGGCGGCGAACCGCTTGAGCTGGCCCTCGAGGGCGGTGGTCAGACCGTGGTCGTCGAGCGCCGTCGGCCGCAGCTGCCGGGCCAGGTTGAGCAACTCGTCCATGGCCTGGTTGACGAGCCGCTTGAGCTCGGCCACCTCGCCCGAGCGCTCGCTCGGTGTGTCCTGGCTGAGCGCCTCGAGGCGCAGGAGGATCGCGGTGAGCGCCTGGTTGACCTCGTCGTGCAGGTCGCGGGCGAGGCGGCGGCGCTCCTCCTCCTGCGCGCGCAGTACGAGCGTGCCGGAGCGGCGCCGCTCCTCCTCCACGCGGTCGAGCAGCCGGCGAAACGACGAGGACAGGCGGTCGATCTCGGTGACCGGCTCTCGTTCATCGAGCGAATGGACGAAGCCCTCGGCGGGATCGACCCGCTCGACTCGGTCGATGAGGCGCTCGAGCGGGCGGAAGCGGCGCTGCAGCATCCAGAGGTTCACGCACAGCGTGAGCACGATTGCGAACGCGAGGATCACGAACGACCGGCGCTGAGCGTCCACCGTCAGGTCGAGGCCCGCGGCCAGGGTGGCCGCCAGCAGAGTCAGCACCACCAACAGCACGTTGGCGGCCACGATCTGGCTGATGAGTGAGTCGTCGCGTCGGGTCAAATGGGGTCTTGACCCCATATCGGCAGGGCCCCCCAGAGACGAGAATGTTCGTGCGGCTTCCTCCGCGCACATCTGGGTCAGGGTCTTCCACCGGGGCGCTCGAAAGGGCGCCCCGGTACCGTTCCGGGCGCGGCTATACTTTTTGAAGTAACGAAAGCCGACCAGGATTCAGAGGTTTAGACATGGCCAGTGGTGCTGAGCTGCTCCGCAAGGTCAAGGAGCAGATCGATGAGGTGGATCCCAAGGAGGTCCACGAGCTGACTCAGAACGGCAATGGCGCCGTGATCGTCGATGTGCGCGAGCAGCACGAGTTCGAGCAGTCGCACCTCCCGGGTGCCGTGCACGTCCCGCGCGCTCATCTCGAGTCGCGCATCGAGGGAGCCGTCGGTGACCGCGACCGGCGGGTGATCCTCTATTGCGCCTCGGGCAATCGCTCCGCCTTCGCCGCCCAGACGCTCACCGACCTGCTCGGCTACGAGGACGTGGCCTCCATGCGCGGCGGCATCACGCTGTGGAAGGACCGCGGCTATGAGGTCGAGGTCCCGCGCGCGCTCAGCGCGGAGCAGCGCGAGCGCTACTCGCGCCACATGCTGGTGCCCGAGATCGGGCTCGAGGGCCAGCTCAAGCTGCTCGACGCCAAGGTCCTGCTGCTCGGCGCCGGCGGCCTCGGGTCGCCCGCCGCCCTCTACCTCGCCGCGGCGGGCGTGGGCACGATCGGCATCGTCGACAACGACGTGGTGGATCTCTCGAACCTCCAGCGCCAGGTGGCCCACTCGAACGACCGCATCGGGGTGCCCAAGGTCGACTCGGCCGAGATCTCGATCCACGACATCAACCCGGACGTGAAGGTCGACAAGTACCCGGTCCGCCTCGGCGCCGAGAACATCATGGAGATCATCGACGGCTACGACGTCGTGGTCGACGGGCTCGACAACTTCCCCACGCGCTACCTGCTGAACGACGCGAGCGTGCGCAAGCAGATCCCGGTGGTGTCGGCCTCGATCCTCGGGTTCGAGGGCCAGGTGTCGGTCTTCCACCCCTACGAGGGACCCTGCTACCGCTGCCTCTACCCGACGCCGCCGCCGGCCGAGCTCGCACCCTCCTGCGGCGCCGCCGGCGTGCTCGGCGTGTTGCCGGGCGTGATGGGACTGCTCCAGTCGGTGGAGGTCATCAAGCTGATCACCGGGGCGGGCGAGCCGCTGGCCGGTCGTCTCCTCCTCTACGACGCACTCGGCACCACCTTCACCGAGCTCAAGGTCCGCCGCGACCCCGACTGCCCGATCTGCTCGCGCGAGCCGGGGGAGATCTCCGACGAGGAGATGGGCGTCTTTCCGGACTACGAGGCGTTCTGCGCCGGCGCCGGATAGGCTGCCGCGGCCTGTGAGCAAGATCAAGATTCCGCCCGTGCTGCGCGGGTCCGTGGGGGGCGCCAAGGAGGTCGAGGCCGAGGGCTCCAGCGTGGGCGAGGTGCTGCGCGCCCTCGCCTCCGAGCACCCCGCCACCGAATCTCAGCTCTTCGCTGAAGACGGCGGCCTCAACCGCTACGTCAACGTCTACCTCAACGACGAGGACGTGCGGGTGCTCGACGGCCTCGACACCGGCGTGTCCGAGAGCGACACGATCGTGATCCTGCCGGCCATGGCCGGCGGCGCCTGACACCCTGGCCACCCGCCAGACTGTAGTAGTATCCAACTATGTTGACGGTGCCGGAGGCGGCTCGCCGCGCTGGACGTGATCCCGAGACGATCAGGCGCTGGATTCGCGCGGGTCGCCTGCCCGCCACGAAGGTGGGCACTCAGCACGTGATCGAGCCCGGCGACCTCGACGCTCTGACCGGCACCAACACGCTTGCCGTCCCCGCGGGATGGCGCCACACCGTCACGGGGGAGCCGATGCCGGACGTGGTCGCGGCGGTGCGGCGGTCGCGAGCCGCTCACTGACGTGGTCATCGACGCCAGCGTGGCCGTTCAGGCATCCCTCTCCGAGTCCGGGTTCGGGGAACTGGGCGAGCGGGAGCTGCTGGCCCCGGCGCTGTTGTGGACCGAAGCCGCCTCGGCGCTGCACGAGCTGCGCTGGCGAAGGGAGATCTCCGACGAGCTGGCGGCGCTCGCCTTCGAAGCGCTCAAGGTCGCGCCGGTGAGCGAGCGGCGCCCTCGCGGTTTGCTCGAGCAGGCGTGGGAGGTGGCCGGGGAGCTTGGCTGGGCCAAGCTCTACGACGCTCACTACGTGGCGCTGGCCCGGCTGGCCGGCGTACCTCTCCTCACGCTCGACGGCCGCCTGCGCCGTGGCGCCCAGCGAGCCGTCGAAGTGCTGGGCCCGAGCGAGCTCTGATCGACGTGAAGCTCACGAACCTCCAAGCCAGCCAGCCCTTCACCACGCTCGACGGCTCCCAGATCCGTGAGCTCGCCGGTGTGCCTACCGGCAACGCCGCCAACCAGAGCCTCGCGGAGGCGACGGTGCCGCCGGGCGGCGAGACGCGGGAGCACTTCCACCGCACGACCGAGGAGATCTACTTCTTCACCCACGGCTCCGGCCGGGTGCGGGTGGGCGACGAGGAGCGTGAGGTCGGACCCGGGGACGCGGTGGTGATCGATCCGGGCCTGCGCCACAAGCTCTGGAACACCGGCACCGAGCCGCTGCGGTTGCTGTGCTGCTGCGCGCCGCCCTACTCCCACGAGGACACGGTCATCACTGAATGAGCCAGCCCTTCCCGTTGGACCCGGACCGCCAGGCACTCCTGGTGGTCGACATGCAGAACGACTTCGTCCGCGCGGGCGCTCCGCAGGAGGTGCCCGACGCCCGCACCACCATTCCGGTGATCGCCGGGCTGCTGGAGACGTTCAGGCGGATCGGGCGGCCGGTGGTCTTCACTCGCTTCACCGCGGGACCCGAGCGCACCCTCCTGTGGAGCTGGTCGCCCGAATGCGGCCCGCAGCTGCGCTCGTGCTGGCCCGGCGTGACGCGCGCCTACGACGACGGCACCGAGCTGTTCGGCCACGACGTGGTGCCCGAACTGGCCCCGCTCGATACGGAGCCCGTGGTGGACAAGTACGGCTACGGCTCCTTCCACAACACCATGCTCGAGGACGTGCTGCGCGCACGCCACGTGTCGCAGCTCGTGACCGTCGGAACGGTCACCCAGATCTGCGTGGAGGAGACGGTGCGCGAGGGCTTTCACCGCGGCTTCGAGATGGTGGCGGTCAGCGACGCGGTGTCGTCCTTCGACCAAGACCTGCACGCCGGCACGCTGCGCAACATCGGCATGAAGTTCGGGCGCGTGGAGCGCTCGGAACGGCTGCTGAGGCTCTAGACCGGGCTCAACGGCGGCGCATGGCGGCTCCGCGCGCACTGTCACCCGCGATCGAGAGCGCGGCCGCGGCGGGGGCGGGAGCCTCCACCGGCAGCACGGTCCAGTCCGGGTGGTTGGGCATCGGCGGCGTGGTCGTCCCATACAGCCAGGCCTCGAGGAAGCCGGTCAGGTCGCGCCGGGCGACCTTCGAGGCCAGCTCGATGTAGTCGTCCGTGCCGGCCGACTCGCCGCGATAGCGCTGCACCCAGGTCCGCTCAAGACGCTCGAACGCCTCGCGGCCGATCTCCTCGCGCAGCGCGTACAGGACCAGAGCGCCACCGGGATAGACGTTCAGGCTGAAGAGCGTGTCCGCGCTCCTCGGCAACGCGACCGGACCGAACGCAGCACGCCAGCCGTCACCCAGGGCGTAGATCGATTTCATGTAGTCATCGAGGTCGGCGTAGCCGATGTCGCCGGGATAGCCGGTCGTGTCCTCCTCTAGGAAGCCAAGTTCCTCCGCGTAGGTGAACTCGTACCAGGAGGCGTGACCCTCGTTGAGCCACAGGTCGCTCCACTCGTAGGGCGCGACGCTGTTCCCGAACCACTGGTGGGACAGCTCGTGGAGCATCACCGGATCCCAGGTGCCCTCACCGTATTCGGTGAACCAGACCCGGTCGAAGATCGACAGCGTCTGGGTCTCGAGGGCAAAGCCCAGCTCGACGTCCACGACCAGCGACCCGTAGAGGTCGAATGGATAGCGCCCCACCAGGTCCTGCATCCAGTCGATGTGGTCGGTCTCCACCTCCAGCAGGGGCTCCACCAGGGGAGTGAGCTTGCGAGCGGTCAGGTCGCGCACGTCCACGCCGTGGTGGCGGCCGCGATCGATGAAGTCGTACTTGCCGACGGCGAGCTGGATCAGCTCGGTGGCCATCGGCTGGCGCTGGCGGTAGTGCCAGATCGTGCGGTCGCCACGGTCGCGCCTGCGGGTGAGCACCCCGTTGGCCACGGCGAGCAGCTCGCTGGGAACATCGAGGCGGTAGCTGAAGCTCGCCTTGTCGCGTGGGTGGTCGTTCGACGGGAAGATGCGGTGGGCGAGGTCGGGCTGCGCTGCGGTGGCCGTGCCGTCGGGAGTGATGAAGAGCGCTGCGGAGGTCGGGTCGTTGAGGTCCGGCTCTGTCGGCACGGCCACGAAGTCCGACACCTCCACGTAGAAGGTCCGGTGCTTGCGCAGCGGACGCTTGGGCGTGATCACGAGCTCCTCGCCCTCGAGGGTCCACGTGGCCGGGCGGCCGTTCACGGCCACGGCGCCCAGGCTCGCGCCCGCCCAGTCGAGGTTGAAGCGCGACAGCGACTGCTGAGCGCGGGCCGCGATCGTCACCGTGCCCTCCACCGGATCAGCCGGCGCACTGCCGTAGCGGAGATCGAGGTGGTAGTGCCGCGCGTCGTAGCCGCCGTTGCCCAGGTTGGGGAAGAGCCGGTCACCGAGACCGGCGGCCCCCGGCGAAGGGGTGCCGCCCGATCCGCCCGCGGCCGCGGGCGCAGCGGCCACGAGGCCCGCAACGGCGAGGGCAACGACGGTGAGGATCCGGAACAGGCGCGCAGATCTCATGCTGAAACTCCTCGGCGACGGGGGTGCCGGCAGCCTACGCCGGAGCGGGCGCACGGAGCAAGGTCGCGGGGTACTATTCTTTCTGAAGTGCTGGAGCCGCAGCTCGACAACAAGCCGTGCGGGGGCAAGTACGGCGACATCATCCAGGCGATCGGCAACACGCCGTTGGTGGAGCTGCGCCGCATGAGCCCCAAGCCGGGCGTCCGCATCTACGCCAAGCTCGAGAGCTACAACCCCACCGGGTCAGTCAAGGACCGGGTGGCGCGCTCGATGATCGAGAGCGCCGAGGAGGGCGGCCTGATCGGTCCGGGGCAGACGATCCTCGAGCCGACCTCGGGCAACACCGGCATCTCGCTGGCGATGATCTGCCGCCGCAAGGGCTACCCGCTAAAGGTCGTGATGCCCGACAACGTGACGGCGGAGCGCACCCAGCTGCTGAAGATGTACGGCGCCGAGATCGTCTACTCACCCGGCGACCAGGGCTCGAACGGCGCCGTGGCCATGGCGCTCGAGCTGGCCGAGAACGATGCCGGCTACTACATGCCCTACCAGTACGGCAACCAGGCCAACCCCGACGCGCACTACAACGGAACGGCAGTGGAGATCCTCGAGGAGCTCGACGAGGTCACCGCCTTCGTCGCCGGCCTCGGCACCGGCGGGACGCTGATGGGCAACGCCCGCCGCTTGAAGGAAGAGGATCCGGACACCCTGATCGTGGCTGCCGAGCCGATGCAGGGCGAGCTCGTCCAGGGCCTGCGTTCGCTGGAGGACGGCTACATCCCGCCGATCATCGACCTGTCGCTGCTCGACCGCAAGATCTTCGTCTCCAACCGCGACTCGGTGGTGTGGACGAAGAAGTTGCTCGAGGAGGAGGGGCTGTTCGTGGGCGTCTCCGCCGGCGCGATCGCCGCGATCTGTGTACGAGTGGCCAACGAGATCGACGAGGGCAACATCGTCTTCGTCGTGCCCGACGACGGCTGGAAGTACCTCAGCTCCGGGGTCTACTCGAAGTCGATCGAGCAGCTCGAGGCAGAGGGCGTGCTCGAGACCGCTTCCTTCTGGTAGCCCGGGCTACCGGGTGAGCATGACGAGGTTGCCGTCGGGATCGGCGATCCACGCGGTGCGCTCGCCCCACGGCATGTCGGCCGGCTCGGTCACCGTTTCGAACGCTCGCCCGTGCGCCTCGGCAAAGGCCTCATCGACGTCCCTGACGTAGACGCACAGCTCGACCCGGTGCCCCGACGCAGGTCTCTGCGGGCGCCCGTGGAGCGGCTCGGAGGCCACGCGGCCGAGCCCGATCTCGGATGACTCGCCGATCTTCAGAGCTACGAACGCGGGGTCCCCGTCGTCGGGGAAGCGGTAGGTCTCGATCCCGCCCAGGAAAGACGCGTAGAACTCGAGTGAGCGCTCGAGGTCGCCGCAGGAGAGCATCGGGAAGAGCTTCGACGCCACCGGGTGAGGTGGAGACCGCGCTACGGTCGACGAGAGCCGCTAGACCGCGCGCTCTTCGGAGCGGGTCTCGAGCTCGTCGTCATCGTCGTTGTCGCCCGACAGCGAGTCCTTGAGCTCACGCATCCCGCGCCCCACCGAACGGGCCGCCTCCGGCAGCTTGGCCGGTCCGAGGACGATCAGGGCGATCACGAGGATCACGATCAGCTCGAGCGGACCCGGTGCCGAGAAGAATCCCATGTAACCCAGGCTACCCCACGCCGGCCAGGGATTGGCCGGCAGCCGCTCGTAATGCCACCTGGTGGGCTGCCTCACAGGCCATGATCGAGCCCAGGGGCTGACGCAGGCCCTCGCGGCGAACCGACGATGCGGCGTCGATGTAGGCGGCGGTGGCCTCGCGCTCGAGCCTCAGCGCGTAGGCGGCGAAGGCGCGGGGGCTGCGCAGCGAGGTCGCCAGGTCCGGCGAGGGCACCGTCGCACTCGGCGATCCGCCGCCGGCCTCGGCCAGGGCCTGCTCCAGGCCACGCACGTGCTCGCGCTCCTGGTCGCGCAGCGTCTCACCGAGGCCGGCCTCGATCGCCTCGCGACGCAGAGCCGCCTCGTAAGCCTCGATCAACCGGCCCTCCAGCACGAGCAGTTCCTCGATGATCTCCGCGTCGGTGCGCTGCTGGGCGCTCGCGCTCGCCGGCACGGCGAGCAGCGCGCCGGCTGCCAGGAGCCCGCGACGGCTGAGCGTCACAGCGCTCCCGTCTCGAACGCGTTTGGCGACGCCGGACGGCCGTCGAGGACCCGCACCGCGGCCAGCTGTGCCCCCTCGGCCGCGCCGATCTCCGCGGCCGTGCGGCGCAGACCGAGCTCGGGCAGCTCGGCGAGTGCCTCGAGGTAGGCCCGCACCTGGCGCTGCTCCAGGTCCTCGAGGAAGCGCAGCGCGTCACCCTGAGAGCGGAGCCGGGGAAAGGTGCGCTCGTACTCCTCCGCGGAGCGCCCCGCGGGCGGGTCGCCACCGAGCCTGCCTATCAACTGCTCGAGGGTGCGGGCGTGCTCGCGCTCCTGCTCGCCGATGGCGCGAGCGGTGGCCCGGGCGTCTCCGCGCAACACCTCGCCGGCGACGCGGTAGGCGGCGATCACCGCCCGCTCGAGCGCCAGCAGGGAGCCGAGCAGAGCGGCCCCCGAACCGGGCGGGGCACCGCGGGAGGGCGGCGGGTCGCCGCCGCCGCAGGCCTCCACCGCGAGCGCGCCGGCGACGGCCGCGCCCGCGCCCAACGCCGAGCGCCTGGTGAGCGAAGCCGGCATGAGCCGCACACTAGCCTTCGCCCGGTGAGGATCTCGCAGGTCCACTGGGACGAGCTCGTCGCGCACGCGCGCGACGACGCCCCGAACGAATGCTGCGGCTATCTCAGCGCCCGCGACGGCGAGGTCCGGGAGGTGTTCCGGGCCGAGAACGAGCGTCACTCGCCCTACGGCTACTCGCTCGATCCCAGGAGCCTGCTCGCAGCCAACGAGCTCGACGACGAGGGCCTCGAGGTCGGCATCTACCACTCGCATCCGCGCAGCCCGGCCGAGCCCTCCCAGACCGACATCAACCTGGCCAGCTACCCGCACTGGACCTATCTGATCGTCTCGCTCGAGAACGGCGACGCCCCGGTGGTGCGGGCCTGGCGCATCGCCGACGGACGGGTGGAGGAGGAGGAGCTCGTCGTCGGCTGAGCTCGCCTGCCCTTCCTGCGGTCGCGCGGGATCGCCCCGTGAGACCTTCTGCGGCTCGTGCGGGATGCCCCTCGTCGACGCCGGGGCCGAGCCGCTCGAGGCTCCTCTGAACGAGGCCCACGGACGCGCGCGCAAGATCAACCCGGTCTACACCGAGGGTGAGCTGGTGCGGGTCGCGGGTGGGCGAAACCAGGCGGAGGCCGAGTTCATCCAGGGCCTGCTGCTCGAGGAGGGCGTGCCGAGCGTGCTGCGGCGCACGGCCGGCTTCGACGTTCCCGACTTCCTCGCTGCCGGACCGCGCGACGTGATGGTGCCGCTGGCGGGCGCCGTGGTGGCGCACGAGCTGCTCGTGGATGTCGGCCTGGCTTCGCGCGAGATCGCCCCGCCGGCGCGAGCCAATCCCCTCGTGCTCATCGGTGTGGTCTCGCTGGGCGGCGGCGTTGCGGCGCTGATCGCGTGGGCGCTGCTGCAGGGTGTTTGACGGGCGCGCCCCGGTAGGCTCCGCGCCCATGGAGTTCGCCCCGTCTGACCGCGTCGCCACCCTCCTCGACCAGCTGCGCGAGTTCACTGAGGAACACGTGGATCCGGTGGAACACGAGGCGATGGAGGCGCTCGACCGGGAGGTGCGCCCGGGCGTCCCGTACCCCGAGATCCTGGTCGATCTGCGCGCCCGCGCCCGTGCCGAGGGGCTCTGGAACCTGTTCATGCCCGACGAGCGCTTCGGGCCCGGGCTGCTCAACTGGGAGTACGGGATGCTCTGCGAGCAGATGGGGCGCAGCGGCGTGGCGCCGATGGTCTTCAACTGCTCGGCGCCGGACACGGGCAACATGGAGATCCTCGCCGAGCACGGCACCGCCGACCAGCGCGAAGAGTGGCTGACGCCCCTCCTCGAGGGCGAGACGCGCTCCTGTTTCTCGATGACCGAGCCCGGCACCGCGGGCTCCGACCCCACCGGCCTCGCGTCGCGGGCCGAGCTCGACGGCGACGAATGGGTCATCAACGGGCACAAGTGGTTCACCTCGGGCTACAACGGAGCCGCTCTGGCCATCGCGATGGTGGTGACCGACCCCGACGCGCCGCCGCACAAGCGCGCGTCGATGATCGTCGTGCCGCTGGATACGCCTGGGTTCGTGGGCGTCCGGCCGGTCCCGGTGATGGGCCACGACGCGGGTCCCGGTCACTGGGAGGTGCGATACGAGGACTGCCGCGTGCCGGCGGGCAATCTGCTCGGGGAGCGCGGCGGAGGTTTCTCCATCGCCCAGGATCGGCTCGGCCCCGGACGCATCCATCACTGCATGCGCGCGATCGGCTCCGCCGAGCGCGCCTTCGAGCTCATGTGCAAGCGCGCCCACGAGCGGGACGCCTTCGGCGGACCGCTGGCCGAGAAGCAGTTCGTGCAGGACTTCATCGCCCAGTCGCGCATGGAGATCAACTCCGCGCGACTGATGGTGCTCCACGCCGCCTGGAAGATGGACACCGAGGGCAAGCGCGCCGCCCGCCAGGACATCTCAATGATCAAGGTGATCGCCGCCCAGATGCACCAGACCGTGCTCGACCGGGCCATGCAGGTGCACGGCGCGCTCGGCATGTCCGACGACGTGCCGCTGGCCGCGATGTGGCGCCAGGGGCGCTGGCTGCGGGTGGCCGACGGGCCTGACGAGGTGCACAAGATGGTCATCGCGGTACGCGAGCTCAACCGCTTCAAGCCGCGCGAGCCAGTTCAGGCGTGATCAGCTCCGCGGGCACGCAGACGGGCCTGTCCGAGGAGCAGAGCGCGTTCGTCGAGGCGATCCGCGACTTCGCGGAGCGGGAGAAGTTCGAGGCCGGCGACGACGGCCACGACAACGCCGTCGCCGCTCGCATGGGTGAGCTCGGCTGGTACGGCCTTCAGATCCCCGAGGAATACGGCGGCTCCGGCGGGAGCTTCCTGGACGCCACGCTGTTTCTCGAGGAGACCGCCCGCGGCCAGATCCCCGTGGCAGGCTACGGCGTGACCCTGATCGTGGTGGGGGCGCTCAACCGCTTCGGCACCGAGGAGCAGAAGCGCGACCTGTTCGGGCGCGTGGTGGCCGGCGGGACGCTCGCGATCGCGATGTCCGAGCCCGACGCCGGCTCCGACGTGGCCGCGCTCAAGACACGCGCCCGGCTGGAGGACGACGAGTGGGTGCTCGACGGGGCGAAGATGTGGTGCTCCTACGCGCACAAGGCGAGCCATGTGCTGATCGTCTGTCGCACCGGCTCCGGCGAGCGCCACGAGGACATGTCGATGATCCTGGTGCCGCGCGACACGCCCGGGATGACCCTCACGCCGATCAAGACGCTGGGCGGCGAGGAGACCAACGAGATCCACCTCGAGGGCGTCCGTGTCCCCGAGGAGGCGCTGCTCGGCGGCGAGGGGGCGGGCTGGACCCAACTGATGGCCGGTCTCAACTACGAGCGGACGATCCTGGCCGCGAGCGCCCTCGGGCTGGCGCAGCGGACCTTCGACGACGCGCTGGCCTACGCCAAGGAGCGGCGCCAGTTCGGCCGTCCCGTGGGCAGCTTCCAGGCCCTCTCACACCGCTTCGCCGAGCTGGCCACCGAGCTCGCCCAGGTGCGCCTGCTGGTGCGCTGGGTGGCCTCCCTCACCGACGAGGATCCGAGCCGCATGCTGCCCCAGGAGGCCTCGATGGCCAAGCTCGCGGCCACCGAGCTGGCCAAGCGCTGTGCCCTCGAGGGCGTGCAGATCATGGGCGGCTACGGGTACGCCACCGAGTACCCGATGGAGCGCCACCTGCGCAGCGCCGTGGTGACCACGATCTACGGCGGCACCTCGGAGATCCAGAAGAACATCATCGCCAAGACGCTCGGCCTGTAGGAAGAAGCTCCGGTGCTCGCCCGACCGACGCTCGGGCTGCGCTCCTCGCCGCTAGGGCGCCGCCTTCAGCGACTCGAGCTCCTCGCGCCAGTCGCGCTCCACCCCGGGGAGCTGACGCCCGAAGGCGTCGACCAGGAGCGAGCGTGGGCCGCGCTCGAGCGGGCGCACCGCGAGCTGCGCCGCGGCGGCGGAGCCGGCCTCGCGCTCGAGCAGGTCGAAGATCGTCCCACCGAGGAGCATCGCGTCCGCGGGCGAGGGCGGAAACTCGGGGCGACCGCCCTCGCGCAGCCGCCGCACGATGGCCGGTCGCAGGTGGGGGGTCTGCCCCGACAGCCAGGTGGCGGCCCCCTCGCACAGCCAGGCCCAGCGGACGTAGCGCCGAAAGGCCGCGTACGAGAACGGTGGCGGGAGGTCGGGGCTGTTGGCCCCGATCACCACGTGGGCGTACTCGTGTGCGGGCGATAGCCGCAGCGCCTCCCGCGAGCCCTCGACCTTCGACGCCCGCGAGTCGAGGGCCGGCGGCGACAGCACGTGGATGTCGCTCTCGGTGAACCAGCCGGCGAAGTACCTGCGCCCGGCGGGAGCGCTCACGCGGCGAGCCAGCGGCAGCCAGGGGTGGGCCAGGGTGAGCGCTGCGCTGCGGGCGTGGAGGATGACGGCGATCTCGCCCGGGGTGTACTCGAACAGTCCGTCGAGCTGCGTGCGGAACTCCTCCAGCCCCGCGAGCACTCCGGCGGCCTCCGACCGCTGGCTCGACTCGTGGCGGGCGGAGAAGGAGAGCGAGTGCGACTCGACCCAGGGCACTCGGGTCAACTCTGGCAGCCGGGCGCCGCCGGCGGGCGTATAGCGGCACAATGGAGGCCATCGCGTCCTACTCGGTCAACGACGAAGCGGTGAAGCGCGCCCGAGAGCGAATCGAGGCTCGTCAGTACGTGCTCGACAGCGAATGGGGCGACGTGCAGCCGGGTGCGGAGGCCGAGAACGCCTTTCTCGAGAATCACTCCTGGGACGACTACGCGAGCTGGCACATCGGCCTGACCGAGGGGGCGGCCGAGGAGACCAAGGCGAGGTTCGCCTTCGTCTACGGCGACCTGCGCCGGGTGCACCGCAGTGCGCTCATCGCCTGCGTGTACCGCGCCGCCGAGTGGCGCCACAAGGACATCGAGCTGGCGGCCCACGACCTGCTGCAGCTGTTGGACAAGACGAGCGGCTAGGCGGCTTCCGGAGCGTCGCCGGGGAGCTCGCGCTCCACGTCGTCCACGAGCTGCAGGTGCAGCTGGAGGAGTTCGCGCATGAAGCCGGTGGCGAGCAGCAGATACCTGCTCCGGTGGGGGAGGTCCTCGCTGCGCGCCTCGGCGGCGGCCACGCGCTGCTGAAGGTCGGCGATGTCCTCGCGCAGCGTGCCCATGCTGTCGCGAGTCACCCGCTCGCCGACGAGGTCGGCGATGAGCAACCGCACGAGCGCGTCGCTCTTGAACGGGGTGAAGGTCACCGCTGTGCCGGCATACTCACGCAGGGCCTCGAGCCCGGCGTCGGTGAGCGTGTAGACCGTCCGCTCCCGGGTCTTGCCCGGCTCCGTGTGCGCCTCCAGATAGCCGAGCTTGGCCAGGCGCTTGGGCTCGACGTAGTACTGGCTCTCACCGGCCCAGTCGAGCATGCGGTCGCGTCGCGCCATCCGCAGCAGGTCGTGCGCACCGGCGCCCTCGCGCCCGACCAGGCCGAGGATCTCGTACGAGAACAGGCTGAGCTCAGCGCTTGACATAGCTATGGTCCATAGTGTTAGATACTACGGAACGTAGTCTACCGAGGACGCAGACGATGTCAGGCACCATCTCGACGCAGGGCAGCGCAGAGCGCTGGGGACCACTCTGGGGGGCGCGGCCCGAGGACTGGGCCCGAACCGAGGATCAGCAGCTCCCGGCCTACGAAGCTGCCATTGGCCGCGTCGGCCTCGAGCCGGGGCAGCGGGTCCTGGACATCGGGTGCGGAACCGGCGCCTTTCTGCGGCTGGCCGCCGACCGCGGCGCGCGGGTATCCGGAATCGACGCGTCGGCGGCGCTGCTGGCGCTGGCCGCGGAGCGTGTTCCGGAAGCCGATCTGCGCGTGGGAGACATGCAGTTTCTTCCCTACGAGGACGACCTCTTCGACCTGGTCACCGGCTTCACGTCCTTCTTCTTCGCCGCCGACCTGGTGGCCGCGCTGCGCGAGGCGGGCCGGGTCGCGAAACCCGGTGCGCCCGTCGTCGCTCAGGTGTGGGGGCCGCCCGAGCACTGCGACCTCGAGGCGATGAAGGCGGTCGTGCGCCCCCTGATGCCGAAGCCGGCCACCGCGCCCTCGGCGCAGCCCCCCTTGTGGCGCCCCGGCGTCCTGGAGGAGATCGCCGCGAACGCGGGGCTCGAACCGGCCGAGGCGTTCACCGCGACCTTCGCCTACGAGTACCCCGACGCCGAGACGCTCGTGAGGCTGTTGATGGCGCCGTCGGGGATCGCGAAGCTCGTGGGGCCCGAACGGGAGGCGGCGGTCGGGGAGCAGATCGTCCACGCGATGGCCCCCCACCGAGACGAGCGCGGCGGCTACCGGCTGCGCAACGAGTTTCGCTTCCTCGTGGCGGGCGCCCCGTGAGCGAGCTGCCGGTGGTGATCGTGGGGTCCGGCCCGGCCGGGCTGACCGCGGGCGCCGCGCTCGCTCGGCAGGGGATCGACTTCCTGCTCGTGGAACGCCGGAGCGATCTCTCCTCCCTCCCGCGGGCGACGGCGATCAGCACCCGCTCGATGGAGCTGCTGCGCTCCTGGGGCCTCGAGCAGGAGATTCGCGAGGGCGGGACCGACGTCGAATGGCTCCAGTGGTACTGCCGAACCCTCGCGCTGGCGGAGTCGGGTCACGGCTCACCCACCGGCCTGCCGACGAGAGCCCAGGCCGCGATGGTGAGCCCGACGGCGCCGGCGTGCGTCCCTCAGGACCACCTCGAGCCCGTGCTGCTGGACCATGTGCGATCGCTCGGTGCCGGTCACATGGAGTTCGGCACCGAGGTCGTGCAGGTGGAGCCTCGCCCCGACGGGGTCCGGGTGATGCTGAGTGACACGGCGGGCGGCCGGTCACGAGTGGTCGAAGCGAGCTACGTGATCGCCGCCGACGGCGCACACAGCACGGTGCGACAGGCGCTCGGGATCGAGATGCACGGCTCGGACCGGCTGATGGAGGCGGTGAGCACCCTGTTTCGAGCGCCGCTGTCCGAGCTGCTGGGGCGCCACCGGTACGGCCTCTACGCGATCATGCACCCCGAGGCCGAGGGGGTATTCCTGCCGGCCGGCCGCGGCGACCGCTGGCTCTACGCGACGATGAACGAGGCGGGGCTCGTCGGGGAACGCATGGCGGAGCGCATCCGGGTCGGCGCGGGCCTGCCGGGGCTGGAGCCCCAGATCGAGCGCATCGGCACGTTCTCGTTCGCCGCCCAGATGGCGTCCAGCTATCGCGCGGGCAACGTCTTCCTCGTGGGGGATGCGGCCCACCGCGTGACCCCGCGGGGCGGGACCGGGATGAACACCGCGATCCACGACGGCTACGACCTCGGCTGGAAGCTCGCCTGGGTGCTGCGCGGCTGGGCCGGCCCGGAGTTGCTCGACTCCTATGAGAGCGAGCGGCGGCCGGTGGCCGAGCACAACGTCGCGCGCTCGGCCGACCCGCGGGGAACGGCGCGCGAGGCCGAGCACGAGCTGCAGGCGGACCTGGGCGGCCGGATCAAGCACGTCTGGACGGCAGCCGGCGAGGGCCGGGTCTCGACGCTCGACCTGCTCGGCCCGGGGCTCACCCTGTTCACGGGACCGGAGTCCCGGCCCGCCTGGGCGGCGGCCGCAGCCGGCGTCCGCGGAGGGCCGCCGCTGGCTTTGAGGAGCCTCGACTCGATCAGCGCGACGGCGATGGGCATTCGCGCCGGCGGCGCCCTGCTCGCCCGCCCGGACGGCGCGCCGGCGGGCCAGTGCGCGCCCGGCTGCCATTTCGTCGGGAACCTGCGGGCGGCCGTGGCCGACCCGGTGCCCATCGCGGCCTGAGCGCTCGACCTCGAAGCAGCGGGACCTCTGACCGTGGTCTCCACGTAGTGACTTCGGGTGAAGCGCGTGAGAAGCTCCGCTGTCAGCGTGAACGAGGACCGGCCCGGAGCCCTGGCGCCCGCCGTTCCCGGTGGGCCGGGGCTGTTTGCGCGCGCCGCCGCCATGCACCCCTCGTCCAAGCCGGGCGAGAGGCGGCTCGTGCGCGAAGCGCAGCGCGGCTCGTCCGAGGCGCTCGAGGCTCTGTTCCGGCGCGAGTGGCCGCGCGCCTACCGGGCGGCGTACCTGGTGGTCCACGACGCGGCCGCGGCGGAGGACATCGCCCAGGAGTCATTCCTGGCCGCGGTGCGTGCTCTGGACCGCTTCGACCGGCGGCGACCGTTCGGGCCCTGGATGCACCGCATCGTCGTCAACCGGGCCATCGACGCCGCGCGCGCCCGGAGCCTGCGCGCCGAGGTCGATCCCGCGGCGGCCGACGCCGTAACCGCCGCACCCGACCGGCCCAGCGTGCCCTTCTCGGACGAGTTGCTCGACGCCCTGCGCGAGCTTGGCCCCGAACAGCGGGCGCTCGTGGCCCTGCGCTACCTGTTCGAGTACACGCCCGGTGAGATCGCGCGCCTGCTCGAGCTGCCGCGCGGGACGGTCAACTCGCGCCTGCGCCGCGCGCTCGACCGGCTCGCCGAGATCGTGGGGGAGAGGTGAGCTCGCAGCTCGAAGAGCGCCTGCGCGACGCCCTCGCGAACAGCCCGGCCCCGGACGAGCCCGCCGCGGCCGGTCGCAGCTGGCGCGTGATCGAGGCCGCCCACGCTGAGCGGAGTCCCGCGCGCCCCAGTCGCTCGCGGCGTCCCGCGCTGCGCCTGGCTTTCGCGGCCGCCCTGCTCGCCCTGGGCATGGGCGCCGCGTTCAGCCCGGCGGGAGCGGCCGTGGGCGAGTGGATCGAGGAGCGCGTGGGCCTCGCCCCCGACGAGGCTCAGCCCACCCTCCGCGGCTTCCCGCAGGGCGGCCGGCTGCTGGCGGTATCCGACTCCGGAGCCTGGCGGGTGGATCCCGGCGGAGCCCTGCGCAGGCTCGGCGGCTACCGCGAGCTGGGCTGGTCGCCCCGTGGGCTTTACGTGATCGGCACGCGGGGACGCCGGGTCACGGCGATGGACCCGTCGGGAGTGCCGCGTTGGTCGATCCCCCGGCCGGGGCGCGTGAGCCGTCCCGCCTGGTCGCCCGGCGACGGCTACAGGGTGGCCTACCTCGAGGCGCGGCCATCGGGCCGGACGCTCAGGGTGGCCGACGGCAGCGGGCGGCTCGACCATGCCGTTGCGGCGGGTGCCGCGGCGGTCACGCCCGCCTGGCGGCCCGGGCGCGGGTACTCCGTCAGCTACGTCCGGACGACATCGAACGGGCCAACGGGTCCGGCCGTGGCCACCGTCGACGCCGACACCGGCGCGCGGCTGTGGTCGGCGCGCACGGCTGCGCCGCCGCTCGACCTCGCCTGGTCGCGCGACGGGCGCCGCCTGGTGATCCTTTTGTCGGGCGGCCTGCAGGTGCTTGGCCGTGACGGCCGCATGCGGGCCGAGCTCCCGCTTCCGGCGGGCAGCCGAGCCGGCGCCCTGGCGCTCCACCCGTCCGGCCGGCGCGCGGCGGTGGCCCTGACGCGCGACGGCGTCTCCCAGGTGGTGGTGACCGGTCTCAGCGGCGAGCCCGTGGCCTGGCGCCGGCTGTTCAGCGGCCCGGGAACTTTCTCCGAGCTCGAGTGGTCGCCCGACGGCCGCCGGCTGCTCGTGGGCTGGCCGGAGGCCAACCAGTGGCTGCTGATCGGCCGAGGACGGCCACGGGCCTTCGCACGGGTCTCGCGCCAGCTCGATCCGGGCGGTCGCGGAGCGGGCTTCCCGCGCCTGTCGGGGTGGTGCTGCGCCCGCTGAGCGCCAGGCGCGATACTGCGCCGGTGGCCGACCGCAACGTCCTGGGCGATGAGCTCGAGTCGTGCGGGACCGATCCCGTAACCGGCTTCTTCCGCGA
Organism: uncultured Thermoleophilaceae bacterium; assembly: GCA_963751105.1. GTDB lineage: Bacteria > Actinomycetota > Thermoleophilia > Solirubrobacterales > Thermoleophilaceae > JACVRW01. The sequence continues at coordinate 2,279,110 of CAVVTG010000002.1, read as the reverse complement.
CGGCTGCTGCAACACGGGTCCCCAGGACCTGGGGAGCCACACGATCTGCGCTGTGGTCACCGAGGAGTTCCTCGCCCACCAGCGGGGCATCGGCAACGACCTGACCTCGCCTCTGCCCGCCTACGGCTTCCCCGGACTGCGGCCCGGCGACCGCTGGTGCGTGACAGCCGCCAACTGGCTGCGCGCCCACGAGGACGGCGCCGCCGCCTTTGTGGTGCTCGCCTCGACCCACGAACGCGCACTCGACATCGTTCCGCTCGACGCGCTGCGAGAGCACGCGGTGGACGTGCCTGCCGACCCTGGCGCGTTCGAGCAATGACCAGCGATCAGTTTCCCGCGGCACCCCGGTCTGGTACGGCACGATGACCCTGCCGAAGATCACATCCAGAGAAGAGTGGCTCGAGGCGCGCAAGCGGCTGCTGGCCGAGGAGAAGGAGCTGACGCGCGCCCGCGACGCCTTGAGCACGAGACGCCGTGAGCTGCCGATGGTCGAGATCGAGAAGGACTACGAATTCGACGGGCCCGACGGCAAGCTCGGCCTGGTCGACCTCTTCGAGGGGCGCCGCCAGCTGATGGTCGGACATTTCATGTTCGACCCGAGCTGGACCGACGGCTGCCCGAGCTGCTCGGCCGGGGCGGATGAGGTGTCCGACGGGCTGCTGCGCCACCTGCACGCGCGCGACACCACCCTGGCGTACGTCTCACGAGCTCCGATCGCGAAGATCGAGGACTACAAGGCGCGAAAGGGCTGGACCTTCCCCTGGTACTCCTCATACGGCAGCGACTTCAACCACGACTTCCGTGTGACCGTCGACGAGTCGGTGCTGCCGGCGGAGTACAACTACAAGACGAAGGCCGAGCACGAGCAGGCGGGCACGGCGTACTACTTCGACGCCGAGCAGCCGATCGAGCAGCCCGGCACCAGCTGCTTCCTACGTGATGTCGACCGCGTGTTCCACACCTACTCGACGTTCGGCCGGGGAGCGGAGCAGACCGGCGGCTCCTACTACTTCCTCGACCTGACCGCCCTGGGCCGCCAGGAGGAGTGGGAGGAGCCCAAGGGCCGCGCGGCGAGCGCGCACGCGGACCACCCCGACTTCGCGGACTAGCCCTGTGTCCCTGGCTCAGATCAGCGGATCCTCACCGGCCCCCTGATCCCGCCGGCCCGCTTGGCCAGCCGCGCCAACGCCCGCGGCTTCAGCGCGCTGGCGCCAGCCCGGACGCCGCGCCGGGCCGAGAGCGCGGCCTCGAACGCAGGTCGCCATTGCGTGGAGAACGCGTCCGTCGGGTTCGCGGTGTTGCCGTCGTTCGCGGTCACGAAGACCGGAAGGAACGCTCGGCCGGCTGACGTCAGGCCCTCGTAGTCGCCCACGAAGTAGCCGTTGGCGAACGGCGCGCTGCGCATGTCGAACGAGCGCCGGGTCAGTCGCTCCCTGGCCGTGAACGTGGCGCCGTCGTCGCGCGACGCCGTGGCCCAGTAGTCGGTGTCGAGCGTGCCGCCGGAGGGGTCGTCCGAGGTGAAGTCGTAGTAGGTCACCCCGATGCGCCCCCTCTCGTTCACGTCGATCGAGCCGGTGAAGGCCTGAGTCAGCTTGTTCGAGCTGACCCGCTTGGGATCGGTCCAGGAGCGGCCGCCGTCCGTGGAGCTGGCCAGCACGATCTGGTCGTTGAAGTAGGGCAGCGGCGCCGCCAGGGTGAAGCGGATGTCCTGCCAGACGATGTGCAGGTCGTTGGAGCCATGGCGCGGGTCGGCCGCCGCTTCGGGCAGCAGGTCGCCGGTGCGAACTGGAGCGCCGTCGGAGGGATCGATCACTCCCTGTCCCTGGAGGGCGCTGCCGAACAGGATGTCGACCACGATCGGGTCCGACCACGTCACGCCACGGTTCGTCGAGCGCTGAATGGCCACCTGGGGAAGGCCCTGGTCGATGTAGTTGAACACGTTGACCAGCACGCCGTTCCCGAGCACCACGATCTGGTTCCCCAGCGTCTGGATCCCGCTGTTGTCCGGGAAGTCGAGGATGGTCCGCGTGGGCTCCCAGGTGCGCCCTCCGTCCGTCGAGCGCGTGAAGAGGGTGTCGCCGGAGAACGGGGTAACGGGATCGTCCGGACTCTGGGTCTGGAGGCGGTCCCAAACGGCGTAGACGAAGCGCGCGTTACCCGGGTCCGCGGTGATGGACTCCTTATCGTTGAACAGTGCGGCGGTGGTGTCGCGCTGCAGGGTGTTGACCCGGCCCCAGGTGCGTCCGCCGTCGCGCGACCTCGAGTGAAGAATGGCGCTCACTCCCTGCGAATCGCTGATGGCCAGCGCGATCTGGTGCGCCGTCCCGTCGGGGCCGAAGCTGACCCACGGGTCGGACGCGCGCTCGTAGTCGCCGCCGTTCGCGATCGTGCCGCCGGCGCAGCGCGAGAAGGTGGGCGGCGTGGGACGCTCCCACGTCCTCCCACGGTTGAACGAGACGCCGGAGAGGTTGCCCTGCGAGCCGCCGTTCGACCAGCGATCCTGCTGCCAGACCGCCACCAGGTTGCCCGGGTCAGCCGGGTTCGAGGTGACCCAGGGTTCCACCTCGGAGTTGCGGTAGAGCGTCCCCCCGGGCGGGCCGCCGTCACAGCCAGGGCTGAAGGGCGAGGCGCCGGTGATCCGGCTCAGAGGACCAACCTCGGCCTGCGCGGAGGCCGCGCCTCCGGCCGCGACCGAGAGAAAGACGGCAAGACCGAGCAGGCGTCGCATGTGTTGTCCTCCATGCGTCGGGCGCGAACGGACGCCCGACAAGCTACTCCTCGGGTGCGGCTCAGGCCAGGACGGGCACGGCGTCCGAGGCGATCGACTCGATCTCCTCCGACGCGCGCTCGAACTCCTCGTCGGAGAGCACCGGCGTGCCCTCGAACGGCAGCTCGCGGTAGAGCTCGAGCCAGGAGCGGCAGCCGTGGTACTCCGGGCGCACCTTGACCGTGACCGGCCGCGGGATGCGGTAGGTGCGCAGCAGCATCACGTGGAGGGGATGACGGCGCTTCCAGGAGAGCCGCTTCTCCGCGTAGTCGGTGGTCCAGATGTAGTACGGGGACAGCGCGTCGATGGCGCGCGGGTCGGTGATCAGGTAGCTCGCGGACACCTCGGCCCAGGCCCGGATGCGCACCCGCTCGGGCTGGGGGATTCCCCCCTCCCGGATGAGCGCCTCGGCGGGCGGCTCGTTGTCCGGCCAGACGCCCTCCTCGAGCGCCCGGTCCAGCTCGGGCACGTGTGACTGGCGGATCAGATCGTTGCGCTGGTGATCGAAGGTCGGATAGAGGAAGAAGCGGTCGTGCTCGATCTCGAAATGCTTGTTCTCCTCGCGAATTCCGCCCTTACGCAGGGTCACGAGCTGCTCGCCCTCGGCGAGAGCCCGCACGGTAACGGCCCATTCCTTCAATGCGACTGGCATAGACGAGAAAAACCTCCATAGCGCCACCTGGCGTTCGGCTTGATCCGGCTGGGGGGCGCGGGCGGCCATTGTTACCCAGGAAAGCCCAGCGTGCAAGGGAGATTTCGTGCCGAATGCAACGTTGAGGGTCGGATTTTTGGCTGAGTGGCCAGTATCACCGGCGGGGGTCAGGCCGATTCCTCGAGGGTGAGGACCACCGCGGCGAAGTCCTCACCGCCGTGCCCCTCGTCCGCCGCCCGGGCGTAGATCGTCTCCGCCAGCTCGCCGAGCCGGAGCTCCACGCCGAGCGCCCGGGCCTCGGCGAGACAGTGCCGCACGTCCTTCAGCATGTGCTCCAGCTTGAACAGCGGCTCGAAGTCGTGATCGAACATCGGCTGTCCCTTGAGCGCGAGCACGGTTGAGTTGCCGGCGCTTCCCGACGCCACCTCGATGAACGCCCCCGGGTCGATCCCCGCCTTGCGCACGGCGATCACCACCTCGCCGAGGGCCGCGGCGTGCACGGCGCCCATGGTGTTGGTCAGCAGCTTGGCCAGCTGGGCGTGCCCGGTGGGACCCACCAGGACGATGCGCTCGCCCATCGCCTCGAACAGCGGCCGGGCGCGCTCGAAGGTGTCAGGCCCGCCTCCGGCCATGATGGTGAGGGTCCCATCCTCTGCCTTGGGCAGCGAGCCCGACACCGGTGCCTCCAGGTAGTCGAGTCCCTGCTCCGACAGCCGTTCGCCGATCCGCCGCGAGGCCGACGGTGCGATCGTCGACATGTCGATCACGAGGGCTCCCTCCGCCAGGGAGCCGGCGGCCCCGTCGTCGCCGAACAGGACCGACTCGACCTCGGGCGAGTCGGTGACCATGGTGATCACCGCGCCTGCACCCTCGGCAGCGTTGGCCGGTGTGTCGGCCGAAGAGCCGCCGTGCTCGTCCGCGAAGCGTTGCGCCTTGCCCTCGCTGTGGGTCCACACCGACAGCTCGAAGCCCGCGCGCGCCAGGTTGGCCGCCATCGGCCCGCCCATCATGCCGAGCCCGAAGAACGCAACACCCCTGGACGCCACACCCCTAGACCTCTCCATGTCCTCCACCTCCGGGTGTCTCGATTCGCAGCCGGTCGCCGGAGCTCAGCGTGCCGGATGCCTTGCCGGGCAGCTCCTGCCCGTTCAAGAGGTTCCGACCCGGCTTACCCGGCTCGCCGCCATCCGCACCAGGAGGCCCGTGGCGGCGCCGCTCGGTCATCAGCGAGTAGTGCATGTCCTCGAGCGCCTCGAGCTCGCGCACCACTCCGTCGCCGCCTCGCTGGCGGCCCGCTCCACCCGAGCCGCGACGCAGCGCGTACTCGATCGCCCGCACCGGGAACTCGCGCTCCAGGGCCTCCACCGGAGTGTTCAGCGTGTTGGACATCGCCACGTGCACCGCGCTCGGCCCGTCGGCGTCGGCGCAGGCGCCCTGGCCGCCGCCGAGCGTCTCGTAGTAGTTGAAGCCGTCGTTGCCGAGCGTGAAGTTGTTCATCGTGCCCTGTCCGAGCGCGCACCCGAAGGCGGCCAGCACCAGGTCGGCCACCCGCGACGAGGTCTCGGTGTTGCCCGCCACCACGGCGGCCGGTGAACGGGCGTTGAGCAGCGTGCCCTCCGGCGCGATCACCTCCACCGGCCGATAGGCGCCCTCGCAGGCCGGCACGTCCGGGTCGGCCAGCACGCGGACCGCGAAGTAGCAGGCCGAGAGGGTCACGGCCAGCGGGCAGTTGAGGTTGCCCTCGTGCTGATCGGCCGAGCCCGTGAAGTCGAGGGTCACGGAGTCGCCGTCGACCGTGGCCTTCAGGCGCAGCTCGAGGTCGTCGCCGCCGGCCGCCTCGAGCACGTCGCGGGCCTCGCGCTCGCCGTCCTCGAGCTCCGAGATGCGCGCCCTTGTGCGCTTCTCCGCGTAGTCGAGCGTCTCCTCGAGGGCATCGCCGTAGGTGTCCAGCCCGTAGCGCTCGATCAGCGCCGCCACGCGCTCGGCGCCCGCCCGTCCGGCGGCCAGCTGCGCACGCAGGTCGGCCTCGCGCTGACGCGGGCCGCGCATCTGCTCGACCAGCTCCTCGAGCGTGTCCGGCTCGATCCGCGTGGGCGGGATGACCACGCCCTCCTCCTCGAGCGTGGTCGAGTCCGTGGGCAGGCTGCCCGGCTGGCTGCCTCCGACGTCGGCATGGTGGGCGCGGCTGGCGGCGAAGCCCACCAGCTCGTCGTCGTGGAAGAGCGGCGTGATCACCGTGATGTCGGGGAGGTGGGTCCCGCCCTGAAAGGGATCGTTGAGGATCCAGCTCAGCTCCGGCTCGTGGTCCTCGTCCAGCACCGCGGCCACGGCCGAGGGCATGGCGCCGAGGTGCACCGGGATGTGCTCGGCCTGCATGACCATTCGCCCGCGCCGGTCGAACAGCGCCGTGGACGCGTCGCGGCGCTCCTTGATGTTGGCCGAGTGGGCCGAGCGCACCAGCACGGCGCCCATCTCGTCGCACGCCGCGCGCAATGCCCCGAGCATCACCTGCAGCGTCACGGGGTCCATGCCGCTCACCGGGTGATCACCACGCCGTCGGCATCGGCCTCGGCGTGCCACCCGGGCGGCACCACCAGCGTCGCCCCGGGCAGTTCGAAGACGGCCGGGCCGTCGAGCTCGGCCTCGCCCGGGCCCAGCACCGGCGCCTCCCTCTCCTCGTCGCCGAAGCGCAGCCTGCGCGTGCCGCGCTCCTCGCCCTCCTCCGAGGTGGCCGGCGAGGGCTCGGCCCCGGGCAGGGCCGCCGCCACCCGGATCGTGACCAGCTCGAGCTCGGCGTCGGGGTCGCTGTAGCCGTAGCGCTCGTCGTGCGCGTCGTCGAAGTCCGAGCGCAGGCGATCGGGATCGGGCGAGAGCTCACCGGGAACCGACAGCTCGAACGCCTGGCCCGCGTAGCGCAGGTCGTAGACCGCGCGCAGCTCGGCCTCCGGCTCGCCCAGCTCCTCCCGGCCCTTCTCGCCCAGGCGCTCCACCACCTCGGCCGCGTTCTCGCCCGTCAGGTCGTCGCCGGCGAGCAGCACGCTCTCCACCAGGTCTCGGCGGCGCTCGGAGACCACGAGTCCCAGCGCCGAGAGCACGCCGCTGGCCAGCGGAACCACCACGCGCTCGACGCCCAGCTCGTCCGCGATCTGCGCCGCGTGCAGCGGGCCGGCGCCGCCGAAGGGGATCAGGGTGAGGCCGCGGGGATCGATGCCCCGCTCGACGGTCACCACCCGCACCGCCTGGGCCATCGCCGCGCTCGCGACCCTCGCGATGCCCGCCGCCGTCTCGTCGACCCCCAGGCCCAGCTCCTCGCCCAGCGCGGCCACCGCGCGCTCCGCGGCGTCGCGGTCGAGCTCGACCCCGCCCGCGAGCGGGGAGGAGGCGTCGAGATAGCCGAGCAGCAGGTTGGCGTCGGTGACCGTGGGCTTCTCGCCGCCGCGCCCGTAACAGGCGGGTCCGGGATCGGCGCCGGCGGAGCGGGGGCCCACGCGCAGGGCGCCGCCGGGGTCGCGCCAGGCGATCGAGCCGCCCCCGGCGCCCACGGTGTGAACGTCGACCATCGGCAGAGCCAGTGCGCGCCCACCCACCTCGCGTCCGCTGCCCACGGCGGCGGCTCCGCCCACGATCAGCGAGACGTCGCACGACGTGCCGCCCATGTCGAGGCCCACCGCGTCGGCCTCGCCGGCCACCCGGGCGGCTCCCACGGCCCCTCCGGCGGGTCCCGAGAGAACCGTCCACGACGCGTGCCGCGCTGCCGTGCCGGCACCGGCGGTGCCGCCGCTCGAGAGCATCACCTCCGGTTCGGGCAGGCCCGCCTCCTCGGCCCGGAAGGACAGGCGCTCGAGGTAGCCGCGCAGCAGCGGCGAGAGCGCGGCGTCGACGATGGTGGTGGCGCAGCGCTCGTACTCGCGGAACACGCCGGCGGTCTCGTGCGAGGTGGACACGTGGACGTCGGGCAGCTCCTCGCCCAGCAGCTCGGCAACGCGCTGCTCGTGACCGGGATGGAGAAAGCCCCACAGCAGGCACACCGCCGCGGACTCGGCGTCGACGTCGCCGAGCGCGTCCCGCAGCGCGTCCTCGTCGAGCTCGCGCAGCACGCCGTCGGGGCCGGTGCGCTCGGGCACCGGCAACCTCAGCTCGTCGGGCACGAGCGGCGGCGGATGTCCGGCGCAGAGCCGGTACAGCTCGGGGCGCGCCTGGCGGCCAAGCTCCTCCAGGTCGGTGAAGCCCTCGGTGGCGAGCAGAGCCGTGCGGGCCACCCGCCCCTCGAGCAGCGCGTTCGTGCCCACGGTCATGCCGTGCACGAAGCGAGACACCGCGCCGGCCTCCGCGCCCGCCTGGTCGAGCACCTCGCTCACGGCGCTCATCACTCCCTCGGACTGGTCGTCCGGGGTGGTGGGAGCCTTGGCGGTGTGCAGCCGCTCGCCGGTGAGCAGGGCCGCGTCGGTGAAGGTGCCGCCGACGTCCACCCCGAGAATCATCCCGGGGTGGACGCTATTGCCTTCAGGCGGCAACCACCTCGGCGACGACCTCGCCGAGGTGCTTGTGCGACGGGCAGTACTTGCTACTCGGCAGCGGCACACGCTGGCACGGGGTGCCCCGCCGCGTGCTCGCGTGGCAGCACACCGGACTGCCGTCGAATGTGACGCCAGTCCGGAGCTGGCTGTCGACGTAGTGCACGGCAAGCGTCATGTGCCCCTGACACATCCGGTAGACGCGCAGCTGCTCGGCCATCGGGAAGAAGTGGCGTATGTCCCTGAACAGCGTCCTGACCGGCTTGCCGAAATAGTGCCGGTCGAGCGCGAGCCGCTCCATCGACGACTCGCACGCCCTCAGGAACCTCAGCCTCGCGGCCGCAATGTCCTCGCCGTTGCCGGCAACGACGTGCGGGGCCAACTCCCGGTACAGCGAGCGACTGAATTGGTACATCGGCTTCGGGCCTCCCTTGCCCTCGTTCTGACTCCTTGCTCCCGGGAACGCTCCGAATGTTGAGTTGGCGTTAAGAAGGGTGCAGGAGCCAGTCCATGCGCCGCCGCGCGTATAGCAGCGGGTGGCCCTCCTCGATGCGGCCGCCGTCGAGGTCGCCGATCAGGACGGTGTGGTCGTAGCGCATGAAGTTGTCGGCGCGCCGGCAGCGCAGATAGGCGAGTGTGCCCCGAAGCTCGGGCACGTCGCCGTCCCAGGACCAGCCGAGCCCGTCGAACTTGTCCGGCAGCTCGCGGTCGGCGAAGCGATGCGCGAGCGCGAGCTCGTCGCTGCGCAGCAGGTGCACCCCGAAGTGGTCGCTCGCCGCGAGCGCGTCGTGGCAGCGCGAGCGGTGCCAGATCGAGCACATGAGCGACGGCGGATCGTCGCTGAAGGAGGCCACCGAGGTCGCGGCCAGCCCGCACGGAGCGCCGTCGCCCCGGCGGGCGGTGATCACGGACACTCCCGACGCCAGCAGCGTCATGGACTCGGTGAACAGCTCGTGCACCGGGGTGTCGCCGGTCATTCCCATCGCTCGAAGCGCGGCTCGGCGCCGCGGCCCACCAGGGTATGCAGGTGGTCGAGGGCCGGGTCGGTGCCGGGATGGTCGGTGCGCTGGTGCGCCCCACGGCTCTCCTCCCGGGCCAGCGCGGAGGCGGCGATCAGGCGCGCGAGCGGGAACGGGTCGTCGAGAAGGCCGGCCAGGCGCTGCGGGTCGCGCAACAGGCCCGCGTCGCGCCACAGCGCGGCCCTGGTCTCCTCGCCGGGCACGGCACCGACCACGGACTCGGGCGCGGGCGCCCGCGCCGGCGGCTCGGGATCGTCCAGAGCCGCAAGTGCCGCGCGCCGCCCGAAGACGAAGCACTCGGCCAGGGAGTTCGAGGCCAGCCGGTTGGCGCCGTGGAGACCGGTGCAGGCGCATTCCCCCACGGCGTAGAGCCCGGGCAACGAGGAGCGGCCGTCGATGTCGGCGGCCACGCCCCCCATCGTGTAGTGCGCCGCGGGCGCGACGGGGATCAGGTCGCGAGCGGGATCCAGGCCGACCTCGGCCAGCGCCGCGCCGATGTTGGGGAAGCGGCCGACGTCGACCTCGCGCATGTCGAGGCTCACCGCCTGTGCGCCCGCACGGTTGAGCTCGGCCTGTATCGCGAGCGCCACGGCGTCGCGCGGGTCGAGCTCGTCGACGAAGCGCTCGCCCTCCTCGTTGAGCAGCAGGGCACCCTCGCCGCGCACCGCCTCGGTGATGAGAAAGCCGTCGCGGGGCCCGTCGAGGCGCAGCGCTGTGGGATGAAACTGCATGAACTCGAGGTCGGCCAGCTCCGCGTCGCCGCCCACGGCCAGCGTCAGGCCGCCGCCCACCGCGCCGCGCGGGTTGGTGGTGCGCTCCCACAGGGCCGCCATCCCTCCGGTGGCCAGGATCACCGCGCGGGCCAGCACCTCGAGCTCGTCGCCGGCACGCGAGCGCGAGGTCAGGCCGGCGCAGCGGCCGTCGTCGATCAGCAGGCCGGTGGCGGCCCGGGGCTCGAGCACGACGATGCGCTCGTCGGTCGCCGCCAGCGCGGACAGCTCGCGGGTGATGCGCCGGCCGGTGGCCGAGCCGCCGGCGTGCACGATGCGCCGGCGCGAATGCCCGCCCTCGAGCCCGAGCGCCAGGTTGCCGGAGCGGTCGGCGTCGAACTGCACCCCCAGCTCCTCGAGGTCGCGCACGCCGTCCGGCGAGTCCTGGCAGAGCACGCGCACGGCGCTCTCCCGCGCGGCCTCGCGCCCGGCGGTGAGGGTGTCCTCCACGTGGAGCTCGGGCGAGTCGTCCGCCGCCAGCGCCGCGGCGATCCCACCCTGAGCCCAGAAGCTCGCCGTCTGAGCGAGGGGCGAGCGGCTGACCAGCGCCACCCGGGCGCCCTCGCGCGCGGCCACCAGCGCCGAGTACAGCCCGGCGGCGCCGGCGCCCACCACTGCCACGTCGGTGCGAATGGGCTCAGGACCTGTCTCGACCACGGCGCCCGGGTACCGTACCGGCGCGCGTGTCTCCGCCCTTCTTCTCGCATCCCGCCTCGCTCGCCCACGACACCGGTCCGGGGCACCCCGAGCGCACCGAGCGGATCCGGGCGATCGAGGCGGAGCTTCGGCGCCGCGACTGGCTCGGCTGGGAGCTGCGCGAGGCGCCCGCCGCCACCGAGGAGCAGCTGCTGCGGGTGCATCCCGCCGACTACATCGAGCTCGTACGCGCCACCTGTGCGCGCGGCGCGGCCTTCGACCTGGACACCCCGACCAGCCCGGGCAGCCTCGATGCGGCGCTGCGCGCCGCCGGGGGCGCGTGCGCCATGGTCGAGTCGCTGATGGGCGACGGCGAGCGGGCCGGTTTCAGCTGCCTGCGGCCGCCGGGCCACCACGCGGAGCCCTCGCGGGCGATGGGCTTCTGCCTGTTCGCCACCGTCGCCGTGGCCGCCCGCCACGCGCTGGACTCGCTCGGCGCCGAGCGAGTCCTGGTGCTCGACTGGGACGTGCACCACGGCAACGGGACGAACGCGATCTTCCACGACTCCCGTGAGGTCCTGTTCGCCAGCATCCACCAGTCGCCGTTCTGGCCCGGCTCGGGCCCGCTGGCCGACGTCGGCGAGGGCGGAGGGCGAGGGCTTCTCGTTCAACCTGCCCGTGCCCGCCGGCACCGGTGAGCCGGCGTTCCTGTCGCTGGTCGAACACGTGGTGGCGCCCGCCGCCCGGGCCTACCGCCCCGACCTGATCCTGATCTCCGGGGGCTACGACGCCCACCGCGACGACCCACTCGGTGGACTGGCCCTCTCCACGTCGTCCTACGGCGCTCTGTCACGCCAGGTCCGCGCGCTCGGCGAGGAGCTCGACGCACCCGTGGGCGTGGTGCTCGAGGGCGGCTACGACCTCCACGCGCTGGCCGGCTCGGTGGCCGAGACGATGGAGGCGCTCGGCGGCTCCGGCGAGCCGCCGGCGGGAGTGGAGCGCCATCCGCTGGCCGAGCAGGCCACCGGCGTGCTCGGGCGCTACTGGCCTCTCTGAACCAGCTGCGGGTAGGCCCCCGGGTAACGCTCCTGCAGCCCCGCGGCCTGGCGTGCCGCACCCTCGAACGTGTCGAAGCGACCCGAGTAGACGATGTACAGCCCCGTGCCGAGATCGTACGGATCCGAGCGGAAGAGCCCCGCCTCGAGGCCCGAGCTGCGGGCCTCCCTGGCCACGTCGCGGGCGGCCGGGCCGTCGCTCGAGCTCACGAGCACCACTGTGTGGGCGTTCAGCCCGTCGGGCCAACCGGGGAGGGCGCCGGCGCGCGACTCCGTGGCCGGCGCCGTCTCGGTCGCGGCCTCCGTCTGCGTCTCGGCCTCGGTCGGCTCACGCTCGGGCGGCAGCGTGGTGCGCGTCGACGATTCGCTCTCCTGGCCGGCCCCGGACACCACGGCAGGAGCGTCGCCACCACCGCCTCCGCCCCCGTCGTCGTCGAGCAGCTCGGCGATCGCGAAGCCGAACAGTCCCGCGCCGATGACGATCACCGCCATCAGCGCGGCCGCGATCGCGGTGACCGGCTCGTTGGCCCACGAGCGCCGCTCGGCGAGGGCGATTCGCTCGCCGCAGTGCACGCACACCAGCTGACGTGGATCCACCGGCTCGCCGCAGTTGGGACAGGGCTGGTCCTCGCTCACCGCCGCTCCAGCGCTTCCTCGAGCTCGCGCACCTCGCGGTCGACCTTGCCGAGCTCGATGGCCTTCTCCTGCAACAGGTCGGGCGCGCGGCGGCCCTGGCGGTGAAGCTCGTAGACGAGCGCGCCCAGGTCGAGCAGGAGCGCCTCACGCACGCGGCGCTGCTCGCGCAGGCGCCGCCAGCCGCGCAGGTCAGCCACCCAACGCCTCCTCCGTCACTCTCAGAAGTCCCTCCCGGCGCCGCTCCATCGGAAAGGCCGAGAGAATACGCTTGCGCGCCGCGAGGGCGGCCTCGGGACCGAGCTCGAACGCCCGCCGCACCCCGTCGGCCACCTCTTCCGGGCGCTGGGATGAGATCAGTATCCCGGCGTCGCCCACCACCTCCGGCATCGCCGTGACGTTCATCACCACGGGCACGCAGCCGGCCAGCATGGCCTCGGCCACCGCCAGGCCGAAGCCCTCGTGCCGCGAGGCCTGCACGTAGACGGTTGCGCGACGGTATGCGTCGAGCAGCTCCTCGTCCGACAGCCACCCGGTCAGCTCGACGTTGGGGCTCGCACGGCGGCGCAGCTCCTCCACGGCGTCGTCCAGCCACCCGCCGGCGAGCACGAATCGCGTCTCCGGCAGCTCCCGCGCCGCCTCCACGAACGGCAGCTGACCCTTCTGCACGAGCGTGGTGCGGTCCACGGCGCCCACGGTCAGAGCGGTCGCCTCCCTGGGCTCGTCGGGCAGGGAGCCGAACGGGTCGGGCACGCCGAGCAGCACCACGGCCACGCGCTCGCGCGGGATCGGGGTGTTGCGCTCTATCTCGTCGAGCGAGTACTGCGAGAAGGTCACGAGCCGGCTGGCGCGCCGGAAGATCCAGCGGCTGGCGTGCTTGCGCAGGCCGCCGCGCTGATGGCCGTAGCCGATGTCCGGCATGTTGGCCGCGTCGAACCCTCCGATCACCATCACCGACGGCTTTCGCAGCAGCCACGCCAGCGTGATCGGGAAGAAGGTGTGCCAGGACGCGAACCAGCCGAACACCAGGTCGGCGCGGAGCACCCCGCCGATGGTCTTGACCGGGTTGGGCCAGCGGCCCGGCTGGTAGAGGTCGTCGATCTCGTAGCGCTCGGCCAGCAGCTCGCGGTCGATGGCCACGAAGCTGGCCTTGCGCGAGTGGACGAAGAGCACGCGCCGGCGCTTCACGCGGCCACGGGCTCTCTCGCCTCCACGAAGGCACCGTGCCACTCGGACAGCTCGAGCAGGCAGTAGAGGACAGCCTTGTGGTCGGCCTTCCCGCGGCGGTGCTCGTCCACGAGCCGCGCCACCCCTGCGGGACTGACGAGCTCGGCCAGCGGGCGACCGGGCGCGTAGCGGCGCTCGACTTCGGTCCCGAGCGAGGCCCGCAGCCAGTCGTCGTAGGGGGTGGCGAAGCCGTGCTTGGGGCGGCCGGAGATGCCGGGCGGCAGCAGCAGCTGCATGGCCTTGCGGTGCAGGTGCTTGCCGGCCCGGGGGCGCACTCGCGCCGAGGCGGGGAGGCGCTCGACGAAGCGCATCAGCTCGACGTCGAGAAAGGGCACGCGCAGCTCGAGTCCGGCCCCCATCGACATCTTGTCGTTGCACAGCAGGATCCCGTCGGGCAGGAACATGCGCGTGTCCAGGTAGAGAGCCTGCTCGAGGAGGCTTCGGCCGTCGACGTCGGCCAGATAGCCGCGGGCGGTGTCGAGGCGCTCCTGGCGGGCCTGCGCCTCGGTTCGCGCGTCGGACAGCAGGTCCCGGCGAACGTGATCGTCGGTGATCTCGACCAGCCGCAGCAGGCGCTCGCTCGTCGCCGCGACCGCCGAGCACGTGAGCGGTGCGTCGCGCGCGTGCGGCGCGGGGGAGTGCTCGGGCCAGCGCCGCGGCAGGCCCGGCGGCGGCCGCCGGGAAGAGCGTGAGGCGATCGAGGACGGCGGCGGCGCGGTGGCGGCCGTAGCCGCCATGGGGCTCGTCGGCGCCCTGTCCCGCCAGCACCACCTTCACGTGCTCGGCCGCGAAGCGCGAGAGCTGCAGCAGCGCGGGGGCGCTCGGGATGCCGCAGGGTTCCTCCAGGCGGGGCATCGATCGCGCCAGCTCCGGGAGGAAGCCCGTCTCGGTCATGGCCGTCTCGTGATGGTCGGTGCCGATTAGCCGGGCGCTCTCGGCCGCGAGCTTGCGCTCGTCCAGCACGTCGCCGTGGCCGGGGAAGCCGATCGTGAAGGTTTTGGGCGGCCGGTCGGACCGGGAAGCCATGGCGGCCACGACCGCCGCGCTGTCGACCCCGCCGGAGAGCAGGGCGCCGTAGGGAACGTCGGACATCATCTGGCGCTCGACGGCGTCCCCGAAGCGCTCGGCCAGCTGGGCGGCCAATTCGTCCTCGCCGGTGTCCTTGGCGAAGGGGGTGCCCGGCGGCTCGCGCCAGCTGAGGATGCGGGGGGCGGCGTCCTGCTCGACCACGAGCGTCGAGGCCGGCGGCAGCTTGTTGACACGGTCGAACAGGGTGCGCGGGGAGGGAACGAAGCGGCAGGCGAGGTAGTGATCGAGCGCGGTGCGGTCGACCTTGGCCTCGACCAGCCCGGCCGCGATCAGGGCTCCGATCTCGGAGGCGAGGGCGGTGCGGCGCCCGTCGCTCCACCAGTAGAGCGGCTTGACCCCGAACGCGTCGCGCGCGGCCACGAGCCGGCGCCTGCGCTCGTCCCACAGCGCGAAGGCGAAAATGCCCTCGAGGTGGCCCACCAGGTCGAGCCCGTGCTCCTCGTAGGCGTGCACCACCACCTCGCTGTCGGAGCGCGTGGCGAAGCGGTGGCCCTTCGCCTCGAGGGCCTCACGCAGCCCTTCGTGGTTGTAGATCTCGCCGTTGACGATCGCCGTGACGTGGCCGTCCTCCGAGTCGAGCGGCTGGTCGCCGCCCGCGACGTCGATGATGGCCAGCCGCGTGTGGGCCAGCACGAGGGGGCCGATCCGCCGCACCGCATCGCCGTCGGGGCCGCGATGCCGCAGCGCCTCGAGCATGCCCTGCGCCGCCTGGGGACCCGATGTGCCGGCCGGATCGAGGATTGCGCCGATCCCGCACATGCGCGCTGATCATGGCAGGGCGCTCTGTCGCCTCTTTGTCACACGCCGGTGTTTCGGTTGGTGCCCTCACGTCTGGAGCCGTGCGTCCCCCCGGCGGAGCATTCCTCCCGTCCGTCAGATCCGCGAAGGGAGAACAGATGCACCGCCTAATGGGACGTGTCCACGCCGGCCTGATGAGCCTGCGATCGAGTCACGGGCAGGGCACCGTCGAGTACGTGGCGCTGATCCTGCTGGTCGCCCTGGTCATGGCCGGAGTGGTGGCCGCGATGAAGGGCTTCCGCACCGACGAGGGCAAGGAGCTCGGCGACGTGATCATCGGCAAGATCAAGGAGGCGGTGAGGAAGGTGCAGTTCTAGGCAGGCAGTCCTGGGTTCACCCCCCAGGAGGGGGTCAAGTCAGGACAGCCGCCGGGGACAGGTCTCGCCACCCCAGCGGGCGCCCGCCTCGCCTGCGACCATTCCGGCCGTGGCCCTGCCCCGGACAGAGTTGCCGGTGGCCGTCTTCGACTCCGGTGTCGGCGGCCTCACGGTGCTCCACGAGTGCCTGGTGTCCCTGCCGCACGAGGACTTCCTCTACCTCGGGGACACCGCGCGCTTTCCCTACGGCGACCGTTCGGCCGCGGAGCTGCGGGGGTTCGGCCGAGAGCTCGCCGGGATCCTGCTCGACCGAGGCGCGAAGCTGCTCGTGGTGGCCTGCAACTCGGCTACCGCGGCCGCGCTGCCGGTACTGAAGTCCGAGCTCGAGGGGCGGGTGCCGGTAGTGGGGGTGGTCGGTCCCGAGTCGCGGCTGGCCGCCGCGGCCACACGCAACGGCAGGGTCGGGCTGATCGCCACGCCCGCCACCGTGCGCAGCGGCGCCTACGCCCGGGCGCTGGCGCAGGTGGCGCCGGAGGCAGAGCTGCACACCGTGGCCTCGGCCGAGCTCGCCCCCCTCATCCAGGAGGGCGGCGAGGTGGACGAGCGCGTGGTCAGCTGCGTCGAGGGTGCCTGCCGGCCGCTGAGAAGGGCGGGTGTGGACACGGTGATCCTCGGCTGCACCCACTACCCGCTGGTGCGGCCGGTCCTGCAGCGTGCCCTGGGCCGCGGCGTGACCATCGTCAGCTCGGGAGAGGCGATCGCCACCGAGATCCACGAGCGTCTCCGGACGGCCGGCCTCGATCGCACCGATCACGAGCGCCGCGGGCACTACCGCTTCCTGGCCAGCGGCGATCCGGACGAGTTCCGTCGCCTCGGCACACGCTTCCTGCAGCTCCCGATTGCGGCGGTGGAGCAGGTCGAGGTCGCGCGTGCCGTGAGAATGGCGGCAGCGTGAGCTCCGACCCGGCGGCCCGCCACGACGGCCGCGCCCCGGCCGAGCTGCGCCCGGTGACCATCACCACCGGCTTCGTGCGCACCGCAACGGGCTCGGCGCTCATCGAGATGGGGGGCACGCGGGTGATCTGCACGGCCACCGCGGAGAACGACGTTCCGCGCTGGATGGCCGGCCGCGGCCGCGGCTGGGTGACCGCCGAGTACGGGATGCTGCCCGCCTCCACCGGCGAGCGTAAGCGGCGCGACGTCTCCAAAGGACGCCCGGACGGACGCAGCGTCGAGATCCAGCGGCTGATCGGTCGCTCGCTGCGCGGGGTGGTGGATTTCAAGGGGCTGGGGGAGCGCACCGTCTGGATCGACTGTGACGTGCTGGAGGCCGACGGCGGGACTCGCTGCGCCGCCATCACCGGGGGCTTCGTGGCTCTGGAGCTCGCGCTGCGCAAGGTCAAGGCCGAGGCCGGCCTCGATCGCCTGCCGCTCAACGGTTCGGTGGCCGCGGTGTCGTGCGGCGTGGTCGAGGGCCGGGCGCTGCTCGATCTCGACTACCCGGAGGACTCGACGGCCGAGGTGGACGCCAACGTCGTGATGACCGGCGACGGAGGCCTCGTCGAGGTCCAGGCCACCGCGGAGAGGACGCCGCTGTCCAGAGCCTCACTCGACGAGCTGCTCGCCCTCGCCGCCGACGGCATCGAGCAGCTGCGCGCCGCGCAAGAGGCGGCGGTCGCGGCGAGCTGAGCCTCGTGCGGCTGGTCCTCTCAACCCGCAACGACCACAAGCTGCGCGAGCTGTCGCAGCTGATGCGCCCCTACGAGCTCGACCCGCTGCCGGAGGACGTGGAGCTGCCCCCCGAGACGGGCACCACCTTCGCCGAGAACGCCCTCGGCAAGGCACGGGCGGCGGCGGCCGCCACCGGCCGCCCGGCCATCGCCGACGATTCGGGAATCGAGGCTTCGGCCCTGCGCGGCGCTCCGGGGGTATGGTCGGCGCGCTACGCGGGCGAGAACGCCGAGGACGAGGAGAACCTCCACAAGCTGCTGAGCGAGGTGCCGGCCGACGGTGACCGCCGGGTGGCCTACGTCTGCGCCCTCGCCTACGTCGAGCCGGGAGGCCGCGAGGAGGTCGTGCACGGCCGCTGCGAGGGCGTGCTCGCCTGGGAGCCGCGCGGCAGCGGCGGCTTCGGCTACGACCCGGCGTTCATTCCCGACGACTACCCGGGCGAACGCACCATGGCGGAGCTGTCGGTGGAGGAGAAGGACGCCATCAGCCACCGTGGCCGGGCGGCGCGCGAGCTGCTCCGGCGACTGCGGGACGCCGAGGCGTCGCAACGGCCGCGAGGGCCGCTCGGCGCGCTCCTGGGTGGAACGGCCGCAGGGCGCCGCGCCGCCCGCCGCCGGAGAGGACGCTGATGGGCGCGCGCCGTCCGGCACGGGAGCGCGTGGCCGCCGCCGCGTCCGCCGCCGCCGCGGCGGCCTCCGGCCGCGCCGTGGCCCCGGCCGCCCAGGCGCCGCGCAAGGAGCGCGCGGCGGCCGTCTCGATCGTCTCCAACACGATCCTGATCGCACTGAAGGTTGTGGCCGGCGTGGTCACCGGTTCGATCGCGATCCTCACCGAGGCGGCTCATTCGGCGATCGACCTGGTGGCCTCGATAATCGCCTTCTTCTCGGTGCGCAAGGCCGGGAAGCCCGCCGACGAGTCGCATCCCTACGGCCACGACAAGGTGGAGAACGTGGCCGCGGGCATCGAGGGGATGCTGATCCTGGTCGGCGCGGGCGTGATCATCTTCGAGTCGCTGCGGCGGCTCGCACAGGGCTCGGAGGTCGAGTCGCTGGGCTTCGGCATCGCCGTGATCGGGTTCTCGGCCGTGGCCAACCTGGGCGTATCCACCTACCTGTACCGCCAGGCACGGGCCACGGAGTCGCCGGCGCTGGAGGGCGACGCCGCGCACCTGCGCACCGACGCTGCCACCTCTCTCGGAGTGCTGGTGGGGCTCGTGCTCGTGGAGCTCACGGGAGCCACCTGGATCGATCCGGCCGCGGCCCTTCTGGTGGCGGTGGCGATCGTCTTCGCGGGCGTGCGGATCCTCAACCGCACCAGCCGGGTGCTGGTGGACGAGGCGTTGCCGGAGGACGAGCTGGCGATAGTGCGCCTGGCCATCTCCGAGCACCCCGCCCCCGAGCTCGTGGGCTTCCACAAGCTGCGGGCTCGCCGCGCCGGAAGCCGGCGCTACATCGACCTGCACGTGCAGTTCCGTGACGGCACCAGCCTGAGCCGCGCGCATGAGGTGTCGCACGAGCTGCAGGGCGCGATCGCCGGCCGCCTGCGGGGGACGGATGTGCTCATCCACCTCGAGCCCGAGCAGTCGGCCGGCATGCGCGACGACGACGGCGCTACACCAGGTTGACCGCAGCCGCCGCGGCCACGGCGAGCAGCACTCCCGAGTAGCCGAAGTAGCCGTTGAGAAGCAGCAGCAGGGCGGCGATCAGGCAGATCGCCACGGTCACGAGCCACGAGATTCGGGAGATGGGCACGCGGCTATTCTGACCTTCATGGCCGACACCCTCAGTCCCGAGGCGGCGGCCGGTCGCCTGTGCGAGCTGTCGGCCGACGCCCGCGCGGCGGTTCTCCTCGACGCGGCCGGCTCGCTCGCGGGCTCGAGCGAGAGCGACCCCGGGCGAGCCCGCGAGCTGGGCGATCTCGCCCGTGAGCTGGTGGAGACGCTGGACCGCGCCACGCGGGACTGGGAGGCCGATCCGCCCGAGCAGATGGAGGCCCAGGTGCCCGGCGGAGCGGTGTTCGCCTCCCGGACGCCGCGCTGGACGCTCGCCGTGGTCGCCCGCCGGAACGCGCTCTCCTCGCTGATGCTCTGCGACCTGCGCGCGGTGCTGGGCGAGCTCGAGGGTGGGCCTCCGATCAGGCGCTCCACCGCCGCGGACGCCGGCGGGGCCGCCGAGGGGCCCGCCAGTGAGGAGGACGCGGCCGGAGAGTCTCCGGTGCCCGAGCTGGGCCGCGACGCGGGTGACCTCACGTGAAGGAGCGACGCAAGGGTCCCATCTCCCGTGCCGGCGGGCTGGTGGATTCCGTCGCCGCAACCGTGCGCCGCATGCAGCGCGAGCGCGAGCCACGCGTGCTCGCCTACGACCCCACCGGCTACGCGCGCCTGGTTCAGCCCGAGGCGCGCGGCCACGAACGGGTGCTCGAGCTGGCCGAGGAGATGGTGATCCTGGCGGCCGAGGCGGAGCCGGCGGACGACGTGGCCCGGCGCCGCCGCCCCCGGCGGACGTCGAGCGAGGCCGACCCCGAATGACGCTGGTCGATCCGGCCCTCGCCGAACGCGTGCTCGAACACGCGCTGGCGCGCGGCGGCGACTTCGCCGAGCTGTACGCCGAGTCGCGCCGCGGCTTCGGGCTCGCGCTCGACGACGGCCGCGTCGAGCGCCCGCAGGGAGGCCGCGAGCGCGGCGCCTGTGTGCGGGTGGTGCAGGGTGAGTCCACCTACTACGGGCACGTCGACGGCGTGGCCGAAGAGGACCTGCTGCGAGTGGCCGGCTCGGTGGCGCAGGCCGTGCGGGGCGAGGCGAGCACGCCCGCTGCGCTCTCAGCGGCCGAGGCGGCGAACGGCCATCCGGTGACGCTGCGCCCGGAGGACGTGGAGGCCTCGCGCAAGGCGGACCTGCTGCGCGCCTGCGAGGAGCGAGCCCGCTCGGCCGGAGCCGAGGTGTCGCAGGTGCGGCTGGGCTATGCCGAGTCGAGGCGTGAGGTGGAGATCTTCAACTCTCAGGGACGGGCGGCGGCCGACGACCGCACCCGGGTGCGCCTGAGCGCCCAGGTGGTGGCCCGCCGCGGCGAGCGCGTGGAGACCGGCACCGACACGCGCGGGGGGCACGCCGGCTTCGAGCTGCTCGAACGGGAGCCCGAGGAGGTCGCCGCCCTGGCCACGCAGCGCGCGCTCACCCTCCTCGATGCCGTCGATGCCCCCACGGGCCGGCTGCCGGTGGTGGTGGGCGACGGCTTCGGCGGCGTGCTGCTGCACGAGGCCGTAGGCCACGGGCTGGAGGCCGACGCCGTCCAGAAGGACGCCAGCGTCTACGCCGGGCGCATCGGCGAGGAGCTCTGCTCTCCCTTCGTCACCGCCTATGACGACGGCAGCCGCCAGGGCGAGTGGGGCAGCGACGGGGTCGACGACGAGGGCACTCCCACGCGCCGCACCACGATCCTCGACCAGGGCCGCCTCACCTCCTATCTCTACGACCTCATCACCGCCCGCAAGGACGGCGCGGAGCCAACGGGCAACGGCCGCCGGGAGTCGTTTCGCCACCTGCCGGCGCCGCGAATGACGAACACCTTCTTCGCTCCCGGCGACGCGAGCGCCGAGGACCTGATCGGCAGTGTGGAGCGCGGCCTGTACGCCGTGTCCTTCGGGGGTGGTCAGGTGGAGCCCGCCACGGGCGACTTCGTCTTCGGAGTCTCGGAGGGCTACCTCATCGAGAACGGGAGGGTCACCGCTCCGGTGCGCGGGGCGACGCTCGTGGGCAACGGCATCGAGGCCCTGCGCGCCATCGACGGGATCGCCGGCGACCTCAGGATCGCCACCGGCTACTGCGGGAAGGGCGGCCAGACCGTGCCGGCGGGAGTCGGACAGCCCCACGTGCTGCTGCGCGAGCTGACGGTGGGGGGAACGGCATCGTGACCCTCGACGACGTCGCCCGGCGCGCGGTGGAGGAGACGCTGAGCGCCGGGGCCGGCGACGCCGAGGCGTGGGCCGAGGAGTCCACCAGCCGCCGCATCCGGGTCTACCGCGGCGAGGTCGAGAGCCTGTCGGATGCGGGAGGGCGCGGCGTGGGCGTTCGTGCCTTCGCGGGCGGGCGCTCGGGCTACGCCTACGGAACGGACCTGTCCGCCGAGGGGGTGGCGGAGGTGGCCCAGGCGGCTGCCGCGGCTGCCGACGTGTCCGACGAGGACGATCACGAGGGGCTGCCCGGGGAGTTCGGCACCACGCCGGTCGAAGGGCTGGCCTCGCCCGCGCTGGGGGACTGGACCACGGAGCGCAAGGTCGAGCTCGCCCTGGCGATCGAGCGCGCGGCTCGGGCCCATCCCGGGGTGTCGCAGGTGGAGAACGCCGTCTACTCGGATGCGGAGGGTGCGGTGGCGCTCACGAACTCGCGCGGCTTCTCCGCCTCCTATGAGGCCACCCAGGCCTGGGCCTATGCCTCGGCCTTCGCCGGCGAGGGCGCGGATCTGATGACCGGCATGGGCGTCGGACTGGGACGCGACCCCGACGCCCTCGATCCTGAGGAGATCGGCTCCGAGGCGGCGGAGCGCGCCGTCGCGCTGGTGGGCGCGCGCCAGCCGTCGAGCCGCCGCTGCCCGGTGGTGCTCGACTCCTTCGTGGCGGCCTCCTTCCTCGGCTTCATCGGCGCCATGCTGTCCGCGGACGCCGTTCAGCGGGGCCGCTCCCTGTTCGCGGGCCGGGAGGGCGACGAGGTGGCGGACCCCGCCGTCGTGCTCGCCGACGACGGAGCCCTTCCCGAGGGACCCGCCAGCGCGCCGTTCGACGGCGAGGGGTCGCCCACGCGGAGGACGGCGCTCATCGAGGACGGCCGGCTGTCCGGCTTTCTCTACGACGCTCGCACGGCTCGCCGGGCCGGCCGCCACACCACCGGCAACGCCGGCCGCGGCTCGTACCGGTCGCCGCCGGGCGTGGGTACCACGAACCTCGTGGTCGAGCCCGGCACGGCCGATCTCGATGAGCTGGTGCGCATGGCCGGCGACGGGCTCTACGTGACCGAGGTGGCCGGGCTGCACTCGGGCGTCAACCCGGTGTCCGGCACCTTCTCGGTGGGCGCCTCGGGGCGCCTGATCGAGGCTGGGCAGCTGGGGGCGCCGGCCCGCGAGATGACCATCGCCAGCGACCTCGTGAGCATGCTCATGGCGGTGCGGGCGGTCGGCTCCCAGGCCCGCTGGGTGCCCTTCGGAGGCAGCGTCAAGGCCCCTCCGATCCTCATCGGAGAGATGGCCGTTTCCGGTTCCTGAGGCCCGGAAACACTCGTAACGAGCGCGGTTTCCGCTCTCCAAGCGGAAAATACGGCGTCTGGCGTCCGGGTTCGTTGTTACGTTGCCGCACTGATGTTGCCCCCGGTAAGGAGGAGATCGTGACCAAGGCCGAATTCGTGGACCGAGTTGCGGACAACAGCGGGCTCGGGAAGGGTGAGGCCGGCAAAGCGGTCGACGCCGTGCTCGACTCGATTCAGGAGGTTCTGTCGCGCGGCGGAGAGATCAACTTCACCGGTTTCGGGAAGTTCTCGGTGGCGGACCGCAGTGCCCGCCAGGGAGTCAACCCGCAGACCGGCGAGAAGATCCAGATCGCGGCGAGCAGGGTTCCCCGCTTCTCGGCAGGGTCCGCGCTGAAGAGCGCCGTCAAGGGCTCGTAGAGCGGATAGCGCAGGGGCGCCCAGCCGAACCAGCGCGCCGCCGGGGGCGGCCGGGTTGAGTACCGCTGCGCGTCCGCACTTCGCCGACCGGCTCGCGGCGCTCGTAGAGGAGCGCCGCAGTCGTGTCGTGCTGGGCCTCGACCCCGACCCGGCCATGCTGTGGCCGGTCGCGGTCGAGGGTCTGGCGGGCGGCCCGGCCGAGCCTCACCTGGCCCGCGTTCGCAGCGCGGAGGCGGTCACCGAGCACTGCCGCGCTGCGATCGTGGCCGCCGGCCCGTCCTGCGTCGCGGTCAAGCCGCAGCTCGCCTGCTTCGAGCGGCTCGGAGCGCCGGGCTGGGAGGCCCTCGAGCAGGTGGTGACCATCGCGCACGACCACGGTCTGCTCGTGCTTGCCGACGGCAAGCGTGGCGACGTGCCCGTCACGGCGCGCGCCTACGCCCAGGCGTTGGTGGGGGAGACCCCGGGGCCGTTCGGTCCCAGCGCCGGGCTGGGTGCCGACGCCTTCACCGCCAACCCCCTCCTCGGGCGCGACGCCCTCGAGCCGCTGGTGTCGGCGGCGGTGGGCTCCGGCGCCTGCTGCTTCGTGCTGGTGCGCACCTCGAACCCCGGCGCGGCCGAGCTCCAGGACGCCGGCGAGCCGCCGCTGTACGAGCGGCTGGCGCTGCTGGTGGACGAGCTGGGGGCGGCGCACGTGGGCGAGTGCGGGCTGTCGGCGGTGGGAGCGGTGACCGGCGCCACCCGGCCGGATCTGCTCGAGCGGCTGCGCGCGCTGATGCCGCGCGCCATCTTCCTCCTGCCCGGGGTGGGGGCCCAGGGCGGTCGCGTGGAGGACCTGGCGGCGGCCTTCGGCCCACATCCGGCGGCCGGGCTCGTCACCGCATCGCGCTCGATCGTCGGGGCGTACGCCGAGCGAGGCGGCGATCCGGCCGAGGCCGCCGCCGCGGCGGCCGAGGAGCTGCGCGCCGCGGCCTGGGCCATCTAGGCGGGCGGGCGTGGGCGCGAGCCACCAGCCCGGGCGCCGCGCAGGGTAGGGGGCGCGGGCGTTGAACACCTCTGCTGGTGGTGTGCGGGCCGATTTGGTTCGCCCACCTCCCTATTCTCCGCGGCGCCTGCCCGGGAGCACCGATGCCCGAAAAGCGAAGACGCAGCCCCGCTCGATTCCTGGCGCCGCTGGCGCTCCTGATCTGCGTGGCCGCGATCGCGGGCGTGGTCGTCAGCTCGAACGTCGTGGGCGACGACACGGGCACGGACTCCGCGAGCAGCGCCCCGGAGACGGCCACCGACGATGCGACCACCACCGAGCGCCAGCGTCCCCGGCGCCGTCGCTACACGGTCAAGCTGAACGACAGCTTGGGCTCCATATCCGAGAAGACCGGCGTGCCCGTGGAGCGGCTCGAGGAGCTCAACCCGCAGCTCGATCCCCAGGCACTCGTCGTGGGCCAGAGGATCAAGCTGCGCGAGTGACGCCCCGATCCGCCGCGCCGGCGCTGGCGGTGCCGGCCGTGGTGCTGGCTCTGGTGCTCTCGCTGGTGGCAGGGCCGGCCGCCCATGCCCAGACGCCACCGCCGAAGGTCAACGGGGCGGCCTCGGCGATCGTGGTCGACGGCCGCAACGGCGAGGTGATGTTCGCCAAGCGCGCCGACGAGCAGCGCTCGATCGCCTCCACCACCAAACTGATGACGGCGCTGCTGGCGCTCGAGGGCGCGCGGCCGAATGAGGTGTTCACCGCCGCGCCCTACGACGCCGCGCCCATCGAGTCCCAGATCAACCTTCGCAGCGGTGAGCGGATGACCGTCGAAGACCTCCTCACGGCGCTGCTCCTCGAGAGCGCCAACGACGCGGCGGCCACGTTGGCCGAGGGCGTCTCCGGATCACGCGAGGCCTTCGTGGCCGAGATGAACGAGCGCGCCGAGGAGCTGGGTCTCGACGACACGGGCTACGCCAACCCCATCGGCCTCGACGAGCCGGGGAACTTCTCAAGCGCGCGGGACCTCGCCAGCCTGAGCCGCCTGCTTCTCTCGCGGCCCCGCTTTGCCCGGATCGTGGACACGCCGGTGGCCGAGCTCGAGTCGGGAGCGGTGCGCCGGGTGATCGACAACAGAAACCGGCTCGTGGGGACCACCCCGTGGGTCTCGGGCGTCAAGACGGGGTACACGGGGCAGGCCGGGTACGTCCTCGTGGGCTCCGCCACCGGGCGCGGCGGCGCAAAGGTCATCAGCGTCGTGCTCGGCGAGCCGAGCGAGGCCGCACGTGACGCCGAGACGCTCGAGCTGCTCCGCTGGGGGCTCGAGCAGTTCAAGCGCGTCGAGGTGCTCGACCCCGCACGGGCGCTGGCTCGCGCGGACGTGAGCTACTTCGACGAGCGCATCCGTCTCGTGCCACGCCGGCGCGCCGTGCTCACCCTGCGGGCCGGGGAGAGCGTGCGGCGACGCGTGCGCTCCCGTGAGGAGCTCGAAGGACCACTGCCCGCGGGCGAGCGAGCCGGGGCCGTGACGGTGTTCGTGGAGGGCCGCCCGGTGAGGCGCGTGGCGCTGGTCACGGCGGCCGACGTGCCCGGGGCGGGGACGCTGCGAGTGCTCACTTCGAGGCTCGGCGTCCCCTTGACCTTGCTGGCCGCGCTCGCCATTCTCCTCGCCGCCGTCATGCTGTTGTGGACACTGAGCAGCAGGATCCGGTTGGTCCGATGATCATCACCGTCACCCTCAACGCCGCCATCGACAAGACGCTCGCCGTCCCGAACTTCAGGCTCGGCCGGCGCCACAGGGCCGTGGAGCACACTGCCGCGGCCGGCGGCAAGGGCGTCAACGTCGCCCGCGCACTGCGTGCGCTGGGCCAGCCGGTGATCGCCACCGGCGTGGCCGGAGGGCCCACCGGCACGCGCATCGTGGAGCACCTGACCGAAGAGGGGATTCTCAACGACTTCGTGCGAATCCGTGAGGAGTCGCGCACCTCCACGGCCGTGGTCGATCCCACGAGCGGCGAGCAGACGGAGATCAACGAGCACGGTCCGCACGTGTCCGAGGACGAGCTCGAGCTGTTCGTGGACAAGCTCCTGTATCTCGCCAAGGGCGCCGCGGTGTGCGTGATGGCGGGCAGCCTCCCCCGCGGGGTGGACTCGGCGCTCTACGGGCGCCTGATCGGCGAGATGAAGCGCCTCGAGGTCACGACTCTGGTCGACTCCGAGGGCGAGGCGATGCGACTCGGCACGCGAGCCGGTCCGAACGTGGTGAGCCCCAACGAGCTCGAGGCGGAGGGGCTCGTGGGCTACGAGTTCTCCGACGACGCCGATCGCCGGGCCGCCGTCCACGAGATGATCGAGCTGGGCGCGGGCGAGTCGATCATGACCCTGGCCGACGGCTGCCTCGCACTGGTGACCGAGGGCGGCGAGCGGCGCATGTACCGCGCCACCCTCGAGCCGCTCGAGCCGGTGTCGACGGTGGGCTCGGGCGATGCCTTCCTCGCGGGCTTCGTGGCAGCGCGCTACGGCGGCGCGAGCAACGAGGAGTCGCTGCGCTTCGCGGTGGCGTGCGGGGCCGAGTCGACACAGCACTTCGGGGCCGGCCGGGTCGAGCAGAGAGAGGTCGAGCGGCTGTTGCCCGAGGTGCGGGTGGAGGAGCTTGAGAGCCCCGCAATAGAGGTCGGGTAGCGGGTCGACGCTACTGCTAACTTCAGCGTCAACCGCCGTCTCTGTCCGCCGCCGAACCTAGGATCATCCAATGGAAGTTGAGATCGGGCGCGGCAAGAAGGGCCGCCGCGCGTATGGCTTCGATGACATCGCGATCGTGCCCAGCCGGCGCACGCGAGATCCCGACGAGATCGACGTCACCTGGACGCTCGGTCCGTACCGCTTCGAACTGCCGCTGATGGCCTCGGCCATGGACGGGGTGGTCTCGCCCCGCACCGCCGGCATCCTCGGCGAGCTCGGCGGCCTGGCCGTGCTCAACCTCGAGGGGATCTGGACTCGCTATGACGATCCGGACTCCGAGCTGGCGCGCATCGCCCATCAGCCCAAGGAGGTGGCCACCTCCGAGATGCAGCGCATCTACTCCGAGCCGGTGCGCGAGGAGCTGATCGCGCAGCGGATCCGCGAGATCAAGGACCAGGGCGTGGTGGCGGCGGCCTCGCTCACCCCGCAGCGGGTGCGCAACTACTACGAGACCGCTCTCGAGGCCGGCCTCGACATCCTCGTGATCCAGGGAACGGTGATCTCGGCCGAGCACGTGTCCAAGCGCTCGGAGGCGCTCAACCTCAAGGAGTTCATCCGTGAGGTGCCGGTCCCGGTCGTGGTCGGCGGCTGCGCCTCCTACGCCACGGGGCTCCACCTGATGCGCACCGGGGCGGTCGGCGTGCTGGTGGGCGTCGGCCCGGGTGCGGCCTGCACCACGCGAGGCGTGCTGGGCATCGGCGTGCCCCAGGCCACCGCGATCGCCGACGTGGCCGCGGCCCGCTCCCAGCACATGCTGGAGACGGGCGAGTACGTGAAGGTGATCGCCGACGGCGGCATGCGCAACGGCGGGGACGTCTCCAAGGCCATCGCCTGCGGGGCGGACGCGGTGATGGTCGGCTCGCCACTGGCCCGCGCCTACGAGGCGCCGGGGCACGGCTACCACTGGGGCATGGCGACCTTCCATCCGTCGCTCCCCCGCGGAGCGCGGGTGAAGACGACGCAGAACGGGTCGATGGAGCAGATCCTGCTCGGCCCCGCGCACGAGAACGACGGCACCTTCAACCTGATGGGCAGCCTGCGCACCTCGATGGCCACCTGCGGCTACGAGGACATCCCGGCCTTCCACAAGGCCGAGGTGATGGTGGCGCCTGCGCTGCAGTCCGAGGGCAAGCAGCTCCAGCGCGACCAGGAGGTCGGGATGGGCGCCACCGCGGCGGCGATCCCGCATCCCGCCGCCGACGGTGTGGTCAGCACTCCCGACCCGGCTCTGGTCGGGGACTAGGAGGGCCCGCCCGCAGGTGAGCACCCAGGCGGCAACGGCGAGCACGTCCGCCACCGCTCCTGCGGCTACCACGGATGAGGTCCTGGTCCTCGACTTCGGGGGTCAGTACTCGCAGCTGATCGCTCGTCGCGTGCGCGAGTGCGGTGTGTTCGCCGAGCTGCTGCCTCACCACGTCGCCCTCGAGGAGGTCACGCGCCGTCAGCCGCGCGGACTGATCCTGTCGGGCGGCCCTGCCTCCGTCTATGCCGACGGCGCCCCCAAGCTCCGCCACGAGCTGCTCGAGCTCGGCGTGCCGGTGCTCGGCATCTGTTACGGCATGCAGGCCATGGTGCTCGAGCTCGGCGGCCGTGTGGAGGGCGCCGAGGTGGGCGAGTTCGGCCGCTCCCGGTTGACGGTCAACCAGCCCGGGCGGCTGCTGGCGGGGACGCCGCCCGAGCAGTCGTGCTGGATGAGCCACCGCGACACGGTCTACGAGCCGCCACCCGGCTTCACCGCGCTGGGGGCCTCCACCGAATCGCCGGTGGCGGCGATCGAGGATCCGGAGCGGGGGCTGTACGGCATCCAGTTCCACCCGGAGGTGGTGCACACGCCCTACGGCAGCCAGATACTCGAGACCTTCCTGCGCGACATCTGCGACTGCGATATGGCCTGGACCGCCGAGTCGGTGATCGAGGAGCAGGTGGCGCGCATCCGGGAGCAGGTGGGGGACGGCCGGGTGATCTGCGGCCTGTCGGGCGGAGTCGACTCATCGGTCGCAGCCCTGCTCACCTATCGCGCGGTGGGTGATCAGCTCACCTGCGTGTTCGTGGATCACGGCTTGATGCGAAAGAACGAGGGCAACCAGGTGGTGGCGGCCTTCCGCGATCACTTCAAGGTGCCGCTGATCGCCGTCGACGCCGAGCAGCGCTTCCTGGCGCGGCTGGCCGGCGTGACCGAGCCCGAGCGCAAGCGCAAGATCATCGGCGAGGAGTTCATCCGCGTCTTCGAGGAGCAGGCCGAGAAGCTCGGCCAACCGCGCTACCTGGTGCAGGGCACGCTCTACTCGGACGTGATCGAGTCGGGCGGCGGCACGGGCGCGGCCACGATCAAGTCCCACCACAACGTCGGCGGCCTGCCCGAGGACCTCGAGTTCGACCTGGTCGAGCCGCTGCGCATGCTGTTCAAGGACGAGGTGCGCAGGGTGGGGGCCGAGCTCGGCATGACCGACCGCCTCGTCTGGCGCCAGCCCTTCCCCGGCCCTGGCCTGGCCATCCGCGTGGTCAGCGGGGAGGTCACGAAGGAACGGCTCGAGATCCTGCGCGACGCCGACGCGATCCTCCAGGACGAGATCCGCGAAGCGGGCCTGTACCGCGAGCTGTGGCAGTCGTTCTGCGTGCTGCCGGCGGACCTGCGCAGCGTCGGCGTGCAGGGCGACGAGCGCACCTACGGGTACGTGGTGGTGATCCGGGCCGTCACCTCCGACGATGCCATGACGGCCGACTGGGCGCGGCTGCCCTACGACCTGTTGGAGAGGGTGGCTTCGCGCATGATCAACGAGATCCTCAGGTGAACCGGGTGACCCTGGACATCACCTCGAAGCCTCCGGGCACGATCGAGTGGGAGTAGGGCAGGCCGGCGGTCTTCCCGGCGCTCATCGGGTCGCATGGGCGGGTTGCTCGGAGAAGTACTCGTCGCCCTCGATGCTGATGCGTGGCAGGCGGCGGCCGAGCCACGCCGGCATCCACCAGCTCGCCCTGCCGAGCAGCGTCATCACCGCCGGGACGAGCAGGCAGCGCACCAGCGTTGCGTCGATGGCGATAGCCACCGCGAGGCCGACACCGAACTGCTTGACCACGGGATCTCCGTTCAGGACGAAGCCCGTGAAGACGCAGACCATGATCAGGGCCGCCGAGGTGATGACTCGGCCGGTGTTCGTCAGCCCCTCTATCACCGCGCGCGTCGGCCGCTTCGACTCGTCGTAGTGCTCCTTTATCTGGGTGAGCAGGAACACCTCATAGTCCATTGAGAGGCCGAAGAGGATGGCGAACATGAGCAACGGCACGAAGCTCACGATCGGGATCGAGTGCTCCAGGCCGATCAGGCTCGCGCCCCAGCCGTTCTGGAAGACCGCGGTCACGATCCCGTAGGCCGCGCCGACGGACAGCAGGTTCATGATCGCTGCCTTGGCCGGCACCACGAGCGAGCGGAACGCCAGCATGAGCACCACGAAGCTCAGCCCGACGACGATGGCGATCATCTCCGGCAGCTTTTCGCTGATGCGCTCGGCGAGATCGATGTAGCCGGCGGTCTGTCCGCCCACATGAGCGGTCACGTCCGTGCCCTTGGTGGCCTGCGGGATCGTCGTCGTGCGCAGACGGTTGACGAGGTCCTCCGTCTGGTTCGACGAGGGCGCATGCTTCGAGACCACCGTGTAGACGGCTGCGTTTCCGCGCTTGTCCAGCGTGGGCGGCGACACCGACTTGACGCCCGGTGCCTTCGAGAGGTCGTCCGAGAAGCCGGTGAGGCGTGGGTCGGTGGCCGGTGACTCCGCCTGCTTCTTCTTGTTGGCGAGCTCGTCCGACTGCTTCTTGGTCTGCTGCTGGGCCTCCGCTTGCGCCTGCTGCTGGGTCGCGCCCTGCAACAGCGCCGTCTGCTCGATCTGCTGCTGTTGATCCTTCAGCTGGTTCTGCTGCTTGTCGAGCTTGTTGAGGTTCTTCTGGTCGGGCTTCGCCGGCTTACCGAGCTCCGCTGCCACCAACAGCGGGCCGTTGGTCCCGTTGCCGAAGCCGTCGCCGAGACCGTCGTACGCCTGGCGAGCGGTCGTGGAGGTCGGCAGCGCGCCGACATCGGACTGCCCGAGGTGGAGATCGAGGACCGGGACCGCGAGCACCACCAACACGGCCGTGCTCGCCACCAGCGAGCGCCACGGCCGCTTCGCGACCCCGCGCGCCCACCGCGCCCAGCCATGCGGCTGGTGGTCGTCCGGGTGCGTGCGTCCGAGCTTCACGCGCAGCGAGTTGATCCGCGGTCCGAGCGCTCCCAGCAGGGCCGGCAGCAGGGTCGTGGCGCCTAGCACCGAGACCACGACGGCGATCGCCGCCGTGAAGCCGAGCTTGGTCACGAGCGGGATCCCGGCAAAGAGGAGGGAGCAGAGGGCGATCACCACGGTCGTGCCCGCGAACAGAACCGCACCGCCGGCGGTGGCCGTGGCACGGGCGATCGACTCCCGCATCTCCATGCCGTCTTTGAGCTGCAGCTTGTGGCGCGTGACGATGAAGAGCGCATAATCGATCCCCACGCCCAGGCCGATCATCGTGGCCAGCGTCGGCGCCGCGCTCGGCACGTCCGTGACATGACCGAGCACGCTGATCAATGCGAGCGAGCTGACGAGACCGAGCACCGCGATGATGATCGGCAGCGCCATCGCCGTCGCGGTGCCGAAGGCGAACAGGAGGATCACGACGGCGGCCGCGAGGCCGATCGCTTCGCTCGTGTGTGTGCTCGGCTTCGACAGCTGCGAACCGGCGTAGCCGCCCAGCGACACGTCGAGGCCGGCGCGGCGGGCGGGATCGGCCGCGTCGAGCACCTGCTGAGCTTCATCCACCGTGAGGTCGCTCTGGCCGACGTCCAGCGTCACCGGGACGTAGGCGATCTCCTTGTTCTTGGAGAGGAACGCCGAGCCCTTGTCACCGAGCGGGTTGACCGCCCTGACCACGTGGGGCGTGTTGCGCAGGTTCTTGACCGTGTCGTCGACCGCCTGCTTGTTGCTCGAGTCCGTGAGCTTTCCGCGATGCGACCTGAGCACCAGCGGGTTGCTGCCGTTGGCCTCGTCCGGCAGGCGCTGCTCGAGCACGTCGGTGGCCTTCGTCGATCCGGTCCCCGGGAGCGTCAGGTTGTCGCTGGTGCGGTCGCCGGCGGCTTTACCCGCGAACGCGAGGCCCGCCGCGGCCACGATCCAGACGGCGATCACGATCCAGTGGTGGCGAGAGCAGAACCGACCGAGGTGGTAGAGCGGACCAGTCATGGCATCCTTCCGTCGCTTGCCTCAGAGCTTGCGGCCGGGCGACGGACGGGACAATGGGAGGGTCCCCAGGGTTTCCCCCAGGGTTTGCCGGCTACGGCATGAGCGACGCCAGCTGAAAGCGCGATCGAATGCCGAGCTTGCGGTACGCGCTCGTGAGGTGGAGCTCGACCGTCTTCTCGGTCACGAACAGCGTCTGCGCTATCTGCCGGTTCGTGAGCTCGGTGGCCGCCAGGCCGCAAACCTTTCGCTCCGCGGGCGTGAGCGCCTCGACGCCGGTCAGCTCCAGCCGCGGCGGACGACCACCGCCGGCGCCGAGATCGCCCCGGACGTGTTCGGCCAGCGCAGTCGCCCCGCATTTCTGCGCCATCTCCAGGGCCAGCCGCAGCGCCTCCCTGCCCTCGCGCCGCCGGCGCCTCTCCAGGAGCTCCGCGCCCAGGTCGGCGAGCGCGTACGCGGCTTCGAGCCGGGCGGGTGACTGCTCCACCACCGAGACCGCCTCCTCCAGCAGCTCGAGCCCTTCGTCGCCGCCGATCACCCTGCCCGCCGCGCGCAGTGATCGCGCCAGCGCCCGCGGCGCCCCGAACGCCCGCGCCACGACCATACCCTCGCGCGCCAGCCGCTCTGCCCGTTCGCCGTCACCGAGCTCGGCGAGCGCTCGCGCCGCGTCGGAGCGCCAGTCGGTCGACCGCACGATGCCGTACGAGTCGAGCATCTCGCCGCAGCGCAGGAGGTCTTCCAGGCCATCGCGCACGTCGCCCCGGGCGATGCTCAGGCGGCCACGGCTCACCAGGTACTCGTCGGCCAGGACCCGCTCGCGGGCAAGGGTGTCGCCGTAGCGCTCCACCATCTCGACCGCCGCTTCGATCTCGGTCCGCTCAAGCGCGACGTGGATGGCCAGGGCGACGATCCTCGGGAGCATGAAATGCCGTTCGCCGGCCAGTCGGAGCGCCGTCTGGATGTCCACGTCGGCCTCTCCCACGGCTCCTCGGGCCAGCTCGAGGAGCGCGCGCTGGGTGTGCAGGCCCGCGAGCCGGAGACCGAGGCCGTAGGTCCGCGCGGCGTCGATGGCCAGGTCGAGCCAGCGGCCCGCGGCGTCATCGCGCTCGGTCCTCACCAGCATTTCGATCGCCGTGCCGAAGGTGTAGGGATCGGCCGGCGGGCCGGCCGCCAGCGCCGCCTCGATCTCATCAGCCGCCTCGACCGCCGGCTCGCCGCGCAGCACGCGCTCGGACGCCGCTTGGATGTGGGCGATCGCTTCGTAGCGCGGGTGACCGGCAGCGCGCCGCTCGAAGCGCGCCAAGCGGTCTTCCGCCAGATGGCGAAGCGAAAGCTCGACCCGGGTCAGGGTCAGAGCCTCGGCCTCGAGCTCCAGCGCCCGTTCGGTGTCTGCCTCACCGAGCTGGTCATCGATCGCCCGAAGCGTGGTCGCAGCCCACTCCGGCCGGCCCCAGGTGAGGGCGGCGCGGCTGAGCCAGATCGCGGCCTGCGCGTTGACGGCGGGGTCGTCCGGCGTCGCGAGCGCGGCAAGCAGGTGGGCGTGGCCGGCCTCCTCGTCCTGGGTGATCTCGAGGCGGCCGAGATCGCAGAGGATGGGACCGCGCTCAGCCGCGGCGGGCGGCTCCTCCAGAGCGCGGCGCAGATATGCGACCGACGCAGCCGGAGCCCCGCGCTCCGCGGCGTTCGACGCTGCGGTGCGCAGAATGGCTACCGACCTGGCATTTCCGCTGGGACGGCTCTGCAGCAGGTGCGTGGCCACGCGCTCGACCGGCGCGCCGCTTTCCTCCAACAGCTGCGCCGCGGCCAGGTGGCGCGCGGCGCGATCGCCGGGCAGAAGCTCCTCGTAGATGGCCGCCGCCACGATCGGGTGGGCGAAGCCGAGATGCGTCTCCGGTGCGAAGATCTCGGCCCGGACGAGCAGGTCGGCGACCCGCCGCGCCTCCCCAAGCTCCAGCCCGGCAGCGCGGGCTGCCAAGCGGGAGGTCGCTGACGTCGCCCAGCACGGCGACCGAGCGCGCCAGCTCGGTTGCCGGCGCGCCAAGACGCTCGAGTCGGCGCAGCACGAAGCGTCCGACCGCGGGCGGGCCGACCGTGGTCACCGTCTCCGCCGCACCGGCGGTCGGCTCGATCTCCGCGTCTCGGAGAGCGGCGACCAGCTCGCGCAGGAACAAGGGGTTGCCGCCGGTGGCTCGGTGGCAGGCGGTCGCAAACTGGTCTTCGACCTCCGCGCCCAGCTCGTTGCGGAGCACCTCCCCGGCGGCCGCCTCGCTCAGCGCCCGGGGGTGGAGGACCTCAGTCACGGGATCGTCGGCGAGCTCCTGCCACAGGCGCTCCCCGTCGGGATCCGGGGTCCGGCCGGCGGCCACGAGCAGTACCGGCAGCCCCTCGAGACGCCTCAACAGGTAGCCCAGGAACTGCAGTGAGGAGGGGTCGGCCCAGTGCGCGTCGTCGACCGTCAAGACGATGGGCCCGTGGTCGGCGAGGTTGGCGGTCAGCCAGTACAGCCCGTGAAGCGCTCCGAAGGCCGCGTCTCCATCCTGAGCCAGCTCGGGCCCCTCCTGTCCAAGCAGTCGCCTCGAGAGCGCGGCGGCGCCCGCGAAGAGAGCGTCGCGCTGGGTCTCGGTCGCGGCGCTGACCCGCTGCTCGAACAGCTGGCGCGCCACGCCGAAGGCAAACTCTTGCTCGAGCACCGCGCCACGCGCCTCCATCACCTGGAGGCCTGCGTCCCGGGCGAGCGCCCGTGCGCTGGCAACGAGCCGGCTCTTGCCGACCCCCGCAGGCGCCTCGATCAGCAGCGCGGTTCCGGCGCCCTCGCGGGTCCGCGCCACGGCGTCCCCGAGGACCTTCAGCTCGCGCTCGCGCTCGAGCAGGTCAGGGATCGAGATCAAGTCGGCCGCCTTTCGTGACCGCCCGCCGAGCCCCGCCGATCCAGGGCAGGTGGAAGTGGTGATGCGCCTGATGTTCGGGCGCGACAGCGGCGTCGTCGCTCGAGCGCACGAACGCCCACGTGAGGACAGTGCCGACCGCGCACAGGCCCGCGAGCAGCCACATCGAGGCCGACAGGGCGGAGGCGAACGCCGCTGACTCGACCCGGTCCGCGTGCAGGTCGTCGTCGAGCACGCCCTGGAAGACCGCTCCCGCCGCCGCGAGCGTGATCGCGCCCGCCAGCACTCGGTTCATCGCCAGCACGCCCGCCGCGATGCCGGCCTTGGCCTGCGGCATGGCCGTCATCGCCGCGGTCGACATCGGCGCGTACACGCAGCCGAGTGAGATCCCGAACAGCAGGTAGCCGGCGAACAGCAATCCGTAGCCGCTCGACGTTTCGACCTGTGCGAGCACGATCAGACCGGCGGTGCCGAGCGCCATGCCGAAGGTCATGAGCGGGCGGACTCCGAACCGTGCGATGAGCCGTCCGCCCAACGGGGAGATCGCG
The DNA here is from genome assembly GCA_963751105.1 of uncultured Thermoleophilaceae bacterium. Classification (GTDB taxonomy): domain Bacteria; phylum Actinomycetota; class Thermoleophilia; order Solirubrobacterales; family Thermoleophilaceae; genus JACVRW01. The sequence continues at coordinate 2,243,870 of CAVVTG010000002.1, read as the reverse complement.
ATCATCGGCGCCGTGACCGGGAGGATCAGCACGCCCGCCTCGAGCGCGCTGTGGCCGAGGTCGGTCTGCAGGTACTGCGGCTGGAGGAACATCAGCGCCCAGTAACAGCCGACGAGGCAGAACCCGGCCGCACTGGCTCCGAAGTACGGCCCGTTGCGAAACAGGTCGAAGTCGACGATCGGCCACCGGACGCGGTGCTCGACGAGCCAGAACGCCACCAGCAGGCCGGCGCCGGCCGCGAAGACGCCGAGGGTCGCCACCGAGGTCCAACCCCACGCCTTGCCCTCCACGAGGGCGATCACGATCGAGGCCAGCCCGAGCCCCAGCGTGATCACGCCGGCGACATCGATGCGGCGGGCGGCGGTCTCGTCTCGCTGCTCCGCGGTGGAGGCGAGCACGAGCACGACGCCGAGCAGGCAGAAGGGCAGGTTGAGCCAGAACAGCCAGCGCCAGCTGACCGCCTCGACCAGCGCGCCGCCGACGAGCGGTCCCAGGCCCAGCGCGAGCGCCGACACACCGGCCCAGATGCCCAGCGCCCGGGCGCGTTCCCCCGGCGGAAAGACGGTCGAGACGATCGCCAGCGACAGACCCAGCAGGGCCGAGCCGCCCAGGCCCTGCAGAACGCGGGCAGCGACCAGCGTCTCCTCGGAGTCCGACAACGCCGCCACCACCGAGCCTGCCGCGAACGTCGCCATCCCGATCACGAACACCCGCCGGCGGCCGAGGATGTCGCCCACGCGGCCCGCGCTCACCACGAAGGCCGCGAGCACCAGCAGATATCCGTTCATCACCCACTGCAGGCCGGCGGTGGTGGCGTCCAGGTCGCGCGCGATGTCCGGAAGCGCCACGTTGATCACCGTCGAGTCGAGCATGAGCACGAACAGGCCCATGCAGGTGCCGGCCAGGGTCCACCAGCGGCGGTTCGCCTCGGTCAGGCCGGGGAGTGCGGCGGGAACGGCCACCCCATGATCATCGCCGTTCTCGCCAGTACGGGCTCGCCGTCCTACGACCCCGGGAGCTGCAGGTCGACCATCGTTGTCGGCGTGCCGGTGGACGATCTTCCAGGCGCCGTTCTCGTAGCGGAAGATCATCGTGGCTCGCAGGAAGTGCTCCGAGGGCTCGGTCCGGCCGGGGTACAGGACCTCGGCGCGCTCGAGCGCAACGGTGTAGGCCAGCTTGCCGCGCACGTCCTTGACCAGGTACTCGAAGTCCACCTCGGCGCCGCTCGGGCGGAACGCTCCCGCGGCGAGCAGATAGCGCTGATTGGCTGTAAGGGCTTCCTCAGGGGACGACGCGGACCGAGACCGACTGTCGCCTGACCACGCCACCTCGCGGCGTGACGCTGACCGTCAGCCGCGCTCGCCCTGAGAACTGACCCACCGCGCTGAGGGCCTGCGCGCCGGCCCGCAGGCGCAGTGACACCGTGCCCGCGCCCCGCGCTTGCCGCCTCGCCTGGGCGAGCAGGCGCGAGCCGGCCTGGAGCTTGCCGCCGACGATCACGCGGCCGGGGACGCGTACGCGCACCACGAGGCCGCGGCGGAGCCTGTCGTGCGACACGCGCGACGGCGGCTTGCGGGCCAGGAGCCTCGGTCCCCCCTTGCCGCCCAGCAGTCCGACCGTGGTGACCAGGGGCCTGGAGGGGGTTGCCCCCGCGCCGGGCACGAAGCGCACCGCGAACTGCACACGGTCGCCCGACTGGCTCGGCGGGCACGGCAGCGCGTTGCAGCGCAGCTCCCCGGTGCGAGCGAAGCTCGCGACCGGGCGCGTCAGGCGCACGGGCACGATCAGGCGGGTCTTGTTGACCGCGTCGGTGACCGGCCACAGCCTGGCCGTGCCGGAGCGCGCATCGTTCAGCACGGTCCCGCCGTACTGACCCGGTCCGGTGCTCACTGGGCACACCGAGGCGGCCTGAGCGATGCTGAACCCGCAGCGCGCGCGGTTCTTCCGGTCCAGCGCAAGTTCCACGCCGGGCGGCGTGATGATCTCGATCGACGTGCCGGTGCCGCCCTGAGCACCGCAGTGGTCGCCGCCCGAGGCGAACCACTGGACGCGAACGAGTTGGACTTCGCCGGCCTGCGGCAGGTCGGCCCGGTCGATGAAGGCCTCGGCGAAGTCGATTGAGGGCAGGATCTCGGTGAACACGCCGCCCGTGGCTCCGGCGCAGGGCAGGTTGCCCGCCGTCTGCTCGCTCACCGGGCTGTCGTGCACCCAGTCCGGATCGGCGTGCGCCACGGCCGGCACCAGCGCCAGGGTGGCGAGGAGGGCGAGAAACCGGACAGCGCCACGCACGCATGGCTTCTACCACGGACGGGGCCGCGGTGAAACCAGGGCCCGCGGAAGCGCTCAGCTACCGGCGGCGATCCGAGATCCCGAGCGTCACGGCGCCCGAGTACCCGGCCGCGGCGCCGCCGCTCATCCTCACCAGCCCCGTGCCGTCCATCTCGCCGTAGATGCCGTCCGAGTTGTTGGGCGTGTCGGGCTCGCCGTTCGACGAGTAGGGCTCGCGCGCGTAGACCTGGTCGATCGTCGTCTCGGTGAAGAACAGCTGTGACGTGTACTCGAAGGTCTGTTGCGAGCCGTCGAACACGCGCACCTTCACGTGGATGTGAATGGCGCGTCCTCGGTACCAGCCCGGGAAGATCGTCCTGAAGACCGCGGCACCCTGGGCGTCAGTGACCTGATAACCGCGCAGGAAGTCGGTTGCGGCGCCCCCGGGGTTGCCGGGATTCTCGATCCCTGAATAGACACCCTCGGCGTCCGAGTGCCATATGTCCACGGCGGCTCCCTCGTAGGGGGTGCAGGCGCCGGCCGCGCCCACGTCCACCACCGTGATCTCGAGCCGCAGGGGAGTGCCCGGCCTAGCCCCGCCCCCCGAGGAGTTGGTGCGAATGTCGGACCGATTGAGCCGCTCGTCGAGGAAGTAGGGCCCCTCGGTCACCTCGGGGACCAACACGCAGGACGGTGTCTCCCCGGCGGCTTCGCCCGAGGTCGTAGCCGACACCCCGGCGTCATCACCCGACCGGCCCGAGCAGCCGGCGACGAAGGCCGCGCCGGTCAGCCCGGCGAGGCCGAGGCTCTGGCGGCGGGTGAGGAGATTCTGCTTGTCAGCCATCGTCGCTGTCCTTCAGTTCGCTCGCGCACAGGAAAGCGACGGGATGTAAGCCGTGGCTAAGGGTTCTGGCCGAGCACCCGGTACGTGACATGCATGACCGCGGGGGAGGATATGACCTCGGCCTGCTCGAGCCTGGGTGAGCCGACGTCCTCCAGCAACCGCTCTCCCGCGCCGAGCACCAGCGGGACGACGTGCAACTGCAGTTCGTCGAGGAGGCCCGCGGCCAGGAACTGGTTCACCGTGCTGGCGCCGCCGGCTATGGCCACGTCCTGCCCCGCTGCCGCGATGCGAGCCTGCTCGAGCGCGGCCTCGATTCCTCCGGTGACGAAGGTGAACGTGGTGCCACCCTCCATGGTCAGCGGCTCACGCGGGTGGTGGGTCAGCACGAACACGGGAGCGTGGTAGGGCGGGTCCTCGCCCCACCAGCCGGTCCAGGAGTCGTCCCAGGGCCCGTCGCCCCCGCCGAACATCCTCCGGCCCATGATGTAGGCGCCATTTCCTTCCATCGTGGCCGCGGCGACTTCGGAGTCGACGTTGCGCTCGCCGCCGTCGAGCGCGTGCTGCTCACGCCAGCCCTCGGTGTCGAAAGCCCACCGGTGCAGGGCCATGCCACCCTCGCCGAGCGGATCGTCGACGCTCTGATTGGGTCCGGCCACGAAGCCGTCGAGCGAGATCGAGAGCTGAGCGGTGACCGAGGTCATGCGTCCACGAGCGTCTCGAAGCCGCCGTAGCGCATCTGGCTCATGTCGGCCACCTCGTGGCCCTCGAGCGCCTTGACCCGAGGGTCGGCCAGCACCTTCTCCATGACCTCGTCGCGGTGCGCGCGCGAATCGAACTCGGCCACCGCAGCCGTGAGGACCTGGCCGGCGTCCGCCGCAAAGCCCTCGCCGACATCGTCGCCCCGGAACTCCCGGTAGCTGCGGGCTCCGTGCTCTCTCGCGACACGACCGAACGTCGTGGCCTGCTCGCGGTAGTCCTCGATGCTGGCCTCGGGCACAGGCAGGAGGTAGATGTCGACGTAGCGCTCGGGCATGGTTTCTCCCAGGGGTAGAGGGTTCGGCGGTAAGACATCTCCGGCCGGTCAAACTCATCGGCGGGCGATTAGTCCACGCCGCTCACCCGGTCTCGACAGGCATGGATACCAAGATCGGAACACGGGAGGAATGGCTCCTGGCGCGGAAGGAGCTGCTGGAGCGCGAGAAGGAGCTGACCCGGCTCAGCGACGAGCTCGCGCGGCAGCGCCGAGCGCTGCCTTGGGTGCGCCACGACAAGCGCTACGAGTTCGACACGAGCCAGGGACCGAGGACCCTGACCGACCTGTTCGACGGGCGCTCCCAGCTCATCGTCTACCACTTCATGCACGGCCCGAACACACCCGAGGGATGCACGGGCTGCACGTTCGCCACCGACAGCTTCGACGGCATCGTGGCGCACCTGAACGCACACGACGTGACCTTCGTGCTCGCCTCGCGCTCGCCGCTCGGGACGCTCCACGCCTACCGGAGCCGGATGGGCTGGGACATTCCCTGGGTCTCGTCCGAAGGCACCGACTTCAACCGCGACTTCGCCGCATGGACGGAGGAGGACCGCCGCGAGGGCACCGGCTGGAACTTCGGCACGCCGAGCGGGGCCTGGGTGGACGTGGTGAACGACCAGGAGCTGATGGCCCTCAGCGCCTTCGTGCTCGAGGACGGCGTCGTCTACCACACCTATTCGTGCTACGACCGCGGGACGGACGTTCTGAACAGCGCCTGGCAGTTGCTCGACCGCGCGCCCAAGGGCCGCGAAGCGGGTGCGGTCTCCGGCTGGCCGCGGCGCCACGACGAGTACGACGACGGCAACGGGGCGGCCGCATGATCGTCCTGGCTCACCGCTGCGACTCGAGCGCCGGCGTCACGCCGGCTGCGGGCGCCGGACCGCTCGAAACGCTGCGCGCCGGCAGCAGTGCTCCGGCGAGCGCCCCGAGCAGCGACAGGCCCGCCGAGACCCTCATGGCGGCGACAAAGCCGTCGCTGAACGCGTCCGCCGAGACGTAGCTGCCCGCCCCCGCGAAGACCGACACACCGAGCGCTATGCCGAACACCCCACCGAGCTCTCGCATCGTGCTGTTCGTGCCGGCCGCCTTGCCGATCGCCTCCGGAGGCACCGCTCCCACGACCGAGTTCTGGGCCGCGGGGAAGGACATCGACACTCCCACCCCGGCCACGATCAGCGGAGGCACCAGCTCGAAGTAGGCCATCCCGGCCTCCGCCACCAGCGCTATCCAGCCCATCCCGATCGCCTGCAGCAGAGGTCCCGCGACCATGAACGGCCGCTCGCCGAAGCGGTCGACCAAGAGGCCGGCCACCGGGGCGACGAAGAAGAGCGTGGCGGTCCAGGGAAGAAGGCGCAGGCCGGCCTCGAGCGGTCCCGACCCGAGCCCGGTTTGCATGAACTGGGCGAGGAAGAAGACACCCCCGAACAGCGAGCCGACGGCGAAGAAGATCGCGGCGTTTCCGGCCGAGAAGGCGCGGGAGCGGAAATAGCCCATCGGCAGCATCGGCTCGCGAGCGCGCAGCTCCCAGGCCACGAAGGCGGCCAGGAGCGCCGCCCCGCCGCCCAGCGCAACGAGCACCTCGAGGCTCTCCCAGCCCGCGAGGTTCCCGCGCACCAGACCCCAGACCAGCCCGAAGACGCCGGTGGTGACCAGCGTGAGGCCGCGAATGTCCAGGCCCGAGTCCGGGCCGAAGCTCTCCTGCACCCGCGCCAGGGCGAGAGGCGCCAGCGCGAGCCCCAGCGGGACGTTGAGCCAGAAGATCCACTGCCAGGCCAGTCCCTCCGCTATTGCCCCGCCGATGAGCGGGCCGCTGGCCACCGCCAGGCCCGTGAGAGCGAAGAAGATGCCGAGCGCCGACCCCCGCCGCTCGGGGGGAAAGGCGGCGCTGACAAGGGCGAAGGCGAGGGTCATGATCAGCGCGGCGCCGAGGCCTTGGAGGACTCGGGCGGCGATCAGCCAGCCGATCTCCGGAGCCAGCGCGCAGGCCGCGGAGGCCAGCGCGAACAGCGCGAGACCGGCCGCGAACATCCGCCTGCGTCCGAGCCGATCGCCGAGTGCCGCGGCGGTCATCAGGAACACGGCGAAGCTCAAGTTGTAGGCGTTGACCGTCCACTCGAGCTGCTCGATCGACGCGCCCAGGTCGAGCCGGATCGTGGTCAGAGCGGTGGTCACCACCAGCGTGTCGAGGGCGGCCATGAAGGACGCCGCGGACGCCACGGCCAGCACCCAGGTTCTCTGCGTTGTCATGCCCGTGTAGATACGCGGGCGCTGCTGGATCTATCGCTCGGCCGGCAGACCGAAGCGCGCGAACAGCTCCGGCCGGTGGAAGGCCGTGATGCCGGCGACCCGCGCGCTCCCGTCCAGGGTGAGCAGCTCGAGCGCGTGCGCGCGCGCCGGCCCGCCTGACGGGTCGCGCTCGTAGACGCCGAAGGCGAGCTGAGCGCCGGCGCCGACCGGGACGCGAAGAAATCGCCGCGGACGCGACAGTGCCGCCGCGGCCAGGAACGCCCCGACCTCGTGGCGGCCCCGATACCAGTCGCGCCGAGGGGGCATCACGAGCGTCGCGTCGTCGGTCAGCAGCTCCACCAGCTTGGCGATGTCCGCCTCCTCCCAGGCATCCACGTAGCGCCGCGCGAGCTCGCTCACGCCCTCATCGCCGATCGAGCGCAGCGTGGCCTGTTGGCTCGGCCCGGGGAGCCGTTCGTCCACCGCCTGGTGGGCCCGCTGCAACGCGCTGTAGACCGCGGGAGGAGACATGTCGAGCATCGGCGCGATCTCCGCCGGTGCGTAGCCGAGGACGTCGCGCAGGAGCAGCACCGCCCGCTGCCTCGCGGGCAGGTATTGGAGAGCGGCCACGAAGGCGAGCTCGACGCTCTCACGCCGGGCGAAGCGCTCCTCGGGTGACGCCTGGCCGTCGTCCATCAGTTCGTCGGGGTAGGGCTCCAGCCAGATCGGCTCCACCACCGGCTCGGCGGGCGGGTCGTGGGGGTCGCCCGGCGGGCCGTAGTCCACCGGCAGAACTCGCTTGGGCCGCCGCTCGATCGCTCTCAGGCTGACGTTGGTGGCGATGCGGTAGAGCCACGAGCGCAGCGAGCTGCGGCCCTCGAAGGCCGGCAGTCCCCGCCACGCACGCAGCAGCGTCTCCTGGAGGGCATCCTCGGCGTCCTGGGCCGAGCCCAGCATCCGGTAACCGTGGGCCAGCAGGTCGCGGCGGTGCGAGCCGACGAGGCGCTCGAAGGCGGCCTCGTCGCCGGAACGGGCGGCCTCGAGGTCGTCGCGCCGGAGTCGGGTGGTGGGGGATGGGCTCATGTGCTTCCCCACAGAGACCCGCCGCGGCGCGCGAATCCATCGGCATGTCGTGGAACGCCGGCCAGAGCTAGCGCGAGTCCCCGGCATCCTCCTCGTCGTCCACCTGGCTCTGGACCTCGAAGGCCTGGTTGAGGTGCACGTCGACCTGGCTGCCGTCGGCGCGCGTCACCTCGACCTCGTAGTAGCCCTCCTCGTCGCCGACCTCGGTGTCGGAGACCTCGCCCCCGCCGGTGTGGGCCAGGGCGGCCTTCCCGGCCCGGTCGAGCGCAGAGCCGGTGATCGGCTTCTCGCTGTCGTCTCCGCCACCCGCCGCTCCGGCGATCGCTGTCCCGCCGAGCGCTACGGCCACGAGGGCGGCGCCGGCCAACATGAATGTCTTCATTCGCTTGGTCATGGAAGCCAACCTAGGAACCGTTCCTGAGATGACGCTGAGTTCGGGCTACTCTGAAGGAGGCCGTGCCCTTCGTCGCTTACGTCCACGAGCCGGACAACGATCCCTCGCCCAAGGGCCGGCCTCCGTGGGAGCCTAACTGGAGCCTGTGGCGCCCGCTGGCGCTGGCCCTGCCGGCCGCCTACGCTGCAGTCAACACCGAGGGTGTGGCCAGTGTGCTGCTCATCTTCGTCGCCTTCGGCCTCGTGTGCCGGGCGCTGAACGCCCTGCTCCCCGAATGGAACGGCATGGGGGAGTACCGCCAGTAGGCGGGGCTCACTCGGGCCAGAAGTCCTCCACCGACTCCACGTCGGCGCCGGGGTCGCCCAGCGTGGAGACGATGATCACCACGGCGTCCTCCGGTCCCTCGTTCCAGACCGAGCGGACCACCTGCGGGGCCACCCGCACCACGGTGCCGGCGGGCGCGTCCACGATCTCGTCCTCGAGCTTGAACTGCAGGACGCCGTCGGCCACGAAGTAGACCTCCTCCTGCGTGCGATGGCGATGTCCGTAGCTGCCCTTGCCGCCCGTCTGCGCAGGCATGCGCCGCCAGGTGAAGCCCACCTGCTCGCAGCCCAGCTCGGGTACCGCGCCGGCCATTCGCATCTCCCCCGGGTAGTCGCCCAGCACGTCCGGGATCTCGTCAATTGTCCGGATGGTCCAGTCTTCCATCGGCCAACCCTAACCCGGTGGCTTGGTCCGACGCGAGCGCGGTAGCTTGTCCGGTATCGCTTCGATCGTGCCCTACTTCGGCTATCGCGACGCCCCCGCCGCCATCGAGTTCCTCGTGACCGCCTTCGGCATGGAGCGCGTGAACGTGGTCGAGGAGGGCGACGGCCCGATCGCCCACGCGGAGCTGCGCCACGGCGACGGCGTGATCATGCTCGGCTCCTGGCTGGAGGGCCAGGGCGCGGGCAGCCCGATGCAGAACGCGGGCACCTACCTGGTGGTCGGGGACGTGGACGCTCATAACGCCGGGGCGGTCGAGGCGGGGGCGGAGATCGTCTACGGACCGCAGGACACGGAGTTCGGGACGCGCCGCTACCGGGCGCGCGACCCCGAGGGCTACGAGTGGAGCTTCGGCACCTACTCGCCGGGCCAGAGCTGGTCGTAGCCCGGTGAGGAGAGCCGCGGCCTACGTCCACGGCTACCGGCCGCGCGAAGCCGAGCGTCTGCACGATCAGGCGGGGACGCTGGTCGAGCTGCTGCACGCCGACACCGCCTACCCCGCTCAGAGCACGGTGCTCGAGGCCGGCTGCGGGGTCGGTGCCCAGACGCTGACCCTCGCCGGCCGGAGCCCCGGCGCCCGGTTCACCTCGGTCGACGTGTCCGAAAGCTCGCTCGCCGAGGCCTCGCGCCGGGTCGCGCAGGCCGGCCTTGGCAACGTCGAGTTCGTCCAGGGAGACGTGTTCGCGCTGCCGTTCGAGCCCGAATCGTTCGACCACGTCTTCGTCTGCTTCTTCCTCGAGCACGTCTCGCGGCCCGTGCAGGCGCTCTCGGCGCTGCGCCGGCTGCTCAGGCCGGGCGGCACCGTCACCGTGATCGAGGGCGACCACGGCTCGGCCTACTTCCACCCCGACAGCGCCGCCGCGCATGCGGCCATCGCCTGCCAGGTCGAGCTACAGCGCCGGGCCGGAGGAGACTCGCTGATCGGGAGGAGAATCTTCCCGCTGCTGGCCGAGGCCGGCTTCGACGCGATCCGGGTGTCGCCGCGCGTGGTGTACGTGGACTCGAGCCGCCCCGAGCTCGTCGACGGCTTCACACGCAGGACGTTCACGGCGATGATCGAGGGCGTTCGCGAGTCCGCGCTCGCCGCGGGACTCACCGACGCCGAGAGCTTCGACGCCGGCATCCGCGACCTGTACCGGACGGCCGAGGAGGACGGCGTGTTCTGCTACTCGTTCTTCAAGGGACTGGCGACCGCGCCGGAGGGCGGCTAGGACCAGCTGTCCCAGGCCTTCAGCGAAGGCAGCGGATCGAAGGGATCGCCGCCGTCGTACCAGCCCGGCGCGGCCCACAGCTCGAAGTGCAGGTGACAGCCCTGCGCGTTGCCCGAATCCCCCACCGAGCCGATGCGCTGGCCGGTGTACACGCGGTCGCCGGCGCGGAAGGCCGACGGCTCGACCATGTGCATGTAGGCGTAGTCGAGGTCGCTGCCGGCGCCGTCGATGACCAGGTAGTTGCCCGCGGCGCCGTGATAGCCCGCGTACTGGACCTTGCCGCCGCGTGCCGCCACCATGGGCGTGCCGCACTTGGCGAAGACGTCGTGGCCCTGATGGGAGTGACCCGAACGGCCGGAGCCGAAATCGGCCCCTGACCCGCCGTAGTCGTGACGCCCGCGGATGGGGAAGATGTGGTCGTAGAGGTCGAAGGCGTCGCGCTGGACGTCGCCCACCTGGGAGCTCGTGGCGCTCACGCCGCCGGGCCCGGCGGCGGTGAGGCGGAACGAGTAGCGGCCCGGCACGGCCGCGGCGCGGCCGATCCGGCCGTCCCACGAGACGCTCGAGATCTGGCCGGGGAGGACACTCTCCGGTACCCAGGACTTGACCGCCACGCCGTCGGTCGCTCGGACCAGCTCGACGCTCAGGGCGCTCGGCGCGGCCCCCGAGAGCCGGAACGAGAACGTGACCGCGCGGCGCGCGCCCACGTAGGCCTTGGTGCGGCTGGTTCCGGTTTCGAGCTTCGGCGCTCCGGCCACCGACGGGCCGGGAACGGGGGAGAGCTCGAGGTTGGGCTCGGGTGGCGGGGGCGGCAGAAGGGGAACCGGCTTGGACTTGCGCGAGCGTGTGCCGTCGGCCGTCGAAGCGGAGAGCGGTCCGGTGAGCGCGCCCGAGGGCACCGTGGCCTGGATCCTGGTGTCGCTGCCGGCGCGGACCCGTACCGCGACGTCGTCGGACGAGCCGTAGCTGCCGTGGAAGGTCACCTCGTCCACGCTCGCCAGGGCGCTTCCGGTGATCCGGAGGGTGCTGCCGGCCTGGGCGCGCTTCCGTGACGCGCACTTGCGCAGGCAACTCACCTTGGCGATCTTCGGCGTGGCCACGTAGGAGACGCCGCCGCCTCCCGGAGAAGTCTGTCCCGCGGCTGGAGGCGCGAGAGCGAGCGCGCAGAGAACGAGCGCGCCGGCACCTAGCCTCGCCGAAGCATGCATGTGTCGCAAATCCCTATGGCCTCTCTTCTTGTTCCGGCCTACGGGGTTAGCTGACGGGCTCGCGCTCGAAGAGCAGCGCTACGACCCGGTGATGGGCCGATTCGCCCCCTCGGAGACCTTCTTTCGACGATCTCCGAACGGTTCCCCCGCTCCCCGGCGGCCAAGGTGGAGGCCGATAGGGATTAGGCAGGCACTGACTTGGCGCGCCAGTATAGACACGCCGGCGGCCGAGCCCCGGCTTCCTGTTTTCGGTGGTCGCACCGAGGGGGCATCTGCCACACTAGGTCGCCGGCCGCCCCCTGGGCGGTCACTCTGTGATGAAGACCTACGTGGCGACACCTGCAACCCGCGAGCGCAACTGGCTCGTGGTCGACGCTTCCGGCCAGACCCTGGGCCGTCTCGCGACCCAGATCGCGGACGCCCTGCGCGGCAAGCGCAAGCCCGAATACACGCCCCATGTGGACACGGGCGACTTCGTGATCGTCGTGAACGCCGAGAAGATCGCGGTCACGGGCAACAAGCTCGCGGAGAAGCGCTACTACCGTCACTCCGGCTATCCGGGAGGCCTGCGCAGCCGCACCCTGCAGGAGATGCTCGACCGCCGCCCGGAGGAGGTCATACGCCTGGCGGTCAAGGGCATGCTGCCTCGCAACAAGCTGGGCCGGGCGCAGCTTCGCAAGCTCAAGGTGTACGCCGGTCCCGATCATCCCCACGTCGCACAGCAGCCCGAGCCGATGGAGGTACTCGCCCGATGACCGAAGACCCGCAGCAGCCCGAGGGCGAGGCTCCCGAGGAGCAGGCCCCCGAGGACGCCACGGGCGCTCCGGAGGATCAGGCGCCGGACACCGCCGGCGAGGACCACCCCGGTCCCGAGATCGAAGGCGTGGAGGAGCTCGCACAGGCCGCCGGGCAGGCCCCCGAGGCCGAGGCCGAGGGCGAAGCACCAGCCGACGAAACCCCCGCCGAGGACGCCGAGAGCCCGCGTCCCGACGCTCGTCGCGGTGCGAAGGCCGAGGCCTCGGACGAGCCCGACGTCATTCCGGGCGCACACCTCGAGCCCGATCTGGTGCTCGAGGAGCAGCGTCCGGCCGAGGGCGAGTTCGCCGAGTACGCCCAGTACGAGGAAGGTGCCCCGGGCGAAGGCGACGGAGAGGGCGAGGCGGGCGCCGACGGATCTGCCGCCACCGACGAGGAGGAGGCGGCGCCCACGCCGCTCGATCTCGCCGCCGACGCGCGCTACCCCGCCACCGGCAAGCGCAAGCGAGCGGTGGCCCGCGTGATCCTGCGTCCCGGGGAGGGCACCTACAGCGTCAACGGCCGCCACCTCGACGAGTACTTCCCGCGCGTACGGCTGCAGCGCATGGCTCGCCAGCCGCTCGAGGCCACCGGCAACCAGGCGCGCCTGGACGTGGTGGCGCGCATCCACGGCGGCGGCGTGTCCGCCCAGGCCACGGCTCTGCGCCACGGGATCGCCCGCGCGCTGGTGGAAGCCGATCCCACATTGCGTGGCGAGCTGAAGCGTCGGGGCTACCTCACGCGCGACCCGCGCGTCAAGGAACGCAAGAAGGCCGGTCTCAAGAAGGCCCGTAAGCGCCCGCAGTTCTCAAAGCGCTAGCCACAGGTGGGCCTGTTCGGCACCGACGGAGTCCGCGGGGTCGCGGGCGAGTTCCTGACCGCCGATCTGGCTCTTGCCCTCGGACGCGCCGCGGCCGAGGTCTCTCCGGCCGAGTCTCCACAGATACTGATCGTTCGCGACACCCGGGAGTCCGGCGAGATGCTGGAGGCCGCGCTGGCGGCCGGGATCGCCGCGGGCGGCGGCGACGCCCTGCTCGGCGGGGTGCTGCCCACACCAGGCGCCTCGTTGCTCGTGCGCCGCTACGGCTTCGACATGGCCGTCGTAGTGTCCGCGTCGCACAACCCGTACGAGGACAACGGCATCAAGTTCTTCGGCCCGGAGGGCATGAAGCTCGACGACGAGCAGGAGGAGCAGATCGAGGCCCGGGTGGAATCCGGCAACGGCCTCCACATCGGCCGGGTCCGGGAGCTCCACGGCGCGCCGGGCGACTACCTGCGCGAGCTCGAGCTGCGCTTCTCCGGGCTCGACCTGTCCGGGCTCCGGGTGCTGCTGGACTGCGCCAACGGCGCCACCCACCGGGTGGCCCCGGAGATCTTTCGCCGGCTCGGAGCCGACGTCGACGCCGTGGCCGTCGAGCCGGACGGGCGCAACATCAACCTCGGTTGCGGCTCGACCCACGTGGAGGCGCTGGCGGAGCGCATCGCGGGCCACGACATCGCGTTCGCCTTCGACGGGGACGGGGATCGCGTGCTGGCGGTGGACCGCGACGGCGAAGTGGTCGACGGGGACGAGCTGCTGGCGCTCGCGGCGCTGCATCTGCGCAGCCACGACCGCCTTCCCGGCGACGGCGTGGCGGTGACGGTGATGACCAACTACGGCTTTCACCGGGCCATGGAGGCTGCGGGCATCGAGGTCGCCACCACGGCCGTGGGGGATCGTCACGTGCTGGCCGAGCTGGTCCAGCGCGGCTGGAGCCTGGGCGGCGAGCAGTCCGGCCACATCATCGACACGGGCTTCGTACCGGCCGGGGACGGCGTCGCCGCTGCTCTGCTGACCCTCGAGGCGCTCGCCGGCGCGGACCTGGCCGATCGCCACGCGATGGCCAAGCTGCCCCAGCGCCTGGTCAACGTGCGCGTGCGCGACCGCTCGGCCATCGAGCAGGCTGAATCGCTCTGGCAGGCGGTCGAGGAGGAGTCGCGTCAACTCGACGGCAACGGCCGGGTGCTCGTAAGGGCGTCGGGCACCGAACCGTTGCTCAGGGTGATGGTCGAGGCGCCGGAGCAGGATGAGGCGCACGCCATCGCCCAGAGACTGGCGGACCTCGCGCAGTCCGAACTAGGCTAAAGGACCCCCAATGTGCGGAATCATCGGATACGTAGGCCCCCGTGAGTGCCGCGACCTGCTGTTGGCGGGTCTCGGGCGGCTCGAGTACCGCGGCTACGACTCCGCCGGGCTGTCACTGGTCAACGACGGCACGGTCGGCAGCGTCCACGCCGTGGGGAACCTCGAGCAGCTGCGGGCGGCCGTGGCGGCCTCCAACGGCCACCTGCACGGCTCCACCGGCGTCGGGCACACGCGCTGGGCCACCCACGGGCGCGTGACCGAGGCCAACGCCCATCCTCATTCCGACAGCTCCGGGCGGTTCCAGATCGTGCTGAACGGCATCGTCGAGAATTGGACCGAACTGCGCGACCGCCTCCGGGCCGAGGGCGCCGAGTTCAGCTCCGAGACCGACGCCGAGGTCGTGGCCCACCTGATCGCCCACCACTTCGACGGCGACCTGGTGGAGGCGGTGCGCCTCGCCTACAACGACCTGCGCGGCCACTACGCCTTCGTCGCGATGGCCGCCGACGCTCCCGGCGTGCTGGTGGGAGCGCGCAAGGAGTGCCCGCTCGTGGTGGGCCTCGGCGAGGGCGAGAGCTTCATCGCCTCGGCCATCCCGGCGTTCCTGGACGAAACTCAGCGCGTGCAGCTGGTGCACGACGGCGAGATCGTGGCCATCACGCCCGAAGGCTCGCGCTTCCTCGCTCCGGACGGGACCGAGATCAGCCGCGAGGTGGACGAGATCGACTGGGACCTCGAGCAGGCCGAGAAGGGTGGCTACGAGACCTTCATGCTCAAGGAGATCCACGAGCAGGCCGACGCCGTTGCCGAGACCGTGGCCGACCGGCTGGGCGACGGGGTGGTGGACCTCGGCGACATCGGGCTGTCCGACGAGTTCCTCAAGGACGTGCGCCGGGTGGTGATCGTGGCCTGCGGAACCTCCTACCACGCCGGGCTGGTCGGGCGCTACGCGATCGAGACGTGGGCGCGTCGCCCGGTGGAGATGGACATCGCCTCCGAGTTCCGCTATCGCGACCCGGTTCTCTCGGAGCGCGACCTGGTGATCGGCATCTCTCAGTCGGGCGAGACCGCCGACACCCTGGCCGCCATGCGTCTCGCCCGCGAGCGCGGCGCCAAGGTGCTCGCGATCACCAACATCATCGGCAGCCAGGCCACCCGCGACTCGGACGGCGTGCTGTTCACCCGCGCGGGCCTCGAGATCGGGGTGGCCGCCACCAAGACCTTCGTCGCCCAGGCCGCGGCGATGTACCTGTTCGCGCTCAAGCTCGCTCAGGTGCACGGCACGCTCGAGCCCGACGTGATGCGCCGGCTGTGCCACGAGCTGCGCGAGCTGCCCCACCTCATCACTCGTCTGGTGGCGGAGTGCGACGGTCCGATCAGCCAGATGGCCGAGCACTGGAAGGACGCGAACTTCTTCCTCTATCTGGGCCGGCACGTAGGGCTCCCCATCTGCCTGGAGGGAGCGCTCAAGCTCAAGGAGATCTCCTACATCCCGACCGACGCCTACGCGGCCGGGGAGATGAAGCACGGACCGATCGCTCTGCTCGACGAGCGCACGCCCGTGGTCTGCGTTGCCACCGACTCCCCTGTGCTCGACAAGATGCTCTCGAACATCTCCGAGGTGCGTGCCCGCGGGGCGCACGTGGTGGCGGTGGCCACCGAGGGCAACGGGAGGGTGGCCGAGCACGCCGAGGAGGTGGTGGAGGTGCCGCGCACGGACTGGATGCTGCAGCCGCTCCTGGCGGTGATACCGCTGCAGCTCCTGGCCTACCGGATCGCCCGGGCGCGCGGCCTCAACGTGGATCAGCCGCGCAACCTCGCCAAGACCGTCACCGTCGAGTAGGGAGCCGATGGCCGGGGTCGGCATCGACCTGCTCGAGATCGACCGCCTCGAGCGCGCTCTCGACCGCAGGCCGGCGCTGGCCGAGCGGCTGTTCACCGATGCCGAGCGAGCCTACGCGGCGGGGCGGGCCCGTCCGGTCATGCACCTGGCGGCGCGCTACTGCGCCAAGGAGGCGGTGGCGAAGGCACTGGGGCTGACCGGCTGGAGCTTTCGCGACGTGGAGGTCGTGGCCACCGGAGCGGCGCCGCAGGTGAACCTGAGTGGTGCGGCCGCCCGGCGCGCGCGGGAGCAGGGCGTGAGCGCCCGCATCTCGCTCACCCACACGGACACCACCGCCGGCGCCGTGGCCGTGGTCGACTGAGCCGCCGTCAGGGACGCGGCCGCAGGCCGTCGAGCAGCAGCCGCCAGACGCGTTCGAACGCCTCGTCGATGGCGGGATCGCTCCACTCCGCGGCGTTGGCCGGGTTGTGGAAGCGGGCGGTGGCGTCGAGCACGGCCCGGCCGGCAGCGGCAGGATCGTCGGTCTCGAACTCGCCCCGGTCCACGCCGTCGGCCACGATCCGGCCCAGCTGCCCGGCCAGTTCGTCCACGTGAGCCGCCACCACGTCGCGAGCGCCCGCCGCGAGTTGCATGTAGGTGGCGAACAGCTCGGGGTCGTCGAGCACCTTGCTCCGCTTGGTGGTCATGAGCAGCTCGAGCCAGCGCCGCAGGCGCTCCGGAGCGGGCTCGTCGGCCGCCGCGACCTCGGCCAGGGGCTGCGACACGCGCGCCAGCCAGCGCTCGGCCACCGCGTCGCGCAGCTCCGCCTTGCTGGCGAAGTGGCGGTACACGCTGCCGTGGCTCACACCGAGGGCGCGAGCCACGTCCACCACGGTGGCCTTGGCGGGCCCGTAGCGGCGGAGGACCTCCTCCGCCGCCTCGAGCACCCGCTCCGGCGTGAGCGCCGCGGTGGTGGCAGCCGTCTCGCTCATGCGGCGCCGCTGGACGCCTTCTCGCTGTCGAGCATGGCCATCTGGTTCTCGTCGTAGCGATCGCCCGCGGCGGCGCTACTTGGCATGGCCTCCTCGATGGCCGCCAGGTCGTCGGGGCCGAGCTCGAGGTCCAGCGCGCCGAGGGCCTCCTCCAGCCGGTCCCGACGCCGGGCGCCCACCAGCGGGACGATGTCGTCTCCGCGAGACAGCACCCAGGCGATGGCCACCTGGGCGACGCTTGCTCCACGGCCGTCGGCCACCTCACGCAGGCGCTCGACGAGCTCGAGGTTGCGGTCGAGGTTCTCGTCGCTGAAGCGCGGCGACATGCTGCGGAAGTCCCGAGCCTCGTTCGAGCGCTCGCGCGACCAGTGGCCGCTGATCAGCCCGCGGGAGAGCACGGCGTAAGCGGTCACGCCGATGCCCAGCTCGCGGCAGGTGGGCAGGATCTCGTCCTCGATGCCGCGCGAGATGAGCGAGTACTCGATCTGCAGGTCGGCGATCGGATGCACGGCATGGGCCCGGCGCAGCGTATCGGCGCCGACCTCGGAAAGGCCGATCTGCCGGACGTGGCCGGCCTCCACCTGCTCGGCGATGGCGCCCACGGTCTCCTCGATCGGCACGGCCGGGTCGAGGCGGGCGGGCCGGTAGATGTCCACGTGGTCGGTGCCGAGGCGCCGGAGCGTGTAGGCGAGGAAGTTCTTGACTGCCGGCGGGCGGGCGTCCACGCCGATGAAAGCGCCGTCCGCATCGCGCATGCCGGCGAACTTGACGCTCAGTTGGACCCTGTCGCGGTCGCCCTCGCGCAGCGCGCGCCCGATCAGCATCTCGTTGTGGCCCATGCCGTAGAAGTCGCCCGTGTCGAGAAGGGTGATGCCGGCGTCGATGGCCGCGTGGATGGTGGCGACGCTCTCCTCTTCGTCTGCCGATCCGTACAGGTCGGACATGCCCATGCATCCGAGTCCGATGGCCGATACGTTGAGTCCGTCGTTGCCGAGTGTGCGTGTGATCATGTGTGGGATGGTAGTGAGTGTGATGACAGATTTCAATCTTTGTCAGGTGCCTGAGCTCCACCCAGGGGGCGCGCGGGCGTGAGGGCCTGGCTCGATCCGCTCTACGAAGCCGCCGAGATGCGGGCGGTGGACGCCTGGGCGATCGAGGAGCAGGGTGTGCCCTCGCTCGACCTCATGGAGCGGGCGGGCGCCGGGCTGGCCCGGGCCACGGCCGCGGCGGCTCGTCGGGGACCGGTGCGCGTGGTGGTGGGCAAGGGCAACAACGGCGGTGACGGCCTCGTGGCCGCGCGCCTCCTCCGGGAGGACGGCCACGAGGTCGACGTGCTCGCCGCCGTCCCGCTCGAGGACCTGCACGGCGACGCCGGCGCGAACCTCGAGCGTCTGCCCGGGCCGCCGCCCGAGCCGTTCGCGCCCGAGCGCCTCCGGGGCTCCGGCGTGGTGCTCGACGCGCTGCTCGGTACGGGCTTCGAGGGCGCACCGCGCGAGCCGCTGGCCTCCGCGATCGGCGCGATCAACGACGAGGACGCCCCGGTGGTGGCCTGCGACGTGCCCTCTGGCGTCAACGCGAGCAGCGGCGAGGTGGAGGGGCCGGCGATCCGGGCGACCGTCACCGCCAGCTTCCACGCCGCCAAGGTGGGTCTGTACGTGGACCCGGGCAAGGAGCACGCCGGCCAGGTGGAGCTGGTCGAGATCGGGATCCCACGCGGGGCGCCGGGCCCTGACTCGGCCGGCCTGATCGCCGAGCGGGTGCTCGACCTGTACCCGCACCGCGAGCGCGGCGGCTCCAAGTTCGCCTCGGGCGTGGTGGTCGTGGCGGGCGGCTCGGCCGGCCTCACCGGCGCGCCCACGATGGCGGCTCGGTCCGCGTCGCGCGCGGGCGCCGGCTACGTGCAGGTGGCCGTGCCCGCGCCGGCCCAGCCGGCCCTCGACATGCGGCTGCTCGAGCAGATGAGCCGCGGCCTGCCCGACGACGACGGCGCGCATTGCCGGGCGGGTGTGGACACCGTGATGGAGATGACCGAGCGCGCCGGCGCGCTCGTGCTGGGGCCCGGGCTCGGCCGCAGCGACAGCGCGGGCGAGTTCGCCCGGGCGGTTGCGTCCGAGGTGGCCGTCCCGCTGCTGGTGGACGCGGACGGGCTCAACGCCTACGCCGGGCAGCCCGAGCTGTTGCAGGCCCGAACCGCCCCCACGGTGCTAACGCCCCACGAGGGCGAGCTCGGCCGCCTGCTCGGCCTGGACTCCGTGGAGATCGCCGCTCACCGTCTCCGTTACGCGCGCGAGGCGGCGCGGCGCAGCGGCTGCATGGTCCTGCTCAAGGGCGACGACACGATCGTCGCGGCACCCGAAGGGGAGGTCGCGATCAGCTCGGGAGCCACCCCGGCGCTGGCCACCGCCGGCACGGGCGACGTGCTCTCAGGCCTCATCGGCGCACTGCTGGCCAAGGGCCTCGGCGCCTTCGAGGCGGCCGCGCTCGGCACACTGGCCCACGCTCGCGCCGGCCGGGCCGCTGCGGACGAGATCGGCGCGGATCACGTGATGGCCGGCGACGTGATCGACTCGCTGCCGCGCGGGCTCACCCGGCGCGGCTGATCCCCGCGGCCGCGGCCCGCTATCTTCGCCACCCATGGCGGAGACCATCGCTGAGATCATGGATCGCACGCCTGAGACCGTGCAGCCCGACACGCCGGTCGAGGACGTGGTGCGCACGCTGCGCGAGAACGAGCTGCCAGGCCTGCCGGTGATCGACGACGACGGCAGGCTGGTGGGGATCGTGACCGAGGCCGATCTGATCCTGCCGGACGATCAGGGCGACCTCCACATCCCGCACTACATCAACCTGTTCGGGGGCACTGTCTTCCTGGAGCCGCTGGGGCGCTTCGAGGATCGCCTGCGCAAGGCCTTCGCCTCCAAGGCTGCGGACATGATGACCCGAGATCCGGATTCGGTGGCTCCGGATACCACCGTGCGCGAGGCCGCGCGACTGATCCACGACACGGGGCACAACCGGCTGCCGGTGGTCGAGGACGGGCGGCTCGTGGGCGTCGTCACGCGTGTGGACGTGCTGGGCGCCCTCGCGGCGTGAGCGGGTCCGAGCGCGCGCTGGCCCGCATCGACGTCGGCGCGATCGAGCGCAACAGCGCCCGTCTGCCGGGCGAGCTGTGCGCGGTGGTCAAGGGCGACGGCTACGGCCACGGCTCGCTCGAGACGGCCCGGGCGGCGCTTCGGGGCGGGGCCACCTGGCTGGCGGTGGCCACGGCGGCGGAGGCGGCCGCCCTGCGCGAGAGCGGCATCGACGTGCCGCTGCTGGTGATGGGGGCACTCAACCGGACGGAGCTCGAGACGGCCGTCGCCGCCGATGCCGACGTGGTGGCCTGGACCGACGAGGTGGCCGAGGCCGCGCCGCGGGTGCACGTGAAGTTCGACACCGGGATGGGCCGCCTCGGCACCAAGGACCGCGCGCGGGCGGTCGAGCTGGCAGGGCGCCCGAACGTGGTCGGCCTCATGACGCACTTCGCCACCGCCGACGAGCCGGGCGACGATCACTTCCCGCACCAGCTCGAGAGCTTCCGGGAGTTCGTGGAGGAGGTGGGCCGCGACGACGTGCGCGTGCACGCCGCCAACAGCGCCGCGGCCCTGCGCGAGCCGGACGCGCGCTTCGACATGGTGCGCTGCGGCGTGGCCATCTACGGCATGGACCCGTTCGGCGTCGACCCGGCGGAACACGCTCTCGAGCCGGCGCTGTCGCTGCACTCCTACGTGGCTTCGGTCAAGCGTTTCGAGGCCGGGGACAGCGCCGGCTACGGCCGCAGCTGGCGCGCGCCGGCGCCGACCTGGGTGGCCACGGTGCCGATCGGCTACGGCGACGGCTGGCGCCGCGGGCTCTCCAACCGTCACGATGTGCTGATCGGCGGGCGCCGTCATCCGTCGGTGGGCACCGTGAGCATGGACAACATCACCGTCGAGCTCGGCCCCGACACCGGTGTGGAGGTCGGTGACGACGTCGTGCTGATCGGAACTCAGGGAGACGAGCGCATACTGGCCGAGGAGGTGGCGCGGGCGCTCGAGACGATCAACTACGAGGTGACCTGCGGGCTGCTGGCGCGGGTGCGCCGCGAGCACTTCCGGTGAGCCGGGCCTGGATCGTCGGCGGCGCCGTTCGCGACGACCTGCTCGGGCGTGAGGTCACCGACGTGGACGTGGTGGTGGAGGCGGACCACGAGGCCAGCGCCCGCGCGCTCGCCGCCCACCTCGGCGGGCCCGTGTTCCAGCTGTCTGAGACGTTCGGCGCCTGGCGCGTGATCGACCGGCACGAGGGTCGCGTGTTCGACCTGTCCCCTCTCCAGGGCGGGGGTATCGAGGACGACCTGGCCCGCCGCGACTTCAGCGTCAACGCGATGGCACGGCCGCTTGCCGGCTCCTCCGCGCAGGCCCTCGCCGAGGGCGCCGGCCGCATCGGTGAGCTGGGCGAGCTGCTCGATCCGCTCTCGGGTCGCGCCGACCTCGATGGGGGTGTCCTGCGCGTCCTGGGGGCGGCGGCCTACGAAGCGGATCCGCTGCGCCCGCTGCGGCTCGCCCGCTTCGCGGCTGAGCTGGGCTTCGAGCCCGACCCCGACACCGCACGGCTCACGAGCCGGGCCGCCCCGCGTGTGGCGGACGCCGCGGGCGAGAGAGTGTTCGCCGAGCTGCGGCGGCTCATGCTCGCCCCGGGTGTGCTGCACGGGCTGGCGCTGGCCGACCGGCTCGGTCTGTCGCGCGCGGTCCTTCCTGAGCTGGCCGACCTCCACGAGGTGGAGCAGAGCCACTACCACCACCTCGACGTCTACGGCCACACGATCGAGGTCCTGGAGCGCCTGCTCGAGCTCGAGGCGAAGGCCGAGGGACGCCTGCGGGCCGTGCTCGACGAGCCGCTCGCCGACGAGCTCACCCGCGGGCAGGCGCTGCGCTTCGGGGCGCTCCTGCACGACATCGGCAAGCCGGCCACCCACGCGGTGCGCGACGACGGGAGGGTCACCTTCATCGGTCACGACCGGCTCGGCGAGGAGATGATCGAGGTGGTGTCGCGGCGGCTGCGCATGAGCGCGAAGCTGGCCGGCTTCCTCGGTGCGCTGGCCCGCCACCACCTCGTGCTCGGCTTCCTGGTGCACGAGCGGCCGCTCGACCGGCGGGCCGTCTACCGCTATCTCGAGCGCACCTCGCCGGTGTCGGTGGAGGTCACCCTGCTCTCCTGTGCCGATCGCCTCGCCACCCGCGGGCGCAAGGCCGATCAGGCGATCGCTGCCCACATGGAGCTGGCCGGAGAGCTGATGGAGGCGGCGCTCGACTGGCGCGAGCATGGCCCGCCGGAACCGCCTCTGCGTGGCGACGAGCTGACCAGCGAGCTGGGGCTCGAATCGGGTCCCGAGATCGGCCGGCTGCTGGCGGCGCTGACCGAGGCCGCTTACTCGGGCGAGGTGCAGAGCCGCGACCAGGCGCTCGCCTTCGCGCGGGCACTGCGCGACAATCCCGCCGGGTGATCGTCGACTGCGCCATCTACGAGGACGGCAAGCGCCGCAACGGCGAGGTCGAGCTCGAGCACGCCTATCAGGAGCGCCTCGAGGCCGGCAACTTCGTCTGGATCGGGCTGTACGAGCCCACGGCCGAGGAATTCGACTCGCTCGCCCGCGAGTTCCACCTGCATCCGCTGGCCGTGGAGGACGCCATCGAGGCCCACCAGCGCCCGAAGGTGGAGGTCTACGGCGACATGGTCTTCCTGGTGCTGAAGACCGCGCGCTACGTGGATCCCGAGGAGGTGATCGAGCTCGGCGAGCTGCTCGTGTTCGTGGGCAACGACTACCTCATCACCGTGCGCCACGGCGAGGGCAGCGCGCTGAAGCAGGTGCGAGACGATCTCGAGCACGATCAGGCCAAGCTCAAGTGCGGCCCCGGGGCGGTCTTGCACGCGATCCTCGACCGGGTGGTGGACGACTATGCCCCGGCGATCGACGGCCTCGAGAACGACATCGACGAAGTAGAGGCCGAGCTCTTCTCCGAAGGCCGCTCGAACCCGGCTCAGCGCGTCTACCGGCTCCAGCGCGAGGTGCTCGCGTTCCGCCGGGCCGCCGCGCCGCTCGTAGATCCGCTCGACCGCATCGCCGCAGGGCAGTACGACCAGGTGCACCCGGAGATCCGCAACTACTTCCGCGACGTCAACGACCACCTGATCCGCGTGCGCGACCAGCTCGACGCCATGCGCGACCTGCTCGCGTCGAGCCTTCAGGCCAACCTCGCGCAGGTCTCGGTGCGTCAGAACGACGACGTGCGCAAGATCTCGGCCTGGGTCGCCATCATCGCCGTGCCCACGATGCTCGCCGGGATCTACGGCATGAACTTCGAGCACATGCCGGAGCTCGGCTGGACCTTCGGCTACCCGCTGGTGCTGAGCGTCATGGCCGTGGCCTGCCTGACCTTGTTCTGGCGCTTCAAGCGCTCCGGCTGGCTCTAAGCAATAGTTTTCGCGAATGGCGGACGACTGCATCTTCTGCAAGATCGTGGCGGGCGAGTTGCCCGCCGAGATCGTCCAGGAGGACGAGCACACGCTGGCCTTCATGGACATCAACCCGTGGACGCGCGGCCACGCCCTGGTCATTCCGCGGCACCATTCCAAGAACCTCTACGAGGCGCCCGAGGAGGACCTCAGCCGGGCCACGCTGGCCTCCAAGCGCCTGGCGCTGACCATGCGCGAGCGGCTCGGTGCGGCCGGGGTCAACCTGCTCAACTGCTGCGAGCCGGCCGCCTGGCAGACGGTCTTTCACCTGCACGTGCACGTGATCCCGCGCTACGAGGACGACCCGCTCAGGCTGCCCGCGCAGCCGCGCACGCCGGAGGGCGGCGAGCTGGCACAGGTGGCGAAGGAGCTGCGCGGTGGCTGAGCGCGCGCGCCTCGAGCGCGACGGTGAGCTCGGGATCCTGGTGATCGACGACCCGCCGCTCAATCTGTTCGGCGACGAGATGGTGCACGACATCCAGGAGGCGCTCGGCGCGACCGAGGGCCTGCGCGCCCTGCTCGTGCGCGCCGAGGGCGAGTACTTCACCGGCGGCGCCGACGTCCACGTGTTCGACGGGCTGACCCGCGCGGAGGCCGAGCAGTTCACCGCCGTCCTGCAGGAGATCGCCCACCGGATCGAGGACCTGCCCTTTCCGACCCTCGCGTCGGTGCACGGCCTCTGCCTCACCGCCGGCCTGGAGCTCTCGCTGGCCTGCGACATGATCTGGGCGTCCGAGTCGGCCAGCTTCGGGCTGGTCGAGGCGGTGGTGGGGCTCACGCCGCTGATGGGCGGCACCCAACGCATGGCCGAGCGTGCGGGCCCGGCGCGAGCGCGCGAGTTCGTGATGAGCGCGGGCCTCTACGACGCGGCGACGCTGGAGCGTTGGAACGTGGTCAACCGGGTGCTGCCCGACGGCGAGCTGGCCGAGAAATCACTGCGCTTCGCCCGGCGGCTGGCCGCCGGGCCGACGCTCGCGCACACGGCGACCAAGCGGATCGTCCGGGCCACTCTCGACGAGGGCGTACGCGGCGCCGATGCTCGCACGGCGGAGATCGCGGCGCCCCTTTTCGAGACCGAGGACCTGCAGAAGGCCGTGAAGGAGTTCCTCGCCCAGGGGCCCGGCCACGCAACTTTCGAGGGACGCTGACCACTTCCGGCGCGCTTGGCTGGTAGCGTCCCGTCCTGTACGGGCCGGCTGTCCGGCGAGCGCGCGGTGCGCGCGAGCGCTGGGGTCATCCGGCGTAGTTGAAACATGCAGGTGCCGTGGTACAGGATTCGCTCTTTGAGGTCCGGCCGGGCACAAGCAGGAAGGGGCATTTCGTGCCTACCGGAACCGTCAAGTGGTTCAACGACGAGAAGGGCTACGGGTTCATCACGCCGGACGACGGCGACCGTGACCTGTTCGTCCATTACACGGGTATCGACGGACAGGGCTTCAAGTCGCTGGCCGAGAACTCCAAGGTCGAGTACGAGGAGGAGACCGGCGACAAGGGTCCCAAGGCGGTGAACGTTCGCGCCATCTGAGCGCGCCGCCTGCTGTGCCCAAGGAAGAGAAGATCGAAATGGAGGGCGAGATCGTGGAAGCCCTCCCGAACACGATGTTCAAGGTGTCTCTCGACAACGGGCACGAGGTACTCGGACACATCTCGGGGAAGATGCGCAGGCACTACATCCGCATCCTCCCGGGCGACAGGGTCAAGATCGAGCTGTCGCCTTACGACCTCGATCGCGGGCGGATCACCTATAGGTACAAGTAGGACGCCGCAACTCATCGACGGACAGGGTGTTTCACCCCTGGTCATGAAGCGAATCTTCCTGCTCACATCCCTGCTGGCGGTAGCCCTCGTGCTGCCGTCGGGTGCATCCGCCCGCATCGTCGAGCTCGGCGCTACCGCCGATCCGGCGAACGCGAGCTGCCCGGCCGACCCCTGCGTGGCGGTCGTGCGGGTGACCGGCTACCAGGGACGGTCCTCCGGGGGGCCGAAGAATCCCTACTACATCCGGCGCAACGGCTACATCACCGCCTTCACGGTCGCGCTGGCGGCGCCGACGGCCGAGCAGTCCACGTTCTTCAACGACAACTACGGCTCTCCGGCCGGAGTTCAGCTGTCCGTGCTGCGGCGTGGCGACAAGCGCAAAACCCGCCTGGAGCACCGTCTCGTCCAGCAGTCGGACCTGTACGAGGTGGACGACTACTTCGGATCGAGCCCGACCTTCGTGCTCGATCCTCCCCTGCGGGTCAAGAAGGGGAACTGGATCGCCATCACGGTGCCCACCTGGGCGCCGATGCTCGGAATCAACCTGACCAAGTCCGACTGGTGGCGCTCGTCACGAGCCAAGGGCAGTTGCGAGCCCCCGCGCAGCCTGCGCGAGTTCGCGCTCGAGGACCTGCGCGAGGTCGTGAGGTTCGGTTGTACCTACACGAAGGCGCGGCTGCTCTACACGGCCACCTACATCCCCGATAACCGGCCCACCACGCCGGTCGAGGACGAATAGGCGCACAGCCTCTTTCCCCGCCGGTCTGGGCGCGGTAGCATCGACTCGGTGTCCACTCAGGGGTGGATCTTCATGGTCGGGTTCCGGATCTTCGACGTCGGCCTGCTGATCGTCTGGTTGATCTGGTTCTTCCGGCTGCGCGACGACGACGACGACTCGCGCGGTGACGACGGCGGCGGCGGCGAGGGACCGGGTCCGCAGCCACGCGACGACGGCCCGGGCGGGGACGGCATCCGCCTTCCGCTCGGCCGCTGGGGCCTGGGGCGCGGCCGTGACCGCGAGCACTCGGGTCCGGCGCGCCCCCATAGGCGCCGCGGAGTCGAGCCGCGGGTGCCGTCGCCGGCACGGGTACGACGGCCGACCTCGCCGGTGCCGACCCACCGCCAGGTCTGAGCCGACGGCGGGCGCCCGGGTCCGGGCCCGTGCCTGCTCGCGTGATAGGTTCGCCGGTGTGATCGACTTCGGCCTGGTCGACGAGCCAGTCGACGAGGACACCTATGTCGTCGCACTCCGGGGGGAGATCGACGCTCTTACGGCGCCCAAGCTGGGCAGCCGTCTGTTCGGGCTGGCCGAGGAGGGCGCGAGAGGCGTGGTGGTCGATCTCAGCGACGTGACCTTCATGGACTCCACGGGGATCGGCGTGATCATGAACTCGTTGCGCCACATGAACCTCAGGCGCTGCGCCATGGTGCTCGTCTGTCCCAGCGAGCGCATCCTGCGCCCCTTTCAGATCACCGGCCTCGTCGGCCACCTCACCATCTTCAGCTCCCGCGACGAAGCCCTCGGCTGCCTCGCGTAGACCCGGGCGCGCCTTCTAGCGAGCACCGCAGCTTCCTTTACCTAGCCGCAGGCGCCCGGATTCTCGTTGCAGAACTCCTCGAAGCGCTCGGCCGGGCTGTCGGCTGGAGGCGGAGCGTCGTTCTCGGGCGTGTCCGCGGGCGGCACGGCCTCGGGCGCGGGCGTGCCCCCGCCCGTGGACGGCGGGACCGTCTCGGTGGGGGTGGGCTCTGGCTCCGGAACGGTGTCGGTGGTGGTGTCGGGTGCCGTGGTCTCCGTACGGTCTCCCTGCGGGGTGGAGAGATCGGGGAGGGTGGGCGTGGTCTCCGATGCGCTCTCGTCGTCGCCGCCGCAGCCCACGAGGACCAGCAGGGCGAGAACGACTGGGAGAAGTGCCCTCAGCGGTCGACGGCCGGAAGACGCCGGCCACAGTGCGGGCAGTCGTTCAGATCCTTCTGGACGAGCTGCTCGAGGGAACACCCGCACATCCTCAGGTTCTCCACCGCGTAGGGGAGCTCGCTGGGCGACGGCGCCAGCGGCAGCAGGGCACCGACGACCTTCAGCTCCTCGCCAGACTCGTGGTCCACGTAGGTGTGCCCAGGCTCGACCTCGCGGATCACCTCGCGGTCGGAGCGGGCGCGCAGCCGGTACTTCTGGCGGGCAGGCATCGAGCGGACACGATAGACGACCGCTCGCACGCACCGCGCGCTCGCCGAAGCCAACCGCTCGCACGCACCGCGCGCTCGCCGTATAGCGTCCACGCCCGATGAGAATCCTGGTCTTCCACAGCTACCTGATGCGCGGCACGGGCAGCAACATCTACAACGCCGAGCTGGTCCGCGCGCTCGCTCGGCTCGGCCACGAGGTGCACCTGTTCTGCCAGGACCCGGACTGGGAGGCGCCCGACGGGGTGACCCTGCATGTTCCGGACATCGGCCGCGTGCTCCCGCTCTACGTGGCCGACGAGTACGAAGGCTTCGACGCCAAGCCCTACCCGGAGCTGACCGACGCGGAGCTCGATCACTACCTGGCGGCCAACGTCGCCGCCGTCGAGGCCGCGCCCACACCCGACGTGGCGCTGGCCAATCACCTGGTCATGGCGCCCGTGATCCTGGCGCGCGGCCTGCGCGATCGCGCCCCGTACGCGGTCAAGGTGCACGGCAGCGCGCTCGAGTACACGGTGCGGCCCAACCGGGAGCGCTTTCTGCCCTACGCCCTCGAGGGGATCCGCGGGGCCGAGGGCGTGCTGGTGGGCTCGAGCCACACGGGACACTCGCTGTGGGACGTGCTGTCGGGAGAGAGCGAGCTCCCGGAGCACACGCGTCTCGGTCCGCCCGGCGTGGACATCCACACCTTCCGGCCGAACGACGAGCCGGCCGTGGGCCTGGAGCGGCTGGCGGTCAAGCTCGGCCACGATGCCGCGGCGTCCTGGGGCGGGGAGGCGGGGGCGGCCGAGGCGCTCCACCAGCTCGACCCCGACCGCGACCGGATCGTGAGCTATGTGGGCAAGCTCATCGTGTCCAAGGGCGTGGACCTGTTGTTCGCCGCCTGGCCGCTGGTGGTGGCGAAGGTGCCGGACGCGCGGCTGGTGGTGGTGGGCTTCGGCACCTACCGCGAGGCTCTGAGCGGGTTCGTGGAGGCGCTGCGCAACCAGGACGTGGCCGCTCTGAGGGACATGGCCGCACGCGGCCGCGAGCTCGAGGGGGGACCCAAGGGCGAGCTCAAGTATCTGAACACGTTCCTCGACGGGGTGGACTCCGAATGGCTCGACGCCGCGCCCGCCGCCGCGGAGCGGATCCACTTCACCGGGCGGCTCGAGCACGAGGACCTGCCCGATCTCCTGCCCGCCTGCGAGGCCCAGGTCATGCCCTCGACCTTCCCGGAGGCGTTCGGCATGGTGGCGGCCGAGGCCGCCGCCTGCGGGGCGTTCCCGCTCTCGGCCAACCACTCCGGAATGGCCGAGGTCACAGCCCGGCTGGCGCCGGCCCTCGATGAGGAGCTGCGCCCGCTGCTGGCCTTCGACGTGGGCCCCGGATCGGTGCGCGAGATCGGCCGCAAGCTCGTCGACTGGCTGCAGGTGGAGCCAGCCGAGCGCGAACGCGCCAAGGCGGCTCTCGCCGCGGAGTCGGCACGCCAGTTCGCCTGGGAAAAGGTGGCCGAGGGCGTGATCTTGGCGGGTCAGGGACGGCTCGAAAGCCTTCCCCGTCCGACCCCGGTAGCGGATAATGTACGCGCCCCGTGAGCCTCGCCCGGAACACGGTAAAGCCGCTCCTGGCCGCGCTGTGCGCGGTGGTCGTGGCGCTGCCGCTGGCCGCCTGCGGCCGTGAGGAGGAGGCCGACCTGCCCGAGGGCAAGGCGCAGTTCGTGCAGAAGTGCGGCTCCTGCCACGTGCTCAACCGCGCGGGCACCCAGGGCAACACCGGCCCGAACCTGGACGACTCCTTCGCCGCGGCGCTGTCCGACGGGATGGACCGCGACACGGTCAAGGGGATAGTCGAGTCACAGATCGCCCACCCCCGCAAGAGCAGCACCATGCCGGCGGGGCTGGTGGAGGGCCAGCTGGCCGCCGACGTGGCCTCCTACGTGGCCTACGCCTCGGGGCGCTCGGGCGAGGACCAGGGCGCCCTCGCCGAGGCGGGTCTCGGTGACGCCAAGACCGGCGAGCAGATCTTCACGGCGGCCGGCTGCGGCGGCTGCCACACGTTCGGCCCGGCCGGCAGCCAGGCCAACATCGGACCCGGCCTCGACGAACTCGCCGCAGCTGCGGGCGACCGCCAGCCCGGCACGTCGGCCGAGGACTACGTGCGCCAATCGATCCTGCAGCCCCAGGATTTCCAGGTCGAGGGCTTCGGCGGCGCGATGCCGTCATACGAGGGCCGGTTGAGCGACAAGCAGCTGGACACGCTCACTGAGTATCTGCTGAATCCGGGCGGCTGAGCCGGCCGGCTGCCCGGGCGACCATGTGACATTGACGTCGTAATAGAGGGTCAATGTCACACGGTCGGCTGACGACCGCTTCCAACCCCCTTCCCCAGCCAATCGGACCACGCTGAGCCCTCCGCGCAGGCCCGACCGGAGCGCACGCCCCTCAGCGCACCAGCTCGAGCAGCGCCTCCTGCAGCTCGATCGTCGCCGCTCCCACCAGCCCGTGGGGGTCGCCGTCGAGGTCGGCCACCATGCCGCCGGCCTCCTCGAGGATGAGCCGCCCCGCGGCCCAGTCCCACTCGTTCAGGCCGCGCTCGTAGAACGCGTCCACCCGCCCCGTGGCCACGTAGCAGAGGTCCAGGGCGGCCGCCCCGGCGCGCCGGATGTCGCGGACCCGTGGGAGCACGTCGAGCAGCAGATCGGCCTGGCGCGCTCGGCGCTCGGGCTCGTAGGAGAAGCCGGTGGCCACCATCGCCTGGCCCAGGTCGGTCTCACCTGTGACCGACGCCGGGGTGCCGTTCAGCCTGGCTCCCTCGCCGCGCACCGCGGTGAAGCACTCGTCGGCCACGGGGTCGAGCACCACGCCGACGGCCGCGCCCTCGGCGTCCTCCAGCGCCACGCTCACGGCCCAGGCGGGAAACCCGTAGAGGAAGTTGACCGTGCCGTCCAGGGGATCGACGAGCCAGCGTCGGCCGCTGGCCGCACTGACGTCCGAGCCCTCCTCGGCCAGCAGGCCGTCGTCGGGACGCTCGCCGGCCAGGAGCTCGCGGACCAGGCGCTCGGCCTCCCGGTCGGCGTCGGACACGAGGTCCGTGGCCGAGGACTTGGACCCGAGTCCCTCCGCCGGGCGGCCGTAGTAGCCCATCAGCAGCTCGGCCGCGGCCCGGGCCGCTCGCTCGGCGAGCTCGAGGTCGGCCCCGAACGCCGCGGGCGTCACGAGAGCGCGCGCACGGCGAACACGATGGCCAGCAGGACGGCCACCACGACCACGACGTAGATCAGGAAGCGAAAGGCGTCCTGCTCGGAGCGCAGCGGATTGATCACGGCCGGACCAATGGACCTTCTCTCAACGTTCCACCCGAAACTGCGGGTCCAGGAACCGCCATGCGGCGTCCTCGGTCGCCAAAATAGCGCTGCTATTCCGGCTCCCTGCGTCCTTACCTGGCGTCCCCTGGACCTCGCATTTCCGGGGAAACGTTTCGAGAAGGCCCACTAGAGGAGGTAGACCGAGCTGAACACGATGATCCACATCACGTCGACGAAGTGCCAGTAGATGCCCGGCACCTCGACCCCGCGGTGCTCTTTGGAGGAGAAGTGCCCGCGGAAGGCTCTGACCGTGGCGAAGACGAGCAGCGTTAGGCCGACGAACACGTGGGCCCCGTGCAGCCCGGTGAGCGAGTAGAAGATCGTGGTCTGGGCGTTCTCCGAGATCGGGAAGCCGATGTGGACGTACTCGTTGATCTGGATCGTGAGGAAGCTGAGCCCGAGCAGGGCGGTGGTGAAGAGGCCGATCTTCATTGCGCGGTGGTTGTCGTTGCGCGCGCCCTCGAGGGCCCAGTGCATGGTGAAGCTCGAGGACACGAGGATGGCCGTGTTGACCCCGGCCACGGCCACCGGCAGCTCGTTGCCGTCGAACGGGAACCAGGGCGCCTCGTTCACGACCCGGATGAAGAAGTAGGCCGTGAAGAACGCTCCGAAGAGCATGATCTCCGAGATGATGAAGAGCAGCATCCCGAGGAACTGGGCCTCGACCCGCGACGAGACGTTGGCCGGCGGCGGCCCGTGGTGGTGGTCGTCGTGGGCGACCTGCCCGGCGGCTACGGAGGCGGATTCCATCAGGGATCGCTCACGATGTGCTCGACCGGCTTGCCCGTGGAGGCCTCCACCCGGCCGATGAGATCGTTTCGCAGCCAGCCGGAGCGCGTCTCGGGGAGGGTCGAGATGACGATGTCGTCGGGGCCGTAGAACTGGAGCGCGTTCTGAATGGCGGTGTAGGGATCGGGGTGCACCACCTGGCCGATGGCCTCGATCCCCGCCGACTCGAGCTCGCCGAGCATGTGGGCCAGGCGCTGCGCGGCGCCGTTCTCGTCGTCTGAGTCGCCGTTGCCGGCCGCCTGCGGGGCGATCACGATGAAGCGCCGCGGCTCCTCGCCCGCCTTGGACTTGAGCCGGTCGAGCAGTTCCGAGCCGCCCATCGTCTGATTGGCTACCACGAGCGTGCGCTTGACGTCGTCGCGCTCGCTGTCGAGGTCCACCATCACGTGCTCGACGGGTCGCCGTGTAGCGCGTGCCAGCCGGTCGACCAACCCCTGCCTCAGCCAGCCCGAGCGGGTCTCCGGGTGGGTGGAGACGACGATCTCGTCGTAGTCGCGCTCGCCGAGCGCGTCCATCACGGCCGAGTAGGGATCCGGATCCATGATCTCGCCGCTGGCCTCGATGCCCTCCTCCTTCAGCAGGGCGATCGTCATCCGCAGCCGGTTCTCGGCCGCGTCGCGGATGTGCTCGTCGTGGACGACGTAGCCGTGCTTGGGCTCGTTCTGGGGCGAGATCACGTGGACCTCGATCTCGTCGTCGGCGGCATGGCGCTCGACCGCCTCGATGAGGGGCTTGCCCGCCACGGTCTCGTTGGCCACTACGAGGATGCGCTTCATGGGTCAGTGGGCGGTGGCGCGCCGCCGCCGCCGGCCGGCGTGGGCACCGTCGCCGGCTTGTGCTCCTTGAACACCGCGTGCACCGCACCGGGGACGCCGTATTCGTAGGGGCCGCCGACCACCGTCGGGATCTCGTCGAAGTTGAACACCGGCGGCGGGGACGACACCTGCCACTCGATCGAGTGTGCGCGCCAGGGGTTGCCGGGTGCCTCCGGGCCGTGGCGCCACGAGGCGATCATGTTGTAGAGAAAGATCAGGAACGAGAGCCCGAAGATGAACGCCGACACCGAGATGATCGCGTTCCAGGTGGCGAACTGCTCGGCGTAGTCGGCCACCCGCCTGGGCATGCCGTCGATGCCCACGAAGTGCATCGGGCCGAAGGTCAGGTTGAAGAAGACGAACGAGAGCCAGAAGTGGATCCGGCCGAGGGTCTCGTCGTACATCCGCCCGGTCATCTTCGGGAACCAGTGGTAGAGCCCGGCGAAGATCGTGAACACCGAGCCGCCGAAGAGGACGTAGTGGATGTGGGCGACGATGAAATACGTGTCCGACACGTGGATGTCGAACGGCACCACGGCGAGCATGATCCCGCTGATCCCGCCGAGGGTGAACATGGTGATGAAGCCGAGGGCGAACAGCAGCGGTGTTCGCATGTGGATCACGCCGCGCCACAGCGTGGCCAGCCAGGAGAAGATCTTGATGCCCGTGGGAACGGCGATGAGCATCGTGGTGATCATCATCGGCACGCGCAGCCAGCTCTGCATGCCGGAGACGAACATGTGGTGCGCCCACACGGTGAAGCCGAGGATCACGATCGCCACCAGCGAGAAGGCCATCATCCGGTAGCCGAACACCGGCTTGCGGGCGTGGGTGGAAATGACCTCGCTGATGATCCCGAAGCCCGGCAGCATCATGATGTAGACCGCCGGGTGCGAGTAGAACCAGAAGACGTGCTGGTACATGAGCACGTCCCCGTTGCCGCCCGGGACGAAGAACTCGGTGCCGAGCGTGCGGTCGAGCAGCACGAAGAACTGTGAGCCGGCGATGAAGGGCGTGGCGATGACCACCAGCAGCGAGGTGGTGAAGTTGGCCCACACCAGCAGCGGCATGCGCCAGAAGGTCATGCCCGGCGCGCGCATGGTGATGATCGTGACCAGGAAGTTGAGCGCGGTGGCGATCGAGGAGGCGCCGGCGAACTGAACCCCGAGGGTGAAGAACTGCTGCCCGAGCGGGGCCTCGGTGGATAGCGGCGCGTAGGCCGTCCAGCCGGTGGCGAAGGCACCGCCCTCGGCGAAGTAGGAGGCCATCATCATGGTGCCGGCCACCGGCAGCATCCAGTAGGACAGAGCGTTCAGGCGCGGGAACGCCATGTCCGGCGCGCCGATCATGAGTGGGATCACGTAGTTCGCGATGCCGGCGAACACCGGGATGATGAACAGGAAGATCATCAGCGACGCGTGGACCGAGAACAGGCCGTTGTAGGTGTTCGGGTCCACGAACTGCGTGCCGGGCTGGGCCAGCTCGGCGCGGATCAGCATCGCCATCAGCCCACCGGCGATGAAGAAGAACATCGTGGTGACGATGTACTGGATCCCGATCACCTTGTGGTCGGTATTGACCCGGAAGTAGTCGCGCCAGCTGGTGGCCCCGTGCCCCGAGTGATCCTCGGGCACGGTGGGGGCACCCGAGGCCCAGCGGAACCAGTAGTCGAAGCAGCCGATGCCGACCAGGAAGCCCAGCGGCGCGGCGACCAAGCCGCCCACGGTGATGATCGCGTCCCAGTCCCAGAGCGGCTCGTAGCCGTACAGCGAGCGTACGAGCAATACGAGGCCCATCCCGAAGGCGAAGCCCAGGGCCACGCCCAGAACGGCGCGGTACCAGCCCGGTGCGATGAGCCTGTGCGTCAACGTCATCCTTGAGCCTCCAGAAGGTACTTCACGAGCGAGTCGAGCTCGGCCGCCGACAGCTGCGACCGGTAGTCCTGAGGCATTATCCCGTCGCCGTAGCCCTCCACCAGCACGGCTCCCGGATCGACGATCGACTTCTCGATCGACGCGGCATCGGCCTCCGAGATGTTGTCGAGACTCGGGCCCACCTGACCGTCGGCGCCCGCGGCCGCGAGCTGATGGCACGAGCCGCAGCCGGTGTCGGTGAACACCTGCTCACCCTCGGCGCCGGCGCTCTGTCCGCCGCCGCCCGAGTCACCCCCGCCGCCCCCGCCGGACCCGCCGCCCCCGGCGTCGGCTTCGGCCTGCTCACCCTGGTCGGCGATCCACGCGAGGTACTCCTCCTCCGGCACCACCCGCACGTTGGCCCGCATGGCGCTGTGGCCGAGTCCGCACAGCTCGGTGCAGACGACCGACCAGTCTCCGACGCGGTTGGGCGTCACGCGTACGCGCGTGGTCAGGCCGGGGACGGTGTCGGACTTCAGGCGAAACTGAGGGACCCAGAAGGAATGGATCACGTCCTTGGTGCGGACCCTGAAGTCCACCGGGCGGTCGAGCGGCAGGACGAGCTCGTTGGCGTTGACGTTCTCCTGGGGGTACTCGAAGGTCCACGCGAACTGCTGGCCGGTGACGTTCACCACCAGCTCGTCTGGCTGCTTGGCCTCGATGTCGTCGAGCACGATCCAGCCGTAGACGGCCAGCGCGGTGACCATGATGAAGGGCACCGTGACCCAGATGATCTCGAGCCTCGTGTTGCCGTGGATGGGCGGACCGTCGCCCATGTCGCCGGGCTTGGCGCGGAAGCGGACCACCGAGTAGATGGCGATGGTCATGACCAGCACGAACACCGGGACCGAGCAGATCAGCAGGACGTCGTAGAGCGTGTCGATGTCCCCCGCGATGGTGGACGCGTCCTCCGGGAACCAGTCGATCAGCAGGGATACCCCGATGCCGATCAGCGACGCGATCACGCCGATCGCCATCATCCGGCCCACCGGGTGCTTCTCGCCCTCGATGCGCGGGTCGGACTCGGGCGGACCCTTCGCAGTGTCCTGCGCGATCGGCTCCCTCTCGCTCACGGCGCGCGAGTCTATTGCCTCCACCCGATGCACGCGACGCCGGGTCGCGCCATTTCTCGGGGGCGATTTAGGGGCGGCGGGCCGGCGTCAGGCGGCCAGCCTGCTGCCCGCGGCGGGGTGCAGCTGGGTGGCGCCGTTCGCGCCGTTGGATCCCCGGAACGATGAGGGCGGAGCGCCGTGGCTGCGCCGGAACGCCTTGGCGAACTGGGCCGCCTGGCGGTAGCCGACGGAGGCGGCAACCTCCTGCACCGAGAGCGAGCCTTCACGCAGCAGCTCCGCGGCCCGGGACATGCGAATGCGCTGCAGCTCGCGCCGGAAGCTCGTGTTGCCGGCCTCGGCGAACGACCTCTGAAGCTGGCGACGCGAGGTGGCGATCTCGTGAGCCACGAGCGAGAGCGACAGCTCCTCGTTGGCGTACTCCTCTTCGATCACGCGAAGGGCGTCCTGGTAGAGCTCGGAGCGGCGATAGACGGTCGACTGGCGCATTTCACAACGTGGTACGACCGTGCGCGGCCACCGGATCATGGGGTACATTTGCTTATGCTGATCGTCACGAGTACTCGAAGGGGGGTCTCATGCAGGTCCGGGCAGGGATGAGCGAGGTCGTACTGACCGTGAACCCGGGTCACTCGCTACGTGATGCCGCCACCGCAATGGCCGAGCGCAACGTGGGCGCCGCCGTCGTCATCGACCCGGAGCAGCCCGGGCCGGGCATCATCACCGAGCGCGACGTGCTGCAGTCGGTAGGCCGTGGCCAGGACCCCGACCAGGAGCGGGTGGCCGACCATCTCTCGCCTGAGATCACCTTCGCGGCGCCCGACTGGTCGCTCGAGCGCGCCGCCGAGGCCATGGTGCGGGGCGGCTTTCGCCACCTCGTCGTGGTCGACGGGGGCCGCATGACGGGCGTCCTGTCGATGCGTGACATCGTGCGGGTCTGGGTATCGGACGGCGCCACCAGCGAGCTGCCGTCCGACATCGAAGCCGCGCCGCGCTGAGGCTCACTCCACCACGAGGATGGCCTCCGAGGCGCCGCGCGCGGTGGCCACGAGCTGAGCCTCGGCCTCGAGGTCGGACCTGCGCAGGCGTCCGAGCTTCTCGACGCTGACCTCGAGCTTCTTGCCCTTCGCCTTGGCCCTCCACAGGCCGGCCAGCCGGCCGTCCCGCAGCACGGCTCCCGGGCTGGCCACGGGGCGGAAGAGCCGCTTGCGCAGCGCCTTGTCGGGTGCGAGCAGGGCTCGGTTGGGCTTCTGGAGGTACGGATCCCCCGGCGGGATCAGCCGAAGCCCCTCGGCCTCTCCGGGGGCCTCGAGCTCGCGGGTATCGGCACGCAGCAGCCAGGCGCTCCGCCGTGCCACCGCCACCTCACACAGGTCGTCCTCGACCCGCGACCAGAGACGCTCGGCGTGGGGCTTGGCCACACCCGCCCAGTCGGCGAAGTCGCCGGCCGTCGCCGGACCGTAGAAGTGGAGGAAGCGCTCGACCGCCTGTGCGGCGGCCGGAGTGCGTCCCGGCTTGCCGGCGCGGTAGCGGCGTTCGGAGTCGAGCACCGCGCCCGCCCCGATCGTCCCGTAGCGCCACAGCATCGGCGCCACGTGGTGGCTCTTGCAGCTGCGGCACCAGGGCATGAGGTCCTTGCTCACCCGCCGGCGCAGCTCCTCGTGAAGCTCGTTCTTGGTGAGCACGCTCCCCCCGCTCAGCGCCTCCCCGGTGGCCTGCCCCACCTCCTCGAGCGCGGCGGTGGGAGCAAAGCCCTTCTCGGCCGCGAGCCGCTGGACCTGCTGGCCGAGCTGTGCGCCCAGCTCGTCGTCGTCCTTCGAGATGAGGGCCCGGCCGTAGAGGCCGAGCTCGTTCGGCGCGAGGGCGTGGATCGCGCCTCGCACGACGTGCGCGAGCACGAGCGCATCGCCGTCGGCGGCCTCGCTGTACGCGGCTCGCGTCACCCCGTCGCGCCGCGCCGCCAGGGCGAGGAGCGCGGCGTCGCGGGCGAAGTCGGAGGCGGGGCAGGCGGCCGCCTCGGCGAGGCTCCGAGCCTCGCGCCGGGCGAGCCCCGAGCGGTTGAGCCGGAACAGCAGAACCTGATCGGCGTCCACGGTCAGGGCCGGGCCGGGCGTGGGCTAGTGGTGCTCGAGCGGGAGCTCGGCCATGTCCCGGCGCGTCTCCCGGATCCAGCGCACCACTGCCACCACCGTGATGATCAGGCCGATCACGACCATGAACAGCGACAACACCACCCCGCAAACGGCCAGGGTCAGACCGAAGGCGGTCAGGACGGGCAGGTACGAGGGCCCGGGCAGGTGGATGAGCTCGCCGGGCGGATCGGCGCCGTTGTCGCGCTGCTGCTCGTCCGCCGCCATCAGTAGACCAGTGCGACGACCCACGAAAGGGCGAACACGACCAGACCGATGACCGCGGCGATCAGGCCGGTACGGAGATTCTTGTACGCGAGGCGGCGATCCATCGGCCCCAACGTGTATCAGATCGAGCGGAGCGGCCCGCGCTGGACGAACGTTCGAGTGGCGCGGAGCGCGAAGCACGTCTAGGTTCGTATATCCGGCCCGTTCGCCGTTGTGGCGTTCGGCATGTCCCAAACGGAGGCGAAGCGAAGGTGATCGGTATGCGGAGGGCCGTCCAGGCCTTCCTGGAAGCACGGCGGGCCCGTGGCGGCCCCCTGGAGGTCGAGCTCCGCGAGCTCGATCCCACCACCGATCCCCGTTCCGGAGTGGCCCTCGAGGTCCCGCCGATGGTCGTCCTGTGGCTGGAGGAGCGCCCGCTCGCGGTCAGGCTGAGGAACGTCGTTGCCCTGAGCCCCTCGCCCGCTCACCCGGCGATCTCGATCGCCGTGGAGGCGGACTGCCTCGCCGCCGGCCTGGAGGTCGAGCACATGGGCGAGGCCGGGCTGTGGCGCCTGTTCTCGCCGCCGGCCGGCGCACGGCTGGCGCGCTGAGCCGCCCCGCGGCCTCAGGGCAGCCGCACGTGCAGGTGGTTGTCGTGGTTGACGAGCGCCTGCACTCGCTCCGGCGGTCCGGTCAGCCCGGTGTTGGGCCCCACGAAGATCACCTGGGCGCCGCGCGCGAGGAAGCGGTCGACGAGCTCCTGTGACAGCTGCCGGTCGATCTCGGACGCGAAGCGCGGAGCGCG
Organism: uncultured Thermoleophilaceae bacterium; assembly: GCA_963751105.1. Classification (GTDB taxonomy): domain Bacteria; phylum Actinomycetota; class Thermoleophilia; order Solirubrobacterales; family Thermoleophilaceae; genus JACVRW01. Next base: position 2,205,554 of record CAVVTG010000002.1, on the reverse strand, counting down.
CTCGCGGCCGTCGGCGCGGGGGTAGTACACGTCCACGTCGAGCCCGTTCTGGTGGCTGGCGTGACCGATCGGCCCGAAGCGGATGCCGAAGTCCCCGCCGCGCGGGCGGCTGAGGTCGCCCACGGCCAGCCGGGCCGCCCCGGGATGGGCCTCGGCATGGTCACGGGCCACCGCCAGCACGGTCCGCACCAGGCGGTCGGTGCCGTAGCGCCGCCACCAGCGGTTGGGAGAACGGCGCTTGACCGGATCCCACGTGTAGAAATGCCGGCCGTCGGCGGGTACGCGCACGCCGTCCACCAGGCCGCCCGCGGTGTAGGTGCCCACCGCCGTGGATCGTTGCCAGCGAACGCGCTCGTAGCGCGGAGGGGGCGGAGCGATCTCGATCCCGCCGGCATCCGGGAGGCCGATCCGCACGAGCTCAGGTGGCGGCTGCTGTTCGGGAGCGGCCAGCGACGCTGCCCCGGCGGCGGCGAGCACCAGCACAGCGGCGATCAGAACGATGGTCAGGCGCACGGGCGGAAGGGTGGCGGCCCCGAGTTACGGGATCCTTAAGGCCATACGACGCCCACCAGAGGGGAGGTCCCGGCGGCCCGGTGGCGTAACGCCCACGCGCATGGCGCCGACGAGCGAACATGGAGGCACCGGAGTTCGGCGGTCTGCTGCTGATGGTGACGGTGGCCTTCCTGGCCCCGTTCCTGCTCGGGCTCGCCCCCGGCCTCAGGCTGCCCTCGGTGGTGTTCGAGATCGTGGCCGGCATCGTGATCGGCCCCTCGGTGCTCGGCTGGGTCGAGATCGACCAGACGATCGAGGTGCTGAGCCTGGTCGGCCTCGCGGTGTTGCTGTTCCTGGCCGGCCTCGAGATCGACTTCTCCCAGCTGCGCGGGTACGTGCTGCGCCTGGCGGTTCTCGGCTGGGGGGTGTCACTTGCGCTGGCCGTGGCGCTCGGCCTCGCTCTGGCGGGGGCCGGGCTGGTGGAGACGCCCCTGCTGGTGGCGGTGATCCTGTCCGCCACCTCGCTCGGGGTGATCATCCCGGTGCTCAAGGATGCGCGCGAGCTCGAGTCGCGCTTCGGGCAGCTCGTACTGGGCGCGGCCTCGATCGCGGACTTCGGCGCGGTGATCCTGCTCTCGCTGCTGTTCTCCGGGGAGAGCGGTCCTGGAGCCACCGCGATCCTGCTGGCCGCCTTCGCGGGCGTGCTCCTGGCCACCTACTTCGCGATCCGGGGCGCCGAGCGGTCGCGCCGGGTGGGCGAGGACCTGCTCCGCCTGCAGGACTCGAGTGCGCAGATCCGGGTGCGAGCGGCGATGGTCCTGATGATCGGGTTCGTCGCCCTGGCGGAGTCCCTCGGGCTCGAGCTGATCCTGGGCTCGTTCGCCGCGGGCGCCCTCCTGTCGCTCACGGACCGCGATCAGCGCATGACGCACCCCAACTTTCGCGTGAAGCTCGAGGCGATCGGCTTCGGGCTCTTCATCCCGGTGTTCTTCGTGGCTTCCGGTGTCCGCTTCGACCTCCAGGCTCTCCTCGACGAGCCCTCGAGCGTGGCCATGGTGCCGATCTTCCTGGCGGCGCTGCTCGTGGTGCGTGGCCTGCCGGCGCTGCTGTATCGCGGCTTCGTCGGCTCGGGCCGCGCCCGGGTGGCCGGCCTCCTCCAGGCCACCTCGCTGCCCTTCATCGTCGCCGCCACCGCGATCGGCGTGGACGTGGGGGCCATGGATGCGGCCGAGGCCTCGGCGCTGATCGCCGCGGGACTGCTCTCGGTCCTGCTGTTCCCGCTCGCCGGCCTGACCCTCCTGCGCCGCGCCGGCCCGGCGCCCGCGCGGAGCGGTTAGCCTCGCTCGGGTGCACCATCGCCTCCATGCCCGCCGCGCCCAGCGGACGGCCGGGGCGCTCGCCGTCGCTTGTCTCGTCATCGCCGCCCCGGCAGTGGCAGCACCGCGCTTCGAGGCCGATGAACGGACCGGCGAGCTGCACCTCTCGGGCGACCGGCACGTCCTGCTGCGCGAGGCTCCGCTCACGCGCGCGGCCTTTCGGGTGGACGGCGATTGGTACGAGGGCACGAGGGTCGCCGTGGCCGACAGCGGCAGCCGGGGCCAGAGGCTCGAGCTGGCCACCGACGACCCGGCGGGCCGGCGGGTCGTGCTCGTGGCCCCCGCCGGCGGCGCGGCACGCCTGCGGATCGCGGTGAGCGGGAGCCGGGCGGGAGTCGAGGCCGTGCGCATCGGCTTTCGAACGCGCCCCGGCGAGCGCTACCTGGGCTTCGGCGAGCGCTCGAACGCCGTGGACCAGCGCGGGGGTGAGGTGCTCAACTATGTGCAGGAAGGTCCTTACCGCGAGGGCGAGTACGGCGCCGTGCGGGCCTCGATTCCGCCCTGGGCGCTGTTCGAGCGTCCCGACGCCACCTATTTCCCGATGCCCTGGCTGCTGTCCACGAGCGGCTACGGCGTGCTGGTCGACAACTTCGAGGAGAGCCGCTTCCGGCTGGGCAGCGAGCGCAGCGACACCTGGAGCGTGGAGGTGGCCGCCCCCGAGCTGAGGCTGCGGGCCTTCGGCGGCCGCCCGGCGGCGTTGGTGCGCCGGCTCACCGAGGTCACCGGGCGCCAGCCCGCCCCCGCCGCGCCCTGGCAGCTCGGACCGTGGTTCCAGACCGGGCACCAGAACACCGCTCCCGGAGAGCTCGGCTTCCTCGACACGCTGCGGCGCCGCGACGCGCCGGTGTCCGCGGCGGAGACGCACATGCGCTACATGCCCTGCGGAGCCGATCTCGGCCAGGAGCTGCCCGAGCGCGAGCGCACCGCCGGCTTTCATCGCCGCGGAGTGGCGGTGCTGACCTACACGCGCGAGGCGGTCTGCCGCGAGTACGAGCCCGCCTTCTCGCGCGGCCTGGCCAGCCGCGCATTCCTGCGGCGCTCCGACGGCTCGGCCTACACGTTCAGCGCGTTCGTGGGCGGCCGGGTGACCGACATAGCGATGATCGACTTCTCGGGCGCCGCGGGTCCGCGCCTTCACGCCTCGCTGCTGCGACGCACGGTCGCCAACGGCTACGACGGCTGGATGGAGGACTACGGCGAGTACGTGCCCCCCGACTCGGTGGCCGCCGACGGCAGCGGCGGAGCGCGCATGCACAACCGCTACCCGGTGCTCTACCACCGCTCGGGACAGCGCTTCGCCGACGCCGCGTCGCGCCCGCTGGTGCGCTTCGTGCGCTCGGGCTGGACCGGGGTCCACCCGCACGCCCAGATCGTCTGGGGCGGCGATCCGGCCACCGCCTGGGGCTTCGACGGGCTGCGCTCCTCGGTCACGCAGGCGCTCAGCATGGGCCTGTCCGGCATCTCGTCCTGGGGTTCGGACGTGGGCGGCTTCTTCACGCTCGGAGCGGAGCGCCTCACGCCCGAGCTGCTCGAGCGCTGGATCCAGTTCGGGACGGTGTCGGGGGTGATGCGCACCAAGGCGGAGGGGATCGGCATCGGCCAGGACGTTCGGCCCCAGATCTGGCAGCGAGAGATCCTGCCGCTGTGGCGGCGCTACGCCAAGCTGCGCACTCAGCTCTACCCCTATCTGGTGGCGGCCGGCCGCCGCTACCGAGCGACCGGGATGCCGATCATGAGCCACCTCGCGCTGGCCTACCCGCGCGACCGCCGAGCCGCCGCGAGCGACGACGCCTTCCTGTTCGGTCCCGACCTGCTGGCCGCGCCGGTCACCACCCCGGGCGTCAGGCGGCGGAGGCTCTACCTGCCGCGCGGCGCCTGGGTCGACCTGTGGCGCTCGGCCGCCTACGACGCGCGTAGCGGCGGACTGCGGCTCGGACGCGCCCGCGTGCTGGGCGGCGGCCGCCGGGTGACGATGCCGGCCCCGCTCGACGAGCTGCCGCTGCTGGCCCGCGCGGGCACGCTGCTGCCGCTGCTGTCGCCCGACGTGGACACGCTGTCGGGCTACGGCAACCGCGGGACGGCCGTCGGCCTGCGCGAGCGCCGCCACCGGCTCGTAGTGCTCGCCTTCCCGCGCGGGCGCTCGCAGGCGCGATTCGGTGCCGGCGGCGTGCTGCACTCGCGTGAGGGCCGGCGCAGCTGGACGCTCGGCTTCCGCGCGACCCGCCGGCGCTCGATCCGGCTCGAGGCCTCGCTGGCCACGCTGCGCCGGCCCTTCACGCCGCGCCGCGTGCGCCTCGACGGCCGCGCCCTGCCGCGCGCTGCCTGGCGCTGGTCGCACCGCAAGCGGGTGCTGCGGGTGAGCCTGCGCATGCGCCGCGGAACGCTCAGCGTGACGGGCGCCCGCGACTAACATCGCGGCGCATGGGGACCTGGATCTTCGAGCCCGGCCACACCGAGGCCGAATTCCGCGCCCGCCACATGATGGTCACCTGGGTGCGGGGCCTGTTCAAGGACATCAAGGGCACGATCGAGTGGGACCTGGACCGGTGTGAGGACACCACCTTCGCCGGGCGCATCGACGCCGCCAGGATCTGGACGGGAGAGGAGGAGCGTGACGCGCACTTGCGCAGCGCCGACTTCTTCGACGTCGACAATCACCCCGACATCACCTTCAGCGGTCGTTTCTCCGAGCGAGTGGGCGACCTCCAGTTCAAGGCGCTGGCCGATCTGACCATGAGGGGCCGCACCCATCAGGTTCCGCTCGACGTGCGCTACCTGGGGGAATGGGGGACGCCGTTCTGGGCAGAGGGGGAGAACCGCGGCGAAATGCGCCGAATCGGCTTCGAGGCCAGGGGAAGGCTCGACCGGCACGCCTTCGGTGTGTCCTGGCAGGACGAGCTGCCCGGCGGCGGCGTGGTGGTCTCTAACGAGATCGAGCTGATCCTCGACGTCGAGGCACTGCTGCTCGAGGACCTCGAGAGGACCGGCGCCGCCGACTACTACCGCCAGATCGACGCACTGCCCGCATAGGACAGGAGAGGAGGGCGAGATGCTGTTCGGCAAGGAGCACGTGGAGCGCTACCGGGCGACCGGCGGCGAGGAGGGCCACGACTGGCAGGGCACCACCACGCTGCTGCTCACCACCACGGGACGTCATTCGGGCGAGGAGCGCACCGCGCCGCTCATCTACCAGCGCTTCGGCGACGACTATCTGGTGGTGGCCTCCAACGGGGGAGCGGACACGCCCCCGGCGTGGTACCTCAACCTCGAGGCCGACGAGCAGGTCGAGGTCCAGGTCAAGGACGACCGCTTTGCCGCGCGGGCCCGCGACGCCACGGCAGGCGAGAAGCGCGAGATGTGGCGCACCATGACGGCGGTCTGGCCGCCGTACGACGACTACCAGAGGCGCACCGAGCGCCCGATCCCGGTTGTGGTGCTGGAGCGGGCCGAGACGGACTAGTGACCTGAGTCGTCATTTCGCGCGCACCTTCCCGGCGTCTGGGCGCGCCTGACGCCACCCCCGGGAATCGCCGATGCTGCGCATCGACTCATCCCGTGTGCGTCGCCAGTCACGCCCAGCCACTCGGGAAGCTGAAGCCGAACTTCCGACTCAGGTCACTAGGCCCCGGTGAGCACCAGCGCGGTTCCGTCGGGATCCCGAACACGGACTCCACCGAGGCTGTCCGCCAGACGCTCGCGCTCCGCGTCGCCGGGCACGACGATCTCGTAGCCGTCGAGGCCCAGCGCGCCCTCCGGCGGAGGCGGTGCGCCGGCGGTCTCCCAGGTGTTCAGGCCCACGTGGTGGTGGTAGTCGCCGGCCGACAGGAACAGGGCCCCCGGCACCCAGCGCGCCGTCACGTCCAGCCCCAGCGCGCCCGCGTAGAACGCCTCGGCAGGCCCGAGCTCGCCGGTCTGGAGGTGCACGTGGCCGATGCGCGTGCCCGCGGGCAGCTGCGGCCCGCCGCCGGCCGCGTCCGGCCCGAGCTCCGCCAGCAGGCCGTCGAGGTCGAGCGGCAGCGTGGCCATCTCGATGGCGCCGTCGCGCCGGGGCCAATCCTCGCGTGGGCGGTCGCGGTAGATCTCGATGCCGTTGCCCTCGGGATCGCGGGTGTAGAGCGCCTCGGAGACGAGGTGGTCGGACGCTCCGCTCAGGCGCCAGCCCGCGTCCGAGAGGCGCACAAGGGCACGCGCCAGGTCGGCCCGTGACGGCACGAGGATCGCCTGATGGAAGAGGCCGGTGCTGTAGGCCGGGCGCCGGGGCGCATCGGGTGCCGCGAGCAGCTCCACGACCGGCCGGCCGCCGTCGGCGCCGAGGCGGTTGAGACCTCCTTCACGCGACAGGACCCGGAGGCCGAGCACTCGCTCGTAGAACTCGGTGAGCGCGTCGAGATCGGCCACCCTGAGCCGCACCGCGCCGATCTGCATGTCCGCGGGAGCACTCACCGCGCTGACGGTACCGCCCCTGCGTAGGCACTGAGCGCGGGCTGGCCGCCGAGGTGGGCGTAGAGGACGGTGGCGTCGCGATCGATCTCACCGCGGGCCACGAGGTCGATTAGGCCGGCCATCGACTTCCCCTCGTACACCGGGTCGGTGATCATGCCCTCCAGCCTCGCGGCGGTGGACATGGCTTCGAGCGTGGTGTCGTCGGGGATTCCGTAGGTGCCGGCGTGATAGCGGTCGTCCAGCATGATCTCGTCGTCTCGCAGCTCGCGGCCCAGCTCGATCAGGTCGGCCGTGCGGCGCGCGATGCGGGCGACCTGCTCGCGCGTCTCCTCTGGCCGGGCCGAGCCGTCTATCCCCAGCACCCGCCGCTCGCGTTCCTGTGCCGCGAAGCCGGCGATCATCCCCGCCTGCGTGCTGCCCGTGACCGAGCAGACCACCACCGTGTCGAAGAACACGCCGAGCCGCTCCTCCTGCTCGGCCACCTCCATCGCCCAGCGGGCGAAGCCCAGGCCGCCCAGCTCGTGGTCGGACGCCCCCGCCGGGATGGCGTAGGGCTTGCCTCCGCGCGCCTCCACGTCGGCCAGGGCCTGCTCCCAGCTCTCCTTGAAGCCGATGCCGAAGCCGGCCGAGACGAGCCTCACGTCGGCGCCCATCAGCCGGCTGAGCTGGATGTTGCCCACGCGGTCGTAGATCACATCCGGCCAGTCCACCCAGCTCTCCTGGACGAGCACGCAGCCTAGGCCGGTACGCGCCGCCGCGGCGGCCACCTGGCGTGTGTGGTTCGACTGCACTCCCCCGATCGACACCAGCGTGTCGCAGCCCTTGCTGAGGGCGTCGGCCACGAGGTACTCGAGCTTGCGCGTCTTGTTGCCGCCGAAGGCCAGGCCGCTGTTGCAGTCGTCGCGCTTGGCCCACAGCTGCGCGCCGCCGAGATGTCGGGTCAGGCGCTCGAGCGGGTGCACGGGGGAGGGGCCGAAGGTGAGGGGCTCGCGCGGGAAGGAGTCGAGACGCATGGGGCAAGTCAATCGCACCTGCGATCGTTCGCGTCCGTGCCGCGGATTCGAGTCCTCCACTACACCGATCCGGGCTGTCCCTGGGCGTACTCTGCGCGCCCGGCCCACGCTCGCCTCGCCTGGCGCTACGGTGAGCAGCTCGAGTGGCGGCTCGTGGCCATCGGCCTGAGCGAGGACACCGAGCGCTACCGCGCGGCCGGCCGCACACCCGAGTCGATGGTGCGTGGCTGGCGGATGTTCGCGGAGCGTTTCGGGATGCCCTTCCTGCTCGAGCCCAAGCCGCGGCTGGCGGCCACGTCGCGCGCCTGCCGCAGCCTGGTGGCCGTGCGCGAGCGCTGGCCCGAGCGGGCTGACGCCGCGCTGCGGGCCCTTCAGAGGCTGCAGTTCGCCAGCACCGGGCTGCTCGACGACGACGACGCGCTACGCACCGCCCTGGCCGCCGTGCCGGGCGTGGAGGGCGACACGGCAGTCGCCGCGATCGACGATCCCGAGACGCTCTCCGCCTACGCGGGCGATCGTGCCGCGGCCCGCAGCGCCGAGGGCTCTCCCACCCACGCGCAGAACCGCCACTCCACGAGTGACGGTCCCGTGCGCTACACCGCTCCGTCGCTGGTGTTCGAGCACGAGGACGGGCGCCGCGCCGAGGCCGGCGGCTTCCAGCCCTTCGAGGCCTACGACCTGGTCCTGGCCAACCTCGATCCGAGCCTGGAGCGCCGCCCCGCCCCGGACGACGCGCGCGACGTGCTCACAGCATTTCCCGACGGCCTGACCACCGCAGAGGTCGCGGCCGTGCTGCGACCCTCCGAGCTCACCGAGGCCGACCATGCCGCCGCCGCGGCGCAGCTCCAGGCGCTGGCCGGGGCGGGCGAGGCGGAGCGAGAGGCCGTGGGCGACGACGCCCTCTGGCGACCGGGCGCCGTCCGCGCCGCGGCGTGACGACCGGTCCGTAACGCCCGGGGCCTACCGGGGACTCAGCGGTGATGACCTGCCGCGAGCTGGTCGACCGGATCACCGACTACGTCGAGGGAACGCTGCCCGAGGCCGATCGGCGCCTCTTCGAGTCGCACCTGGCGGAATGTCCGTACTGCCGCGCGTACGTGGACCAGATGCGCGCCACCATCGCCAGGCTGGGACAACAGCGCGAGGAGTCGCTGAACCCGGCGACGCGTGAGCGGCTGCTGGCCGGCTTCCGGGCCCGGAGGGGTTCGGGATAGGCGGCTGAGCGGTTAGGCTCGCGGCCATTCGTTGTGGGCACAGTTCTCGATCTGAACTCGCCCGTCCGGGCGATCCCGACCGACACCGGGGAGGAACCGGAGACCGGGGTCGCGCTCTGCCTGTCCGGCGGAGGCTTCCGCGCGATGCTGTTCCACCTCGGCGTGATCTGGCGGCTGAAGGAGGCCGGCTGGCTCGAGCGCATCGACCGCGTGTCGAGCGTGTCCGGCGGATCGATCACGGCGGCCGTCCTCGCGCTCGGGTGGGACGGCGACTTCCAGGAGCGGGTGGTGGCCCCCGTTCGCGGGCTGGCCCGGCGCAACCTCGACTGGACCGCGGTGCTCGAGGGCACCCTCCTGCCGGGCTCGATCTCGGACAAGGTGGTGGCGGCCTACCGTGACTTCGTCGTCGGCCCGGCGGTGCTCGCCGACCTGCCCGCGCGCCCGGACTTCGTCATCAACGCGACCAACGTCGGCACCGGGGCGCTGGCCCGCTTCGAGCGCGAGGGCGTGAAGGACTGGCGGGTGGGCTGGCTGGCGGACGACCAGATCCCCCTCGCCGTCGCAGTGGCGTGCTCCTCTGCCTTCCCGCCGGTCCTGTCGCCCCACCGCCTGCGCCCCGATCCCGGGCGCTGGCTCGACGCCGACGGCTGCGACCTGGCCACCCCCGAGCATCGCTCGGAGCTCGTGCTCTCGGACGGGGGCGTGTACGACAACCTCGGGCTGGAGACGGCCTGGAAGCGCTGCCGAACGCTGATCGTGTCCGACGCCGGCGGCCGCATGGCCGCCGAGGAGCGACCCGAGGGTGACTGGCCGCGCCACATGCTGCGCGTGCTGCGGGTGATCGACAACCAGGTGCGGGCGCTGCGAAAGCAGCAGGTGATCGAGGGGCTGCGCGGCGGCGCGCGCGACGGCGTCTACGTGGGCATCCGCAGCGACATCCGCGACTACGCCCTGCCCGACGCGCTGCCGGCCCCCCTCGACCGCACGCTCGCCCTCGCGGAGCTGCCCACCCGCCTGGAGTCACTGAGCGAGGAGGTGCAGGAGAGGCTGATCAACTGGGGCTACGCGGTGGGCGACGCGGGGCTGCGAAAGCACCTCGACCCGGCGGCGGCCCGCCCGGCCGGCTTTCCCTATCCGGAGACCGGGCTGTGAGCGCCCTCAGGCTGCTGCGCGCGCTCCCGAGCGCACCTTGACCAGCAGCGCCGCGCCGATGGCGCCACCGAGGTCCCCGAGCTCCGCCATCAGCAAGGGTGGCGGATTGTCGCTGGCGAACAGGTGGGGCATCATCGCCTTCTCGATCCGGTCGCGATAGGGCTCGCCGAGGCGCAGCCCGAGCCCGCCGCCGAGGATCACCGCGTCCACGTCGAGCACGTTGAGCGTGGAGGCCACCCCGGCGCCGAGGGCGTCCACCGCCTCGTCCAGCAGCTTCTCGGCCAGCTTGTCGCCGTGGTCGAGCGCGCGAGCCCAGATCCCGCTGGTCAACCGGTCGCGGTCGCGCTTCTCCATGATCTTGAACAGGTCCGTCTTGTGGCCCTTGTCGTGCCGGTGTCGCGCGCGCGCCTCCATGGCGCCCCGGCCCGCGTAGGCCTCCACGCAGCCCCGCCGCCCACACGGGCAGCGGGCCCCGTCCATCTGCACGCACACGTGGCCGATCTCCGCCGCCGCGCCGCGGCCCACCCAGGGGCGCCCGCGCAGGATGATGCCGCCGCCCACGCCGGTCCCCCAGAACACGCCGAGCAGCGACTTGTAGGGCTGCCCCGCCCCGAGCTCGAACTCGGCGTCCGTGGCCACGTTCACGTCGTTGTCGAGCCTGACCCGCGGTCCCAGCGCGTCCTTGAGCGCCTGGCCCAGCTCGAAGGAGCCCTCCCAGTCGGGCAGGTTGCGGGCACTCGACACGATGCCCCGGCGGGCGTCGATCACTCCCGGTGAGCCCACACCGACGCCGCGCAGGTCGCCGGTCTCCACGCCGGCCTGCCCGGCCGCGGCCCGCACCGCCTCGGCCATGGCCTCGGCCACGTCCGCCGGTCCGCCGCTGGTGGGAGTGGGCAGGCGCTCCTGGCCCTTGACGGCGCCATCGTCGTCGATGATCACCGCCTGGATCTTGGTGCCGCCGAGGTCGATACCTGCCCTCATCGCCGGGAGAGGGTATGTCATCGAGCGCTCCGGAGCCCTGTCTCGCTCCGCTCGGGCCGGAGCCGCGCTTCGGGGCGTGCCCGATTGGCTGGGGAAGGGGGTGAGCTCGGGTGGTCACGGTGCCCCCGGGGGGTCTGACGCGAAACCCGCCGCTTAGATGAACAAGTCGTCAAACCCCCTCCGTCGGACTACGGTCCGCCCGAGCCGGCGCCGCGCTCACGAGGGCGTCCGACGACTTAGTGCCCGTATGGGGGGCACAACTCGTCAGACGCCCATTCAACGACTCGGGCGCACCTCGCCGGTGGCTACGCGAGGCAGCGGCGCACTGGTCGCAGGTTGCGCTCGTGTAATTCCCCCGGGTGAACCGCGCACGTTACGTGGTAGGAATGCCGCCGGTGGATTCAGAGCAGCCTGTACTCGGCGTGGACGTGGGGGGTACCAAGATCGCCGTGGGGGCGGTGCGCGGCGCCGAGCTCAGCCACCGCGTGGAGCGTCCCACCGAGCTGGCCAGCACCTCGGCGCTGCTCGACGGGCTGGAGCACACCGTGCGCGAGGCCTCCGCGGAGGCCGGCTCGCCCGCGGCCATCGGTGTCGGCGTCCCTTCCCAGATCGACTACGCCACCGGCACCGTCGAGACGAGCGTGAACATCCCTCTCACCGGCGTGTCGTTGCGCGACGAGCTGGGCCGGCGCTTCGGAGTGCCCGTGTTCGTGGACAACGACGCCAACGTCGCCGCGCTGGCCGAGGCGGAGATCATCGGCTCGGACAGCCTCGTGATGCTCACGCTCGGCACGGGCGTGGGCGGCGGCGTCGTGATCGACAAGCGCATCTTCCGCGGCGCGCACGGCCTGGGCGCCGAGCTCGGCCACTTCACCCTCAGTCCCGACGGCCCGCCCTGCCCCGGCAACTGCCCCAACAGCGGCTGCATCGAGGCGTACTGCTCGGGTCAGGCGCTCGAGCGCGACGCCACCGAGCTGGCCACCGACAAGCCCGACAGCCGGCTGGCCAGAGCACTCGGGCGTGACGGGCGCGTGTCGGGCCCGGAGCTCGTGCGCGTGGCCGAGGAGGGGGATCCCGACGCTCAGCTGCTGTTCGACCGCTTCGCCCGCATGCTGGGGGTGGCCATCGCCGGGTACGTCAACGTGTTCGAGCCCGAGCACGTGGTGGTAGGAGGCGGACTGTCCCGGGCATCGGGCCTCTATCTGGACCGTGCCGTAGCTGAGGCGAGCAACCGCGCGCTGCCGGCGCTCTGGCGCCGGACCACCGTGTCGCTCGCCGAGGGTGGGGCCGACGCCGGGGTGATCGGAGCGGGGTTGCTCGCCGCCCACGAGATTCGGGACACTGGACAAGCCAAGACATCGGTAATCGAGGAAGGCGCATGACAACCAGCACCGCGAGCTCGCAGCTCGAAGAACTCAGCATCAACACGATCCGCACGCTCGCGATGGACGCGGTGCAGAAGGCGAACTCGGGCCATCCCGGCACCGCGATGGCCCTGGCGCCGCTCGCCTACACGCTGTTCACCCGCGTGATGCGTCACAACCCGGCCAATCCGGACTGGCCCGACCGCGACCGCTTCGTGCTGTCGGCGGGCCACGCGTCGATTCTGCTCTATTCGATGCTCTACCTCACTGGCTACCCGCTCACGCTGGACGACATCAAGCATTTCCGCCAGGTCGACTGGCCCACGGCGGGCCATCCGGAGCGCAAGTACACCCCCGGCATCGAGGCCACCACCGGACCGCTCGGCCAGGGCCTGTCGATGTCGGTGGGCCTGGCGCTGGCCGAGCGGATGATGGCCGCGCGCTTCAACCGCCCCGACAACGAGATCGTCGACCACCACACGTTCGTCATCGCCAGCGACGGCGACATCCAGGAGGGAGTGGCCTCGGAGGCCTCTTCCCTGGCCGGGCACTGGGGGCTCGGGCGCCTGATCACCTTCTACGACAACAACCACATCCAGCTGGCCAGCGAGGTGGACGTGGTCATGACCGAGGACGTGGGCGCCCGATATGAGGCCTACGGCTGGCACGTGCTCGACGTGGGCGAGGACCTCTCGGTGGAGACCCTCGAGCGTGCCACCCGCGAGGCGATGGCCGTGGAGGACCGGCCGTCGCTGATCATGGTGCGCTCGCACATCGGCTACGGCAGCCCGCTGCAGGACACCTCGAAGGCGCATGGCTCCCCTCTGGGCGAGGAGAACGTGCGCGAGACCAAGGAGTTCTACGGCTGGGATCCTGACGCCCAGTTCCTGGTGCCTGAGGACGCGCTCGCCCACTTCCGCGAGGTCTGCGACCGGGGCCGCGAGCAGAACGAGGACTGGGACCGGCGCTTCGGCGACTACCGCGACAGCCACGCCGAGGAGGCGGGCACGTTCGAGGACATGGCCAACGGCCGCATGCCCGAGAACTTCGACGCCGATCTGCCGCGCTTCGACGCGGGAGAGGAGATCGCCACCCGCAAGGCGTCGGGCAAGGCCGTGCAGTGGGCGGCCAAGGCCGTGCCCAACCTCACCGGCGGCGCGGCCGACCTGGCCACCTCGACCAACACCGACATAGACGGCGCCGGCGACGTCGAGCGCGGGCACTTCGAGGGGCGCAACCTGCGTTTCGGGGTGCGCGAGCACGGCATGGGAGCGATCGTCAACGGGCTGACCATCCACGGCTTCCGCGGCTATGGCAGCACCTTCCTCATCTTCTCCGACTACATGCGCGGCGCGATGCGGCTGGCTGCCCTACAGGAGCTGCCCTCGATCTGGGTGTTCACCCACGACTCCATCGGGCTGGGCGAGGACGGCCCGACCCACCAGCCGATCGAGCAGCTCGCCGGCCTGCGGGCGATGCCGCGCCTCAACGTCGTCCGTCCGGCGGACGCCAACGAGACCGCGCTCGGGTGGCGTTTCGCGCTGCGCCAGACCGACCATCCGACCGCGTTCGCGCTGTCGCGGCAGGACCTGCCGGTGATCGACCCCGACACGGTCCCCGACGACGCCATCGAGCGCGGCGCCTACGTGCTGCGTGAGGGATCGAACGGCACGGAGCCCGATCTGATCCTCATCTCGACGGGCTCGGAGGTGTCGCTGGCCATGGAGGCCGCGGAGAGCCTCGAGGGCGCTGGGGTGGCTACGCGGGTGGTGTCGATGCCCTGCATGGACACCTTCACCGAGGCCGACGAGGCCTACCGCGACGAGGTGCTGCCCCCCGGCGTCCGCGCCCGGGTGGCGGTGGAGGCGGCCAGCCCGTTCGGCTGGGACCGCTGGATCGGCCCCGACGGCGCCTTCGTGGGCATGACCACGTTCGGAGAGTCGGGTCCCTACAAGGACGTCTACGAGCACTTCGGCATCACCCCCGACAAGATCGCCGAGGCCGGCCGCTCGGTGATCGAGCGCGTCGCGGCGGCGCGAGGCTGAGAGGAGCACCATGAGCATCGGCGCACCGGTCAACGAGCGCCTTGCGGCGCTGACGGAGGCGGGGGTGAGCGTCTGGCTCGACCAGATCCGCCGGACCCTGATCACCGGTGGGGAGCTGCAGCAGCTGGTGGACGAGTACTCGCTGCGCGGGATGACCTCGAACCCCGCCATCTTCGAGAAGGCGATCCTCGGCTCGGACGACTACGACGACGACCTGCGCGAGCTCTCCGGCGAGGGCCTCGACGCGGGACAGATCTTCGAGCGCCTGGCCATCAAGGACGTGCAGCTCGCCGCCGACCTGCTGAGGCCGGTGTGGAACGAGGCGGGAGGGGCCGACGGCTTCGTCTCGCTCGAGGTCTCCCCGTCGCTGGCCCACGACACCGAGGGCTCCCTCGCCGAGGCGCGCTCGTTCTGGGAGCGGGTGGACCGGCCCAACGCCATGATCAAGATCCCGGGCACCGAGGAGGGCCTGCCCGCCATCGAGGAAGCCATCCACGACGGCATCAACGTGAACGTGACCCTGCTGTTCAAGGTCGAGTCCTACGTGGCCGTCACCGAGCGCTACATCCGCGGCATGGAGCGGCGCCTGGACGAGGGCAAGTCGATGGACGTGCACTCGGTGGCGAGCTTCTTCGTATCGCGGGTGGACACCGAGGTCGATCGTCGCCTCGAGGAGCTCGGGCGGACCGACCTCCAGGGCCGCGCCGGCGTGGCCAACGCGCGCGAGGCCTACATGCGCTTCAAGGAGATCTTCCTGGGCGAGCGCTTCGCCCGGCTGCTGGACGCGGGCGCCCCGGTGCAGCGCCCGCTGTGGGCGTCCACCGGCGTGAAGAACCCCAAGTACCCGGACACGCTGTACGTGGACGAGCTGGTGGCGCCGCACACGGTCAACACGATGCCGATGGCCACGCTGCACGCCACGGCCGACCAATCGTCGTTCGACGGTGCCACGGCCGACCGTGACCCTTCCGACGACCTCGGCGAGCTGGCCGATGCCGGCATCGACATGAGCGACGTCACCGACACCCTGCTGCGCGAGGGCATCGAGAAGTTCGTGGAGCCATTCGACGAGCTGATCCGGGGCGTGGAGTCGGCACGCGAGGCGGCGGTCACGAAGCGGCCGCCCACCATCTCCTCCTCGATCCCGGACGAGCTCGAGCCGCTGATCGCCGAGCAGATCGAGCGCGCCGGGAAGGAGGACGTGGTCCGGCGCATCTGGCGCAAGGACGCCACGCTGTGGGCGCCCGAGGGCACCCCGGAGATCGCCGACCGGCTGGGCTGGCTCACGATCTCCGACGCGATGCTCGACCAGGTGGCCGATCTCGAGGGCTTCGCCGAGGAATGCCGCACCGCGGGCCTCGAGTACGCGGTGCTGCTGGGCATGGGCGGCTCGAGCCTGGGGCCGGAGGTGCTGCGCCGCAGCTTCCCCGACGCGTCCGGCCTGACCCTGCACGTGCTCGACTCCACCGACCCTGGAGCCATCCTCGACGCCGAGCGCAGCATCGATCTCGACAAGACCATGTTCGTGGTCTCCTCGAAGTCGGGCGGCACGATCGAGACGCTCTCCCAGATGCGCTACTTCTACGAGCGCTGCGGCCGCAACGGCAGCCACTTCTGTGCGGTGACCGACCCGGGCAGCTCGCTGGTCGAGGAGGCCAAGCAGCGGGGCTTCCGGCGAGTGTTCGAAGCGGATCCCAACATCGGCGGGCGCTACTCGGTGCTCTCCCATTTCGGGCTGGTGCCCGCCGCGCTGGCGGGCATCGACATCGGGGCGCTGCTCAAGGGCGCCCAGGTGGCGGAGCAGAACTGCCAGAGCCCCGCGCCCGAGTCGAACTCCGGGCTGTGGCTCGGGGTGGCGGTGGGGGCGCTTGCGCTGCAGGGCCGCGACAAGGCGGGTTTCGTGGTGGACGATCCGGTGGCCAGCTTCGGCCTGTGGGTCGAGCAGCTGATCGCCGAGTCCACCGGCAAGGAGGGCAAGGGCGTGCTCCCGGTGGCGGGCGAGCCGGTTGGCGCCCCGGAGGAGTACGGCGACGACCGCTTGTTCGTGCACCTGGCCAACGAGGATGCCGGCGACGAGGAACTGGCCGCCGGCGTGGAGGCGCTGGCTCGTGCCGGCCAGTCGGTGCTCAAGCTCTCCCACCGCGGCGCCGAGGACCTCGGCCGCGTGTTCTTCTTCGCCGAGTTCGCCGTGGCGGTGGCGGGCTGGGTGTTGGGCATCAACCCGTTCAACCAGCCCAACGTGCAGGAGGCCAAGGACAACACCAACAAGGTGCTCGAGGCCGGCGATCTGCCCGAGCTGGACCCGGGCGACCTGTCCCAGCTGCTCGACGGCGCGGCGCCGCCGCACTACGTGGCGATCATGGGCTACGTGGAGCCGTCGGAGGAATTCGACGCGGCGGTGACCGAGCTGCGGGTCAAGCTCCGCGAGCAGACGAAGTGCACGACCACCTTCGGGTACGGGCCGCGCTTCCTCCATTCCACCGGCCAGTTCCACAAGGGAGGACCGCCCACCGGGCTGTTCCTCCAGCTGATCCACGACGGTGACGAGGACGTGGACATACCGGACGCTGGATATTCGTTCCGGCACCTCAAGAACGCCCAGGCCGTGGGCGACCTGCAAACGCTGCGCGATCACGGGCTGCCGGCTGTGCAGGTGCGGCTCGACGGCGATCCCGCGGAGGCCGTTAGGGGGCTGATCTGATGCAGCTGGGCTTCGTCGGGCTGGGCAAGATGGGCGCGAACATGGTTCATCGCATCCATCGCGACTCGGACCACCAATGCGTGACCTTCGACTTCAGCGCCGAGGCGGTGAGCGAGACCGAGGGCTTCGGGGCCACCGGCGCCTCGTCGCTGGAGGACCTCGTGTCCAAGCTCGACGCGCCGCGCTCGGTGTGGGTGATGGTGCCGGCGGGTGATGCCACCCAGAGCACCGTCGACCAGCTCGCGGAGCTGCTCGAGGACGGCGACACGATCATCGACGGCGGCAACTCCAAGTGGACCGACGACAAGGCGCGACAGGAGGCGCTGACGCCCAAGGGGATCCACTACGTGGACGTGGGCGTGAGCGGCGGCGTGTGGGGCCTGCAGGTGGGCTACTGCATGATGGTCGGGGGGCACGACGAGGCGGTCGAGCGGCTCACGCCGGTCCTCGACGTGCTCGCACCCCCTCACACCGAGGAGCACGGGCCGGGCTGGGGCCACTTCGGGCCGACGGGCGCCGGGCACTACGTGAAGATGGTCCACAACGGCGTCGAGTACGGGATGATGCAGGCCTACGCCGAGGGCTTCGCGCTGTTCAACGCCTGCGAGTACCAGCTCGACAACGCCCAGGTGGCGCACCTGTGGATGCAGGGCTCCGTGGTGCGCTCGTGGCTGTGCGAGCTGGCGGCGCTGGCCTTCGAGCAGGAGGGCAACGAGCTCTCCGCCATCGCGCCGTTCGTGGAGGACTCGGGAGAGGGGCGCTGGACCGTCGAGGAGGGCATCGACTCCAGGGTGCCCACCCCTGTGATCGCCCAGGCCCTCTACGAGCGCTACTCGTCACGCGGCCGAGGCGAGTTCGCGGCCAAGGTCGACGCCGCGCTGCGCAATCAGTTCGGCGGGCATGCCGTGCAGGCCGCCGACCCGGCCGCACAGGTCCAGGAACACGCGGAGTAGCCGATGGCCACGGTCGAGCAAGCCGAGCAGGCCAACCCGCTCGTCGAGGGCCTGGAGCGGCTCCCGGTCCACCCGACCACGCTCGTGATCTTCGGCGGCACGGGTGACCTGGCCCATCGCAAGCTGCTGCCGGCGATCTACAACCTGGCTCACGAGGGGGCGCTGCCCGAGCGCTTCAACCTGATCGCCGTGTCGCGCTCGGACATCCCGCACGGCGACTACCGCGCCATGGCGCGAGAATCGATCGAGAAGCACTCGCGCCGCAAGCCCGACCCCCAGGTGCTCGAGAAGCTGCTCGAGAGCATCCGCTACGTGCCGGGGACCTTCGACGACGACGACGTCTTCGACCGCCTGGAGGAGCAGCTCAAGGAGTGCGACTCGGCCGCCGGCATCGTCTACGACCGCGTCTTCTATCTGTCCACGGCGCCGGCGTTCTTCCCGGTGATCGTGGGCAAGCTCGGGGAGCACGGGCTCGACACCATCCCGGGCGCCGACGTGCGGGTGGTGATCGAGAAGCCGTTCGGCACGCGTCTGGAGGAGGCCCGCGCGCTGAACCACCAGGTGCTGTCGGTGCTCGACGAGTCCCAGGTCTTTCGCATCGACCACTACCTGGGCAAGGAGACGGTCCAGAACATGCTGGCCTTTCGCTTCGCGAACGGCCTGTTCGAGCCGATCTGGAACCGCAACTTCATCGACTACGTCCAGATCACGGCGGCGGAGGACCTCGGCATCGGGCGCCGCGCCGGCTACTACGACTCCGCGGGCGCCCTGCGCGACCTGGTCCAGAACCACATGCTGCAGCTGCTCTCGCTGCTGTGCATGGAGCCGCCGGTGACGTTCACCGCCGACGAGGTGCGCGACGAGAAGGTCAAGGTCCTCCACGCCATCCGCCCGCCGACGCCCGACGAGGTGGTGCGAGCCCAGTACACCGCGGGCTTCGCCGAGGGCAGCGACGTCGTGGGCTACCTCGAAGAGGACGGTGTCCCGGACGATTCGAAGACCGAGACCTACGTGGCTCTGCGGCTCGAGGTCGACAACTGGCGTTGGGCCGGCGTGCCCATATACCTGCGTACC
Source organism: uncultured Thermoleophilaceae bacterium (assembly GCA_963751105.1). Taxonomy (GTDB): domain Bacteria; phylum Actinomycetota; class Thermoleophilia; order Solirubrobacterales; family Thermoleophilaceae; genus JACVRW01. The sequence goes on along the minus strand of CAVVTG010000002.1, from coordinate 2,186,746 downwards.
GGCAAGCGGCTGTCGCGCAAGATCACCGAGATCGCAGTGACGCTCAAGCCCGTGCCCCACCTGGCCTTCGAGGCGGCGGGCTCGGTGGGGGTACAGCCCAACCAACTGGTCATGACGATGCAGCCCAACGAGGGGGTATCGCTCTCGCTCGGCGCGAAGATCCCCGGCACGCGCATGCGCATTCGCCCGGTGAACATGGAGTTCCTCTACGGCACGGCGTTCCTGTCCCAGTCGCCCGAGGCCTACGAGCGCCTGATCATGGACGCGATGCGCGGCGACGCCACGCTCTTCACCCGCGACGACGAGGTGGAGGCCCAGTGGCGCATCATCGACCCGATTCTCGCCAACTGGGAGTCGGACGGCATGCCGCTGGTGACCTATCCCGCCGGCACGCCGGGACCCGAGGAGTCGGACGCCCTGCTGGCCGCCGAGCACCACCGCTGGCGAGCGATCTGATGGTCGACGCCGGGGCGGTCTGGAGCGAGCAGGACACCACCCCGGGGGCCATCGAGGAGGCGCTGCGCGAGCTGCTGCGCCACCAGTACCAGGCCGAGGAGGCCTCCGCCCCGGCGCGCGTGCTCAACCTGGTGGTGGTGCTCGACCGCGAGTGGCGGGGCGAGATCCTCAACCGGCTCGAGAACGTCGGGCGCTACCACGCTTCGCGCACCATCCTGTGCGCGGTGGAGCCGGGACGCAGCGGGATCGACGCGAGCGTGGCCCTCACCACCGGAGGCGAGCACCACCACGTCGGCGAGCTGGCCCTGATGCGCGAGCGCATCGTCCTCGACGTCGGGACCAAGCACCTGGACAAGCTCGACACGATCGTCGACCCGCTGGTGGTCACGGACATCCCCACGGTCATCTGGTCGCCCCACGGTCATACGGAAGCACTGGACGCTCTGTTGCATCTGTCCCAGGTGGTCCTGATCGATTCCGTGAACGAGCCCGACCCGGCCAGCGCGGTGGGGCGAGCGCGCGAGCTGTCCGGCGAGGCCTATGTGGTGGATCTGGCCTGGCTGCGCGGCACGCCGTGGCGCGAGCGGGTGGCCTCGACCTTCGACCCGCCCCAGTGGCGCGAGGAGCTGCGCCGGATCGATTCGGTCCGCGTCCACCATCGCCCCGACTCCGGCGTGGCCGGCGTGCTGTTCTGCGGCTGGCTGGCCTCCCGGCTCGCCTGGGAGCCGGGCGGGCTGATGGCCGCCAACGGCGGCCTGCACGGCAAGGCGCACGGCAAGCGCCAGGACGTGGCCCTCGAGCTGGTGCCCGACTCGAAGCAGGCCGTTCCGGGGCTGGCCGGAATCGAGATCGGCACGGCCTCCGGCATGAGCATCTCGCTCGATCGCGGCCCCGGCGGCCTGGCCGCCCGGCGCACCGATCGCAAGGGCCGGGTGTCCGAGTGGACCGTCCTGGGCGCCTCCCGCGGCGAGGGAGGCATCCTGGGCGAGGGAATCCGTCAGGCGCTTCTGCGCGACTCGGCCTACGTACGGGCGATCGGCTGCGCCGAGGCGATGCTGCGGTAGGGGCGCTGCGGCCATAGGATTCGCGCGTGCCCAAGGCTGACTTCCAGGTTTCCGACGATCCCGCCGGCGCCGCTGCGGCCCTGCTCGCGGAAGCGAGCGGGCACGTGGTGCTCACCGGCGGCTCGACCCCGCGTGCGGCCTACGAGCGCGTCGCCGAGGTCAGGCCGGACTGGTCGGGCACCCACATCTGGTTCACCGACGAGCGCTGCGTCGCGCCCGACCACGAGCACTCGAACTTCGGCATGGTCGAGACGGCGCTGCTGTCGAAGACCGACGGGGCCGAGGTGCATCGCATGCAGGGCGAGCTGGGGCCGCAGGAGGGCGCCGCCGCCTACGAGCGCGAGCTGAACGATGCGGGCCTCGAGGCCTTCGACCTGATGATCGTCGGCCTCGGGCCCGACGCCCACATCTGCTCCCTGTTTCCGGGCGACGACGCCCTCGGGGAGCGGGAGCGCCGGGCGGTCGGCGTGGAGACCCCGGGGATGGCGCCGCTGGTGTCCCGCATCACGCTTACTCTTCCGGTCGTGGACGCCGCTCGCCAGATCGTGTTCCTGGTGACGGGCGAGGGGAAGGCCGATGCCGTGGCGCGCGCGTTCCTCGGCCGCCCCGACCCGCGGGCACCGGGATCGCTGGTGGACGCTCCGGTGACCGTCCTTCTCGACGAGGCGGCGGCCGCCCGGCTATGAGCACCTGGGTCCCGCAGGGCGGGATCGGCGCCTCGCAGTTTCCGCCGATCGCCGAATACGCCTTCCTGTCCGACTGCGAGACCTGCGCGCTGGTTGCTCCAAACGGCAACGTCGAGTGGATGTGCCTGCCGCGCTTCGACTCGCCCAGCGTCTTCGGCGCCGTTCTCGACCGCGACGCGGGCGTGTTCCGTCTCGGTCCGGCCGACTTGGCCGTCCCGGCGGCGCGCCGCTACCTGCCCGGCACGATGGTGGTGGAGACGAGCTGGGGCACGAGCGGGGGCTGGATCATCGTGCGCGACGTGCTGCTGATCGGCCCCTGGCACCACGAGCACGACCGCTCGGGCACGCATCGTCGTGCGCCCACCGACTACGACGCCGACCACGTGCTGCTGCGCCTCGTTCGCTGCGTCAACGGCGAGGTCCAGGTCACGCTCGACTGCGAGCCCCGCTTCGAGTACGGGCGGCTCAACGGGGAGTGGGAGTACGCCGGCGAGGGCTACCACGAGGCCACCTGCCGCGCCGAGGGCGCGGAGTGCGACCTCAGGCTCACCACCGACATGAACGTCGGCTTCGAGGGCCCGCGGGCCACCGGCCGCACGCTGATGAAGGAGGGCGACACCCTGTTCGTCGCCCTGTCCTGGTCCGATCACCCGGCGCCCACCAACTACGAGGACGCCTACGACCGGCTCGTCTGGACCGCCCACCACTGGCAGCACTGGCTCGACCACGGCCAGTTCCCCGACCATCCCTGGCGCACCCACCTGCAGCGCGCCGCCCTGACCCTCAAGGGCCTCTCGTACTCGCCCACGGGAGCGCTGGTGGCCGCGGCCACCACCTCGCTGCCCGAGTCGCCCGGCGGCGAGCGCAACTGGGACTACCGCTTCACCTGGATCCGCGACGCCACGTTCATGCTCTGGGGCCTGTACACCCTCGGCTTCGACTGGGAGGCCAACGACTTCTTCTACTTCATCGCCGACGTGGCCGAGAAGGAGGAGGACCAGCTCCAGATCATGTACGGCATCGGAGGCGAGGCTCAGCTGACCGAGGCGACGCTGGACCACCTGTCGGGCTACGAGGACGCGCGGCCGGTGCGGGTGGGCAACGGGGCCTTCGACCAGGAGCAGCACGACGTCTGGGGCGCGCTGCTCGACTCCGTCTACCTGCACACCAAGTCCCGCGACCATCTGCCGGAGCGGCTCTGGCCGATCCTCAAGCGTCAGGTGGAGACGGCGCTCGAGAAGTGGCGCGAGCCCGACCGCGGCATCTGGGAGGTGCGCGGCGATCCCCAGCACTTCACCTCGTCGAAGCTGATGTGCTGGGTGGCGGCCGACCGCGGCGCCCGCCTGGCCGAGATACGGGGCGAGCTCGAGTTCGCCGCCCGCTGGCAGTCGGCGGCCGAGGAGATCCGCCAGGACATGTTCGACAACGCGCTCGACGAGCGCGGGGTGTTCACCCAGCACTACGACACCGATGCCCTGGACGCGTCCGTCCTGATGATGGTGCTCACTCGCTTCCTGCCGCCCGACGACGAGCGCATCCGGGCCACGGTGCTCGCGATCGCCGACGAGCTCACCGAGGACGGCCTGGTGCTCCGCTATCGCGTCAGCGAGACCGACGACGGCCTGAAGGGAGAGGAGGGCACCTTCACCATCTGCTCCTTCTGGCTCGTGTCGGCGCTGGTCGAGATCGGCGAGGTCGACCGGGCCCGTGACCTGTGCGGCAAGCTGCTCGGCTACGCCAGCCCGCTCGGGCTCTACGCCGAGGAGATCGACGCCCGCTCCGGGCGCCACCAGGGCAACTACCCCCAGGCCTTCACCCACCTCGCGCTGATCAACGCGGTGATGCACGTCATCCGCGCCGACCAGGGCCTCGAGGCGGGCACGTTGCCGCTGGGACGCGAGCTGGCGCGGCAGCGGTCGGTGGAGTAGGCGGCCCGGCCTCCGCGCCGCTGCGTCCGCTCGGGCGCTGCGCGGCGCTTCGGGACGCCCACGATTGGCTGGGGAAGGGGATGGGACTGGGCGTCTTGGAGGGGGTCCGACGAGTTAGTGCCCCCACAGGGGGAGTTAGTCGTCGGACGCCCCCAGGACCGAGCGACCCGGCTACGTTCCCCTTCCCCAGCCAAACGGACCACGCTCGCGCCAGCGCGCACGCCCCGAGCGGAACGCGGAGCGCGCGGGGAAGAGCCCTACAGCCGGACGTCCACCACCATCGCCGCGAACAGCGCCGCCAGGTAGGCGAGCGAGTAGAGGTAGAGGCGCAGGGCCGAGCGGCGGTCGGCGCGGCGCATCAGCCGCACCGCTCCGTAGATGAACACCGCTCCGAGCCCGATCGAGGCCACCAGATAGGCGGGGCCGAACGCCCCTGCGCAGAACGGGAGCTGGCTCACGGCGTAGAGCAGGATGGTGTAGAGCAGGATCTGTCGGCGCGTCTCGCGCTCGCCGCGCACCACCGGGAGCATGGGCACGCCCGCGCGCGCGTAGTCGTCCTTCATCAGGAGCGACAGCGCCCAGAAGTGCGGCGGGGTCCAGAAGAAGACGATGGCGAACAGGTAGATCGGCGTGCCGGTGAGCTCGCCGGTCACCGCCGCCCAGGCCACCAGCGGAGGCACGGCGCCGGCCGCGCCGCCGATCACGATGTTCTGGGGCGTCGAGCGCTTGAGCCAGAGCGTGTAGACGAACACGTAGCCGAGCAGTCCCGACAGCGACAGGGCCGCCGCCAGCGGATTGACCGTCACCGCCAGCAGGACGAACGAGGCCACCCCCAGGGTGATGCCGAACCACAGCGCCGCGGCCGGAGCCACCCGGCCGGAGGCCACCGGGCGATCCGCGGTCCGTGTCATCAGCCGGTCGAGGTCGCGGTCCAGGTAGTGGTTGATCGCACCGGCGCCGCCTGCGGACAGAGCGCCGCCGAGACAGGTGAGCAGCACGAGTGAGAGCGACGGATCGCCGGCCACGAACATCGTGGTGACCGTGATGAACAGCAGCAGCGACTGGACCTTCGGCTTGCACAGGTCGAAGTAGTCGGCCACCACCACTCGCCAGCCGGAGCGGACCGCGGTGGTGGAGGCGGCCGTGCCGCTCATGCCGTGACCGCCGATGTCCGGCCGCGACGAGCCGGCTCGGTGGCGGGAGACAGCTGGAGGGTCATGCCGAGGGCGGCCGCCCACAGCAGTGTGCCCAGCGCGAGGTGGAGCAGGATCAGGAGCTCGTACTCGTCGAGCCAGACGTTCAGCGCGCCCACCACCACCTGGGTGAACAGCACGCCGAGGAGCGCCCAGGCGTAGCGCGTGGCCAGTCGGCGGCGCAGTGCCACCACTGCCAGGGCGATGACGAGGATCGAGGCCAGGTACATGAAGGCGCGGTGGGTGAGGTGGATGTCCACGAGCTCGGCACGCCCGAAGGGCATGAACTCGCCGTTGCAGGTGGGGAACTGCTTGCCGCAGGCGTGGTGGGCGCCCTGCCCGAGCTGGTAGTCGGCGCGCCCGTAGTTCTGCGTCCCGGCCATGTAGCCGCCGGCCACGATCGTGCAGAACACCGCCGCCGTGGCGGCGACGGCCAGCAGCCGGACTCCCGGCCCTCCGTCCTGTGAGCGCACGCCGCGGGTGGAACGCACCACATACAGCTCGATGCCGAGCAGGAGCATGGCCAGGCCGAGGTGGGCCGCGACGTAGGCCTCCTCGAGGTTCTCCTCCACGGTGAGACCGCCGAGCAGGCCCTGCGCGGCCACCAGTACGAGCAGCACGCCGGTGGGCAGGCGATACTCGCGGTGGCGCTTCCAGGCCAGCACGAACAGCGACAGGATCATCAGGCCCACGACCATGGCGAGCACTCGGTGGGCGTACTCGATGATGGTGTTGAGGTCGAGCCCCGGCACCACGTCGCCGTTGCAGAACGGCCAGCCGCTGAAGCCCGAGCCCGCGGGCCCGCACCCGAGGCCCGAATCGGAGACCCGGACGATGCCGCCGAGGATTATGAGCGCGAAGGTGGCCGCGAGCGTGGCGAGCGCCAGCCGCCGGAAGCCGGTCGAGGGCGCGGCGCTCACACCGCTAGACGCCGCGCGAGGACAGGGGCTGAGCCGACGTCTCTTCGCCCTGGGCGGCGGCGGCCACCTCGCGGCGGATGTCCTTCATCGGCTCCACGCTGCGCACTCGCGGGATCACGTCGAAGTTGTTGGCGGGCGGAGGCGAGCTCGTGAACCACTCGAGCGTGTTGCCCTTCCACGGGTCGTTGCCCGCCTTCTTTCCGGAACGGAGGCTGAGGATGACGTTGACCAGGGTGACCACCACGCCCACGCCGAGCAGGAACGAGCCGAAGGTCGAGATCTGGTTGTAGACCTCCACGTTCAGCTGCTCGCTGTAGTCGTACACGCGCCGGGGCATGCCCGACAGGCCCGCGGAGTGCTGGATCAGGAAGGTCACGTTGAAGCCGATGAACATCAGCCAGAACGACCACTTGCCGAGGGTCTCCGAGAGCATGCGGCCGGTCATCTTCGGGAACCAGTAGTAGAGCCCGGCGAAGTACCCGAACACGCCGCCGCCGAAGATCGTGTAGTGGAAGTGGGCCACCACGAAGTAGCTGTCGTGGAGCTGCCAGTCCACCGGGAAGATGGCCAGCTGGATGCCCGAGATGCCGCCGATCACGAACAGAGCGGGCAGCGCTGCGGCGAAGTAGAGCGGCGTCTTGAACACGATCGAGCCCCGCCACAGCGTGGCGATCCAGTTGAAGATCTTGATGCCGGTGGGCACCGCGATCGTGAACGAGGAGAGCATGAAGAAGGCCAGCACCACGGTCGCGGTCGGCGTGGTGAACATGTGGTGCGCCCACACCAGCAGGCCGAGGAACGCGATGGCCACGGTGGCGGCGGCGATCGCCTTGTAGCCGAAGATCGGCTTGCGGGCGAACACCGGCAGGATCTCCGAGACCATCCCGAACGCGGGCAGCACCATGATGTAGACCTCGGGGTGTCCGAAGAACCAGAACAGGTGCTGCCACAGCAGCGGATCACCGCCACCGGTGGGGTCGAAGAAGGCGGTGCCGAAGTGGCGGTCGGTGAGCAGCATCGTCACCGCGGCCGCGATGCAGGGCAGGGCGGCGATCAGCAGGTAGCTGAACACGAGGATCGACCACACGAACAGCGGCATGCGGCCCCAGCTCATGCCGGGCGCGCGCATGTTGTGGATCGTGGCCACGAAGTTGATCGCCCCCACCAGCGACGACAGTCCGGTGAGGTGGATCAGGAATATCCAGGCGTCTATCCCTCCGCCGGGCGAGTAGAGGTCGTCCGACAGCGGGGCGTACGAGGTCCAGCCGGCCTGCGGCGGCTCGAAGAAGAGCGAGCAGTAGAAGGCGACGCCGCCGAACAGGGTGAGCCAGTAGGACAGGGCGTTGAGCCGCGGGAAGGCCATGTCCCGGGCACCCACCATCAGCGGAACCAGGTAGTTGCCGAAGCCCGCGATCAGGGGGATCACGAACAGGAACACCATGGTGGTTCCGTGCATCGTCACGAGGCCGTTGTAGGTCTCGGGCGAGACGAGGGTGTTCTCCGCCTCGCTCAGCTGGAGGCGCATGATCAGCGCCTCCACGCCGCCCACCAGCATGAACACGAAGGCGGTGAAGATGTAGAGGATCCCGATCTTCTTGTGATCGGTGGTGGTGAGCCAGGCGAGCCAGCCGCGCGGCGGCGTGCTCATGCCGTGGAGCATCACCTCGGGGCGGGCCACCGGCCGCCGCGTGCCGGTTGCGCTACCGGCTTCCACTACTCGTCCTCGCTCCCCTCGCGCCGCTGGCGCTGCTCGGCCAGGTCCTCAGTCGAGGTCGAGAGCTCCTCACGCGTGCGCTCGGCCCAGGTCTCGAACTCGTTTGGGGTCACGGCGCGTACCTGCGCGCGCATGTCCGCGTGGTTGGCCCCGCATAGCTCGGCGCACTGCCCGAAGTAGGTGCCCTCCCGGCCCGCCGGGATCTTGAACCAGGTCTCGTTGGTGTGTCCGGGCACGGCGTCGACCTTGCCGCCGAGCTTGGGGATCCACCAGGAGTGCTGCACGTCGGATGACGTGACCTCGAGCACGACCGTCGTGTCGGTGGGCACCACCATCTCGTAGTAGGCGTACAGCTGATCGCCCCCGCCGTAGTCGTAGCGCCAGAGGTACTGCTGGCCGTTGACCTCGAGGCGCAGGATCGGACCGCCGTCGCGGGGCGGCGCGGGCTGGTCGATCGACGCGAAGAAGGAGCGGTCGGCGCGCAGGCCGTCGGGCCCCGAGGCCGGCGGGTTCTCGATGTCGGGCAGGTACACGAACGTCACCACCGTGAGCACCACGAGGATGAGCGCGGCCCCGATCGTCCAGCCGATCTCGAGCGGCGTGTTGCCGTGGATCTGCTCCGGCTCGGGGCCGCCGCGTCGCGCGCGGTACTTGACCAGCGAATAGAGCAGCGTCCCCTCGACGCCCAGGAAGATCACGATCCCGATGTAGAGCGTGATCTTGTAGAGCGTGTCGATGTCGTCGGCGTTCTGAGAGCCGCCCGACTCGGGCGTGAAGGCGTCCGCCAGGGCGCCCGGCGCGAACACGAGCATGGCCAGGATGGCCACGGCGAACGTGGCGGTCAGACCAAGGTGAGAACGGCGCCCGAGCAAGGCGCGGGTGATCATATCCGCGGCCCGGACGAGGGCTCCACTTCGTGCCGTATGCCCCGAAATTGGGCGGTTCGCCACTAGGGAGTGGCGCCGGGGCGCGCTCAGGCCCCCTGAAAGGCCGGGTCGCGCTTCTCCACGAAGGCGGCCACGCCCTCCTGGAAGTCCTGGGTGCGAGCGAGCTCGTGCTGCAGGTCGGCCTCGAGATCGAGCTGGCCCTCGAGGTCGGGATAGAGCATCCGGTTGAGCGCGCGCTTGGAGCCGGCGTAGGAGCGAGTGGGTCCCTTGGCCATGCGCTCCACCAGCGCGTCGGCCTCGGGGAGCAGCTCCGCGTCCGGAAGCACCCGGTTGACCAAGCCCCAGTCGAGGGCCTGTGCGGCGGGCACGCGCTCGCCCAGGAGCGCCATCTGGAAGGCGCGGGCCTTGCCCACCGCGGCCGGCACGAAGAGCGTCGAGCCGCCGTCGGGCATGAGCCCGATGTTCACGAAGGCGAGGCCGAAGAAGGCTGACTCCGCGGCCAGCACGAGGTCACACGCCAGCGCGAGCGAGGCGCCGATGCCCACCGCCGGCCCGTTGACCGCGGCGATCACCGGCTTCTCGAGCAGGCGCACCCCGGCGATGATCGGGTGGTAGACGTCGTGCAGCTCCTTGCGCAGGTCGGGCATCCCGTCGTCGGGGTGGGGATCGAAGCCAGCCTTGAGATCGGCTCCGGAGGAGAAGCCCCGCCCGGCTCCGGTCACCAGCACCGCCCGCACGGCGGGCTCGGCGGCGTCCCCGGTGACCACCTGCTTCAGCTCACGGCCAAACTCCTCGGTCCAGGCGTTGAGGGAGTCCGGGCGGTTGAGGGTGATGCGCCCGACGCCGTCCGACAGCTCCCAGATCACGGTCTCGTAGCTCATGTGCGCAGGCTATCTCGGAGCGCGCGCACGCCCGCCTCGATCGCCGGCTCCGCGATGCGGCCGTAGCCCAGCAGCAGCGCCGGCGGCGCCGGCGCGACGGCGTGCTCGGACAGCCCGGCCAGGCCGACGTCCCGCGCGCGGGCGCGGTCGAGCAGGGCCGTCTCGTCGGTGGCCTCCGGGAGCTCGGCCACGAGGTGCAGCCCGGCGGCGACCCCGGTGGGCTCCGCTTCGGGCAGGTGACGAGCGAGCGCCGCCACCAGGGCGTCGCGGCGGCCGCGGTAGACCGCGCGGGTGCGACGGAGGTGGCGGTCGAGCTCGCCGCGGCCGAGGAAGTCGGCGAGGGCGAGCTGCTCGACCACCGGGGTGCCGAGGTCGTCGCGCTCCTTCGCCGCCACCAGATCGGATGCCAGCTGCTCGGGAGCGACCATCCAGCCCAGCCGGAGGCCGGGCGCCAGTGTCTTGGAGACCGAGCCGGCGTAGGTCACGCACTCGGGCGCCAGCCCCTGCAGGGCGCCGACCGGCTGGCGGTCGTAGCGGTACTCGGCGTCGTAGTCGTCCTCCAGCACCAGACCATCGCAGCGGCCCGCCCACTCGAGCAGCGCGGCGCGCCGTGCGGGGGAGAGCACCACCCCCATCGGAAACTGATGCGCCGGGGTGACCTGCACGACCTTCGGGGAGGTGCCGGCGAGGCCGGCCTCCAGCAGCTCGATCCGCAGGCCATCGCCGTCCACGGGTAGTGGCACCGGCTCCAGGCCGGTGGAGGCCAGCTGGCGTCGCCCGGGCGCGCTCGACGGATCCTCGACCGCGATCGCCGTGGCGCCTCGCGCGGCCATCACCCGGCCGAACAGGGCCATGCCCTGGGCCATGCCCGATGTCACGATCACCCGCTCCGAGTCGCAGGCCACCCCGCGGACGCGCCCCAGGTAGCCCACCAGCGCCGTGCGCAGCTCGGGCGCTCCGCGGGGATCGCCGTAGTCGAAGCGCGCGTCGGGCGCATCGCGCAGCGCGCGACGCAGCGAGGCCAGCCACGCGGCGCGCGGGAACAGGGAGACGTCAGGCGCCCCGGGCCGAAAGTCGTAGAGGGGCGCACGACCGGCCACCGGCACGGGCGCTCCCGGAGCGGTGGCCGCCGCAGCCGCCGAGGCCACGCGCGTCGGACCGCCCTGGCGAGCCACGAGGTAGCCCTCGGCCACGAGCTGGGAGTAGGCCTCCACCACCACGCCGCGCGAGACCGACAGCTCCTCGGCCAGCCCGCGCGTGGAGGGCAGGGCGCTGCCGGGCGCGAGCCGGCCGGTCCGCACGGCGTCGCGCAACTGCTCCTCGATCTGCACGCGCAGGGAGGGGAGGCAGCGGTTCAGGGTCAGGAGCAGGTCGAGCTGGGTCACGAGAACTGGTACACGATCGGACGAGACGACTGGTACTTCCAGGCGGACCACTTCGATCATACGGTGGCTGTGATGCCCGAGCCGGCCACCCTCGCCCTCTTTGCCGTCAGCGCCCTCGTGCTCGTTGCCGTTCCCGGCCCGAACCTGATCTACATCGTCACCCGCAGCATCGATCAGGGTCGCGCGGCGGGTTTGGCCTCCGCCTTCGGGGTGGAGACGGCCACGCTCGTGCACGTCGCGGCCGCCGCCGTTGGGTTGTCCGCTGCCCTGGCCTCCTCGGCCACCGCCTTCAACATCGTCAAGTACGCCGGGGCCGCCTACCTGCTCTACCTCGGCGTGCGCACCCTGCTCGCGCGCGACGCCGGCACGCCGGGCGAGGCCCGGGCAGACGTGCCGGCGCGGCGGGTGTACGCCGAGGGCTTCGTGGTCAACCTGCTGAACCCGAAGGTCGCTCTCTTCTTCCTCGCGTTCCTGCCCCAGTTCGTCGACCCGAACGCCGGCCAGGCCTGGCTCCAGGTACTGACCCTCGGGCTCCTGCTGATGGTCATCGGGTTGGCGGTGGACCTGCTCTATGCCCTGGCCGCCGGCTCCCTCGGGGCCTGGGTGCGCGGCAGCGCCGTGCTGGAGCGCCGCCGGCGCTGGGCTACGGGCGGCGTGTACATCGCCCTGGCCGCGGTGGCGCTGGCCGGAAGCCGGCGCGGTTCTTGAGCCCCACCCTCCGCGGAGGCCTGTTGGCCACCCTGGCGCTGGCGCTGGTGGGCTCGCTCGTGGCCGCTTCGGACGTGCTCGAGGGCTACCCCGTGCCCGATGGCCAGTTCCTGCGCTACCTGATCGCCGCGGCGATCCTGCTCGCGCTTGCTCGCGGGCGACTGCCGCGGCTGACCCGACGGGAGACCGCGGGCCTGGCGGGTCTCGCGGCCACCGGCCTGGTGGCCTTCAACCTGTTCGTGATCGAGGGCGTGCGCGAGACCGACCCCGCCACCGTCGGCGTGATCATCGGCTGCGTGCCGGTGGTGCTGGCCGTGGCCGCGCCGCTGCTCGAGCGCCGGCCGCTGAGTGGACGCGTGCTGCTGGCCGGGCTCGTGGTGTCAGTGGGGGCCGCGGGCGTGCAGTGGGCGGACGGCGGCATCACCATGCTCGGCCTGGGGCTCGCGCTCGGGGCCCTGGCCTGCGAGGCGTCCTTCTCGCTGCTGGCGTCTCCGCACCTGGCCCGGCTGGGCCCGCTGGTCGTGTCGGCCTACGCCTGCTTGTTCGCGCTTCCGCTGCTGGCGCTGTGGAGCTTGGTCGAAGGGGGCCCGGGTCTGGTCGTCCCCACCACGGCCGAACTCACCGCCATCGCCTACCTGGGCGCGGCGGTGACCACCGGCGGGTTCGTCTGCTGGTACTCGGCCGTCGGGCTCCTCGGTGTGGAGCGCGCCGGGCTCTTCTCGGGCGTCCTGCCGGTGAGCGCGTTGGCCTGCGCGGCGCTACTCGGGGTGGCCGAGCTCTCGCCCGCGCGGCTGGCCGCCGTTCTCGTGGTGGTGGCCGGGATAACGCTCGGAGTGCGGGCGAGCCCGCGGCGAAACGCACCAGCTCCATATGGAGCCTCGGCCTGCCAACCTGTGCAAAGGTGCTCCTCGACACACTCGAATGGCTCGGCCACTCGGCCTTTCGCATCCGCGTCGGGCGATCGGTCGTCTACATAGATCCGTACCGCGTGCCCGAGGGAGCGCCTCCCGCGGACCTCATCCTGATCACCCATGGACACTACGACCACTTCTCGCCCCAGGACGTGGAGCGCCTGCGCAAACGCGAGACCTGGCTGGTGGGCCCGGCGGCCGTGGCGGAGCGCGTGACCGGGCAGGTCCACTCGATCGCCCCGGGCGAGGTGCTCGACGAGGAGATCGTGCGCGGCGTGCACGTTGCGGCCGTGGCCGCCTACAACACTTCCAAGCGCGACGCCGAGGGCAACCCCTTCCATCCGCGTGACGCGGGCTGGGTGGGTTTTGAGGTCAACGTCCGCGGGGAGCGTCTTTACCATTCCGGCGACACCGACGTCATCCCCGAGATGGACAGCGTGACCGGTGTGGACGTGGCCCTCCTTCCGGTCAGCGGGGTCTACGTGATGACCGCTCAGGAGGCGGCCGAGGCGGCCCGGCGCATCCAGCCGCGCCTGGCCGTGCCGATGCACTGGGGCGAGCACATCGGCGGCGAGGACGACGCGCGTACCTTCGCTGAGCGGGCCAACGTGGAGGTGCGGATCATGGAGAGGTCGGGCTGATGAGCGACTCGCAGGACGCTCTGCGCCGAATTGCCGCGGGCGACCCGGAGCTCGCCGCCCGCCTGGTTCTGATGGCCCTTCCGGTGGCGGCGTCGCGGATACCGGGAGAGCTCGACTGGGTGCTCGACGTCCACAACGTCGGACGACGCCGGGTGTCGGTCTCCGGCGGGAAGGCCACCGTCGAGGAGCCGGGCTCCGCGGCCGACAACGGGAAGGGCGAGCCGGAGTTCAACCTCTGGACCGAGCCCGCCACGCTGGTGGAGCTGGTGACCGGGGCGGCCCGGCCGCTTCGGCTGATGCTGTCGGGCCGGGTGCGGATCCGAGGCAAGCGCCGCAGGGCGCTGCGGCTGCGCCACATGGCCGGCGCGGAGCTCTCGATGTCCGACGCCGCCGGCTCGGGCTCCGGGCTCGAGCCGGACGTGCTCTACCGCTCGCTTCCCTATCTGGTGGACCCCGCCTGGACGCGGGGTCACGATTTCACGGTGCGCCATCTGGTCACGGGTGACGGGGGCGGCGAGTGGTACCTCCGTGCCCGCGACGGGCGCCCGCTCGAGGTCACGGCCGAACCGCCGCCCGACCACGACGTCGCCGGCACGGCCACCGTCTCGCTCGACTCGTACCAGCAGATCGCCGCCGGGCAGGTGTCTCCCTCCGAGGCGATGCAGCGGCAGCTGACCACGATCGAGGGCGAGCTCCACAAGCTGACCCTCGTCGGGCGCTGGATCGCGCGCTCGCAGGGTCAGGACGATGAGGAGATCGAGCGCGAGGCGCGCCAGCGCGAGGTGCAGGACCGCCGCGCGGGCCTGTACGCGGCCAACGGCGCGCAGCCGGCTCAAGGCGATCCCGGTGGCGATGGGGGTCCGTCGGCCAAGAACGGTCATGGCCTGCTCGACTACCGGCAGCTGTACGCGCTCTGGGAACGTCAGAACTGGCGAGCCAGCGAGCTCGACTTCAGCACCGACCGGGAGCACTGGGTGGTGTCGCCGCGCGAGGCACAGGAGAGCACGATGTGGAGCCTCGGCTCCTTCTACGTCGGCGAGGAGCGCGTGACGGCCGACCTGGCGCCGTTCCTCCAGGCCGCCCCGACCGGCGAGATCGAGCTGTTCCTCGCCACTCAGCTCGTGGACGAGGCGCGCCACGCTGCGTTCTTCGACCGCTTCGGCGCCGAGGTCATGTGCCTGTCGTCCGAGAACCTGCGCGGCCGCATGCGCGAGGTCGAGCAGGTGCTGCTCGAGCCGTGGCGAGATGTGTTCAACGACGGTCTGCGGGACGTCGCCCAGCGCATCCAGGCCAAGCCGAACGACCTCGACCTGTTCGTGGAGGGCATCACGATCTACCACATGGTGGTGGAGGGCTTTCTCGCCGTCACCGGCCAGACCCTGATCCGCGACTACTTCGTGGAGCACGGCATGTATCCGGGCTTCTGCGAGGGCTTCGGCCTGGTCGAGCGCGACGAGCATCGCCACGTGGCCTTCGGTGTGCGCTTTCTGCGCGACGCCATCGACGACGATCCCCGTCACCGGGCCACCGTCGAGCGGGTCGTGCTCGACCTGGTGCCGCGCGCGGCCCACGTGTTCGCGCCGCCCTACGTGGAGGACGTGAGCGACTACGTGTCCTACGGGTACACCTCGCGCCAGATCTACGGGTACGCCTACCGCACGCTCAAGCGGCGCATGAAGGTGCTGGGCATCGAGATACCGTCGCCGGAGGAGCTGATGCCCGGCCCGATCGAGGATCCCGCCGCGCCGTCCGTCCCGCCGTCGTCGCCGCTGGGCGTGGACGGCGAGATCGCCGAAGACGCAAACGCCTAGCGGCGGCTGCCGGCGGCCACGCGCCGCCGCGGGAACAGCGCGCTCCCGAGCATCAGCAGGCCGAGACCGATCACCGCGAGCGTGGCCACCTCGAGGCCGGTGGACGGCAGGAAGGCGTAGCCCGAGTCGGTGGCCGCTGCCTCGCCGCCGCCGTCGGGGGTGTCGCCGGCGGGAGCGGTGGCGCCGTCGTCCGACGGCTCTTCGACGGGCTCGTCGGGATTCGCGGGCTGCTCCTCGCCACCCTGATCGGTGCCGCCCTCGCCGCCGCCGGAATCCTGCTCGCCACCGCCCGGGGCGGTGGGCTCCTCCTCCTGCGACGCGCGCCCGCGCGCACCCGCCTCTCCGGAGTTCCCGGCCTCGGAGGGCGACCCCGCCTCGGTCGCGGCCGGCGCCACGCTGCCGCCGCCACGCGACTGCAGCGGCGGGCCGGCGGAGCGCGCCGCCGCTGCCGGCGGCGACGCTGGAATCAGCCGGTGCGGACAGCGCCGTGCCGGCGGGCACGAGCAGCACGAAGAGGACGAGCGGGACGAGCGGGAGGCGCGAGAAGGTCATTGCGGAGGCATTTCGCTCCCTTCCGCGGGGTTCCTTGACCGTGCACGGTCCCTTGCCGAGAGGGATATCCTCAGCCGCTTGAGAAGCACTCGCGCCCTGCGAACGATCGCGTGGGGTGTGGTGGTGGTCGGCGTCGCCACGCCGCTGGTCCGGCACCGCCTGAGGCTCCGGGCCCCTGTGGTGTCGGCGCTGTCGTGGCCGGCCCCGGTCGCGCTCGCGCTGGCCGCGCCCCGCACCCCCTTGCGCGACGCATCCATCTACGCCCTCCAGATGTGGGCGTACTTCGCGCACTTCGACATGCCCGACGACGACCCGGATGCGCTGCTGCGCCGGCTGAAGGTCGACTACCCGATCCGCTTCGACACGGCCGTCGGCCTCGGCACCCCGCCCACGATCCGCCTGCAACGTTCGCTCGGCCGCCCCGGCCGGGTGCGAGCCCTCGACTACGGCCTCTCGGCGGTGCACTGGGTCTGGTTCCTCGTGCCGCAGAGCACGCTGGCCTACCTGCTGATCAGGCACCGCGACACCTACCCTCGCTCGGCGGTCATGATGTCCGCCTGCTTCGACCTGGGCTGCGTCGTCTACTGGACCGTGCCCACGGCGCCGCCCTGGTGGGCGGGCGAGAACGGCAACATGGCCCCGGTGCGGCGCATCATGGCCGAGGCGGGCGAGCGCTTCTGGCGACGTCTCTGGAACCCGCTCTACAGTTCTCTTCAGGGCAACCCCTTTGCCGCCATGCCCTCCCTCCACTTCGGTACGTCAGTCATGGCAACGCGCTTGCTGTCCCAGGTAGGGCCCGGTCACGCCGCAGCTCGGCTGGGCCTATTCGCTGACCCTCGGCTTCGGCCTCGTCTATCTCGGCGAGCACTACGTGATGGACCTGCTCGCCGGGCTGGCCCTGGCCGAGGGGATCTGGCGCGTGGCGCCGCACGCCGAGCCGGCGATCATGAGGATCGCCCGGCTGATCCAGCGGCTGGAGCCGCGAGCGGGCTGATGAAGACCGACCACCGGCGGATCGAGCGCGAGGACTTCCTGCCCGACGAGGGGCCGGACTTCGACCGCGAGGCCGGTGACGAGGACGACGAGGACCAGGACGTCGGCAGTCTCCAGTCGCTGCTGCAGGACCGCCGCAAGATCTTCACCGGGCTGCTTCTGATCGTCCTGATCGTGGTCGCCATCTACGTGCTGTTCCCGAAGATCGTGGGCGCCGACGAGGCGGTGGACAACCTCGACAACGCCGTCTGGTACTGGCTCGTGATCGCCGTCGGCTTCAACGTCCTCGCCTTCGGGGCCTACGTGGCGCTGTTCCGCGGCGTGCTGGGCGGCACCCGCGACGACGAGATCCACCGCCGGCTCGACCTGCGGGCGTCGTACCTGATCACCATGGCCGGGCTGGCGGCCACGCGCATCTTCTCGGCCGCCGGCGCCGGCGGCATCGTGCTCACCTACTGGGCGCTGCGCAAGGCCGGGATGCCGCGCCGGCGCTCGGCCTGCCGGATGGTGGCCTTCCTCACGCTCACCTACGGCGTCTACCTCTCGGCGCTCGTGATCTTCGGGATCCTGCTGCGCACCCACGTCCTTCCCGGCAACGCGCCCTTCGGCGGCACCGTGGTCCCGGCCGCCGTCGCCGCGGGGCTGATGCTCGTGTTCGGGCTGATCGCGCTGATTCCCCAGGACTTCGAGCGCCGCATCCAGAGCTTCGCCGGCGGCTACCGGCGGGTGCGCTACCTCCAGCGGCTGGCCAAGGGCCCGGCCACTCTGGCCACCGGGGTGCGCACCGCGATCGCCTACGTGCGCCACCCGCAGCGAGGCGCGCTGGCGGTGGTCGGTGCGGTGGGCTTCTGGGCTGCCAACATCGGCGTGCTCTGGGCCAGCTTCGAGGCCTTCGGCGGCGACGTGCCCTTCGCCGTGCTCGTGCAGGGCTTCTTCGTGGGGATGGCGGCCAACCTGATCCCCTCGCCCGCGGGCGGGGTCGGGGCCGTGGACGCCGGGATGATCGGCGCCTTCACGCTCTTCGGAGTGGACGAGTCGATCGTCTTCCCGGCCGTCCTCACCTACCGCGTGATCGCCTTCTGGCTGCCGATTCCGCCCGGAATAGTCGCGTTCGTCCAGCTGCGGGGTACCGTGACCCGGTGGGAGCGCGAGCGTGACGATGCCCGGGCAGCCTCCGCTACACTTCAGAAAGTAAAGTAATGGGGGAACACATGGATACAGAGGTCAAGGACACCGAGAACGTCGTGATCGTGGGCAGTGGCCCCGCTGGCTACACCGCCGCGCTGTACACGTCGCGCGCGGACCTAAATCCGCTCGTGATCGAGGGCTTCGCCTGGGGCGGGCTGCTCCAGCAGACCACCGACGTGGAGAACTACCCCGGTTATCCCGAGGGCGTGATGGGTCCGCAGATGATGCAGGACCTGCGCGACCAGGCCGAGCGTTTCGGCACGCGCTTCATCACCGACGACGCCACCGCCATCGATCTCTCAGACGACGGGTCTCCTCACACCGTCACCGTGGCGGGCAAGGAGATAAAGACGCGCGCGGTCATCCTCGCGATGGGCGCCGAGCCGAAGAAGCTCGGTGTGCCCGGCGAGGACGAGCTCGCGGCGCGTGGTGTCTCCTACTGCGCCACCTGTGACGCCGCCTTCTTCCGCGACCACGAGACGCTCGTGATCGGCGGGGGCGACACCGCGATGGAGGATGCGACCTTCCTGGCCAAGTTCGCCGGAAAGGTGGGCATCGTGCACCGCCGCGACGAGTTCCGCGCCTCGGCGATCATGCTCGACCGGGCGAAGTCCATGGACAACATCGAGCTGATCACGCCCTACGTGGTGGAGCGCTTCGAGCCCGGAGAAAACGGCTCGCTCGCGAAGGCCGTGCTCGAGAACACCGAGGACGGCTCGCATAAGGAGCTCATGGTGACCGGGGCCTTCGTGGCCATCGGCCACAAGCCCAACTCTCACCTGGTGGCCGATCGGCTGCCCGTGGACGACGAGGGCTACGTGCTCGTCGAGGGCCGCTCGACCAAGACCAAGCTCGCCGGGGTGTTCGCCGCCGGCGACCTGACCGACCGTGTCTACCGCCAGGCGGTCACGGCCGCCGGCACCGGCTGTATGGCCGCGCTCGACGCCGAGGCCTATCTGCGCGACACGCCGATCGATCCGGAGGCGCACTGGACCCCTGACCCCGACCGCGTGGAAGAGGCGGGCCAGGCCGTGGCGGAGTCGGCGGCCTCGTAGCCGCTTGGCTACCTGGACGAACTGGGCCCGCCAGCAGCGCTGCGCGCCGGCCCGCATCGAGCGTCCGGAGTCGGAGGAGGAGCTCGCCCGGATCGTGGCCGCAGCCCCGCGGGTGAAGGTCGCGGGCTCGGGGCACTCGTTCACCGACATCGCCTGCACGGACGGCGTGATGGTCGACCTCGCCGGGATGGACCGGGTGCTCGAAGTCGACGGCCACGAGGTGACCGTGGAGGCTGGCATCACCCTGCGCAGGCTGGGCGAGGAGCTGCAGGCCCGGGGCCTGGCCATGGAGAACCAGGGCGACGTGGATCCGCAGACGCTCGCCGGGGCCATCTCCACGGCGACCCACGGCACGGGCGGGCGGTTCGGCAACATCTCGTCGCGGGTGAGCGCCGTGCGACTGGTGGACGGGTCGGGCGAGCTGCGGGAGATCAGCGAAGGCGACGAGCTGCGGGCGGCCCAGGTGAGCCTGGGCGCCCTGGGCGCGATCACGGCGGTGACCCTGCGCTGCGTTCCCGCCTTCACCGTCCATCGGGTGGACGCGCCGCGCCCACTCGACGACGTGCTGGCCGGACTCGACCGGCAGGTGGACGCCCACGATCACTTCGAGGCCTTCGTGATGCCCTACACGCGGAGGGCGCTCACCCTCACCTCGCAGCGCACCGACCGGCCACCCGAGCCGCCGGGCCGCGCCAAGGCCTTCCTCCGTGACGTGCTGCTGGAGAACGCCGCGCTCGGCCTGGCCTGCCGGCTCGGACGGCGAGTCCCGGCGCTGATCCCGTCGCTCAACCGCGGCATCGCCTCGGTGCTCGGGGGCGCCGAGCACCTCGACGCGAGCAACCGCGTGTTCGCCAACGTCCGCCTGGTCCGGTTCACGGAGATGGAGTACGGGATCCCGCGCGAGCACGCCGCCGAGGCGCTCGAGCGCGTGCTGACCCTGATCGAGCGCCGCCGGCTGCCGGTCGGCTTCCCCATCGAGTTGCGCGTGGTGGCGCCCGACGACGCCCTCCTGTCCACCGCGCACGGCCGCCCCACCGCCTATATCGCCGTGCACCAGTACCTGGGCATGGAGTACGAGACCTACTTCCGCGGCGTCGAGGCGATCATGGACGAGTACGGCGGGCGTCCGCACTGGGGCAAGCGCCACTACCAGACGGCGGCCACGCTCGCCCCCCGCTATCCCGAGTGGGAGCGCTTCGCGACGGTGCGGGCTCGGCTCGATCCGGAGGGCCGCTTCGAAAACGACTACACGCGTCGCGTGCTCGGGCCGGTGCCCGCCGGCGTACCCGCCGCGGCCTAGATTCGCCGGGCGAGGAGTCATCCAAGCCGGCGTCGAGAGGGTCGTGCCAGGAGAGCCCGGACCGGCCGTGTACCCGCCCCCGGTTCACCGCGTGAGGGCAGGCTGTTGTCGCGATCGAGCGACACGGCCACACGGGTTGGGTGTCGCGGCGGTGGCGGCGGGGCACCGCGCGGCTGTCGGGGTCGCGACCACGTGAAGGAGGAGAAAGGGATGCCCAGGTACATCGTTCTCGTTGACTGGACCGAGCAGGGTGTGCATGCGGTCGAGCAGACCGTCGATCGCCCTGGAGAACGGGCGCGCGCTGGCCGAGAGCTTCGGCTGCAGGCTCGAGCACGCTTGCAACCGCCCGCAAACGCTACGTGACCACCCGCGGCAACACGTTCCGCGGGGTCAGCGGCGTCCTCCGCGCGGTGCTGGCCCGTGGGCGTCCCTGTAGCGCTGCGTGCTCTCGCCGGCTTCTTCGAGGTGGTGTGTTATCAGCGCCGCGAGCTCGTCGCGCTTGTCGGGGTGTTGCTGCTCGAGGGCGCGCGCCACGGCGCCGTGGATGCGCGCGCGCCGCTCGCTGAGCTCGGAGCGGTAGGCGACCTCCTGGGTGAGGTCGTGCTTGAAGGCGAACCCGGCTGCGGTTGTAGCGCTCCGGACGAGCAGATCGGCCCCGACCAGCGCTCGTAGCGCTGCACCCAACTCCTTGTCATCGAGCCCGGTCACTCGCTTCAGCAGTGGCTCGGTGAACCGGTGCCCGATCACCGCCGCGGCCTGCAGGACGGTCCGGTCCCGCTGGGAGAGCCGGTCGATGCGCGCCGCAAGCACCGTCTGCACCGTGGCGGGCAGCGCCGCCTCGTCGATCGGAGCGGCGGCCCGAAAGGCGCCGCGCTCGCCCTCGAGGCCACCGCTCTCGACCATGTCGCGGATCAGCTCCTCCACGAAGAAGGGGTTGCCGCCCGCACGGTCCGGGATGCGCTCGGCCAGCCGCACGAGCGAGGGATCGGTGCCGAGCCGATCGCGGAGAAGGGCGGCAAGCGACGGTTCATCGAGCGGTCTCAGCGGAAGCGCCGTGTAATTGAAGGCCCGGAGCCAACGGGCCCGGTATTCAGGCCGAAAACTCGCCACCAACAGGGTGGGTGTGGGGGACAGCGCCTCGGCGAGCGACTTCAGGAACGCCTCGCTCGGTGGATCGATCCAGCGCAGCTCCTCGGCCACGATCACGCGCGGCCCAGTCCCCGGCCCGCCGAGCAGCAGGCGCCTCAGTGTCGGAAAGAGCAGCTTGCCATCTCGCTCCGAGCCCGCGGAGGGCCCATCGCCTGGGATTCCGAGCAACTCGAGGATGAGCGGCAGCTCGTCTTCGACCGACGGGTCGAGGAGAATGGTCCGGCCCGCCACCTTGTCGCGCACCGCCCGCTCGGTATCCCAGTCGGTGACGCCGAAGACGGAGCGCACGAGTTCGCGCACAAGCAGCAGCGGCTGGCGCGCGCCGCGGGCGGTGCACTGCCCGGCCGACACCTCGATCCCGCTCCTCCGGCAGCGCTCGCCGAACTCGTAGCAGAGTCGGCTCTTGCCGATCCCCGCCTCTCCCACGATCCCCACCACCTGGCCGGAGCCCTCTCGGGCGCTCGCGAGCGCCGACTGGAGCGCCGCCAGCTCCCGCTCGCGCCCCACGAACCGCGACAGGCCGCGCGCCCGCGATACCTCGAGATGGCTTCGCAGGCGCCCCAGCCCCGCCAGCTCATAGACACGCACCGGCTCGCTCACGCCCTTGACCTCGCGCATGCCGCGATCGCGCAGCTCGAAGTAGCCCTCCACCAGCGTCGCCGTGTCCTGCGACACGAACGTGGTGTTCGGGGCCGCAAGCGACTCGACCCGCCGCCCCAACCCGACCGCGTGGCCCACGGCGGCGTATTGCAGTGTCAGGTCGTCCCCGATCGGCCCCGTCACCACCTCGCCGGAGTTCAGCCCGATGCGGACGGCAAACTCCAACCCGCGGGCGCGGCGCAGCTCGGCTGCGTAGCCGGTGAGCTGCTCCAGCAGCCGCAGCGCCGCGTGACAGGCGCGGGCGGCGTGGTCCTCCTGTGCGAGGGGCGCCCCAAACAGAGCCATCAGCCCATCGCCCGTGAACTGGTCGACCATCCCATCGAAGCGGTGGACCCCCTCGCACAGGATCGCCAAGCAGCGATCCATCACGCGCCGCCACTCCTCCGGGCCGAGCCGCTCGGCCAACTCCATCGAGCCGACCACGTCTGCGAACAGCACGGTCACGAGCTTGCGCTCGCCCTCCCGGGCGCGACCCGACGCCAGCATCCGCTCGGCCAGTCGGTCGGGCGTGTAGGCGGACCGATCCCGCGCCGCCGCAGCGCAGGTTGAGCCGCTCCTTGCGGATAGGCCGTTCACTGCCGACCGTCCCGCGCTCGGCGGGCCCGATCGGGGGCGTCACCTGTAAGCATCCGTGCCCCAGCTCGGCGCCTGATCCTCTCGCCCGGGCTCACGGGAGCGATGGTACGGCCGACTCCGTCACATGTCGCCTCCGGCTCGCGCTCCGCACGATCATGGCCGTTAGAAGAGCATGGTCAGCTCTTGGACGCCCGCGTCCGTCTTGATGCTTAGCGAGTGATCGCCGCGTTTGAAGACGCGCATCATGCGTGAATTGCCGAGCAACATGTCCGCGGTCAGGCCGCGAGCGCCGTGCTCGCGGGCGTACTCGACGAGTCTCGCGTGCAGGATTCCTCCGAGGCCCACGCCCTGCCAGTCCGGATCCACCATGTACGCGACCTCGGCCAGGCGGGTGGCGGGACTCAGGTAGTAGCAGCTGGCGGCCACGATGCGTTCGTGCGCCGACGGCCCGACGACGGCGGCAAAGGCCATCTCCTCCTCGTAGTCGACGCTGCAGAGGTGTTGGGCGGCCGTGTCGGTGAGCGATTTCAGCTTGTGGAGGAACCGGGTCTCCCGGTCGTCCTCGCTGAGTCGATAGAAGAGGTCCTGCATCGCTTGGGTGTCGCTCGTGCGCGTGGGGCGCAGGCGCACCTCGCGGTCATCGTTCAGCCGGACGTCGCGCACCTGGGCTACCGGATAGGCGGTGCGGCTGCGCAGCTGCTGCGTGGCACCGACAAGGTCCCTCTCGATGGCGGCGTCGAGCAACTCCCTGCGGACATCGGGATGCGCGATCTCGATCAGTGCGACCGCGCGCTCGGCAAGCGAGCGGCCGAACAGGTATGCGGTGCCGTACTCGGTGATCACCCAGTGCACGTCCGCCCGTGGGATCGCCACCGCCTCGCCGGGCCCAAGCTCGAGCGAGATGGCAGACCGGCCGGCTGGGGTCCGCGAGGCGAGGCAGACGATTGCCATTCCGCCGGGAGAGGCAAGGGCCCCGCGGTGAAACGCCGGTCCGGTGGAGACTCCCCCGTACAGCGCGCCGTCGAGGCTTTCGGTTGACACCTGACCGGTGAGGTCGATGGTGAAGGCCTGGGTCACCGACACCATCCGCTCCTGGCTCCCGATGACCGTTGGGTCGCAGATGTACTCGATCGGATGAAAGGTGAATCTGGCATCGTCGTCCACCAGGTCGTAGAGGCGCCTCGAGCCCATTGCCCAGCTCGTCGCCACCGGGCCGGTGACGACGCCGGCGGCGACGAGATCGACGATCGGCTCCGTGATGACGTCCGAGTGGATCGCCAGGTCGCGCCGGTTGGTCAGGTGAGCCAGCATCTCGTTCGGTACTCGGCCGAGGCCCACCTGAAGCGTCGACCGATGGTCGATCAGCCGGGCGACGTAGCGGGCGATCTGCTCGGCTACCTCGCCGGCCGGCTCGTGGAGATACTCCACCACTGGGGTCTCGACCGGCACGAAACTCGCGATTCGATCGACCGGAATCCGGCTGTCACCCGCGGTGCGAGGCATCGCCGGGTTGACCTCGGCGATCACGGTGCGGGCGGCCAGCGCCGCGGCCTTGGTCACGTCCACCGATATCCCCAGGCTGCAGGTACCGTCCGGTTCGGGCGGCGCAACCTGCACCATCGCGACGTCAAGCGGGATCTGACCATTGCGGAACAGCCCGGGGACGTCCCCGAGGGAGAGCGGCACGTACTCCACCAGACCCGACTCGCGCAGAGCGCGGACATCATGCAGGGCGCGAACGTCGCGCCCGACGTAGAACACGCGATGCCGATAGTTCGTGCGGGGCGGCTGCCCCGTGCCCACCCGGTCGGTGAGGAAATGCACGAGGACAACACCGGGCCGCCTAGATTGCTCCAGCGCATCCATCAGAGTGCGCGGAGTGGCGCAGGCGCTGCCGACGAAGACCCTGTCGCCAGGGCGCACGACCGAGACCGCCTCCGCGGCCGAAACCTGGCGGTCACGCCAGTCGACTGCCGCCTCGACTTCCATGCGGGAGCCCAAGGCTAGCGCGGGGTCGCCCTGCGCCGGTGAGAGGGCTCAAAAGGGCAGCGGCCGTGGCCCGCGTGCTTCAGCACCAGGTCGCGACATCGCCAGTGCTGGACTGTGGAAAAGCGGGGATGATGTCGCTGCTCCTGCAATGCGCGACGAGGAGAGCTAAGCGAGAGCCGAAGGCGCGAGGGCTCTGCGGACGGGGGGTGCCGCGCGGGGCCGCTCGACCGCCGCTCAGCGACAGGCGCGCGGCAGCCGCCGGTCGAGCGTGAGCACCCGGCCGTCGTCGGTCTGAACGCGAGCCCGCAGGCTGCGCCCGCCCACTCGTGAGCCGAAGGGCCGGGCCGCGTCCGCGCGCCGCACGCGGGCACTGCGGAACAGGACTTTGTCGATGCCCGAGCCGCGTACGCGCGCCCGGCAGTCGCGCACGGCCAGGCGCGTCTCCGGCTTGGCGCGGCAGCCGCGCCCGCGGCACACCGACAGCAGCCCCAGCCGCTCGGCCAGCTCGGCCTGCACGTCCGCGTAGGCCGGGTCCGCATGGAGGCTCGTGAGCTGGCTCGGGTCGCGCTGCAGGTCGTACAGCTCGCGCTCGCCGTTGGCGTGCTGCACGTACACGTAGCGGTAGGTGCGCAGCGCGTCGTAGGCCGGCTGGTTCACGCCCGGCGCGCCCTCGACGAGCAGGTCGCGACCCCACTCGAGGCCGCGATCCTCCATCAGCCCGAACAGCGAGCGGCCGTCCTGGGGCAGGGTCGCGTCGGCGCGCGCCGCCTCGAGGATGGTGGGAGCGAGATCGGCGTTCGTGACCAGCTGGCGTCGGCGCGCGCCCTCCGGCACGCCAGGGCCGCGCATCAGGAGCGGCACCCGGATCGACGGCTCGTAGACGAGCACCTTGCCGCTGGGCAGGCGGTGCTCCCCGTGGAAGAAGCCGTTGTCGCTGGTGAACACGATCAGCGTGTTGTCGAGCTCGCCCTCGGCTCGCAGCGTGTCCACCATGCGGACCACGCCCTCGTCGATGGACAGCAGCGACTCGAGCCGCTGGCGGTAGTTCTCCTCGATGCCCAGCGCACGCCGCTGGTTGATCGGCGGCCGCGCCTGGATGAAGGTCGGCTTGTCCGAGACGTCGGACTCGTTGAACGAGGGATCCTGCGGCACCGGCTCGGCGGCGAAGCGGTTGATGTGCCGCGGCGCCGGCGCCGGCGTGGGCTGGCCGGCCGGATCGTCCGCGTCCCTCGGACCGCCGCTGTGCGGCCCGAGGAAGGCCACCGAGAGGAAGAAGGGCGTGCGCGTCTCGCCCATGCGCTGGATCACGGAGATCGCTCGCTGGGCGTAGTAGTCGCTGGAGTAGAAGAGCGGGTTGCGGTCCAGGCCGTACGTGTTGAGCAGGCCGTTCTCGTTCAGCGTGTAGCCGTAGAACTGGTAGGTCGAGGGGTCCACCGAGGCGTACCACTCGCTCCAGCCCGGTGGCACCTCGGTGGGGGGCGAGTCCACCCCGTAGCGGTTGAGGAACTTGCCGATGTGCACGGTGCGGTAGCCCGCCTGCTGCAGCCAGATCGGCAGCCACTCGGCCTTGTTGAGGCGCCCGTAGCCGCCGTCGGGAGGCTGGTTGCCGAGCACGCCGTGGTTGTGGGAGTACTGGCCGGTGAACAGAGTGGAGCGCGACGGGCAGCAGAGCGGGTTGGACACGAAGGCCCGCTCGAAGGTCGTGCCCCGCTCACCCAGGGACCGCCGCACGCCCGACATCACCCGCATCGACTCGAGCGTCTGGTCGTCGGTCATTACGACGACGATGTTCGGGCGCTTCGGCGGCCGTTCGCGGTCCGCCTGAGCCGAGGCAACGCCGGTGCAACACAGCAGCATCAGCACCGCGGCGAGCGCGGCCCGCACGGTCACGAGCAGATCCGCAGCCTGCGATCGAGGGTCAGCCGGCGGCCGTCCGCCGTCTCGGCCCTGACCCGCAGCCGGAAGGATCCGCTGCTGCGCAGCCGCGCGCGCGGGATGTCCTTGACCGCGGGCGCTTCGAGCACCCGGCCCACACGCCTGCGGCCGACGATGAAGTCCGCGCTGAGCACATTCTCGCGCTCGGAGCCACCGACCTTCACCCGAAGATCGGTGCGCACGCAGCTGCCCACCGGCCGGCCCCTGGAGCGCACGTACAGCCGCAGGCCCGGGGGAGGGGAGCATGTGCCGCCGCTGCAGCGGTCGAGCACGCGCAGGCGCCGCCTCAGCTCGCGCTGGACTCGCCGGTAGGCGTCCTGCCCGTCCTGGCTCTTGAGCTGGAAGGGATCGTTCAGCAGGTCATAGAGCTCGTACTCGCCGGTGGTCCGGTGCTCCACGTAGAGAAAGCGGTAGTTGCGGATGCCGTGGTAGGCCGGCACGCCGTTGGCGCCCTTGCCGTTCTCGATGAGGATGTCGCGACCCCACTCCGCGCCCGGGTCCGCGACCAGGTCGAGCAGCGAACGCCCGTCGAGCACCCGTCCGGGGGCCACCCCGGCGGCGTCCAGGATGGTGGCGGGCACGTCCAGATTGCCCACCAGCCGCCGGTCCACCCGCCCACGGGGGATGCCGGGCCCGCGCATGAGCAGCGGGATGCGGATCGACTCCTCGTAGGGCAGCACCTTCTCGGCCAGGGCGCGGTGCTCGCCGTGCATGAAGCCGTTGTCGGACATGTAGACGATCAGCGTGTTCTCGAGCTCGCCGGTGCGCTGCAGGGCGTCGACGATGTTGGCCACGCCCTCGTCCACCGCAAGCAGGCTCTCGAGCTCCTGGCGCCAGTTCTCCTCGATGCCCGCCACGCCCTCCGGGGTGAAGCGGCGGCGGTCGGCCACCACCTGCGGTTTGTCGTACATGTTGCGCTCGTTGAAGCTCGGCAGTCGCGGCATCGATGCGCCGGCGTAGGCGTCGCGGTGACGCGGAGCGGGGGACGGCGTCTGGGGTCTCGGCGGATCGTCGGGGTCGACCGGCCGGCCGCGGTGCGGGGCCACGTACCAGAGCGACATGTAGAACGGGCGCGAGGAGGGGGCGGCGTCCTCGATCAGGCCGACGGCCCGCCGGGTGGACTGATCGGTCTGATACTCGTCCGGCCGCTCCGGCGTGGGGTAGGAGCGCAGCACGCCGTTCTCGTTGACCTTCCAGCTCGAGTAGTTGAAGGCGCTCGAGTGCGGGCTGCCGTACCAGTCGCTGTAGCCGGCCGGGATGCCGTCCCGGTAGTCGTAGCCGTTGAGGTAGCGGCCCACGTGCATCGTCCGGTAGCCCGCCCGCTGCAGCCAGACGGGCACGGTGTTCGTGCTGTCGAGGGCCTTGAAGCCCCCGAACGGGCCGCCGTTCGAGAGCACCCCGTGGTTGTGCGCGTACTGCCCGGTGAGGTTGGTGGCCCGGGCCGGGCAGCAGAGCGGGAAGCTCGCGAAGGCTTGGTCGAAGCGCGTGCCCTGGCTTCCCAGCAGGCCGTTCAGCTGCGGCATGGTGGGCACGCTCGCGGCGGTCTGGTCATCGGTCATGACCACGATCACGTTCGGCTGGGCGAAGGCCGCCGGCGCTGCGAATGCCGCCGCCGCGAACACCGCCATGAGGACCAGCGTGAGTTTCCGGCACACGAGAGCCCCAACACGGCGCGGGAGCCCGTGTTGCGGGAAGCCGCTCAGAGCTCGCAGCGACCCTCGCCGCGGTAGGTGGGCACCTCGTCGGCGATTTCGCCGCCGCTCAAGAGATGGAGGCTGTTGAATCGCTCGCACAGCTCGCCGGCTTTGGCATGGCGCAGGTAGACGCTGGCGCCGACGCGCAGGCTAGCGGCGGCTGCCCCGATCACCGGCGTCTGAACCTCGCCTGCACCCTCTGTTGCATCCAGGCGCAGACCGGCGGGCAGGTGCGGCTGGGGAAGGCGATCGGCGCCGGCGGCGCCCGAGGCCAGATAGCCGCCGCCCAGGAGCGTGGCCACCCCTCCGCTGGGGCGGCGCACCACCGGCAGGGCGAACATCGCCGCGGGGGTGAGGCTGAAGGCCGAGTAGCGGTCGAACAGGGTGGGGGCGTAGAAACCCGATCCGGCGGTGACCTCGGTGATCACCGGCTCGCGCACCGTCGAGTGGACGCTGCCCGTGCCACCCCCGTTGACGATGGGCACGTCGGCCACCTCGCGCACCGCGGCCACCACGGCGGTCCGCCGCTCGGCGATCTCCGCCGTGGAGTGGCGCTTCATCAGGCGGATCAGCGGCTCCTGCAGCCGCTTGCCGAGCGGCCGGTCGCCCACGCCGGCGATGTGCGCCTCGTAGCCCATCAGCGCGGTCAGCACGAACAGGGGCCGGGCGGCGATCTCGCGGGCGAGCGCCTGGGCCTGGGCCGGCGTGCGCACGGGCGAGCGCTTTACGCCGACCTTGAGCCTGCCCCCCAGCGGCCACCAGGCCAGGTCGAGATCGAGGCAGACCCGTATCGGACCGGGCGCGCCCGCCGCGGCCGCCTCGATGAAGTCGAGGTGCTCGACGGAGTCCACCATCACGATCGGAGCGTGCTCGCTCTCGGTCCGGGCCAGGCGGGCGAGTGCCGAGCGGTCGGTGGTGGGGTAGGCCAGCAGCAGGTCGTGGAAGCCGTGCTCGTGCAGCCACAGGCTCTCGGGAAGCGTGAATGTCATGAGGCCTGCGAAGCCCGAGTCGCGCGCGAGGATGTCCGCCAGCAGCGCCCGGCAGCGCACTGACTTGCTGGCCACGCGGATCGGCGTGCCCCGTGCCCGGCGCAAGAGCTCGTGTGCGTTGGCCCAGAGGGCGTCGAGGTCCACGAGCGCGAAGGGCGGGTCGATCCCGGAGAAGATCGACTCCAGCTCCTCGTATGAGCGCGCCCGGGGCGCGCGTTCAGTGAGGGGTTCGGTCACGGCCATCGCCGGGATTATCCCCGTGGATAGCGTGGGCCGGCATGCCCGCCGCCCGCCGTGTGCCCCCCACCGTGCTCGTCATGGCCGCCGTGGGCTCGGTGCAGTTCGGGGCGGCGCTGGCCAAGTCGCTGTTCGACGAGGTGGGGGCCGGGGGCACCACGTTCCTGCGCCTGGCCCTCGCCGCGGTGCTGCTCGTGCTGATCTGGCGCCCGAGGCTTCGGGGCCGCAGCCGGCGCGAGCTCTGGCTGGTGGTCTGGTTCGGTCTCGTGATGGCCGGGATGAACCTGGCCTTCTACTCCTCGCTCGACCGCATCCCGCTTGGGGTGGCGGTGACCTTCGAGTTCGTCGGCCCGCTCGGCATTGCCGTCTGGGGCTCGCGGCGCGCGGTCGACCTGCTCTGGGTGGGGCTCGCGGCCGTCGGGATCGTGCTGTTGGCGGATTTCGGCACGTCGGACCTCGACCCTGTCGGCGTGGGACTGGCCCTGCTGGCGGGTGCCTTCTGGGCGGCGTACATCCTGCTCAGCGCCCGCGTGGGCGAGGCCTTCTCCGGCGCCAACGGCTTGGCGCTGGCGATGGTGGTCGGCGCCGTGGCCCTGCTGCCGCTCGGCGTGGCCGAGGGTGGAGCCGACCTGCTCGCGCCGGGTCTGCTGGCCATCGCGCTCGCGGTGTCCGTGCTGTCCACGGTGATCCCCTACACGCTCGAGATGGAGGCGCTGCGGCGGCTGCCCGAGGCCGTGTTCGGCGTGCTGATGTCGATCGAGCCGGCCGTGGCCGCCTTTGCGGGGCTGGTGGTGCTGGGCGAGAGCCTCGCAACGCGCGAGCTGGTGGCGATCCTGTTCGTGGTCGCGGCCAGCGCCGGGGCGGCACGCAACGCGACGGTGGCGCCCCGCGACGCCTAGCTACACCTAGCGCAGGTACACCGGGTTCGAAAGGATCCAGGTGCGCTCGCGGCCCTTCGAGCGCCGCAGCGCCTCGGCGCGGTAGACGCCGGGCTGCTCGACCTCGAGGTCGAGGCTCGTGCCGTTGGTCTCCTTCACCTGAACCCCGTCGCGCAGCAGGCGGATCCTCGCCGCCAGCGGCGTGCGGACGCGCACGGTGCGCCGGCCCGCCGGCGCCTCGCCGCCCATGGGCACGTCCCCGGCCTCGAAGGCGAAGCCGCGCGTGGGCGCGATCGCGTCGACGCCGATGTAGCAGCGGCCTTCGCGCAGGGCGCCGTAGACGAGCTCGCGGTCGTGGCCGAGCTGGCCGCTGGGGGGCCGCTCGCACAGCACGTGGGTGCGGATGAAGCGAAAGGAGCGGCGGTAGCCCATGATCCTCAGCGGCACGAAACGGCCGACGCGCTTGCCGAACTGGTGCGCGTCCAGCCCCCCGAGGGCCACCACGCGGCGCTCGCGGCACAGGTCGTCCCAGGCGCGCACGTTGCGTTGCGGCGGATGGTCGAGGGCGCGCGCCGGAGCGAGCACGAAGCGCAGCAGGCCGGCCACGCTGTCCACCGCCTCGCCGGTGTCGTTGACGAAGCTCCACAGCTCCACGCCGTGGAGCTGCTCGCAGTCGAGCGCGTCGAAGGGCATGCCGTGGCCCACTCGCTTGCGGAAGCGCTCGGAGCCGGCCGACCAGGGGTGGGCGGCGAAGCCGAAGCCGCCCGCCTCCGCCACCGCGCGGCAGATGCCGGGCGCATCGAGGTTGGAGTGGTCGATCTCCTCGTCGATCCCGAAGGCCAGGTAGTGGTTGCGCTTGGCGGGCGACACCTCCTCGCCCACCAGCAGCAGCACGCCGTCATGCCAGCCCTCCTCGCCACGGCGCTTGGCCTCGAGGGAGTCGTGGTCGGTGAGCAGCACCACGTCGGCCCCGGCGCGCCGCGCCGCGCGGGCGATCTCCGGCACCGTGCCGGTGCCGTCGGAGTAGAGCGAGTGCAGATGGACGACGCAGGCCAGGTCGTGCATGTCGTCATCATCGCGGTCGATGCGTGTTCTCACCCGTCGCGAGCTCACTGCCGCGCTCGCGGCCCGCCAGCTTCTGCTCGAGCGGCGCAGGCTGCGGCCCGCGGAGGCGATCAAGCGCCTGACGCCTCTACAGGGGCAGGACTCGCCGGCTCCCTACGTGGCGCTGGCGGCGCGGCTGGAGGGCTTTGGGCGCGAGCAGCTGGAGCGAGCTCTGCGCTCGCAGCGGGTGGTCAAGACCACGATCATGCGCACCACCCTCCACCTGGTCGCGGCGTCCGACTACCCCGCCTACGCGCAGCTGGCCCGTCAGGGGAGGCTGCGCAACTGGCGAACGACCTATCCGCACCTCGACGAGCAGCAGGTGGCCGCCGAGCTCGCCGCCTGGCTGGCCGAGCCCCGCACGAACGACGAGATCCGAGCGCGGATCGCCGGCTACGACGGGGTCGCGGTGGACAACGCGTGGACCACGGTGGTGTTCGCCCGCACCCTGCTGCCGCTCGTCCAGCTGCCGCCCGCCGGGTTCTGGCGGGAGCGGGGGAGACCGTCCTTCGTGGTCGACCCGCGCCCGCTGCCCGAGCCGGCCGAGGCGGCCGCGCTCGTGCTCGCCCGCTACCTGGCCGCCTTCGGCCCGGCGAGCCGGCGCGATCTCGCCGCCTGGGCCGGCGTGCCCCAGCGCGACTTCGCCGAGGCGTGGGAGCGCCTGGAGGTGGTCTCCTACCGCGCCGAGGACGGCACCGAGCTCTTCGACCTGCCCCGCCGGCCGCTGCCGCCGGCGTCGACGCCGTTGCCGGTGCGGTTCCTCTCGCGCTGGGATCAGCCGCTCTTGGCCTACGCCGACCGCGAGCGGATCATCCCCTCGGCGGTCCAGCCGCTGAAGCTCACGCTCAGCGGAAACCAGACGGTGCTGG
Organism: uncultured Thermoleophilaceae bacterium; assembly: GCA_963751105.1. GTDB lineage: Bacteria > Actinomycetota > Thermoleophilia > Solirubrobacterales > Thermoleophilaceae > JACVRW01. The sequence continues at coordinate 2,154,393 of CAVVTG010000002.1, read as the reverse complement.
TCGACGGCCGGGTCGCCGCCAGCTGGTGGCTGAGGCGTGCCGGCGGCCGGGTGCGGGTGGACATCACGCCGCACGTGGACATCAGTCGCTCGGCCCACTCCGCCGTCCGCGCCGAGGCCACGCGCACGGCCCGCTTCTGCGAACCGGACGCGCGCTCTGTCGAGGTGGTAGGGCTGTGATGACTGGGTAGATTTGCTCTCGTGAGCAACGAAGACAGCTTCGGCGCCAGGTCGACCCTCGACGTCGGCGGCGAGTCGCACGAGATCTTCCGCCTCGACGCGCTCCAGGAGAAGTACGACGTGGCGAGGCTGCCCTACTCGCTCAAGATCCTGCTCGAGAACCTCCTGCGCCACGGCGAGGACGAGGGCGCCGAGGCCGTGGCGAGCTGGGACGCCGAGGCCGACCCCTCGAGCGAGATCGCCTACACGCCCGCGCGCGTGCTGATGCAGGACTTCACGGGCGTGCCCGCGATCGTCGACCTCGCCGCCATGCGCGACGCCATGGAGGAGCTGGGCGGGGACGCCACCAAGATCAACCCGCTGGTCCCGGTGGAGCTGGTGATCGACCATTCCATCCAGGTCGACGTGTTCGCCGAGCGGCTCGCCTTCCAGCGCAACGCCGAGCTCGAGTTCGAGCGCAACAAGGAGCGCTACGCCTTCCTGCGCTGGGGCCAGACCGCCTTCGACAACTTCGCCGTGGTGCCGCCCAACACCGGCATCTGCCACCAGGTCAACCTCGAGTACCTCGCGCGCGTGGTCGAGTCGCGCGACGGCCAGGCCTTCCCCGACACCCTGGTGGGCACCGACTCGCACACCACGATGGTCAACGGGCTCGGCGTGCTCGGCTGGGGCGTGGGCGGCATCGAGGCCGAGGCCGCCATGCTGGGCCAGCCGGTGTCGATGTTGATCCCCCAGGTGGTGGGCTTCCGGCTCTCGGGCGAGCTGCCCGAGGGGTCCACCGCCACCGACCTCGTCCTGACCGTGACCCAGATGCTGCGCGAGCGCGGCGTGGTGGGCAAGTTCGTGGAGTTCCACGGGCCCGGCCTGGCCAACCTGCCGCTGGCCGACCGCGCCACCATCGGGAACATGTCGCCCGAGATGGGCGCCACCTGCGCGATCTTCCCGGTCGACGCGGAGACGCTCCGCTACCTCGAGTTCTCCGGTCGCCCGGCCGAGCGGGTCGAGCTGGTGGAGGCCTACTGCCGCGAGCAGGGGCTCTTCCACGACGAGGAGTCCGAGGAGTCGGCCTACTCGGACGGGCTCGAGCTGGATCTCTCCGACGTCGAGCCCTCGCTGGCCGGCCCCAAGCGCCCGCAGGACCGGGTGGCCCTTTCGAGCGCGGCCGAGGACTTCATGGCGGAGCTCAACGAGATGGCGGGCGACGGCGACGGCGACGTGCTCACCGGCTACGACGAGGCCTCCGCCGAGTCGTTCCCGGCCAGCGACCCGCCCACCGAGAACGGCGGCGGCACCCCCAAGGCGCCCGGTCACAGCCACCCGGAGCCCGGCACGGCGGTGGGGGAGCGCGAGGAGGGCTTCGGACACGGGTCGGTGGTGATCGCCGCCATCACGAGCTGCACCAACACCTCCAACCCGTCGGTCATGCTCGGCGCCGGGCTGCTGGCCCAGAAGGCGGTGGAGGCCGGCCTCGAGCGGATGCCCTGGGTCAAGACCTCGCTCGCCCCCGGCTCGAAGGTGGTCACCGACTACCTCGAGCGAGCCGGCCTGATCGAGCCGCTCTCGCGGCTCGGCTTCGACCTGGTGGGCTACGGCTGCACCACCTGCATCGGGAACTCCGGACCGCTGCCCGAGAAGATCTCGGAGGAGATCGAGGAGCGCGACCTGGTGGTGGCCAGCGTGCTGTCGGGCAACCGCAACTTCGAGGGGCGCATCCACCCCGAGGTGAGGATGAACTACCTCGCCTCGCCGCCGCTGTGCGTGGCCTACGCGCTCGCCGGCCGGATGGACCTCGACATCGTGAACGAGCCCCTGCAGAACGACGTCTTCCTGCGCGACATCTGGCCCACCCAGCAGGAGGTCAACGACGCGATCGAGTCGGCCATCGAGTCGGACATGTTCCGCTCGAGCTACGGCGAGGTGTTCGAGGGCGACGAGAACTGGAACGGGCTGGAGATCCCCGAGGGTGACCGCTACGCCTGGGACGAGGAGTCCACCTACGTGAAGCGCCCGCCCTACTTCGAGGGGATGCCCGCCGACGCGCCCGAGGGCTTCGACGAGATCAAGGGCGCTCGCGCCATCGCCCTGCTGGCCGACAGCGTGACCACCGATCACATCTCGCCCGCGGGCGCGATCAAGAAGGACTCGCCGGCGGGCGCCTACCTGATCGAGAACGGAGTCGAGCAACGCGACTTCAACTCCTACGGATCGCGCCGCGGCAACCACGAGGTGATGATGCGCGGCACGTTCGCCAACGTCCGGCTGCGCAACCTGCTGGCGCCGGACACCGAGGGCGGCTGGACCACCCGAGCGGGCGAGCAGGAGACGATCTACGACGCCGCGGTGGCCTACGCCCGCGACGACACCCCGCTGTGCGTGCTGGCCGGCAAGGAGTACGGCTCGGGCTCGTCGCGCGACTGGGCGGCCAAGGGGCCGCGACTGCTCGGCATCCGCTTCGTGATCGCCGAGTCCTACGAGCGCATCCACCGCTCCAACCTCGTCGGGATGGGCGTGCTCCCGCTTCAGTTCCCGGACGGCGAGTCGGTCGAGTCGCTCGGGCTCGAGGGGAACGAGACCTTCGACCTGGCGCCGCTGGAGGAGGGGGCTCGCACCCTGGCGGTCACGGCCACCCCGGCCGACGGCGGCGACCCGATCGAGTTCGAGGCCCGGGTGCGCATCGACACCCCGAACGAGTGGCAGTACTACCGCCACGGCGGGATCCTGCATTTCGTGCTGCGGGGGTTGCTGGGGGAGGAGTGAGGGCTGCGGTCCGCTCTCGCCTGCGCGGCAGGCTGAGGCGTGGCCCGATTGGCTGGGGAGGGGGTTGTTCCGGATCGAATTGGCGGGGGGTTTGACGATTTGTTCTCCCTATAGATGAACAAGTCGCCACACCCCCCCGGTGGCCTGCGACGTTTGTTCCCGCCCTTGACAACTGATAGGTCAATCAATAAGCTGCACTGATCGTGAGTCCGAAAGCCACCACCCGCCGCGAGTCTCGATCCAGCTCCGAGGAGCGCCGCGAGCAGGTGCTCGAGGCCGCGGTGAAGGAATTCGCGGCCAGCGGCTACCACGCCGCGAGCACCGGGGCAATCGCCAAGCGGGCCGGCATCTCGCAGCCCTACATCTACGCGCTGTTTCCCAACAAGCGGGAGCTGTTCCTCGCCACGCACCGGCGCGTGACGCTGCGGATCCTCGAGACGTTCGCCGAGGCCGCCCGCGGCAAGGACGGTCCTGACGCGAAGCTCGAGGCGATGGGCAAGGCCTATATGCAGCTGCTGGAGGATCGCGACGAGATCCTCGTCCAGCTGCAGGCGCACGCGGCGGCGGGCGACCCCGAGCTCCGTGAGCCGATTCGCGACGCTTTCACCGACGTGATCCAGCAGGTACGCAGCCTGACCGGGGCGTCGGAGGAGCGCGTGCTGGAGTTCATGTCGAAGGGCATGTACCTCAACGTGGCCGCCGCGCTCGAGCTGCCGGAGGAGTACTGCTGAGGCGGCCGCGCGACCTCTCTTTTTGCCGTCGAAGTGATAGATCAATCAATAACTTAAGGAGACCAAGATGGAACGCAGCCGCAGCATCTGGACCCTGGCGATCGTCTCGGTCGCCCTGTTCATGGTCACGCTCGACAACCTGGTCGTGACGAATGCTCTGGTGAGCATTCGTGAGGACCTGGGGGCCACGCTCGAGCAGCTCGAATGGACGGTCAACGCCTACACGCTGAGCTTCGCCGTCTTCCTGCTCACGGGCGCGGCGCTGGGCGACCGGCTCGGGCGCCGCCGGGTGTTCGCCGTCGGCCTTGGAATCTTCACCTTCGCGTCCGCGGCGGCCGCTCTGGCGCCGAGCACGGATGCGCTGATCGCCTCGCGCGCGCTGCAGGGTCTCGGCGCCGCCGTGATCACCCCCCTGTCGCTCACGTTGCTCAGCGACGCCTTCGCGGCCGACAAGCGCGGTCTCGCGCTCGGCATCTGGTCGGGCGTCTCGGGCCTGGGCGTGGCCCTGGGTCCCGTGGTCGGCGGCGCGGTGGTGGAGGGCTTCTCGTGGCAGTGGATCTTCTGGCTCAACGTGCCGATCGGCATCGCGCTCGCTCCCACCGCGCTCGCGCTGCTGAGCGAGAGCCGCGGTCCGAGCCGCTCCCTCGACGTTCGCGGGGTCGCGCTGGCGAGTGCGGGACTTCTCGGCGTGGTGTTCGGCATCGTGCGCTCCCAGGAGCTGGGCTGGACGAGCCTGACCGTGCTCGGCTCGATCGCTGCGGGCGCGCTGCTGCTGGCCGGGTTCGTGGCGTGGGAGCTGCGGGCCAAGTCGCCGATGCTGCCGATGCGCTTCTTCTCGAACCGCGCCTTCTCGGCCACGAACGGCGTGTCGCTGGCGATGTTCTTCGGCTCGTTCGGAGCGATCTTCCTGCTGGCTCAGTTCTTCCAGGTCGCGCAGGGCTACTCCCCGCTCGAGGCGGGCATCCGGACGCTGCCGTGGACGGCGATGCCGATCTTCGTCGCCCCGATCGCGGGCGTCCTGTCGGACCGCCTGGGCAGCCGGCCGCTGATGGCCGCGGGACTCGCGCTGCAGGCCGGCGGGCTGGCCTGGCTGGCGCTGGTCACCGCGCCGGACGTGGCCTACGGCCTGCTCGTGCCCGGCTTCGTGATGGCCGGAGCGGGAATGGCGCTGGTGTTCGCGCCCGCCGCCAACGCCGTGCTCAGCTCGGTGCGCCCGGAGGAAGCCGGCCAAGCGTCCGGCGCCACCAACACCATCCGCGAGGTGGGCGGCGTGCTGGGCGTGGCGGTGCTGGCCACGGTGTTCACGTCGAGCGGCGGGATGGGCTCGCCGCAGGCTTACGTGGACGGGCTCGTGCCCGCCGTGTGGGTGGGCGCCGCGGTGCTGGCCGTGGGAGCCCTCGCCGCTCTGCTGATTCCCCGGCGCACGGGGACCTCCGCGCAGCCCGCTACGCAGGCCGAGCCGGCGGTCCAGGCAAGCCCGGAGCCGGTTCCGGCCTAGAGCCCGCCCCGCGTTAACGTGCAGGCATGCCCGAGACCCTCGCCCTGGACATCGCCGCCGTCCGCGAGCGCTTCCCCGCGCTCGCCTCGGACGCCGTCTACCTCGACGGCCCGGGCGGCTCGCAGGTCCCGCGCGAGGTGGCCGAGGCGATGTCCTCGTACTTGCTCGGCTCGAACGCCAACCTGGGCGGCGCGTTTCCCACCTCGGCGGCGTCCGACGACCTGATTGAGCGTGCCCGTGTGACCGCCGCGGACTTCATGGGTGGCGAGCCGGGCGGCATCGCCTTCGGCGCGAACATGACGACGCTCAACTTCCTGCTGGCTCACGCGGTGGCGCGTACGCTCGAGCCCGGGGACGAGATCGTCGTGACCTCGCTGGACCACGACGCGAACGTCTCGCCCTGGCTGCTCGTGGCGCGTGACCACGGCCTCACCGTGCGCGTCGCGCCGATCCGCACCACCGACGTGACCCTCGACATCGATGCGCTCGAGGGGATGATCGGCGACCGCACCGCAGTGGTGGCCTTCACCCTCGCCTCCAACGCAGTGGGCTCGATCCCCGACGCCTGGCGCATCGCCGACGCCGCTCACCGCGTGGGCGCGCTGGCCTGGGCCGACGGCGTCCACTTCGCCCCCCACCGGCGGCTGAAGGCGCGCGAGCTGGGCCTCGACGTGGTGTTGTGCTCGCCCTACAAGTTCTTCGGCCCCCACCTCGGGATCGCGCACATCCGCGCCGACCTCGCCGGGTCTCTGCCCGCCGATCGCGTGCGCCCGGCCGCGGAGGACCCGCCCGGACACCGTTTCGAGACGGGCACGCTGTCGCACGAGGCGATTGCCGGCGCCGTCGCCGCGATCGACTACCTGCGCTCACTGGGAGACGGCGACCTGGACACCGCGTTCGCGGGCATCGAGGCGCACGAGCGGGCCCTCTCCGAGCGCTTCCTCGCGGGGCTCCCCGACCGGGTGACCCTCTACGGCCTCCACGTCTCGCGTGAGCGGACGCCGACGTTCTGCTTTCGGATCGCCGGCCACGAGCCGCGAGCCGTGGCGGAGCAGCTTGGCGAACGCGGGCTCTACGTGTGGGACGGCGACTACTACGCCCTCGAGCCCATGCGCGCCCTCGGCCTCGAGCGCGGGGGTGCGGTACGGGCCGGCTTCCTGCACTACACGACCGAGGAAGAGGTGGACCGGCTGCTTGACGCGCTGGCCGACCTGGCGTCCGGCTGAGCGCCTCAGGCGGCCGTCGCCGCGCGGCGGATGGCCCGCAGCCAGACACGCCGGATGAGCGCGCTGCCCGGGTGGACCGCGCGCCAGTAGCGCCTGAAGCTCCGGAGCGCGGCGGCGTCGGTGGCCAGGACGCGAGTCTCCGTGGTGAGCAGCGTGGATCCCGGAGCGGACGGCGCCGGCTGTGCCTGGAAGTTGAACGCGGTCTTGGCGAAGCCGGGCTCGGCGAACGCAGCGAAGTCGGCGGGCGCCACGCGCCGCAGGCCGCCGGTCAGGTGCCAGAAGCGCCCCACGGCGCCGTAGACCAGCTCGTCGGACCCGGCGCTGAGCTCGACGAAGCCGGCTCGGGTGAAGTCCTCGACGATCGGGCCCGACAGCGATGGACGGTGACCCGCCAGCAGCGCGGGCAGGCTGCGAACGGCCATCAGGCCGGCGAACAGCGGCACGTCGCGCCAGGTGAGTCCGCGTGCCACCTCGATCACCCGCTCGGGCGGCGAGGCGATGGTGGTCGAGTGAAGCTCGCGGACGTCGTAGCGAGACAGAAACTCATCGAGAGGCATGATCTAGAAGAGTATTCTAGAATATCGTTCTAGTACATGGCCACCGACCGCCGACAGGTGATTCTCGACGCAGCGCTGGAGGCGTTCGCCGAGAGGGGAACGGCGGCCACCACCGTCGACGACGTGCGCCGCCGCTCGGGCGCAAGCGTGGGCTCGATCTACCACCACTTCGGCGACAAGGAGGGCCTGGCCGCCGCGCTCTACGTCGAAGGCCTGCGCAGCTATCAGGAGGGCTTCCTGGCCGTTCTCGACCGGGGGGCGGACGCCGAACGCGCGGTGAAGGCACTCGTCCGCCACCACCTGCGCTGGGTGACCGGCCATCCCGACCTGGCTCGCTTCCTGCTGGCCGGACCTCCGCGCGGAGCGGCCGAGGCGATCATGCCGCTCAATCGCGAGCTGTTCGGGCGGATGTCCGAGTGGTTCGCCCGACAGGTGGACGCCGGGATCATGCGGCCGCTTCCCCGCGACCTGCTCTACGCGACGCTCATCGGGCCCGCTCAGGAGTTCTCGCGGCACTGGCTCGAGGGGCGCACCCGGAGCTCGCTCAGGACGGCCGAGCGTGCGCTCGCCCAGGCGGCCTGGGACGCGCTGCGACGACCGAAAGGAGATTCCTGATCATGCCGAGGAGCTATACGGAGGTGGTCGAGGCGGCCCGTGCGGCCGACCCCGGCCTCGTGCTGGTGGAGCGGCAGGGGGTCCGCGCCACGGTGACCATGAACGACCCGGAACGGCTCAACCCGCTGAGCGCGGCACTGACCGTGCGGTTGCGGGAGGCGCTCGGCGAGCTGGCCGCCGACGAGTCAGTGCGCGCCGTGATCCTGACCGGCACCGACCCGGCGTTCAGCGCGGGTGGCGATCTGACGCTCATGCAGGAGAGCGCCCGGCCCATGCTCGCGAGCGACGGCGGGGCGCCGGAGCTGTGGCGCTGGATCCGGATGGAGTTCGGCGGCATCGCCCGGTTGATCACGCGTACGGACAAGACGTTCATCGCGGCGGTCAACGGGGCGGCGGCCGGGGTGGGCCTGGCCTTCGCGCTCGCCTGTGACCTGATCCTGGTGTCCGAGCGCGCTCGCCTCGTTCCGGCCTTCGGCCGCATCGGCCTGTTGCCCGAGGTGGGCACGAGCTGGCTGCTCACCCGCCGGCTGGGCTATCAGCGCGCGTTCGAGCTGTTCGCCGGAGGCTGCCACCTTTCGGGGGCCGAGGCGGCCGAGCTCGGGCTGGCCAACTCGGTCCACGCCCACGAAGCGCTGCTGCCCGCCGCGCTCGACTGGTGTGACCGGATCGAGGAGCTGCCGCCCCACGTGACCGCGATGATGAAGCCGCTGTTGCGCGGCGCGGCGGACCTGACCTGGGAACAGGCCATCGCCATGGAGGAGCTCGCCGAGCCCCAGTGCTTCACCACGGCGGCTCACCGAGACGCCGTAGACGAGCTGCTGGCCGGCCCTCCCGGCTAGATGTCGCCGCCCAGGCGGTCCTCGACCGCCCTGATCTTGTCGTCGAGCGTCTGGCCGGGGCGGTCCCGGCGCTCGTCGAGCTTGAGCACCGTGTAGACCCGCGGCACGCCCTGCTCGAAGGGCACGGCGTGCAGCTCGGCCACCACCGCCAGGATGTCGGCCGTCGATCCCTCCAGCGACGTGCCCATGGCGTGCATGCGGTAGCGCACGCGCTCCTGGCCACGCAGGCGCTTCTGGATCTCGGCGATGTACTCGCTGGCGCTGGTGCCGGCGCGCCCGAGTGCGAGAACAGTGAGGTCGGCGGTGGCCACCGGCCGAGGATACGCCCGCCTCAGCGAGCGGCGTTGGCCAGGTCCATGAAGTAGTAGAGGAAGTAGGACGACTGCTGGTTGATCAGCGTCGAGTACTGCCCGCCGAGGCCGTGACCGGCACCTTCGAGCGGCTGGAGCACGACGGGGACGCCGGCGCTGATCATCGCCGCGGCGTTCGATGCCGCCCAGTCGTAGAAGACCGTCTGGTCAGCGGTGCCGTGGATGAACAGGGCGGGGGAGTCGCCCGCATCGATGTACTCGTTGGTCGGCACCCCGCCCGACACCGACACCACGGCGCGGGCGCGCGACGAGGGACCCGGGTTGCCGCTGTCGCCCGGGTCCTCCGAGCGCCAGGCCACCGCCAGCGACGTGACCGCGCCGGCCGAGGCGCCGCCCACGGCGATGCGATCGGTGTCGATCCGGTAGGTGGCGGCGTTGGCGCGCAGCCAGCGCACCGCCGCCTGGGCGTCGTGCTGGGCCGCGATCACCGCCTGCGTGCAGATCGGTGGCGGCTCTCGGTCGCCGCCGCAGCCGTCGGGGGAGAGCAGCCGGTAATTGATCGAGACGGTCACGTACCCCAGCCGCGCCATGTAGCTGGCCCGCGCCGCGCCGCTCGACTTGTCGCCGGCCGTGAAGCCGCCGCCGTGGATCCACACGTAGGCCGGCCGGCGGGCCGCGGTGTCGCCCGTGGGCTGGTAGAGGTCGAGCTTCAGATCGACGGGCGTGCCGTCGAGCAGTGGGGCCCGGCCATAGGTGAGATCGTTGGTAACGCTCACGTTCGGGAACACCTGGTCGCGGTAGCGCAGCGGTGCGTCGCCCGCCGGCGGGGGCAGCGTGCAGCCGGCGAGGACGAGGCAGACGAGGCCGGCGATGGGGGCCAGGACGCGCGCTCGCATGCCGCCAGAACCCTACTGCCGCCCGGGAGTTGCGGCTGCGGCGCGAACGAGCAGCGGCGCCAGGCGGTAGCGCTCCTCCCGGCGTTCGGCCCAGAGACCGTCGAGCACCGCGGCCACGTGGTCGAGTCCGATCGCCTCGCCCCAGGCCAGAGGCCCGCGGGGATGATTGAGTCCGAGCGTGAGGCCCGCGTCCACGTCGGCGGCCGTGCCCACGCCCTCGCCCACGGCGAACAGGGCCTCGTTGACCAGCTGGCAGACGATCCGGCCCAGCACCAGGCCGGGCGCATCCTCGACCCATTCGTGCGCGAGACCCAGGCTGGAGAAGAAGCCCTCGGCCGCGTCGGCCACGAAGGGCTGGAGGCCGGGCAGCCGGGTGAGCTCGACCACCCGGACGGCCTCGAGCGGCGGGAGCAGGTGGAAGCCCACCGCGCCGGACTCGCCGCGGCGGGCGAGGCTTCGCCCCGCGCAGAGCACCAGGAGGGGAGCGCCTCCGGGCAGCCGGCCGGCGGGCTCGACCCCGGCGTCCACCACGAGCTCTGCCGGTCCGCCCTCGCTCAGGTCGTAGCCCGCCGCCCGCGCGCGTTCGCGCAGGCCGTGCGCCAGCGCGCCACTTCCGAGGATGGCGACGCGCCGGTGGTCACCCCCGCCGGGCTCGGGTGGCTCTGGATCGGCGGGGCGCTGCGCCCGGCCGTCCTCGTACTCGTAGAAGCCTCGACCCGTCTTTCGTCCCAGCCGCCCTGCCGCCACCAGCTGGGCCTGGATCGGGCTCGGCCGCCAGCGCGGCTCGCCGAACGAGAGGGCGGTGAACGACTGGGCCACCTCGAAGCCCACGTCGATGCCCACGAGATCCATCAGCTCGAAGGGCCCCATGCGAAAGCCGCCGCCCATGCGGCAGATGCGGTCGATCTGCTCGGGGCTCGCGATCCGCTCGGTGACGAGGCGCAGCGCCTCGGCCCCGAAGGGCCGGCCGCAGCGGTTGACCAGGAAGCCGGGTCCGTCAGCCGCCACGATCACCTGCTTGCCCATCGCCTCGCCGGTCCTACGGGCCACCCCGAAGGCCCGCTCCCCGGTCTGCGCCGCGCGGATCACCTCGAGAAGGCCCATCAGCGGAGGCGGGTTGAAGAAGTGCATGCCCACCACGTTCTCGGGCCGTCTCGCCGCGCCGGCGAGCGAGGTCACGGGGATCGAGCTGGTGTTGGTGGCCAGCACGGTCTCGGCCGCGCAGATCTCGGAGAGGCGCTCGAACAGCTCGCGCTTGAGCCCGGGCCGCTCGGGTGCCGCCTCGATCACGAGCTCGCACGGGCCGAGCCCGTCCAGTGACGCGACGGGGTCGAGCAGGCCCGCGCTCTCAGCGTCGGCTCGCCCCTTTTCCACCCACCGGGTCAACCCGCGGCGCACGGTCGAGGACCCCTGCTCGAGTGCTTCGGGAAGCGGGTCGTGAAGCAGCGTGCGCATCCCGGCAGCGCAGCCGAGCTGTGCGATGCCGGCGCCCATGGCGCCGGCGCCCACCACGCCGAGGATCACTGGCCGCGAACCTACCACCACGCCGCGGCCAAGAGGCAGGCCCGTGTCACCGATGTGATTGACAGGTCTGTCTCGGGGCGGCATGCTGGCCGGCCATGGACTCCCACCGCCGCTTGGCCGGTCTTGTTCTGGCCGGCGCACTGCTCGCTCTGTCGGCCTCTCCATCGGCGCAGGCAGCCGAGCTCTCGGCCGCAGACCGAGAGTTCGTGGACGCCACCGTGATGCAGGCGATGCAGAGCGGGCGCCTGCCGGGTGTGACGCTGAAGATCTCCGGGCCCAAGGGCGACTACGTCAAGGCCTACGGGGTGAGCAACCTCGCGACGAACCGACCGATGGGGCTGAGCGACCACGTGCGCATCGCCAGCATCACCAAGACGTTCACCGCCACCGCGGTGCTGCGACAGGTGCAGCGTGGGCGGTTGAGGCTCTCGGACAAGCTCAGCCGCTGGGTGAAGGGCATTCCCTACGGCCGGAAGATCACCGTCCGCCAGATGCTGGCGATGCGGTCCGGTATCTACGACTTCACGAGCAACGCCGAGTTCGGCCGCCGCTTCGACGCGAATCCACTGCTGCGCTGGAGCCCGGCCGATGCGGTGCGCATCATCCGTGCCAACGAACCGGCGTTCCGGCCGAACGCCAAGACCCAGTACGCCGACTCCAACTACGTCCTGCTCGGCATCATCCTCCAGAAGGTCACCGGCCGCTCGGCGGAGTCGGTGATCACCAGGGACGTGATCGAACGCGCGGGCCTGCGTGAGACGAGCTTCCCGACCACGCCGAGGATTCCGGCACCCTTCTCGCACGGGTACTACGCGGGCGACGAAGGCGACGGGCCAGTGCGCGACTACACGCGCTCGAACCCGAAGGTCGCCTGGACCGCCGGCGGCATGATCTCGACCCTGCGCGACATCGAGAAGTGGGGCCGTGAGCTCGTCAAGGGCAGGCTGCTGAATCGCCGCCTCCAGCGCGAGCGCCTCGAGCTCGGCACCATCCCGAACCCCGGTCCCCCGGTGGGGTATGGACTCGGCATCCTCGGCTTCGGCGACTGGCTCGGGCACGACGGGGCCATCTTCGGCTACAGCACCGTGACCATGTACGAGCGCTCGAGCGGCGCCCAGATCGTCGCGGTGGCCAACCTCTCCTCGAACTTCTCCACCCCGACGCTGGAGATCTTCGGCCTCATCGCCCAGCGCCTGTACCCGGAGTCGCTCAGGCCCTGAGTCAGCGGCCGCGGAACTCCGGCGTGCGCTTCTCCAGGAAGGCGTTCATGCCCTCCACGCGATCCTCGGTGGCCATGGCCAGCTCGTACAGCCGGCGCTCCTGGTCGAGCCCGGCGCCCAGCGCCGTCTCGTCGGCCGCGAGCACGGCCTGCTTGGCCAGCCGTACCGCCAGCGGCGGCCGGCCGGCCACGACCTGGGCCAGCTCGAGCGCCGAGTCCAGCCACTCGTAGGGCGAGGTGACGCGGTTGACGAGCCCGAGCGCTTGGGCCTCGCCGGCGTCGATCCGCCGTCCCGTGAGCACGAGCTCCATCGTCCGCTGCTTGCCCAGCACGCGCGCCAGGCGCTGGGTGCCGCCACCGCCGGGGATGATGCCCAGCAGGATCTCAGGCTGACCGAACTCCGCCTGCTCGGAGGCCACGATCATGTCGCAGGCCAGGGCGAGCTCGCAGCCGCCGCCGAGCGCATAGCCCGACACCGCGGCGATCAACGGCGTGCGCACCGAGGCCAGCCGCGGCCAGAAGCGGGCGGCGGGGGAGGTGAGGACCTCGGCGAAGGTGTGCTGCGCCATGACCTTGATGTCGGCGCCCGCGGCAAACCAGTCCTGGCCGCCGGCGATGACGATGCAGCCCACGTCCGGGTCTTCGTCCCAGCGCTCGAGGAGCGCCCCGAGCTCCTCCATCAGCTCAGGAGACAGGGCGTTGCGTGCGTCGGGGCGGTTGAGCTGGGCCACGCCCACCGCACCGCGGTCTCCGCCAGGACGACGCTCACGGGACCATCGCGTTCACGCCGGTGACCGCCCGGCCGATGATCAGCTTCTGGATCTGGGACGTGCCCTCGTAGAGGGTGGTCACGCGCGCGTCGCGCAGGTAGCGCTCCACCGGGTAGTCGTCCACGTAGCCCGAGCCGCCGTGCACCTGGATCGCCGCGTTCGCGCACTTGACCGCGGCCTCGGTGGCGTAGAGCTTGGCGATCGAGGTCTCGGTGGTGCTCGGCTTGCCCGTGTCCTTGGTCCACCCGGCGCGCCACACGAGGCCGCGGGCCGCCTCGGTCTCCACCACCATGTCGGCGATCATCTCCTGCACCAGCTGGAAGGAGGCGATCGGGCGGTCGAACTGGGTGCGCTCCTTCGCGTAGGCCACCGAGGCGTCGAGCGAGCCTTGGCAGATGCCCACGCAACCGGCGGCCACGCTGTAGCGACCGGAGTCGAGCGCCGACATGGCGATCTTGAAGCCGTCGCCGACCTCACCGAGCAGGGCGGACTCGGGCACCTCCACGCCGTCGAGCCCGAGCGAGGCGGTGTCCGATCCCTTCAGGCCCAGCTTGCCGTGGATCTCCTGGGAGCTGAATCCCTCGCTGGAGGTGTCCACGAGAAAGCACGCGAGGCCCTTGTGCTTGAGCTCAGGGTCGGTCTGGGCGAAGACCAGCGCGAGCTTGGCGTAGTTGCCGAGCGAGATCCACATCTTCCCGCCGTTGAGGCGCCAGCCACCGTCGATCTTCTCGGCCCGTGTCTTGAGGTTCGAGGCGTCCGAGCCCGTGTCGGGCTCGGTCAAGGCGAAGCAGCCGAGCGCCTCACCCGAGCAGAGCTGCGGGAGCCACTCCTGCTTCTGCTCCTCGTCGCCCCAGCGGACGATCGACGAGCACACGAGCGAGGTCACCACCGACACCACCGTGCGCATCGCCGAGCAGCCGCGGCCCACCTCTTCGACGATGAGGCCGTAGGTGCGGTAGTCCACGCCACGTCCGCCGTAGTCCTCCGGCACGAGCGCACCGAGGAAGCCCATGTCCGCGATCTTCTGGACCAGCTCGGTGTCGAAGTGCTCGTTGCGGTCGTTGTCGCGTGCGCGCGGGGCGATCTCGCGGTCGGCGAAATCGCGCGCCGTCTCGCGCACCAGTCGTTGCTCGTCGGTCAGCTCGAAGTCGATCATGGGGAGGGGATTCTGCAAGATGCACCTTCGCATGTCCGAGCGCGTCTCCGAGAAGGCCTCCTGGCAGCTATCCGAAGGCGACGAGATCGCACAGGGACGGTCGGTGCTGGAGCTGCTCGGTGGCGGCAACCGCTACGAGGCCTACCTGGTCTGGGACGAGCACCTGCTGTCGCCCATGGTGGCCAAGGTGATCCGGCCGGACCAGGTGGAGAACGAGGCCGCGCTGCGCGGCCTGCGGCGCGAGGCCGAGGCACTGAACTCGCTCGCCCATCCGGTGATCCTGCGCGGTTACGACGCCGTGTTCGACCCGCCCCATCCGCACGTGCTCGTGGAGCAGGTGGACGGGCCCACCCTCCGGCGCCTGGTCCGCGGGCGCGGGCCGCTGGCGCTGGAGCAGGTGCTGCCGCTGGCCCGGCATCTGGCCGCCGCGCTGCACTACATGGCCGCCGAGGGCTGGGTCCATCTCGACGTGAAGCCCGACAACATCGTGATGGGGGTCCCTCCCCGTGTGATCGACCTGTCGCTGGCGCGCACGTTCGAGCGGGCGGCGCGGGTGCGCGATCACATCGGGACCAATGCGTTCATGGCCCCCGAGCAGTGCGTGCCCGACGGCGACATCGGCCCAGCGGCCGACGTCTGGGGGCTGGGGGCCACCCTCTACTACGCGGTCACGGGCCAGCGGCCGTTCCCGAAGCCCGCGTCCACGGCGCCCGGCGTGGAGCCGGAACTGCGCTTCCCTCAACTGGTGGAGAACGTCAAGCCCTGGCCGCTGCCCGTGCCCGACGAGCTCGCCAGACCGATCCTCGCCTGCCTGCGCCGCTCGCCCGAGGAGCGGCCGACGGCGACGGAGCTCGCCGCCGGCCTGCCGCTCGTTTAACCCGCCGGCTTGATGTTCTGGTTCAGCCGGAAGTGGTTCTCCGGGTCGTACTCCGCCTTGATGCGCGCCAGCCGGGCGTGGTTTCGGCCGTAGCTCGAGCGCACCGCTGCGTCCCCGTCCTCCAGCAGTCCGGGGAAGTTGAAGTACGCCTTCCCGTCCGAGAAGTCCCGAGACGCGTCGTAGAAGTCGCGCGTCCAGGCGATGTTGGCTGCGTCGTCTTCTGGCTCGTGCCAGGTGGAGTCGATGCTCAGCATCCACTCGGAGCTGCGGTCGCCGAACGCCGTTTCCTCGGCGCCGACCCGGCCGATCGCGCCGCCGCAGTGGCGGATCACGACGAGCGAGCCGTTCGAGGGACGGCGGTTCGACCAGTCGACGGTGGTGTCCACCGCGGCGTCCGAGAGGCCGTCGAGGTAGAGCGCCTTCCAGTAGTAGCGCAGTCCCGCGGGAAAGAACGGGTCGAGGCTCTTCTGGAAGTCGACGTACGGGAACGTCTGGCTCATGTCGAGCAGCGGAGTGGCCAGCTCGCGCAGCGGCCGGGTCATGCGGTCGCCCTCGGCCGGATCGCCGGCCCACATGCCCTGCAGGCCGAGGTAGGGCACTCCGCGCAGCTGCTCGGGCAGCTCGTCGACCACCGGCAGCGACCAGATGAAACCGGCGCTCGACAGCTCGTCGGGGGCGTCGGCCACGGCATCGCGCCAGCCCTTCAGTACCTCAGCGGCGTCCTCGAGCCGGTAGGCCACGTGCATGCCGAACACCTCGGGGCCGAGCTCGTTCAGGCGCAGCTCGAACGAGGTGACGACCCCGAAGTTGCCGCCGCCTCCGCGCAGCGCCCAGTACAGCTCCTGGTGCTCCTCGGCGCTGGCGCGCACGCACCGGCCGTCGGCGAGCACCACCTCGGCCGACACCAGGTTGTCGATGGTCATCCCGTCGCGGCGCCGCTGGTGGGAGACGCCGCCGCTGAGCGCCAGCCCGGCGACTCCGGTCTCCGACACGATGCCGCCGGTCGTGGCCAGCCCGAGCGGCGCGGTCACGGCGTCGACCTCGGCCCAGGTGGCGCCGCCCTGCACGTGCACGCTGCGCCCCGACGCATCCACATTCACGGCACGCATGGGCGAGAGGTCGACCACCAGGCCGCCGTCGGTCGTCGCGGTGCCGGCCACGTTGTGGCCACCGCCGCGCACGGCAAGCTCGAGACCGCGCTCGCCCGCGAAGCGCACGGCGGCCGCCACGTCGGCGGCGTCCGCGCAGCGCGCGATCAGGGCGGGCCGCTTGTCGATCATTCCGTTCCAGACTTGCCGGGCCTCGTCGTAGGCCGGATGGTCGGGCGAAATCACCTCGCCGGCCAGGCGCTCGGAGAGCACGGTGGCCAGATCGTCGTGAGTGGTGCGCAGGGTCGTCATGTGTAGGGCTCCTCGAGATCGGTGACGAGGGACAGGCTGCTCGGCGCCCGTCCGGCGGGCGTCCCCGTGGACGTCCGGAATGCGTCCCGCGCGCGTCGGGCGAGCGGATACTCTGCGCTCGTGCTCGAGGTGCGCCTCCTCGGTGGCCTGTCTGCCGCGGTGGACGGCGAGCCGGTCACGCTGCCCGCGGACGCGCGTGCGCGCGAGTTGCTGGCTCGGATTGCACTCTCGCCCGGCCTGCAGCCGCGCTCGGCCCTGGCCGGCCGGTTGCGGCCAGACGTGCCGGAGGAGAGCGCACGCAAGACGCTCCGCAGTGCGCTGTACGAGCTGCGCCGTGCACTCGGTCCGGCGGGCGCTGCTGCGCTCGTGGCCGACGGCCGGCAGATCGGCCTGGCCGAGGACGAGGTGCGGGTCGACGTCCGCGAGTTCCGCCGGAATCTCGAGGCAGGCGAGCTCGAGGCCGCGGTGAGCGCGGGGGAGGGCGGGTTGCTCGAGGGCCTCGACTCCGATTGGGCATTGCGGGCGCGTGACGAGCACGAGGTGGAGCTGGCCGGGGTGCTCGGCACGCTCTCGGAGCGCGCGCGCGACCGCGGGGATCTCTCCGCTGCGGTCGGCTGGGCCCGACGGCGCGTCGGGCTCGAGCCGCTCTCCGAGGCGGCGCACCGCGAGCTGATCACCCTGCTCGCGCTCGCCGGCGACCGGCCTGCGGCGCTGACCGCTGCCGAAGCGATGACTGAGCGGCTGCGGCGTGAGCTCGGCGTGCCGGCGTCGGCGGCGAGCCGAACGCTCGTGGAGGACGTCCGGCGCGGGCGCGTGGCCGCCGAGGCCACGGCTTCGCCGGCGATGCCCCCGCCGGAGCTTCCGGCGGCCCTCGCCCGCGGGCGGCGCCCCGAGGGCCGCGAGCCCGAGCTCGAGCGCCTGCGCGAAGTCTGGTCTGAGGCTCTCGCGGGCGCCACGCGGTTCGCCCTGGTGGCCGGCGAGCCGGGGATCGGAAAGACCACGCTGGCCTCGGAGCTGGGGCGCCGTGCCCATGCTGAGGGCGCGCTGGTGTTGCTGGGACGCAGCGACGACCAGGCCCTCGTGCCCTTCCAGCCCTGGGTCGAGGTGCTCGAGGGCCTGCTGGACGGGCTCTCGAACGAGGCCACCGATCGCTGGCTCAGCGCCTACGACGGTGCGCTCGCCCGGCTGCTGCCCGCGCGCAGCGCGGTCGACGCGCCGCCCGCGGGCCCGCGCGAGCGCTACCTGGCCTTCGAGCTGGTCCGCGAGCTGCTCGACGAAGTGGCGGCGCGCTCGCCGGTGCTGCTCGTGCTCGACGACGTGCACTGGGCCGACACCGACTCGCTGACCCTGCTGCGCCACCTCGCGCGGTCGACACGAGCCGCGCGGCTTCTCGTCCTGCTCTGCGCGCGGACGGCCGAGCTCGCGCCGACCACCGGGCAGGTGCTGGCCGAGCTGCGTCGCGAGGGCCCGCTCGTGCACGTCGACCTGGCGGGGCTCGACGACGACGCGGTCGGGGCGCTGCTCGCCGAGCACACCGGCAGCGCCGACCGCGAAGTCGCCCGCCGTTACCGTGCGCGCAGCGGCGGCAACCCCTTCTTCCTCGATGAGCTCCTGCGCGCCGAGCGCGAGGCCGGCCCGGGTTCGGATGAGGTGCCGGCCGGCGTTCGCGAGGTGATCGCGCAGCGCCTCGAGCGCCTGGATGGAGAGACCATGCTGGTGCTCGAGCTGGCGGCCGTGGCCGGGCTGGAGTTCGACGTGCACACCCTGGCGGGCGCCGGCGAGCGACCCGTGGCGGAGGTGCTGCGAGCGCTCGACGACGCCACGCGGACGGCGCTCGTGAAAGTGAACGAGCCGGCCAGGCGCTACGCGTTCGCACACGCGCTCGTGGTCGAGACGATCCTCGCTGCCCAGCCGCCGTCGCGCCGCGCGCAGTTGCACCTACAGCTCGCCGGAGTCCTCGCCGACGGGCACGAGGACGGAACGGTCGGTGCCGGCGAGGTGGCCCGCCACCTGCGGGCGGCCGGGGCACTGGTGGACGCCGAGCGGCGGGCGAGCTGGGAGCTGGCCGCCGCGCGCGAGGCCACGGCGGCGCTGGCCCACGCCGACGCCGCCGGGCACTACGAGGCGGCCCTGGCGGCGGCCGGCGGCCGCCGCGACCCCGAGCTGCTGCTCGCCCTGGGCCGCTCGCACGACCGCGCCGGGCGCCGCGCGGAGGCCCGCGCCGCGTTCCTGGACGCCGCCGAGTTGGCGCGCAGCGCCGGCGACTCGGTCCTGCTCGCCCAGGCGAGCCTCGGCTACGGCGGGATGGCGGTGGTCATCACCGCCGCCGACTCCACCGCGGTGGACCTGCTGGAGGAGGCGCTGGCGGCCCTGCCCGACGACGCTCCAGGCACGTCGGCCCGGCTGCTGGCCAAGCTGTCGGTCGAGCTCTACTACGCCGATCCCGGCCGCGCGCGCGAGCTGGGGGCCCGGGCGGTCGAGCAGGCACGCCGGGCCGGTGAGCCCGCCGCGCTGGCGGCCGCCCTGAACGCCCATCGCGTCGCGCTGTGGGCTCCCCAGCACGCGGGTGAGCGGCTGGAGGTGGCCGGCGAGATGGTCGCGGCCGCCGAGGCCGCCGGCGACCAGGAGGCCGTGCTCCAGGGCCGTAACTGGCGCGTCGTCGATCTGATCGAGCTGGGCCGCCTCGGCGACGCCGAGGTCGAGATCGACGCCTACGAGGTCCTGGCGGACGCGACCGGGCTGCCGCACTTTCGCTGGTACGTCCCCCTCTGGCGCGGCGCCCTCGCCATCCTGGCCGGGCGCTGGGAGGAGGCCACGGCGCTGTCCGCCCGAGCCCGCGCACTGGGCCGCCAGGCCGACGACGCCAACGCGCCGATGTTCGCCGACATCCAGCGCGAGCAGAACCTGTTCGCGCAGGGGCGCTACGACGAGGTCGACCGCGACCGCCTGATGCACGGTGCGGTCTCCTCGCCCGCCGCGACGGAGTGGCTCGTCTGGGTCGCCCTGCTCGACGCGTCGACCGGCGCGCCCGACGAGGCCCGCCGGATCGTGACCGACCTGACGCGCGACGGCAGCAGCGCGATCGCGATGAACGCGAACTGGCACGGGGCCTGCGTGCTCGCAGAAGCCGCCGCCCAGGTCGGCGACCGGGAGGCGGCCGCGCTGCTGCACACGGTGCTCGAGCCCCACGCGCACCTGTTCCCGCTCCTGGCCCGTGCCGCGGCCTGCCTCGGATCGGCCGAGTACTTTGTCGGCCGCCTGGCCTGGACCCTCGGCCGCCACGAGGAGGCCGAGGCCCGCCTGCGCCGCGCGGTGAGCGCCAACGACGAGGCCGGAGCGGCATCCCGCGCCGCTGTCGCACAGCTCAGCCTGGGCGAGCTGCTGGCCGACCGCGGCGACCGGAGCGGCGCCCGCGACGCCCTCGAGCAGGCCGCTGCACGCGCCGAGGCGCTCGGCATGCCGGCTGTGGCCGCCCGGGCCCTCACTAGAGCGCCTCGATGACCGCCGCCATCCCCTGCCCAACGCCGATGCACATCGTCGCCACGCCGTAGCGCCCTCCCCGCCGGCGCAGCTCGTGAGCGAGCGTGCCGATCAGGCGGGCGCCCGAGCAGCCCAGTGGATGCCCGAGCGCGATTGCTCCGCCGTTGACGTTCAGGCGGTCGTGGTCGAAGCCGAGCTCGCGCATCGAGGCCAGGACCTGGGCGGCGAATGCCTCGTTCAGCTCCACCAGGTCGATGTCCGCCACCGAGAGGCCGGCCGAGGCGAGCGCCCTGCGCACGGCCGGCACCGGGCCGACGCCCATGTACGACGGCTCGACGCCGGCGGCCGCGCTCGACACGATCCGCGCCAGCGGCTCTCGGTTCAGTGCCGCCGCTCGCTCGGCGGTGGTGATCACCAGACAGGCCGCGCCGTCGTTGATCTGCGACGAGTTGCCCGCGGTCACGGTCCCGCCGGCCCGGAACACGGGGCGCAGCGCGGCCAGGCGCTCCAGCGTGCTGTCCGGCCGTGGTCCCTCGTCGGCGTGGACTGTCAGCGGGTCGCCCTTCGGCTGGGGAACGTCGACGGTCACGAGCTCGTCATCGAAGCGGCCCGCCTCGGCCGCGGCGAGCGCCCGCCGATGGGATTCGAGCCCAAAGGCGTCCTGGTCCTCGCGCGCGACCGCGTAGCGCTCGGCCACGTTCTCGGCCGTCTCGCCCATCGAATCTGTGCCGTGCAGCTCCGCCATCCGCGAGTTGACGAAACGCCAGCCGATGGTGGTGTCGGCCAGCTCAGGGTTTCCGCGGGGAAAGCCGCGCTCCGGCTTGAGCATCACGAGCGGAGCGCGTGACATCGACTCCACTCCGCCCGCCAGCACAAGGTCGGCCTCGCCCAGCCGCACCTGCCGGGCGCCCTGGATGACCGCCTCGAGGCCGGAGGCGCACAGCCGGTTCACGGTCACGCCGGGCACCTCGACGGGAAGACCGGCCAGGAGCAGGCCCATCCGTGCCACGTTGCGGTTGTCCTCACCCGCCTGGTTGGTGCAGCCCATGTACACCTCGTCGATCGCAGCCGGATCGATTCCGTTTCGTTCCACGGCCGCACCGATCACCCGAGCGGCCAGATCATCCGGCCGGATTCCCGCCAGCTGGCCCGCGTAGCGCCCGATGGGCGTGCGCAGCGCGTCGGCGATGATGGCGTCGCGGGCCACGGGCGGGGAGCGTACACTCGCTCGCAGTGGACGAGTTCTCGGTATTCGTCCTGGGCATGGGGCTGGTGGTGCTGGCGATCCTGCTGGCCATCGGCAAGTGGTACCCGGGGTCCGGCGCAGAGCAGGTGGACTGGCGCCCCACCCGCTCGCCCGAGCTCGAGGCGGAGCTCGAGCTCGACGACGTCGATCAGATGCTCGAAGCACAGAATGCCCGCCGGCGGCGAAGCGGCCGGCCCGAGCTGACCGAGGACGACGTGCACGCGCGGGTGGCCGAGGACGAGCGCTGGCGCGACGAGCTGCGCCGCCGGGCCTCGGAGCCTCCCTCCGGCTGAGATGGCCCGGATGCTGATCGTGGGCTGCGGTTGCCGCGGCCGGTTGCTCGCCGGCGCGCTCGTCGCCGACGGCCATGCCGTGCGCGGAACCACACGCTCGCGTGAGGCGCTCGCCGCCATCGAGGAGGCCGGGGCGGAGGGTGTCGTGGCCGACCCCGACCGGCTCGGCACGCTGATGGGAGCGCTCGACGGAGTGACCGCAGTGTGCTGGCTGATGGGCACCGCAGGCGACGGCGCCGCGGTCCACGGTGACCGTCTGGAGACCTTCGTCGAGCGGCTCGTGGACACGCCGGTCCGGGGCCTCGTCTACGAGGCTGCGGGCAGCGTCGACGCGGCCCTGCTCGAGCGGGGGACGGCGATCGTCCGCGAGGGCTCACGCACCTGGCGCATCCCGGTGGAGATCGTGGGCGCCGACCCGTCGCGGCCCGACGCCTGGCTGGCCGCGATGCGGTCCGCGGTTGAGCGGCTCCTGGCGATCTAGATCGATAGGGTTGATACCCAAGCGGCTTTATAGAGATTCAAAGGGAGGCGACACAGTGGCCGACTACGCAAAGGACGTTCTCGTCGACACGCAGTGGGTGGAGGACCATCTTTCCGACGACTCGATTCGCATCGTCGAGGTGGACGAGAACCCTGCGCTGTACGCGGAGGCTCATATTCCGGGCGCGATCGGGTTTGACTGGAAAAAGGACCTCCAGGACCAGACCAAGCGCGACTTCCTCGGGCCGGCCGAGTTCAGCGAGCTGTTCGGCAGTCGCGGCATCTCGAGCGACCACACCGTCGTCCTGTATGGCGATCGCAACAACTGGTTCGCGGCCTACACCTACTGGTACCTCAAGTACTACGGCCACGACAACGTGAAGCTGGTCAACGGGCCGCGCGAGAAGTGGATCTCAGAGGGCCGGCCCACCTCGAGCGACGTGCCCAGCTACGAGCCCCAGCAGTTCAGCGCCCGGGAGGGCGACGAGGCCATCCGGGCATACCGCGAAGAGGTGATCGGCGCGCTCGACCAGAGCACGAAGCTGGTGGATGTCCGCTCCCCCCAGGAGTACTCGGGCGAGCTGATCGCGATGGCGGGCTACGAGCAGGAGGGCGCGCAGCGCGCCGGCCACATCCCGGGCGCGGCGTCGGTGCCCTGGGCGCAGGCCGTGCAGGAGGACGGCACCTTCAAGTCGGCCGACGACCTGCAGGAGCTGTACGGCGGCAAGGGCGTGCTCGACGGCGAGCCGATCGTGGCCTACTGCCGGATCGGCGAGCGCTCGGCCCACACCTGGTTCGTGCTGCACGAGCTGCTCGGCAACGACGACGTCAAGAACTACGACGGCTCGTGGACCGAGTGGGGCAACCTGGTGAACGTGCCGATCGAGAAGGACGTCTAGGGGGAGCTCACAGCAGCGGCCGCAGCCGCTCGAGCAGCGACTGCACGATGCGCGCGGTCGCCCCCCAGATCAGGTGGCCGTTCACGGTGTAGGTGGGGGTCCGGATCGGCACGCCCTTGCGCACCAGGCGCTTCATCTCGTGTCCGGCCACGAGCTCCGGCAGCGAGAACTCGAGCACCTGCTCGACCTCCGTCTCCTGCGGCCGCCAGCGCTGACCCGGCTCGATCCGGCCCACGAAGGGGAAGATCCGGTAGCCGGTGACGAACGTGCCCACCGGGGGCAGGGCTCCGACGATCTCCACGCCGCGGGGATCGAGCCCGATCTCCTCCTCGGCCTCGCGCAGAGCGGTGACGCGCAGGTCCTCCTTGGGCTCGTCCTGGCGTCCGCCCGGGAAGGAGATCTCGCCCGCGTGACGGCGCAGGTCGGCGCGCCGCTCGGTGAACACCGCGGTGAGCGGCTGGCCGTAGAGCGCCACCAGGACGGCGGCGTCCTTGGTGCCCGGGGCATCCATGGCCGCCGCTTCCTCGGGCGTGAGCAGGTACTCGCGCACCGGCGTCAGCGCAGCGTGACGCTCTCCTCGAACATGACCTCGCCCTCGAGCGTGCGGTGCACCGGGCACTTCGCGGCGATCTGCAGGAGCCGTTCGCGCTGCTCCTCGGGCAGTTCCTTCGGGAGCTGAACCTCCATGGTGAAGCGGGTGGGCGAGCCACGCTGGGCGGGCTCGTAGTCCACCTCCACCACCACCTCGCCCACGTCCCATCCCTTGCGCACGGCGTACATCTCCATCGTCACCGCGGTGCAGGAGGCGAGGCTCGCGGCCAGCAGCTCCTGCGGGCTCGGGCCCGCGTCGTCGCCTCCGTCGTCGGTCGGCTCGTCGGCGGTCAGCCGGTGCTGGCGGACGGCGACGTGCTGCTTGAGCTTGTTGCCCACCCGCCTCGAGGTCGCTCTCATGGTCTCCCCTCGAAGAGCTTCGGTTCCGCTTCGTCGGCGAAGCGCGCCATGGCGAACAGCGCGTCCGAGAGGCGGTTGAGATAGGTGAGGACGGTGGTGTCGGCGAGCTCGCCCGCGGCGCCGAGGGCGGCGACCCGCCGCTCCGCGCGCCGCACCGCCGTGCGGGCCACGTCCAGCCGAGCCGACAGCTCGGTGCCGCCGGGGATCACGAACTTGGGCGGCAGGTCGACGCGCCCCATGTAACGGTCGATGTCGGCCTCCAGGCGCTCCACGAGCTCGGGCGTGACCTTCGACACTCCCGCCTCGAGCCGGTCTGCGGCCTCGGGGGCGGTGGCCAGCTCCGCTCCGGCCACGAACAGCTCGTTCTGCATGCGCAAGATGTCTTCGTGGAGCTCGCTGTCGCGCTCCGCACCGGCTCGGGCCACGCCCAGCGCCGCGGCGGCCTCGTCGACGGATCCGTAGGCCTCGGGACGGCCGTCGAACTTGGCCACCCGGCCTCCGTACCACAGGCCCGTGGTTCCGTCGTCACCCTTGCGCGTGTAGATCTTCACCACGGCGGCGGATGCTACTCGCGGGTACGTCTGCGAAGAACGGCTCGAGCGCGATCCGAAGGATCAGGGTCCGGCCGGGCAGGCCTTGCCCTTGGTGGCGCCCGGCTCCACGCAGAGGTCCTTGCGCAAGGGTCCCTTTCCTCGCCGGGTGACGAACGTCGTCCTCCGCGTCAGGTAGCCGGCCTTCGCGATCGAGATCACGATCCTGGTCCCCGCCGTCAGCCGGCCCTCGAGAGCCCTGACGCGCAGCTTCCTGCCGTTACCGCGCCTGATGGCCCGTTCATCGCAGCCCTTCCTCGCGCACGTCACCACGATCTTCGTGCCCTTGGGTGACTGGACCAGCAGCCGCTTGAGCCGCGTGAAGCGGCCGTTGATGCTGCCTCTGATCTGGATCAGCACGCCGGACAGGAGCTTCAGCGGACGCTTGCGTACCGTGACCGTGTTCGAAGCGATCGCGGTGGCGCCCCGGTCGTCGGTCACCCGCAGGCGAACCGTGAACGAGCCGACGTTGGTGAACTTCGTGTTGATCACCGCTCCGCTGCCGTCGTCGAACTGGCCATCGTTGTCGAGGTCCCAGCTCTGGGCGACGAGCGGTCCGTCGGAGTCGCCGGAGGTGGAGGCCAGGACCGCCGTGTCACCGGCGAACAGGCTCGCCGGCGACACCGTGAAGCCGGCACGTGGAGGCGAGTTGACCGTGACCGTTCGGTAGACGATCGTGAAGCCGCCGCCCACCTCACGGACCCGCAGGCCGACCGTTCTCTGCCCGGGGGCGGGGAAGGCCCGGGACACCGCTGCGCCGGACGCATCGACGTCGAAGCGGTCCTTCATCGGGTCGTAGTCGAAGTCCCACTCCATGCTCGCGATCGCCTTGCCCGTGGCGCTCGAGGCCGACGCCCGGAACAGGGCGGCCTGCCCTGGGACGGGGGCCGCCGGGCTCACGGTGATCGCCGCCGTGGGCACGGTGTTCTGCACCACCAGCTGCCGGGAGGCCTCGCGGGTCACGCCACCGGTGTCGGTCACCCGCAGCCTGATCGTGTAGGTGCCCGCCGTTGCGTACGAACGCTCCGCGGTCGCCCCGGTCTCCCCGGCCTCGCAGAAGACGTTGTCGCCATCGAGGTCCCACGAGTGGGTAAGGGTGCTGTCCGCTGCGTCCGGGTCGCTAGAGCTCGAGGAGAACGTCGTGTTGGTGTTGATGAGAGGCGCCGCGGGCTCCATCAGGAAGCGGGGCACCGGAGGCGCGTTGACCCTGAACGTGAAGGTGGTGGCGGCGGTGGCCCCGTCGTCGTCGGTTACTCGGAGCCCGACCGTGTGCAGCCCGGCCGGATAGCCGGTGGCGGGTGAGGGCATCACCTCGTCGCCGGGCACGTAGGTGCCGTCGTTCTCGAGATCCCACGCGAAGCCGGTGACGTCGCCGTCCGGGTCGCTCGAGCCCGGCCGGGCGGGCGACACCGGCCCGGCGGGGCAGCCGGTCGCAGGGGCCACCCCGGGTGCCGCGGCAACGTCGGCGGCGGTGAACTCGAAGGGCTGCCCGGCCAGCGGCACGCCCTGCCTCTGGCCGGCCTCCGCTGCTGAGTTCAGGACGTTGATGACGGGAACGGGGAGCGCGTTGACCGTGAAGGTCTGCGACGTATCGCTCATCGCTCGGCTCGAGTCGATCACCCGCAGCCGCACCGTCTTGCTCCCGGGCGTCAGAAATGTGTGTTCGAAGCTCTCGTCGAAGGAATCGTCAAAGGCTCCGTCGTTGTCCAGGTCCCAGCGCCATTGTTCGATGTCGCCGTTGCCGTCAGGATCGGTGGAGGTCGAGGCCAGAGTGAACGGCGCATCTTCGTCCGGAACCAACGGCGTGACGCTGAAGCTGGCTACCGGAGGGGAGTTGTTGAACACCGGCACGGTGCGGGTGGCCACAGTCATGGCGCCGTCGCCGTCGGTGACGCGCAGCCGGACCGTCTTGTTGCCGCCGGTGGGATAGGTGCGCACCTCGGTGGTGTCGGTGCCGTCGTCGAACGCACCGTCGTTGTCCGTGTCCCAGGCGAGCGTCACGCCACCCTCGGCGTCGCTCGACGAGGACGTGAAGGCCACCTCCTCGTTCGGCCTCGGAGTCGCCGGGTCGAAGTCGAATGCGGCGTTCGGCGGCGCGTTGACGCGCACGGTCTTCGTGACCTCCGTGGTCTCTCCGCCGGGGGCGTCGGTGACCGTGAGCGTCACCGTCTTGGTGCCCGAAGTCGTGTAGGTGTGCGACGGATCCTCGTCGCTCGCGGTGTCCCCGTCGCCGAAGTCCCACGCGTAGCTGAAGGTGTCGTCGGCGTCCTCGTCGGTCACGGTTGAATCGAAGGCCACTGCATCGCCCACGTCCGGCACGCCCGGCTCGACCGTGAAGTCGGCAACCGGCGGCACGGCCAGCACCTGGGTGGCCAGCACCCCGGCCGAGGCCAGGGCCGCGATTACGGCAGCAGCGGTTCGTGGCCGCCGGGGAAACGGCATAGCTCCTCCTACGCCCGCCGGTGTCGGAGGGCCTGAGTGTTGACACGACACCCCTTGGGCCAAAGGAGCTGTATCCACCTTTATCCCGTTTGCGCAAATCCGCAAGACGGCGTGGTACTGAAATCGGACAGGAGCGCGGCGCCGCTAGACCCAGACGAAGCGAACGGCTATGTCGGCGAACTCCGCGTAGCGGCGCTTGTTGAACACGTGCGGCACCACCTCCACGATGATGCGGGCCGCCGGGCCCCACAGCGCCACCCAGCCCACCACCAGCACGGCCTGCGAGAGGCTCTCGGCGATGAGGTCGTCGCTGGCGCGCTCGATGGCGGTGGACACGATGATCGACGCGATCAGGAACACGATGCCGATGGCGCCGGCCACCTTCTGCTGGCGCGAGAGGGGATCCACGCGCCGTAGCGGGCCGGACGCGGAGCGAAGGCTCCCGCGAATCGCCGCGGCCACGGCGCCCTCATCGGTACGGGCCCGATCGGCGGCGGGCGCGTAGACCACCAGCGTGTCAGGGTCGTTGTCCCTGACCCGCTCCCACTCATCGAGCATCGCGAAGCGTACGTCGCTCGTCACCTGGCGCTCGGCCACAGGGGCGGCATCGAACTCCCAGAACAGGTCGTCGATGGAGGTGAGGCGAATGGCAAAGTCGCGCATCGGTCGGTCCAGGCTCCCGGAAGGGCCGAGTGTCGCCGCTGGGCCGGACGCCTATCATTTCGGGGCATGGCGAGCCCACTGCGCGCGGGTCTCGACGGGCCCTCGCGGACCATCATCGTGGAGCCTCTGGAGGCCCCCCTGCCCAAGCCGCTGCCCGAGCGTGCGCCGGAGGAGCCCGCGCGCGGGCCCGAGCCCGGTCCGCGTCCCGAGCGCGCGCCGCGGCCGGAGCGCTCTCCGGAGAAGGTTCCCGCCGGCTGAGCTACTGCGGCGGGCGTCCATTACGCCAGCGGGTTGAACACCAGCCCGGTCGGCACCTTCGGGTAGAAGTAGGTCGACTTCGGTGGCATCGACTCGCCCGTCTCGGCCACCTCGCGAACCTGCTCCACCGGCGTCGCGCGCAGGAAGAAAGCGGCGTCGGCGGCGCCCGTCTCGACTCGCTCTATGGCGTCGCCCAGGTTCTTCGAGTAGTCGAGGCCGCGTAGGTGTGAGATGTCGTCCTCGGACATGCCGAGCGCTCCACGCAGGATGAGCGCCTCCAGCACCGCGGTGTCGAGGCGCCGGT
Source organism: uncultured Thermoleophilaceae bacterium (assembly GCA_963751105.1). GTDB lineage: Bacteria > Actinomycetota > Thermoleophilia > Solirubrobacterales > Thermoleophilaceae > JACVRW01. The sequence goes on along the minus strand of CAVVTG010000002.1, from coordinate 2,126,232 downwards.
AGGGCTCGGATCGTCCCTCCAGCGCCCTGTCGGCGATCGCTTGGTCCTTCAGCGTCGCCCGGTAGGGCTGCTTGTGGAAGCTGTCCATGTAGCCGAAGGCCACCCGTCCGTCGCCGCTCGGCTCGAGCTCGGCGCTGTCCGCGAGCGTCTCGACGTCGAAGTCGCGAAGCAGGGCGTCCCTGATGGCCTCCTGCTTCGCGCGGTCGTCCGCCAGTCCGGTCAGCAGCCGGTGGGTGGGGAACACCAGCAGCCCGGGGTCGGAGAGCGACACGAGCAGCATCAGGACGTAGCGGTGGTCGCCCTCGCCGCCGACCTCGTCGGCGTACACCCGGGCGGTCTCGTAGCGATGATGGCCGTCGGCGATGAGCAGCTCGGACTCGCTCAGGGCCGCCTGCAGAGCGGAGATCCGCTCCGGCTCGGCCACCCGCCAGAGGGTGTTGCGAGTTCCTTCGTGATCGGCGGCCACCGTGGTGGGGGCCGCCTCCTGGGCCTGCTCGAGAAGCTCCTGAGCCGAGCCGTCCGGGTCCGGAAAGAGGCTGAAGATCGGGGAGAGGTTCGCCCGAGTGGCGCGCGTCAGGCGCAGGCGGTCCTCCTTCGGCCCGGGGTGGGTGCGCTCATGGGGGCGGATGCGGCCCGGTCCGTAGTCCTCCACGCGCACGCGCGCGAAGAACCCGGTGCGCGTGCGTTCACCCCCGTCGGGAGCCGCATAGTCCTGACGCAGAACCCAGATCGCGGGCTCGTCCTCGCGCACGAGGACCCCGCTCTCGAGCCAGTCGGTCAGCGTGCTCGCCGCGTTCTCGTAGCGATCGCCTCCGTCCGGGCCCGGCTCGGGCAGGTCGATATCGACCACGTTGTGCGGGCTGCGAGCCACCAGATCCTTCCGCAGGTCGGCGTCGATCACGTCATAGGGAGGGGCGATCAGGTCCTCGAGCGGCCCCGCCGTGCCGGGCTCGTAGCGAAGCGTGCGAAGCGGTTCTATGGCGGCCATTGGCAGCGCGCCACCCTACTCCACGCGTGTCGACGAGCCACCGGCCTACACTCACGCGCACGGGGTGTGGCGCAACCTGGTAGCGCGCCGCCTTTGGGTGGCGGAGGTTCCCGGTTCAAATCCGGGCACCCCGATAAAGCCGGCGCCGGTACGATCGGCGCATGCCCGACCGGCTCTACTTCACGGAGTCAGACGAGGCCAACGCGCTCATCGCGTCCGATCCGATGGCGCTGCTGGTGGGCTTCGAGCTCGACCAGCGGGTCACGGTGATGAAGGCGTTCGAGGGTCCGCTGGCACTGAAGGAGCGGCTCGGCTCGATCGACGCGGAGACGCTCGCCACCGCCGACCTCGAGCCGGTGTTCTTCGAGCGCCCGGTCATCCACCGCTATCCGCGCTCGATGGCCAAGCGCGTCCAGCAGCTGGCCGTGCACGTGCGCGACCGCTACGACGGTGATGCGACGCGCGTGTGGACCGACGCTCGCGACTCGGATGAGCTGCGAGCGAACCTCCTTGCCCTGCCGGGCTTCGGGGAGATGAAGGTCAAGGCCATCGGGTCCGTGCTGTTCAAGCACTTCGGGGTCGAGGCGGCCGCCGATCTCGTGCCCTGGCACCCGACGCTCGGCGACGTGGACTCGCCCCGGGCGCTGGCCGAGTACCAGGAGGCCAAGAGCATCCACAAGGCGGAATGGGCCAAGGCCGCGCCGCCCTCATCCGCCGGCGAGCCCGTGGAGACCTGACGTGGCTGACGCGGTCGAGTCCGGACCGGGGGCTCGTCCGGGAGGCCGGGTCAAGCCCGTGCTGCTCGCCGCGGCCATGGCCTTCCTCGCGCTCAACATCTGGACCGGGAGCCCGCTGCTCGCGCTGTGGATCGGCTCGAAGATCCAGGGAGAGGAGAGCCAGCCCTCGATGGGCGCCTTCGCCGCCGTGATCGTCTGTCTGATCGCGTTCAGCTGGGGCCTCTACCAGCTGCTGAAGGTCACGATGAGCGCATACCAGGACGCCACCGGAACCCGCCCCACGGTCCGCACCCACGCGCCCTGGCTGCGCAGCATGCGCGGCGAGCGTCCCGAGCACCACACCACCGGAGCGAGCATCAACGGAGCCGAGCGCATCGTCGTGGTGAGCGTGATCGCGGCGGCCGTGATCTTCGAGATCTGGTTCTTCTTCTTTTCGGGCTCGTCGATCGGCCGCTGAGCCCGCGCCACCCACCGCTCGTCAAAGACCGGCCCCGGGCCTAGGCTTTGGGCGATCACCCGCCCCGGTAGCTCAGCTGGATAGAGCAGCGGCCTTCTAAGCCGCGGGTCGCAGGTTCGAGTCCTGCCCGGGGCATGGGCGAGAAGGGTGAGGGACGGGCAAGTCCTGGAAGCAGGAAGAACGAGCCTTCCATGGACCGGAGGTCAGCGGCGAGGGAGGTTCCATGGCATGACCCATCAATTCGGCTGGCCGCGTCTCGAAGCAGTTGCGCAATCACGCGAAAGCAGCACTTCGACGTGGTGCGCGGAGGATGCCGCTTGCATGGGGAAGCAGCACTCTCGCCTAAGCCCGGTTGGCGGACGGCGCGGCCATCTCAACCACGCGAAAGGAGCACCGCGCGTCGACCAAGCGCGGGGACTAGCGGAAGTGATCGCTCACGCGAACCTGCTCGCGGGCGATCTGGTCGCGAGAGGCGGCATCCGCGGCCTCGACTTTGCGTGCCTCGGCCAGCACCTCGTCGATCTGGCCGTCCGGAATCAACACGGTGTCATTCTCTGTGGCTCATCGGGGTTCGTGCAGGATCTCGCGTGCGTCTTGCGCGTCCTGCGGGCTGACCATGATGTCCTGCGCCCCCGTGGTGCCCAGGCCGTCTCCAGCCCCGGCCCCGCTGTTCGTTAACCGGGGCAGGCACTCGATGCCGGCGCCACGCAAGACCGAGCAGAGCAGCTCGGCCTCGGCCTCGCTACTTGCAACCTCGACTGTGACCCAGTCGTCCACCTCGGCTACCCGAACGTGAACGCGTACGCCTCCGCGCCCGGCTCGAGGAAAGTGATCTCGAGCGTGCGCTCGCGCACCATGTCGTGCTGGCGCACCAGCTGGTACATGCGGCCTTCCCGGAGCAGGCCGTTTCCGTCCTCGTTGACGTCCACGCCGTGTGACGTGCCCGGAGCCTCGCCGTCGAGGCGCACGCGGAAGGGAATCGGCCCTCGCGCTCCGGGCGACAGGACGAGATGCGCGTCGCGCGCGTGGAACCGGTAGACGATGCTCCCCCCGGCCCGGTCGAGCGCGATGCTCTCAGGCCCAACCGTCCACTCGCCGGCCAGCGCCCAGCGGTTCAGGGGCAGGCGGTCCGGTGACGCGGGCGGCTCGCCGCGCGCGTGGCCGAGATACGTCTCGGGCGTACGCAGCTGGTCCCAATCGGCGTCTGCCTCCACGCCGAGGCCCTCGACGGACACGAGCGCGCGCTCGACACCGAGCAGACGCTGGAGCACGCGCTGCGATTCGTCGTAGCGCCCCTCGCCGAAGTGCTCGTCGCGGATGGCGCCCTCAGCGTCGACGAAGTAGAGCGCCGGCCAGTAGCGGTTGGCGAAGGCGCCCCAGACCTCGTAGTCGTTGTCCGCCGCGACCGGGTAGTCGATCGCCCGATCATTCGTGGCCTGGCGCACGAGCTCGATTTCGTGCTCAAACGCGAACTCAGGCGTGTGGACTCCTAGCACGACCAGCCCGTCGTCCCGGTAGGCCCGCGACCACGCGCGGATGTACGGCTCCTGGCGCAGCCAGTTGATGCAGGTGAGCGTCCAGAAGTTCACGAGCACGACGTGCCCGCGGAGCTCGGCGGGGCCGAGTGGATCGGAGTTGACCCACCCGGTAGCCCCGTCGAGCGGCGGCATGTGCACGCGTTCGGAGACGCTCAACTAGCGAAGCCCCCCGAACGCCGCTCGGATCTCCGTCGAGAAGAGCTCCGGCTCTTCCCAGGCGGCGAAGTGGCCGCCCTTGTCGACTTCGTTGAAGTAGGCGAGGTCGGGGTAGACCGCCTCGACCCAGCTGCGCGGGGAAGCCCAGATCTCGCCGGGGAACGCCGTGAAGCCGACCGGAACCGAGACCGGCGGAGGGGGCTGGCCGCTCGCAAGCGCTGCGGCCAGCGCGCGTCCGTCCTCCCAGTACGACCGGGCCGCCGCCGCTCCGGTGCCGGTCAGCCAGTACAGGGTGATGTTGTCGACGATGGTGTCCCGGGTCAGATTGCCCACTGGGTCGCCGTCCACGAACGCGCGGGAGATCTTGTAGTAGCTGTCCGTGTCATGGTCGAGCAACCAGGCCGCCAGCGCGACAGGTGAATCCAGCAGGGCATAGCCGATCGTCTGCGGCCGCGTTGCCATCTCGAGGAAGTAGCCGAAGCCGTCCTCCCTGAACGTCGCGACCGCCTCGGCCGCTGCGCGTTCCTGTTCGGATTCCTTGGGCAGGTGATCGCCGATTGCGAGCACCGCCGTGAGCAGGTTCAGGTGGTAGCCGACCAAACCCTCGACCGCCTGGCGGCCCATCAGGTCCGTGACGAGGGCACCCACATCGCCGCCCTGGGCAACGTAGCGCGTGTAGCCGAGGCGGTGCATCAGCTCCGCCCACGCGCGTGCGGTGCGGGCGGCGTCCCAGCCGAGCTCGGCCGGCTCACCGGAGAACCCGTAACCGGGCAGGGACGGCAGCACCAGGTGGAATGCGTCCTCGGCGGTGCCGCCGTGAGCGGTCGGGTCGGTCAGCGGGCCGACGGTCTCCAGCAGCTCGACGACCGAGCCGGGCCAGCCATGGGTCATGATCAGCGGCATCGCATTCTCGTGCGGCGACTTCACGTGGATGAAGTGGATGTCCACGCCGTCGATCTGGGTAGTGAACTGCGGCAGCGCGTTCAGTCTTGCCTCGCACTTGCGCCAGTCGTAGTCGGTCGTCCAGTAGCGGGCGAGCGCCTGGATCGTCGCCAGCTGCACTCCCTGGGACCGGTCGTCGACGAGCTCGCCGGAGGGCCAGCGAGTCGCGTCGATGCGCCGGCGCAGCTCAGCGAGCTGCTCCTCCGGAACCTCGATGTGGAAGGGGCGGATCGCTGTTGCGTCAGCCGTAACGGGCATATGTCGCTCCTTTGTTCATCTCAAGTCCTCAGCGAGCGAAAGCCCGCGCGGACCTCGTCTGTGAACAGCTCCGGGTCCTCCCAAGCGGCGAAGTGCCCGCCCCTGTCGACCTCGTTGAAGTAGATGAGGTTGGGGTAGGCCTCCTCGGCCCAGCTCCGTGGCGCCTGGTACTGCTCGCTGGGGAAGACCGTTACGGCAACCGGGAGGTTCACGCCCTTGGCGTTGAAGAAGCCACCCTTGTACTCCCAGTAGAGGCGAGACGCGGAGACCCCGGTGTTCGTCACCCAGTAGAGCGTGATGTTGTCGAGGACCTCGTCACGCGTCAGCTCGCCCGTCGCGCTGTCGGTCCGCTCCAGAGCGGAAGCCATCGCGGCGGCGGGCTGGGCGTCAGCGTCGTTGTGGTCGAGCAGCCACGCGGCCAGGCCGACCGGGGAATCCGCGATGCCGTAGAGGGTCTGCGGGCGCGCGGCCATCATGTGGGCGTACTCGACCTGGCCGTAGGTTCTGATCAGCCCGTCGTACGCGCGCCGCTCCTCGGCCGAGAGACCGGGTGGCGGCGGGTCGCCGGCCAGGGTGGCCTTGTCGACGTCGGCCGGCACCGTGGCGGGCATGTTCGTGTGGATCGCGACCAACCCCGCCGGTGCCTGGACGCCCATCTGGTCGACCACGAACGCGCCCCAGTCGCCACCCTGAGCGACGTACCGGGTGTAGCCGAGCCGCTTCATCAGCTCCGCCCACGCGCGCCCCATGCGCTCCGGGCCCCAGCCCGTGCCCGTCGGCTTGCCCGAGAACCCGTAGCCCGGCATCGACGGAATCACCACATGGAAGGCGTCCCCTCCGCTCGCGCCGTGTGCCGTCGGATCGGTCAGCCGGTCGACGATCTTCAGCTGCTCGATGATCGAGCCAGGCCATCCATGGTTGACGACGAGCGGCAACGCGTCCTCGTGCTGCGACCGAACGTGAATGAAGTGGATGTCGAGCCCATCGATTTCGGTGATGAACTGCGGCAGCGCGTTCAGCTCGGCCTCGCACCTGCGCCAGTCGTAGTCGCTCGCCCAGTAGCGCGCGAGCTTCTGCATCGTCGCCAACGGCACACCCTGCGAGTCATCCGAGACTGTCTCCTTCTCCGGCCACTGCGTTGCCACGATGCGCCGGCGGAGATCCTCCAGGGCCTCCTCCGGAATGTCGACGTGGAAGGGGCGTAGCTCGACGGCGGTTGCGGCGGTGCCCGTCATGACGTCCTCTCTGCTCGCAGTGACCTGAAGCCGGCTCGCACCTCGGAGGTGAAGACGTCGGGTCGCCCCCAGGCCGCGAAGTGGTTGCCCTCGTCCACCTCGTAGAAGTAGATGAGGTTGGGGTGGGCGTGCATCGCCTCGACCGGAGGGACGAAGGTCTCGGCGGAGGTGGTCATGCTGGCTCCTGACGTGGCAGTTCGGCGTCGGCCATGGAGTTCGATGCCCGGACCGGCCAGGTGTCGGAGCCGGACAGACTCGCTCGCCGAGGCTTGAGGCGAAAGCGCAGGCACACCATACACCCGTGACGCACGAGGCCTCAGTGGCGCTCGGCGGGCGCTGTCCCTGAGCAAGACTCGGGACTGACTGGACCGCTGACGAGCTAGGCAGACCGCCGCAAGCAGCTCTTCCGCAGCCGCCCTGCGCGCGATACGCGAAAGCGGGACGTGTCAAGCGCGACGGCTGAGGACAGTGTCGCTTCCCCATGCATGCAGCACCCTGCGGCACGGGCGCCTCGAGTGCTGCTTTGCGCGAAACGCGAGAGCGACGGCCGAGCGTTGTGCGCGCCACCGTCGCTCCTGCTTTCCATGCGAGGGAGCAGTCCGAGCACGAGTGTCGCTTAGCGCGAGCACCAGGAGATGGTGTCTGCTTAGTCGAGCGAGCGGAGCCAGGTCACCGCGCGCGGCATCGCCTGGATCCAACTGGGCTGGCGAGAGCATCAACCCGATTCCTTCACCCACGGCAGCTCCGAGCAGCGGGCGCGCTGGTGCAACGCCGGGCGCGAGCGCGGCGAGCCGGGGGACTGCGACACCTTCTCGGTGGATTCGGTGTAGGGCTCTTGCCCACCGTGGGGCCGTCCTCGACGTCCCGCAGGAAGCAGTGAGTTCGCACCTGCGGGGACCGTCGCGCGCCGCATGGGGACACGTGTTCCGCCTCACTTGACTTGCTCGGTGGCGGTGGTAGAGGATGGCATCAGAGGAGCTACAGTCGGGGCTGTCAGATTCGGCATCCGCCCGCTGTGGCGACTCGGCCTGGCCACGAAGGAGAGGGCGCCCCATGGCTGTCATGCGTCGGATCGGCCTGCTCATCGCGGTAGCTGGACTAGCGGCGGCGGTGGTCGCGCCGACGGTCAGCGCCCACGACCGGGGAGATCCGGTGGTGACGCGGCTGGCCGAGTTCGGCAGCGACGATTTCGTCACCGGGAGCACGATCGGTCCCGGCGGGGCGCTCTATGTCACGGACGGCGCGGCCGGTTCGGTGCTGCGCATCGACCGCCGCTCCGGACGAGTGGCCCCGTATGCCGACGGGCTGCCACCGAAGGCGTTCCAGGGTGTGGACATCGGGGGACCGGTGGACGTCGCGTTCGCGGGTCGCACGGCCTACGTGCTCGTCACGCTCGTGAGCGGCACGATCCTCAGTGAACCGCCGCAACCGTTCGGTGATCCGGAGGCAGTAAACGGCCTCTACCGGATCGAGCGCGACGGGTCGATCACGCTCGTCGCCGATCTGGGCCAATGGTCGGTGGACAACCCGCCGGAGCCGGCGTTCTTCGTCGACACCGGTGTGCACTTCGCGCTGGAGCGCTACCGCGGCGGGTTCCTGGTGACCGATGGGCACCACAACCGGGTGCTGTGGATCGACCGGCACGGTTCGATCCACGAGTTCGCCACGTTCGGCAACGTGGTGCCGACCGGACTCGAGACGGCCTTCGACCGCATCTTCGTCACCCAGATGGGCCCGATCCCCCACGTCCCCGAGGACGGCAAAGTCGTCGCTCTGCGCCCGGGACGGGAGCCGCGCGAGGTAGCCAGCGGCGCAAGCATGCTCATCGACGTCGAGCGGGGTCCCCACGGCAAGCTCTACGGACTCTCACAGGGTCAGTGGGATGGTGTCGGTGAGGGGTCCCGGGCCCTGCCGGACACGGGCCGGTTGGTCGTCGTGGGACGTCACGGCGAACTGACGCCGGTCGTGGACGGCCGCGGCGAGGAACTCGTGCTGGACCGGCCCACGTCGGTGGAGTTCGTCGGAGCCAAGGCGTACGTCGTGTCGGTGACCGGAGACGTCTACCGAGTCGACGGCCTCTGACAGCCGGGAGGGCGCGGGGTGAGCCTCCTGCTCAGGACGATCAGCCACCGCCGGTGGTGAAGATCTCCAAGCGCGGGCAGTAGCCGAGTAGGTTCCCGGACATGGCCCCGCCACCCATCCCGCCCGCCGGCTCCCTGCGGCTGCGCGCTTTCAACTTTTTCACCCGGCTCAACGTCATCGCCTACCGGGCCTCGGGCGGGCGCCTCGGCGGCAGGATGCAGGAGGCGCCCGTGTGCGTTCTCCACACGGTCGGGCGTAAGTCGGGCAAGCCGCGCGAGACTCCGCTGCTCTACCTAGCCGACGGGGACAAGGTCGTGCTGGTCGCCTCCGCCGGGGGTCGGGAGACGTCGCCGGCCTGGTACCACAACCTGCGAGCGATGGACGCCGCCGAGGTCGAGATCCTCGGCCGCCGAACGAAGATGACGCCGCGGCTGGCCTCCGCCGAGGAGCGCGCGGGCTACTGGACGAAGCTCAACGAGATCTACTCGGACTACGACGCGTACCAGGCGCGCACCAAGCGGGAGATCCCAGTCATCGTCATGTCGCCGTCCTGAGCGGTCGATCGCGGCGGTAGGCGCGCTGGACATCGATCTCACCGATGTCGCCCGTGCCGGGCTTCCATCGGACGGCATCGTGCAGCTCAATCGCCCGCCAGCAGCTCAGTGGCGGCTTCGGCGCGCGATAGGTTCAGGGTGACTATGCCGACTGTTCACCTCTGGTGCGATGGGGCGTGCTCCGGCAACGGCCGCGAGTCCGCCGCCGGCGGCTGGGCAGCCGTGCTCGTCTTCGGCCGCCCCGTCCAAAAGGCGGACGCCGACGCCGCCGACAGCATGCTCGAACGCGAGATCAAGCGGTTCACCGAGCCAGGCGCCGTCAGCGTCGACCTGGGCAGCGGCCACCAGACGCGGGCGATGGCGGTCTGGGGTAACCAGAGCCCGTCCACCAACAACCGGATGGAGATCACGGGGCTGCTCGAGGGCCTGCGCGCGCTGAAAAACCCCACCCACGTCCAGGCGCACGTCGACTCCACCTACCTGATGAAGGCGTTCACCGACCGCTGGCTCGACGGCTGGCAGCGTCGCGGCTGGGTGAACTCGCAGAGGAAACCGGTCGCCAATCGAGATCTGTGGGAGGAGCTTCTGGTCGCGGCCAAGCCGCACCGGCTCGACTTCACCTATGTCCCCGGCCACTCCGGGGAAACGCTCAACGAGCTCGTAGACCAGCTCGCTGTCGCTGCGGTGCGCCGCTAGAGCGCGAGCGGGTCGCCGCCGTCCGTCCCAGCCTCTCCCGCCTGCACCGGGTGATCGCAGCCCAGACCCGGTCTTACTCGCGCGGCAGTTCGGCGATCGCCTCGATCGAGACGAGCAGGCCGTGGGGAAGGCGGACGTGCGCTGGGGCGGAACGGGCCGGCGGGGGATCGGGCATGTGGCTCGCGTATACGTCGTTGAGCCGGGCGAAGTCCTCGACGTCGGCGTAGAAGATCGTGGTCTTGACCACGTCGGCCATGGACGCGCCGGCAGCGTCGAGCACGGCGGCGAGGTTGACCAGCGCCTGCTCGGTCTGGGCTTCGATGCCCTCGGGGATCGTTTTCGTCGCGGGATCGATCCCGGCCATGCCTGAGCAGAAGACAAAGCCGCCGGCGACAATCGCCTGGCTGTAGGGCCCGAGTGCTTCTGGGGCCGCATCGCTCGAAACTGCCTGTCTCGCCATCGGCTGCCTCCGGTCTGGATGGCCTCGCAGCGTAATCGAAGACCTATCCGGCGCCCCTACCTTGCGCGGCGCTCCACAAACCGCCGCAATCGACGAATGCGGGTTGCTTGGGACGACAGCAGTAGCGCGTCACGCCGGCCTCCAGCCGCCCGTGCATCCGTCCCCCGCGAACTGCGCAAGCGACGCCGCCACCACTTGAGACCGCCTGCTACTCGTCCAAGCAGCAGCCGGCCCGTCGCCGGGCTCGGTGTTGCTGTCACGCGGAAGCGGAAGCGGCGGTTAAGCCCGGGTCGCGCAGCTCCTCTGCTCGAGCGACGGCGGCCCTTTACTCGGCGTCGGGGTGGGGATAGGCTGGCCCAGGGCGCCGGAACGCCTGCCGCTCGATGTTTGGCGCGGAGGTTCCTTTTTGCACCGAGCGAGGAGGGGTCATGTCAATAGATTTTCACTTGTCCGCTGCGGCGCGGCCGGTACTCCTGACCGCAGCAGTAGTCGGCACCTTCGCGTTCACTGCGGACCCAGCGCTCGCAGATCATGTGAGCTGCGGAGACACGATCACCGCGGATACGACGCTCGACAGCGACCTCGTGGACTGCCCGAACAACGGCATCGTGATCGGCGCCGATCGCATCACCCTCGATCTGAACGGCCACACGGTGGACGGCAACGGCAAGCTTGTCAAGAAGTGCCCTAAGAACCAGCCGTGCGACCTCGGGCTGGTCAACGACGGCCACGATGGCGTCACGGTGAGGAATGGATCGGTGCGCGAATTCGCGACCGGTGTGTTCGTTGGGAGGGCGCGGCAGAACCGCGTCCTCGGCATCGCCTCGTCAAGAAACGACTTCTTCGGGATCGTGCTGGCTGAGTCGGCCCGAAGCCTGGTCCGCGACAGCTCGGGAAGCAATAGCCCAGCTCCCGACGGGGACGGGTTGGGCTTGTTCGCCTCCCATGGCATCCGGATCCTCAACAACTCCTTCCGGCGCAACGCCCAGCTCGGCATCCACGTCGTCGATTCTCACGACAACCTGATCAACCGGAACCTGTTCTTCCGCAACGCCGATTTCGGAATCCTCATGGAGGGAGACCGCAACCAGGTGCGAGGCAACAGCTGTGTTCGGAACGGCACCTGCGTCATCGTCGCTCCCGGCAACCGAAACGTGATCGCCAAGAACCACCTCTCGCGAGACGGGAGCGGCATCGGCATCGAGAAGGGCCGCGGCAACCTCGTCACCGGCAACGTCATCGTTCGCGCTCGCAGGCAGGGTATCTATCTCGGGCTCAACGAGCCTGCCATCGGCGGCGTCGGCACCGTTGTCCGCGGAAATGTGGTCAGGGGGAGCGGCGCCGATGCATTCACGGTCAGGGAGGCAGACGACCGTAGCCTGCTCAGGGGCAACGTCGCCAGAGGGGCAGGAGACGACGGCTTCGACATCGAGAACACCTCGACGAGGGTCACGCGCAACCGGGCCGTGCGCAACGCAGACCTCGGCATCGAGGCCGTGTTCGGTGTGATCGACGGCGGCGGCAACAGGGCGAGCGGGAACGGCAACCCGCTGGAGTGCACGAACGTTTTCTGCACGTAGCCGCTAGAGCGGCCCGACGGCTTCTGGAGGACTGCTGCTCTGCGCGAGGAGCGACAGCCGTGTAGGTGGTGGGCTGCGGTGTCGCTTTCCATGCGAGGGAGCAGTCCGAGCACGAGTGTCGCTTGCGCGACAAGCGGAAGCCATCGGTACGCCATCCGCAGCGGAGCTGCAGGCGCCGTGCAACGACGAGCACCGGTCTGGCCGCTCGAACTGAACGGTCACCATGTAGGTTCTGCTCACCGGCAAGCGAAGGAGGATCCATGTACGCACGCGTGGTCAGGTTCACGGACGTCGATTCGGATCACCTGGCAGGGCGCTTGGACGGGATCGAGGCTGAGGGGCCGCCCGTGGACATCCCGGCGAAGGGCATCCAAATCCTCCACGATGAGGACCAGCGCACCGCGGTCGTGATCCAGCTCTTCGAAACGGCCGAGGACATGGCGGCAGGGGAGGGGCCCCTGGACGAGATGGACCCGGGGGATACGCCGGGGACGCGCGCCTCGATCGACCGCTGCGAGATCAAGGCCGAGCTGGGCCCGCGATAAGCACCGCCGCGCCCGCGAAGCACGTGCGCCTGCCGGTTCTGAGTGTTGCCTTTGCGCGAAACGCGACCGCGACATCACGCGTCTGTGCGGGCGGCGCGCGCTGCTGCTTTCATGCGAGGAGCAGTCCGAGCGAGTGTCGCTGTGCGCCACAAGCGGCGGCGACGAGCACCGCTTAGGGCCGGCTCCCAACCGCTTCGAGGGCGGCGGCGAGACTGTCGAAGGCCTCGACCGTGACGCGAGACCCTCCTCGTCGAGCGTCCACACCCACGTGACCGGAGCTGACAGGGTGATCTCGCTGCCGCTACCGCGCGCCGTCATCCGCGACGGCACAACTACCTTGGTGTCGCCGACCGCGATGAATTCCTCTGGCTCAAGGCGAATGTCAACGGCCTCCACCTGACTCTCCCAGACTGCTCGCAGCTCGTCTTTACCCCGAACCACAGCGGAGTCCGCCTCAGCTCGGGAGAGGAACCGCTCCCACGTAACGTCATCGCGCAGCGCGGCCAATGCCGCGTCGAAGTCTCGGCGGTTGAAGGCGTCGATGCCGCACCGGATGAGGTCAACGTTCCGCGCTGACATCGCCCCCAGTATCGCGCCGAGGTGTTGCGCTGTGCATACCAATGAGCGCTCGCGTGCCCGAGTGCTCCTTTGCGATAAGCGCAAGTCTCGGGCCGGCATACGTCGCTTGCCTCGGTCGCTGTCGAACTGCGCCGCCTTCGTTCGTCGCAAGGATGAAACCGCGAACGACGCCGCTTGGCCATCGAGGAGCAACCACATGGAAACCGACATATCGAACGGGAGTCCGGAGCGCCGGCTGATCCTGCACATGTCGGTTTCGTTGGACGGGTTCGTCGCACGCACGGACGGGGTCATCGATTGGCTTTCGAGCGAGGGCGCCGGGGGTGTCGACCATGGCATCGGCGCCACCGGAACTGCTGCTGGTCAGATCGGAACGATCGTGATGGGTCGGGGCGCCTACGAGGACATGTTCAAGAGGACATGTTCAAGGGCTGGTCTGGCTCGGACAATCCGATGGCCGTGCTGATGAATCCCTCCCCAAGGTCGTCTTCTCGCAGAGCCTGTCCGAGGTGACCTGGAACAACGCGCGGCTCTCGCGAGCGGCGCTCGACGAGGAGGTTCCGGCGCTCAAGCGCGAGCCCGGCAAGGACCTGGTCGTCTTCGGCGGCGCCCGCATCGCGCACAGCCTGATCCGCCACCGCCTGATCGACGAGTACCGCCTGACGGTCCAACCGGTGGCTCTCGGCGAGGGCCTCCCGCTGATGCACGGTCTCCCAGAGCCGCAGCGCATGGAGCTGATCAGCAGCACCGCCTACGCCGACGGCTGTACGACGCAGGTCTTCAGGCCCGCCTAGAATCGCGCCGCGTGCTCGCGGCGCTCGGGATCGTCGTTCCGCTGGGTCTGGCCGGGGCGGTCAGCCCGGTGCTGCTGACGGAGCAGACGGTTCTGCTGGCCGGCCCCGACGGTGAGCGCGCCGGCGTGCGGTTCGCCGCCGGTGCCGCCCTCGTCCTGTTGATCATCGTCTCCGCCCTGATGCTCTTCGGACGTGCGATCTCGCTGCCCACCGAGCCGAGCCTCGACGCGACGCTGGACCTCGTTCTCGGTCTCTTTCTGCTCGTTCTGGCGGGCCTCCTCCACGCCCGTAGACGGCGCGCGGCTGAGCGATCGAACGGGTCACGCCGCGCCCAGGCGGCGTTTGGGTTCGGCGCGTTTTCGATGGCCACCAACTTCACGACCCTCGCGCTGATGCTGCCGGCCGCCAAGGAGATCTCCACCGCTGACGTGGACATCGCAGGCAGGGTGGTCCTCGTGCTGGTACTCGTAGTCCTGGCCACGATGCCGGCCTGGCTGCCCCTGGCCCTGACCCTGGTCGCCCCTGGCCCCGGCCGGCGCGTGCTCGGGGCCGTTCAGACCCTGATCGATCGACACGGCCGGACGGCCGTGGTCGTGCTGCTCGGCGCGGGCGGGCTTGTTCTTCGCGGCGCGCGGAACCATCCGGCTGCTCGGCTGAAGCGCAGCTTGCGGTGATCCGCCTGACGGTGGGTTCCGAAGATGTCACCAATGGTTCGCTGGAGCTCGCTCGGCGATCGTGGTTTCGCTCGTTTCCTTCACGGCACGGGACTGCCGGAAGACGTGCAGGGCCCCGTCGGTCTCGCGAAGCAGCTGCAGCTCGAGTTCGAGTTCGCGAATCAGCTCGGCCGCCCGCTCTCGCTGCTCGCGGGCGCCGTCCATCCCGGTGATGAGGAGACCGATCTGTCGGGTGCGGCGCTGATGCCGGGACTGCTCGCCGAAGACCTGAACCGGTGGACGCGCCGGGCCGACTCGGTGGCGCACATCAACGGCGACGTGTTCGTGATCCTTCTTCCGGACACCGGTCCGGCCGGGGCGGTGATGGTCGCGAGGCGCCTGACGCGTGCCGTGCAGCGGCACCTGGACGACCAGAAGCTGGTGGGAACCGTCCACTTCGGCCATGCCACCTACCCTGACGATGGCCGCGATCTCGATGCCCTCCTGGAGGCGGCCATCGGGCTGGCCGTTGGCCAAGCCGCGGCGCCCGTGAGCTAGACCTGGCCGGACCCGAAGCCCACCGGCTCAGGCCGACCGCGGCGGATGAGCGCGGCAGAACTCGCGGACGGCGTTGTTGAACTGGTCGGGTCGCTCGAGGTTGCTCACGTGGCCGGCATCGGGAATGACCACGAGCCTTGCGTCCGGGATCGCGTCCTCAAGGCGGCGTGCGACGTACAACGGCGAGCGCGCGTCCAGCTCGCCCCAGATCAACAGGGTCGGCGCGGCGAGGCGCGGCAGCAAGTCGCTCTGGTCGGCTTCGGCCATCACGTGCAGGGCGATCCGCATGCTCTCGGGGCGGACGTCGGCGGCCATCTTCTCGAGCAGCGGCACGAACTCGGCCGGCGGCTCGCCGGCGAACAGACCGGGAAGCGTGGGATCGAACTCGCCGGCCGGCGCGGCGAGCATCCGCCGCAGGCCCTCGACCCGGCTCTGCACCTCGTCGGCGGTCAGCGACCCCTTCCAGCCGGCGTAGGTGTCGGCAAGAGTCATCGTTGCGATGAGCTCGGGATGATGGCGGTAGAGCTCTTGCACGACGGTTCCGCCCCAGGAAAGACCCGCGACGTGCGCTGGGCCCAGTCCGAGCGCGTCGATCAGCCCCGCGAGGCAGTTCGCGTAGTCCGCCAGACCGAAGTCCGGAGGCACGTCTGACGAGCGGCCCGCCCCCGGCTCGTCCCAGGCCACGACCGTGAACTCGTCCGCCAGCGCGGTGAGCTGCGGTTGCCACATGCGGCCGTCCGCGGCGGCGCCGTGGACGAAGACCAAGGGCGGCCCCTCGCCGACGCGCTCGTAGGCGATCTCGACCCCGTTCGCCCGAACGAACTGCACCGACTGAGCCTATGGGTTTGGGACCTCGGCGAGGGCTTGGTCGAGGATCTCCACGCCGAGGTCGATGTCCTCCGGTGTGATGGTCAGCGGCGGCGCGATCCGCAGGACGCTGCCCAGGCCGGGGAATTTGATGATGTTGACGTTCAGGCCGAGCTCCTGGCAACGGGCGGTGACCGCGGAGCCGTACCGCTCGGCCGGCTCGCGAGTCGCGCGGTCGCGAACCAGGTCGACGCCCAGCATCAGCCCGACCCCGCGGACATCGCCGATCGGCTCGTGGCGGCGCTGGAGCTCCTCGAGGCCGGCTCGCAGGCGCGCACCCATCGTGACCGCGCGGGCCGCGAGGTCCTCGGCGAGAACGGTGTCCAGCACGGCCCGTCCCACCGCCGCGGGCAGCGGGTCGGAGACGTGCGAGGTCACGTGAAGGAAGCCCCTGTCGAAAGCGTCCTCCTCGATCGCGTCGGAAGTCACCGTGGCCGACAGCGGCAGGCCGCCGCCGAGCGTCTTCGACAACGTCAGGAAGTCGGGAACCACGTCGTGCTGCTCGAAGGCGAACAGCGTTCCCACCCGGCCCAGGGCGGTCTGGGCCTCGTCGACTATCAGGAGCATTCCGCGCTGCTCGCAGTGTCGCTTCAGATCCGCCAGATAGCCGTCCGGCAGAGGCACGATGCCACCGGCGCTGAGGATCGGCTCGACGATCGTGGCGGCCGGGGCCCCGACCGACTGTGAGTCGAAGAGCTCCATGCCGGCGTCGAGACAGGTCATGTCGCAGCGCTCGGTGCAGTGGCGGATCGGGCAGCGGTAGGCGTTCGGGGTGGGGAGGGCCATGACGCCCGGGAGAGAGGGCCCGTAGCCGCGCCGGCCGGCGCTGTAGGTGCTTGCCGCGGCTCCGGCGGTCATCCCGTGCCAGGAGCCGGCGAAGGCCAGCACCTCGTGGCCGCCGGTGTGCAGCTTGGCGAGGCGCAACGCCGCCTCGTTGGCCTCGGCGCCGGTGGATAGGAACATCGCGCGCGCGAGCGGTTCCGGGAGGATCGCCATCAGCTCACGAGCCAGCTCGACGACGTCGCTCGACAGGAAGCCGCTGAACAGGTGCACCACGCGGTCGCCCGCGCTGCGCATCGCCTCGAGGATCGCGGGATGGCCATGCCCGAGCGTCGCGCACATCTGGCCGGAGGTGAAGTCGAGGATGCGCTGCCCGTCCGCGGTGGTCAGCCAGCTGCCCTCGGCGCGCTCCACGAGCGGTTCGGCGAACTCGCCCGCGTAGCGGATCAGGTGCTCGCGTCCACTCGATGGGGCGACGGAGTCGGGGATCCGGTGATCGGTGACGGAAGACATTCTGACATGTCAGCACGGTAGGCTTGACATGTCAATGGCCACGCAAGTATGACCGACGCCTCTGTGATCGCCTCCGGCGCCGCCGCCTACCGACGGCTGCGTCACGCGATCGTCAGGCTCGAGCTGCCGCCGGGCACGCCGGTCTCCGAGCAAGGTCTGATGGAGCGCTACGGCGTTTCCAAGGCCGCCGTGCGAGCGGCGCTTGCCCGGCTTCGAGCGGACGGACTGGTGCTGGCCGAACCCCGCCGCCGCCACGTGATCGCGCCGCTCACCCTGCGCGACGTGCGCGAGATCTACGACCTGCGACTGGTGCTCGAGCCGGCCGCGGCCGCGGACGCCGCCGGCCGCCTGGACCCGAGCGAGCTCGTGCGTCTCGAGCAGCTGGGTGCGACGACGCTCGACGTGGAAGATCCGGACTCCGTCGAGCGCTTCATGGCGGCAAACCGCGCCGTGCACGTGGCGGTGGTGGAGGCGGCCGGGAACGGGCGTGCCGCCGCGATCGTCGCGCGGCTGCTCGACGACTCCGAGCGGGCGCGGCTGGTGGCCCTCCGCGCCGGCGCCGCCGGCCGCGGCCTGCGTGCACGCGACGAACACCTCCAGCTGCTGGCCGTACTCGGGGCCGGGCACGGTGAAGAGGCCGAGCGGCTCATGCGCCTCGCGATCCAGCGCTTCCGGGACGAGCTGATCGAGGCCCTCCGCAGCTCCGCCTCGGTGCTCGACGCGGCGCTCGTGGGTTAGCTGAGGCCCTGATCAGCCGGCGACGTAGTCGGCGAGGTGCTCGCCGGTGAGGGTGGAGCCGTCGGCGACGAGGTCGGCGGGGGTGCCCTCGAAGACCACCTTGCCGCCGTCGTGGCCGGCGCCGGGGCCGAGGTCGATGATCCAGTCGGCGTGCGCCATGACCGCCTGGTGGTGCTCGATGACGATCACCGACTTGCCGGAGTCGACGAGCCGGTCGAGCAGGCCGAGCAGCTGCTCGACGTCGGCGAGATGGAGGCCGGTGGTGGGCTCGTCGAGGACATAGACGCCGCCCTTCTCGGCCATGTGGGTGGCCAGCTTGAGCCGCTGCCGCTCGCCGCCGGACAGCGTGGTGAGCGGCTGGCCGAGGCTGAGGTAGCCGAGCCCGACGTCGGAGAGCCGCTCGAGGATCTTGTGCGCGGCGGGGATCTCGCCCTCGCCGGCACCGAAGAACTCCTCGGCCTCCGTCACCGACATCGCGAGCACCTCGCTGATGTCCTTGCCGCCGAACTCGTACTCGAGCACCTCGGCCTGGAACCGCTTCCCCTCGCACTCCTCGCAGGTGCTGGCCACACCGGCCATCATCCCCAGGTCGGTGTAGATCACCCCGGCGCCGTTGCAGTTGGGACAGGCACCGTCGGAGTTGGCGCTGAACAGCCCGGGCTTCACGCCGTTCGCCTTCGCGAATGCCTTGCGGATCGGGTCGAGCAGCTTGGTGTACGTCGCGGGGTTGCTGCGACGCGAGCCGCGGATGGCGGCCTGGTCGACCGTCACGACACCCTCGCGATCGGACACCGAGCCAGCGATCAGCGAGCTCTTGCCGGAGCCGGCGACGCCGGTCAGGACGACCAGCACGCCGAGCGGGATGTCCACGTCGACGTCCTGCAGGTTGTGTGTGTCGGCGCCGCGCACCTCCAGCATCCCTGAGGGGTCCCGCACCGAGGGCTTCAGCGCGGCCCGGTCGTCCAGGTGCCGCCCGGTGACCGTGTCGCTGTCCCGCAGCGCATCGACGGTCCCCTCGAAGACAATCTCGCCACCACCGGTGCCGGCGCCCGGGCCGAGGTCGACCACGTGGTCGGCGATCGCGATCGTGTCGGGCTCATGCTCGACGACGAGCACCGTGTTGCCCTTGTCGCGCAGCTGCAGCAGCAGGCCGTTCATCCGCTCAACGTCATGCGGATGCAGGCCGATCGTGGGTTCGTCGAAGACGTAGGTGACGTCGGTCAGAGAGGAGCCGAGGTGGCGGATCATCTTCGTGCGCTGCGCCTCGCCGCCCGAAAGCGTGCCCGACGGCCGGCTGAGTGAGAGGTAGCCCAGCCCGATCTCGACGAACGAATCGAGGGTATGCCGCAGGGTCTCGAGCAGCGGCGCGACGGAGGGCTCGTCCAGGCCGGCCGCCCACTCGGCGAGGTCGGTGATCTGCATCGCGGAGACGTCGGCGATGCTGGCGCCGTCGATCTTCGACGACCGAGCCCCCTCACTGAGCCGGGTGCCGTTGCAGTCGGGACAGGTGGTGAACACCACCGCCCGCTCCACAAAGGCGCGCACGTGCGGCTGCAGCGCATCGACGTCCTTGGACAGGAACGACCTCTGGATCTGCGGGATCAGCCCGGCGTAGGTCAGGTTGATGCCCTCGACCTTGATCTTGGTCGGCTCCTTGTAGAGCAGGTCGTGGCGCTCGCGCTTGTTGAACTTCTTGATCGGCTTGTCCGGGTCGAAGTAGCCGGAGCCGCGGTAGATGCGGCCGTACCAGCCGTCCATGCTGTAGCCGGGGATCGTGAGCGCGCCCTCGTTGAGCGACTTGGTGTCGTCGTAGAGCGCTGACAGGTCGAAGTCGCTGACCGAGCCGCGGCCCTCGCAGCGCGGGCACATGCCGCCGGTGCGGCTGAAGCTCGCGCTCTTGGTGATGGTCTTGTCGCCGCGCTCGACCGTGAGCCCGCCGCTCCCGCTGACGGACGCGACGTTGAAGGAGTACGCCCCAGGCCCACCGATGTGCGGCTGCCCCAGCCGGCTGAAGAGGATGCGCAGCATCGCGTCGGCGTCGGTCGCCGTGCCGACGGTCGAGCGGGGGTTGGAACCCATCCGCTCCTGATCCACGCTGATCGCGGTCGTCAGGCCGTCGAGGACGTCGACCTCGGGCCGGGCCAGGGTCGGCATGAAGCCCTGCACGAAGGCGCTGTAGGTCTCGTTGATCAGCCGCTGCGACTCGGCCGCGATCGTGCCGAACACCAGCGAGCTCTTGCCCGAGCCGGACACGCCGGTGAAGGCCGTGAGCCGGCGCTTCGGGAGCTCGACGCTGACGTCCTTGAGGTTGTTCACGCGCGCGCCGTGCACGCGGATGAGATCGTGGCTGTCGGCGATCACTGGATCTCGTTGATCCGGATCATGTTGCCGGCGGGATCGCGGACGGCGCAGTCGCGAACGCCCCACGACTGATCCGTCGGCTCTGAGACGATGTCGGCGTCGCCGGCCTGCAGCCGCTCGAAGGCGCCGTCGAGGTCGGCGGTGGCCAGGTGGATGCTCGCGTACGTGCCCTTGGCCATCATCTCGGCGATCATGCTGCGTTCGTCGTCGGTGACGCCCGGGTCGGCGCCTGGCGGGTGCAGGACGATGGACATGCCGGGCTGACCGGGCGGGCCGACTGTGTTCCAGTGCAGGCCCCCGTACTCGACCTCATTGCGGACCTCGAACCCGAGGGTGTCCCGATAGAAGGCGAGGGACGCGGCCGGGTCGTCGTGCGGAAGGAAGGTGGCGTGAATGGTGATGTCCATGTCGGCCACGCTAGCTGCGGGTCGGCACCGGGGCTTCTTGATTCCTGACCGGTCTGGTCACCCGCTTCGCCACGCACGGGGCCATCCTCGCCGCCGCGTGCGCCTCTTGACGCCGGTAGGCGCTCGGCGGCACGCCGACCAACTCGGTGAAGCGGGTGCTGAACGTCCCCAGCGACGCGGCGCCGACCTCGAAACAGACCTCGGTGACGCTGAGCTCGCCACCACGCAGCAGCGCCATCGCGCGCTCGATGCGACGCGTCATCAGATAGCTGTACGGCGACTCGCCGTAGGCAAGCCGGAACTGGCGGCTGAAGTGCCCGGCCGACATGTGCGCGTCGCGAGCGAGCGCCTCGACGTCCAGCGGCTGCGCGTACTCCCGGTCGATCCGGTCTCGAACGCGGCGCAGCCGCGCGAGGTCGCTCAGGTGCTGGTCCGTGACGGGTCGGCTGCTCACCGCGAGATCATGCCACGCCGCGCAGGACTTGCTGAAGCGCGCCGCTCCGTCCAAGTCTGGGCGCGCATGTGGCACCCTGCGGGCGTGGACCTGACCGCCCGGCTGCTGGAAATCGACGTCTCTGCGCTATCCGACGCCGACAAGACGCTGCCCGTGGTCGATCCCGCTGTCAGGGCCATGATCTCCGACGTCCGCATGGCCGGGCCCGCGTTCACCGTCGTGGCCGAGAACGACCATCTCCCGGTGATGAGCGCGCTCGGGGAGGCCGCGCCCGGCGACGTGCTGGTGATCGACGCGGCCGGCGGCTCCGCTGCGGTCTTCGGAGAGCTATTCGCGACCGAGGCGCGACGTCGCGGCCTCGCGGGAATCGTGGCCGACGGGTTCTGCCGTGACCTGCGCGGCCTGCGCGGCATCGGGCTGCCGGTGTTCGCCAGAGGCACCACGCCGCGGTCGGGCACCACGGCCTCACGCGTCGCGCTCGGGCAGCCGGTCGAGATCGGCGGCGTCCAGGTGTCGCCGGGCGACATCGTTTTCGGCGACGACGACGGGCTGCTGATCGCTCCGGCGGAGCGGATCGAGGCCGCGCTTGACACCGCGGAGCTGATCGGCCGCAGCGAGCGCGCCATTCTCGCCGCGCAGGCCCGCGGCGCGACGCTCCACGAGTTGACCAACTACGAGGAGCACGTCGAGACGCTCGACCGTGGCGAGGCAAGCACGCTGGCGTTCCGGGTCGATGGCTGACTTCGCCGCCGCGTTCGCACGCCGGACGCAGCTGCCCGGCAGCGACGAGCTGGCCACGATCCTCGCCGGGAGCCCGCCCGGCGTGCTGTCCATGACGGGCGGCTTTCCGAACCCCGCGACCTTCCCCACCGACGAGGTCGACGAGATCGCCATGCGGCTGTTGCGCGACGACGCGGCCGTGGCCCTGCAGTACACGGCGTGCGAGGGCATCCCGAGCGTGCGCGAGTACTTGGCCGACCGCCAGGAGCAGCAGCAGGGCCGGCGACCGGAGACCACCGAGCTGATCGTCACGAGCGGCGGGATGGAGTGCATCACGCTGATGTGCCAGGCGCTCGTCGATCCCGGCGACGCGATCGCCGTCGAGGCGCCGACCTACCTCGCCGCGCTGATGGCCTTCGGGCGCGCCGAGGCCGAGCTGGTTCCGATCGCGATGGACGACGACGGGCTGCGGGTCCACGAGCTCGAGTCGCGTCTGGCGGACGGCTTGAGGCCGAAGTTCGTCTACACGATTCCCGAGTACCAGAACCCCACCGGCCGGACGCTGCCGCTGGACCGGCGCCATAAGCTGGTCGAGCTCTGCCGCCGCCACGACCTGCTGATCCTCGAGGACGTGGCCTACCGCGAGCTGAGCTTCGACGACACCGCGCTGCCGACGCTGTGGTCGCTCGCTCCGGATATCGTGCTCCAGGCCGGAACGTTCTCCAAGAGCTTCTTCCCGGGCGTGCGCCTCGGCTGGGCCGTGGGCCCGTCCGACGTGGTGGCCGAGCTCGCCGCGGCCAAGCAGAACACCGACCAGTGCGCCGGAGGTCTCGGGCAGCGCCTGGTCGAGGAGTACGGGCGCGCCGGCGGGTTCGAGCGCCATCTGCCCGACGCCCGGGCGCTGTACGCGTCGCACTGGGCGGCGCTGTCGTCGGCTTTGAGCCGGCACATGCCGGACGGAGCGCGCTGGACCGAGCCGTCCGGCGGCTTCCTGACCTGGCTCACCCTGCCCGAGGAGATCGACACGCCGGCCATGCGGCCGGCGGCCATCGAGGCGGGCGTGGCCTACGTCCCCGGCCCCCCGTTCCACGTCGGCGACGGCGGCGGCAACGCCCTCAGGTTGTCGTTCAGCAACCTCAGCGCGGCCGAGCTGGAGACCGCAGTGGAGCGGCTGGCGGCGGTGGTACGCGGCACGCTCGAAGACGGCGGCTGAGGCCCTACTCGCTCAGGTAGCGGTCGAGCTGGCGGCGCACCGACGGCTCGGGCGCGCGACGCGGCACGTCGGGGACCGACAGCCCGGCCGCGGGTGACAGCGGCGCCGCGCCGGGTACCCCGTCGGCCACCTCGAACGAGGCCAGCGTGAACGCCGGCGATGCGGGGGAAAGCACGCTGGGCACCGCCCGGTAATCGGAGCGCCAGCGCTCGGGCGTGACCGTGCAGCGGACGTAGCCGCGGTACTGGCCGTCGAAGAACTTGGTGTGGGGGTTGTCCACCCGCGCGGCCTGGATCGGCCCGATGGCGCCGGGCGTGAAGTTGGACGAGATCGACGTGCCCACGAACTCGGTTCCCAGCGTGCGGGCGCCCGGGTCGTCGAAGTCGGCCTTGAGGTCGTGCACCCAGCTCGAGTGGATGTCGCCGGTGAGAACGACCGGGTTGGACGGCTGCTCGTCCATCAGAAACCGCAGGAGCCGGTTGCGGGCGGCCACGTAGCCGTCCCACTGGTCCATGTTGAACAGCGTCGCGTCCGGCAGCGGGTTGAAGTCGTACTCGGCGAGCATCGTCTGCTGACCGATCGCGTTCCAGCGCGCGCGTGACCGCGCGAGCCCCTGCAGCAGCCAGCGCTCCTGCTCGGGCCCGGTCATCGTGGCGGCGGGATCGAGCGACTCGGCGCAGGTCTCGCGCGGATTGAGCCCATCGCCGCACGGCTGGTCGGTGCGGTACTGGCGCGTGTCGAGCACGCTGAACTCCGCGAGCTCACCCCACGCGATGCGCCGGTAGAGGAGCAGGTCCGGGCCCTGGGGGAGGGACGAGCGCCGCAGCGGCATGTGCTCGTAGTAGGTCTGGTAGGCGTTGGCCCGGCACTCAGCGAAGGAGATCGTGTTGGGCTCGGAGCCCTCGTCGCGGATCAGGCCGGCGTAGTTGTTCTCGACCTCGTGGTCGTCGGTGGTAACCACCCATGCGCACGACGCGTGCGCCGCCTGGAGGGCCCCGTCGCCCTTATAGAGCCCGTAGCGGTTGCGGTAGCTCTCGAGGCTCTCGACCTCGGGCGTGTCGTGCACGCGCGGGCCGCCCGTCTGAGGGCCGTCCTCGTAGATGTAGTCGCCCAGGTGGACCACCAGGTAGAGGTCCTGGGACGCGAGGTCGTCGAAGGCGGGGTAGTAGCCGCCCTGCCAGTCCTGGCAGGAGACGAAGGCGAAGTTGAGCGCCGGCGGCAGTACAAAGCGACGAGGCGAGGTGACCATGCGGCCCACCGGGCTCTCGTGGCCGCCGACGCGGAAGCGGTAGAAGTACTCGCTGCCCGGGCGCAGCCCGCGCACGTCCACGTGCAGCGAGTGGGCCAGCTCGGGCACGGCCCGCTTGACGCCGCGGCGAACCACCCGGCGAAAGCGCTCGTCCTTGGACCACCTCCCAGCGCACGCGAACGGGCCGCGGCGGCATGCCGCCGCCGGCCGTCGGCTCGGGTGCAAGACGGGTCCAGATGACCACGGCGTCGGGCAGTGGATCGCCGGCCGCCACGCCGAGGGTGAACGGGTAGGCCAGGGGCGGGCCTCCGTGGCCGTGATCGTCGTCGTCCCGGTCGTCGGCGCGCGCCACCGTGGCGAACGCCAGCGAGGCGGCGCCGCCCAGGGCGCCCCCGAGGAAGGCGCGCCGGCTGGAGCCGGGAATCTCGTTGCGATGCGGGCGACGAGCCTCGGTCACACCCAGCACCCTACGTTCCCGGTTCTCGACACGCGTGACCGGGAAGTAAATTGGCCGCGGTGGCGGTTGCCGGGTGCCCGCCCACTACCATTGCCGGCATGATCGGGTTCATCGTTGCGGGATTGATCATCGGGCTGCTGGCCCGCCTGATCCTCCCGGGTAAGCAGCACATCGGCATTCTGTGGACGCTGGCCCTCGGGGTGGTGGGCTCCGTGATCGGCGGCACGATCGCCAACCTGATCGGCACCGGCGACATTTTCGAGCTCAACGTGATCGGCTTCATCGCCGCCGTCCTCGCCTCGGTCGCCCTGCTCTCCGTGGCGGAGCGCTCAGGCCTGGGCGCCGGCGACGACCGCCAGCGGCTCAACCGCGGCTGAGTCTCGCCCGGAGAACTCGAGCGCGCCGTCCTCGACCGCGCCGCGCCTGAGCATCAGCACGTCGCGCGGGTAGTTCTGGTAGAGCCGCCACGGCGCTCGCGTGCCCTGCCGCGGGAACAGGTCGATCGAGCGCAGCACGTAGCCGGAGGTGAGGTCGATGAACGGCTCGGTGACGAGGTCGTCGGGCACCCGGGGCGTGCACTGGTCGTAGCCGTGCCGGTCCATGTGGTTGATCAGGCGGCAGGCGTAGCGGCAGGTGAGGTCGCACTTGAGCGTCCACGAAGCGTTGGTGTAGCCCATCGCCACCGCGAGGTTCGGCACCCCGCTGAACATCATGCCCTTGTAGCCGACGGTCGCCGGTAGCTCCACCGGGCTGCCGTCGACGACCAGCTCCATCCCGCCCAGGGCCAGCAGGTTCAGGCCGGTGGCGGTGATCACCACGTCCGCCTCGAGCTCGGCTCCCGAGGACAGGAGCAGCCCGTTCTCGGTGAAGGTCTCGACCCGGTCGGTGACCACCGACGCGTCGCCTCTGCTCACACTTTTGAACAGGTCGCCGTCGGGCACCAGGCACATCCGCTGGTCCCACGGGTCGTAGACCGGGTTGAAGTGCGTGTCCACCTCGTAGCCGGCGGGAAGGCTCTTCTCCACGCCCTTGCGGATCACCGCTCTCATGAAGCGCGGAGCTCGGCGGCTGAGCTGGAAGGTGAGCGACATCAGCAGCACGTTCTTCCAGCGCACGATGGGATAGGCGAAGCGGGCGGGAAGCAGGCGGCGCAGGCGATCGGCGAGCGGATCGCTGGCCGGCAGCGACACGACGTAGCTCGGCGAGCGCTGGAGCATGGTCACGTGCTCGGCCCGCTCGGCCATCGCCGGAACGAGCGTGACCGCGGTGGCGCCGCTGCCGATCACCACCACCCGCTTGCCGTCGTAGTCGAAATTCTCGGGCCAGTGCTGAGGATGCACGAGCTCCCCGCCGAAGCGTTCCGCGCCCTCGAACGCGGGCGTGTAGCCCTCGTCGTAGCGGTAGTAGCCCGTGCAGGACAGCAGGAAGCTGCAGGTGAAGGTGACCGGCTCGCCGGTCCGGGTTAGCTCGGCCTCCACCGTCCAGTGCGCGTCGGCGCTGGACCACTCGGCGCGCACGACGCGATGGCCGAAGCGGATGCTCTCCGCGAGGTCGTAATCGCGCGCGGTCTCGCGGATGTAGTCGAGGATCGACGGGCCGTCGGCGATCGCCTTGGCCTCGCGCCACGGCCGAAACGAGTAGCCGAGCGTGAACATGTCGGAGTCCGAGCGGATGCCCGGATAGCGGAACAGGTCCCAGGTGCCGCCGATGGCGTCCCGCGCTTCGAGAATGGCGAAGCTCTTGGACGGGCAGTCGCGCCGCAGGTGGCAGCCGGCGCCGATGCCTGAGAGGCCGGCGCCGATGACGATCACATCGAGGTGCTGGGGCTCTGCGTTCTGCGGCGAGGAAGCGGTCACGGCGGCCGGGATCCATCATGGCAGCCGAACCCGGTGCCGCAGCTGGCCGGCAGGATCCGGCGATCGGGACCGAATTGTCAGTCATGTCAACGGACCGAAGCATGGACGCACACCGGCCGGGCGCAGTCACAGTCGTGGTGGTGGTGATGTACATCCAGGGCGTGTTCCAGATCCTGGCCGGGCTGTTCGCGTTCATCGAGCGCAACGACGTCGGTCTGCGAGCTCACTACGACGCCTCGAGTGGCACCATCGCCGCGTTCGGGATCACCATCATCATCATCGGCGTGATCGTGCTCCTGCTGGCCTCGGCGCTGGGGCGGGGGAGCAACTTCGTACGCCTGTTCATCGGGATCGTCTCCGCCATCAACCTCGGCGTCGCGGTCTGGGGATTGATCGCCTTCGAGGGCACCGCGCGGGCGAACTCGCTCTGGCAGGCCCTGATCTCGGGCCTCACGCTCTACCTCCTGTTCGGGCGGCCCGACAGCCAGGCCTACTTCGCACGCTGACCACGCACGGTGGCACCCCGGCGCCGGCGGCCGAGCCCGCCTGGCGCCGGACCGTCCATTGCCTTGGCGACCTGCACGCCGGGGCGATCACGCCCGTCCGCCTCGACGCGGTCGCTGCGGACATCGGGAGGCTCAGGGCTCCCGCGCTTCACCTGCAGATCGGTGACGCCACCGAGCTAGGCGTGCCGGCCGAGGATTCCGTCGCGCTGGCCTTCCTGGACGGCCTCCCCGGCCCCTGGGCGGCGGTGCTGGGCAACCACGACATCATGCGCGGGGGCCGCACGGTCTCGGCCTGGGCCCGCCGGTACGGCAACCCGTCGCAGAACTTCACCGTCGATCTCGGCTTCGCGCGGCTGATCGCGGTCGGGCCGTCGCGCAGCCGGCCCGGCGGGCGCTCGGGACGGCTGTCGGAGCGGACGCTCGCCTTCCTCGACCGTGAGCTCTCGCGCGGGCCCGAGAACTGCTGGGTCGCCTGCCACTGGCCGCTGCTGCGAACGGTGATGGGCGATCCCGACCTGCACTTCACGTCGGCGATGGCCGCCTTCCACGCCAAGCCCGACGCGGACATCCGGGCCATCCTCTCCCGCCATGAGAACGCCCGGCTGTGGCTCTCGGGCCACACCCACTCGCCCCTCAGCGCTCCGGGCCTGATCAAGCGGGTGAGGCTCGCCGAGCGGCGCTCGATCCTCGCGATCAACGGTTCCGCGCTGGTGGGGGTGGGCAAGCGCCGCGACGCGCGGGACCCGCTCTGCTCGCTCTATTTGACCCAGCGTCCGGGGAGCATCGAGGTCCGCGCACGCGACCACCGCGCCGGGGAGTGGCGCAACGTCAACGGCCGTCGCGTGACGAGCCTGTCGCTCTGAGCACGCGTTACCGTGCGGTCCGTGGGATCGCTGATCGACCGGGACGACTCGCTGCTGGCGGTCATCGACACGCAGCGCGGGTTCCTGGAGCGCGTCGAGGCGCCGCGGGCCGGCGCCTTTCTCGACCGGATCAGCTGGCTGGTGGGTGTCGCGGTGAGGCTCGACGTGCCGCTGGTGGTGACGGTGGAGAACCCGGCCGACTGGGGCGGGGTGCACCCGTCGGTGGCCGCCGAGCTGCCCGGCCAATTGGTGGTTCACGAGAAGCGGAGCTTCGGACTCGGCGACGACCCGCAGGTGTGGCAGCCCCTGTCCGCGCTCGGCCGCTCCACGGTGATCCTGTGCGGGATGGAGACCGACGTGTGCGTGGCCCAGTCCGCGCTCGGGCTGATGGACGCCGGCATGCGACCGCACGTGGTGGCCGACGCCACCACGTCTCCCCGTGACGGCCACGAACTCGGGCTCGAGCGGCTACGCGGCGCGGGCGTGCCGCTGGTGTCGGCCAAGGGAGTGTTCATGGAGTGGGTGCGCACCCCGGAGGCCTGCCGTGCCTTCGAGGAGGCCCATCCCGACCTGTTCGACTCACGGGCGCCGGTGCTGATCTGAGCGAAGCGACGGCAGCGTCAGGTGGCTTCGTCGTCCAGCTCCACGACGCCACGAGCCGCCACTACGACTTCCGGCTCGAGGTCGAGGGAGTGCTGCGCTCCTGGGCGGTGCCGCGCGGGCCGTCGCTGGATCCGGCGCAGCGGCGGCTGGCCCAGCCGGTCGCCGACCACGCCCTCGAGCACGCCGACTTCGAGGGGGTGATACCCGACGCGCCCCGGGGGACCGGCGCCGTGATCATCTGGGACCGCGGGACCTATGCGGCCCGCGGCGACGCCTCCGCCGCCGAGGCCCTGGCCTCCGGCCACCTGGCCTTCGATTTGCACGGACAGAAGCTTCGCGGCGGCTGGGCCCTGACGCGCGTGGCCGAGGCTCCCGGCGAGCGCTGGGTGCTGGTCAAGATGAACGACGACAGCGCCGACCGCGACGCCGACCTGGTGGCCGAGTGCCCGGAGTCCGTCGTCTCGGGTCTCACCGTGGATGAGTTGGCGACTCAGCCGCCCACGACAACCGCGGCGGGCACGAGCAGGTACTCGACGAAGAAGAGGGCCCAGATCCGCATGTAGAAGCGGGTGAAGCCGACGGGATCACCCGGGTCGACCCGCGCCGCGAGCACGAGCAGCACCGCAAGGCAGGCGAGGTGGCCCACCGCCAGCAGCCATGGCGACGCGTCATCGACCAAGAGCGGCGCCGCCGCCGCCATGCCGAGATAGCCGGCCACCAGTGCGGCCATGCCCATCCGGAAGGCGGTGCGTGCACCCAGGCGCACGGTGAACGTGCCGATGCGAAAGCGGCGGTCGCCCTCGGCGTCGGGTACATCCTTGAGCACGGCGATCGCGAACGAGAAGGGCAGGACGAAGAGCGTGAGCGCCACGATGACGTCGGGCAGCGGGCTGAGCTCGGCCCGCCCGCCGAGCGAGGAGGCGAAGTGCAGGTAAACACCGAGATTGACCACCAGCGCGCGTACCACCGAGATGCTGGCCGCGGCGAGCGCCGGGTAGCGCTTGAGACGCAGCGGAGGGGAGGAGTAGGCCGTGCCGACCGCCAGCGCGCTGCCCACGGCCACCGTCTCCACCCAGCCCTGGGTCAGAGCCAGCCCGAGCGACAGCAGTGCGCAGGCCGCCACTGTCCACCACGCCGCGCGCAGGCTCAGGCGGCCCGCGGCGATGGGCAGACCGGGCTTGTTGATGCGGTCGATCTCCACGTCCTCGCACTGGTTGAGACCGACGATGTAGACGTTGACCGCGGCGCCCGCGATCAGCGTCGCCGCGAGGTCGCCCAGGCCGGAGCCCACGGCCACTCCCGGCAGCAGCGTGGCCGCGATCACGTAGATCCCGAGGATGCTCAGGGAGGTGCCCACCAGCGTGTGCGGGCGAGAGAACTGCCAGAGCGTGACCAGGGCCGTGAGCGGCGTGGCCGCCCCGCCTGCGCGCCGAGCGCCGGCCGACGTGGCGTCCACGGCTCAGCCGCGCGCCGCCCGGCGGGCGCGCAGGTTGAGGAACACACCCACCGGCACGAACACCAGGCCGGCCAGCGCGCCCACGGCGAAGCGCCCCAGACGGCGCGCGGTCCACGACTCGTCGACCTGTTCCGAGGGCACGGCGGCGGGCGCGGGGGGCGGACCCTGATCGGTGGAGCGCCCGGAGATGGCCACGCCGTAGCCGGCGTCCTGCGGCCGGCCGTCCCAGGGGGCGCCGAAGCGGCGCAGCTCGACGTCCGCGAACCCGGCCTCGGTGAACCAGCGGCGGTAATCGTCCTCGCTCGGGAACAGCATCCAGGCGTCGGCCAGCAACCGGGCCAGCCGGTCCCGCGGCGGCAGCGGCCCGACGATCAGCGCGGTGCCGCCCGGGCGCACCACCCGGTGCGCCTCGGCGATCGCCCGCCCCGGGTCGGGCCAGTACTCGATGCTGCCGCACGACACGTAGCGGTCGAACGAGTCGTCGGCAAAGGGCAGGCGCTCGGCGTCACCCAGGAGCTTCGCGCAGGCCGCCAGCTCGGGCTTCCTTCTCGCGCGGCCGAGCTGATCCGGGCTCTGATCGAGCATGGTCACGTGCTCCGGCGCAATGCGTTCGACGATGCCCTCGGTGGAGAAGCCGGTGCCGGCGCCGACATCGAGCGTGGACAGGCCGGGCTCGTCGAGACGGGCCAGCTCGAGCGCCTCGCTCCGAAGGGCCGGAGTCCAGAACAGCGGGTTGACCCAGCGGTCGTAGAGGGGCGAGACGAACCGGTAGAACCAGTAAGCCTCCTTCTTGTGCTGTATCGACCGCAAGCGTGGCCTTTCCGGTTCGGGGAAGCGTAGGACACTGAAATGGCTTTGCCACGCCTCGACGACTGGCTACCCAATCCCGTGGTACGGACCCACCACCGGCGTGCCAGTCTGGTGGATGCGGGCGAGCTCTGGCGCGCCGCGTTCGGGCTGCGCCTCTCCGACACGGTGGCACTGGGGCGCCTGATTCGCTGGCGCATTCCCGAGACGCCGGCGGAGCAGACGTTCGGCGAGCTGTTTCGCAGCTACCCGTTCACCGTGCTCGAGGAGAACGAGACCTCCCTCGTCTCCGGCCTCTGCGGGCGGATCTGGACGCTCGCGCGCGACTATCCCGAGCTGGCGGGGGCCGAGGCCTTCCGCGACTGGAACGAGGAGGGCACGGTGCGGGTGCTGTTCGCGCACTGGGCCGAGCCGACGGTGGACGGCGAGGCCGAGCTCGTGTCCGAGGCCCGCATCGATCCGGTCGACAGCGGAGCCGGCCTGCGGCTGCGCGCACTGTGGGCCGCGGTGGGCCCCTTCGAGCGGCTGGTGGGGGCGGAGGCGCTGAGCGCGGCTGTCAAACGTGCGGAGAGCCGAGCTCCAGACCGGCAAGCGGAGAAGTCGCGTCGATGATGGTCCGGCGCCCGCTGTGCAGGCGCAGCGAGATCTCTCCGGCCAGCAGCTGCTGAGAGCGCAGCTCGAACTGCGGCGGTCCCGGCTCGGGCACGGGCAGCACGTGCGGAGCGTTCTGTGCGGGGCTGCCCTCGAGCTCCAGCCGGTGACGAGCGGAGCGCACGCGCACGCGCCAGCCCAGCTCGCCCACGGAGACGTGAGTCCGGGCCAGCGGCGGCCGCAGCGCCAGCACCCGCGCGCCGATTCGCACCACGACCGCGGTGGGCGCGGGCCGGGCGCCCAGCAGCGGCAGCCGCCCGCCCGCGAAGGCCACGGTGAGATCGCCGTCCGCAAAGGCGCCGGCCTGACCCCACCACCAGCGTCCGGCGAACCCGGGACCCCAGTTCTTCTCGGCGTAGGCGCGCGCTCCGTCGAGGCTCACCCGCTCGCCGCCGATGCAGGCCTCGCCCCGCGCCTCGCCGTCGAGCAGCACGGGCTGCCAGTACTGGGCCAGGCCGGGCACGAGATGGGCGGCGCCCAGCGCCCCGGTTCGGCGTCGCGGCCACGGGACCGAGGGCGTGATCACCGCGTCGATCCAGTGGGCGTCGTCGAGTCGCAGTCGCAGGCGCTCGAGCGACCCGGTCAGGAGCTCGCCCGCGGTGGCCCCGAAGCGTTGCGGGTCCCCGGTCGCCGGCTCGGCGATGGCGTGGCGCACGAGACCTCCGGGGTGTGCGGCCAGCGCCACGAGGGCCCAGCGCCCGGCCGGGCCCCGGCAGATCCCGCACAGCACCACGAGGACACGTCCCCGCTCGGAGTCCACGATGCGCCAGTAGTAGCCCTCCATCCCGCTGCCGTGGTCACGGCCGGGATCGGTGAACGGCGGGTCGGCGCCGCGCCGGCGGTACGTGGCCGACAAGCTCTCCATGGGGCCGAGGCTACTTCGGCATGCCCACAGCTCAGATACTCCCCGGGGACGACGACGCCGGATGGGTGGGGCGGTACCGTGAGCTGACCGTGGCCCGGCTGCGCCAACAGGTATCGCTGCTCGACGTGGCGGTCGCCGCCGTGGTGATCGCCGTCCTGCTGGGCGAGATCGCCCTCAACGGGCGACTCCACCGGCTTCAGCGTCCCGGCGGTGCTCGCCGTGCTGGCGGCCGGCCTCCCGCTCGTGTTCCGCAGGTCGTACCCGCTCGTCGTGGTGTTGCTCTCGGCGCTCACCGTCTTCCTGGTGCTCGAGTACTGCTCCATCTACGAGACGGTGGCGCTGCCCCCCATGGTCGCCCTGTACACCTATTCGCGCCTGACGGACCGGCGTCGGTCGATCCTCGCGGCGCTCGGGTTCGTGCCCGTCGTGCTGCTCGCCATCGAGCTCTACAGCCCGCACGGCCTGCTCGACATCCAGACGGCCCAGAACATCCTCTACATCGCTCTGCCGCTGCTCGCCGGCAACGCGGTGCGCGATCGCCGCGCAGCCATCGACGCCCTGCACCAGCGGGTCGAGACGGCCGAGCGGACCCGCGAGGAGGAGGCGCTTCGCCGGGTGGGGGAGGAGCGGCTGCGCATCGCCCGCGACGTGCACGACGTGGTGGCCCACTCGATGGTGGCCATCAACGTCCAGGCCGGGGTGGCCGCGCATCTGCTCGAGCGCAGGCCCGAGGAGGCGCACCGCTCCCTCGAGACGATCCGGCGGGTGTCGGGCGAGGCGATCGCGGATCTGCGGGCCACGCTGGGCGTGCTGCGCGAAGCCGGGGAGAGCGCACCCGTGCGCCCCGCCCAGGGGCTCGACTCGCTGGACGAGTTGGCCGACAGCATGCGCGCCGCGGGAATCGAGCTCGAGGTCGAGCGGCATGGCGAGTCCCGGCCGCTGCCCTCGGCCGTCGACGCGGCCGGCTACCGGATCGTGCAGGAGGCGCTCACCAACGTCCTGCGGCACGCCCACGCCTCGCGAGCCGGGGTGGTCCTCGACGTGGGCGTGAGCGAGCTGCGCATCGAGGTGTCCGACGACGGCGTGGGCGCGGCGCCCAACGGCAACGCCAACGGCTCCCTTCCCGCGGGCAGCGGCAACGGCCTGCGCGGCATGCGCGAACGCGCCGCGGCGGTGGGAGGCCGGGTCGAGGCCGGCGCAGCCGGGCCCGGTGGCTGGCGGGTGGCCGCCCTGCTGCCTCTGCCGCGCCGATGAGCGATCCCATCCGGGTGCTGCTGGCCGACGATCAGGAGCTGGTGCGCGCCGGCTTCCGAGCGCTGCTCGACGCCGAGGACGGCATCGAGGTCGCGGGCGAGGCGGCCGACGGGGAGGGGCGATCAAGGCGGGCGCCATGAACCTGCTCTCGATCGGCGCGGCCTACGGCGTGGTGGCCCTGTTCGCCTCCGGTGGCTTCTTCGGGCAGCTCGTGGGCATCGACACCGACACGCCGGTGGCGCCCTTCATCCCGGTGATGATGTTCGCGGTCCTGTTCGGCCTGTCGATGGACTACGAGGTGTTCCTGCTCTCACGGGTGCGCGAGGAATACGCCCGCCACGGCGACACCTCGCGCGCGGTGGTGGACGCGATCGCCCGCACGGCGCGGGTGATCACGGCAGCCGCGGCGATCATGGTCGCGGTGTTCGCGGCCTTCTCGCTCAGCCCCGAGGTATTCCTCAAGCTGATCGGGATCGGGCTGGCCACGGCGGTCCTCGTGGACGCCACCGTGGTCCGGCTGGTACTGGTGCCGGCGGTGATGCAGCTGCTGGGCGAGCGCAACTGGTGGCTGCCGCGCTGGCTCGACCGCGCACTGCCGGAGCTCCACGCCGAGCTGCCCGAGCCGATGCCTGCACCCGCGCGCTGAGGGCGTCGCCCGGGGGGCCGAGCTACGCCGCCTGTGGCGACTCGGCCGCCCGGGGCCGAGCGCCGGGCGCGGCCTCGGCTCGCTCGTCGGCCGGCCTGGCCGGCAGCAGGACCGCCGCCGCGATGCTCCCCACCAGACAGACCCCGGCCGCCACGAGGCAGCCGGCCTCGAGCCCGTCGTAGAACCCTGTGGTGGCCAGCTGTCGCAGCGCCTCGCCGGACGCGCCGCCGAGCTGCTGGGCGATGCCCACGGCTGCCCCGATCGAATCCTCGGCCGAGTCCACCGGCAGCCCGGCGGGCGCCCCGTCGAAGCCGGCCGAGTAGAGCGACGCGAACACCGACCCGATCACCGCCACGCCCAGGGTGCCGCCCAGCTCACGGGTGGTGTCGTTGATGCCGGAGCCCACGCCGGCGTTGGCCGCCGGCACCGCCCCCATGATCGACTCGGTGGCCGGCGCCGTGGTCAGGCCCATGCCGGTGCCGAGCACCACCATCTGCGCGGCTATCTCCAGGTAGCTCGTGGCGCCGTCGACCTGAGAGGTCCAGGCGAACATGATCGCCATCAGACCCAGCCCGCTGGCCACCACCGCCTTGTTGCCGATGCGCACGGCGAGCAGCGTGCCCACCACGGCGGCCACGCCGGTGGAGAGCGCCACGGGCAGCAGCCGCACGCCGGTCTCGAAGGGCTCGTAGCCCCTCAGCACCTGGAAGTACTGGGTGATCAGGAAGATGAAGCCGAACAGCGCGAAGAAGGTGAGCGTGATCGCCAGCGAGGCCGCGCTCAGCCGGCCGTTGCGGAACAGCCGCACGTCGAGCAGCGGATCCTCACGACGCGCTTCGTAGGCCACGAAGGCCACGAACAGGACGGCCGCGACGGCGAAGCCGGCCAGGCTGCGGGCTGAGAGCCAGCCCTGCTCCGGCGCCTCGATGATCGTGTACACCAGCGCCAGAATGGCGACGGCCGAGAACACGAGGCCCAGCCGGTCGACCGGCGGCCGGCGCGGATCGCTCGAGGTCGGCACGAACGCCAGCGCAAGCACGAAGGCCAGCGCGGCTATGGGCACCTTCAGCCAGAACGCCGCCTGCCAGCCGCTGGCCTCGAGCATGGCGCCACCGACGATCGGCCCGAGCGCCACGGCGATTCCGGTGGTGGCGCCCCACAACCCGATCGCCTTCGCGCGCGCGCCGCGCTCGCTGAACAGGTGCACGATCGTGGACAGCGTCGCGGGGAAGATGATGGCCGCGCCGAGGCCCATGACAGCGCGGCACGCGATCAGCGCGCCACTCGAGTCCACCAGCGCAGCGGCGCCGTTGGCGGCGCCGTAGACCACGAGCCCTATGAGCAGCAGCTCCCGGCGGCCGAAGCGGTCACCCAGCGCGCCGGCGGCCAGCACGAGCGCGGCGAACACGAGGGTGTAGGCGTCCACCACCCACTGCAGGTCGCGCGTGGAGGCGTCGAGCTCCTGCGAGAGCGTGGGCAGCGCGACATTGACGATCGTGGTGTCGACGGTCACGGCGAAGGCGCACAGCAGGAGGACGAGGAGGGCGCGATTGGCGGCGGAGGAGCTCATGCGCTGCTATTTAACTGTGTAGTTGCTTCAAAAACAAGTAGCAGCTAGAATCTTTGGCGCAATGAGCACTCCACGCAGCTACCGCCAGACCTGTGGCCTCGCCCGCTCGCTCGATCTGCTCGGCGAGCGCTGGACCCTGCTGGTGGTGCGCGAGCTGCTGCTCGGGCCCAAGCGCTTCGGCGACCTGCAGGCGGCGCTGCCCGGGATCAGCACCAATCTGCTCAGCGCGCGTCTGCAGTCGCTCGTGGCGGCGGGCATAGCCGAGCCGGTTCGCCTGCCGCCCCCGGCCTCGGTGGCGGCCTACGCCCTCACCGAGCGCGGTGAGGGTCTGCGACCGGCGGTCGAGGCACTGTCGGTGTGGGGCTTCGAGCTGCTCGACCCGGTGGCCGAGCGCCGGCAGGGGCTGGTGGCCCGCGGCTCGCTGCTGGCCGCCACGCTGGCGGCGGCCACCGCGCCGGCGGCCGAGCGCGGCCGCTCGGCGCTGGTGAACTTCGACGTGGAGGGCGACCGCTTCACGGCGCGCCTTCAGGAGGGACGGGTCCAGGTCCGCCACGGGGTGCTCGACGAGGCCGACGCCGAGCTGTCCTGCAGCCTGCCCGAGTTCTACGCGCTCGCGCGAGGCGCGACCCAAGCGGAGGATCCCGCCCTGGCGGCCGTGTTCGCGGCGCTCGCCGCAGCACCTCACGAAGACGACGATGCTGTTCAAGCAGGAGACGCTGCGGCGCATCCGCTCGGGTGAGGTGACCCTCGCCTTCCGCCGCTGGCGACGGCCGACCGTGAGGGCGGGCGGCACGCTGCGAACGAGGCTGGGCGTGCTGGCCATCGAGTCGGTGGAGCGCATCGACGAAGCCGACATCACCGAGGCCGACGCGCGGCGAGCCGGAGCCCGCGATCGCGCTGAGCTGCTGTCGCAGCTCGGCGAGAGGGGAACGCTGCACCGGATCGCGCTCAGCTTCGCCGGGGCGGACCCGCGCGTCGCCCTGCGCGAGCGCTCGTCGCTCTCCGTTGCGGAGCGCGCGGCGATCGACGCACGGCTCGCCCGCTTCGATGCCGGCAGCGGCCACGGTCCCTGGACCGCCGGCGTGCTGCGCCTGATCGACGAGCAACCGGCCGTCCGCGCGCCCGAGCTGGCGGCGCTGCGTGGCCTGGAGACGGCTCGCTTCAAGACCGACGTGCGCAAGCTCAAGGAACTCGGCCTGACCGAGAGCCTGCCGATCGGCTACCGGCTGTCGCCCCGCGGGCGCGCCTATCTCGAGGCCACCCCGGCCCGCGACTAGTCTCGGCGGGGTGGCCTCGTCCGACCGTCGCGTCGCTCTCGTGACCGGAGCCAACCGCGGTATCGGGCTCGAGGTGGTGAGACAACTCGCGCAGGAGCGCTTGACGACCGTGCTCGGCTCGCGTGACCTCGACAAGGGCGAGGCGGCGGCCTCCGGGCTCGGCGGGGACCTCGACATCGAGGCGCGCCGGCTCGACGTGGCCGATCCTCAGAGTGTGCTCGCCCTAGCGTCGGAGCTCGAGGCGGACCACGGCCGGCTCGACGTGCTCGTCAACAACGCGGCCATCCACTACGACACCGGCCAGCGAGCGGTGGACGCCGACCTCGGGATCGTCGAGGAGGCGCTGGAGACGAACCTGCTCGGCGCCTGGCGCACGACGCAGGCCCTGCTGCCACTGCTGCGGCGCTCCGGTCACGCGCGCGTGGTGAACGTATCCAGCGAGTCGGGCTCGCTTTCCTCCATGGGCGCCGGCACGCCCGCCTACAGCGTGTCGAAGGCTGCGCTCAACGCCCTGACCCGGGTACTGGCCGCCGAGCTGCACTCCGACCGGATCCTGGTCAACTCGGTGTGCCCCGGCTGGGTGGCCACCGACATGGGCGGCCCGGGCGGGCGCCCCGTGGCCGACGGAGCGGCGAGCGTGATGTGGGCGGCGCTGCTGCCCGACGACGGGCCGAGCGGAGGCTTCTTCCGCGACGGCCGGCAACTGCAGTGGTGACTCACGGATAGAGCGGCGTAGCCTTGAAGCGCTCAGCCAGCAGGCCGAACGCCGGCTTGCGCTCGCCCTCGTAGCCGATCAGTCCCTTGTGGTGGCGGGTGTTGGGCCTGAACTGGGCCGGCCGCTGCCCGGCTCCGCCGCGCCAGCCCGGATAGATCTCGAACTCCCTGAGCGTCCAGTAGATCGCACCGTCGAGCACCGGCGAGCGGTCGATCACGTCGAGCGTTCGCGCGGCGTGAAAGGACTGGAAGGCATAGCCGCCCTTGAGGGCCGCGGGAGCGGCGGCCAGCTCCGGCCGCGCCTCGGCGCCCCATTCGGTCATCACGATCGCCTGACGCGGATAGTGATCACGCAGCTCGTAGACGTAGGGCTCGAGCAGGCTGAAGTCCTCCACCCACGGATACCAGCCGAAGTACTGGTTGAGGCCGATCAGGTCGAAGGCCCCGTAGGTGAACTGCTCGCCGTAGCCGGGCCGCCCCTTGATGTCGACCGAGATCGGCAGTGTGGGGTCGAGCTCCCGGGCCTGCTCGAGCGCCGCCAGCAGGAAGCGGCGCGTGCCGGGTTTGGCGTCCGGCGTGAAGCTCAGCTCGTTGGCCACGGAATGCGTGAGCACCGAGGGGTGCGAGCGGGCTGCGGTCACCGTCCGCCGGACGGTGAGCAGCGCGCGCTCGCGCTCCTCGGGTCGCCAGAGCAGCCGGGCGCCGTGATCGCGCTGCCAGACGGGCGCCTGGTTCCAGACCAGGATCCCCGCCCGGTCGAAGCGCGCCAGCAGGCGATCGTTCATCAGGTAGTGGGCACGGGTGATGTTGGCCCCCAGGTCCTTCAGATCGGCGACGATGCGGTCCATGTCGGCGCTGGTGAGCGCCGCCCCTGAGCCCGGCATGTCCTCGTGGATCGACGCGCCGCGCAGTCTCACCCGGCGGTTGTTGAGCCGCAGGTGGCCGCCCTTCACCTCCACGGAGCGCAGCCCGAGCCGGCGCCGTTCCACCTGCACCACGCGTCCGCCATTTCGCAGGACGAGTCGGGCCGAGTAGAGCTGCGGGGAGTCGGGCGACCAGAGCTCGGGCGCGGGCACTCGCATGGAGAGCTCGACGCGGCGGCCGGCGGCGCGCTGGCGCGGCAGCCTGAAGCTGCGTGTCGTCGCGCGCCCCGACGGCGACC
The DNA here is from genome assembly GCA_963751105.1 of uncultured Thermoleophilaceae bacterium. Lineage (GTDB taxonomy): Bacteria > Actinomycetota > Thermoleophilia > Solirubrobacterales > Thermoleophilaceae > JACVRW01. The sequence goes on along the minus strand of CAVVTG010000002.1, from coordinate 2,087,431 downwards.
GGAGCCGGACCTCGAGGGAGGGCTCGATCGCGCGAGAGCCTCCGCGGCGCTCGAGCAGTCCCTGGAGCAGCAGCTCGGCCCGGCAGTTGCGGGCCGGGCCGCGGCACCTGACCTTCGACATGGTGCCGAGGTCCGCGAGGTGGGCGGGACCGGCGGGAACCAGGCGGACAGGGCGCACGATGCCGTTCCAATTCCACCAGCCCTCGGGCAGGTCGGGGTTCTTTCGCCCGTCCACCACGACCGTCAGCTCGTTGACCTGCCCGGGCTTCAGGCCCCGGGCCTCGACAGTGAAGGGCGTGTACGGATCCACGTTGCGTCCGATGCGCCGTCCGTTGAGGAAGACTCCGGCGTTGCGCCGCACGCTGTCGAAGCGCAGCAGCCAGCGAAAGCCCGGTCGCGTGACGGGGCCCTCGAAGCGCAGCCGGTAGCGCCGGACCTGTCCGGGATAGAGGCGCGCCAGCGCCCGCGACTCGAACACGCTGGGCACCGCCGCCGGGCGCCATTCGCCGGGGCCCTGCGCCGCTCGGCCGGCCGGCGTGGGCGGTGCGGGAGGCTCCGAGCTCTCGGGTGCGGTCTCCTCCGGCGGGGCCTCCTGCGGCAGGCCCGGGGCGGCGGGCTCCACCCGGACCTCCCAGCCGCGGTCGAGCGTCCGGGCGCGCAGCGACCCCTCGCCCGCCGACGCCGCCGGCGCAACCGCCGCGGCCAGGCCTGCGAGCAGGCCGAGCGCGCCCAGGGCGTGGCGAGAGCGAGTGCTCATGGCAGGGCACGGTAGCCAGATGTAAAGACGGGGGCGACGTCTCGGTCTGGCAGAGTTGTGGTCGTGCCTCTTGTCGCGGCGGGCGTGGAGTTCCTCGAGGAGCCCCTTGCGATCTTCGGGGTGCTGCTGGTGCTGGGCGCGTTGGTGTCGGGTCTCGCCCGGCGCAGCTTCCTGTCGCTCACCGCCGCCTTCGTGGTCGCCGGCTTCCTGCTCGGCAAGGGCGGGCTGGGCGTGCTCGACCTCGAGCCCACGTCGCCCTTCGTTCAGGGCCTGGCGGTGGTGGCGCTGATCCTGATCCTCTTCCGCGACGGGCTGGAGGTGGACGCGGAGATGCTCCAGGCCGAGTGGCGCCTGCCCCTGCGAAAGCTCGCCCTGGCGATGCCGCTCACCTGCATCCTGATCGCTGTCGTCACGCATGCGATCACCGACCTGAGCTGGTCGGAAGCGTTTCTCGTCGGCGCGCTCCTGTCACCCACGGACCCCGTGCTCTCATCGGCTGTGGTCACCAACCCGCGCGTCCCCCGGGTGATTCGCCACTCGCTGAACCTGGAGTCCGGGCTGAACGACGGACTCGCGCTGCCGGCGGTGCTGGCCTTCGCCGCAGCGGCCTCGGCCGACTCGGGCTTCGTCTGGTACGAGTTCGTCCTCCAGGACGTGGGCTTCGGGCTGGCCACCGGCCTCGTGGTGGCCTTCGCAGCCGCGAAGCTGATGCCGGCCGACACGGCCCTCGGCGAGGAGATCAGCCCGCATCAGAAGGCGCTCTACGCCCTCGGGGTGGCCTTCGTCGCGTACGGCATCGCGGTGCTCCCGCCGGAGGGCAACGGCTTCATCTCGGTGTTCGTGGCCGCGATCGCGCTCGGCATCATGCGGCCCGACATCAGCCACTGCTTCGAAGCACGATCGGAGGACGTGATCGAGGTGGTCAAGCTGGGCGTCTTCCTGGCCTTCGGCGCCATCTTCACGCTCGACACGTTGTTCCAGGACGGCTGGGTGGCGCCGGCGATCGCGGCATTCACCCTTCTGGTGGCCCGTCCGGTGGCGATCTTCGTAGCCCTCCTCGGCAGCCACCAGGTGAGTCCAGCCGAGAAGGCCTTCATGGCCTGGTTCGGGCCCAAGGGCGTGGCCACCATGACCTTTGCGCTGTTCGTGCTCGGGTCGGGCGCGGCCGCGGCCGAGCCGATAGCGGCCATCGCCGCGCTCACGGTGCTCGTCTCGATCGTCGCGCACGGCCTGACCGACCACCCCGGGGCGGAGTGGATCGCCCGTCGCGCCGAGCGGGAGGAGGCGGGCTCTCGCCCGGAGGTCGCGACTTAGCTGGGATAGATTCCCGTCCGACGCAGCCCCGACGCCGGAGGAGTCATGCAGACCTGGGACATCGCCTCGCTCGACGTCCAGCCCCAAAAGCCGGAGGTGCTGCGCTCCGACGACGAGACCCGCGTGATCGCCATCAACCTGCCTGCGGGCGAGCGCCTCCAGGAGCATCAGGTGCACGAGCGGGCGTGGGTCGTGGTCGCGGCGGGAGAGGTGGAGTTCGAGCAGGGCGGCGAGACCGTCAGCGGCGGACCCGGCCTGCTCGTCCACTTCGATCCCAACGAGCGCCACGAGGTGCGGGCGCGCAGCGACTCCCGGCTGATCCTCCTCCTGTCGCCGTGGCCGGGCGACGGTCACCCGAGTAGGCGCGGGTAGCGCGGCGGCTCCTGCCAGAATTGAGCTCGATGGATCCGTCCCGCAAGCGCAAGCTCCGGTTGTGGGTGGCGCTCACCGCCGTCGTGCTGCTCGCCACCGCCCTCGTCTACACGAGCTTCAGCGCCTCCACCGAGGCGAGCAAGCCGAGTGAGGTCCGGCCCGGGCAGTCCTACGAGCTCACCGGCAAGGTGGTCGACGGATCGGTCGAGAAGGCGGGCGACGACCTGCGCTTCCGCATTCGTGACCGCGACGGCAGCGAGTCGGTCCCGGTGTCCTACGCGGGCGTGGTCCCCGACCCCTTCCGCGAGGGTCGTGAGGTGATCGTCTCGGGTGAGCTGAAGCAGGGGACTTTCGTGGCCGAGCGCGACTCGCTCATCACGAAGTGCCCGTCCAAGTTCACCAAGGACGAACAGAACTCCTGAGATGGCGGGAGTAGGTTCCGCCGCCCTCACCGTCGGGTTGCTCGCCGCGCTCTACGCGGTGGGGGCGTCGCTCTACGGGGCGGTGAGCGGGCGGCGTGAGTGGGTCACCTCGGGCCGGCGGGCGGTGTACTGCGTCGCCGGGCTGTGCGTGCTTGCCTTCGCGATCCTGGAGTCGGCCTTCCTGCGTTCCGACTTCTCGTTCAAGCTGGTGGCCGAGGGCTCGTCCACGGACACGCCGACGTTCTACAAGGTCACCGCGCTGTGGGCCACCCAGGACGGGTCGCTGCTCCTGTGGGCCACGCTGCTGGGGCTGTTCGCGAGCGCGGTGCTGTTCCTCACCCGTCGCTCGCTGCGCGACATCGCCCCGTGGGCCACCGCGGTGCTGGGCGCGGTGGCGGCCTTCTTCCTCTTCCTGATGGTGGGCTGGGAGAACCCCTTCGGCACGCTGGCCAACCCGCCGGCGGAGGGCGCCGGGCTCAACCCGTTGCTGCGCCACCCGGCGATGATGATCCACCCGCCGATGCTCTACACGGGCTACGTGGGCTTCTCGATCCCCTTCGCCTTCGCGATCGGCGCGCTCGTCACGCGGCACACCGGGGCCGACTGGATCCGCGCCACGCGGCGCTTCACCCTGGTGGCCTGGACCTTCCTCGGCACGGGCATCCTGCTCGGCGCGCTGTGGTCCTACTCGGAGCTCGGCTGGGGCGGATACTGGGCCTGGGACCCAGTGGAGAACGCGTCGCTGATGCCGTGGCTCGTGGGCACCGCGTTCCTGCACTCGATCATGGTGCAGGAGAAGCGCGGGATGCTGAAGCTGTGGAACGTGTCGCTCATCTGCGCCACCTTCGTGCTCGCGCTGCTGGGGACGTTCCTGGTGCGCAGCGGCATCCTCGAGTCGATCCACGCCTTCGGCGCGTCGACCATCGGGGTGCAATTCCTCGTCTTCATCACCGCCGTGGTGGGGCTCTCCGCCGGGCTGATCCTGTGGCGGCGTCCCTACCTGCGCAGCGAGGCCAAGATCGACTCGCTGGTGTCGCGCGAGGCGTTCTTCCTGCTCAACAACCTCGTGCTCGTCGGCCTCTGTCTGGTGATCCTGTGGGGCACCTTCTTCCCGCTGATCTCCGAGGCGATCACCGGCCGTGAGGCGAGCGTGGGGCCGCCGTGGTTCGACCGGCTGACCACTCCGCTCGCGCTCGTGCTCGTGTTGCTCTCCGGCATCGGGCCCGTATTGGCCTGGAGGCGGGTCACCCTGTCGGCGCTGAGGCGCGTGCTGCTGGTGCCGGTGCTCCTGACGGGCGTGGCGCTCGTGGGCATGCTCGCCTTCACCCCCGCCGCCGAGAGCCCCACCTCGCTGCTCATGTTCTGCTTCGTGGCCTTCGTCGTCGCCGTGGTGGGCCAGGAGTTCTTGCGTGGCGCCTCGGCGCGCCGCACCATGACGGGCGAGCCGTGGCCGCGCGCCCTCGCCCAGCTCACCGGGCGCAACCGGCGCCGCTACGGCGGCTACCTCGTCCACGTGGGGATCGCCGTGCTGTTCCTCGGCGTGGCGGCGTCCTCGGCCTTCATCAAGCAGCAGGACGTGCGGCTCTCGCCCGGCGAGTCGTTCACGCTCGACGGCTACGAGATCACCTACCGCGAGCCCACGGCCAAGCTCGGTGGCGACGACGCGGGGACCGGAGCGCCGATCTCATTCGGCGCGGTCATCGACGTCCGCAAGGGCGACGAGACCTTCACGCTGCGGCCTGCGCGGAACTTCTACTCGAGCGGCGACCCGTCGCTGGGCACCATCTCGCGCTTCTTCGAGGGCGAGGCCACCAGCGAGGTGGACGTCCGCTGGGGTTTGCGCCAGGACTTCTGGCTGGCGGTGCGGCCGGACATCGCCTCGCTGGAGAAGCCCATCCGCGAGGCCGACGCCAAGTTCGCCGACGCCTCCGGCGACGTGCAGGCGCTGATCATCGCCGCACTGGCCGATCGCTACCGCAACGATCCGCCGCCCGCGGCCTTCCGCGCCATCGCCTCGCCGCTCGTGGCCTGGATCTGGATCGGCGGTGCGATCGCCCTGCTCGGCGCCCTGGTGGCCGCCTGGCCCTCGCCCGAGGCGCGCCTGCGCAGAGTCCGTTCGCTCTACTCGGCGCGCTTGGGCAAGGAGTTGTCGCGGGCGTAGCGGGTTAGGCTCCACACCGTGAGCCAGGGCGTGGACGAGACGAGTGACCGTCTCAGTGCCCCGATCCTCCTGTTGACGAAGCTTCAGCCTCCGCTCGTTCCGGTACAGGCGATCGTGCGGAGGCGGCTCTTCGAGCGTCTCCAGGAGGGCAGAGGGAGGCGGCTGACCCTCGTGGCGTGTCCGGCCGGGTTCGGGAAGTCAACCCTGCTCGCCGCGTGGCTCGAAAGCCAGGCTCGCCAGCGACCCGCGGCCTGGGTCTCCCTGGACGAGAGCGACAACGATGCGGTGGTTCTCTGGTTGCACGTGATCGAAGCTCTGCGGCGCGCGTACCCGCAGCTCTCCGGCGACACGCTGGCCACGCTGGCCGCGACGGCACCGATCGTGGAGGTCGTGTTGCCGACACTGGTCAACGCGCTGGCCGATCAAGGGGAGGTGGTCCTCGTGCTCGACGACTTCCACCGCCTCTCGAGCCGGTCCGCGCGCGAGAGCGTCGCCTGGTTCGTGGAGCACCTGCCCCCGACCGTTCAGCTGGTGTTGTCATCGCGAACGGATCCGGCGCTCCCACTCGGGGTCCTGCGGGCCCACGGACAGCTGGTGGAGCTCCGGGTCGATGAGTTGCGCTTCACCTCGGCGGAGGCGGCCGAGTTCCTGAACGATCGCCTAGGGCTGGGGCTGGACACGGAGGACGTCGAGCTCCTGGTGTCGCGGACCGAGGGGTGGCCCGCAGGGGTGTACCTGGCGGCGTTGTCGCTGTCAGGGGCTCGGGACAACCGAGCGCTGGTCAGGGAGTTCGACGGCACGAGCGCGCACGTCGTCGACTTTCTCGCCAGCGAGGTGCTCGCCGCTCACGAGCCCGAGGTGCAGGCCTTCATGTTGCGAACGTCGGTGCTCGCGCGGTTGTCCGGGTCGCTCTGCGACGCCGTCCTCGAGCGGTCCGGCTCGGACGATGAGCTGGAGTCGCTGGCACGTTCGAACCTGTTTCTTCTCCCGCTGGACGAGCGGCGGCGCTGGTTTCGTTTCCACCACCTGTTCGCCGAGATCCTCAGGCTGGAGCTCGAACGACGCGAACCCGAGCTGGTGCCCGTCCTCCATCGGCGCGCGTTCGAGTGGCACCGCGAGTTCGGCACCGCGGACCACGCGATTCATCACGCCGTTGCTGCTCGCGCGTTCGGCGAGGCCGCTGAGCTCATCGCGGAGAACTGGGTCCACTACGCGAACGCCGGTCGAACGGAGTCCGTGCTCGACTGGCTGGGACGCCTTCCCAAGGAGATCCTCGAAGGCGAGCCTCGTCTGCTCGTCGTCGAGGCATGGGTGTCGGCGCTGCGCGGGAAGAAGAGCGAGATGCGCGCTGCGGTGACCCGCGCGCAGGCGCTGGGGGGCCTGGACGACGGGCCGCTGCCGGACGGCTTCGTGTCGCTGGAGTCGAGCCTCTCGGTGTTGAGAGCCACCTTCGGCTGGGGCGACGTGTCGGGCATCCTCGAACACGGGACGCGCTCGGCGGAGCTGGAGGGCGCCGACTCGCCGTGGCGGGCGGTGATCACCTGGGCGCTCGGCTGGGCTCACTACTGCAACGGCGACCTCGTGGAGGCCGAGCGCTGGCTCGAGGCCACGACGACGCTCGCTCCGGCTTCGGACCAGTGGATCGTCGGAGTGGCGGCGATCGCCGACCTGTCCCTGATCGCGGGTGTGCGCGGGCGACGCGCAGACCAGATGCGGTTGGCGCTCCGGGCGGTCGAGCTCGCGGCGGAACGCGGCCTGCTGGACGCCGTCGAGGACGGGGAGGTACACACCGCTCACGGCGCCGCCCTGGCCGCTCACGGGCGCCTCGAGGAGGCGCTTCCACGCCTGGAGAAGGGTGTGTTCCTTCGCCGGCTGTGGGGCCAGCCGCTCGACCTCATCGATGGACTGATCGAGCTGGGAGTGGTGGTGTCGGCGCTTGGCGACCGCGAGCGGGCCGCGGCACTGTTCCTCGAGGCCGACGAGATCATCGCCGCCTGCCGCGACGCCGGAGCCCTACCGGATCGGCTCGCCGCGGCCGAACGCACTGCGGGGATCGGCCGGCGGGCCGGATGTGCGTCCCGAGGTGAGCTCAGCGAGCGCGAGCTGGGGGTGCTGCGCCTGATGAAGGCCGACCTGTCGGAGCGAGAGATCGCCGGCGAGCTGTACCTCTCCTTCAACACGGTCCACAGCCACGTCAAGGCGATCTACAGGAAGCTCGCGGTCTCGTCGCGCGATGATGCGCTGGAGCGCGCGAAGGCCGAGCGGCTGCTCTGATCACCTAGGTGAACCTGCCGGCAGGTGATGACAGGTCACCTACCCCGGCGTCAGGCTGGCCCGACGATGACGGCCGATGCTCGGAGCCCGAGCTATCAGCTTGTGCTTCGCGGCGAGATCGGTGACCACTTCGAAGTGCTGTTCGACGAGATGCGCTTGACGCGGGTTCGTGGCAACACGGTGCTCACCGGCCCTGTCCGAGACCAAGCCCAGCTGCACGGCTTCATCGAGCGGGTACAGGAGCTCGGTGTCGAGCTCGTGTCCGTGAACCAAGTGGCAACTCATCACACGAAAGGACGCCTCATGAGCGCCAGCACTCCCACGCCTGACACGATCGTCCTCGTCCACGGATTCTGGGTCACGCCCCGCAGCTGGGAGCACTGGGTCAGCCGCTACGAGGAGCGCGGCTACCGGGTGCTCGCACCGGCCTATCCGGGATTCGAGGTCGAGGTGGAGGCGCTCAACGCCGACCCGTCGCCGATCGAAAATGTGACGGTGCCGCAGATCATCGACCACCTCGAGGAGGTGGTGGGCGGGCTCGACAAGCCACCCATCCTGATCGGCCACTCCGCGGGCGGGGTGTTCGTGCAGATCCTGCTCGACCACGGCTTCGGCGCTGCGGGCGTGGCGATCAACTCGGCGCCCACCGAGGGAGTGGCGGTGGTGCCTCTCTCGCAGGTGAAGGCGACCTTCCCGGTGCTCAGGAACCCGGCGAACCGTCACAGGGCGGTCGGGTTCAACCACGAGCAGTGGCACTACGCGTTCACCAATACCTTCGACGAGGAGGAGTCCCGCGCGCTCTACGAGCGGTATCACATCCCCGCGTCCGGCCCGATCTTCTGGGGCAGCGCGCTCGCCAACATCCATCCCGGCAAGGACGACAACCACGTCGACTACCACAACGACGAGCGGGCGCCGTTGCTGTTCATCTCGGGCAGCGAGGACCACCTGATGCCGCCGAAGATCCAGCGCTCCAACGCCAAGCACTACAAGTCGGACACCCTCACCGAGGTCAAGGACTTCGAGGGTCCGCATCTCTTGCCGGCGGCCCCGGGATGGGAGGAGGTCGCAGACTACGCGCTCGACTGGGCGGTGGAGCACTCCGCCCGGACGACGACGTCCGGGTGACCGCCGACGTTCGCCTGACCCATATCGGCGGGCCCACTGTGCTCATCGAGGTGGGCGGGTGGCGGCTGATCACCGATCCGACGTTCGACACCCCCGGCCGGAGGTACAACTTCGGCTGGGGCGCGACGTCGCGGAAGCTGGCCGGACCTGCGGTCCGAGCGGGCGAGGTGGGCCCGATCGACGCGGTTCTGCTCACCCACGAGCACCACGGGGACAACCTCGACGTCGAGGGCCGAGCGCTGCTGCCGCTCGCCCGTGCCGTGATCACGACGGTGTCCGGTGCGGAGAGCCTGGGCGGGAACGCACGGGGCCTGAAGCCGTGGCAGAGCACCATGCTGGAAGCGTCCGGCCGGCCGTCGATCGAGGTGACGGCGACCCCCTGCCGCCACGGTCCGCCGGGCGTCCACTTCATCGTCGGCGACGTGATCGGCTTCGCGTTGCGGTGGAACGAGCAGCGGAACGGCGCCCTGTGGATCTCCGGCGACACCGTGCTCTACGACGGCGTGCGCGAGGTCGCCACCCGTCTGACGGTCGACACCGCGTTGCTGCACCTGGGCGGCGTGCGGTTCCCGGTCACGGGACCGGTTCGCTACACGATGACCGCGCGAGACGCGGTGGAACTATGTCGCCTGGTGCGCCCCCGGACGGCGATCCCGATCCACTACGAGGGCTGGAAGCACTTCAGGCAGGGCAGACGAGCCATCGAGCGCGAGTTCGCCGGCGCCCCGGAGGAGATTCGCTCGCGTGTTCGCTGGCTACCCATCGGCTCGCCTCAGCGCATCCCCGTGCCGGCGAACAGCGCGTAGACCGCGGCGCAGCGGCGCATGGCGGCTTCGTCGATGTACTCGCCCGGGCCGTGCGAGATGTCGAGCCGGCCGCCGCCGTAGGCGAAGGCCGGCAGCCCGAGCTGCGAATACCAGCGCGTGTCGAGCACACCGGGGCACATCTCGAACGCGGGCTCGGCGCCCTCCACGGCGGCGACGCACTCTGCCAGCGCCGCGGCGGCCGGGTGGGTCGCCTCGGTGCTGCCGGAGGGCTGCTCCTGGAGCACCTCGACGTCGACCTGCGCGCCGACGGCCTCGGCGGACTCGGCGATCATGGTCGTCAGGCGAGCCAGCTCGCGGTCGAGATCCTCCTCGGGGTTGAAGCGCCGGTCGATCGAGAACCAGGCCGAGCCGGGCACGGCGTTGAAGCCCGCCCCGGCGCCCGCCTGGCCGCCCACCACGAGCATCGAGTGCTCCTTCAGCAGCTCATGCGAGAGGGCGGTGAGCGGCTCGGCGATGCGGATCACGTGCTCGAACGCGTTGACGCCCTGGTGGGCGTAGCCGACGTGCGCCTCCCGCCCGGTGGTCGTCACGCGCAACGTGATCGCGCCGCGGCAGGCGTGCCAGATCACGCCGCCCGTCGGTTCGGCGGTGAGCATCGCGAGCGCGTCCGGATCGATCATTCCCGCCTCGCGCAGGTGCCCGGAGCCGGCGGCGCTCCCGGTCTCCTCGTCGCACACGAAATGAAAGACGATCCGGCGGCCCTCGAGCAGGCCCAGCTCGCTCGCGGCCAGCGCGCCGTAGATCATGCCGACGAGGCCGCCCTTCATGTCCGCGGCGCCTCGCCCGATGATCCTGCCGTCGCGCCGCTCGGGCCGAAACTGGGCCCGGCTCTGGGCCGGGACGACGTCGAAATGACCGTGGTAGTAGATCGTGCCCGGACCGTCGCCGACGCTCCCCCGAACGATGCAGGGCTCCTCGAGCTCGCGGCTCGGGGCGAGCTCGATCAGCTCTGGCGAGAGCCCGAGGGCGTCCATCTCTTCGGCCAGCGCCCGACCGCACTCGCCCAGCCGTCGGCCGGGCGGGTTCTCCGTGTCGATGGCCACCAGCCGCTCCAGGAGAGCGGCCATCTCGTCGGCTCGCGGCTCGAGCCAGGCCTGCGACTGAGCGGCCTGTCTCATCGCGCCGCCGCACGCCCGAGGACGACGCCGGCGTAGGCCCGGGCGGCACGGCGTGCCTCGCGCAGCGCCGCGGGGTCCCCGCCGGGGTCGTCCGCGAAGGCGTGGCGCAGGAGCCCATCGATCAGAGCCACGAGCGTCCGCCACTGCTCGGCCGTGCCGCGCCGGCTCCCAGACTGTTCGCGCAGGAGCGCGCCGAGGCGGGCGGCGATCGTGGCGTCGGTCTCACGCTCGACCCGTCGCGTCGCGGCGTCGAGCGTGCCCGACAGCCACAGCCGGCGAATCGCCGGATGCTCGCGAACCATGGCCGCGTACCCGTCGACCACCGCGCCGACCGTACCCGACCAGTCATTGCGGGCGGACATCGGCGCTACGCCCAGAACTCCGGGCATGTCGTTCAGAAAGCGCACGGCCAAGGCTTGGAGCACCGCGTTCTTGTCGTCGAAGAACTGGTAGAGCGTTCCGGTCGGCACGCCGGCCGCAGCGGCGAGATCGCGCACCGTGATGGCCTCCGGCTCCCGGTCGCGCAACAGCTCGGCGGCGGCGTCGAGCAGCGCTTCGATGTGTCGCGCGCTGCGGGCCTGCGCCGGGCGGCGCTTGAGGATGGGGGCGTACGCAGCCGGAGCGCTCACGCGGAAGCTGCCGAAGCCTCGCGGGCCACGAGGACGCCCAGCACGACGAACAGCAGCGCGCCCGCCGGACCGAGGATGGTGGCCTGGGTGGACAGGTTGCCGCGCCGGCGCTCGTCGAACCCCGCCACGGCATCGACGGCGTCGACCGCGGCGCCCACCGCCGCGACGGAAGCCAGAGCCGACGGGGGCGCGGCCAGCAGCCCACCGGCGAGGGCGAGCTCACGAGCACCGAACAGCCGCCCGACGAACCGGTCGGACCGCTTCGGGTCGATTCCGAAGACGCGCATCGTCCAGTCCGGTGCGAACCAGCTGCCGATGCCGATGAGGGCACGCGCGGTGCCGAGGAAGGTGCGGGCTGCGTTCATGGACCAAAACATATACAACGTTCATGTTTTGGGGCTGGCTCCCTCGTGGGGCCTAGGCTTGCCACGTGGAGTACGCGCTCGCCCTGCTCGTCCTCGCCGTCCTGGTGGCGCTCGCCGTCGCGCGGCCGCTGCGCGAGCGCGGCCAGGAGGAACGGCGTGAGCACGTCCGCATCGCCGAGCTCGAGGCGGCCAAGGAGGCCAAGTACCGCGAGATCCGGGACGCGGAGCTCGATCACCGGATGGGCAAGCTCGATCAGGCCGACTGGCGCAGCGTCGACGGCGAGCTGCGAACGGAGGCGATCGAGATCCTGCGCGAGCTCGACCGGCTCGAGGGCCGGTCGCCCTCGGCTCGCTAGCCTTCCGCGCGATGGAAGCGATTCTCTACGGGGTGCAGGTGGTTCTCGCGGTGATGGTCATCGTGTTGGTCCTGATGCACTCGGGCAAGGACTCCGGTCTCTCCGGAGCCTTCGGTGTCGGCACCGGCGCCGGTCCCTTCGGCGGCGGCTCGCTCGTGGAGCGCAACCTCAACCGCTGGACGATCGGCTTCGCCCTGCTGTTCGTGGTGAACGTCATCGTGCTGCTGAAGATCTGAGCCGGCGCCGGCGGCGCCCTATCCGGCCGCGTCGGTGAAGCGCGCCGAGCGCACCTGCAGCGCCGGGCACACTACGCCCGAGGCGAAGCGGCGGCCGTAGAAGTCCCCGTCGCTCACCAGCTGCTGCCGGCGCGTGAGCGCCTGCACGCGGGAGAAGATGGCCAGCACGCTCTCGGTGAGGCGCAGGTCACGCAGTGGGCGGGTGGCTCGGCCGTCCTCGATCAGGAAGGTGCCGTCGCGGGTGACGGCAGTGACGAGCGTCTCCTTGGGCCGGACCACGTTCTCGTACCAGAGCCGGGTCACGTACAGGCCGTGCTGCACCGTCGAGCAGAGCTCGTCCTCGTCCGCGGCGCCGCCGCCCGCCAGCACGAGGTTGGTGGGGTGGGGACCGTGGCTGTCGCCACCCGGAGCCAGCGCATGACCCGTGGACCCGGTGCCGGCCAGCGCGCCGCTGCGGATGTCGTGGACCACGGAGTGAGCCACGCCGTCCTGGATCAGCGGCAACGGCCGCTTGTTCGTGCCCTCGGAGTCGAAGGCGCGCGGCAGCCCGGCGGCGTACCGGGGCGAGTCGGCCAGGTTGACGGCGGGAGCAGCCACGCGGCTGCCCAGCCGGCCCACCAGCGCGCCCCGGCCCTCCGCGTGGGCCAGCCCGTTGAAGGCAGTGGCGCCGAGCAGGTTGAGCAGGGTCCCCACGGCCTGGGGACCGAAGACCACCGGGTAGTCACCGACGGGGAGCTCCGCCGGCTCTCCCCCGGCGGTGGCCTTGGCCGCTGCGCGAGCGGTCAGTTCGCGCGCGTCGAGAGCTGCCGCCGCCACCGCGGCCGCCGAGGCGAACCCGCTGTGCCCGTCCGGTGCGATGCAGACGACCTTCATGAACGAGTCCGTGGTGAGATCGCCCTCGGCTCCGTCGGGGGTGGCCACGCCACGCTCGACTTCGCCGGCCGACCACACGCCGTGCGCCTCGACCCCTCGCTGCTGAGCCTCCGCGAAGGCCGCGCCGAGCGCGACTCCGCCGGCGCCGGGGTCGAGCCGGGCCGTCTCGGCGTCGTAGCCGTGGTGGGCGGGCGGCGGGCCGGGCGTGGGAAAGCCGGGAAACGCGCCGTCCCCGGACGCTCGGGCCGCGGCCTCGGCCGCCGAGGCGGCCCGCCGGGCGCACTCCGCGAGCGCGTCGTCGTCGATCGCGTTGGTGGACGCGCGCCCCACGTGCCCCGACCGCAGCACCGCCAGCTCAACGGTCAGGTCGTCGACCGAGGTGGCCTGTGTCGGGAGGTTGGCCGCGAAGCGCAGCAGCAGGGAGCGCTCGCGGGTCACGAGCGCGAGGCTGTCCCGGCCGGCGCGATCTACCGCGCGCTGGGCCAGGTCTACCGCGTTCACGCTCGTGACGGTCACGCCACGCCGACCTGCACGTCGCGAAAGCGCGCCGGCGCGCAACCGTGGGAGACCCGCATCACCTGGCCCGGCTCGCCCTTGCCGCAGCCGAGCAGCGAGATCGGTCGCCAATCGGACGCCGAGCAGACCGCGTCGCATCCGCGCCAGAACTCGGGCGTGACGCCCGCGTAGCTCGGGTTGCGCAGCAGCCGGCCGCGCCGGCCGTCGCGGATCTCCCAGGCGGCCTCGCCCTCGAACTGGAAGTGCAGGCGCCGGTCGTCGATCGACCACGAGCGGTTGGTCTCGATCAGGATCCCGGCCTCGGTCGCCGCGATCAGGTCGTCGAGGCTGCCCGCGTCGCCCGGCTCGAGGTTGACGTTGGTCATGCGCACGATCGGTTGGCGCGCGAAACCGTCGGCGCGCATGCAGCCGCCTGAGCGCGACAGCCCGATCTCGGCGGCGGTCTCGCGCGACGACAGGAAGCCGCTGAGCACGCCGCCACGCACGATCGGCACGCGCTGGCCCTCCACGCCCTCGTCGTCCCAGCGGTAGCTGCCCAGGCCGTCGGGCATCGTGGCGTCGGCCGTGACGCTCACCTGCTCCGAGCCCAGCCGAAACGAGCCGATCCCATCCGCGGGCACGAAGCTCGTGCCCGCGTACGAGGCCTCTCGGCCCAGCACGCGGTCGAGCTCCACCGCATGACCCACGGATTCGTGGATCTGGAGCCCGAGTTGCTCGCCGGCGAGTATCACCGTCGTCCGGCCCGGCGGGCAGGCGGGCGCAGAGAGCAGCGCCACCGCCTCCTCGGCTACACGCGGCCCGGCCTCGGCGAGGCCCAGGGCGGTGAAGCGCTCGTAGCCTCCAGGGCTGACCTGGCCGCCGTGCGAGGCGGGAAACGAGCGCGCCTGGGTGTGATCTCCGCTGACCGCCACCGCGGTGATCCCGCCGCCGCACTCGGTGGCCCGCTGCTCGCAGAGCGCGCCCTCGCTCGAGACGAACATCTTGTCCACGCGCAACGCCTGGAACGACGCAGCCGCAACGTGCACCTGCTTCTCGGCCCGCAGCGCCGCGTCGGCCTCCGCCAGCCGCTCGAGCTTCTCCTCCAGCGAAACGGCGAACGGGTCCTGTGCCACCTCGGTCGCCCAGCCTCCCTGCCCCGGCGGCTCGACGGCGAGTTCCACCGTGCTGGGTGCGCGGGGCTGGGCCCGGGCCACGTCCAGCGCGCGCTCGAGAGCGTCGTCGGCCGCGGCGCGGTCCAGACCGCGGGTGGCGGCGAAGCCCCACGCCCCGTCGACTCGGACCCGCACGCCGATGCCGGCGCTCTCCGAACGGTCGAGCTCGTCCAGCTCGCCGTTACGGGTGGCCAAGCTCTCCATCTGCGTGTGGACGAAGCGGGCATCCGCGTAGTCGGCGCGCGAACGCGCGGAATCCATGAGCTCGCGCAGCAGCTGTTGCACGCGGGCGAGACTAACCCGGCTGTCGGCAGGCTAGGACCCGAGGGTCACGGACAAGGTCACGACGGTGCCGGCCGGGCCGGAGCCGATCTCGACGGCATCGCAGGTCAGGCGCGCGATCGGGAGGCCCCAGCCACCCCCCGCCGGGTTGTCGGGAGTGAGCCAGCCGGTGCGCGGATCGAGGTCGCCGCGGCCGCCGTCGGTGACCTGGCAGACGAGCTCGTCTCCGTGCTGCCAGAGCCTGATCCGCACCGGCGGCGCGCCGTGACGGTCGGCGTTGGTGGCCACCTCCTGAACGGCCAAGACCACGTCGTCGAGGCGTTCGGGAGACACTCCCAGGCGCTCCGCCTCGCTGCGGGTCGCGACTCTCAGCTCGGGCCAGGGGAGAGGCAGATCCACCGCAGAGCGCGGCGGGTCGGGAGCCGCGCCGGGCAGGTAGCGGGCCGGTGCGACGAATCCCGGCGAGGGCACAGCGGCGCCGTTCTCGATCAACCGGGGGTGGGTGCGAACGGCGATCTCGAGGACGGGGTCGGGGAGCGAGTGGCCGTCGAAGAGGCTCACGAGCCCAAGCGGCACGCCGGCCAGGACGTGGTTGGTCACGGACTCGAGCCGGGCCCACTCGCGGGTGGCCGCGTCCGAGCCGTCCCAGGTCCATTCGTCGATCAGCCGCACCACGGTGCCCGGGCGGGCCTCGGCGGTCAGCCTGCGCATCTCCTGCAGGCGCTGAAACGGATGGGGAAACCAGTCCCCGGTGGCGTGCAGCTGCGCCTGTGCCGCGTCCGGGCCGAGCCCGGCTCGCAGCGCGTCCAGGGTGGTGGGCTTGGCGGCCACCACCACGAGGTCGCCCGCCTCGAGGCCGACGCGCACGAACGCCGCCGTGGTCGCTGTGAGCTCGCTCTGTGAGCGGTAGATCAGCGCCTGGTGCGAGAGCCCCCCGGAGACCACGGTCGCGCGTCTCGGAGCGGGCGTGGCACCGGCGCCGACGGGCATGCGGGTCAGCGCCCGGGCGCCGGGCTGTGGCGTGCGAGCCCGGCCGCGGCGCGATGAGAGCGCCACGTGAGCGTGAGTCCGCGGCGGCGCCGCCGGCGGGTCACCACGGGTTGTGACGACGCACGCGTGGGCGCGTACGGGCTCCGGTCGTCGTAGATGTGCTGTGACGCGTAGGCCAGGGGGAGGGCGGGGATCATGCGAGCAGCGTCTCGCTTCGCCACCTCCCTGTGTGAGGGGTTCGTCACAGAGGGCCCGAACCCGGGCGCCGCGATCTACGGGACGTTCGGGTTCACGCCCGGATCCGGGGAGGGCTGGTCGTCGTGCACGCCGTGCTCGAGGTGGGGCGGCTCGGGGTCGGGCCCGTCCAGGTCGTTCGGTGGATCGGGCACATCGCTGTCGGACAGCTCGCCCGTGGACCCGGCGCGACGCCGTCTCAGCGAGCTCCAGCAGTCGTCGAGCTCCTTGCGCACGGACTGCAGGCGATGGTGCTCCTGGTCGGTCAGCCCGCCGGACTCGCTCGCCCGCCACAGGCGGTGCTCCTCCTCGACGAGGCTTTCGATCCGATCGAGGACAGGTTGCTCATTCATGGCGTTTGAGATTAGTGCCCCGCCGCGCGGCCCGCTCGCGCAGTGCCAGCTCGAGCTCGAAGCGCGCCTCCGGATCCTCGAGCTGAGCTTCGAGCAGCTCCCGCAGCCGGGCGAGCCGGTAGCGCGCGGTCTGAGGGTGGACGTTCATGGCCACGGCCATGGCCGCGGCGTTGCCGTGACAGCGCAGGTAGGCGAGCGCCGTCTCCTCCATCCGCAGGCGCCCCTTGGCCGTGAGGTCCTCGAGGGCGCCCAGCCGGCGCCGGGCTATGCGCTCCACCAGTCCGGCGTTCTCGTGCAGCAGCAGCTCGCCGAGCCGCTCGTCGGCCAGGATCAGTCCCCGGTCGGCGATGCTGCCCGCCTCCGCGGCCCCCAGGGCGCTGCGGGCGAGCGTCCACGACTCGCCCAGCTCGGACAGCGCCCCCGGCGGCCCCAGCGCCGCGACGCCCCCCTCCGCGGCCTGGGCCAGCTGGTCGCGGCGCCCGGGTCCGTCCGGGTCGGGCACCACCGCACACCCGCGGCCGCGCAGCCCGGCGCTGATCACGTCGTGGGGAAGCCGGCGCACCAGCCGGCCGAGCGACTGCTCCGGACAGGCCAGCGCCGCCGCCCGGCGCGGTAGCGCCCAGCCGGCCCGGCGCGCCGCTTCCTCCAGCTCGCCGGGTTCAGCCGGGGGCGCGTCTCTCAGCAGCAGCGCGATGAGCTCCCGCCGGCGGCGCTGACGCTCCCCCTCTCGCTCCGAGCGCGCCTCGGCGTAACCCTCCACCGAGTCCGCGGACAGCTCCTCGATGTAGGCGAAGATCGATTCCGCCAGCGTGCTGAGCAGTTCCGGGTCGAGCTCGGCCCGCCGGGCGGCGCCGGCGAGCCGGCGCCACGCCACCCGCGCGCCCACGCGGTACGCGGACTGCAGCGCATCGAGGGTGCGGCCCTGTCGCAGCTCTCCCCGCCCGAGTCCGACGTAGACGTCGCGACCGGGCTCACGGCCGCTGTCGGGATCCCGGATCAGCGCCACGAACTGGCGCAGGGCCTCGGTCACGCCCGTGCGCACGCCGTGGCCGAACGCGCCCTCGAACGGGCGGGCGTACTCCGGCACCTCGCGGGCGATCGTGGACAGGATCTCCCCGGAGACGGCCGTGAGCTCGGGCTCGATCACGTCGGCCACCTCGGGCGGGAGACGCCGCCATGGTTCGCTGTTCGCTTCCTTTGTCACTCAAATGATAAGAATTGAGTTCATAACTGCGGATTGAACCGTAGTACATCGGTCTTGCCGCACATATCCTTCTGCCAATGTCCAGGATCGAGAAGTACGTCAACCTCGGGGCCGTCGTACTCCCCTTCGTCGCGACCATCGCCGCAATCGTGCTGCTGTGGAACAGCGTGGTCTCGGCCACCGACCTCGCGATCCTCGCGGTGATGTACGTGCTCACCGGCCTGGGCGTGACCGTCGGCTTCCACCGGCTGCTCACCCACCGCTCCTTCCAGGTGGCGAAGCCCGTGGAGTACACCTTCGCCGTGCTGGGCTCGATGGCCGTGCAGGGCCCGGTGATCAACTGGGTGGCCGACCACCGCAAGCACCACGCGCACTCCGACGAGGAGGGCGATCCGCACAGCCCCCACGTCGGGCACGGAGAGGGCGTGGGCTCGGTGTTCCGTGGCCTCTGGCACGCCCACGTCGGCTGGCTGCTCGAGCACCAGGGCCAGGCCGGGCGTAAGTACGCTCGCGACTTGGCCGAGGACCGGGGCATGCGCCTGATCAACCGGCGCTTCCCGGTGATCGTCCTGCTGAGCCTGCTCGTTCCGGCGCTCGCCGGCTGGCTACTCACGGGCACTCTTCTCGGCGCGGTCACCGGCCTTCTGTGGGGCGGCCTCGTGCGCGTCTTCCTGGTGCACCACATCACCTGGAGCGTCAACTCCGTCTGCCACTTCCTGGGCAGCCGCCGTTTCGAGACCGACGACCAGTCGCGCAACGTCTTCTGGCTCGCCCTTCCGTCCTTCGGCGAGTCCTGGCACCACAACCACCACGCCTTCCCCCGCTCGGCCTCGCACGGCCTCAAGCGCTGGGAGATCGATCCGTCCGCGATCGTGATCTCGGGGATGGAGAAGCTGGGGCTGGCGCGCAACGTGGTGCGAATCACGCCCGAGCGCCAGGTCGAGCGTCAGACCGGCGGCGCGCCGCAGCGCCACGCGGCCGCGCTCGAGAGCCGGGCCTCCTAGCTCCGCGGCAGGCGCATCCGCACGCGGGCTCCCCTGACCGAGTCCGCAACCCAGATCTCGCCACCGTGGGCCTCCACGATCGCCCGGCAGATGGTCAGGCCGAGGCCGGTGCCCTCGCCCGGAGAACGGGCGGCGCCGTCGCCTCCCCGGTAGAACGGCTCGAAGGCGTGCTCGCGCTCCTCGGGTGAGAGCCCGCGCCCGTTGTCGGCGACCTCGATCTCCACGCCGGCGCCGTTGGACTCGGCCAGCACGGTCACGCTGCCGTCGGCCGGGGTGTGGCGAATCGCGTTCTGGATCAGGTTGAACAGCACCCGCTGGAGCTTCTCGGGGTTGGCCCGTGGGGCGGCCAGGCCGTCGGGCACGGATGAGCTCACCGCCACCCCGCCGGCCTCGGCCTGGGCGCGCATCGCCGCCACC
This sequence comes from uncultured Thermoleophilaceae bacterium, assembly GCA_963751105.1. Taxonomy (GTDB): domain Bacteria; phylum Actinomycetota; class Thermoleophilia; order Solirubrobacterales; family Thermoleophilaceae; genus JACVRW01. The sequence goes on along the minus strand of CAVVTG010000002.1, from coordinate 2,068,448 downwards.
GTCTCCTCAACCAACTCGTCCAGCCGCACCTGCTCCATCGACCACTCGATGTCTCCCGCCTCGAGCCTCGACAGCTCGAACAGGTCCTCGATCAGCCCGGACAGCGAATCGATGTGCACGGACATCTGCTCGAGGTAGCGGCGGCGCGTGGCGGGGTCCACCATGTCGTCCTCAACCGCGTCGGCGAGCAGGCGCAGCGACGTGAGCGGGGTGCGCAGGTCGTGGCTCACCGCGGCCACCAGGTCGCGGCGCGCGGCCTCGCCGGCGTCGCGCTGGGCGATCACTTCGCGTGACAGGAGGAGGGTGGAGTAGGCCGTGAGACCTCCCGCGAGCAGGACGAGGAGGACCATCACGAGCGCGTCGTGCCCGGAGATGAACATGAGCAGGGCCACGACGACCACGCCGGCGGTCACGAGGCAGACGGTCGCGGCCAGGGCGATTGCGAACTGGCGGGCGAGCGAGCCGCTCGGGGGCCGGCGGCGCACCAGCGCGTGGGCGGCCAGGATCACCGGCGCGCCGGAGGCGAGCAGGAACAGGAACATCAACAGGCCGTCCCGCGGCGCATAGACGAGACCGAGCACGAGTCCGGCCGCGGCGGCGGCCAGGGCGAGACCCGCGAGCCCGCGCACGGGCGTCACGGCTGGAACCGGTAGCCCACTCCCCACACGGTCTGGAGCCGCCGGGGATGGGAGGGATCGTCCTCGATCTTCGCCCGCAGGCGGCGCATGTGCACGGTGACGGTCGAGGTGTCGGTGTAGAAGCTGTACTGCCACACGGAGTCCATCAGCTGGTCGCGCGAGAAGACCTGGCCGGGATGGCGCGCCAGGTGCAGGAGCAGGTCGTACTCGAGCACCGTCAGGGCCACCTCGCGGTCGCCAAGGGTCACGCGGCGGGCCGCGGGATCGAGCGTCAGATCCCCGAAGACGATCGGCTCTGCTCGGCTCCGGAGCATTGTCGGCGCGGCGCAGCACCGCGTCCACGCGGGCCACCAGCTCGCCGGGGGAGAACGGCTTGACCACGTAGTCGTCCGCTCCCCGGCGCAGGCCGGCGATCCGGTCGGACGGCTCGCCCTTGGCCGTCAGCAGGATGACCGACACCCGCTCACGCTCGTGCAGCCGGCGCATCACCTCGAGGCCGTCCATGCCAGGCATCATCAGATCGAGCACCACCAGGTCCGGGTGGATCTCGTTGGCGACCTCGAGCGCGCTCGGCCCGTCGGCGGCCACGTGCGCCGAGTAGCCGGCATGCTCGAGGTAGCGCGACAGGACGTCGGTGACGGTGGGCTCGTCGTCCACGACGAGAACGGAGCCGCGCGCGGCTGGGCTCATCCTCGGAGTCTGGCACCCCTCGGCGGGCGCGCCGCCGGGCGTAAGGACTCTGTAACGGTCAGCGCAGGAGGCGCGGCAGCACCTGCTCGGCCACCGTCCTCTGGACCACCTCCGCGCGCAGGGGCCGCAGGAGCTCGCCGACCCGACCGCGATAGGCGTCCACGCGCTCCGGGCCGAGGGCGAACGCGGCACGGATGGCCGGCGCCAGCGCGGCGCCGTCGATCCGCGAGGCCACGAGCTCCGGCTCCAGCTGCCGCGCGATCCTCAGCGCCTCGAACGGACCGCCCGACGGCACGGTGGCCACCAGAGCGCCGTCGGCCAGCGCCTCGAGCGGCGCCTGCCCGAAGTCCTCCCAGCGCGCCCCCGCGGCGTACACGTGGGCGTGCCGCATCTGCGCGCGGAACTCCGCGGCGGGCACGGTGCCCTTCAGATCGAGGGTGGCCGGCTCGGGGACGCCGGTGCGGCGCAGGTGGGCGCGAGCCGTCTCGGGAGCGAGGCCGTACACCTCGAGTCGCGCCTCCGGCACGGCCGCGGCGGACCAGCCGGCCACGAGGATGTCGAGGCCCTTGGCCTTGGGGTCGGGCACGTAGGCCACCGCCACCCGCTCGCGCTCGCCGCGGGCGGACGGCCCAGATGCTTCGATCGGCGGAGACACCACCACCGCCGGAGCGGCGCCCTCCGGGAGCTCCGCCCGCGCGGCCTCACTGAGTGGGAGCACGAGCGTCGCTCGCGCGAGCCCGCGGCGTTCGAGGGCATGGAGCGGAGCGTTGCTGGCGCCGGGCGGTTCATGCGCGCGGGCGCGTCCAGTCGGACCGCCGTAGGGCACGTCGAGCTTCGGCAGCAGCATGGCCGCGGTGGTGGTGGAGACGATCAGCGCCCGCGGCCGGAGCCGCTCGACCCCCGCCCGGGTGGCGCGGCGCACCGCGTGCATCTCGACCAGGTCGTTGACCGGATACCCGCGCCTCAGTCGCGTGGCCAGGCCGAAGCCCACCGAGATCGCTTCGACGCTCACCCCGGCCGAGCGGATCTGCTCGACGAACACCCGGTCGGTGTGGCGCCAGCCGAGCGTGGTGCCGAGCGAGACCAGCAGGATGTCCGGCGAGGCGGAGGGGCTCATCGAGAGGCACGCAGCGGCGTGTGCCGGCGTCCACCGACCCCGGCTTCCGGTCGCTTCAGTGCGCCCAGGGAGATTCGAACTCCCACGGCCCAAATGGGCCACAAGGCCCTCAACCTTGCGCGTCTACCAGTTCCGCCACAGGCGCGTCAGGGCGCTGAGTATAGAGCCGGGTGTGCGATTGCCCCCTGGGCTTGATGCCGTCCGACACCCGGGATACTCTGCGAACACATGTTCGAATCAGGCAAGCGAAACAGCGTCCGCGGGAGGTCCTGATGGTCGAGCTGAACCTGACCAAGCGACAGCGGGAGATATTCGACTACGTCAAGCAGTACGGGGCGGAGCACGGCTATCCGCCCACCGTGCGCGACATCGGCAAGGCGATCGGGCTCACCTCGTCGTCGACGGTGCACGCGCATCTGGCCAATCTGGAGAAGCTCGGCATGCTGCGGCGGGACCCGACCAAGCCACGGGCGATCGAGGTCCTGGTCGACCGGGCCAAGGCGGCCGTCGTGCCGTCAGGCCTTCCCGTGGTGGGCCAGGTGGCGGCCGGCCATCCCGTGCTCGCCGACGAGAACATCGAAGAGTACGTGCCGGTACCTCAGATCGCGGGCGGCGACGAGGGCGAGTTCGTCCTACGCGTCAAGGGCGACTCGATGATCAACGCCGGCATCTTCGAGGGCGACTACGTGGTCGTGCGCCCTCAGAAGACGGCCTCCGACGGCGAGATCGTGGTGGCCCTGCTGGGCGACGAGGCCACGGTCAAGCGCTTCTACAAGGAGAAGGACCAGGTGCGCCTGCAGCCGGAGAACGACGCACTCGAGCCGATTCGCAGCCGCGACGTCACGCTGGTCGGCCGCGTGGTCGGTGTGTGCAGGAGGGTGTCATGACCACGGCGTTGCTGGAATCGCCCGCCCGCCTGTTCGCCGAGTCCGGCGAGTTGAGCCCGGTGGACGGCGGGAGCGGGACACTCGAGGAACGGCTCGCTCGGGCCTGGCGCTCACTGCAGGCCTGTGGCGTGGCCGTATGCCCGGTGTGCCGGTCGCGGATGGCGCGTACCGAGGGCGACCGCGGTACCGGGCACGGGGAGTGCGGAGACTGTGGCTCGCGCCTGAGCTGATTCTGCTTCGGGTGATTGCCGAGGGTCAGGGCCACGCGGGCGGGGGGTGGAGCCCGCGCAGCCCCTCGGCTCGGTAGGTGCGCCCGGAGGGAAGGCGCTACCAGATGAAAGCTTCGATCACCTCGGCGACCTTGTCGGCCGGAACCGGGGAGACGTCGACCTCCCAGGTCCGCCCGTCGATGGAGTTGCCGGCGGTGGCGGGAAAGCCCGCTTCCGTGAGCAGCCGGCGCACCACCACGGCGCGCAGAATGCACTCGCGGCCGCACCAGCGCACGTGGATTCCAAAGCTCCCGTCGTCGATCGGCCAGACGGTCAGGCGATCCGGGCGGATCGGACCGAATGAATGGGCCGCCGCGGATGGCCGGGTGGCGACGTGCTCGTCGCGCGAGGGAGCGCTGAGGGGGGAGGGGGCGGGCGGCATTTCCGTTACCTCGATTTCCTGAATCCGTTCCGGTTTGAGGGCGTGACGGCGGACCCGGTACTGCTCTGCGATTCCGTTCGCGCCGAGATCCGCTCGCCCGGCATCAGTGTTCTGGGTCGGGCCCGCCCAGTGTGAGCCGTTCGTCACAGAAGTGGCCACGCTCACCCATCGCCCCTACCATTGGTGAGCCGGCCAAGCAGCCGCGGGGAGGTCGGGGAGAAAACCGGCCCTTCGAGGAAAGTCCGGACACCGCAGGGCAGGGTGGTCGGGAGACCGACCCGGGGAAACCCGCGGGAAAGTGCCACAGAAACAAACCGCCCAAGTGCCGGGCCGCACGTGAGCCCGGTGCCGGCAAGGGTGAAAAGGTGCGGTAAGAGCGCACCGGCGCCGCGGTGACGCGGCGGCCAGGCAAACCCCACCCGGTGCAAGGCCAAGCAGGAGCGCTGACGCTGCCCGCCGAGCTCCAGGTAGGCCGCAGGGCCGAAAGGCCCCGCTCAGCGACCGGTGACGGTCGCGGGGCGAGATGGATGGCTGCTCTCGACAAAATCCGGCTTAACGGACGGCTACGGAAAGGACCCCCAGGTTGGGGGTCCTTTCCATTTTGCGGGTTTGCGTTGGCCTGAAAACGGCTAGGCGAGAAGGGAGGAGAGGGATAGAAACGAGATGACAGAGCTCAAGGAACGGACACCTGCAGAGAGCATTGCCGACGGCTTTTGCCCGCACTGCCATCTGCTGATCGAGAAGCGAGTCGGTCTGGGATGGCCGAAGACGCCGAAGCGCTGCCCGCACTGCCGGCTTCTGGTGGGCGCAGGGCGGGCACGACCGGAGCCGTCCGCCGAGCCGGGCGCCCGCGGCAGCGCCGCCGGTGTGTTCGCGCACGAGGCCAAACGGTCCGGAGGCGCGAAGAGCGTCCCGGACTCCGTGATCTGCCGGGCCATCCGTGACGTGGCCAAATCGCTGGACGCCCGCCCCGAGCGGCTCCTGATGGTCGACTATCAGCAGCAGGCGGCCGACGACGACCAGCTTCCCGGCCTCGATCAGATCTTCGCCGCCTACGGAAGCTGGAAACGGGCCCGCCGGGCCGCTGCCACGAGCTAGCCCACCGGATGGCGCGCGGGTGCAGGTGGGTCGCGCGCCAGCCCGCCATCCGCGTCGCGTCCGGCCGGTAGAGTGCCGCGGCGATGCAAGTCTGGTTCATCCTCGGGCCGTTCGTCGTCCTCGGGCTCCTGGCGCTGTTCGTGGCCTTCTCGGGAGGCCCTTCGGCTGCGCGCGATGCCTACCTGAGCCGCGGCGGGAGGCTGTTCAGCTTCGCCGTCGTGGTGGCCTTCCTGGTTCTGGGCGTGGCCGTCCCCGCGGTGGTGATCGCGGCCCGAGGCGAGGCTGAGGGAGCGGTCGGCAGCCTCCGGACGGAGGAGGTCACGATGGCGGACCAGCGAGGCAAGGAGCTCTTCGTCCAGAGCTGCGCGGCATGCCACAACCTCGATGCCGTCAACGCGCGCGGGGTGCAGGGCCCCGACCTCGACGAGCTCGGAGGGGTCACCGAGGAGCGCGTGCTGAACGCGATCAAGAACGGCGGCTCGGGCCAGGACCTGATGCCGGTCAACATCCTGCGCGGCGAGGACGCCGAGGACGTGGCCGGGTACGTGTCCAAGGTCGCCGGGCAGTAGGACCCGTCGCGGCGCTCGGGCGTCGCCGACACCTGCCCAAATCCTCCTCCGTGGGCGATCCCTTGCAAAACGCCCGCACGCAGCGGGCTTTTCCGTCCGGCCCGTATTGTGTGCTGCTAGCATGGCCGCGTCCACTGAAGCCGAGGCCCCAAGCGGAAAATCGGGGCGTGGGGGACCCGTTGGCCGCAAGGCCTGGGGCGAGTCGCGGAGGTCCGCGTAGCGCAGCTCTTTCAGCGCGAGCCCGTCAGCTAACCCCGCAGGCGAACGGAAAGAGAGACGATGCAGACAGCCGGTGCCCGCGTCCTGCAGGAGGACGCTCAGGACGACATGAGTCGCGAGGCGGTGCTCCTCCAGTGGGAGCGCAAGATCGAGGCTGCCGAGCGTCGTCCCAGCCGGTTCGACCGTGAGTCTCGCTCGGACGAGGACACCGCCGAGGGCACCGTCGAGGAGCTTCGTCCCACCGAGGACGCCACTCACGCCGGCCCCCGCCGCTTCGAGCGCCGCAGTCCCGCGACCCCCGTCGGGGAGGTCCGCGCGGAGCGGCGCACGATCACCATCACCGGGCAACCCACGCCTCCGCGCCGCCGGCGGTCGGTCATCGACAGCCAGGTGGCCCAGCCCGATCGCATCGCCCTCTGGGCCTTCCTGCTCGGCCTCTTCCTGGTGGCCGTCGCCGCCGGCACCGCGCACGCCTGAGGCCGCCCTGCCCACAGGGCTTTCGCGTCCACCGGGCGCGCAGCCGCGCATCCGCTCCGAGCGTTCTTCCGTACTCCTTTTGGAGTGGAAATCGCTCCATTTCCTCACTACACTTACTGCAGGTAAGTCGCTCCCAGAAAGAGAAGCGCGATGAAGACGAAGGAGAGCAGGTTCCAGGTCCACGACGAGCTCACTGCGCCAGAGCGCAGCGTCCCAATTCTCAAGGGCGCGCTGTCGGGCGGAGGGCAGCTCCCCAACTTCATCGGCGTTCTCGCCGGGTCGCCCGCCGTCCTGCGCGGCTACGCGCGTCTCCGCTCCGAGCTGCGTCACGGCGCGCTGCCGTATGCGACCCAGCAGCGCATCGCCCTGGCGGTCGCCGAGCATCAGCACAGCGAGTACGCCCTGTCCACGCTCCTGCGCACCGCTCGCGACGCGGGGCTCGGCCTTGACGAGATCGCCCTGGCGCGCGAGTTCGACTCTCGCGAGGAGAAGGTCTCGGTGCTCATGCGCTACGTGAAGTCGATCGTCGAGACCGACGGCTCCGCGCCGCGCCATCTGCTCGAAGAGACCCGCGAGGCCGGCTGGGAGGACGAGGAGATCCTCGAGGCGATCGCCCACGTGGCGCTCGCCACCTTCGGCAATCTCGTCACCCGTTCAGGTGAGGTGCCAAACGACGGTTCCAGCGAGGACGCCCGGCTGCTCCAGGCCGCCTGAGGTCTAGGATGGTGACCGTGACCTCGGAGCGGGTCGTGATCGTCCACCGCGACACTTGCTGCCGCCACTATCACCACGCGGTGGAGATGGTGGGCAGGCGCTGGACGGGCGCCATCCTGTTCGTCCTCATGGACGGACCCGCTCGCTTCTCCGAGTTCAAGCGACTGGTGCCCGACCTCTCCGACCGCCTTCTGTCCGAGCGCATGAAGGAGCTCGAGGCCGAGGGCATCGTCGAGCGTCGCGTGATCGACGACATGCCGGTCAAGGTCGAGTACGCCTTGACCGAGAAGGGCGAGGCTCTCGAGCCCGCCGTGCGCGCGCTCAAGACCTGGGCCCGCAGCTGGACCTGAGCGCGGGCGCGAGTAGCCTACGCGCCTCGCCCACCCCGCGCCGACCATTCCGAAGGAGTCGCATGGCCGACCAGCCGCAGACCGCCGACGACGTAAAGGCTCTCGTCAAGGATCACGACGTTCGCTTCGTCCGCCTGTGGTTCACGGACATCCTCGGCCAGCTGAAGAGCTTCTCGATCAACTCGGCGGAGCTCGACGACGCCTTCGAGGGGGGCATGGGCTTCGACGGCTCCTCGGTCACCGGATTCAACGCGATCGAGGAGTCGGACATGATCGCCATGCCGGATCCGGCCACCTACGCGATCCTGCCGTGGCGCCCCGAGGACCGCGGAGTGGCGCGGATGTTCTGCGACGTCGTCACGCCGAGCCGCGAGCCCTACGAGGGCGATCCCCGGCACGTGCTGCGGAGGACCCTCGAGCGCGCGGAGCAGATGGGCTTCTCGAACTTCTACGTGGGGCCCGAGCTCGAGTTCTTCTACTTCCGCAGCGCCAAGCCCGCCGACGGCATCCCGGAGATCCTCGACGAGGGCGGCTACTTCGACCTCACCACGCTCGACGCCGGCTCTGACGTGCGCCGCGAGACCGTGCTGGCCCTCGAGCAGCTCGGCATCCACGTGGAGTACACCCACCACGAGGTCGGCCCGTCCCAGCACGAGATCGACATGCGCTACGCCGACGCCCTGAAGATGGCCGACGACTGCATGACGTACCGCATCACGGTCAAGGAATACGCCATGAAGTACGGCTGGCACGCCACCTTCATGCCCAAGCCCCTGTTCGGCGAGAACGGGTCGGGGATGCACACCCACCAGTCGCTGTTCCAGGACGGCAGCAATGCCTTCTACGACGAGAACGACCAGTACTTCCTGTCCGACGTGGGCAAGGCCTTCATCGCGGGCCAGCTCAAGCACGCGCGCGAGATCACCTCGGTCTTCGCGCAGTGGGTCAACTCCTACAAGCGCCTCGTGCCGGGCTATGAGGCTCCGGTCTACTGCGCCTGGTCACGGCGCAACCGCTCCGCCCTGGTGCGCGTGCCGCTCTACCACCCGGGCAAGGAGCGGGCCACCCGCATGGAGCTGCGCTGCCCGGATCCCGCGTGCAACCCCTACCTGACCTTCGCGATCCTGCTGGCCGCCGGGCTCGAGGGAATCGAGAAGGGCTACGAGCTGCCCGAGCCGATGGAGAAGAACCTCTACCACATCAGCCCGGAGGAGCGGAGGCGGCTGGGTATCGAACAGCTGCCCGAGACGCTGGGCGAGGCCATCGAGATCACCGCGGAGTCGGAACTGGTGCTGCGGACCTTCGGCGAGCACATCTTCAACCGCTACGTGGAGATCAAGCGGCAGGAGTGGGAGGACTATCGGGTCCAGGTGACTGAGTGGGAGCTGGAGCGCTACCTCTCAGTTCTGTAGCGGTGTCCGCCAGCTGATCGGCTGCCGCGTCCAAGAACCGGACGCACGCTTCGCGCTCGGCCGCAGTCATCCGGCCGGCGGTCTTGGCGAGCTTCCCCACCAGCGAGGCCCAGATCTGCTCGTCGTCGCCGCCCTCCGGCGTGGCCTTTCGGACGATCACGGAGCGCCTATCGCTCGGGTGGGGCTCGCGCCGCACCCAGCCCAGCCGCTCGAGCCGGTCGATCAGGGCCGTGACGGCGCCGGAGCTGAGCGCCATGCGGTCGGCCAGCTGGCCCGGCGTGATCGACCCGGCGGCCTGAATGTGGTCCATGGCCTTGAACTCGGCGGCGCCAACTCCGAAGCGGCGCGCCATGATCGCGTCGAAACGGTCATCCTCCAAGCCGAAGCGCCTCAGCGCCTTGAGTAGCTCGGTGGTGGAGGCCACGAAGGAATCTTAACCACAAAATATCTTGACAATCAAGATATGAGTCGCTAGAGGTACACCCCCATGAATTCGAGTCGCCGCTCCATCTTCGCCATAGCCGCCGGCCGACGGGCCAAGTGGGTCGTCTTCCTGATCTGGCTCGTCGGCATGTTCATCTCGTTCGGGGCGAACCTGCCCGGCAAGTTCACCGACGCAGAGCAGAACGAGTCGACCTCCTTCCTGCCCGGCGACGCCGAGTCGACCAAGGTGCTCACCGCAGCCGAGGAGCTGCAGGGCGGCGAGCTCGCTCCAGCCGTGATCGTCTACCGCCGCGAGGCGGGCCTTACGCCCGCGGACCTGCAGAAGATTCAGTCCGACGTCCAGCGCCTCACCGAGGAGCGCTTCCCCGCCGTTGTGGCCGACGGCGCCACGGCGGCCTCCGGAGGCCAGGATGGCGGCGGTCAGGACCAGGGCGGCGGTCAGGCCGGCGGCGGCGCGCCTTCCGGCAACCAGCCCGAGGGCTGTGCGGGACCGACCACGCCCATCCCCGGCCAGCCGGGGAACTACGCGCCCTTCGTAGGGCCCATCTGCTCGCAGGACGGTAGGGCGGCCATCGTCACGGCCTATCTGAGGGGCGACGGCGAGTCGGACAGCATCCTCGATCCGGTCGACTTCTGGCGCGACACGGTGTCCGACCCCGGCGGCGGCCTCGAGGTGAAGATCACCGGCGGCGCGGGCTACGCGGCCGACGCCATCAAGGTCTTCGAGAGCATCAACGGGACGCTGCTGCTGGCGGCCCTGTCGCTGGTGATCTTCCTGCTGATCGTCATCTATCGGTCGCCGATCTTCCTCTTCATTCCCCTGCTGGCCGTGATCTTCGCCGAGTTGCTGGCGCGCTCCGTCGGATACGGAGTCTCGGAGCTCGGGGTGACCATCAACGGCCAGTCGAGTTCGATCATGTCGGTGCTCGTCCTCGGCGCGGGCACGGACTATGCGTTGCTGATCGTGGCCCGATACCGGGAGGAACTGCACGACACCGAGGACCGCCACGCGGCCATGCAGGCAGCGATGTCTTCGGCCGGTCCGGCCGTGTTCGCTTCGGCGCTGACGGTGATCGCGGCCCTGCTGTGCCTGGCCATCGCCAAGGTGAACGGCACCTCGGGCCTCGGGCCGATCGGCGCGATCGGCGTGGCGTGTGCCGCCATCTCGATGCTGACGCTGCTGCCGGCGCTGCTCACGATCTTCGGCCGCCGGGCCTTCTGGCCCTTCGTGCCTCACACACCGAACTGGAGCGCGCCCACCGACGTCGCTCAGAGCGGCATCGGCCGGCGCATCGTCGAAGGGTCGAGGTTCGGCGCGCTGCTGCCGGTCATCGGGGCGGCGCTGGTGTGCATCGTCCTGCTTCCGATCACGATCATCACCGCCCTGTTGCGCCGATTCGTCTCCCTGGTGAGCGGCGGACGGGTCAAGATCCCCTCGCTCATCAGCCTGTTCGACGGGCCCATCTTCAAGCCCTACGAGGTGCGGCGTACCAAGCACGAGCACCTCGCCGACGCCACCCACGGCTTCTGGAAGCGAGTGGGGGACCGGGTCGCGGCCCGGCCGACCCGGATCATGACCGGCTCCATCGTCGTCCTGCTGGTGATGTGCGCCGGCCTGGCCTTCTTCTCGACCGATCTCACCACCAACGACGGCTACCGCACCACGGTGGAGTCGGTGGAGGGCCAGGACCTGCTGGCCCAGAGCTTCCCCGCCGGGGCCAGCGCGCCCGCAGACGTGATCGTGCCCCCGGACGGTGACGTCCAGGCCGTGACGGCCGCGCTCGAGGAGACCGACGGAATCGACGCCGTCTCGCCGCCGGTCGCGGAGGGCGAACAGGGCACCCTGATCCAGGCGACGCTCGACCCGCCGCCCTACTCGACCGAGGCTTTCGACCTGATCGAGCCGATCCGCGACTCCGCGTCCGGAGCGGTGGAGGGTACGGTCGTGGGTGGCGCGAGCGCGGTGGAGTTCGACGTCCGCGAGGCCGCGGGCTGGGACTCCACGGTGATTCCGCCGATCGTGCTGGTGGTGGTGTTCCTGATCCTCGTGGTGTTGCTGCGGGCCGTGACGGCGCCGCTGATCCTGATCGGCACCGTGATCCTGAGCTTCCTCGCCGCCCTGGGCGTGGGCTACTTCGCCTTTGAGGTGTTCTTCGACTTCCCGGGCTCGGACCCGTCGCTGCCGCTGTTCGCGTTCGTGTTCCTGGTGGCCCTGGGGGTCGACTACAACATCTTCCTGATGGCGAGAGCCCGGGAGGAGACGCTCAAGCACGGCACGCGCGAGGGCATGCTGCGCGCGCTCGCCGTGACCGGCGGGGTGATCACCAGCGCGGGCATCGTGCTCGCCGGCACGTTCTCGGTGCTGGCCGTCCTGCCGCTCGTGTTCCTCACCGAGATCGGCTTCGTGGTCGCCTTCGGCGTGCTGCTCGACACCTTCCTGGTGCGCAGCGTCCTGGTGCCCGCGATCGTGATGAAGCTGGGGCCGAAGGTGTGGTGGCCGTCAGAGCTGGCGAAGAGCGACGGCGCGGGCGACCGCGACGAGAAGACGCTCGTGACCTCCTAGGGGCTGCGGCGGTGGCGCTCCGCTCGGGCCTGCGGGGGCGGATCAGGCGTGGTCCGGTTGGCAGTGAGGGGGTCGGGACGAGCGGACCAGGAGGGGTGTGACGAGAAAGGCACCCCTATAGGTGCTTATGTCGTCGGACGCTCAGGTAGGTCCCCCTTCCCCAGCCAATCAGACCACGCTGGACCGGATCGCAGGCCCGAGCGGACCGCCGCCTCGAAGACCCTCAGCGGCTACGGGCTGCGCAGGGCCTCCGCCACCACGCGGCGGGCCTGACGCAGCGACACCGGATCGAGGCGCCCGGCGCGGTCGCAGGGGCTGTGGCGGCAGGGTTCGCCCCCGGCGCCCACCCCGAGCTTCATGCCCGGCAGGCCCAACAGCTCGAACTCGCGGTGATCCGAGTTGCCGTCGGTCTCGTCGCGCACCCAGCCGACCCCGACGCCCATCCGGCGCGCCGAGGCGAGCAACCTGCGCTCGACCGACGCGCGGGGAGCGGCGGCCGGTGAGCGCAGCCAGAAGGGCCGGTCACGGCCCACCTCGTCGAGGGACAGAGCCCAGTCGAGTCGGCGAGCCGCCCCGCGGGCCCGGACCCTGCGGGCGAGCGCGAGCGCGCCCAGGTGGTCGGGGGAGCCCGTGTAGACCCGCTCCTCGGCGCCCGTGGCCACGAGCCAGACGTCGCACGCCGGGCCGATCCGCTCGAGCCGCCCGGCCAGCTCGGCCACCACGCCCACTCCCGAGGCGTTGTCGTTGGCGCCCGGGGCGTCGGGCGTGGAGTCGGTGTGGGCCATCACCAGCCGCAGGCAGTCGGCCGGCGTGTCCAGTATCCCGATCACGTTGCGCGAGCGCCCGCGACCGGGAACCGCAACCGGCTGAACGGCCACCCTCAGCCCCGCACGGCTGAACGCCCCGCGCACGAGTCGCTGCGCACGGGCCTCGGCCTCGTGACGCCGCCGGACGCGGACCCCACGAGGCGAGGCGGACCGCGACGTCGTACGCCGAGGGGGCCGGTGGCGCCTGGGACTGCGGGGCTCCCGGCGCGACGGCCGCGGCCAGTATGGCTAGGACAACAGCCGTTCGAGCTCCTCCGGCTCGGTCACCGGAGCCCGGCAGGCAAAGTGCTCGCACACGTAGGCGGCGGCGCGACCCTCCACCGGCGTGCGGCCCTCGAGCAGCGGCACGCCCGCGCTCTCGCCGCCGGCCAGCACGACGTGTGGCCTGAAGGCGCCGCGCACCACACGCTCGAATGGACGCAGCTCGTGGCCCACCAGCGCCACCTCCTTGACCGAAGCCAGATGGAAGTCGAGCGCCTGCAGCAGGTGGCCGAAGCCCTGTGGATGCTTGACCGCCACCTCGTGCAGGAGTCGCAGCACGGAGACGCCGCGCGCCTCGTACCCGTGCTCTCCCGTCAGCGCCGCCAGGCGCAGCAGCCCGTAGGCCGCAGCCGCATTGGCCGAGGGAATCGGGTGATCCTCCAGGTCCTTGCGCCGCGCCAGCAGCTGCTCGTGGTCGACCGACGTCTCGAAGAAGCCGCCCTGCTCGTCGTCGGCGAAACGCTCGATCATGGTGTCGGCCAGCGCCCGCGCCTCGGCGAACCAGCGCGGCTCGAAGCTCGCCTCGTAGAGGGTGAGCAGGGCCTCGAGCAGGAAGGCGTGATCCTCGAGGTAGGCGTTGAGCTTGGCCTCGCCGTCCTTCCAGGAGCGCAGCAGCCGCCCGCCGTGGTCGCGCAGCTCGTCCAGCACGAACCCGGCGGCGGCGCGGGCGGCGTCCAGGTAGTCGGGCCGCTCGAGCACCGCGCCCGCCTCGGCCAGCGCGGAGATCATGAGCGCGTTCCAGGAGGTCAGCCGCTTGTCGTCGAGCCCGGGCCAGACCCGGGTCGAGCGCAGGTCGTAGAGGATCCGCCGCCACTCGCCGCGCCGCTCCGGGTTGCCCGGCCCGCGGACGGGGATGTTCCCGCCCTCGAAGTTGCCGCGGTCGGTGGCGCCGAACCAGGCGATCGCCTCGTCGGCGTCGGGCTCCGCGGCGAACGCCTCGGCGAGCTCGCCAACGGTCCACACGTAGAAACGCCCCTCCTCTCCCTCCGAGTCCGCGTCGAGGGCGGAGAGAAAGCCGCCCTCGGGTCCGCGCATCTCCCGCAGCGCCCAGTCGAGCGTCTCCTCGCACACCTGGCGGAAGAGCTCATCACCTGTGACCAGCCAGCCGTGCAGGTAGGCGCGGGCCAGGAGGGCGTTGTCGTACAGCATCTTCTCGAAGTGGGGGACGAGCCAGAACGGGTCCACCGAGTAGCGCGAGAAGCCTCCGCCCACCTGGTCGTACATCCCTCCCGAGGCCATGGCCCGCAGGGTGCCCACCGCCATGTCGGTCTCGCCGCGCCGCAGCAGGAACTCGATGACCGAGGCGGGTGGAAACTTGGGCGCGCTGCCGAAGCCCCCGTTGGCCGCGTCGTACTGGGGACGCAGGGCGGCGACGGCCTCGTCGAGTGCGCGCTCGTTCATGGGCTCGTCGGAGGGAGCAAGCCGGGCGCCGCCACGCAGCTGTGCCGCCACGCGCTCGCCACCCGCTCGGATCTCGTCGCGGCGCTCGTCCCAGGCGTCGGCCACCGCCTCGAGCACCTGCGTCCAGCTCGGCATTCCCTGCCGCGCGTCGGGCGGGAAGTAGGTGCCGGCGTAGAACGGGACCTGCTCGGGGGTCAGGAACACGTTGAGCGGCCAGCCGCCAGAGCCGGTCATGGCCTGACAGGCCTCCATGTAGATCGAGTCGAGATCGGGCCGCTCCTCGCGATCGAGCTTGACCGGCACGAAGCGGGCGTTCATCAGCGCCGCCGTCCGCTCGTCCTCGAACGACTCCCGCTCCATCACGTGGCACCAGTGGCAGGCCGAGTAGCCGATCGAGAGCAGCACGGGCCGGTCCTCCTCGCGCGCGCGAGTCAGGGCCTCCTCGCCCCAGGCGTACCAGTCCACGGGGTTGTCCTTGTGCTGCAGGAGGTAGGGAGAGGTCTCTCGTGCCAGGCGATTGGCCATGTCGATCAGGCTACCCGGGCCGTGCATTACACAAAACCTGAGTAATACTTACACAAGAGCTGTGTAACAAGCTAGGATGAGTGGCGTGCGTCAGGCCAGCGGCGATCTGTTCCCCAGCGATTCTCCCATTCCGGCCAGTCAACTGATCGGGCGGCGCGACGACGTGCGCGAGATCGCCACCCGGCTGGAGGCGGGCACCCATCTGATCGTGGCCGGGCCGCGCCGCACGGGGAAGACGAGCGTGTGCGACGCCGCCCTCGGGCGGGCTCGCCGCCGGGGCGCCTACACAGCCAGAATCGACCTGTTCAGGGTCTCGGATGCTGCTGAGCTGGCGGAAGCCGTGGCCGCGGCGGTGATTGCCAACCGCTCCGCCGCCCACCGGGCGCTTCGCCGCGCCCGCAGCGCAGGCCGGGCTGCGCTCTCGGCCGGCCAGGGCGCGGCCATCGTCCGCATGGTGGGTGAGCTGGGGGAGGGAGTTGAGATAGCTCTCACTCCGGGTCTGGCCGCTCAGGACCCCGAGCGCGCTCTCGACCTGGCCCTCGAGCTGCCCGAGCGCGTGGCCAAGGCCGACGGCAGGCGCCTGATGCTGTTCTTCGACGAGATCCAGGAGGTGGCCTCGGCCCGCAAGCCGTACGGCGACCCGGACGCCGTGACCAACCGCATGCGGGCCATCTTCCAGCGCTCGTCGTCGGTCAGCTACCTGTTCGCGGGCAGCATCGAGCACGTGGTGCGCGACCTCTTCGCGCCGTCCCGCCGCGCGTTCAGCGGCTTCGGCAGCTTCTACTCGCTGCGACCGATCACCGAAGAGGAATGGCACCGGGGCCTGGCCGACCGTTTCGCCGCCGACGACTGCCGCGTGCCCGAGGTTGCCCTGGAGCGGATCGTCGAGCTGGGCGCCGGGCATCCACGGGCGACGATGAGGATCGCCCAGCAGACCCATCTGGTCTCACTCGAGCTGGACACGCACGAGATCGATCTCGCTCTGGTGCAGCTCGGCTTCGAGCGCGCGCTGGAGGGCGACCGGCCCACGATGGAGCAGGTGGTGGAGCGAATCCGGCTGCTGCACAAGTACGGCCTCGCGGTGGCCCGGGCCGTGGCCCACGACCAGCCTCCGCCCAAGCGCATCCACCCCGGGGTGCGCGACCGCGTGCTCAAGCTGCTGCGCGACAGCGGGATCGTGGAGCACGAGGCCCGCGGGCGCTGGCGGGTGATCGACCCGCTGCTGCGCCACTACCTCGTGTCGCTCGACCCCTTCGCCTGATCGCGCAGCAGAGCCCGCTTGATCTTCCCGCTGGGCGTCTTGGGCAGCTCTGACACGAACTCGATCACGCGCGGGTACTTGTAAGGCGCCGTCTGGTCCTTGACGTGGTCCTGCAGCTCGCGGACGAGCTCGTCGCCGGGCTCGTGGCCCTCCCGCAGAACAACCACCGCGCGCACCACCTGCCCCCGCACCTCGTCGGGCGCCGCCACCGCGGCGGCCTCGGCCACCGCTGGGTGGGACACCAGCGCGGACTCCACCTCGAAGGGGCCGATGCGGTAGCCGGCCGAGATGATCACATCGTCGGCACGCCCCTCGAACCACAGGTAGCCGTCGTCGTCTTCGGTGACCCGGTCGCCGGTGCGCCAGGGCCGGTCCCGGGGGCCGTCGAGGAAGAACGTGGGAACGGTGGCCGGGTCGACCACGAGCTCGCCCTCGTCTATCCAGGCGCTGAGGCCGGGTAGCGGTTTGCCCATCGACCCCGGGCGCACCGGGGGGCCGATCGGCATGCCGGTGAGCGCGCCGGTCTCCGTCTGGCCGTAGCCGTCGTGGATGGCCACCCGCGCGTCGGCCTCCCACGCCCGCACGACCTCGGGGTTCAACGGCTCGCCGGCGGCGCAGGCGTGGCGCAGGTCGGGCAGCGGACGCAGCTCCGCCCGCTTGGCGATCGCGCGGTATTCGGTGGGCGACATGCAGAGCACGTTGACCCCCTCCCGTTCGAGCAGATCGAGGCGCTCGTCGGCGTCGAAGCGGGCGTCGTGCAGCAACGCCGCGGCCCCGCGCACCCAGGCGGCAACGAACGCGTTCCGAGCCGAGAGCGACCAGCCGCTGGCCGCCGTGCACCAGCACAGGTCGCCCGGCCGCGCGCCGTACCAGTGCTCGGCCTGAAGGCGCTGGCCGGTGAGGTAGCCGTAGCCGTGTCGCACGGGCTTGGGCGTGCCCGCGGTGCCCGAGGTGAAGACGATGAGGGCCGGCTCGGTGTCCGCCACCTCGACCGCCGCAAGGGGGTCGGCCGCCTCGACGGCGGCGTCCGGCACGCACAGCAGCGGTCCTTCGTAGCCGGTGGCCCGGATCGGCTCGACGTTGCGTTCGCCGGCCACGACCGCGGCGGGCTCGACCAGCTCCATGCGGGCCCGCAGATCGGCCGGGCGAAGCTGCTCCGTGCACGGCAGCGAGACGGCGCCGAGTCGCCAGGCGCCAAGCATCGCGTCGACCCACTCGGGCCGGTTGCCCACCACGGTCATCACCACGTCGCCCCGCCCGACGCCCCGGCCGGCCAGCGCACCGGCCATCCGCGCCGAGCGTTCGGTCACCTCTCCGAAGGTGAGCTCCCGGCGCTCGCCCTCAGCGGAGATCGACACCAGGGCGAGCCGGGAGGGCTCGGCCGCCTCGACGACATCGGTGACGAAGCTCATCCGGGGGGCGTCCAGCGCTCGCCCCGGCTGAGCCGGTCGAGACCGAGCCAGGCGTAGGCCATGACCATCTCGACGATCTGGTCGCGCGGCACCTCTTGGTGCTCGGCCCACCAGTTGGCCACCGATTGGACCGAGCCCACGAGCATCTGCGCGAGCAGCCGTATTGCCTGCTCCGAGTCGTCCTCGGTCATCGCCCTCGCGCCGGGATCCTCGGCGATCAGCGCGGCCACCAGCCCGGTCACCTGCTCCAGGATGCGGTCGAGCACGGGGGCCGTCTCGGGGTCAGCGGTGTCACGGAACAGGATCCGCCAGGCGTCGCGGCGCTCCTCGACGAACGCGAAGAAGGCGTCCAGCCCGGTGGCCAGCCGGATGGCCCCCGACTCGACCTCGACGCTCCCGATGGCCGCGCCGAGCCGTTCGAACAACTCGGCCGCGTTGCGCTCGAGCAGATCGGCGTACAGCCCCTGCTTGGACTCGAAGTGCTCGTAGATCAGGGCCTTGGAGATGCCGGCCTCGCGCGCGATGTCGTCAATCGATGACGGGTGATAGCCGCTCGCCGAGAACACGGCCAGCGCGGCGTCGAGGATTCCGGCGCGCCGTTCCTCGGCGGTCAGGCGGCGGCGGGTGGGGGAGCTCATGTGCTGGCTGACTCGTCGCTTTCGGTGACCTCTGTGACCGATCGCACAGAGAACTGACTGACTGTTCAGTTAGGATGGCGCGCGGTCGAGCAAGTTCCGCTCGGCGCCTCTTCTCGACCCAGGGAGCTTAAGCGGATGCGAGCCGCCGTTCTGATCGCGCAGGCCACGGGTGACGAGCCGGCGGGCGGAGCCGCCGCGGCCGAGGCCCTCGGCGCCACCGCCGGTGCGGTGGTGGCCACGGCGGTGGTGGCGTTGCTGATCGCCGGGCATCGCAGCGGACGGATCGGCTTCCTGGCCCGGGCTTCGCGCTGGGCCGAGCGACAGACGGGCCTTCCCGGCTGGGCCGCCCTCCCGACGATGCTCGTGAGTGCCGCTCTGCTCACCGCGCTGCTCGGGATGTACTGGGACATCTCCCTTCACATCGACAACGGCCGCGACGCCGGCCCGCTGGCCAACCCGGCCCACTACCTGATCCTCGTGGGGCTGTACGGCACCCTGGCCGCCGGCGCGCTCTCGTTCGCCCTGTCGGGCCGCGAGCGTCCCTGTCCCACGGCGGTGAACCTCGGCGGCGGGTGGTGGGCCCCCGTGGGCGGCCTGATGATCGCCGCCTGCGGTGCGTTCGCCCTGTCGGGCTTCCCTCTCGACGACATGTGGCATCGCATCTTCGGTCAGGACGTGACCCTCTGGGGGCCGACCCACCTCATGCTGATCGGCGGCGGCTCGCTGGCCACGCTGGGCAGCCTCGTCCTGTTGGCCGAGGCGGCGGGGGCACTCGGCCGCGACCCCGAGCGCGAACGGCGACCGGTGGGCGTCTACTACGTTCGCCGCGCTCTGCTTCTCGGAGGGCTGCTGGTGGCGCTGTCGACGTTCCAGGGCGAGTTCGACTTCGGCGTGCCGCAGTTCAGGCTGGTGCTGCATCCCGTCCTGATCATGTTCGCGTCCGCGCTGGGTCTCGTTGCGGCCCGGATCTACCTCGGCCGCGGGGGCGCGCTGCTCGCGGTGCTCGGCTTCCTCGTCCTGCGCGGTTTCCTCGCGGTGATGGTCGGCGGTGTCTTCGGTCAGACCACGCCGCACTTCCCGCTCTATCTCGTGGAGGCACTCCTGGTCGAGGCGGCGTTCGTGCGCGCGGCGGGCCGCAGCCCGGTGGCGACCGGGGCCCTGGCGGGAGTCCTGATCGGCACCGTCGGCCTCGCGGCCGAGTGGGCCTGGAGCCAGCTGTGGATGCCGATCCCGTGGGGTCCGGCGCTGCTGCCCGAGGCGGCGTTGCTGGGCCTCCTGACCGCCGTGGCCTCGGGTGCACTGGGCGGCTTCGTCGGCGGCGCCCTCACGGGCCCGGAGCTCGCCCGGATAAGCGTGGCCGACCGGCGTGGCGCGCTGGTTGCGGCGCTGGTCACGGTGGGCGTCTTGGCGTGGGGCGTACCCGTCTCCCACGACGGTCCGCGCAGCGCGAGCATGGTCCTGCGCGAAGTCGACGACGGCGCAGATCGCTCGGTGGAGGGAGAGATCCTCGTCCGGCCGCGTAGCGCGATCGGCCCCGATCCCGAGTTCATCAACGTCACCGCCTGGCAGGGGGGCGCCCGGATCCTCGACCCGCTCGAGCGGGTAGGGCCCGGGCGCTGGCGGACCACCAGACCGATCCCGGTCCACGGAGGGTGGAAGGCCAACCTGCGGCTGCACCAGGGCGATTCGCTCGTGTCGGTGCCGATCTACCTGCCCGAGGACCGCGCGATACCGGCGCCCGCCGTGCCGGCTCGCGCCGCCTTCACGCGCCGGTTCCAGCCCGACATCGAGCTGCTGCAGCGAGAGCGCAAGCCCGACGTTCCGGATGCCCTGGCCGCCGGCGCCTATCTGACGGTGGCCGCGATCGCCCTGTCGCTGTTCGCGTTCTTCGCCTGGGCGCTGCTCAGGGTCGAACGGGGTGGCGCCCCGGACCTTCGACGGCCCGGCCGCACCCGGCGGCGGGAGCTCAGCGCTTCCGCACCTTCACCACGCTCGCCCGGCTAGGTCGCAGCCGGGCTACGTTGCCCTGCCGGTCGGTGGCCTTGACGAGCACGCGGTAGGTGCCCGCCGGCAGCCGTCCGCGCAGCCGGACGGTCCAGCGCACGCCGCCCTTCACCCGCCGCAGCTCGGCCCTCATCCAGCGTGGCCGGTCGCAGCGCAGCCGCTTGCGGGCCATTCGCCCCTTGGAGCGCAGCCACCAGCTGCAGCCGCGGCCCCGCAGCCGGCGGCGCACCGCCACCTCGACCCTGCGGACCCCGCTCCGGTCGCGGGCCGTGCCGGAGATGCGACCACGGCGCGGCTTGACCGAACCCAGCCGCAGCCGCGGCCCGCGGCGTGTCGGCGGGGGGTGGCGGCGCGGGCGGCGGGCTCGCAGGAGGAGGGGGACTCGGTGGGGCATAGGTGATGCGGGTCACGGTGCCGGCGCCGCTGACCCCGAAGTCCACTGGATTGACCGAAACCAGGTCACCGTTGGGCGCGGTCTCGAGCGCCACGCCGCGCCAGCCGGTGGCGAACGGTTGCGCACTGAAGCCTCCGGCCCCGTTGGGCACGAGCCGGTTGACGAAGCCGCCGGTGAAGTCCCCGAAGAAGATCGAGTTTCGGTAGGCGGCCGGATAGCCGCCTCCGGTGTAGGTGGGTCCGCCCACCACCGAGTTGGTGCCAAAGTGCTCGTAGTCGTAGGCGGGAGCGGCCTGACCGGTCACCCCGGCGCAATCCGGGAGGGCGGCGTAACCGGGGGTGACGATGCTGCCCTCGAAGCAGGGCCAGCCGTAGCTTCCGCCACCCGCCGCCGGAACTAGGTCGATCTCCTCGCGACGGGTCCAACCCACGTCACCCACCACCAGGCCTCCGCCCGGCCGGAGGGTGAAACGGAAGGGATTGCGGAAGCCTCTGGAATGGACCTTGGTGCAGACAAGGTCGAGGTCGGTCTCGTCCTGGCAGAAGGGGTGGCCCTCCAGCCCCTTCCCGTCCCGGTCGATGTGGAGGATCTTGCCGGCCATGCTCTCCTCGTCGTAGGTGCGAACCGGCGGGTCCACGACACCCGCACCGAAGCCGTCGCCACTACCCACCCAGAGGCTGCCGTCGGGATCCGCTCGCACGGTCCCGATCGAGTGGGTGGATCCCTCGGAGGGAATGCAGTCGACGTCGTTGTCCGGCGCGGGGCAGGGCCCGCCGACCTCCGTTCCGAGAATGGCGGTCTGGGTAATCACCTGGTTGAGCGGGTTTATCCGTAGGCGAAGCAGTTGGGACACCATCTCCCCTGATGACTCGCTCTCCCCGGGCCCCGGGGGATCGATGTCGTAGGTGAACAGCAGATAGACGTACTGGTTGGTCGCGAAGTCCGCGTCCACCGCCAGCCCCAGCAGGCCACGGTCGAGCTGGCCGTTGACCATGAGCGAGAAGTCGTCGACCTGAACGGCTCGGGTTGAGCCCGGCGGCACCACCAGCAGCCGCCCGTCCTTCTGGATCACGAACATCCGGCCGTCCGGCGCCCAGGCCACGTCCATGGGCCGGGTCAGGCCGCTGACCATGATCTGCTCGCTGAAGCCGGGCGGCAGGGTGGCCGCGGCCGCAGGCACGGCGGCGCCGAGCAGCACCGCGGCCGAGGCGCAGAGAGTCAATAGCGATCGCGAGAGCAACTGGTCCACGGACACCAACGCCCGGCACGGGCCGCATTTCACACCGCGCCCGCAAACCTGGCAGGAGCGCACCCGAGGAGGGCGAATTCCTTCTCGAGAGGACTCAACCCCGGCCAAGGACGCTCGCCGAGACTTCTGCTAGGTTGCTCGCCACGCCGAATCCGCCTAACCAGCGGAGCGGGGGAACCAAGGTGGCTTCGGCCACTGGGGCGAACTCTCAAGTCGAGAGCGCGCAAGCTCTTTCAGCGCGAGCCCGTCAGCTAACCCCGTAGGCGTTCGAGAGAGAATGCCTTCACCTTTGCCCAAAACGCTCGTGCGTGCCGCTGCGGCATTCGCATGCCTCGCGGGACTCACCGCCTTCGCACCGGTCGCCGGTGCCGACGTGGTCAGCTCGGGTGGCGGCGGAGCCACGTTCACGCCCCCGCCGCCTCCGCCCGAGAAGGCGACGCTGGTCAACGGGCGCGCTGATCGCGCCGGCCTCGGCGCCCCGGCGGGTGGTCAAGGCCATCAGGGCGGCCAACCGGATCGTCGAGAAGCCCTACCGCTACGGCGGCGGGCACCAGCTCTACCGCAAGGGCAGCCTCGACTCGGGCTACGACTGCTCGGGCGCCGTTTCCTACGCGCTCTACGGCGGTCGCTTCCTGCGCTCGCCGCTTCCCGAGCGGCGCCATGATGGACTGGGGTGAGGAGGGGACCGGCCAGTGGATCACGGTGTACGCCCACAGCGGGCACGCCTACGTGGTCATCGCCGGCTTCCGCTTCGACACCTCGATGCACGACGCCGACGCGCCCGGTCCGAGCACCGGCCCGCGCTGGAGCCGCAGCCTGCGGCGCTCGAGCGCCTTCGTGGCGCGCCATCCCTCCGGCTACTAGCCCAGAACACGGCGTCGCCCGACCGGCGCGGCGGGATATCCTCTGTTGACTCGCCAGTCAACGACTCCGGAGCGCGCCTGCAGCCATGGCAGTAGCCACGAATCCCTTCACCGAGAAGACCGACGACCAGAAGGCCATCACCGAGATGGTCCGGCAGTTCGTCGACAACGAGGTCCTGCCCGTGGCGGAGGAGCACGACCACGAGGACACCTTCCCGGAGGGCGTGGTCGAGCAGATGAAGGAGCTGGGCCTGTTCGGGGTGACCATCCCCGAGGAGTACGGGGGAATGGGCCTCGACCTCACCACGTACACGATGATCGTGGAGGAGCTCTCCCGCGGCTGGATCTCGGTCTCGGGCATCGTCAACACCCACTTCATCGGCTCGTACCTGCTCCTCAAGTTCGGGACCGACGAGCAGAAGGACTACTTCCTCCCGAAGATGGCCACCGGTGAGATCCGCGCCGCGTTCTCGCTGTCGGAGCCGGAGGTCGGCTCTGACGTGCAGGGCATAAAGGCCAGCGCCAAGAAGACCGACGACGGCGACTGGGAGCTCAACGGGCAGAAGATGTGGGTCACCAACGGGCTTCGCTCGGGCGTGGTCTTCGTGCTGATGAAGTCCGACCCGAAGGCCGAGCCGGCCCATACGGGGATGACCTGCTTCATCACCGAGAAGACCCCGGGTGAGGCGCACGTCGAAGGGCTCACGATACCGCCGCAGATCAAGAAGCTCGGCTACAAGGGCGTCGAGTCCACCGAGCTCGTCTACGACGGATTCCGCTGCCCGCCCGAGCGCATTCTCGGCGGTGAGGAGGACGGGCTGGGCAGGGGCTTCGCGCAGATGATGGATGCCCTCGAGGTGGGCCGGGTCAACGTGGCCGCGCGCGGCGTCGGGATCGCCCAGCGTGCCCTGGAGCTGGCGCTGCGCTACTCCCAGGAGCGCAAGACGTTCGGCCGCCAGATCGCCAAGCACCAGGCCATCCAGTTCAAGCTGGCCGACATGGCCACCAAGATCGAGGCGGCACGCCTGCTCACGCTCAAGGCGGCCCGCATGAAGGATGCGGGCGAGCGCTCGGACCTCGAGGCCGGGATGGCCAAGCTGTTCGCCTCGGAGACCGGCAAGGAGGTGGTGGAGGAGTCCTTCCGCATCCACGGCGGCTACGGCTACTCGAAGGAGTACGAGATCGAGCGGCTCTACCGCGACGCTCCGCTCCTCCTGATCGGCGAGGGCACCTCCGAGATCCAGCGCATGGTGATCGGCAAGAAGCTGCTCGAGCGCAACAAGATCTAGAGTCGGGGCTCAGTGAGCTCCGGCGACACCAGGACCCTGATCACTCAGGCCGTCGAGCGCCTACAGGAGCAGGTGCCGTCGCTGAAGCAGGTGAAGCTCGTGGTCCGGCTGGAGCTGCGCGCCCGCGGCACGGACGTTCCGATCTGGCGCGTGGAGATTCCGGGGCCCAGGGTCACCAAGGATCCTGCGGGCGACGCCCGCATCGACGTGTCGGTGAACCGGCCGGAGTTCAACCACCTCGCGGCGGAGGGCACGCTGAGGGAATGGGTCGACGCCTACGAGCGCGGGCACGTGCGGGTCACCGGCGACCCGGCGGTGACCAAGCTGCTTGGGAACGTCATCCAGCGTCAGCTCGTGCGCAGCTGACGCCGGCTCAGCGCTGAGGCGCGCGCTCCAGCGCCGCTCCGTCGTCGTAGAGCTTCACCACCCGAACCGTGCCCGGCGGTGCGGCGTCGAGGCACAGCTCACAGAGCACGCACTCGTCCAGGTTCTCGGGCACGATCTGCACACCGCTCTCACTGGCCGCGAAGATGTCGACGGGACAGGCCTCCTCCAACCGGCGGGCCAGCTCGGCGTCGGTACGCACGGAGTCGGCGACCTCCACTGCGATGAAGATTCCGTTCAGGGTCTCGTGCCCGGTGCTCACGCAGCCACCCCCAGGCGCTCCTTGACCAGCGCCGGTATCTGGGCAATTTCCTCGGCCACCACGATCCCGGCGGCGGCCAGCCGCTCGATCTTCTCGGCGGCGGTGTCCTCCTTGCCCTCCACGATCGTGCCCGCATGGCCGAAGCTCATCCCCGGCATCTCGTCCATGAAGCGGCCCGCCATGAAGGCGACGATCGGGAGCTTCGAGTCGTTCTCGGTGACCCAGCGGGCGAGCTCGGCCTCCATGCGGCCGCCGGGCTCGGTGTAGATCACGATCGCCTCGGTCTGCCCGTCCGTGGCGAACAGCGGCATGAGCTCGGCGTAGGTCGAGCCGATGATCGCGTCGCCGCCGATCGACACCGCCGTGGACTGGCCGAGGCCGGCGGCGGTGAGCGTGGAGGACATCTCCGTGGTCATGCCTCCGGAGCGCGAGATGACGCCCACGGTTCCCGGCGAGTAGGCCTTGGCCGCGTCCTTGGCCGGTCCACCGATGCCGCCCATCTTGATCACGTCCGGCACGATGATGCCGAGGCAATTGGGGCCGATGATGCGCGCCCCCCGGGCCGAGGCGAGCTCCACCATCTGCGCCACGTCGCCCCGCGGGATGCGCTCGGTGACGATCACGATCAGCTTGACGCCGTTCTCGATGGCCTCGAACACGGCGTCCTTGGTGAAGGCCGGCGGAACCGTAACCACCGAGCCGTCGATGGGCGCGCCGTGGTGCTCGACCGCCTGAGCCACGGTGTCGAACACCGGCACGCCGTGCACGTCGCGCCCCAGCCGCCCTGGGGTGACTCCGCCGACCACCTTGGCCCCCGCGCCGTAGTCGAGGCACTCGCGGGTCAGATTGACGGCCTCGCGGCCGGTGATGCCCTGGACGATGAAGGTGGTGCTCGCGTCGATGAGGATGCTCACGCCGCCTGGCCCTTCTCCACGGCCCGGCGCGCCGCCTCGTGCATGGACACGCTGCGGTCGCAGTACTCGACGCCGTACTTCTCGAGGATCTTGAAGCCCTGCTCCTCCCAGGCGCCCGGGATGCGGAAGATGGCGATCTTCTCCGCCGGGTCGTGACCCAGCTCGAGGCAGGCCTTGATCACGCCGCGGGCCACGATGTCCACCCGCGTGTTGGAGACGATCGACATCATCACGGCGATCTTGTCCACGCCGGGCTTCTCGAGCACCAGCTTGGCCAGGCCGGCAGCCTTGCGCACCGACGGGTTGCCGCCGATCTCGCAGTAGTTGGCGGGCCGCCCGCCGTGGGCGCGGACCGCGTCGAACAGGGTGAGCGAGCCGCCGCCGGCGCCGATCACCAGGCCGAGGTCGCCGTCGAACTCGGTCACGTTGCCGGCCACGCCGCGGTGGTCCATGGCGTCGACCTCCTCGCCCGCGAGCTCGAACGCCGTGGGCTCGCGCGCCTGCCGCGTCTCCTCGTCGCCAACGCCGAGGTCGGCGAGCAGGGCCTTCTGGCGCGGGCGGGCCTCGTTCTCCATGTCCATGTGGGCGTCGAGCGCCACGAAGGACCCGTCCGCGAGCTCGCCCAGCGGGTTGATCTCGGCCAGCGTCATGTCGCGCTCGAGGAACAGCCGAGCCAGCCGCGCAAGGATGGGCGTTATTCGCGTGAGCCGGCGGCCGGTGACGCCGGTGGAGGCGATCACCTCCTTGGCCATGAAGTCGCTGAACGGCTGGATGGTCGAGAAGTGGCGGCGGCCCACCTTGTCGGGCTGCTCCTCGGCCACCTGCTCGATGTCGATGCCGCCGACCGGCGAGAAGATCATCACCGGCTGCTTGCGCAGCCCGTCCCACACCACGCCGGCGTAGTACTCCTGGGCCACATCGGCCTTGGGGTCCACCAGGACTCCACGCGGCATGTGACCGCCGATCTCCAGCTGGAGGATGGCCTCGGCGTGATCGGCCGCCTCGTCCGGAGAGTCGGCGAACTTGACCCCGCCGGCCTTCATGCGCCCGCCGGTGAGCACCTGCGACTTGACCACCGTAGGCCCGTCGATCCGGTGGGCGATCTCGCGCGCCTCCTGGGCCGTGGTGGCAAAGCCGAAGTCGGTGACGGGAATGCCGGCCCGCTTGACGATCTCGCGGGCCTCGTATTCGAAGAACCTCATAGGGGGGCGGGAACCCTAGCGAGCCGACCGACTGAAAGCGATCAGACAGCGGGTGCGGTCAGCCTGGCCCCATGCCATCAGGACCACTCTTCGCCACGCTCGCCTCACGGGCCCTCGACAGGACCCAGCCACCGCCGTCACGACGGCACCGCATCGGCCGCTCCGCGCGGCCCGTGCTGGCCCGGATCGTGCCTCGGCGCCGGCGGAGCCCGGCTCGCACGCTGCGGCGCCCGGCTGTCCACGGCCGTTAGGCCGCGGCCCTGTCGGTGCTGAACGGCAGCTCCGGCCAGCGCCGCGGATCGCCGGCCGGCCGGTACTCGTCGCTCTCGCGCTCGTACAGGTAGCGGGCCCGCGGTCCCGTGTGACGTGATCTCGTGGAGGGCGTCTACGAGCCTTTCGACGTCGTCGAGCTTGGTGCCGAGGCCGATGCTGGCGCGCACGGCTCCCGGCAGAGCGGGCAGCGAACCCCCGCGCAGGCCGCGAGTCAGCTGGTCCACCTCAGCGTCGGGGATCCCCAGCAAGCGCGTGATGAGCGGGTGCGCGCAGAAGCAGCCGTTGCGGACGCCGATCCCATGCTCCGCGCTCAACACGGCGGCGAGCAACGCGTGCGGGTAGCGCGGATGGTCGAACGCGGCCACCCCCACGGTGTCCACCGAGCCCGGCGGCCAGAGGGCCAGAGTTCGCAGGCCGGGCACGGTCGACAGGCCGGTCCGCAGGTGGGCCGCGAGCTCTCGCTCGTACTCGGCCACGACGTGCATTCCAAGCTCCGTCAGGTGGCGACAGGCAGCTCCCAGAGCCACCACTCCGACGACGTTCGGCGAGCCTGCCTCGTGGCGCTCGGGAGCCTCTGCCCAGATGACGTCGTCGAGGGTGACCCACTTGATCGCTCCGCCGCCGTGCAGCAGCGGCATCTGCTCCTCCAGGAAGGACCGGTCGCCGACCAGCGCTCCCGCTCCGAACGGCGCGTAGAGCTTGTGCCCCGAGAGGGCCAGGAAGTCGATCCCCGTGCTCGCCATGTCGACGGGACGGTGTGGAGCGAGCTGGGCGGCGTCGACGAACACGCGCGCGCCGTGGCTGTGGGCGAGCTCCGCCAGCTCCGCCACCGGCCAGACCTCCCCGGTGACGTTGGAGGCGCCCGTTACTGCGACCAGGTCGATCTGCCCACCGTGCAGCGCTTCCTCACAGGCGGCCACGAGCTCCTCTCGGCAGTCCGCGAACGGCAGGACCTGCGCGCGATGACGCCGCCACGGCAGCATGTTGGAGTGATGCTCCACCGGCGTGCTCAGCACCCGGGTGCCCGCCGGGAGCGCGGCGGAGAGGACGTTGATCGCCTCGGTGGTGTTGCGCACGAAGACGACGCCGTCACCGACCCGGCCACCCACGAAGCGCGACAGATCCTCGCGCGCGCCCTCGAACGCGGCGGTCGAGATCTGCGACTTGAGCCCGCTGCCCCGGTGCACGCTGCTGCACCAGGGCATGAACGCCTCGACGGCCTCCCAGACCTCCTCCATGGCCGACGTGCTGGCCGCGTAGTCCAGGTTGACGTAGCGCCGGCTGCGGCCGTCCACGCACGGGACCGAGGTGTCGCGGCCGAGCAGACGGGCGAGAGGGGCCTGCCCCGCCGGCCGACGGCTCGCTACGCGGCTCGGGTCGAGCATGAGGCGAGCGGCGGGTCGAGTTCGTGACGAAGGATTCGCCCGCTCCAGCGCGCGCAGCTCAGGCGACGGCTCCAGACCGAGACCGTCCACCAGAGCGCGCCGAGCGGCGCGGTATTCGGCCAGGGCCTCGACCTGGCGCCCGGTGCGGTAGAGGGCGAGCATCAGCTGAGCGCGCAGCCGCTCGCGCAGCGGGTGTTCGTTGACGAGCGCCTCGAGCTCCCCGGTCAGCTCCGCGTGGCGACCACAGGCCAGATCGGCGTCGAGTCGCTCGCTGAGGCAGGTGAGACGCAGATCGTCGAGCCGCGCGATCTCCGGCTGGGCGAATCCGTGACTGCGCACGTCGATCAGCGCCGGACCGCGCCAGAGCCCGAGAGCCTCCCTCAAGGTATCGGCCGCCTGCCAGGGCTCTCCCCGGGCCAGCTCCTGCGCACCTCGCGAGAAGCGGTCCTCGAAACGGTCGGCGTCGACGGCCCCCCGCGGCACACGTAAGGCGTAGCCGCCTCCCTCTGAGACGAGGATGCTCTCGCCGACCGCCGCGCGCAATCTCGACACCACCACTTGGACCACGTTCCTGGCGTTCCTGAGTTCCGCGCCACCCCAGAGCTCGTCCACGATCCGGTCGACGTGCATGGTGGCGTCGCGGTGTACGAGGAGCAGAGCGAGGAACGAGAGCACGCGCCCACGCGGGACGAGCGCCGTCCGACCGCCTTCCAGCTGACTCTGGATCGGCCCCAGAATGCGGAAATTCATCGCTCGCCACGCTAAGGAAGGCGGTGCGTGCTTCGCTACGTGGACCCTCCGTAGACTTTTGCCGGGTGAGATGACGGATCTGAAGACGCGGACCGACCTGCTCGAGCGCGAGGCCGACCTGGAGCAGATCGGCGGTTCCCTCCGCAGCGCAGCAGCCGGCTCGGGCGCGACAGTGGTGATCAAGGGACCGCCCGGGATTGGGAAGACGTCGCTGCTGGGGGAGGCCGCGGACCTGGCGGAGGCGCAGGGCATGGCTCTCCTGCGGGCGCGTGGCAGCGTGATGGAGAGCGAGTTCGCGCTCGGCGCGGTGGTTCAGTTGCTGGCGCCGAGGATCGAGCCGCTATCGGACCGCGAGCGTGAAATGGCCTTCGCCGGCGCCGCTGGGCTGGCGCGCCCGCTGTTCGAAGAGGTTCCCGACCGAGCGGCCGCGGACGATCTCCTGTTCGCACGATTCCACGGCCTGCACTGGCTCTGCGCGCGGCTGGCCGAGGAGCAACCGCTCGCCCTACTGGTCGATGATGCGCACTGGGCCGACGAGCAGTCGCTTCGGTTTCTCGCCTACCTGGAGGCCAGGATCGAGGAGATCCCCGCATGCGTGATCCTCGCGGTGCGGACTGGGGACGCCGCGGCGGCGCCCGAGGCCTTGTCTGGGCTGATGGAGCGTGATCCGCTGACGGTAATCCGGCCGCGGCCGCTCAGCCTGGCGGCGATCGGCGAGCTCGTGCGCGGCAGGCTCGGCGCCCAGACCGCGGATGACGTCTGCGCCGAGTGCGCGCGAACGACCGGCGGAAACCCGCTGCTCGCGCGTCAGCTCATCGCGGCGCTGGAGGCGGAGGTGGAAGAGCGTCCCAACCTCGACGCAAGCGCAGTCGCCGCCATGGGCCCGCCCTCGGTGGGCCGATTCGTGGCCGCACGGCTGCGCCATCGCTCACCAACGGTCGAGGCCGTGGCGCAGACCCTGGCGATTCTTGGCGACGATGCCTCACTGACCGACACCGCGGAGATCGCTGGAGTCGACCGCCAGGCGGCGGCGGAGGCGGTGGATGCCTTGATCGAAGCCGAGCTACTGCATCCGGGCCTTCCGCCGAGGTTCGTACACCCGATCATCCAGCAGGCTCTCCAGGACTCGATCCCGCCGGCGGAGCGGGCGCAGCTGCATCTGGCGGCTGCGCGTGAGCTGGCTCGAGACCCGACTCGCTGCGAGCGCGCGGCGGCTCACCTGCTGGCCGGCGCCCCAGCCGGCCCGGTGGGCGAGCGGTGGGCCTTCGATGCGCTGACCGAGTCGGCGCGCCTGGCCGGCAACCGGGGCGCCCCGGACCAGGCGGTGCGATTCCTGCGCCGGGCGCTCGACGAACAGGCCCCGGCTTCGCTGCGGCGGTTGCTGCTACTCGACCTCGGGGCGGCCGAGTCGGCGGCCCGCATGCCCGAGGCGACCGGCCGGATGGAGCAGGCCGTGCGCCTGTCGAGCAGTCCCGCCGAGCTCGCGCAAGCGGCGCTCGGCCTCTCGATGGTGCGCTTCCTGGCCGCCGAGCTGCCCGAAGCAGTTGCCGCCTGCGAGGAGCTTCTCCAGGCGGCCGGCGACCTCGATCAGGAGCTGCGCTTGGGTCTCGAGTTCCAGGCCGCCGCCACCCGCCTCGTGGGCGGACTGCCGAGCGCCGAGACGTTTGAGCGGCTGCTGGCACTCGAGGGCGAGGTGAGCCGGGGTGAAACAGCTGCCGAGCGCAGCCTGCTGGCCATGATCGCGGTGGTGTTCGCCTCCACCACCGCCCGCAGCGCAAACGAGGTCGCGGAGCTCGCCGAGACGGCGTGGGGGGACGGGCAGCTGCTCGTCGAGGTCCGGTCCGAGCACCCCGCGCTGGCGGCGCCCGCGACGTCGATCGCTCTGACGGCCGCCTCCGTCGCTATCGCGCTCACGGGGAGATTGAGCCGCGCGATCGAGGTCTGGACGGCGGGCGTAGAGGAAGGAAGGGCCCGGAGCTCGACGGTCCTCTACTCCAATTCGCTCGGCCTGCGTGCCTCCGGCCGGGTCTGGAGCGGCGATGTCCGCGGCGCCGAGGACGACGCGGTCGAGGCCTTGCCACTGCTCCCCGCAGACGACCCGATCGTCCGTCCCACCGTGCTGTCCGCGCTCACCGACGTCCACATCGAGCGCGGCACGCTCGCCCAGGCGGCGACGTTCCTGCACGAGGCCTGGCCGCCCGGCGAGCTCCCAGCAACGTTGAGCGGCTGCCAGGCGCTCGCCTCACGCGGCCGGCTCGCACTGCAGCTGGGCGATGCGAGCGCCGCCTTGAACGATCTCGGGGACGCCGGCAGGCGAGCTCTGTCGATCGCGTACATCAACCCGATGGCGCTGATGTGGCGCAGCTATGCGGCTCTGGCCGCCGCCCGCCTGGGTGAGCCCGAGCGGGCCGATGAGCTGATCCGGGAGGAGCTCGAGATCGCGCGCAGGTTCGGCGCGCCGGAGCCGATCGGCGAAGCCCTCCGCGTGCAGGCGCTGCTCGCCCCGAACGAGGAGATGGCCGACCGGGCGCGCGAGGCGGTGGAGGTCCTTGCCGGATCCGAACTCCGGGTGGCGCACGCGCGGGCGCTGATCGACCTGGGTGCCGCGCTGCGGCGCGGTGGCCATCGGCGCGATGCACGCGGTCCCCTTCGCGAAGGACTCGATCTCGCACACCGGTGCGGATCGGTGGTCGAGACCAATCGGGCGATGGACGAGTTGCGAGCCACCGGCGCGCGCCCCCGTCGCCCCGCGCTCCACGGCGTTGACTCGCTGTCGCCCCAGGAGCGCCGAGTCACGGAGATGGCCACGGAGGGGCTGGGCAACCGCGAGATCGCCGAGGCCCTCTTCCTCACCCGTCGGACAGTCGAGATGCACCTCACCGGCGCCTACCGCAAGCTGGGCATCGCGTCGCGCGCCGAGCTCCCGGACGCGCTCGCGGACGGAGACCGTCAGGCGCCGGCCGGCTGAAGCTCGTACGCCTCGGCCAGCTCGGGATCCTTGCGGGCCAGCATCTCGGCCAGGTCGACCATCACCTTGCACTGCTTCCAGGTGGCGTCGTCCTGCATCTTGCCGTCGATCATGTGCACGCCCCGGCCGTCCGGGATCGCCTCGATGACCTTCTTGGCGAAGCGGACCTCCTCCGGGTCGGGGGAGAAGACCTTCTTGGCGATGTCGATCTGGACCGGATGAAGGGACCAGGCGCCCACGCAGCCCAGTAGGAAGGCGGCGCGAAACTGCGCTTCGCAGCCGTCCACGTCCTTGATGTCCCCGTAGGGGCCGTAGAAGGGCAGGATGCCGGCGCCCGCGCAGGCGTCGACCATGCGGGCGATCGAGTAGTGCCAGGGGTCCTGCTGAGCGGATGCGCGCGCCGCCTCGGGGTCGTCGGGGGAGGGGTCCTCGATCACCCGGTAGCCGGGATGGCCGCCTCCCACCCGGGTGGTCTTCATGCGCCGGTTGGCGGCGAGATCGGCCGGGCCGAAGCTCATGCCCTGCATCCTCGGGCTGGCCGTGGCGATCTCCTCGAGGTTGGTCACCCCCTGGGCGGTCTCGAGGATCGCGTGCACCAGCAGAGGGCGCTCGAGCCCCGCCTTGGCCTCGAGCTGCGCCAGCAGGCGGTCGACGTAGTGGATGTCCCACGGTCCCTCGACCTTGGGCACCATCACGACGTCGAGGCGATCGCCGATCTCGGCCACGATCTGGGTCAGGTCGTCCAGAACCCAGGGGCTTTCGAGGGCGTTGATGCGAGTCCACAGCGAGGTCTCGCCGAGATCCATCTCCCGGCCCACCCGGATCAGTCCCTCCCGCGCGGCCTCCTTGCGGTCCACCGGCACGGCGTCCTCCAGGTTGCCGAGCAGGATGTCGACCTGCGTGGAAATCGCGGGCGCCTTCGCCACCATCTTCTCGTTCGAGAAGTCGAGGAAGTGGATCATCCGCGAGGGCCTGAAGGGGATCTCGGGGAGAGGGTCCGGAGCGCCGATGGCGAGCGGCTTGAGGAAGTCTCTTGGGTTGCGCATTTCGCCGCGCACCCTAGCGCCGGGCCCCTGTCGCTTGTGCGGGCCAGGGCGTGCCTGTAGCTTCAGCGCGCGTGAGCGAGGCGATGCGACCGCTGTTCCTCGCCCCCTATGGAGACTACGGCGGATCCGAGTCGGTGCTGCTGAAGCTGATCGACCGACTGGGCGACACGATCGAGCCCGAGGCCGTGATCATGAGCGAGGGCAACCTCGCGAGCCGGCTGGAGCTGGCGGGGGTGCCGAGCCGGGTGGTGAACCTGCCCGGCAGGTGGTCCGTGGCGCGTTTTCCCCAAGCGGCGCGCCGCCTGGCCGACGAGCTCGCGGGCCAGGGTTTCACCTTCATCCACGCCAACGGCACCAAGGCTGCGCTCCTGGGCGTCCGCCTGGCGCGGCGGCTGGGCATACCCCTCGCGTGGATGAAGCACGACCACGGCTACGAGGGGCCGCTGACCCGCGGCCTCGCAGTCCGTTGCGACCGCATCATCTGCGTGAGCCAGGCGATGGCGGACCTCCTCGGGCCGCAGGTGCGAGACCGGGTGGTGGTGGCCTACCCGGGAGTCGAGCTCGACCCCGCGCCGCCCGCTCCCGACACCGACCCGGTGATCATCTCGGTGGGCCGCATGGACCCGCGCAAGGGGTTCATGGAGCTGATCGAGGCGGCGTCGATTCTGAGGACCAGCGGGCATGAGGACGTGCGGCTCGTCATCGGCGGACCCGACTATCCGCCGGCCCCCGGGCACCGCGAGGAGCTGTGTGCCCACGCGGTCGCCACGGGGATGGCCGACCGGAGCCAGATCGGCTGGATCGACGACCTCGAGGTGGCCTACCGCACGGCGCGGGTGGTGGCCATGACCTCGCGCCGGATGCGTGGCCGGCCCGCCGAGGGTGCTCCGCTCGCCCTCATGGAGGGGATGAGCCATTGGCTGCCCGCGGTCGGGCCCAACGAGAAGGGCATCGCCGAGGTGGTGGGAGACGCCGGCACGCTGGTCGATGACCGGACCCCGGAAGGCTACGCCCGTGCCCTCGAGCCCTACATCGTCAGGCCCGCGCTGTCGCGCGAGGTGGGCCGCCGGGGCCACGAGCGGGTGCGAGAGCTGTTCACCTTCGACCGGACGGTGGAGCGGATTCGCGCGGTCTACGAGGAGCTCGACCGGGCAGGACGCGCGGCGCTGTGACGAGCTTCGTCCAGGGTCCCGCCGAGCACGCGCTCGTAGACGCCGGCCGTGCGCTCGACCATCCGCTCGACCGTGAACAGCCGGTCGTGGCGCTCGCGGCTCGCCGCACCCATGGCCGCGCGCCCGGGGTCGTCGCTCAAGATCCGCACCATCCGGTCCGCGAGCGCCGGCGAATCCCCGGGCGGGCACAACAGGCCGGTCTCGCCGTCGATCAGGGCCTCGGAAGTCCCGCCCACGTCGGTGGCCACCTGCGGGACTCCGCAGGCCATGGCCTCGAGAATGGAGATGGCGAAGGCCTCCCAGGACGAGGGCAGCACGAACGCGTCGATCGAGCCGAGCTGGCGGGCGGCCGGCGGCTCGAAGCCGAAGAAGCGGAAGCGCTCGGGGTCGAGCTCCATTCGCTCGGCCTGGGCCTCGAGCTCCGAGCGCAGTGGCCCGTCACCGACCACGGCCAGGCGTGCGCCGGGCACCTCCGCCAGCACCCGGGGAGCCGCGTCGATGAACACGCTGACGCTCTTCTGGGGACGCAGGACGGTGAGGCACGCCGCGAGCGGGCCGTCACCGCGGAACGCGGCCAGCTCCTCGTCCGCAGCGAGGTCGCGCGGGCAGGACGGCGACCCGTTGTGGACCACGTGGAGCTTGCGGTCGGGGGCGATTCGCTCTTCGAGAGCAAGGCGGCGCTCCTCGTCGGCGACGCACAGGATGGCGTCGCTCAGAGGCCCGAGGGCCCGCTCCACCGAGAGCGAGAACAGCCGGCGCGGCGGTCCCCAGGGACCGACGAACGGGAAGCAGTGAGGCGAGTAGACCACCGGCGTCCCGGCCACCCTGGCCGCCAGCCTGCCCACCACCCCGGCCTTGGCCGAGTGGGCATGGACGAGGTCGAATCGCCCCCGGTGCAGGATCGCGGCGAGCCCGCGCAGGGCCGAGAGGTCGGCGGCGGGCGTGCCGAAGCCGCGCTCCAGGGGCAGGCGCACGAACGGCACCCCGGCCTCGCGCAGGCGGGGGTAGGTGATGGCCTCGGCTGGGCCGGCCACGTATGGCTGCCAGCCGTGCCGGGGCAGATCCAGCGCCAGTCGCAGGACGTTCTCGGCCACCCCTCCGTCGGGCGGTTCCATCACCAGAAGCACCCTCCGCACCCCCCGATCGTATGCCTCCGGGCGGAGGGGAGGGGTCGTTGAGCGAGCGGAGGGTCACCGTGGCCATGCCCTGCTTCAACGACGGGCGGTTCATCGAGGAGGCGATCGACTCGGTGCGGGAGCGCGAGCCGGTCGCCCTGATCGTGGTGGACGACGCATCGGACGACCCCACCACGACCTCCGTCCTGGAGCGTCTCGAGTCGTCTGGCGTCACGGTCCTCAGGCACGACCGAAACCGCGGCGCCGCGGCTGCGCGCAACACCGCTCTGGCGGCAGCGGAGACGCGCTACCTGTTCACCCTCGACTCGGACGATGTGGCCATGGAGGGAGCGCTGGCCAAGCTCGCCGATCGGCTCGACGCCCCCGATCGTCCGGCCGCTGCCTTCGGCGACTACCTGGAGCTCGGTGGCCGGGCCGAGCTGCGGCGCATGCCGCCTCGGCTGGACCCCTACCGCATCGCCTTCATCAACGAGTACCCCACCTCGGCACTGTTCAGGACCGAGGTGGTCCGCGCACTCGGGGGCTGGAGCGAGCGGGACCGGCTCCACGGGTACGAGGACTGGGACCTCTGGATGGCCCTCGCCGAACGCGGCCACCGCGGGGTGCACGTGGGCCACGACACCGTGGTGTGGGGCTACCGCCAGCACGAAGGCCGGCAGCTCGCCGAGGCCCGCCGGCACCACGCGATCGTCTACGACCAGCTCAAGGCGCTCCACCCCGACCTGTTCGGATCGCTCGCCCGCCACCGCCGGGAGTCCAGCCTGGGGCTCGTCTACCAGGCCCTGTTCCCCGTCGTCTATGGCCGGCGGCAGCTGTTGCCGGAGCACTCGCCCGTCAAGCGCGTCCTCGCGCGCACCCCCCTCGTGCGCCGGCTGCGGTAGGGCCGAGGCGCGCAGCCCGAGCGATGGTCGGGCGAGCACCGCAGCTTCGTTCTCGGCTCAGCTCGGCTGCGGCTCGAGCGGCTGCTCGGACCTGTTCTTGGCGATCGACACAGCCAGCCGGACGTCGTCCGGATGCAGCAGGCGCTCGAGCGCAGCGAGCGTGGCCAAGTAGACCACGGCCCCGAGCACGGCCGAAGGAATCAGGGGCAGACCGGCGGCGAGCACGGCCCCTGCCATCGCCGCGCCTGCAAGGAGTGGCCCCGCGAACGCCCGCACAGGGCCGATGCGGCGGGTGATCAGGCCCACTTGGCGCACTGCAAGGCCGGCCAGCAGGATCCCGGAGAGAACCGCATTGAAGGCGGCGCCGGAGGCGCCGTAGATCGGAATCAGGATGAGGTTGAAGACGATGTTCTGCGCGATGATGGCGAGGGCCGCGCGCGTGAAGCCACCGGGTCGCCCGCGGGCGACGAGAATCGTGGAGGCGAAGAAGTTGATTCCGTACAGCACGGTCATCAGCCCGAGCAGGCGCAGCGGCGTGACCGCGTCGTCGTAGGCGCTGCCGTAGAAGAGGTCGGTGAGCTGTGGCGCGAGCACGGCGAAGCCGACGCCCAGGGGCATCAGCACCGCGGTGAGCACCTTGAACCCGACCTCGCAGCCGCGGGCCAGGCCCACCCCCTCGTCCTCCTGGCGCGCGAGCCAGGGGAGCGCGGAGTGGGAGAAGATCCAGCTCAGGAACATCGTCGCCTCCACCAGGCGGTACGCCGCGCTGTAGTAGCCCACCTGGCGGTTGTCGCCGCCCTCGAGGAAGGACAGCATCACCGTGTCGAGCTTGATGAGCAGCACGAACAGGAGCGTGACCGCGCCGATCGGGAAGCCGGCCTTGATGAGCGGAAGCCAGCGCCGGTGGCTCGTGCGCATCCGCAGCCACGGGACCAGGCGGCGCAGCTGGACGTGGCTCACCAGCAGCCCCAGCAGCGCGCCGCCGAGGAAGACACAGCTCGCGGCCACCAGCCCGCCTCCGTTGAGAAGGATCACCGATCCTGCCACCGCGGTGACGGTGCGCTGCGCGATGACCGCCACGGAGGTGAGCTCGAGTCGCTCGTGGCCCCCGAAGATCGCGTGCCAGCTCCAGGCCATCGTCTCCACCGCGTTGCCGGCTCCCACCAGGTACACCGCCATGCGCGCCTCATCCGAGTAGTCGGCGATGTTCACGGCAATGGCTGCCACGGACAGCAGCGCGAAGCTGCTGAGCAGCTTGATGGCCACGGCGTCGCCGAGGTAATCGCCGGAACGGCGCTTGTCGCGGCCCACGTCCATGAAGGTGAGGTCGTCGATGCCGAACCCGGAGCCCAGCAACAGGACGCCGGTGAGGGACAGCGCGAACATGAAGTCGCCGAAGCCGTCGCTGCCCAGCTCGCGGGCCATGACGACGTAGAAGACGACGGAGGCCGTCTTGGCCACGACCTCGCCGGCCGAGCGGACGAAGGCGTTGCGGGCGATCCGCCGGGGTGTGGAGTGCTCGCCGCCCTGCTCGTGGTCGGTGTCGCCGGTGCTCATCGACGACCCGCCACCATCGCGCCGGCCCAGATGAGGCCGGCCACCACCCAGAGGTGGCGCCAATGGAGCGTGTCGACGAAGAAGGACTCCACGGCGAGGCCTGCCCAGGCGCCCAGCAGGGGCGCGGCTCCGATCCCGTAGGTGTCCCGTCCCAGGGCCGCGTTGCGGCCGGCGATCACGAGCGTGGCGAACACGAGCGAGACGAAGGCGAAGAGCCCCAGGACGCCCTGCTCACCGAGGGTGCGCACATAGGTGTTGTGGGACACCACCGGCGTGAGCACCTCGAACTGGCCCGGTCCGATCCCGAACACGTGGGTCTCACCGAACTCGATGCCGCGCCGCTGCGCCTGGAAGCGCTCGGTGTCGTAGCTCTGGCGCTGAGCCCGCTCCTGGATGAAGTCGAGCGACCCCGTGACCGATATGACCGCCACGATGCCGAGGGCTCCGACGGTCAGGACGAGGATCGTCGCCATGGCGCGCCGGCCCCCGCCCTTGCGCACCGCCATCACCCCGAGCATCACCACCGCGCCGATGGCGAAGTTGACCCACGCGCCTCGCGAGTACGAGAACACGAGGCCGATCATGAGCACCAGCAGGGCCAGCAGCTTGATCGTCCGCCTGCTGCGCAACAGGCGCGGGCGCATGATCTCCTCGATCAGGATGAGGGCGATCGGGACCAGGAAGGGCCCGTAGACGTTGGGGTCCTTGAACAGCGCACGGGCCCGCTCGTTGATGACGAAGGCCTCGGCGCCGGGAAACGGCGCGAGCAGAGCCACCGTCCCGATCACGGCCGAGACCAGGGCGCCGACCAGATAGGCGCGCACGATGAGGCGTGCGCGGCGCTCGCTGTCCACGTAGCCGCTCAGCCACACGGCGAAAATCCCGAGATAGACAGTGATCGCGAAGAAGCGCGCGGCCACGGCTGGATCGGTGGCCTCGATCATCGACGCCACGTTCAGCAGCAGGAAGAGCGCGGTGAGGCCGAGCACGGACGCGGGCGCCCGGTCGATCCTGAGGCGCCCGCTCACCAGCGCCACCGCGATCACGATCCCGAAGATGGCGTCGGGCGGCGCCGGCTCGACGAACACCACCCCGAGGCACAACATCCCCAGGGCGACAGCCGCGTCGTAGCGGAGCACGGCCAGGGCCGTGACCGAGGCCAGCCCGAGGCTCGCCGCAGCGACGATGCTCCAGGGCGGCGGGTTGCGCGAGAGCGCCACGGCCAGAGCGGCCGCGACCAGGGCCAGCGCGACTCCGGAGGCTGCGATCAGGGCGTAACGCCCGAGGTTGCCCGGTCCCGGAGCCGGCCGGGCGGCGAACCCGCCTGAGCTCATGCCGTCACTGTAGACCCGCGCCAGGAGGCAGTCGGCCCGACCCGCCTCAGCGGTGCAGGTGGAACGTGCGGGTGCGGCTCACGGGGCGCCCGTTGGCAGGCCTGTAGCTGGCGCTCACGCGATAGCGGCCCGTGGGCAGGCGCCGGAACACGTGGCCGAACCCCGAGCGGCCGTTCCCGAGCCTCTTGCGAGCCGCCTTGGCCATGCGCCAGACCCGGCCCTGACGCCGCTCGACGCGCAGCCGCAGGCCGCCCCGGCGTGCGGTTGTCGTGCGGCCCCTGATCAGAACAGTGCGGCGAAGTCGAGCCGAGCTAGCCCCGCTCGCCCGCCCCGGCGAGCCCTCCAGCGCGCGGCGGCGTGGGTTGGTGACCACGTTGAGGCTCAGTCCGCTGCGTGCCGGCGCAGCGGCGCCGCCCGTCAGGACGATCGCCCCGCTGGCCGCGGGCAGGGTGCCGGTCGGGGCGCCGCTGCCGTCGGCGTTGGTCGCCCCCGGCGGATGCTGCACGGTCCGGGTGGGCGAGCCCGGGCCGTTCACCAGCACGTAGCCGCCGGCGAAGTCGCGGCGCAGCACCCCGTTCCACCGGTAACGCCCGCTGCGGGGCTTCCCGAGGCGGACGTCATAGCCCCGCCACCAGTCGTCGGGCAGGGCGCGGTAGTCGGTGCGAATGCCGTCGCGCCCGCCGCCGGTGAGGAAATAGGTGGCGAGGTTGTACTCGGCCCCCTCGCGGGTGGAGGTGTAGGCGTCCCAGACCACGGCCCTGCCGTTCTGGTGCAGCCAATCGACGTGGTCGAGCAGGGTGTCGAACCCGTAGCGGCCACCGCCGGGGGTGAGGCCGTCGTCGCTCACGCCCCGCTCGAGGGCGATGTAGTCGGCCGCCAGCAACGCCCTCGCGGTGTCGGGATCGGAATGGCCGGCGAACCAGATCGGGTTGTGGGCGATCTCGACACCGGGGAGCTCCCGCCGGATCTGCTCGACGAAGTCGGCCACGTGGCCGCGCCAGGCCGCGTGAGTCATGGCCCGGCCGGTGGCCGGGTCAATCGGCGGGCGCTCGACCCCGTCGCCGTCTCCGACTCGGAACTCGAGGTTCACATCGTCGATGAACAGGCCTCGGTAGCCCTGGGCGAGCGTTCGCCGGGCCTCGTCGATCCAGTGTGCGCGGAACTCGGGGTTGCTGATGTCCGCCGCGTACTGCGGGCAGGTTCCGGCCTCGCAGCCCCAGGGGATGTACAGCCTGCGGTCCTGGGCGTCTCTGAGGATCCAGCCCGCCCGCTCCCGGGCCAGCTCGGAATCGCGATAGATCGCGTACAGGTCCTTGTAGGCCCAGGCGCCGGCGTACCAGCGCGTGCGCTCGTCGAAGTAGGGGGCGTAGGTCTTCTGGCGGAAGAAGTGCTCGCGCATCCAGGCCGCCTGGGCAGGCGACGGCGACCGCGTGTACGGGTCGAACGCGGTGTTGGCCTCCTTCACGAAGCGCACGCTGCCCACGTCGGACGGGTTGGCCGAGGCAGACTCCGATCCGAACATGGACAACAGCGTGACGAGCGCCAGCAAGGCACGGAAAGTGGTGGCACGGGCCACACAACCGGCAATCGGCCGGATTCGTCTGAACCACGCGCCGGATCCCTGTTCCCCTAGACGAATGTACGAATTGCGGGGCGGCGAGCGGCCCGCGGATAGGATGCCCGCCTCCCAAACCGAGCACTGGAGAAGTCACACCGATGACAGACGAATCGCACCCGGCGCTGGATCAGGCGTCGCGTGAGGCGACGGGGGCGCGCCCCTACGGTCGCTACCTGGAGGAGTTCGAGCAGGGCGCGATCTATCAGCACTGGCCGGCAAAGACGGTGACCGAGGCCGACGATCACCTCTTCTGCCTGATCACCATGAACCATCACCCGCTGCACCTGAACGACGTCTACGCAGCCCAGTCCCAGCAGGGCAGGAACGTGGTGGTGGGGCCGCTCGTCTACTCCCTCGCGCTCGGCATGTCGGTGGCCGACGTCTCGGGCAAGGCCATCGCGAACCTGGCCACGGAGGAGCTCTCGCATCCCGCTCCGGTGTTCCACGGGGACACCCTGTACGCCGAGAGCGAGGTGCTGGAGGTGCGCCCGTCGAGCTCGAAGCCCGACCGCGGCATCGTGCGCGTGCACACTCGCGTGCACAAGCAGGACGGCACGCTCGTGGCCCAGTTCAAGCGCGCCGTGCTGGTGCCGCGTCGCGAGCCGGGAGACGGTTAGCGCCGGGTAAGCGCCGCCGGATCTTCTAAGCTGCGCCTGCTTTGTCGGCGGCGAGCCCAGGGCAGCCCGTGCGCGGGGACGAGAGCGTCGATGTGCGTCGCTACCTGGACGCCATCCGGCGCAGCGGGCGGCTGATACTGGCCATCGTCGTCCTGGTCAGCGGCGTGGTGCTGGCGGTGTCGCTGCTGTTGCCGTCCACCTACCAGGCCTCCACCCAGCTCGTCTTCGACCCGTCGGCCGCCGGGGTGGACACCGACGCCGAGTCGACCACGCGCCAGCTCGCCACCACCAACGCGCTCGTCACCTCTCCGCAGGTTCTCGAGCGAGCCGCGCAGGAGGTTCCGGGTGAGGACGAGGCCTCGCTGGAAAGCAAGGTCGAGTCACAGGTGGACCCGGAGGCCACCCAGGCCAACATCATCGAGGTCACCGCCAGCGACGAGGACGCCGACCAGGCGGCTCGAATCGCCAACGCCGTGTCCGAGACCTTCATCACCGAGCGCGCCGAGATCGAACGGGAGCGGATCGCCAACGCCCGCAGCCGGCTGCAGGAGGAGATCGACCGGCTCGAGTCGTCGCCCAGCCCCTCCGCGACCGCCGAGATCGCCGCCATTCGCGAGCGCCTGAGCCAGCTCACCGTCAGCGAAGGCAGCGCGGGGGCCGACCTCCAGCTGGCGGGGCGCGCCGAGGTCCCGGGCAGCCCCACGTCGCCCCGGCCGCTGCGCAACGTGATCCTGGCGCTGTTCGGATCGCTTGTCCTGGGCGTGCTGATCGCCCTGGCGCGTGACCAGCTGTCGCCCCGCATCTCCGACCCGCGCGAGCTCGGCCGCCTGCTGGGCGTTCGGGTGCTCGCCGGCATCCCCTACGTACGGGGCACGAAGCTGCAGCGCCGTGTGCGGCTGTTGAGCGGAGCCGAGGCCGAGGCCTACGAGACGCTTCGCACCTCCTTCGAGCTGATGGTGCCTCCCGACGCTCACAGCGTCGTCCTCATCACCGGCGCGGTGCACGGAGAGGGCAAGACGACGGTCAGCTCGCGGCTCGGAAAGTCGCTGGTGCGGGCCGGACACCGGGTGCTGCTGGTGTCGGCCGATCTTCGCGTGCCCCGGCTGCACGAGCTGTTCTCGCTCGAGCTCGGCGTGGGTCTGTCGGACATCCTCACCGAGGCTCAGTGGGAGAACTCCGATCTCGACTCCGTGATCGGGAAGGCCATCCGCGTCGTCATCGAACGAAGCGAGGGCGACGGCAGGCACGGCAGCCTGCACGTGATCACCAGCGGCAGCCATGCCAAGGATCCGGGCCAGCTCATCGCCGGGCCCGGCCTGCCGGTGGCGATCGATGCCCTGCACCGGCGCGACTACGACTACATCCTCCTCGACGCGCCGCCGCTGCTGGGCATCGCCGACGCCACGGTGCTCGCCAGGCAGGCGGATCACACCATCCTGGTCAACCGCCTCGACCGCCTGACGGTCTACCGCGCCGCCGACCTGCGCGAGCTGCTCGACACCATGGAGCGGCCCCCGCTGGGGACCGTGGTGATCGGAGCGCGCAGCGAGGTATCGCCGTACTACCTGGGCCGCCGGCCCGCGCTCATGCAGGAACCGGAGGCCTGACGACCGCAAGGCGTCAGCCGGTGCGCAGGACCCAGACCGTTCCCGGCCCGCCGCCGAAGTGGCCGCTGGCCCGGCCGGCGCCGCCGCGCCGGAAGCTCGCGCTCAGCAGGATCGCCCGGTGCGGCGGCGAGTTGAGCCAGGCGTTGACCGTGAAGCGGATCCTCGCCCGCCGACCGGAGTGCATGGCCAGCACCTCGCCCGCTCGTCCGTAGCGCGCCGCCACCGCATTGAGCGAAGCGTGCCAGAGCGACCCCGCGGCCAGCAGCGTGCGGCTGTGGGCCTTCGAGCCCGCTGTCAGGGGCGGCGTGGGCTTCAGCGGACGCAGCCCGTGGCCCTGGCGCACCTCGTTGACCCGCTCGAGCATGGCCTTGGAGCTGCCGCCGCGAGCGCTCGCCGTGGCCGGGAGCAGGGTCGCGGCGATCACGAATGCGAGCAGCGCGAGCAGCGTTGTGGGGCGGGATCTCATCGTCTTCTCTCAACGCCTACGGAGTTAGCTGACGGGCTCGCGCGGAAAGAAGTCGCGCGCCGGCGGAGGCCCGAAGACCGTCGCCGATTCGCCCCAGATAGTGGTTCCCCCGTCCCCGTGCCGACTGGATCGGCGCGCGGTTAGGCGATGTGCGCGTGCAGGTTAAACGGTTCGCAGGCAGAATGTGCGCCCGTGACAAATCGTGCAGTGATCCTGGCCGGTGGGCGCGGCAGCCGTTTGGCGCCCTTCACCACGGTGATCCCCAAGCCGCTCATGCCGATCGGCGACCGGGCGATCCTCGACATCCTCGTCCGGCAGCTGGCGGCCGCCGGCTTCACCAGGCTGACCTTCGCCGTGGGCTACCTGGGCCACCTCATCCGTGCCGTGTTCGGCGACGGCAGCACCTTCGGAGTCGAGATCGACTACCACGACGAGCCACAGCCGCTCGGCACCGCGGGGCCGCTGGCGACGCTGGGCGACGACGACACTCTCCTGGTGCTCAACGGGGATCTGCTCACGACGCTCGACTTCCGCTCGTTCCTCGATGCCCATCGCGCCGCCGGCAACGCCATGACCGTCGCGGCGCACCGCCGCGTGGTGACGATCGACTACGGCGTGTTGCACGTGGCCGGGACCACCCGAGCCGTGGACGTGGTCACCGACTACGAGGAGAAGCCTGAACTCGGCTACGTGGTCAGCATGGGGGTCTATGCCCTGGAGCCGCGGGCCCTGGCGGTGGTCCCCGAGGGTGAGCGCTTCGACATGCCGGACCTCGTCCTGGGGCTGCTCGAGCAGGGAGCGCCCGTGGGGTCGTGGCTCTACGACGGCTATTGGCTCGACATCGGGCGCCACGACGACTTCGAGCAGGCCCAGGAGGACTACGAGGAGCTGCTGCCTCGGCTCATTCCCGGTTTCGAGGTCGCCGCCGAGTAGCGGTCTCTAGGTGGCCTCCAGGCCGCGTCGTGCGGACTCGAGGTTGGAGTGGATCGGGGCGAAGGGGTCTCCGAACTCCTCGGCCTCGAGCCCGGCGATCATCTCCCGCACGCCGTCGGGCACCCGCATCCGCGGCTCGAAGCCGAGCTCGCGGTGGATCTTGTCGAAGTTGACTTTGTAGTCGCGCGGATCCTCGTTGCGGCTCACGTACTCCACCTCGCCGCGGCCGAGGGCGCCGGTGATCACCTCGACCAGGTCGAGCTTGCGGTAGTTCTCGTCGCTGTGACCGACGTTGAAGACCGCCCCCGCCGTGCGTTCGGATGGTGCTTCGAGCACGGTGCGC
This sequence comes from uncultured Thermoleophilaceae bacterium, assembly GCA_963751105.1. Taxonomy (GTDB): domain Bacteria; phylum Actinomycetota; class Thermoleophilia; order Solirubrobacterales; family Thermoleophilaceae; genus JACVRW01. The sequence continues at coordinate 2,023,647 of CAVVTG010000002.1, read as the reverse complement.
ACCGCCAGGGCGGCGTCGCGCGCATGGACGTAGGGGCGCCAGAAGAGCTCCCCGAACACCTCGAGGGGGCGGTCGGCCCAGAGGTCGCGGGTGAACTCGTTCACGGTCAGGTCGAAGCGCATCCGTGGCGCCTTGCCGTAGACGGTGGCGAAGCGCAGGCAGGTGGGCTCGAGACCCTCGCGCTGCTCGCCGAGCAGCGCCGTCTCGATGCCCACCTTCTGCTCGGCGTAGAGGGACACCGGGGCGAGTACACCGGTTTCGTCGATCGGGACGGTGGGATCGTCCATGCGCCCGTAGTTCGAACAGGTGGAGGCGAACACGAAGCGGCCTACGCCCATGGCCGCGGCGTCGTCCGCGAGGGCACGGCTGCCCTCGACGTTGATCTCCTGAGACAGCTCGGGGTCGAGCGCGCAGGCGGGGTCGCCCACGATCGCCGCCAGGTGCACCACGGCGTCGGCAGCGGTCAGCGCGGTACGCCGGGCGTCGGCGTCGCGCACGTCGCCCCGGATCAGCTCGGCGCCGGCCTCCTCCAGCGATTCCGCCACCGCGCCCTGATCGTGCAGCAGCCGGTCCAGCACACGGACCTCGTGACCCGCCCCACGCAGCTCCTCGACCACGCACGCGCCGACGTAGCCTGCTCCTCCGGTGACGACAGCTTTCACGGGTCCTCCTGGGATCGCCTTCCGTGCAGCGCGGATGCTAGGCGAAGCAGCCGGCTCGGCCGGCTGCGCACGGTTTGGTGTCGGGCTGGGCGGGGTGACGACGGAGCCCCAGGGTGTCAACATGCCGCACGTGGCCGGCGCCGAGACCCAGCAGGTCGAGATCCCGCTGTTCGACCTTCGCCTCGAGCCGCAGGATCTCGAGGCCGTGGCCGAGACCCTGCGGAGCGGACGGCTGGCCATGGGCCCGCGCACGGAGGAGTTCGAGCGGCGCTTCGCCGAACACGTCGGGGCCAGGCACGCCGTGGCCGTGTCGAGCTGCACGGCCGCACTCCATCTGGCCTATCTCTCCGCGGGCGTGGGCCCCGGCGATGAGGTGATCGTGCCCTCGTTCACCTTCGCGGCCACGGCGTCCGCCGTGATCTACTGCGGGGCGACGCCGGTGTTCGCCGACATCGTCGGACTCCAGGACCCGAGCATCGATCCGGAGGCGATCGAGGCGCTGATCACGCCGAGGACGAAGGCCGTGGGGGTGGTCCATTTCGCCGGCTATCCGGTGGCAATCGAGAGGATCGCCCGCCTCTGTGACGACAACGACCTGGCGCTCATCGAGGACGCGGCCCACGCGCCGAGCGCGCAGGTGGGTGGCCGCATGCTGGGCACCTTCGGGCTGGCCGGCTGCTACTCGTTCTTCTCCAACAAGATCCTGTCGGTGGGGGAGGGCGGCCTGCTCGCCACCGACGACGACGCCGTCGCGACGCTCGCCAGGCTCCAGCGCTCGCAGGGAATCGCCTCGGGCACACGGGGCTACGACGTGATCGAGCTGGGCTGGAACTACCGGATCGACGAGCCCCGCTCCGCCCTGGCGCTGTCGCGGCTGCCTCGGCTGGAGGCCGACATCGAGCGGCGGCGTGAGCTGGTGCGTCGCTACCGCTCGCGTCTGTCCGAGCTGGAGGGCGTGACCGTGCCCTACCGCGACGAGGACGTGTCCGCGTCCTCCTGCTACGTCATGCCCGTGATGGTGGACGCCGCGGTCCGGAAGGCGGTGCGAGCGAGCCTGCGCGAACAGGGGGTCCAAACGAGCATCCTCTATCCGGCCGTGCACGAGTTCACGGCCTACCGGGAGCGCTTCCCCGGTGTGACCCTGCCCCGCACCGAGCTCGCCGCCGGCAGCGAGATCACGCTGCCGCTCTACCCACACCTCACGGAGAGCGCCCAGGACCACGTGATCAAGTCCTTCGCCGCGGCGCTCGAGACGCAATGACCTCGAGTGTGCCGCTCACGACCCTGAACGTGCCGGAGGAGGACGTTCAGGCCGTGCTCGACTGCCTGGAGAGCGGCTGGCTCACCATGGGTCCTCGCATCCAGGCACTGGAGGCGGCCCTGGCCGAGCGGTTCGGGGTCGGCCACGTCGTGACGGTGTCGAGCGGGACGGCGGCGCTCCATCTCACCTGCCTTGCCGTGGGGCTCGGACCCGGCGACGAGATGATCGTGCCCGGCCTCACCTTCGTCGCCAGTGCCAGCGCGGCGCGCTACTGCGGAGCGGAGCCGGTGCTGTGCGAGATCGCCGGTCCGCACGACATGAACATCGACGTCGACGATGTGCGCGCCCGGATCGGCGAGCGCACCAAGGCCGTGATGGCGGTGCACTTCTGCGGCTACCCCGCCGAGGTCGAGGCGCTCCGTGCCCTGTGCGACGAGCGCGGCCTGATCCTGATCGAGGACTGTTCCGAGGCGATCACCGCGGTGGTCGGCGATGGGCGACCGGCGGGTACCGTCGGCCACGCCGGCTGCCTGTCGTTCTCCTCGCGGAGTCAGCTCTGCGTGGGCGAGGGCGGCGCCGTGGTCACCGACGACGAGGCCATCGCCGCCAGGGTGCGCTCGCTGCGCTCGCACGCCATGACGAGCGTGACCTGGGACCGCCACCGCGGGCACGCGGAGTCCTACGACATCGTGGACATCGGCTTCAACTACCGAATGGACGAGCCGCGAGCAGCGCTCGGCCTCTCACGGCTGCCCCGGCTCGACGTGGACATCGAGGCTCGCCGCAAGGTGGCCCGCGCCTACCGTCAGGGCCTCGGGGAGGTGCCGGGCCTCGAGCTGGCATGGAGCGACGAGCAGGTGGAGCGCTCAGCTCACTTCGCCTTCCCGGTGCTGCTGCCCGACGAGACCGAGCGCGACGAGTTCCGCGCGAAGCTCGGGGCGGCTGGGGTGGAGACCACCTGGTATCCGCCGCTGTCCGCCTTCTCCACGTACCGCGAGGCCTATCCCGGGCTCCCCCTGCCGAGGGTGGAGGAGGCCGCCTTCCGCCACTGCGCACTCCCGATCTGGGCGGGCATGAGCGACGCGCACGTGGAGACGGTGATCGAGGCCGCCCGCGCCGCGCGGTACTAGCTCACTCGGCGCGGTGCAGCACGGCGCCCAGCGTCATCACCAGGATCTTCACGTCCAGGCCGAGTGACCAGTTCTCGATGTAGTAGTTGTCCCACTCGACCCGGTCCGCCAGCGACGTCTTGCCGCGCAGGCCGTGCACCTGCGCCCAGCCGGTGATCCCCGACTTGACGCGGTGGCGGTCGGAGTAGCGGGCGATCCGCGAACCGAACAGGTCGACGAACTCCGGACGCTCGGGTCGTGGGCCGACGAGGCTCATCTCGCCGCGCACCACGTTCAGGAGCTGGGGCAGCTCGTCCAGCGAGGTGCGGCGCATGAACGTCCCGATGCGGGTGCGCCGATCGGCACCCTCCACGCCGCCCGGACCGACGTCCGGATGCAGCGCCACGACGTTGCTCGAGTCCGCGGGATCGGTGATCGTCTCCACGATCCGCATGGAGCGGAACTTGAGCATCTCGAAGTCGCGCCCGTCGCGCCCGATGCGCCGCTGGCGAAACAACACGGCACCGGGGGAGGAGAGCCTCACCGCCAGCGCGAGGCCCAGGAGCAGTGGCGAGAAGACCAGCACCCCTGCCCCCGCCAGGAGGCGGTCCATCACGTGCTTGATCCTGAACTGCCAGCCCTTCGGATCGATGGTGTGGAGCCCGAACAGGGGGAGGCCGCCGAGATGCTCGAGCGACACGTGGACGTTCACGCTCTCGAACAGCCTCGGCACGATCGAGACCTTGAGGCCGAGCGCCTCGCACTCGCGCACCAGGGGGATCAGCAGCCGGTCAGGAGCGGAGCTGAAGCCGAGCACGACATGCTCGGCCCGGGTCTCGCGCGCCACCCTCGGCCAGATCGGCGGGGGCGCCCAGCACCGGTGAGACTCGTCCCGGCACCATGTCGTCGGGCAGCGGGTCGGCGTCGAGGTAGCCCACCGGGTAGAGCCCGAGCTGCGGCTGGCCCAGCAGGCGCCGCTCGACGTGAGCACCGACCTCGCCGGCGCCCACGATCAGCGTCGGCTTGGCCGCCAGCCGGGTCACGCGCGCGCGGCGGTGGGCCCAGCCCAGGAGCAGCCGGCCGGCTACGAGATACAGCGTCCCGAACGCCCAGGCCCGGCCCACCAGGGGTGCGGGCTCGGCGTCGGCGTACAGCAGGGCAACGCCCGCGATGAGGGCTACGGCGGCGAGCGAGGTGGCGGCCACGACCTGGCCGATGCCCTCGAAGGCCCGCAGCTGGATCGAGTCCTTGTACAGGCCCCAGGCCGCCATCAGGGCCAGCACGAGCGGTGGGAACAGCCATACGAGGCCGACGGCCTCGCCTTCGGTCTGGGCGTCAGGGGCGCCGACGATGGCGGTGGCCGTGCCGAGCACCACCAGCAGGACGTCGGTCGCCAGGCGAAGCAGCACCCAGCCGCGGCCGTGAAACAGCCGTCGCCGCGCAGGGTGATTTTGCGCGGCCTCCTCGATCGCCTCGAGGGCCTCTATAGGTGTTCCACTGCCGAGGTGCGCATGATCGACCTGAGCCACGTGCGCTTCCGGGTTTAGGACGGCCGGTGCGGCGCCAGGCGCCGCACCGGTCATCGATTCAGCTTGTCGGAATGGAACTTACCGCGATCAGGCGGTGCCGGCGCCAGGCGCCCGCGTGAGGCGCCGCATGCCGATGCCCGCGCCCACGAGGAGCAGCCCGGCTCCGGCGAGCAGGGCCACGTCGAGTCCGGTGAAGGGAAGGCTGCCGCCGCCGCCTCCGCCGCTCTCGGTCACAGCCACCGGCGCGTTGGACTCATCGTCGATCTGGGCTTGCACCTGGCCACCCGGGCCGCTGTAGCCGTTCTGGCTCGCGGTCTGCGCGAACGCAGGCGCAGCCACGACGAGCGCGACAACGAGGATCGCAAGTATGGAAGTCAGTCGTGTCTTCATTTCCGCCTTCATTCTCTTCTCGGGGGGATTAGAGGTGGCAGCCCTGGTCGAATCGACACAGTCTGCCCCCGCCTTACTGAGTTGGGAAGCGTGTCCATAACGACCAAGGGCCCGCGGGTCGCGGACGACGCCTCGTATCCTTTTGTAACACGAGGTCCGGCGGAACGCCAACATCTTTATCCCGGTTTTAGCTGGATTTACTGGTTGTGGCTGCCGAGCCGGACGCTGCGACGCAGAATGGCCTCGTTCACAGCCCGCAGGCTGAGCGGTTGTCCGCGGCGGACGGCGCGCAGCGCCCGCAGGGTCACGACATCGCGAGGATGGGCCTCCGCCGCGCGCGTCAGCAGAGCCTCGGAGCGCGCCTCTCGCCCCAGCTCGCCCTCGATCACCCCGAGCTCGAGCAGCGCGTACGCATTGTCGGGCTCGCGCTCGAGAGCCGCCTCGAACCAGCGTTCCGCCTCGGCGCGCCGTCCCAGCCGTGCGGCGATCGTTCCGGCGGTGAGCTGCGCCTTCGCGGCGAGCGGGTTGAGGCTCTCCGCGCGTTCGAGCCGGTCGAAGGCGAGCTCCGGATCCGAGCGCCATCCGCTGCTGGCGCGTTCGATCTCGAGCTCGGCGACCCAGGATGCGCCGAGTGTCAGGAACGCCACCACGCCCGCGCCGACGAGACCGGCCGCCGCCGCCCGGGGCATGCGCCGGGGGGACGAGGCGCGGTCGGGCTGCGCGCGCGGGGCAAGGGCGGTTCCCATGCCCAGGGCCGCCACCGCGGGACCGGTGAGCCCGGGCAGCTCCCAGAACCAGTCGACGCTGGCGTGCAGGAACCAGTAGGCGAACAGGGTGAGGGCGCCGGCCGCCGCAGCCCGGGCGGGAGGCGCACGGAGGGCGGCCACGCCGCCCAGGAGACCGCCTACGATCCAGCCCAGGAAGAGCAGCGCTCCCACGAGCCCCGTCTGAGCGAGGACCCCCATCTCGAGCGAGTGCGCGAAGCGAGGCTGCTCCTCGCTCGTCCCCTCCCGCAGGTACTCCGCCTGGAAGTTGTCCATCCCGAGACCGCCCACCGGGTGCGCCTTCAGGGCCTCCCAGGACACGACCCAGAAGTCGTAGCGGTTGCTTCCACCCGCGGTGGTGAAGCGCGACTCCCCGATGCCCGCCTGCTGATCGCCCCCCTTGAACTCGTCCCATTCGCGGCTCAGGCGGTCACTCGACGCCACCGCCACGCCGGCCACGGCGATCAGCGCCAGGGCGGCGGCCGCAAGGGCGGCGATCCGGCCGAACCGTGAGGGGGCCGGCTCCGCCTCCGAAACGCGCCGGTCGGCCAGGGCGCCGAGCACACCCAAGAGCACCAGGCAGGCGCTCATGATCAGGATCGCGCGGGTGGCGTCGGCCACCAGGCCGTCGAAGCGAGCAAGGTCGAACTCGTCGTGGACGGCCACCACCGGGCCGCTCACGGCGAACACCCCCGCCGCTGCCGCGAGGGTCGAGAGGAGGGTCCGCAGCCGGCCGGGCATCAGGGCGAGGTGGATGACGAGCGCCAGCGGCAGCGCGATCAGCCAGCCCCGGCTCTGGGCCATGAGAGCGAGGGCCCCGAGCAGGCCCGCGGAGCCGAGCGCGAGACCGCGGATCCCCGCGTGCACGTCCCGGCGCGACACCAGATGCAGGCAGGCCAGCAACCCGAGCGTCCACAGGGCCGCGTTCGCGTTCATGTAGCCGGTGGGCTCGGCCAGCCGCGCGTCGATGAAGAAGGTCCCGGCCTGGTCGGCGGCGTTCACCCGCAGCAACTCGACCAGCCCGATGCCCGCCAGAGCCAGGCCGAACGCGCCGATGAGGACGGTGGCGCCGCGCCCGCTCATCGGCCAGAGCGCGAACAAGCAGAACGCGGCCAGGTAGAGCAGGGTGCGGTTGGCGCCGTCCCAGGCCGTGCCCGGCTCGCCGGCCCAGGCCACGGACGCGAAGGCCCAGACCGTGAAGGCGGCCAGGCAGGCCGTGGCCAGCACGGCCGTCCGGCGCGGCCGGGGTACGGGGAGGGCCAGAGCCGTGACCACCACCAGGGCGACCATGAACAGCGCGGCGCCGTACCAGGCGTTCGGATACAGCCCGGCCTCGGTGGCGCCCAGAGCGAGGAACACGCCGAGAGCGAGCAGGCAGGGGAAGAGCGCCGGGTTGGCCTCCAGCAGACCGCGGAGGCCCGCACCGCGCCGGTCTGGGTCGCCCCGGGTCGGCCCGGATGCTTCGCTGTATGGTCGCTCCTCGACCGCCATGCTCCTCAAGCTCCTCTACTGGCTGGCCGTCCTGGCCATCTCGATCGCGCTGGTGGTGGGCCTGATCCTCTGGTTCGAGTCGCGCGACGCGTCACAGATCGAGAGGTCCGGGGACCCCTCGGGGCTCATGCTCCCGACCTGACGCGAGAGCGCTCGCGACGCACCTGCTTGGCGAAGACGATGATGCGCTGGGCGGCGCTGTACAGCGGGTGGCAGGCGCTCAGCATCAGCCGCTTGTAGCCCACGGACTTGAGCACGGACAGGTCCTGGTCGTCCACGATCTTGGTCTCCTCGACCCGGTAGATGAAGCGGCCGAAGGGGGTGTCGAAGATGATCTCATTACCGGGCTTGACGTCGTCGAGGTCGCGGAAGGGGGCGCCGTAGGTGGTGCGGTGACCGGCGACGGCCACGGTGCCGGGCTCACCCGGCAACGGCGTCTCCGGATAGTGGCCCGGTCCCTTGCGCAGGTTCCCGGTGTCCGTGCCCTCCACGACGTACTCGGAGACGCCGATGGCCGGTATGTCGAGCTTGCCGATGGCGTCGCCGGGGAGCGGCTCGCGGCGGCGCACGCGCCGCTCGACCGGCTCGGGCGGGTCCACGAGCAGCCTCTTGAGGCTGTCCTGCTGGCGCTCGGCCACGTAGGCGGACACGGGCTCCTGCCACAGCAGCGTCGCGGCCGCGTCCGCGATCAGCAGGGTCCCGCTCACCATCATCACCGAGGCCACGAATCGCAGCACGGCGCGCATTAGGCGTGAGTGTAGGGGCTTGGGATACGGTTTCGGGCCGCTGTCGAGGAAGAAGCCAAGTCCCCAGGAGTTCAGATACCAGTGACCCAGACGACCGCCGCGCCCACCACCCACCAGAAGCTCCTCGCGTGGGTGGCCGAGGTCGCGGAACTGACCGAACCCGACTCGATCCACTGGTGCGACGGCTCCTCCGAGGAGTACGACGACCTCTGCCGCGCCCTGGTCGAGGCGGGCACGTTCGAGAAGCTCTCGGACGCCAAGCGGCCCAACTCCTACCTGGCCCGCTCGGATCCCGGCGACGTGGCCCGGGTCGAGGACAGGACCTTCATCTGCTCCGAGGACGAGGACGACGCCGGCCCCACCAACAACTGGCGCGACCCGGCCGAGATGCGCGAGACGCTCACCGGCCTGTTCCGCGGCTCGATGCGCGGACGCACCATGTACGTCGTGCCCTTCTCGATGGGCCCGCTGGGCTCGCCGATCGCCCACATCGGCGTGCAGCTGACCGACTCGCCCTACGTGGCCACGTCGATGCGCATCATGACCCGCATGGGCGCTCCCGCGCTCGAGGTGCTGGGCGACGACGGCGAGTTCGTGCCCTGCCTGCATTCCGTCGGGATGCCGCTCGGCGAGGGCGTGAGCGACGTCCCCTGGCCCTGCAATGCGGACAACAAGTACATCGTGCACTTCCCCGAGAGCCGCGAGATCTGGTCCTTCGGCTCGGGCTACGGCGGCAACGCGCTGCTGGGCAAGAAGTGCTTCGCGCTGCGCATCGCCTCGGTGATGGCGCGCGACGAGGGCTGGATGGCCGAGCACATGCTGATCCTCAAGCTCACCTCGCCGGAAGGCGGGGTCAAGCACGTGGCCGGCGCCTTCCCGTCGGCCTGCGGCAAGACGAACCTGGCCATGCTCATCCCCACGCTCGAGGGCTGGAAGGTTGAGACGGTCGGAGACGACATCGCCTGGATGAAGTTCGGCCGCGACGGACGCCTGCACGCCATCAACCCCGAGGCCGGCTTCTTCGGGGTCGCGCCCGGGACCGGGGAGAAGACCAACCCCAACGCGATGGCCACGGTGCGCGAGAGCACGGTCTTCACCAACTGCGCTCTCACCGATGACGGGGACGTGTGGTGGGAGGGGATGACCCCCGACCCGCCGGCCCACGCCATCGACTGGAAGGGCCGCGACTGGACGCCCGGGTCCGAGGAGCCGTCCTCTCATCCCAACGCGCGCTTCACCGTGCCGGCGTCTCAGTGTCCCTCGATTGCCCCGAACTGGGAGGACCCGGCGGGCGTGGCCATCGACGCCTTCCTGCTCGGAGGTCGCCGGGCCACGGTCGTGCCGCTCGTGTTCGAGGCCCTCGACTGGGAGCACGGCGTGTTCCTCGGCTCGATCATGGGGTCGGAGAAGACCGCGGCTGCCGCGGGCGGCCTGGGCGAGTTGCGCTTCGACCCGATGGCGATGCTCCCCTTCTGTGGCTACGACATGGCCGACTACTTCGCGCACTGGCTGAGCATCGGCCGCCGCGAGGGGGCCCAGCTGCCGAGGATCTTCATGGTCAACTGGTTTCGCAAGGACGACGAGGGCAACTTCCTGTGGCCCGGCTTCGGCGAGAACTCACGCGTGCTCGAATGGGTGTTCCGGCGCTGCGATGGCGAGGCGGACGCGCTGGACACGCCGATCGGGGCGGTGCCGACGGCGGAGGCGATCAACCTCGACGGCCTCGACCTGGCGCCCGGCGCCCTGGAGGAGCTGCTGGCGGTGGACTCCGAGCAGTGGCAGGCGCAGCTGCCGCAGATTCACCAGCACTTCGCTCAGTTCGGGGACACGCTCCCCGCCGAGCTGAAGGCTCAGCTCGCCGCGCTCGAAGAGCGCCTGGGCTAGGCAGCCCGCCACCGCCGGTACGGGCCGGGATCCGCCGGGCGTGATTTCATCCGGTACGGAGATGGCCCATCGAGTGGTGCTCGTGCCGGGCGACGGGGTGGGACCCGAGGTGGTCGACGCTGCCCGCCGTGCGGTCGAGGCCACCGGCGTGGGCGTCGAGTGGGACGTGCACCGGGCCGGTCAGGCGGCCCGAGACGCCGTGGGCTCACCGCTTCCGCCCGACACGGTCATGGCGATTCGCGACACGGGGGTGGCGCTCAAGGGCCCCACGACGTCGGGCGGGCCCGGCCCCGGACCGCCTTCGGCCAACGTGGAGCTACGGCGGGCGCTCGATCTGCACCTCGGCGTTCGCCCCGCACGCAGCATCGACGGTGCCGGCGACGCGCGGCCGGGTGTGGACCTGGTGCTAGCCGGCATGATCCAGGAGGACCTGTACGCCGGAGCGGCCCTCGAGCCGGGAAGCGACGGGGCGCGTGCACTGCGAGAGCTCGTGCTCTCCGGCAGCGGGGGTGAGCTGGGCGACGAGGCGCGGCCCTCGATCAAGTTCATGACCCGGCTCGGGGCCGAGCGGGTGGCCCGCACCGGCCTCGCCTGGGCGAGCGGCGCCGGACGACTGCGCGTGACCGTCGTCCACCGGGCCGGCGAGGTGCCGGCCATCGACGGGCTCCTGCTCGAGGCGGCTCGGCGGGTGGCCCTCGAGTTTCCCCGCCTCACCGTCGACGATCTCTCGCTCGACGCGGCTCTGCAGGAACTGGGGCGCCGGCCGGGCCTGCTCGACGTCCTGCTCATGCCCACCGCCTACATGGGCACCGTGACCGACGTTGTGGCCACGCTGATCGGCGGCGTCGGGATGATGCCGCGTGCCAGCCTGGGCCAGGATGCCGCCGTCTTCGACACCGTCCACGGCTCGGCCTTGGGGCACGCCGGACGCGGGACGGCCAACCCGATCGCGCAGATCCTGGCGGGCGTGCTGCTGCTCCGGCACCTCGGTGAGGCCGAGCGAGCCCAGCGGCTGCAGTCCGCGGTGGAGCGGGTGGTGGGTGAGGGGACGACCCTCACTCGTGACCTCGCCTCGCGCTCTCTGCCCGTGTCGACCGTGGAGGTGGCGGACGCCATCGTGGCCGTGGTGGCCGGCGAGGAAGCCGCGGCTACGCTTGGCGCATGAGCATCACTGAGACGAGGACGATCGGATCGATAGTCCGCGGCGAGACGCCGCACCGACGGGCGCCGCATCGAGTCGCGCAACCCGGCCAACCTGGACGACGTGGTCTGCGAGGCCGTGCTGGGGGACGCCGGCACGTTCGTGGACGCGTGCCGGGCCGCCCGGGCGGCGCAGCGCGACTGGGCCGCCATCCCCGCGCCGGTGCGCGGCAAGGCCATCCAGCAGATCGGGCGCCTCGTGGAGGAGAACAAGGAGGCGCTCGCCCGGCTGGTCACCCGCGAGATCGGCAAGCCCTATCCGGAGTCGCTCGGCGAGGTGCAGGAGATCGTCGACACCTGCGACTTCTTCGTGGGCGAGGGCCGGCGCCTGTACGGGCAGACGGTTCCCTCGGAGATGCCGGACAAGCAGCTCTTCACCTTCCGCAACCCGGTGGGGGTCGCGGCGATCATCACCGCGGGCAACTTCCCGGTGGCGGTCCCGTCCTGGTATCTGGTGCCCGCGATCCTGTGCGGCAACGCCGTGGTGTGGAAGCCCGCGGAGTACGCGCCGGCGCTCGGCGACGCGCTGGCCACGCTGTTCATCAACGGGGGCCTGCCGGAGGGGGTGCTCAACCTCGTGCAGTGCGACGGGCCGAGCGCGTTCGAAGGACTCGAGCGCGCGCTCGACGAGGGGGTCGTCGACAAGGTCGGCTTCACCGGCTCGTCCGCCGTCGGCTCGGAGATCGGTGCCCTCTGCGGGCGCCATGTGCAGTCCCCCTGCCTCGAGCTCGGCGGCAAGAACCCGCTGGTGGTCATGCCCGACGCCGACCTCGAGCTCGCCGTCGAGGGCGCGCTGTTCAGCGGCTTCGGGACGGCGGGCCAGCGCTGCACCTCGCTGGGCACGGTGATCGTGCACGACTCGATCCACGAGGAGTTCGTCGCTCGCTTCTCCGAGGCCGTGGAGAGCGCGCCGGTCGGCGATCCGCAGCAGGACGTGCTCTACGGCCCGATGATCCACGAGCGCTTCGCCGAGCGCTTCGAGGACTGGCTCGGCCTCATCCGCGACCACCACAGGGTCAGCGGCTCGTCGGGACGCGGCCGGATAACGAGCGAGAACCCGCGTGGGGGCTTCGTCGGCGATCCCGACGCCGGCGTCTACTGCCACCCGACGATCGTCGACGGCGTGACCGCCGACGACGAGATCTACCGCACGGAGACGTTCGGGCCGATCGTGGGCGTGGCCAAGTTCGCCGACTTCGATTCCGCGGTCGAGCTCGCGAACGGGCACGGGTACGGGCTCTCGGCGGCCATCTACACGAGCGACGCCAAGTGGGCCTTCCGCTTCCGCGAGCGGGTCAGCGCCGGAATGCTGTCGGTGAACAACTCCACCAGCGGCGCCGAGGCACACCTGCCGTTCGGCGGCAACGGGAAGTCGGGCAACGGCAGCCGCCAGTCCGGCATCTGGGTGCTCGACCAGTTCACCCGCTGGCAGTCGATGAACTGGGACTATGCGGGCAAGCTGCAGAAGGCCCAGATGGACGTGGCCGAGCTCACCGGCGACTCGGGCTTCCGCCTCGACTGGGACTGACGATCAGGCGACGGGGGGCGCGCCCCGCACGAGTTCGTGTGCCCGCGTGCGCTCCACTCCGGAGGCACGCAGCAGATCGACCGCAAGCAGCCGGATCTGACCCACGATGTGCAGCGCAGACATGTTGGTGGTCTCGACCAGCACGACGTTGGAGATGAGGGCCGCTCCCACCGCGCGCTCGCGGGAGGGGAGGAGATCCTCGCCGTCGAGCACGGCGTGCAGGTCGCGGGTGGCCCCGGCCAGCTCGTAGACCGCCTCGTGCACCTCGGGCGGCGTGGCGTCGCCCAGGGCGATCGCTCGTCCGGCCCCGCGGGCCAGCGAGCGGGCATCGGCGATGGCCAGACGTGTGTGGCGGGCGAACTCCGAGAGCTCGCCCACCTCCTGGAGGGCGTTGCGCCGCCCGAGGGACATGCGCGCGGCGTCCCGGGCATCGGTGACCGAATCCTCGAGGTCGTCATGCCGGGGTCGCAGGTCGGCCACCGCCTCGATGGCGCTCTCGGCCCTGCGTTCGTCTCGTTTCTCGATCGCGGCCCCGATGTCGTCGAGAGCCGAGGCGAGGCTGTCCAGCACGGGCCCACCCCCGCTCCGGGCCAGTTGCACCGGGTCCGCGGGCAGCAACAGCGACCCGATCACCACGCCGGTGACGGCGCCAACCAGACCGTCCACCGCCCGGGTGAAGTCGAAGCTCGACTCCGGTGGCTGGAGAGCCACCACGAGCACCGCCGATGCCGCCGCCTGCGAGGCCAGCAGCGGTCCACCGCCCACCAGGATGGCCGCGAACATGGCCAGGGCAACCGTCACGCCGATCTGCCAGGTGCCGGTGCCGATCTGGGTGACGAGCAGATCGGCGATGGCGATGCCCACCGCCACCCCGATGGCCAGCTCGACCGCGCGTCGCCGGCGCTCGCCCACCGTCAGGCCCAGGGTGACCACGGCGGCGATCGGAGCGAAGAACGGCTGTTGGTGGCCGAGCAGCTCGAGCGCAATGAACCACGCGGCCGAGGCCGCCACGGCGGTCTGGAAGATGGGACGCACCGCGGCTGCGGCGCGCTGACGCCTGCTGCGCAGGCCCACCCGCGACGCCTCGGCCGCCTCCTCGAGCAGCTCGCTGCGCACGGGCGCGCGGGCCATGTCGTAGGCCCGGCGCGAGGCGCCGGCCAGCCGTTCGCCGGCCGCTGGGCGCGGTGCGTCCGGGCTCACCGCCGGTACCAGCGCGGCGACACGTTGGGCGGCGGGCCGAGCGACGCGCGCGCCACCAGCAGCGTCGGCTCGTCGAGCGCCACGTGGCCCTTCAGGGCGATCGCGAAGCGCTCCCCGAGACCCGTCGACGCTGTCGGCGCGCACGCCGAACGAGGCCGCCATGGCCACGAAGTCCGGGTTGACGAGGTCGACGCCCTCGCGTGGGTCGCCGTGCCGGTCCTGGTCGAAGCGGATCATCCCGTACCCGCCGTCGTCCACCACCACGGCCGTGAGCGGGATGTTCTCCTGGCGCGCCGCGGCAAGCTCTCCGCAGGCATAGAGGAAGCCGCCGTCGCCGGAGACGCTCACGGCGGGGCCCACGCCGGCCAGGGCGGCTCCGAGTCCCTGGGGAAAGCCACAGCCGAGCGTTCCCCAGCCGAGCGGATAGGAGAGCTTGCGGGGGGCCGGGGTGCGGTGAAAGCCGCCCAGCCAGTACCCGGGGATGCACATGTCGCTGACCACGATCGCGTCCTCCGGCAGCGCCTCCTCGATCGCGGTCAGGAAGCCGCTGGCCTCCGGGTCCGTGGAGCGCAGGCCGGCGCGCACCTCGGCGTTGAGGCTCGCGAGTCGCCGCGCGAGCGCGTCCAGGCCGCCGCGCTCGGTCAGCCGCTCGGCCAGAGCCGCCGCGCCGGCGGTCGCGTCGGCCTCCACCAGCACGTCGGGCCGATAGTTCTTGGTCGCGTCGGCGGCGTCCACGTTGATCGCCACCAGATGGGGAGGCTGAGGCTGCTTGAAGCCCTGGGTCATCATGCCGTCGAAGTCGGTGCCGACGGCCACCACCAGGTCGGCCTCGTCCCACAGGGCCCCCACCTCGGCCACGTGCGGCGACGAATCGACGAGGCAGGGGTGCCCGGGGGAGACCAGGCCGTGCGCCGAGTAGGTGAGGATGAGCGGCGCCACCAGGCGCTCCGCCAGCCGGCCCACGGCCTCGCCCGCTCCCGACTGGAGCGCCCCGCCGCCCGCCCACACGAGCGGCCGCCGCGCGCGCTCGAGCAGCTCCAGTGCCCGCTCGACCTGCTCTTCGTCCAGCGCCGGCGCAGAGGAGGGCGAGGCAAAGCTCTCGGGCTCGCCGGCAGCCTCGGCCGAGAGCAGGTCGGTGGGTACCTCGACGTACACCGGGCGGGCCGGCGGCGCGAGCGCCTGCCTCAGCGCGTACTCGACCGCGGGGCCGACGCCGCTCGCCGAGCGCACCCGCACGGTCTCCTTGACCACCGGCTCGAACATCGCCGCCTGGTCGGTGGCCTCGTGCAGCACGCCGCGCCACACGCCGGGACGGCGGGCGCTGGTGGGGATGTCGGTGGCCAGCACCACCACCGGCTGGCGCGAGGCCCAGGCCTCGCCGACCGCGGCCAGGGTGTTGGCCGCGCCCGGACCCGTGGTGGTGAGCGCGACCCCCACGCGCCCGGTGGCCCGCGCGTAGCCGTCGGCCGCGTAGGCCGCGGTCTGCTCGTGGCGGACGCCCACCAGGCGGATCGGCGACCCGTTCAGCTCGCGCCACAGCGGCAGGTTGTGCACCCCGGGGAGCCCGAAGGCGATCTCGACCCCCGCGTGCTCCAGCGCCGCGACGGCGCCGCGTGCCCCTGTCAGGATGCTCGTCTCCGATGAGCTCACCCGAGCAATCCTTGCAGGGAACAGCGCCGCTCTCCGGTGTCCGCGTGGCCGACCTCTCGCGCGTGCTCGCCGGGCCCTACTGCACGATGGTGCTCGCGGACCTCGGTGCCGACGTGATCAAGGTCGAGCGACCGGAGGGAGGCGACGAGACACGCGGCTGGGGACCACCCTTCGCCGGTGGCGAGGCCGCGTACTACCTGTCGGTGAACCGCGGCAAGCGCTCCTGCGCGCTCGACCTCGGCTCAGACGAGGGACGTGGTGTCGCGCTCGACCTATGCGCGCGAGCCGACGTGGTGATCGAGAACTTCAAGGTCGGCGGGGCCGCGCGGCTCGGTGTCGGCTACGAGCAGGTCCGGGAGCGCAACCCGGAGGTGGTCTACTGCTCGATCACGGGCTTCGGGTCGGAGCGGGAGCCGGCCGGCCGCCCGGGCTATGACTTCGTCGCCCAGGCGGAGACCGGGCTCATGTCGGTCACCGGGCCCGCGGACGGGCAGCCGTTCAAGGTCGGCGTGGCGCTCGTGGACGTGCTGGCCGGCCTGCACGCCGCGGCCGCCGTCCTGGCCGCGCTCAGGGGAGGAGAGGGCGCACGCATCGAGGTGCCGCTCCTCGACAGTGGCCTGGCGGCGCTGGTGAACGTGGCCCAGAACGCGCTCGTCACCGGCCAGGAGCCGGAGCGCCACGGCAACGCGCACCCCAACATCGTGCCCTACCAGGACTTCGCCACCGCCACGGACCGGATCGCGGTGGCGGCCGCCAACGACGGGCTCTTCCGCGCGATGTGTACCGCGATGGACCTGGCCGAGCTCCCGCAGGACGAGCGCTTCGGGCGAAACGCCGCCAGGGTCGAGAATCGCCGCGCGCTGATCCCGCTGCTCGAGCGGCGCTTCAGCGAGCGAACGGCCGCCGATTGGCTCGCGGCCTTCGAGGCCGCCGGCGTGCCGGCCGGACAGGTGCGCACCGTGCCCGGCGCGCTCGCCGCGGCCGCCGCCGCCGGGCGCGCGGCCACCCTGACCGTGGAGCACCCGAGCGCCGGCGCGCTCGAGCTCATGTCCTCGCCGATCTGGGGCCTCACCGATTCGGCATCGGCCACGCCCCCGCCGCTGCTCGGAGAGCACACCGCCGAGGTGCTGAGCGAGCTGGGCCGCGGCGACGAGGAGATCGCGGCGCTGGCCGAGCGCGGTGTGGCGCTCGTACGCTAGTGCTCGTCCGCGGCTGATGAGGCCGGCGGGCGCGACTCCTCGGCTAGCGAGGTGATCGTGAGAGAACCACGCGCGGCACCCTCCATGACCTCGGTCGCCTCCTCCGCCGAGCGGGCGTACAGCTCCACCAGCATGTGGATGACGATCTGGTCCTCTTCGTGCTTGTGGAAGCGCACGTGGGTGAAGAACTCGCGCGTGCCGTGGTCCCCGAAGGCCGCGAAGGCGAGCGACTCGGCCGCCTCCGGGCCCGAGCAGGACTCCACCTGGTCGGCGTCCACGGTGACGGTGCACGAGGCCACCCACGGAGTGCCCGTGACCATCCGCTCCCAGCGGTCCTCCACCGGCTCGATGCGGGAGATGCGCCGGCCGTTCTCCTCGTAGAAGGTGAGGCTGAGGTGGGGCTGATCGTGCAGGCAGTCGAGG
The DNA here is from genome assembly GCA_963751105.1 of uncultured Thermoleophilaceae bacterium. GTDB lineage: Bacteria > Actinomycetota > Thermoleophilia > Solirubrobacterales > Thermoleophilaceae > JACVRW01. The sequence goes on along the minus strand of CAVVTG010000002.1, from coordinate 2,006,611 downwards.
CACTGCACCACGGCCTCCTGGACCTCCTCCACGGGGTCGACGGCCTCGCCCGTGTCGGGGTCGACCTTCAGAATGCCCTCGTAGTGCAGTTGAACCTCGAGGTTCTGCGACCAGCAGCGGTAGCAGCGAAGCCAGCTCGATTGGGTGCCCAGCGACTCGGGCGCCGATCCTTCCATGTGTCCATTATGGCCGTCGCCGTGCTGTTCGCCCCGTCGAGTTGCTCTTTGGGGGCCGACGACGAGGCTGAGCCCGCCTCCGGAGCCGCTGCGCGGGTGGCCGCCACCGTCGACCGGCTGGAGCGTGCCACGGCCGAGAGGGACTGGGACAGCGTCTGCGACGAGCTCTTCACCAGCGCCGCCCGCCGGCGTGCCGGCGGCCGCGACTGCCCGCGGCTGCTGCGTTCGTCCGCGGAGGGCCTGCGTGGGCCATCGATCGAGATCCGCGGCATCGACGTCTCCGGGGAGCGGGCCACCGTGGCCGTCCGCACCCGCGCGCAGGAACAGCCGCCGGTCGACGATTCGCTCGAGCTGCGGCGCGAGGCCGGTGGCTGGCGCGTGGAGGCGCTGTCGGGTCGCTGATCCAGTGACCTAGTGACCTGAGTCGTCATTTCGACGCACCCTCCCGGCGTCTGGACGCGCCTAGCGCCACCCCCGGGAATCGCCGATGCTGCGCATCGACTCATCCCGTGTGCGCCGCCAGTCACGCCCAGCCACACGGGAAGATGAAGCCGAACTTCCGACTCAGATCACTAGCCGAGCGAGCCCGCGAGGGCCTCGAGCGTGGTGTCGAAGTCGGTCCTCGCGATGCCGCCCACGCACGGCGAGGTGGCGCCGCAGTCGCGGTAGCGGCGCACCGAGGCGGCGGCCTCGTCCGGGTTGCCGATCGCGGCGAGTAGGCCGAGGTAGTCGTCCGAGATCGCGGCCACCGCGGCGTCCGGTCCGCCTTCCTGCATTCGGCGGTCGAAGCCCTCCACGTCGGCGCCGAAGCCCGAGCGCTCGATCATCGCGCGGTAGAACGGCAGGGAGAAGTAGGGCACGAGCTCCGTGCGCAGCCGCGCCCGGGCGTCCTCCGGCTCGGTGGTCACGGCCGAGGGGACGGCGGCGACGATGTCGAAGCCGTCGAGCTCGCGGCCGGCCTTCGCGCGGCCTTCGGTGACCGTGGGGACGACCACGTCGCGGATGTAGTGGGGGTTGCAGAGCCACAGGATCACGCCGTCGGCCAGCTCGCCCGCCAGGCGCAGCATGCCCGGTGAGAGGCCGGCGAGGTAGACGGGCAGATCCGGGCGCGGCGTGTAGCCCATGAAGTGGAAAGCGGTGGGAAAGCGTTCCCCCGCGGGCGGGTCCTCGCCGGCGAAGATCGCCTTCAGCGCACCCACGTACTCGCGCATCTCCCGCACGGGCTTGTCGATCGGCTGGCCGTACCAACTCTCGACCACTGGCCGGTGAGAGACCCCCAGCCCCGCCACGGCCCGCCCTCCAGAGAACTCGTCGAGGGTGGCGAACGACTGGGCGGTGGCCACCGGGGTGCGCGAGTAGATCGGCATCACTCCGGTGCCGAGCCGGATCCGCTCGGTGCGCGAGGCGTAGGCCATCAGCAGGGTCACAGAATCGCGGGCGGCGATGTGGGTCACGTAGACCGACTCGTAGCCAAGCTCCTCGGCCTTGCGCGACCGTTGCACCGCGGTTTCGAGCGACCGTCCTGCGCCGATGAACGAGCCGAGGGCCACGGGGCGCGCAACCCTACCGGTAGGGTGCCCGGCCGTGATCGGAGCGGTGCTGGCGGGAGGCAGCGGCACGCGGCTGGGCCGCGGCTCCAAGGCGGCCGCCCTCCTGGCCGGGCGCCCGCTGGTGGCCTACCCGGTGGACGCGCTGGCCCAGGTGTGCGAGCGGATCGCGATCGTGTGCAAGAGCGACACCGTGCTGCCCGAGCTGTCCGGCGTGGAGCGCTGGGACGAGCCGGACGCGCCGCGCCACCCTCTCACCGGCATCGTCCACGCGCTCGAGACGGCGCAGGCGCCGGTGCTGGTCTGTGCCGCCGACATGCCCTTCGTCACCGCTGACGCCTGCCGCACCCTCCTGGGGGCCGCGGGGGCATCGCCGGTGGTGGCCGCCACGGCGGCGGGCGTGCTTCAGCCCACGCTCGCGCTGTACGCCCCGGCGGCCCTCGACGAGCTGCGTGCTGCTCCGGGCGATGCTCCGCTGACCCGCACGGTCGAGGCGCTCGACCCGACGCGCGTGGCGCTCCCGCCCGGCCTCGTTCGCAGCGTCAACACTCCGGAGGAGCTGGCCGAGGCGGAGGCGCTCCTCAGAGCGCCGAGTGAACGCTCGTGACCCAGACCGACATCAGGGCGACGGCCGGGACGGCGAAGTTCAGCGCCGTGCGGGTTCGGCCGCGCTCGTCGTGCCACCAGGCAAGCCAGAGCAGGATGATGCCGGCGAGGACCAGCGCCAGCTGGCCCTTCTCGAACCACCAGCCGTCCGACTGAGCCACGCGGGCGGCTGACCCGAGCCACGCGAGCGTTCCGATGAACGCCACGTTGAAGAGGAGGATCCGGGTGGTCTCCGCGGGCGTCCTTCGTACCCCCATGGCTCAGGCCAGTGTGCCAAACAGGCTCCTCAGGCTGCGCTGCCGGCCTCGTCACGCAGCGCGCCGGCCGAGGCGGGGGACGGGCTCACGGCGCGGACTTCGACCGTGCCCCAGTGAACCATCGGCATCCGCGCGCCCCAGCTGACCGCCGCGTCGCGATCCGGGGTGTCGATCAGGTAGTAGCCGAGCAGTGCCTCCTTGGTCTCGGCGAATGGGCCGTCGGTCACCGCCTCATCACCCGACCGGTGCTGGATGGAGACGGCCTCCGTCGTGGGAACCAGCCCGTCTCCCTCGAGCAGGACTCCAGCCTCGTCGAGCGCACGGGTGGCCTCCACCCAGTCGCCGAACGCACCGTCGGGCGGGGCCGCGCCGGCCTCCGGGTGGGTGGGGTCGCCGTAGATGAGCAGCATGTGCTTCATGGTCTCTCCTTGGGTTGACTGGCCCTAGGACGAACGGAGTGTGCCCAGATCGACAGGTCCGTGAAGTGCCGGCGGGTCAGGCCCGGGTCAGCAGCACGAGCAACACGATCGTGAAGGCGATCGCGCCCACCCCTAGCGCCACGCCGAGATTCGCCGCTCCGGCCAGGCCCGCGATCGCCGTGACCACGGCGAGCACCGCGATCAGCAGCCCGAGCTGGACGACCGGGCGGCTCACAGCGCCGCTTCCAGCGCCGCCACCAGCCCGGTCACGCTGGTGCGCCGGTCCTCGCTGGCCAGCAGGCGCTCCGCGCCGCGGCGTCCTCCCAGGGCGCGCAGCCCCGCGTCGCCGCGCTCGGCCGTGAACTCGCGCAGTGCCGCGGCCCGCCGGGCGCGCAGCCGGCGTTCGGGGAGGTCGAGCGCCTCGTGGTGGGCGTCGAGCGCGTCCGCGAGCTCCTCGATCCCGCTCGGCGGGGCGGCCGAGGACACCATGAGCACCGGCACCGCCGAGGAGCCGACCGCGGTGAGTGCCTGCACGAGCTCGCGCCGCGAGCGAGCCGCGCTCTCGCCGAGATCCGCCTTCGTCACCACCAGGACGTCGGGCACCTCCATGATTCCCGCCTTTATGAACTGCAGGACGTCTCCTGAGCCGGGCTGGACGACAACGGCAATCGTGTCGCACACGTCCTCGACGTCGGTCTCCGACTGGCCGACGCCCACCGTCTCGATCACCACCACGTCGAAGGCCGGCGCCAGGGCGTCGACCCCCTCGCGGGTGGCCGCCGCCAGGCCGCCAAGACGGTTGCCGGCCGCCGTGGATCGGATCAGGAGGCCGTCGTCGCGCGGGTCGTGCTCAATCCGGGCACGATCGCCGAGCAGCGCGCCGCCGGAGCGCTTGGACGAAGGATCGACGGCGAGCACCGCAACGGTGCGGCCGTCCGACCGCCAGTGCGCCGCCAGGTGAGACAACAGCGACGACTTGCCCGCGCCCGGCGGGCCGGTCACGCCCACGATCCGCGCGGGCGCCTCGCCGCCGAGCGCGGCCGGTGAGAGCTCGGCCAGCAGGGCCGCGCCGGCCTCGCGGTCGGCCCGGTTCTCGATCACGTTGAGCGCCGCGGGGGCGGCCGAGCGGTCGCGCTCGCGCAGCCGGCGACCCAGCGCTGCCGGCTCCAGGGACAACGCTGCCGGCACCTAGGCCGCGGCGGTGACGTCGTGGTGCTCGGCCACGAGCCCGACGATGTCGCCCATGATCCGGCTCACCTCGAAGTCCTTGGGCGTGTACACGCGGGCCACGCCGGCCTCCAGCAGAGCTGCCTCGTCGGCGGGCGGGATGATGCCGCCCACCACCACCGGCACGTCGGCGCCGGCGTCGCGCAGCTCGGCCAGCACGGATGGGATCAGCTCGGCGTGCGAGCCCGAGAGGATCGACAGGCCCACCACGTGCACGCCCTCGTCGACCGCGGTGCGGGCGATGCGGGCCGGGGTGAGGCGGATGCCCTCGTAGACCACGTCCATGCCCGCGTCCCGAGCGCGCACGGCGATCTGCTCGGCGCCGTTGGAATGACCGTCCAGCCCCGGCTTGCCTACGAGGATCTTGATGCGGCGTCCGAGGCCCTCGGACACCCGCTCGACGCGGGCGCGCAGCTCGGCCAGCGAGTCGTCGGGCGGCGCCGCGGCGGCGTCGCCCACCCCGGTCGGCGCGCGGTACTCCCCGAAGGTCTCGCGCAGGGCCGCCGCCCACTCGCCGGTGGTGGCACCGGCCTTGGCCGCCGCGAGCGTGGCGGTCATGACGTTCTCAGCGGGGTCGGCGGCGGCGGCGCGCAGCTGCTCGAGCGCGGACTCCACCGCGGCCTCGTCGCGCTCGGAGCGCCAGCGCTCGAGGGCCTCGATCGCTCCTCGCTCCACGTCGGGATCCACGCGCAGGATGCCGCCGTCCTCGCCATCCTGGAGCGGGGAGGGCTCGGCCTCGGTGTAGGAGTTCTGGCCCACGACCCGCTGCTCGCCGGTCTCGATCCGGCGCACCCGCTCGCGGTGCGACTCCACCAGCCTGGTCTTCATATAGGGCACGGCGTTGACCGCGCCGCCCTGCTCGGCCACCACGGCCATCTCCTCGCGGGCGCCGGCAATCAGCTCGTCCATCAGCCCGTCCATGACCTTGGAGCCTTCGAAGATGTCGGGGTAGTCGAGCAGGTCGGTCTCGTGGGCGAGTATCTGCTGGATGCGCAGCGACCACTGCTGGTCCCACGCCCGCGGCAGGCCCAGCGCCTCGTTCCAGGCCGGCAGCTGAAGGGCCCGGGCGCGGGCGTCGCGCCCCATCGTCACGGCCAGCGCCTCGAGCACGATGCGGATGATGTTGTTCTCCGGCTGGGCCTCGGTGAGCCCGAGCGAGTTGACCTGCACTCCGTAACGGAAGCGCAGCAGTCGCACGTCGTCGATCCCGTAGCGCTCGCGCCCGATCTCCTCCCAGAGCCGGCCCATCGCGCGCAGCTTGGCGTGCTCCTCGATGAAGCGGATGCCGGCGTTGACGAAGAACGAGATGCGGCCGAACACCCGCGGGAAGGTCTCCTCGTCCACCTGCTGCCGGACGCGGTCGAGCACGGCCTCCGCCGTGGCCAGGGCGAACGCGATCTCCTGAACCGGCGTGGCCCCGGCCTCCTGGAGATGGTACGAGCAGATGTTGACCGGGTTCCAGCGCGGCACCTCGTCGACGGTGAAGGCGATCGTGTCGGCGATCAGCCGCATCGATGGCTCGGGCGGAAAGGCGTACGTCCCGCGCGATAGAAACTCCTTGATGATGTCGTTCTGGGTGGTGCCCTGGAGGGCCTCGCGGCCGACCCCGTTGTCCTCGGCCACGGTCATGTAGAGCGCGAGCAGCCAGGCGGCGGTGGCGTTGATGGTCATCGACGTGTTCATCTCGTCGAGCGGGATGCCGTCGAGCAGGGTGTGCATGTCGCCCTTGTGAGCGATCGACACGCCCACCTTGCCCACCTCGCCTCGGGACAGCTCGTGATCGGGGTCGTAGCCGGTCTGTGTGGGCAGATCGAAGGCCACCGACAGCCCGGTCTGGCCCTTGGCCAGGTTGCGCCGATAGAGCTCGTTGGACTCCCGGGCCGTGGAATGGCCTGCGTAGGTGCGCATCACCCACGGGCGGTCGCGCTCGGGCAAACGGTGTTCCGTCACGCCGTTGATTGTATGGTCGGCGGCCGGTGAGCCGTGCCATCGACGTGCTGCACCTCGGCCGCGACCGGGTTATCTGCGCCTTCGAGATCGAGGGCCTGATCGTCGATCCCGGCCCGGCCTCCTGCCTGGACACGCTGATCGACCGGCTCGGGCCGGTGGAGCCGCGCGCGCTGCTGCTCACCCACATCCACCTCGACCACGCCGGAGCGACCGGGGTGCTGTGCCGGCGCTACCCGAGGCTCCAGGTCTACGTGCACGAGCGCGGGGCGCCGCACCTGGTGGACCCGTCCAAGCTGCTGGCCAGCGCGAGCAGGCTGTACGGCGAGGACATGGAGGAGCTGTGGGGTGAGGTGGCGCCCGTTCCCGAGGACCGCATCGCCTCGCTGTCGGGCGGGGAGACGGTCGAGGGCTTCCGGGTGGCCTACACGCCCGGCCACGCGTCGCACCACGTGTGCTATCTGCACGAGGATTCCGGCGACGCCTACGTGGGAGACGTGGCCGGCGTGCGCATCCCGCCGGGGACCGACACGCTCGCGCCGACCCCGCCGCCGGACATCGACGTCGAGGCCTGGCTCGACTCGCTCCATACCGTCGCCGCATGGAATCCCCAGTCGCTGTGCCTGACCCACTTCGGGCAGGTCACTGACGTGGAGGAGCAGCTTCACCGCATCCGCACCGCCCTGCTCGACTCGGCCGACTCCGCCCGGCTCGACGGCGAGGAGGCCTTCATCGCCAAGCTCGAGACCCGGCTGTCGGAGGCCACCGACCCTGCGACGGTGGAGACCTACGAGCAGGCGGCGCCGCCCGACCAGCTCTACGCGGGCCTCGCACGCTATTGGCGAAAGAAGGCCGAGTCGAGGTGAGCGAGAGCGGCACCATCGAGCTCCCCGCACCGGCGGCCCGGGGGGGACCGGCGTGGACGACCACTGGCGGGTGATCGTCCTCAACGACAACCACAACACGTTCGAGGGCGTGGCCTCGGCGCTCGCCTCGGTGTTGCCGGGAGTGGGCTACGAGCAGGGCATGTCGATGGCCAACACGATCCACAACAAGGGCCAGGCAATCGTCTGGACGGGGGCGCGTGAGCCGGCCGAGCTCTACTGGGAGCAGCTCAAGGAGAAGGGGCTGACGATGGCTCCCCTGGAGCAGGGCTAGGCTCGAGCGCCTCGCCTTCGCCCACCACCTCCCAGTAGGTCGGCAGGAGCGGCACCTGGTAGGTGCCCGACAGCTCGATGCGCTTGTTGGCGATCTCCTCCGAGTACCAGTAGCGCTCGAAGTGCGCCTTGGAGGGGAAGCGCGCCTGCTGGAGGAAGTCGAGCCGCCCGTCGATGTTGCGCGTGAACGACCAGCTCGTGGCGCCGAAGGCGAGCACGGCCTCGGCCGCCGGCAGCCAACCGTCGGCGAACTTGTCTCCCCGGAACGGGTTGATCGGCCAGCGGATCTGTACCTCGATCATGCTCCCACCTCCGCGTAGATCGCCCCCGGGTGTCCGTCCTCGCTGCGGCCCTCGCCCTTCTCGGCTCCCACCGTGATCGAGATCTTGCCCAGATGCTGGTTGTCACGCATGAGCTGATGCGCCTCGGGCACACCCTCGAAGCCGAGCGTACGCCACAGCACGGGCCTGATCGCGCCCGACTCGATCAGCTCGTTGGCCTTGTTGGCCTCGTAGGCGTTGGCGAAGTGGGATCCGATGATCTGCTTCTGGCGCATCCACAGGTAGCGCACGTCGAAGTCGAGCTCGTAGCCCGTGGTGCCCGCGCAGATCACCACCTTGCCGAACGGCTTGACCGTGAACACGGACGTGGGGAAGGTGGCCTTGCCGACGTGTTCGAACACAATGTCGGGCTGAGCGCCGAGGATCTCCTTGACCCGCTTGGAGAACTCCCTCGAGACCTTGAAGCGAGCCTTCTCCTCGTCGGGGGTCTCGCCGCCCTTGCGCATCATCCCGGCGAACTCGTTGCGGTCGATGTAGTCGACCGCACCCAGCTTCTTGACCAGCTCGCCCTTCTCGGCGCTCGAAACCACGCCGACGGCGTGGGCCCCGGCCAGCTTGCAGATCTGGGTGGCGAACACTCCGAGGCCGCCGGCGGCGCCCCAGATCAGCACGCGGTCGCCGGCCTGGATGTCGCACTGGGTGATGAGCATGCGGTAGGCCGTGAAGTAGACGAGCCCGTACGAGGCGGCCTCGTCCCAGGTGAGCCCCTTTGGCTTGGGCAGGAGCTGCTGGGCCTGCACCTTGGTGAACTGGGCGAACGAGCCCCAGGTGGTCTCGTAACCCCAGATCATCTGGCTGGGCGCGGCCAGCGGATCGAGGCCGTGGACCTCCGGATCCTCGTAGGAGGCCATGTTGCAGTGGAGGACGACCTCGTCGCCGGGCTTCCAGCGCGTCACGCCCGCGCCGACCTTCCAGACCACGCCCGAGGCGTCGGAGCCGCCGATGTGGTGGCCGAACTCGGGGTGGTCGCCGTAGCGCATGACCGACACGGGCTGCCCCAGGGCGGCCCACACGTTGTTGTAGTTCACCCCGGCGGCCATCACCCGGACGATCACCTCGAACGCGCCCGGCTCGGGCACCTCGATCTCCTCGAGCTGGAACGCGTCGCGCGGCTCGCCCAGGCGCTCCTCACGGATCACCCAGGCGGCCATGGTCTCCGGCAGCTCGCCGGGCTCGACGTCCAGCTCGGACAGCTTGCTCACATCGACGGCCATTGGTTTCGGTCTCAGTCCTTCCGCGGTCTCAGAGGGGGGCGAGAGGTTACCGGCGGCGCCGGGCTCGCGGCGCATGAACGCACCTGGCGCCGAGGCTGCCGAAGCGTCAGACTTCGGGCATGGCCGTGGATGCACCCACGCCGGTGCCGGGACGCCCGTCAGATCGTGACCGCGAGCAGATCGTCCGCTCGCTGCGCGACGGCACCGTGTCGGGGCGCATCTCGGCCGATACCTTCTCGCACCGAGTCGAGCGCGCATACCGCGCCCGCAACCGTCGCGAGCTCGACGATCTGCTCTCCGACCTGCCGCCTTCGGGCGGCCTCGAGCGTGTGCTGCACCGGGCGGTTGCCCGCACGTCCACGACGCTCTCGGGCCTGCGCGCGGCCTGGCACGAGCCTCAACTCGAGCGGCTCGCCCTCGGCCCAGCGGGCGCGAGGTCACCCTCGGCCGCTCCCCCGACTGTGACTAGTGGTCGCTGCCGACGCGGTGTCGCGCCGTCCGCCTGACCGCGTCGCCCTAACCCGCCACCGGCGCCTCGGCCGGCGGCGCCTCCGCGCGCCGCGTCGTCCCGGCAGCGGCGGCGCTCTTTGGCGCGATCGTCACCAGCGCGATCAGGGTGCCCGCCGCGGCCACGCCCGCGGCCAGCCACATGCCGTTCGACAGCGCGTGTATGAAGGCGTCCCGGGCCGCCTCGGCCGCCTCGGGCGGGAGGTTGCCCACCGCACCGGAGCCGAGGTTCTCCACGATCCGCTCGCGCGTGGCGGCGCTCACGCCGGTGCCGGCCAGGTTGTTCGACAGCTCGTTCCGCGCCAGGTGCTGGAACAGCGCCCCGATGGCCGCGACGCCGAAGGTGCCGCCCACCATGCGGCTCATCGAGAGGATGCCCGACGCCACACCCGCCTTTGAGGCGGTCACGGAATTCATGGCGGCGGTCGACATCGGCGACATCACCAGCGCCAGGCCGATGCCCATCAAGATGAACGAGGGCAGCAGCAGGCCATAGCCGGTGTCGACGTCGATGCGGGTCTGCAGCAGCAGCGAGATCGTGGTGAGGGCCAGGCCGGTGACCATCAGCGGCCGGGGGCCGATGCGGTCGGACATGCGCCCCGCCAGCGGAGCGATCAGCACGATCATCAGCGTCGAGGGCAGGAAGCGCACGCCCGCCTCCACGGCCGAGTAGCCGAGGATGTTCTGCATGTAGAGCGCGAGGAAGAAGAACATCGCCAGCATCGAGAAGGTCACGATGAAGGCGACCGCGTTCGCGCCGAGGAAGGTTTTCGAGCGGAAGAAGGTGAAGTCCACCATCGGCTCGCGCACGCGCGACTCGATCACCGCGAAGGCCACCAGGCCCAGCACCGACAGCCCGAGCAGAGCGATGACCTCGGGCGAGCCCCAGCCCCACGCGTTGCCCTCCACCAGGGCGAGCACCAGTGCGGTCAGACCGCCGGACAGGGCCACGATCCCCGGGATGTCCACGTGGTGGTCGGTGGTCTCGTCGCGTGACTCCCGGGTCGCGAACAGCGTGACCACCACCGCGCCCACCGCCACCGGCAGGTTGAGGAAGAAGATCGCCCTCCAGGACACGTACTCGGCCAGCGCTCCGCCCACCACCGGGCCGATGGCGAGCGCCAGCGCGGAGACGCCGGCCCAGGTGCCGATCGCCTTGCCGCGCTCCTCGGGCGGGAAGGCGTTGGTGATGATCGACAGGGTGGCCGGCATCATGAAGGCCGCGCCCGCGCCCTGAACCGCGCGGCCGGCCACGAGCAGGCCCTGGTCGGGCGCCAGGCCGATCGCCGCGCTCGACAGCGCGAACACCACTACGCCGAACAGGAACATCCGGCGCCGTCCGAAGATGTCGCCCAGCCGCCCGCCGGTCACGAGCAGGACCGCGAAGGTGAGCGTGTAGGCGTTGACCGTCCACTCGAGCCCCGAGAGGCTGGCGCCGAGGTCGTCCTGAATCGACGGCAGCGCCACGTTCACGACCGTGTTGTCCAGCATGATCATGAACAGGGCGAAGCACATCGCGGCCAGGGTCCACCAGCGGCGGTTCTCGTCGTTCAGACGGATGCGGTTGGTCATGGGGCGGTCCTTTGAAGTACGGGTGAGAGCGCGTCGGCGAGCGCCTGCTGCTCGGCGGGCTCGAGCTCGGCCACGAAGGTCCTGATGCCGGCCAGGCGCAGTGCCAGCAGCCGCTCGGTGGTGGCGCGGCCGCGCGCCGTGGCGGTGATGAGCTTGGAGCGGCGGTCGCGCGGGTCCTCCTCGCGCTTGACCTCGCCACGGCGCACGAGCGCATCCACCGCTCGGCTGATCGCCGGAAGCGAGAGTCCGAGCGAGTCGGAGACGGCGCCGAGCGACAGCGGGGCGTCCGCCTCGTAGAGCACCTGCAGGCACTTGACCTGGGTGATCGACAGGCCGGCCTTCTCGATGGCCGCGAACAGATCGCGGTGGGTGGAGGCCAGCAGCCGGTTGACGAAGACACCGAGGTCGCGTGAGAGTTCGTCGGCGGTCTGGGTGGTAGCGGCAACAGATGCTTGCACGCAAGCAAGTATCGCAGGTGGCGGGCTCGGGCGCGGGGAGCAGTTCGGTTGCCGTACGATCGCGCCGTGCCCGCCACCCTGTTCGGCGTTCCTGCCTCTCACCCGGCCCTCGCCGCGGAGCTGATGCTGCAGCGCAAGGGGGTCGAGTACCGGCGCGTGGATCTCGTGGCCGGGGTTCACCGCCTCGTGCTGCGGGCGGTCGGTTTCCCGGGGGTCACCGTGCCCGCCCTGCGCATCCAGGGGGCCAGGGTCCAGGGCACGCGGCAGATCGCGCTGGCGCTGGACTCGCTGGTGCCGGACCCGCCGTTGTTGCCGGCCGACCCGGAGCGCCGCGCCGCGGTCGAGGCCGCGGAGAGCTGGGGCGACGAGGTGCTCCAGCCGGTCCCCCGCCGGATCGTCTGGGCCGCGCTCAAGCGCGACCGCTCGACGCTCGCCACCTACCTCGAGGGCGCGCACCTCGGGATCCCGGTCTCGCTGGCCGCCGCCACCGCGCCGCCCGTCGTTCACCTGGCGGCCCGGCTCAACCACGCCACCGACGAGGCCGTCCGGCGCGACCTGGCGGCGCTGCCGGGGCTGATCGACCACGTCGACCGCCTGGTCGACGAAGGCGTGATCGGCGGCGCGGAGCCGAACGTGGCCGATTTCCAGATCGCCACCAGCGTCAGCCTGCTGCTGACCATGGACGACACCCGCCCGTACGTGGAGGGCCGCCCCGCCGGCCGCCTCGCGCTGAGCCTGGTCAGCGCCCAGGCCGGGCGCCTGCCGCGCGCGCTCCCCCCGGCCTGGCTGCCGCCGCTGCCCGCCGCAGCCTGACTGCGGCCGTCTTCGCCCGTTCCGTCAGGTCCCACCCCTACGGTGCGACTCAGACATCATGGAAGCGGCAACCCCTCTAAGGCAGCCCAACGTCCGGGTGGTGGGCGAACGCGTGGTCGTGGACGGCCTCGTGGTGGACGACGATTGCGCCGTTCGGCTGGTGACCGAGCGCGAGCAGACCGGCGAGGATCCGGTCAAGCTGATGCGCGACGCCGTCGAGATCGGTGCGCGTGTGCTCGACCGCGAGCAGGCCGCGGCCAACGCCGAGTTCGTGAGGACCGAGTTCGAGAAGAGCTCGCAGGACGTTCAGCGGGAGTTCGCGGAGCGCGCTCGCACGATCGCCGAGTTCTTCGAGCAGCAGTTCGCTGATGTCTTCGGTGAGGACGACGGCCGGCTGGCCAAGGAGCTCGAGCGGCGCTTCGGCGACGGCAGCTCGGTCTCGGTCCAGAATCGGGTGCGCGAGGCGGTGGGCGAGACCCTGGCGCGGTCGCGCGAGGACCTGATCCGCCAGTTCTCGGCGGCCGACGACCGCAACCCGCTGGCCGACTTCAAGTCCGCCGCCGTGCGCTCGATCAACGAGGCGGCCCACCGTTCGGACGCCACGCAGAGAGCGCTGCTCCAGAAGCTGGGCGAGGTCCAGACGGAGCTCCAGGCGCTTCGCGACGAGAAGAGCAAGCTGGAGGAGGTCGAGGCCGAGCGCGAGCGAGGCACCGCAAAGGGCCGCAGCTTCGAGCAGCAGGTGAGCGACACCGTGGACCGCATGGCCCTGGCTCAGGGCGACGTGGCGGAGGCCGTGGGTGACCAGCTCGAGGCCACCGGCAAGGTGGGAGACGTGGTGGTGGCCATCGACGCGTGCAACGGCCCCGCGCGCGGGCGGCTGGTGGTGGAGGCCAAGGACCGCAAGCTGTCGCGGCAGTCCGCGATGGCCGAGCTCGACAAGGCGATGGCCGAGCGCAGCGCCGACTTCGCCGTGCTCGTGGTCCCCACGGGCGAGGAGGTCCCCGCCAAGCTCGAGCCGCTGCGCGAGTACAACGGCGACAAGCTGGTGGTGGCCCTAGATCCCGAGACCGGCTCCCTGCCGCTCGAGCTCGGCTATCGCCTGGCCCGGGCGCGCGTGCTGATGAAGCGCGCCGACGCCGACGGGATCGACGCGGGCGCGTTGCGCGACACGATCGAGCGGGCCCTGGCCGCGCTGGCCGAGGAGCGCAAGGTCAAGCTTCAGCTCACAGGGGCCAAGACGAGCATCGACAAGGCCTACGACATCGTCGAATCGATGGCCGCCCGCGTGCGCGGGCACCTGCAGGAGCTCGACGTGCTGGTGCGCCCGGCGGAGGAGCAGGCCGTCACGCCGGAGCCGCCGGCCGCGGAGCCGGAGTCGCCCACCGCCGAGCCGGAGCCGCCCACCGCCGCGGAGCCGGAAGCGCCCGCCGCGGAGACCGACCAGCTCGCTCTCTGATCAAGGCAGGAGCAGGTCGTTGTTGGAGGCCGGCCGCTCCGGGCCGATCTGCAGCGTGGCGGGCTCGATCTCCTTCGCCACCGCGCGCTCCGACCCCGCGCGCACCTCGTAGCTCCCCGGGGCCAGGGTGTTCTGCAGGGTGGTGGTGTCGCCCGGGCTGACGTTGCCCGAGCGGCGCGTGAGGGACTCACCCTCGAGCGTGACCGTGTGCGTGTCCTCGGTCTGGTTGGAGATCGTGATTCGGATCGGGCCGGCGCCCAGGCGGCGCGGGGAGACGCTGACCTTGTCGGCCTGAATCACGCCCGTGAGCTCGGCCCGGACGGGTGGGCTGGGATCGTTGGCGAAGTCCTCATCGCCGCCACAGCCGGTTCCCGCGGCCACGGCCAGCGCCGCGACCACGGCGGCCGCGGGAACTCCGCGACCGCGTACTCGGCTCGAGCTCACGGCGGACAACTTAACCGAACCACACGGACCGGCGCGCGAGCACGAGATCGTCGAGCTCCTCCTGGATCTGCAGCCGGATGCGCTCGGCCAGCCGCTGGACCAGCGCGACGTCGTCGGCGTCCTCGGGGCCGTAGCGCGAGAGGTCCACGGGCTCGAGGAAGCGGATCGTGAACTTCGCCGGGAGGTACATCAGGGCGGCCGCCAGCCCGAACTGGGGAAAGGCGTGATTGACGGGGAAGTAGATGAGCCCGGTCAGCCGCTGAAGCAGGGGCACGTGAGCGAAGATGGGCATGGCCTCTTCGGCGCCGATCACGGCCACGGGCACGATCGGCACCCCCGAGCGGATCGCCGTGCGGACGAAGCCGCCGCGCCCGAAGCGGCGCAGGCGGTAGCGCTGCCAGAACACCTTGCGGCTCCCCTTCTGTCCCTCGGGGAACACGAGCGCGAGCCGGTCCTCGTCGCGCAGCAGCCGCTGGGCGTTGGCCGGGTGGGCGGCCACCAGCCCGATCTTGTTGGCCAGCATGCCCACGCCGGGATAGCCCTTGAACCAGTGCTCGCCGAGCATGTAGACCGGCCGGGGCCGTGGATGCTCGTGCCGGATCGCCTGCATGATCATCGGAGCGTCCGGCGGCAGCGCCCCGGAGTGATTGGACACGATCAGCGCCCCGCCCTCGGCGGGCACGTTCTCGATCCCCTCGACCGTGACCCTGAACCAGTGGCGGTAGTAGAAGTCGAGCAGCGGCTCGATGAGATCGAACACGCGCTGCGAGCGTCCCCAGTCGTCGAGCTCGCGGCCCGGCTCGGCGGACGGCACGAGCCCGCGCAGCTCGCGCAGGTCGTGCAGGCCGTCATGCCGGGGCGCCTCAGGGGAGGAGGCCTCCACCGGCAGGTCGAGCTCGCTGGCGCGCGCGTCCCAGCCCGGTTCACGGGGGCGAGGCTCCTCGCGCCCCGCCTCGGCCAGGGGTCCGCCGAACAGGGGACTGTCGCCGCCCAGCCCGCGGCGGCTCGACGGGGTGCGCCGGGGGGTCTCAGTCACGGGTGAACGGTAGCCCGACGACCTCGGCGCCGGCGCCGTTCACGGTGACCGTGCTGCCCGGCTCGGCCTCGCGGCGCACCAGCGCGAGCGCGATCGGGCCGAAGCGCGGCGAGACGGTGGTGGAGGCCACGCGTCCGACCACTCGCTCGCCGAGCAGGATGTCGGTGCCCCGCTCGCCCGGCTCGGACAGCCTCAGCCCGCGCAGGTGGCGGTTGGGCTTGCCGCGGTAGTGCAGCCGGGCGACCGTCTCCTGGCCGACGTAGCACCCCTTGGTGAAGCTCACCGCCCGGTCGTTGATGCCCGCCTCCTGGGGCATGGTCTCGGCGTCCATGTCGTAGCCGAGGCGCGGCCGCCCGGATTCGATCCGCACGCACTCGACGGCCTCACCGGAGACCTCCTCCACGCCGAGCCGCTCACGCCACTTGCCCGCCCGCGAGGCGGCGCAGAGCAGATCGAGGCCGAGGTCGGTGCGCGCCCACAGGCCCTCGCCGGAGTCGATCACGGAGTGCTCGACGGCGCCCGGCGTGGGCTCGACGAGCGCGTCGGCGCCGGGGCCCACCAGCGACAGGATCGAGTGGCCGGCGGTGAGGTCCTCCCACTGGACGTCGCGGCCCAGCGAGTAGGTCTGGAGCATGTGGCGCACCACGGCGTGGCCGATGGCCTCGGTGTCGAGCCAGAAGAAGTCGCCGCCGGGCGAGCGCAGGATGCGCAGGTCGGTGCGCAGCTTGCCCTTGGTGGTCAGGATCGTGGCGTAACAGCCGCCCCCCGGTGGGAGCGCCTCCACGTCGTTCGAGACCTGGCCCTGGAGGAAATCGGCGGCTTCGCCGCCCCGCGCGACGAACTTGGCCCGGTCGGAGCGGTCGACGAGACCCACTGCCTCGGTCACGAGCTCGTAGTCGGTTGTGGCGATCACAGCCACAGTGTACTTTTAGACAAGCCTAAATCGTGGTCGTATATTAGGCAAAGCATGGATTCTGGATCAAACAAACTTTCTCGGCGCCGTCTCCTCGGCGGCGCTGCCGCCGTGGGGGCCACCATTCCGGTCCTTCACGAGATCGTGCCCCACCGGGGTCTGCACGACAGTGGCGCCTCCGCCGCCGAGCACAACGGCCACCGCGCGGCCATCCACCGCGCCTCGGATCACATCGGCGCCAAGGGCCGGGTCGACCCCGCCGTCAACGGCTTCGACCCTCAGGAGATCCTGCGCGACTTCGACGAGGGACGGGTGGTCGGCGGCGTGCGCGAGTGGGAGATAGTCGCGCAGGAGAAGGAGATCGAGGTCGCCCCGGGTGTCAAGTACCTGGCCTGGACCTACAACGGGCGGGTGCCCGGGCCGACGCTGCGTGCGCGCGAGGGCGAGCGGCTGCGGGTCCGCTTTGTCAACGGGGGCACGCACCCTCACACCATGCACTTCCACGGCGTTCACCGCGACGTGATGGACGGCATCCCCGACGTGGGCGCCGGGAACATCGACCCGGGTCGCAGCACCGTCTACGAGTTCGACGCCACGCCGTTCGGCCTGCACCTCTACCACTGCCACTCCACGCCACTGGCCGAGCACATCGCCAAGGGGCTCTACGGGACCTTCATCATCGACCCCAAGGACGGCCGCCCACCTGCGGACGAGCTCGTGATGGTGATGAACGGGTTCGACACGAACTTCGATCGCGCCAACGACGTCTACGCCGTCAACACCGTCGCCTTCGAGTACATGCACCGTCCTGTTCGGGTCAAGCGCGGCGAGCTCGTGCGGATCTACCTGGTCAACGTGCTCGAGTACGACTTCGTCAACTCGTTTCACATCCACGCGAACTTCTTCGACTACTACCCGACGGGCACGAAGCTCGAGTCGCGCGACTTCACCGACACCGTCATCCAGGGCCAGGGCGAGCGCGGGATCCTCGAGCTGCGCTTCCCCTACACCGGCAAGTACATGTTCCACGCGCACGTCTCCGAGTTCGCCGAATTGGGCTGGATGGGCTTCTTCGAGGTGGTCGACTGATGGAGGCCGCCACGCTCACCAGCCGCCGCCCGGGCTGGATCGCGGGCCTGGCGCCGCTGCTGGTACTGGCGCTTGCCATCGGGTTGTTCGTGGCGCTCGACGCGCCGGGGCTGGACCGCATCGGCGTGCCCGAGGAGAACCTCGCGGTGGAGCGGACGGTGCTGGAGCCGGGCCAGATCGAGCTCCACGTTCGCAACGATGGAGCGGATCCGGTGGAGATCCGGCAGGTGATCATCAACGACGCCTTCGTCGACTTCACCCAGTCGAACGACGAGATCGGCCGCCTCGGGACCTCCACGATCGACGCCCAGTACCCGTGGCTGGAGGGTCAGGCGTACGACGTCGTGCTGCTCACCGCCACCGGCGCGACCATCGATCACGCCATCGAGGCGGCGGTCGACACGCCCGAAGCGGATGTCGGCTTCTACGGGCTGATGGCCCTGATCGGCCTCTACGTGGGTGTCATCCCGGTGGCCATCGGGATGCTGTGGTTGCCCTGGGTGCGCGGGGTGGACCGCCGCTGGATGCGCTTCCTGCTCGCCTTCACCATCGGCCTGCTCGCCTTCCTCGGCGTCGACGCTCTGCTGGAGGGCACCGAGCTGGCGGGCGCCGGCCCGGCCTCCCTCGGCGGCGCGGCGCTGGTCTGGCTCGGCGCCGCGGGGGCGTACCTCGCCCTCGCCGCCACGGATTCCTGGCTGAGAGCGCGCAAGGGGCGCGAGAAGGAAAAGACCGAGAAAGCGGGCGCCAGCTTTGGCTACCGGGCCGCCTTCCTGGTGGCGCTCGGGATTGGCCTCCACAACCTCGGGGAAGGACTGGCGATCGGCTCCGCCTACGCCGTCGGCTCCCTGGCGCTCGGCGCGGCGCTGGTGGTGGGCTTCGCCATCCACAACACCACCGAGGGCCTCGCGATCGTCGCCCCCGTGTCCCGCGAGCCGCGGGTGCGGCTGGGACGCCTGGTCGGGCTGGGCGTGCTGGCCGGCGCTCCGGCCGTGGTCGGCGCCTGGATCGGCGCGTCGGCCTTCAACCCGAGCCTGGCCGCACTGATGTTCGGCATCGGCGCCGGCGCCATCGCCCAGGTCATCGTCCAGATCGCCCCCCAGGTGCGCGACGACACCGGCCGCTTCCTGCATCCGCTCGCCTCCATCGGCCTGCTCACCGGCCTGCTCGTGATGTACGTGACCGGGCTGCTCATCTCCGTCTGATGGCCACGAACACCGACACCAGCGAGATCACGGGCGCCGTCCAGGACTACGCCAAGGCGATCTGGTCGCTGTCCCAGCGCAGCAAGGAGCCCGTGTCCACCTCGGCGCTCGCCGAGCGGCTCGACGTCTCACCGGCCTCCGCGTCCTCGATGGTCAAGCGCCTCGAGGCGATGGGCCTGGTCTCGCGCGAGCCCTACCACGGTGTCCGCCTCACGCGCCCGGGGAAGCGGGTGGCGCTGGCCGTCTTGCGTCACCACCGTCTGCTCGAGCTCTATCTGGCCGAGGCGCTCGGCATGCCCTGGGATCGCGTGCACGACGAGGCGGAACGCCTCGAGCACGCCATCTCGCCCGAGCTCTCGGAGCTGATCGCCGACAAGCTGGGCAACCCGACCCACGACCCGCACGGCGATCCGATTCCCACCGCGGACGGCGAGATCGACGAGGAACCCACCCGCGCTCTCGCGGACCTCCGCCCCGGCGAGCGGGGCGTCTTCACCCGCGTGTCCGACTCCAATTCGGAGATGCTCCGCTACCTCTCCGAGCGCGGGATCGCGCCGGGCGACGAGCTCGAGCTGACCGGGCGCGAGCCGTTCGGCGGGCCGCTCACGGTGCGTGCCCAAGGGCGCCGCCACGCCTTCGGAGATCAGCTGGCGCAGGCCATGCGCGTGGTCACCACCGGGTAGCCTCTGGTCCCGGATGCCGCTCGCCGACGACTTCCAGGCCGTGGTCGACACGCTGCCGCCCGACTGGACCCAGCTCGAGCTCGACATGCGCATCTTCGACGAGGACCGCTACATCGAGGCCGCCACGCTCATGGTCCAGATCAACGCGTTGCCGTACTCCCAAGCGGACTGGCACTGGCGCATACGGGTGGCCCACGAGTTCGGGCACGCGGCCGCTGCGGAGACCGCCCACGGGACGCTTGCCCTGATCGACGAGCTGGGCATCGCCGGCGAGCTGGCCGTGCGCGAGGCCCGGACCGGCCGGGTCGAGGTGGTCCAGATGTGGGGCCGTCCGGAGTCGGTGCGCCAGGAATTTCGCCGACGGCGCGACCAGTAGCTGCGGCATGGCCCGGGTCGCTCTGCTCTGCCCTGACCTGCTCTTCGGCTCGAAGCTCCAGGGCGCTCTCAGCGCCGCCGGCCACGACCTCGTCGCTCCCGATGACGGCGCCGAGCTGCTGGTGGTGGACCTGACCGCGGATCCGGACGAGCAGATCGAGCGGTCGAGGTCGGCGGGCCTGCCCCGGCTCGGCTTCTACTCGCACGTCGAGCAGGACGTCCGCACGCGCGCCGAGCAGGCGGGCTTCGAGCGGGTGGTGCCGCGCTCGCGCATGGCGCGCGAGCCGGCTGCTCTGGTCGAGGCGATGCTGCGCGCCGGCTAGATCGCCAGGTCGGCCCGGCGACGGGCCTTCTCGTCCATCAGCGCGAGGTCGGCGGTGCCGGTCAGCTCGTCGGCGTCCATCTCCCGGGCCAGCTCGGCCAGGCCGCAGGAGATCGTGACGGCCTGACCGTCGGGCGCCTGGACCTCCACGCGGACCGCGGCGCTGACGCGCTCGCACACGCGACTGGCGTCGTCGCGGGCGGTGTCGGGCAGCAGCACGGCGAACTCGTCGCCGCCCCACCGAAAACAGCGATCGCCGCGCCGAATCGCGCCCTCGATCGCCGCCCCGGCGCGGACCAGGAGCTCGTCTCCGATGAGGTGACCGAACTCGTCGTTGATCCTCTTGAAGCCGTCGAGGTCGCCGACCATCAGGCTCAGCGGGGCACCGTTGCGCTGCACGCGCGCGAGCTCCTGGGTGAGCGTCTCGTCGAAGGCCCGCCGGTTGGCCAGCCGCGTGAGCGCGTCGGTGCGGGCGGACTCCTCGGCCAGCTGCTCAGCGGCTCGCAGCCCGGCCTTCTGCTCGTCGGTGCCCCGCACGAACAGCATCGACAGCAGCGCGATCCCGGTGAGCAGCACGAGATAGGCGGCCGTGGCGCCGGCGGTGGCTCGGTCCCAGCCGTCGTAGAGGAGCGGGGCGATCGCCACCGCTGCCACCAGCACGAGGTAGGCCGGCATTCGGCGCGCGGGGTGAAGCGAGGCGCTGCCGAAGACGTTGAGCAGCAGCAGCTCGTTGTAGGGCGCGTCGACCCCGCCGGCAAGCCACTGGAGCATGGCCGTTTGGGCGAGGCCCAGGAAGCTGCTCCAGGACAGCAGGCTGACCGTGATGTGAGAGGCCGGCCGGGCGATCCAAGCGGCCATCGCCAGCGACACCACCACGCTCGCGCCGCCCAGCCACCAGCCGGCGTCGCCGATCGCCTCGGTGGGCGGCGCGAAGGCGAACAGAAGCAGTACGAGCGCACCACCCAGCAGCCACACGAACACGGCCAGGCGCCGGTAGAGACTCAGGTTGGTGAAGTAGTAGGGCACGTTCAGTTTGATGATCGGCGCGTTGCGACGAATCATTTACCACGCGGCACGGCAAATGCACGGTCCACGTCGGGCCGAGCGTCGAGGATTCCGAAGCGCAGGTCGAAGTCGGCCCACCCCTCCAGCGCCCGCCGGTCGAGGCGAATCGGGGGACGCAGCGCCGGCGCCACGGCCCCGAGCTGGGCACGGATCAGCGGCCGGTCCGCCCCCGAGGCCCGCACCAGATCGTCGACCGCCGCGCGCCGGTCGCGGAGTGCGGCCCGGGTTCCGGCCGCCACTGCGGCGAGCACCGTGTCGATGAGCTCGCGCCGCTCATCGAGCGTCTCGCGCTCCACCGCCAGGACGAGCTCGGGGTAGCGCGGCGCTCCGAACTCGTCAACCCGGAACTCGCGGGTGCGCACGCCGCGCGCGCGGAGGGCAACACCCTCGACGTTCCAGAACGAGACCACCGCGTCGACCCGCCCGGTGACCAGGCTCGGCACCGCGGCAAAGCCGATGGTGACCGTCTCCACCCGTCGGTAATCGCCCCCGTCCGCCTCCACCACGGCGCGCAGCACCGCCTGGTCGGAGGCCAGCCCGGTCACGCCCACGCGGCGCCCCTCCAGGTCCCGCGGCCGGCGCACCTCCCCGGCGCGGGCGATGACAGCGGCCAGCGGACGCTGGACCAGCGCGCCCACGCCCACCACGTCGCTGCCCCGTTCACGCGCCAGCCCGAGGTCGTGGATGTCCACCACGGCCATGTCCGCGCGGCCGGCCGCCAGCAGCTTCAGCGAGTCGGTTGACGCGCCCGGCACGCGCACCTCGAGATTCACGTCCCCGCCCTCACGCTCGGCGGCGTAGATCCCGGCGTGGACGGCGTTGGGCTGGAAGTCGAGGGCGAGCGTGGCCTCGCGCCCGGTCTCGCCCCCGCCACAGGCGGCGAGCAGCACCAGCGGGGCGAGCATCAGGCGGCGCACGCCGGCAAGGCTAGGCGCGGGCGGGCTGAGCGCCGCGCACTCGCCCGTGCGTGTGCCTACCTAGACTGGGCCAATGCGGCGGGTCACCTTCTCGCGGAACTTCACGCTTTCGCTGTCGCGCACCTGCCGGTGCTACTGCAAGTACTGCGCCTTCGCCACCCACCAGGCGCACCTCCACTCGCCGCAGGAGGTGGAGAAGATCCTCGACGACGCGGCCCGGCGCGGCGCCAAGGAGCTGCTCGTGCTGACCGGTGAAAAGCCCGAGGTCAATCCGGTGGTGGCCGAGCGGCTGGGCGAATACGGGCACGCCGACTTCACCGCCTATGTGGCCTGGGCCTGTGAACGGGCGCTCGAACGCGGGATGCTGCCCCACACCAACCTCGGTGCGCTCTCCCGAGAGGACCTCGGGCGCCTGCGCGAGGTGACCGCGTCGCAGGGGCTGATGCTGGAGTCGGTCAACCCCGACCTGGTGGTCCACCAGGGGTCGCCGACCAAGCACCCGGAAGTGCGCCTGGCCACGATCCGGGCGGCGGGTGAGCTGCGCATCCCGTTCACCAGCGGGATCCTCGTGGGGATCGGCGAGTCGGCCGAGGAGCGGGTGGCCGGCCTCGAGGCGCTGGCCGCCGTGCACGCCGAGTACGGCCACCTCCAGGAGGTGATCCTGCAGAACTTCGTCGCCCATCCGCGCTACTACGGCGCCGAGCCCGCTCAGATCGCCGACGAGGCTCAGCGGCAGTCCAGCGAGCGCGCGGCGCGCGCGAGCGTTCGTTCTCCCCAACAGCACGGTGAGGCGCTCGAGCCGCCGGGCTGGGCCTCACCGATCTCGCTGGACGACATGCGGGAGCTGGTACGAGTGTGCCGGCGCCTCATGCCCGACGTGGGGGTGCAGATCCCGCCCAACCTCTCCGACTGGTGGCTACCGCTGGTGGATGAGGGCGCCACGGACCTCGGCGGCCTGTCGGCCAACGGCGACCACATCTCGCCGGAGCATCCGTTCCCGTCGGTGCACACGATGCGCAAGCAGCTCGCCCCCCGCGGCTACGCGCTCACCGAGCGGCTGTGCGTGTACCCGCAGTACATGGACAGCGACTGGCTCGAGCAGGGCGTGCTCGACGTGATCAAGGCGAGCTTCTGGAGCTTCATCCCGAGGCGCGGGTCCGGGCGGCGTGAGGACCGGACGATCCGCCGTGAGCTGGTGGCCGGCGCGGTGGCCCGTGCGCGCGACGGGCAGCCGTTGAGCGAGGACGAGCTCACGGCGCTGTTCGGCGAGACCCGGCCGGAGGCGATCGAGGACATGCGCCAGGCCGCTGACGAGCTGCGCTTCGAGCTGGCGGGGGACACGGTGACCTTCGTGGTCAACCGCAACATCAACGTCTCGAACATCTGCACCGTGGGCTGTGCGTTCTGCGGCTTCGGCCAGGGACGGCGCTCGCCCGACGCCTACGAGCACTCCGAGGAGGAGTTTCGACACCGGGTGCTGGATGCGGTCGAGTTCGGTGCCAGCGAGATCTGCATGCAGTCGGGCATCCACCCTGAGTGGACCATCGCCGACTACGAGCACTGGCTTCGCGTGGCCAAGGACACGGCGCCGCAGCTGCACATGCACGCCTACTCGCCGATGGAGGTCGACCATCTCGCAGCCGACATCCCATTGGATGAGGTGTTCGCCCGTCTGCGGGCGGCCGGCCTCGGTTCGTTGCCGGGCACCGCGGCCGAGGTGCTCCACGACGGCGTGCGACAGCGCATCTCCCCGAACAAGCTGCCGGTGGCGCGCTGGGTGGAGATCATCGAGGCCGCCCACGAGGCCGGCCTGCGCTCCACGGTCACGGTGATGTTCGGCCACATCGAGGAGCCCTGGGAGCTGGCCGAGCACATGCGCGTGGTGCGGGAGCTCCAGCAGCGCACCGGCGGCTTCACCGAGTTCGTGCCGCTCTCGTTCATCCCCTTTCACACGCTGCTCGGCCGCACCCACGGAATCGAGGAGATCTCGCGGGAGGAGAACCTCAAGCACACAGCGGCCTTCCGGCTGGCCCTCGGCCGGACGATCCCGAGTCTCCAGGCGAGCTGGGTGAAGATGGGTCTCGACGCGGCCACCGAAGCGCTGCGCTGGGGCGTGAACGACCTGGGCGGCACGCTGATGGAGGAGTCGATCTCGCGGATGGCGGGCTCCTACCACGGCGTCATGCTCGAGCCGCACGACCTGATCGGCGCAGCTCATGCGGCCGGTCGCCCCGCGGCGGAGCGGGACACGCTGTACGACATCCGGCAGCGCCACGAGCTGCCCGTCGCGGCGTAGCCGCGGGTCGGTCACAAGCTCTTTACGGGCTGTTTGCAGGGTCTTCACCGGCTCTCCCTGTGCCTTGCCAGACTGGCCCGGCATGGCCGCCGTTCGCCGACGGGAGCTGATCGGAATGGGGCTGGGCGGCGTGGCGGCGGTCTCGCTCGGCGTCGCCTTCTGGGACGACCTGTTCGGGGAAGCCCAGAGCGCGCCGCTCAGGAAGGGCGAGGGGTATGGCCCGCTGGCCGCGCCCGACGCCAACGGCGTGCGCCTGCCCGAGGGCTTTGGCTCGCGGGTGGTGGCTCGCGGCGGGGAGCCGGTGGGTGCGAGCGACTACCGCTGGCACGTGGCGTCGGACGGGATGGCCGCGTTCGGTCGCGACGACGGAGGCTTCGTGCTCGTGTCCAACTCCGAGGACTACCGCGGCGGGGCGTCCGCGCTGCGCTTCGACCGCCACGGCGACGTCACCGACGCCTACCGGATCCTCGGCGGCACCACCCAGAACTGCTCCGGCGGGGCCACCCCGTGGGGCACCTGGCTGTCGTGTGAGGAGGTCGAGGACGGGCTCGTGTGGGAGTGCGATCCGTCCGGACGTAGGCGCGCGGTGGCCCACCCCGCGATGGGCGTCTTCAAGCACGAGGCGGCCGCCGTGGACGCCGGCGCTCGCCGGATCTACCTGACCGAGGACCTGATCGACGGCGGCCTGTACCGCTTCACCCCCGAGCGCTGGCCGGACCTGTCGGCCGGGCGCCTCGAGATCGCCCGTGTCGACCGCGGCGGCCGGGTCGGCTGGGTGAAGGTGCCCGATCCGCTGGCCCGCCGGGAGCGCACCCGCCGCCAGGTGCCGGGCAGCCGGCAGTTCGAGCGCGGTGAGGGCATCTGGCTCGACGGCTCGACGCTCTACGTGAGCACCACCGCCGATCACCGCGTGCACGCCTACGACACGCGCCGCGAGCGCATCGAAGTCATCTACGACGGCCTGGCCTCCCGTAGCGCCCCGCTACTACGGGTGGACCAGCTCACCGGTTCGCGCGGGGGAGAGGTGTTCGTGTGCGAGGACCTGGCCACCGAGGAGATCGACATGGGCGTGATCGATCGCGATCGCAAGGTGTCGAAGTTCCTGTCGGTCACCGGACCGCAGCACGCGCGCTCCGAGCTGACCGGTGTGACGTTCGACCCGTCAGGGAAGCGCATGTTCGTGGCCTCACAGCGCGCCTTCCCGGAGAACGATGCCGAGCCCGGTCCCGGGGCGATCTACGAGATCACGGGGCCGTTTCGCGGCACGGGCGCCTGATCAGGCTCCGACCCAGCGGATCCGCGCGCCCGTGATGCTCGCCGTCGAACGCCGCGCCGGCGCCGTTTCGAAGACCTCCAGCCGGCGAACGACTTCCTCGCGCTGGCGGTCGAGCTCGGCCAGCCGAAGCTGGAGACCGTCCCGCACCGCCTCGAGCTCCGCTTCCGACAGCAGGCCGGCGCCCGGCGACCGCGAGGGGCGTGCGCCCTCGGCCTCGCTGGCGAGCGGCGGGAGCCGCACCAGCGACGCCTCGAGCGCGGCAATCTGGGCTCGAAGCTCCCGGCGGGCGAGCGCCGGGGAGGACGAGCCCACGACGAAGCTCCCACGTCCGTGCTCGGTGCGCACGAGCCCGTCGTTCTCCAGCCGCAGGTAGACCGACCGCACGGTGTTGACGTTCACGCCGGCGGCCGCGGCGAGCTCTCGCAGGCTGGGCAGCTGATCGCCCGGCGCCAGCTCCCGGGAGGCGATCAGGTCCTTGAGCTTGATCGCCAGCTGGGTGCCCAGGGGCACGGGGTCCTGTCGCACCAAGCGGTAGTCGGCCGGATCTGGCGACACACCGGCAGCCTAGCCAACTGTGCGGCTGTGACAACACAGCGTTAACTGTGATAGCACAGTGGCGTGCGCGGGATCTCCGATCTGGGCGAGGTGGCGGGCTTCAGCGCGCGTGTCACCGGGGCCGTGGTCTCAGGTCGGGTGCTCCGCTTCTTCGGCGAGGCGCTGCGGCAGGCCGGCATCCTGATCCTCGGCTCGGCGCTCGTCATCTGGGGCACCGCGTTCACGCTCGGCCTCACGTGCGGGATCGAGGGCGCCTATTTCAGCCGCTCCACCGGCACCCCGCCGTACGCGGGCGTGTTCAGCGCCTGGTGCGACCTGCGCGAGATCATCCCCTACGCCTTCGGCTACATGATGTCGGCCAAGGTCGGCACCGGTCTGGTGGCCGAGATCGGCGCGATGCGCATCTCGGACGAGATCGACGCCCTCGAGGTGATGGGCGTGGACTCGCTCGTCTTTCTCTGCGCCACCCGCCTGCTCGCCTGCTGGATCGTGTTGCCGTTCATCTATATCGGCGCTGTGGGGGCCGGCTTCTTCGCCAGCTATCTGGCGGTGGTCCAGCAGGTCGGCGAGGTCAGCTCGGGTGGCTACTTCCTGATCTTCTGGATGTTCCAGAACCCGCCGGACCTCGTCTTCAGCTTGATCAAGGCCATGGCGATGGGTACAGCCATCGTGCTGATCGGCTGCTACTACGGCTACACGGCCAGCGGCGGTCCGGTGGGCGTGGGCACGGCCACGGCCAAGTCGATGGTGCTCAACACCGTGATGGTCCATCTGATCGGCATGGCCGGCACCCAGATCTTCTGGGGCTCGAATCCGCGCGCGCCTATCGGCGGCTAGGCTCGCCCCATGGAAGCCACCGCCGCGGTTCGCCTGCTCGACAACTACCTAGGAGGTTCCTGGACTCCGGCGTCCGACGGAGCCGAGGCACTGGACGTGACCAACCCGGCGTCGGGCGAGGTGCTGGCAAGGGTCCCGCTGTCGGCGGCCGCCGATCTGGACCGGGCCGTGGACGCGGCGCGGGCGGCGCTGCCGGCGTGGCGCGACGTGTCGGTGATCGCCCGGGCGCGTCACCTGTTCGCCCTGCGGGCGGGTCTGGACGAGCGCCGGGAGGACTTGGCGCGCTCGGTGACGACCGAGATGGGCAAGACGATCGGCGACGCGCGGGCCGAGGTGGCGCGCATGATCGAGATGGTGGAGGCGGCGTGCGCGATCCCCACCACGATGCAGGGCCGGATCCTGGAGGACGTGTCGCGCGGGATCGACGCGGAGACGATTCGTCAGCCGGTGGGGGTGTGCGCGGCGATCGTGCCGTTCAACTTCCCGGCGATGGTGCCGTTCTGGTTCCTGCCGTTCGCGATCGGCTGTGGCAACACGTTCATCCTGAAGCCGTCGGAGCAGGTGCCGCTCACGCAGCAGATCGCCTTCGAGGTGCTGGACTCGCTGGGCCTGCCCCCCGGGGTGGTCAACCTGGTCAACGGGGGGCGCGAGATCGTGGAGGGGATCCTCGATCACCGGGGGATCGACGCGGTGTCGTTCGTCGGGTCGGCGCCGGTGGCCAAGATCGTGTACGAGCGCTCGGCCCAAGCGGGCAAGCGGGTGCAGGCGCTTGGCGGGGCCAAGAACCACATGGTGGTGATGCCGGACGCGGTGATCGACAAGACGGTGGCCGGGATCGTCGGATCGGCCTTCGGCGCCGCCGGGCAGCGCTGCATGGCCGGCTCGGTGGTCGTCACCGTGGGGGAGGCCCACGAGCGGCTGGTGCCCGCTCTGCGCGAGGCCGCCGAGCAGATCCGGGTGGGCGACGGAATCGACGAGGACACCGAGCTTGGCCCGGTGGTGTCCGAGCAGGCGCGCGAGCGGATCCTGTCCATGATCGAGCGCGGGGTGGAGGAGGGCGCCGAGCTGCTGGTCGACGGCCGCGATCCCGCCGCGACGGGCGAGGGCTGCTATCTCGGGGCCACCATCCTCGACGGAGCCAGGCCCGAGATGGACATCGTGAGCGAGGAGATCTTCGGGCCGGTGCTGTCGCTCGTCCACGTGGACACGCTCGACGAGGCGCTCGAGGCCATCGCCCGGTCCCGATTCGGCAACGGGGTCTCGATCTTCACCGAGTCGGGTGCCGCCGTGCGGCGCTTCAAGCACGACGTCGACGCCGGCATGGTCGGGGTCAACATCGGCGTGGCCGCTCCGGTGGCCTTCTTCCCGTTCTCGGGCTGGAAGGACAGCTTCCTCGGCGACCTGCACGCGCACGGCCCCGACGCCGTCGAGTTCTACACCAAGAAGAAGACCGTCACGAGCCGGTATTACTCGAGTGGCGAGAGCGGCAGCTACTTCG
Organism: uncultured Thermoleophilaceae bacterium; assembly: GCA_963751105.1. Classification (GTDB taxonomy): domain Bacteria; phylum Actinomycetota; class Thermoleophilia; order Solirubrobacterales; family Thermoleophilaceae; genus JACVRW01. Next base: position 1,978,406 of record CAVVTG010000002.1, on the reverse strand, counting down.
TGGAAAGCTAGAGCTACCTGAAGAGGTCCTGGTCGGCCGGCCTGCGCAGCGGCGCGGCACCGGGGCCGTCCTCGGCTGTCACGTAGCGCTCGAGGCCGCGCACCAGCACCGCCGGCTGGCGCGAGTCCTTCGAGCGCGCCAGGTCGGCCGCGCCGGCCGCGGCGTCGGCTACCGCGATGCTCGTGACCCGCAGCTCGCGGCCGAAGGCGTCGGGCCGGCCGCGCCACTCCTCGATCGGCGCGAGGCCGGCGACTCCGATGGCCACGTCGGTCTGGCCCATGCGCCACGCGCGTCCGAACGAGTCGGTGACCACCACGGCGGGCCGCACCCCACGCGTACGCCCGATGCCCTCGCGCAGCCGCCGCGCCGAGGCGTCGGGATCCGCCGGCAGCAGCACCAGCTCCCCCTCCGAGGAAACGTTCGACTGATCGATGCCGGCGTTGGCGCACACGAAGCCGTGCGGGGTCACTGCGATCAGCACGCCGGTGCTCGCCCTCAGCAGCTCGGTCGACTCGTCGAGCACCGCCTGCACCAGGCGCGGGTCCTTGTCGTGCTCGGCGGCGAGCTCGCGCGCCTCGGGTCCCGGATCGATGTGAGCCAGGACCCGTGTGCGCCCCTCGGCCTTGGACACCACCTTGTGGGCGATCACCACCACGTCGCCGTCGCGCAGATCGGGGGGCGCTGCGGCGGCCACCAACCCGGCGAGATCCTCGCCGTAGCCGATCCCGGGCAGCGGGGCCAGGGCGGTGACGGTGAGCGTGCTCAGGCGGCGGGAGCGGGCGCCGCCCGCGTGGCTGAGGCTCGAGCGCGCGAGCGGTCGAGCTGACGCAGCGCGCCGCGGGTGGAGGGCGCATGGCCGCGCCGGGTCTCGAGCGCCAAGGACAGCTCGGCCAGGTCGTCCGGGGTGTCCACGTCGAGCATCAGGGTGGACAGCTTCGCCACCACGGGCTCCACCCCCGCCGCGCGTGCAGCCTCGGTGTGGCGCTCGAAGCTTCCCGGGCCGAAGCTCGGTGCGATCGCGTCGGGCGGAGCGAGCAGCAGGGCGTTGGTCCCGGTGCCGTGCCGATCAGGCACAGCCACCACCGGTGATGCCTGCGCCAGCAGGCTCTCGACCTCGTCCGGGTCGAGCAGGGGTGTGTCGCCCGGGACCAGCAGCGCGCGCTCGTAGCCGGCGTCGATGGCGTGGCGGATGCCGATCGACGCGGCCTGCGACTGGCCCTGCTGCTCGGGATCTCTCAGCACATGTACCCCCTGGCCGAGGGCGACGCCCTCGGCCACGCGGTCGGTCGTCACGACCGCGACGGCGTCGAGCCCCGGGACGTGTCGCAGCGAGGTGAGCACGTCCGAGAACATGGCCTGCGCGAGCGCCTGGCGCGAGCCGGCGCCGAGCCGCCCCGCGAGCCGTTGCTTGGCGGCGCCGAAGCTCTTCACCGGGAGGATCGCGATCGTTCTCATCAGGCGGCCGGGGGGACCGGCCGAGACTAGCGCGGTGAGGCCCCGGGCCCCAGCCCCGCCTGGCGAAGCTTCGCCGCAAAATCGAGGGTGTTCGTGGCGACCCGCACACGCTCTCGTGCGTCGCCCATGAGCGTGGGGATGACCAGCGAGGGCAGACCCTCCGCCGGCTCGTCGGCCACCAGGCCGTCGAGCACGTCGCCATAGGCGCCGGCGATCCCCTGGGCGCTCCGCTCGATCGCCGCGTAGTCGCAGAAGGCGTCGGTCGGGCCCTTGAGCGTGCGCCCGCCCACGAACGGGCTCACCGCCACCACCGGCGCCCTGGCTTCGCGCAGCGCATCCCTCATGCCGGGGAGGGCGAGGATCGGCCCGATCGAGATGACCGGGTTGGAGGGACCGATCACGATGATGTCCGCGTCGCTCAGCGCCTGGAGAACGGCTTGGCTCGGACGGGCGGCCTCCACGCCGCGCAGCTCCACCCTCTCGACCGGGCCACGCGCCCCTTCGACGATCATGAACTCCTGGAAGGGCAGCGTGCGCGCCCGGGCGCCCACCCAGGTGGCCACGGGCTGGTCCGACATGGGCAGGACCCGCGCCTGCACGCCCATCGCCTCCACCACCGCCGCGTGGGCCTCCGTCAGCGAGCGTCCGGCGCGCAGCCGCTCGGTGCGCACGAGGCACATCGCGAGGTCGCGGTCGCCTAGGCGAAACCAGTGCGGCCGCCCCGCCGCCTCGAAGGCCTCCATCACCCGCCAGCTGTCGTCGCGCAGGCCCCAGCCACGCTCGTCGATCTCGTCCGCCAGCCACCAGGTCACGAGATCGGGGTCGGGCGAGACGTGAACGCCGTAGACCTCCACGTCGTCACCCGTGTTGGCGACGACGGTGAGCTCGCCGGCCACCTCGGCCAGTCCGCGAGCGAGCTTTGCCCCGCCCGTACCGCCGGAGAGAAGGGCCACGTCCACCGGGCGGCCACCCTAACGAACGGATAGGCTGCCGCGCGGCTTGAGACTGGCGCAGCGCACAGCCCTGGTCACCGGCGGCGCGTCTGGCATCGGCGCCGCCACGTCACGCCGCCTGGCGGCCGAGGGCGCGAGCGTGGCCGTCACCGACCTTGACCTCGAGGGCGCACGTGCGGTGGCCGACGAAATCGACGGCGCCGCCTTCGAGCTCGACGTTCGCTCGCCTGACTCGGTGCGCGGCGCGGTGGAGGGAACGGCGACCGAGCTGGGGCCGGTGGACATCCTCGTCAACAACGCCGGTTACGACGAGTGGGGCTTCTTCACCCACACCGACGCGGAGCTGTGGGCCCGTGTGCTGGCCGTGAACCTGGTGGGCGTCTTGGCCTGCACCCACGCCGTCCTGCCCGGCATGCAGGAGCGTCGCCGCGGCCGCATCGTCAACGTCTCCTCGGAGGCGGGCCGGGTGGGCTCGAGCGGCTCGGCCGTCTACTCCGCCGCCAAGGGCGGCGTGCTCGGCTTCACCAAGGCGATCGCCATCGAGAACGGCCGCTACGGCGTGACCTGCAACGCCGTCGCCCCGGGGCCGATCGAGACGCCGCTCCTGATGGCGGCGCCCGAGGCGCTCGGGGAGCGCGGGCAGCGGCTGGTGGAGAACATGGTCGGCGCCACCAACCTTCGCCGCCTCGGCCAGCCCGACGAGGTGGCCGCCGCGATCGCCTTCCTCGCCTCCGACGACGCGTCCTACGTCACCGGACAGTCGCTCGGCGTGAGCGGCGGGCTTGCCAGAATCTGAGCGTGCCCGACGCCGCCGAGACGGTTCGCATCCGCGAGGTTGGACCCCGCGACGGCTTCCAGAACGAGCCCGAGGTCATCGCCACCGCGGACAAGGTGCGGCTGGTGGAGATGCTTGCCCGCACCGGCGTTCGCCGCCTCGAGGTCACGAGCTTCGTCCGGGCCGACGTGATCCCGCAGCTGGCCGACGGCGCCGAGGTGCTGCGCCGAGCGGAGATCCCGGACGACGTGGCGGTGACCGTGCTGGTCCCCAACGAACGGGGACTCGACAACGCCCTCGAGGTGCGCGACCGCTTCACCGAGGTCAACCTCTTCCTGTCGGCCTCGGAGACCCACAACCAGAAGAACGTGAACCGCTCGATCGAGGAGTCGCTCACCGGGCTCGAGCAGGTGGTGGCGCGAGCACGCGACGAGGGTCTGCGCTGCGAAGGCGTCATCTCCGTGGCCTTCGGCTGTCCGTACGAGGGGGAGGTCCCGCGTGAGCGGGTCGTGTCGATCGCTCAGCGGCTGATCGACGCCGGCTGTGAGGAGATCGCCTTCGGCGACACCACGGGAATGGCCAACCCCGGCCAGGTGCGGAGCTTCTTCGGCGATCTCGATCTCGGCGTGGAGCTCACCGCCCACTTCCACAACACCCGTGGTCAGGGGCTGGCCAACGTGGTGGCGGCGCTCGACTCGGGCGTGCGCTCCTTCGAATCCTCGTTCGGCGAGCTGGGCGGCTGCCCGGTACCTCCCGGAGCCACCGGCAACATCGCCAGCGAGGACCTGGTCTCCATGCTCCACGAGATGGGCTACGACACCGGCATCGACCTGGACCGGCTGGTGGCTTGTGCCCGCGAGGCCCAGCGCGTTCTCGGCCGGCCGCTGGGCAGCCACGTGCTCACCGCCGGCCCGGTGGAGTGGCACCGGGCATAGCCCGCGCGATTCCCGGGTAGCGATCGCAACATGTCGACGCCGACGGAGGAGAGGCGCGGCGAGCCAGAGGGGGATAAGCCCGAGATCCGAGACATCGGACGGGGCGGTACCTACCGCACGCTCGACGAGCAGACCGAAGAGGGCCGGCTGTCGGCCGCCGAGGAGCGCTTCGAGCGCCGACGCCGGACGATCGGCCTGTTCCTTGGCCCGGTCGTCTTCGCCGTGCTGCTGCTCCTGCCGCTGGGGCTCGACCCGAACCAGCACCGGCTCGCGGCCATCCTCGGGCTGGTCGTGGTGTGGTGGGTCACCGAGCCCATCCCGATCCCGGTCACCGCGTTGCTCGGGGTCGCACTGGTGGCGCTGCTGGAGGCCACGCCGCCGCCCGAGGAGGGGGACTCGCCCGTTGACGTGGTGTTCCCCACGTTCGCGGACGACACGATCTTCCTGTTCATCGGCAGCTTCATCATCGCCGAGGCCATGGTGGTGCACGGGTTGCACCGAAGATTGGCCTATCGCGTTCTGTCGATGAAGTCGGTGGGGGGCTCGAGCTTCCGCATCATCCTCGCCTTCGGCCTCATCGGTTTTGTCACGTCCCCGGTGATGTCGAACACCGCGGCCGCGGCCATGATGCTGCCGATCGCGCTGGGCGTCATGGGCGTCGTGGGGGGAATGGTCACGAGGCAGCTCGAGGGGGACCACGACGTCGAGCGGTTGCGCTTCGGTGCCGCGCTCATGCTGGTGATCACCTACGGGATCACCGTAGGTGGTCTCCTGCTGCCCATCGGCAGCCCGCCCAACCTGATCGGGCGGGAGCTGCTCGAGGCCGAGACCGGCGAGCCGATCACCTTCTTCGAATGGTTCGTGATGGCGCTTCCGATCGCGGCGATCATGTTCGTCGCGGTGGTGCTGATCGTGACGCTCATGAACAAGCCCGAGGTGCGCCACATCGACGGAGTCGAGGAGTACGTGAAGGAGGAGCGGGCCAAGCTCGGGCCGCTCTCACGCGGCGAGAAGAACACGCTGCTCGTGCTCGCCTTCGCGCTGATCGGCTGGTTCCTGCCCGGCCTGGTCGGGCTGATCTCCGGCGACGACTCGGATGCGTACGTGCAGGTGAGCGAGGCGTCCAACGAGGGGATCGTCGCGCTGATCGCTGCGGCTCTGCTCTTCTTGCTGCCGGTCGACTGGCAGCAGCGCAAGTTCACGCTCAACTGGAATCAGGCGGCCCGCATCGATTGGGGAACCGTCCTCCTGTTCGGGGGCGGCATCGTGCTCGGGGCCATGCTGTCCGAGACCGGCCTGGCCGAGGAGATCGGCACCTCGATCTCCGATGGTCTCGGGGTATCGAGCATCTTCGGTATCACGGTCGTGGTCGTGATAATCGCCGTCCTGATCTCCGAGACCACCAGCAACACGGCGAGCGCCGCGATCGTCGTCCCGATCGCGATCTCGATAGCGGTGAGCGCCGACCTGAATCCGACCATCCCTGCTCTGGCGGCGATCTTCGGGGCAAACTACGGGTTCATGCTGCCCGTCTCCACGCCGCCCAACGCGATCGTCTACTCCTCGGGGTTGCTCCCGATCACGCGGATGCTGAAGGCGGGATTCGTCTTCGACATCATCGGTGCCGTGTTGTGCATCGTCGGCGTGTTCGTGATGGCCAACCTCGTGGGGCTCGCGTAGCCGTACTCCGCCCTTCGCTGCTCGCGGTGGCCGCGGGCACGGCCACCGTGCTGCCCGGGTTCCTGGTGGGGGCACTCGCGCTCCAGATCCGCGGCGACCTCGGTTCGAGCATCTCGGCCGTGGCCGCCGGGGTCACCGTCTTCTTTCTCGCGGGAGCGTTCGGCGCCGGGCCCGGCGGTCGGCTCTCGGAGCGCACCGGGGCGCTACGGGCGATGCGCGGGGCGGTTCTCATCACCGCCGTCGCCCTGCTCGCGGCGGCGGCCCTCGCCGACTCGCTGGCCGTCCTGTTCGTGTTCCTCGCGCTGGCGGGCCTGGCCAACGCCGTTGCCCAGCCGGCGATCAACCTGTTCATGGCGGACCAGGTGGCGCAGGAGCGCCAGGGCCTCGCCTTCGGCATCAAGCAGTCCTCCATTCCCGCTGCGGTGCTCGTCAGCGGTCTTTCGCTCCCGCTCCTGGCCATACCGTTCGGCTGGCGCGCGACCTTCGCCCTGTGCGCGCTCGGGCCGCTGGCGGTCGCCGTGGTCCTCTCCCGCGAGGCGTCCTCGCTGCGGCCGGCGCCGGCTCGCGACCGGGCCCCGCGCCCGTCGCAGGCCCTGATCCTGATCGCCTTGGGCGCCGCCCTGGGCAGCGCCGCGCCAGGTGCGCTCAGCGCCTACCTGGTGGCGGCGGGCGTGGACGCCGGCATCGGCGAGGGCACGGCCGGCGTGCTGGCTGCGCTGGGCAGCGCCCTCTCGCTCGTGGTCCGGCTGTCGGTCGGCGTCCGCGCCGACCGCCGTGGCGACTACGGCTTCGGCATGGTCACCTTCCTGCTGCTGCTCGGCTCGGTCGGGTTCCTGCTGCTGGCCATCGGCCAGCCGGCCCCGTTCGTCGTCGGCGTCGTGCTGGCCTTCGCGCTCGGATGGGGCTGGCCGGGGATCTTCAACATGGCCGTCGTCCACCTCCACCGCGAGGCGCCCGGCGCGGCCACGGGTGTCAGCCAGACGGGCATCTACGTGGGCGCGGCCGGTGGTCCCGCGGCCTTCGGCGCGCTCTACTCGGCGGCGGGCTTCGCCACGGCCTGGGTCGTGGCCGGCGGGGTGGCCGTCGCGGCCGCTCTCGTTCTGGCGTTGGCGGGGCGCCGGGCCGCTCTCATCGGATAAAGGCCTTCGCACCTCTCGTGGTTGAACGACTACCAATTGGGGTATACCCCAGATTGCCGCCGAGGCCGGTTTTCGGCATATGGGTTCCCCCGACCCAGCCTCGGCAACTGCGCGCGGGCCCGGATCCACTGGATCCGGGCCCGCCGCGCGACTCTCTCCGTCAGCGCCCGGCGAACTCCGGGTTGCGCTTCTCGAAGAAGGCCCGCGACCCTTCCGCGAAGTCCTCGCTCGCCGCCAGGGTCTCCTGGGCGGCGACCTCGAGCTCCAGCGTGGTCTGGAGGGCCGGCTTGGCGGCCGCGTCGAGCACGCGCTTCGCGAGACCGACGGCGCGCGGGGCGCAGGCCAGCAGCTCGCCGGCGAAGGCGTCAGTGAGGCCGTCGAGCGAGTCGGCCGGGCCGATGCGGTTCGCGAAGCCGATCCGGTGCGCCTCGCGCCCGTCGATCACCTTGCCGGTCATGATCAGCTCCTTGGCGTTGCCCAGTCCGACCACCGCGGGCAGGCGAGAGCAGCCGCCCACGTCGGGCAGCAGCCCGATGCGCACCTCCATGATCCCGGCCACGGCGTCCTCGGCCATCGTTCGGAAGTCGCACGCGAGTGCCAGCTCGAACGCGCCGCCGAGCGCGGCGCCGTGGATCTGGCAGATCGTCGGCTTCGGCATCTCCTCGAGCAGGTTCCACCAGCGCAGGATGGGGTCGCGGAAGCGACGCAGGTTCTCGGGATTCTCCGAGAGGTCGCGCAGGTCGCCCACATCCATGCCCGACGAGAACAGGGGTCCCTCACCCCGCAGCACGACCACCCGGACCGAATCGTCGCCGGCGGCCCCCTCGATCGCGGCGCCCAGGGCCTCGATCAGCTCGCCGTTCATGGCGTTGCGCTTCTCGGGCCGGTTCAGTACGAGATGACGAACTCCGTCGCGATCCTCGGTGCGTACCAGTGCCATTCGCTCACCCTACCTCGGGGCTCGCGCAGGAACCCCTGCAGGACCCGCAGGCCCGGAGGATTACGCCGCCGCCGCACGAAGCCGCCAGGGTGCCGGAAGTCCCCACCCAGCCCGAAGAGCAGCCCGTGGCCCGCGCTCCGCGAGCCGTCGTCGGTGCGCTGATCGGCGCCGAGGTGGGTGCCGCCGCCGGCCTGCTGTTCGTGGGCGACGTGCCGCTCGCCCCGCTCGGCTGTGCGGCGGCGGGGGCTCTGACCGGCCCGGTGGCCGCTCGCGGGATCGCACACCTCCGCACCATCCTGGTGGGGCGTTGGCTACGAGCACAGTTGCGACAGGCACATCCGCCGCGGCCCCAGGCCGCCAAGCGCTAGCGTCCTCGCCCCGATGACGAACCTCAAGCAGGCCCTCGACCGCGCGCGGGGCGGCGGTCCGGAGCGCCATCACGCGAAGTCGCGCGATCAGGGCAAGCTGCCGGTGCGGGAGCGGGTGGCACGGCTGGTCGACCCGGGCAGCTTCATCGAGGACGCGCTGCTGGCCAACTGGGAGCAGGAGGGCTTCGGGGCCGACGGCGTGGTCACGGGCATGGCCCGCATCGGTGGACGCTCCGTCGCCCTGATGGCCAACGACCCCACGGTCAAGGCCGGCTCCTGGGGACCGAAGACCGTGGAGAAGATCATCCGCATCCAGGAGCAGGCCCTCGAGCACCTGGTGCCGATGATCTACCTCGTCGATTCGGCGGGTGCCCGCATCACCGACCAGGTCCAGATGTTCCCCGGCCGGCGCGGAGCGGGGCGCATCTTCCACACCGAGGTCAAGCTGTCCGGGGTCGTGCCGCAGCTGTGTGTCCTGTTCGGTCCCAGCGCCGCGGGCGGCGCCTACATCCCGGCCTTCTGTGACGTGGTGATCATGCGCGAGGGCAACGCCTCGATGTACCTCGGCTCGCCGCGGATGGCGGAGATGGTGATCGGCGAGAAGGTGACGCTCGAGGAGATGGGCGGCGCCCGGATGCACACCGGCGTGTCGGGCTGCGGCCACTTCCTGGTCGGCAGCGACGAGGAGGGCATCGACCTGGCCCAGCGCTACCTCTCGTACTTCCCCTCGAGCTGGCGCGAGCCGGCGCCGGTCAGCGTGGGCGAGTCGCCCGTCGGCCGGCCTGCCCGACATCCCCGCCGACGAGAACAAGCCCTTCGACATGCTCGGGCTGATCGACGCCCTCGTCGATGCTGCCTCGTTCCTCGAGGTCCAGAAGCGCTGGGCCAAGGAACTGATCGTGGGCTACGCCCGCCTCGACGGCCGGGTGATCGGGATCGTGGCCAACCAGCCCAAGCAGAAGGGCGGGGTGCTGTTCGTCGACTCGTCCGACAAGGCCGCCCGCTTCATCTGGACCTGCAACGCCTTCAACATCCCGCTGCTGTTCCTGGCCGACGTGCCCGGCTTCATGATCGGCACCCAGGTGGAGCGTCAGGGAATCATCCGGGCCGGGGCCAAGATGATCTCCGCGGTCTCCGAGGCGACGGTTCCCAAGCTCTCGGTCATCGTCCGAAAGGCCTACGGCGCCGGCCTCTACGCCATGGCCGGGCCCGCCTTTGACCCGGACGCCTGTCTCGCGCTGCCCGACGCCAAGATCGCCGTGATGGGTCCCCAGGCGGCCATCAACGCGGTGTTCTTCAACCAGCTGCAGGCAATCGAGGACGAGGACGAGCGTGCCCGCCGCACCGAGGAGCTGCGCTCCGAGTACAAGGACGAGATCGACATCCTCCACCTCGCTTCGGAGCTCGTGATCGACGCCGTGGTGGCTCCCGAGCTCCTCCGCGACGAGCTCTGCAACCGGTTCGCCGCCTACGCCTCGCGCGACCGCAGCCGGCCGGCGAAGCACAACGCCGTCACGCCGGTGTAGCTCCGGCTTAGCCGAAGAGCCAGTGGCGGTCCTGCTCGCGTGCTCCGAGCGCCTTGGCCAGCAGCTCCTCCAGCCGGAGCCGCTCCCGAGATGTGAGCCGAACCAGGGCGGCTCGGGCGCCCGCCTCCACCGCGAGCTGCGCTTCGGCTGCGATCCCAACGCCCGCCCTGGTGGCACGGCAGATGCGCTTGCGGGCGTCCTCTTCATCGGGAGTGCGTTCGAGAAACCCGTCGGCCTCGAGGTCCCGGACCACGGCCGAGAGCGACGAGCGGTCGATCCCGGTCCGGTCGGACAGCGCCTCCTGGGACAGACCGCCAAGCGCCTTGACGATCGTAAGCGCGAGCCAACACGACCAATCCATGCCGAGCTCGCGTAGTTCGCGGTCAACTTCGGCGCGCACCCGCATGCTGGTCTCGGCGAGCAGAAAGGCGAGGTCGTCGGACAGGGCTGGGTGCGGCGTCCGCCGGTCCCGCGTCACCGGGCGCGCCCCGGCACTCGGCGTCTCGGCAGCCGCGCGACAACGTGACAACCAAAGAAACTCGTCTGTCGACTGATCAGTTGACAAACGAATCTTTGTGATCGACGTACTGAGTGCACGACACGTGGAGAGCGTGGGTGGCAAAGTTTCGCCCCGGGCGGAGCACGGGGCGGCCCGCGACTCAGCGCCCCCGCGGCGGCGGCTCCGACATCAGCTCGATGCGATGCCCTCCCGGCGCGCGCACGAAGCTTCTCGGCACGCCCCACTGCTGGGCGCGGTCCTCGACGTCGAAGCCCTCGGACCGCAGCTGCGCGACCACGGCGTCGTAGTGGTCGACGACCACCGCCGCGTGCCCCTCCGGTGCCACCACCGGCGCTTCGCTCCAGAGCAGGTGGATCTGGGTGCCGTCGCGCTCGAGCCACGCGCTCACCTCCGGCAGCGTGCCCGGAGGTTCGACCGGCTCGAACCCGAGACGTCCCCAGAAGGCCTCGGCCGCTGCCCGGTCCTCGCGCCGCATCTCGAGCGTCACGTGCTGGAGCACGCCGAGGAGCGTACGCCGATCACGGCAGCCGGATGGCTCGGGTGGCGCCGGGTCCGGAAACCGAGGGCACTCAGGTCCCGCTCACACGACTCGATCGAATAGGGCGGGTGGATCTCGACCGCCAGGGTCCTGACGCGCTCGGCCCAGCCGGTGTTGCGCGAGAGCAGCTCACGCTCGGCGCCCTCGATGTCGATCTTGGCGTAGTCCACGATCGCCTCCCGGTCCTCGAGGGCGAGCAGCGTCCACGGGGAGATAGCCCGGGTCACGCCGAGGTCCTCTTCGAGGGGCGCTTCGGTCACGTGGTGTCCCGCCGTGGACCCGTCGAAGCGGACGTAGCGCAGTTCACCGTCCTCGGGCCAGACTCCCCCCTCGATCACCTCGCAGCGCCCGCCCCAGGACGCCACGTTGAGCCTGGCCAGAGCGGCGTTCTCCGAGTCGAGCTCCACGCCGACCACGCGCGCGCCGGGGTGGCGCTCGGCCAGGTCGGCCATCGTCAGGCCGATGTTGGCGCCCAGGTCCCACACCAGCCGCGGGCCGTGCTCGAGCGCCTCGGCCGGCGGCCGGTGGTAGGCGCCGGCGAACGTGCCCCACACGGTGTCGACGTCCGAGGTGCTGGGCCGCACGAGCACCTCGCGCCCGCCCAGCTGCCGCAGCTTCAGTCGCACGGCGCGGCCGCCGGACCCCACGTGCAGCCGGATCCGGGTGAGGCGCACATAGGTGCCGAAGCTGCGCGGCCCCGCGGTCACACGCGCCGCCACGAAGGCGAGTCGGAGGAGCGTCTGGACCGGGGCCGGCAACCGTGCCAGCCGGCGGCCAAGGCTGTCGCGGCGAACGCCGGCCACGCTCGGACCGTACCCGGACCGTGCGTAGACTCGAACGGTGACCTCAAACCGCCCCGCTCCACCCCGCTATCGCTGGGTGGTTCTGGCGGCGGGAGCCGGGGCCACCGCCGCGCTGGCCGCGGTGCAGGGCGGCCTCCCGGCGCTCGGCCCGGCGATCCAGGAGGAGTTCGGCCTGTCGCTCGTGCAGGTCACCGCGGTCTTCACCTCCTTTGCCCTCGGCACCGTCGTGACGCTGCTGGCCTGGGGCGTGCTGGCGGACCGCGTCGGGGAGCGGGGAGTGATCGCCGTCGGCCTCGGTCTCGCCGCTCTGCTCATGGCCGGTGTCGCCGCCTCGGACGGGTACGGGGCGCTGCTCGGCGGCACCGCGCTTGCCGGCGCGCTCGGCTCCAGTGCGATAGCGGCCAGCGGACGGGCGGTGTTCAGCTGGTTTCCCCGGGATGAGCGCGGGCTGGCGCTCGGCCTCCGTCAGACGGCGGTGCCGGCTGGAGCGGCGCTCGCCTCCTTCACCCTGCCGCCGCTGGCGGCCTGGCTCGGGCTGGACGCCGCGCTGTACGCGCTGTCGGCGGTCATGCTCGTGGCTGCGGCAGCCGCGGGGATCTGGCTGCGCGAGGGCCCGCGGCAAGCATCGGCCGCGCCGCCGGCTCCGGACGCCGTGCGCGACCCGCGCATCTGGCGGCTGAGCGCGGCATCGTCCCTGATGATCGTCGGGCAGGTGGGCGTGACGTCCCTGCTGGTCCTCTACCTGTTCGGCGAGCGCGGCTGGTCGGCGGCCACGGCGGCGCTGGCGCTCGGCGCTGTCCAGCTCGGAGCGGCCGGGGCCCGGATCGCCGCCGGCCGCTGGTCCGACGTCCGCGACGCCCGCATCGATCCGTTCCGCCGGCTGGCCGCCGCCGCCGGAGCTCTGCTGCTCGCGGCCGCCGTGCTCACCCCGGCGCCGGCGGCGATCGCGGTGCCGGTGCTGATGGCCGGTGGCGTGGCCGCCATGAGCTGGAACGGGCTGTCGTTCACCGCAGCGGCGGAGATCTCGGGACGCCGCCAGGCGGGTACGGCGATGGGGATCCAGAACACCGCCATGCGGGTCGTGGCCGCCGGCGTGCCCGTGGGCCTCGGCGCGCTGGCCTCCGGGGTCTCCTGGGCCCTTGCGTTCGCCGTGATGGGCACCACGCCGCTGGTCGCTCGCGCCCTGCTGGGGCCACTGCGTGACGACGAGGACGCCCGGCGTCGCCGGCGCGACGAACGCTTGGCCGGCCAGTTGGTTTAGGCGAATCCGTTTCGGGGAAAGCTCGGCTCGGCCGTCGACCGCAGGGCGATCCCCTGGTGGTTCGGGCACAGGCCCGTTGGGCGATACCCGTCCGGCGCACCCCCCTACGGAGGAGATTTCATGCGCAAGCTTGCCTTGCTCGTGGCCCTTGCCGCCATGATGCCACTGGTCCTGGTCGGCAACAGCGGCGCCCATCCCGACGAGGGGGAGGTCTACGTCCCCTGGATGGACAAGGTGAGTGCGGACCAGGTCACTCGCAATTTCCTGGGAGCTGACGCCGAGTTTCAGACCAACGCCGCTCCGGACCCGCCCGGCAGTCGCCGGATGACCCTGGTCGGTAACTCCGACAAGGACGGGACCATCAACTCCGATCTCGCCTTCTGGGGTGACCTCGCGTACGCGGGCAACTACGACGGCTTCCGCATCCTCGACATCCGCGACAGCCAGCCGCGTGTGCTCGTCGACTTCGCCTGCCGCGGGCCCCAGAACGACGTGAGCGTCTACGAGATCCGCGGAAAGCGTTACCTGTTCCAGTCGATCGACACACCGCAGTCGGCGGAGGATTGCACCAGCCAGGACAACCCGTTCTCGGCCACCGATCCCACCAGGCGGGTCCCCGGCTTCGAGGGAATCCGCATGTTCGACGTGACCGATCCGACGAACCCGGTGTTCCTCAAGGCGATCCAGACCGCGTGCGGATCCCACACCCACACGCTCGTGCCGGGCGGCAGCGCCCTGTACATCTACGTGTCCTCCTATCCGCTGGGAAGCGGTGTCACGCCAGCCGATTACACCGGCCCGCTGCCCCGTTGCGAGGTGCCGCACCAGAAGATCTCCGTGATCAGCGTGCCGTACGCGGATCCCACCGACACGTCGGTGCGCGAGGACATGCTGAGCGAGGACACCACTCCCAACGCGGGCGGAATGAAGGCCTGCCACGACATCCAGGTCTTCATGCCCAAGAAGATCGCCGTGGCCTCCTGTGCCGGCGACACGCAGATCTGGAGCATCGCCAACCCCGGTGACCCGACGGCCGCGGACGACGAGCCCCACACGCACATCCGCAGTCCCTCGGCGGCCGACCAGTTCGAGTTCATGCACAGCGCGTTCATCAGCTGGGACGGCAAGAAGTTCGGCACCATGGACGAGACCGGCGGCGGCGTCGAGGCCCACTGCGACGGCGCGGCCAGCGACGACGGCTTCTACTACTTCTACAAGATGGTGAAGCCGGGCGATCCCGCTCCCGCCCTCGAGGCTCGTTACACGATCCCGCGTCCGCAGACACCCGAGATCTGCGTCTCCCACAACGGCAACCCGATCCCGCTGAAGGGCGGGCGTGACGTCTCGGTGATCGCCTACTACCAGGGCGGCAACTCGGTCATCGACTGGACCAACCTGAACAACATCCGCGAGATCGCCTACTCCGATCTGGAGACCGGCGTGGGCCTGGCGGACTCCTGGTCCACCTACTGGTACAACGGCCGCGTGTACGTCAACGGCGGCCTGAACCGGCGCGGCGCGACCGGCAACCGCGGTGTCGACGTGTTCCAGCTCGACGGGCGCCGGCTGCGGACCAAGAAGACCTGGGCGTACTCGAATCCGCAGACCCAGGAGGGCTTCCAGCGCCCGTAGCTCTCTGAAGGCACGAATCGGACATGCCCTCGGCGCCCTCGCCGCCGCCACCGGTCTGGTGGCGTGCGGCGGGGGCGCCGCTGCCGTGGACAGCCCGGTGCTGGACCCGGCGGGACAGGCCCCCTACGTGGGGGCGCTGGAGGTCGATCCGGCCGATGGCTCGGTCCTCCTGGCCACCAACGCCGGCCTGTACCGGGTGCGCAAGGGCGAGATGACTCCCGTGACCGCCCGGATGGGGAAGAACGTGGTGTCCAAGGGGCTCTCGTTTCGCTTCACCGGCCCGGGCGAGGCCGTGGGCGGTGGCCATCCCGGCCGCGAGAAGTCGCGCTGGCCCGTCCTGGGTCTCGTGACCACCGAGAACGGGGGTCGCACCTGGCGGTCGGTCTCGCGTCTCGGTGCGTCGGACTTCCATGCCATCGCGGCGTCGGGGCCGCTCGTGGCCGCGGCCGAGGGCGGCAACGCCACCGTCTTCGTCAGCCGCGACGGAGGCCGCACGTTCGAGACGCGCACCACGCCGCTGGCGCTCAACGATCTCGAGATCGACCCCGCCGATCCGCGGCGCTGGATCGCCTCGAGTGAGCAGGGGCTTCACCTCTCGACCGACGAGGGCCGCACCTGGCAGCCGGCTGACAGCGGGGGCGGCGCGCGGCTCGCGTGGCCCGCCACCGACCGGCTCATCCGCACCGACATCGATGGCCGCGTGAGCAAGAGCTCGGACGGCGGCGTGACCTGGGAGATCGCCGGCAGCGTCGACGGAGAGACCCAGGCGCTGGCGACCGATGGCGGGGACGTCCTCTATGCGGCCGACCTCGACGGCGTGGTGCGGGTGTCGCGCGACGGCGGGGCAGCTGGTCGGTGTTCGCCCGGCCATAGAATCGGGCGCAATGCGCGAGGGAGACCTTCTCTGGGAGCCGTCCGGCGGATCACAGCTGGCGGCGTTCATGGAGGAGCGCGGCTTCGGCGACTACCACGAGTTGTGGCGCTGGTCGGTGGAGGACCTGGAGGGCTTCTGGGGCGCGCTATGGGACCGCTTCGACGTCGGGCCGCCGCCCGAGCGGGTGCTGGGGAAGACGGAGATGCCGGGGGCGGAGTGGTTCCCGGGCGCCCGGGTCAACTACGCCGAGCACCTGTTCCGCCAGGCCCGGCCGGGCGAGACGGCGATCGTCCACGCGACCGAGTCGAGCCCTCTGGCCGAGCTGTCCTGGGACGAGCTGCGCGATCAGACGGCCCGCTGCGCGGCCGGACTGCGGCGGCTGGGGGTCGGCCCGGGCGACCGGGTGGCGGCGTACATGCCGAACGTGCCCGAGACGGTGGTGGCCTTCCTGGCCTGCGCTTCCATCGGGGCGGTGTGGTCGAGCTGCGCGCCCGAGTTCGGGGTGCCCACGGTGGTCGACCGCTTCGCGCAGATCGAGCCGAAGGTGCTGATCGCCACCGACGGATACCGCTACGGCGGCAAGGACTTCGACCGGCGTCCTCGTGTGCGAGAGATCGAGGCGGCGATTCCGGCGCTCGAGCACACGGTGATGGTGCCCTCGGGCTGGGACGAGCTGTTGGCCGAGCCGGCGGAGCTGAGCTTCGAGGCGGTGCCCTTCGACCACCCGCTGTGGGTGCTCTACTCGTCGGGCACCACCGGGTTGCCGAAGGCGATCGTGCAGGGCCAGGGCGGCATCCTGCTCGAGCAGCTCAAGAAGGCGCACTTCCATTCCGACCTCTCGGCCGACGATCGTTTCTTCTGGTACACCACCACCGGCTGGATGATGTGGAACTTCCTGGTGGGCGGGCTGCTGGCCGGGTCCACGATCGTGCTCTACGACGGCCAGCCCGACCCGAACCGGCTGTGGGACTTCGCCGCCGAGGCCGACGTGACGAGCTTCGGCACGAGCGCGGGCTTCATCGGCGCGTCCATGAAGGCCGAGGTCGAGCCGCCACGGCCGCCGCGGCTGCGCAGCATCGGGTCGACCGGATCGCCGTTGCCCGTGGAGGGCTTCGAGTGGGTCTACGAGAAGTTCCCCGGTGTCTGGCTGTACTCGACCAGCGGCGGCACCGATCTCTGCACCGCCTTCGTGGGGGCCTGCCCCGTGCTGCCGGTCTACGCAGGGGAGCTCCAGGCGCGCAGCCTCGGGGCTGCGGTGGAGGCGTTCTCGGACGACGGCCGGGCGCTCACCGGCGAGGTGGGCGAGCTCGTGATCACCGAGCCGATGCCCTCCATGCCGCTGTACTTCTGGAACGACCCGGACGGCGAGCGGTACCGCGAGAGCTACTTCGAGATGTTCCCCGGCATCTGGCGTCACGGCGACTGGATCAAGATCACCGAACGCGGAACGGCGGTGATCTACGGCCGCTCCGACTCCACCATCAACCGCGGCGGCGTGCGCATGGGCACGAGCGAGATCTACAGCGCCGTTGAGGGACTGGACGAGGTGCTCGATTCCCTGGTCGTGGACGTCGAGGGGGAGATGCTGCTGTTCGTGGTGCTCAGAGACGAGGCGCAGCTGAGCGACGACCTCCAGGCCGAGCTGCGCCGCCGAATCCGCGAGCACTGCTCGCCACGCCACTCTCCGGACGGGATCGAGCAGATCGCCGAGGTGCCGCGCACGCTCTCCAACAAGAAGCTGGAGGTGCCGGTCAAGAAGATCCTGCTCGGCGCCGACCCCTCCACCGCCGCCAGCCGCGACTCGCTGGCCAACCCCGCCGCGCTCGACTGGTTCGCCGAGCGCGCGGGGGCCGGCGCTAGCTCCTCCTCCTGAGCTCCGGCCCGATCTCGGCGTCGATCCGGTGGATGAGCTCGGCGCAGAAGGCCTCGGCCTGGGCGAGAGAGCGCTCGGTCAGCCGCCGGGAGGCGTACCCGCGTTCGTCGGAGCAGGTGAGGGTGATCGCCGGCAGGCCGCCGGTCCGAGCGGCGTAGCCGTCGCTGGGTGAGCGTCCGATGATCGATCCGGACCCGGCCTCCGGAGCGTCCTCGGCCACGCCGGCGCACAGCTCGACCAGCTGGACGTGGGCCCGCAGGGCCACCACCGGGCCCTCGCGGCGCGCGTAGCGAGGAGCGTCGTCGCCGACCCGATCGAGGTTCAGCACCACCGTGCGCTCGGCGTCGAGGCGGCCGCCGTGCCGCAGCAGGAAGCTGCGCATCCCCTGGGCCAGCGCCTTACGCGAACCGGTGAACAGCACGTGGACCCCGAAGTGCTCGGGCTCGGCGCGCTCGGCCATCCGCAGAGCCAGCGCCACCCCGGACGCGTTGTCGTTCTCGCCGGGGGGCGGGGTGGTGAGAGCGAGGCCGAGCAGCAGCCCCACCGCGGCCACCAGCCCGGCCGTGACCAGGAACTGGAGGACGTCGAGCGCGGGGCCGGAGGATCCATCGAGACGCAGGAGGCACACGACCACCACCGCGGCCAGCACCCACACGAGCAGGGCGTAGGGGGAGAGCGGCCTTCGCAGAGGGCCGGGCAGCGCAGCCAGGAGGCGGCGAACGCCGTCGCCCGCCGCCAGCCCACCCGGACCGCTGTCGGTGTGAGCCACGAGCAGCAGGTCGCCCGGGCGGTCGCGGTCTCCCCAGGAGACGAGGTTCTGAGACTCCCGGCGCCCGAGCAGCCGGCGGGTGGTCGTGAGGATGCCTCCGGCGTCGAGCGCCGTGAGCACGGTCGCCAGGAGAGCCAGGATCACGGCCGGCTCCGGCTGGACGAGTGACAGGAGGCTCGCCGCGATTCCGGCGAGGGCGTGCAGCGCATAGGCGAGCGGCCAGCGCGGCCAGACGTCGAACGTCTCGATGTCGACCCTGCGTCCGAGCGCGCGCAGCCGCCCGGCGAGGTGCTCTGCGGCGGCCCGCTCGGCATCCGAACCGGGAGGGCGCGGGCCGGCGCCGTCGGCGAGCGCCGCTGCCTCGGCGAAGGTGTCGACCGTCATCCGGGGTGGCAGTATGCCCGCCGTGGACCAGGGCAGAACCGGCGCGCTCGTGGCCGGGGCGAGTGGCGCGCTGCTGATGGCGAGCATGTTCCTGCCCTGGTTCGGGCTCGACGTGCGCGTGGAGCTGCCGGGCGACGCCGGCTCGGCGACGGTCGAGGAGGCGCGCCTCAACGCGTTCGAGGCGTTTCGGGTGATCGACATCGTCGTGTTCGTCTCGGCCGCCCTGGGCGTCGGTCTCGGAGCTCGCTCGCTCGTTCCCCGCCTTGCTCCCAACCCGCTGCTCGCCAATGCCGTGGCGATCGCGGCTGCCCTGTCCGCCCTGCTCATCGTCTACCGGCTGCTGAACCCACCGGGCTTCGACCTGGTGGCGCCGGAGCTCGACACCGCCACCGGACGGCGGATCGGAGCGTTCTTCGCCCTGCTCGGGCACGGCCGGCATGGCCTGGGGGGCTACCCGGGCCGGTTTCGCGCGGCCAGATACTTCCCCTGCCGCACCGCCTCGACGGCCTGGCGGCCGGGCTTGAAGCCGGGCTCGCGCGTCTTGCATATCTCCGTGAGCGCGTAGTAGACGCTGCGCCCCGTGCGGTTGAGGGTCTCCCGGGCCACGACCTTCTCGAGGGCGGGATCCTGGGCGAGGGCGAACTCCGCGCGGATCACGAGCTTTGCGCTCTCGGGGTGGAGGGTCTGCCGCGCGAGGTCACGGCAGGTGAGGGCGTACGGGTCGCGCTCGACCTCGGCGGCGTGATCGGGCGCCGGGGTGCCGGTCACGAGCGGATCCTGCTCTTCGTCGCCGCACGCCCCGCCCGCAGCGGCGAGCACGAGACCGACGACGCAGGCCGTGAACGCTCTCATCATGCGAGTACGGCGGATGGGATTCGAACCCACACGCCCTTTCGGGCAGCGGTTTTTGAGACCGCCTCCTATACCAGTTTGGACACCGCCGCTCGGTCCGGTAAGTGTAGGTCCTCGTCAGGCCGGCTGAACGCGACTGCCCGGCCCGACGTTGTCCTGAGCGACCTCTACCTCGACGTTCCACTTCTGCTGAAAGCCCCTCATTGCGAACGCGGCCAAGAGCAGCTGCACCGGAATGAGGATCACCGTGAGCAGGCCGAGCATCGCCGGATCCAGAGCGGGATCGGCGAAGCCGGCCTTGTCGCGATCGAACCAGGCAGGGCCCGCCACCGCGGCGAACACGGTGAACAGGACCGCCAGCGCAGCCGCCACCGGCAGCACGCCACGGTTCCAGCGCGCCACGTAGAAGGCCATGACGGCGTAGACGATGATGTAGGCGATCGCGACGATCTGAGCGCCCTGCAGCTTCGACCAGCCACCCGCGGTGACGATCAGGATCAGGCCGGCGCTCACCAGCAGCAGGAGCACGATGATGGCCTTGGTGGCCTTGGCCTCGGTCTTCTCCCGGTTGGGGCGGACGAGAACGGTGTCGGCCATCGGGGGACACCCTAACCTGTGGCGGGTCTGATCGCGCCGTGACCAACGCGGGCGTGGCGGAACTGGCAGACGCGCGAGGTTTAGGTCCTCGTGGTCGAAAGACTGTGGGGGTTCGAGTCCCTCCGCCCGCACTCGGCGCCGCTACGATCTCGGCCCCGGGGGCAGTAGCTCAGCTGGTGGTAGCGCCGGTCTCCAAAACCGGAGGTCCCAGGTTCGAGTCCTGGCTGCCCCGCCTAATCCCATAGGTTTCCCGGCATGCCGTCAGTCGAGACCGTCAACGGTCCCATCGACGTCGAGGAACTCGGCAGGACGCTCATCCATGAGCACTTCCGGACCACCGACGAGGCGCTGCGGCATCAGTTCCCGCACCTCTACGACGAGGAGGCCGAGTGGGAGGCGGCAATGGCCGACGCTCACGCGGTCAAGGGGCACGGGATCAGGACGGTCGTCGATCCGGCGGCGATGTACCTCAACCGGGACGCGGCCTTCAGCCGGCGGGTGGCAGACGAGGCGGGGATCCAGGTGGTTCTCGCCACGGGCATCTACACCTACGACCACCTGCCCCAGGGGCTCCTGAGCCGCGACGAGGACGCGCTCGCCGACATCTTCGTCCACGAGATCGAGAACGGGATCCAGGGCACCGGCATCAAGCCGGCCTTCATCAAGTGCGCGGCCGACGAGCCCGGGGTCACGCCCAACGTGGAGAGGGTGCACCGCGCCGCCGCCCGGGCCAGCAACCGCACCGGCAAGCCGATCATGGCCCACTCCCGGCCGGCGAGTGGGACGGGGCCCGAGCAGATGCGCATCTTCGCCGAGGAGGGTGTCGACCCGACCAAGATCCAGATGGCGCACACCGGCGACACCGACGATCTCGAGTACATCGAGCACCTGCTCGAGACCGGGTGCTGGATCGGCCTGGACCGCTACGGGATCGACATCTACCTGCCCACCCCCAACCGCAACGCCACCACGCTGGCGCTGCTCGAGCGCGGCTACGCCGACCGCATGTTCATCTCACAGGACTACTGCTCGTCCATCGACTGGTTCCCGTCCGAGGTCCAGGAGTACCTCAAGGCCAACGAGGTGCCGGACTGGAGCATGACCTTCCTGTTCGACTCGGTCATCCCGGAGCTGAAGGAGCGCGGCATGACCGACGAGCAGCTCGAGCAGATGATGGTCGACAACCCCAAGCGCTGGCTCGGCTCCTAGACCTAGCCCTCGAGCGCCGACATCACGTGCTTCACGCGCGTGTACTCCTCGAACGAGTAGCCCGACAGGTCCTTGCCGTAGCCGGAGTGCTTGAAGCCGCCGTGGGGCATCTCCGCCACCAGCGGGATGTGGCAGTTGACCCAGACACACCCGAAGTCGAGCGCGCGTGACACGCGCAGCGCGCGCTTGTGGTTGCTCGTCCACACGCTGGAGGCGAGGCCGTACTCGGTCCCGTTGGCCCAGCGCAGCGCCTCCTCCTCGTCGCTGAACGACTGGACGGTGATCACCGGTCCGAAGATCTCACTGGTGGCCAGCTCGTCGCCCTGCTCGACACCGTCGATCACGGTCGGCTCGTAGAAGTAGCCGTCGGCGGTAGCGCGCTCGCCGCCCACGAGCACCTTGGCGTGGTCGGGGGTGCGCTCAACCATGCCGTTGACCTTCTCGAGCTGGTCGGCGTTGTTGATCGGCGGGATGAAGAAGTCCTCCGAATCGGGCTCCTCGTCCTTTGACAGTCGCACCGTGCCCGCCTGTTCAACGAGCGCGGCGGCGATGTCCTCCTGCACGCCCGCGCCCGCCAGGACACGCGTCGCCGCGGTGCAGTCCTGTCCCGCGTTGAAGTAACCGGCCACGGCGATGTCCTCGGCGGCGCTCGACAGGTCGGCGTCGTCGAACACGATCACCGGCGCCTTGCCGCCGAGCTCGAGGTGGGTGCGCTTCAGCGTGTCGGCCGCTGAGCGGGCCACGGCCTTGCCGGCGGCAATGCTGCCGGTGATCGACACCATCTGCGGAATCGGATGCGCCACCACGCCGGCACCGGTGTCGCGGTCTCCGCAGACCACGTTGAACACTCCGGGCGGGAGGATCTCGGCGAACAGCTCGGCCATGTAGACCGTGCTGGCCGGCGTGGTGTCGGAAGGCTTGATCACCATCGTGTTGCCCGCCGCCAGCGCCGGGCCGAATTTCCACACGGCCATCATCATCGGGTAGTTCCAGGGCGTGACCGAGCCGATCACCCCGATCGGCTCTCGCCGTATCGAGGAGGTGAAGCCGGTCATGTACTCGGCCGTGGCCCTGCCCTCGAGCATGCGCGCCGCCCCGGCGAAGAAGCGGATCTGGTCGCACATCGGCGGGATCTCCTCGCTGAGGGTGAGTCCCTTCGGCTTGCCGGTGTTCTCGGCCTCGATCTCCACGAGCTTCTCCGCGTTCTCCTCGATGGCGTCGGCCATCTTGAGCATCGCGGTCATGCGCTCGCTCGGGGTGGTGTCGCGCCAGCCGTCGTCGAAGGCGGTCTGCGCGGCCTTCAGGGCATCGTCGATGTCGGCCTCGCCCGACTTCGGAGCGGTGGCGTAGACCTCGCCGGTGGAGGGGTTGACGACGTCCATCGTCTGCCCGTCGCTCGGCGCCTTGAACTCGCCGTTGATGAAGTTGCGCAGCTCACGCGGGTCGGCCATCTGGTGCTCCTCGCAGTTAGCGGACGACTGGCGCGGGCTATCGTAAACCGGCCCGCGGCTCAGGCCGCGCGCTGTCCCTCGGCGAACGCCTGGGTGTGCTGCGTCTCGACGAAGTCGTCGAAGTTCTGGCTGAGGGTGTGGCCGGGCCACAGGTACTCGGCGCGGCCCTCGGCGGGGTGGTAGGCCGCCGTGTAGATCGTGCCGAAGCCGCTCGAGAACGCCGTGCTGTAGAGCGGCGGCTCGAGAAAGGCCGAGACGAACCGGTCGCGCGTCATCTCGGGGTCGTCGATCAGGGCGAGGGCGAAACGCTCCCGCTCGAAGCTGCGAACGGCATGCGCGTAGTCGGGCCAGTCGTCCTCACGCTGGTGGTTGGTGGCCGCCGGGACCTCGCCGAGGACGGGCTCGCGGTCGGGGCTCAGGCAGGCGGTGACCACCGCGCCGGAGGCGTCCAGGAGGGTCACGTTCTGGGCCGCGTGCACCGGAATCCGGGCGAGCGTCGCGCGCGCCTCGTCCACCGTCTCGCAGGTCTCGAGCAGGTAGCGGATCACCAGCGGGATGCCGAAGCCGTCGCCCACCGCGCGCCTGCCGCCGAAGGTGAGCGAGGCGGCCAGGCCGGCGTCGTTCACGCCGTCGAGCAGGCCCCACAGGCAGTCGCTCATGCCGATCACCCGCCGGCCGGACCAGCCGGTGGACCAGACGATGCCCTCCGCGCGGGTGGCCGGGTAGTCGTAGTTGCGCACCAGCACGGGCGACTCGTCGCGGGTCCATGCCGCCTGGGTGCAGCCCACCACGAAGCCAGGCGGACGGTAGAGCGAGAGGAAGCGCGCGGCCAGCCGGTCGCCTCCCGCGAGCGCCACGAGGCGCTCGTAGGTCGGAACGAGCTCTGGCATGTGCTCGTCCAGCATGCGCCGGCAGTCGGTCACGCTCGGCCGCGCCTCGTCGCCGTCCTTCAGGTACCAGCGGCGGTACGCGGGCCACATGGACTCGAAGGAGGCCCGCCAGCGCTCGCCCGGCTCGAGCTCCTCCTTGGCCTCGAAGGCCAGCCAGTTGCCGTCGGGCGCCGGCGCCTCTTCGGGGGTCCGCCCCCGATGGTCCGGCAGCAGCTCGAGCTGGTCGCGGATGTCCTCCCAGACCGGCTTCCAGAAGCGGTCGATCGCGTCGGAGGCGACCTTGGGCAGGCCCAGCGACTTGACCCAGTCAGGCAGCTCCGGCAGATCCGGCGTCGAAGACATCGAGGGCGGGGGTAGGGCCTAGCGGGGCTCGCGGCCGGGACGTTCCTCGCCCGGCCGGTCGCCGGCTGGCCGGTCGCGCGCGCCCGGAGCCCCGGGGTCCTTCAGCGCCTCGGCGGCGCGCTTGGCCTTGTCCTGGGCGGTGCCCTTGCCCGAAGCGATGTCCTTCAGCTCCTGGGCGTCCTCCTTGAGCGCGTCCGTGCCGCCGCGCTGGTCCACGATCCGCTTCGCCCTGTTCATGAGGTCGTTCAGGCGCATGTTCAAGCTCCTAGCTGGTTGGGGGTCCCCGGGGACGGTACTAACCCGCACCAGTCGCGGATGAAGAGCGCGAGCACCTGTGCGGTCTCGACCACGGAGGGGAGAAAGACCCGCTCGTCCACGCCGTGGATCCCCTGGGCATGCGGACCGAAGCAGAGTGCGGGCGTGTCGCCGTAGAGCACGAACTGGCGCGCGTCGGTGGTCGCGGTGGACGCGAAGAACGGCAGAGCGGAGCCGGCAACCCGGTTGGCCGCCCGGCCGAGCGCCTCGCCGAGCGGGGCGCCGGGCTCGAGCGTGTACCCCTCGCAGGCGAATCCGTCGTAGAGCACCTCCACCTCGAAGCCGGCGAGTGCCGGATCCGACTCGGCCACCGCGGCGACCGTCTCCTCCACCCGACGTCTGCAGACTCTCCACCCCGGTACCGGGGAACAGCGCCAGCCGGCAGCGGGTGATGCTCTCGCCGGCCACCGTGGACGGCCAGTCGCCGCCCCGGATCTCGCCCACGTTGAGGTTGATGGGATGGTCGTACACGTCGTAGGGGGAGGGGGGATCCACGTTCAGCTCCGCCTCGAGCCCACGCAGAGCCGCGATGATCGGGAACGTTGCCTCGATCGCGTTCTGCCCCTCGGGAGCATCACCGGCGTGGGCCGGCCTGCCGGCCACTCGCACGGCGAACCACAGCACCCCGACCTGGGAGTGCTGGATGCCGCCGTTGGTGGGCTCGGTCAAGATCGCGGCGTCGGCCGTGCGCCCCGCGAGCACACAGGTGAGAGCGCCGTTGCCGCTGCACTCCTCCTCGACCACCGACTGCAGGTCCACGCGGGCACGCGGGGCCAGGCCAAGTGCCTTGAGGCCGCGCACCGCCCCGGCGATCGCGGCCAGGCCCGCCTTCATGTCGCCCGCACCCCGGCCGTAGAGCCAGTCGCCGTCCCGCCGCGCGACGAACGGGGGCGAGGCCCACATCGACTCGGGAGCGGGGCTGACAACGTCGATGTGACCGTTGAGCACCAGCGAGCGGCCGTCCACGGGCTCCGCGGGCGTCCACTCCGCCACCACGTTGGCCTTGCCGGCCACGTCCCAGCTGAACGGCGAGGCGCCGGGGTGCGAGCGCAGCGCCTCCGCATCCAGCGGCAGCTCGACGGGCTCGAGGCCGAGCTCCGAGAACGCGTCGCGCATCACCGCCTGCCCGGCGGCCTCGTGCCCCAGCAGCGTGGGCGCCTCGACCAGGCGAACGAGCAGCTCCTCCATCCACGCGCCCTCGGCGGCGATCGCGCCGAGGATCTCCTCGTCGGTCACGCAGGCACGTCGAGCGCCGGGTTGCGGTCGAAGAAGCCGACCGGCTTGAGCCAGAACGACACGGTGTCGACCGCCATCACCGGCCACTCCTCCGGGCGGGTCACGTGATGGATCCCGAACACGTACCAGAGCACCACGTCGGTGTTCTCGATGGAGCGGTTGGCCTCGGTCCACGCCGGCAGCCCGGCGTCGTCGGCGCTCTGCACGGGGAACTCGCCACACGGCCAGCGCTCGTGCTCGTCGTAGGGCGTCACCCACAGGCTGTGGCCGATCGCCTGGGCGCGGCGGAACACCGGCGACGAGGGGTCGAGCATGGGAGGGAAGGCGCCGCCGGGCACCAGCTTGTAGCCGACCGGCGTGCCGAGGCCGTTGCGCACCTCTTCGTTCACGACCTTCCAGGCCCGCTGTGTGCCCCAGTCGTAGTCCTGCTTGCCCTCCTCCTCGGTGCGCAGCGGGATGCTGTTCTGGACGAGGGCGAGGCCGTCCGGGTTGCTGGGCCCCACCGGCGGCGCCTCGGACTCCGTCATGTGAACGGTGTTGTGCTCGCCGTCGACGTCGAGATCGAGCCGGGCGACGATGAAGTGCTGGTGAAACGGCGCGTAGGTGCGCTCGTCCACCAGCGTGCCGAAGGGCGGCTGCTGTCCTTCGGGGAAGTGTGTGGTGACCATGATCCCGGTGGCGCGCACCTCGCACTCGATGTTCCCGTCCTGGTAGAAGCGCCAGTAGACGAGGTACTCGTAGTTGGCCACGGTGGCGTGGAAGGACACGACCAGCCGCCGCGAGCGTCGCACCTCGGTTCCCGCCACCGGGTCCACGTGCTTCCACAGGACCGCGTCGTCCTCCTCGTGGATGCAGATCGCGTTCCTGACCTCGCGCGGCTCGCCGTGGGCGTCGTGCACGACAGCGTCGAGGTAGGCGATCTCCCCGAGGCAGTCGCAGCCGAGCTCCAGCGAGGTGGTCATGAAGCCGAGGCCCCACTCGCCGATGTCGAAGGCCGTACGCGCCTTGTGGTCGTTGCCCGGGTCGCGGTAGGGCACGACCATCTCGGCGAAGGACATCCGGTGGGCTACCGGGCGCACGCGGTCGTCGTCCTCGTAACCGAGCTCGTGGATGACCAGCCCTTCGCGTGGGTTGAAGCCGAGCCTCATGGACCACTTCTGCCAGCGCAGGAGGTTGCCGTCCAGGTTGAAGGACACGCCCTCCGGCTGGCTGATCTCGAGCGGCTTGACGTCGTCGCGCTGACGCTGGCCGGGCACGAGCCGCGGCACGTACTCGCCCATGGTCCTCGGGCGGTCGACCGACGACTGGTCGTCGACCTCGAGCAGCTCCATCGTGTTCATGTCGACGACGAAGTGCAGGCCGCTGAGCGGGTTGGCGTACGGGTTCGACCCCTCTTTGTCGTGGACCCAGACATCGGTCCAGCCGACCCGGCGGTCGCGGTACTTCTCCGGCACGAGCAGGCCGCCGTAGGCCCAGGTGTCGAAGAGCACGCGGTCCATGTCTTCGATCCCGTGCCGCTCGAGCGCCTCCCGCACCTTCGGCTCTCCGCGCAACGCCGCGTTGCACTCGTGGAACTCGGTCTCGGTGAAGTTCGCCTGCTCGCCCGGGCGGTGCTCCCAGGAGGCGACGCGGTCGGCGCCGAGCGAGACGATCGCCTTGTAGGTCTGCCCGTCGTCGCGGTTCCAGCAGCTCACGATCGCCTCACGGACGATCGGGTCGCCGGCGGCCAGCGTGGTCTTGGCGGGCTCCCTCAGCTCGATCGTCCCAAAGCGCCAGTTGGGCCCCACGTCACGCTCGCGCCGAAGGATGGCCACGGCAGCACGGATCTCTTCGGCAGAGAGCGGGTCGAGCGGGTGCATGCCGGCGCAGCCTATCCGGCATAGAATCGACGCCCGTGACCACGCTTCGGGGCATCTCGGAGATCCGGGGCTTCTTCCGGACGAACGAGACGCCGGTCTACTTCGTCTCGCCGACCGCGTTCAATCTGCTCGGCATCGACCGCTGGGTCCGCAACTTCTTCTACGTCAATTACTTCGACTCGTTCGAGGGCAGCCACCCGCGAGTGATCGTCCCGAAGGACCGGCCCTACGAGGAGTTCGACTCGATCGAGGAGATCTGCAACTACCTGCTGAGCCACCGCGAGATGCTCGAGCTGTTCCGCTCGCGCGGGCCGGGCGGCAAGGCCGTGTTCGTGTTCTTCGACGAGGAGACCGAGAAGTGCGCGGCCGAGGCCGGCCTCGAGGTGGCCCTCCCGTCGGCGGAGCTGCGCCACCGGCTCGACTCGAAGATCGTGACCACACGGTTGGGCGACGAGGCCGGCGTGCCGAGCGTGCCCAATGTGCTCGGCCGCGCGGAGAGCTACCGGGAGCTGCTGGAGCTCGCCGAGTCGGCCGGGCTCGGCGACGACCTGGTGGTGCAGACGCCGTACGGGGACTCGGGCAAGACCACCTTCTTCGTCCGCAACGAGGCCGACTGGGACGAGAACGCCGGGGACATGTGCGCCGAGGAACTGAAGGTGATGCGCCGGATCGATCCGCGGGCCATCGCCGTGGAGGCCTGTCTGACCCGGCACGGCACCGTGGTCGGGCCGGTGATGACGGACCTGACCGGCTATCCCGAGCTCACGCCCTACCGCGGCGGCTGGTGCGGCAACGACATCTACCCCGAGGCCCTGTCGCCCGAGCACCGCGCGAAGGCGCGCGAGCTCACCCGCAGGCTCGGAGACCGGCTGGCCCGGGAGGGCTACCGCGGCCTGCTTGAGGTGGATTACCTCGTGGACGCCGACAGCGGCGACCTGTTCCTGGGCGAGCTCAACCCGCGGATCAGCGGGATCAGCTCGATGACCAACGTCAGCGCCAGCGCCTACGCCGACGTGCCGTTGTTCCTCTTTCACCTGCTCGAGTACCTGGACGTGGACTACGAGATCGACGTGGAGGACATCAACCGGCGCTGGTCAGAACACGACGCCACCGACGTGTGGAGCCAGATCGTGCTCAAGCAGCCCGAGGACCGGGTCGAGCTGCTCACCGCCACGCCGGCGACAGGCATCTGGCGGCTGGAAGGCGTGAACGGGATCAGCTTCAGCCGCTGGGGCAACGACTGGCACAGCCTGCAGGACGACAGCGAGGGCTTTTACCTGAGGGTGCTGGGGCCCGGCGACTATCTCTACAAGGGAGCCGACCTCGGCATCTTGGTCACGCGCGGGCGTCTGCAGACAGGCGAGAACGAGCTCACCGGGCGCTGTCGCCACTGGATCCAGGGCATCCATTCCCAGTTCGCCGGCACGCTGGTGGACGCAAGCGCCGACCCGCCCCCGCGCCAGGACGCCCTGGCCTTCAAACTCAGCTGACGAGGAAGCGCTCGAGCTCGTCTCTCGACGGGAGGGCTCCCATGGCGCCGAGCTGGGTGCAGGCGAGAGCACCGGCCGCTGTTCCCCAGCGGACCGCCTGGTTCACCGCGGTCTCGTCCTCCGGCCAGCCGGGGCTCTCCGACAGCGCGGTGAGCGTGGCCGCGAGGAAGGCGTCGCCGGCGCCGGTGGCGTCCACCACGCGCTCCACCCGAAACGGATCGGCGTGCCCCTGGAACGACCGCGTGGCGTAGAAGGCCCCCTCGTCGCCCATGCTGACCAGGACCAAGCTGGCGCCCCGGCCCAGCAGGGTCTTGGCCGCTTCCTCCGGGCCCTCGGTTCCCAGCGCGGCCACCAGTTCGTCCTCGCTCAGCTTGACGATGTCCGAGACGTCGAGCATCGGCTCGATCGCGGCTCGGAAGGCATCGAGGTCGTCCCAGAGGTGCCGGCGCAGGTTGACGTCGAAGGCCACGGCCACGCCCAGCTCCTTGGCGAGCGCGGCGAACCGGTGGGTGGCCGAGCGCACCGGGTCCTTGAGCAACGGGATGCTCCCGAAGTTCGCGAACGACGCTCCCTCGAGGCTCTCCCGGGTGATGTCCTCGGGAGCCAGGAGCTCGTCCGCGGCGGGGTTCGAGCGGTAGAACGTGAACTCGCGGTCACCGTCCTCCGATACCTCGACGAAGGCGAGCGTCGTGCGAGTAGGCGGCGACTCGCGCAAAACCGCGGTCGTGTCCACACCCGAGGAGTCGAGCGCGCGCAGGATGAACTCGCCGAACAGGTCGTCGCCGAGGCTGCCGACGAAGGCCGCCTCGGCGCCCAGCCTCGCGGCGGCCACCGCGACGTTCGCCGGCGCCCCGCCGGGGCGGGCGATCATGGGCAGCTCGGCGTCCTCTGCGGACGGCGCGCGGTAGACGTCCGCCACGACCTCGCCCAGCGTCACGATCTTCCCCACGGCGGGCTGAACCCTCGCAGAACTGCCGAATCTGGGCCGACCGGCATCTTTACGAAACGGCTCTGTTGCGTTTTGTGCTGGGCTGTGCTTTCATACCAATACGCAACGGTCTCGTAACGTATTGGAGGGAGCTCCGACATGGCACCGACAACCGGCAGGACCTACGACCTCAGGTGGTGGACGCTCGTCGTGTTGTCCGTCTCCCTGCTGGTCATCTCGCTCGACAACACGATCCTCAACGTGGCCCTGCCGACGATCCAGGACGAGCTGGATGCATCGAGCAGCGAGCTTCAGTGGATCGTCGACTCCTACACGCTGGTCTTTGCCGGGCTGCTGCTGACCATGGGCAGCCTCGGCGACCGCTTCGGCCGTCGCCTCGCCCTCGTGAGCGGCCTGCTGCTGTTCGGAGCAGGATCGCTGCTGTCCGCGCTGGCCACCGGAGCGGACATGCTGATCGCCAGCCGAGCCTTCATGGGCCTGGGCGGCGCGCTCATCATGCCGTCCACGCTCTCCATCCTCACCAACGTCTTCCCGGCCGAGGAGCGGCCGAAGGCGATCGGGATCTGGGCGGCAGTGGCCGGGCTGGGAATCGCGGTGGGACCGGTGGCCGGCGGTTGGCTCATCGAGCAGTTCGACTGGACCTGGGTCTTCCTCGTCAACCTGCCGATCGTGGCCCTGGCTCTCCTGGCGACCCCGTGGCTCGTGCCCGAGTCGCGCGACCCGGAGCAGTCGCGGCTCGATCCGCTCGGCGCGCTCCTCTCGACCGTCGGGCTCGGCGTGCTCACCTGGGCGATCATCGAGGCGGGCGGTGAACGGGGCTGGACCGACGCCGTCACGCTCGGCGCCTTCGGCGTGGCCGTGGTCACCCTCGCGGGCTTCGTGGCATGGGAGCTGCGCACCTCGTCGCCGATGCTCGACGTGCGGCTGTTCCGGGTCAGGCGCTTCACCGGGGCGAGCGTGTCGATTGCCCTGGTGTTCTTCTCCCTGTTCGGGGCGATCTTCTTCCTGACCATGTACCTGCAGGAGGTGAAGGACTACAGCCCGCTGGCCGCAGGGCTGCGCGTCGTGCCGGTGGCGATCGGGCTGGTGCTGGGCGGACCGCTATCGGCCAAGCTCGCGGAGCGGATCGGCACCCGCATGGTGGTCGCCACCGGGCTGACGATCGTCGCGGCGTCCATGCTGTTGCTCTCGGGCGCCGACGCCGGGACGAGCTACGAGCTCATCGGCGCGTCGCTGGTCCTGATGGGGTTCGGAATGGGCGCCACCATGGCGCCGGCCACCGAGTCGATCATGAGCTCGCTGCCGCTCGCGCACGCGGGAGTCGGCTCGGCCATGAACGACACCGTGCGGATGGTCGGCGGCACGCTCGGCGTGGCCATTCTCGGCAGCCTCCTGTCGAGTGGCTACGGTGCCGACATGGAATCCGCCGCACAGGCTCTGCCGCCGGAGGCCGCGGAGGCCGCGGAGGGCTCGATCGGCGGCGCCACGGCCGTGGCCGAGCGGCTCGGCGGCGACACCGGCGCGGCCCTGAGCCGCGCGGCCGAGACCGCCTTCAGCTCGGCCATGGGCTCCACCTTGCTCGTGGCCGCCGGAGTCGCGCTGGCCGGGGCCGCGGTGGCCCTCACAGTGCTGCCGGGCCGCGAGCGGGAACGGGCCGAGAAGGCCGGGGTGGCGGCCGAGGCCGTGGCGGCCACCGCATGAGCGTGAGGCAGGCCACGGTCCGCGGCCGCCCGCGCAGCGCCGAGGCGCACCAGGCGATTCTCGACGCCACCCTCACCCTGCTCGACGAGATCGGCTACGGCGCCCTCACCATCGAGGGCGTCGCCGCCCGTGCCGGGGTCGGCAAGACCACCATCTACCGGCGCTGGCCGTCCAAGCTCGAGCTGGCCGTCGACGCCGTCGCGGAGATGCGGCCCGAGTTCCCGCCCGAGGACGCCGGCTCGCTCGAGGCCGACTTCGCAGCCGTCCTGCG
The DNA here is from genome assembly GCA_963751105.1 of uncultured Thermoleophilaceae bacterium. Lineage (GTDB taxonomy): Bacteria > Actinomycetota > Thermoleophilia > Solirubrobacterales > Thermoleophilaceae > JACVRW01. Next base: position 1,946,819 of record CAVVTG010000002.1, on the reverse strand, counting down.
CAACCAGGTGGCCCGGACGGCGGGCGGCCCCGTCCCGCGGATCCTGCCACGCCTGCTGGCCGAGTCGATGGGCGACCCCGATCTCCACCGGGCCGTGCAGAGGGAGCTGATCCAGCCGATTCGGGCCGTGATAGGCGAGATCCTGCGGCGCGGACTGGAGCGCGGAGAGCTGCGACCCGACCTCGACCTCGAGCTGTCCACCGACATGGTCCACGGGACGGTCGTCTACCGGATCCTGCTCTCCCAGGGCGACCTGGCGGAGGCCGTCACGGCAGTGCCGCGGGTGCTGGACCTCATGCGGGTGAAGTCCGGCTAGGATTTGTTGTCACCGCGCGGGCGTGGTGTAACGGTTGCACAAGAGCCTTCCAAGCTCTCGGAGACGGGTTCGATTCCCGCCGCCCGCTCCTCAATCGAGACCTTCGGCCGCAATAAGCGCCGACCGAACCGATTTCCTGCGCCTGGCAGTTCGCCGACGGTGACAGTTGGCGCACACGACTTCACACTTGGCTATCTCGTCGAGGATGACCTGCCACGGCCGAGTTGTGAGCGAGGCTCCGATGTTGAATGACTTGTCGCGCAGGTGGTCGAACTCGAGCACGAGCGGATCGGCCTCGTCGCAGTCAGCGCAGTGATTGGACGCGAAGTACTCGAGCAACCAGGTCGTGCGCTCGAGCATCAGTTTCTGCCTCTGATCTCTGGCTTGGTCGATGTAGCGTTGCCGGTTGGCCAGGTAGTGCTGCCGGTGGTAGTCGGCTCGGCACGGCCGGCACAGGTTGTCGTACTGGCCGATGTCCTTCCGGCGCCAGGCGAACTCGGTTGTGGGCTTGGTCTCCCGGCACGCCCCGCAGCGTCTAGTCTTAGCCCCTTCGTTCATACGAACCCATGTTCGTACAAGGGTCGGACGGAAACGTGGGCTCGCCCTAACCCGGCGCGGCCTCGACGCTACGCACGTCGACGAGCTGGCCCAGCCAGTCCTCGACGCAGTGAGCGTGCGACGCGGGAGCCGCCACTCCTATCTCCAGCCGGCCTCCGTAGTGACGGTCGCCGGCCACGAACTCCACGCTTGTGACCCGGCATCGCCGGCGCCGCAGCACGATGAGCACGCGCACGATGGCGTCGGGAGATCCGTTCAGCTCGACCGACAGTCTCTTGCTCGTGTTCACGTGGCGACTCCTTCCGGTCCCGATCAGGAAGGCGCCGCCATCCCGGTCCGAGGACCGTTCGGCCTGCGACCCCGGTGGGGGCGCGCAGGCTAGATGGCAATGGCGATGATGACGGTCGCGCAGAGGCTCGCGTCCGGTCCGCCGGACCGGCCGAGGTTCTCGTGCTGCGGCGACGACACCATCAGAGGCGAGGAAGACTAGAGCCGCGTGGAGCTGCCGGTCAAGGCGACCTGCTCGATCAGGTCAGCGGCTGCTGTTACGGGTGGCTCCCGATGGAATCTCGCGTGCGGATCGACCGCCGGTCCTAGCCCCGCCCGAAACCTCCGACAGCCGGTCCCTAGGCGCATGGGCAGGGAACTGGTGCCACGCAGGGAATTGAGGCCATGAGGTCATGTTCCTCGCCGATCTGAAGCGCTAGTTCGTAGGGCGGTTGCCAACGCGCCGCCCGCCCACACGGAAGCACCGCCCCGACCGCCCTGGAGGGCAGCCTTGGCTGCGCCTGAAACTCGAACCGCCCCGCGCGTGGAGCGTCTGCGCCCACGCGAGCACCAACGGCGTCCTGCCCCCGAGCTAGCGGCACGCGTCCACCCGCCGGCGCTGGCGCCCAGCTGGGCCGAGCCGTCCCCGGTGCGTCGCCGTCAACGCGTCCAGCGCTGGTGGTCGGCGGCACATCTGCAGCTCGAGTCCGATGCCGCGGAGCCGGCCCGCATGCGCGAACGCGATCGGTGCTATCGGCGCCTGCTGGTCGCAGGGGATGTCGTCGCCGTCGCCCTCGCGCTGGCGATCGGCGTGCCGTTTCTGGGCCGCGACGACGTGCTCACGCCGCTGGTCCTCGTCGCCGTGCCGCTGATGGTGCTGCTCGGCAAGGTGCTGGGTCTTTACGATCGCGACGAACTGGTGCTGCGCAAGACCACGCTCGACGAGGTCCCGAAGCTGTTCCAGGTTGCCACCCTGACGGCACTGATGCTCTCGCTCGGCGCGAGCGTGGCCATCTCGGGAGAGATGGGCCACAAGCAGACGCTCGGCTTTTGGCTGCTACTGGCCGTGCTGCTGCCGCTGGCTCGCTGTGCAGCGCGCGCGATCGCCTGGCGGGCGGCCGAGCCGGAGAGATGCCTGCTGGTGGGCGATCCAGCGGCGTGCGACAGAGCGATCGGGAAGATCGAGGACAGCCCTGGGGTTCATGCGGACGTCGTCGCCCAGATCGACCTGGAGTCGGCCGCAGACGTCGACGACGCGGCCGCGGTGCTCGCCCTGGTGTCTACCGAGCGCGACGTCCACCGGGTCGTGATCGCGCCGCCGGCGAACGACCAGGGCGAGGTACTCAACCTCATCCGTGTGGCCAAGAACCTCGGGCTCAAGGTGAGCGTGCTGCCGCGCATGCTCGAGGTCGTCGGGTCGTCGGTCGAGTTCGACGATCTCGAGGGCGTAAATGTGCTCGGCGTGCGGCGCTTTGGCCTAACGCGCTCGTCGTGGCTGATCAAGCGTGGCCTGGACGTGCTGGTGTCGACCGTGGCGCTGGTCGTGCTCGCGCCGCTCTTCGCAGCGCTCGGGCTGGCGATCAAGCTTGATTCGCGCGGCCCAGTGTTGTTCTCGCAGCACCGTGTCGGCCGCGGGGGGCGCCTGTTTCGGATGGCCAAGCTCCGCACGATGGTCCAGGACGCCGAGCGGCGCAAGGCCGAGCTCGCCGACCGCAACGAGGCCGACGGGCTGTTCAAGATCGCCGACGATCCGCGCATCACGCGTGTGGGCAGCTGGCTGCGCCGGACGAGTCTCGACGAGCTGCCGCAGCTGGTCAACGTGCTACGCGGCGAGATGAGCCTGGTCGGGCCACGGCCGCTCGTGCTCGAAGACGACCAGCACGTCGAAGGCTGGTATCGGCGCCGCCTCCAGCTCAAACCCGGCATGACAGGCCGCTGGCAGGTGCTGGGCTCGGCGCGCATCCCGTTGCACGAGATGGTCAAGCTGGACTACCTCTACGTCGCGAACTGGTCGCTCTGGGGGGACGTCAAGATCCTGCTTCGCACGATCCAGTTCATGGTCGGGCGACGGGGGCTGTGATGGCAGTCGCCCAGCGCATCTCGCTGATGGGGCTGGACTTCGACGCCCTCACCGAGCAGCAGGCGGTCGACGCCATCCTCGACGCCGTCTGCGCCGGCCGCGGCGGTTGGGCGGTCACGCCGAACCTCGAGCACCTGCGCGCCTACCAGCACACCGACGAAGTTCGCCGCGAGCTCGATCGCGCCGACCTCGTGGTTCCCGACGGGACGCCGCTGTTGTGGGCCAGCCGCGTCAAGTGCGAGCCGCTGCCCGGCCGGGTGGCCGGCTCGGACCTGATCTGGTCGCTCTCGCGTGGCGCGGCTCGTCGCGGCGCGTCGGTGCTGCTGCTGGGCGGCAACCCCGGCACCGCCGAGGCGGCCGCGGCGCGGCTCGTCGAGACCGCTCCCGGCTTGCGGGTGACGGGCACGATCTGCCCGCCGCTTGGTTTCGACTGCGACCCGCATGTCGTCGCGGCGATCGCCGCCGAGGCGGCGGCGCTGCGGCCCGACATCGTCTTCGTCGGCCTGCCGATGGCCAAGAGCACGATCATCTGCCGGGCGCTGCGCGCGCAGCTGCCCGGCGCCTGGTCGATCGGCGTCGGCGTCAGCTTCAGCTTCGTCAGCGGCGACGTCGCCCGCGCGCCAGCATGGCTGCAGCGCTCGGGCCTCGAGTGGCTGCATCGGCTTGCGCAGGAGCCGCGGAGGCTGTTTCGCCGCTACGTGGTCGAGGGAATCCCGTTCGCTGGACGGCTGCTCACCTACGCGCTGCTGGCGCGGGCGCTGTCGGGGCTCACGACCCGACCCGACCGTGTCGTCCCGAGGAGGCGCGCATGACGGAGCGACCAGTAGGCGGCATGGGGCCGCCACCCGTCGCCTTCGTCGCATGGAGCCCGGTCGCCGGCCGCTCGCGGGAGATCGCGCACGCGCTGGGCGGCGAGGCATGCTGCCTCTACAAGCAGGGGCGCTGGGGCAAGCTGTCCGTGGTCGCGCGCTACCTGCGCAGCGCGGTCCAGACCGCCCGCTACCTGCGCCGGCGCCGCCCGTCGGCGGTGATCGCGACCAATCCACCGCTGCTGCCGGGGCTGATCGCCTGGGCCTACGCTCGCACCTGCGGAGCACGCGTCGCGCTCGACAGCCATCCCGGCGGCTTCGGGCTCCAAGGCGATCGTGTCAGCGCGACGCTGCAGCCGCTGCACGCCAGGCTCGCTCGGCGGGTGGCCACGACGCTGGTCACGGACCAACGCCTAGCCGATCGCGTCGAGCGCTGGGGCGGCCGCGCGGACATCGTGCACGAGGCGCCGTTCGAGTGGCGGGGCCAGCCGCGCCGTGAGCTGCGCCGGCGACCGCGCGTGCTGTTCGTCTGCATCTTCCAGCGCGACGAGCCCGTGGACGAGGTGCTGGCCGGCGCGCGGCTGGCGCCCGAGCTCGACCTGCATGTGACCGGCGACCTCGAGCGCTGCCCGCCGCAGCTGCGCGCCAGCGCTCCGCCCAACGTGCGCTTCACCGGCTTCCTCTCTGGGGAACGCTACGAGAACGAGGTGCTGGACGCCGACGTGGTGCTGGCACTGACGACCGAGCCGTCGTCGGTCGTGCGCGCAGGCTACGAGGCCGTCTACGCGCGGCGGCCGCTGGTGGTGTCGGACTGGCCGGCTTCCCGTGAGGTGTTCCCGCACGCGCTGCACGTGAGCAACGACGCGGCCGGGATCGCCGCCGGGTTGCGCGGCGCGGTGGCGGAGCACGAGCGGCTGACCGCCGCGGCTGCGGCGGCGCTGGCGCTCCAGCGCGAGCGCTGGGACAGCCAGCTGGCCGCACTTAGAGAACGACTGATCGAGACCCCGAGCTACCCCGGACGATGACCATGAGCACAGAACCCACCCGCGGCGGGAGCCGCATCCGCATGCTGACGATGCTGCGTCGCCGTTGGTGGCTCCTGGCGCTGACGACGATCGCCGTGACCGCGGCGGCCTACGCGGTCTCCTCGATCCAGGTGAAGAGCCACACCGCCCAGTCGCTGGCGGTTGTGCCCGCCGGCTCCAGCAACCAAAGCGCACCGGGATCGGCCCACGACGCCGAGCAGCTGGCCGCCACCTATGCGGCGTTGATCTCCGAGGACGCGCGCATCCTCAAGACGGTCGCGCGCAAGCTGCGCCTGCCGCTCAACGAGGTCGAGGACCAGGTGACCGTCATCAACACCGCCGACACCGCGCTGCTGGCGCTGCGCTTCGAGGACGCCGACGCCCAGCGCGCGGTCGACGGCGCGCGGATGCTGGCTCGTGCGGTCGACGACGGCACCAGCCCCAACATTCCGCGCCGCACGATGGGCGTCGTGCGCATGGCCAGGGAGCCGCTCGCCGACTCGCCGGGTGGCAGCCGGGCAGGCCTGCTCGCCGGACTGCTGGTGGGCGTCTTCCTTGGCGCCGTCGCAATGGTGTTCCTCGAGCGCGCCGACGCCCGCGGCGACGACGAGCGCGAGTTCGAGGACGGGCTTGGGCTGCCGGCCACCGCGCTGGGCAGACGCTCGGTCGGGCCGCAGGTTCCGCTGATCGACCGTTGGGAACAGCTCGCCGGCCGCGAGCCGGCGCGCGTGGCCTTCGTGCCGGCCACCCACGCCGCGGCGCGCCCGGCGCGCCTGGCGGCGGAGGCACTCGCCGAGGCCGCCTGCGAGCGGGGCCGCGACGTCGCCGTCGAGGGGAGCGTGCCGACGCGCGAGCTGGCGCTGGTCGCCCGCGAGGACGGCGTGCTGGTCGAGTCACCGCCCGAGGCGATGATCATCGCCCCCGCGGCCGGGCCGGGAGGAGACCCCTCCGGAGAGAGCGTTGGCCTCTCCAGCGACGTCGTCGTGCTCGTCGTGCGCCGTGGCGACTCACTCGCCAGGGCCGGAGCGCGGCTCGCCTCGCTGCGCGGCCTCGGAATCGACGTCGAGCGCATCCTCGTGGCGCCGCGGCGGATGCGTATCGGGACGAGGCAGCGGGCAGACGCGTGACGGCGCGCAACACCAGCGGACCCATCCCGGCGGTGCCGTGGGAGGCATGAGCGCCGGTCTGAAGCCGCTGGCGGCGGCCGGTCTGCCCAGCTCGCCGCTGGGGCCAGCCACACAGTTTCGTCGTCCGACGCTCGTCGCCGGCACCAGCGCGATCGCTGCGGGGCTGCTCGCCGGCGCCGGCGTCGCCTACGGACCGGCGGCCGCCGCGGCGACTGTCGTGGGCTTGCTGGTGGCGGCTCTCGTCCTCAGCCGGCCGCTCGTGGGCGCGTACCTGCTCGTCGCGGTCGTGCCGATCGTCTCCGGCCTGCGCCGCGATCTGCCGATCCCCGGCCTGCGCGTGTCGGAGATCGTCATCACCGGCCTGGCCGCGCTTCTGCTGCTCACCGTCGAGACGACGCGGGCCCGTCCCTGGACGCTGTTCGACTGGCTCGCGCTCGCCTACGCCGCGGGCACGCTGCTGCTCGGCGGCTTCAATCTAGTCGAGCGCGGCGCGGCGCTGAGCGCAACCAACATCGGCACGCTGGTGGGCCCGTTCCAGTTCCTGCTGCTCTACCGCGCCGTGCTCGCGGTGGTGCGTAGCGACGAGGAGCGTCGACGCGCGCTCGCGCTGGTGCTGGTGGCGAGTGTGCCGGTCGCGCTGTTGACGCTGGCGCAGTACATGCAGCTGGGCGGCGTGACCGGCGTGCTCGAGAGCGCGACCGGTTCCCAGAACCTCGCGTCGCACGCCGCCCGCGAGGGGATCGGCTCGCGCATGACCGGCGTCTTCCCGCATTGGCAGATGCTCGCCGGCTACCTGTTCGTGATCGCCGTGATCTGCTGCGCGGCGCTGCTGGCACCCGGGCGCACGCTGATGCCACGCTGGGCGGTGGCCGGCGTTGCGCTGCTGGCGCTGGCGGCGATGGTCGCCACGGGCACCTTCGTGACCGTGGTCGGGGTCGCGGCGGCGGCGTTGATGCTCGGCGCATGGTACGGACGCATCGAACGCGTGGTCGCCTGGCTCGGCGCGGCGGGGCTCGGTGCGCTGTTCGCCTTCGGTCCCCTGATCGAGGAGCGCGTCAGCTACACCTTCGTCACCGCGCCCGGCGCCGACCGCAGCTGGTTCATGCCGCAGTCGGTCGCTTATCGGATCGACCTTTGGTCCGATCAGCTGCTGCCGGCGATCGCCGGCCGCTGGCTGACCGGCTACGGGCCGGACCTGCCTCCAGGGTTGAGCTTCGAGTACACCGAGTCGATGTACCTGACGCTGCTGTTTCGCGGCGGGATCCCGCTGCTGTTGATCTACGCCGGGCTGATGCTCGCGCTCGGCGGAGTGGCGCTGGGCATCGCCCGTAGCACCGATCCGTTCGGCAGATTGCTGGGGCGCGCGCTGTTCGCGATCGTCGCGCTCCTGGCGGTGCTCCACCTCCTCGAGCCGTACTTCGTGACGACCGGGCTGCCGCACCTGGTCTGGATCCTGGCCGCGCTCGCGGTCTCGGCGCTGCACGCCGAGCAGGGCGGACGCCGGCGTGTCACGAAGAGGGGCGCCGCGCATGCGCGATGACAGCGACCGAGCCCTCGTGGAGCGCCTGGGGGCCAGCGTGCGCGCCGGGCTGGCCGAGCTCGTGGCACCCGGCGAGCCTGTCGCGCTGCTCGACTTTCCCAACCACGACAACGTCGGCGACGCCGCGATCTGGCTGGGCGAGCTCGCCTGGCTGCGGCAGGCCGGACACGAGCTCGCCTACGCCGCCGACCACACGGGATTCTCGGCGGCGGAGCTGCGCCGGCGGCTGCCCTCAGGCACGATCCTGCTTCACGGCGGCGGCAACTTCGGCGACCTCTGGCCGGTCTATCAGCGATTTCGCGAGCAGGTGCTGGCGAACTTCACGAGCCACCGCATCGTGCAGCTGCCGCAGACCATCCACTTCCGCGAGCCGCGCGCGATCGAGCGCACGACAGAGCTGGTCGCCCGCCATCCGGACTTCACGCTCTGCGTGCGCGACGGCGACAGCGAGCGGTTCGCCCGCGAGCGCCTCGGCGCCCGAGCGGCGCTGATCTGCGACATGGCATTCGCGCTCGGCCCGCTGCAGCCCGGGCCCGCCCGCCACGACGTGCTCTGTCTCATGCGAGAGGACAAGGAGCGGGTCGACGGGCTCCAAGCGCCGGCGGGCGCGCAGGTCGACTGGCCCGAGCAGGGCGCTCGCTGGCGTGCGTTACGTCAGGCCACCCGCGTGACGGGCAAGCTTGCCAGCCTTGCTCCCAAGCTCGCGCGAGTCACGGCGCCGGGGCTCGCCGTGGGCTACGAGCGCCTCGCGCGCGAGCGGCTGCACGCCGGCCTGCAGGTGGTCGGGGCCGGCCGGCTGGTGGTGACCGACCGCCTGCACGGCCACATCGTCGGGCTGCTCGCCGGCGTGCCGCAGGTGCTGCTCGACAACAGCTACGGCAAACTGCGTGGCTTCTGGGAGGCCTGGACCCACGAGGCCGGGACGACGCGCCTCGCCGAGTCCGTCGACCCCGACGCAGTCGCGGTGCCATGACCCGGGCGCTGGCAGCGGTGCTGCTGGTCGTCGCGCTCGCCGTGGCGATCGCCGCTCTCGCCTGGGCGCAGGAGGCAGAGCAGCCCGGCGGCTTCCACGTCGAGGGCAACCGCATCCTCGACCCCGACGGCCAGGAGTTCGTTATCAAGGGGGTCGTCGCGCCATATGGCCCGTTCGCCGGCGGCGACGGCGGCGGGATCGCCCTCCGAAACGAGGAGCAGGCACCGCGGGACTTCGAACGCCTGCGCCACCTGGGGGTCAATACGGTCAAGGTCTACGTGACGCCGCACCGGATGCTCGAGCCCGAGCCTCAAGCACGTCTGGACCGGGTGGTGCGAGCGGCGCGCGACCAGGGCCTGCTGGTGATCCTGACCGGCTTCTGGGGGCAGCTGGAGACGACCCGCCGCTGGCTGCACGACATGGCCAAGAGCTACCGCGACGACGACTGGGTCTGGCTACTGCCGATGAACGAGCCAGGCTGCACCGGACCGGACCCCAGCGGCTGTCGTGACTGGGACGGTTGGCAGCGCGACTGGCGTTCATACATCGCCACGATCCGTGACGCGGGCATGGAGTCGCCGATCGTCGTCAACGTGCCTAGCTGGTCGTGGAACCTCTCCCAGCTCGCCTCTTACGCGCTCGACGACGACCAGCTTGTGCTCGGCGCGCACCGGTACGCCAACGACTCCTCGAGCTTCGACGCCGAGGAGCGGGAGGAGGTCGAGCGCAGCTGGGCCGGCCTGGCGGACTCCAAGCCGGTCGTGCTGGACGAGCTAGGCAACTACGACGGCCCCGAGTTCCCCAACTCGTTCGAGTGGACGCGCGGGATGGTCGAGTTCGCCGCGCGCTGGGTCAACGACGACGAGGGCGCCGGCGTAGTGGCGTTCAACTGGCGCTGGTCGGACCCCAACACGCTCACTCAGCAGAACGGCGAGCTCACGCGCTGGGGGCGTGCCTACCTCGACCGCTACCTGCGGCAGGTCGACGAGTGACGCGGCCCGAGCCCTCGCTTTCGGTAGTGATGCCGACCTACGACCGGCGGACGCTGCTGCCCGAGGTGGTAGCGCCGCTGCTGGCCGACGAAGGTGCAGACGAGGTCGTGGTGGTGGTCGATGGCTGCGACGACGGCTCCTACGAGTTGCTGGTCGCGCTCGCCGCTGACGAGCCCCGTTTGCGACCGCTGCTGATCGACAACCGGGGCGAGAACGGCGCCCGCACGGCGGGCATCGAGGCCGCCCGCGGCGAGGTCGTGCTGCTGCTCGACGACGACGTGCGCGCCCGTCCCGGCCTGGCCACCGGCCACGCCCGCCGACACGGGGAGGCACCGGGCCTGGTCGTTCTCGGCTGGATGCCGCCCCTCGACGCGGGCGGGTTCGCCACCCGTCTCTACGCCCGCGAATACGAGCAGATCTGCCGCGGCTACGAAAGCGAGCCGCACGCGATCCTCCGCAACCTCTGGGCGGGCAACGTGTCGCTGCGCCGCGAGGACTGCCTGCCCGTGCTCGTCGAGGCCGACGCACCGACGTTGGACTACCACGCCGATAGGGCACTGGGCCTGCGCTGCATGGATGCGGGCCTGCGCGGCGTCTTCGACCGCTCGCTGCGGGCCGACCATCTGCACCAGCGCAGCCTCGACGGCTTCATCCGCGACGCCCGCGCCCAGGGGGCCGCCGGAGTGACGCTCCACCGCGTGCACGCGCGTGAGCTGGGGCCGCACCCGGGTCCCGAGCTGTTCGGCCATGGGCTGCCCCTGCCGGCGCGGCGTTGGTTGGCTCTCTGCCGCCGCCCTCGTGCTGCCGCGGCGTCGGCCCGCGCGTTGCACCGGTTAACGAGCCTCGCCGGGCGCGCAGGTGCGGATCGCCTCGAGGAGACCCTCGGCCGTGTCCTGCGCCGCCTGGAGCAGCAGCGGGGAGCACTGATCGCAGGATGACCGGCCTGCGCCGGCGCGTGCTCTCGGGTGGCCTCTACCTCGCCGTGCGCGAGGGACTCGGCATCGTCGTGCGGCTCGCCGGCGTGCTTGCGCTCACGCGCTTGCTTGCGCCGGCCGAGTTCGGCACTTACGCCGGCTCGGCGGCGCTCGTCACCTTTCTGGGCTACGTCGCGCAGTGGGGCACGGAGATCTTCCTGATTCGTCGCGAGAGCGAGCCCTCGAAGCGCCTCTACGACGAGGTCTTCACGTTCCTGCTGATCAGCACCGCCGCGATCGGCGCGCTCGCGCTCGGTGCGGCACTGGCGGCACACGCGGCCGCGGGCGTCCATGTCGGCCCGTTCGCCGTCATGCTGATCGCGCTGCCGCTGAACGCGCTCTGGGCGCCGGCGCAGGCGAAGATCGAGCGCGCCTTCCGCTTCCGCGCGATGGCGGTGCTCGAGCTGGGCGGCGACGTGGTCCTCTACGCGACCTCGGTCGGGGTCGTGCTCTTCGCGGGCGCCGGGGTGTGGGGGCCGGTGGCCGGCTACGTGACATGGCAGGGCTTCCTGCTCGCGGCCAGCTACGGCATGGCCCGCTACAGGCCGACGATCGCGCTTTCGCGCGCGAGCGCTCGTGAGATCGCGGGCTTCGGCCTGACGTTCTCGGCCGCGACCTGGATCGAGCGGGGGCGCGAGGTCGTCAACCCGCTGGTGGTTGGGCCGCTCCTGGGAGCGGCGGCGGTCGGCTACGTCGCCGTCGCGCTGCGGCTCGGGGATACGCTCTCGTTCGCCACGCGCGCCACCTGGCGGGTGGCGATCGCCGCGCTCGGCCGCGTGCAGTCGGATCTCGGCCGGGTGCGCCGTGCGCTGGAGGAGGGAATGGTACTTCAGGTGCTGGCCGCCGGCACGGTTCTGGGCGGCTTCTCGCTGATCGCCGACGAGGCGGTGCCGGTCGTCTTCGGCGAGCGCTGGACGCCGACGCTGGAGGTGTTTCCCTACGTCGCCGCCGCCTACCTCGTGATGGCCACGTTCGCGCTCCACAACTCGCTGCTCTACGTGCTGCGCAGGAACCAGCGCGTGGCGGCCATCAACGCGTTGCGGCTGGCGACCCTCACGGGCCTCTCCGTGGCGCTGCTGCCGTCGCTGGGCATCGCGGGGTTCGGGGTCGCGCTGCTGGCCAGTCAGTCCAGCGTCGTGCTGCTCGACCGCGAGGTACGGCGCGTACTCGGCCGCTACCGGCCCCAGCGCGGCCTGGCCTGGCTATCGGCGCTGTTGCCGCCGATGTTCACGCCCTTCGCCGGCTGGCCGCTGGCGCTGGCTCTGTGGCTGCCACTGGTGCTGCTGCTGACCGTGCCCACGATGCGCGCCCAGCTGCGCGGCTACGTGGCGACCATCCGCGGCGCCGTCCTGCGGAGGGGGGCCCAACCCGCATGACACGGACGAGGCATGCCCAGAGCCTGCCCCACCGTGCCGCGAGTGTGCTCGGCGGCCTGCGGCCCCCGCGCGCGCTGTACGGGCCGCACGCTCGCGCCCGTCGCCGCCGCCGCGCGGAGCTGGTGCGCCGCGAGGCGACGATCCAGGCGGTGCGCGCCGCGCGCATCACCTACCTCGAGCGTGGCGCCCTGCGCGATCTCTGGCGACGGGCCACTGAGCTGGAGCGGCGCGGCGTCGAGGGCGAGATCATCGAGGCTGGCTGCGCGCTCGGTGGCTCCGCGATCGTGCTGGCCGCGGCCAAGTCGCCTCAACGCCGGCTCGCGGTCTATGACGTCTTCGGCATGATCCCGCCGCCATCCGATGTCGACGGCGACGACGTCAAGCAGCGCTACCGCACGATCGAGTCGGGCGCCTCGGTCGGCATCGGCGGCGACCGCTACTACGGCTACGAGGAGGACCTACTGGGGCGAGTGCGGTCGACGTTCGTCGAACACGGGCTGCCGCCTCACGACAACGGCGTCGAGCTGATCCAGGGCCTCTACCAAGACAGCCTGCATCCGAGCGGTCCGGTGGCGCTGGCCCATGTCGACGCCGACTGGCATGACTCGGTCAGGACCTGCCTCGAAAGGATCGTGCCGCGACTGGTTGAGGGCGGCACGATCGTGCTCGACGACTACGACTCGTGGTCGGGCTGCCGCAGCGCGACCGACGAGTACCTCGCCGCCCATCCCGGACTCCTGCGCGTCGAGCGCCGGTCACGGCTTCAGCTCGTGCGCAGCGCGTACTCCATCGCCTGAGCGCATCCTCCCTCGGGGAAGAACACGATCGTCCCCCTCGGCGGGCTCGCTGGCTTGGCGGAACGCGGCATTGCCGTTTCGAACCGGACGCTATCGTCCTGCCTCAACGGGGCGTGGCGCAGCTTGGTAGCGCATTCGACTGGGGGTCGAAAGGTCGCTGGTTCAAATCCAGTCGCCCCGATACCGCGACATCGCCGCAAGGCGCCTCCGTACGGCGTCGCGTTGTGGCTGGCCCCAACCGCTCTGGCATAGTCGCAGTAGTGTCGGCTCCTCGCTCTCCGCGGTTCCGTAATCGCGTCTACCCGCCCGACAGCGAAGCCACCAGCGAGTCGATGCTCCGCGCGCAGATCTCGTTCGCGGCGATGTGGACGGGCGAGTGCGCGTTCATGGTCGCGCTCGGGATCGTGGCGTTCCGCGAGGGCGGCGTCGGCGCGGTTGGCGCCGTCACGGCTGCGCGCATGGCGTGCGCGGCACTGCTCGCACCGTTTCTCGCGACAATGGCCGACCGGATCCGCCGTGAGCGCGTGCTGGCCGGCGTCGGGGCGATCCGCGCCGCGATGCTCGGCTGTGCGGCGGTGGCGACGGCCACCGGCGCCCCCGCTGTGGCGACGTACGGCTTCGCCGTCGTCGCCACGATCGCGATGACTATGTACCGTCCGGCGCACTCGGCCCTGCTGCCGGCGCTGGCCAAGTCCCCGCAACAGCTGGCGAGTGCGAACGCGGTGCGCGGGATGCTGGACTCACTCTCCACGCTCGGCGGCCCGCTGCTCGCGGCCGCCCTGCTTGCGGCGAGCGGACCGTCCGCGGTCTTCGTCGCGTGCGCCGTCGCATCGCTGGTGGCCGGCCTGGTGGTCGTCGGGCTCCCATATGACGCGCCGCCACGGGTGGCGGATCCCGACCGCGCACCCGGCCGCGCGGTGCTCCAAGGCTTCGCCGCGATCGCGGGTAATCGCGGGCTCGCGCTGATCACGGGGCTGGGACTGGTGCAAACGTTCACGCGCGGCTGCCTGACCGTGTTCGTCGTGGTCGTGGCCATCGATCTCCTCCACACGGGAGACCCAGGCGTCGGTGTCCTGACCGCCGCCGTCGGGGGCGGGGCCGTGCTCGGGTCGATCTTCGCGTTCGGTCTGGTCCGACGAGGGGGGCTCGCCGGCTGGTTCGGTCTCGGCATCGCGCTGTTCGGCGCTCCGCTGGTGCTGATCGGCGTCCTGCCGGAGCTTGCAGCGGCGATCATCCTGCTCGGGGTGGTCGGGATCGGCAACGCGCTGATCGACGTCGGCGGCTTCACGCTGCTGGCCCGGCTGGGGGACGAGGCCGTACTGGCGCGGATGTTCGCGGGCTTCGAAGCGATCCTGACGCTCGGGTTTGCGGCCGGCGGACTGTTCTCGCCGTTGCTCATCGACCTGCTCGGCGTGCGCCTCGCGCTCGTGGCGGTCGGCGTCCTGGCGCCGTTGGCCGTCGTCGCCAGCTGGCCCGCCTTGCGCCGGCTCAACGCCCGGATGCGGGTGCGCGACGCCGACATCGAGATTCTGCGGGAGGTCGGCACGCTAGGTGCGCTCCCGGCGGCTACGATCGAGCAGCTCGGCGCCGAACTCACCTATGCCGAGTTCGCGCCCTCCGAGACGGTGTTCGAGCAGGGCGATCGCGGCGACCGCTTCTACGTCGTGGAGTCGGGCCGGGCCGAGGTCGTCCGGGGCGGACGCCTCGTCGTCACGCTCGGACGCGGCGAAGGCTTCGGCGAGATTGCGCTCCTCAACGACGAGCCGCGGACGGCCACCATCCGCGCCACGGCGGACGCGCAGCTGCGGGTGGGCGTCCTGGAGCGCCAGGCGTACCTCACGGCCGTGACCGGATACCCGGCCAGCGAGACAGCAGGAAAGGCGGTAGTGACGCGGCTCAAGGCGCGCGACGCCGAGGCGCTTCGGGCCTGAGCGACCCGCGCTGAGCCGCGTGGCTCAGCGCGTGACGAGCGGCGGGCGCCGTACGCGGAGCGCGTACGGCAGGCCACGGCCGACCATGCCCAACGTCACGCCGAGCCGCCGGAGTCCGGAGGGATCGGGCAAGGGAGCGACGGGCCCGGCGAGCTCGGAGACCTCAACGAAGTACGTATTCACGGATCCGATGCCCTCTAGATCCTGCGTGATCTCGTGGACCTGATGGTCCGGCGCAGCCGCGCTGCCGCCGCGGTAGAGATCCTCGGAGAGCAGGACGTACTCCGGCACCGGCACGGAGTTCTTGAGCAAGCGGTGGACAAAAATCACGTCCATGCCGACGAGCTTGCGCCGCCGCTTGATCCTCTGGGTCGCGACCTCGCCGACGTGCGCGACAAACTTCAACTTCAGCTCGCTGGTCTCCGTGCAGCTGTCGCAGGGGCAGAGGTTTCGCTCGACCAGACGTCGCTCTGCGTGAAAGGCGCGGTGCATGGCGACGGCAGCATTGGTGACCTCGGCGAGCCCCGCGGCGTCGTCCAGCCCGTCGGCGTCGCGCGAGAGAAAAGCGGCGTCGCCTTCGATCTCGATCAGGTCGAAGCCGCGGGCGGCATCGACCACCTTCTTCAGCAGCCGCGTCGTGGCCGCCTCCGCGTGCCCGAGCATGCTGCGGTGCGACTGCATGTACGTCGTGTAGCCGCCGATGTCGGCGATCAAGAGCAGTACCCGGCGGGTCTCCACCGGCCACAACCTACAGGCGCGACGGGCACACAGAGACCCGGTCGAGTCCGCGCAGTAGGCTCGGAGCTTGTCCGCAGCGCCGCTCGACACCTCCAGTGCGACGTACGGGCGCGTCGCCGGGCTGCCCCTTCAGATCGACCGTTGCGAGCTCCTCCCGCTGGTGCGCGACGTCTCCAGCGGTTTTACCAAGATCTCGATCGTGGTCCGCCTCAGCGGAGACGGGCACGAGGGCCTGGGCGAGGACATCACCTGGGACCAGATCGACCAGATCGAGCAGCTCCGGCATGCGGGCGACCTCTCGTGGCTGCGCGGGACGCGCACCCTGGAGGAGCTCTCCACGCTGTTGGGACTGGCCGATCTCTTCCCGGTCGAGCCGATCCGCGACAGCGCCCGCTTCTATCGGCGCTGGGCATTCGAGAGCGCGGCGCTGGACCTCACCTTGCGCCAGAACGGCCTCTCGTTGCAGGACGCCATCGGGCGTGTGGCCCAGCCCGTCAGGTTCGTCGTGTCGACGGGGCTCGGTGACCCCGCCGGGCTAGGCCCCCTGCGTGTGCTGCGCAGCTCGAATCCCAGCCTGCGGTTCAAGCTCGATCCCACCCCGAGCTGGGGACGCGTGCTCATTGCCGAGCTGGCGGCGCTGGACTGCGTCGACGTGGTCGACATGAAGGGCCTCTACATGAACGCCACCGTCGCCATGGACGCGGACCCCGCGCTCTACCGTCGCGTGTTCGAGGCGCTGCCGACAGCCTGGATCGAAGATCCCGCCATGGCTGACGACACCGTCGAACTGCTCGAGTGCCACCGCGATCGGATCACCTGGGACGAGCCGATCCACTCGGTCGCCGACATCGAGGCGCTGCCGTGGAAACCCCGTCTGTTGAACCTCAAGCCGTCCCGGTTCGGCAGCGTCCGCCGATTGTTCGAGGCCTACGACTACTGCACGGCGCACGACATCGGCGCCTACGGCGGCGGCATGTTCGAACAGGGCCCAGGACGCGGGCAGCTCCAATACCTCGCGTCGCTGTTCCATCCTGACGCCCCGAACGATCTCGCTCCGGTCGCGTACAACATGCGGTCCCTGCGAGGGGACCTGCCGCGCTCGCCGCTGCCGCCGGAGCCGCACCAGACGGGCTTCCGCTGGGGCATCTACGACGCGCGCCGCAGCATCCGCGACCGAGACTCCGGCGCCGACTGAAGGAGAACTGAGATGGGAAAGCTGATCGCAACCACGCAGGCCACCGTCGACGGCGTCATAGACCCGGTGGGCGAGTGGGTGCAGGCGGACGGAGACCATGCCGCCTACTCGTTCGAGCGTCAGGCGAGTTCCAGCGGGCTGGTGCTGGGCCGCAAGACCTATGAGGGGCTGGCGGGATACTGGCCGAGCCAGGAGGGCAAATGGGCGGACATGGTCAACCCGATCCCGAAGTACGTCGGATCCAACACTCTGTCCGGCGATCTCGAGTGGAACGCGACCCTGCTCGAGGGGGATCTCGAGGACTCGATCCCCAGGCTGAAGGACGAGGTCGACGGTGACCTGTTCATGCACGGGAGCGGCGAGTTCGCGCACGCCCTCGCCGTGGAGGGCCTGATTGACGAGTACGAGGTCTACCTGAACCCGCTCGTCTGGGGCGAGGGAAACGTGCACGTGCTCGGCGACAGGGGAACCGTCCGGCTGGAGCTCGGCGACGTCAAGCGGTTCGACTCCGGAGTGGTCCTGCTCACCTACCTCCCGGCGTCTTGACCAGGCCTTAGGGTTGGCCTCAGTGTCTGACCCCGTGTTGGTCGCCGTCGACGAGGACGCGGTGGCCCTGGCCGACGTCGAGCGAGAGCTGCGCGACCGCTACGGGCGCCATTACCGAGTCGAATGTTTTGAATCGTCGCGCGAGGCATTCGACCGTCTCGAAGGGCTGGCGGCGGGGGGCGAACCGGTGGCGCTGGTTCTGGCGGCCCCGTGGCTCTCTGGCGTGACCGGCAGCGAACTGCTGGACGAGGCGCGTCACCTCCATCCGCACGCCAAGCGCGGCTTGCTCATCGCCTGGGGCGAGTGGGGAGATCGGGACACGGGGGAGGCGATCTTCGACTCGATCGGCCACGGCCGCATCGACCACTACGTGCTCCGGCCGGCGGGGTCGCCCGACGAGCTCTTTCATCAGGCCATCGCGAGTCTCCTGCTCGAGTGGGCGGAGGCGCGTCGCACCTCCCCGTACACCGTCCACGTCGTGGGTGAGTCGTGGTCTGGCAGGGCGTACGAGCTGAGGGACGTGCTTGGACGTTGCGCGCTTCCCCACTCCTTCTGTCTGGCCGACTCGGACGACGGGCGCGCGCTTCTCGCCGAGGCCGGCGCGGCGGCGGGGCTCCCGCTCGTGCTCTTCCCCGACGGCACGGTCATGTCGGACCCGAGCGACGTGGAGCTCTCGAAGGCGGCGAGCTCCCCGGTGGATCTGGGCCGGGACGACTGGGATCTCGTGATCGTCGGCGCCGGGCCGGCCGGCCTGTCGGCGGCCGTCTACGGCGCGTCGGAGGGGCTCAACACCCTGGTCGTGGATGAGGGAGGGGTCGGCGGCCAGGCCAGCTCGAGCTCGCTGATCCGCAACTACATGGGCTTCCCCCGCGGCCTCAGCGGCCGGCGTCTGGCTCAGCAGGCGTACGAGCAGGCCTGGGTCTTCGGAGCGCAGTTCGTCTTCATGCAGCGGGTCACTGAACTCCACCGCGAGCAGGAGCGACTCGTCGTGACCCTCTCCGACGCCGGCCGCGTCGCCGCCGGCGCGGTGGTCCTGGCCACGGGCGCCAGCTACCGCCGGCTCGGCATCCCGGCGCTCGAGGAGTTGAACGGCGCCGGCGTGTACTACGGCGGCACGGCTTCCGAGGCGCCGGCCATGGCCGGCCAAGACGTCTACGTCGTCGGGGGCGCCAATTCGGCTGGACAGGCTGCCCTGCACCTCGCCCGCTACGCCCGCCGGGTCACGATCCTGGTGCGTGGGCAGTCGCTCGGCGCGCGCATGTCGCACTACCTGGTGCGCCAGGTGGAGGCCGCCCCGCGAGTGGAGATTCGCCTCGGGACCGAGGTCGTGGGTGGTGGCGGCGACGGATGGCTGGAGCACCTGGTCCTCCGCGACGGCGCGGGTGGCGCCGATGACACCGTCGAAGCCGGCGGGCTCTTCCTGAACATCGGCGCGCGTCCCCATACCGATTGGCTGCCGGCGGAGATCGGCAGGGATGCCGGAGGCTTCGTTCTCACCGGAACCGATCTCGGGCCGGGCGCCGCTTGGCCTCTCGAGCGCAGGCCTTCCGTGCTCGAGACGAGCATGCCGGGGGTCCTGGCCGCGGGCGACGTGAGACACGGCTCCGTCAAGCGCGTGGCGTCCGCCGTCGGCGAGGGATCGATCGCCATCCAGGCGCTTCACGGCCTGCTTCTCTCCCAGGTAGCGTCGCGTCCATGAGCGAATGCGACGGAGCGAATGCGAAGGCTACGAGAGCTACGTGTCCTCGACCTCAGGGCCGCGGACGCCCGCCGCGGGACGCCTCACGAGGATGCCGGAGCGAAGGTCAGCCCGGTGCGCGTGGGCGTACTCGACCTCGGTCTCTTCGGTGGGATCGGGAGCTTTCCCGGTGGACCGGGCGCCCGGCTCGACGCCGGCCCGCTCCATGAACCAGAGACCGGCCGCCACCATGCACACCACCACGACGCCCGCCACCATCAGGAACGCGGTCACCTGCGCCCCGCTCCCAGAGCGGCGTAGAAGGCCCCGAGCGACAGGATCGATGGCACCCACAGGCCCACGAACAGAGCTTCCTCACGCGAGTCGGTGAACCACAGCACCACCGACAGCACGAAGGAGAGAAACGCTGCGACAGCGATCCAGACGGCCCCGGGGTTGGATGTCAGGATCCCGCCTTCGGCCCGCGGTCGAGCAGCGGCCGAGCTCACTTCTCGTCGACCCTGAGGGCGTTGCCGATCGCCATGAACGTTGGAGCCCACAGGCCGACGAAGATGCCCCAGCGCTCCGCCTTGGCCGCCGGTGCTTCCTCCTTGGAACGCGACGTGGCCCAGGCGCCGATGCTCGCGGCGATGGAGGCCAGGCCCGCCCCGTAGGCGATGTCGCTGCTGATGCGCAGGCTGCGCAGAATCTTGACCATTCTCTGTCCCTTCTTTCGTTTCCCTCTGTACGTGCGCCGCGGTGGCCCGCGACGAGCGGGCACGCGCCACTGCCGTGTCTGCTACCGTTAACTGAGTGGTTAACGATCCGTTCAGGGCTCTGTCACATCCGATCCGCAGGGGCATCGTCGAGCGACTCGCCGCAGGCCCGGCGACCGTCGGTGACGCCACCGGCGGGTTCGGCGTGTCGAAGCCGGCGATCTCCAAGCACCTGAAGGTGCTCGAGGAGACGGGTGTGCTGAAGCGCGAGGTCGTGGGCCGGACCCACCGGCTGTCGCTCGACGCCGACGTGCTCAGCGAGGCCGCTGACTGGATGGATCGCCAGCGCGCCCTATGGGGGCGCCTGTTCGACGTCGTCGACGAATATCTCAAGGAGGACGAACCGCGATGAACACACCGCCGACCGTTTCGCCGAAAGAGTGGGACACCGCGCGCGAGGAATTGCTGGTGAAGGAGAAGGAGCTCACCCGGGCGCGTGACGCGCTGGCCGCCGAGCGCCGCCGCATGCCGTGGATGGCAGTAGAGAAGGACTACCGCTTCCAGGGCCCGCAGGGGCCGGCGAGCCTGCACGACCTGTTCGAGGGGCGTAGGCAGCTGGTCATCTACCGCGCGTTCTATGCGCCCGACGTGACGACCTGTGCGGCGGGCACCTCGTATCCGGAGCGCGCCTGCGCCGGCTGCTCGTTCCTCGCCGACCAGGTGGCTCACCCCGCGCACCTGAACGCGCGAGACACGACGCTCGCCTTCGTCTCGCGCGCCCCTCAGGCCGAGATCCAAGGCCTCAAGGAGCGGCACGGATGGGAGCTCATTCCCTGGTACACGCTGACCGACGACTTCGACTCCGACTTCGGCGTGGGCGAGTGGCACGGCACCAACGCGTTCATCCGCGAGGGTGACGAGATATTTCGCACCTACTTCGTGGACAGCCGGGGCGACGAGGCGGTCGGGACGACCTGGAGCTACCTCGACCTCACGGCCCTGGGCCGCCAGGAGGAGTGGGAGGACTCCCCCGAGGGGTATCCGCAGACCCCGCCCTACCAGTGGTGGAACTACCACGACCGCTACGAGGACGCCTCGTGATCGCCCACGTCGGAGCCCTTCCGCTGGAGGAGCTCGTCCCGGTGCTCGCGGCAGCGCTCGTCGCCGTGAGGGCCGGCGCTGTGCGACTGGGATTGAAGAGATGATCGACGACACGACGCTGCGCATGGAGCGCACCTACCACGCGCCGGCCCAGGCGGTGTTCGACGCCTGGACCAGCGAGGAGGTGATGCGGCGCTGGTGGCACGCGGAGCACGACTGGGAGACGACCGAGGCTGAGGTCGACCTGCGCGTGGGCGGCAGTGTGCGGGTGGTGATGCGCGACCCGCACAACGACATCGAGTACGGGGGCGGTGGCAGGTACACGGAGATCGACCCGCCGACCCGCCTCGCCTTCACCTGGATCTGGGATGACAGGGACACCCGTCAGCTGATCGAGATCGACTTCGAGGAGAGCGAGGGCGCCACCAGGGTCCGCTTCACCCACAGCGGACTGTGGGACGAGGAGGCCGTGCGCTCTCACGAGAGCGGTTGGGGCAAGGCCTTCGACAACCTGGCTCGCACCCTCTCCGCCTGAGCGTCGGCGCTGGTTCCCGATCGGGAAATCGGGTATTCGCGACGACGCGATGGACGGCATCTGCGAACTGACGCTCGAGACCACGGACCTTGAGGCGCTCACCTCCTTCTACACGGAGGTGATCGGCCTCCCCTTTCTCTCCGGAGAGGGCGACCGGGTCTGGCTGGAGTGCGGGCCGAACACGCGGCTGGGGCTGTGGTGCCCGGGGGACAAGGAGTTCGGCGACGAGGGCGGGCGCCACGTGCACTTCGCGTTCTCCGTCGAGCCCGGCGCCCTCGACGAGCTGGCCGGACGGCTCGAGTCGCACGAGAGGGTGTTCCGCGGCCCGGTCGACCACGACGGCGGAGACCGCTCGCTCTACTTCGAGGACCCGGCGGGAAACCTGGTCGAGGCGTGGGACTTCTTCAACCGCGGTGACGGCGATCGCGACGGCGTGGACGCGCTTCGGTAGGCAGGTCCCGTTTTCGTGCTCGGTTGACGGGTATCTCCACGGCATGCCACCCCGCGGAGTCAAGAAGGGCAGCAAGCGTGCCCGCCAGTACGAGAAGGTCAAGCAGTCGGAGAAGCAGCAGGGGCGCTCGGAGAGCCGGGCCGAGGAGATCGCGGCCCGCACGGTCAACAAGGCGAAGGCGCGTAGCGGCGAGTCGCGCAACAGCTCGCGCAGCTCCACCGACGACATGTCCTCGAGCCGCCGCGGCGGGCAGCGGTCGGGCACAAACCGGAGCAAGGGGCGCACCCGCGAACAGCTCTACACGGAGGCCAAGAAGCTCAACGTCGACGGCCGCTCGAGCATGAACAAGACCCAGCTCCAGCGCGCCGTGGACGCCAAGAAGCGCTGAGCGCGTACGCACCGATGAAGGCCGTCCTCACGGACGAGCCCTTCTCGGACCCGAACTGGATCTTCGAGCGCAAGCTCGACGGCATCCGTTGCCTGGCCCACCGCGACGGCGGCGGCGTGCGCCTGCTGTCACGCACCGATCGCCTGATGAACTCGGAGTACCCGGGCGTGGTGGACGCGCTCGAGGCCGAACGCGCCCGCGACTTCGTGATCGACGGGGAGCTGGTGGCCTTCGACTCCCGCGGGATCACGAGCTTTCAGCGCCTCCAGCGCCGGGGCCACGAACGCGTCGCCCTCTTCTTCTACGTGTTCGACGTGCTGCGCCTGGAGGGCGAGGACCTCCGGCCGCTTCCCCTGCGGGAGCGCAAGTCACGGCTGCGCGCGGGCCTTAGCTTCTCCGGGCCGGTGAGGCTCACCCCTCACCGCAACGAGCAGGGCGAGAAGCTGTTTCGCGAGGCCTGCGCGCGGGGGCTCGAGGGTCTAGTGGCCAAGCGCGCCGACAGCCCCTATCGCTCGTCCCGCTCGCGCGACTGGCTCAAGTTCAAGTGTCACGCCGAGCAGGAGCTCGTGATCGGCGGCTTCACCGCGCCGCAGGGCTCGCGCACGGACTTCGGAGCGCTGCTGGTCGGGCACTTCGAGGACGGCCGGCTCCAGTACGCGGGCAAGGTGGGCACCGGTTTCGGCCAGGACACACTGCGCACGCTCGGCGCCCGGCTGCGCGAACTCGAGCGCGAGGAGTCGCCCTTCGAGCGTGTGCACCCGGTCCCGCGCAGCACGCACTGGGTGGAGCCCGAGCTCGTGGGGCAGATCGCGTTCACCGAATGGACGCGAGACGGGCGCCTGCGTCACCCGCGCTTCCTGGGGCTGCGCGACGACAAGCCGGCACGCGACGTGGTGAGGGAGCGCCCCTGACCACCCCGAAGCAGGCCGGCCTCGGGTAGCCTCGCTCCAACGTGGGCCAAGAGGTCGCGCCCAGAGTGTTCAGCCGCGAGGACCGGCAGCGTTACCGGACCAAGGTGCGCGCCTGCCTCGACGTGTTCGCCCGGATGCTGTCCGAGTCGCGCTTCGACGCCGAGGACCGTTCGTTCGGGCTCGAGATCGAGCTGAACCTGACCGACGACGCAGGCGATCCGGCGATGCGCAACGCCGCCGTGCTCGAGGCCATCGCCGACGCGGCCTTCCAGACCGAGCTCGGTCAGTTCAACGTGGAGATCAACATCCCGCCTCGGCTGCTGGAGGGAGGCGTGTTCTCCGAGCTCGAGGAGGACATCCGCCGCAGCCTCAACCATGCCGAGGAGCGCGCCCGCGGGGTGGGCGGACACATGATGATCATCGGCATCCTCCCGACGATCGACGAGGCGCACCTGAACGCGGACGCGTTCTCGGAGAGCCCGCGTTACAAGCTCCTGAACGAGCAGATCTTCGCGGCCCGCGGAGAGGATCTCGAGATCGCCATCAGCGGACCGGAGCGGCTCTCGACGTTCGCCGACACGATCGCGCCGGAGGCCGCCTGCACGAGCGTCCAGCTTCACCAGCAGGTGGAGCCGGACGCGTTCGCCGCCCACTGGAACGCCGCGCAGGCCATCGCCGGCGTACAGGTGGCGGTGGGCGCCAACTCGCCCTTCTTCTTCGGCAAGGAGCTCTGGCGGGAGACCCGCATCGCGCTGTTCGAACAGGCCACCGACACGCGTCCCGACGAGCTCAAGGCCCAGGGGGTCCGCCCGCGAGTGTGGTTCGGGGAGCACTGGATCACGTCGATCTTCGACCTGTTCGAGGAGAACGTGCGCTACTTCCCGGCGCTGTTGCCGGTGTGCGAGGACGAGGATCCGGTGGAGACGCTCGAGCGAGGCGACGTGCCGGGCCTGGCCGAGCTGCGGCTGCACAACGGCACGATCTACCGCTGGAACCGCCCGATCTACGACACGGTGCGCGGGAGACCGCACGTCCGGGTGGAGAACCGGCTCCTCCCCGCGGGGCCGACCGTGGTCGACATCCTCGCCAACGCCGCCTTCTACTACGGGCTGGTGAGATCGCTCACCGAGCACGAGCGGCCGGTGTGGTCCCAGATGTCGTTCTCGGCCGCCGAGGAGAACCTGCACGCGGGGGCGCGGGACGGCATCGAGGCGCGGATCTACTGGCCCGGGGTGGGGGAGGTCCCGGTGGCCGAGCTGGTGCTGCGGCGCCTGCTGCCGCTGGCGCACGAGGGGCTCGAACGAGCTGGGGTCGAGACCGCCGACCGCGACCGGTTGCTCGGCATCATCGAGCGCCGCTGTGTGACGCTCGCGAACGGCGCGTCCTGGCAGTCGGACGCCTTCCACCGCCTCTACGGCGACCGTGGGCTCGACCGGGGACAGGCCCTGCGCGAGCTGACCGTGGCCTACCGCGACCACATGCACGGGAACGAGCCGGTCCACAGCTGGCCTGCTCTCTGAGCCGATCCTGGCGCGGAGGTGCCCGGCACGGGTAGGCTGGCGCCGGCATGGGCTGCCTCCTCGCGCTGCTGGCCGGTTTCTTCCCGCGCTTCGCGCTCGCGCTGCTGTGGATCTTCACGAACGAGGTGACCCAGGCCTACGACTCGTTCTGGATTCCTCTCCTCGGGCTGATCTTCCTGCCGCTGACCACGCTGGTGTACGCGCTCACCTGGGCGCCGGTGGTGGGCCCCGACGGCTTCGACTGGTTCCTGATCGTCTTCGCCTTCCTGCTCGACCTGTCCAGCTACGGCGGCGGCGCCCGGGCGCGCGCCCGCGACTGAGCCGGCAGCCTCCGCGCCATGGAGATCGTCCTGGTTCGGCACGGCGAGACGGAGTGGAGCCGCGACCTCAAGCACACGGGACTCACCGACATACCGCTGACCGAGAGGGGACGTGCCGAGGCGCAGGTGCTCCGCGACGCCCTCTCGGAATGGAGCTTCGAGCGGGTGATCGCCAGCCCACTGGAGCGGGCGGTGCTCACGTGCAAGCTGGCGGGCTTCGGGGAGAGCGCCGAGCTGTCGGACGCGCTCCTGGAGTGGGATTACGGCGAGTACGAGGGCATCACCACCAAGGAGATACGCGAGGGGCGGCCCGGCTGGTACCTGTGGCGCGACGGGGTCCCGGGCGGCGAGACCGCGGCCGAGGTGGGTGCGCGCCTCGACCCGCTGGTGGAGGAGCTGAAGGGCGCCGAGGGCGATGTGGCCCTGTTCGCGCACGGTCACGTGCTGCGCGTGCTCACCGCGCGCTGGCTCGGCCTCCCGCCCGAGGACGGGGCGCTGTTCGCGCTGGGTACCGCCACTCTCTCGGCGCTCGGCTTCGAGCGCGAGACGGCGGTGATCAGGCGGTGGAATGCTCCGGTTCAGCCTTCTGGCGCCCCCGGCGAGCAGCCCACCACGAGTCCGGCCGGGGCTTGAGCAGCGCTCCCACCAGGCCCACCACCGGCACGAACAGCCCGAGGATGCCGAGCAGCAGCCTGCCCTTGAGGACGGTGACCGCGGCCAGACCGGCGCCGATCAGCTGAAGCACGATCAGGAGCAGAGCGCTCTCGCTGCCCACGAAGCTGTCGCCGCCTATGCCCAGGGCCAGGAGCAGGGCCTCGCGTAGGTCGATCCAGAACTGGAGGCCGAGCAGGGTGACGACGAGGAGGGCCGCGGTGAACGCGACGGCGTCGATGGATTTGCGGCCCTGCTTGGCCCAGTAGACGTCCTGCACGTAGAGCCACAGGGCAAACTCGTCCAGGGTGAGACCCAGCCCGATGCCGAAGGCGACGGCCGCCAGCTGCAGCCAGGGGTCGCCCAGGTCGACCGACAGGCCCAGATAGCCGGCGATCATCAGCAGCAGGATGCCCCACACCATGTGGTGGATGTGCGTGCCGCTCTTGGTCTCAACGTTGCCCGGCCACCAGCTGACCTCGGCCTTGATCATGTGGGTGCTGGTTCGGATGAAGCCGAAGGTGACCAGGAAGGAGAGCAGGATCAAGAAATGGATTTCCTTGCCCGCATCCAGGATGTGCGCGTCGTACGCGTCGGCGATGTCTGACCACATGGCTTCTACTGTGCTCTCGAACGGCGCAGTGCCCACGGAAGTATGGCGCGAGCGGCGGCGCAGCGGGCGCATTGCAGCCCGCCCCGCATGCTTTTCTGGCGTAATGCGATGGCGCGCATGCCCGCAGCCTTCCGTTTTGCCCGCATGGCGGGCTCCTCGATCGCGGCGCCCGGCGCCGCGGCGTGGGTCACCGACTTCCTGAACGCGGCGCACTACGCCCGTCCGGCGACCGAGCGCGGCCTTCGCGATCTGCGCCTGGCCCAGGGAATCATCACCACGCGCTGGGCGGCTCACGCCGGCCGCCGGCTCGGGGCGCGCGACGTGCTCGCCCTGAATCGGGCCTACGGGGGCCTACGGCTGCGCGGGCGTGGCCGCCTCGACCGGCGCGCGCTGCTCACAGGCGCCCGTACCCTGCTCGGCGACTGGTTTCCCGCGGCGTGGACCGACGACGAGCGTCGCGCCCACGGCATCGCGTTCGAGTCTCCGGCGGCGCGCCGCGCCTACCGCCCCGAGGAGCGCCTGCGCCGTGCGGCTCTCGGACCGCTCACACCACCGCTCGATCCGCCGGCGAGCCAGCACTGGGCCACCTACGATCCAGTCGCCCTGCCCGATCCCGACGCGGCGCTCGAGCTGCTCCTCGAGCCGGCACGTTGGCCGGACATCGGCGCGGTGGGCGGTCGCTTCACCGCTCTGCGCGGCGGCGGGCTCGCCGGGCAGACCTTCGAGATCGAGGTCAGCGCCGAGCCGTCATCTCGCTCACCCGTCTTCACCCGCGCCTATGTGACGTGCACGTCAATGCATACGCCCGGCGATGAAGGCCTCGGGGACGCCGTGGCCGATCTGCGCGATCGCTACCGGTCGGGCGCCGGCGCGGATGCGCGCCCGGTGCTGCCCGGCGGGGCGGACCCACTCGCGCTCGTGGTGCTCACCACCCACGAAGGTCATTTCCTGGGCCGGGCGCTGTCGCAGCTGCTTGTCTGGCGCGACGCCGAGGGAGCCTGGATCCGCGACGTCGGGGCGTGGGACCGGCTCCCGCCGCATCTGGCCGCCACCTACGCGGCGGCCGGCCGAGCGGCACAGCAGCGCTTCTGGGGGCCGGAACCGCCCGATCGCAGCATGCTGGCTCAGCTGGCGCTCGTGTCGAGCGGGCGCACCGCCGTATAGGGGCAAGTGGTAGGACTTACGCATGATCGACGGCGTCCTCGGCGGGCCGGTCGAGCAGGAGTACCTGCTTCAGGCCCGTCAGATGCAGGCGCTGTCGCTGGCGGTGCACATCCCGCTGGTCTGCTTCGGCATCGCCTTCCCGGCGATGGTCGTGTTCCTCGAAGGTCTGTGGTTGCGGACGGGCGACCCGCTCTACAAGGCCCTGGCCAAGCGCTGGTCCCACGCCATGCTGATCCTGTTTGCGATCGGGGTGGTAACCGGCACGATCCTGTCCTTCGAGCTGGGACTCCTGTGGCCGGAGTTCATGGCCACCTTCGGCGACGTGTTCGGCGTGGCCTTCGGACTCGAGGGCTTCTCCTTCTTCCTGGAGGCGATCTTCATCGCCATCTACGTCTACGGCTGGGATCGCCTGCCGCCGCGCGTGCACATCCTGTGCGGCTTCCCGATCATCATCGCGGGGATCACCGGCGCGTTCTTCGTGATCTCGGTGAACGGCTGGATGAACGACCCCACGGGCTTCCGGGTCGAGAACGGGGAGATCACCGACATCAAGCCGTTCGATGCGCTGTTCAACAGCAACATGCTGCACGAGATGGTCCACATGTACCTGGCCGGGATCATCGTCGCGGGCTTCCTGGTGGCCTCCGTGTACGCGGTGGGCTGGCTGCGAGGCAACCGCGAACGGCGTCACCGCGTGGGTCTGGTCGTCGCGCTCACCTTTGCCGCCGTAGCGGCCCCCGCGCAGCTCCTCGTGGGTGACTGGGCGGCGCGCACCGTGGCCGAGAACCAGCCCACCAAGCTCGCGATCTTCGAGGGGCTGGCCGAGACCGAGGAGGGCGCCCCGCTCCACCTTCTCGGCATCTACGAGGACGGCGAGGTCAAGTACGGCATCGCCTTCCCCAAGCTCCTCTCGCTGCTTGCCTACCACGACCCGAACGCGACCGTGCAGGGGATGGACGCGGCCGTCGGTGGCCCCGACGGCATTCCCACCACCACCGGGATCAACATCGTCCGCCTGTCGTTCCAGGCCATGGTGTTCATCGGGACGTTCTTGGCTGCGCTCGGCGCGTTCTATCTGTTCGTGGCCTGGCGCAAGCGCCGGCTGCCGAGCTCGCCCTGGTTCATGCGCGCTCTGGCGGTGGCGGGGCCGCTCTCGGTGGTGGCGCTGATCTGCGGCTGGATCACGACCGAGGTGGGCCGCCAGCCCTGGATCGTGTACGAGATCATGCGCACCGAGCAGGCGGTCACCGGTGCCGAGGGGATCCCGGTCGGCTACGCCACGCTCGTGGTCGTCTACCTGGGTCTCGCCGTGATCGCGGGCGTGATGCTGCGCCGGCTGGCACGCCGCCCGATGGAGGTCTGACGGTGCTCGCGGACCTCGCCGCTCTGCTCGTGGCCGTGGGGCTCACGGCCTACCTGGTGCTGGGCGGGGCGGACTTCGGCTCCGGGATCTGGGACCTCACCGCGCGCGACGAGGCCATGCGGGCCCGCATCAAGAACTCGATGTCGCCCGTGTGGGAGGCCAACCACGTCTGGCTGATCTTCATCCTCGTGGTGATGTGGACCGCCTTCCCCGAGGCGTTCGGCTCGATCATGTCCACGCTGGCCATCCCGATGTTCCTCGCGGCGGTGGGGATCATCCTGCGCGGTGCGGCGTTCGCCCTGCGGGGCGAAGCGGCGACGATGATCGAGCGGCGCGCGCTCGGGGCGGTGTTCGCCCTCTCCTCGCTGCTCGTGCCGTTCTTCCTCGGCACGGTCGTGGGCGGCATCGCGTCCGGACGCGTCCCGGTGGGCAACTCCGCGGGCGACGAGCTCACCAGCTGGGCCAACGAGACGTCGCTGATGGTCGGGCTCCTGTCGATCACCACCGGCGCACATCTCGCCGCGGTCTTCCTGGGTGCCGACGCGCGTCGCGCCGGGCAGGCCGAGCTGGTGGCCGCCTTCCGGGTGCGCGCGCTCGGCTCGGGCCTGGTGGCGGGCGCCTTCGCGGTCATCGGCCTGTTCGTGGTGCGCTCGGACGTGCCCGACCTGTACGACGGGCTCACCTCGGGAGCCGGGCTGGCCTTCGTGCTTTTGTCGGCGGCCGCCGGCCTGGTCACGCTCGCGCTCGAGTGGCGGGAGCGCTTCGAGGCCGCGCGTTGGACGGTGGCCGTGGCGGTGGGTGCGATCGTGGCGGGCCTCGTGGCGGCTCAGGAGCCGTACCTGCTCCCACCCGATCTCACGGTGGCCGAGGCCGCGGCGTCGGACGCCACGCTCGGGGCTCTGCTGGGCTGCGTGGCCGCCGGCCTGCTCCTCCTGGTGCCGGCCCTCACGTGGCTGTTCCGGCTGACGCTGCGCGGCCAGCTCGACAAGGGCTCGAACGTATGACCCGGACTCTGATCCTGTTCGGGCTGGGCTCGGCCCTCCTGTTTCCGTTCGACACCACCATCACGATCACCGCGGGCGTCCTGCTGCTGCTCGCCTCGATCGTGTCCGGCGTGTTCGCGGTGGCCAACCCCAGCTTCCTGGAGGGCGACGAAGAGCTGCCGCCGCCCGGCTAGCAGCTAGCGGGCGAGCTCGTCGCGTGAGCGCCCCAGCCAGGCCACCAGGGCGTCGAGATCGGTGCCGATCCGCTCTGCTTCCGTGGCACGTCCGAAGGCGCTGAAGCGGGGCGCGGCCGCCAGCACCGCGTTCACCGCGACGCTGTAGGTGCCCTCCGGGACGACGTTCTCGAGCCCGCTCTCGGCGAGCTCGACGGACCCGCGCGAGCGCCAGGCGTCGAGCACGTCACGGCCGGTCATCCTCATCCGTACGATCGGGTGCTCGTAGGCGTGAACCAGGAAGGCCTCGGCGTAGGTGACCTCGCCCGCCTCCATGCCCGGCCGCCGCGTGTTCCCGGGGTTGACGAAGGCCACGTTGGCGCCGGCGAACGAGCGCTGGGCGTCGGCCACCAGCTCGCTGAGCCCGTCCTGGTCGAGATCGCTCTCCAGCTCGCCCACCACCCGGTCGCCGATCGGCTCGACGGCGTGGGCGTAGCCGGCCACCAGGCCGGCTAGGCGGGGGTGCGGAGCGATACCGGCGTGGGTGGTGGCCGGCAGCTCAGCCGATTTGCGCACCACGTCGCCGGTGACCCGGTCAACCCCGAGACGCACCCGGTCGTAGCCGGTGCCGTAGGCGAGCGACTCCACCACGAGCTTGTCCTCGACCGTGAAGTTGAGACGCGAGTGGGTGTGACCCGCCACGACCACGTCGACCGAGTCGTCCATCTGGGCGGTCTCCTCCGCGATCTCGCCCGCGGCCGCGTCGCCCTTCTGGAAGGCGCCCGAGTGAGCCAGCACCACGATCGCCTCCACGCCCTCGGCGCGCAGTTGCGGCACCCAGCGGTTGACCGCCTGCGAGATGTCGAGGAAGCGGTAGTCGCGCTTGAACTCCGGCAGCAGCCAGGTGGGCGTCTCGTCGGTGGTCACGCCGATGAAGCCCACCCGAACACCGGCTCGCTCGATCACTCGATAGGGCGGGAGAAAGGCCTCGCCGGTGACGGGATCGACGGTGTTGGCGGCCAGCCACTGGTAGCGCGAGCCCCGGAGCACGCGCAGCAGCTCGGCTCCACCCTCGTCGAACTCGTGGTTGCCCACCGCGCCCACGTCGAACCCCATCAGGTTGGTGGCCTCGATCGCCGGCTCGTCCTTGAAGTGACTCGAGATCAGCGGCGAGGCCCCGATCATGTCGCCGGCATGGACCCGGATCGTGCGACCCGGATGCGAGCGCGCCGCGCGGTCGAGATGCGCGCCGAGCCAGGCGGCGCCGCCGATGCCTGCCTCGGGCGGCTCGAGATGGCCGTGGAAGTCGTTGACGCCGAGCAGCTGGAGGTCCACCACACGTCCCTGCCGGTCGGCGGGAGGCTCTTCGGCGCCGGCGTTCAGCCCCAGCAGCGCCACGAGCACCGCCGCCGCGAACGCAGCCGCCCCGGGCAGAAGGTGGCGGCGGTCGGGCACGCGCATCGAAGGCCAACTTAGGCTGCCTTTGCAGGACTTTTGTCACCGACCTATGTCGATGACGTGAAGCGGCTGTGAAGCGTCAGTCGCCCTCGGCCAGCTCGTGGCCCAGCCGGCCGAAGCTCGCCACGCCGCCGTCATCGACGTGGATCACCCGGCGCGCGCCGTAGGCGGCGAGCAGGCTCGCGGCCGTGGCGCTGCGCTGGCCCGAGGCGCAGACGGCGGCCACTGGCCGCTCGGGGTCGATGCCCTCGGGCAGCTCGTGGATGTCGTGATAGGGCATGTGTGACGAGCCGGGGATGCGGCCCTTTCGCCATTCGTTGAGCTCGCGCACATCGAGGATCTGGAGCTGGCCGGCCTCGTCGCCGTCGACGCGGGCGGCCAAGTCCTCGACGGTCCAGCGGGCGATCGAGCTCACCTCCCGGCGCTCGGCGCGCCAGCTCGTCATTCCTCCGGAGAGGAAGCCGCCCAGCGTTCGCACCCCGACGGCGGTGGCCAGCAGCGCCGCCCTGCGTGCGTCCTCGTCGTCGCGGCCCACGAGGACGATCTCCTGCGCCGGATCGGCCACCCAGGACAGCTTGGTGCCGAAGCCCTGGCTCAGCATGGTGATGCAGACCGCGCCGGGGATGTGAGCCTCGTCGAACTGCAGCGCCGTGCGAACGTCCACGATCATCGCGCCTGCCGTACGTCGCTGCTCGACCTGACGCGGGGTGAGCGGCATCAGCTCGACACCCGCCACGAGCGGCGGGCCTCGGTTGAGATCGACCACCGCGCTGAAGTTCGGCGGCTGGGGGCCGAGGCCGGCCAGAGCGCCCTCTACGAAGCGATCCTCGTCGTCGTACTGCAGCATCGGGTTGTGGCGGCGCTCGTAGCCGATCGTCGACGCGACCTTCATGTCCATCCCCGGTCCGCCGCAGAGCGACCCGCCGAGATGCCCGGGCCAGACCTCGGTCTCCGGAGCCAGGCCGAGCAGGCGCTCGTTGAGGCTGCGGAAGATCTCTCGGGCGCCCTGCTCGCGCTCGATGGCCAGGTCGGGCCTCGCCGAGTCGCCCACGAACAGGCTGTCGCCGGTGAGGACCGCCCACGGCTCTTCGCCGCGAGCCGTGTCGATGAGCGCGAAGGCGGTGTGCTCGGGCCGGTGCCCGGGCGTGTGGATCGCCCGAACGACGAGTGCGCCCAGCGCGAGCTCCCAGCCGTCGTCGAAGGCGTGGTGGTCGTAGTCCGGCTCGGCCAGGCGGTGAACGTGGATGGTGGCGCCGGCGGCCGCGGCGAGCCGGCCGTGGCCGGACACGTGGTCGGCGTGGTTGTGCGTCTCGAGCACGTGATCGATCTGCACGCCGAGGTAGCGAGCCAGCTCGAGGTACTCGCCGATCTCGAAGCGTGGATCGACGACGGCGACTATGCCGGCGTCGTAGTCGCCTACGAAGTAGGACGCGCAGCCCAGGTCGTCGTGGGTGATCTGGCGAAAGATCACAGGCTCATCCTTTCAGTGACCGCCAAATACGAGAATCGGGCGTAGAATCGGTACGCAGGGGTACCACAGACGGGGGAACGATGGTGGAAGGCAGGAAACTCAGCGAGCAGTTGTGTGACGACGCCGTCGCGCCGCTCGAGAGCGACGTCCCCGAGGAGATGTCGCTCGGTGAGTGGGGCGAGCAGCGCCGGCCGCGCACGAAGAGGCGCTGGCCGCTGTCGAGGCGCCCGCGCAAGGCAGCGGGCAGTCCCGCCGCCGACGGGGATCAGGCCTCCGCGGGTGGCGCCATGTCGCGCTCGGCGAAGTAGTCGGGCGAGATCTCGCGCTGCTTGCGCGCGTCCTTTGCGACGCGTAGGGTTGGCGCCTCGCTCGCATCGTCTCACCGGCGGTAGCTGGTTCCGATGACTGGCCTTCTCTACAAACTCGGTCGCGCCTGTGCGCGCTGGCACTTCGTGGTGCTGGGGCTCTGGGTCGTACTGGTCGTGGCGCTCGTGATCGTCGCCGGTCAGGCCGGCTCACAGACCACCAACAACGTGACCCTGCCGGGCACCGGCAGCCAGAGCGCCACGGACCTCCTGAGCGGCCGCTTCCCGAGCCAGGCCTACGGAACGAACCCGCTCGTGGTGGCCACCGACAGCGGCAAGCTCACCGACTCGAAGTACTCGAAGGCCATCAAGCAGTCGGTGAGCGCCCTCAAGAAGACGCCGCACGTGACCGCGGCCGTCAGCCCCCTGAGCGACGCCGGGTCCAACGCGCTCAGCAAGGACAAGAAGATCGGCTACATCTCGGTGGCGCTCGACGTCGGCCAGGGGACCATCACCGTGGACGAGGGCAACGCGGTGCTCGATGCCGCTGATCCGGCCAAGAAGGCCGGATTGCAAACGGCCATCGGCGGCTACGTCGGCCAGGAGCTCTCCAAGCCGGACACCGGCGCCAGCGACAAGATCGGGATTGCGGCGGCGATGGTGATTTTGCTGCTCGTGTTCGGCTCCGCCGTGGCGATGGGCCTGCCGATCGTCACCGCGGTGATCGGCCTGTTGTGCGGCCTGAGCGTCGTGACGCTCCTCAGCCACATCGCCGACATCCCGACGACCGCGCCCACGCTGGCGACCATGATCGGGCTCGCGGTCGGGATCGACTACTCGCTGTTCATCGTGACCAAGCACCGCGCACAGGTTGCCACGGGCATGGAGGTGCACGAGTCGATCGGGCGCGCGCTCGCGACCGCGGGCGGCGCGGTCCTGTTCGCGGGCGGCACCGTCGCAATCTCCCTGCTGGCGCTCGCCGTCGCCGGGATCCCGCTGGTCACGACCCTGGGCTACACGTCGGCGATCGCGGTGGCCTTCGCCATCCTCGGTGCGCTCACCCTGCTGCCGGCCCTGTTCGCGCTGCTCGGAACGCACGTCTCGGCGCTCACGTTGCCGTTCCGCAAGGTTCGCGCCGACGAGGTGCAGTCCCCGCTGTGGACGAGGCTGGCCACGGGGATCGCCAATCACCGCTGGCCGGTGATCGTGGCCGTGCTGGCGATCCTGCTCGCGCTCTCGATTCCCACGCTGTCGATGCACCTGGGCCAGGAGGACGTGGGGGCAGAGCCGACCGACACGACGGCTCGCCAGGCCTACGACCTGATCGGGAAGGGCTTCGGGGAGGGAACCAACGGGCCGTTCCTGATCTCCACCCAGCTCAGCAAGGCCGCGAAGCCGAACCAGAAGAACCTCAACACGATCAGTCAGAACGAGAAGCAGCTGCAGCAGCAGCAGCAGCAGATCGAGCAGCAGGCTGAGCTTGAGGGCGCGACCCCGCAGCAGGCACAGCAGGAGGCGAAGCAGCAGACGCAGAAGCAGTCCAACGAGCTCGCCCAGAAGAAGAAGCAGGCGGAGCAGCCCGCGACCGACCCGCGCCTCCAGACCCTGCGCAAGGACCTCCAGAAGACCAAGGGCGTCGATTCCGTGACGCAGCCGCTGGTGAACAAGCAGGGAACCGCGGCCGTCTACACGCTCATCGCCACAACGGCGCCGTCCGACATCGCCACCGAGGACTTGGTGTCGCGTCTGAGGGACACCACCATCCCGGAGGCGACAAAGGGCCAGGACATGACGGCCTTCGTGGGTGGCACGACAGCCGCGTACGTCGACCTCGCCGAGAAGATCACCAGCAAGCTCCCGCTGGTCATCCTGGTGGTGGCAGGGCTCAGCTTCCTGGTGCTGCTGGTGGGATTCCGCTCAATCCTGATCCCCGCTCAGGCGGCCGTGATGAACCTCATCTCGGTCGGGGCGGCCTACGGCGTGCTCACGCTCGTCTTCCAGGAGGGCTTTGCCTCGAGCCTGATCGGACTCGACGGCGCGATACCGGTAGTCAGCTTCGTGCCGTTGATCATGTTCGCCATCCTGTTCGGCCTCTCGACCGACTACCAGGTCTTCCTGCTGACCCAGATCCAGGAGCACTTCGCGGAGGGCAAGGGCGCCCGCCAGACCGTGATCGAGGGGCTCGGCTACTCCGGGCGCATCATCGGGGCGGCCGCGCTCGTGATGTTCAGCGTGTTCGGCAGCTTCGTCCTGAACGGCGACCCGACGATCAAGCAGTTCGGCCTCGGCCTGGCCACGGCGGTCACGATCGACGCGATCGTGGTGTGTCTGTTCGTTCCGGCATTGATCGTGGTCGCCGGCAGGGGGACGATCTGGCTGCCCCGCTGGCTCGACCGGATCCTGCCGAACTTCAGCATCGAGGGGTCGGGGTACTTCGACACGGATCCGCCTCCCAGCGACCCTCCCACACGGGAGCCCGAACCGGCGGCCAGCGGCTGAGCCTCTAGGCGGAGGAGGTGCAGGCGGGGCAGGTGCCCCGCAGCGTCACGTCGTGCTCGCCCACGGAGTAGTCCACCCGGCCGGCGAGGCGCTCGATCGCTCGCTCGAGCTCGGGATCCTCGAAGGCCTTCGTCTCGCCGCAGCTGTCGCAGACGAGGTGGTGGTGGTGCTCGCCGCTCGGGTGGACCGGCTCGTAGCGGGCCACGGCCTCGCCCACGTCCACGCGGCGCACCAGGCTCATGTCGTCGAGCAGTTGGAGCGCCCGGTAGATGCTGGCCACGCCCACGCCCTCGCCGCGGTCGCGCAGCCGGTCGGCGATCTCCTGCGCGGTGACGCTGCAGCCCAGCTCGTCGAGGGTGGCCACCACTGCGGCGCGCGGCGCGCTCACGCGGTAGCCGCCGCTCTCCAGGCTCTCGTGCGCGTGTCCCACCCATTCGGTCATGCCGTGGAGCAAGGATAGGGTCCGCGCATGGCCGATCTCCACCGCACTCCGGACGAGCGTTTCGAGAGCCTGCCCGGCTACGGCTTCGAGCCGCACTGGCACGACGCCGGCGGGCTGCGCCTGCATTACGTGGATGAGGGATCGGGCTCTCCGGTCGTCTGCTTTCACGGCGAGCCGAGCTGGGCCTATCTGTACCGCACGATGCTGCCCGGTCTCACCGGAGCCGGGCATCGCGCGATCTGCCCGGACCTGCCGGGCTTCGGGCGCTCGGACAAGCCCACCGAGCGCGGCTGGTACTCCTATGACCGGCACGTGGAGCACGTGTCGGCGGTGCTCGCGTCGCTCGACCTACGTGACGCATGTGTGGTCGTTCAGGACTGGGGCGGCCCGATCGGTCTGCGCTGGGTCGTGGAGAACGCCGAACGCGTGGCCCGGCTAGTGATCCTCAACACCGGGCTGTTCACCGGCCGGGTCTCCAAGGGCTTCATGAACTGGCGCAACTTCGCCGAGCGCAACCCCGATCTGCCCGTGGGCTTCGTGATCCAGAGCGCCACCACGACCGAGCTGCCCGACGACGTCGTGGCCGCCTACGAGGCGCCGTTTCCCGACGCCGCCTCCAAGGCCGGCGCCGCCCAGTTCCCGCTGCTCGTGCCCATCGAGCCCGATGCGCCCGGGGCCGAGACCATGCGCGAGGTGGCCGAAGAGCTCTCGCGCTGGGACAAGCCCGCGCTGGTCGCCTTCTCGGACTCGGATCCCGTGTTTCCCTACCCACGCGCCGGCCAGTGGTTCTGCGACCTGATCCCGGGAGCCGGAGAGCAGGTGCAGATCGAGGGGGCGGCGCACTTCCTGCAGGAGGACCGCGGCGAGCGCATCGCCGAGGAGATCGTTCGCTTCCTGAACGGCTGACCGCCCCGGCGCCCACGTTCGGGCGGGCGCACGGGGCGTCTGCCGAGGATGTTCAGCCGGCGGCGCTGTGGCGCTCGGCGACCTTCGCCCAGTTGACGGTGTTCCACCAGGCGTCGATGTAGTCCGGGCGCTTGTTCTGGTACTTCAGGTAGTAGGCGTGCTCCCAGACGTCCACGCCGAGCAGCGGCGTGTGACCGTCGGTGATCGGGTTGTCCTGGTTGGCGGACGAGACCACCACCAGGCCCGAGCCGTCGTGAACGAGCCAGGCCCAGCCGGAGCCGAACTGGCCGACGCCGGCCTCCTTCATCTTCGTCTTGAAGTCGTCGAACGAACCGAAGGCGGACTCGATTCCGGTCGCCACGTCCCCGTCGGGCTCGCCGCCGCCGTCCGGCGACATCGACTCCCAGAACAGGTTGTGGTTGAGGTGGCCGCCGCCGTTGTTGCGCACCGCGGTGCGCTTGTCCTCGGGGATGTCCGAGAGGTTGGCGATGACCTCCTCGATCGGGCGGTCCGCCCAGTCGGTGCCCTCAAGGGCGGCGTTGACCTTGTCCACGTAGGCCTGGTGGTGCTTGTCGTGGTGGACGCGCATGGTGGCCTCGTCGATATGAGGCTCGAGCGCGGCGTAGTCATAGGGAAGAGCAGGTACCTCGTACGGCATGTCTCTCCTTTCGAGGGGGGGATGCTCGGGTAGGACTCTATGCGGTGCTGCTCGTGAGCTGGAACGTGGCCGGCCGGGCGCGCCGGGTGGCCGAGCAGGCGGAGCTCGTGCTCGGTCTCGAGCCGGACGTCGTGTGCCTGCAGGAGGTCACTTCCGCGAGCGCCCTGGCCTGGGTCGAGCGGCTCGCCGCGGCCGGGCTGGGGGTGCGGATGGCCGACCTGCCGCGTGCGCGCGAGTCGAGCCGGCCCCTTGCCGTGCTGACCGCGGCCCGCCCGCCGTCCTTCGAGCCGATTGCCGTCGAGGGTGTGCCCTGGCCGGAGCGAGTGCTCGCCGTGCGCACGGGCGACGGCGTGGAGGTGGTGAACGTCCACTCACCGGTCAGCACCAAGCCCGACCTGGTCAAGGTGCGCACCCACGAGGCGGTCTACCGCCACCTCGCCGGCGGCGAGGGGCCGCGACTCGTCTGCGGCGACCTCAACACCCCTCGGCGCGAGCATCCCGACGGCAGTGTCTGGACCTTCGCCCGCAGCAATCGCGGCGTGCTGCGCCGCGAGCGCGGCGAGCGCTGGGACGCCGCGGAGACGGCCCTGGTCCGCGGCCTGGAGACGTTCGGCTTCCGTGACGCCTTTCGCGAGCGCAACGGCTACGCGGAGCGGTCAGCGAGCTGGGAGTGGCCGGGCGGAGGCGGCTACCGCCTCGACCACCTGATCGTGTCGGCCGAGGTCGGCGTGGTGGCCTGCGAATACCGGCACGACTGGCGCAGGGAGCTGGGCCTGTCGGACCACTCGGCGCTGGTGGCGGAGCTGGCGGTGCGCGGCTCCGACGAGTGATGCGGCTGAGAGGACTCGAACCTCCACGGGGTTGCCCCCACGGCGACCTGAACGCCGCGTGTATACCAATTTCACCACAGCCGCGTGAGGGCAGAAGCCTAGCGTCCCCGCTTGCTCCCTACGTTCGGCACGTATTTCATGCGAACGTAGGGGGCGGCCGTCAGGCGGCGCCGCCGCGGCGCTGCGGCGTGCCGAAGACGTAGTCCCACACCGGTGCGCTCACTCCGAAGCCGCGCGTGTCGTCCTGGAAGTGGTGGCGCATGTGGAGCTCGCGCACCAGCTTGCCTACGCGGGTGCGCGGGTGGTGGTGGTGCACGTGGTAGTGGGTCATGTCGTAGGCCAGGTAGCCGGCGAGGAAGCCGGCGGCGAAGATGTTCGCCCACGGCGTGCCGAGGACGAGCACGAACAGCCCGTAGAACGCCAGCGCCAGGGGGACGCTCACCGACGGGGGCATGACCAGCCGGAGAGGATCGTTGGGATGGTCGTGGTGGACGCCGTGGATGATCCAGTGCAGGCGCGCCCCGAGGCCCTCCTCGGGCTCGAAGTGGAACACGAGCCGGTGCATCCAGTACTCGGTGAGCGTCCAGAACACGTATCCGGCGAGCACCAGGCCCACGACCTGAACGGTGGTCGGCTCGCCGCGCGCGCCGACCACGAAGAGAGCGACGATGACGGGCGCGAAGATGGCCACCGGGATCATCGGGTGAACGCGCGAGAGCCGGTCCAGCAGATCCGACTCGAACATACGGGGAGAGGCCTTGAGAGCTTGTGTCCGCCGGGCGCTCACAACCCGAATTTACAGCACCACCCGGTGGGGTGGAAGCCTCGACTTCGGGTCGCCTAACTCTGAACCCAAAGATCGCGCCAGGAAGCCATCAGAAACTCCAGGCCCACGGCCGCGGTCGCTCCGTAGACGACCACCTCGCCGGGGCTGGTCTCCCCGGTGAGGATCCGTCCGAGCAGGTAGCAGGTGACCGCGCCCATGAACAGGATCCGAGCCACGATATCCATGGCCACGAGTGTTCTGCGGCGCGGCGTTGGTGCTGTAACGGCCCGGTGAAGAGGTGGTGAAGCGGTCGTTACTGGAGTACCGCCACGGGGATTCGAACCCCGGTTTCCGCCGTGAGAGGGCGGCGTCCTAGTCCCCTAGACGATGGCGGCGTGCCGGCGGGCGATTCTAGCGGGGTGGGGCGGGGTTGCCCACGCGTGCGCGCGGGATCCGGCCGCCCGTCCGCGGGCGGGGTAGGATGTCTCCGTTCATCGGCCGGTGGTCGAGGGAAGTCCGGTGAGAATCCGGCGCGGTCCCGCCACTGTGTACGGGCGCTGAGGCGTCGCATGAAGCCACTGGGGAGCCGACGGTTTCCCGGGAAGGCGCGACGAGGAGCCCCGAGCCAGGAGACCTCACTCCGGCCGCAGCCCATACGACCCTCGTGGAAAGGGTGGCTCGATGTCTCATTGCTCCCGGCGCGCTCTACCAGGCGCGCTCGTCCTGCTCTCGCTTGTCTTGCCCTCGACGGCGCTGGCCCTGCCCGTGACCGTCAACCTCCGTGTGGAAGGACCGACGGCGACCGTGTTCGACGGTCCGGTCACCACCGACGGTCACGCCGTGACCACCGCGGCCGCCGGCACCCACCCGTGTGACGGGACCAACGGCGGCGCCCAGCCCACGGCCGGCCCCACCGCCACCGCGGCGCTCGACGACGCCGCCCGGGCGGGCGGCTTCACCATCGACGGCGCCTACGGCAACTTCGGCATCGACGACTTCTTCATCGAGCGGGTGGCCGACCAGCAGATCGATCCGACCACGGCGTACTGGTCCCTGTGGATCAACCAGGCCTTCTCCGACCTGGGCGGCTGCCAGAAGCGCGTGCTCGCGGGCCAGGACGTCCTGTGGGCCGGAATCCCCTTCTCGGTGGACGTCCCGCTGAGGCTCGAGGGCTCCAACACGGCCACCGTGGGCCGCCCGGTGAACGTGCGCGTGATCGACGGCCAGACCAAGGTCCCGCAGGCCGGCGCGACGGTGGGCGGCGCCACCACCAACGCCAACGGGATCGCCACGCTCAGCTTCGCCCAGAGGGGCATCTACCGCCTGAAGGCGTCGAAGCCCGACACGATCCGCTCCAACACGATCGTGATGTGCGTCGATCCGGAGGGCGCCGATCCGTGCAGCTCGACCGACGCCACCGGACCGGTCGTCGCCGTGGGCGCCGCCGGCGGCCAGCGCGGCGGCCTGGCGAGCACTCGCGGCCGCTCCCGCACCATGCTGATCTCGTGGGCGGGCGACGACCGGTCGGGAAGCGGGGTCAGGTACTACTCGGTCGAGGTGGCCGAGGCGGGGGAGACGACGTGGCGCTCGCTGCTCGACAAGTCGCCGGCCAACGGCCTTCACTTCCGCGGGGACGTGGGGGCGACCTACC
Source organism: uncultured Thermoleophilaceae bacterium (assembly GCA_963751105.1). GTDB lineage: Bacteria > Actinomycetota > Thermoleophilia > Solirubrobacterales > Thermoleophilaceae > JACVRW01. The sequence continues at coordinate 1,906,022 of CAVVTG010000002.1, read as the reverse complement.
GCTTCCGGATCACCGCCACCGATCGCGCGCTCAACGAGACGACGGTCGTGAGCGAGCCGGTGACGGTGCCGGTCGACGATCGCAACCGCAGCCTCTGGCGCTTCTCGAAGGGCGACTGGAGGCGCATCCGGCGCGCACAGGCGTGGGGCGGGACCGTGATCCGGGCCGCGGAGGAGAGCGCCACCGCGCGCTTCTCGTTCGAGGGCACGGAGGTGGCGCTGGTCGGCCGCAGGCTCCCCAAGGGAGGGCGTCTGCGGGTGACCGTCGACGGCCGGAGCCGAGTGCTGCGCACGCGCGGGCGCTCGGCGTACCGGACCGTGCTCTGGTCGGCCGACGGGCTCGGTGACGGGCGTCACCGCCTGTCGCTGCGCTCGCTCGGCGGAGGCCCGGTGGAGCTCGACGCGGTGGCGCCCTCGCCGTGAGCCGCGCCGCCCGCGCCACCGCCGTGCTCGCGCTGACGCCGACGCTGCTTGCCGCGGCGCCCGCCATGGCTGCGCCGGCGCCACCCACCGTCGAGCAGATGGTGGTGTTTCGCAGCGGCAAGGCGGTGACCCGGGACGTGGCGGCGAAGCAGGCGCTCGTGAAGGTGGGCGGGCGCCGCTGCGCCGCCGGAGCGGGCACCGCCCTCGCGGCGCTGGCCCGCAGCGGCGCGGGCCGGCTGCGGCTGCGTGACTTCGGCTCGTGCTCGGGCCGGCCGCGCGACGCTGCCGGGCTGTTCGTCGAGGCCATCCGCGGCGAGCGCAACCGAGGACAGAACGGCTGGGTCTACAAGGTGGGCCGGCGGGCGGCCAGCGCGGGCGCCGCGGATCCATCGGGCCCGTTCGGGCGCGGACGGCTGCGCCGGGGCCGGCGGCTGACCTGGTTCTACTGCCGCATGCGCGCCGGCGGTTGCCAGCGCACCCTCGCGATCGAGGCGAGGGGCGAGCAGGGAGCGGCGACCATCAGCGTGCGCGGCTACGACGACGAGGGTCGCGGCGTCCCGGTGGCGGGCGCGGCCGTAACGGCGTCGGGCGGCGGGACGGGTGTGACCGCGTCCGACGGCAGCGTGCGGCTGACCCTTCCGCCGGGCCGCCACACCGTCGTGGCCCGCAAGGACGGTCTGGTGCGCTCGTTCGCCGAGGAGGTCGTCGTCGGGTGAGCCGGCTCGCCGCCCTGTTGTGCACCATCACCCTCGCGGCCGGCCTGGCGGGCTGCGGCATCGGCGAGGGCGAGGAACGCGGCGGCGACGGCGCCCAGGTTCGGGTGACGCGCGACTTCGGCAAGGTGGAGCTCGGCTCGGCCCGGGTCGAGGCGGTGCGCGAGGACCAGACGGTGTTGCGGTTGCTGGAGGCGAACTTCGAGGTGGGCACCAGCTTCGGCGGTCGCTTCGTCGATGCGATCGACGGGCTCGAGAGCCGCGGACCGGAGAGCCAGGTGGACTGGTTCTACTTCGTGAACGGGGTCGAGGCGGAGGTGGGCGCCGCCGAGTTCGAGCTCTCGCCCGCCGACCGCGTCCAGTGGGACCGGCGCGACTGGCGTGTGACGATGCGCGTGCCCGCGATCGTGGGCGCCTTCCCCGAGCCGTTCCTGAACGGGCTCGAGGGCAAGCGGCGTCCGGTGCGGGTGGAGTGCGAGGACTCCGAATCGAGCGCGTGCAACGAGGCGCGCGAGACGCTGGAGCGCGAGGGGGTGTCGACCTCGGGCTCGTCGCTCGGTGCTCCCGGGGTCGAGGAGGTGACACGACTGGCCGTGGCGCGCTGGCCCGCGGCCCGCATCGTGCGCGGGGCGGCCAGCCTTGAGCAGGGGCCGGAGGAGAACGGCGTCTTCGTTCGCGTGGCCGAGGACGGCCGCTCGATCGATCTGCTCGACGAGTACGGCGAGGTGGCGCGCACCGTGCGCCCCGGCGACGGCGTGGGCCTGGTGCTGGCCATGCGGCCGCTTCAGGAAGAGCTCGTCTGGCTGGTCACGGCGCTCGACGAGCAGGGCCTCGAGGCAGGCGTGCGGGCACTCGACGAAGGGCGGCTGCGCGACGCCTTCGCGGTCGCGGTCCAGGACGACAGGGTGGACAAGCTGCCCCTGGGGGCGCAATGAGCCTGATCCCGGTCTACCGCTCCCGTCCCAGCGCGCTGCACGCGGCGCGCGCCTCCCTGGGAGCCGCGTTCTGCTGCGCGCTCGCCCTGACCGGGGCGCTCTATCTCCATCCGCTGGTGCTCGCGGCGGCTCTGGCGGGAGTGGCCGGCGCCGGTGTCGCGGCGGGCGTCGGCCGCGAGATCGGCCGCTCGCTGAAGCTGGCCCTGCCGCTGGCGCTGCTGGTGGCGCTGGTGAACCCGCTCGTCTACGCGGGCGGCGAGACACTGCTCATCCGCGGCGGCACGGTGCTCGGTCGCCGTATCGACATCACCCTGGAGTCGCTGGCCTACGGCGCGCTCACCGGCCTGCGCGTGATGGTGATCGTGGCGGCGCTGGGGCTGCTGTCGGCGGCCGTGGACCCCGACGAGCTGCTGCGCCTCTTCCGACGGGTCTCATACCGCTCGGCGCTCACGGCGTCCCTGGCCAACCGGCTGGTGCCGACTCTGGCCCGGGACGCCGTCCGCATGTCGGACGCCGCGCGCTGCCGGACGGAGCCACCGGGGCGGCTGGCGGTTGTCCGGGCGGCGCTGTCGGGCGCGCTCGACCGCTCGGTCGACGTGGCCGCCGCGCTCGAGGTGCGCGGCTATTCGCTCGGTGGCCGGCCGCCGCGCCGCGGCGACCCGTGGTCGCGTCACGATCTGCGCGTGGCTGCCGCGGCCGCCGGCATCGTCGCGGTCTCCGTGGCCGGGCTGGCCGCCGGGGTGGGAACGGTGGACGCCTATCCGGCACTCGAGCTCTCGTTCGGCGCCCCCGAGTGGGCGCTCAGCGGTGCGCTGGTGCTGCTCGCCCTGAGCCCGTTCGCCGGCCGCGGCGCGCGCCTGGGGATCGGAGGCCGGCGATGACCGAGGCGCTGGTCACGGCCACCGGCTTCGGCTACCGCTATCCGGAGTCGGCGCGCCCGGTCCTCCGGGACATCGGCCTGGAGATCGAGCCCGGCACCTTCACCGTGCTGGCCGGAGTCTCCGGCTCCGGGAAGTCGACCCTGCTGAGGGCGCTGTGCGGGCTGGTGCCGCACTTCCACGGCGGTCAGGCCGAGGGCGAGCTGCGCGTGGGCGGCCTCGACGTGCGCGAGCACGGTCCCGGTGACCTCGCCGCGGTCTGCGGCACGGTCTTCCAGGAGCCAGAGACGCAGGTGGTGATGGGCGGCGTGCGAGCCGAGCTCGAGCTGCCCCTCGAGCACCGCCGCGAGCCGGCCGGCGTGATGGCCCGCTCGGTGGAGGAGACCGCGCTCTCGCTGGGCGTGGCGCATCTGCTCGAGCGGCGTACGGACACGCTGTCCGGCGGCGAGCTGCAGCGCGTGGCGATCGCCGCCGCCATGGTCCATGCCCCGCGGCTGCTGCTGCTCGACGAGCCCACCTCCCAGCTCGATCCCGTGGCCGGCGACGAGCTCGTCTGGCTGCTGAGGCGCCTCAACGAGGACTGGGGGACGGCCGTGGTGATCGCCGAGCACCGCCTGGAGCGCTGCCTGACGGCGGCGGATCGCGTGCTGGCGCTGGTGGACGGCACGCTGGCCTGCGACGCATCGCCCGCCGCTTTCCTGAGCTGGGCCGCGGACTCGGTCCCCGCCCTCGCCACCCCGGCCGCGCAAATGTTCTCGCTCGCCGGCCTCGGGCCGCTGCCGGTCACCGTCAAGGAGGCGGGCGCGACGCTCAGGCGCCACGGGTTCCAGACGGGGGACCGCCCCGCTGCTGCGACGGCCGCGGTGCCGGCGCGACGCCCGCGGCTCGGCCTGCTGCGCCGCCGTGCCGCCCGGCCGGCGCCGGCCCTGCGGCTGCGCGAGGTCTGGCACGAGATCGAGGATGGACCCGTGGTGCTGCGCGGGGTGACCCTCGACCTTCACGCCGGTGAGCGGGTGGCCCTGATGGGTCGCAACGGCGCCGGCAAGAGCACTCTGCTGCGGCTGGCCAGGGGCCTGGAGGAGCCGAGCCGCGGCCGCATCGAGCGGGCGGGCGAGGTGGCCCTGCTGCTCCAGAACCCGGGTGACTACCTGATCCATGAGCACGCGGTGGAGGACGCCGGAAGCGCGGGCGTAACCGCCGCCGGGCTGGCGGGTCGCGAGCAGGCCAACCCGCGGGATCTCTCCGGGGGCGAGCGTCAGCGACTGGCGCTGGAGGTTGCCCTCGGCGGCGGCGAGCACGCGGCCGTGCTGCTCGACGAGCCGACCCGCGGGATGGACGGCGTGCACCGGGATCTGCTGGTCACCCGCATCGACGAGCTCGCGCGCGGCGGTGCGGCGGTGATGGTGGCCACCCACGACAGCGAGTTCGCCGCCGCGTTCGCCGACCGGGTGGTGCTGCTCGGTCCCGGCAGCGTCATCGCCGACGGCCCGCCGGCCGACGTGCTGGGCGGCGGCCGCCACTTCTCCACCCAGGTGGCGCGCATCTCCGGCGGGCCGGAGCTCCTCCCCGAGCCGGCCGCCCGGGCGCTTGGGGCCGCGCGCCCGCGGGAGCTCGCGCGATGAGCTGGCAGCTCACCTCCCTGGTGGTGCTGGCGCTTGCCCTGGTCGCCGGCTTCGCCTGGTACGAGCGCACTCGTCCGCCCGCCCGGGTGCTGGCCCTGGTGGCCGCGATGGCCGCGCTGGCCGTGGTGGGGCGTCTCGCCTTTGCCGCCATCCCGAACGTCAAGCCGACCACCGACATCGTGCTGTTCGCCGGCTACGCCCTGGGCGCCGTGCCCGGCTTTGTGGTGGGAGCGGTGACGGCGATCGTGTCCAACATCTTCCTCTCCCAGGGCCCGTGGACCGTCTGGCAGATGGCGGGCTGGGGCGCGGTGGGGGTCGGCGGCGCGCTGCTCGCCCGGCTGCTGCGCGGGCGCGAGCCCAACCGGTTCGTGCTGGCCGCCGTGTGCGGCCTGGCCGGCCTCGTCTTCGGAGCCTGGATGGACGTCTACCAATGGACGCTCACCGGGCGCCAGGACCTCGACAGCTACCTTGTCGTCTCTGCCAGCTCGCTGCCCTACAACCTCGCCCACGCGATCGGCAACGTGGCCTTCTGCCTGCTGATCGGCCCGGTGTTCATCCGCTCGCTGCGGCGCTACCGGCGTCGCCTGGAGGTGAGCTGGCGGCCCTCACCGGCCACCGCCGGGGCCGCGCTGGCCCTCGTCGCGCTCATCCTCGCCGTGCCGGCCGGCGCCGGCGCCGCCACTCCTAGCGAGCGCGCCGAGCGCTACCTCGTGCGCGCCCAGAACAGCGACGGTGGCTTCGGCGCAGCCCCCCGCCAGTCGTCGAGTCCGCTCTACAGCGGCTGGGTCGGCCTCGGACTAGCTGCCGCGGCGCGAAACCCGCGCGACATCGCCCGCCGGGACGGACGGTCGCTCGCCGGCTATGTCACGCGCGGCCTTCCGGGCCTGCGCGACGTGGGCGAGATCGAGCGGACGGCCCTCGTGCTGAGCGCCGCCGGGCTCGACCCTCGTACTGCGGGGAGCCGCGACCTGGTCGCCGAGATCCTGAAGCGGCGCCGCGAGAACGGCTCTATCTCCGGCTTCGTCAGCTACACGGCGTTCGGGGTGCTCGCCCTGCGCGCTGCCGGGGAGCCGGTGGGGCGCGCGACGCTGCGCTGGCTGCTCGGCACTCAGAACGACGACGGCGGCTTCGGCGTGGCCGTCACGTCGCCGAGCGACAGCGACATGACCGGCGCGGTGCTCCAGGCTCTTGCCGCGACCGGTCGCGGGGGAAGCGCCACCGCCCGCCGGGCGGTGGCCTATCTGATCCGCGGCCAGGGGTCGGACGGGGGCTTCAGTCAGATGCGGGGCGGCAGCTCGAACGCTCAGTCGACGTCGTACGTCGTGCAGGGACTCGTCGCCGTGGGCGCGGCCCGTCGTGTCACGGCACGCGCGCTGTCGTACCTCACGCGCCTCCAGCGTCGCAACGGCAGCATCGCCTACTCGGCGGCCAGCAGCCAGACGCCGGTGTGGGTGACCGCGCAGGCCCTACTGGCGCTGCAACGCGAGCCGCTGCCCGTGGCCGCGGTGGGGCGTGAGCCCGCGGCGACAGCGCCGACGCCGACAGCGCCGGAGCCGCCCGCGGCCGCGGTGCCCGCCGCGCCCAGCACCGCGCCGGCCCCGTCGGGCGGGGGCGGGGGCGGAGGCGGCGCAGCGGCGCCGCCGGCGGGCGACGGCGCGGCGGACACCCCGGCCGCCGAGGCCGGGGGCGGAGAGGCGCCGAGCCCCGCCCCGGCCGAGGGGAGCGCCGCTGGGGGACCTGGCGACGCCGCCGCGGGCGAAGACGGCCTGGTGGTGGATGGCCCGCCGAACCCCGGCGCCGCCGCCCAGAGCGACGACGCCGGCGGGATGCCCGCGCGGCTGCCCGTGGCCGCGCTGGCGGCGCTGGCGGTGGCGACGCTGGCGGTGCTCGCGCTGGCCCAGTGGCTGTCCCGGCGCCGGCTTGGCCGGCTCGTGCGCCGCCCGCCCGCCGCGTCCTCCTGACGGCGACGAACGGGCGTCTCAGCCGCCGAGCGCGCGAGCGATCAGGCGATCCATCACACGGTCCGGCACCACGCGAGCCATCACCGCACGGGCCTTGGCGTCGCGGCCGATCACGTAGCGGGCGCGGGGCCGCCGCAGGGTCAGCGCGCGGCCGATCAGCTCGGCCACGTCGCGCGCCGGCATGCCGCGCTCCTGCTCGATCCGCACCGTCTCGCTGCGCAGCGCCTCGATCACCCGGCCGTAGAGCCGCTCGACCTCCTCGGCGGGCATGTCCGCCATCAGCCGGCCGATCAGCTCGTTGCCCTTCTGCCAGATCGGGGTCTTGACCCCGCCCGGCTCGATCACCACCACGTTCACGCCGTGGGGACGGAGCTCCCGGCGAAGCGAATCGGAGAAGGCCTCCAGCCCGAACTTGGACATGCTGTAGGCGCCCATCAGCGGCAGCGCCATGCGGCCGCCGATCGAGCTCACGTTGATCACCCGGCCGCGGCCCGCGCGCAATGCGGGCACCAGCGCCTGGGTCACCGCCACCTGCCCGATCAGGTTGATCTCGAGCTGGCTGCGCAGCCGGTCGATGGGCAGGAACTCGAGTGGCCCGGCCACCGCGATGCCGGCGTTGTTGACGAGCCCGGCCAGCGGGGTCGCCCCGAGCTCCTCTCGCACCGCCGCGATCTGGTCCGGATCGGTCACGTCGAGGCGCACGGTGCGCAGGCCGCGCGCGCCGAGGCGCTCGGCGTCCTCGTCGCGCCGAACGCCGGCCACCGGCTGGAAGCCGAGCTCGCGCAGATGGAGCGCCGTCGCCTCCCCGATTCCCGTGGAGGCGCCGGTCACGAGGACGGTTCCGGAGGCCATGGGGCGCGGACCCTACCGGCGACCGCTTAACGTTCATGCCGTGATCCCCCGCGCGGACGCCCTGGCCTCGCTCGAGCGCGACTCCTTCGACGTGGTGGTGGTGGGTGGCGGCATCACCGGCGCGGGCGTGGCCCTCGATGCCGCCTCCCGCGGATACAGCGTGGCTCTGGTCGAGAAGGACGACTTCGCGGCGGGCACGTCGGGCCGCTCGTCCAAGCTGGTCCACGGCGGTCTGCGTTACCTCCAGAACTTCGATCTCGGCCTGGTCCGGGAAGCGCTGCTCGAGCGCTCGCTGATGGTGGAGCTGGCGCCCCACCTGGTCACTCCGCTGGCGATGCTGGTGCCGGCGTTCGAGGGAAGGCGGCCCGACCGGCTCACCGGGGTGGGCCTGAACATGTACGACGTGATGTCGTGGCGCCGAGGCCGCGACCACGAGGAGTGGAGTCCGGAGCGCCACCGCACCATCGACGGCGCCGAGACGCTCGAGCTCGCCCCGGCGCTCGCCGCTCGTGAGCCCTCCTCGTCCTACCTGTTCTACGACTGCCAGACCGACGACGCGCGCCTGGTGCTGACCGTCCTCGGTGAGGCGGAGCGCTTCGGGGCGGTGTGCCTGAACGGCGCCGAGGCCGTCGGGCTGGTGGAGCGAGACGGCCGCGCGGCAGGCGTGCTGATCCGCGAAAGCCAGAGCGGGACGGAGCTCGAGGTCGGGGCGGCGAACGTGATCAACGCCACCGGGGTCTGGGCCGACCGGCTGCGACCGGAGGAGCTCTATGGGGAAGAGGAAATGCCGCGCATCCGCCCGAGCCGCGGGACGCACGTGACCCTGGCGCGCGAGTCCCTCGAGGTCAACGCCGGTGTGATCGTCCCCGCCGGCGGCGGCCGCGGTGTGTTCGCGCTCCCCTGGCTCGGTCGCACGCTGGTCGGCACCACCGACAACGACTACGAGGGGCCGCTCGAGCACGTGCCGCCCTCCGACGACGACATCGGCTACCTGCTCGATGCGGTCAACGGCTTCTTCGCGACGAATCTGTCACCGGCCGACGTCACCGGCGCGTACGCGGGCGTGCGTCCGCTGATCTCCACCGGCGACCCGAAGAAGTCGGTGGACATCTCGCGCCGGGCCGAGCTGTACGAGACCAGCTCGGGCCTGGTGACCATCACCGGGGGCAAGCTCACCACCTGGCGTCGCATGGCCAAGCTGGCCGTCGACCGCATAGTGGAGCGCGAGGCGAGAGAGGCCCCGTGCCGCACGCACGAGATCCCCCTCGGCCAGTCCGTGGATCCGGACGAGCTGCCGGCGGCGCCGTCGGTCGACGCCGACAGCCGCGGCCACCTGGCGCGCCGCTACGGGCACGCCGCCCAGTTCGTGCTGCGGCTGGCCGAATCGGACGACGGGCTGGGCCGCCGTATCAGCCCGGAGCTTCCCGACATCGCCGCCGAGGCCGCCTTCGCCGCGGCCCACGAGCAGGCACGTACGCTGGGCGACGTGCTGCTGCGCCGCACTCGCCTCGGCCTCCTCGACGGCCGCCGCCTGGCCGAACCGGGGAGCGAGGGCGCCGGCGCGGTGGCCGCCGCCATGGCGCCGGTGCTCGGCTGGGACGACGCGCGCGCCGGCGCGGAGATCGTGGCGTGGGAGGAGCTGGCCCGCAGCGAGGGCCTCGCTCCCGCTGTCGGACCCGCGGCGAGGGAGGCGGTGTGATCCTCCGCCTCGGAGAGCGGAGCCTCGATCTCTCGCGCCCGGCGCTGATGGGGATCGTCAACGCCACCCCGGACTCGTTCTCCGACGAGCAGGGCCCGAAAGCGGTCGAAGAGCTGGCCGAGCGCGCGCTCGGCCAGGTGGAGGCGGGCGCCGCCGTCGTCGACGTCGGGGGCGAGTCGGGACGCACGGACACGCAGGCGGTGTCCGTCCACGAGGAGGCCCGCCGGGTGGTGCCGCTGGTCACACGCCTGGCCACGGCCGGCGTGGCCGTGTCGGTGGACACCTGGCGAGCGCCGGTGGCCCGGGCCGTGCTGGCCGCGGGCGCGGCGATGATCAACGACGTGAGCGGGCTGAGCGACGAGGGCGTGGCCGAGGCGTGCGCGGATTCCGGGGCGGCGCTGGTTGTGACCCACACGCTGATCCCGCCCAAGACCAAGGCCTTCCCGCCCTACGAGCGGCTGGTGGACGAGGTGGACGCGTTCCTCGGCGAGCGGGCCGAGCGCGCCGTGGCCCTCGGCGTGGACCGAGACCGGCTCGTGCTCGACCCGGGCATCGACCTCGCCAAGACGCCGGCCCAGTCGATCGAGCTGCTGCGCTCCCTGCCGCGGCTGGCGCAGCGCGGTCTGCCGCTGCTGCTGGCCCTCTCGCGCAAGGACTTCGTCGGCGCTCTCACCGGCCGGCCGCCGGCCGAGCGCGACGCCGGCAGCCTGGCGGCCGTGGGCGCCACCGCCGCGCCGGGCCGCCTCGTGCGGGTCCACGACGTGGCCGGCGCGCGCGACTACCTGCGGGTGCGCGACGTGCTCGCCGGAGCCGAGCGGATCGACCCGGAGCTCGCGCTGGCCGAGGGCATCCGCCGGGAGGCCGTATGAGCGCGATCACCATCGCCCAGCTCTCCGATCTGCACTGCGGCTCGGCGCACTTCGTGCCCAGCCTGCTCGACCGGGCGCTCGTGGAGGTCAACGAGCTCGAGCCCGACGTGGTCATCGTCTCCGGCGATCTCACCGACTTCGGGCTGCGGGGCGAGTACCAGCTGGCGGCGGACTACCTCGCCCGCATCGCCTGCGAGCGGCTGATCGTGATTCCCGGGAACCACGACTCCCGCAACGTCGGCTACGTGCACTTCGAGGAGCTGATGGGAGAGCGCCGCTCCGTGCTCCACCACGACGGCGTCTCCATCGTCGCGGTGGACTCCACCGAGCCCGACCTCGACCACGGCGTGATCGGCCGCGGGCGCTACCAGTGGATCATCGACCGCTTCGGCGAGCGCGAGGCCTTCCTGCGCATCTTCGTGCTCCATCACCACCTGCTGCCGGTGCCGGGCACGGGCCGCGAGCGCAACGTGGTCCACGACGCCGGCGACACGCTCGAGACCCTTCAGCGCGCGGACGTCCACCTGGTGCTCTCCGGCCACAAGCACGTGCCCTACGCGTGGGAGCTGGAGAACCTCTTCGTCGTCAACGCCGGCACGGTCTCCACCACGCGCCTGCGGGGGAAGACGAAGCCCTGTTACAACCTGATCGAGGCCTCGCCGGAGCGCGTCACCGTGTTCCGCAAGTACCCCTTCCACGAGCAGGACGCGATCATCTCGTTTGATCCTCGTACGTATGAGTATGAGAAGGACAAGTCGCTTCTGGGGGAGACCGCCCACGGCTGACTCTCCCGGGAGACCCGAAAGCATCAGGAGACACCATGGCAAGCACCATCGAGCAGTCGATCGAGGTCGAGGTTCCGATCGCGACCGCCTACAACCAGTGGACGCAGTTCGAGGAGTTCCCCCGCTTCATGGATGGGATCGAGGAGATCAAGCAGCTCGACGAGCGTCGGCTGCACTGGACCGCCGAGTTCGGCGGCACCAGGCACGAGTGGGACGCCGAGATCGTCGAGCAGAAGCCCGAGGAGCGGGTGGCCTGGAAGAACATCGACGGCAAGGACAACGCCGGCGTCGTGACCTTCCACAAGATCGATGACGACACGACGCGCGTGATGGTCCAGATGGACTGGGCGCCGGAGGGCGTCAAGGAGAAGATCGGCGCGGCGCTCGGCGCCGACGACCGCCGAGTGCAGGGCGACCTCGAGCGCTTCAAGGAGTTCATCGAGGCCCGCGGCTCCGAGACCGGCGCCCACCGCGAAGAGGTCCCGCGCGAGGCGTAGGTCCGCTTCACCGTCCCGCCGCGCGGTTGGATCTAGGAGACAATCCGCCGCGTGGCGGACGGGCCGGTCATCGCGTTGGTCGACGGAGAGCACCATCCGGCGGCGGTGCGCGAACTGCTGGACGAGCTGGAGCACGGCCGTGGCCTGACCGGAGTCGTGTTCTGCGGCGGCGAGGAGAAGCTCGGCTCCGGATCGCCGGCCGACCACTACGGGCGGCCGGTCGAGACGGGGATCGACGAGGGGCTGCCGCGTCTCGCCGCTCAGGAGATCCCGCGCAGGCCGGTGGCGGTGGTCGACCTGGCCGACGAGCCCGTCTTCGGCGCGGGCGCCAAGCTCCACGCCGCGGCCCTGGCCCTGTCACTGGGTCTGCGTTACGAGGCTCCGGGAGCGCTGCTCTCCCCGCCCCGCTACGCCGCGCTCGACTACCCGGGGCCGACCGTGGCCGTGATCGGAACCGGCAAGCGCACCGGCAAGACCGCGGTCGCCGGCCACTGGGCGTCGCTGTTGCGGGAGCGCGGGCTGGATCCCGTGATCGTCTGCATGGGCCGCGGCGGGCCGTCGGCGCCGCAGCTGGCGGAGCCCGACATCGGCCTCGACCAGCTGATCGCCATCGCCGAGGCCGGCGGCCACGCCGCCTCGGACTATCTCGAGGGCGCCGTGATCGCCGGTGCCCGCAGCGTCGGTTGCCGGCGGGTGGGGGGTGGCTTCGCCGGCGAGCCGGCTCGCTCCAACGTCGCCGAGGGCGCGGCCCTGGCCGCCTCGCTCGACCCGGACGCGATCGTGCTGGAGGGATCGGGCGCCTGCATTCCTCCCGTGGCGGCCGACCGGACCGTGTGCGTGGCCGGAGCGGGAGCATCCGAGCCGTTCGCTGAGTACCGCTTCGCGCGCGCCGACCTCGTGCTGGCCGCGCCCGGCGCCGCGGCCCCGCCGGCCGCGCTGCCCTTCGCCCTGCGGCCCGAGCCGCTGGAGCCCGTGCCCGCAGGGTCGCGGGTCGCGCTGTTCACCACGGGTGCGCCGGCGGTGGAGGGAGTGGAGGCGGTGCTGTCGAGCATCAATCTCGCTCGCCGCTCGGCGCTTGCCGCCGACGTCGAGCGGGCGCTGCGCGAGCGCTGTGACGTCTGGCTCACGGAGCTCAAGGCAGCGGCGATCGACACGCTGGCGCTGAGGGCGCGCGCCGAGGGCGTGCGGCTGATGTTCGTCCGCAACCGCGCCGTGGGGGCCGACGAAGCCCTGCTGGCCCTGTTCGACGAGGCCCTCGATGCCCGCTGAGACCATCGTCGTCCACAAGGGCCACGGCCTGCCCTACTCCAAGGGGCTGATGGCGCAGTCGCTGTCGGCCGGCGGCCTGTCGCCGGAGCGCTCGTTCGAGCTGGCCCGCGAGATCGAGCGCAGGCTCGCGCTGCGGGGCGACCGCGAGATCGGCGTGGAGGGCCTCGATCGGCTCGCCATCGAGGTGCTACGGGCCGAAGAGGGGGAGAGCGCCGCGCGCCGCTATGTCGGCTGGCGCCGACTGGACCGCCTCGACCGGCCGCTGGTGATCCTGATCGGCGGGACGACCGGGGTGGGCAAGTCCACGCTGGCCACGATGCTGGCCGCCCGCCTGGGCATCACCAGGGTCATCGCCACGGACGTGATCAGGCAGGTGCTGCGGGCCTTCTTCACGCGCGAGGCCATGCCCACCGTGCATCACTCCGCCTTCGAGGCCGGCGGCGTAGAGGGCTACGCCGACCAGGCCGAGCACGTCGGCACCGGGATCGCCGCGATCGTCGAACGGGCGGTCAACGAGGCTCAGCCGGTGGTCGTCGAGGGCGTCCACGTGCTGCCGGGGACGCTGGCCGGGGAGCTGTGCGGTCGCTGCGTGCTCGTGGAGGCGCTGGTGGTGGTGGCCGACGAGGAGCTTCACCGGGGGCACTTCTCCCATCGCCCCGCCAGCCGCCCGGCACGGCGCTATATCGCGGGCTTCGAGGACATCCGCGTCCTGCAGGCGCACCTCACGGCGATGGCGGATGAGCGCGCAGTGGCGGTCATCGACAACGAGAGTGTCGACGCCGCGCTCGGCCGCCTCATGGAGCTCGTGCTCGACGCGGTCGAGCAGGCCACCTGAGCCGAGGCTGGGCGGGCGCCGGGGCGCGGGTCGATAGGGTACGGCGCCGCCATGTCGGTCCTACGCAGAAAAGAACTCGAGGACAGCCCACTCGCCGATCTCCACGCCATTGCGTCGGAGCTCGGGCTGGAGGGCTTCCGGGCCAAGCGAAAGAGCGAGCTGATCGACTCGATCTTGACCGCCTCCGGCAGCGCAGACGCAGGCGCCGAGAGCGATCCGGACGAGGTGCCCGCCGGCGAGGCGCTGGAGCAGCCGGCGAGCGAAGCGCCCGAGGACAAGCCGGAGGACGACGCCGGCGACGAATCGCAGAAGGAGTCCGACGACGCCTCCGAGAGCACGTCCGAGGACACCTCGGAAGGGACCTCCGAGGGAACTTCGGAAGGGACCTCGGAAGGCACTTCGGAGGGAACCTCCGAAGACGCCGCCACTCCCGCTCCCGAGCGGAGCGAGGACGAGCTGGCCGGCGGAACGCTCGACATCCTGGCCAACGGCAGCGGCTTCGTCCGGGTCGACCCCGGCGGCCAGTCACGGGGCGACGTCTACGTCTCGCCTGCGCAGATCCGCCGCTGCGAGCTGCGGGCCGGCGACGAGGTGAGCGGCCCGGCGCGGCCGCCCCGCCGTAACGAGCGGCACCCGTCGCTGGTGCGGGTGGAGAACGTGAACGGCCACGACGCCGAGCCGCCCGAGCAGCGCCCCTGGTTCGCCGATCTGACCCCGATCTTCCCGTCGGCGCGCCTCAGCGCACCCGGGGCCCCGGACCGGGCTCCGTTCGGGCGCGGCTCGCGAGTGGCCGTGGCCGGTCCGCCCGGCGCGGGGGCCACCACGCTGCTCAGGCAGCTCGCCGGCGCGCTGGGGGACGGGGACGACGTGCAGGTGCAGGTCGTCCTGGCCGGCGCCCGACCGGAGGAGGTCACCGAGTGGCGCGCCGCCGAGGGCCTCGAGGTGGTCGGCGGAAGCTTCGAGCGCTCCGCGGACGCCCAGACCCAGGCCGCCGAGCTGGCGGTCGAGCGGGCCAAGCGCCGCGTGGAGCGCGGCGGCCACGCCGTGGTGATCGTCGACTCGCTCGAGGCGCTTCCGGCGGGCGCCCAGCGCCGCCTCTTCGGCGCCGCGCGCGCCACCGAGGAGGGCGGCACGCTGACCATGATCGCCGCCACCGGCGACTCACCGGAGGCGTTGCGCTGGGCCACCACGCGGATCGTGCTCGAGCCGGGTGGCACGGTCGCCGACGCGCAGAGCGGAACCCTGCGCGCCGACGCGCTCGGCTGATTCGCTAGACCTGCGCGATCACTTCACGACGAGCGTCTGCGCCATCGTCGTGGGGTGGACCAGGCAGACGAGTCGGTACGTCCCCTTGACCGTGGGCGTGGCGCTGAACGTGCCGCGCGTGCGTCCCCAGTAGACCGACGAGAAGCCCCGTGGCCCGTTGGCCACGGTCACGCTGTGCGGGCGCTGGCCGCCGAAGGACCAGCTGACCGTCTCGCCCACCTTGGCGGTGATGCGGCCGGGGCGGAAGAAGTCGTCGCCGATCTCTAGCGGAGCGCCGACGAAGACCCCCGAATCACGGGTGGGCTTCGACAACTGCGGCACCACGAGGTCGTGGTTCGGCGTGCGGTCGAAGCGCTTGGGCCGGTTGATGTCGACCATGTCGGTGGGCATCTTGCCGCAGGGCTTGACCCGGTCGTCGGGCGCGAACCACAGCGACCAGAAGCCCATCGAGGCCACGTGCAGGTTGTGGTTGTCGTGCACCGCCGTCCGGCGCAGGACCTCACCTTCGGTGACCGGCACCCCCTGAGCCGTCGCGAAGGTGCCGTTGCCGACCGGCCCGGGCTCGTGGAGGATCGGGCGGATCGTGTTGTAGACGTGGTCCGGGGTGCCGTAATACGCGGGCGCCTTGAAGATCCGCCGCCCGCACGACCGGCTCTCGAGCGTCTGGTACTTGGCCCCGCCGTGATGATGTGAGGCGCCCACGAGGATCCGCCCGTTCATGCCCTCGGGCACGGTCCAGTCGCTCTTGGACACGAAGTTCGAGCCCTTCCTGCCGCCGCCGGGCACGTCGTAGGACATGCCGTTGTTGAGGTGTGAGCAGTCGCCCAGGATGATCGGCTGGATCTCGCGGCGCGGCTCGGTCGTGTAGAAGACCCGGGTGCGCACGTAGAAGCTCTTGGGCTTCTTGTAGTGGTTCATCACCATCGCGGTCAGGCGCCAGGACGGGGCGCTGCCGTCGGCCCTGCGGTTGACGATCCCGTACTTCTCGCGGCTCGAGGCGGGCAGCCGGCTCTGCGTGCGGCCGAGCGGGTGCTCCTCGCCCCGGCCGCCGATGTAGCCCGAGCGGCCCCAGCAGCTGCCCGGGGCGCTGTTCTGCGTGCCGGACGCGAAGTAGAGGAAGTGGTGAACCATCATCTTGGCGATCGGGAGCGGCTTGGCCTTCGGGTTCTTTGAGTCGACCAGAGCCATCTCCTTCCAGCCCGTGATGTAGCCGGCCTGAGCGGGGGCCTGCTCGCCGTCGGCCTCGAGCGTGACCTCGTGCGTGTCGTGCACGTAGGGCAGCGAGTTGATCTTGGGGGAGTAGAGCGTGAGCACCTTCTCCTTGGCCACCGCGGCCGGGGCGACTGCTCCCAGCACGGCGAACGCAACGGCCATGACGGCCACCACCGGCTTCCGCATCCTTCTCCTCCTGGACGGCGAGCGCGCGGTGCGCGCGAGCCTTCGTAGTACGTTCTTGCAGAAAGGGTGCGAGAAGCTTAGCGGCGGTAGGCGACGCGGCGCCAGCTCGGCTCCGGCGAGAGCTCGATCAGCTCGAAGTTGCGGTCCGGCTGGGCGTAGCCGAAGGAGTGGTCCGACTCGTCGAACACCACCTCGAGCTCGCCCTCCATCACCCGTTGGTCGAGCCAGGCCCCCCGGAACACCAGCCGGCGAATCCAGTGCACGAGCGAGCGCTCCGAGGGCCCGTTGAGATCGCTCCAGCACTCGTTGATGTGCTCGCCCAGCTCGGAGTGGGGCTCGGTCACCTCTCCGTTCACGGCCAGGTTGACCAGGTCCTCGCGCTCGTCGTCTCCGAGTGGTCCGTCGACGAAGCCGAGCTTGGCCGCCGCCTGCTCCACGCGCTCGGTGAAGTCCCGCTCGTTGAACGTGAAGCGGAGCTCTCCGTACTCGAGCACGTAGTCCGAGCCGGACTCATAGTTTCCTCGGCGGGCAGTGTCGTCCATGTACCGAAGCCCGGACGGGGGTCGCCGGGCGTCGAGATCTTATGCCCGATTCCTCCCGCCGGTTGGCCCCTGCAAGGGCCGTTGCACCCTTGCCTCGGGTCAGCTCGCCTGTTCGAGGATCTGGCCCGCGACGTCGGCGATATCGGCCCCGACGACGTCCGGCTGTTGCCCGAGCGGGCTCGGGGTCATGCCGGGCCGCGCCACGAAGGCCGCCCGGCAGCCGGCGGCCAGCGCGCCCGACACATCCCACGCATGGGCGGCCACCAGCCACACGTCGGAGATTTCCACGCCGAAGCGGTCGGCCACCAGCCGATACGGCTCGGGAGCCGGCTTGAGGCGACGCACCTCGTCAGCAGAGAGCACGCGCTCGAAGTACGCGTGCAGGCCGGCGTGGCGCAACTGAGCCTCGGCCACCTCGAGCGGCGAGTTGGTCAGCGCCGCGGTGTGGAGGTGCGAGTCGCTCAGGCGCTCGAGAGCGGCCGCGACCTCCGGATGGGCAGGCAGCCGGGTCATCCCGTCGACGATCTCCTCGGCCGTAACCGGGTCGAGCTCGCGGCCCGTCCGGTCGGACAGCATCGACAGCGCGGCGCGCTGGGCCGTCGTGAAGTCCACGTACCGGCCGGTGATGGCGCCCGCGAACGCCAGCTGCAGCATCTGCCCGAACCAGAGCGGGCGCAGGCCGCGGTCGCCGAAGGCCTTCTCGAACAACGGGTCGAGCGCGCTCAGGTCGAGCAGCGTCTCGTTCACGTCGAAGGCGATTACGGGCGGCATGCCGTTACGGGAGCCGCGGCACCAGGTCGTTGGCGGCGGCCACGGTTCCCAGCGTGCTCGCAAAACGCGCGTAGCCGTTCTGATTGGGATGTATGCCGCTGTCGGCGGCGATGATCCACTCCTGGCCCTCGCAGTACGTGAACGGATCCTCCAGCTGGAACTCGTCCTGGGTGGGGGTGGACTGGTGGCTGCGGCCGTCGACGAAGTCGTCGTCGCCACAGTCGTAGGGCGGGTTCCAGGTCTGGCCGTCGGGCTCGAGGCCGAGATTGAAGCGCGGCAGCTGCTGCGCGGACGGAGTGCCCGGCACGGTCTGGGCCTCGATCAGGATCAGCCTGCCGGCCTGCTTGGGGAGTGCCTGCCTGGTGTTGGTCACGGCGGTGGCGATCTGGGCGTTGAAGTACGCCGTCATCGCCTCCAGCTGCCAGGCGTCGAACAGGTTGGCCGCGGGCACCGACAGGCTGTACTGGAAGGTCACCAGGGTGCTGTCGGCGGCCTCGAGGAGCGCGGTGTAGAAGCGCTGAAGCCGTGCGGTGAGCTGCACCTGTGTGAAGAAGGGCGCGATGCAGGCCTCCAGGGCCGCCACGCTCTCGGTGAACGAGCACTCCTCGCCCGCGGTGGTGAGCAGGATGTCCGTGAGCAGGGGGTTCGCGCCCATCGTGAACGCGATGAGCTCCGGGTTCTCGGCCACGATCGCGTTCAGCTCGTCGCTGAGGATCCCTGCCGGCAGCCAGTCGCTGGGCGCGGACCCGGTGACCGCTCGATTCTGGAACATGTCGGGTGCGGTGACGTGGCCGCCGCCCTGCAGGTTGTTGGCGAACTGCGCGGCCCACGACACGTCGTTCGCGAGACCGAAGTCCTTGCTCCACTCAGGGGAACCGGCGTAGTCCGGCCCTTCGTCGGAGTTGGACGAGCAGCGATTGCTCACCACGGCGGCCGGCTTGCAGTCCGGCAGATCGACCACGGACATCAGGCCGCCGTTGGCGTAGTAGCCGAAGGCGGCGGTCACGGAATCGCCGACGGCACGCATCCGCCACGGGAGCGCCGACACCGACACTGCGCCGAGGTCGCTTCCCAACCGGCTTCGGGCGCGGACCACGACCACGTCCTGCCCGACGAACGAAGCCGGCAGGCGAAGCCGCGCCGTGAGCGTGCGCGTCCTCGGGGTCCCCGACTGGCGAACCGCCGCCAGGCGACCCCTCGACGAGCCGGCCATGAACCGCAGCCGCTCGAGGCCGCGTCCGCGGCAGACGACACGCAGCCGCGGCGTCTCGCGGAAGCGGGTAACCAGGTGCCGCGTGGTGCAGGACGGGGCGTTACCGAGCGACACGGACCGCCCGGGCACGTCGATGTGCACCACGCGTCTCCAGCTGCGTTCACCCCGGCGCAGCACCACCACGATGCGGTCGCTGCCCGCGAAGCCGTCTCGGGGCCGGTAACGAACGCGATCGAGCCGCCGGTCGATCCGGCCGAGCCGGCCGTGCAGCGGTCGCTTGACCACCCGCAGCCGGGCTGACCCGAGCCCGCGACAGCCCACCGCGATCCAGCGCGGCGCGCGGGCCGTCACCTCGCGCGCGGGGCAGAAGGGGACGCCGCTCCGCACGAGCGGATACAGCCGGTCGCCCGGTTGGCGCTTTGCGGCCGCGGCGGGGCCGGCCGCGACGGCGGTCAGGGCGGTCAGCGCGGCCGCTGCGAGGGCGGTCGGCCCGCGGTGGCTCGTCCCCGGCATGCGCGCAAGCTAACCGGTTCGAGGCGCTGCGGGGCGCCGATGGGGGGCGAGCTCTGCTCTCCCGCTCCTTCTCAGGAGGTGGACGAGCAGCAGCTGATCCTGGTCATCGAGGACGACGAGGCCACCGCCGCCTTCCTGGCCGACAACCTCATGGCCGACGGCTTCCGGGTCGCCCGAGCTGCCAGCGCGGGGGAGGGCCTGCGAGCGATCGAGGTGCGGCAGCCGCGGCTGGTCTTGCTCGATCTCGCGCTTGGTGGGGCGAACGGGCTCGAGTTGCTCGATCGCGTCCGCGCCGCCGACGGCCTGGCCACCCGCATCGACCCCCAGCTGCCCGTCGTGGTGCTCACCGGCCGGGCCGGGGAGGCCGATCGCGTGCGCAGCCTCAACCGCGGCGCCGATGATCATGTGTCCAAGCCCTTCCTCTACGCCGAGTTGCTGGCCCGGATGCGGGCCGTGCTGCGCCGGACCGACGTCCGTCGCGAGCGCGGCGTGATGAGGGTGGGCGATCTGAGCGTCGATCCCCTGACGCGCGCGGTGCGGCTGGCGGGCCGGCCGGTGGAGCTCTCGCCCAAGGAGTTCGCCCTGCTCCAGGCGCTGGCCGAGCAGCCCACCCGCGTGTTCGCCAAGCAGGAGCTGCTGCGTGACGTGTGGGGCTTCCTCTCGGCGGGCAATACGCGCACGCTGGACGCGCATGCCTGCCGGCTGCGGCGAAAGCTCACACCGTCGCCGCGGCCGTTCGTGGTCAACGTGCGTGGGGTCGGCTATCGGCTGACGGAGTCGCTGTGACCGTGTTGGCGCTCGTCGTGGCCGCGTTGGCCGGGATGGCCTGCGTCACCGGGCTGGTGGCGCTCGCCCGGATGCGCGGGCGGATGGAATCGGTGGCGCGGGCCGAGCACGAGCTGCGCGGCCCGGCCACGGCGCTCGAGCTGGCCTGCCAGCGGATGCGCCGAGATCCGGCGGGGCGCAGGCACGCCGCGGTGGTCGAGGCGCAGCTCGACCGTCTGCGAACCGGGCTTGCGGAGCTCGAGGCGGCCCGCAGCGGGCGACGAGCCGAGCCTGCTCGCGGC
Organism: uncultured Thermoleophilaceae bacterium; assembly: GCA_963751105.1. GTDB lineage: Bacteria > Actinomycetota > Thermoleophilia > Solirubrobacterales > Thermoleophilaceae > JACVRW01. Next base: position 1,885,915 of record CAVVTG010000002.1, on the reverse strand, counting down.
GCCGTGCGGGCCACCGACGTGCGGGCCAAGGCACGAGCTGCGTTCGCGTCCTGGGAGGGTGCGCCGGGCGGGGGCGCCTTCGAGTGGCGGGGCGGCCCGGTGATCGCGCCGGTCGACCGCGGCGAGCTGGGCCGGGCGCTGGGGAACCTGCTGGCCAACGCCGCCGAGCACGGCTCGGGTGACGTTCGCGTGAAGGGGCGGACGATGCCGGACGCGGTACGCATCGAGGTCCGCAACGGCAATGGCCAGAGCGCGAGCCGGCCGACCGCGCCGGCCGCCGCGGACCCGGCCGCCGGCACGGAGCGCGGCCGCGGGCTCGCGATCGCCCGCCGAGCCGCACGCCGGCTTGGCGGGCGGTTGATGATCCAGGTCGGGAAGCGCGAGACGGTCGCCGTGCTCGAGCTTCCCCGGCGCGCGGGAGGTGACGAGGACGTGGCCGCGTGAGGGCGCGCCGCCGGCGCGGTCTGTTGCTGCTGGCGGTCGCGCTCGCTGCCGGCGGCCTCGCCGCCTCGCAGATGAGACAGCGAGAGCAGGAGGTCGAGGCGAGGGTCGGTCCCATGGTGGAGGTGCTGGTGGCGGCGCGCGACATCCCGGCCGATGGGCCGGTGCCCGCACGGGCGGTTGAGGTCGAGCGGGTTCCCGCGCGCTACGTCGCGCCGGGCTCGATCGGCGCCGCGGCCGACCTGGCGGGCGCCCGTGCCGCCGTACCGATCGCCGCCGGAAGCCACCTCACGGCGGCCCATTTCGCCGGGGCGGGTCCAGCCGCCGGGCAGAATGGGTCGCTCGGCCGCGGGGAGCGATCCGTCGATGTCGGGGTCACGGGGGTGAGTGGCCTGGGCCAGGCCGGCGCGGGAGCCAGGGTGGACGTGGTCGTCTCGACCGAAGCCTCAGGGGCGAGTGGGGCCGGCGGTCACAGCTTCGTCGCTCTCGCCGACGTCGAGCTGCTCGCCCTGCGCGACGCCGGCGTGGCCTCCGTCTACGGGTCGGGCGGGGAGACCAGCGACGAGGCGGCGGCGGGCGACAGCGCCGTCGCGACGCTGCTGGTGACCCTGCGCCAGGCGGTCTATCTCACCGCCGCCGACAACTTCGGGCGCGAGATCCGCCTCCTGGTGCGGCCGCCGGGAGATCGCAGCCGGGCCGCTGGAGACGTGAGCGCGGCGGAGCTGTAGTCCGTGACGCTGCGGTGCTCGCCCGACCGGCGCTCGGGCTGAGGTAGGGGGTGACGCTGCGGTGCTCGCCCGACCGGCGCTCGGGCTGCGCTCCTCGCGTAGGTAGGGCGTGGTCAGGCGCCAGCTACGGCCTGGCCGCGCCTCAGGTCCTCGACCTCGCCGTCGGGCCGGCCCAGCAGCGCGCGCTCGGCCATCCCGAGGAAGAGCCCGTGCTCCACCACGCCGGCCACGCGCTTCAGCGTCAGGTCGAGGTCGCTGGGGTCGGCGTCGGGCGGCAGGACGCAGTCGAGGATGAAGTGACCCTCGTCGGTGAGGTAGGGCTCGCCCCCGTCGGTCTCCCGGCGCCGCGCGTCGGGCAGCAGGGCGCCGAGGCGGCGGCGCGTGTCGCGCCAGGCGAAGCGCGTGACCTCCACCGGCAGGCGAAAGTGCTCGCCCAGCCGGGCGACCTTCTTCGGGGTCTCGGCCACGACCACGAAACGGCGGGCCGCGCAGATCACGATCTTCTCGCGCAGGAGGGCGCCGCCGCCGCCCTTGATCAGGCCGAGGTCGGGTCCGACCTCGTCGGCTCCGTCGATCGCCAGGTCGAGCTCCAGCGTGCCGTCGAGCTCCACGATCTCGATGCCCACGCCCCGCGCCAGCTCGCTCGTGCGGTTCGAGGCGGTGGCCGCCCGCAGGCCGAGATCCATTCGGCCGAGGAGCTCCACCACCTTCCACACCGCCCGCCCCGAGCCCAGGCCGATGGTCATGCCGGGCTCCACGAGCGTCACGGCCGCGGCCGCCGCGGCCGTACGGGCGGTGTCGTCTGGGGCGCTCACGAGGCGGAGCATCCCACGCCGGGCGGCTGATGGAGGCGAGCGCGTCATCTGGCGCGGTCGGTCGTCCTCGGGCTCGCTAGAATCGTTGCTTACCCAACGTAAGTAGGTGACGAAAGTGGCATCCGAAACCCTTCTGCTGGTCCCGGTCGACGACTCGGTCGTCTTCCCCAACATGTCCGTCACCCTCGCGATCGACGCCGGCGACGAGGAGCGCGTTGTGCTGGTGCCGCGCAAGGGCGACGAGTTCGCGAGCGTCGGCACCGTGGCCGCGGTGGTCGACCGCGTCCGGCTGCCAGGCGGTGGCCGTGCCGTGGCGCTTCAAGGCCTGCACCGCGGCCGCATCGGCGCGGCCAGTACCAGCCCCACCGGCGAGCTGCGCGTGGAGGTGGAGGCTCATCCCGACGAGGAGCCCGTCGACGGGCGCACGCGCGAGCTGGAACGCGAGTACCGCGCCGTGGTAGAGGAGATTCTCGAGGTGCGCGGGGACGACGGCCGCGTGTCGGCGTTCGTGCGCTCGATCAGCGAGCCCGGCGTCCTGGCCGACACCTCCGGTTACTCGCCGGATCTGTCCTACGACCAGAAGGTCGAGGTCCTCGAGGAGCTCGACGTGACCGAGCGGCTGGCTCGCGCGCTGCAGTTGCAGCGGGAGCGGCTGACCGAGCTGCAGATCCGTCAGCGCATCCGCGACGACGTCCAGTCGGGGGCCGACAAACAGCAGCGCGAGTACTTCCTGCGCAAGCAGATGGACTCGATCCGCAAGGAGCTCGACGAGGACGACGCGTCGATCGTGGAGGAGTACCGCACGAAGATCGAGGAGTCGGGCATGCCCGACGACGTGCGCGAGCAGGCCGAGCGAGAGCTCGGGCGCTTCGAGCGCATGGGCGAGCAGTCCGGCGAGGCCTCGATGATCCGGTCCTACCTCGACTGGCTGATCGCCGTGCCGTGGTCGGAGCGCTCGGACGAGCGACTCGATCCGGTGAACGCGCGTGAGGTGCTGGACGCCGATCACGCCGGCCTCGAGGACGTGAAGGACCGCATCGTCGAGTACATCGCGGTGCGCAAGCTGCGCGAGGACCGCGGCATCGCCGAGGACAAGAAGAGCGGTGCCATCCTCACGCTGATCGGTCCGCCCGGCACGGGCAAGACGTCGATCGGCGAGTCCATCGCCCGCGCCACGGGCCGCGAATTCGTGCGCATGTCGCTCGGCGGCGTGCGCGACGAGGCCGAGATCCGCGGCCATCGGCGCACCTACATCGGCGCGCTGCCGGGCCGGCTCGTCCGTGCCCTGCGCGACGCCGGGACGATGAACCCGGTGATCATGCTCGACGAGGTCGACAAGGTCGGCGCCGACTGGCGTGGCGACCCCAGCGCGGCCCTGCTCGAGGTGCTCGACCCGGCGCAGAACCACTCGTTCCGGGACCACTACCTCGACGTCGAGCTCGACCTGTCCGAGGTCGTGTTCATCGCCACCGCCAACATGGCGGAGACGATCCCGGCGCCGCTGCTCGACCGCATGGAGGTCGTGCGCTTCGACGGCTACACCACCGAGGAGAAGGTGGCGATCGCCCGCGGCTACCTCTGGCCCCGCCAGCGGGAGCGCAACGGGCTGCGCGAGGACGAGGTCGAGGCCTCGGACGAGATCCTGCGGACGGTGGTCACGGAGTACACGCGCGAGGCCGGAGTGCGCAACCTCGAGCGCGAGCTCGGCACCCTGTTGCGCAAGACGGCCACCCGCATCGCGTCGGGCAAGATCGAGCCGCCGGTGTCACTGGACTCGGCTGACGTGCGGGACGCCCTCGGGCGCCAGCGCTTCTACCAGGAGTCCGCTGAGCGGACGGCCGTGCCCGGAGTGGCCACCGGCCTGTCGGTGACCGGAGCGGGAGGCGACGTGCTGTTCATCGAGGCCACCTCGATGAAGGGCAAGGACGGCCTCGTGCTCACGGGTCAGCTAGGCGACGTGATGAAGGAGTCGGCGCGGATCGCCCTCTCCTACGTGCGCGGCCACGCGGACGCTCTCGACATCGAGGAGGACGCGTTCGACGGCCGTGAGTACCACGTGCACGTCCCGGCGGGGGCGATCCCGAAGGACGGCCCGAGCGCCGGCATCACGATGACCACCGCTCTCGCCTCGCTGCTGAGCGGCCGGCCGGTCAAGCACACGGTGGGGATGACCGGCGAGGTGACGCTCCAGGGCCGTGTGCTGCCCATCGGCGGTCTCAAGCAGAAGGTCCTTGCGGCGCACGCGGCCGGGCTCACGGACGTGATCCTGCCCGAGCGCAACCGCGCCGACCTCGACGACGTCCCGGAGGAGGTCCGCGACGCGATGACCTTCCACCCGGTGATGACGATCGGCGAGGTCCTTGATCTCGCCCTCGAGCCCGCGCCCACACCCGCGCTGGCCTAGGACGAGCTCCGAGCGGGCGCGCCGGCTTCCCCCGCCGGCGCGCCCGCTGTCGTTCTCTCAGCGTTCAGCGGGCGTCGGCGAGCGCCGGGCGCTCATACGGCCTGGGTCAGGCCGCCGTCGACGAGGAGCGACACGCCCGTGATGTAGCCCGCGCGTTCCGAGCACAGGAAGGCGGCGGCCGCACCCATGTCCTCCGGCGAGCCGGTGCGACCGGCGGGGATCTCCTCGCGGGCGGCCTCCTCGGCGGCCTCCGGCGAGTCGTAGAGCGAGAACAGGCGGTCGGTGGCGATTCGCCCCGGCAGCAGGGAGTTGAAGGTGATGCCGCTGCTCGCGTGTTGCCGGGCCAGGGTCTTGAAGGCGGCCACGATCCCGGGCCGGTGGGAATTGGACAGCATCAGCGCCGGGTTGGGCTCGAGCACGGTCGAGGAGGCCACGTTCAGCACGCGACCGAACCCTCGCTCCGCCATGCCCGGCACGACCGTCTCGATCAGCTCGATCGGCGCGAGCACGAGCTCGCGGTGGGCCTGTTCCCACTGCTCGCGGCTGAAGCCGAGCGGATCGCCGCCCGGGGGACCGCCCGTGTTGGTCACGACGATGTCGAGCGGGCCGAGGTCGGTTTCCACGCCGCGGACGAGCTCGTCGATGCCGTCGAGGTCGAGGGTGTCGTGCACCAGCGGGTGTGCCCCCAGCGGCTCGGCCTCGGCGGCCAGGCGCGAGCCGTTCCTCGCGCTCATCGCCACCCTGGCGCCCTCGGCGGCGAGCGCGGCCGCGATCCCCAGACCGATGCCCTGAGACGCGCCCATCACCAGCGCCACCTTGTCCTTCAGACCCAGGTCCACCGCCTGCCAGCGTACTCGCGTGCCGCCGGTGTAGGGTCGGGCGCGTGCCCGGCCTGCGCATCCTGCTTCGGCTGGCGCCCTTCTTCGTGGGCGCCCTCGCCGCGGCGGTCTGGCTGAGGCGCCGCCGCCTGGAGCGCACGCCGCTTCCGCCGGCGCCCGCCCATGCTGCGCTGATCCCGCCGGAAGTCGTGGTGACCTCCGAGCCGGCTCCCGTGGCCGAGCCCGAACCCGCCGGCTCCGAGCCGATCTCGATCGTGACGGTGGTCGACGACCTGCTCGAGATAGGGCGCTGACCTTCCCGATCTGCTTGGATGTACGACTTCAATTCGAACTGCCGAGTTCTCGCCGTCCCGAACGGCGGGGAGCGGGGGACCCACTGCGGCCATGATGGCCGCCGGGGCGAATCGCGCGTAATCGCTGCGTAGCGCCACTTTCCGGCGCGAGCCCGACAGCTCACCTCGTAGGCATCAGGAAAGGGGACACGAAGGTGAGAGGGATCGTCGATGCCGTTCGTCGGCCGCATTTCGGCTTGGGCCTGCTGGTGGCGCTGGCACTCGTGTGTGCCGCCGCGCCCGCCGCCGGCGCCGACACGGTGACCGCGACCGCCTCGAGCGAGGTGGTGGTCGAGCGCGGCGACCGCGGATCCGCTGTGCGCCAGATCCAGCGCCGGCTGGGCATCCCGGCCGACGGCGTGTTCGGGCCGCAGACCGAACGTGCCGTGCGGCGCTTCCAGCGCTCCAACGGCCTCGTGGTGGACGGCGTCGTCGGCCCGCAGACCCGTGGCAGCCTCGGCCTTCAGCCGTTCAGCCGCAGCTCGGTCAGGCGCAAGGCGCGCTCGCGCGGCCGCAGCACCAACGTTCCCGCGCTACTCGAGGCGATCGCCCGGTGCGAGTCCGGAGGCAACCCGCGCGCGGTCTCCCCAGGGGGTCAGTACCGAGGCAAGTACCAGTTCAGCCAGGGCACCTGGGAGGGCCTCGGCGGCGAGGGCGACCCCGCCAAGGCGCCCGAGTGGAAGCAGGATCGCCTCGCGCTCAAGCTCTACCGCCAGCGCGGCAACGCGCCGTGGCCCAACTGCCCCTGAGGGGCTGATGCGAGGCCGGGCCTCTTAGCGGGCCGTGACGGAGCGAGCGGGCGAGCGGGCGCCGAGCACGGTGACCCCCGCCAGCGTCGCGGCGCAGACGAAGGCCAGCACGGCGTACGGGACGGCGTCCGAGCTGAGCTCGGCCAGCGCGCCTCCGCCGCCGGCGCCGACGACGTGGCCCACGGCCCAGGCGAGGTTGGAGATCGAGAACGCAATGGCGAGATCGAGCCCCGCGTCCTCGGAGGCGTCCGACAGCATCGCCATGGCCGGCGCCCAGAAGCCGCCCAGCGCGGCGAAGGCGAGCATGATCGTCAGCGCCAGCAGGACCACGCTCCCGGGCAGCGGCAGGAGCACGGCGACCACCGCCGCGGCCGTCAGCCCGGCGCGAATCGGGGCCAGCCGGCCCCGCCGGTCCGATGCTCGCCCGGCGAGCGGGCTCAGCACCGCCTCGACCGCCGCAGTGAGCAGGAACACGCCGCCGATGACGGCGCCACTGGCGCCGAGATCGTCGAAGCGAAGCGGCGCGAGCACCTCGATCACCCCGGCGAAGACGGCGGGAAGGGTGAACAGCCAGAAGCCGGCCAGGACCGCGGGGCGGCGGAGCGCGCGTGCCAGCCCGCCGAGGCCGGCGCCGGGCTCGGGCGCCACCCCGGGCACCGTCGAGGCCCAGACGGCCAGCAACGCTGCACCCACGGCCACCACGGAGAACACCGGCTCGGGGCCCACCACCGACGCGGCTCCGCCGAGCACCGGGCCGAGCAGGACGCCGACGATCGCCGCCGCGAGCGCAGAGCCGATGACCTGGCCGCGGCGTTCGGGCGGGGTGGCCGATACGAGCCAGGCCATGCCCGCCGCCCACATGCAGGCTCCGCCCACTCCCTGTACGAAGCGGGCCGCGTCGAGCAGGACGATGGTGTGGGCGAAGGCGAACACGAGGCTCGTGACCCCGAGCAGGCCGAGGCCCAGCAGCAGGGTGGGCTTGACGCCCCAGCGCGCCGCCAGCCAGCCGCTGGGGACCGCGGCCAGGAAAGTGCCCGCGGGATAGGCGGCGGTGAGGATCCCGGCGCCGGTCTTCGACAGGCCGAACTGGTCGGCGTACTGGGGCAGCAGCGGGGAGACCGCGGCGAAGAACATGGTGTCCACCAGCACCACCGCCGCCACGAGCCAGAACAACCGCCGCATCCACCCGATGCTACGCGGCTGCTGCTCGCCCGCCAGAATGTCCGAAGATGCCCACGATCCGCGACGAGCTCGACGATTGGCTGCGAATTCCCTCGGTGTCCACCGGCACTGCCGACGCCGCCGCCCTCGAGCGGGCGTGCGCCTGGGTGACCGAGCGGATCGAGGCGGCCGGAGGCAGCGCCGAAGCGGTCACGCTCGACGGCGGGCACCCGATGGCGCTCGGGCTGCTCCCGGCATCACGGACGGACGCACCCACGGTGCTTGCCTACGGCCACTACGACGTGCAGGACCCGGGTCCGCTCGAGGCTTGGCGGTCGCCGCCGTTCGAGCCCACCGAGCGCGACGGGCGCCTCTACGCACGCGGCGCCGCCGACGACAAGGGCAACTTCCTCCCCCTCCTGCACGTGGCCTGCCAGCTCGCGCGCGCCGGCGAGCTGCCCGTGAACGTGCGCTTCCTTGTCGAGGGCGAGGAGGAGGTGGGCAGCCCCTCCGTGCTGCGCTGGCTGCGCGACGCCGAGCTCGACGTGGACTGCGCGATCGTGTTCGACTCGCTCATGGCCGACGAGAACATGCCGGCCATCTCCGTCGCCACGCGAGGGATGGCCCGGGCCTCGATCGGCGTGCGCACCGGCGAGCGCGACCTGCACTCCGGCATCTACGGCGGCGCCGTGCTCAACGCGGCGCACGTGCTCGGCGCGATGCTGGCCGAGATCGCCCCGGGGCCGGACGGCCGTGTGCGCGAGGAGCTCCGAGCCGGGACGGCCGAGATCTCCGGCGAGGAGCGCCGCTCGTGGGAGCGCCTCGAGCCGGGCGCCGAGGCGCTCAGGGCGGTGGGCGCCCGGGAGGTCGCTCCCGGAGCGGGCGGCGAGCTCTACGAGCGCACCGGGAGCGCTCCCGCCGTGGACGTGAACATGGTCACTCTGGGCGAGCCGCGGACGATCGTGCCCTCGTACGCGCGTGCAATGGTGAGCATGCGCCTGGCACCGGGCCAGCGCGCGGAGGCCATGGGCGCGGAGCTCGAACGCCTGTTGCGCGCACCCGTGCCGGACGGGGCGGAGGTCGAGATCGAGATGGACCTGGCCGATCCGGCGCTGTTCGATGCCGGGCATCCGGCGTTGCGCCTGGCCGAGGAGGCGCTCGAGCGCGCCTGCGGGACGGCGCCCGCCTTCGTGCGACTGGGCGGCACCCTGCCTCTGCTCGCCGTGCTGGCCGAGCGCGGCGTGGCCACGATCGTCAGCGGCTTCGTGCTGCCCGACGACGCCATTCATGCTCCCAACGAGAGCTACCGGCTCGAGAGCCTGCGGCTGGGCGAGCGGAGCGCTCACGAGTTGTACGCCGGCCTCGCCGAGCTGCCGCGCTGAGCTTCGCTCAGCCCGCGCGGCGCAGGCGGTAGATGGTCACGCGCTCGGACCGGGGCGTGCCGGTGGCCTTGACCTGCCAGTGCTCGGCCTCGGCGTGCTCGATGAACGGCCGGGCCGCTGCACGCCCGGGGTCAGCGAGGAGCACGAGCCCGCGCTGGTCGACCAGGCGAGGCAGCAGGCCCAGCAGCAGGGCGGTGTTGCGGCGCTCGTAGAGGACGTCCGAGGCCAGCACCACGTCCCACGGCGCCCGCTTGACGATGGCTTCCGGTGAGCCCCATTCGCAGCGCAGGGTCTCGATCAGCGCGCCGTTGCGCTCCGCGTTGGCGGCGGCGGCCATCACGGCGTCGGAGGACCAGTCGGTGGCCAGCACCCGGCCGCCCGCGCGCGCGGCGGCGATGCTGGGCAGCCCCAGGCCGCAGCCCAGCTCGAGCGTTCGCTTCCCTCGCAGCGAGCGCAGCGCCACGTCGTGAGCGAGCGCGACGGAGCTGGCCCACAGCTCAGCCCAGTAGGGCAGGAACTCCTCGTGCTCGAAAGAGTCCTCGCTGAGCAGCGCCTCGGCGTCCCTCGGCCGCACCAGCTCGACCTCGCCACCGGGGAGCGGAACGCGCTCGGCGACCACGTCGGGAACCGCGGGGTCCGTCAAGGGGTCATCGCGACGGGAGCTTGCCCGCCTCGTCCGCGGCCCGCTCGGCCGCCTCCAGCTGGCGCTCGATCAGGTCGAGTCCGCTGTTCCAGAAACCGGGATCGGCGAGGTCGACGCCGACGATCGCACCCAGCTCCTGCGGCGGCCGGTCCCCGCCCGCCTTGAGCAGGTCGAGGTAGGAGGCCACGAAGTCCTCGCCCTGCTCCTCGTAGCGGCGGTAGACCGAGAGCGCGAGCAGGTGCCCGTAGGCGTAGGCGTAGACGTAGCCGGGGGCATCGACGAAGTGCGGGACGTACGACCACCACAGCCCGTACTCGTCGTCGAGCTCCACGCTGTCGCCCAGGAGGTCCGCTTGGGTCTCCAGCCAGAGCTCCGCGAAGCGGTCGGTGGACAGCTCTCCGTGCTCGCGACGGTTGGTGTGCAGCGCGTGTTCGAAGCGGTTCATGGCCACCTGACGGAACACCGCCCCCACCGCGCCGTCGAGGGCTCCGGCCAGCAGGTCGAGGCGCTCGGCCGGCCCGGGCGCGCGCTGGAGCAGGCGCTCGAGCACGATCGTCTCGCCGAAGATCGAGGCGGTCTCCGCGAGCGTGAGCGGGGTGGTGAAGTGGTAGACGCCCTGAGGCCGGGCGAGCCAGGCGTGGACGCCGTGCCCCAGCTCGTGCGCCATCGTCAGCACGTCGTGCGGCCGTGAGGTGTAGTTGAGGAGCACGTACGGGTGCGCCGAGGGCACGGTGTACGAGCAGAAGGCGCCGCCGCGCTTGCCCGAACGAGGTGGGCCGTCGATATAGCCGTTCGAGAAGAAGCTCGTCGCAGCCTCGCCCAGCTCCGGGGAGAAGCTGCGGTAGCAGTCGAGCACGATCTCCCGGGCCTCGGCGTAGGGGATCTGCTCGTCGCTGTCGGACACCGGGGCCATGCGGTCGTAGTAGGCCAGCCGGTCGAGGCCGAGCAGCCTGGCCTTCAGCGTGTACCAGCGCCGGGCGATGTCGTAGCGCGAGCGCACCGCCTCGATCAGCGCGTCCACGGACTCGTCGCTGGCCTCGTTGGCCAGGTTGCGCGACGCCAGCCAGTGGGGGAAGGAGCGCAGCCGGTCCCTCACGCCCTTGTCGCCCAGCAGGGTGTTGAACACGAACGAGCGCGTGCGCAGGTTGGGCTCGAGCGCCTCGGTCACGGCCGTCGCCGCTTCGGCCCGCCGCTCGCGATCGGGATCCTGGAGTCGAGAGAGCGCCACCTCCAGGGAGGCCGGCGCGTCGAGGCCGGGCAGATCGATCTCGAGCGCCGCGGTCTGTTCGGTGAACAGGCGGGCGAAGGCGCCGGGGCCGTTGACGCTCGTCTCGGTGAGGATTCGCTCCTCCGGCTCCGACAGCTGGTGGGGGCGGTAGCGGCGCACCGTGGTCAGGTGGTGGGCGCAGAAGGCGAGCTCGGGAGCGCCGAGCAGCTCCGCGGCGCGCTCGTCGCCGACGAGGTTCCACTCCAGCTCGAAGAACAGGAGGGTGGTCTCGATCGTCGCACCCAGCTCGCGTGCCTTCTGCATCAGCGCCCCGCGCGCGGGGTCGGCGGTGTCGAGTGAGAAGCTCAGCATCGCGTAGGAGCCGGCGCGGCCGGCCAGGTCGTGGATGGCCGCCAGCTCGTGCATGGCCTCGGCCAGGCCCTCCGCGTCCAGCTCGGCGACGGAGCCGCGGTGGCGCTGGGCGAACGCCTCCGCGCGGTCGCGGGCCTGGCCCAGCATGTCCTCGACCCCGTCCGCGCCGTCGCCGCCCACCAGCGGCTCGAGGTTCCAGGAGGCGGCCTGAAGTGCGTCGTCGGCGATCGTGCTCACCGCACCGAAACTAGACGATGCACCGCCGTAGCATGCGGGCGTGCTCGAGGACGTGCTCCCGCTGCTGCGCTGTCCGCACTGTGAGGCCGGGCTCGACCGTCACGGGGCGGTGTTGCGCTGCGCCACGGGGCACTCGTTCGACATCGCCCGCCAGGGCTACGTGAGCCTGTTCGCCGGTGGCGAGCGGGCCCCCTCGGGCGACGATGCCGCGATGGTCGCAGCACGCGTGGCCTTCCTGGACGGCGGCCATTTCGACCCACTCGGCGATGCGCTGGTGGCGGAGTGCGGCGCCGCGCTCGCCGAGGCGGGCGGCGCGGTGTTGGACGTGGGCGCCGGCCCGGGTCGTCACCTGGCGCGCGTGCTCGACGCCCTGCCGGCAACGGCCGGCCTCGCCCTCGATTCTTCGGCGGCGGCGCTGCGGCGCGCCGCCTCGGCCCATCCCCGTATCGGAGCGGTGGGCTGCGACGCCTGGCGGCGCCTGCCGGTGCGCGACGGGATTGCGGCCGTTGCCCTGAGCGTGTTCGCCCCGCGCAACGGCCCCGAGCTCGCCCGCGTGCTGGCCGAGCGCGGCGTGCTCGTGGTGGTCACTCCCGAGCCCGGACATCTCGGCGAGCTCGTGTCCGAGCTCGACCTGATCTCCGTCGACGCCCGCAAGCAGGAGCGCCTCGACGACCAGCTCGGGCCGTGCTTCACGACGCTCCGCGAGCGCCGGCTCGACTTCGGGCTGGCGCTGTCGCGCGCGGAGGGCGAAGCGCTGGTGTGCATGGGGCCGAGCGCCCGGCACGTGTCGCTCGCCGAGGTGCGGAAGCGGTTGGCCGAGCCGGCGGGAGCCGCTCCGAGGTCAGCGTTTCGCTCCGGCTTTCGGTTCGCCGGCCGCGTAGCTCTCGCTCCCCATGATGTGAAGCGACACGTAGGGCTCGTCGCCCACCACCCAGCTGTCGTGCCCGGGTGGCACGTAGAAGAACTCGCCCTCGCGCATGACCCGCTCGGTGCCGTCGCTCATCAGCACCGCCGCCGCCCCGCTCAGCACGAGGCCGACGTGCTCGACCTGGCAGAGACGCTCGCCGGTGGCCGCGCCGACGTGCTCCGACCACTTCCAGCCCGGCTCGTAGGTGGCGCGTCCGAGAGTCAGCGGGCCCACGGCGTAGACCTCGAAGCGGCCCTTCTCGAAGTCGCGCGTCTCTGAGGGCCGGTCGAGCGGGATGAGCGTGAGATCCATGGGGAGAGTTTCGCGCGCCCCGCCCTTACCTGGGCATGGAGGCCCTGGAGGAGCTCGCCGTCGCGCTGCGCGGGCGCCTGATCGAGCGTGCTCGATCGGGTGAGGCCGGTGCTGGGGCCGGGCTGGAGGCGGAGGTCCGCGAGCTGGTCGGACGCGAGGCCGCGCCGCTGCCCGACGCCGAGCGCGACGCTCTCTGTGCCCGCGTGGTCCTGCTGGCCACGGGGCTCGGGCCGCTCGAGCCGCTCCTGTCCGACCCCGCGGTCGACGAGGTCATGGTCAACGGCCCGCACGACGTCTACGTCGAGCGCCGCGGCCGGATCGAGCCCACCGGCGTCGAGTTCGGGAGCGAGGAGGAGCTCACGCAGGCGATCGAGCGCATCCTGGCGCCGCTCGGGCGGCGGGTGGACGAGGCCTCGCCGCTGTGCGACGCGCGCCTCTCGGACGGCTCGCGCGTGAACGTGGTGATCCCGCCCCTGTCCCTGTCGGGCCCGTGCCTCACCGTGCGCCGCTTCCGGCGCGAGGGCTTCTCGCTGCGGGAGCTCGTGGCGAATGGGACGCTTCCCTCCGAGCTGGCGGAGCTGCTCGCGCTGTGCGTGGCCGCCAGGGCCTCGCTCCTCGTCAGCGGCGGCACCGGGTCGGGCAAGACGACCACGCTCAACGCGCTGTCGGGCGCGATTCCCGGCGAGGAGCGGATCGTGACCATCGAGGACGCGGCCGAGCTCAGGCTGCGCCAGCGGCACGTGGTGCGGCTGGAGGCGCGGCCGGCCAACCTCGAGGGCCGCGGCGAGGTGACCATCCGCCAGCTGGTGCGCAACGCGCTGCGCATGAGGCCCGACCGGATCGTGGTGGGAGAGGTGCGCGGCGCCGAGGCGCTGGACATGCTGCAGGCCCTCAACACGGGTCACGACGGCTCCCTCACCACGGTCCACGCCAACTCGCCGGAGGACGCTCTGCGGCGACTGGAGACGCTCGCGCTGATGGCCGGGGTGGGGTTGCCGCACGGCGCGGTGCGCGAGCAGGTGGCCAGTGCGCTCGACATCGTGGTCCATCAGGCTCGGCTTCCGAGCGGAGCACGGGCCATCGAGTCGGTCACCGAGGTGGTGCGCGTGGCGGGCGGCGCGGGTGTGCGCGAGCTGTTTCGCCGCGGCGGGGAGCCAGCCGAGCCGCAGCCGGGGCCGCTCGCGGACCGCCTCGCCGCGCTGCGGGATGCCCGGGCGTCGTGACCCTTCTGGCCGCCTTCGTCGCCGGCGGCGCAGTTGCCCTCGCGGCCTGGGAGTTCCTGAGCGAGCTGGCCGGCGGTCTGCGCGCGCGTGTGCCCGCGGTCGCGCGCGAGGCCGCTTCCCTGGTGGACGTGCTCGTCCGGCTGGGGCGGGAGGGGCGCGATGCCGGCGCCTCCGAGCGCCGGCGGCTGCTGCTGGCGGGGTCGCTGGCGGCCTTCCTGGGGGGCGCCGCACTCGGCGGTCCGGCAGTCGGCCTGGCGCTGGCCGCCGGCGGCCCGTGGGCCGTGTCGAGGATCCTCCGCGCTCGCCGCGAGCGCTACCGCCGCGCGGTCGACGCGGGCGCGGCTCAGGTTGCCGTGGCGCTCGCCGACGCCCTGGGCGGCGGACACTCGTTGCGAGGCGCACTCGCCGCGGCGGCGCACGGGGTGGCCGGGCCGGCCGGTCACGAGCTGGGGCGAGCGGCGAGCGAGCTCGCGGCCGGTGCGGGCACCGAGGACGCGCTTGCGGCGATGCGCAGCCGGGTGCGCTTGCCGCGGCTGGACACCATCGTCGCGGCGTGCCTGCTCCAGCGCCGCGCCGGCGGCGATCTGGCCCATCTGCTGCGCGAGAGCGCCCGGGCGATGGAGGACCAGGGACGCCTCGAGGACGAGGTCAGGGCAGCGACGGCCCAGGCGCGCTTCACCGGTGTCATCGTGATCCTGATGCCGCTGGGCGGCGCGCTGCTGGCCGAGCTCGCCAGCCCGGGCTGGTTCGCTGGACTGTGGAGCTCGTTCCTGACCGCCTGGCTGGTGGGGATCGCCATCGGCCTCCAGGCGCTCGCGGCCATCCTGATCCGGCGGCTCGGGAAGGTGCGGACGTGACCGGCGTGCCGGCGCTGATCCTCGCCTTCGTGTCGTCGGCCTCGGCCGCGGCGGGGCTGATGCTGCTGGTTGCCCCGGTGGTGGAGCGCAGGTGGAGCGGCGGGACGCGTGGTGGTGACCGCCGCGCCCCAGGCCCGCGCGGCGAGCGCCTTCCCGGGCCGCTTCGCGTGCTGGTCGCCCTGGGCGCCCGCCTGCGCTACCGCCAGAGCGGAAGCGAGCGTGACCTCCGCGCCCGCCTGGCGGCCGCCGGCCAGCCGGCCGGCGCCGGCGTGCGGGAGCTGATGGCAGCCAAGCTCGCCGCGGCGCTGCTCGCGGGGGTCGCCGGGACGGTGGCCGCGTCGGTCGCGCCCGGCCGGCTCGGCTTCGCCATTGTCCTCGCCGCTCCGGTGGCGGGTTTCCTGGCCCCCGACCTGTGGCTCGGCCGCCTGGCGGCCGAGCGTGCGCGGCGCGTCCGGCGCGAGCTGCCCGCCCTGCTGGATCTGCTGCGCGTCACGGTCGAGGCCGGCAGCTCGCTGGCCGAGGCGCTGCGGGCGGTGGGCGAGCGCTCCGAGGGGCCGCTGGCCTCGGAGCTGCGGTCGGTGGGCCGCCAGGTCGCCCTGGGGGTCCCGCTCGCGGCTGCCCTCGACGGCCTGGTGGAGCGGGTCCCCCTGCCCGAGGTGCGCGCCTTCGTCGCGGCCCTCGAGCGCGCCCGCCGCCACGGCGCGCCGCTGGCGGACACGCTCGCCGCTCAGTCGCGCGATGCGCGCTTCGCCCTCGCACGCCGCATTCGCGAGGAGGCCGCACGGGCGGGTCCGAAGATCCAGCTGGTGGTCGCGCTCCTCCTGGTGCCGTCGGTGCTCCTGCTGGTGGCGGCCGCGCTCGCCTCCGCGCTGCTCGACGGGGGTGGGGTGGTACCGGTGTAGCCTCATTTCGGTGATCGCACGCATCTGGCGCGGCGCCGTGAGGCGCGAGGACGGCGACGCCTACGCCGACTACATGCAGGCGACCGGGGTGGCCGGCTACTCCGCGACGCCCGGCAACCTCGGCGTCACGATGCTCCGCCGTGACGTGGACGACCGCTGCGAGTTCGTCATGTTCACGCTCTGGGAGTCGCTCGAGGCGGTGAAGCGCTTCGCGGGCGACGACCACGAGACGGCCGTCTTCTATCCGGAGGACGATCGTTTCCTGATCGAGCGCGACGAGACCTCCTCGCACTGGGAGATCGCCGCCCGGGTGGAACCCGGGAGCTAGCCCGGGCGCCCGGCGCGCGGGCCCGCCGCGGGCTCAGCCCGTTCCGCAAGAGCCCTTGCAAGCGGCGCTCCTGCAAGCAGGATTGCACCCATAATCGCCCTCAAGCGGCCCGAACGTGCTTTCGGGTCACAGCGCCCCCACCCCTGCCCACAGCTCGCAAACCCGCTCGTGGCGGGAAATCTACGCGATCCCGGCCCGGCACGACACACGCGCCGGACGGAACGGTGGGGCAGGGTGTTGCGTAGTGGGGGAGAGTGGGGTACCGTGGCATCACCAATCGACCGGAGTGGCGGGGCTCCTCCCACTCCGCCACTCCGGTCCAACGTCTTCGCAGGGATATGACCCTTGGCGTTTCGCGGCCACTTCGAGCACTCGCTGGATGCAAAGAACCGCCTGGCCATTCCGGCTCGGTTCCGCGCCGCGTTCTCGGGCGGCACCGTGCTCGCGAAGGATCCCGAGTCGTGTGTGGCGGTGTGGACGCCCGAGACCCACGAGTCGATCATCACCCGCGCGCTGGGCGGGCTGAACCCGATGGGGTCCCAGTACCGCAAGCTCTCGCGCTTCTACCAGGGCAACTCGTTCGAGATCGACCTCGACGCGAGCGGCCGCGTGACGCTGCCTCCTCCGCTGCTCACGCACGCGGGCATCGAGAAGGAGGTCGTGGTGGTCGGCGTGGGCGACCATTTGGAGGTGTGGGGCCGCGAGCGCTGGCAGGCCGAGCAGCAGGCGCTGGACGCGGAGATCGAGGAGGTGACGGAGCGCCTTGGCAATCCTTCTTGACATGACCCGCGCCCACGTACCCGTCCTCGCCGGCGAGCTGATCGACCTGACCCGGCCCGCCGCGGGCGAGACGGTGGTGGACTGCACCTTCGGCGCCGGCGGCCACGCCCGGCTGATGGCGGAGCGCATCGGCGCTTCGGGCACGCTCGTGTGCATCGACCGCGATCCGGTGGCCGAGGAGCGTTTCGAGGAGTTCTCACGCGAGGTGGCCTGCCAGACCCGGTTCCTGCGCATGGACTACGCCGAGGGTCTCGGGCTGCTCGAGTCCGAAGGGCTGGAGGCCGACCTCGTCTACCTGGATCTCGGCATCTCGTCCATGCAGGTCGACGCGCGTGAGCGGGGCTTCTCCTACTCCTACGACGCCCCGCTCGACATGCGCATGGACCCCGAGCAGGAGCTGGATGCCCGCACCATCGTCAACGACTGGGACGAGCGCCGCCTGGCTCAGCTGTTCCGGCGCTACGGCGAGGATCCCAACGCACGGCGCATCGCCCGCGAGATCGTTCGCCGGCGGGGGCGTTCGCCGATCGAGACCACGGCGCAGCTCGTGGACGCGATCGAGGCCGCGCTGCCCGCGGCGGTGAGGCGCAGGTTCGGCGGCGGCAGTCCCGCCAAGCGCGTCTTCCAGGCGGTGCGGATCGCGGTCAACGCCGAGCTCGACTCGCTCGACCGCGCCCTTCCGCTCGCCTGGGGCGTGCTGCGAGACGACGGGCGCATGGCGGCGATCTCTTTCCATTCGCTCGAGGACCGTCGCGTGAAGCGCTTCCTGGCCGAGCGCGCCCGCGGCTGCGTGTGCCCGCCGGACTTCCCCATCTGCGTGTGCGGGCGCGAGCCCGAGGCCGAGCTGCTCACCGGTCGCGCGGTGGCGCCCACGCCCGGCGAGGTGGCCGACAACCCGCGCGCCAAGTCGGGCCGGCTGCGCGCGGCGCGCCGGCTGGGCGCGGGGGGCGACTGATGGGGAGGGGAGCAGCCGCTGCCGCCGCTCCGCGCCGGAGCGCGGCGGGCCGGCGTCGCTCCGCTCGTGATCGTTTCGGATCCGCGGCCGCCGCGAGCCCGGCTCGCGGCCGCCGCCGCTCGGGTCATTCGACCCGGGTTCACACGCAGGGCGCCGCCTCGGTCGCCCTGCCGCTGCCGGTGCGCATCTTCAATGCTCCGTTCAGCCGAACGGCGCGGGCGCGCACGAACGGCGTGCTCGATGCGCTCCTGACCGGGCGTGGCTGGATCGCCCTGGTGTTCCTGCTGCTCGCCGGAATCGTCTTCTTCAACGTCGACCTGCTCCAGATGAACCGCGACATCGCCCAGAACGCGGAGCGCATCTCCACCCTCAAGCGCGAGAACGCGCGCCTGCTGCTCGAGGAGGCCCGTCTCGCCAACAGCGAGCGGGTCCAGGAGGAGGCGGTGGCGCTGGGCCTGGTGCTGCCGGCGCCCGGCCAGGTCCGCTATCTCAAGGCCCGGCCGATCCTCGACGCCCGAAAGGCATCGCGCGGGATGTCCGCGCCGAGCAGCGCCTACGTGCCTCCCGGGACCGACACGCCGGCCGACCTGAGCGCAGGCGACACCGAGACCAGCTCGACCGGCGCGACCCTCGACCCGGCCACCGGCCTGCCGATCGACCCGGCGACGGGCACCACCACCTACGACCCGGTGACCGGCGCCGCCATCGATCCGAGCACCGGTCAGCCGTACGACCCCGCCGCGGCCGATTCAGGCGCGGCGCGGCGGCACGGCCGATTCAGGCACCACCGCCACCGCCAACGGCGCGGCCGCCGGCGCGGCCACGGGCGCCGGCGTCACCGGCACCACGCCCCCGTCGGGCACCGTCACCGGCGCCACCACCTCGGACCCGGCGACCGGCGCGCCGGCGGGCTAGGGCCAGGTGCCCACCACCCAGCGCCGACCGCCGCCCCGGCGCCCGCCCTCCCGGGGTTCTTCCCGGCGGGGCCGCAACGGATCCGGCCTGCCCGTCCGGCTGATCGACCGCCGTATCGGCCTGCTATTCGCGCTCTTCCTGGCCCTGCTCGCCGTGGCCGGCCTGCGGGCCACCTGGCTGGGCACCGTCAAGGCCGGCGCTCTCTCCGAGCGTGCGGTGTCGCAGCAGATCGAGGACCTGGCGGTGGACGCCCGGCGCGGCACGATCGTCGACCGCAACGGCATCGAGCTGGCGGTCTCCGAGGACTCGGTCACGGTCTTCGCCCACCCCTTCCTGATCGACGATCCCGCCCGGGTGGCCGAGCGCATCGCGCCGCTCATCGGCCAGGCCGAGAGCGAACTGCTGGAGAAGCTGAGCGACCGCAAGTCGAGCTTCGTCTACCTGCGCCGCAAGATGGATCCCTCGCTGGGCGAGAAGATCGGCGATCTGCCGATCGAGGGAATCGGCACGGTGGTGGAGCCGAAGCGGACCTACCCGCAGGGTTACCTGGCCTCCCAGGTGCTGGGCATGGTGGGCACCGACAACGTCGGCCTCTCGGGGCTCGAGTATTCGCGCGAGGAGGAGCTCCACGGCCAGGACGGCGAGCGCCGCCTGGTCAAGGACGCGCTCGGCGAGCCGGTGAGCATGGTCGAGGTCGAGCGCTCGCGCCCGGGCGAGGACCTCCAGCTGACCATCGACGCGCGCATCCAGGAGCGCACCGAGGCCGTGCTGGCCGAGGTGGGCCAGACCTACACGCCCAAGGGAGCGACGGCGGTGGTCATGGATCCGCGCAGCGGCGAGATCCTGGCGCTCGCCAACTGGCCTCGCGTAGATGCCAACAACGTGGGCGGCGCCCCGGCCTTGGCGCGGCAGAACCGGGCCATCCAGGCCAACTTCGAGCCCGGCTCGACCTTCAAGGCCATCACCGTCTCCGGAGCGATCGAGGAGGGGCTGGTGGAGCCCTCCACCCAGCTGTCGGTGCCGCCCTTCATCCAGGTGGCCGACCGGACCGTGGGCGAGGCCCACGACGCCGGCGGCGGGACCTTCAGCGTGGCCGACATCCTGGCCCGCTCGTCCAACGTCGGCTCGGTGATGGTCGGCCTCAAGCTCGGCGCCAAGCCGTTCGACAAGTGGGTGCGGCGCTTCGGCTTCGGCCAGCCCACGGGAGTGGACCTACCCGGCGAGGAGGGCGGCATCGTGCTGCGCCCGGAGAACTACTCGGGCTCGTCCATGGGCAACATGCCGATCGGACAGGGCATCGCCGTCACTCCGATGCAGATGGCCGCCGCCTACACCGCGATCGCCAACCATGGGGTCATGCGGCGCCCGTACGTGATCGCCGGCAACGCTCCGCCGGCCAGGCGGGTGCTGTCCAAGCGCACCGCGGCCGAGGTGTCGAAGATGCTCGAGGGCGTGCTGGCCGCGGGCGGCACCGCGGAGGAGGCCTCGGTGGAGGGCTACACCCTGGCCGGCAAGACCGGCACGGCGGAGAAGGCCATCAAGGGCGGCTACTCGAAGACGGACTTCATCCCGTCGTTCATCGGCTACGCGCCCGCCAAGGACCCGCGGCTTCTGGTGGCGGTGATGGTGGACACGCCGCGGGGCGACTACTACGGCGGCACCGTGGCGGCGCCGGCCTTCGAGCGCATCATGGAGTTCGCGCTGCCCTACCTGAAGATCCCGCCCGAGTAAGAAGCTGTCTCGAAACCTCCGGCTTGACCGAGAGCGGCCAGGGCCGAGTCGGGGGCCGCACGCGAGCGCAGTCGTAGCCGGAGGCTACGGCGAGCATCGTGGGTGGCCATCCGGCGACGGCTCTGGCTGGTCTCGGGCCGGCGGAGGGTTCTGAGACAGCTTCTAAGCGCTCAGGCCCCGGGATCGGCAAGCGAGCGCAGGGCGGTGCGCATGCTCTGCTGGGCCTGCTCCAGGTCCGAACGGCGCGCCTCCGACTCCTCGAGCCGGGCCCGGACGTCGCGCTCGGCCATGGCGAACTGCTCGCGCTCGCGCTCGGATTCCTCTCGCATCTCCGCCAGAGCCTGGCGCGCCTGCTCGGCGCGGCGGTCGGCGTCGGCCAGCTCCTCGAGGCGTTCTACCGCTTCCCGGGAGGCGCGCTCGGCGCCCTCGAGCTGTGCCCGGGCGTGGACGAGCTCGGTCTCGGCGCCGGTCAGCCGCTCGCGCAGCGTGTCGAGCTCCTCCGCCCGCACGTCCACGTCGGCGCGGGCGCGATCGAGCTCCGCTTTGACCGAGCCGAGCTCCTTCTCGAGCGACCCGGCCTTCTCAGCGGCAAGCTCGGCGTCGCGCGCGCGGGCCTGTGCCTGGTCGAGCTCGGCTTCGGTGGCCGTCAGGCGCTCGCGCAGGCCCTCGAGCTCCTCGGTCTCGGGGGGCAACTCGTCACGGGCGCCGTCGTCGCCCTCCTCGCCGGCCTGCCAGAACACGGCGGACGAGGTCGAGACCTCGGGCTCGAAGGCCGCCTGCTCGGGCGGCTCGGGCTCGTCGCGCTCGTCACGGTCGTCGCCTGCGGCGGTCCTGGTGGAGCGGCAGGGACTCGAGCAGCGCCTCGAGCGCCGGCCTCGAAGCCACCGCGGGCTTGACGTCCATCTTGGTCATCACGGCGATGTCGTTCACGCCGAGGGCGTCGGCCGGATCGGCCATGGCCACGAGCAGCCCGCCGCCCATGAAGCCCACCGGCACGGCCTGGTAGCGCCTGGCCGCCGACGGCTTGATCAGATTGGCCGCCCTGGCCTCCACGGCGAAGCTGCCGAGGTCGACGTAGGCGATTCCATAGCGCTCGGCGGTGGCGTGCGCGAGCTGCTCCTCGGTGACCGCGCCCGACTCCACGAGCACGCGTGCCACGGTGGTGCCCGGGCTGCGCGCCGCCCGCACGGCCTTCTCCACCGTGTCGCGCGCGGCGAAGCCGAGCTCGACGATCACGTCGCTGAGGAATCCCGAGCTTCCGCCGGGCTCCGAGGGGGCGACGACGCCCTCGGGGGCTGCGTCTGGCTTGGCCTGCTTCGTGCTCACAGCGCCCCTTCCGCCAGCGCGACCTGGGCGGTGCGCGCCGACTCGATCACGTTCTTCAGCGCCCCGTCCGGGCTCTCGGCCTTGCCGAGCGCCAGCGCCGCGTAGGCGAGCTCGAGCTTCGCCGGGCGCTCACTGGTCACCCGGTCGAGTCCCTGCTGGAAGCGCTCGAAGAAGGCCTCGGCTCCCTCACGTCCCTTACAGCCCACGAGCACGGCGCCGACCAGGTCGTGGGACAGCCGCCCGGCGTGGTCGGCACGGCGGATGGCGGACTCGAGCACGTCCGCGCAGTCGCGCAGCAGCAGCTCGGCCACGCCCGAGCCGTGACGCTCCGTGACCTCGGTGAGGTTCACCAGCCGGCAGGCCAGCAGATAGGACTCGGTGGAGCCGCTCTCCGCCAGGCGCCATTCGCGCTCGCCCGCCTCGGCGAAGGCCGCCGGGTTGAGCAGGCCGGTGAGCGGATCGGTGCGAGCCGGGTCGCGCAACCGCTCGTTGAGGCGGCGCAGGTCGGCCCGCCACTTGACGGTCTCCCACTCGTAGGTCAAGAGGCGGCCGGCCACGGCCAGCAGCTCCAGGTGGCTGCGGTTGAAGATGTCGGTCCCGGGCGCCAGCGCGCACAGGGTGATGGCGCCGCCTCCGGCGCCGGTCTCGAGGGGGAGGGCCAGGTAGGAGCGCACGGACAGGGCGCCCAGCGTGGCCGGGTCGAGCAACCCGTGGCCGTTGCCGTTCGACGTGGCCAGCGGCAGGGTCGAGCCGGGCTGAATCACCGACGCCGCCTCGCCGCGAACGTCGATCACCCGCAGCTCGGGCTCCTCGCGGTCCACCTGCCCGAGGAGCACGGAGCCGGGCGGAAGCTCGGCCTCGAGCAGGTCGAGAACCGCATCGGCCGCCTCTGAGAAGCTCGAGAACCGGCGTTCCGCCAGTCGCGCGAGCGCGCTGAGCACGTTCCCGCTCACGCGGTGTGTATCGGCCGCTGCGGCGAAAAACTGAGTTCGAGGCGACGGGACTCGTCGTTATCCTGCGGGCGCACCATGACCCTGCGGGATCTGATGGGTAATGGGGCGCCTGGGATCGAGATCTCGGGACTCGCCTACTCGAGCCAGAGCGTCACCCCGGGGGCGCTCTTTTTCTGCGTGCCCGGTTTTCGCGTGGACGGTCACGAGTTCGCCGCTGACGCGGTGGCTCGTGGGGCAGCGGCTCTCGTCTGCCAGCGCCCGCTCGGACTGGGCGTGCCGGAGATCGTGGTCGACGACGTTCGCGCCGCCATGGGCCCGGCCGCGGCGCGCTTCTACGGCGATCCCACCGCCCAGCTCGAGCTGACCGGGGTCACCGGCACGAACGGCAAGACGACCACCGCCTACCTCGTCAGGCACCTGATGGAGGCCGCGGGGCGCCAGTGCGGCCTGCTGGGGACGGTCAAGCGCGTGGTGGGGGGCACCGAAGAGGAGGTCGTGCGCACCACGCCCGAGGCCATCGACCTCCAGCACACCTTCCGGCGCATGGTCGACGGCGGCGACCGGGCCTGCGCGATGGAGGTCTCCTCGCACGCGCTCCAACTCGGGCGGGTAGCCGGGATCCGCTACGCGGTCAAGGTGTTCACCAACCTCACCCAGGACCACCTCGACTTCCACGAGTCGATGGAGGCCTACTTCGCGGCCAAACGCCGGTTGTTCGACGAGCCGGGGACCGCCGTGATCAACGTGGACGACCCCTACGGCCGGCGGATCGCCGCCGAGGTCGACTGCGTGTCCTTCGCCATCGAGCGCGACGCCGACTTTCGCGCACGCGCCGTGGAGTTCGACCTGATGGGTTCGCGCTTCACCATCGACACGCCCACCGGGGAGCTGGCGGTCGACTCCCCGCTTCCGGGCCTGTTCAACGTCCAGAACGTGCTCGGCGCCGTGGCCGCGGTGCGCTCGCTCGGCGTTGACGAGATCTCGCTGGATGGCTTCCACCGGGTGCCCGGGCGCTTCGAGCCGGTGGACGAGGGACAGGACTTCGGAGTGCTCGTGGACTACGCCCATACGCCCGACTCGCTCGAGAACGTGCTCCGCGCGGCCCGCGAGGTCACCCGCGGACGCCTGCACGTGGTGTTCGGTGCGGGCGGCGACCGCGACCGCGGCAAGCGCCCGCTGATGGGCGATGCCGCGCGCCGGCTGGCCGACCGCGTGCTGGTGACCTCCGACAACCCGCGCAGCGAGGATCCGGAGGCGATCATCGACGAGATCATGCGCGGCGCGGGAGGCGAGGCCGTGCGCGAGCCGGATCGCCGGCTGGCGATCGCCCGCGCGGTGCAGCAGGCCGGGCCGGGCGACGTGATCGTGATCGCGGGCAAGGGCCACGAGCAGGGACAGGAGTTCGAGGACGGGCGCAAGGAGCCCTTCGACGACGTGACGGTGGCCCGGGAGGCCATCCGCGCGGGTCTGGGAGCGCGGGCGTGATCGACCTCAGTGCCGCACGGATAGCGGCGGCCGCGGGCGGCGAGCTGGCGGTGGGAGCCCCGGAGCGCGCGGGCCCCGAGCGGGCGACGATCGACTCGCGCGCCGTGGAGGCCGGAGATCTGTTCGTGGGGCTGCCCGGCGCCGCGGCGGACGGTGGCGCCTACGCGGCTGCAGCGCTCGAGGCCGGAGCCTGGGGCGCGATCGTCGGCCCAGCCCACCGCGAGGCCACGCTCGCGGCGGTGGAGGGGGCGCTGGGCGACTCCGCCTGTGCCTCCGCCGTGGTGATCGTGGCCGACGACCCGCTGCCGGCGCTGCAGCGGCTGGCCACCGCCTGGCGGCGCGAGCTCGGATGCCGGGTGGCCGGCATCACGGGCTCCACCGGCAAGACGTCCACCAAGGACATCCTGGCCGCGCTCCTGGCTCCGCGCGCGGTCACCCACTCCAGCCGCGAGAACTACAACACCGAGATCGGGGTCCCGCTGACCATCCTCGAGACGGGGCGCGGCACCGAGGTGCTGGTGCTGGAGATGGCCATGCGGGGCGCCGGCCAGATCGCGGAGCTGGCCGAGATCGCCGAGCCCGACGTCGGGGTGATCGTCAACGTGGGACCGGTGCACCTCGAGCTGCTCGGGACCGTCGAGGGGGTGGCGGCGGCCAAGGCCGAGCTGATCCGCGACCTGCCCGCCGGGGCGGCCTGCGTGGTGCCCGTGAGCGAGCCGCTGCTCGACGCACACCTGCGCGACGATCTCGACACCTGGACCTTCGGCCCCGGCGGCCAGGTGCAGCTGCTCTCGATGGACGCCGGCCGGGCCGAGATCGAGGCGCGCGGCGCCACCGTGGAGCTCGACCTGCCCTACTCGGAGCCCCACAACCTGCTCAACACGCTGGCCGCGGTGGCCGCCGCCGGCGCGCTCGGCGTCCGCGCCGGAGGGCTCGTGGACGTGCGCTTCTCGTCGCTGCGGGGCGAGATCGTGGAGCTCCCCGGCGGGGTGACTGTGGTCAACGACTGCTACAACGCCAACCCGATGTCGATGTCGGCGGCCCTCGACCACCTCTCCCAGACCCCTGCCCAGCGGCGCATAGCCGTGCTCGGGACCATGGCGGAGCTGGGCGAGGACTCGGACCGCTTCCACCACGAGGTGGGCGAGCAGGCCGAGCGGCTCGGCATCGACGTGCTCGTGCCCGTGGGCGAGCCGGCCCTCGGCTACCTGGAGGGCTTCACCGGAGAGTCCCACGCGGTGGGCTCCCCGGAGGAGGCGGCCGCCCTCCTCGAGGAGACGGCCCGCCCCGGCGACCGCGTGCTCATCAAGGGCTCGCGCTCGGTCGGGCTGGAACGGGTGCTGGCCTAGGTGGTCGCTCCTCCGAGTTCACGCCCGTTTGCCGGCTGCAAGTCGTCGCCTTCCGGCGTCCACGCTCGCCGAAGTAGCGCTGCTACTCCGGCTTCCCGCGTCCACCGCCATGCTCGACTTTCGCACGGCAAACGAACGCGCACTCGTCGGAGAGACCACTAGCGCGTGCTCGGCGAAATCGTCATCGGGGGCTCCGCCTCCCTGCTCATCTGCATGTTCCTGGGGCCGCGCTTCATCGAGTACCTGCGCCTCAAGGAGTTCGGCCAGCAGATCCGCGAGGAGGGGCCGGCGGGTCACCACGGCAAGGCGGGCACGCCCACGATGGGCGGGCTGGCGGTGCTGCTTGCGGTCTGCGTTCCCTTCCTGATCCTCTCCGAGTACGACGCCACCAGCGTGGCGGTGCTGCTCACGGCGCTGGCCATGGCCGCGCTCGGCTTCGCCGACGACGTCATCAAGCTGCGCAAGCGCCGCTCGCTCGGTGTCTCGGGCAGGACCAAGCTGGCCGTGCAGGCGCTCACGGCGGTCGTCCTCTGGATCGTGGCCACCGAGTACGTGGACCTCCGCGAGACGCTCGACCTGCGGGTGGTCGACGCCTCGATCAACCTCGGCCTGGCCTACCCGGTGCTGATCTTCCTGGTGCTCGCGGGCGCCACCAACGGGGTGAACCTCACCGACGGCCTCGACGGCCTGGCCGCCGGCTGCTCGGCCATCGTCTTCCTGGCCTTCACCGCCATGACGTTCATCACCCAAGGCGAGGAGGACCTGGCCCTGCTCAGCGCCTGCCTGGTGGGGGCGAGCGTGGGCTTCCTGTGGTTCAACTCGTTCCCGGCCTCGGTGTTCATGGGTGACACCGGCTCCCTGGGCCTCGGCGGCGCCATCGCCGGTCTCGCGGTGATGACCAAGACGGAGATCCTGCTGATCCTGATCGGCGGGATCTTCGTGATCGAGGCCCTGTCGGTGGCGATCCAGGTGTTCTCGTTCCAGCGCTTTCGCCGGCGGGTGTTCCTGATGGCGCCGATCCACCACCACTTCGAGCTGCTGGGCTGGTCGGAGACCAAGATCATCCTGCGCTTCTGGATCGTCGCGGCCATCTGCGCGGCGATCGGCTTCACGCTCTACCAGGCCTCGATCACGTGAGGCCGGCCCTTCCCGAGGGGCCCTATCTCGTCGTCGGACTGGCCCGCTCGGGCGCCGCGGCGGCCCGCATGCTGCTGGCGCACGGTCGCGGACCGGTGTTCGCGGCCGACCGGGCCTCGCCGGCCGTGCCGGCGGGGGTCGAGGCGCGGCTCGAATCGGACGGCCTGGAGCTGCTGGACCGCGCGGCGCTGGTGGTCAAGAGCCCGGGCGTGCCGGCCGACGCACCGGCCGTCGCGGCCGCCCGCGAGCGCGGCCTGCCCGTGCTGGGCGAGCTCGAGCTGGCCTGGCGCCTGCTGCCCAACCCCTTCGTGGCCGTCACCGGGACCAACGGCAAGACCACCACCACCGAGCTGCTGGGCGCGATCTGGCGCGCCGCGGACCTGCCGGTGGAGGTGGCCGGCAACGTGGGCACCCCGCTGTCGTCCCTGGTGGGCACGATCCACCCGCGCTCGACGGTGGTGTGCGAGGTCTCGAGCTTCCAGGCGGAGGACTCCGAGGCCTTCGCCCCCGACACGGCGCTGCTGCTGAACCTCGAGGAGGATCATCTCGATCGCCACGGCACGCTCGCCGCCTACCGCGAGGCCAAGCTGAGGGTCTTTGCGAACCAGACCGCCGAGCAGGTGTCCGTGGCCCCCGCCGGCTTCGAGCTGCCGGGCCACGCCCGGCGGGTGCAGTTCGGCGACCCGGCCGAGCTGCCGCTGGCCCCCGGCGAGATCCGGCTGCGCGGGCCGCACAACCTGGAGAACGCCATGGCCGCCTCGGCCGCGGCCGTCGCCTCGGGCGTGCCCGCCGACGCGGTGGCCGCCGCATTGCGCGACTTCGCCGGCGTGCCCCACCGGCTCGAGGAGGTCGGCTCGGTGGGCGGGGTGCTCTTCGTGAACGACTCGAAGGCCACCAACGTCGCGTCGGCGCGCCGCGCCCTGGAGTCGTTCGATGGTGGCGTTCACGCCATTCTCGGTGGCAGCCTCAAGGGGGGCGGCTTCGCCGGCCTGCGCGAGGCGGTGAGCGCCCACTGCCGCGCCTGCTACCTGATCGGCGAGGCCGCGGACCGCTTGGCCGCCGACCTGTCGGGCAGCGTGCCCATCGAGCGCTCGGGCGATCTCGGCACCGCCGTTCGCTCGGCCGCGGCCGCCGCTCGCGCGGGGGAGGTGGTGCTGCTCTCGCCCGCCTGCGCGAGCTTCGACCAGTTCCGCGATTACGAGGAGCGCGGCGACCGCTTTCGGGCCCTCGTTCCGCGAGCATGAATTCGTCCTCGCGCGTAGAAGAACGTCCGGATGGCCCAGCGCGCCGCCGCCCGCAAGCGACCGGTCGAGTATTCGATCCTCTACACCGCCACCCTCTGCCTGCTCGCCGGCGGGGCGGTGATGGTCTACTCGGCCAGCTCGGCGGAGTCACTTTTGTCGGGGAGCGGCGACGCCTCGTTCTACCTCAAGCGCTACGTGGTCCTCGGGCTGCTGGGGCTGGTGGCCATGCACTTCGCCTCACGGCACGGCCTGAAGGTGATCCGCGGCCTGGCGCCCATGCTGCTCGTGGCCTCCTTCGGGCTCACGGTGCTGGTGATGATCCCGGGCTTCGGGGTCACGGTGAACGGCGCCACCCGCTGGCTCGGCGCCGGCCCGCTGCAGTTCCAGCCCTCGGAGCTGCTCAAGGTGTCGCTGGTCCTGTACGCGGCCCAGCTGCTGGCGGCGCGGCCGGCCTCGGTACTGAGCATCGGTGGGCTGGTCAAGCCCCTGCTGCTGGTGGTGGGCGCGGCCTGCGCGCTGCTGATGAAGCAGCCCGACATGGGCACGGCGATGGTCATCTGCTTCTCGATCGGCGCCCTGCTCGTGGCCGCCGGCACCCCGATCCGCAAGCTCGGCATGATCGCCGGCACGCTCGCCGGCCTGGCCCTGCTGCTGGCGCTCGTCGAGCCCTACCGGCGCGAGCGCCTCACCTCGTTCCTCGACCCCTTCTCCGACGCCGGCGACACCGGCTTCCAGGCGGTGCAGGCCCTGACCGCCATCGGCTCGGGCGGGTTCTTCGGCGTCGGGCTGGGCGAGTCGGTGCAGAAGATCTTCTACTTGCCCGAGGCGCACACCGACATGATCCTCGCCATCATCGGCGAGGAGCTCGGCCTGGTGGGGATCCTGGCGGTGATCGTGCTCTACGGGATGATCGGCTACGCCGGGCTGCGCACCGCCAAGCTCGCTCGGGACCGCTACGCCAAGCTGCTGGCCGCCGGCATCACCTCGCTCATCCTCTGCCAGGCCACGCTCAACTTCTTCGCCGTGATGGGAATGGCGCCGCTCACCGGGGTGCCGCTGCCGTTCCTCTCCTACGGCAGCTCGAACCTGATCGTGCTGCTGGGCGCGATGGGGCTGCTCCTGAACGTGGCCGCCGGCCCCGGGGCGGCGCGGCGCGGCGCCGAGCGCCCGTCGCAGCCGGAGCTGCACGCGATCGACGGCGGAGCCGAGTCGCGCGTGGCCGGCCGGCGCCGCGCGGCGGGCTCGGCCCGCTGACCGAGAGACGGCGATGCCCAAGGTGGTGATCGCCGCCGGCGGCACCGCCGGGCACGTGGTGCCCGCGCTGGCCGTGGCTCATGCGCTGCGCGAGCGCGGCATCGAGGTCGAGTTCATCGGCGGCGAGCGGGCCGAGGCCGAGCTGGTGCCCGCCGCGGGCTACCAGCTCCACACGCTGCGCGTGGCCGGGCTCGACCGCAGAAACCCAGTGCGGGCAGCGCGGGCCCTGCTCCTGGCCGGCCGGGCCTTCCTGCGCGCGCGGCGCCTGCTTCGCGAAAGCGGGGCAGACGCCGTGCTGGGGGGAGGGGGCTACGTGGCCGGTCCGGTCGGCCTGGCGGCGGCAACCCTGCGCCTGCCGCTCGTGCTGGCGGAGGCGGACAGCCATCTCGGCGTGGCCAACCGCGTGCTGGCCCCGCTGGCCCGGCGCGTCTGCCTCGCCTTTCCGCTGCCTGGCCGGAGCGGCCCGCGGTACCTGGTCACGGGGAGGCCCGTGCCCGCCGCCACCGGCTCGGCCGATCCCGTGGCCGCACGCGAGCGGCTCGGCATCCCCGCAGGCGAGCCCTGTCTGCTCGTGTTCGGCGGCTCGCTGGGCGCACGCCGCCTCAACCACGCCGCCGTCGAGGCCTTCGGCGCAGCCGCGCCCTGCCAGGTCCTCCACGCCAGTGGGCGGCGCGATCACGACGACCTGCGGCGCCGGCTGGACGAGCTCGGCTCGCCCCCGCACTACCACCTGTTCCCCTACGTGGAGCCGTTCGCCGACGTGCTCGCCGCGAGCGACCTGGTGGCGGCGCGCGCGGGCGGCTCGGTGCTCGAGGTGGCTGCCGCCGGGCTGCCGTCGATCCTCGTGCCCTATCCGCAAGCCAGCGCCGACCACCAGACCCGGAACGCGCGCTACATGGAGTCGGCGGGAGCGGCCGTGGTGGTGCCCGACGAGGAGCTCGACGCCGCGCGCCTGGCCCGCGAGGTGGGCGCGCTCCTCGGGGCGCCGCAGCGCATGGCGGAGATGGCCGAGGCGGCGCGCGCGGCCGCGCGACCCGACGCCGCGGAGCGCATCGCGGACGAGCTCGACCGGCTGGTGCGCCCCGCCGGCGACGCCGGTTAGGGTCGGCGCCGGTGGCCTCGGAACCCGACCAGCAGCCGTTCGCCGGCCGCCGGCTGCATTTCGTCGGTGTCGGCGGGGCGGGCATGAGCGGCCTGGCGCTGGTGGCCCGGGAGCTCGGTGCCGCCGTCACCGGCTCCGACCAGGCCGAGTCGGCCTATCTGCCGCGGCTGCGGGCGGCCGGCATCGAGCCGGCGATCGGCCACGCCGCGGAGAACGTGCCCGCGGGCGCCGAGCTCGTGGTCTCCACCGCCATCCCCGAGGACAACCCCGAGCTGGCGGCCGCGCGCTCGGCGGGCGCCGGCGTGCTCCACCGCGGCGAGCTGCTGGGCGAGCTGTCGCGGCTCAAGCGGACGATCGCCGTGGGCGGCACCCACGGCAAGACCACCACGGCCTCGATGGCCGCGCTCGCCCTGCTGCGCTGCGGCCGCGATCCGGCCTTCCTGATCGGCGGCGAGCTGCGCGCCGCCCACACCAACGCGTCCTGGGGAGCGGGGGAGTGGGCGGTGATCGAGGCCGACGAGTCGGATCGCTCCTTCCTCGAGCTGTCTCGGGACGTGGCCGTGGTCCTCAACATGGAGCTCGACCACCACTCGACCTATCCGGATCTGCGCCAGCTCGAGGCGGCCTTCCAGGAGTTCGCCGAACCCGCCGGCACGCGCGTACTCGGGGCGGGAGTCGAGCTGGCGGGCCGAGGAGGAGAGGTCCACTTCGGGCTCGAGGGCCACGAGGACCTGGTGGCTCGCGAGCTCGAGCTGCTGCCGGGCGGGTCTCGCTTCGGCGTGGAGGACGTGGCGGTCGAGCTCCAGGTGCCCGGGCGTCACAACGTGCTGAACGCGCTGGCAGCGCTGGCGGCCTGCCGTGAGGCCGGGCTGCCGGTGGCCGAGGCGGGTCCGGCGCTGGCCGCCTTCACCGGGGCCGGGCGGCGCTTCGAGGAGCACGGGCGGACGGCCGCGGGCGCGCTGGTGTACGACGACTACGCCCACCACCCCACGGAGGTGCGTGCCACCCTCGAGGCTGCTCGCACGCTTCGGCCTCGCCGGCTGGTGGCCTGCTTTCAGCCCCATCTCTACTCGCGCACGGCGATGCTGGCGCGCGACTTCGGACGCGCCCTAGCGCTGGCCGACCTGGTGGTGGTGCTCGACGTCTACCCGGCACGCGAGCGCGCCGCCGACTTCCCCGGGGTCAGCGGGCTGCTCGTGGCCCAGGCGGCCGCCGACGCCGCCGGCGGCCGGCCGGTCTGGTGGCTCCCGGCCCCGGCCGAGGCGCGGCGCATGCTGGAGGCCGAGTTGTCGGACGGCGATCTCGTGCTGACGCTCGGCGCGGGCGACGTGGACCGCCTCGCGCGCGAGCTGACCGGGGAGGCCGGTTCATGACCCTGCCCGCCGGGATCCAGCCGGACTTCCCGCTGGCGCGCCTGACCACCATCAGAGCCGGCGGCCACGCCGACTTCTACGCCCGGCCAGATTCGCCGAAGGCGCTGGCGGCCCTGCTCGCCTGGGCGGGCGAGCAGGGACTCGAGGTAGGAGTGGTGGGATCGGGATCGAACCTGCTGATAGCGGATGAAGGGTTCCGAGGACTCGTCATGAAGTTGGACGGCAGCCTGGCCACGATCGAGCAGGACGGCGAGCGCCTGCTCTGCGGCGGCGGAGCCCGTCTGCCCCAGGCCGCGGCCTTCGCCGCGCGCGCGGGCCTCAGCGGGCTCGAGTTCGGCGTGAACATCCCGGGGACCGTCGGTGGGGCGGTGAAGATGAACGCCAACGCCTACGGCGGCGACCTCGCGCGCGTGCTGGACTGGGTGGAGGTGGTGTCGGCCGCCGGCTCCTCGCGCCGGACCCCGGACCGGCTGGGCTTCAGCTACCGCCGCTCGAACCTCGGGGCCGATGAGGTCGTGGCGCGCGCCTCGTTCGCCCTCGCGCCGGCGGAGCCCGAGGAGGTGAAGGCGACCCTGGCCGGCATGCGCGCCTCGCGCCGTGCCGCTCAGCCCTCCGGCATCAAGACCTTCGGCTCCACCTTCAAGAACCCGGACGATGCGCGCGCCGAGGGGCGCAGCGCGGGGGTGCTGCTCGACGAGGCCGGGTGCCGCGGTCTGGCCGTGGGCGGCGCGCGCTTCTCGGACAAGCACGCCAACTTCGTGGAGAACACCGGCGATGCCACCACCGCCGACGTGATCGCGCTGATGGCCGAGGGCCGGCGGCGGGTGCGCGAGCGTTTCGGGGTGGAGCTCGAGCCCGAGGTCCAGTTCCTCGGCGAGGTGGACACCACGCCGCTCTGGGGCGAGCGGGCGTGAGGGTCGGCGCCGCCGCGCTCGCCGGGCGGCGCCTGATGGCGGGGCGCCGGCTGGCGCTTCCCTCGCCGACCCCGAAGCTGCGCCGTCGCCTGCTCGCGCTGGTGGCGGTCGCGCTCCTGCTGGCGGCGGGCTACCAGTTCTGGCTGCGCGACTCGTCGCTCGTGGCGGTGGAGGAGGTGACGGTCACCGGGCTCACCACCGAGGACGGAGAGCGCGTGCGCACCGCCCTGGTGGCGGCCGGGCACTCCATGACCACGCTGCACGTCGACCGCGAGCTGCTCGACGAGGCCATCGCCCACTATCCGGTGGTGCGCGACCTCGAGGTGCGCTCCGACTTTCCCCACGGCCTCGCCATCCGCGTGCTCGAGCACCATCCCGCGGCGCTGATCGAGCTCGGAGGCCGGCGGGTGCCGGTGGCCGGCGACGGGACCATCCTCCGCGGGCTGCCGGTGGAGGGACGGCTGCCGGCAATCGAGGTCGAGGACGTAAAGGGCGCCCAGCGGGATCGCCTGGCCGATGCCCAGGCGCTGGGCGCCGCCCGGATAGCCGGCGCCGCGCCTGCTCCGCTGCTCAAGCGGGTGGAGGCCATCGCGGTCCGCGGCGGCGACGGCCTGGTGGTCACGCTGGGCGACGGTCCCGAGTTGATCTTCGGTGATTCCTCGCGTGCCCGGGCCAAGTGGATCGCCGCCGCCCGTGTGCTCGCCGATCCGGAGGCCGACGGCGCCACCTACCTCGACCTGCGGCTTCCCGACCGGCCCGCGGCCGGCGGTCTGCCCGCCCCCACGGTCACCCCGGTGGCGCCGGCCGGCCAGGCCTCGCTCGGCGCGCCGGTACCTCCGGGCGTCGCGGGGGCCGCCGCGACGGATGCGGCCGGGGCCACGGCCATCGATCCCGCGACCACTCCCGTCGATCCCGCGTCCATGCCCCAGACTCCCGCCACCACACCCGCTCCGGCGCCGACACCGACGCCCAACATGGCTCCCCAGGATCCCGCGATTGGAGTGCCGCCGGCGGGGCAGACGGGGACCGGCGGAACGGGCGTGCCGGCGGGCTGACGACCCTCGACTCGGAGTCGAGGTTTGACCACTACCCTCGACCTGTGATCGAGCCTCTGGCTGCAGGATTTGTTGCGGCGGCGGTTGACAGTTTCCGGGATCCCCGCCTACAGTGCGGTCGTTGCGGGAATCGAGAAACCCTCGATGATCGCTTGAGCTTCGGACGGTTGGGAGAGAGGAACACCCTCAATGGACACGGGCAGCTACCTCGCGGTCATCAAGGTGGTAGGCATCGGCGGCGGCGGCACCAACGCCGTCAACCGCATGGTGGACGCTGGGCTCAAGGGCGTGGAGTTCATCGCCGTCAACACCGACGCTCAGGCGCTGCAGATGTGCGACGCCGACATCAAGCTGCAGATCGGCGACCAGCTGACCCGCGGCCTGGGGGCCGGCGCGAACCCCGAGACGGGCTACGGCGCGGCCAACGAGAGCCGCGACGAGCTCAAGGAGGCCCTCAAGGGCGCTGACATGGTCTTCGTGACCGCCGGCGAGGGCGGCGGCACCGGCACCGGGGCGGCTCCCGTGATCGCCGAGGTGTCGAAGCAGGAGGTGGGCGCGCTCACCGTGGGCGTGGTCACCAAGCCGTTCGACTTCGAGGGCACGCAGCGGATGCGCCAGGCCGTGGACGGCATCGACCGGCTGCGCGAGCAGGTGGACACGATGATCGTGATCCCCAACGAGAAGCTGCTCGCGGTGGTCGAGCGCCGCACCAGCATCCTCGACGCCTTCCGCGAGGCCGACAACGTGCTCGGCCAGGGCGTGCAGGGCATCACCGACCTGATCACCACCCCGGGCCTGATCAACCTCGACTTCGCCGACGTGCGCACGATCATGCAGGACGCCGGCTCGGCGTTGATGGGCATCGGCGAGGCCTCGGGCGAGCAGCGCGCGGCCGAGGCGGCCAAGAACGCGGTGTCGAGCCCGCTGCTCGAGCAGTCGGTGGAGGGCGCCACCGGCATCCTGCTCAACATCACGGGCGGCAACGACCTGGGGCTGTTCGAGGTCAACGAGGCCGCGGAGATCATCCAGTCGGCGGCCGACCAGAACTCGAACATCATCTTCGGCGCGGTGGTGGACGACGGGATGGGCGACGGCGTGCGCGTGACGGTGATCGCCACCGGCTTCGAGCGTCCCGGCCGCACCCCGCTGTTCACCGAGGACTCCACCGGCAGGCGCCGTGAGCCGCGCCGCCGCGACGTGTCGCTGGACGAGCGCCAGCGCGAATCGCTCGAGATCTCCGACGACGACATCGACGTTCCGGAATTCCTGAGGGACTGACAGAGATCCGGCCGCCGCAGACGGCGCTCGCCTTCGAGGCGATGCGCGCGCTGCGCACGCATTACGACGACGAGGCCGGCTTCGTCGAACGGGTGGACGAGGTGCAGCGGCCCCAGGGCTACCGGCTGGTGGGCGTCTTCGAGGATGGCCGCTGCAGCGCCGTGGCCGGCTTTCGCGTCATCCGCAACCTCGCCTGGGGCGACACCCTGTACGTCGACGACCTCTCGACGCATCCTGATGCCCGCCGCCGCGGCCACGGAAAGGCCCTGCTCGAGTGGTGCGCGGCCGAGGCACGGCGGCTGGGGTGCGACGAGCTCCACCTCGACTCGGGCGTCGGGCCCGAGCGCGAGGAGGCGCACCGGCTGTACCTGAACTCCGGCATGCGCATCTCGAGCCACCACTTCGCCCGCGGCCTGTGAACGAGGCAGCCGCCCGCCTGGCCCTGGTGGCCGAGCGCGAGCTGGAGGCCCTGGTGGGCGTGTCCTCGCCGTCGGGGGACGTACCGGGCGCCGAGGAGTGCGTGGCCCTGGCCACGGCCTTCCTGCCGCCCGAGGCGCGAGTAGAGCGGCTGCCCTGCTCCACCCCCGACCACGCACCGGATCTGTACGGGCGCCTGGATGGAGAGGGGGCCGGACGGGTGCTGCTGCTCGGACACCTCGACACCGTGGTGGCCCACGACGCCCACCGCCCGCTCGAGCGCGACGGCGATCGCCTGAGCGGCTCGGGCGCGGTGGACATGAAGGGCGGGGTGGCGCTGGCGCTGGGGGTGATGCGGGAGCTGGCCGCTGAGCCGGCCCGCTACGGGGAGCTGGCCGTGCTCCTGGTCAACGACGAGGAGTGGCGCACGGCGAGCTTTGCCCACGCGGAGCGCTTCGCGGGCTTCCACGCCTGCCTCTGCTTCGAGGCAGGCGAGCGCACGCGCGAGGGCGAGGAGGCGGTGATCGTCAAGCGCAAGGCCGCCGGGACTCTCCGCGTGGACGCCGTCGGACGCCCGGCTCACTCGGGCTCGGCTCCCCACCGGGGCCGCAACGCACTGCTCGCGCTGGCCCACGCGGCGCAGGTGGTGGCGGGCCAGAGCGATCCGGGCGGCGGCGACCGGCTGACCGCCGTGCCGACGATCCTCGACTCGGGCAACGCCTTCAACGTCGTGCCCGCCGCCGGCCGCCTGATCTGCGACCTGCGGGCCGACCGCCTCGAGGCGTTCGCTCCCGTGCTCGATGCCGTGCCGGACCAGCACGGCGGCGTGCAGCTCGCCACGACCCTGGCCCGTGCCTGGCCGGGGATGGACGCCCGCGAGGCCACGCGCGAGCCGCTGGAGAGGGCTGCGCTGCTGCTCGGTCGCCCGATCGCCGCGGCCGAGCGAGGCGGTGCCAGCGACGCGAGCCACATGGCCGCGGGCGGCATCGCGCTGACCATCGACGGCCTCGGGCCCCGCGGCGGGGGTGCCCACACGCCGCAGGAATGGGTGGGGGGCGACTCCCTTCGCAGCCGGGCCGAGGTGGCCCTCGCCGTGGTGGCAGCGGTGCTCGACGGCCTCGCCTGAGGCGAGCGCGCGGAATAACCCGGCCCCTTCGCCGGTCTGGTTGTGCGTGTACCCCCTCAGATCGGAGATGGCGATGAGAGCACTGGCCCTGCACCTGGCTCACGAAGCACAGCGGTCGGCGCCTCCGGCGCCGCCCCGCCACCGTCCTCAGGTTGATGTGGAGAAGGTCGCCCGGCGGATCGTCACGGCCTGCATGACCGTGCTCCTGCTGCTCTGCGTGGCGGTGGCCCTGCCCATGCCCACCGGCGGCTGACCCGCCGCCCACCGGGGCGTGGACCCCGGGGTAGCCGGGTAACCTCACGGCGGCTTGGCCGCCCCCACCGAAACCCTCCGGCGCACCCCGCTGTACGACCGCCACGAGCAGGCGGGAGCGCGCCTCGTGCCCTTTGCCGGCTGGGAGATGCCGGTCCAGTACGAGAGCATCCGGGGCGAGCACGTGAACGTGCGCACGGCGGCCGGGATGTTCGACGTCTCCCACATGGGCGAGATCGAGACCTCGGGGCCGGACGCCGAGCGCTTTCTGCAGCGGATCCTGTCCAACGACGTGACGAAGATCGCCGAGCGGGGCGCCCAGTACTCGCTGCTGTGTCGTGACGACGGCGGCGTGCTCGACGACCTGTTCACCTACCGGCTGGGAGCGGAGCGCTTCCTCACCGTCACCAACGCCGCCAACCACGACAAGGACCTGGCCTGGTTCAAGGACCACGCCGAGGGTTTCGAGATCGTGGTGCGCGACGTGGCCTCGGCCTGGGCGATGCTCGCCGTACAGGGGCCGCGAGCACGCGAGGCGCTGACCACGGTGACCGACGGAGAGCTGCCGGGCCGGATGCGCAGCGCCGACCTGAAGGTCGCCGGGGTGGAGACGCTCGTGTGCGGCACCGGCTACACCGGCGAGGACGGCTGCGAGCTGATGCTCCCGCCCGACGGTGCGACCGCGGTCTGGGACGCCCTGCTCGAACAGGGAGTGCAGCCGGCGGGCCTGGGCGCGAGGGACACCCTGCGGCTCGAGGTGTGCTTTCACCTCTATGGGAACGACCTGTCCGAGGACCGCAACCCGATCGAGGCCGGATTGGGCTGGGCCTGCAAGCTGGACACGGACTTCATCGGCGCCGACGCCCTGCGCGGCGCCGAGCCGGACCAGATCCTGGTTCCGTTTGCCTTCACCGGCCCGGGCATCCCGCGCCAGGACAACCCGATCCGCACGGAAGAGGGCGAGGGCGTCGTGACCAGCGGCTCCCTGTCGCCGTGCCTCGACACCGGCATCGGCATGGGCTACCTCCCGGTGGGAGCGTCCGATCCGGGTACGAGCATCCAGGTGGACGTACGCGGCAAGCTGCGCGACGCGGAGGTCCGGGAGAAGCCTCTCTACGACCCCGAGAACGAAGGAGACCATGGCTGAGAGCTATCCCGAGGAGCTCAGGTACCACCCCGAGCACGACTGGGCCCGGATCGACGGAGAGACGGCGACCTTCGGGGTCACCTGGTACGCCCAGGACTCGCTCGGCGAGGTGGTGTTCTTCGACCCGCCCGAGGTGGGAGCGTCGGTCAAGAAGGACGAGGCCTACGCGGAGGTCGAGTCGGTGAAGGCGGTGTCCGACGTGTTCGCCCCGCTGTCCGGCGAGATCACCGAGGTCAACCAGGAGCTGGAGGAGAGCCCGGAGCGGGTCAACGCCGACCCGTACGGCGAGGGCTGGATGGTCAAGGTCAAGCTCTCGGACCCGTCGGAGCTCGATCAGCTGCTCGACGTAGCCGCGTACCGGGAGTTGCTCCAATCGGGTAGCTAGCTTCGTAGATGAGCTGATGAGCCGTTACACCGGAGTCACCGACGAAGACCTGCGGGAGATGCTCGCCGCCATAGGCGCCAGCTCGCTCGACGAGCTGTTCGAGGACATCCCCGAGGGCGTGCGCCTCGATCGCGAGCTCGACCTGCCCGACGGGCGCTCCGAGCAGGAGGTCAACGACCATCTGGCCGAGCTGGCGGCGCGCAACCGCCACGCCGACGCCGAGGTGAGCTTCCTGGGTGCGGGCATGTACGACCACTACGTGCCTTCGCTCGTGGACACGCTGATCGGGCGCTCCGAGTTCCTCACGCCGTACACGCCGTATCAGCCGGAGGTGTCGCAGGGGGGCCTCCAGGTGATGTTCGAGTACCAGACGGCGATCTCCGAGCTCACCGGTCTGCCGGTCTCCAACGCGTCGGTGTACGAGGGCCCGAGCGCGGTCGCCGCGGCCGGCTACCTGGCCAAGCTCGAGACCAAGCGGGGCCGGCTGGTGGCCTCGCGCGGGCTGCACCCACACTCGCGGGCGGCGCTGCGCACGCACGCTGCCGGCTACGGCATGGAGGTGGTGGAGGTTCCCCTCGACGACGAGGGCGCCACCGACCGCGAGGCCCTGGCGGCCGCGGTGGACGACGACACCGCCGCGGTGTTCGTCCAGCAGCCGAACTTCCTGGGCACGGTCGAGGAGCTGGGTGGGCTTGCCGAGGCGGGCAAGGACACCGGCGCGCTGTTCGTGTGCGCGGCCGATCCGCTTCCCCTGGGCATCCTCAAGCCGCCGGGCGAGCTGGGGGCCGACATCTGCGTGGGCGAGGGCCAGTCGCTGGGCAACCGGCTCGACTTCGGGGGCCCCTCGTTCGGCTTCTTCGCGGCCGGCGAGCGCTTCCTGCGAAAGCTGCCGGGGCGGATCGCGGGTGAGACCCGCGACGCGGACGGCAAGCGCGGCTTCGTGCTCACGCTCCAGACACGCGAGCAGCACATCAGGCGCGAGAAGGCCACCCACAACATCTGCACCGCCCAGGCGCTCAACGCACTGGCCGGGGTGATCTACCTGTCCTGGCTGGGCAAGCGAGGACTGGTGGAGCTGGCCGAGCTGATGCTCAGGCGCACCCACTACGCCCGCGAGACGCTGGGGCTCGACGCCATCAACCCCGGACCCGTGGTGCGCGAGTTCGCCGTGCGGGTGCCGGACCTCGACGGTTTCGTCAAGCGGGCCCGGGCAGCGGGCATCAACCCCGGCTACCGCCTCGGTCGCGACTATCCGGAGTACGAGGACGGCCTGCTGGTGGCCATCACCGAGCGGCGCACGAAGGCGCACATCGACCGCCTCGCCTCGGTGGTCGCCGCGGCGAGGGAAGGCGTGCACGCATGAGCGACGACGTGCTCACCATCTACGAGCGCTCCCGCCCCGGGCGCCGCTCCTTCGTCGCCCCGGCCTCCGAGGACGAGGTCCCGGACGTAGCGGTCGAGGAGCTGCTGCCCGCTGGTGCGATCCGTGAACGGCCGGCCGAGCTCCCCGAGGTGTCCGAGCCGGAGCTCGTGCGCCACTACACCACGCTGTCGTCGCGCAACTTCCACCTCGACGAGGGTTTCTACCCGCTCGGTTCGTGCACCATGAAGCACAACCCGAAGCTGCACGAGCGAGTGGCTGCGCTCCCCGGCCACTCCCGCCTTCACCCGCTCCAGGATCCCGAGTACGCCCAGGGCGCCCTCGAGCTGATGTGGCGGCTGCAGGGAGCGCTGTCGGAGATCGCGGGCCTGCCGCACGTCTCGCTCCAGCCCAGCGCCGGGTCGCACGGCGAGCTCGCCGGACTGCTGCTCACCCGGGCATACCACGAGGACAGCGGCGAGCAGCGGACGAAGGTGCTGACCCCGGACACCGCTCACGGCACGAACCCGGCCACGGTGACCATGGCGGGCTACGAGGTGGTCAAGGTGGGCACCGCGCCGGACGGCGGGGTGGATCTCGACGACCTGCGCTCCAAGGCCGATGACGACGTGGCCTGCCTGATGCTCACCAACCCGAACACGCTGGGGCTCTTCGACACCAATATCGAGGAGATCGCGCACATCGTGCACGAGGTCGGGGCCACGCTCTACTACGACGGAGCCAACCTCAATGCCGTCATGGGGATCACCCGCCCGGGCGACATGGGCTTCGACATCGTCCACTACAACCTCCACAAGACCTTCACCCAGCCGCATGGCGGCGGTGGCCCGGGCGCGGGCCCGATCGCCTGCTCGGACCGCATCGAACCGTTCCTGCCCGTGCCCCAGGTGGTGCGCCGAGGCGCCGAGGGCAACGGCGCGGAGCCCCACTTCGACCTCGACCACGACCGGCCCAAGTCGATCGGCAAGCTGCGCGGTTTCCAGGGCAACTTCGGCGTCTTCGTGCGCACCTACGCCTACATCTGTTCCCTGGGCGGCGACGGCCTCAAGGACGTGTCGCAGATCGCGGTGCTGAACGCCAACTACCTCAAGGCGCTGCTGGCCCGCGAGGGCATCGGCGAGTACCTGCCGATCGCTTTCGACCGCACCTGCATGCACGAGTTCGTGCTCTCGGGCAAACCGGCCAAGGAGCAGCTGGACGTCAAGACGCTCGATCTGGCCAAGCGCATGCTCGACTTCGGCGTGCACCCGCCCACCGTGTACTTCCCGCTGCTGGTGGACGAGGCGCTCATGATCGAGCCCACCGAGACCGAGACCAGGGAACGCCTCGACCACTTCGCCGGCGTGATCCGGGAGATCCTCGATGAGGCGGCCGAGGACCCGGAGATCGCGCGCACCGCGCCGCACACCACACCGGTGCGCCGCCTCGACGAGGCCGGCGCGGCCAAGCGGCCAGTGGTCAGGTGGCGGCCGGAGGACGACAACCCCGGCGACGCCGAGCGCGCGCAGGACTCCGCGGCCAGCGGCACGGGAGCGATGTAGGGCTCGATGGGGCCCACCTCCTCCGTCACGGCCGGGCCCGACGGACTCTCGCTGGACGAGCTGCGCCTCGCGGCCCGCAACCACGGGCTGCCGCTCGAGGCCCTGCGCTATCCGGTCACACCGGTCGGCCTCCACTACCTGCTCATCCACTACGACATCCCGGTGGTCGAGCCCGACGGCTACCGGCTCGAGATCGGTGGCGCCGTGGAGCGTCCCCTGTCGCTGTCGCTCGGCGACCTGCGCGAGCGCGAGCGGGTCACGATGCCGGTGACGTTCGAGTGTGCCGGCAACGGCCGGGCGCTGCTCGAGCCGCGTCCCGTGAGTCAACCCTGGCTGACCGAGGCGGTGGGCACGGCGGAGTGGGGCGGCACGCCGCTCGCCCCGCTGCTCGACGAGGCCGGCGTGGCCGGGTCGGCGGTGGAGGCGCTATTCGCCGGGCTCGATCACGGCCTGGAGGGCGAGGAGGAGATGGCCTACGAGCGCTCGCTCTCGGTGACCGACGCCCGCGAGGGCCTGCTGGCCTACGAGATGAACGGCGCGCCACTGCCGCCCCAGCACGGCTTCCCGCTGCGCCTGGTGGTGCCGGGCTGGTACGGGATGACCAACGTCAAGTGGCTGGCGGCCATCACGCTGCTGGAGCAGCCCTTCGAGGGCTTCCAGAATTCCGTGGCCTACCGCATCTACGACGACGACGGCACGCCCGGCGAGCCGGTCACCCGCATGCTCCCCCGTTCGCTCACCGAGCCGCCCGGCGTCCCGGAGTTCATGACGCGCGAGCGTCACCTGGCCCCCGGCCCCGTGGAGCTGCGCGGCCGGGCCTGGTCGGGCCACGGGGTGATCGAGCGCGTGGAGGTGTCCACCGACGGCGGCTCGCGCTTCGCTAACGCGGAGCTCGGTCCCGAGCAGGGCCCGGCCGCCTGGCGCGGCTGGAGCTTCGGCTGGCAGGCGGCGCCCGGCGAGCACGAGATCTGCTCACGCGCCACCGATTCCGCCGGCAACACGCAGCCGCTCGAGCAGCCCTGGAACCTGAAGGGCTACTCGAACAACGCGGTGGAGCGGATTCCCGTCGTCGTCCGGAACTAACGGCCCGGGCGCCTAGACTGCCCGGCCCGATGCGCATCTTCAGCGGCATCCAGCCCACGGGCCGCAAACACGTGGGCAACTACATCGGTGCCATCCGAGGCTACCTCGCGGGCCAGGAGCGCGGCGACCCGGCGATCTACTGCATCGTCGACCTTCACGCCACCAGCGTGGCCTACGACCCCCAGGCGCTGCCGGGCTACGTGCTCGACACCACGGCGGTGCTGATCGCCTCGGGCCTGGATCCAGAGCGCTGCATTCTCTTCCGCCAGTCCGACGTGAAGGAGCACTCCGAGCTGTGCTGGCTGCTCAGCTCGGTCACGCCCTACGGCGACCTCCAGCGCATGACCCAGTTCAAGGAGAAGTCCGAGCGCGAGCAGCAACTGGTGCGCACCAGCCTGTTCCTGTACCCGGCGCTCCAGGCGGCCGACATCCTGCTCTACAAGACCGACGAGGTCCCGGTGGGCGACGACCAGCGCCAGCACGTCGAGCTGGCCCGGGAGATCGCTCGCCGCTTCAACTCCACCTACGACGAGGTGCTGGTGGAGCCCGAGCACGTGATCCCCGAGCTCGGCGCGCGCATCATGGATCTGCAGGACCCGAGCGCGAAGATGTCCACCAGCTTCGGCACAGAGGCCGGGCTCGTGTTCATCGACGACGAGCCGGACGCCATCCGAAAGAAGCTCAGGCGGGCGCAGACCGACTCCGGGACCGAGGTGATGCGCGCGCGCGACAAGCCGGGCATCACCAACCTGATCGAGATGCTGGCCGTGGCGCGGGGCAGCTCGCCCGAGGCCGTGGAGAGCGAGTTCGCGGGTCAGGGCTACGGCGCCCTCAAGCAGGCCGTGGGGGAGGGCGTGGTTGAGATGCTCGCCCCGGTGCGCGAGCGCTACGCCGAGCTGCGGGCCGACCCGCAGGGGCTCGAGGCCACGCTGGCGGCGGGGGCCGAGCACGCCCGGGCGATCGCCTCGAGCACGATGGGCGAGGTCCGCGCCGCGATGGGCGTCGGACCCCCGCTCTAGTCTGTCCGCGATGACCGTAGCTCCGCTCGACCTCGAGCTCGAGGTCTTCCACGGTCCCTTCGACCTGCTGCTCACGCTGATCCTCTCCGAGGAGATCGATCTTCTCGAGGTCGACCTGGCCGACGTGGTGCTCGCCTACGTCGAGCACCTGGAGCGCACGGGCGAGCTCGACCTGGAGGCGGCCACCGAGTTCCTGGTGCTGATCGCCGCGCTACTCGAGCTCAAGTCGCGGCTGATGCTCCCCGCCGAGGAAGAGGAGGAACTGGGGCTCGAGCCCGAGGAGGCGGCCGAGGAGCTCCTGGCTCGCATGCTCGAGTACCACCGCTTTCGCGAGGCCGCGGGCTGGCTGCACGAGCAGCTGGCCGCGGAGCAGGGGCACCGCTACCGCTCCGCTCCGCTGCCGCCCGCGCTGCGGCGGGTGTCGATCGAGGCGGCGGAGGCCGCCTACGACCCGGCGCGCCTGGCCGAGGCGATCGGCGAGCTCCTGCGCGTGCCGGAGCCGCTCGACCTGCGTCACGTCCGCCGGCCGGCGGTTTCGGTCGAACAGCGCGTGCGCCACCTGCGCGAGTTGCTGCGCAGCCGCTCGCGCTTCTCCTTCGACGACGCCGTCAAGGACGCCGACCGGCTGACCGAAGCGGTCACGCTGTTCGCGCTGCTCGAGCTGTACAAGGGCGGCGAGGCCAGGTGGGAGCAGGAGGAGCCCTTCGGGCCGATCACGGTGGTGCCGGTGTCGTGAACGACCTCGCGCGAACAGTCGAGGCGCTGCTTTTCCTGTCTCCGGAGCCGGTGGCCGTGGAGCGCCTGGCCGACGCCTGCGAGGTGTCCGAGGGCGAGGTGGTGGAGGCGCTCGCCCGGCTGCGCGAGCACTACGCCGAGGGTTACCGCGGGGTGGTGCTGCGCGAGGTGGCCGGCGGATTCACTCTGGCCACCGACCCCGTGGCCGAGCGCGCCGCCCGGCGGCTGCTGGCCCGGCCCCGCACGCCGCCGCTCACCCAGGCCCAGGCGGAGTGCCTGGGCATCGTCGCCTACCTGCAGCCGGTGTCGCGCCCGGAGATCGCCCGAATCCGCGGCGTGGCCTCCGAATCGGCGGTCGGGACCCTGCTCGAGCGCGGCCTGATCGAGGAATCGGGGCGCTCGCGCTTCGGGGCCGTCCTCTACCGCAGCACCGAGCTGTTCCAGAAGCTGTTCGGGCTCTCCGGCCTGGACGCCCTGCCCGATCCCGCGCGCTTCGACCCGAGTCCCGAGGACGAGGGCGAGCTGCGCGAGCGCCTGGCCCGGGCAGGGGATCAGCGGGCGCAGGGCCCGCCGGGCTGAGCCACCGCTCGGGCGGTCTGCGAAGGTCGGCCGGGTGTCCCGCCGTGCCTGGATCACGCTGCTCGTGGTGTCCGCCTGCTGGGGCTCCTCGTACCTGTTCATCAAGGTCTGTCTCGACGAGGGCACGAGCCCCGGCGTGATCGTGTTCGGCCGGGTGGCGCTGTCGGCGCTCGTGCTGCTGCCGCTGGCCGCTCAACGCGGCGCCCTGCACCCTCTGCGCGGGAGCCTGCGGGCGGTGGTGGTGCTCTCGCTGGTCCAGGTGGTGGCTCCGTTTCTGCTCATCACCTTCGGGGAGCGCGAGATCTCGTCGTCGCTCACCGGCATCCTGGTGGCCACCGTCCCGGTGTTCACCTTCCTGCTGGCCTTCGTCCTCGAGGGCGAGGAGCGGGCGGGGGCGGTCAGCCT
Organism: uncultured Thermoleophilaceae bacterium; assembly: GCA_963751105.1. Lineage (GTDB taxonomy): Bacteria > Actinomycetota > Thermoleophilia > Solirubrobacterales > Thermoleophilaceae > JACVRW01. The sequence continues at coordinate 1,841,155 of CAVVTG010000002.1, read as the reverse complement.
CGCCGGGGTGGGCATCGGGATCGTGGGGGTGGCCGTGCTGCTGGGCCTCGACGCCGGGGGTGGCACGGCCGCGCTGGTGGGCGGGCTGATGGTGGTGCTGGCCAGCCTCGGCTACGCGCTCGGGGCCTGGTACCTCAAGCGCAACCTCGGCCACGCCCAGCCGCTGGGGGTGCTGGCGGGCACGATGACCACCACCTCCATCGTGACCCTGCCCGTCGCGCTGGCCGGCCTCCCCGATCCGGTGCCCAACATGAAGGCCGCCGGGGCTCTGGTGGTGCTCGGCCTGGTGTGTACCGCCTTCACCTTCCTGCTCTTCTACTCGCTCGTGGCCAGCGAGGGACCGGCCCGGTCGTCGCTGGTGGGCTACATCGCGCCGGGCTTCTCGGTGCTCTACGGCGTGACCCTCTACGACGAGCGCTTCACCGTCGCCACCGCCGCCGGCCTGCTGCTGATCGTGGCGGGCTCCTGGCTGGCGGCGGAGGGAAGGCTTCCGTGGCGGCCCGCGCCTATCGGGAGCGAGCCGCAAGCTGCCCGCACGCGGCGTCGATATCGCGCCCGCGCGTGAGCCGTACGGTGGTGCGCACCCCTCGCTCGGCCAGGGCTTGGCGGAAGGCCGCGATCGCGTCGCGGCCCGAGCCGCGATACGCGGCGTCTGTGGGGTTGTAGGGGATGAGGTTGACCTTGAAGGCCTGCTGTGGCTCCAGCAACGCCGCCAGCGCCACCGCCTGCTCGTAGCGGTCGTTGACGCCGTCGAGCATGAGGTACTCCACGAACACCGGGCGCCGCCGGCGCTCGTGCCAGCCCAGGCAGGCGTCGAGCACCTCGCGCAGCGGGTAGCGCTCGTTCACCGGCATCAGCTCCGAGCGCAGCGCGTCCTCGGGAGCGTGCAGCGACAGGGCCAGCCGCACTGGCGGGCCCTCCTCGCTCATCCGCTCGATGCCGGGAATCCAGCCGACCGTGGAGATCCCGGTGTGGGAGTGGGCGATCCCGAGGTCGGGCAACCGCTCGCAGGCCGCCAGCACGTTGTCGAGGTTCATCAGCGGCTCGCCCATCCCCATGAAGACCGCGTGGTCGACCGCCTCCTTGCGGCGGAAATGGAGCGCCTGGTCGAGGATCTCGGACGCGGTGAGATTGCGCCCGAAGCGCATCTGCCCGGTGGCGCAGAACGTGCAGGTCAGGGGACAGCCGGACTGGCTCGACACGCACAGCGAGCGCCGGCCGTCGCGGTAGCGCATCAGCACCGCCTCCACCGGTCGGCCGTCGGCGGTCTCGAACAGCGCCTTCTCGGTGCCGTCGGAGGCCAGCGCCTCGCGCACCTCGGTGAGCGACGAGAACGGCACTGCGGCAGCGAGCCGCTCGCGCAGCCCCACCGGGAGGTTCGTCATCTCCTCGTATGAGTCTGCGCCACGCGCCGCCCACTCCCACACCTGGCGGGAGCGAAAGCCCGGCTGACCATCGGCCGCGAGCCGCTCGTCGAGCAGCGACAGATCCACGCGACCTACGCTAACGGCGTGCGCCTGGCCAAGTTCCTAGCCCACGCGGGTGTCGCCTCGCGGCGCGCGTCGGAGACGCTCGTGGCCGAGGGGCGGGTCAGCGTGGCCGGCGAGACGGTCACCGACCCCGCCCGCGACGTGGACGAGTCGAGCGAGGTGGCGCTCGACGGCAGGCCGGTCAGGCGCGAGCCGCGCGAGGTGCACGCCCTCAACAAGCCCGCGGGGGTGGTCTCCACGGCGCGGGACACGCATGGGCGCCCGACCGTGGTCGAGCTCGTGCGCTCACGCCGGCGCCTGTACCCGGTGGGTCGCCTCGACGCGGACACCACGGGTCTGATCCTTCTGACCAACGACGGCGAGCTGGCCGATCACCTCACCCACCCGCGCTACGGGGTGGAGAAGCTCTACCGCGCCCGTGTGCGACCGGGGGCCGTGAGCTCCGCGGCGATCGAGTCGCTGCGTCGTGGGGTGGAGCTCGACGACGGGACGACCGCGCCCGCCCGCGCTCGCCTGGTCCGCCACGGCGTGCTCGAGATCGGGATCCGCGAGGGCCGCAAGCGCCAGGTGCGGCGCATGATCGAAGCCGTGGGCCATCAGGTCGTGGCGCTCGAGCGCGTGGCCTTCGGCCCGCTGGGGCTACGGGGCCTCGAGCCCGGACGGAGTCGCCGGCTCACCCAGGCCGAGGTGGAGCGCCTGCGGCGGGCGGCGCGACCGCAGGCAGCGCGGGGGCGACGACCCAGGCGCGCTCGCTAGGCCCGCAGGGAGTCATCGGCCTGCCAGAATCACCCGCCGCATGAGGTTGAGGGCACTCAGAGGGGCGGTGACCGTCGAGGACAACGACGCCGACGCCATCATCGCCGCCACCGAGGAGCTGGTGCGCGAGGTGATGGAGCGCAACGCGCTGGCTCCCGAGCAGATGGTGAGCTGCATCTTCACCTGCACCGACGACCTCGACGCCGAGTTCCCCGCCGTGGCCGCACGGCTGCTCGGCCTGAGCGCCGTGCCGCTCCTGTGCACGCGAGAGATCCCGGTGCCCGGCTCGCTGCCCCGCGTGATCCGGCTCCTGCTTCACTGCTATGCAGACCCCGCAACCGAGGCTCACCACGTCTATCTGCGCGAGGCGAGCTCTCTGCGCCGCGACCTGGAGGGTGCCCAGTGACCACCGGCATCGAGTTCAACCGCCGCCTCGAGACGATTCCCGTCTACCCGGCGGCCTCCACCTACGCCTTCGACGGCGACCTGGTCAAGCTCGCCTCCAACGAGACGCCCTTCAGCCCGCACCCGGCGGTGCTCGAAGCCGTGCAGGCGCAGCTGGCCACCCTCAACCGCTACCCCGACCCGCAGAAGTCGGTGCTGCGGCGGCGCATCGCGGAGCGCACGGGCGTGGCCGAGGGCCGCATCGCGATCGGCAACGGGTCATGCGAGCTGCTTCTGGCCGCGGGCGAGGCGATGCTGGAGCCGGGCGCCGAGGTGGTGTACGGCTGGCCGTCGTTCTCGATCTACCCACACATCGCCGCCACCTCGGGCGCCCGGCCGGTGACCGTGCCCCTCAACCACGCGGCCGAGCACGACCTCGAGGCGATGGCCAGCGAGGTCACCGCCGCCACGCGGATGCTCATCGTCTGCAACCCCAACAATCCCTCGGCCACCGCCCTGGCCCCGGCGGCCATCGACGCCTTCTTGGCCGAGCTGCCGCGGCACGTGGCGGTGATCCTCGACGAGGCCTACGTCGAGTTCTCCGTCCTGCAGGACCCCGACGAGTCGCTCGCCCTGCTCGACCGGCATCCCAACCTGGTGCTCCTGCGCACCTTCTCGAAGGTCTACGGGCTGTGCGGCCTGCGGGTGGGCTATTCGCTGGGCAGCGAGCAGTTCCGCCTGGCGGTCGATCGCGTGCGCCAGCCGTTCTCGGTCAACGCCCTGGCCCTGGCCGCGGCCACCGAGGCGCTGCGGCACGTGGACGAGCTCGAGCGCCGGGTGGAGCAGACCGTGATCGAGCGCGTGCACGTGGAATCCGAGCTGGCCGACCGCGGCCTCGAGACCAGCGAGAGTCAGGCCAACTTCTCCTGGGTGTCGCTCGGGGACCGCGACGAGGACGCGATCATCGACGGCCTGGCTCAGCGGGGCGTGATCGTCCGCGCGGGGAAGGCCCTCGGCGAGGAGGGCCGGCTGCGGGTGACCTACGGCACCCGAGGCGAAAACGACAGGTTCCTGGCAGCTCTGGACGAGCTGCTCTGATCTGACCACAATTCCGCGCCATGGGTAGATGGAGGCGAGGCTGGGTGCTGGCCGGCAAGAGCTGGCGGCTGCTGCGCAGCCACGCCGGGCTGTTCGGCTTCCCGGTGCTCGGGGGCGTGCTGGCTCTGCTGTTGGTGGCGCCGCCGGCAGTGGCCGGCGCCTACTTCCTGGACGAGGGCGACACCGTGGTCGGGGTGATCCTGCTGGCGGTGGGCGTCTACCTGGGCGCCTTCATCGCCGCGTTCATCGGGGTCGGCCTGGCCGCCGCGGTCGACGCCGCGCTCAGGGACGAGCCCTCGGGTCTGGGCCAGGGGCTGCGCGCCGCCTCGTCGCGACTCGGCGCAATCAGCGGCTGGGCGTTCATCACGGCAACGCTCTCGGTGTTGCTCAGAGCTCTCGAGAGCCGCGGTGAGCTGGCCGCCGTCGCCTCCGCGTTGATAGGCGGCGCGTGGAGCGTGATCAGCCTGCTGGCCGTGCCCGCGATCGCCCTAGAGAAGGCCGGGCCGCTGGCGGCCCTCAAGCGCTCCGCCTCGATCTTCAAGGAGCACTGGAGCGGTCAGATCGTGGGCATGGCGGCGATCGGCGGCGGCGTGTTCCTGCTGGTGATGCTCCCGGCGCTGATCCTGGCCGGCATCGGCTTCGCGGTGCTGTCCGGGTCGGGTGCGGGCGGTGTGGTGGGCGAGGTGCTGATCGCCATCGGCGTGGTGGTCTTCGCCATCGGGGCGGTGCTGGCCTCCGCTCTGCGCCAGGTCTTCGCCGTCGTCCTCTACCGCTGGGCCACCAGCGGACAGGCTCCGCAGGGCTTCTCCGACGAGGACCTACGCGGGGCCGTTCGGACGCGCGGCGCGCCCGCCCCCGCGTGAGGGCAGGCGCGGCCGCCTGCTAAAACTTCTGTTGATGTCTCGCCTGGCCGCGCCGACCCGCAGCACCAGCGCCCTCAAGGGCGCCGCTCGGCGCGCCTGCGTCTCCGCTTATCGGTATTGGCGATTTAGCTAGGCGTCCGGCAGCGGCCAGCGCCCTTTCGATGGCCGCCTCCGCGAACTTCGTCGCAGCCCGCCGGACGCCGCTCCGCATCCGTACTTCACCTGGAAACGTAGGACTTTCTGAGAGGCTTTGGCACACATGATGATCGTGATGAAAGAGGGGGCGACACAGGCGGAGGTAGACGCCGTCGTCAAACGCGTGGAGTCGGTGGGCGCCCACGCCCATCTGTCGCAGGGCGAGTTGGTGACCGTGATCGGCGCCATCGGCGACCGCGAGCACGTGGCCAACCTGGGCCTGGACGGCGCGCCGGGTGTCGATCACCTGGTGCCGATCCTCAAGCCCTACAAGCTGGCCTCGCTCCAGTACCGGCGCGGCGAGCGCACCGTCGTGGAGGTCGACGGGCGCCTGATCGGCGGCGACCACTTCGCCACCATCGCCGGGCCCTGCACGGTCGAGTCGCGCGAGGTGCTGCTGTCGGCCGCGCGCACGGTCCGCGACGCCGGTGCGCAGATGCTGCGCGGCGGCGCATACAAGCCGCGCACCTCCCCCTACTCCTTCCAGGGGCTGGGCGAAGCGGGCCTGCGGCTGCTGGCCGAGGCCAAGGAGGAGACGGGCCTGCCCATCGTCACCGAGCTGATGGACGTGCGCGATCTCGACGCGGTGCTCGAGGTGGCGGACGTGATCCAGCTCGGCGCGCGCAACATGCAGAACTACACGCTGCTCACCGAGGTGGGCCGCGCGGGTAGGCCGGTGCTGCTCAAGCGCGGGCTGTCGGCCACGCTCGAGGAGCTGCTCATGGCCGCCGAATACGTGCTCAAGGAGGGCAATCCCGATGTGCTCCTGTGCGAGCGCGGGATCCGGACCTACGAGCCCAGCTACCGCTTCACCCTGGACCTGATGGCCGTGCCGGTGCTGCGCGAGCTCACCCATCTCCCGATCGTCATCGACCCCAGCCACGCGGCGGGCAAGCGCTCGCTGGTGGAGCCGCTCTCACTCGCGGCGGCCGCCGCCGGGGCCGATGGGGTGCTGGTGGAGACGCATCCGCGGCCTGAGGAGGCCGTCTGCGACGGGCCGCAGGCCGTGCTGGCCTCCGAGTTCGAGGCCTACCTGCGCAAGCTCGAGGCGGTGGCCGAGCTGGCCGGCAAGACCGTCGAGCGCGAGACCGTGGGTTGAAGGTCGCCGTTCTCGGCGTCGGGCTGATCGGGGGATCGATCGGCCTGGCGGCCCGCGAGCACGTCGAGGGTGTCGAGGTGGTGGGCTACGGGCGCGACCCGGGCAGGCTCGAGCGCGCCCGGGAGCTGGGCGCGATCGACGTCGTGGCCGGCAGCCTGGACGAGGCGCTCGAGGACGCCGCCCTGTGCTTCGCCTGCGCGCCGGTGGGCGCTCTTCCCGGGCAGGTGCGCGACGCGCTCGCGGTCGCCGGTCCCGACACCGTGGTCTCCGACGTCGGCTCGACCAAGGGCGATCTGATGCGTGCGGTCGACGACCCACGCCTGGTGGGCGGCCATCCCATCGCCGGCGCCGAGACCGCGGGCGTCGAGCACGCCCGCGCCGATCTCTTCCAGGGCGCTCTCTGGTACCTCACCCCGCACGCCAGCTCGCAGGGGCTGCTCTACGAGCGCCTGCACCGCTTCGTGATCGACCTGGGGGCCAGGCCGGTGGCGGTGGATCCAGACACCCACGACCGGCTCGTCGCCGTGTTCAGCCACCTGCCGCACGTGCTGGCCAACATGTTGGTCAACCAGGCGGGGGCGCGCCTGCGCGACCAGGGGGACGCCCTCCGCCACGTGGGGCCGAGCTTTCGCGACGCCACCCGGGTGGCGGGCGCCAACACCGCGATCTGGGCCGACATCTACCTGTCCAACCGCGAGGCGATCGTCGAGGAGATCCGGGCCTTCGGCGCGGAGCTCGAAGCGGTCGCGGGCCGGCTCGAGAGCGGCGAGGGCGTGCCCGAGTGGAACGACCGCGCTCGCGAGGACCGCCGCCTGCTGCTGGAGGCCGAGGTGCCGGGCGGCCCAGTGCACGAGCTGCGGCTGACCGTCCCCAACCGGCCGGGTATCGTCGCGCAGGTGGCACTGGAACTGGGCAGGTCGGGCGTGAACATCGTCGACATGGCGCTGGCGCCGGCCGCCGACATGCGCACGGGCGCCATGACGCTCTGGCTCGCCGGCGATGAGGACGCTGCTCGCGCTCGCGAGCTGATCGGCGGGCTCGGCTTCCCCGTCGGCGAGGAGTGAGCTCCACCGTCCGTTTCGATCCCTCCGGCGCGCTGCGGGGGGAGTACACGCCGCCGGCCGACAAGTCGATCTCGCACCGGGCTGCTCTCTTCGGGGCGATGTGCGACGAGCCCCTGGCGGTGCACAACTACCTCGACTCGGCGGACACGCAGTCCACGCTCTCGGCGGTGCTCACCCTGGGGGCGGGCGTCGAGCGCGACGAGGCGGACGGCGGGCTGCTGATTCGCGGGGTGGGCCTCCACGCGCCGCTCGAGGCCACCGGCGGCCTGCTCGACGTGGGCAACGCCGGGACCCTCATGCGGCTGCTCCCCGGATGGCTGGCCGGGCAGCCGGGCGGGGTCTGGACCCTGGACGGCGACGACTCGATCCGCCGCCGCCCGGTGGACCGCGTGGTGGAGCCGCTGAGCGCGATGGGCGCCCGCCTGGAGGCGCGTGACGGGCGCTTTCCGCCGCTCACTGTGACGGGCACGCAGCTGCACGGGATCGCCTACGAGCTGCCGGTGGCGAGCGCCCAGGTCAAGTCCTGCCTGCTGCTCGCCGGGATGCTCGCCTCCGGCTCGACCACGATCACCGAGCGGTCGGTGAGCCGCGACCACACCGAGCGCCTGCTGCGCCGCGCGCGCGTGCCGTTCGAGCGCGACGGGCGGTCGATGACGGTGTCGGGCGTCGACGAGCTGGAGCTGGATCGCATCGTCGTGCCGGGCGATCCCTCGTCGGCTGCGTTCATCGTTGCGGCGGCCACCGTGGTGGGCGGCTCCCGGGTGGTGGTCAAGAACCTCGGGCTCAACTGGACCCGCACCGGCTTCCTGCGGATCGCGCAGCGCATGGGTGCGGTGATCCTGGGCGACTTGGAGGAGCCGGGCACCGACACTGCCGAAGAGCCGGTCGGCGAGCTCGACGTGGCCTCCGCGCCGCTCGAGGGCACGGAGATCTCCCCGGAGGAGGTGCCGCTGGCGATCGACGAGCTCACCCTGGTGGCCCTCCTCGGGGCCTGTGCCGAAGGTGAGACCGTCGTCAGGGGCGCCGAGGAGCTCCGCTTGAAGGAGTCCGATCGCATCGACGGCGTGGTGCAGGGCCTGCGCGGCCTGGGAGCCGACATCGAGGCCACGGCCGACGGCTTCGTGGTGCGGGGCGACGGGTCGCCGCTGCGCGGGGGGAGGATCGACTCGCACGGCGATCACCGCATGGCCATGCTCGGCGCCGTGGCGGGCCTGGCCTCGGCCGAGGGCGTGGAGGTGGCCGGCATGGAGGCGGCGGCTGTCTCGTACCCGGGCTTCGTGGCCGACCTCGAAGCCCTCCTCGCCTAATCTCGCCGGGATGGTCGTGGCGATCGACGGTCCCGCGGGAGCGGGCAAGAGCACGGTGGCGCGCGCGGCGGCGCGGGCGCTCGGCTTCCCCTATCTCGACTCCGGCGCGATGTACCGCGCCGTCGGACTACTCACCCTGCGCCACGGCGGCGCGGCGTCGGCGCAGGCCGACGCGCTCGAGATCGAGCTCGGCGAGCGCGTGATCGCCAACGGCGAGGACGTGACCGATGCGATCCGCGCCGCCGAGGTCTCGGAGGCCGCCTCCCGTGTGGCCACCAACGCGGCGGTTCGCGAGGCGCTCGCCGGCAAGCAGAAGGCTCTCCTGGCCAGTGGCGACTGGGTGGCCGAGGGCCGGGACATCGGCACCGTGGTGGCTCCCGAGGCCGGCGTCAAGGTGTTCCTGACGGCCAGCCCCGAGGAGCGCGCCCGCCGCCGCGCGGCGGAGCTCGGTACCGACGTGGAGACCGTGTTGCGCGACCAGGCGCTGCGCGACGCGCAGGACGCCGGCCGCGAGCATTCGCCCTTGGCCGTGGCGCCGGGCGCCGTGGAGCTCGACACCACCGGCTTGAGCGTGGACCAGGTCGTGGAGCGCATCGTCGACTTGGTGGAGGCGGCGCGATGAAGCGCCCGACCGTGGCGGTGGTGGGCTACCCGAACGTGGGCAAGTCGACGCTGGTCAACCGATTGTCCGGCACCCGGGCGGCCGTGGTGCACGAGCAGCCCGGGGTCACCCGCGACCGCAAGGAGATCGAGGCCGACTGGAACGGCCTGGAGTTCACGCTGATCGACACGGGCGGGGTGGACTTCGCGGGCGAGCACGAGATGGCCGAGGAGATCCGCCGCCAGGCCCTGATCGCCCTGGGCGAGGCCGATCTGACCGTGATGGTGGTGGACGCCCGCGCGGGACTGCGGCCCGGCGACGCCGAGCTGGCCCGCGAGCTGCGCGGCGCCAGCACGCCGGTGATCGTGGCCGCCAACAAGGTCGACGACGCGGGCCAGACGGGCCTGGCCGCCGAGTTCTACGGGCTCGGCCTGGGCGACCCGGTGGCGGTCTCCGCCACGCAGGGTCTGGGCACCGGGGATCTGCTCGACCGTGTGGTGGAGAGCCTGCCCCACGGCGAGGCCACGGAAGAGGAGGCCACCCGGCTCGCGCTGATCGGGCGCCCGAACGTGGGCAAGTCGTCGCTTGCCAACCGGCTGCTGGGGGAGGAGCGCGTGATCGTCACCCCCGTGGCCGGCACCACCCGCGACTCCATCGACACCCGGATCGAGTTCGACGGTCGTCCCGTCGTGCTGGTGGACACCGCCGGCCTGCGGCGCCGGGCCAAGGTGGCGGGCACGGTGGACTACTACGCGCAATTGCGCTCCGAGCAGGCCGCCGACCGCGCCCAGGTGGCGATCGTGGTCTGCGACGCCACCGAGGGCGTGACCTCGGAGGACCTCCACGTGGCCGAGCTGGCCATGAAGTCGAAGTGCGCCACGGTGGTCGCGCTCAACAAGTGGGACGTCACCGACACGGACCTCGAGGACGCGAAGGCGCGGGTGACGCAGAAGCTGCGCCAGCGCCCGCAGGTGATGGCGGTCTCGGCCAAGAGCGGGCGCGGCCTGAAACGCCTGGTGGCCGAGGCGCTGCGCCTGGCCGACCGCGCCTCGGAGTGGATCCAGACCGCCGAGCTCAACCGCTTCGCCGCCGACGTGCAGACGATCCGCGAGCCGCCCGCCGTGGGCGGCAAGCGCCTGCGCATCTACTACATGGCGCAGTTCGAGACCTCCCCGCCGCGCTTCGCCATCCAGGTCAACCACCGCGGCCGCGTGACCCGCGACTACGCGTTCTTCGTGGAGAACCGGCTGCGCGAGCGCTACGGGCTGCAGGGCGTGCCGCTGGTGATCGACTTCAAGACGAGCCGGGGGCGCGGGGAGTAGGGCAACGGCAGCGGTAAGGGGGCGAGATCGGCGCCGCACAGATTTTGGTTGCCATGGAACCAATATCTGTGCCGGTCGACGAAATCATCGCCGTCCTGGCCGCCCGTCAGCAACGGGTCGTCGCTCGCCGGCAGCTGCTGGCCGCCGGCCTCACGACCGGACAGATCCGCAAACGGATCGAGAGCCATCGGTTGTTCCCGCTGCACCATGGTGTCTACGCGGTCGGCACCCCTGACCCCGGCCAACAGGGGCGCCTCATGGCCGGGGTCCTCGCGTGTGGCGACGGTGCCGTCCTGAGCCATCGCTCCGCCGCCGTCCATCACGGCCTCCTCCGACACAAGGCGGGCCCGGTCCACGTAACGATCCCGCGCCGCCGCGGCGGCTCAAAGCGAGCGCGAATCCGCCTGCACTGCTCACCCTCATTGCTGTCTCTAGACACCACGCGCCGCCACGGCATCCCGTGCACAACCGTCGAACGAACCCTGATCGACATTGCGAGCGGACACCCGAAGGAGCTGGACCGTGCCGTGGAGCAGGCCTTCGTGAAGAAGCTGATCGGCCGCACCAGGATGGCCGAGGCGCTCGAGCGAGCCACGGGCCGGCCCGGAACCACACGACTAACCCGGGCGCTCGGCGGCCTCCTTCCCCAGCTGCCGTTCACCCGCAGCGAGCTTGAGCGGCGCTTCTTGAGACTGCTGAAAAAGGCGAACCTGCCGCTTCCCGTCGTCAATCGCCACGCAGAGAACCACCGCGTCGACTTCCATTGGCCCGCGCACAACCTGGTCGTCGAAACCGACGGCCGTGGTATCCACGACAACCCGTACACCTTCGAGAAGGACCGCGCTCGCGACCTCGACCTCGAGCTCGCGGGCGTCCACGTGATCCGGCTGTCCTGGCGTCAGGTCGCGGACGAGCCCGAGCCGGGTCGGTGACCTGCTCGGCGCCAGGCTCAGAGCGGCTCGAAGCGCGCCGTGAAGTGCCGCAGCTGTGCCGGCTCCTCGACTATGCGCAGCCCGCGCAGGTCGGCCGCGCCCGCGGCCACCCGCTCGCACACCTCGATCACGTAGTCGATGTGGGACTGGGTGTAGGTCCGTCGCGGCACGGCGAGCCGGACGAGGTCCATCGAGGCCGGCTCCTCGCTGCCGTCGGCCTGCCGGCCGAACATCACCGTGCCGATCTCGCAACCCCGGATGCCGCCCTCTCGGTAGAGCGCGACGGCGAGCGCCTGCCCGGGGTACTCGAGCGGCGGGATGTGGGGGAGAAACGCCCGCGCATCGAGGTAGACGGCATGCCCGCCCACCGGCAGCACCACCGGGATGCCGGCCCGGTCGAGGGCCTCGCCCAGGTAGGCCGTGGAGGTGATGCGGTAGCGCAGGTAGTCCTCGTCGACCGCCTCGCGCAGGCCCTGGGCCAGCGCGTCCATGTCTCGGCCGGCCATGCCGCCGTAGGTGGGGAAGCCCTCGGTGAGAATCAGCAGGTTGCGGGCCTGCTCGGCCAGGTCGTCGTCGTCCACGGCCAGCCAGCCGCCGATGTTGCCCAGCGGGTCCTTCTTGGCCGACATCGTCATGCCGTCGGCCAGGGCCGCCATCTCGCGCACGATGTCGGGGACGGCCGCGTCGGCGTAGCCCTCCTCGCGGAGCTTCACGAACCACGCGTTCTCGGCGAACCGGCAGGCGTCGAGGAACAGCGGCACGCTGCCGCACGCCTCGCGCACCGCCCGCAGGTTCTCCATCGACACCGGTTGGCCGCCGCCCGAGTTGTTCGTGACTGTGACCATCACCGCGGGCACGTCGCGCTCGGCCAGGGCCCGTTCGAGCGCCGCCACATCCATGTTGCCCTTGAACGGGTGATCTGACGAGGGCACGCGCGCCTCGGGGATCGGGATGTCGAGCGCCTCCGCGCCGGTGAACTCGATGTTGGCCCGCGTGGTGTCGAAGTGCGTGTTGTTGGGGATCGTCTTCCCCGGCCCCGCGATCACGCTGAACAGGATCTTCTCGGCGGCGCGGCCCTGGTGGGTGGGGACGAGGTGCTCGAAGGGGAAGAGCTCCTGCACGGCCTCCCGGAAGCGAAACCAGGAAGCCGAGCCGGCGTAGCTCTCGTCACCGCGCTGCAGCCCGGCCCACTGCTCGCTGGACATCGCTCCGGTGCCCGAATCGGTGAGCAGGTCGATAAGCACCCTGGGCCCGGGCACGTTGAACAGGTTGAACGCGGCCCGTCCCAGCTCCTCCTCACGCTCGGCCAGCGTGGTCATCCGAATCGGCTCCACGGAGTGGATCCGAAACGGCTCGATGATGGTCCGAAAGTTGTCCACCGCGATTGATCTACCCATCTGTACCCTTTCCCGCCTGATGACGAGCGACCAGCTTTCAGACAACGAGTTCCTGTTCACGTCGGAGTCGGTGACCGAGGGTCACCCGGACAAGGTGGCCGATCAGATCTCCGACGGTGTCCTGGATGCCGTGATGGCCGAGGACCCTACGGGTCGCGTGGCCTGCGAGACGCTGGTCAACACCGGTTTGGTGGTGGTCTCGGGCGAGATCTCGACCGAGACGTACGTAGATATCCAGGAGATCGCACGCAGGACGATCCGCGATATCGGCTACGTCGACGCGGACCTTGGCTTCTCGGCCGACTCCGCTGCAGTCCTCAACGCCATCGACAAGCAGTCGCCGGACATCGCGCAGGGTGTCGACCAGGCCTACGAGGCCCGCACGGACGCCTCCGACGACGACGAGCTCGACATCGCGGGCGCCGGGGACCAGGGCATGATGTTCGGCTACGCCTCGAACGAGACGCCCGAGCTGATGCCACTGCCGATCTCGCTCGCCCACCGGCTGGCCAAGCGGCTGGCGGATGTCCGCAAGGCCGAGGTGCTGCCCTATCTGCGGCCGGACGGCAAGACGCAGGTGTCCGTGCGCTACCGCGACGGAAAGCCGGTGGAGATCGAGAAGCTGCTCATCTCGACCCAGCACAAGGAGGGGGCCGAGTCGCTCATCCCGGACGATCTCTGGGAGCACGTGGTGGAGCCGATCCTGCCGAAGGATCTCTACGACGCGGGCAAGCTGCGGCAGAGCTTCCTGGTCAACCCCACCGGTCGTTTCGTCATCGGCGGCCCTGTGGGCGACGCCGGCCTCACCGGCCGCAAGATCATCGTCGACACCTACGGCGGCATGGCCCGCCACGGCGGCGGCGCCTTCTCGGGCAAGGACCCGTCGAAGGTCGACCGCTCGGCCGCATACGCGGCTCGCTACGTGGCCAAGAACATCGTTGCCGCCGGGCTGGCCGACCGCTGCGAGGTCCAGGTCGCCTACGCGATCGGCGTGGCGCACCCGGTATCGGTGATGGTCGAGACGTTCGGCACGGAGAAGGTGTCGCGCGCCGAGATCGCGCGGTTGATCACCGAGCATTTCGACCTGCGCCCCGGCGCGTTCCGCGTCTATCTCGACCTGCACCGGCCGATCTACCAGAAGACCGCCGCCTACGGCCACTTCGGCCGCGAGGACCACGACTTCACCTGGGAGAAGACCGACAAGGCCGACACCCTGCGCCACGCCGCCGGGTTGGGCGAGCGCTCCGCGGAGCCGGCCAAGGCCTAGTCACCCCTCGTGGGCAAGGTCCTCTACACCGCGCGGGCCAAGGTCAGGGGCGGGCGGGCCGACGGGCACGCCGTCACCGACGACGGAGCGCTCGAGGTCAAGATCCGGCCGCCGAAGGAGTTCGGGGGAGACGGCGCCGGGACCAACCCCGAACAGCTCTTCGCGGCGGGCTTCGCCGCCTGTTTCGAGAGCTCGCTGGCCGTGGTGGCACGCCGGCAGAAGCTGGAGGCCGACGACGCCGAGGTCGACTCGAGGGTCGAGCTCGTCACGAACGACAGGAGAGGTTTCGACCTGGCCGTCGCGATGGACGTGACCCTGCCGTCGATCGCCGACCCGGGCGCCGCGGTCGAGCTGGTCGAGGCGGCCCACCAGGTCTGCCCCTACTCCAATGCCACCCGCGGCAACATCGAGGTCACGCTGACCGCGAACGGGCAACAGGTCGGCTCGGCCTAGAGCGGCTCGGCGCCCAGCCGCACCCCGAGCAGCACGAGCAGGCCGCCGACCACCCGGTCGATGATCCGTTTGGCTCGTCCGTACCAACGGCGGACCGGCGGGCGGGCGAAGAGCACCGCGAGCAGGCAGTGCCACCACAGAGCGTTGACCACGATCACCGCGATCGCGGCCACCACGACCCAGTCCGCGTCCGCGCTGTCGAGCACCGGCGCGAGGATGCTGCCAAAGAACACGGCCGCCTTGGGGTTGGTCAGGTTGGTCAAGAGCCCGCGCAGGTAGAGCCGGCGCGGGCTGTCCTCGCCGGGACGCACGGAGGGCTCGGGCGAGGGCGGCGGATCGCCCGCACCGAGCCACACGCGAACACCGAGGTAGATGAGATAGGCGCCGCCCGCCACCTGGACGCCGTGACGCAGCCAGGAGGCCTGCTCGAACACCAGGCCGAGCCCCACGGCCGCCAGCGTGGACAGGATCAGCGAACCGGTGGCCACGCCCAGCGCCACCGCCAGCGCGCTGCGCTGAGAGCGTGACATCGCCGTCTGGGTGACCACGAGCACGTTGGGCCCGGGGGACGCCATGGCCACGAGATGGATCGTGGCCACCGAGAGCAGCAGGGCGGCGGCGGACACGTGCTCAGGGCGAAAGGAGTTGACTCGGCTGGTCCGGCTGGTTTACGTTCGCGCACACGGTGGGGAGACTGGTCTGTATCACAGGGCCGTCGTGAAACGGCGAGTCCGTAGCCGAGGAGGAGCACAGGATGGCGTACGACCCGAGGACTGACACGGGGATACCGACGGAGCCGGTGGGTTCACTTCCACGGCCGTCCAAGCTGCAGGCCGCGTATGCGGACTACGACGACGGCAAGATCTCGAAGGAGGACCTGGAGTCCGAGCAGGACGTCGCCGTCCAGGACTCGATCGAGAACATGGAGGCCACCGGCTGCCCGATCGTGTCGGACGGCGAGCAGCGCTGGTCTAGCTTCGCCACCTATCCGGTGACCGACACGCTGGCCGGCACCGGCCTGGCCGATCACCTCGGTCCCGGCGGGCAGTACTTCGCGATCTTCGCCGACGGGCATCACCGCCAGCTGCCGAAGCTGGTGAGCGGGCCCTTCAAGTACAAGACCTACGCCGGCGACACGCTCAAGAAGTCGATCAAGTTCGCCACCAAGCCGATGAAGCAGGCGGTGATCGCGCCCTCGATGCTCGCGCTGCTGTACCCACTCAACGAGGAGGTCGACGGCTACCCGCGCGACCAGTTCGAGGAGGATCTGACGAACGAGGCCGAGAAGGACATCCGCGGCGCCTTCGACGCCGGAGCCGAGCGGGTGTCGATGGACTTCACCGAGGGCCGGCTGGCCACGCGCGACGACCCTCGCAATCCCTGGACGGGCGCGGGGATGCTGCCGCACTTCGTCGAGCTGATCAACCGGGTGATGGACCGCTTCGAGCCCGAGGAGCGCAAGAACATCGGCATCCACACCTGCCCCGGCGGCGACCGCGACTCGGTGCACAGCGCCGACGTGCCCTACAACAACCTGCTGCCGGAGATGTTCAAGATCAACGCCGGCTACTTCCTGATCCAGATGGCCTCGGAGCGCGAGAAGGATCCGGTCTACGAGTCGATCGGCAAGCACAGCCGCGACGACGCCAACGGCGTCGCCCAGATGTGTTACATCGGCGTCATCAACCCGCAGAACCCGCGGGTGGAGAGCCCGGAGGAGGTGGCGAACGCCCTGACACGCGCCGCCGACTTCATCCCGAAGGAGCGGCTGGCCTCGACCGACGACTGCGGCTTCTCGCCCTTCTCGATCGACGAGAAGCCCAACCACGGCTCGCCCGACTACGCGCGCGAGGTGGCCTTCCAGAAGATCAAGAACCGGGTCGAGGGGACCCGGATGGCCGCCGAGAAGCTCGGGGTGTCGTAGGGAGGCGCCGTTGATCGCCCGCTACGGATCGGTGGCCGCCGAGATGGCGGTCTGCGCCAAGGCCGCCGGCCTGGTCGACCGCTCCGGGTGGAGCCTGATGTCGATCGAGGGGCCCGAGCCCCTGCTCACACACGTGCTCGAGGTGGCGGTGCCCGACTCGGTGCCCGAGCCGGGCACCGCCGCGTGCGTGGGTGGGACCTGGTGCTGCCGCGTGGGCCCCGACCGGGCCGTGGTGGCCGGCATGCCCAGCGGCGTGGCCCGCTGGCGGCAGGTCACCGGGCGCGCCATTGCCGGCGGGGGCCTGGCCGTCACGGCGCGCCCGGTGAGCGGGGGCACGGCGCTGTCGGTGGTGGGACCCAGGGCCGCCAGGGTGCTCGAGCGGGCGGGCCTGCCGGCCGATCTGCCGCTGCACGGAGTCGTCGCTGGGCAGGTGGTGCACACCCCGGCGGTCATCGTCCACGAGGAGCACGATCACTTCCTCCTGCTGCTCGAAGGCGGAGAGCTCGAGCCGGTGTGGCACGCGCTGCTCGACGCGGGCCGCGACCTGGGCATCTCGCCGGTGGGCAGCGAGGCGCTCGACCGGCTGGCGGCCGCGGCGCGCAGCCACCCGGGCGAGCACTAGTCCGGAGCCGAGGCCCGGGCCCGGCGCACGCGGTGGACCGACACCTCGTCGCGCACTCCCTTGAAGCGGTGGCGCCCGGCATAGGACCAGTGGTAGTCGCGCACGGCTGACTGCTTGACCCGCTCGGTGGCGACCACGCTTCCGCGCCGGGCGAAGGCGGTGAGGCGGCTGGCCAGGTTGACCGGGCTGCCGTAGTAGTCGCCGGCTCGCGGCAGCGCTTCCCCGGAGGCGAGGCCGGCCCGCAGCAGCGGCGCTGCGGGATCCTCGCCCGAGCTCTTCACCAGCCCGAGCATGGCCGCTAGCAGCGGATCGGGCGCGGGGGCCACGAGCATCGCGGCGTCGCCGATGGTCTTGACCACCCGCACCGGCATGCGCGCGGCGTCCTCCACCCGGCGCTCGAAATCGCCGATCACGCGCCCGAGCTCGTCCGCCGGGACCTGCTCGCCCAGCTCGGTGAAGCCCACGATGTCGACGAAACCCACCACCAAGTCCTGGGCGCCCGGCAGCCGGCCACTCTCGAGCTCCGCCTGTCCGACCACCGCCTGTCGGATCTGGTCGCGCATGCGCATGCTGAGCATGTTCTGGAGCGCCGGGCCGGCCAGCGGACCCAGCCGGCGCAGCGAGTCGGCGTAGCGCAGGCCGAGGTCGCGCTCGGTGTCGCCGGGGTGAAGCAGCGCCTGGCCGAGGGTGGCGATCATCGACGAGGCCACCGTGCCCATGGCCTGGCTCATCACCCGCGTGAGCTCGAGGAAGCCCTCACGGTCCATTCCCGCGGCCATCAGCACGGCGGCCTGCCGGGCGAGATCGAGGTCCTCGTCGGTGAGCGCCCGCTGATCGGGGCCGACGTCGGGCTCGCCCAGGGCGCGACGGGCGTCGCGCAGGAAGTCGAGCTCGACCCCCGCGGCTTCGGCCACCTCGCGCTGGGTGTAGCGCGGCCCCTCGGCCTCCAGCACCCGCTCGACCGGGAGCAGGGCCAAGCGGTCCTCGGCCGCTGCGCGCCTCAGCTCGTCGATCGTAAAGCCCTCCTTCTCGAGCGTGCGCAGCAGCTCCAGCCGCGCCTCCCGGGCCACGCCCTCCCCGGCACTCTCCAGCAGCCCCTCTCGCTCGAAATCGATCGCCACGCGCCGCATCGTCGCGGGTCGGGTGCAACTCTGGCCGTCCGGGCCGGCTCGTAGCTTCGGTCGAGTGATCGCCAAGGTCGAGCCGCTCACGCCCGCGCGCGCCCTGCGCGGCCCGTTCGACTACCTGCTCGACGGATCGCTCGAGGCGGTGGGCGTGGGCAGCATGCTCGTGGTTCCCTTTGGGCGCCGCCGCCTGCTCGGCGTGGTCGTGGGCGTAGCCGAGGAGTCCGAGCTGCCGCTGGAGCGACTGGCCCAGCCGCTGGCCGCCCTGGAGGCCGACGTGCCCCGGTCACTGGTGGAGCTTGGGCTGTGGGTGGCGCGTGAATACGTCTCGACGCCGGCGCGCGGCCTGGCCCTTGTCCTGCCGCCGGGCACCGGCACGGGCGCAGCCCGTCCCCTCGTGCCCCGGCGCTCGCTGAGGGCCGCCATCACCCCTGCCGGGGAGACGCTCGTGAGGGAAGGAGGGCGCCTGGGCTCGCGCCAGCGGGTGGCGCTCGAAGCCCTCCGCGAGGGCCCGGCAGGCGCGGCGGCGTTGGCCCACCGCGCCGGCTGCGGGCACTCGACGCTGCGCAGCCTCGAGCGGCGCGGCCTGATCCGCCTTGACGACGCGATCGAGCCGCCGCGGCGGCCGCGCGTGGAGGGCGTGGGCGCGCTGGCGGGACAGGTGGAGCCCACACCGGCTCAGGTCGCCGCGCTGGACCGGATCGAGAGCGCGCTTGACACCGCCGCGCCGGCGCCGCTCCTGATCCACGGCGTCACCGGCAGCGGCAAGACCGAGGTCTACCTGAGGGCGGTGGCGCAAGCGCTCGAGCGCGGCCGCTCGGCCATCGTGCTCGTGCCGGAGATCGCTCTCACCCCGCAGACCGCCGGCCGCTTCGTGGAGCGCTTCGGCGACTCGGTGGCGGTCATGCACTCGCGCCTGTCGCCCCGCGAGCGCTACGACGAGTGGTGGCGCATGAGGCGCGGCGAGGCGCGCGTCTGTGTCGGGCCTCGCTCGGCGGTGTTCGCGCCGTTCGCCGATCTCGGGCTGATCGTGATCGACGAGGAGCACGACCAGTCCTACAAGCAGGAGGGCGATCCGCGCTACGACGCCCGCAACGTGGCCGAGAGGCGGGCGACGCAGGAGGGTGCCCTGCTCGTGATGGGCAGCGCAACCCCCCGCCCGGAGAGCCTGCACCGCCACGCGCGCGTCGAGCTGGCCCGTCGGGTGGACGGGCGTGGGCTGCCACCCGTGGAGCTGGTGGGCATGCTCGGCTGCGAGGGAGCCCTTCACGAGCGCACGCGCCAGGCCCTCGACGAAGTTCGCCGGGAGCAGAGCAAGGCGATCGTCCTGCTCAACCGGCGCGGCTGGTCGAACTTCCTCTCCTGCCGCGACTGCGCTCGCGTGTGGGAGTGCCCGAACTGCGACGTCACGCTCGTGCTCCACCGGGCACTCGACGAGGTCGCCTGCCATCACTGCGGACATCGGGAGCCAGTCCCGGGCTCGTGCCCGGACTGCGGCTCGGTGTCGGTGGCCCGCCACGGCACCGGCACCGAGCAGCTCCAGGGCACGATCGAGGAGCTGGTGTCGCCCCTGCCGGTGTTCCGCCTCGACTCGGACGCCGCGGCGTCCGACGGCGTCGTCTCGTTGCTCGGGCGCTTCGACCGGGCGGCGGCCGGGGTGCTCGTCGGCACGCAGATGGTGGCCAAGGGACACGACTTTCCCGATGTGACCCTCGGTGTGGTCCTCGACGCGGACGCCACCCTGCGCTTCCCCGACTTCCGCGCCGAGGAGCGCACGTTCGCGCTCGTCGCGCAGCTCGCCGGCCGGAGCGGACGGGGACCGCGCGGAGGCCGCGTGATCGTCCAGGCGCTCGACCCGTCGGCCCGGGCGCTCGAGCTCGCCGCCCATCATGACTCCAGGACGTTCCTGGCCGGCGAGCTGCGGCGGCGCGCTCTGCTCGGCTACCCGCCACACGGCAGCCTGATCCGCATCGTCTGCTCGGCGGCCGAGCCGGGGCCCGAGCTGGACGCGGCCCGGGCCGTGGGGGAGCGGATCGCCGCGGGAGACGTGCCGGTGCTCGGTCCGGCGCCCCTGTTCCGGCGCCAGTCGCGCCACCGCGCCCAGCTCCTGATCCGCTCGCGGGAGCGCGCGGCCGCGATCGTCGCGGTGCGAGAGGCGGTCGAGGCGACGGCCGCCGAGCGCGCCCACGCGGCGGTCAGCTTTGCCGTGGATGTCGACCCTCAGTGAGGCCGCGTCCGGCGCTCGTTCACGCGGCCCGTCGCGTTAGAATCGGAGCCGATGAGCGCAGACACCCAAGACCACGATCTCGAGGTGGAGGCCGAGCGCGAGCAGGACGCCCCGGCCCTCGATCCCGAGCTCGAGGCGCGGCGTGCGGCCGCGATGACGTTCATCCGCCGCCTGGGCGACCCGGTCCTCAAGTCGCGAGCCACCGAGGTCGACCGCTTCGACGACTCACTGCGTCGCCAGGTCAGTCGCATGGCGGGGATCATGGGTGACGCCCTGGGCGTCGGCCTGGCCGCCCCGCAGCTCGGCATCTCGCAGCGCCTGTTGGTCTACCGGGTGGGCCCCGACGCCCCGGTGATCGCGCTGGCCAATCCTCGGATCGAGTGGGCCAGCGACGACGCCGAGGTCATCGACGAGGGCTGCCTCTCGATCCCGGGAGTCAGCGTGGACGTCGAGCGGCCCGTGCACGTGCGGGTGCGCGCCCACGACGAGGAGGGCACCGACCGGCTGATCGAGGCCTCGGGCCTGGAGGCCCGCGTCATCCAGCACGAACTCGACCACCTCGACGGCGTCCTGATCCTCGACCGCACCACGCGCGACGAGCGCAAGCGCGCGCTACGCGAGCTGCGCGAGCGCGAGCGCGACCAGGCCGCCGCCTGAGCCTGACGCTCAGAGCGGGCGCCGGGGCACGACAGGCTCCACGCTGCGCTCCGTGTCGCTTCGCAGCGCGGCGGTGAACAGGTCGTGGGTGAAGGCCGCTTCCTCGGGGGTCACGCAGTGGAACGGCTGGCGCATGCCGTCGCGGCCGTGGGCCAGCTCGTCGAGGAAGGCGGCCCACATCTGCTGCAGCGCGTCGGAGAAGCCGAACTCGAAGATCGGGCCGGTGATGCTCGGGTAGGCCGACTGGGATCCGAGGTCGGTCTCCTCCCAGCGTTGCGGGCCACCGGGCGAGTAGCTCATCGTCCGCAGCGTCTTGGGGCGCTTGGTGGTGTAGGCGATGGAGCCCTCGGTGCCGTCCACCTCGATCGTCCAGGTGTTCATGTGGCCCGGGGCGACCCGCTTGGTCTCGATGCGCAGCGGGAACTCTTGGCCGTCGTGCTCCGCGCGGCACAGCAGCACCGCGTTGTCGGGCGTGTCCGCCGCTGCCTGTCCGCCGCGGCCGTCCGGGCGCTCGGTGAAGTAGTCGCCCAGCACGGCGCTCACGTCGAGCGGCGCCCAGCCCGCGCGCAGCGGCAGATGGAGCGCGTGCATGCCGAGGTCGCCGAGGCACCCGTAGGCGCCGTTGGTCTCGGCTCGGCGCTTCCAGTTGATCGGCTTGTCCGGGTCGAGGTCGCTCGAGTGGAGGAAGAGCGAGCGGACCTCGATCGGCCGGCCGAAGCGGCCTTCGTCGATCCAGCGCCAGACCTCCTGCCCGCCGGGGAAGAACGGCATCTCGGACGAGCAGCGCACGAGCAGCTCGGGATGGCGGGCCACGGCCTCCGTGATGGTCTCGTTGGCCGTCCGGTCGATGCCGAAGGGCTTCTCGCCCAACAGGTGCTTGCCCGCCTCGAGGGCCGCCACGTAGAGCTCGGCGTGCAGGTTGTGCGGCACGGCGATGTAGACCGCCTCGACCTCCGGATCGGCCAGCACTTCGCGCCAGTCGGACCCCATTCGGGGCGGCTCGGCCAGGCGCTCGTACCAGGCCAGCACCTCGGGGTTCACGTCGCAGACGTGAACGAGCCGCGGCCGCACGCCGAGGTCGGCGAGGTGGACCCAGCGCGCCGCGGTACTGGCCAGCTCGCGACCCATCAGGCCGCCGCCGATCAGGCCGAGACGGACCTCGCGCTCAGCCACGGAGACCCGCGAGGGCGTCCGGCGCCGAGACGCCGTCGTGCACCACGGACATCAGCGCGCGGGTCATCTTCAGTGGCTGCTCGTGCTGGATGACGTTGCGCCCGTAGACGATGCCCGCGGCACCGGCGGCCATCACGCTCGCAGTGCGCTCGAGCACCTCCTCGTCGCTCGCGCGGCCGCCGCCGCGCACCAGCAGCGGGATCGGGCCCGCCACCTCGATCACGCCGGGGTAGTCGCCGAGGTCGTCGGTGGGATCGGCCTTGATGACGTCGGCGCCCAGCTCGACCGCCTGGCGCACCAGCGCGCGGATGCGCTCGGGGTCGCCGTCCACGCCGTAGCCGGCCGCGCCGGGTCGCATGGCCAGCGGCTCGACCATCAGCGGCATCCCGGCGGGCTCACAGCGCGCCTTGAGCGCAGCCACGTTGCGAACGCAGGCCCGGTGGAGGTCCTGGCGTCCGTCGATCCAGAGCAGGTTCACCACCGCGCAGGCCGCGTCCAGGCGCAGCGCCCGCTCGACGGCCTCGGGCACGGCCTCGGAGAAGTAGAGGCTGTCCGCGTCGATCTCGGGGCCGTAGACGTTGGCGACGTCGGTGCGCATCACCAGCGCGGGCTTGGGCCCGGGGCGCTCCTGGAGCAGCGGCGCGCTGCCGGGGGAGAGCTGGATCGCGTCCGGCGCCGCCTCCACCAGCACGTCGAGTGCGGCCGCCAGGTTCTCGATCCCGGAGAGGAAGCGGGGCTCGCCGAAGAAGCCGTGGTCGACGGCCACGTCGAAGCAGCGTCCGTCGGCCGCGAACAGCCGGCGCATGCGGGGTTCGATGCTCATCGGGCGATTCTCACAGGGCCATCGCCTCCTCGAGGTCGGGCAGGGTGCTGCTGGCGCCGAGCCCACGCGTGGACAGGGCGCCGACGGCGTTGCCCAGCCGCACGGCACGCTCCAGCGGCCAGTCCTGCAGCAGGCCGTTGATGAGGCCGGCGGCGAAGGCGTCACCGGCGCCGGTCTCGTCGCGGGTGTCGACGGCGAAGGCCGGCAGCCATTCGGCCGTCTGCTCGTCGAGGGCGTAGGCGCCCTCGCGGCCCAGCTTCACCGCCACGCGCCCGACCCCGCGGTCGCGCAGCCAGCGGGCGCAGTCCTCGGCCGACTCCTGGCCCGTAATGCCACGGGCTTCCACGAGGTTGGGGCAGATCAGGTCGAGATGGGGCAGCGAGGGGTGCACGCGCTCCCAGCCTCCGGTGGCGTCGTGCACCGGATCGAGGCTCGTGGTGACCCCCCGGGCCCGAGCCCGTTCGAGCACGCCGGCCAGCGGCTGCCCGTCGAGCCCCGGCAGTACCAGCGCGCCGCCCACGTGCAGCCAGCGCGTGGCGGGGCCGAGTGCCTCCTCGATGTGCTCGGGCGTCAGCGCGGCGCTGGCGCCCGGGTTGTGGAAGAAGGTGCGCGCCCCGTCGCTCGCGTCGAGCACGAGCGACGCGGAGGTGAGCTCGTCGCTGCCCCGCAGATGCTCGGTGTCGAGGCCGCGCGCCTGGGCCTCGTGCCTCAGCACGTCGCCCATCAGGTCGCGGCCGACGCAGCCGCACAGGGACGTGGTGGTGCCCAGCTCGGCCAGGGCGGTGGCGGTGGACAGGGCGCAACCGCCGGTGGCCAGCAGAACCGAGTCGACCAGGGCGAGCAGCCCCGGCTCCGGCAGCTCGTCGACCGGCGACGCGATCGCGTCGGCCACAACGATGCCCGCGCACAGCACCTCGGGATGCGAGTCCGGCCTCATGCCGGGCGCGATCCTATTGCGGGAGCGCCCGGCTCGGCCGGGTGAGACCGAGGTTCTCAGCGGCGCTAGCGCGAGGCGCAGACCACCCAGACCGTCGCCGTGCGCTGCGCGGCTCCGCCGTTGAGGATGGACCCGCCCCAGCCCGTGGCCGCGGCGCCCTGGGCGCCCGGCACGCCGCCGCCCACCCGCGGCTCGCTCCGGGTCACGCGATCGCCCGGATCCGGGCTCGCGAACGACACCCCGCCGCCCAGCGCCCGCTGTCCGGCCGGGCAGCCCACCGCCTGACCGGCGGTGCCGCCGCTCGCGACCGGGAACCCGTCGAAGCGGACGTTGGCGTCGCTCGCCAGCAGCCCCGCCTGCAGGTCCTGCGCCCGCAGCGAGCCGTTGGCCACCTCGGCCCCGCGCACCGAGCCGCTCGTGAGCTCGTCGCCCGACACCGAGTCGGCGCCGATATCGGCGTCGCGGACGGTGCCGTCACGCAGGTCCACGCCGTCGACGCTCGAATTGGCCAGGTCGCCCCCGTTGAGGCTCGCGTCGAGCACGTCGGAGCTGATCAGGGCGTTGTCGCGGATGTCGCGCGAGCGCACCGACCCGTTGTCGATGTCCGCGCCGCTCAGGCGGTTGTTGCGGACGTCCTTGCCGACGATCGTGCCGTTGCGGATCTCCCGGGAGTTGATCGACCCGGTGGAGACGGCGTACGAGGTTCCGCTGAGCGCGAAGAAGAGAGCGATCAACCCGAGGTGGTGGCGGCGCAGGTAGCTGAGCATGCCTCCCTGAACGCCCGGCGCACCCGAAAGGAGCGGTGGCCGCGCAGCTGCGAGCGGCGGCTCAGTCCTCGAGCCGCTCGTACGCCGGGAGCGTCAGGAACTCGACGAACTCCGACTCGCCGCTGAGAGCCACCGTCTCGAACAGCTCGCGCGAGAGGTCGGGCCGGCCCTCCTTCTCGAACCACTCGTCGTCGCCGATCTCCTCGCGGATCTTCTCGAGCTCGCTCGTCTCGAGCTCGCGGACCAGCTCGGGCGTGATCGCGCGGCCGTCGTCGAGCGCGGCTCCGTGGCGGATCCACTGCCAGACCTGACCGCGGGCGATCTCGGCGGTGGCGGCATCCTCCATCAGCCCGTAGATGCCGGCGGCCCCGTTGCCGCGCAGCCACGAGGAGATGTACTGGATGCCGACGTTCACGTTCGAGCGCAGGCCCTCCTCCGTGATGTCCCCCGGCGTGTCCGGCACCGAGAGCAGGGCGTCCGCGTCGGCGGTCACGTCGTCGCGCTGCTTGTCGACCTGGTTGGGCCGGTCGCCGAGCACGTCGTCGAAGGCCTCGGTGGCCACCGGCACCGAGTCCGGATGGGCCACCCATGTGCCGTCGAAGCCCTGGCCGGCCTCGCGCTCCTTGTCCGTGCGCACGGCCTCGAAGGCCTTCTGGTTGGCCTCTTCGTCGCTGCGGCTGGGGATCACGGCGGACATTCCGCCCATGGCGTGGGCGCCGCGCGCGTGGCAGGTCTTGACCACGAGGTCGGAGTACGAGCTCATGAAGGGCACGGTCATCGTGACCGCGGAACGATCCGGCATCACGAAGTCGGCGCGCGAGCGGTAGCGCTTGATCATCGAGAAGATGTAGTCCCAGCGGCCGGCGTTCAGGGCGGCGATGTGGTCGCGCAGCTCGTAGAGGATCGCGTCCATCTCGAAGGCGGCGGGGATCGTCTCGATCAGCACCGTGGCCTTGACGGTCCCTCGATCGAGGCCGAGGCTCTCCTCGGCGATCACGAAGGCGTCGCGCCACAGCGCCGCCTCGCGGTGGGACTCGAGCTTCGGGATGTAGAAGTAGGGACCGCGGCCGCGTTCGAGCAGCTCCGCGGCGTTGCGGTGCATGTACAGGCCGAAGTCCATGAAGGCGCCGGCGAGGGTGTCGCCGTTCACGCTGAGGTGGCGCTCGGGCAGGTGCAGGCCGCGAGGGCGCACGAGCAGCACGGCGTGCTCCTCGTCGAGGCTGTACTGCTTGCCCTTCTCCTCGTGCTCCATCGAGCCGCGCACGGCGTCGGCGAGGTTGGCCTGGCCGACGACCATGTTGGACCAGGTGGGCGAGTTCGAGTCCTCGAAGTCGGCCATGAAGCCTCGGGCGCCGGAGTTGAGCGCGTTGATCACCATCTTGCGGCTGGTGGGACCGGTGATCTCCACGCGGCGGTCCTGGAGGGCGTCCGGAACCGGGGCCACCCGGAAGTCCTCGGGCGCGGTGACGAAGTCGAGCGTGCCGCCGGCGTCGAGCTCGGCCTGGAGTTCCGTCCGTGCTTCGAGCAGGCTGCGGCGGGTGTCGTCGAGCTCCTCATGCAGACGGCCCACGAGCTCCAGGGCCCCCGCGGTCAGGACCTCCTCGTGGCGCTCCGGAGCGCTGCCTCGAACCTCTACGTCGTGTGACTGAGTCGCCATGACTGATACTTGCCCGGGTTCGCCCCCGGTCATGCGGTCAGCCCACTAGGAGCGCGTCAGCTTCTTGTAGGTGATGCGGTGGGGCCGATCGGCCTCGGCGCCGAGAAGGGCTCTGCGGTGCTCCTCGTAGGCCTCGAAGTTGCCCTCGTACCAGGTGACCTGCGAGTCGCCCTCGAAGGCGAGCACATGGGTGGCCACGCGGTCGAGGAACCAGCGATCGTGCGAGATGATCACCGCGCACCCCGCGAAGCTGAGCAGCGCCTCCTCGAGGGCGCGCAGCGTGTCCACGTCGAGGTCGTTGGTGGGCTCGTCGAGCAGCAGCAGGTTCCCGCCGCGGCGCAGCAGCTTGGCCAGGTGCACGCGATTGCGCTCGCCGCCCGAGAGCACGCCCACCTTGCGCTGCTGGTCCGAGCCCTTGAAGTTGAACCCGGCGCAGTAGGCGCGTGAGTTCATCTCGCGCTCGCCGACCTTGATGTTGTCGTAGCCGCCGGAGACCTCCTCCCAGACGCTCTTGTCGGGATCGAGGGCGTCGCGTGACTGGTCGACGTAGGCGAGCTCCACGGAGTCGCCCAGGCGCAGCTCGCCGCCGTCGGCCTCCTCGTCGCCGGTGATCATGCGGAACAGGGTCGTCTTGCCCGCCCCGTTGGGGCCGATCACGCCCACGATGCCGGCGGGCGGCAGGGAGAACGAGAGGTCCTCGATCAGCAGCCGGTCACCGAAGCCCTTGCGCAGGTCCTCGGTCTCCACCACCACGTTGCCGAGCCGGGGGCCCGCCGGGATGTGGATCTGGACCTGATCCAGCCTCACCTCGCGCTCCTCGGCCAGCAGCGCCTCGTAGCGGTTCAGCCGGGCTCGTGCCTTGGTGCGCCGCCCCTTGGGCGATTCGCGCACCCACTCCAGCTCACGGGCGATGGTGCGGCGGCGCGCGCCCTCGCGGCGCTCATCGTGGGCGAGCCGCTCCTGCTTCTGCTCGAGCCAGGACGAGTAGTTGCCCTTGAAGGGGAGCCCGCGGCCGCGGTCGAGCTCGAGGATCCAGCCGGCCACGTTGTCGAGGAAGTAGCGGTCGTGGGTCACGGCCACGACCGTGCCCTCGTAGTCCTCGAGGTGCTTCTCGAGCCAGGCCACCGACTCCGCGTCGAGGTGGTTGGTGGGCTCGTCGAGCAGCAGCAGGTCGGGGGCGGCGAGCAGCAGCCGGCACAGCGCCACGCGCCGGCGCTCGCCGCCGCTGAGCGTGTCCACGTCCGCGTCGCCCGGGGGGAGGCGCAGGGCGTCCATGGCGATCTCGAGCGTGGTGTCGAGGTCCCAGGCGCCGGCGGCGTCGATCGCGTCCTGCAGTCGCGCGAACTCGCCGGCGGTCTCGTCGGAGTAGTTGGCGGCCAGCTCGTTGAAGCGGTCGAGCATGTCGCGCAACTCACGCACGCCGTCCTCGACGTTGCCCTTCACGTCCTTGTCCGGATCGAGCTGGGGCTCCTGCTCGAGCAGGCCGACCGTGGCGCCGGGTGCGAGCTGGGCGTCGCCGCGGAACTCCGTGTCGCGACCGGCCATGATCCGAAGCAGCGTGGACTTGCCCGAGCCGTTGGCGCCGAGCACGCCGATCTTGGCCCCGGGCAGGAAGCTGAGCGAGATGTCCTCGAGCACCTTCTTGTCGGGAGGGTGGACCCGGGACAGCTGGTACATCGTGAATATGTACTGCGCGGACATCGGCGGTCGAGGCTAGCGGGGCCCCGCCGGCGCGCTCAGCGGGCCGCCACCCAGTCGGCCACCTGCTCGGGCGGATTCTTTCCCCACTGAGATCTGACCGCCAGGGTGATCAGCTCGTCCGGGTCACGGTCGTAGCCGGTATCCGCACCCCTGGAAGCCAGGAACAGGACGACCGCAGAGGCCACCGACACGGCCGGATTCTCGATCTCGTAGTCGACACCCTCGAGCGCGATCGCGAGTCGCTCCTCGAGGTTGTCGACGGCCGTGACCGGCGCGTCGTCGTCCTCCAGCTGCTCCTCCAGCCGCCCGAGGTCGGCGTCGACGCCGGCGGGGTCGCAGACCTCCACCGCACGCCTGACGAGCTCCGAGACCGTGGCCGTTCTGCGCTCCATCTGCGGAAGCTAAGCAGGGTCCACCGGGACCGGCGTTCGCCAGTCCCGGTGGACCCCAAGTGCTCAGGCTGCCGCCGGCTCGGCTACCGCCTGTGGCTCGGCCCTCAGCTGCGGCTCCGGCAGCTCGATCGGCGCATCGCGCTCGATGTCGCGCTCGCGGACCAGCCACAGCGCCGCCACCGCCGCGGCGAGCGACACGATGCCTCCGAGCATGAGGATGTCGTTCAGGCCGGCGATGAAGCCCTGACCGGCCGCGTCCGTCACCGTCTCGCGGGCACCCGCCGGAATCGAGGCCGTGGCCGTGTCGAGGTTCCCCGACGACGCCGCCTCGATCAGTTGCCGGGGACGCTCCCCGGTCGCCGCGGGCGTGCCCGCCGCGAGCTGCTCGACCTCGGACGCACCGCGGCTGAGGAAGATCGCTCCCCATGCCGCGATCCCCACGGCGATGCCGACCTGCCGGAACGTGTCGTTGATCCCGGCGGCCATGCCGCTCTGCTCCTTGGGCACGACGCTCAGGGCCACGTCGGCGATCACGGGGTTGAGCAGTCCCACGCCGGCGCCGGCCACCAGGAAGCCCCCGAGCATCGCGGTCCACTCGTCGGTGGGGTCGATCCCGCCCATCAGCAGCAGGCCCACGCCGGTCAGCCCCAACCCGACGGACATGATCACCCGCGCCGGCATCTTCGCCAGCAGCGCTCCGCCGGCCGCGGCCGCGAAGAAGCTGATCACCGTGAACGGCAGGTAGATCAAGCCCGCTTCGAGCGGCGAATGGCCGAGGTGGTTCTGCAGGTAGAACGTGATGTAGAGGAACAGCGCGAACATCGAGGCCGACACGCCCAGCGCCGCCAGCTGCACGCCGGTGAAGGCGGGCTTGCGGAACAGCCGCAGCGGCAGCATCGGCTGCTTCACCCGGCTCTCGACGACCACGAAGGCCACCAACAGGGCCACGGCGGCGCCGAGCAGCGAGACAATGAACGTGCTGCCCCAGCCCTCCTCGTTGCCTCGCAGGAGGCCGAAGACGAGCAGGAACAGCGCCGAGCTGAAGGTCGCGAGGCCGGCCCAGTCCACACGCGTGGCGTTAGGGTCGCGGCTCTCGCGCAGCTTGGTGTAGGTCGCCGCGATAGCCGCGATCCCCACCGGCACGTTGATGAAGAACACCCATTCCCAGCCCAGCGAATCGACCAGCGCGCCCCCCACCAGCGGTCCGATGGCCACCGACATGCCGATGGTCGCGCCGTAGATGCCCATCGCCGTACCGCGCTCGCGGCCCGCCGGAAACTCCTGGGCGACGAGAGCCAAGGAGACTGCGAAGAGAATCGCTCCCCCGATCCCCTGCACCGCACGGGAGATGTTGAGGAAGGTCGGATCAGGAGCCAGGCCCGCTGCCAGCGAGGCCACCGAGAAGATGCCGAGGCCGACTGCGAAGACCCGGCGACGTCCGAGGCGGTCGGCGAGTGAGCCGGCCGTCAGCACGAGGGCGGCGAGCGCGAGCGTATAGGCGTCGATCACCCACTGCAGTTCCGTGAAGCTGGCGTTCAGGTCCTCCTGGATCGCCGGCAGCGCGGTATTGACGACCGTGATGTCGAGCAGGAGCATGAACGTGGCCACGCTCACCACGATCAAGGTCCACCACTTGCGTTGCATTTCGAATCCTCCGGATTACGAGATAGTCAGGTAGTCTTGTCAGGCGACCGTACCATAATCATCAGGTTGCCTTACCAACTGTGACCATGGACACACAACGAGACCTCCCCCTCATCGCCCTTCTGAGCCAGGTCAGAGACGCCGTGGGCAGCGAGCTCTTCGCTCGTCTGACCGAGCTGGGGTTCGCGGAGCTGCGGCCGGCGCACGGCTGCGTATTCGGGAACATCGAGGACATGGGCTCCCGGCTCACCGAGCTCGCCGAGCGCTCGGGCCTCACCAAGCAGTCGGTGGGTGAGGCGGTGGCGGACCTCGAGGAGCTCGGCTTCGTCGAGCGAGTGCCCGACCCGGCGGACGGGCGGGCGAAGATCATCCAGCTCACCGCGCACGGCAGGGAGGCGCTGGCGGCCTCGCAGGAGGTCTTCGCCGACATCGAGCGTCGATTCGCCGATGAGCTCGGCCGCGAGCGCTACGCCGAGTTCCGGCAGACCCTCCTGGACCTGCACGGCCTCACGCAAGCACCCGCTGAGCCGGCGCGCCGCGCGGCCTGATCAGGGCGGCGAGCAGCCTCAAGCCGAGCCGCCCGACGCCGCGCGCCTGGTTGGTGAGCACGACCACCGCCACGCGCGCTTCGGGCACGACCGCAGCGAAGGAGCGAAAGCCGCCCGTGCCTCCCTCGTGCGAGAGCACCTCGTACGGCACGCCGCGGCTCCCGGGGAGGATGAGCCAGCCGAGACCGACGTGCCCGCGACCCACGCGGATCCTTGGCCGGTGGGTCTCGCGGGCGGCGAGCGCGAGCGGGGTCAGCGGCGGGTCGGCGTGCAGGCGGAGGAACGTGACCAGGTCGCGCGCAGTCGAGCGCAGGCCGCCCGCGCCCGCGAGCGCTCCTAGGTGCCAGTGGGGGGTGGGCCGGCCCCGGCGGGAATGGCCGCCGGCGAGGCGGCCGTCGTCGGCGCTCACTCCGGTGTCGGCCAGACCGAGTGGAGCGCAGATGCGCTGCTGAATGAGCTCGTCGTAGCTCGTCCGTGCACGCAAGGAGAGAGCGTGACCGAGCAGCCCCACCCCGTAGTTCGAGTAGCGAAACCGCTCGCCGGGGCTGCGCCGGGGATGTGTCCGCGGGATCGCCGCCTCCAGCCGCCTGGCGTCCCAGCGGGCGTAGGGGTCCCGGCGCCTGGTGGTGAGAGCGGGTACGAGCAGCCCGCGCGGGAGGGCGGGCAGGCCGGAACGGTGTGACGCCAGGTCGGCCAGGGTGATGTCGCGGCCGCGCGACGGCATCTCCACCCCGCTCGGCAGGTGACGCTGAACGGGATCGTCGACGTCGACTTCGCCCGAGGCCGTCATCCCGGTCAAGAGAGTGGCGGTGAAGACCTTGGTGATAGAGCCGATCTCGAACAGAGTGTCGGCGCCGGCGGGCAGGTCGCCCCTGTGCCAGGTGTCGACGCGGTCACGGCCACGCCAGACCGACACCACGAGCCCCGTGCGAGGCACGCGCACCCGGGCCAGTGTCCGGGCGACCGGGTCGCGCACCGCGCTCAGCGCGCCGCGCTGATCGAGCGGTCCAGCAGCTCCATCGGGTGGTACACCGGGAGCTCGCGGCCCAGCCGGGCGGTATGGGCCGTGATCTGGAGGGCACAGCCGGGGTTGGCGGCCGCGATGGCCTCGGCGCCCGTGTCGAGCAGGTTGCGCGCCTTGCGCTCGCCCAGCTCGGCCGCGGGCTCGGGCTTGGTCAGGTTGTAGATCCCCGCGGAGCCGCAGCAGATCTCCCACTCGGCCGGCTCCACCAGCTCGAGCTCGGGAACGCCGCGCAGCAGATCTCGCGGCGGGGAGCGCACACCCTGCGCGTGGGCGAGGTGACAGGCGTCGTGATAGGCGAGCTTCATGGGCACCGGGCCGCGCTCGGCCTGGGGGCCCGCCTCGGCCAGCAGCTCGGTCACGTCCCTGACCTTTGCCGAGAAGCTCTCGGCCCGTTCGGCCCAGTCCGGCTCGTCGCGCAGCACGTGTCCGTAGTCCTTCATTGCCGAGCCGCAGCCGGCGGCGTTGACCACGATGGTGTCGTAGCCCTCGAGCGCCTCGATGGTCTGCTTCGCCAGCCCGCGGGCCTCGTGGTCCACGCCCGCGTGCAGCGGCAGCGCGCCGCAGCAGCGGGGCAGGCGCGGCGAGTGCACCTCGAATCCCTCGGCGGTCAGCACGCGGACGGTGGCCTCGTTGACTTGTCCGAAGAACACGCGCTGGACGCAGCCCTGCAGGAACGCCACCGTGCCGCGCTGCTCGCCAACGGCGTCGTGGTGCTCGGGCAGCCGTGTCCAGGCCTCCTTGAGGGTCGCGGTGGGGGCCAGCCCGGCCATCGCGGCGAGGCGTGGCGCCAGCTTCTTGACCCGAGGGCGCCGCGCGATGCGTTCGAGCCCGAGCGCCCGGGCGGCGCTCAGCCCGGGTGCGGCCGCCCGCAGCCGTCCAGGCCGGGTGAACAGCTCGAACACCAGCCGGCGATGGGCCTTCTCGACCGGAGGCCGCTCGGCGTTGCGCTCGACCTGCGCCCGTGCATCCTCCAGCAGCTTGTCGTACTGCACGCCCGACGGACACGCGGTCACGCAGGCCATGCAGCCCAGACAGTTGTCGAGGTGCTCGACGAGCGGGCCCGACACCTCCTCGTGACCCTCCTTCATCAGCACGATGCGCCCGCGCGGGGAGTCCATCTCCTCGCCCCACAGCACATAGGTCGGGCAGGTGGGGAGGCAGAAGCCGCAGTGGACGCAGTCGTCGATCAGCTCGAGCTGGGGCGCGCGCGTGTCGTCGTAGCCGCTCACAGGCCTCCCACGTAGGTCCCCGGGTTGCAGATCCCGGCCCGGTCGAAGCCGTCCTTCAGACGGCGCATGAGCTCTAGGCCACCGCCCGTGGGCGGCCCCCAGGGATCGATCTCCATGCCGGCCGGCCGGTCGAGCACCGCGCACGGGGACGGGCGGAGCTCCGAGCGCAGCGTCTCGATCGCCTCGGCCGAGGCGCCGGGCAGCCGTACCCAGTAGAGACCCAGCGGGGCCCGGCCGACGAGACTGCCGCCGGCTCGCTCAACCGCGGTCACCAGGCCGGAGAGCTGAGTAGGGAGCCCCGACACGCGGACCACCGTGTCGCCCTCGTCCGCCGCCCGCTGGCCGGCGCGCTGCTCCTTCCAGAGCGCTTCGTCGTCCTCCACGATCTCGGCCGGCAGCCCGGCCTCGCCGAGCAGCCGGGCAGCCGACTCCGCCTGGGGCCGGGGCGCGGCCCCGGCGAAGCGGACGAGCAGCGCGCCGGACCCCTCCTTCCAGCGGACGTCGAAGCCCGCGTGCTCGAGCGGCTCGCGCGCCAGGGCGATGGCGGCGCGGCCCAGGTCGGCGGCATCGTCCACCGAGCCGATCGCGGTGACGCTCTCCGGCTGCAGGGGGTGAAGGCGGATGGACACCTCGACGATGGCCCCCAGCGTCCCGAACGAGCCGGCGAAGAGCTTGGCCAGGTCGTAGCCGGCCACGTTCTTGATCACCTTCCCGCCGCTCTTGGCCAGCGTGCCGTCGGACAGCGCCACGCGCATGCCCACCACCAGGTCGCGCACCCCTCCGTAGCGGGAGCGCAGCGGGCCGGAATCGGCCGTGGCGATGACGCCGCCGATGGTGGCCCCGTCGTCAGGCGGGTCGAGCGCCAGCATCTGGCCGGCCTCGCCGAAGGTTGCCTGCGCGGTAGCCAGCGGGACGCCGCTCTCGAGGACCGAGGTCAGGTCACCGGCGTTGTGCTCGATGATCCGGTCGAGGCCGGCGGTGGGCACATCGGTGACCGGCTCGGGAGCCGGCGCGGCCCAGCCGAGCTTGGTGGCGCCGCCCACGAAGCGCACCGGCGTGCCGGCCTCGCCGGCGGAGCGCAGCAGGCTCGCCAGCTCCTCGCGGGTGGACGGTGCCTGGGCGACCTCCATCACATGCGCTCGGCCAGGCCCGCCTGCTCGAGCGGGTGCCGGCGATAGGGACCGGGCACCTCCCCGCACAGCCGCGGGGTGGGCATGACCTTGCCCGGGTTGGCGCGCTGCTCGGGATCGAAGGCGCAGCGCAGCCGCTGGAACACCGACAGATCCCGCTCGTCGAACATCGACGGCATGTAGCGCTTCTTGTCCACGCCCACGCCGTGCTCGCCGGTGATCGAGCCGCCGGCGTCCACGCACACCTTCACGATCAGGCCGGCGAGCTCCTCGGCGCGCTCGGCCTCGCCGGGCTTGCCGCCGTCGTAGCACACGAGCGGATGCAGGTTGCCGTCGCCGGCGTGGAAGACGTTGGCCACCTGGAGGTCGTGCTCCTTGGCCAGGTCGTCGATCTGGCCGAGCACCTCGGCCAGCCGGGTGCGGGGGATGACGCTGTCCTGCACGTAGTAGTTCGGGGCCACGCGGCCCATGGCCGCGAAGGCGGCCTTACGGGTGCGCCAGATCAGGGCGCGCTCGTCCTCATCCTGGGCGACCCGCACCGAGTTGGCTCCCGCGTCCTCGCAGATCTTCACCACCTGGTCGAAGCGGGCCTCGCACTCGGCCTCCGAACCGTCCAGCTCGACCACGAGGGCGGCCCCGGCGTCGGTCGGGTAGCCCGCGTGGGTGGCGCCCTCGGCGGCCCGGATCGAGAGGTTGTCCATCATCTCGATCGCCCCCGGCGTGATGGCGGCGGACACGATCTCCGACACCACCTCGCCCGCCTGCACGGTGGAGTCGAAGAAGGCCACCAGCGTCCGCACCGCCTCGGGCGCCGGGACCACGCGCAACCAGATGCCGGTGGCGATTCCGAGGGTCCCTTCGGAGCCCACGAACGCGCCCATCAGGTCGTAGCCGGGATGGTCGAGCTCGCGGCCACCGACGCTGATCTGCGATCCGTCAGGAAGCACCAGCTCGAGCCCGGTGACGTAGTTGGTGGTGAAGCCGTACTTGAAGCAGTGGGCGCCGCCGGAGTTCTCGGCCACGTTGCCGCCGATCGTGCACACGATCTGGCTCGAGGGGTCCGGCGGGTAGAAGTGACTGGGCCCCACGGCCTCCGAGACAGCGATGTTGGTCACGCCGGGCTCGACCAGCACGCGGCCGTTGTCGAGATCGATCTCGAGGATGCTGCGCATGCGCGAGAGGCCGATCAGCACCCCGTCCTCCACGGGCATCGCCCCGCCCGACAGGCCCGAGCCGGCGCCGCGCGCCGTCCACGGCATCTCGGCTTCGTGACAGGCCCGCACCACCTCGGCCACCTCGTTCGCGGAGCCGGGCAGCACAACCATCGCCGGGGTGGAGGCGTACTGGAGAAGGCCGTCCGACTCATAGGTGGCGAGCCGGCGCGGATGGGTGATCACGTGCTCGTGGCCCACCACGCCCTCGAGCCGGCCGGCCAAGGCCTGGCTGGCCACGGCTGTCGTCACTTCACGACCATCCAATCGAGGACCGCGGTGGACTGCAGGTAGACGAGTACGCACATGGCGAGCACGAGAATGAGGCTCCAGCCCAGCACCTTACGGAACAGATCGCCCTCCTGGCCGGCCAGCCCCACCGCCGCCGCGCCAATCGCCAGGTTCTGGGGCGACACCATCTTCCCGAGCACACCGCCCGAGCTGTTGGCCGCAGCCAGCAGGGTGGGGGAGATCCCCGCGTCCTTGGCCGCCGTCACCTGCAGCGCCCCGAACAGCGCGTTGGACGAGGTGTCCGAGCCGGTGACCGCCACGCCCAGCCAGCCGATGATCGACGACAGGAAGGCGAAGAAGTCACCCGCGCCCGCGGCCCAGAGGCCGAGGGTGATCGTCTGGCCCGACTGGTTCATCACGTAGGCCAGCGCCAGCACGGCGGACACGGTCAGGATCGCCCACTTGAGCTGGTCGAACGAGGCACCGGCCACCTTGACGGCGCGGCCGGGCGAGACGCGCAGAACCGCCATGGTGAGCAGGCCCGAGATCAGCAGCAGGGTGCCGGCGGCGGGCAGCCAGTTGAAGTTGAAGGTCAGCGAGGTGAGCGGCTCGCCCTCGGGGGTGACCACGTCCAGGCCGGGCCACTGGAAGGTGGTGGTCCAGGGCGACTCGGCCAGCGCGTCCTTGATCGCCGGAATCTGAGCGATCGAGAAGACGGCGATGATGATCAGGTAGGGCGAGTAGGCGCGCAGCACGTCGCTGGGCGGATCCTTGACGGTGTCGTCGCGACGCCGCACCTCCTCCTCCATCGCGGGATCGTGCCCCTCTGCTCCGGCCACGGCGGGCCGGCCGATGCCGCCGTTGTCGTCAGCTTCTCCGGTGAGCGGCTCGGACGGCTCCCACACCCGCAGCAGCAGCACGATCGCGCCCGTGGAGAAGAGTGCCGCGACAATGTCGGTGAGCTCTACCGAGACGTAGTTGGAGCACAGGAACTGGGCGACCGCGAAGACAAACCCCCCGGCCACGGCGGCCGGCCAGGCCTGGCGGATGCCGCGAGAGCCGTCGACCATGCCGACCAGGATCAGGGGAACGATCAGGGCGAGGAACGGCGTCTGACGGCCGACCATCGCGCCGAGGTCATCCTTGGGCAGGCCGGTTATCTCGGCGAGGGTGACGATCGGGATGGCGATGGCGCCGAAGGCCACCGGCGCGGTGTTGGCCACGAGCGCCACCGAGGCCGCCTTGATCGGCTTGAACCCGAGCGCGATCAGCATCACCGCGGTGATGGCAACCGGTGTGCCGAAGCCCGCGAGCGCCTCGAGCAGCGCGCCGAAGCAGAAGGCGATGATCACGGCCTGCACGCGCTGGTCGGTGGAGATCGCGCCGAACGACCGTCTCAGCACCTCGAAGTGACCGGTTTCGACGGTCATGTTGTAGATCCAGATGGCCGCGACGACGATCCACATGATCGGGAACAGGCCGAACACGGCGCCCTCGCTGGCCGAGAGCAGCGTGTGGTCGATCGGCATCCCGTAGACGATCAGCGCCACCAGCATGGCCACGGCGAGCGCGACCAGCGCCGCCCACTGCGCGGCGACCTTCAGCCCGCCGAGAAGCACGAACAGCACGAGCACGGGAAGCACCGCGAATATCGAGCTGAGCCCGAGCGAGCTCGATACTGGGTCGAAGTCCTGCGTGTACACGGTGTGGTCCCCCCTCGTAGCGTTTCTCACGTTGCGGGTTGCCCCGGGCCCGCATCGGGGAAACTCTTTGTGTGCGATTGGGTCTGTTTGTCACTTGCCTGGGCGACACCCTGTTTCCCGGGGTAGGGCGATCCACGGTCCGCCTCCTGGAGCGACTCGGCCACCAGGTGGACTTCCCGTTCGAGCAGACCTGCTGCGGCCAGATGCACCTGAACTCGGGCTATGCGCCCGAGGGCGAGGCGCTGGCCCGCCGGACGGGCGCCGTGCTGTCGGGCTACGACGCGGTCGTCTGCCCGTCCGCATCGTGCGCGGGAACGCTGCGTGAGCAGCTCGACGGCGACGCCCCTCCCGTCCACGAGTTGTCAGAGCTTTTGGTGGACGTGCTGGAGCTGGAGGACGTGGGGGCGTACTTTCCCCACCGCGTGACCTACCACCCCACCTGCCACTCGCTGCGCACGCTGCGGCTCGGCGACCGCCCGCAACGGCTGCTGCGATCGGTGCGCGGCATCGATCTGGTGGAGCTTCCCCAAGCCGAGGAGTGCTGCGGCTTCGGCGGGACCTTCGCGGTCAAGAACGCCGACGTGTCGACTGCGATGCTGTCGGACAAGCTGCGCTCGGTGCTCGACACCCGCGCGGAGGTGCTGTGCGCGGTCGATTCCTCCTGCCTGATGCACATGGGCGGCGGCCTGTCGCGCGGGCGCACGGGTGTGCGGGCGGCGCACCTGGCCGAGATCCTGGCCTCCACCGACGAGGAGCCCGGCGGATGAGCTTCCCGGCCGCCGCGCGCGAGGCGCTGGCGAACACGCAGCTGCGGGCCAACCTGGGTCGGGCCACCCGCACCATCCGCGACAAGCGCGCCCGGGTGGTGGCGGAGCTGCCGGACTGGGAGGAGCTGAGGACGGCGGGCGCCGCGGCCAAGGACCACGCGCTGCTACGGCTCGACACCGAGCTGGAGCGCCTCGAGGCAGCCGTGGCGGACGCGGGCGGGAAGGTCCACTGGGCGGCCGACGGCGACGAGGCGTGTTCGATCGTCGCCGGCATCGCGCGCTCCCACGGCTTCGACGAGCTGGTCAAGGTCAAGTCGATCGCCTCCGACGAGATCAAGCTCAACGAGGCGCTGGCGGCATCGGGGATCAGCGCAGTGGAGACCGACCTGGCCGAGCTGATCGTGCAGCTCGGCAATGACCGGCAGTCGCACATCCTCGTGCCGGCCATCCACCGCAACCGGGCGGAGATCCGTGATCTGTTCCGGCGCGAGCTCGACCGGCCGGACCTGACCGACGAGCCGGCGGCGCTGGCCGAGGCCGCCCGCCTGCACCTGCGCCAGAAGTTCCTGTCCGCCCGCATGGGCGTGAGCGGGGCGAACTTCGCGCTGGCCGAGACCGGCACCGTCTGCGTGGTCGAGTCCGAGGGCAACGGCCGCATGTGCACCACGCTCCCGGAGGTCCTTGTGACCCTCATGGGGGTGGAGAAGATCCTGTCGGGCTGGCGCGACATGGAGGTCTTCCTCCAGCTGCTTCCGCGCTCCTCGACGGGCGAGCGCATGAACCCCTACACGTCGTTCTGGAGCGGGGTGCGCGAGGGCGACGGGCCGGGTGAGTTCCATCTCGTCCTGCTCGACAACGGCCGCACGGACGCGCTGGCCGACGAGGTGGGACGCCAGGCCCTTCGCTGCATTCGCTGCAGCGCCTGCCTCAACGTGTGCCCGGTCTACTCGCGGGTGGGCGGCCACGCCTACGAGTCGGTCTATCCCGGGCCGATCGGGGCGATCCTGACCCCGCAGCTGGAGGGCATGGAGGCCGCCGGCTCGCTGCCCTACGCCTCGTCCCTGTGTGGCGCGTGCGGCGAGGTGTGCCCGGTGAAGATCGAGATCCCGCGGCTGCTCATCCATCTGCGGACCCGGGAGCGGGCCGAGGCGTCGCCGAGGGATCCCGAACGACTGGCAATGAAGGGGTTGTACCGGGCGTTTTCGACCCGCGAGAGCTACGAACGAGCCCAGAAGCTGGCCCGGGCCGGCAGCCGCCCGCTGGCCCGCAACGGCAAGCTGCCCAACGTGCCGGGGCCGCTGGCCGGCTGGACGATGTCGCGCGACCTGCCCGCCCCGGCCAAGGAGAGCTTCCGCGATTGGTGGCGCCGCACGCGCGGGGAGCCCGATGGCGCCCCGCCGGTCACGCGAGCTACGTTGAGCCCGACATCGGGGCCTAACGTAGATAGCGTGCCTGCGACGGCGCCCCGTGGCGATTCCCGGGCGGTGGTCCTGGAGCGGGTCCGCGCAGCCCTCACTGCTTCCGTAGACGCCGAGCCCGACGCCCCTCCCGAGCCCGCGGCCTACCGCACGACCGACGACCGTTCCCATGAGGAGATCGTCGCGGTCTTCGCCGAGCGGGTGGCCGAATACCGGGCCACCGTCGACCGCATCACCGAGGCCGAGCTGCCGGCCCGCGTGGCGGCTCTGTGCGAGGAACACGGCGCGCGCCGGCTGGGCGTGCCCGCCGGTCTCCCCGCCGCCTGGCGTCCCGACGGCGTCGAGCTGATCGAGGACGACGGCCTCTCGCCACACGACCTCGACGAGCTCGACGGCGCGCTCACCGGCTGCGCCGCCGGCATCGCCGAGACCGGCAGCTTCGTGCTCGACGGCGGGCCCGGCCAGGGCCGCCGGGCGCTCACCCTCGTTCCCGACCTGCACATCTGCGTCGTGCGCGAGGACCAGATCGTCGGTCTCGTGCCCGAGGCGGTGGCCAAGCTCGAGCCGGCGGTGCGCGAGGGGCGCCCGCTGACCTTCGTCTCCGGACCCTCCGCCACCTCGGACATCGAGCTCGACCGGGTGGAGGGAGTCCACGGGCCGCGAACGCTGTTGGTGCTGGTGGTGCGCTGAGGGTCAGGGCCCGGTCACCGACCCCACCTCGAGCGCCGTCAGCTTCACGTTTTCCGTGGTCGTCTGATTCTCGGGCCGCGAGGTGCAGCGCAGCGCGACCGCCGGGTTTCCAGCGCTCTTCCTCACCACTCCGCTGAGCGCCATCGCGTCCAGGCCTTCCGTGTACTTGAGTTCGTCCAGCAGGGCGTTCGGCCCCGGCTTCTCGGTGTCCACGAGGCCGCAGTGCTCGATGACGAAGCTCCCTACGGCCACGCCGTTGGTGACCAGCTTGGCTTGGACCAGCCAGTTGTCTGCTCCCGAGGGCAGGACCAGCCTGAGGATGTCCGGGCACCCCCGGACCTCTTCGCGGCCGCAGTCCGGCGCGACTGAGGGCGTAGTCCTCTCTGCCACATGGATCTCGCCCAGAACGTCAGATGCGGCCTGCTCCGTGAGGTCGACGGCCTTCACGCTGTCGTCCAAGATCTCCGATGAACGGACCGCACCCTTCTGGATCTCCGGCGAGCGGACCGCGTCCTTCTTGATCTGTGGCGCGCCGACGCTGTCGCGCTCGAGGGTCGCGGCGGCCACCGCGGTGCCACCCAATGCCATGAACATGGCGATGCTGGCAGCGATGTTGGAGTAGCTGAGGTGCTTCTTGAGCATGGTGGCTCCTTTTCGCGTATGAGGAGAGGCCTGGGCCCGGCCCGCGTCCAGCGGGCCGGGCCGAGCCGTCTAGGGGCAGTTCACGATCTGGTCGCCGGCTTGGCCGCCGCCGTCGCAGAACAGGTCGACCCCGGCGCCGCCGTTGATCGCGTCGTCCCCCTCACCGCCGGTGAGGGAGATGTCGGCACCGCGTCCGCCGTCGACCTCGTCGTTGTCGTCCTGGCCGTTCACGCGGTCGGCTCCACCGCCGCCGCGCAGGACGTCGATGTCGTCGCTGCCGGACACGATGTCGTTGCCGGGGCCGCCGTCCATCACGTCTTCGTCGTCGTTGCCCTGCAGGTTCTTGTCGTCGCCGCGGCCGCCGAAGACGACGTCGTCGCCGTCGCCGCCCTGGACGA
The DNA here is from genome assembly GCA_963751105.1 of uncultured Thermoleophilaceae bacterium. Taxonomy (GTDB): domain Bacteria; phylum Actinomycetota; class Thermoleophilia; order Solirubrobacterales; family Thermoleophilaceae; genus JACVRW01. The sequence goes on along the minus strand of CAVVTG010000002.1, from coordinate 1,800,288 downwards.
TGAACTCGGCGTCGTCGCCGCCGTGAACCACGTCGTCGCCGGGGCCGCCCCGCACGTCGTCGACGTCGCCGCCGCCGTGCGCCTTGTCGTTGGCCTCTCCGCCGGCCAGGGTGTCCTCGCCGTCCCGGCCGAGCAGCGTGTCGCTGCCGTTGGAGCCGTCGAGCGTGTCGTCCTCCGAGCCGCCATCGAGACGGTCTCGGCCCCTTCCGCCATCGAGGGAGTCGACGCCGTTCGCGCCCTTCAGGGTGTCGCCACCGTCCTCGCCGAGGACCGTGTCGTCGTTGTCGCCGCCGGTGATGCTGTCGTTGCCGTCTCCACCGCAGATGGTGTCGTTGCCGCCCTTTCCGCGGATGTCGTCGTTGCCGCCGAGACCGGCGATGACGTCGTTGCCAGGGGTGCCTTCGAGCGTGTCGGCCCCGCCCAGCCCGACGATCGTGGCGGGCTGGCCGTCGCATAGCGGGATCAGGATCGGCACGGGCGCCGTGATCGGCGACGGGGTCTCGCCCGTCTGGGCGCCGGCAACTGGGACCGCTGCGACAAGGGCTGCGCCGACGACTGCTGTGAGGATCTTCCTGCGCTGCATGAAGCATCCTTTCCTGGAGGTCGGCCGATTCGGCCGCTTGGGGAGAGGACCCGGCGGGGAGCCGCTGATTCCCCTCTGTGCCGTATGTCACTTGCACACCGCGGGCCGGACTAGGCTCGACCCGTGGCCACGGTCTACCTCGGCACCTCGGATTTCGCCGCCGCCGTGCTCGACCGGCTCGCCGCCACGGCGCACCGGCCGTTGCTGGTGGTGACCCGGCCCGACCGGCCCCGGGGACGCGGCCGCCGGCTGGCGGCGCCGCCGGTGTCGGAGACGGCCGGTCTGCTCGGCATCGACGTGCTGCAGCCGGAGGACGTGAACGGGCAGGAGGCGCGCGCGGCGATCGCCGCGGCACAGCCCGACACGGTGGTCATCTGCGCCTTCGGGGCCCTGATCAAGGAGCCGCTGCTGTCCGAGCACGAGCTGTTGAACGTGCATCCCTCACTGCTGCCGCGCTGGCGCGGCGCCGCGCCGGTCGAGCGCGCGATCGAGGCCGGCGACGAGGACACCGGCGTGACGATCATGAAGCCCACAGCCGAGCTCGACGCCGGGCCCATGTGCCTGCAGCGGCCGGAGCCGATCGGGCCCGACGACGACCACGGCAGCCTCGCTGCTCGGCTGGCGGACCTGAGCGGCGAGCTCCTGGTGGAAGCGCTCGACCTGCGACCGCCGTGTCGCGAGCAGCCGGATGAGGGAGCCACCTACGCCGAGAAGATCGAGGCGGCGGACCGCCTGCTCGATCCGGGCCGCTCCGCCGCGGAGCTGGAGCGACGCGTGCGCGCGCTCAGACCCCACATCGGCGCTTACCTCGAGCTGCCGTGGGACGAGCGCCTCGGGGTCGTGCGGGCCTCGCTCGTCCCGGATGAGGGACCGCCTGCGGGCAGGCTCGAGGTCCGCGACGGGCGCCTCCTGTACGGCACCGCCACCGGGGCACTCGACCTGCTCGAGGTCCATCCCGCGGGGAGGCGTCCCATGACGGCGGACGAGTGGCTGCGCGGCCACGCCGCCCGGCTGCCGCGTGGCGCGACCGGCTAGCGTTGACCGGGCGATGCCGGTGAGCGACGAGGAGCGAATCGATCTCGGGCCCATCTGCCCGGACTGCGGCGAGCCGTGGCTGCGCGGCACGAATCTGGCCGGCCGCTACCGCTGCGTGTCCTGCCTGCACCGCTTCGAGCTGCGCTCCGAGTGCCCCAACTGCCTCGCCCACTCGACCATCGCCCGCATGTCGGACACGGCGAACGTGATCTGCCGCAACTGCGGCGAATCGATGCTGCAGCCGATCTGAGGCCGGCCGAGCTGCGCATGCCCTCCTCGAGGGGTGCGAGCCAGGAGCTACACCTAGTCAGCCCACCAGTCGCGCTGGCCCTCGACGTCTTCGCGCCGAGCATCGCCGAGATTGGGCGCGCCGATGACGATGATCTCGAGGCCCTCCGGCCCGGCTTCGTAGCCTCGCCACGTCCCGGGCGGGACACGCACCACGTCCCACTCCTTGAGCTCGACGATCTCGGCGTCGAGCTTCATCCGCCCGCTCCCGCGCACGACGACGTACACCTCCTCCTGCTTCTTGTGCGTGTGGCCGTACGGAAAGCGATAGCCGGGCGGGACGCGCTGATAGCTCAGGCCGGATTGCTCGAGCTCGAGCGCCTCGGTCGCCAACCGGAACTCCAGATCCGGTGCGCCGTCGAACCTGGACCCGACGTCCTCCAGGTCCTCCCTGAGGTTCCTGAGTGTGAACGGCACGCCGCAATCCTACGGTGGCTTGCTGGCTGGCCCCGACCGGATGGGTACTTCAGTCCGGGTACTCGTCCTTCCGGTAGTTGAGCGGTCCTCCGGGCTGTTCTTTCGGCGTTCGGTCGAGCAGGAAGTTGAGGTACGGCGCGACGAACGGGTCAGGCGCCGACACCGTATATGTGTGGTAGACGGTTCCGTTGTCCTTCGCGAAGGCGATGTAGCTCGGGTTCTCGCGGAGGCCATCCTTGAGCTCGGCGCCGACCTGGGACGCCCAGAACCTAAGCCACTCGGGCGGGTCGTCGACCATCTGCTTGACCTCGGGGATCTGCTCGGCCTGGTCTTCGGTCAGCGCCAGGCCGAAGTCCCAGGGGAAGTCGGTGTCGTAGGTCGAGGCGTACGGAAACTCCCAGCCCATGCGCTCTTTGTAGGCGGTGAGCCGGTCGATTGGCGCCCGCGAGAAACAGATCATGGTCACGTCGCGCTTGTTGAGGTGAAGCAGCGTCGTAGCGTCGAAGCCGTCGGCGAGGTTCGTGCATCCGGGACAGGCCCCGACCGCGTAGTCGGGTCCGTACATGATGTTGTAGGCCAGCAGCTGGGAGCGGCCGTCGAACAGCTCCGCAAGTGTCTTCTTGCCCTCCTGGGTGTCGAACTCGTACTCCTTCTCAACCGCGACCCAGGGCAGCTCGCGTCGCTTGCGCTTGATCTCCTCATTCCGTTCGGCCTGCTGGGCTTCGAGCTTTGCCAGCTCGTCGCGCGCGGCCTGCCATTCCTCGCGCGTTCCGACCTTGTCCTCAGGCATGGTCTCTCCTCGTCAGGATGTCCCTACCTAACCAGACCTGTCACCAGGCCGCATGTAGGATGAGCCGCCTTGGGCGTCTGGTTCTCTCGGAAGATCGCCGGACTGGTTCTCGTCGTGGCCGGGCTGATCGGCGCGTGGCCCGCGACCGCCCCGGCTGCGCCGGGCGGCGCCACCGTGTTCGTGCATTCGGCCAAGAGCGGTGAGGTCAGAGGAGGCCGGCTGATACTGCGCGGCGTCGGCCGACAGGTCACATGGGTAACCAATGGCGGACGCTCCGGTGCGGTCTCAGTCGCGAGGCTGCACCGCCGACTGTTTCCGAGCGGGACGCCCGCGGCCACCGGCGTGCTTCATATCGCGGGCCGACGCCCTGGGCGCGCGGTGGCGCTCAGGTTGAGCCGGCCTGGCTACAGCGCCTCCCGCCACCGGGTGAGCTACCGAGCCATGCCGTTGAGCAAGGGCCGCCGGCGCGGACGAGTCGCTCTGGCCCCTGTGCCCCGTCGATTCGGCGCCGCCTCCCTGTCGATCCTCGGTGCGCCTTCGGTGCTGGGCGATACGTCCGGCGGCCACGACTGCTCGGCGACGTTGCTGAACCACACCCTCTACGACCTCGACACGGTCTCCAGTTCGAAGTTGGCGACCGACGTCTGGGACCCGGAGGTCCGCCCCGGCACCGCGCTCGAAGCCCTCACCGGCATAGCCAACTGGGGATCGGACGGCGGGCCGCTGCTCGGCTGCTCCAACACCACCGTCTGGAACTTCGCTGCCAATTCCATGCAGCCGAGCGTTCCTCCGGGGACCTTCACCATCACCACCACGTATCCCTGGACCGGTCCATTCAGCAACACCTGCACGTCCTCCAACCCGCAATACACCTGCAGGGGGGCGAGCAACAAACCCGGCCAGGTCCTCTGGGAGATCAAGCCAAACACCTGAGACCCGCGAGTCTGTCTCGGGCGCGCTGTCCGAGGTGCCCGAGCAAGGCGTGTCGGATCTCACCGAGCCATCGGCGATCCGCTCCGCGACGACGTCTGCGGTTGGCAGATCGGCTTCGGCTGCCTCGTCTATGAGCATCGACACTGAAGCGGCGAGGGCTGCCCGGAGTGACTCGGGCGCGACCGAATCGACGCGCGTCTGCGCGAATCGGGCAAGTGTCTTGACGGGTAGGTCGTCATATCCGCGGGCCTGGACGGCGGGCAGGCCTCGGCGTAGGCAGGCCAGCGACAGCGCGTGGTCGCGTACGGCGCCGACGTAGTGCTCGGCCTGCCAGACGCGCCGACGCTCGATGCATGCGCGGGCGTGCAGCGCGTAGATGACGCCCCAGCCGAAGAGATCCTCAGCCACCGCCGGCGTTGAGATGAAGAGCTGGCCTTTCGGCGGCGGGACCGCGGGTTCGCCGGCAGCCGTTTCGCCGAACACCAGCCGAAACCGCGAACCGGCAGGCCGAAAGTGCGACGCCGGGGTCATCGACAGGTCGAACTGGAGCGCTTGCGGCAGGAGGAAGACCCGGTAGACAGTGCGGCCGCGCTCGAGATCGACAAGCTGGACCGCGGCCAGCTCGTGGCTGAGCGTGCGTGTCCAGTCGGCGAGCACCGCGGCGACGGAGACATGATCGACGATGCCGAACGTGAGATCCAGATCGGAGAAGCGGTCGCCCTCGTCCCACGCCAGCGAGCCGACGACGGCGCCCGCGACAACGCGGTCATCGTCGCGCGCGACTCGCAGCACCCGCTCGCGCAGATCATCTCGCTGCTCGATTGTGAACACGCTGCTCTGACTGAACCTCTACTGCCGAAGCTCGATCCAGAGCGCCTGCGAGGCGCACAGCATCCGGCCCTCGGAGTCGTACAGCGCCGCCGCGGAGTGGCGCTTTCGCCCGTCGTGATCGAGGGCCCAGGACAGGATCGTGTGCGCCTCGCCCACGCGCACGGGACAGCCGAGCCGCGCGGTGAGGCGGGCCAGCACCACCGGGGGCCCGTCGCCGTAGTTGGCCACCGGGGCGCTGGTGGGACAGTCGAGCGCCGCCCAAACGTCCTCGGTACATGCGTAGCCGTCGCCGTCGGCAACCGAGTCGTCGGGGGTCCAGGACGCGCCGTACAACCCGTCGCGGCCGGGCAGCTCCACCGGGAAGATCAGCAGGCCGTCGCCGGGCTGCCGGTCGGGCCCGCAGACGAAGCAGGTGGGAAACGGATGCCGGGCGGTCCAGCGCTCGCGGCCCTCCTCCTCGGCGTGCGCAACCTCGTCCGCGGGCACGGCGTCGGGGACCTCCAGTAGAAGCTCGGCCGGCCGTCCCTCGGCGACCAGGGTCTCCCTCTCGAAGAGCTCCACGCCCCGGCCGTCGCGCTCGACGGCCAGGGGGGTGTCGAGCGGCGGGGGAGCGCGCAGGGCCACCTCGACCTCCTCGGCTCCGACCAGCTGGGCCACGCGGCCGCAGGTGTAGCCGCCGTTGGCCGACCCGGGCGGGCCGCTGAAGCGCGCGGGGATGGACAGCGTCTCGCCGGGCACGCCCTCCCCGTTCAGGCCGCGCGAGCAGGGAGCGATTCGAGTGCCGTGCGCAGATCGCCCACGGTCTGGAAGTCGAGCCCGAAGAGGTGGTCGTGGCGATGACGGACGATGCCGTCCTCGTCGACGATGATCACCGCCCGCTTGGTGCCCGCCACGGGCGCGCGGGCGCCGTAGCTCTTGGCCACCTCGCCGCTCTCGTCGGCCAGCAGAGGCACGGTCAGGCTGTGCTTGTCGGTGAAGTCCCGGTGCGACGACACGCTCTGGCCCGAGATCCCGACGACGGTGGCGTCGAGCGCCCCGAAGGCCTCGGAGTTGTCGCGGTAGGAGCAGAACTGCTTCGTGCAGACCGCCGTGTTGTCGCCGGGGTAGAAGAGAAGGACCACGCGCTCGCCGCGGTGCTCCGACAGGGAAAAACGCCCATCGGTTCCCTCGAGCTCGAAGTCGGGTGCGGGGTCGCCCACCTGAGGTTTCTTGGCCATGCTCCCGAGGATACGTACGTCAGGTGCTGCGATAGAGCGCGTACAGGGCGGAGCTGAGGCCCAGCGCCGCCACGGTGAAGGCCAGCTCCACCTGGAGCACGCGGTCGTCGAACTCCACCAGCAGCAGGAACAGCACGAACGCCGCCGCGGTCACCACCCACACGGCCGAGGCGCGGCCGGCGCGTGCGTGGGCCAGGAGAGCCTGGTTGAGGGTGGCCGCCGCCAGGTAGAGGCCCATGCCGAGCGCCACCAGCACCAGTCCGCCACGGCCGTAGTCGTACTCGCCTCCGAACAGCAGGTTCATCACGGTCGGGCCGGCCACCAGCATCACCAGGGCCACCGCCCCGGCGAAGCAGACGATGGCCAGCAGCGTCACGCTCACGCTGCGCCGGAAATCGGATCGTGCGCCGGCGGCCGAGCCGCCGGCTTCGCCTGGACGATCGGTCTCGCCCACGGCGCGCAGCCGCGTGAGGTGGGGCAGGATCGCCGTCTGCACCGCTTGGAAGAGGGTGAGGGCCGCCCGGGCGATCAGGAGCACGTTGAACACCACCCCGGCGAGCACCGCTCCCTCGCCGCCGTCCGTCGTGGCCTCCACCAGCAGCGGCCCGGCGTTGAGGAAGGTCTGCTCGCACAGCATCACCAGCAGCACCGCGGCGGCGAAGCCGCTGCCTCGCGCCAGGGTGAACTCCGGCTCGCGGGCCGAGGGCTCGTCGCGGGCGGCGGCGTCGAGCTGCGCGGGGTCGGGGCCCGCAGCGGCGGGAGCGGGCGCCGGGGCCAGGCGCCGCGCGAGGGCCGGGGGCACCACCGCCAGCGAGACCAGGGGGGCGGCGACGATGCCCAGGGCCACCGCCGACTGGCCCTCGAGGATGCCCACCGTCACGGCCAGGGCGAACAACGTGCGGGACGTCGACTCCATGAGCACGAGGCCGCCGTAGAGGCCGAAGCGCCGGTGACCGGCGAGGTAGCCGCGGGCGAAGTAGCTCGCCGCGTAGGCGAGCACGCCGGCCATGAGGATCCAGTAGAGCGCCGACGAGCCGTCGAACAGGCCGTCCTCGATCGGGCCGCGCAGGGCCAGGGCGACCAGCACGAACAGCAGCGCAAGGCCCATTTGGATCGTCGCGGCCACGCGCAGGTGATGGGAGCCCTCGATGCCGCGTGCGTCGTGGTCGGCGATCGTCCGCGAGAGCAGCTGTTCGACCGGGCGGTAGAGCACCGAGACGGTGATGAACATCGCCGACCACAGCAGCGTGATGCGCCCGTACTCGGCCTCGGGCAGCGCGTGCGAGGCGAGCGAGAAGTAGCTGAAGGTGATCAGGCCGGTGAGGCCGATCCCCACCGACAGGATCGCCGCGCCGCGCCCGTAGGAGACGGAGTCCGAGCTAGCCGTCGAGCCGGACAAGCAGCATGGTCCACGGGAACGGCGAGCGGGCCTCCTCCACCGTCCCGTGACGCGAGAGGAGGGAGACGAAGTCCCGCTTGGACCAGTGGTTCACGTGGCCCGGGGTGTTGCCCAGATCGCGCAGGTACGCGCCGCGGGCCATGTTGAGCGCCCGCCAGAGTGGCTCGCGCGGAACGGACACCAGCAGGTGTCGCCGGGCCACACGGGCCATCTCGGCCACGGTGGCCTCGGGCTCGGGCACGTGCTCGAGCACCTCGATCGCCGAGGCCAGGTCGAACTCCGAGTCGGCGAAGCCGAGCCGGGTGGCCTCCTCGCCTCTGAACTCGAGGTTGGGCCGCGAGCGCTGCTCCCATTCGGCGCGCAGCTTGGGGTCGTCGAGATCGATGCCCACCACGCGGCGGTGGCCCAGCCGCTCGGCCCACTCGACGGTGAGCACGCCCTCGCCGCAGCCCACGTCGAGCACCGACTCCGGCGCGGCGCGGTCCCAGAGCTCGTCGAGAGCGGTGTGGAAGCCCGTCATCAGGCGGCGCACCACCGGGTTCGACGATCCGTACTTGTCGAACGTGTTGCCGGTGGGGACGTCCGCAGTGGCGCCGCCGCTTGGCCGAAGCGGCCGGCCCGGCCGGCCGCGCACGGACTCGGTGTCACTCACAGCTTGAGCGCCTCTCGCTCCTCGGTCTTGCCGGTGGCCCGGCCGGCGTGGGCGCCGGTGGTGCGCGCCTGGCCGCTGTCCTCGGCGCCCGGCTCGTAGTGCGAGGGCTCCACGCCCACGTGCAGCTCGACCCGGCGCACCCGCTCGAGGATGCGCTGCTGAAGCACGCGGCTGCCGGCCAGGATGTCGCCCAGAACCCCGAGAGCGGCGAACTGCACGGCGATGATGAACAGCGTCGAGCCGAAGATGATCGACTGGATGTGGCCGTCGCTGTCGCCGATGACGACGAAGTAGGCGAAGCGCACCCAGAAGAAGGCGCCCACCAGCGCGGTGACCAGCGCGGCGGCCACGAACAGCCGCAGCGGCTCGTACAGCGCGTAGATGCGGAAGATCGAGGCCGTGTTACGCCGCACGTAGGACCACATCGACGGGAACAGCCGCGACTCGCGCGTCTGCTCGTTGGTCCGGATCGGGACGTGGTCGACGGCCACGGTCTGCTTGCCCGCCTGGATGATCGTCTCGAGGGTGTAGGTGAACTTCGAGACCACCTGCAGCTGCAGCGCCGCCTCGCGGTTGTAGGCGCGGAAGCCCGAGGTGGTGTCGGGCACGTTGGTGCCGGACGCCCGCCGGACCACCGCGCTGCCGAGGCGCTGCAGCCGCTTCTTGAGCGGCGAGAAGTGCTCGATCTGGTCGGTCTCGCGGTCGCCGATCACCATGTCGGCCTCGCCGGCCAGGATGGGCGCGACGAGCTTGGGGATGTCGCCGCCGAAGTACTGGTTGTCGGCGTCGGTGTTGACGATCAGATCGGCGCCGAGCTTGAGGCAGGCGTCGAGCCCGGCCTGGAATGCGGCGGCCAGCCCCTTGTTGTTGGTGAGCCGCACCACGTGGTGCACGCCGTGCGCGCGCGCGACCTCGACCGTGGCGTCGGTGGAGCCGTCGTCGATCACGAGCCACTCCACCTCGTCCACGCCCGCGACCTCACGTGGGAGATCGGCCAGGGTGCCCGGCAGGGTCTCCGCCTCGTCGAGGCACGGGATCTGGATGATCAGCTTCATGGCCGCCCCGTAGCGTAGAACAGGGTCCGGCAGGCTCCGGCCTTCATCACTCTTTCACGCCCTCGTCACGTGGCCTTCACAGAGCCCCGGGGGTGCGGGCCTAGCGTGCCGCCGGACGATGGCAAAGCTGATCGCCGCCTGCGCGGCCCTGGCCGGATTGTCCCTGCTGCTGCCGTCGGAGGCGAGCTACGACCAGTGGGCCTGGCTCGTGTGGGGGCGCGAGGCGCTGGCGCTCGAGCTCGACACCACGGGCGGGCCGTCGTGGAAGCCGCTCCCGGTGGCCTTCGCCGCCTTGGTGGCGCCGCTCGACGCGCTCGGCAGCGCCGTTCCGCCGGCCCTCTGGATGGTCGTAGCCCGCACCGGCGCCCTGCTGGCGCTCGTGTTCGCCTTTCGCCTGGCCCGGCGGATGACCGGACCGGGCCTGCCCGGCATCGCGGCCGGCGCGGTGGCCGCGCTGGCGCTCGCTCTCACGCCGGACGCCTACCAGTTCGCGGCTCACGGCAGCGAAGCGCCGCTGGCCGTGGCGCTGATGCTGTGGGCGATCGAGCGCCACCTTGACGGGAGGCCCGCGCACGCGCTGGTGCTCGGGACGCTCGGCTGCCTGCTTCGCCCCGAGCTGTTCCTGTTCCTGGCTCCCTACGCCGCCTGGGCCTTCTGGGCCAGGCCCGGCCTCCGTCCGCTGGTGGCCGGGATGATGCTCCTCCTGCCCCTGGCCTGGCTCGTGCCCGACTGGCTCGGCTCGGGCAACCCGATCGACGGTGCCGAGCAGGCCCGCAGCGAGCCGTTCTGGAGCCTCTCTCACCACGAGTCGCCGTGGAAGCGAGCGACCCTCCGCGTGCACAACCACGTCGGGCCGGTGCCAGAGCTGTTGACGCTGGTCGCGGCGGCGGTGGCGCTGTGGCGCCGGCAGGCGGCGGTGCTGGCGCTCGGTGTGGCCGCCGGCGCCGAGGTCGCGCTCTACGTGCTGATGACCGAGGCCGGTTTCTCCGGCAACCCCCGCTACGTGCTGCCTGCGCTCGCGCTCTTCTGTGTCCTGGCCGGCGTGGGCGCGGGCCGGCTGGCTCAGGCGGGCGAGGCGCTGGCCGGGGGCCTGGCCGGGCGGCTGGCGCCGCTGGGCGCCGCCTTCGCCGTGGCGCTGATCGGGCTGGCCGCTCTCCCGCAGCTCGACCGCAGCATCGGCGGCGTGCGCCAGGAGGCGCGCGAGGTGAGGGTGCGGATGGATGTGCACGCCGAGCTCGAGCGGGCGCTCGAGCTGGCCGGAGGCGCCGAGGCGGTCAACCGCTACGGCCCGGCCACCACCAACCGCGCCCTGCAGCCCCACCTGGCCTGGGAGCTCGGCCGGCCCCTGAACGAGGTCGAGAGCGCACACGGCCGGGGCGTGGTGATCAAGGTGTCGGGCCGGCGCAAGCTGGCCGGCCGGGTGCGGGTCTGGGGGAGGGCCACGGGACGGCCGCTGATGGCCGTGACCGGGCGGGCCGAGGTCTATCGCCGGGACGGGCGTTCCACGCTGGATCTTCATGCGCGGCGTGGCCTGGGCGTTTACACGCTCTTTGCAGGGATTTAACATACCGGTGTCCGGGAGGAGAATCAGCCTGTCCCGGGTAGTAACGAGGTAGCCACGCGCGGTTCACCGGCTGGCAACACCTCTGCTAGCCTGCGCGGTCTCCCCGTTCCCGGTTCCTTGGAGCACCTACCACGATGACCACCGTTCTCGCTTATCTGGACCCCGGCAGCGGGAGCATGATCCTGCAGATCCTCGCCGGCGGCCTGGCGGCGGTCGCCGTAACCGCGAAGCTCTACTGGAACCGCATCCTCAGGTTCCTCCGCATCCGCAAGGACGAGCCCGAGACGACCAAGTCGGTCGAGGCTCGGAGCACCGACTCCGTCTAGCGGGGGCCAGGGGCGCCCTTGGGCGCCGTCCCGGTGGTTTATCTGTCGGCTACTCTCCGCGGCCCAGCGGGGTGGTTTCCCTTCCTCCATGTCCATGCCCGAGACGCACACGCCGAAGCCCGCGCCCGAAGGCCTAGAGCCCGGGTCATTCCGTGACCCCGAGAGCCGGGTCTTCTACTCGGGCGGGGATGTGTACCGGGCCCTGTCGGCCGATGGGCTGAGCGACTTCGAGGCCGTGCAGGCGGCCGGCCTGCTCGAGCACGAGTACCTGGTGGGCACCGAGCGGGCAGCCGAGATTGCCGCGCTCGAGAACCTGCTCGTCCACAAGCCGGCGGCGGTGCTCAGGCACGAGCGGATCCCGTTCGTGTCGTACCCGTACGAGTGGACGTTCTCGATGCTCAAGGACGCCGCGCTCGTGCAGTTGGACCTGCTGCTGGCCGCTCTCGACCACGATCTCGTCCTGAAGGACTCGACTCCCTACAACGTCCAGTTCGAAGGCGCGCGGCCGGTGTTCGTGGACGTCGGCTCGTTCGAGCGGCTGCGCGAAGGCGAGGCCTGGGTCGGCTACCGGCAGTTCTGCATGCTCTACCTCTACCCGCTGCTGCTCCAGTCGGTGAAGGACGTGCCCTTCCAGCCCTGGCTGCGCGGCTCGATCGACGGCATCACGCCCAGCGAGATGCGGGCCCTCATGTCGTTTCGTGACCGCTTCCGCAAGGGGATGTTCACCAACGTCTTCCTGCACGCGCGGCTCGAGAAGCGCTACGCCGACCGCCCGGGTGAGGTCAAGGAAGAGGTCAAGCGCGTCTTCAAGAAGGAGCTGTTCGTGGCCAACGTGCGCAAGATGCGCAAGCTGGTCGAGCGCCTGGCCTGGAATCCGCCCGAGGGCGTCTGGACCGCCTACGGCGAGCGCAACAGCTACACCGACGACGACGCGCGGCGCAAGGACGAGTTCGTGCGGGAGGTGGCCGGCTCGCGGTCGTGGCCGCTCGTGTGGGACATCGGGGCCAACAACGGCCGCTATTCGCGCATCGCTGCCGAGGGCGCCGGCACGGTGGTGGCCGTCGACGCCGATCAGGGACCGGTGGAGCTGCTCTACCGAGACCTGCGCGACGAGGGCAACCGGCAGATCCTCACGCTGGCCATGAACCTGGCCGACCCGTCGCCCGGCCTCGGCTGGCGCGGGCTCGAGCGCAAGACGCTGGCCGGGCGCGGAACGCCCGACCTCGTGCTGGCGCTGGCCCTGGTGCACCACGTGGCCATCAGCGCGAACGTGCCGGTGCGCGAGTTCGTCGACTGGCTGGCCTCGCTCGGCTGCGCGCTGGTGATCGAATTCCCCACCCGCGAGGACCCGATGGTCAAGAAGCTGCTCGCGCCCAAGCGCGACGGCCTTCATCCCGACTACGAGCTGGGCTTCTTCGAGCGCGTCCTCGGCGAGGCCTTCGAGGTCGAGCGCTCCGAGCGCCTCGAGTCGGGCACCCGGGTTCTGTACTACGCCACCCCGAAGCGGGGATGAGCACCGCCGAAGCCGCCGGGCCTCGCCCGCGGAGCCTTCCCCGGGAGGCGGCCTGGGCCTACCTCAACCTCGCGGTGCTGTGGACGTTCGCGGTGGCCCAGCCGCTGTTCGACCTGCTCAAGGACAACCCGGAGTTCTTCGCCGCCCGCGGCTCGTCGGGCTTCGACATCATCTCCTTCTCGGTGCTCCTGGTGGCGCTGCCGCCGCTCCTGCTGCTGGGGATCGAGCTGCTGGTGGGGCTGGCCGGGCCGACGGCGCGGCGCGGTGCCCACACCGTGTTGATCGCCGTCCTCGTGGCGCTGATCGCGGCCCAGGCCCTGAAGAAGGCGTTCGACGGGTCCGACGTCGTGCTGATCGTCCTCTCGCTGGTGATCGGGGGCGCCGTGGCCGCGCTCTGGGCCGCGGCCGAGCCCGTGCGCTCGTTCCTGAACATCCTGTCCCCGGTCCCGCTCGTCTTCCTCGCGCTGTTCCTGTTCAGCGGCTCGATCTCCGAGCTGGCCTTCCCCGACGAGGCCAAGGCCCGCACGATCGGCGGGGTGACCCAGGCGCCCATCGTGATGGTGCTGCTCGACGAGCTCCCGGTCAACACGCTGCTCGACGAGAACGGCGAGCTGGACACCGAGCGCTATCCCGGCTTTGCGGAGCTGGCTCGCAACTCCACCTGGTTCGAGAACGCCTACACGGTCTACGACTCCACCGAGCGGGCCCAGCCGGCGATCATGGACGGCAATCTTCCCACGGAGGACCGCCAGCCCATATCGAGCGACCACCCCAACAGCATCTTCGCGCTGTTCGGGAAGACGCACCGGATGAACGTGTCCGAAGAGGCCACCACCGTGTGCTCGCGCGACCTGTGCGAGGACGAGCGGCTGGACGAGTCCTACGGCAGCCGCCTCTCTTCGATGTCCGAGGACCTCGGCCTGGTGTGGCTGCACGTGGTGTCGCCGCCCGACATCGAATCCGACCTGGCCAGCGTGTCGGAGAACTGGGGCAACTTCGGCGGATCGGCCGAGGACGACGCCGCGGCGGGCGACACCGCGAGTGAGAACCGCAACGGCACCCGCACCCGCAGCAACCTCAACGGCGGGCGGCCGGCGCGCTTCCAGGAGTGGATCGACTCGATCAGGCCGGGCCGTCGCCCGTCGCTCAACTTCAAGCACACCCTGCTCCCGCACGTGCCCTGGCAGTACCTCCCCTCGGGAGTCCGCTACCGGCGCCAGCCCAACGACATCATTCCGGGGCTGTCGAACCAGTCCTACGAGGACCAGGGCCAGCTCGACGTCCTGCTGCAGCGCCACTTCCTCCAGACCCAGTTCGCCGACCTCGAGCTGCAACGGCTGTGGGCCAAGCTGAAGGCCGAGGGCCTGTGGGACAAGTCGCTGATCGTGGTCGCGGCCGACCACGGCGTGGCCTTCCCCAAGGCCATGCAGCGACGGCGGATCAACCGGGACACCGCCGCGGAGATCGCGCCCATCCCGCTGTTCATCAAGGCGCCCGGCCAGAAGAAGGGCGAGGTGGACGACGCCTACGTCGAGACCATCGACATCGTGCCGACGATCTTCGACGTGCTCAACCTGGATCCCAAGGTGAAGACCGACGGCAAGTCGGCCTTCAGCGACGAGGTTCAGCAGCGCGACGAGCTGCGCATCCTGATCCGCAACACGTTCGAGGAGCTGCGCATCCCGGCCGACGAGTTCCGCGCCGAGCGCGAGGAGATCATCGCGCGAAACAACCGGCTGTTCGGCAGCGGCGGGGACGGTCCCGGGCGGATCTTCGAGATCGGGCCCAACCCGGAGCTGATCGGGCAGCCCGCGTCGGCGGCGGGCGAGCCGCTCGACGTCGAGCTCTCGTACGGGCCCGAGTACCGCCGCGTCGATCCCGGCACCGGCTTCGTGCCCGTGCACGTGGTGGCCAAGGTCAACGGCCCGGACCGGCATCCTCGCGACATCGCGGTGGCCGTGAACGGCACGATCGTGGGCACCGGCAACACGTTCGCGCTGGCCGAGGGCGAACCGGCCGAGCTGGTGTCGGTGATGGTGCCCGAGTCCGCCTTCCGGCGCGGCCGCAACGACGTGCAGGTCCTGCTGGCCGAGTAGGCCCCGGCCTACTGCTCGGCCAGGCAGTTCTCCACGACCTCGAGCAGCTCCTCCGAGTCGTCGCGCACCTCGGGGCGGACGAACAGCAGCGCGGCGCCGATCTGCTCGGCGCCCTCGCCCTTTCCCTCGAACTGGGCGGCCTCGGCCTCGCCGGCGGTGAGGTAGAAGCGGATCCGCGGGCGGCCCGGACCGTCGACCACGATCTCCTCGTCGCCCTCCTCGCCCTCGAGCCGGGCGTCGAGATCCTGCTCCTCGGTCAGGCAGGTGAGCGTGGACGCCCGGATGTCGCCGCCGTCGGACCCCGAGCCGTCGCTCGATCCGCAGCCCGCGACGACCGCGGCCGCCAGGAGAACGGTGGCGAGCAGCGTGCGGCGCACGCTCAGCGCAGCGGCCGCGTCTTGCGCCACTTCCGCTTCAGTGCGAAGTAGGCGAGCTTGCGGCCGTTGTCCTCGTTGATCACCGACTTGTTGTGCCAGGGCGGGGTGGCCCACGCGGCCGGCGCCCCGCCCTGCCAGGTCTTGTCCACCCGGAAGTCGCGCAGCGCCCAGTGAATCGAGCCGTAGACGTAGGGCTTGGAGGCGTGCACGGCCAGGTGGTCGAGCACGAACTGCCGCTGGTACTCCTCGCTGCCCTTCTGCGCGGCGGGGCCCCGCCGGGAGCCTTCGGCGCCGTATTCGGTGATCATGAGCGGAAGCCTCGGGTTGGCCAGATGAATCGCGTCGAGGTAGCCGGGCAGCTCGGCCAGTGTGGTGCCTCCACGGGTGAGGTTGGCCGAGACGGAGGGATACCAGCCGAAGTACTCGTTCACCCCGAGCAGGTCGAGCGAGCGGAAGGCCGGCGAGCTGAGCGGCTCGCCGACGCGGGTATGGCGGTCGATCGATATCGGGTGGGTGTCGTCGACCTCGCGAACGGCCGCCGAGGCGTCGCGGATGTAGCTCTGGAGCCCCGGGCCGACCACGCCGGCGTCGGAGCGGTTTCCGGCGGGCTCGTTGGCCAGCGACCAGGTGAGGATCGACGCGTGGTTGAGGTTGTTGCGCACGGTCAGCAGCGCGGCGCGCGTGGCCGCGCCGTTGACCCGCCCGAAGAGCGTGTTGGGCAACTGGTACACGGGCGCGGTGCACCAGTACAGGATGCCGGCGCGGTCGAAGGCCTCGAGGAACGCCGGGTGGAGGGGGTAATGCGACCGCGTGACGGTGGCGCCGAGGTCCTTCAGCCGGCTGACCAGGAGGTTGCGCGTGCCCTGGCTGAGCGCCGCCCCTTCCTCGCGGTCGTCCTCGTGGATGCTGGCCCCGCGCAGGTTGAGCCGGCGACCGTTGAGCAGCAGCGTGCCCCCGCGCCCGACCGCGAGCTTCTTCACGCCGAAGCTGACCCGGTAGGAGGCGTTTCGCTCGCCGTCGCTGACGGCCGCCACGTTCAGGTCGTAGAGCGCGGGTCGTCCCGGCTGCCAGAGCCGTGGCCGGTCGATCGTGAAGGTGTTGGTGAGCTCGCGCGTGGCGCCGGCGTCCACCTGCTCGCGATCGAAGACGTAACGGTCGCCCCCCACGGTGAAGACCAGGTTCACGTCGCGGCTCTTGCCGGTGACGTTGCGGACGATGGCACGCACCTCGACCTTGGCCGGGCCGCCCAGCCTGCGCAGCCTCGGCAGCACCTGGACGTCCTCGAGGTCCACCATGTCGACCTTGCGCATGTAGACCTCGCGCAGCAGGCCCCCGAAGTTCCACCAGCCGCCGGACCCGAACCCGTTGTAGGACGCCGGACGCCAGTGCGTGAGATCGGTG
The DNA here is from genome assembly GCA_963751105.1 of uncultured Thermoleophilaceae bacterium. GTDB lineage: Bacteria > Actinomycetota > Thermoleophilia > Solirubrobacterales > Thermoleophilaceae > JACVRW01. The sequence continues at coordinate 1,783,811 of CAVVTG010000002.1, read as the reverse complement.
CTGCTGCGCAGCGAGGAGACCTTGAGGACGAGCGTGTTGCGGCCCTTGCGCAGCCCGCTGAGGTCGAGCTCGAACGGGAACATGCCGGTCTGTCCGCCGATCACCTTGCCGTTGAGCCACACGCGCGTGCGGTAGTTCGAGCCCTCGAAGCGCACCTTCCAGAGCCGGCCCTTCTGCTCGCGCCGACTGCCGAGCGGGACCTTGAACTCCTTGCGATACCAGCCCACCGAGGAACGGTTCTCGGTCACGTCCTCGCCGTTCCAGTTGAACGGGACGTCCACCTCCGTCCAGCCGGTGAGATCGTGCTGGGCATACCAGCGCTCCGTGTCGCCGGTGGTGAGCGCGTCGTCCTGGCGGAAGTACCAGGTCCCGCCCAGGAGCTGGCGCGTGGGCTGGCCCTCGCGGATCAGCGGCTTGCCTGCGGGGCGCTCGACGCGCAGCTCGGGCACCGGCACGGGAGGCGGCTGCTGGGGCGCCGGCGTGCCGCTCGGCGGCCCGGGGTTTCCGCCCTGCGCGTGGGCCGTCGACGGCATCAGCGCAACGGTGGCCAGGCAGACGGGTATGAAGAGTCTCGAGACGTGCAAGAGGAGAGCGAGCGAGGGCGAAGCACAGTAGCGATGCGTCGCGCCGGAAACACCGATTCAGGCCCCGTGTTGCGGGGTAATCGACTGCTACGGTTAGGCCGCCACCGGCGCTCGCGGGCCGGTCGGCTGCGCCCGAACGCCCTCACGAGCTCTTCGTCCGCTCAGGCGGTCGAACCTCGTCCGATCAGTCCATGAACCGACGCCTCGCGCTCATCCAAGCCCTGATCTCGGCTGTCGCACTCGCGGCGGTCATCTGGTGGGCGAGCAAGCAGGAGGCGCCCGAGCTGCCGAGCGGCGGCGACGCGCTTGCCTGGCTGGCAGGGGCACTGGCCCTCTATGCGCTGGCCACCCTCATACGGGCCGAGCGCTGGCACCGCATCCTCGGCGTGACCGGGGTCCACGCGTCGCGCTCCGACTGCTACGGGCTCACCTGCGTGGGCTACATGGGCAACAACGTGCTCCCCGCGCGCGCGGGCGAGGTACTGCGGGTGGTCCTGCTGGCGCCGCGCTGTGACGCGAACCGGCGGACGATCGCCGGCTCGATCGTGGCCGAGCGCCTGCTCGACGTGGTGGCCCTCGGCACGATCTTCGTCGTCACGGTCTACGGCGTGCTCAGCTCGAGCGTGCTGCCCACCGACCGGCCGATTCTGGTGGCCGGCATCGGGGTGCTGCTGGTGCTGGCGGCCGCGGTTGCCGTCTGGGTGATGCGCCGCAACCACGTGTTCGACCGGGCGCGAACCTGGCTGCGTCCGCTGGCCGACTCCTCCCGGGCCCTGCTCGGCCGGGAGGGCGTGCTCCTGCTCGGCGCGACCTTCGTGCTCTGGGCCTTCGAGGCCGCGGTCTACCTCGCCGTGGCGCGCTCGGTGGACCTCGACATCAGCATGACCGGCGCGCTGTACCTCGTCGCGCTGACCAATTTCGTGGCCGCTCTCCCGGCCGCGCCGGGCTCGATCGGCACCTTCGACGCCGCGGTGGCCTTCGGGGCCGAGCGTCTCGGCGCGAGCGGCTCGGCCGCCGTCTCGTACCTCATCATGCTGCGCTTCGTGCTCTACGTGCCGATCACGGTGGTGGGCTTCATCGTGCTGGTCACCCGTTACGGCGGCTGGTCGAAGATGCGCGCCGCGCTGCGCACGGGTGTCGGCTCCGCGACCGGCGATGACCCGGCGGGTCAACCGGCCTCGCCGCCTCGCGGCCCACACGTCCCGGCGCCGCAGCGGCCGAGCCAGCCCCCGGCTCAGCCTCAGCCCTCGGGCGCCGAGGCGCCCACCCTCTAACGCCCGCACGCATGCGGGGGTCCGCCTCACAGCTCCGTCTCCTGCGTCCGCGGGAGGTCGCGACTCCGGCCGGGGGAACGCTCCGGCGCGCAGACGGCACCATCGCCGGGCGCCCGCCCTCGCGCCACGGCGTGCAGATGGCCTGGATCCTCGCCGGCTGCCTGGTGGTGGCGGGGCTCAGCCTGCTCTTTCCCTCGACCCCCACCTACGACCCCTGGGCCTGGATCCTGTGGGGCAGGGAGATCGCGCATCTCGACCTGGTGACCGAGGGCGGGCCGTCGTGGAAGCCGTTGCCGATCCTGTTCACCACGCCGTTCGCGCTGCTGGGCCAGGACGTGGCTCCGTACCTGTGGCTGTGGGTGGCCCGCGCGGCCGGGCTCCTGGCCTGCGTCATGGCCTACCGGCTGGCCAGCCGCCTCGTGGGCGGACGCGTCTACGGCGCGCTGGCCGGGGTGTCGGCCTTCGCCGCGCTGTTCGCGAGCAACAAGTACGTACGCGACGCCGCGCTCGGCAACTCCGAGCCGCTGCTCGCCGCGGTGGTGCTGTGGGCCTTCGAGCGCCACCTGGACGGGCGCTACGACCACGCTCTCTACCTCGGCGTGGCCGCAGCTCTCCTGCGCCCGGAGGTGTGGCCCTTCCTCGCGCTTTACGGGCTCTGGCTCTGGTTCAGCGAGCCGCGGCTGCGGCTGCGGATGGTCGGCTTCGCCTTCTTGGTTCCGGCGCTCTGGTTCCTGCCCGAGTGGTGGGGCGCCGGCGACCCCTTCCGCGCGGGCTCGCGTGCGAACGCTCCCAACCCGGGCAGCGCGGCCTTCGCCGAGTCCCCCGCGGTCGAGCTGTTCAAGCGTTTCTCCGAGAGCACGATCGCACCGGTCGAGCTCGGCACCGTGATCGCGGTGGCGGTCGCTGCGGTGGCGTTCGTGCGCCGGCGGGCGCAGGGGGCGATCCTCGCGCTGGCCATGCTCGGCTTCTCCTGGTTCGCCCTGGTGGCGGTGATGACCGAGGCGGGCTTCGCCGGCAACCAGCGCTACCTGATGGTCACCACGGCGGCGGTGGCGGTGCTCGGCGGGATCGGCGCCGTGCGCATCCTGCAGGGGGTGGAGCGGCTGGGCGAGCGCGTCCTCGGCACCCCGCGGGCCGGCGCGATCGCCGCGGGAGTCGCCCTGCTGGCCGGGCTGGCCATCTCCACGCCCACGATCGTCGCCAAGGCCGACAACACCGCACGTGTCCAGGGTGGCCTCGACCACGAGGCGTTCCTGTGGCACGACCTGAAGGCGATGATCGACGAGAACGGCGGCCGTGACCGCCTCCGGGCGTGCGGCGGGATCTTCAGCGGTCCCTTCCAGATCCAGATGGTGGCCTACGAGCTCGGCGTCCACGGGATCAACGTGGGGTGGAAGGAGACTCCTCCTCCCGGGTTGGTCTTCCGCACCCGCACGGTGCCCGACGGCCCGCTCGTGACCAAGCCGACGGACGACCGCTACCGGCTGGTCGACCAGACCGGCAAGTGGCGCCTGCTCACCGTGCCGCCGGAGGGCAACCGGGCGGACGGGTGCCCGGTGGCGAGCCCCGACGTGCCCACCGCTCCGGCGCCGCCCGGCTCGGGGCTGGCAGAGGCCCCGGTACGGGCAGTCGGCCAGAGAAGATGAGCCGGAGCGCTCACTAGGATCGCCCGGTGTCCAGCGTTGCCGAAAGCCCCCGCGCCGTGCCCCGGCTCGGCTCGCTGCCCAACTTCGTGGTGCCGGCCGTCGTGCTATTCGGCCTGCTCGTCGTCTCGCTCGTTCTGCGCACCAACTCGCTCGGCGAGTCGCTCTGGATGGACGAGGGGCTCTCCATCGGGATCGCCTCGCAGCCGCTGTTCGACATCCCGGGCGTGCTGCGAGTGGACGGGTCGCCGCCGTTCTACTACATGCTCCTCTCGGTCTGGATGGACCTTTTCGGCAACGGCCCGGGCGAGACCCAGGCGCTGTCGGTGGTCATCTCGCTCGCCGCCATCCCCGGCGGCATGTGGGCGGGCTGGAGCCTGTTCGGCCAGCGCGCCGGCCTGATCTGCGCCGCTCTGTGCGCCGTCAACCCGTTCCTCACGGGCTACGCGCAGGAGACCCGCATGTACTCGCTAATGCTGGTGCTCTCCCTGGTGGCCACCGCGGCGTTCCTGCACGTCTTCGCGTTCGGGCGGCGGCGCTACCTGCCGCTGTTCATGGTGCTGCTGGCGCTCATGCTCTACACCCACAACTGGGGCCTGTTCCTGGCCGTCGGGCTCGCGTGCGCCCTGGTGCCGTGCTGGTGGGTGTCCGAGAACCGCTCGAGCTTCTACAAGGACGCCCTGATCGGCTTCGGGGGCGCAGGACTCCTCTACCTGCCCTGGGTGCCCACGCTGCTGCACCAGATCCAGCACACCGGCGCCCCCTGGCTGAACTCGCCGAACTTCGGAGCGCCGATCCAGATCTCGAAGAACCTGCTGGGTGGCGGAACCCCCACCGTCGCGCTCGTACTGGCGGGCGGCACCGGGATCGTGGCCATCATCCAGCGGCGGCTCGAGGACAAGGAGCGCACCGCCCTGATCGCCGCGACGGTGATCGTCCTCGGCACGCTCGTGATCGCCTGGCTCGTGTCGCAGGTCTCGCCGGCCTGGACCACGCGCTACCTCGGCGTGCTGCTCGGGCCGATGCTCCTCATCGCGGCGCTGGGGCTCGCGCGCGCCGGCTATCTCGGGCTCGTGGCGCTCGCGATCATCTTCGTCGTCTGGGCCATACCGAAGTCCTACGGGCTCGAGAACAAGTCGAACGCGGCCGACCTGCGCAACGCCGTGGTGGACGAGAACCTCATGAACGAGGGCGATCTGGTGATCTCCATGCAGCCCGAGCAGGGTCCGCTGCTGGCCTACCACCTCGAGGAGCTGGGCAACTCCCCCGACCTCCGGTTTGCCAGCCCGCTGGGAGCCGTGGAGAACGATCGCGTGATGGATTGGACCGATGGCGGCGAGCGGATGGAGGACGCCACCGTGGAGCAGAATCTGGAGCCCCTCGTTGCTAACCTGCCCGTCGGCGGGCGGGTCCTCATCGTTCATCCTGTCACGATCCGGGCGGATGACTGGGACGCGCCCTGGACACAGCTGGTGAGACGGCGCTCGGCACAGTGGGGCGCCTGGCTGACCGAGAACGAGGATCTCGAGCGGATCGCAGTGGTGCCCCCCAACTTCACTCGCGCCACCCGAATCGGCGTGCGTGGCGTGCTCTACGAGAAGACCGGATGACGACCAACACAGATCAGAACACGGCGAAGCAGCCGGCTCGGCCGGCTGCGCACGATGACAACACTGAGATCGCGCGCCCCGAGATGCGCGACAAGCCCACGGTGATCCTGGGGGGCGGCCCCGCCGGGCTGACCGCCGGGTACGTGCTGGCCAAGCAGGGCCTGCCGGTGATAGTGCTCGAGGCCGAGAACCAGGTCGGCGGCATCGCCAAGACCGCGGTGCGCGACGGCTACCGCTTCGACCTCGGCGGCCACCGCTTCTTCACCAAGGTCAAGGAGATCGACGACCTCTGGCACGAGATCATGAAGGAGGAGTTCCTCGAGCGGCCGCGCATGTCACGCATCTACTGGCGCTCCCCGAGCGGCGAGGGCAAGTTCCTCGACTACCCGCTGCGCGGGCCGGACGTGATGAAGAAGCTCGGGCCGGTCGATCTCATGAGGGCGCTCTTCTCCTACCTGTGGGCGGCGATAAAGCCGAAGGGCAAGGAGGACAACTTCGAGCAGTGGGTGTCCAACCGCTTCGGCAAGTGGCTGTTCAACCAGTTCTTCAAGTCCTATACCGAGAAGGTGTGGGGCGTTCCCACCTCGGAGATCCGCGCCGACTGGGCCGCCCAGCGGATCAAGAACCTGTCCTTCTTCCGCGCCGCGTGGTCGGCCTTCTTCGGCAACCGCGACAACAAGGTCACGAGCCTGATCTCGAAGTTCAACTACCCCCGCTTCGGCCCCGGCCAGATGTGGGAGCAGATGACCGAGGACATCAGGGCGCTCGGCGGCCAGGTGCTGCTCGAGACCAAGGTGACCAAGCTCGAGTTCGAGGGCGACCGCTGCGTGCGCGTGCACGCCGGCGACCAGGTCTACGAGCCCTCCGCGGTGATCTCCTCGCTGCCCCTGCGCAACACCGTGGGGATGTCCGAGCCCAGGCCGAGCCCTGAGGTGATGTCCGCGGCCAAGGGCCTGCGCTACCGGGACTTCCTGACGGTGGCGGTGGTGCTCAACGGCGACGATCTGTTCCCGGACAACTGGATCTACATCCACGACCCGAACGTGAACGTCGGCCGCATCCAGAACTTCCGCTCCTGGAGCCCGTGGATGGTGCCCGACCCGTCCAAGGCGTGCGTGGGCCTCGAGTTCTTCTGCTTCGCCGGCGACGAGCTGTGGGAGTCCGACGACGACGACCTGGTCAACCTCGGCATGCGAGAGCTGGAGCAGCTCGGCCTGGCCCGTGCCGACCAGCTCGAGTTCGGCTTCGTCGAGCGCGTGCCCAAGGCGTACCCGATGTACGACTCCGACTACTCCGACCGCGTGCACGCCATCCGCTCGTGGCTCGACGGTCTCGACAACTTCATCCAGGTGGGCCGCAACGGGCTGCACCGCTACAACAACTCAGACCACTCCTCGCTCACCGCGCTGCGCGCGGTGGACAACCTCGTGAAGGGCACCAACCACGACATCTGGGCGGTCAACGCCGAGTCGGTGTACCACGAGGAGGAGCGCTCCCAGGACGAGGAGCAGCCCTACATCGAGGCTCCCGAGACGGAGTCCATGAAGGAACCGCTGCACCGCTAGGACGTCCGTGAGCGGCGCCGCTCTGGCTCTGGCCCTCGGCGCCGCGGTCCTGCACGCGGCATGGAATCTCACGCTCGCCGGCTCGAAGGACACGGCGGCGGTCACGGGCGGGCTGCTGATCTGGGGCGTCGTGCTGCTGGCCGTGCCGGCTCTGTTGACCGGCGGCGTGTCGACCGCGGCGCTTCCGTTCATCGCCGCGTCCGCGGCGCTGGAGCTGGCGTACTTCGCGCTGCTGGCCCGCGCCTATGCCGGTGGATCGGTGAGCGTGGTCTACCCGGTGTCGCGCGGGCTGGCTCCGGCGCTCGTGCTGGTCGTGGGCGTGCTCGGGCTGGGGAGGGGGGTGTCGGTGCTCGGGGCGCTGGGCGTGCTGGCCGTGTGCGGCGGGGTGCTCCTGATCGGGCGCCCGGAAGCCCGCGCCGCGCGCCGGGACCTGCTGTTCGGCCTGGCCATCGCAGCGACGATCGCCGCCTACACGCTCGTCGACGCTGAGGGCGTCGAGCGTGCCGAGCCGATCGCCTACCTCGCCCTGGTCATCGCTCCCTGTGCGCTCCTCTACCCGCTCGCCGTGCGCCGCGCACCGGACCTCGGCGCGCGCTCCGCGCTCACCGCGGCGGCCACGCTGGGTGCCTACCTGCTGGTGCTCGCGGCGCTACAGAGAGCCCCCGCCGCACCCGTCGCGGCGGTGAGGGAGACCAGCATCCTCCTCGTCACCCTCTTTGCCGCCGTTTTCCTGAAGGAGCGGGTGACGGCCGCACGGGCGACGGGCGCCGTTCTGGTGGTGGTGGGAGTCGCGGTGATCGCCTACTCGTAGTACGGCAACGGCCCGCCGGCCAGTTCGAGCACGTGCTGGTACATCTCCTCGGACAGGCGGCGGTTCTTCTTCTCGATGTCGAAGAACTCGTGCGGGTCCTGGCGCAGGTCGTACATGGTGCGCTCATTGCCCTGGTTGTCGCCGATCAGCACGTACTCGTCGGAGCGGATGAAGAAGCGGTTGTACATGCCGCCGTAGTGGACCTCGCGCCGCTCGGGCGGCTGCTCGCCGTCCAGCAGCCGCGACAGGTCGGTGCCCTCCATCCACTTCGGCGGATCGAGCCCGAGCATGGACATGACCGTCGGGCCCACGTCGTGGGTGGAGGCGAAGTACTGGGTGGTCCTGCCCGCCGCCTTGTTCTCGGGGGTGACGAGGATCAGCGGGACCTGAGCCAGCTCGGGGTGCAGCTGGGAGGGCACCTTGCCGGTGTAGCCGCGCTCGCCGAGCAGGTAGCCGTGGTCGGAGAGCAGCACGATCGCGGTGTTCTCCTCCAGCCCCAGCTCGTAGAAGCGGTCCATGAAGTGGCCGAGCCAGCGGTCGGTCATCGTGACCTCGGCGGCGTAGATCGCGTGCAGCCGGCGCAGCAACTCTGGGGTGAAGTTCTCGGCGAAGCCGTAGCGGGTGACGCCGATGTTCTGGACGTCCGGCCCGGTGTCGGAGTACATGTCGATGTACTCCTGCGGCGGGCTCCAGGGCTCGTGCGGGTCGAAGCTGTCGACCACCATGGCGAACGGCTGGCGCCGCTGGGCCTGCTCGAGCGTGTCCGCCGCGTCCTTGTACACCCGCGCCGCACAGGTCTCCTCCTCGTCCACACCCCGGCCCGTGTTGGCCAGGTACTTGCGCATGCCGGGCACGTAACGCTCGTCGCGCAGGAAGGGAGGCAGCCATTGCTCCACCAGCTCCATCGACACCGTCTCGGGCGGCCGGTAGAAGCCCACCTGGCCGACGATGGTCCGCCAGCTGTCGTAGGTCTTGCGAAACGGCTCGTAGGCCCGGGTGAAGGCCAGATGCGGGTTGTCGGAGATCTGGACGGCCCAGTAGCCGTCGTCCTGGAGCGCCTTGGTGAAGGTGTTCTCGTTGCCCTCGATGGGCAGCCAGCCGGGACTTGTGCCCAGCTCCTTGTTGGGGACCCAATCGCGGTAGGGAAAGATGCGCCGCGAGGTGAAGATCGAGCGTCGTGCCGGGATCGTGACCATCGCCTCGGGGAAGGCGCGGTTGAAGCGCAGCCCGCGGGCGGCCAGCGCATCGACGTTGGGTGTCTGCACCTGGGGGGAGCCGTAGGCGCCGACGTGGTCGGGGCGCAGGCTGTCGACGATCAGGACGATGACGTTCTGCCGGCCGTCACCCAGCCCGCTCGCATTGCTGCTGCAGCCGGCCGCGGGCAGCAGGGCGGCACCGGCGGCCCCCGCGGCGCCGGCCTGCAACAGCCGCCGGCGGCTCAGGCGTGTTTCCACGCCGGTGGAGGCTAGCGGAGCCCCTACCGATCTTTTCGCCCCGGAACCGGCTACGCACGCTCGCTGCTCGCGGCCAGCCAGCCACGCTCACCCGCGAGCTCGGCCGCGACCTCCAGCACCCGTTGCACGGCGGGCGTGCGGCAGTTCGAGGGAAAGACCGCGTCGATGGTCAGCTGCGCGTCCTCCTCGAGCTCCAGGAGCACGATCCCGCGGGGCACCTGCTCCGCCAGCGAGGCCACGACCAGGCCGAAGCCGCGTCCGCCGGCGATGTTCCCCCAGACGGTCGAGCCGCTGGCCATGGGGTCGACTCGAGGCTCGAAGCCGGCGCCGCGGCAGGTGTCGATCACGGCGTCGTAGAACCCGGGCGACAGCTCGCGCGGCCACAGCTGAAGGGCCTCGTCCGCGAGCTCGGCGAGAGCGATGCGCCCGCTCGTCGCGAGCTCATGGCCTGAACCGAGAGCGGCCACGAAGGGCTCGTGCCGCAACGCACGTGTGTCGAGTCCGGCGCCGAGGACGGTGCGCGGGCAGATCGCCAGCTCGTAGCGGCCCTCGGCGAGCAGCGCCTCGACATCGGCCCCGAGGACCTCGCGCAGGTCTATGCCCAGCGCCGGATACCGCTCGCGGACACGGTCGACGACGGCCGGGAGGGTCTCGTAGACCGTCGTGACCGTGTAGGCGACGCGCAGGGAGCCGGCCTCGCCCCGGCTCGCCGCCTCCGTGCGCGCCACCAGGCGCTCGGCGGCGTTGACCACCCTGCGCGCCTCCGCGACGAAGACCTCGCCGGCCGCGGTCGCCTCCACCCCGCGGCTGGTGCGATCGAACAGCGTGACGCCCAACTGCTCCTCGACGGACTTCACCTGCTGGGAGAGAGCCTGCTGCGCCACGTGCAGCCGCTCGGCCGCCCGCGTGAAGCTGCGCTGCCTCGCGACTTCGAGCACGTAACGCATCTGTCGCAGCTCAGGGGTCACCCGAACAACGTACGGGCCACAAGCTCAGCTTGTCCAGACCAGGGGCGATCGGTGTTGGACGACAGCAGGGCGCGGGCGGAACATGCTCGAGGTGTCCACCGACCTCTCCTTCGACTCGCACCACGAGGCCGCCGACGTCGTCGACCCCGACCGCCGGCCGCACGTGCTCATCGTGGTGGCCAATCCCACGACCTCCACCACCACGGGCTGGCCGGTCGGCTTCTGGGCGGCGGAGCTCTTTCACCCCTTGCACCAGTTCCAGAAAAAGCGCTACGACGTGACGATCGCCTCGCCCGAGGGCGGGAAGGTCGAGGTCGACCAGCTCTCAGACCCGCGCGACGAGTCGCGCTGGAGCGCCGACGACCTGATCTCGATGGGTGCTCTGAACACACCCGACATCGTCGGCCCTGCTCGAGGACACTCCTGCGCTGCGCGACCTCGACCTCGACCGCTTCGACGCCATCGTCGTCGCCGGCGGACAGGCCCCCATGTTCCAGTTCCGTGAGCACGAGGACCTGAAGAGGGCGGTGGCCTGGTTCTACGAGGGCCGCAAGGTCACCGCGGCGCTCTGCCACGGCGTGAGTTGCCTGGTGGACGTGCGGCTCTCGGACGGCTCCCACCTGGTGGACGGCCGTACGCTCACCGGGTTCGCAAACGTCGAGGAGGACTTCGGCAACGAGGCGGCGGGGGTGACGATCATGCCGTGGCGGCTCGAGGACGCGCTGAAGGAGCGCGGGGCCAACTACATCCAGGGGGGCCTGTTCAAGGCCTTCGCGGTACGCGATCAGAATCTGATCACCGGCCAGCAGCAGTACTCGGGGGAGAGGGTGGCGAAGCTGGTGATCGAGGCGCTGGGGGACTGATGCGGATCGGGGTCGTGGGCGCCGGGCGCATCGGCGGGAACATCGCCGAGCGACTGGCGACGGCCGGGCACGAGCTGACCGTGTCCTTTTCCCGTGACCCGGACGCCCTCGAGCGCTTCGCCGCCGGTATTGGAGCGCGGGCGGCCACGCCGGCCGAGGCCGCCGAGGGGGCGGACGTCGTCGTCCTGTCGGTGCCCTGGAGCCTCATCGAAGAGGCGCTGGCGGCGACCGGTCCACTCGACGGCCGGATCGTGGTGGACACCACCAACCAGTTCGGCTCCGGCCCGATGCCCTCCGCGGGCCAGACGGCTGCGGCCTTCAACGCCGGCCGCATGCCGGGCTCCCGCTACACCAAGTCCTTCAACACGCTCACCGCGGCCTTCCAGCGCGACGCGGCCGGCCGGCCGGACGACACCCGGGTCGTGCAGTGGCTGTGCGGGGACGATGAGGCGGCGAAGGAGGTGGTGGCCGGGCTGATCCGCGACGCCGGCTACGAGCCCGTCGACCTGGGCGGCGTGGACGGCTGCGCCGTGATGGAGGCGCCGCGGCGAGAGGGCGCGGTCTACGGCGAGGAGTACCGCCTGCCGCAGGCCCTGAAGGTGGTCGAGGCGGTGCGCTCCGGGCGGCCGCCGCCGCCGGTGCCGTCGTACTAGGACTCGAACGGCGGCGGCTCGGTGGCCTTCGGAATCCGCACCACCGGCGGGCCGTAGGCCTGACGGCAGTCGTCGAGCCGCTGGATGCGCACCGTCGGTCCCGGGCGTTCGTACTCGGGCGGGTAGTTGTTGTAGGAGAGGTCGAAGCTGAAGGGCAGCTCGCCGGCGCCGTCCTCGTAGGGGCTGAACTCCCTGACCACGGTCGAGTCGCGGTCGAGGCGCCGGTAGTAGGCGCGGGCCTGGGGGTCGCCGGTCTCGAGCGCGCGCCGGCGCACGGTGTCGACGGTCATGACGAGGCAGTAGCCGTAGAGCCGGTAGTCGTCGATCACGTCTGGGCCCAGCACCGCCTGGTAGGCCGACGCCCGCACCCCGCCGTCGGGCCGGGCGAACAGGCCGGGCTTGTACTGCGCGCACACCCGCCGTCCGCCCGCTCCGGCATAGGCCCAGCCCGGCTCGGTCCAGTCGTCGCGCCGGGGGCAGCGGACCAGCCAGGCCGGTAGGCGCCCGTCGGGGTTCGAGCGGTACCAGCGCCCCGGCACGGCCGGCTCGATCGACACGCGCAGCTCGGGAGGAAAGCTCCGCGACAGCCAGGAGCGGGCTTGGCTGAGAGTGTCCTCGCGGCCCAGGACGAGCGCGCTGCGCACGTCGGCGGCCAGCGGCTGGACCAGCACGACCGCGGCGAGGACCGCCAGCACCAGCCCGCCGGCCACCGCCGAGCGCCGTGCGCCGAAGCGTGGTCCCCGGCGGCGCTCGAGCGCGCCGGAGATCAGATCGGCCAGCTGGGTCACGCCGGCCCCGGCCAGCAGCGCCAGCGCGGGATAGGCGGGCAGCAGCCAGCGCCCGAAGTAGCGCGACTGCCCGGCCAGGTAGGCCAGCAGGGCCAGCGGGAGCGCGATCAGGATCAGCCCGCGCACGAGGTCGCGGCGCAGGACCAGAGGCGGCGCCCAGCAGCGCCGCCGCCAGGCCGGCCCACCCCAGTCCCCAGGTGAGGCTGTCGAGGTAGTAGGAGAGGCCCCCCGACTCCTGCCCCGGCTTCGGCTCGTTGGCGGCCACGTCCGCCTGGTCGCGCAGGTCGGTCCACCACTCGTCGAGGGAGCCGAACAGGTACGGGTTGAGCGCCACGAAGACGACAGCCGCCAGGCCGCCGCCCAGGGCCAGCGCGGCGAACGCGCGCGGGCCGTCGGCGCGCACTCGCGCCAGCGCGGCGATGGCCAGCGGCAGCAGCACGAGACCGGCGGTGTACTTGAAGGCGATGGCCAGTCCTGCGGCGGCCCCGGCCAGGGCGAAGTGGCGCGTGCGGCCGTCGTCGGCGGCCCTGGCCGCCCACATGAGCGCCAGGGCCACCCCCATCAGCGCCCCGACATCGGTGACCGCCACCCGCGAGTAGGCCACGGGCAGGAAGGCAAAGCTCAGCACCGCCGCGGCCACCAACCCCTCGCGCACGCCCCACAGCCGGCGGCCCGCCCAGTAGGTGGCCGCCACGCCCAGCATGCACAGCAGCGCGGCGACCGTCCTCGCCGCCACCCAGATCTCGGTCGGGTCCTTGTCGAACTGGTCGGTGACGTTGCCGAAGGGCAGGTCGAAGAGAAAGCCCAGCGGCCCGTACATGACCCTCAGGGCCGCGTAGAGAAGGTAGGTGTAGCCGGCGGGGTTCTGGTAGTAGCCGGGGTCGAGGTCCTGCCAGAACATCTCCACCGCCCGGCTGGCGAAATGGGAGCCCTCGTCGACCGAGTAGACGAACGGCAGGCCGTAGTCGATGTTCCAGATTCGCAGCGCGAAGCCGGCCACCAGGATCGACGCCAGGACGAGGCGGTGCACGCGGCCGGACCCTAGTGGCCCGAGAGTGGGCGCGCGGGCCCAGCGAGCGGCGCGACGGACACCCGCTGGTAATGTTGACTCGCGAGTCAATCAACGCCCTGCGAGGCGCCCGCGATGCCCGATATCCCTGCTCCAGAGCGCGATGCGCGACATCTTCACCGGGCCATCGAACTGGCCGGGCTGGCGCGTGGACAGGTGAGCCCGAACCCCATGGTGGGCGCCGTGGTGGTCAAGTCGGGCCGCGTCATCGGGGAAGGCGTGACCCAGCCGCCCGGGCGAGGCCCACGCCGAGCGTATGGCCCTCGGCGCGTGCGAGGAGAGCGCCGCCGGCGCGACGCTGTACGTCTCGCTCGAGCCCTGCTGTCACCAGGGCCGCACGCCGCCGTGCACGGACGCGATCGTCGAGGCCGGCATCGCGCGGGTGGTGATCGCCTCCGACGATCCCACGCCCAAGGCCGCGGGCCGGGGCCCGGGCATCCTGCGCGACGAGGGGGTGGAGGTGAGCTTCGTCGACGGAGAGGTGGGGGCGTCCGCCCGGCTGCTCAACCAGCCGTTCCGAAAGCACGCCCGGACGGGCCGCCCGCTGGTGGTGTTCAAGTCCGCGATGACTCTCGACGGCAAGGTGGCCACCCCCACGGGCGACTCGCAGTGGATCTCCGGCGAGGCCAGCCGGGCGCGCGCCCATCGTTGGCGCGCCGAGTCGGACGCCGTGGCCGTGGGCATCGGGACGGCGCTGGTGGACGACCCGCGGCTCACGGCCCGCCTCGAGGGGGTGGCGCGCCAGCCTCGCCGCGTGGTCTTCGACTCCGAGGCGCGCCTGCCGATCGATTCCCAGCTGGTGCGCGGCGTGGCCGAGGTGCCGGTGACCGTGGTGTGCTCGCGCGCCGCCTCGCGCACCTCGTTGGAGGCGCTCGAGGCCGCCGGCGTGGACGTGATCGTGGCCACCGGAGGCAACGAGGCCGCACGCGTGGCCTCGGCACTGGACGGTCTCGGCCAGCGCGACATCCAGTCGCTGCTGCTCGAGGGTGGCCCGCACCTGGCGGGCTCGTTCCTGGAGGCCGAGGAGATCGACGAGGCGCGCATCTTCATCGCGCCGTTCATGATCGGTGGCGACAAGGCGCGGACCGTCGTGGAGGGCATCGGCCTGGGAGAGATCGCGGAGGCCGCCCGCCCGATCGTGATGGACACCGAGCGCATCGAGGACGACGTGCTCATAACGGCTCGCTTCAAGGAGTGGTGAGATCTTCACCGGGCTCGTCAGCGCCACGGGCGTGGTCGCCCGGACCGACGGTGGCCGCCTCCGCATCGAGGTCGAGCCGCCGCTCGACGCGGCCGAGGGGGACTCGGTCTCGGTGAACGGCGTCTGCCTCACGGTGGCCGAGATCGACGAGGAGGGCTTCGAGGCCGACGTGATGGAGGAGACCCTGCGGCGCAGCTCGCTCGGGGCGCTCGCGACCGGGCAACCGGTGAACCTGGAGCTTCCGCTGCGGGCAAGCGACCGCCTGGGCGGGCACATCGTTCAGGGCCACGTGGACGGCACCGGGACCGTCGAGTCCCTGCGCGACGAGGGCTTTGCCCGGGTGGTCCGTGTGAGTGCCCCGGCCGAGCTCCTGCGCTACGTCGTGGAGAAGGGCTCCATCGCCGTGGAGGGTGTGTCCCTTACCGTTTCGGCCGTGGACTCCGAGGCCTTCGAGGTATCGCTCATCCCCGAGACGATCGAGCGCACCACTCTCGGCGCCGCCGAACCCGGCCGGACGCTCAACCTGGAGGTGGACGTGCTCGCCAAGTACGTGGAGAAGCTGAGGGCGTGACCACTCCTCCCTTCAGCCCGGTGGAAGAGGCGATTGAGGACGTACGCGCCGGCAGGATGGTCGTGGTCTGCGACGCCGAGGATCGGGAGAACGAGGGCGACCTCACCATGGCCGCGCAGTTCGCCACGCCGGAGGCGGTGAACTTCATGGCCACCCACGGCCGCGGGCTGATCTGCCTGGCCCTGACGCCCACCCGCTGCGACGAGCTGCGCCTCGACCTCATGGCGGCCAAGAACGAGTCGGCCTTCCAGACTGCGTTCACGGTCTCGGTCGAGGCCCGCGAGGGGATCACCACCGGGATCTCGGCCCACGACCGGGCCCACACGGTCCAGGTGGCGATCGATCCGAGCTCGCGCCCCCAGGACCTGGTCCAGCCTGGGCACATCTTCCCGCTCAAGGCCAAGGCCGGAGGGGTGCTCGAGCGGACCGGGCAGACCGAGGCCGCGGTGGACCTCGCCCGGCTGGCCGGCCTCAACCCGTCCGGCGTGATCTGCGAGGTGATGAACGACGACGGGACCATGGCCCGGGTCCCCGACCTCGAGCGCTACTGCGCGCGCCACGGCCTGAAGATGATCACCGTGGCCGATCTGATCGCCTACCGGCGACAGCACGACAAGCTCGTGGAGCGAGTGGTGGAGGCCCAGCTGCCGACGTCCTTCGGCGATTTCAGGGTGGTGGGCTTCCGCTCGCTCGTGGACGACAAGCACCACGTGGCCATGGTCAAGGGCGAGATCGACGGCCAGTCGGACGTGCTGGTGCGCGTGCACTCGGAATGCCTCACCGGCGACGTCTTCCACTCGCTGCGCTGCGACTGCGGACAGCAGCTCGAGGACGCGCTGGCGCGCATCGAGGAGGAGGGGCGAGGCGTGCTGCTCTACCTCGCCCAGGAGGGGCGCGGCATCGGCCTGCTCAACAAGCTGCGCGCCTACCGGCTGCAGGAGGAGGGCCGCGACACCGTTGACGCCAACCTCGAGCTCGGCCTGCCCGCGGATCTGCGCGACTACGGGATCGGCGCCCAGATCCTGGTCGACCTCGGGCTGAGCTCGATCCGCCTGCTCACCAACAACCCCAAGAAGATCGTGGGCCTCGAGGGCTACGGCCTGAGGGTCACCGACCAGGTGCCGATCCAGCACCCGGCCAACGAGCACAACGCCGCCTATCTGCGGGCCAAGAAGGAGAAGCTCGGCCACCTGCTCCATCACCAGGGGCTGGCGCTCGACGAGGAGATGATCCACGAGGAGCGGGTGCTGGACCGCGAGCGGGAAGAGGCCGCGGAGCAGGCCGACCTCTACGGCCAGGGCCCCGCGCCCGAGCGCCGTGAGCGCTGACCGCTTCGCGGTCTGCGCCGGCCGCTACTACACCGACATCGCCGAGCGGCTCGTGGAGGGCGCACAGCGCGTGTTCGAGGAGGCGGGCGGAGCGGTGGAGGTCCACGACGTGCCCGGCGCCTTCGAGTTGCCGCTGGCGGCGCAGTACTGCGCCCGCAGCGGGCGCTACGCCGGCGTGGCCTGCGTGGGCGCGGTGATCCGTGGCGAGACCGACCACTACGACTTCATCTGCACCGAGACGGCCCACGGCATCGCCCGCGTTTCCCTCGACACGGGTGTGCCCTGCTCGTTCGGCGTCCTCACCGTCGACAACATGGACCAGGCGCTCGCCCGGGCCGGCGGCGGAAAGCGTCACGAGGGCGAGGACGCGGCCCGGGCCGTGCTCAGCCTGGTGGCGGTCGGGCGAGGCCTGACCGCTTGATCAACCTCTACTCCGACACCCAGACGCGCCCGACCGAAGCGATGCGCCGGGCGATCGCCTCCGCCGAGGTGGCCGACGAGCAACGGGGGCAGGATCCCACCACGCTCGAGCTGGAGCGGCGGGTGGCGGACCTCCTGGGCCACGAGGCCGCCGTGTTCATGCCCAGCGGGACGATGTGCAACCAGATCGCGTTCCGGCTGCACGCGCGCCCGGGCGGCGACGAGCTGCTGCTCGACCGAAGCGCTCACCCGATCATCGCCGAGGCCGGCGGGCCGGCCTGGAACGCCGGCCTGATGATCAACGCGCTCCCCGGAGAGGGCGGCATCTTCAGCGGCGACCAGCTGCGAGCGGAGATCCGGCCCGACAGCCGCTACACGCCGCGCTCACGACTGGTCTCGGTGGAGCAGACCACCAACATGGGCGGCGGGCGCGTCTGGCCCCTCCAGGCGCTGGGCGAGGTCCTCGACGTGGCTCGCGAGCACGGCCTGCGCGCTCACATGGATGGAGCCAGGCTGATGAACGCCGTGGTGGCCTCCGGCACCGACGCCGCCGACCACGCCGGGGACTTCGACACCGCCTGGATCGACTTCACCAAGGGCCTCGGCGCGCCCGTGGGCGCCGTCCTGGCCGGCTCGGCGGAGCTGATGAACGAGGCCTGGCGCTTCAAGCAGATGATGGGCGGCGCGTTTCGGCAGTCCGGGATCGTCGCGGCCGGCTGCCTGCACGCCCTCGACCATCACGTCGAGCGGCTGGCCGAGGACCACGAGAACGCCCGCGTCCTGGCCGACGGCCTGGCGGCGCTCGGCCTCGAGGTGATCGCTCCCGAGACCAACATCGTGATCTTCGCCGCACCGGCCGCCTTCAAGGGCAGGATGGCCGAGCACGGGGTCGAGCTGTCGGGCACGCCGGACGGCCGCCTGAGGGCCGTCACGCACCTCGACGTGGACGGCGAAAACGTGGTCCAGGCCCTCGAAGCGGCCAGGGCTTCCCTGCTAGCCTGACCCGCCGTGTCCAAGGTCTGTTACTCGTGCAAGAAGGGCCCCGCTTTCGGCAACAGCCGAAGCCACTCGATGGTCGCCACCAGGCGGCGCTTCGACCCGAACCTGCAGAAGGTCCGCATCTACGTGGGCAACGCTCCCCGGCGCGAGTACGTCTGCACACGGTGCCTCAAGGCCGGCAAGGTCCTCAAGGCCGTCTGACGCGCCGCATGCCGGCGTCCTCGGTCGCGGACAGGCAGAGCCTTGTCCGCTCCCTGCGTCCTTGGCCTGCGCCGCCTCAGTGACACACGGCCGGTTGCTGGTGTACAACCTTGCACGTGCCTGACGAGAGCTTGATCCGCTTCCGGCGGGTCGTCACCGCGGCGCTCGCGGAGCTCGAATCCCGCCGCCAAGAGGTGAACGACCTGAACGTCTTCCCCGTCGCCGACGGCGACACGGGGGACAACATGGCGCTCACGCTCAAGGCCGTCGTGGACGAGCTCAACGAGATGGACGGGCAGCCGATCGACGCGATCGGACGCGACGAGATCGTGAGCGCGGTGGCCCGCGCCGCCCTCCTGGGCGCGCGCGGCAACAGCGGCGTGATCCTCTCTCAGATCGTGCGCGGGGCGGCCGAGGAGCTCGCCTCCCGCCCGGGTGAGCTCGTCGATCCGATCCTGGTGTCGGCCGCATTCGCCCGCGCGGCCGACGCGGCCTACGCGTCGGTGCGCGATCCGGCCGAGGGCACGATGCTGTCGGCCGTCAGGGCGATGGCCAGCCGGGTGGCCCACGACCTGGCGCACATGGACCGCACGCGACTTGGCCGTGACGCCACCGCCGCGGAGCAGGACGAGTTGCTGGCCGAGGTGCTCGAGCAGGCGCTCGCGGCCGCCAAGGAGGCCGTGGACCGCGGTCCTGACCAGCTGGCCATCCTGCGCGACTCGGGCGTGGTCGACGCCGGCGCCTACGGGCTCACGGTGATCATCGCCGGCTGCCTGGCCGCGCTGCGCGGCGAGTCGGCGCCCGAGCTGGAGCACCACTATGCGCCGGCGGCGCTTCACCTCCCAGAGCACGAGTCGTCGAGCTTTCGCTACTGCACCAACTTCGCCGTCACCGGCAGCCGGCTCGAAGCCGCTCGCTTCACGCCCCTGCTGGAGGGCCTGGGCGACTCCGTGCTGGTGGTCGGCGACGAGCGGACGCTTCGCGTCCACGTCCACACCGACGACCCCGACGCCGCGGTCGCGCTGTTCGAGTCCGCCGGCGACGTCTCGCGCCTCGACGTGGCCGACATGCACGAGCAGGTGGCCGGCCGCAGCGCGCGGCTGGCCGGCGCGACCGAGGCCTCAGCTCCGGCGTGCTCGGTGGTGGCGGTGGCGAGCGGGCCCGGCGTCAGGCGTCTCTACGAGGAGCTCGGCGTGCTGGTGGTGGACGGCGGTCCCACCATGAACCCCTCGACCTACGAGCTGCTCGCCGGGATCCACGCCGCCCCGGGCCGCGAGGTCGTCGTGCTCCCAAACAGTCAGAACGTGATCCTGGCCGCCGAGAAGGCAGCGAGCCTGTCCGACAAGCCCGCGCGGGTGGTGGCCACCACCGCGCCCCAGGAGGGCCTGGCGGCATTGCTGGCCTTCGACCCGGACGCTCCGAGCGACAGAAACGCCGAAGCGGTCGGCCGAGCCGCCGAGGCGCTGCAGGTGGGCGGGGTGGCGCCCGCCGCCCGCGACGACGCCCGGGGCCGCTTCGCCGCCGGCGAGGCCGTGGGCTACGCGGGCGGCGAGCTGGTGGCCTGGGGCGATCCCGCCGCGACGCTGGCCGCCACGCTCGAGCGGATCGCCTCGGGCGCCGAGTTGCTCACCTGCATCGCCGGCGAGGGCCCGCCGCTCGGCCGCGATGCGGTGGAGTCGCGCGTGCCGGACGGCGTCGAGGTCGAGTACCACGAGGGCGGGCAGCCCGCCTGGTGGTGGCTCCTCTGCGCCGAGTAGCGGCCGCACCGGCCGCGATCATCTCCAGCGTGCCCACGCGTTTCGCGAGCGCCGAGACCACCGCCGCCGAGGAGCTTCGCGAGGCGCCGCTGCGATCGGGTCCCCGCCCGTCACGGCTGGCGGAGCCCGTGACGCTCCCCGGCAGCGCGGGCAAGGCGCTGCTCGCGCTGGGGATCGAGACCGTAGGCGACCTGCTCGAGCATCTTCCGCATGCGCACCGGGACCGTCGCGACGTGCGCCGCGTGGCCGACCTCGCGGTGGGGGAGGAGGCGACCGTGGGCGTGGCGGTCCGCTCGGTCGCGGTCAAGCCCACACGCAACCGGCGGCGCAAGCGGGTGGAGGCCCGGGTGGCCGACGAGAGCGGCCCGCTGCTGGCCGTCTGGTGGGGCCAGCCCTGGATCGCGCGCCAGCTCGGCGAAGGGGCCACCGTGCTCCTGCACGGCAAGCTGCGGCGACGCAGTGAGTTCTGGGTCACCGAGCACGAGCTGGTGGCCGGCTCCGGTGCGCCGGTTCACACCGTCGGGCTCGTGCCCGTGCATCCCGCCACCGAGGGGATCACCGCCGCCCGGCTGCGCCAGCTCGTGTGGGACCACTACCGCAGCGTCTACGACGTCGTCGATCCGCTCCCCGGACGCCTGCGTGCGGCCGAGGGCCTGGCCGAGCGCCCCGCCGCTCTGGCGGCCGCGCACTTCCCGGACCGCGAGGAGGATGAGCGCGGGGCCCGGCGCCGGCTCGCCTTCGAGGAGCTCTTTCTGCTGCAGCTCGCGGTGGCCGGGCGCCGCCGGGCGCGGCGCGAGGGGCGGCGGGCGCGCCCGCTGGCCCCGCGCGGGGTGGTGGTCGACCGCTGGCGCTGGTCGCTGCCCTTCGAGCTCACCGGCGATCAGCAGCGGGCCGTGGCCGAGATCGACACGGACCTGGCGCGCGAGAGCCCGGCCCAGCGGCTGCTGATGGGGGAGGTGGGAGCGGGCAAGACGGTGGTGGCCCTCGCGGCGATGCTGCGAGCGGTGGAGAACGGCGCGCAGGCCGCTCTGATGGCCCCCACAGAGACCCTGGCCGAGCAGCACCACCGCACCCTCGACCGGCTGCTCGGCGGCACCCTTCCCGTGGAGCTCCTCACCGGATCGACGCCGGCCGCCCGGCGGCGCGACCTGCTCGGCCGCCTGGCCGACGGCCAGCTTCAGCTGGTGGTGGGCACCCACGCCCTGATCGAGGACCCGGTGGCCTTCCGCGACCTGGCCGTCGTTGTGGTGGACGAGCAGCACCGCTTCGGCGTGCGCCAGCGCGCGGCCCTCGACGCCAAGGCGCCGGAGGGCCTCGTCCCCCACGCCCTGCACATGACGGCCACGCCGATCCCGCGCACGCTCTCGCTCACGGCCTACGGGGACCTCGACGCCACCGTACTGCGCGAGCTGCCCAAGGGGCGGCGGCCGGTGGAGACCTTCGTGGTCGACGGCGCTCGAGCCCGTGCGCGCGCCTACGCGCGCATACGCGAGGAGATCGCCGCGGGGCGGCAGTGCTTCGTGGTCTGCCCGCTGGTGGAGGAATCGGAGGCGCTGCAGGCCCGCGCGGCCACCGTCGAGTTCGAGCGCCTGCGCACCACCGAGTTCAGCGATCTCCGCGTCCGGCTCATCCACGGTCAGCTGCCCTCGAAGGAGAAGGGCGCGGCGATGGAGGCCTTCGCCGCGGGCGAGGCAGACGTGCTGGTGGCCACCAGCGTCATCGAGGTGGGCATCGACGTGCCCAACGCCACCATGATGCTGATCGAGGCCGCCGAGCGCTACGGGCTGTCCCAGCTGCATCAGCTGCGCGGCCGCGTGGGCCGCGGCGAGCACGATTCGCTGTGCATCCTCTTCGGCGATCCCAAGCTGCCCCGGCTGGAGGCGATCGCCGGCGAGCGCGACGGCTTCCGGCTCGCCGAGATCGACCTCGAGCTGCGCGGGGCGGGCGACGTGCTCGGCACGCGCCAGCACGGACTGCCCGAGTTCCGGGTGGCCAGCCTGCCCGAGGACGCCGAGCTGCTGGTTCGGGCGCGGGATCGGGCCGACGAGATCCTGCTCGGCGATCCGGCGCTGGCCGAGCCCGAGCACGCGCTGCTGCGCGAGGCGGTGGTGGCCCGCTTCGGCCCCGAGCTCGATCCGATCCCGGCGTGAACGACGAGGGCGCGCACAGCCGCGTGGTGGTCGAGGCCCTGGCCGCCTTCGTCGAGCGCGGAGCGGAGGGTCTGCTGGAGCACATGAGCGACGACGTGGTCTGGGAGGACGATCCCGCCTGGCCCGACCGCCAGGTCAGCCGCGGCCACGCCGAGGTCCGGGCAGTGCTCCGGGAGCGGCTGGAGACCACCAGCATCGAGCCCGAGCTCGAGGGACTCGAGGAGCGCGGCGACCTCGTGCTCGCCCGGTTTCGATGGACAGCGCTGGGCGAGGCCAGCGGGGTGACCACGGTGCTCCTGCCGGCGGTGCTGTTCGACGTCTCCGGGGGCCGGATCGAGCGGATCCGCTTCTTCCTGTCGCAGGAGCATGCGCGCCAGGAGTTCTTCGCGGCGTGAGGGTCGTGGCGGGCGAGTTTCGCGGGCGGCGGCTGCGCATGCCCAAGGCGGGCACGCGCCCGACGGCCGACCGCGTGCGCGAGGCGCTGTTCTCGATGCTGGGCGACGTCGACGGGGTGCGCGTGCTCGATCTCTACGCCGGCTCGGGCGCGCTGGGCATCGAGGCGCTGTCGCGCGGCGCCCGGACCGCCGTCTTCGTCGAGCGCGACCCGCGCGCGGCCGCGGTGATCGAGCGCAACCTGACCGAGCTGGGGCTCGATCAGAGCGTGATCGGGGACGACGTGATGCGCTTTCTCGACCGGGCCGAGGGGACGTTCGACCTCGTGTTCTGCGACCCGCCCTATGATTCCGGCCCCCGCGTCGCCGGTCCGCTCGCCGAGCGGCTGCCGGCGTTGCTGTCACCGGACGCACGCATCGTGACCGAATCCGACAAGCGCAAGCCGCTCGAACTTCCGTTCCCGCTCATCCGGGAGCGGACCTACGGCGACACCCGCATAGCCCTCCATGACCGCTGACAAGTCCAGGGGCGGCACGGCGGTCTGCCCGGGCTCCTACGACCCGATCACCTTCGGCCACCTCGACATCATCGGCCGGGCCGCTCACGTGTTCGACCGGCTGGTCGTGGGGGTGGTCAACCAGCCCGTGCGCAAGAAGAAGACCCTGTTCGGCGCCGACGAGCGCGTCTCGTTCATCGAGAGCGAGGTGGCGGAATACGGGAATGTGCAGGTAAAACCCTTTGATACGCTCCTCGTCGATTTCGCCCGCGAGCACGGGGCAAAGGCGATCGTCAAGGGTCTCCGTGCGATCTCGGACTTCGAGTACGAGTTCGAGATGAACCAGCTCAACCGGAAGCTGGCGCCGGACATCGAAAGCATCTATCTGATGAGCGCTCCCCAGTTCAGCTTCCTAAGCTCCAGTGGCGTAAAGGAACTGGCGATGTTCGGGGGCGATGTGAGTGGCCTGGTGCCGGACCCGGTGGCGGCCCGTTTGCAGGAAGAACTGAAGCGGTAGAGAAC
The DNA here is from genome assembly GCA_963751105.1 of uncultured Thermoleophilaceae bacterium. Lineage (GTDB taxonomy): Bacteria > Actinomycetota > Thermoleophilia > Solirubrobacterales > Thermoleophilaceae > JACVRW01. Next base: position 1,760,491 of record CAVVTG010000002.1, on the reverse strand, counting down.
TGAGGAACCGCCAATGGATGTCCTAGTCCTGATCGACAAGCTCGACGACACGATTCACAACGCGAAGCCCGTGCCGCTCACGGATCAGGTGCGCGTGGACAAGGAGGAGGTCTACGACATCCTCGACCAGATGCGCGCCACGATCCCCGAGGAGATCAAGCAGGCGCGCTGGATCGTCAAGGAGCGGCAGGAGATGCTGGCCGAGGCCAAGCGCGAGGCCGAGCGCATCATCCGCGAGGCGCGCGAGGAGCAGGTGCGCCTCATTTCCGAGGAGGAGGTCGTCAAGCAGGCCGAGCGCCAGGCCGACGAGATCATCGAGGACGCCCGCGCCCGCGAGCGCGAGATTCGCCTCGGCGCGGAGGACTACGCCGACGACATCCTCAACACCCTCGAGGTCAACCTCACGAAGTTCATCGCCGCCGTGCAGCGCGGCCGCGACCGCCTGCAGGGCCGCGAGCACGAAGAGGCCGAGGTCGGCTAGGCCGGACCTGGTCAACTTGGTCGACCAAGCGCTAAGCTCTAGCGCATGGAGGTCACCGTCGGGGAGGCGAAGACGCAGCTCTCGAAGCTGCTGCGCCGTGTAGAGGCGGGCGAGGAGATTGTGATTCGGCGCGGGCGCGAGCCCGTGGCGCTGCTCGTCCGCGCTCCCGCGCCTACCGGGCGGCGTCGAATCTGGGGCGATCTGCAGGGTGAGATGGCTGACGACTTTGATGACCTGCCGCCTGAGTTCGACTCGTACGGGTGAACGGCCTGTTGGTCGACACCAACGTGGTGCTCTGGCTTCTGCTCGGCGACCGCTCACGCGTCAGCGACGCGGCGCGGGTGGCGCTCGAGGATGAGCGCAACGACGTGGCGGTGAGCGCGGCGACAGTGTGGGAGATCGCCATCAAACGGTCGCTCGGCAAGCTGGAGATAGAGGATCGTTGGCCGAGGGCCTTGAGGGAGCTTGGATTCGACCCGCTGCCGGTCACCGCGATTCACGCCGAGGCGGTCGAGCAGTTGGCGTGGCACCATCGCGATCCCTTTGATCGCCTGCTGGTCGCTCAGGCGGCCACCGAGCGGCTCGCCCTCGTCAGTGCAGATGCACGGATGGCGGATTACGGCGCGGAGGTCGTCTGGTGAGGAGCTCTCTGCGCCTCAGCCGGTAGGGCACAGGCTGCTGAAGGACCGGCCCGACAGCGCATCGGCCAATTCACTGTCGGTGAAGTCTCTCCCGGCAACACGGCAAGCCTGTCGCTTCCAGGTCTCGGGTTTGACATCGAAGCGCACGCCGCGACCCTCGTCCGAGATGGCGAACAGATGCGAGCCGTCGGGTGTGAAGGCGGCGGAGACCCATGTGCCGGCGTCGACGCTGAGCGGCGATCCGATCGCCGCGCGGGCCGCGACGTCCCAGAGCACAACCGTGCCGTCCTCGCTCGCGGACGCAAGAGTTCGTCCGTCACGTGAGAAGTCGAGCGTGAGGATCCGCGCCTCGTGGCCCTCCAGCGGGCGCCCGACCGGTCGCCACGTTTCGGTCGACCAGAGCTGAGCCCTCCCGTCCCAGTCCCCGGTGGCGATCAGGCTGCCGTCGGGCGAGAACGTCACCGACCGCCCCCAGTCGGCGGTGGGAAGCCTCGCGATGAGCCTGCCGCTGCGCGCGTTCCGGATCTGGGTGGGGCGCTCGCGGCCCGCCGCGGCGAGCAGCTCGCCGCTGGGGCTGAATGCGACCGAAAGCGACGCCACCGAGAACTGCACACCAGTCGGCGCGCGTCGGCGAACGTCCCAGAGCCGGACCTTCGCACCCCTGTACGCCGTGATCTCCTTGTTTGGCCGGCCGTTCTCGCCGACGGCGAGCAGCTTGGCGTCGGGCGAGAAGGCGACCGCCTGGGAAGTGGTCTGCAACCCGCTGGGCCCCCGCCCGGCCGACCGCAGGGTGCGTGCGTCCCACAGCGTCACCTGCCCGCCCTCGCCCGAGACCCCGATGAGGCGTCCGTCGGGGCTGAAATCCACCGCGGCGGCAAACCCTCGCAGCGCCCGCAGGCGGCCCCGGCGGCGGAGGGTCTGAGTGTCTATGAGGTCGACCGCGCCATCCCCGTTCGTCCGGGCGAGCGTGCCGCCGTCCGGGCTGACCGCGAGCTCCACCGGATACCGATCCCCGTCGTCGGTCGCGAACGCCCGGCCCGCGTCGAACGGCCGGACAATCCGCCGATCACCGGCGAGGTCCCACACGATTGCGCGGGCGTCGCTCCCACCGCTGTAGAGCGTGCGGCCGTCGGAGGAGACGGCCAGGTCGACGTCGCCCTCGCTGTGGCCGGAGAAGGTTTCCCGCACCTCGCCACGCTCGACGTCCCAAGCGATCACGCTGCCGTCCTCGCCCGAGCTGACCACAGTTCGTCCGTCGGGCGTCCAGAGCATGGAGTCGACGGCCGCGTCGTGACGGCCGCTGAGGCGCCGGACCTGTTCGGAGCGCAGGTTGAGCAGGCGTAGGCCGCCCCTGGCGGAGCCCAGTGCGAAGAGGCGCCCGTCGGGCCTGACTGCGCCGGCGACATCGCCGACTGGGTAGCGCTTCAGCACCCGCAAACGCTCAGGATCGATGGCGTAGGTCGCGTGGTCCTGCGGCACGGTGAGAAAGGCTCGCCGGCCGTCGGCAGTCGCGGACAGCGCTTGCGATCCCCGGCGGCCTACGGGCAGAGGTCGCCCCCCCACGGTGCCGGTGCGGAGGTTCACCCGGGTCAGCTGGGACGCAGGGGCGTCGAAGGAGTCGTAGTGGCGCTGCTGCACTATCAGGTGGCGCCCGTTGGCCACGAATACGAGAGCGACCGCCGCCACGAAATCAGACGGGTACGGGGGGAGCGAGACACGTTGCTTGCGTTCGCGCGTGCGCGGATCGATCAGATCGACGATGGGGGTGTCCGGGCGCCCGAAGCCGGCGACGGCGAGCGTGGACCCGTCGGGCGAGAACGCGAGCGCCGGAACGTTGGCCTCTGGAAGCCGGTAGGGCTCGCCCAGCGGCCGCCGGCTGGCTGCGTCATAGATCCTGACCGTGTCGTGCTGGCCGGCCACGGCAACGAGCCGCCCGTCCGGGCTCACGGCCACCGTCCACAGAGGCCACCCGGCGGTTCCGGGCAGCGTGCCGAGCCGCGCCGGGCTTCGCTGCAGCACGGTCAGCAGGCTGCTGCGAGTCGCGGCCGACTCATCCAGCTCGATCCCGGCGCGCGCCAGCAGCAGAGCGTTCTCGAAGCTCTCGGCCGTCAGTGCCTCGGCCCCGAGACGCTGGGCGTCGGCGGTCACGGCAGCGTCGCGGGCGTCGCCGCGCTGGTCGAGGGCCAGCAGACCGGCCGCGATCGCGACAATGAGGACGACGGCGGCGCCGGCGAGCAGAGTCCGCAGGCGGCGATTCACCCGCCGGTTGCGCTGGGCCTCGTGCTCGCTCACGAGACGGCTGTCCTCCAGGAAGTCCTGCTCGAGCCGGTTGAGCTCACTGCCGTGCTCCGCCGCCCAGTCCAGGGCCGACGCAAGCCGCGCGCCGCGGTAGAGCCCGCCCGCCTCACGCTCTGCGCTGGACCAGTCCCGCGCCGCGTCGGTCAGGCGCCGGTGCAGCCGCCGCCCCTCCACGTCCTCCTCGAGCCAGCCGCGCAGGCGCGGCCATTCGCGCAGGAGTGCTTCGTGGGCCACCTCGGCCGTTTCGTCTCCCACCGTCAGCAGGCGGCTGCGGGCCAGTACCTCGAGCACACGGGCGGCCTGCTCATCGCGGTCGACCTCGAGCTCGCTGAGCGGTACCCGACGGCGCACGACGGCGTCCCGCTCCCCGGAGCCGGCGAGCCGCAGCAGCATGCGGCGGGCCGCCAGCTGCTCGTCGCGGTCGAACGTCCCGTAGGCCTCCTCGGCCAGCCGGGCCACCGCTCCCTCGACACCACCGGTGCGCTCGTACGCGGTCAGGCGGATCGCTGCCCCTTCACGATGCTGCCAGAGCTCGAGTAGCGCGGTGGAGAGGAGGGGGAGCCCGCCCGGCTGCCCGGCCACATCCTCCACGAGCCTGGCCACCAGCTCCGGCTCGACCATCAGGCCCGCCTTGCGCGCCGGCCCCTCGATGGCCAGCACGAGCTCGGTCGGCTGCATCGGCCCCACCAGCACCTGGCTCTCGCCGAGGAGGCGCGACAGCCGGGGCTGGTTGGCGCAGGCGCCGTAGTAATCGGCTCGCAGTGCCAGCACGATCGCTACCCGGCTGTCGTGGCGCTCTGCGGCGTCCGCCAGAGCATCGATGAACGCGGCTCGCTCCGCCTCGTCGCGGCACGCGACGAACGTCTCCTCGAACTGGTCGACGGCGATCAGCAGCTTGGCCGGTGGCTCGAGTCGCGCGAGCGCGGACGAGATGGGATCGTCGGATCCGCTGACCTCGAGCGCGCCTCGCAGGCTGGCCAGCGGATGTTCACCGGGCAGCACCAGGACACGCTTCCAGCCCTCGCTGCCCGGGAGCACTCCGCTCGCCAGGGCGGGCAGCAAGCCAGCTCGCACCGCCGACGACTTGCCGCTGCCCGAGGGACCGACCACCCCGAGAAGCCCTGCCCCCACCAGCCGCGCGACCATTTCGGCGACGAGCCGCTCGCGCCCAAAGAAGTAATCCGCGTCCGAGGCTTCGAACGACGCGAGACCCTTGAACGGACAGACAGGTGCGCTGCCGGTCGGCTCCTCGCGCCGCGGGTCGGAGTAGAGCTCAGCCTTCTCGCGCACCGCCCGGAGGTCCACGACATCCGCTGCCAGCTCCGCTTCGAGTCCGCGAAGTTCACCCCGCCACGTGGCTGTGCGACCGGCACTCGCGTCAACGCGCCCCGCCGTGTCGCGGCTCACCCAGTCGGCCACGAGCTCATGGAGGCGTTGCGGCCGTCCTCCGCTCGCCTCCAGCAGCCGCTCCGCGGGAACGGCGTGGGCCCGCCCGCCCCCGTACAGCTCGGCGATCTCCCGAACGTCCGTCAGAGGCGAGCGGGCACAGTGCAAGACGCTCTACGCCCTGCCCCTCGAGCTCGCGCCCCAGACGACTGACCACAGCCGACTGCGGGTCGTCCGTAAGTGCCAGCACCACGAGCCACGAGTGTTCGCGAGCGCCGCCGGCCAGTTCGGCTGCGCCCCGAACCACCTCCGCGGACGCCTGGTCGAGATCGTCGAGGATGATCAGGCCCGGTCCTCTGAGTCCGCATGCCCGCTCGAGCGCTGTCGCCGCATCGGCGGCGGCGCCACTGACGTAGACCGTCCCAACGCGCTGTGCGTGGAGCTCGGACGCCAGCTCGGCCAAGAGGCGCGTCTTGCCGATCCCCTGGGGGCCGGTGACCATTGCGCCCCGGCCCTGGCCGCCTTTCACCTGGTCCCACTGCTCGCGCAGCCAGTCCAGGTCGGCTTGACGGCCGGCCAGCGGAGTCCGCACGTCGAGCTCGGGCGCCAGCACCGTCCCCGTCCCCGGCGGCTCGAGCCCGGGATCCTGGTGCAAGATCGCTTCGTGCAGCCGCCGCAGCTCGGGCCCGGGCTCCACGCCGATCTGCTCGACCAGCAACTCGCGCACCTCGCGGTAGGTCTGCAGCGCCTCCGCCTGCCGGCCGCAGCGGTAGAGGGCCAGCATGCGCTGGGCGTGCAGCTGCTCGCGGAGCGGGTCTTCGGCGACCAGCGCCTCGAGCTCGTCGATCACCTCGCCGTGGCGACCGGCGTCCAGGTCCGCCCCGATCGCCAGCTCGGCGGCGTGGAGTCGCAGCTGCTCCAGCCGCCGGATCTCGGTGTTCGCAAACGGCTCGTCGGCCACGTCGGCGAGCGGTGTGCCGCGCCACAGAGAGAGTGCCTCTCGTGCCTCGCCGTTGGGGAAGCGGTTGGGGCGCGCTGCCGCGTCGATCAACTGCTCGAAGCGCGCCGCATCGACCTGATCGGCTGCCAGCCGAAGCTCGTAGCCGCGACCGCGTGTGACGATCTCGGCCTCACAAGCGTTGAGCAGCTTGCGCAGGTGTGACACGTACAGCTGCACAAGCTTGTGCGCGCTGGGTGGCGCGCGCTCTCCCCACAAGCCCTCGATCAAACGGTCGGTCGAGACGGTGCGGTTGACCTCCAGGGCGAGCATCGCCAGCACGCCGCGCTGCTGCGGCGGCCCAAGCGCCACCGGCCGGCCGTGAAGGCTCGCATCGATAGGCCCGAGGAGTCGGATCTCCAGACCACGGGGGACCCGGGTTGAAGCGATGGAGAGCGACCCTACTCCGGTCCGGACGTGCAAATCAACACCGTGCCGACCGCGCGTCGACCGGACGTATACCAGCGTGATGCAGCCTCCCGCAGCGTGAATCGACCCGCATTCAGGGAGGCCGCAATGCCGTTCGTCCGTCAGTCGCTCTCGAGAACCGACACCGAGTTGGATCGCTGCCTTACGCGGGTCGTGCTCGTGATCTCCATTGCAGCGATCACACTGGCGATCGCAGCGGCTTCGGCCAGCGCCCACCCTGCTTCTCAGTCCGATGCAGTGATCGCGTGGAACGCGAATGCCGGGGACGCAGCCCTCGCCGCGTGCATCGCCCCCACCGACAACCCGCTTCACGAATCGCGTCTCTACGCCATGACGCATGTGGCCATCCACGACGCCCTGAACGCGATCGAGTCTCGGGCCGAGCCCTATGCCTTCGATGGCCGCGCACGAAAAGGAGCCTCTGCGGAGGCTGCCGTCGCCGCGGCTGCGCGAGACGTGCTGGTGTCTCTGCTCCCACAGATCCCCTTCCCTCTCGAGTGCACCTCCGCGGGGGTGACGAGTGTCGAGGCGGACTATGCGGTGGCGCTCAGCGCTATCCCGGACGGTCGAGCCAAGACACGGGGGCTCGAAGTGGGACGGGCAGCGGCCGAGGCCATCCTCGCCCTGCGCGACGAGGACGGCTCCGACACACCACTCCAGGATCTCGACTACCGGCAGGGCACCGAGCCCGGCGTGTACCGCTTCACGCCAGGGTTCACGTTCGCTTTCGCACCGGGCTGGCGCGATGTGACTCCCTTCGTGCTGGACGACAGCTCCCAGTTCCGTCCCGGCCCGCCGTACCGGGTGACCGGACGGAGGTACGCGGCGGATCTCAACGAGGTCAAGCGTCTCGGTGGCGACGGCGTCACCACGCCGAGCGCACGCACTGCCGAGGAGACCGAGATCGCCCGCTTCTGGATCGAGAGCTCGCCGCTGCAATGGAATCGCATCACGAGAGCCGTGTCCTCTGCCCAGAGGCTCGATGTATGGCAGCAGGCTCGGTTGTTCGGGCTGCTCAACCTCGGCCTGGCGGACGGTTACGTCGGCTCATTCGACACCAAGTACCACTACAACTATTGGCGGCCGGTGACCGCGATCCAGAACGCGGACGCCGACGGCAACCGGCGCACCACCGGCGACCCGGACTGGACCCCCTTGGTGCTCACCCCTCCGATCCCCGACTACGACTCGGCGCACGCCGTCGAGGGCGGCACCGCATCGCAGGTGCTGAAGCGGTTCTTCGGCACCGACCACGTCAGCTTCGAGACCTGCAGCCTGACCCTCCCGGCCGGAAGCACGTGCAACGACGCGACGCCGCGGTTCCGTCGGTACACCAGCTTCTCCCAGGCGGCCGCGGAGAACGGGCTCTCACGCATCCTCGTCGGATTCCACTTCCGCAAGGCCGTTGACGAAGGAATCGCGCACGGCATCAAGATCGGCAACCTTGCGGTCGACCGCTTCCTGCGGCCGGAGCGCCGCCACGTTCGACTACGCGGTGGCGCCGGGTGAGGGGAACGGTGAGGCAGTCTCCGCTGCGAACATGTGGTGCGTGGCTTCCCCGGCTGCGACATCCGCCTCGGGCCGCTGCCTGTGCGGAGCAGTCCGCTACGAGGTGGACGGGCCGCTGCGCGACGTCGAGCTCTGTCACTGCGGTGAGTGCCGGCGCTGGCACGGTCACATCTGCGCCATGACCGCCGCACCGGCCGAGCGGCTTCGCTTACTCTCCGACGCCGGGCTGCGCTGGATCGACAGCCCCGAGAGCGCCGCCCACGCCCGCCGCGGCTTCTGCGGCGAGTGCGGATCAAGCTTGTTCTGGGAGGCGCCCGGGCGTGACACGATCTCCATCGCCGCGGGCACGCTCGACGCGCCCACCGGCCTGAGGGTCACCGCCCAGATCTACGTCGACGACGCCGGCGACTACTACGACGTCGATCCGGATCTGCCCTCCCGGTAGCCTCGCCTCCATGCCCAGCTACCTCCACACCTGCTACCGCATCGGCGACATCGACCGCTCGGTCTCCTTCTACGAGAAGCTCGGCTTCGAGGAGGCCCGCCGGATGCCGATCGGCGACGAGGCCACCAACGTGTTCATGCGGCTGCCCGACGGGGATCCGGTGCTCGAGCTGACCTACAACCACGGGGTCGATTCCTACGACCTCGGCGACGGCTACAACCACATCGCGCTGGCGGTCGACGACCTCGACGGGACGCTCGAGACACTTGCCGCCGACGGCATCGAACCCGAGAAGCCGCCCTACCGCCCGGGCGGGCGCACCGAGGGCTCCTTCATCGCCTTCGTCAGGGATCCGGACGGCTACCGCGTGGAGCTCATAGGACCCTCGTAGCCACGGCGCTAGGCTCGATCTCATGGGCCAGCGCACTGAGATCTTCGACATCGGCAAGCTCGGTCTCTCCTCGGGAGAGGGGAGGAGGCTCGAGCTCCTCGTGCCCGTCGACGCCTTCGACTTCGGCGGGCAGCGCTACGAGCTTCTCGGTGGAGAGGTCGACGCCGTCCTGAACGTCGACCGGACCGTCTCCTCCGGGTACGCCCTACGGCTGCGCTTCGAGGCTCAGCTCGAGGGTCCCTGCATGCGCTGTCTGGAGACCGCCGATCAGCCCCTGGAGGTCGACGCCCGCGAGATCGACCAGCCGGGAGCCGGGACCGATCTGCGCTCTCCCTACCTGGACGGGGGCGAGCTCGACGTCGGCGCCTGGGCTCGCGATGCGCTGGCGCTCGGCCTGCCGACCCAGATCGTCTGTCGCGAGGACTGCCTCGGCCTGTGTCCGGTGTGCGGCGAGAACCTCAACCGCGCCCCCGACCACGTGCACGAGCCGGAGCCCGATCCGCGCTGGGCGGCGCTGCGCGAGCTGAAGCTCGACCCGTGACCTGAGGCACCTCGCACCGGCTACACTGGTGCGCTGCCCATGGCCGTTCCCAAGCAGAGACAGTCTCATTCGCGGACCCACAAGCGCCGCTCCCAGCACAAGGTCGAGGCGCCCGGTCTGCGCTTCTGTCCACGCTGCCACGCGCCGCGCCGTCCGCACCGGGTCTGCCCCAACTGCGGCACCTACGCCGGCCGGGAGGTCGTGGTGACGCAGCAGGACGCCTCAGACGACGAATAGTGATCGCGGTCGACGCGAACGGCGCCGACCAGGGGCCGGCCGCCGTCGCGGAGGGGGTTGCGCGCTCGGGACTTCCGGTGCTGCTGTTCGGCCCGGAGGCCCAGATCCGCGATGCCGCTGGTCCGCTGGCCGAGATCGTCGACGCACCGGAGACCATCAAGGCGGGCGACGAGGCGGTGAGCGCGGTACGGGCCAAGCGCGACGCCTCGATCGTCCAGGCCGCCCGGGCGGTGGGCGACGGGCGGGCCGACGCGCTCGTTTCGGCCGGGTCCACCGGCCCGACGCTCGCGGCCGCCACCCTCTCGATCAAACGGCTGCGCGGGGTGTTTCGCCCGGCGCTGGCGGTGCTGCTGCCCGTGCCCGGCGGGCCGGTGCTGCTGCTCGACGCCGGCGCGAGCGTGGAGGTGCGCCCCGAGCATCTCGTCCAGTTCGCCTACCTCGGAGCGGGGTTCATGGAGGCTGTGGTGGGCGTGCGCCGGCCCAAGGTCGGCCTGCTGTCGGTGGGGGAGGAGTCGGGCAAGGGCACCCCGGACGTGCTCGCCGCCCACGAGCGCCTCGCCGAGGGCACCCTGAACTTCGTGGGCAACCTCGAGGGCTTCGACCTCCCCCGCGCGAGCGCGGACGTCATGGTGGCCGACGGCTTCACCGGCAACGTGGCGCTCAAGGTGCTCGAGGGCACGGTCAGCTCGTTCACCGCCGCCATCAGGAAGCGGATCCGGTCCGGCCCGGTGTCGAGCGCCGGCGGGCTCCTGATCCGCGGCAAGCTGCGCGGGCTGCGCGACGATCTCGATCCCGAGCAGGTGGGCGGCGCGATCCTTCTCGGCCTGCGCCGCCCCGTGGTGGTGGCTCACGGGAGCTTCGGCCCCACGGGCATCGAGCATGCGGTGAAGCTCGCCCGGCGCGCGGCCGACGAGGACATGGTCGGTCGCACCAGCTCGGCGCTGGAGGCCGCGGGGGTGTTGCGGTCCGCGCCCGCTGGTAGCTTCGCCGACTGATGACCCGAGAGGAGGTCCTCGCACGCATTCGTGAGCACCTGGCCACCGAGCTGGAGGTCGATCCCGGGCGCATCGGGGAGACCACTCGCTTCCGCGAGGACCTGGAGGCGGACTCGCTCGACCTGGTGGAGCTGGTGGTCGAGCTGGAGGACAGCTACGGGGTGCGGATTCCTGACGAGGAGGCGGCGAAGATCGTCACCGTCGGCCAGGCCGCCGACTTCGTAGCCGCCCATGCCGCCGAGCTCGAGTCCTGAATCCCTTGCCGAGCTGCTGTCAGACCTGCCCGAGGACCTCCGGCGGCAGGCTTTCACCCACGCCTCCTGGGTCGAGCACCGCGCAGAGGCCTACGAGCGGCTCGCCTTCCTCGGTGACGTGGTGCTGAGCCTGGCCGTCTCGACGCATCTGTATCCGCGCTTCGAGCGCTACGGGGCCGGCCGCCTGACCAAGGTGCGGGCCCAGGCGGTGTCGGGGCGCTCGTGCGCGCGAGTGGCCGTCGGGCTCGGGGTGCCCGAGGCGCTGGCCCGCCAGGCGCCGCAGGGCACCACGGGGCGCAGCGCCGAGATGCTGATCGACTCCGAGCGGGTGCTGGCCTCGGTGTGCGAGGCGATCATCGGCGCGGCCTACCTGGCGTTCGGGCTCGACCGCACCGCTCCGGCGGTGGTGGCCTCGTTCGCGGGGGAGATCGATCAGGCGCTCGAGCACCCGGTGGACTACAAGTCGGTGCTGCAGGAGCGTCTGGCCCGCCGCGCCGCCCTCGTGAGCTACCGCACGGTGTCCGAGGAGGGTCCTGCTCACGACCGTTCCTTCGTCTCCGTGGCCGAGGTGGACGGGGAGGAGCTCGGCCGCGGGGAGGGAAAGACCAAGAAGGGCGCCGAGCAGGAAGCGGCCCTACAGGCATTGGACGTCCTGGACGAGGCTCTCTAGCCATGCACCTGCGATCCATCTCCATGAAGGGCTTCAAGTCCTTCCCCCAGCGGACGAAGCTCGAGTTCGGGACGGGGGTGTCGGTGGTCGTCGGTCCGAACGGCTCGGGCAAGTCGAACATCACCGACGCCGTGCTGTGGGCGCTCGGCGAGCAGTCGCCGCTGGCGGTGCGTGGCCAGGTGATGAAGGACGTGATCTTCGCCGGGGCCCAGGGCGTGGGCGGCTCGAGCGCGGCGGAGGTCGAGGTGGTGATCGACAACTCCGACGGGCGGCTCGACAGCGGCTTCTCCGAGATCTCGATCGTGCGCCGTCTCGATCGAGACGGCGAGGGCGAGTACCGCCTGAACGGCGGGCGCTGCCGGCTGGTCGACGTGATCGAGGTGCTGTCCGACTCGGGGCTCGGCAAGGAGATGCACTCGGTCGTGTCCCAGGGCAAGGTCGAGCAGATCGTGATGTCCCGCCCCCGCGAGCGGCGCCTGCTGATCGAGGAGGCCGCCGGGCTGGGCAAGCACCGCAAGCGCCGCCGTCGCGCGCAGCTCAAGCTCGAGCGCACCGAGGAGAACCTCTCCCGCGCGCTCGACGTCGAGCGCGAGGCGCGCTCGCGGCTGCGCCCGCTCAAGCGCCAGGCCGAGGCCGCCGAGCTGCACGAGCGCCTCGAGCGCCAGACGCTGGAGGCGCTCTATGAGCTTTCGCGGGACGCCGTCCGGGCCGCCCGCGCCGCGCTGGCCGAGGCGGAGGGCAGGGCGCAGGCCGCCGGCACGGAGCGAGACGAGGCCGAGCGCCTGCTGGCCGGCGTGGCCCGCCGCCGCGAGCAGGCCGAGGAGGCGTTCGCCGCTCAGACCAGGGATCGCGAGCAGCTCCAGGGCCGCGTGTTCGCGGCGCGCGCGGCCGCCGACCGGGTCGCAATGCGCGGAGAACGTGTACGCGAGCAGGCGGTGGCGGCCGAGGAGCGCCGCGAGCGCCGGCTGCATCAGCTCGAGTTGCTGGAGCGGCAGGCCGCGGTGGATCGGGAGCAGAGCTCCGAGCAGGAGGGCCCGGAGCAGCGCATCGCCGCGTTGGAGACCGAACTGGCGGCACTCGACGCAGACCGCGAGGTCCGCCTGACCCGCGAGCTGGCCGGGCTCGAGGCCGAGCTGGCCGAGGCGCGCGAGCTGTCCGAGAGCCGCGCGGCGGTCACGGCGGAGCGCCGCGCGGAACTGGCCGAGGCCGAGCATGCGGCCGGAACCGCGCGCAGCGCGTGGCACGCGGCGGAGCGCACCGCAGAGTCGGCCCGGGCCCGCGCGGCCCGAGTGGGGTCGGAGCTCGCCGCGGTCAGCCAGTTCCTGCGCGGGGCCTCGCCGCTGCCCGGAGACGCCCGTCCGCTGGCCGAGAGCCTGCACGTGTCGCCGGGCTACGAGGCGGCCCTGGCGGCCGCCCTCGGATCTCGCCTGACCGCCGGGGTCGTCACCGATCTCGCCGCCGGGGAGGAGCTGCTCGAGGCCGCGGGACGCAACGGCGCCAGCGCCCTCGTCCAGAGCGCGATCGGCGCGGACGCCGCGCCCGGCGGCCAACGGCCGTCCCAGGCCCCGCCGGGAGCCGAGCCGCTGCTCGCCCACGTGCGGCCCGATCCGGCCGTCGAGGGCCTGGCGGAGCGTCTGCTCGCCGGCGTCCTCGTGGTCGACACGCTCGACACGCTCGACACGCTCGATCCCGAGTTCCAGCTGGTGGCGGTCACTCGCTCGGGCCGCCTCTTCGACGGGCGCACGGGGGAGCTGTCGCAGGCCCCCGCCGGCGGAAGCGAGCGTCTGCTCGAGGAGCTCGCCCGGCGCGACGAGCTCGTTCGCGAGTCGGAGACCGTCGCCGCGGAGGAGGTCGACGCGCAACGCGCGGTGGAGGCCGGCGGGGCGGCCGTGAGCGACGCCGACGCGGCGCGCGAGCGAGCCGAGGAGGCGGCCCGGCTGGCGGCGCGCGAGACGGGCGAGGCCCAGGAGGCGGCCCGGCGCGCCGAGTGGTTGATCGCCCGCAGGCGCGAGGCGCCCGACGACGGCCCCGAGGCTGTGCGGCGGGCCGAGCTCACAGGTGACCTCCGGGCCGAGCGGCGCATGGCCGAGCGAATCGAAAGTGAGCGCGAGGGCCGCGCCAGGGCGCTCGCCGCCGTCCGCGAGGCGATCGAGCGCGACCTGGCCCTGCTCGGCGACGCGCAGCTGGCCACGCAGGCGCTCGACTCCGCGGGCGATGCCGTGGCGGGCCGGCGGGATGCCCTTCAGGCGCTGCTGGACGCAGGAGCCGCCGCCGGCGAGGAGACCGCCGCGGCACTCAAGGCGTGTGCCCAGGAGGAGGCCGAGCTGCAGGGCCGGCTCAAGCGGGCCAGCGACGCCGTGACCGGCGCCGAGGTGGCCGCCCAGCAGGTGAGAGACGCCGCCGCCGACGCCGAACGCGAGCTCGGCGACCACGCGGACCGGCTGGGACTGCCGGCCGAGCCCGCCACCGACCCTCTGGCCGACGAGGAGCGCGAGGCGCTGAGCGCCCGGGTGGAGCGACTGGGCCGGCGGCGCGAGCAGCTGGGCCCGGTCAACCCGCTCGCCAAGCAGGAGTACGACGAGGCCGTGGCCCACGTGGAGGAGCTCGAAGCTCAGCGCGAGGACATGGAGAACGCCATGGCCGAGCTCGAGAGCCTCATCAAGGAGACCGACCGTCGCATCCGGGAGGCGTTCGAGGAGACCTTCGAGGCCGCGGAGCGCAACTTCAGGGAGGTGGTGGAGCACCTCTTCCCGGGTGGCCGGGGCCGGCTGCGGCTGGTGCAGGCCGAGCAGACGCTGCGCCCGGTCGTGGGCGGGGAGAGCGTGCCGGAGGCCCCCGGCGACGAGGCCGCCGGCGACGAGGCCGCCCCCGGCGAGGACGAACAGCCCGAGGCCGGGGTGGAGATCGAGGTCACGCCCCCCGGCAAGTCGACCAAGCGCCTGTCGCTGCTGTCCGGCGGCGAGAAGTCGCTGGTGGCGCTGGCCTTCATGTTCGCGGTCTTCCTCGCGCGGCCGTGCCCGTTCTACATCCTCGACGAGGTGGAGGCGGCGCTCGACGACATCAACATCGACCGCTTCCTCCAGCTCGTCAAGGGCTACTCCGACCGCGCCCAGTTCATCGTCGTCACCCACCAGAAGCGCACCATGGACGCCGCCGACACGCTGTACGGCGTGAGCATGGGGGGCGACGGGATCTCCCGCGTGGTCTCCCGCAGGCTGGCCGGCGGCCCGGCTCCCGAGAACTCGCTCGGGGCCGCCGACGAGGCCGCGTAGCCGCACTATCCTCCGCGGGCTCATGGCCCGGAACTGGCACGACCTGTTCGTCACCGGCGAGGACCCGCCACCCGGGTCCGACGGGGACGAGGAGCCCGAGCGCCGCGGCGGCTTCTTCCGGCGGCTGCGCGACAACATGTCGAAGACCCGCCAGGCGCTGGGCGCCGAGCTCCAGGCCACCGTCTTCCAGTCGCTCGACGATGAGGCCTTCGAGCACCTCGAGGAGACGCTGATCTACGCCGACGTGGGTGCCTCCACCACGGCGGCGATCGTGGAACGGCTGGAGCACGAGGCCGAGTCGGGCGAGCTGCAGGGCGGGGAGGACCTGTCGCGGCGGCTGCAGGAGCTGCTGGCCGAGACGGCCCGGCTCGATGGCGACACCATCCCCCTCACCGAGCATCCGGCGGTGATCCTCATGGTGGGGGTCAACGGCAGCGGCAAGACCACCACCATCGGGAAGATGGCCTGGCACCTCCAGCGAGAGCTGGGTCGCTCGGTGCTGCTGGCGGCGGGGGACACCTTCCGGGCGGCGGCGGCCGAGCAGCTAGAGCAGTGGGCGGAGCGCGCGGGCTGCGAGATCGTGCGCGGGGAGGCCGGCTCCGACCCCGGAGCGGTGATGTACGACGCGATCGCCGCCGCGAAGGCGCGGGGACACGACGTGGTGATCTGCGACACCGCCGGCCGGCTGCACACCCAGCAGCACCTGATGGACGAGCTGCGCAAGGTGCGCAAGGTGATCGACGCCCAGGCGCCGGGCGCCCCGCACGAGACGCTCCTGACCATCGACGCCACCACCGGTCAGAACGGGCTGCGCCAGGCACTGCTGTTCCGCGACGCCGTCGACGTCACCGGCATCGTGCTCACCAAGCTCGACGGCACGGCCAAGGGCGGCATCGCACTCGCCATCGCGCAGGAGCTCGGGGTGCCGGTCAAGCTGATCGGAATCGGGGAGGGGCTCGAGGACCTGCGGCCCTTCGACGCCGACGACTTCGCGCGGGCGATCCTCGAGCCGTGAGCGGCGCGGGCGAGAACAGGCGGGGCGACAGCACCCGCGTGGTGCGCGCCGGGCTGCCCGAGCCCGAGCAGGGCGAGCCCTTCCTTCCCGGCCCGGTGTTCGCGGCGCCGTTCCACGTGATCGGCGACCCGGCCGAGGCGCCCTACTCCTACACCCGCTACGGCAACCCGACCTGGCAGCGCTACGAGGCCGCCCTGGCCGAGCTGGAGGACGCCGAGGCCGTGCTGTTCTCCTCCGGCATGGCCGCGGCCACCGCGCTGCTCCTGACGCAGACCCGCCCCGGCGACGCGATCGCGATCGACGAGAGCTGCTACCTCGGCATCCGGCGCTTCGCGACCACCTTTCTCGACGCGCGCGGGATCGAGGTGCGCCTGGCGCCGCCCGAGCGGCTGGCCGAGGCGGCGCAGGGCGCCGTGATGCTTTGGCTCGAGACGCCCTCCAACCCCAAGCTCGAGGTCTACGACATCGCCGCGCTGGCCGAGACCGCGCGCGCCACCGGGGCGCTCACCGTGGTCGACAACACCACCGCCGGGCCGCTGCTCCAGCGCCCGCTCGACCTGGGCGCCGACGTGACGCTCACCAGCGCCACGAAGCAGCTGGGCGGTCACGCCGACCTGCTGCTCGGCTACCTGGCCACCCGCGACTCCGAGCGGGCGCAGAGCCTGCGTGACTGGCGCCGCGACGGCGGGGCGATTCCCGGGCCCTTCGAGGCCTGGCTGGCGCACCGTTCCCTGCCCACCCTGGCGCTGCGCCTCGAGCGGGGGAGCGACAACGCCCTCGCGCTGGCGCGCCTGCTCGCCGCCCGCGACGACGTGGTCTCCGTGGCCTACCCCGGCCTGCCCGGGGATCCGGGCCACGAGGTGGCGCGCCGCCAGATGCGCGGCTACGGGATGGTGCTGTCCTTCGACCTCGGGAGCCAGGAGCGCGCCGACGCGTTCCTGGCCCGGGCGCGACTGGTGACCGACGCCACGAGCTTCGGCAGCGTGCAGACCACGGCCGAGCGCCGCGCCCGCTGGGCGGGCGATGACGTGCCGCCCGGCTTCATCCGCATGTCCGCGGGCTGCGAGGACACCGCCGACCTGCTCGCCGACGTGGAGCGCGCGCTCGGCTCTCCGTGAGCCGGGGGCTGCTCGTCACCGGTGGCAGCGGGTACCTGGGCGGCGAGCTTCTGCGGGCGGCCGTCCCCGGGGTGGCGGCCACCCATCTGACCACCGAGCCCGAGCCCCTTCCCGGAGTCGACTGGCTGCGGCTCGACGTGCGCGATCGCGCCGCGGTGGACTCCGCCTTCGAATGGCTGCGTCCCGAGGCCGTGGTCCACACCGCGTACCTGCAGGACGGGCCGGAGGCGGAGGAGACCAACGTGCTCGGCTCCGAGGTCGTGGCGGTCGCCGCGGCGCGCGTCGGGGCCCGGCTGATCCACCTCTCCACCGACCTCGTCTTCGACGGCACGGCGTCAGCGCCCTACCGGGAGTCGGATCGCCCCAACCCGGTCAGCCCCTACGGACACTCGAAGCTGGCCGCCGAGCAGCGGGTGTCGGCGGCTCATCCCGCAGCCCTGGTGGTGCGAACGTCGCTGATGGTCGGAGCATCGTCGCCCGGTCGCCACGAGCTGGCGGCGCTGCGGGCGGCCGCGGGCGAGACCGAGATGACCTTCTTCGACGACGAGCTGCGCTCGCCCGTGCTGGTGGGCGATCTAGCGCGCGCTCTGCTCGAGCTCGCCGGACGCGACGAGCGGGGCCTGCTGCACGTGGCCGGGCCGGAGCCGGTCAGCCGCTACGGGCTCGCCTGCCTCGTGGCGGACGCACACGCTGTGCCGCCGGCGGGCATCCGGCGCGGCAGCCTCGCCGAGTCGGGACTGGACCGGCCCGCCTGCTGCGTGCTCGATTCGAGCCGGGCCCGAGCTCTGCTGACGACCCCGCTGCGGGGGCCGCGCGACCTCCCGGCGCGTGGCTCGGGCACGCGGGAAAGCCTTACCTGATCCCTAGAATTCGCGGGACATGGATGAGTGGGTCCTGTGGATCATCGCGGCCGGCCTCCTGGCTGTGGGCGAGATCCTCACGCTCGGGTTCTTCCTCGGCCCGGTCGCGATCGCGGCGGCCGCTGCTGCGGTGGTGGCCCTCGCCGGCGGTGGCCTGGCGGTGCAGTGGATCGTGTTCATCGCGCTGTCGATGGCCTCGCTGCTCGTGCTGCGGCCGGTGGCCCGGCGTCACCTGCGCACCCCCGGGCAGCTGCGCACGGGCACCGCTGCGCTGGTGGGCGGGCAGGCGCTGGTGCTGCAGCGGGTGGACCGCGACGGCGGCCAGGTCAAGCTGGCCGGTGAGGTCTGGTCCGCGCGGGCCTACGACGAGGACGACTCCTACGAGCCCGGAGCCCGGGTCGAAGTGATGAAGATCGACGGCGCCACGGCGCTCGTCGCCGAATAAGGAGAATCAACACCGAGAATGGCCGCACTGATCGTCCTCATCGTCGTAGCGCTGGTGGTGCTGTTCACCCTGGCGCGCGCAATCCGGATCGTGCCGCAGGCCCGTGCCGGGGTCGTGGAGCGCCTGGGCCGCTACCAGCGCACTCTCGACGCCGGCCTCGCGATCGTGATCCCCTACATCGATCGCGTGCGGCCCCTGATCGACCTGCGCGAGCAGGTCGTCTCGTTCCCACCCCAGCCGGTGATCACCGAGGACAACCTGACGGTCTCGATCGACTCGGTCATCTACTTCCAGGTCACCGACCCCAAGGCGGCCTCCTACGAGATCGCCGATTACATCCTGGCCATCGAGCAGCTCACGGTGACCACGCTGCGCAACGTGGCCGGCGGCATGACGCTCGAGGACACGCTCACCTCGCGCGACAACATCAACACGGCGCTGCGGGTGGTGCTCGACGAGGCCACCGGCCGCTGGGGTATCCGAGTCAACCGCGTGGAGCTGAAGGCAATCGATCCTCCGGTCACGATCCAGGAGGCAATGGAGAAGCAGATGCGGGCCGAGCGCGACAAACGCGCGGCCATCCTCACGGCCGAGGGCGTCAAGCAGTCCCACATCCTCACCGCCGAGGGGGAGAAGCAGTCCTCGATCCTGCGCGCCGAGGGAGCCCGCGAAGCGGACATCCTGCGGGCCCAGGGACAGTCGAAGGCGATCGAGTCGGTGTTCGCCGCCATCCACGAGGGCGACGCCGATCCCAAGCTGCTGGCCTATCAGTACCTGCAGACCCTCCCGAAGATCGCCGAGGGCGCGTCGAACAAGGTCTGGATCATCCCGAGCGAGGTGACCCAGGCGCTGGCCAACATCGGCTCGATCATCCCCCAGGCCGACAGCGGACCCGCCGACGACGCGCCGCCGCCACCTCCGCCGCCCGAGGCCCTGCCCCCGCGCTGAGGACCGGATTCCAGCCCGGGTGGGCTAGCCTCAGAGACTGATGTTCGACGCTCTCTCCGACCGCCTCCAGGACGCCCTCGGCGACGTTCGCTCCCGCGGCAAGCTCACCGAGGACGACGTGAACCAGGCCATGCGCCAGGTGCGGCTCGCCCTGCTCGAGGCCGACGTCAACTTCAAGGTGGTCAAGCAGTTCACCGCCGCGGTCAAGGAGCGGGCGCTCGGCGCCGACGTGATGTCGTCGCTCAACCCGGGCCAGCAGGTGGTGAAGATCGTCTCGGACGAGCTCACCTCCCTGATGGGCGGCTCGGGGCGCGACCTGGCCATCGCCCGGCCCGGGCCCACGGTGATCCTGATGGCCGGGCTGCAGGGATCGGGCAAGACGACGGCCTCCGGCAAGCTCGCCCGCCACCTGCGCGAGGAGCACAAGATGGACGTGGCCCTGGCGGCCTGCGACGTCTACCGCCCGGCCGCGGTGGATCAGCTCGTGAAGGTGGGCGCGCAGGCGGGAGCGCACGTCTACGAACAGGGCACGGCCCGCAATCCGGTGGACATAGCGGAGTGGGCGCTCGGCCAAGCGAAGCAGGACCGCCGCGACGCCCTGATCGTGGACACCAGCGGCCGCCTGCACATCGACGACGAGCTGATGAAGGAGCTCGCGGACGTCAAGAAGCGCGTGAAGCCCCACAACGTGCTGCTCGTGGTGGACGCCATGACCGGCCAGGACGCGGTCAACGTCGCCGAGCAGTTCGCCGAGACGGCGGACTTCGACGGGGTGGTTCTGTCGAAGCTGGACGGCGACTCGCGCGGCGGCGCCGCGCTCTCGGTGAAGGCCGTGACCGGCAAGCCGATCCTGTACGCCTCGACCGGTGAGAAGCTCGGTGACTTCGAGCGCTTCCACCCCGACCGGATGGCGCAGCGCATTCTCGGCATGGGCGACGTGATGACCCTGGTAGAGAAGGCCGAGCGGCAGATGGACGAGCACAGCGCCCAGGCGCTCGAGAAGAAGATCCGCAAGGAGCAGTTCACCCTCGACGACTTCCTCGAGCAGATGCAGCAGGTGCGCAAGATGGGTCCGCTGGGATCCCTGCTCAAGATGATGCCCGGCATGGGCCAGCAGCTGGGCAACGTCAACGTGGACGAGAAGGAGCTCGACCGGTTGGAGGCGATCATCCGCTCGATGACCCCGCAGGAGCGGGCCAACCCGTCGATCATCGACGGCTCGAGAAGACGGCGAATCGCCCGCGGCTCCGGCACCTCGGTGCAGGCCGTGTCCCACCTGGTCAAGCAGTTCTCCCAGATGAAGAAGCTGATGAAGCAGATCGCCGGCGGGAAGATGCCCTCCCTGCAGCAGTTGGCCGGCGGTCGCTAACCTCTCCCGGTCGTATGTCCGTTCGAGTCCGACTCACCCGCGTGGGGAGCAAGAAGAATCCGATCTGGCGCGTGGTCGTCGCCGACCAGCGCTCGCCGCGCGATGGCCGCTTCATCGAGACGATCGGTCACTACAACCCTCAGACCGACCCCTCGACGATCCTCATCGACGAGGAGCGCTTCCAGCACTGGGTCGCCCGCGGCGCCCAGCCCACGGGCACCGTCAAGCAATTGGTCAAGGCACACGCGAAGGGCCTGACCGCCGACCCGAAGACCTCCGCCGCGCCGCCGCTGCCGGAGCCACCGCCGCCCGCCGCGGAGGAGGCTCCCGAGGCCGAGGTCCCCGAGGCCGAGCCGCCCGAGGCGGACGTCCCCGAGGCCGAGGCGCCCGGCGAGGAGCAGCAGCCGCCCGGCGAGGAGCAGGGGCCGCCCGGCGAGGACATCTCCGGTGACGAGGCCGTCATCGAGCCTCCGAGCGAGGGCGCCCCGCCGCGCGAGGCCGCCGATGAGGCCGCCGACGCCCCGGCGCCCGACGACTCCGCCGACGCGGACAAGCCGGCGGACTCCAGCTCCGACGTAGGTGGAGGACCTGCTCGCCTATCTCGCCCGGTCGCTCGTCGACCATCCGGACGAGGTGAGCGTCGAATCCTTCGAGGAGGACGACGGGACGGTCGTTCTCGAACTGCAGGTGGCCGACGACGACGCCGGAAAGGTGATCGGCCGGGGCGGGCGCACGGTGGCCGCTCTGCGCACCGTCATGAAGGCCGCCGCGGTTCGGCAGGGCAACCGCGTGCTCGTCGACGTCGTCGATTGACGCTAGTCAGCGCCGGCCGGGTCGGCAAGCCGCACGGGCTGGACGGCAGCTTTCGCGTGGACCACGCGCGACACGCGCTCCCCCTGGGTACGGAGGTGGTGGTGGCGGGATCCGGCCACCGGGTCGACCGCCGAGCCGGCACCGACGAGCGGCCGCTGATCCGCCTCGCCGGGGTCGAAGATCCGAGGCCGCTGCGCACCGAGCTGATCCTGGTGGAGGAGGAGCTCGAGGAGGGGGAGTACCTGGCCTCCGACCTGACGGGCTGCACGGTGCCGGGGGCCGGCACCGTGGCGAGGGTCGTCGACGGCGCCAGCTGCAGCGTGCTCGAGCTCGACAACGGCCGGCTCGTGCCGCTCGTGTCCGATGCCATCGAGGGGATCGACCTCGACGCCCGGGAGATCCGGGTCAACCAGGCCTTTCTCGGATGAACATCGACGTGATCACGCTGTTCCCGGCCTGGTTCGCCTGGTTTCGCGAGCAGCGCCACGTGGCCAACGCGCTCGCGCTGGGCCACAGCCTGTCGCTCGTGGATCTCCGCGAGTCGACCCCCATGAAGGCCGGTCAGGTCGACGACACCCCCTACGGCGGCGGCGCCGGCATGGTGATCCGGGTCGATGTCGTCGAGTCTGCGCTGCGCGAGCGCTATCGGGCCGACCCGCTCGAGCTGCCGGCGCGCCGGCGGATCGTCGCGCTGTCGCCGGGCGGCCGGCGCTTCGACGACGCGCTCGCCACCGAGCTCGCTGCCGAGCCGGAGCTCACCGTGCTCTGCGGGCGCTACGAGGGCTTCGATGAGCGCGTCCACGATCACCTGGCCACCGACGTCATCTCGATCGGCCCGTACGTGCTCGCGGGCGGCGAGCTCGCCGCCATGGTGGTCTGCGACGCGGTGATGCGCAAGCTGCCCGGGGCTCTCGGCCACGACCAGAGCGCGGTGGAGGAGTCCTTCAGTCCCGCGCTCGGCGGCTCACCCGAGTATCCGCACTACACCAGGCCGTTCGACTGGCACGGCCACACCGTGCCCGAGGTCCTGCTCTCGGGCGACCACGCTCGAATCCGGGAGTGGCGGCTGGCACGGAGCAGCGAGCGCGGCCGCACCGAATCCTGAGGATTCGCGGGCAGGGGTGGGGGAGGAGTCGCTACCATTGCGCCCCAGGCGCGACGGCTCCCGGGAGGTCGCGCTTTCTTGTGCCTCCCGAAGCAGACCGAAGCCCTCACTCACTCATGTCCGGCCTGATCGACAGCATCGAGCGCGCTCAGTTGCGCCGCGTTCCCGCCTTCCAGGCAGGTGACCGCGTTCGTGTGCATTTCCAGGTCGTAGAGGGCACGCGGCGCCGGACCCAGGTCTTCGAGGGCGTCGTCCTCAAGCGCCAGGGCTCCGGAGCGCGGGAGACCTTCACCGTCCGCAAGCAGTCCTTCGGCGTGGGGGTGGAACGCACGTTCCCCCTGCACTCCCCGAAGATCGAGCGCATCGAGGTGGCCGCGCGCGGCGACGTGCGCCGAGCCAAGCTCTACTACCTGCGTGACCGGGTCGGGCGCGCCTCGCGCGTGCGCGAGCGCCGCTGGACCGGAGAGGCCGCCACCGTCGAGCCCGGCGCGATGCTCCCGGATGACGCCCCTCGTCCAGGTGAGGAGGCGCTGGCCGAGGAGACCGCTGTGGCGGAGGCCGAAGCCGAGCCGGCTGCCGGCGCTCCGGACGCCGACGCCGACGCCGGCAATGGCGCGGCCGCCGGCGGCGACACGGCAGAGACCTCCTCGACCCCCGAGGGCAACGGTGATTCCGCCGAGGAAGCGCCCGCCGAGGAGTCGCCCGCCGAGGCACCGGACGCTCCCGATGCTCAGGCCGCCGCCACCGACGCCGGCGGCGAGGCCCAGGCCGGCGACGACAAGTCGTAGGTCGCGGGCGGAAGCCTGACAGGGCTCAGGGTGGCGCGCAGCACCAGCAAGGAGAAGAGCACCCGCGGATCGCTCGTCGAGCTGGTCACGATCGTCGTGGTCGCGCTCGGGCTCGCGCTCGGCATCCAGGCCTTTCTCGTCAAGCCGTTTCGCATTCCGAGCGAGTCGATGGTGCCGACCCTGGAGGTGGGCCAGCGGGTCCTCGTGGACCGTGTGAGCTTCCGCTTCGGCGACCCGGGGCGCAACGACGTGGTGGTCTTCAAGCCGCCGGCCGGCGCCGACACCAACACCTGCGGCGTGCAGCATCCCTCCGACACCGCCTGTCCCGAGCCCACGCCGGAACGCTCCGACACCAACTTCATCAAGCGGGTCGTGGGCCTGCCCGGGGACCGTCTGCGAGTGGTCGACGGCGCCGTCTACATCAACGGCCGGCGCCAGGACGCCAGCTTCGCGGAGCTCGATGCGAACTGCGGGATCTGCAACCTGCCCGGGGAGATCACCGTCCCCGAGGACCACTACTTCATGATGGGCGACAACCGCGGTGAGTCCGCGGACAGTCGCGAGTGGGGACCCGTTCCGAAGAAATGGATCATCGGGAAGGCCTTCATGACCTACTGGCCGCCCGGGCGCGTCGGGTTGCTGTAGCGGGTCGCAGCCTCGCTTCGCCGGCGCGAACACAGGTTGTGGTTCCATGACACCGTCAACTTGTGCTCCCGTCCGGATTCGCCTTGTCGCCAGCCACGCTTCTCGATTCCGCCGTGCCCGGTCCTATGATCGGCCGCCAGTGGGGAGCCCCGAGCCTGCCGACACGCCGCCGCACCAGCCGCCCGCGGAGGGCGGCTCGGCCACCGGCCGCGGAGGGTCGGCCAGCAGGGCACAGCGGCGCCGCGCGCGCATGAAGCGCCGCACCGGCACCGGACGGCGCCTGTTCGCCTTCGACCGGGATCTCGACTGCCGCTACGTGGCCGGCGCTGACGAGGCGGGGCGGGGCTCGTTGGCCGGGCCACTCGTGGCGGCCGCCGTCCTGTTCGACCTCGAGCGCCTGACCCTGTCGGACCGCCGGGCCCTGTCCAAGCTCAACGACTCGAAGCAGCACACCGCCGAGGCCCGCGAGGAGCTCTACCCGCTCGTGATGCGCGCCGCCTCGCGCTCGGTGATCGTCACGCGCTGCGTGCGCGGCATCGACTCCCGGGGCCTCCACAACACGAACCTGGAAGCGCTGCGCACCGCGCTCCTGAGCGTGGCGCGCGACGGCACGATCTGTCTCGTCGACGGCTTCAACGTCCCGGCCTTCGGCTTCGAGCAGCGGGCGGTGATCGACGGCGACTGCCGCAGTGCCGCCATCGCCGCGGCCTCCGTCCTGGCCAAGGTGAGCCGCGACCGCTACATGCGTCGCGCCGCCGAGCGCCACCCGGACTGGGACTTCGAGACCAACGTCGGCTATTCCACCCCCGAGCACCGCGCCGCGATCCGCCAGAACGGCATCTCGCCGCTTCATCGCATGTCGTTCCAGTCGATCGCCTACACGCAGCTGGCCCTCGAGGGCTGACGTCGACGCTCCGCCCGGGCCTGCGTGACGGGCTGGGAGGTGTCCGTTTGGCTGGGGAAGGGGGGCCTCAGCGCGGGGGGTCTGACGACTTGTTCGCCCTATAGACGAACAGAGCGTCAAACCCGCGCGCGTGGACCGCCTCAAAACGCTCCCTCCACGTGCTCCAGCTCCACGAGCCGGCCACGCTCGTCGAGCCAGATGCCGATGGCGTCGAACCTGATCTCGGGAGGGGCCGGGCCGTCGCGGGCCGCCGCCGTCAGCCAGGCTCGGGCCATGGTCCTCACCTGACGGCGCTTGCGCGGACCGACCGCGGACAGCGGTCCGAGAGGGTCACGGCGACCTCCGAGCCGGTCGCCTCGGTCGCGGCTGCTGCGGCCCGCGGCGGCGCCGCCGCGCAGCAGGCGCGTCTTGACCTCGCAGAAGACCAGGAAGCGCCGGTCGCGGGCCACCAGATCGATCTCACCCAGCCGGGTGCGGAAGTTGCGGTCGATCACCTCCAGGCCGAGCGCCTCCAGGTGATCGGCGGCCAGCCGCTCGCCCCTTGCGCCCAGGTCGCGGCGGGGATCGCGGCGGGGATCTCCGGACGCGTTCACCACGCCGCACGCTCCCAGCCGCCCAGGTCCCGGCGCACCAGGTAGCCGTCGGCCTCGAGGCGGCCCAGCGCCGCCCGCACCTTCGCCACCCCCAAGCCGGTGGCCCCCGCGATCGCCTCGACCGACGAGCCCAGCTCGGCCGCCGCGAGCACCGAGCGCAGCGACAGGTCCTCCGGCTCGGCCGGCCTCGCCGCGGCGACGGGCACGGGCTCGCGGACGCCCACGCCGAAGAGCTCGTCCAGCACATCCGCCGTGCCGGTGACGGGAATCGCGCCGTCCTTCAGGAGCTCGTTGGTCCCGCGGGCCACCGACGAGGTGACCCGGCCCGGCACCGCGGCGACGGAGCGACCGAGATCGCGGGCGAACTCCGAGGTGATCAGGCTCCCGCTGGGCTGAGCGGCTTCGACCACCACCGTGAGCTGAGCAAGAGCGGCCATGATGCGGTTGCGGGCGGGAAAGCTCCACCGGAACGGCTCGGTGCCGGGAGGCAGCTCCGACAGGACCATGCCGGCGTCACGCACGCGGCCGTGGAGGCTGCGGTGGCGACGTGGATAGACCACGTCGGGCCCGCAGGCCAACACGGCAACGGGCACGCCGCCTCCGTCGAGACAGCCACGATGCGCCGTGCCGTCGATGCCCAGCGCCAGGCCGCTGACGACCGGAACGCCGGCCGCGCCCAGCCCACGACCGAGCGCGTAGGCGACCTCCGTGCCGTAGGGGCTGGCTCGCCGTGCACCGACGAGAGCGACGGCCGGCTCGCGCCCGAGCGCCTGGAGTGCATCTGCGCGGCCCAGACCGAACAGCACGGCCGGGGCATCATCGAGCTCCTGGAGCAGCCGGGGATACGCGCCGGCGTGCCGGCAGATCACGGTGACCTCGTCACGCGAGAGCGCTGCCCGCCGGCCGGCGCCGTCGAAGCTCTCGAGAAGCGCGCGCGCCCGCCCGGCGCGAGGACCGGCCACCGCCGCGATCAGCTGGTCGTCGCCGAGCGCCAGCAGGCCGCCGGCCCGCGGCCGCCGCTTCCCGAGCAGGCCCGCGATGCGCGGCGCGAGGTGGGCCAGGAGGAACGCGCGGCGCAGACAGGGCTCGCAGCAGTCGATCACGCCGCCACCCGCTGCCAGCCGTCGAGCCGATAGGAGAGTGCCTCGTCCAGGTCCTGGATCCCCACACGCTCCCGGCCGTCGAGATCGGCGACCGTGCGCGCCACCCGGAGCACGCGGTCGTGGCCCCGCCCGCTCAGGTCGATCCTGCTGCGGAGCGCGAGCAGTCGCTGCACCAGCTCGGCGTCCAGCGGCACCTCCCGCCGGGTGAGGCGGCCGTCCATGTCTCCGTTGCAGAGCGCCCGCGTGCCGGCGAGCCGCGTGCGCTGACGCTCCCGTGCGGTGATCACCCGTTGTCTGACCGCCGCCGAGCTCGTGACGGAGGTCCGTTGGGCTTCGACCAGCTCCACCGCGGGCACTGCCTCGACCTGGCAGATCAGGTCGATCCGGTCCACCAGCGGACCGCTCAGCCGCCGCTGATAGCGGCCCAGCTCCAGAGCCGTGCACGTGCAGTCGCTCTCGGGCCGCGCGCACGGACAGCGGTTGCAGGCGGCCACGACGATCGCGTTGGCCGGGAAGACCAGCGTGCGCTGACCGCGCATGATCTCCACCAGGCCCTCCTCCAGCGGCTGCCGCAAAGCGTCGACGGCCGCGCGGCCGAACTCGGGGAGCTCGTCGAGGAAGAGCACGCCGCGGTGGGCGAGCGTGACCTCGCCCGGGCGAGGGGTCGGTCCACCGCCCACGAGGCCCTGAGGCGAGATCGTGTGGTGAGGCGCCCGGAACGGCCGCTCGCTCGCCAGCCGCCCGGCTCCCACCCCCGCCGCGCTGTGCATCTGGGTGATCTCGAGCGCCTCGTCGAACCCCGGCGGCGGCAGGATCCCCGGCAGCCGCCGCGCCAGCATCGTCTTCCCGGCTCCCGGGGGACCGACCATGAGCAGGTTGTGGCCTCCCGCCGCGGCGATCTCGAGCGCTCGCTTGGCGTCCTCCTGGCCGCGGACGTCGGCCAGGTCGAGCCCGGTGCCGATCTTCCCCGCGGGTGACGCGGCCGGTGCCACCGGGTCCGGCTCCCAGTCGCCATGGAGCATCTCGGCCAGCCGCTCGAGCGTTGGGATGCCCGCCACACTCACTCCCTCCACCAGCGCGGCCTCCGGCCCGTTCGAGCACGGCACGAGCAGGCGGCCGTAGCCCGTGGAGCGCGCCCCGAGCGCCGCCGCCAGCGCTCCTCGTACCGGCCGGATCTCGCCGCTGAGCGACAGCTCTCCCACCAGCGCACAGTCGGCCAGGTCCTCCGCCGGCACCTGACCGCTCGCCACCATGACGCCGACCGCGATCGCCAGATCGAAGCTCGGTCCCGTCTTGCGCACGTGGGCGGGCGCGAGGTTGACGGTGATCCGCTGCCCGGGAAACTCGAGCCCGGAGTTGAGCAGCGCGGCCCGCACCCGCTCGCGGGACTCGCGGATGGCGCGGTCGGGCAGGCCCACGAGCGTGAAGGTGGGCAGGCCGCGCCTGACGTCGACCTCGACGGTGACCTCGTGGCTGCGTACCCCCTCGAGTGCGAACGTGGCGATCGCGGCGAGCATGACGGCCCAAGCTACGGCCGAGCGACGCACCGGTGGGCACGCCGGAGTGACGATTCGGCCACCGCGGAGCGACAATCCGGCGTGCCTATCCTCAGGCGCGATGGCCACCAGGCGCGTTCCCACCGTCCTCTCCATCGCCGGCTCGGACTCCGGCGGCGGCGCCGGGATCCAGGCCGACCTGAAGGCGTTCGCCCGCAACGGCGTCCACGGCGCCACCGCCGTGACCGCGATCACGGCACAGAACACGGTGGCCGTGACCCACGTCTATCCGCTTCCGCCCGAGGCGATCGTCGAGCAGGTCAGGGCGGTTCAGCAGGACATCGGCGTCGACGCCGTGAAGATCGGGATGCTCGGCACCGCCGAGACGATCGAGGCCGTGGGCACGGCGCTCGATCTGCTGTCCGGCGTCCCCGTCGTGCTGGACCCGGTGATGATCGCCGAGAGCGGCGCCCGGCTGCTCGACGAAACGGCCCTGGACGCGCTGCGCACCCTCCTGCTCCCGCGCACGGCGGTGACCACCCCCAACCTCCCCGAGGCGAGGGTCCTCGCGGGGGAAACCGGCCCCCAGGCCGACGCCGAGGACTTGGCCCGCGCGATCCACGCCCTCGGCCCCGAGGCGGTGGTCGTCACCGGCGGACACCGCGACGCCGCCACGGACCTGTTCTTCGACGGCAGCCGGACGGTCGAGATCCCGGGCCCGCGCCATCCCGGCGGCGCAGCCCACGGCTCGGGCTGCACCCACTCGTCGACCATCGCCGCGCAGCTCGCCCTCGGGGTGGACCCGCTCGAGGCCGCCCGGCGGGCGAAGCAGGTGGCAGGCGACGCGGTCCGGGACGGCCTGCACGACATAGGCGCCGGCGCCGGGCCGGTGGACGTGTTCGGTCTCGCGCGTGGATGACGGCCGCGAGCGCGCGCGCCAACCATGAGACGAGGCCCGGGGCCGTGCCATAATCGATCACGGCGGTGGTCGCCGCCGCAGCCGCTTCATCTACCACTGGAGAGATCGATCAAGTTCCTGCGCATGAAGCCCGGTCACGGAGAGGTTCTCCTCGCCGAGGGCGATCCGGGCGTGGACGAGGACGAGGAGCGGCTGGTCGAGGAGTTTCGCCGCCAGCTCGACGAGGGCATGTGGGCCGCGGTGCCCACCACCAACTCGGGCAGTGGCCGGCGCGAGGCCAGGATGGTCAGGGACTACGCCGACATCCCGCCTGAGGCCGAGCGAGTGATCTTCTTCCCGCGCGCCTCCGGCGGCTGAGGAGCCACGCGCTTGCTGTTCGCCCTCCTCGCTCTGGCGCTGATCGCCCTGGCGCTGGCCGCGCCGTTGATCTCGAACGCGGTCAAGGACTGGCGCGGGCGGCGTGCGGCCGACCGACCGGACGCCCGCGGGCCACTCGAGCTCGGTCTCTACGACCCGGGCCGCGAGCGGCGGGCCGAGCAGCGCGCCCGCGAGCTGCTGCGCTCCTGCGTCAACGGCGAGGAGTGGTCCATGTACCGCGACCTCGGCTTCATCCGGGTCGGCGGCAGGCACACCCGGCGAGAGGCCGACAAGCCGGAGCGCGAGAAGGCGGCCTACGCCTACCTCGTCTACCCGCACAAACCGATCGTGGCCTTCGTGCCGGGCACGGGACAGCTGCTGAGCGAGTACTGCGTCGAGTTCCCCGACTTCGGCGGCGCCGGCGGGCGCCATCGCCTGCCGGCCTCCGACGATGTGCTCGCCAAGTGGATGGCGCTGACCTCCGACGAGGACCGGGTCATCCGGCGGGCCAACATGCACCTGATCGGACGCCAGCACGATCCCGCGCGGATCCGTCGCGATCTCTGGCGCCTGGGTGAATGGGAGCGCCGGCGCGGCCCGCGCTCCGAGCTCGAACAAAAACGGGGATGACGGACCTCCGCCCGCGGAGCCGGGTCCTCCTCGACGGCCCGGACCGGGCCGCCGCCCGCGCGCAGCTGAAGGGAGTGGGCTACGACGACGAGGCGCTGCAGCGCCCGATCGTCGGCATCGCCAACACCTGGACCGAGACGATGCCGTGCAACTTCCACCTGCGTGCCCTCGCGGAGCGGGTCAAGGACGGCGTCCGCGCCGCGGGCGGGACGCCCATGGAGTTCAACACCGTGGCCATCTCCGATGGCATCACCATGGGTACCGAGGGCATGCGTGCCTCGCTGGTCAGCCGCGAGGTGATCGCCGACTCGATCGAACTGGTGGCCCGCGGGCACATGTTCGACGCGCTGGTCGTCATGTGTGCCTGCGACAAGACCATCCCCGGCTGCGTGATGGCCCTCGCCCGCCTCTCCGACGTGCCCGGGCTGCTCCTCTACGGCGGCTCGATCGCGCCGGGGCGCTGGCGGGGCAAGGACGTGACGATCCAGGAGGTGTTCGAGGGCATCGGTGCGCACGCCGCCGGGGACATGTCGGACGAGGAGCTCACCGATCTCGAGAACCACGCCAGCCCGGGCGCGGGCGCGTGTGGAGGCCAGTTCACGGCCAACACGATGGCCATGGCCTTCGAGGTGCTCGGCATCTCGCCCACCGGCAGCTCCATGGTGCCCGCCGAGGACGGCAAGAAGGGCCAGGTGGCCGAAGACTGCGGGCGGCTGGTGCTCGAGCTGCTCGAACGCGGGCTCACCCCCGCTCAGGTGATCACCCGCGAGGGACTCGAGAACGCGATCGCGGCCGGCGCGATGTCGGGCGGTTCCACCAACCTGGTGCTGCACCTGTTGGCTGTGGCTCACGAGGCCGGGGTCGAGCTCGACATCGAGGACTTCGACCGGATCGCTTGGAGCACGCCGCTGCTGTGCGACCTCAAGCCCGGCGGCCGCTACGTGGCCACCGACCTCTATCGCGCGGGCGGCGTGCCGGTGGTGGTCAGCCGGTTGCGCGAGGCCGGGCTCCTCCACGAGAGGCAGCTCACCGTCACGGGCCAGACGATCGGCGAGGTGGCCGACACCGCGGAGGAGACCGAGGGACAGGACGTGGTCCGCCCGCTGTCGGAGCCGCTCAAGCCCAACGGCGGCTTCGCCATCCTGCGCGGGAACCTGTCGCCGGACGGCTGCGTGGTCAAGCTCTCCGGCCACGATCGCACCGAGCACCGCGGCCCCGCCCGTGTGTTCGAGAGCGAGGAGGACGCGTTCAGGGCCGCGAAGGAGAAGTCGATCCAGCCTGGCGAGGTCGTGGTCATCCGCAACGAGGGTCCGAGCGGAGGGCCGGGGATGCGCGAGATGCTGCAGGTGACCGCCGCGATCGTGGGCGAGGGACTCGGAGACTCGGTGGCCCTGCTCACCGACGGCCGCTTCTCGGGCGCCACCCACGGCTTCATGGCCGGTCACGTGGCCCCCGAGGCTCGTCGCGGCGGCCCGATCGCCGCCGTGCGCGACGGCGACACCATCGTGTTCGACGTGGCCGCCCGCGAGCTGAACCTCGAGATCTCCGACGAGGAGATGGCCGAGCGCCTGGAGGCCTGGCGCGACCCGCCGGCCAAGTACCGTAACGGCGTGCTCGGCAAGTACGCCAAGCACGTGGGCTCGGCGGCCGAGGGCGCCGTTACGAGCTAGCGGCCTTCGGTCGCCTCAGGCGCTCGAACAGGGCACCGGCCACGCGGCGCTCCAGGTGCCGCACCGACCCGGTGCGGCCCGAGCCCACCGCCACCGCTATGTCGGCGAGCTCGGCGCGGCGCTGGAGGATGGAGGCGCTGAGGTCGTGCTCCTGGAGCCGGTCGGAACGGGCGATCAGCGTTCGCCGGGCCAGCGCGCCGTGGCGTACCACCACGCGGCCGTCGTCAAGGCGCCACCCGGCGGCGCGGTGGCGCAAGAGGCCCCACCCGATTCCCAGCGCCGCCAGCACCGGGATGGCCGGCCAGAGGTCGCTGAGCGCGAGCGTTGCGGCGGCGCCCAGCGCGGCGCCCAGGAGCACGGGCGGGAGCACGTAGCGGCGCCGGGACCGGGCCGGCGGGCCCTCGAGCGGCCCGGACGTGCCGGCCAGAGCGGGGACGAATTCGCCGAGCAGAGCCGGCACGTCGGCGAGGCGGACCAGGGGGAAGAGCGTCTGCGCGGCAGCCGCCTCGGAGCGGTAACCGGCCGTCTCCACGCGCACGGCCGCGAGCCCGAACGGCCGCCGGGCGAGGCTCTCGATCACGTCCACCGCGTGGACCCTGGCCAGAGGGATGCTGGCCGCCCGGCGCTGGAGGAAGCCGCGGCGTATCTGAAGGCGCTCGCCGTCGCGGACGAGCGTGAAGCCCGAGAAGGCCACGACCGCCCCCAGGAAGGACACGATCAGCGTGGCCCCCGCGACCGCGGCGGCCACCAGGGCGATCCCGACCGGATCGTCGGGAAGCCGGTCGATCAGGCGCGAGTTGCCGCGCTCGGTGAGCAGCAGGTCGTCGAACAGAGCGGCCAGGCCGCCCACCAGCGGCAGCAGCACGCCGATCTGAGGAGTGGTCAGCGCGGCGGCGACGAGGCCACGGGGGGACAGGCGCCAGTCGGGCAGGTCGCGGGCCGAGGGCTCGCCCAGGCCCGCCTCCGCGCGCAGGACGCGGGTCGCCTCCGCCGACACCGCCCGCAGCACGATCTCGCCCTTCGCACCCCCACCCGCGGTCTGCACGTGCAGCTCATGGACGCCGAACAGGCGCTGGACCGGGCCCTGGGTGGTGTCGATCGCCTGGATGCGGGCCAGCGGCACGCTGGTCTCGTCCGGGGACACGATCCCGGTGCGCAGGTGCACGGCGTCCCCGGCCACCCAGTAGGACGTCGTTCTCCAGCGCAGCCAGCCGACGAACAGCACGAACACCACGCCCACCATGCCCAACAACACGGCGAGCACCGGCGAGAGGGCGCTTGCGCCGCCGCCGAGCACGAGGCCGGCCACGACGGCGATCAGCAGCTCGCGGACGTTGTCGAGCGCCGCGAGGACGATCTCCGCGGGGTGCAGGCGGCGTTCCCTGGGCGGCGGCAGCGCGGCGGGGAGCTCAGAGGTCATCGGGGGTGCGCGCCAGCAGCGCGATGCGGTCGCGGATGGCCGTGGCCTCCGCCGGCCGCAGGGCCGGGATGTCGTGCGAGCCGGCGGCCGTGTGGACGTTCGACCGAGCGCAGGTCGAACAGGTCGGCCACCGGATTGCGCTGGGTGTCCACGTGCTGAACGCGAGTCATGGGCACGAGCGTGCGCGTGACCACCAGCGCGCCGCGCAACAGGTCTATCTCCTCGTCGCGGACCTCGTAGCGCCAGGTGCGCCAGCGGAGCAGCGGCCAGACGAAGCCTCCACCGAGGAAGATCGCGACCGCCGCGACGCCCGCCACCCATGCCGCCCAGCCCGGCGCACCGCTCTCGGCGAGGCCGCCCGCCGCGATCAATCCTCCGATCAGGACCGGCACCGCCCACAGCAGGTTGCCGACGACGAAGTACCCGCGCGCCGCGGAAGGGAGACGCTGCGTGGGCTCGGGGGTCGCCGCCTCCGTCAGGCCACCTGCGACTCGCCCGGCACTTCCTCCTGCTCCTCGGCGGGCCCGGTCTCGTCCAGGAAGCCGAGCAGCACATCGTCGAAGGCCTTGGGGCGCTCGGCCATCGGAACGTGCCCGGTGTCGCGCATCACGACCTTGCGGCTGTCGCGGATGAGTCGCTCGAACTCGTTCGCGTCGCGCGCGGGGATGATCGCGTCCTTCTCTCCCCAGACGATCAGCGTGGGCACGCGCACGTCCGGAAGCCGGTCGCGGAAGTCGTAGTCGAGGCAGGCCCGCAGCGCGTCGTTGAATCCGGGCTTGCCGGCCCCTTTGTAGAAGCCCTCGTAGGCGAAGTCGGCCTTGAGCAGCCGCGGGTGGCGCGCCACCAGCGCGAGGGTCATGTGACGGGCGAGCGGCCGGGCGGCGAGCTGGCGCTGGCGTGCCGCGCCGTAGGCGGTGAGAGCGGTGGCGGCCCGTCCGGCGGTGAGGATCGGCGCATGAGCCACATCGGCGCTCGAGACCCCGGCGGCCGAGACCAGCACCAGGCGCGAGACCCGTGACGGGAACTGGATGGCTATCTCGGCCGTGATGTAGCCGCCCATGGAATTGCCGACGAGCGCAACCTCGGTCAGCCCGAGCGTCCGGCAGAGCGAATCCACGAAGCGTCCATAGCCGGAGATCGTGATGCGATCACGCGGCATCGGCGTGAGGCCGAAGCCGGGCAGGTCGAGGGCGATCACGCGCCGCTCCTGTGCGATGCGCGGCAGGTTCTCCAGCCAGTTCTGCCACTGGCCGCCGAGGCCGTGCACGAGCACCACCGGCTCACGATCGCCGGAGCCGAGATCCACGTAGTTGACCGGAATCCCGTCGACTTCGACCGTCTTGAGCTCGCTGCGCCAATCGACGTCACGCCAGTTCGGGGTGTCCGTCGCGCCGTAGTCGGTGTCCGCCTCGCGGTCCCGGCGTGGGCCCGCGGGGGCGGCTGCGGGGGCGAGAAACCGGCGGGCCATGCATCTACTGTACGAGCCCGTGGCCCGGATCGCCCTCGACATCGACTCGACGCTCCATCCCTACTGGGACCTCCTCCAACGGGTGGTCAAGGAGCGCTACGGCGTCGACCTGCCCTACGAGGACCAGCGCGACTGGGGCATCACCGTGCTCGAGCGCGACGCCGTCATCCACTGCGTCGAGGAGACCCACTCGGACGAGAACATCGCTGCCGGGGTGCCGTATCCGGACGCGGTGGAGACCGTCCGCGACTGGCACGCCCAGGGGCACTGGATCCACGTGACCAGCCACCGGCGGGTGAGCACCCGCGCGGCCACCGAAGCATGGCTCGACGCCATCGGCATGCCCTACGCCGACCTGCACTGCTCGTTCGACAAGATCTCCCGCTGCGTGGAGCTGAAGATCGACGTGCTGGTGGACGACAGCCCGCTCAACATCGCCAAGGCGCGCGCGGCCGGCATCGGCGCGGCCACGATCGTCCACCCCTGGAACGAGGACCTGGTGGACCGTGACGGCGTGATCGGCGCCCGCGACTGGAACGAGCTGCGCCGAAAGCTCGATCCGGTGCTCGCGGAGCTCGGCTGATCCAGCCGGCGTTGCCGCGGCCTGCTTGAATCGGCGCGATGGCGGAGTCGAGGCGCACCACACTGTCCCTGCGTGACCGCGAGCCGTCGGCCGAGGCGCTGGTGGCGCCCGAGGGGCTCAAGGATCACCTGCCCGGCATGGAGCCCGACCGGCGCCTCACCGACTGGGGCCGCTCCGAGCGCGTCGAGGAGGTGTTCGACGCCACCCTCATCGAATGGTTCTACCGCTACTGGTTCAGGGCCGAGGTCGAGGGAATCGAGAACGTGCCCGCCTCGGGCGGCGCCCTCCTGGTGTCCAACCACTCCGGGGCCCTGCCGCCCGACGCCGTGATGATCGGCAAGGCGATCCGCGAGGAGCACACGCACCCGCGGCCGCTCAACATCACGGTCGAGCACTTCTTCAAGGGCTACCCCGGGTTCAGCATGCTGCTCCCGAAGATCGGCTGTGTGGCGGCCCACCCGGCCAACGTGCACCGGCTGCTCCACGACGAGGAGCAGCTCGTGTTGGTCTTCCCGGAGGGACGCAAGGGCAGCGAGAAGCTCTACAAGGATCGCTACCGGCTGCGCCGCTTCGGCCGGGGTGGATTCGTGGAGGCGGCCATGCGCGCCGGCACGCCGATCGTTCCGGTGTGCGTAGTCGGCGCGGAGGAGGCGGCGCCGGTGTTCGCGCAGATGACCCTGCTCAAGCGCCTGACCGGCCTTCTGTACTTCCCGGTCACCCCGACCTTTCCTCACCTCGGCCTGCTGGGCATGCTCGGCTACCTGCCGGCCAAGTTCAAGCTCCGGTTCCTCGAGCCGATTCGCTTCGACGAGCCGGCCATGCACGAGGACAAGGCGCTCGTGCAGACGGTGGCCCACGAGGTGCGGGCTCGCGTCCAGGAGGGACTCTGGGACATGCTGGCAACGCGCAAGTCGGTGTGGTTCGGATGACGCCGGACTCGCGTCGGATACTGGTAACTGGCATCTCCACCTACTGGGGCGGTCGCCTGGCCCAGGCGCTCGAGCGCTTCGACGAGGTGGAGGCCATCATCGGGGTGGGCGACCTCGAGCCGCAGGTGGAGCTCGAGCGCACCGAGTACGTGAAGGTGGGGGCTCAGCACGCCCTGCTGCGCCGGGTGGTCGAGGCGGCCGAGATCGACACCATCGTCGACACGCGGCTGGTGGTCGACTCCGCCACCACCAGTTCCGCCAAGGCCCACGAGAACAACGTGATCGGGACGATGAACATCCTCGCCGCGTGCAGCGGCCCGGACTCGCCCGTCCGTAAGGTGGTGTTCAAGTCCTCCACCCACTTCTACGGATGCGAGCAGGACGACCCCGCCTTCTTCGACGAGAGCATGGGCCGCCCGCATCCGCCGCGCAC
The DNA here is from genome assembly GCA_963751105.1 of uncultured Thermoleophilaceae bacterium. Classification (GTDB taxonomy): domain Bacteria; phylum Actinomycetota; class Thermoleophilia; order Solirubrobacterales; family Thermoleophilaceae; genus JACVRW01. The sequence goes on along the minus strand of CAVVTG010000002.1, from coordinate 1,724,334 downwards.
GCCGATCGAGCGCGACGTGGTTGAGGCCGAGGCCTCGCTGAACGACTTCGCCGAGCGCAGCCCCGAGGTGGCGGTCACGGTGATGCGCTTCGCCAATGTCCTGGGCCCCGACGTCCGAACCTCTCACATCGAGCTGTTCGGGCTGCCCGCCGTGCCGATGATCCTCGGGTTCGACCCGCGCTACCAGTTCGTGCACGAGGACGACGTCGTGCACGCGCTCGAGCACGCCGTGCGCCACCGCCTGCCCGGGGTCTACAACGTGGCCGCCGACGGCGTGCTGGCGCTGTCCGAGGTGGCCGGCTTGCTCGGCAAGCGCTATGCCCCCATGCTGCCTCCGTGGGGGACCGGACTGGCGGCGGCGGGACTGCGCCGGCTGGGGGTGAGGATTCCCCCCGAGGCGATGAACCAGCTGCGCTACGGCCGGGGCGTGGACAACCGGCGCTACAAGGCCGCCGGCTTCGGCTATCAGCACACCAGCCGCGAGACCGTGCTCAGGCTCGGCGAGCACATGCGCCTGCACCCCGTGGTGCGCGGCCTGCAGGAGCCATACCGCTACGAGCGGGAGGTCGAGGAGTTCCTGCGCTGGAGCCCGCACGTGCGCGGCGCCCGTGACAAGCGCACGCCGGCCCTCGACCGCGTGCCCTCGTCTGGCGATGACGGCGACCGGCTGGCCGCCGCCGAGGCCCGCGCCGCGTCGGCGGAGCGAAACGCCCAGCGCGCCGTGGACCGGGCCAAGAAGGCCGAGCGCCGCGCCGCGCAGTCCGCGCTCAAGGCCACGGAGCGTGCGAAGAAGGCCGAGCGCCGCGCCATCAGGGCGGCGGAGGAGGCGGTCGAGCGGGCGGACCAGATCTCACGCCAGAACCTCGCTGCCGCCACCGCGCCGGCGGTGCTGACCGGGGGTCCGGTGGAGCACTACGACGACCTAGCGGCCGACGAGCTGATCGCCCTCCTGGCCTCGCTCGAGCGAGAAGATCTCGAGACCCTGCGCGAGTACGAGAGCCGCAACGCCAACCGCGTCGCGGTCATCAGCGCGATCGACTCGGTCATCTCTCGCGGCTAGCGCTGTTTCTTCCTGCAATTTGGCGCCTTTAGTCAGCGCAAGGCCGCTGTCACCGGTCGTCGGACGCCGTGCCTGTCCCTACACTGAGTCGCACTCGCGATATGAGGCACAAGTCGTTCATCCTCGTCGCTGTCCTTCTGTTGGTCTTGGTCGGCGGCGCAGTCGCCGCCTATGCGTACGACTCGTCGCGCGAGGACCAGGTCGCGGAGGGCGTGACCGTCGCCGGCGTCGACGTCGGCGGCATGAGCGCGGATCGGGCGCGCCGAACGATCGCGCGCGAGCTGGCGGAGCCGCTCGAGCAGCCCGTCGCGGTGAAGTGGAAGCGCCAGCGGTTCAACCTCTCCGCGGAGGATGCTGGCGTCACCGCGGACGTGAACGGCATGGTCGACGAAGCTCTTCAGAAGAGCCGTGAGGGCAACGTCTTCAGTCGCGTCGCCCGGGACCTCACCGGTGGCGAGGAGAGCGTTCAGGTCTCCGCCCGGGTCAGCTACGACCCGAAGTCGGTCAAGCGGTTGGTCCGGCGCGTCAAGCGCAAGCTGAACCGCCCGGCCCGTGACGCAGAGGTCAGCTTCCCGTCACTCGAGCAGGTCAAGGAGCAGACCGGCCTGCGCGTCCGCGCCGCAGCACTCCGGCGTCGGGTCGCCCAGGCGCTCACCGTGCCCGGGGTCGACCGCAGCGTCAGGGCCGCGGTGGTGGTCACCCAGCCGAAGGTCACTCAGGATCAGCTGGCCGAGAAGTATCCGGCCTTCCTGGTGGCCGACCGGGCGAACTTCCAGCTTCGCTTCTACAAGAACCTCCAGCTGGCCAGGTCGTACACGGTCGCCGTCGGGGCCGTGGGCTTCGACACCCCTGCCGGCCTCTACAACATCCAGAACAAGGCCGTGGACCCGGCCTGGACCGTGCCGAACAGCGGCTGGGCCGGCGACCTCGCCGGCACCGTCGTGCCGGGCGGCACGGCCGAGAACCCGCTGAAGGCGCGCTGGCTCGGAATCTACGACGGCGCCGGCATCCACGGCACCGACCAGACCTACTCGCTCGGCACGGCGGCCTCCCATGGCTGTATCCGGATGGCGATCCCGGACGTGATCGAGCTGTACGACCAGGTTCCCGTCGGCGCCCCCATCTACATCGCCTGACGGCTCGGGAACGTCGCTGCCTGCGTCATCGGCTCTCGCCGTGCCGAGCACGGCTTCGAGCCTGCTTCCTTGGCAGCGCCGCTCTCGAGCTCGTCAGAGACCTGGGCATCCTCCGGAATAAACCTGCCCGTGGCCGGTCCGGAGAGGCGTGCGCATCCTCTTCGCCACCACACGCGGCGCGGGCCATTTCGGCCCGCTCGTACCCTTCGCCCAGGCTCTGCGACGCAGCGGCCATGAGGTGCTGGTCGCCGCCCCGGGCTCGCTCCGGCCGCACGCCGAGCGGGCCGGCCTGCCGCTGACCGCGCTCGCCGAGCCGTCGGAGCAGCTCATGGCGCCTGTCTGGGAGCGCGTCCGCGCGGCCGGGCCTGGCGAAGCCGACCAGATCGTGCTCGAGGAGATCTTCGCCGGTGAGTTCGCCCGCTCGGCGCTGCCGGGCATGCTCGCGCTCATGCGCGACTGGCAGCCCGACGCCGTGCTGCGCGAGAGCACCGAGTTCGCTTCGCTGGTGGCGGCCGAGCACCTCGGCGTGCCGCACCTGCACGTGGCCGTGTTCCTCACCGCCGGCGGCGAGTTCGAGTGGTCGACCCTGCTCGATCCTGTCGACCGGCTGAGGGCGGGGGCCGGTCTGCGCCGAGAGCACGGTGCGGAGCCCTTCTGGCGCCAGCCGTACCTGACGATGGCCCCGCGTTCGCTGGAGGCGCCCTCGGCGGTGGCGCCGAAGGGCACGAGGCGCTACCGGGAGCCCGTGGCACCTGCCGGGGTGCTGCCGGATTGGTGGCAGGGCAGCGAAGAGCCGCTCGTATACGTCTCCTTTGGCTCGGCCGCGGCAGGAAACGGCTTCTATCCCCGGCTCTACCGCGAGGCGCTGGACGCCCTGGCCGACCTGCCGGTGCGGGTGCTACTGACGCTCGGCACCGAGGCCGACCCGGCGGAGCTCGGACCGGTGCCGGCGTCGGTGCACGTCGAGCCATGGGTGCCGCAGAACGCGGTGATGGCGCACGCTGACGCGATGGTCGGCCACGGCGGCTCGGGCTCGACTCTGATGGCCATGGCCGCGGGCATGCCCCTGGCCGTCGTCCCGCTGTTCGCCGACCAGCCCCAGAACGCCCGCCGGGTGGCGGAGCTCGGCGCGGGGATCGCGCTCGGCCCGAACGCTCAGCCCGACGGGGATGCCTCCTTCGAGGCCGCGATGGCCCCCGGCCGGCTGGACGACCTGGCCGCCGCGGTCAGCACCCTCCTGGACGATCCGCTCTACCGCCGCGCGGCCGGCGCCCTCGCCGGCGAGATCGCGGCCCACCCTCCGGTGGACGCGGTGGCCGAGGTGCTGGAGGACGTCGCGCGCGGCGAGGCTCTGGCGGCGTAGCGGCGCCGACGGCGCGGCGGCGTTCCGCTCGCTTCTGCGCGCCGGGAGCGGCGTGGTCGGATTGGCTGGGGAAGAGGGTGAGTCCCTTCGGCGATGTCCGCTCTTGGGCGTCCGACGAGTTTGTGCCCGTATAGAGGCATAACTCGTCACACGCCTCGCTGCCACGCTGACCTCCCTACGTTCCGCATGACATACATGCCAAACGTGGGGACGAATCTTCGCGAACGGGACTCACCCCTTCCCCAGCAGATCGTGGGCGAACCAACCAGAGCGCAACGCCCGAACGGAACGGGGCCGGGCCTACACCCCGATCTCACCCACGGGTATCTCCTCCCACCCCGCCTCCTCGAGGAGGGGCTGACGGCCGGTGTGTCGAATGCAGAGCGTGCCTATGTATACGCCCCGCTCGCGCTTGCGCAGGACCGCGTACCACATGGTCGAGGCGTCGCTCGGGCCCTGGATCCGATGCCAGGGCTTGACCGGCTTGTCGTGCTCGTCCACGAGCGCGGCGTCCGCAAGCTGAGTGCGAGTCGCGACCCGACCGTCCTGAGTGTTGACGAAGAACAAACCCACTCCTGCAGAAGCTAACTGGAGCGCCGCGCTCGAGCGCTTCGACAACTGGCAGCTCGCCCAGGGGATGGGGGAGAAGACGCGGCGCGCCTACGGGACCGATCTCCGACAGCTGGCCGACTGGGCCTCCGCCCGGGACATGGAGCCAGGCGAGCTCGGGCACCGCGACCTGCGGCGCTTCGCGGGGGTCGTATCAGAGCGCGGAGCAGCCAGGTCCACGGTGGCCCGCAAGCTGGCGGCCATCCGCAGCTTCTACCGGCAGCTGGTCGAGCGCGGCGAGCTCGCCGCCAATCCCGCCGATCTGGTGTCCAGCCCCAAGAAGGACGCCTACCTCCCGCGCGTGCTCAAGCCGGATGAGCTGGCCGAGCTGCTCGAACGGATCCCCGCTTCGAGTCCGCTCGACGTGCGCGACCGCGCGCTGCTCGAGCTGGCTTACGCGGCCGGACTACGGGCAGAAGAGCTCGTGAACCTCGACACGGTGGACGTCGACCCCGACGCCGAGGAAGTGCGGGTCGAGGGCAAGGGCGGCCGCACGCGCGTCGTGCCGGTGGGCGAGCACGCCTGGAAGGCGCTCGAGCGCTACCTGGCCTGCGGACGCGCCGTGCTGGCCACGGGCGAGAGCGAGGCGCTGTTCGTCTCCAAGAGCGGCCGCCGGCTGTCGACCTCGGACGTGCGCCGGCGGCTGCGGGTGCAGACACGCCGCGCCGGGATCACGCCACACACCCTCCGTCACTCGTTCGCGACCCACCTGCTCGAGGGCGGCGCCGACCTGCGTGCGATCCAGGAGCTGCTCGGACACTCCTCGATCAGCACGACCCAGACCTACACTCGGGTAGAGTCGAGTCGCTTGAAGAAGGCGTATCGACGCTCGCATCCCCGCGCCTGACTGGCCATATGGAGACGAATCTCAAGGCGATCGACCTCAAGGACTTCTGGCGGCGCTACAAGGACGAGCGCGACGAGAAGGCCCGTGAGCGCCTGGTTCTTGCCTACGCGCCGCTCGTCAAGTACGTGGCGGGGCGCATGTCGAGCGGCCTGCCCTCCCACGTGGAGGAGGCCGATCTCATCTCCTACGGGCTGCTCGGCCTGATCTCGGCGATCGAGCGCTTCGAGCCGGAGCGCGAGATCAAGTTCGAGACCTTCGCGATCACCCGCATCAAGGGATCGATCATCGACGAGCTGCGCTCGCTCGACTGGGTGCCGCGCTCCGTGCGCAGCAAGGCGCGCGAGATCGAGAAGGTCAACGCCAAGCTCGAGCACCAGCTGCACCGCGCGCCCACCGACCAGGAGATCGCCGAGGAGCTCGACGTCTCGGTCGACGAGCTCCAGGACTCGCTGGTGCGCATCTCCAACTCCTCGGTGGTGGCGCTCGACGAGCTCTGGACCGTGTCGGACTCCTCGGGCGACCAGGTTTCTCTCCTCGACACCATCCAGGACCCCGCGGCGCTCGACCCGGCCACGGAGATGGACACCACCGAGATGAAGGACCGCCTGGCCGACGCCATCGCGCGCCTGCCGGAGCGGGAGAAGCTCGTGGTGGCCCTCTACTACTACGAGAACCTGACCCTCCGCGAGATCGGAGAGGTGCTCGGCGTGACCGAGTCGCGTGTCTCGCAGCTCCACACCAAGGCCGTCCTGCGGCTCAAATCCCGCCTCCAGGGCGAACCCTTGGCCGAGGACGAGTAACGGTCCGCCGGCGTGGCCGATCCCCGGCTCCGCGATGAAGGTCACCGCGACGAGCTGCGGATCCGCGCGAGTCAGCAGGCGGCCTTGGCGGGGCTGGCCCAGGAGGCGCTGGGTGGCTCGGTACTTGACTTTCTGCTGAAGGCCGCCGCCGAGACGGCACGAGCTGAGCTGGACGTCGACTACGCGACGATCAGTGAGCTGACCGGCGACCAAGGGGGCCTGCTACTGCGGGCGGGCGCGGGCCTGCCGGAGGGGCTGACGGAGGGTGTGGTGGCGCTGCTCCCCGAGGAGCTGCCGAGCGTGGTGCTGGCGGTGGGAGAGGCGGTGGCGGTCGAGGACTTCGCCACCGATGTGCGCGTCGCCCCGTCGAGCGAGCAGCGTGAGCTCGGCGTGGCGGGCGCAGCGGCCGCCCCGATCGGCGGGAGGGCCCGCCATTACGGGGTTCTCGCCGTCCACTGCAAGAGCGCTCGCCGCTTCGGTCACGGCGACCTGATCTTCCTGCAGGCCCTGGCCAACGTGCTTGGCCTGGCCGCGGAACGGGCCCGCAACGAGGAGCTGATGCGCGACAGCGAGGCTCGCTTCCGCGAGCTGGCCGACACCACCCCCGCGCTCATGTGGATGACCGATTCCGAAGGGCACCTGACCTTCGTGAACAGCGGCTGGCTTCGTTTCACGGGACGCACGTTCGAGGAGGAGCTGGGCGACAACTTCGGTCTCAGCGCCCACCCCGACGACCGCGACGAGCTGCTGGTCCGCTGGCGCGACGCCTTCCGGCGCCGCGAGGAGTTTCGCTACGAGTACCGGCTGCAGGGCTCGCTGGGGGGATACCGCTGGGTGCTCGAGGTGGGCACGCCGCGGTTCAGCGACGGCGAGTTCGTGGGCTACGTCGGCACGTCCACCGACATACACGAGCGCCGAACGATGGAGGAGGCGCTGCGGGAGTCCGAGGCCAGCTTCCGCGAGCTGGCCGATACGGCGCCGGTGATGATCTGGACCACCGACGCCGAGGGGCTGGTGACCTTCGTCAACGACGGCTGGCTGCGCTTCACCGGCACCTCCCTCGAGGAGGAGCTCGGGCTGACCTGGGAGCTCGGCGTGCACCCCGACGACGCGGAGCGGATGCTCTCCTCCTGGCGCGCCGCCCTGGCCACGCACTCGCGCTGGGAGTACGAGTACCGGCTCCGGGCCGCCTCGGGCGAGCACCGCTGGGTGGTCGACCGTGGGGTGCCGCGCTTCGAGGGCGGCAGCTTCGCCGGCTACGTGGGCACCGCGATCGACATCCACGAGCGCAAGCTGATGGACGCGCGACTGCGCGAGGTCTACCAGCGCGAGCACACGATCGCCGAGACGCTGCAGCGCAGCCTGCTGCCCGAGCGGCTGCCGCTGATCGAGGGACTCAGCCTGTCGGCGCGCTACCTGCCGGCCGGCGCCGGCGCAGCGATCGGCGGGGACTGGTACGACGTGCTCGAGCGACCCGACGGGCGGGTGGCGCTCGTGGTGGGCGACGTGGTGGGGCACGGCCTGCGGGCCGCCACCACCATGGGCCAGCTGCGCAACGCGTTCCGCGCCTACGGCCTCATCGAGGCCTCGCCCGCCGAGGTGATGGCCCGTATCAACCGGCTGGTGATGAGCGGGCTGGAGGACGTGATGGCCACCGTGCTCTACCTCGTGCTCGATCGCGAGACGGGCGACGTCGTGTTCTCGGCCGCCGGGCATCCGCCGCCGCTGCTCCTGGCTCCGGACGGGCCGCGTTTTCTCGAGGGGGGCCGCTCGGTGCCCATCGGCGCCGCGGACCCCGCGGTCTTCCGCGAGACGCGCGCCGAGATGCCGGCCGGCTCCACCCTGTTGCTCTACACCGACGGCTTGGTCGAGCGGCGCGACGTGCCGCTGTCGGAGAGCCTCGACCACCTCGCCCGCGAGGCGGGGGAGCCCGAACAGGACCTCGGTGCGCTGTGTGACCGGGTACTCGAGGCGGTGCTCGGCAGCGACGAGCCCGCCGACGACGTCGCGCTGCTGGCCGTGCGACCCACGCGAACCAGCGCGGAGAGCATCCGGCTGAGTCTGCACGCGGAGCCGGAGTCGCTCTCGGTGCTGCGACGCCGCCTGGTCCGATTCCTCCACGCTGCCGGGGCGGCCGAGCTCGAGTCCTACGAGATCACGCTCAGCGTGTGCGAGGCCGCCGGCAATGCGATCGAGCACGCCTACGGGCCGGGCGACGCCAGCTTCGACGTCGAGGCTCGGATCGAGGACGACACGCTGACCGCCAGCATCCGTGACCGTGGCCGCTGGCGCGACCGCCGCGGCGAGCACCGCGGCCGCGGGCTGAAGATAATCGAGGGCCTGATGGACGAGGTGGACCTCAGCGTCGAGGACGGCGGTACCTTGATCGTGATGCGGCGACGGCTGGGACGACCCCGGGCCGCGTGACCACACCGGCGGAGATCTCGGTTGAGCGGCGAGGGGGGAGGCTCGTGGCCCACCTCGGCGGGGAGATCGACATGACCAACGCCGCTTACGTGCGCGACGAGCTGCTGGCCTCGGTGCCCAACGACGCCCTCGCCCTGGTGATCGACCTGAGCGGCTGCCGCTATCTCGATTCGGCCGGGATCGAGATCCTGTTCGACCTCTCCCGCCGCCTCGCGCGGCGCCGGCAACAGCTGCTGCTCGTGGTGCCCGCCGAGTCACCGCTGCGCCGCGTGCTGGGGCTCACCGAGGTGGAGAGCGCCGCGCCGATTCACGAGGCACTGGATTCGGCGCTCGCCGGGTAGGCTCCCTTCTCGGCTGTCGAGCGAAGGGAGAGTCATGGCGCACGAGTCGCCGAGGAGGATCCGCAACGTGGCGTTGGTTGGCCACCGAGGCAGCGGGAAGACCTCCGTGAACGAGGCACTCCTGTTCGAGGCGGGCGCGATCAACCGCCTGGGCTCGGTGGCCGAGGGATCGACGATCTCCGACTCGGCGCCCGACGAGAAGGCGCGCCAGATGTCCATCTCGGCGAGCCTCTCCTCGTTTCGCTGGGAGGACCGGAAGATCAACCTGATCGACACCCCGGGCGACCCCAGCTTCGTGGCGGACGCCCTGGCCGCCCTGCGCGTGGTGGAGGGCGCGGTCTTCGTGGTCAACGGCGTGATGGGCGCCGAGGTGACCACCATCCGCCTCTGGGAGCGGGCCACTGAGCTCGGCCTCGCCCGCATCCTGTTCGTGAACATGCTCGACCGCGAGCGCGCCGACTTCTTCCGCAGCCTCGAGTCGCTCAAGAGCACCTTCGGCCAGCACGTCGTGGCCACCGAGATCCCGATCGGCGCCGAGCACGAGCTCGAAGGCGTCGTCGACCTGATCGACATGAAGGCCTACCGCTACGACGGCGCCGAGCGCGACAACTGCACCGAGATCGAGATTCCCGAGGACCTCGCCGACCAGGCTCAGGAGTACCGGGAGAAGCTGATGGACGAGGTGGCCGAGGTCTCCGACGCTCTCATGGAGCGCTACCTCGAGGGTGAGGAGATCTCGCACGACGAGACCGTCTCAGCCCTCAAGACCGGCGTCACCGAGGGCCACGTGTTCCCGGTCACCTGTGGTGCGGCCACGCGCAACCTGGGCATCAACCGGCTGCTGGACGCGCTGGTGGACGACCTGCCGTCGCCGGCCAAGCGCGGAGCGATCGACCTCGACGGGGTGATGCTCGAGCCGGACGAGTCGAAGGACATGGTCGCCTTCGTGTTCAAGACGCTGGCCGATCCCTACGCCGGACGGGTCAACCTCTTCCGCGTCTACCAGGGAGTGCTCGGCCACGACTCGCACGTGTTCAACTGCCGGGCGCACGTCAAGGAGCGGATCGGCCAGCTGCTGGTGCCGCAGGGCAAGGAGACCGAGCACGCGGACGAGTTCGGGCCGGGCGACATCGGGGCCGTGGCCAAGCTCAAGGAGACGCGGGCGGGCGACGTCCTGGCCGGCAAGGACGCGGAGATCCCGCTGGCGCTGCCGGCCATGCCGCGCCCGGTCATGGCCTTCGCGATCGAGGCCAAGGCCAAGGGCGACGAGGAGAAGATGGGCCAGGCCCTGCGCCGGCTGCAGGAGGAGGACCCCACCATCGACTTCCACCGCGACTCCCAGACCGGTGAGCAGATCCTGGCGGGCATCAGCCAGATCCACGTCGAGGTGATCGTCGAGCGCATGAAGGAGCGATTCGGAGCCGAGGTCGAGTTGCACCCGCCGCACGTGCCCTACCGCGAGGCGATCAGGTCGAGCGCCAAGGCACACGCGCGTTACAAGAAGCAGACCGGCGGCCGCGGGCAGTTCGCCGACTGCCACATCGAGATCGAGCCGGGTGAGCAGGGCAGCGGCTTCGAGTTCGTGAACGCCATCAAGGGCGGTGTGATTCCGGGCGGTTTCATCCCAGCGGTCGAGAAGGGCGTGCAGGAGGCCATGCGCAGCGGAATCGTCGCCGGCTTCCCGGTGCGCGACGTGCGGGTGACCGTGTTCGACGGCCAGCACCACTCCGTCGACTCGTCGGAGATGGCCTTCAAGATCGCCGGCTCGATGGCCTTCAAGGACGCGATGGCGAACGCCCAGCCCACGCTGATGGAGCCGATCATGACCGTGGTCGTGACCGTGCCCGAGGAGTCGGTGGGTGATGTGATCGGCGACCTCAACTCCCGCCGCGGCCGGCCACTGGGGATGGAGCCCAGCGGCTCGGTGACCGAGGTCCAGGCCGAGGTGCCGATGGCCGAGCTCCTGGAGTATGCGCCGGACCTGCGCGCCATCACCGGCGGCCAGGGGGAGTACACGATGGAGCTCGCCCGCTACGAGCAGGTTCCCGGACACGTGGCCCAGCAGGTGGTGGCCCAGGCCCAGCAGGAGAAGGAGGCCGTGAAGGCCTAGTTGGTGCCCCTATCATCGGGCCCGTGAAGAAGGAGCTGAGGCCGGTTCACGACGTCGTCAACTGCGACGTCTGCGGCCGCACCATTCTCAAGGGAGAACGCGCCGAGTGGTATCTCGCCCCCGGCGGGGCACGCCACCGGGTCTGTGACCTGTGTGCGGTGCGCGCCCAGCACCACGGCTGGATCCGCGAGTCGGCGGCCGGGGACCTTCCGGCCCGGATGCCGCGCAACGAGCCCGGCCGCGGGGTGTTCGGACGGCTGCGCCGCCGGCGCCCGGCGGAGTCGCCGCGCGCCTCGGAGGAGGCGGCGCCCAGGGAAGACGCCTACGAGACCGGCGAGCACCAGCAGGCGGACGAGAGCGCGGCGGCCGCTCCGCGCGAGCGCCCGCGGCCCCGGCCACAGGATCCGAGGCACGTGCGCGCGGTGCCCAGCACCGCGGAGGCCAGGATCGATCGCGCCATGGAGCTGTTCAACGGCTCCGCCCACGCGCGCACGGTCGCCGGCCTGGCGCGCACGCTCGGCCCGGCCTGGGTGAGCGTTCAGCCCGACGCCGAGCAGCCGAGCTTCGTCTCCCTGGTGGTGGCCTGGGAGCTGTCCTGGTACCGCTATCGCCTGGACCTCGGCGCGGAGGCGGACCCCGCCGAGCTGCTCGACAAGGGCGACGAGCTCGACGAACTGGACGAAGCGCTGCGCCAGTGGAACGCGAGCCTCGACGCCGACGGACGCGTGGTCGCTGGCGCGACCGTGGGAGGCGAAGGCTCCTCGGCCCGGTGAGGGTCACGGTCCACGTCGACGGCGGGGCACGCGGAAACCCCGGTCCCGCCGCGGTGGCCGCGGTGGCCACCACCCCCGACGGAGAAGCGCTCGGTGAGCGCAACGCCTACATCGGGGAGGCCACCAACAACGTCGCCGAGTACCGCGCCCTGCTGCTCGGCCTCGAGCTCGCCCGCGACCTGGGGGCGACCGAGGTCGAGGTGATCAACGACTCCGAGCTGGTGGCCCGTCAGATCGGCGGCGAGTACAAGGTCAAGCACGCCGGGCTGAAGCCCCTCTTCCTCGAGTCCATGCGCGGGCTGCGCGGCTTCGAATCCTGGGCGGTGCGCTCCGTGCGCCGCGAGCAGAACGAGCGCGCCGACGAGCTCGTCAACGAGGCCCTCGACCGGGCCCTCGGTTAGGCTCGGCGGGCTCGCCCCGCAATCCATGGCCATGAAGAAAAAGCTGACCGCCGGAGTGACGTGCCTCGCCGCCATCGCGCCCGTGTCGCCGGCCGCGGCGGCCATCCTGCCCGGGATCGCGATCGACGGTCCCAGCGCCACCGTGGGGCCGGGGCTCCCCCGGATCGACGTGGCCCCGGACGGCAGCGCTGCGCTCGTCTACCTGAAGACGGTCGACGGCGAGGACCATCCCTTCGTGTCGCGCCTGGTGAACGGCGCCTGGAGCCCGCCCCAGCAGGTCGACCCGGGCTCGAACGAGGTGTCAGAGGCGCCTCGGATCGCGATCGCCAACGGAGGCAAGACGGTGGTGACCTTCCGCTCCGCCACGGTGGTGGTGGCGCGCGTGAGCCCGAGCGGGGGAGCGCCCTTCGGCCCGCCCCAGACCATTCAGGCCGCGGGGCGTTACGGCAACGTCGACCTCGCGCCGAACGGCAATGGCTACGTGATCTCGAGCGACAACGCCGACGTCGTGGCCTGGCGCCTGGACGGCGCGGCCTGGGCGCAGGTGGGCGCGGGCCAGCTGAACGCCGATCCGGCCGTCAATGGGGGCGACGCCAACAACCACGAGGCTCGGGTGGCCACCGCCCCCGACGGGGCGTCGGCGGTGGCCGCCTGGGGCGAGGGAGACGCCGGCAGCACGGTCGAGACGGTGGCCCGCCGCTTCACCGGGACCAGCCCCGGCCCGGCCGCCGGCGCGGCTCTCCCCGCGCTTCCGGGGGCTCAGCCCTACGACATGGGCGTCGTGGCCGCGGATCAGCCGGACGTCGGCATCGCTGCCTCCGGCACGGCCTGGGTGGTGTTCCGGCAGAACTTCATCTACAACAACATGACCAAGCACCGAGCCATCGCCCGGCCGTTCACCGGGAACTCGTTTGGTCCCTACCAGCTGGTCGACGGCATGCCCGACCCGCCCCCCGAGGGCCGCGACTACCAGCGCATCGACGTGAACCCCGCCGGCCAGGGCCTGATCACGCACTACGGCAACCTCACCAATCCGTTCGAGGTGGCCGCGCTGAGCACGGGCACGTGGACCAAGGGCGCACTGGTCAACACGGCGGCCAACAACGGCGCCCCGCTCGGCTCGCCGGCCATCGGTGAGAACGGGTCGGGCCTCGTGGGCTGGAACCAGGATCCGGGCGGCGGCGCGGACAAGCGTGCGCTGGGGCGGGCCACGCTGGGCGGGCTCAGGCCCGAGCTGACGCTGTCGGATCCGGCGTTCGGCTCGGTCGCGAGCGGCGTGGAGACCGCCGCCGGCGCCGGTGGCTTCGCGGCGGCGGTGTTCGTCCAGGGGGCCGCGGCCACCACACGGATCGTGGCGACAGTGGTCGATCTGCCGCGGCCCGCGGGGACTCCGCCGCAGTCCGCACCGCGCGATGTCACCCGCCCGCGCGTGACCGGTCTGCGGCTGTCGCGCAGGCGCTTCCGGATCGGCCGCGCGCTGCCGAGCGCCGCGGCCGTCAAGACCGGCACCACGATCCGCTTCCGGCTGTCCGAGGCCGCGCGGGCCAGGCTGAGCTTCAGCCGGGCGCGAGCCGGTCGCCGCGCGGGCGGCCGCTGCCGCCGTGCCACCCGGCAGAACCGGGGCCGTCCACGCTGCACGCGCTTCGTGAGCGTCCGCCGTGGCTCGTTCACCCGCTCGGTGGCCGCCGGGGCGCGGCGGATCCGCTTCGCCGGTCGGGTCAGCCGCCGCACCACGCTCAGGCCGGGCCGGTACCGGCTGACCCTCACCGCCACCGACAGGGCGGGTAACCGGTCGAGCCCCGACCGGGCGCGCTTCACGCTGCTCAGGCGGGTCAAGCCACGCGGTTGAGCGCGCCCGGCGCATGAGCGAGAAGCACACGCGCCGGAAGTTCATGGCGCAGGCAGGGAGCTCCGCCGCCGCCGTGGGCGGGCTGCTGGCGGTCGGACAGGCCGGCTGCAGCGGCAGGGGCAGGCCCGGGGCACAGACCGACGCGCCGAACGTCGTCGTGATCATCGTCGACACGCTCCGGGCCGACCACGTGTACGGCAAGCGCGCGCGGACCCCCAACATCGACGCGCTCGCACGGGACGGGCTGAGCTTCACCCGCTTTCACCCCGAGGCCATGCCCACGGTGCCGGCCAGGCGCTCCATCCTCACCGGCCGGCGGGTGTTTCCCTTCCGCGGCTGGCACCCGTACTCGGGACTGCTGGCCGAGCCGGGGTGGGCGCCCGTGGCGAATGTGGACACCACGTTCACCAGCGCCCTGCGCCGCGCCGGCTGGTGGACCGCCTACGCGACCGACAACACCTCGCTCGGCTTCTCGGCGCCGTACGGTCCGTTCCGGCGCAGCTTCGACCTGTTCAGGCGCCGCGGCGGGCAGATCGGCGGCACCGCGGCGGGCGTGTCCGACGCCGAGCTGCGCCACTGGCTGCCGCCGGCGATCGACGACCCCGACATGCGCGACCGGATCCGCCGCTATCTGGCCAACGGTCGCTACTCCAACGACGAGACGCGCTCGTTCGCCGCTCGCGTGTTCCGCGACGCCACCGAGATCCTCGAGCGCGCCGCGAAGCGCGAGCGCCCGTTCGCGCTCGTGGTCGACACCTTCGAGCCGCACGAGCCGTGGACCCCGCCGCGGCGCTACGTGGACATGTACGGCGATCCGGACTACCGCGGACCCGAGCCGGCCCGGCCCTACTACGCGCCGGTCGCGCGTTACCTCGACGGAGCCGACCTGGTGCTGCTCGACCGCATGAAGGCGCTCTACGCGGCCGAGGTGACCATGACGGACCGCTGGCTCGGCGTGTTCCTGGATCGCCTGCACGGCCTTCGCCTCGGGCGCGAGACCGTGGTGGTGCTCGTCTCGGATCACGGCTTCTATCTCGGCGAGTACGGCTACACCGGCAAGACCGGCAGCATGCTGCACCCGGCGCTCATCCGGGTGCCGCTGATCGTGGTCGACCCGGGAGGCCGGCGGGCCGGCGAGCGCAGCAACTGGTTCGCCTCGACCCACGACGTCGGTCCCACGGTCCTGTCGATGGCCGGCGTGCCCGTGCCGCGGGGCATGGACGGAGTCGATCTGTCGCGCCTGTTCGAGGGCAGGGCGCCGGCCGACCGCGACCATGCCTGGGGTGGGTACGGCAACAGCTGGTACGCGCGCAGCGGTGACTGGGCTGCCTTCGGCGCCAATGACGGCTCGGGGCCAGAGCTGTTCGACAGCCGCCGCGATCCCGCCGAGCGTCGCAACGTCGCGGCGGCTCACCCGGCCGTGGCCCGGCGCCTGGAGCGCGCGGTGCGCTCGCGCGCCGGCTCGCTGCCGACGTACCCGTTCTGAAGAACGGCTCGCCTGCGTACCTCGATAGGGTCCGGGCCATGCCCGTCGGAGTAGTCCAAGTCGAGATCCTGCAGCCCGGTGAGCAGGCCGACCAGCTGCTCGCGGCGGCCGGAGCCCGGCTCGAGTCGTCCTCGGTCCGCGACGGCCGGGAAGCTCAATTCTGGCTCGACAACGCAACACCGGAGGAGGCCTACGAGGCGCTCCAGGATGCGCTCGACGCCGAGGCCGGAGACTGGCCCGAGTACCTCGAGATCAAGCGCCCCGCGCCGCGCTGACCCGGGCCCGGCGTAACGCCGGCGCCGAGCGTTACACCAACGCGAATGGACGACTCGCAGAGCCGTTACTCCGACCTCCGCGCGCTCTTCATCAACTGCACGCTCAAGCGGTCGCCCGAGCCCTCCCACACGCAGGGACTCGCCGACTCGTCGATCGCGATCCTGCGGGAGAACGGTGTGAACGTCGACGTGGTGAGGGCGGTAGACCTCGCTCCAGCACCTTGGCTTCACGATCCCGCCCCAGGCCGACTCGGGCTGGATGGGCGCCGCCGGCCCGGGCCCGAGCTATCTGGATCCGTTCTCGGGCGGGCCCGAGAACGACTTCACCAACCGCAACACGACCTTCCTGACCTGGAACCTGCTGCACCTCGCCCGCCTGCTGAAGGACGCGGGCGGCATCCCCGCCCACGGCAACCAGCGCTCCGAGTGGGAGGCCGGTTGCCGGTTCGACTATCCCAACCCCGATTACCGCTGAAGCTCAGCCCACCGCCGAGCCGTTGGGCTTGACCACCAGCCACAGACCGCCGAACTCGGCCACGTTGTGGCACAGGATCTGGCCGGGCGAGTCGTCGACGAAGTAGTAGAGCGGGTGGCCCGCGTAGGTCACCTGAAGCTTGCCGTTGCGCCGGCGGGTGGTGCCCAGGAGGCCCTTGCGCGCGCCGTTGCCCGCGCGTGGCTTGCCCTTGGCCAGGAGCGGAGGCCACACCTCCGCGCATTCGCCGTAGCACCGGCTGCGCTTGCCCTGCTCCTTGTCGAACAGGTAGAGCGCCTCGCCCTTGCGATCGGCGACGACGCGCCCGAACTGCGAGTCCACCACTCTCACGATCGCGCCCTTCCTGGCCGGCATGGCTTTCGGCGGTGCCGCCGCCTCGCTGCTCGCGGCGGCCGCCTCGCTCGTGTCGCCGTCGTCGCCGCAGCTCGCCAGGACTGCGGCGACGGCGAGGCAGGCAAGGGTCAACCGGAACACTGCTTCTCCTCGTCTCGGGTCAGGGGCTCAGTATCGGTCGCCGGCCTTACGACTCCATTACGGGCTCGCGGCTGTCGCGTAATGAACCCGTAAGCGCCGGTCATCAGAATCCCGGGTGTGGCCGTGCTGATTGTCTTCGCGTTCGTGGCGGGAGCCGCGACGGCGGTGTCGCCGTGCGTGCTGCCGGTGCTGCCGGTGGCGCTGTCGGCCGGGCTCACGGGCGGTCCGCGGCGCCCGCTCGGGGTGGTCTGCGGTCTCGCCCTGTCGTTCGCCTTCGCGACGGTGGTGCTGGTGTACGTGATCGACGCGCTCGGGCTGCCCGGCGACCTCCTGCGCAACGTCGC
Source organism: uncultured Thermoleophilaceae bacterium (assembly GCA_963751105.1). GTDB lineage: Bacteria > Actinomycetota > Thermoleophilia > Solirubrobacterales > Thermoleophilaceae > JACVRW01. Next base: position 1,707,546 of record CAVVTG010000002.1, on the reverse strand, counting down.
CATCGCGGTGCTGCTCGGCTTCGGGCTCTGCCTGCTCGCGCCGCCGCTGGCCGCCCGAGTCGAGACGGCGATCGCCCGATTGTTGCCGGTGCGGCCGGCGGCGGACCGAGGCGAGGGTGGCTTCTGGTCCGGCGTCGTGCTGGGTGCCAGCCTCGGCCTCGTCTACGCGCCCTGCGCAGGTCCCATCCTGGCCGGCGTGATCACGGTCTCGGCGTCGCAGTCGTTCACCGCGGGCCGGCTGGCCGTCGCGCTGTCGTATGCGGCGGGCAGCGCGCTCGTGCTCTACCTGCTGATGCGCGGCGGGCGCCGCCTCACCGGTCGGCTGGCTCCCAACGCCGGCCGCTTTCAGATGGCGATGGGTGCGGTGATGGTCGCGGTGGCGGTGCTGATGCTGGCCGACTACGACACTCGCTTCCAGACCGCCATTGCCAGCGACCTGCCGGCGGTGCTCGTCAACCCCTCCAAGGAACTGGAGGAGAGCGGAGGCGTGCGGGAGGAGCTGAGCTCGCTGCGCGACGACCGGGGCCGCGGCCAGGGCTTCGCGACCGCCGCAACGGAGACGACGGAGTCATCGGGCCTTCCCGTGCTCGGCCGTGCGCCGGAGTTCACCGGCAACCAGGCCTGGTTCAACACGCCCGGGCGGCGGCCGTTGACGCTGGCCGGGCTGCGCGGCAAGGTCGTGCTGGTCGACTTCTGGACCTACACCTGCATCAACTGCATCCGCACCCTGCCTCACCTGAAGGAGTGGGACGAGCGCTATCGCGACCGCGGCCTGGAGATCGTCGGCGTGCACACGCCGGAGTTCCCGTTCGAGCGAGACGAGGAGAACGTCCGGGACGCAATCGCTCAGAACGGGCTGGGCTACGCGGTGGCTCAGGACAACGTGTACGCCACCTGGAACGCCTACTCGAATCAGTACTGGCCGGCCAAGTATCTGATCGACGCGCGGGGACGGGTGCGCTACGCCCACTTCGGGGAGGGCGCCTACGGCGAGACCGAGCGGGCCATCCGCAGCCTGCTGGCCGAGGCGGGACGGCGCCCGCCGCCCGAGGCGGCCTCGTCGGTCCGCGCCGAGCGCGCGTCGGCTCTGGTCACCACCCCCGAGAGCTACCTGGGCGCCCGCCGGGCCGACCGCTTCGCGAACGGGCCGCTCCGGCCGGGAGCCGGCACCTACCGGCTCCCCGAAGCGGGCCTCGCGCCCGACAGCCTCGCCCTCGGTGGCCGCTGGCGGATCGGCGCCGACTCCGCCACCAGCGTGAGCAGACGCGCGGCTGCAGCTCGACTTCGGCGCCCGCCGCGTCTTCCTGGTGCTCGGGTCGGCCGGGAGACGGCCGCGCACGGTGAAGGTGCTGATGGACGGGAAGCCCGTGCCCGACCGGTACGCCGGCGACGACGTGCGCTCCGGGCGCGTGGTGGTTCGCCGCCAGCGCCTCTACCGCCTGATCGACCTGCCCCGGCCGGAGCGCCACGTGCTGACGCTCGAGTTCCCGCCCGGCGTGTCCGGCTACGCCTTCACCTTCGGCTGACGTTTGCGATGCTGGGCAGCACATGCCCACCAACTCCGAGCTCCTGCGCGCAGGCTACGACGCCTGGAACGCCGACGACTGCGACGCCTGGCTCGAGCTGCTCCACCCCGACATCGAGATCCGCACCTCGGGCGTCTTCCCCGACCTGGCGGCCGTCTACCGGGGCCATGGGCGCGCCGAACGCTTCTGGAGCCAGCTGCGCGAGCCGTGGGAGCGCTTCCGCATCGAGATCGAGAGCATGGAGGAGGCCGGTGACTGGGTGGCCGCGGCGATCCGGTTCCGGGCCACCGGTGTGGACAGCGGGGTGGAGGTCGACATGAGCTTCGGGCACGCGATCAGGGTCGTGGACGGGCTGGCGGCGGAGTTCGTGACGCGCCGCACGGCGGAGGAGGCGCTCGAGGCGCTGCCCGACCGCGGTGTGGCGCCCGCCGCGGAGCCCGAACCGCGGCGGGGCTAGCCGCCCTGGCTCTCCTTAGAGGGCATGTCGTTGCGCATCTTGCGCGCCCCGGTTTGTCCCGTCATGCTTGCCGGCTCGTACTCCAAGGTGGACTCCGCAGCCCAGGGAAAGGAAGTCATGAGCACGGACGACTCGCAGCAGGGGGGCCGGCCCACGGTCTGGATCGTGGCGACCGCGCTGTTCGCCATCGCCGCCATCGGCTTCGCCGTTTGGGGATTCACCACCAAGTCGGACCTCGACGACGCCAACGCGACCATCGATAAGCAGAAGACGCAGCTCGCGGCCCAGCAGGGCGAGGCTGTGCAGACCGAGCGGCGCCTGCGCGCCTTCGGCGAGCGCGAGCGCGCCGCCTTCCGGCGGGTCAGGCGCCGCTTCATCCGCGAAGAGGCTGCCGCGGGGCGTCTCAAGCAGACGATTCAGAAGGAGGCCACGGAGCTACAGAACGCCCGCAGCCAGACCGCCTCGGCCCAGAGCCAGGACGAGAAGGACAAGGCCGCGCTCACGCAGGCTCAGCAGGCCGAGCAGCTGTCGTCAGCCTGTGTGCAGGGCGCCGTGAGCGCGCTGGACAAGTTCTTCAACGCGTCGTCGGCGAAGAAGGGTGCAAACGCCGCCGTGGCCGAGCTGGAGTCGATTCAGGATCAGTGCACTCAGGCCAACTGATGCAGATCCTGCGCTAAAGGTTTGACGCGTAGACAATTGCCGGGTCACCCTTTAGGGTGCCCGCCCATGACTCGTATGAGAAGGATCTTCGTGGCTCTCGTCGCCGTGCTGGCCGCGGTCGCCGTGACGGCCCCGGCGGCCTCGGCCGCGCAGTACAGCTGTCCAGGGGCCTTTGACGTCTTGCACAACGACCGCATCGGCGGCATGCAGCTGCCGAAGGGCCCTTACACGATCACCGTGATCGACTCGGCCACCATGGGCTGCACCGAGGCGTCGCGCCTGTTCTCCGAGTTCCTGGAGGATTGGGACGGCCGGCTGCCACGCCCGTGGGTGGCCAACAACTCGACGCGTGTGTTCCAGGCCGGCCGAAACAGCGGGGTGGGCTTCCGGGTGACGCCGGACACCAACCCCAACCCGCCGACGCCGCCGCACCCGCCGTCGAGGCGCATCTGCCCCGGCTACTTCGAGGTGCTCCACAACGACCGGATCGGCAGCTTCCAGATTCCCGAGGGGGATTACCGGATCACGCTGCTCGCCTACCGCGGGCTGACCTGCAAGCAGGCCGTCCGGCGCCTCCAGGGGTTCCTCCAAGACTGGGACGGTGTTCTCCCCAGGCCGTGGCACCTCGACCCGGGCACGGGCGCCTTCCAGCGCGGACACCGTCACATCGGCTTCCGCATCAAGCCGTACGTGGCGGCGACGACCACCAGCGGGGTGAACGCCGGCCCGTCACAGGAGACGAGCCAGGGCCGGCATCCAAGCGGCGGTCAGACCAGGTGCCCGGCCACCTTCCGGGTGCTCAACGACGACCGGATCGGAAGGCTCCAGCTCCCCGCGGGCCCCTACTGGGTGTGGGTCAGGCGGTTGAGCTGCGCGCGCTCCACCACGCTGTTCGCGGCGTTCTTGCAGGACACCACCGGCGCGCTGCCACGGCCGTGGGTTCTCAACACCAGGACCGCGACGTTCAAGCGCGGCCGGGCCGGCAGGGTCCTGTTCCGCGTCAAGCCGGTCAACCCGTAAGCGACAGCCGACAGACCGACCGTAAGGCGAGGCCCCGCTCCGGCGGGGCTTCGTCGTGGTTGGCGGACCGCTACGCCACCGGCTTGCCACCATTGGGGGAGTGAGCTCCACCGACACGCCGCTCGTCGCCGATCCGGTCTACGGCCTTCGGACGTGGACGGTCACGCGGGACGGTCACACCGAGCGGCTCGCCGGCCCGCATCAGGGCACGGCTTGGCCGCCTGGCGGCGAGTGGATCGAGGCGGGCTGCTCGCAGTCGGCTGACCACCGGCCACCGGCCAAGGGGTGCAACTGCGGTGTCCACGCCTGGCACCCGTCGAAGCGAGCGGCCAAGCGCGTCCTCTCGGGTCGCCGCGAGGTACCCGGCATCGTGGAGCTGCGCGGGACGACCGAGGTCCACGATGAGGGCCTCCGCGGCGAGCGCGCCCGTCCCCACGTGCTCTTCCTGCTGCCGGGCCGCAACGCCCGCCTGATCCGGCGGCTGGCCGACGCCTACGGCGCGCAGGTGGTCGAGGTACGCGGCGCCGACGACGTGCTGAGCTTCTGCCGGTCCGCCGGGCTGGGGCTCGACGAGCCGACGGTGGCCGGCCTGCTGGGCCCGGTGACGGCCGAGAAGTCCCGGCGCAGGCGGCGCGAGCGGGTGCGCCGCGACGCGCTCCGGATCGCCGCGGCAGTGGCCCTGGCGGCGCTGATGGTGGTGGGCGGCCTCAAGCTGGCCACCGACCCGCCCGGTGAGCGCGTGCTCAAGGGCCGGGCGGGCGAGATCCGCGTGAACTCGCGCTAGTCGAAAACAGCGCGAAACCGTCTCCGCGGAGTGGAGTACCTCTTGGCATGGGGGACGGAAGAGTCGACCGCGCCATCCGGCAGGGAAAGGCGCGCACCACCGAGATCAAGAGCCGCGTGCCGGAACTGCGCGAGCGTGTGCCGGAGTTGCGGGAGAGGGTCCCGGAGCTGCGCGAGCGCGTGCCGGAGCTTACGGGCGAGCTGAAGACCCGCGGCAGCGAGCTGCGCACCAAGGGTGTCGAGCTGCGCACCCAGGGCGGCGAGCTGGCCCGCCAGTACGCCAAGATGGACGTCTCCTGGGCACGATGCAGCTACGCCAAGGCCGCGCGCGCCGGGCTGCTCAGCTTCGGGCTCGGCCCGATGATCGACTTCTACGTGCGCAACACCGTGAGGGGCGGCGAGCACTTCGAGAGGCTCACGCACCCGGTCATCTTCGTGGCCAACCACTCGAGCCACCTCGACACGCCGACGATCCTGCGCGCACTGCCGCACAAGTGGCGCGCCCGCACGGCGGTGACGGCCGCGGCCGACTACTTCTACAAGAGCCGCTGGAAGGCCAGCGGCGTGGCGCTCCTGTTCAACACCGTGCCCCTGGGACGCCAGGGCGGCGGCCTCGACAACGGCGCGACCGATCACGTGGACAAGCTGCTCGACGAAGGCTGGAACCTCGTCATGTTCCCCGAGGGCACCCGGTCGCGTGACGGAGACGTGGGCAAGGTGCGCTCCGGCGCGGCCGTGATCGCCGCCCGGCACGGCATCCCCATCGTCCCGATCTACCTGAGCGGCACCCACGAGGCGATGCCTCCCGGCCAGAACTGGCCACGGCGGATTCGCGGTCGCCTGCTCGGCAGGCGCCACAGGGTCGAGGCGCGCTTCGGCAATCCGATCGCGCCCCGGGCCGGTGAGACTCCGCGTGAGGTGATGGAGCGCGTCCGCGTGTTCTGGGCGAACGAGGGCCTGGCCCCCGTGCCGCCGCCGGCGTCGGCCCCGCCGCCCCGGTTCGAGCACGCGCCGAGGCCCGAGGTCGTGCTCGACCCCGAGCTGGCCGACCTGGCGCCGGTCGCACCCGTGGCGGAGAGCCCCGCCACCACCGCCTCCTAGCCGCCTCGGCGGCAGGGCGGGATTGCCAGCGCCGGGCGTCGCGTATAGCGTCCGGGCGGCGGAGCCGTCCATCGAGTGGAGGAGAGACCATGAAGAAGCTCATCAACGAGCCCGACGACGTAGTGCGCGAGGCGCTCGAGGGCATCGAGGCGGCACATGGCGATCGGCTCCGAGTGATCTACGAGCCGTACGTGATCGTGCGCGCGGACGCGCCCGTCCAGGGCAAGGTGGGCCTCATCTCCGGCGGCGGCTCGGGTCACGAGCCGATGCACGGCGGCCTCGTGGGACCGGGAATGCTCGACGCGGCGTGCCCCGGCGAGGTGTTCACCTCACCCACGCCGGACCAGATGCTCGAGGCCACGAAGGCGGTCGACGGCGGCGCCGGCGTCCTCCACATCGTCAAGAACTACACCGGCGACGTGCTGAACTTCGAGATGGCGGCCGACCTCGCCAAGGGTGAGGGCATCGAGGTCGAGGCCGTGGTCACCAACGACGACGTGGCCGTCCAGGACTCGCTCTACACGGCGGGCCGGCGCGGTGTCGGCATCACGGTGATCGCCGAGAAGATCTGCGGCGCCGCCGCCGACGAGGGGAAGTCGCTGGCCGAAGTGGCTGAGATCTGCCGCACCGTCAACGGCCAGGGCCGCAGCATGGGAATGGCCCTGACGCCGTGCGTGACGCCCGGGTCCGGCGAGCCGAGCTTCGAGCTGGGCGAGGACGAGATGGAGATCGGCATCGGCATCCACGGCGAGCCGGGCCGCTACCGCGAGCCGATGGAACCGGTGGCGAAGATCGTCGAGCGCCTGGCCACGGCCGTCGTGGAGGACCTGCCCTTCGAGTCGGGCGACAAGGTGCTGGCCTTCGTCAACGGCATGGGCGGAACGCCGCTGATCGAGCTCTACATCGTCTACCGGGAGCTCAACCGGTTCCTGCAGGACAAGGGCATCACCATCGAGCGCCGACTGATCGGCGACTACATCACCTCACTCGAGATGGCGGGCTGCTCCATCACTCTGCTGAAGCTCGACGACGAGCTCACGCGGCTGTGGGACGCGCCCGCGGACACGCCCGCTCTGCGCATCGGCTGAGGGCGCGGCGTTGAGCATCACCACCGAGACCGTGGGGGAGTGGATCCGCGCGTACGCGGCGGAGATCACCGAGCACCGGGCCGAGCTGGTCAAGCTCGACACCGCCATCGGCGACGGCGATCACGGCACCAATATGGATCGCGGCATGCGCAAGGCCGTGGAGAAGCTGGATGCCGCGGACGACCCCGACATCGGCGCACAGCTCAAGGGCGTGGGCATGGCGCTGGTGTCCAGCGTCGGCGGCGCGGCCGGCCCCCTGTACGGGACCTTGTTCCTGCAGATGGGCTCGGCCGCCGGCGACAGCACGGAGCTCGACCTGGCCGGATGGACCGAGGCGCTCGAGACCGGCGTCAAGGGCGTGCAGTCACGCGGCAAGGCCGAGCCGGGCGACAAGACGATGCTCGACGCGCTGCTCCCGGCGGTGGAGGCGCTACGCGAGGCCGCCGGCGACGGGGCGGAGCTGGGCGACGCCCTGCGCCGGTCGGCCGACGCCGCGGAGGAGGGGATGAAGGCGACCATCGAGCTCGAGGCGCGCAAGGGGCGAGCCAGCTACCTGGGGCCGCGCAGCGTCGGCCACCAGGACCCGGGCGCCACCTCGTCGCATCTGCTCCTCGACGTGGCGGTCAAGACGTTCGCCTAGAGCCCTGGGAGCCCTGGGCGATTTGACCCGGGTTTGTACATCGAGCTGCGGAGGAATAGGCTGGCCCGCGCTGAATCCGGCGGCATCTACGGAGGGAGAGGGCCTTGAGTATCTTCGGCGCTGAGGTAATCGGGACAGCGATCCTGATCCTGTTTGGTAATGGAGTCGTAGCGGGCGTCCTGCTGAGCCAGTCGAAGGCGGAGAACGCCGGCTGGATCGTGATCACCTTCGGCTGGGGCATGGCCGTGATGGTGGCAGCGTTCGCGGTGGGACAGTTCAGCGGGGCTCATCTCAATCCCGCGGTCACGCTCGGGTTCGCGGTCATTGGCGACACCGAGTGGGGCGACGTGCCCAAGTACTTCGCCGGCGAGTTCGTCGGGGCCTTCATCGGCGCGACGCTCGTGTGGCTGGCCTACCTCCCGCACTGGGGTGCGACCGAGGATCCCGGGCTCAAGCTGGCGACCATGTGCACCGCGCCGGCCATCCGCAATCCGGTGGCCAATGTCATCTGCGAGATCATCGGCACGTTCATCCTCGTTTTCGGCATCCTGGCCTTCTTCGCGAACCCCGACACGGCCGCAACCGGGCTCGGGCCGCTCCTCGTGGGTCTGCTGGTGTTCGTGATCGGGTTGTCACTCGGAGGACCGACCGGGTACGCGATCAACCCTGCACGCGACCTCGGACCGCGAATCATGCACGCGATCCTGCCGATCGCGGGCAAGGGACCGTCGGACTGGGGCTACTCCTGGGTTCCGGTGGTGGCCCCGCTTATCGGCGGCGTCCTCGGGGCGCTCGCGTTCGATTGGTGGTTCCCAGGCTGATCTCGGGTAGCTGACGTAGCGACGACCAAGAGCGAGGGGTAAACCGATGGCGAAGTACGCGGCAGCAATCGACCAGGGGACGACCAGCACGCGATGCATGGTCTTCGACCACGGCGGCCAGGTGGTGAGTGTCAACCAGAAGGAGCACGAGCAGATCTATCCGAAGCCCGGATGGGTCGAGCACGACGCTGCGGAGATCTGGGCGAGCACGCAGGAGGTCGTCGACGCGGCGTTGGAGGAGGCCGGAGCATCGGCCGACGACATCGCCGGTGTGGGGATCACCAACCAGCGCGAGACCACGCTCGTCTGGGACAAGACGACCGGCGAGCCGATCCACAACGCCCTCGTCTGGCAGGACACCCGAACGGACAAGCTGGTGGACGAGTACTCGAAGGACGGCGGCCAGGCCCGTTTCCAGGAGAAGGTGGGCCTGCCGCTGGCCACCTACTTCTCGGGGCCGAAGATCCGCTGGATCCTCGACAACGTCGACGGCGCCGCCGACAGGGCCGACTCGGGCGACCTGTTGTTCGGAAACATGGACACCTGGTTGATCTGGAACCTCACCGGCGGCACCGACGGCGGCCAGCACATCACGGACGTGACCAACGCCAGCCGCACGATGCTGATGGACGTGCGCTCGCTGAAGTGGGACCAGGAGGTCATGGACGTGATGGGGATCCCGGAGGCGATGCTTCCGGAGATCCGGTCCTCCTCCGACGTCTACGGCGAGGTCAAGGCATCCGGCGGGCTCCAGGGCGTGCAGATCGCCGGCGATCTAGGCGACCAGCAGGCCGCCACCTTCGGGCAGACCTGCTTCTCGCCCGGCGAGGCCAAGAACACCTACGGCACCGGCAACTTCCTCCTGCTCAACACGGGCACCGAGGCGGTGGCGTCGAAGAACGGCCTGCTCACCACCGTGGGCTACAAGATCGGCGATGAGGACGCGGTCTACTGCCTCGAGGGCTCGATCGCCATCACTGGCGCACTCGTGCAGTGGCTGCGCGACAACCTCAAGATGATCAAGGCCGCGCCCGAGGTCGAGGAGCTGGCCCAGAGCGTGGACGACAACGGCGGGCTGTACATCGTGCCGGCGTTCTCGGGGCTGTTCGCGCCGTACTGGAAGTCCAACGCCCGCGGCGTGTTCGCCGGCTTGACCCGCTACGTCAACGCGGGTCACATCGCCCGTGCCACGCTCGAGGCCACGGCCTACCAGAGCCGCGAGATCGTCGAGGCCATGGACAAGGACTCCGGCGTGGCGCTCGAGTCGCTCAAGGTCGACGGCGGCATGGTGGCCAACGACCTGCTCATGCAGTTCCAGGCCGACCTGCTCGGCGTGCCGGTGATCCGGCCCAAGGTGCCGGAGACCACGTCGCTGGGCGCCGCGTACGCGGCGGGCCTGGCCACCGGCTTCTGGAACGAGGTCGAGGACCTGCGCGAGAACTGGGTCGAGGACAAGCGCTGGGAGCCCACCATGGACGACGCCAAGCGCGACGAGTACTACAAGTACTGGAAGCGGGCGGTCACCCGGACCTTCGACTGGTTCGAGGCCGACGAAGAGCCCGACGAGGGGTAGCGCCACCCGCTCTACGCGAGGAGCGCAGCCCGAGCGTTGGTCGGGCGAGCACCGCAGCGTCAAACGTTCAACTCCAGGGGAGTTCGGCGCGCGTCTTCCAGTACGCCGCCGGCTCCTCTGACAGCCCGCTGAGCCGCTGCTCGAGTTCGCCGTCCCAGGCGAGCTCGAGCGCGGCCAGGTTGCTCTCGAGCTGGGCGGCGGTGGACGCGCCGCTGAGCACGACGTCCGCCCAGGGCCGTGCCAGCGCCGCGGCCAGGGCCACGGCGTCCTCGCTCGCACCGCGGTCGCGAGCGGCGTCGGCCAGCGCCGGCTCGGCGCCGCGCGAAGCCAGCCGCCCGTTGGCCAGCGCCTCCTTGACGAGCACCTGAAGCCCTGCCTCGTGGGCCCAGCCGAGGGCCGTCTCGGCGGCGCGCTCGTGGAGGTTCCAGGTGGCCTGCACGCTGTCGAAGCCACCGACGGCCAGGGCCCGCTCGATCGTTCCAGCCTGATCTTCGCCGGTGACCGTGAGGCCCACGCGCACGCCGCTGTCGCGCAGCGCGTCGAGCTCGCCGCGCACCGCCGGGTCGTCGAGCACGCCGCTGTCGAGGGTGGCCGAGTGGATCTGGTAGAGGTCGAGCCAGTCGCCGAGCAGCTCCCGGGACTCGCGCCACTGACCTCGGAGGTGCTCCACCGACAGGTCCTTGACCTCGTGCTCCTCGGCGTCGACGCGCCAGCCGGCCGTGTAGCGATAGCCCCACTTCGAGCTGACGGTGATCTCGCCCGGCCGCACTCCGCTGCCCTCGAGCCACGAGGCCAGGAAGGCCTCGGCGCGACCGTACGAGCGCGCGGCGTCGAACCAGCGCACGCCCCTTTCGTACGCGGCGTCGAGCACCTCGTGGGCGGTGCGTTCCATCGTCTCGACGCTCGGATCGGCGACGTCCTCGCCGTGCCCGAGGTTGATGTAGGCGGGCCGGCCGAGCGCGGCCAGGCCTAGCCCGATCTGCGCGAAGGGCATGCCGACAGGCTAAGGGTGGCGCAACCGCGGCCGGGCCGAGGGTCGAGGCGCAATAGCATTGCGCACAGTGCCAAGCCTTCGAGCCGAGCTGCTGGTGATCGGTGGCGGCGCCACGGGCGCCGCGGTGGCCTGGGACGCGGCGCTGAGAGGCTTCGACGTCGTCCTCGTCGACCGCGCCGATCTCGCCCAGGGCACGAGCGGCCGCTTCCACGGTCTGCTGCATTCCGGCGGGCGCTACGTGGTCAAGGACAAGCTGGCCGCCGAGGAGTGCGTGGTGGAGAACGCGATCCTGCGCGAGGTCATCCCCGACTGCATCGAGGACACCGGAGGCCTGTTCGTCACCACCCCCGACGACGACCCGGCCTACGGCGACGAGTTCCTCGCCGGCTGTCGCGCCGCCGAGCTGCCGGTGGAGGAGATCGGCGTGGACGAGGCGCTGCGTCGCGAGCCGCGCCTCAACCCGGGCATACGGCGGGCGTTCTCGGTGCCCGACGCCTCGATCGACTCGTGGAAGACCGTCTGGTCGTTCGCCCGGGGCGCCTCGGCGCACGGAGCGCGCATCCTGCCCTATCACCGGGTGATCGACCTGCACCGCGACAACGGCGCGGTGAGCGGCGCTCGGCTGCGCAACGAGCGCAGCGGAGAGGAGCTCGACGTGGAGGCGGGCTTCACCATCAACGCCTCGGGCGCCTGGGCCGCGCAGATCGCCCACATGGCGGGCATCGAGGGCGTGGGCGTGATTCCCGGCAAGGGAATCATGATCGCCATGAACCACCGGCTGGTGAACACGGTGATCAACCGCTGCACGATGCCGGCGGACGGGGACATCCTCGTTCCGATCAGGACGGTCAGCGTGATCGGCACGACCGACATTCGCTCGGCCGAGCCCGACGAGCTTCCCGTGACCCAGGAAGAGGTCGACCAGATGCTCGACGACGGCGAGCGGCTGGTCCCGGGCTTCCGTGAGGCACGTGCGCTGCGCGTGTGGGCCGGTGTGCGCCCGCTGTTCCAGGACGAGAAGGCGGGCGAGGTGGCCGACACCCGCGACGTCAGCCGCACCCACGCGGTGGTCGACCATCGCGAACGCGACGGGGTGGACGGCCTGCTCACGATGTCGGGGGGCAAGCTCACCACGGCGCGGCTGATGGCCCAGGACATCGTCGACGCCATGTGCGCCCAGATCGGTGTCGAGCGTCCCTGCCGCACGCGGGAGGAGCGTCCGCCCGGCAACGAGGAGGGGGAGTCCTACCACCTCGGCTCGCGGCTCCAGCGCCGCGAGGAGACCCTCCAGGACGAGCAGCTCATCTGCGAATGCGAGCTGATCGGGCGCAGCCGCCTGGAGAGCGCCATGCGCCGGCGCGGGACCGCCGACCTCGACGACATCCGGCGCACCATGCGGCTGGGCATGGGTCCGTGCCAGGGAGGTTTCTGCATCTACCGCGCCACCGGGATCCTGCACGGGATCGGCCGGCTCGACGGAGTCGAGGCTGCCGACTCGCTGCGCAACTTCCTGCAGGAGCGCTGGAAGGGCGTGTGGCCGATCCTCTACGGCGACCAGCTGCGCCAGGCGCGCCTCGACGACTGGATCTACCAGGGCCTGCTCGACGTGGAGCATCTCCCCGAGGGCGAGGCCGCCAAGTGAGCCATCACGACGTGATCGTCGTGGGCACCGGCCTGGCCGGGCTGAGCGCGGCGGTGCGGCTGGCCGAGGGCGGAGCGAAGGTGCTCGTGCTGGCCAAGGGCGTGGGGGCCACGCATCTCGGCGCGGGAACGATCGACGTCCTCGGCTATGACCCCGAGCGCGTGGACAGTCCCGGCCAGGCCGTGGACGCGCTCGCACAGGCGCGGCCCGAGCATCCCTACGCGCTCGTTGGATCCGCCGGCGTGGCCACGGCTGTCGAGTGGTTCAAGGAGCGCATCGCCGCCGGGCCGCTCGCGCCGTATGCCTACACGGGCAGCCTGGACGAGAACCTCATCCTGCCCACCGCGCTGGGGGGCACCCGCCCCTCGGCCGTCGTCCCGGAGACGATGGCCGGCGGAGACCTGCGCCGCGAGTCGCCGATCTGCATTGTCGGCTTCCGGGCCCTGAAGGACTTCCACCCGGCGCTGGCCGCCGACATGCTGACCCGCGTCGGAGTGCCGGCACGCGGCGTGGAGCTCGACCTCGTGCCGGAGGGCCGCGCCGACGTCAACGCGCTCGGGTACGGCCGCGCCTTCGACGATCCGGCGTTCAGGGCGGAGGTCACCGCGCACGTGATCGGTCAGGTCGGCGTTGAGGAGCGCGTGGCCTTCCCGGCGGTGCTCGGCGTGGCCGACCCCCACGGCGTGTGGTCGGAGCTCGAGCACCGGCTCGGCCGCACCGTGTTCGAGATCCCGACGCTGCCGCCCTCGGTGCCCGGGATGAGGGTGCACGCGAGCCTGCGCGAATCGCTGCGCCGAGCCGGCGGCCGGGTGATCCTGAACTCGGTGGTCGTGGGCGCCGATGGCGAGGACGGGCGCGTGAGCTCGCTGCGCGTGCGCGTGGGGCTGCGCGAGGAGAGCCGCGGTGCGGACTGGGTGGTGCTCGCCACCGGCGGGATCGCGTCCGGAGGCGTGGAGCTCGACTCGCACTGGCGGGTGTCCGAGACGGCCCTCGGGCTGCCCGTGGCCGGCGTCCCCGAGGGCGAGAACGGGCGCTTCAGCCCGGGTTACTTCGACGACCATCCCATGAGCCGCGTGGGGGTGGCGGCGGACTCCGGGCTGCGGCCCGTCGACGGCGGGGGCGAGCGCCTCTACGAGAACGTGCTGGTGGCCGGGGCGACGCTGGCCGGCGCCGAGCCGTGGCGCGAGAAGTCCGGTGACGGCCTGAGCCTGGCCACCGGCCACCGGGCCGCCGAGCTCGTGCTCGAGGCCACGACCGCCGCCGGCGCAGCGGCCGGTGCGGTGGGGAGCTGAGCGTGGCCACGACCAACCAGGCTCCCGGCGTGCTCGGCGACCTCATGCGGGACTCGCTCGACCACTGCGTCAAGTGCACCATCTGCGAGACCTACTGCCCGGTCTCGAACGTCACGCCGCTGTTTCCGGGGCCGAAGTACGCGGGGCCGCAGGCCGAGCGCTTCCGCATCGACGACGAGCCCTCGGCCGACGCCTCGCTGGACTACTGCTCGGGCTGTGGCGTCTGCACGCAGGTCTGTCCCCAGGGCGTGCACATCGCGGAGATCAACAGCCAGGCCCGGGCCGAGCTCAAGGAGCGCCAGGGCGTCAAGCTGCGCGACCGCGTGCTGGCTCGCCCGACGCTAGCCGGCCGGCTCGGCACGCCCGTGGCTCCACTGGCCAACTGGACGCTGGCCAACCCGCTGGTACGACTCGCGATCGAGAAGACGATCGGCATCCATCGGCGGGCGCCGGTGCCGAAGTACGCCGGGCGGACGTTTCAGCGCTGGGCGCGCCGGCACAGCGCGCCGGCGGCCCCCGCGCGTCGCGTGGCCTTCTTCCACGGCTGCGGCACCAACTACTACGAGCCCCGCCTCGGCGAGATGACGGTGGCCCTGCTCGAGCACAACGGGATCGCGGTGGAGGTGCCCAAGCAGGACTGCTGCGGGCTGCCGCTGCAGTCCAATGGGCTGTTCGACGACGCCCGGGGCTACGTCAAGCGCCTGGCGCGCCGGCTCGCGCCCTACGCGCGTGACGGCGTGGACATCGTCGCCACCTCCACCAGTTGCAGCCTGATGCTCAAGCGCGAGGCGCTGGAGATCCTCGGCATGGCCGGCGACCCGGACCTGGAGGTGGTGTCCGGCCGGGTGTTCGACATCTGCGAGTACCTGCTCGCGATGCACGAGCGCGGCGAGCTCAACACGGACTTCCAGGCCGTTCCCGAGACCGTGTCCTACCACGCGCCGTGTCAGCAGCAGGGTCACGGCATCGGCAAGCCCGCCCTCGACCTGATGGCGCTCGTGCCGGAGCTCGAGACGATCGAGACGGGCGCCACCTGCTGCGGCGTGGCCGGCACCTACGGGCTCAAGCGCGAGAAGTACGACATCGCCATGAAGGTCGGCGCCGGCCTGTTCGCCGAGATCGCCGAGGCCTCTCCCGACCGTGCCGTATGCGACTCGGAGACCTGCCGCTGGCAGATCGAGGAGGCCACCGGGGTGCGCACGGTGCACCCGGTCGAGATGCTCCACCGGGCGTCCGGCCTCGGCACTTGATGGTCGGTCTCGTAATCGTCTCCCACAGCGCTTCGCTAGCCGGCGGCGTGACCGAGCTGGCCCGGGAGATGGGGGGCGGTGAGGTGGCCATCGAGGCTGCCGGCGGGATGGAGGACGGCGAGATCGGCACCGACGCCGAGCGCGTGCGCGCGGCCGTCGAACGGGTGCGCTCGCCCGAGGGCGTGCTCGTGCTCATGGATCTTGGCAGCGCGCTGATGAGCGCGGAGATGGCGGTGGAGATGAGCGAGGAGGACGGTGGGCCGATCCTGCTCTCCGAGGCGCCCCTCGTGGAGGGGGCGGTGGCCGCCGCGGCCCTGGCGGGGGCCGGGGCCTCGCTGGACGAGGTGGCACGCGAGGCGCGCGGGGCGCTGCGGGGAAAAACCGAGCAGCTCGGCGGGGGAGAGGCGGGGGACGAGGCTGCGAGCAAGCCGGCCGCCGGCACGGACACCCCGGCGCAGGAGCTGCGCCTCCGGGTGGAGAACCGGCTCGGCCTTCACGCGCGCCCCGCGGCGCGCGTCGTGGGGGCGCTGGGCGGCCTCGATGTGCGGGTCGAGGTCTCGAACGTGACCGGGAAGCGCGGTCCCGCCGACGGGCGCAGCCTCACCGGGCTGGCCACGCTGGCCGTCGGTCAGGGCGACGAGATCGAGGTGCTGGCCCGCGGCCCTCAGGCCGCCGAGGCCCTCGACGCGCTGCGGGCGCTGGCGGAGGAGAACTTCGGGGACCCGGCGGACGACGGGGCCGGCGACGTCCCGCGCGCCGAGCCCAACGAGCCGGAGCCGGCCGGCGAGTCACGCGCGGCACCCGCTGCGGGCGAGCGCCTCACCGGCGTGCCCGCCTCATCGGGCATCGCCATCGGCCCGGCGCGCCGCCTGCAGGCGCGCCGCCCCGAGCTGGACGACGATGAGCCGGCCGGGAACCCGGCCGACGAGCGCAAGCGTCTCGACGCCGCTCGGGCGGCGGCCGTGGAGGAGCTCGAGGAGATGCAGTCGTCGGTCACGTCCCGCGCCGGCGCCGGCGCCGCGGAGATCTTCGCCGCCCAGGCGCTGCTGGTGAACGACACCGCGATCACCGAGCCCGCCCTGAAGAGCATCGAGGACGGCTCCAGCGCGCCGCGGGCATGGCAGTCGGCGACGGCCGAGGCCGCCGCAGCGTTCCGGGCGCTGGACGATCCCTACCTGCGCGAGCGCGCGGTGGACGTGGAGGACGTGGCCGCACGGGTGCTCGCCCAGCTCGGAGTCGGGTCCGCCGGCACGGCGCTCGAGGGGCCGGGCATCGTCCTGGCCGACGAGCTCACGCCGGGGGAGGCGGCGGGGCTCGATCCGGGCGACGCCTGGGCGATCGCCACCGCTCGCGGCGGGGCCACGGCCCACGCGGCCATCCTCGCGCGGGCCCTCGGCATCCCGGCAGTGGTCGGCCTGGGGCAGCGCTTGCTCGAGATCCCGGAGGGCACGGAACTGGTGCTCGACGGCGAGGCCGGCGTGGTGGAGGTCGATCCGGGCGAGGAGAAGGTGTCCGAGCTGCGCGCCCGCCGGGACGCCGACGAGGCCACCCGGCGGGAGCTGATGGCGCGCGCGGCCGAGCCCGGCGCCCTGGGCGATGGTCACCGGGTCGAGGTGTTCGCCAACATCGGTGGCGCGGCGGAGGCGGCTCCGGCAGTCGAGCAGGGAGCCGAGGGCGTCGGCCTGCTGCGGACCGAATTCCTGTTCCTCGACCGGCCCGAGCCGCCGGACGAGGACGAGCAGGTGGAGGTGCTCACCGAGATCGCGCGCGCCATGGACGGTCGTCCCGTGGTCGTCCGCACCCTCGACGCCGGCGCCGACAAACCGCTGCCCTTCCTGCGTCAGGAGCCCGAGGACAACCCGTTCCTGGGGCAGCGCGGCATCAGGCTCTCCCTGGCCGAGCCTGAGTTCTTCATTACCCAGTTGCGCGCCGTCCTGCGGGTGGCCGAGGAGCATCCACTGAAGCTGATGTTCCCGATGGTGTCGACTCTCGACGAGCTGCGCGCCGCCAAGGCGCTGCTCGACCGGGCACGCGCCGATCTCGACAGCTCCGCGGAGCTCGAGGTGGGTGTGATGGTCGAGGTCCCCGCGCTGGCGCTCCAGGCGGCCGGGTTCGCCCCCGAAGCCGACTTCTTCTCGGTCGGCACCAACGACCTGGCCCAGTACACGATGGCCGCCGAGCGCGGCAACGGGGCCCTGGCGGGGCTGCTGGAGGCCGCGCTGGCGCCGGTGCTCGCCCTGATCGCCGCCGTCGTCGCCGCGGCGGACGAGCACGACCGCTGGGTGGGGGTGTGCGGCGAGCTGGCCGGAGAGCCCGAGGCGGCGGTGATGCTGGCCGGGCTGGGTGTGCGCGAGCTGAGCATGGCCGCCGGCAGGATCCCGGCCGTCAAGGCCGCGCTGCGCGAGAGCGACACGGAGGCCGCCGCGGCGGCGGCCCGCGGGGCGTTAGAGTCCGCGCGCGCCTCGTGGCAACGCCGACCGTGACCGGGAGCAGGCTGCGCTCCGCGCGCCTGATAGCCGCGGGCTCCGCCACGCGCATCGTCCTGACCCCGGTGGTGATGTGGCTCGTGCTCAACGAGCGGGGGAACACCGGCGAGCTGGTGGCGCTCGTCCTGTTCTGCCTGGCCGCAGCCACCGACTGGATCGACGGGCGGCTCGCACGCCGCTGGGGCGTGACGACCAAGCTCGGCTCCTTCCTCGACACCACGGCCGACAAGCTCCTGGTGTCGGGTGTCCTGATCGCTCTGGTGGCGGCCGGGCGCGCCTCCACCTGGATCGCCGCGCTGATCATCGGCCGCGAGCTGGTGGTCATGGCGCTGCGCGGCGTGATCGCCTCCGAGGGCGAGGTCCTGGCGCCGTCGATGCTCGGCAAGCTCAAGACCAGCGTCCAGTTCCTGGCCATCGCGCTCGCCATCCTGCGGCCGGGCGATCCGGTCGGCGGCCTGTACGTCGACGAGTGGGCCATGCTGATCGCCGCGGCCATCACGGTGGCGTCGGCGGTCGACTACCTCGTGCGCGCCCTTCCCGTGGTCACGCGTGAGGACCGGGCCACGTGACGCCGGTCTTCCTCACCGGGGGCAGCGGCCTGATCGGAGGCGCGCTCGCCGCGAGGCTGGTCGAGCGGGGCGAAGAGGTGGTCGCGCTGGCGCGCTCCGAGGAGGCCGAGAGCGCTCTGGCGGTCCGCGGCGCCCGCGTGGTTCGCGGGGACACGCTCGACGAGGACGCGCTGGCCGCCGGCATGGGCGGCTGCTCGCTGGTCTACCACGTGGCCGGCATCAACACGCTGTGTCCCACGGACCCGGCCAGGCTGTTCCACGTGAACGTCCGCGGCGCCGAGGCGGCGGTGCGCGCGGCCGCGCGGGCCGAGGTGCCCCGGGTGGTGCTCACCTCGTCGGCCGCCTCGCTCGGAGAGGAGCCGGGGACCATCGGGAACGAGGACTCGGTGCACCGCGGGACCTACCTCTCGGTCTATGAGCGCTCCAAGCACGAGGGCGAACTCGCCGCCTTCGAGACCGCGCGCCGGGTGGGCGTGGAGCTGGTGTCGATCAATCCCTCGTCGGTGCAGGGCCCCGGCCGCTCCGGTGGTACCGGGCGCATCATGATCGCCTACCTCAACGGGCGCCTGCGGGCGTTCGTGGACCGGCCGATCAGCATCGTCGACATAGCCGACTGCGTGGAGGGACACCTGCTGGGGGCCGAGCGCGGAGTCCCCGGTGAGCGCTACGTGCTCAACGGGGCCACGCTGAGCTCACGCGAGGCGCTCGACATCGTCTCCGGGTTGTCGGGGGTCCGCCACAGCGTTCGCTTCCTGCCCTCACCCGTCGCCGGCGTCACCGGGACCGTGATGGAGGGACTCTTCCGGCTGCGCGGCAAGCAGCCGCCGGTGTGCCGCGAGATGGTGCGCACCTTCCTCCACGGTCACCGCTACGACGGGTCCCGGGCGGAGCGGGAGCTCGGGCTGCGCTACACGCCGGTGGCCGACACGTTCGAGCGCACCATCGCCTGGGCGGTCGCCCAGGGCTTGGTGAAGGCACCGGTGTGACTGTACAGTCGTCATCCCCGACGAAGGAGGAGTCGTGGCTGCTGTCTGCCTGTCGTATCCCACGCACGAGGAAGCGCGCGTCGCCGTCGACGCGGCGCTCGCTGCGGGGGTGCCCGGAGAGGATGTCTTGGTGGTGTCCGGCGAGGTGCTGCGGGACGCGCGCGACCAGCCGGTCGGCGAGTTCGGCGGCACGACCGAGGCCGGCGCCCCGGTGGGCGAGTTCGCCGGCGGCCCGGTGCCGCAGGGAAGCTCCACCGGTGAGTTCGCCGGAAGGGCGCACCGCGGGGGAAGCTTCGGCGACTCCGACACCGATTACGTCACGAGCTATCCGGACGGCGTGGAGCGCATGATGGTCGCCGGTCACCGCCGTCTCACGCGGCTGCTCGTCGACATCGGTCTCGACGAGTCCACCGCCAAGCGGGACGTGGCCGCCCTGCACGACGGCAAGGTGCTCGTCGTCGTGGAGATCCCCGACGCCGAAGCCGCCCGGATAACCGCGGTCCTCGTGGGCTGAGCGACTCCGGGAGCCCATGGCCGAGCGGATGAAGTGGTGGGGCTGGGGCGACGAGGGCGTCTCGTTCAGCCATCGCGACAAGCCCGCCCTCGGTCCCTTCCTGCAGCAGCACTTGGCCATCGACGTAGAGCGCCCGGCCTCGCGGCCGGCCGGCTTCGATGAGCTGAGCATTCCCGAGTCGTCGCTGCCGGCGGCCCTGCTGACCGCGCTCGAGGAGGCCGCCGGCGCGGAGCGGGTCTCGACCGATGCCCTCGACCGCCTGGTCCACGCTCGCGGCAAGAGCCTGCGCGACCTGGTTCGCCATCGGGCCGGCGACGTCGGCCGCGTTCCCGACGCCGTCGTCCATCCGGCCGACGAAGAGGCGGTCGAGGGTGTGCTCCGGGCCGCGCTCGACGCCGACGCCGTCCTCATCCCTTTCGGCGGGGGGACGAACATCTCGGGCAGCCTCGAGGCCTCGGCCGAGGAGACGCGCCCGATCATCTCCGTCGACCTCGGCTCCCTGGACCGGGTGCTGTCGGTGGACGCCGAGTCGCGGATGGCCCGCGTTCAGGCCGGTGTGCTCGGCCCGCAGCTCGAGGAGCAGCTCAACGCGCGGGGCTGGACCCTGGGCCACTTCCCCGACAGCTTCGCCCACTCCACGCTGGGCGGCTGGATAGCCACGCGCTCCTCGGGCATGCAGTCCGACATGTACGGGGACGTGGCCGACCTCACCCGAGCGGTCCGGATGGCCACGCCCTCGGGGATGATGGCCACGCGCCCGGTGCCGAGCACCTCCACCGGTCCCAGCGTGCGCGAGATGGTGCTGGGCAGCGAGGGCCGGCTCGGGGTGATCACCGAGGCGACCGTGCACGTCCACCGCCTGCCCGAGCAGCGCACGATCCTCGGCTACCTGTTCCCCACCTGGGCCGACGGTCTCGCCGCCATGCGCGACATGGCCGCCAGCGAGGCGGCGCCGTCGGTGACCCGTGTGTCCGACGCGTACGAGACCGCGTTCTCGTTCTCGACCAAGCAGGCCGATTCGCGGCTCGACCGGATCAAGTCGAAGGCGCTGTCCACCTACCTGACCAGGCGGCGCAACTTCGATCTCGGGCAGATGTGCCTGTCGTTCATCGGCTACGAGGGCACGAAGGGCCACGTGTCGAGGCAGCGAAAGCTCGCGGGCAAGATCGTCAGCCGCCACGGCGGCCTGTGCGTCGGCACCAGTCCCGGCGCGCTATACGACCAGAAGAAGTTCGACACGCCCTACATCCGGGACTATCTGCTCGACCGCGGGGCGCTGGCCGACGTGTCCGAGACCTCCGCGCCCTGGAGCGTCCTGCCCGCCCTCTACGAGAACGTGATGGCGGCGGCCCGCGGGTCGTTCGCCGATCTCGGCGTGCCCGGGTACGTGATGTGCCATCTCTCGCACTCCTACCACGCCGGAGCCTGCCTCTACTTCACCTTCGCGCTCACGCCCTCGGGGACACGCGAGCCGATAGACGAATACGACGTCGTCAAGTCGGCCATCCAGCAGACCTTCATCGATTCGGGGGCCACGCTCTCGCACCACCACGCGGTCGGGACCGAGCACGCGCGCTGGCTGGAGGAGGACATCTCGGGGCCCGGGGTGGAGATGGTGCGCGCGCTGCTCGAGGGAATCGATCCAGGGGCGAACCTCAATCCGGGCAAGATCGTGTCGCCGGACGGATTCCGGCCCGAGGTTCCGGGAATGGCATCGAGGGGGGAGGCCTGATGACCAAGGACAACGGGGCGTCCGCGCACAAGAAGCTGCCGCGCAAGGAGTTCGACAAGGAGCTCCAGCGGCTTCAGCGTGAGCTCGTGCTCATGCAGGAGTACGTCAAGGCCGAGGGCCTGAAGATCGTGGTCATCTTCGAGGGCCGCGACGCCGCGGGCAAGGGCGGCGTGATCAAGCGCATCGCCGAGCGCACCAACCCGCGCACCTGCCGCGTGGTGGCGCTCCCGGCGCCGACCGAACGCGAGAAGACGCAGTGGTACTTCCAGCGCTACGTGGCGCACCTGCCCGCCGCGGGGGAGATCGTCCTGTTCGACCGGTCCTGGTACAACCGCGCCGGCGTGGAACGCGTGATGGGCTTCTGCACCGAGGAGGAGTACCAGGAGTTCATGCGCTCCTGCCCCGAGTTCGAGCGAATGCTCGTGCGGTCGGGGACCCTGTTGATCAAATACTGGTTCTCGGTCTCGGACGAGGAGCAGGAGCGGCGCTTCCAGGCTCGCGTGCACGACCCGATGCGCCGCTGGAAGCTGAGCCCGATGGACCTCGAGTCGCGCGCCCGCTGGGTCGACTACTCGCGCAGCAAGGACGAGATGTTCCGCCACACCGACCTCAAGCACGCCCCCTGGTACGTCGTCGAGGCCGACGACAAGCGGCGCGCGCGGCTCAACTGCATCTCCCACCTGCTCTCGATGGTGGACTACGAGGACCTCACGCCACCGCCGCTCGAGCTGCCGGAGCGCGGCCCCGACGACGGCTACGTACGCCCGCCGATGGCCGAGCAGACCTTCGTCCCGGACAGGTACTGATGACCGTCGTCCCCTTCCGCGACATTCTCGATCCGGCGTTCGAGGAGCGCTACGGGGTGGCGGCCTTCAACGTGGTGGACGGGGTCAGCCTGCAGGCGGTGATCGACGCTGCCACGGAGCTCGAGTCGCCGTTGATCGTGCAGACGTCCGTCAAGACGGTGAAGTCCATCGGGGCCGGGCCGCTGTACGCGATGTTCCGCGCGATGGCCGATCCGGCCCCCGTGCCCATCACGCTCCACCTCGACCACTGTCCCGAGCGGGAATGGGCCACCACGTGCCTCAAGACCGGCTGGAACTCGGTGCTGTTCGACGGCTCGCACCTCGACATCCAGGAGAACACCCACCAGACGGCCGAGGTGGTGAAGGAGGCACGCGGCTACGGCGCCGACGTGGAGGGTGAGATCGAGAGCGTCCAGGGCGTGGAGGACGACGTGGGCTCCGACGAGGCGGGCCAGGTCCACCCGGTCGAGGTGTCGGTGAGGTTCATCGAGTACACCGGCGTGTACGCCTTCGCGCCGGCCATCGGGACGGCTCATGGGCTCTACGCGGGGCGGCCGAACCTCACCCCCGAGCGGGTGACCGAGATGGTCGAGCAGCGCCCGATCCCGATGGTGCTGCACGGTGGCACGGGCCTGGAGCCCGAGGAGTTCCAGGATCTGATCGCGCGGGGCTGCGCCAAGGTCAACATCTCGACCGCGTTGAAGATCGCGTTCGTCGACTCCCATCGGGAGTACCTGGAGGAGAACCCGTCGAAGCACGACCCGCCGGCGCTGCTGCGTCACGTGAGCGAGGCGGTCAAGGCCATGGCCATCGAGCACATGCGCATCTTCGGCTCTGCCGGCAAGGCCGCCAACACGGTCGCCGCCTGATGCCCGCTCTCTTCTTCGACTGCGACGGCGTGCTGGCGGACACCGAGCGCTACGGGCACCTCCCGGCGTTCAACGAGACCTTCGAGCAGGAGGGGCTGCCCGTGCGCTGGTCGGACGACGACTACGCCGAGAAGCTCCTGATCGGCGGGGGCAAGGAGCGCATGGCCTCGCTCCTGACCGACGACTTCGTGCGCGAGAACGGGTTGCCGGCCGATCCGGAGGGCCAGCGCGAGCTGCTGGCCGGCTGGCACCGGGTGAAGACGGCGGCCTTCAAGGCGCGGGTGGAGTCGGGCGCGATGCCAGCCCGGCCGGGGATCGCCCGCATCGTGGACGAGGCCCTGGCGGCCGGCTGGACGCTCGCCGTGGCCTCCACCTCGGCCGAGCCGTCCGTGCGCGGTGTGCTCGAGCACGCGGTCGGCGAGGAAAAGGCGGCCCGGTTCGAGGTGCTCGCCGGCGACGTGGTGCCGGCCAAGAAGCCGGACCCCGCGATCTACACGCTGGCGCTCGAGCGCACCGGCGCCGATCCGGCGGAGACGATCGTCATCGAGGACTCGAGCAACGGCCTGCGCGCCGCGGTGGGCGCGGGGCTGCGCTGCGTGGTCACGGTGAGCAGCTACACGGCCGGCGAGGACTTCTCGGAGGCGGTGCTGGTGGTCTCGAGCCTCGGCGACCCCGAGGAGCCCACGGAGGTCCTCGCCAACAACAGCCCGGCCGAGCCCGGCCGGTACGTCACGCTGGACGACCTGCAGGCCTGCCTGCAGGTCCCTGCCCCTCAGGAGGTCAGATGAGCGACGCTGCCCTGCCGGACGCCGAGCGGTTGGTCCGGACCATCGCCGAAGCGGTGCTGGAGAACGAGAAGTACTTCTCCGATCTCGACGCCGTGGTCGGCGACGGGGACTTCGGCTACTCCCTCGCCCGCGGCTTCGGCAAGCTGCTCGAGGACTGGGACAGCCTCGAGTACGACGACGTGTCCGGGCTGTTGAAGAAGACGGCCATCGTCCTGTCGAGCCGCATCGGCGGCACGTCGGGCCCGATCTGGGGCACAGCCTTCCTGCGGGCCGGCACCGCCCTCAAGGACAGCCCCGATCCGGGCGCCGACGACGCGGTGGCGGCTCTGCGCGCCGCGATCGAGGGGATCAAGCAGCGCGGCAACTCCGATCTCGGCGACAAGACGCTGCTCGACTCGCTCATTCCCGCCACCGACAGGCTCGAGGAGGAGCTCGGCAACGGGGCCGGCGCCTCGGACGCGCTGACCGCGGCGGCGGCCACCGCCCGGGAGAGCGCCGAGGCCACCAGGACCATGCTGGCCAAGCGCGGACGCGCGGCCTACGCGGGCGAGCGCAGCCAGGACTCGGTCGACGCCGGGGCGATGGGCGTCGCGGTCCTGTTCGAGAGCGTCAGCAAGGAGTGGAGCCCCACCAGCGTCTAGCGCCGGATCTCCGGCGAAGGAGGAGTGTCGTGAAGAAGTTCGTGAACGACCCGCAGCAGTTCGTGCCCGAGATGTGCAAGGGCATCGCCCTGGCCAACCCGGACACGCTGCGCTACGTGCCCGAGTACAACCTGATCATGCGCGCCGACATGCCGAGCGACGACAAGGTCTCGATCATCCAGGGCTCGGGCTCGGGCCACGAGCCGGCACACGTGATGGCGGTCGGGCCCGGCATGCTCGACGCCGCCTGCCCGGGGGACGTGTTCGCCGCGCCGCCCAGCGACTACGTCTACGAGACGTCCAAGCTGCTCAACAGCGAGAAGGGCGTCCTCCACATCATCAACAACTACACCGGCGACAAGATGGCCTTCGACATGGGCCGCGAGCTGGCCGAGGCGGAGGACGTGAAGGTCGGCACCGTGGTGGTCGACGACGACGTCTCGGTCAAGGACTCCACCTACACGGTCGGGCGCCGCGGCGTGGCCGGCAACTTCTTCGTCATCAAGGCCCTCGGGGCCGCCTCGGAGCGGGGCGACGACCTCGACTCGCTGGTGACGCTCGGGGAGCGGGTCAACTCGGTCACGCGCTCGATGGGCATGGCCCTCACGTCGTGCACACCGCCGGCCAAGGGGTCACCGCTGTTCGAGCTGGGGGACGACGAGGTCGAGATGGGCGTGGGCATCCACGGCGAGCCGGGCCGGCGCCGGGAGAAGATCAAGTCGGCCAACGAGCTCATCGACGAGATGCTCGAGGCCGTGGTCACCGACCTGCCCTACGAGTCCGGCGACGAGGTCAGCCTGATGATCAACGGGCTCGGCGGCACGCCCATCTCGGAGCTCTACATCCTCTACGGGCGCGCGCACGAGCAGCTCGCCGACCGCGGCATCTCGGTCGGCCGCTCGTACGTGGGCGAGTACTGCACCTCGCTCGACATGGCCGGAGCGTCGGTCACCCTGGTCAAGCTCGACGACGAGCTCAAGGAGCTGTTCACGGCTCCCGCGGAGATCGCCGCGCGGGTCTTCTAGCCGGTGGCCGTGCCCTTGGCCACATAACAAACAAGCGTTCGCTATCGTGCCCGGCATGCGCGCACGGTGGCTTGGATGGGCGGGGGTGGAGCTCCAGGCCGGTGACGAGGCGCTGGTCATCGATCCGCTGTCCGATGTCGCGGCCACGTTCGCGCCGTTTGGCGACGCCGGCCGGGAGGCGGACGTGCCGGCCGTGGTGGCGCCCGTCAGCGCCGGCCGCGCCGTGGCCGGCCTGGTCAGCCACCTTCACCGCGACCACGCCGACGCCGGCGCCCTCGCGGCCGCCCTGGCTCCGAACGCGCCCGTGCTTATGCCGCTCGCCGGAGGCGGCGAGGGTCTGGAGGAGCTCGCGCTGGTCCAGGCCGCCACCGAGCTCGAGCGGACCGGCCTCGAGCTGAGGACCTGCGAGCCGTGGGAGACGGTGGACGCCGGGGCCTTCCGCTGCACCGCCCTGCCGGCGGTCGACGGCCTGGGTGACCCTCAGGTCTCCTGGGCGGTGGAGGCCGACGGGTGCCGGATCCTTCACCTCGGGGACACCATGTTCCATGCGTTCTGGTGGCGCATGAGAATGCGCCGCGGGCCCTTCGACGTGGTCTTCGCTCCCATCAACGGAGCGGTCATCGACTTTCCGCACCGCCAGCCCCCGAGCCCGCTCGCCGCCGTGATGGATCCCGAGCAGGCGGCGCTGGCGTGCGAGATCCTGGGCGCGCGGACGGTCGTGCCGATGCACTACGACGGGTACCGGCTCGATCGCCATTACCGACCGGTCGGCGACGCCGGCGCGGCCTTCGCAGCGGCCGCCGAGGCGCGCGGCCTCAGCGTGGCGGCGCTGGAACCCGGGGGCTCGCTGGACGTCGGCGGCTGAGGGCGGCCGGTCAGCCGCGACGAGGCTGGAGCGCGCGCAGCATCGCCGCGCGGCCGCGTTTCGCCGCGTCGGCCTCGGCGCGCAGCTGGATCGCCTGATTGACCCCCTGCGCGATTGCGTTCAGCTCGAACGCCACCTGCGCCGGATCGGTGCCGGGCTCCAGCTCGCCGTGCTCCACGGCCACCGCGACCTCGCGTTCCAGGACCTTCAGCCAGCGCCGGCTGAGCGCCACGACCGCATCGTGCACCGCGCCGGGACGCCCGTCCCAGTCCGCGGCCGCCTGGGTGAGGAAGCACCCGCCGGGGAAGACGTCGCCGTCGAGGTAGGCGAGCCAGGCGTCGATGATCGCCTCGAGCCGTGGGAGGCCGCGTTCGGCGGCGGAGGCGGGACCCCACACCACCTCGGTGAACACGTCGCCGGCGCGCTCGAGAGCCGCGAGCTGCAGTGCCTCCTTCGTCCCGAACGGCCCCAGGACGCCCGCCTTGCTCATCTCGAGGCGGTCGGCGAGGGCCCCGAGGGTCACGCCGTCCAGTCCGATCCGTGAGGCGTCGGCCACGAACTCGCTGACAATCGCGTCGCGGGTGCGGGCCGCTTCGGCGCGGGAGCTGCGCGGCATCAACGGAGGATACCAATAGCAAACGGCCGTCTGTTATAGAGGCATGTAACCGCGGGGCGCTGGCGCCGGTCCCAGTGGACGTGATTTCTGCGACCACCACGCGCGCGACCGACGGCGCTAGCGTTCCCGCCCGTGACGGACGAAGACGCTGCGCTGGTGAAGCGCGCTCGCAACGGCGAGCTGAGAGCTTTCGAGCAACTCGTGGAACGCCACCGCAGAGTGGTCTTCCGGGTGGCCGCGCGGGTCGTCGGGACCGCCGAGGCCGATGACGTGACCCAGGACGCTCTGCTGCGGGCCTATCACCGCCTGGACAGCTACCGCGGCGAGGGGAGCTTTCGGTCCTGGCTGCTGCGGATAGTCCACAACGCCGCCCTCAACCATCTCGACAGGCGCGTGCCCGAGCCGATCGGGGGCAGCGACGACATCGAGCGGACGGTTGCCGCCCCCGGGGGCTCGCGCGAGCCGGTGAGCCGTCTCGAGCGCCGCGAGCGCGCCCAGCGGCTAGAGCTCAAGCTCCGCGCCCTGCGTCCCGAGCACCGCTCGGTGCTCGTGCTCCGCGACCTCGAGGGAATGGCCTACGAGGAGATCGCGCTCATCACCGACTCACCGCTCGGCAGTGTCAAGGGCCGCCTTCACCGCGCCCGCAACGAGCTCATCGAGATCCTGCGCGCCAACACCTACGACTGGGAGCTGCCTCATGAATGACGAGTTCGAGGCGGGCCCCGCGGAGCGGCGGCTCGACGAGCACCTCGCGCTGCTGCGCGATTCGCCCCCGGAGCCCGGGACGGCGCTCGTCCCGAGGGTGGTGCGCACCGCGCGCTGGCAGGGCATGCTGCGCGCACCGCTGCGGGTGGTGGCCATGATCGGGGCCGCCTTTCTCCAGGGAATCACCACCCTGGCGGGTGGCGGCAGGAGGGGAGCATGAGCACGCCGGCCATCACGCTGCTCGACAACGCCCAGGAGTCGCTGGGCGGCTTCCTGCCCCGGCTCGGCGGCGCTGTGCTGCTGCTTCTGGTGGGCCTGCTGGTGGCGGCGCTCGTCGGCCGGCTCGCGCGGGGAGCACTCGAGGCGGCGGGCGTCGACGGCCTGAGTGACCGCTGGGGCATCGGGGACGTCCTCGAGCGAGCCGGCCTCGGCCGTTCCCTCTCCAGGCTGATCGGACGGGTCCTCCGGATCGCCGTGAGCGTGGTCGTCGTGCTGGCGGCGCTGTCGCTGGTGGGCCTCCAGTTCCTCGACCAGGCTCTCAACGAGGCGGTTCTCTTCCTGCCGAACCTCCTCGTCGCCGCTGTGCTCCTGTTGGCCGGCGTGGTCCTCGGCGGGTTCGCCCGCGAGTGGGGCGACCGCGTGGGCAATCAGATGGACCTGCCGCTGCCCCTGGGGCGGGTCGCCCAGGTGGCGGTGGTGGCGGTGTTCGCGATCACCGCCGCTGCTCAGGTGGCGGTGTCCACGGCCATTCTCATGGTGTTCGTGATCCTCCTGCTCGGCGCGGCCGGCGCCACCTTCGCCCTGGCCTTCGGGCTGGGCGGCCGGGAGGTCGCTCGTGAGCTCAGCGCCGGGCGCTACCTGAGGACGGCCTACCGCTCCGGGCAGGTGATCTCGTTCGGTGACGTGCGCGGTCGCATCGAGTCCATCGATACCGCGGCAACGGTCCTGCGCACGGACGCCGGCACGGTGAGGGTGCCCAACAATCTCCTGCTCGGCTCCGTGGTCACCGTTCACGAGGGAGAGCCGGAGCAGACGTAACTTTCGCCGTCGCGGTCCTGTCTCCCAAGGGATGACGCAAACACGGGAATCGCGACGCGCCCTCTACGAAGAGGCCATGACCATAGTGAGGCGCGAGTACGCCGGGGACCTGCGGCTGCCGGAGGTGGCACACCGGATCGGCGCTTCGACCAGAGCCCTGCAGAGGGCCTTTGCGGAGAACGGCGAGCGATCCTTCAGCGAGGAGCTGCGCCTGCGCCGGCTGGAGGTCGCCGCCCGGCTGCTCCAGGGCACCGATCTGCCGGTGGGAGCGGTGGCGCTCCGCGTCGGCTACGGCGATCACGCTCCGTTCAGCAAGGCCTTTCGCCGGTGCTACGGGGTTGCGCCCCGCCAACGCAGGCAGCTCGACCTGAACGCCGCCTGACGCGGGCTCAGTTCTCCTTCTTCTCGAGCTTCGACGCGTCGCGGGGCTCGAGGAAGGGCTCGTCCAGCGGGGCCGGCTCCCCGGCCTCGCGCTGCTGGCTGCGTTGCAGCTCGGCGTTGAACTCGGCTCCGAACAGGATGGCCACGTTGGTCAGCCAGAGCCAGATCAGGAAGACCACGATGCCGCCCAGCGACCCGTAGGTCTTGTTGTACGACGCGAAGGCCGCGACGTAGAGGGCGAACAGCAGCGACACGATGACGAAGATGACGATGGCCACCAGGCCGCCCGGGCTGATGAACTTGAAGCCGGGCTGCTTGACGTTCGGCGCCGACCAGTAGAGGAAGGCGATCATGAACGAGACCAGGAAGAGGATCAGCGGGATCTTCGCGATGTCCCAGATCGTGGCGGCGGTGTCGCCGACCCCGATCACCTTGCCGACCTCCTCCGCCAGCGGCCCGGAGACGGTGACGGCCACCGCGATGACGATCAGCATGAGGATCAGTAGGAACGCGATCGCGATCTGCTGAGGCTTGAGCTTCCAGATCGGACGCCCTTCCTCCACGTCGTAGATGGCGTTCGACGCGCGCGAGAAGGCGGCGATGTAGCCGGAGGCCGAGTTGAGGGCGAGCACGATGCCGACGATGAAGGCGACGCCGGCGGCTCCCCGGTTCGACTGGAGGTTCTCGACCGAGCTGGTGAGGATGTCCTTGGCGGGACCCGGGGCGATCTCCGAGATGTTCTCCAGCAGCGGGTCGGTGAGCGACGGGCCCACCAGACCGATGATCGACACCAGGGCGATGATGCCCGGGAACAGCGCGAGCACCCCGTAGTAGGTGAGCGAGGCCGCCCAGTCCGTCAGGTTGTCGGCCTGGAACTCCTTGAACGTGCGCTTGAGCGTGTCCTTCTTCGAGGTGCCGCCCAGATCGGTGGGGCTGTCCGGCGCCCGCCCGTCCTCGGCCCCTCGAGGCTCGCGCTTCGCCTCAACCGTTTCCCGCTCGTCTCGATGCTCGATGGCCACCGTGGTTCCCCCGCTCGATCGTCAGTCCCCGGGCCAGACCCCGGTCAGCTTCTGGAAGCCCTGGGCGCCCTTGCGGTCCAGCGTGGCCTTGACCACGGCAAAGATCGCGCCCTGAAGCGCCGCCGCGGGCAGGACCTCCTTCCAGCCGTACTCGCTCTGACGCGCGCTGGGGGCGTCCTCTTCCTTGGCGACCAGCTTCCACACCTGCTTGAAGATCTGTCCGCCGATCAGCCCGCCGATGACCCCGAAGAGGATCCCGAAGGGGGCGTAGAGCGCCTTCATCGGCGTCTCCTCCACAGGCCGATCAGGATCAGCAGGGCCAGCAGCCCGCCCGCCGCGGCCGCGAAGGGCGTTGGGTTCTCCTGGGCCTGCCCCTTGACCTCGTTCAGCTTGGCCTGGGCCTGTGCCTGCTGGTCACGCAGCTGCGCCTTGCGCTCGTCGACCTTCTCCTTGACCTGGCCCTTCACGTCGGCCTTGGCGCTCAGCGCCTCCACCGTCTCGCCGAGGTCCCCGCGCGTCTGCTCGATCTGCTCGCGCAGGGCCTCCGGATCGTCGGCTGCCGGGGTAGGGGTGGTGACCTCATCCCGTGTCTGGTCTTCTGCGCTCATGCGCTACCCGCCTTCCGCTTGACCTCGTCGATGTCCTTCTTGGTGCTGGCGATCGCCTGTTCCGGAGCGGCGGGGGTGGCCTGCTCGACTTCCTTCTTCCCGGTCAGGGCCAGGATGCCGGCGATGGCGAACAGGACAACGGCCACGATGAGGGCCGCTATCCAGGGCTCGATGGCCGTGCCCAGCACCAGCACGATCGCGGCGATCAGGGCTCCAAGCCCGTACAGCGCGACCACTCCTGCGCCGCCGAACAGGCCGGCACCGATGCCGGCGCGCTTGCCCTTCTCCTTCATCTCCAGCTGCGCCAGGGCGAGCTCTTGGCGCACCAGCAGCGCGGTCTGCTGCGCGGCGTCCTGGACCAGCTCGCCCACCGGCTTGTCGTCGGTGGTGGGTTCCGCCATCGTCGAACTCTCCCTTCTGGATCGGTTCCGCTCGCGTTACCCGTACCCACACGGTTCGAACCGACTCTCCGAGGGTTGGCGTCTGAGGTACAGGCCCTTGCAGGCGGTTGCGGTCCCCGAGGGTGAGGAGTACGTTCTGGGCCACAGAATCAGCCCAGGGAACATCCCCGAACAGAGGCGCGAGAGGCCCGAATGCCGCGACCGGTTCCAGGTCCGATCCGCCTGTCCATGGTGGCCGGCGTGGACGCCCCTTACGCCGCGCGCCAGGCACTCGAAGCCCTCGCCGGCCGGATCGACGAGAACCTGCTCGAGAAGACTCGCCTGATCGTCACCGAGCTGGTTACCAACAGCGTTCAGCACGCACCACCCGGCGAGGGCGGAGAGGTCGACATGAGTGTCTCGCCGTTTCCCGACTGTCTGCGCATCGAGGTGACCGACGGGGGGAGCGGATTCAAGCTCGACACTCCCGAACTGCGCCCCGGCCAGACCTCCGGATGGGGGCTGTGGCTGGTCGAGCAGCTGACCGATCGCTATGGCATCGACCGCCAGCACAGCACCCGCGTCTGGTGCGAGATCGACTTCTGAGCGGCGGGCCTCAGCCCTCCCGCACCTCGCGCACGGCCTTCACCAACGTGCTGATCACGTAGTACAGCGACAGCAGGAAGAACAACGCCCCCATCAGCGCCCGCACCTGGTCGGGCTCGAGCGGGGTTCGATTCTCGAACGGCTTGGCGGCGCCGTCGGCAACCTTGTTGCGCCACCCCGTCAGTGCGTGCTCGCTTACCTTGATTGCGTCCATGGCGCGTCGGTACCCGAACGCCGGGAGGCCAATCCGTCCAGGACCGACGCCAGGTGGCCGGGTACCTCGAACATGGGGAAGTGGCCGCCCGGGAGCTCGATCGGCTCGACGCCGAGGAACTCGCGGGCCATGAAGCGGATCCACGCGGGCTCGAAGGCCTCGTCGTCGGCGGCGTAGAGGACGGCGGTCGGGACATCGGGATGGCGCTCGAGCGGAAACGGCTCGGGTGGCGGGACCATCGGTCGCAGCCGCGCCGCAAGTGCGCGCGCGAGCGCCGGGTCGAGCCGGCCGTACATCCCGGTCGCGGCGATCGCCGGGTCCCATGTCATTCCGCCGCGCTCGTCCACTGGGGGCCAGGGGAAGCCGGGGCGGGTGCGGGACGGGGCGCCGGGCGGCGGCGTGAAGCCCGCCCAGGCGCGGGCACACGTGTACGACCGAGGGCTCGTCGATCTCGGTGGCCATCACGGCGGCGTAGTTGGAGCCGAGTGAGTGGCCGGCGATCACCACGGGCCCGTCGGCTCCGGACAGCCCCTCGACCGCCGGAGCGAGGCGTGCGACGTATCCGGCCTCGGGATCGTGAAAGGGCAGGTCCGGCGCCAATACCGTGTGCCCGCGGGCGCGCAGCTCGGCCGCCACCTCTTGCCAGCACGAGCCGTCGTGCCAGGCACCGTGAAGCAGGCAGAAGGTGGCCATCAGAGGCAACGTTACGCCCGCTGAGCCGGGCGTTCCCTGTGCTGCGGCTATGCGCCACTCAGCCGCCGGGAGCGCGGGCGTGGACGGCGGTGAAGGCGATCGTCTGCGTCCACCAGCGCGGATCGGCGCAGTGGACGAGAAACCCGTCGACGAGCTGGTCGTCGAGCTTCCCGGAGCCGACGAGCCGGTCGCGTAGCTCGACGACTGTCTGTGTCCAGTAGGCCGCCCACGGCGAGCCCCCGTTGTAGACGGCGGTCTCGGCCGTTCCCCCGAGCTGCTCCAGTCCCAGCGCGGCGAGGCGCGGAGCCAGTGTGCGACCTATGTGGTAGTCGATGCCCGCCTCGCGCGACCAGGCCAGCCAACCGCTCCAGAACGCTCGCACCTCGGGCGGCTCGGCGACGCTCACCGGCAGGAAGTCGGGCTCGATCAGCAGGATCGACCCTCCCGGCGCCACGCTGGCGACCAGGTTCCTGATCGCTGCCTCGGCGTCCGTGACGTGGTGCAGCACCGCTCGGGCGGTGACGAGATCGAAGTTACCGGGGTCGACCGGGCCGGCGACGATGTCGCCCTGCCGCAGCTCGAGCCTCGGCGCCTTGACGTCGACGAGCGACAGGTCGAGATCGAAGGCCACCGCCTGGCCGCCGGGGGCGACGCGCTCGGCCAGCCAGGCGGAGATCGAGCCGTTGCCGCAGCCGACCTCGAGCGTCCGCGCGCCCGGACCCACGCCCAGCGACTCGATGTGGCGGCGGTGCATCGGGTCGAGCAGCTGCGACATCAGCGCCAGCCGCGCGCCCTCACCCTCGAGGTGATGGTTCAGCACATACTCCGCCATGCCGTCATCCTACGACGGACAGTCACCGGCTTTCGTAACAAGCGGCCGCCACAGCCCCTCGTAGACGGGCTACCTTCGCACGAAGAGCCCTACGTGGGGCACAACCCAGGGGTTCGTGTCGCCGTCGCTGACGAAGGCGGCCACCTGGAGGTTGTCCTTACCGTCGTCCGCCGGGCAGGGAGGTCCGTCGGCCGCGCGGGGACACGAGGGCACCGCCGACTCGATGCCCCTCAGCTTGCGCTTCGAGCGGAGCGGAAACTCGACGAAGAAGCCCTCTCCCGGTGGCAGCTCCCACAGGCCGTCCTGCCTGGTCGTGCGATTGAACAGCAGGCCGTACGTGCCACGGGCCGCCCGCCGCGGGCAGCCCTGCGCACGGGAGAGTGGGACGATCGGCGAGGTTGAGGAAGCGAACGTGCGACACCGCACGGGCGTCCTTCGCGAGATCGCCAGCTTGACGCCGAGCGGCAGGACCACCTGAAGCTGGGCGAACGGGGTCACGCACCCCCCTCCCGCGTCGCCGAAGAACGCGCGCCCGTAGAAGGTCTGACCCCGCTTCGGCAGGCGCCGGGGGTCGGCCCGGAAGGAGGCCTCAGCCAGTACGCCCGCGCGGACATCGCCGAACACGCAGGAATGGACGGTCGAGTTCACGAACTGACCGCTGATCCACTTGGGCTTGCCCGCCGCGCCGGCGGGCAGAGCGAGCGACAGGCCGGCCGCCATGGCGAGTAGTCCGATCGCCGCCCATCCCCTGGGTCGCGCTCGCCTCGTCATTGTCCGCCTCCCCCTCGTAGCTCGAGGACCAGCCTGGCGCACCTCGGAGGAAATGTCCAAGTTCCCGTACCTTTGACTTCGTGCGCTCGGGCCTGTTCCTGCCGCCGTTCGACCAGCTCGCCGACCCGGCGCTGGTCGCGCGTCTGGCCGGCGAGGCGGAGGAGGCCGGCTGGCACGGGGTGTTCGTCTGGGATCACGTGCGCTGGCGGGAACCGGTCGTCGACGTCGCCGACCCGTGGATCACGCTGGCGGCGATCGCCACCTCGACCGCGGGCGTGCGGCTCGGGCCGATGGTGACGCCGCTTGCGCGGCGGCGACCGGTCAAGGTCGCCAGGGAGACCGCAACGCTCGACCGGCTCAGCGGCGGCAGGCTGACGCTCGGAGTCGGCCTCGGCAGCGATGAGTTCGGGAGCGAGTACTCGATGACGGGCGAGGAGACAGACGACAGACAGCGCGCGCGGATGCTCGACGAGTCGCTCGAGGTCCTGACGGCCGCATGGTCGGGTGAGCCCGTGCACCACCGCGGCGAGCACTACACGGTTGATGGCATGCGCTTCCTGCCGCGCCCCGTCCAGCGGCCCGGGGTGCCCGTGTGGGTCGCGGGGTTCTACGGCAGGCCCAGGCCGCTCCGCCGCGCGGCCCGATACCAGGGCTTCTTCCCCGTCAACCTCGAGCATCCCGAGCAGCTCGCCGGGATCGTCGCTGAGCTCACCGCGCTGCGTCAGGACGCGGGCGAGGATCCCGCCGAGCCGTATGACGTTGTCGCGGCGCTACCGCCCGGCGGCGATCCGGCGCCATACGCCGCGGCCGGGGCCACCTGGTGGGTCGTCGACTTCCCGGGGGATGCAGCATCGGTGGATCAGGTGCGCGGGGTGATCCGCGACGGGCCCTGCGACCGAGGCCGCGGACCGCAGGCCTAGGTCTCAGTCGGTGCGAACCAGGCATCTAGCCGACGCAGGCCCGGGCGCCCAGCTCGCGGGCGTAGCGGTCCGACTCGCTCGCCTCCAGCCGGCTCAACTTCTGAGCGGCGGCCTGGACCGCCGCCTTGTCATTGTCCTCGACAGCGGCCTTGAGCTCCTCGAGAGCGGGCACGAGCTTGCTGTCGAGCTCCTCGGAGAAGCCCTCCACGAACTTCGTGGCCGTCTCTCCGTCGGCGCCCTCGGGCCGGTCGAGCTCGACCAGCTCGTCGGCGGCGCTGCGGGTCCGCTTGAGCCCCTTGTCGATCACCGCCACCACCTCCTCGGGGGTCTCGGCGCCCTCACCGAGGCTCTCTAGCGTCTCCTCCGCGTTCTTGCAGATGCGGTCGGCGTTGTTGGCGAACTCGCTGGCCGACGGCGCATCGCTCCCCGACGGCGCATCGCTCCCCCCGCACGCGGCGATGAGGAGCATGGCCAGGAAAGCGGCTGAGCAGGCAAGACGATGCATCCCAGCCCCGTACCCCGGGCGACCGCTTTCCAAGCCGCGCCTCACGACACTGGGCTCGGAGGTCAGCTCGGCAATCCAGGAGGCTCCGCCATGCGTCTCCACGAGCCCACAGGTCGGCTGCCAACCCGTGGTCAGCGAGCAGGGCAACGCCACCTGGTCGAGCCACCTCAAGTAGCGATTGGGGGCTCCGGGGCTTGCGGGTCTCCGGCCTATCGATCCCTGAGTCTCGGCGCTCTTCGCAAGGAACTTCTAACGGGCGAAAGCCTGCTCTTGGAGCGGACGTCGGTGCGATGCCACAGGCGCGCCCTGAGTTCGCTCTCGAGCTTCTTGACGCCGTAACTCAGCGAGGGCTGGGTTCAGCGGCCCTGCGCGTCGTGGACGAGTAGGGCGACCTGGACGCGGTTGTCGACCCCGAGCTTGTCGAGGAGGCGGGAGACGTGGGCTTTGATGGTTGCCGTGGAAAGGTGCAGCGTCGCGGCGATCTCGGCATTGGCGTGGCCGCGGCCGACGGCGAGGGCGACGTCGTGTTCGCGCGGGCTGAGCGTCGCAAGGAGAGCCCGAGCCTCGTCGGCACGAGCGCCCGCGTCGGAGTCGCCGGCGACTAGGGAGATAAGCCGGCGGGTGACAGCGGGAGAAAGCATCCCGTCCCCTGCGTGGACGAGCTCGATCGCCCGGACGATCTCGGCCGGCGCGGTGTCCTTGAGCAGGAAGCCATCCGCGCCGGCCTGCAGCGCGCGCAGGACAAGCTCATCGGCGTCAAAGGTCGTGAGAACGAGGACGGCGGGCGGATCGGGCTGAGCGTTGAGGAGACGGGTGGCCGCAATGCCGTCGAGCTGGGGCATGCGGATGTCCATGAGCACCACGTCGGGCCGGTGGCGGTCCACCGCCCCGAGCACCTGACGCCCGTCGTCGGCCTCGGCCACTACCTCGACCTCCGCCGCGCCGCCGAGCATCATCCGCAGGCCGGAGCGCACCAACGGATCGTCGTCGACGAGCAGAACCCGGATCATCGCGGGAGGCGAGCACGCAGGACGAACGCGCCGTCGGGGTCGACGCCGTGCTCGAGCTCACCGCCGGCGAGCGTGACACGCTCGGCGAGCCCGACGAGACCGGTGCCTGCCCCGGGGAGCGGGGAAGACGCCGCCGCCAGTACCGCCACCGGCGCGCTGCGGACCTCGACCTCCAGACCATCGCCGGGGGAGTGGACCGTGAGCGTCACCGCTGCTCCCGGCGAGTGCTTGCGGGCGTTAGTCAGCCCCTCCTGCGCAATCCGGTAGGCCGTACGCCCGACCGCCGCCGACGGCGTTGCGCCGTCGAGCTCTACCCGTGCGTTCAGCCGCATCCCGGCTTTGCGCGACTCGGCGACAAGCGTTGGGAGATCTGTGAGCTCAGGCTGGGGCGGATCCAGCGTGCCCTCGCCGCCCTCCTCCCGGAGGACCCCGATCACGCTGCGCAGCTCCTCGAGCGCCGCCCTCGCGCTCGCGCGGATCACACCGGCCGCCTCGGAGACCTCCTCTGCAGAGGCGTCGGGGCGGTACTCCAGCGCGCCGGCATGCACGGAGAGCAACGAGATCCGGTGGGCGAGCACGTCATGCATCTCGCGGGCGATCCGCCGTCGCTCCGCCGCTCGGACTTCCTCCTCCGCCTGCTCGGCCCGCTCGCGCTGCGAGCGCCCAAGCTCGCGCCGCGCGCGTACGAACAGCCCCCACCCGATCACGATGCCCGTGCACAGCAGGCCGATCCCGACCGAGGCCAGATAGGCGCTGCCGTCGGGGTAGATCAGCGGGATCGAAAAGCAGGCGGCGACAGAGCCGCCGGCGACCAGGGCGAGATCGGCTGCACGGGCGCGGACCGCCGCATTGAAGGCCGCCACGAGCTGCGCACCGCTAGCCGCGATGAACACGATCGAGACGGCCACAGCGAAAAGCCCAACGGCCGCCGGGTGCGAGCGCCGCCAGTGCAGCGCACCAACGGCTGCGAGCCCCATCACGAGCTCCGCCACGAGGAGCCACCCGGGGTGCTGCATCCATGTGCCGCCGAGCGCAACAGCGCCGCCCGCAAACGCGAAGAGGTACATCGCCGCATCCACTGCGCGGTCGCGACGGCTGCGCTTGGGCTCGCGGGTCTCGATAGGGACCTCGGGAAGCGCGGAGCGCAACGAGCGGGACAGAGCCGACGTGAAGCTCGCTGTCGTGTGGCGTGCCATCAACCCACGACAAGGCTATGCCAGGGCGAGGGACACGGCCCCCTACCAAAGTAGCCGCCAACACCGCCGAAGGGCTCGCGAAGAGTGGCCCGCAGACCGTGGCGGACGCCCCTGCCCGCGGCGACGCTGTGAGCATGATCGAAACCGAAGGCCTCACCAAGCGACTGGGCGGGCGCGTCGTCGTCTCTGACGCGACGTTCCGCTGCGAACCGGGCACCGTGACGGGCTTCCTCGGCCCCAACGGCGCCGGCAAGACCACGACGATGCGGATGCTCTGCGGCCTCGCCGAGCCCGACGCCGGTCGCGCTTCCGTGCTCGGCGGGCGCTACAGAGACCTCCCCAACCCCGGGCGGCGCGTCGGGCTCCTGCTCGACGCCTCGGCACAGCACGCCGGCCGCCGCGGGCGAGAGACGCTCGCGGTGTCCGCGCAGACGATGGGAGTCCCCGAGGCCCGAGTGGACGAGCTGCTCGACTTCGTCGGGCTCGACGAGGCGGCGGCACGGCGGCGCGTCGGACGCTATTCGCTGGGCATGCGCCAGCGCCTCGGCTTTGCCCACGCCCTGCTCGGCGACCCCGAGGTCCTCATCCTCGACGAGCCCGCGAACGGCCTCGATCCGGAGGGCATGCGCTGGATGCGGCTCCTTCTGCGCGACTTTGCCGACCGCGGCGGCACCGTGCTGCTCTCCTCCCATCTCCTCTCCGAGGTCGAGGCGCTCGCCGACCGGATGGTGATCATCGGCGGCGGCCGCATAGTGGCGCAGGGCGGGCGCGCCGAGCTGCTGAGCGCGTCCGGCACAGCGGTGCGCGCCCAGGATGCCGAGGGCCTGCGTGATGCGCTAGCCGCGGCAGGGCTCTCCGCCCGCCCCGCCGAGTCCGGCGGCCTGCTCGTGGACGCCGACCCCGAGGCGGTCGCCCGTGTGGCGATGGCCGAGGGCGTCGTCCTGAGCCGACTCGCCCCGTCCGAAGGCGCCGGGCTCGAGGACCTGTTCTTCGAGCTGACCGCAGAGCCCGCGTCCCACGAAGCGACGAACTCGACCCCCGTCCAACTCGAAGGAGCCCCCGCATGAGCACCCCCACCCTCACCGCCCCACACGCGGCTGTGCCGCTCGCGACCTCATCCTCCGCCCGTCCCGGCCTTGGCCGACTTACTCGGGTGGAGCTGCGCAAGATGGTCGACACCCGGGCCGGTTTCTGGCTGCAGGTGGCCACCGTCGCGCTCACCGTTGCCGTCGTAGCCGTCCGCTGCGTGGTCGGCGACGCGGGGGACCACACGCTTCAGTCGGTCCTGTACGCCGGGCAGCAACCGGCGAACATCCTCCTGCCCGTCGTCGGGATCCTGCTGGTGACCTCGGAGTGGTCGCAGCGCACGGGCTTGATCACCTTCGCGCTGGTCCCCGTACGCTCGCGCGTACTTAGCGCGAAGCTCCTCGCGAGCGTCATCCTCGCGCTCGTGATGTGGGCCCTGTGCGTGGCGATCGTTTTCGCCGCAGTGGCGCTTGCGGGGCCGGGTGAGGGGGCGTGGTCCTCGGCCGCGCCCCTGGTCGGCCAGTCGGCGGTCTACCTCACCACGGCCATGATCATCGGCGTCGCCTTCGGCGCGGTGCTGCTCGCCTCGGCACCCGCGATCGTTGCCAACTTCGCGCTACCGACTGCATGCGCAGCGCTGGCCTCGCTGCCCGTCTTCGCCGGCGTCGCCCCGTGGCTGGACTATGCCCGTGGGATCAGTCCGATGGGCGAGGAGGTCTTGAGCGCGAGCCAATGGGCTCACGCGGGCACGGCCCTGGTGGTGTGGATGCTGGTTCCGCTGCTGGTCGGCGCCTGGCGGATCACCCGCAGGGGGGTGACCGCATGACCGCTTGCCTCCCCTGACGCGCGCGTCGTCGCAATGCCGCCCATTGATCCACACACCACAAAAGGAGACTCGCCTTCATGAACAGCACGGAGCAACAGCCCGCAAGACCCGGCTATCCGCTCACCTTCGACGTCGAATACCCCGACCGTCCCCTCAACCGCCTCACGAGCGCTTTTCGGATCTTCATGGTGATCCCGATCGCCATCATGCTCGCCGCCCTCGGCACCGTCTCGGTCTCCAGCTCCGACTACGCAGGCTTTGCCGCCACAGGCGGGTCGCTGTTCCTGCCGCCGCTGCTGATGATCGTCTTCAGGCAGAAGTACCCGCGCTGGTGGTTCGATTGGAACCGCGAGCTGCTGCGCTTTTCCACCCGCGTCTGCGCATACGGCGCGCTGCTGAGCGACAAGTACCCCTCGACCGACGAGCAGCAGTACGTGCGGCTCGAACTCGACCACCCCGACGCCAAGGACGGTCTGAATCGCTGGCTGCCGCTAGTCAAGTGGTTCCTCGCCATCCCTCACTACATCGCGCT
Organism: uncultured Thermoleophilaceae bacterium; assembly: GCA_963751105.1. Classification (GTDB taxonomy): domain Bacteria; phylum Actinomycetota; class Thermoleophilia; order Solirubrobacterales; family Thermoleophilaceae; genus JACVRW01. The sequence goes on along the minus strand of CAVVTG010000002.1, from coordinate 1,667,540 downwards.
CTTCTTCCTCTACACCGCAGCCCTCTTCGCGATCATCGCGGCTTGGTTCGCGATCCTCTTCACGGGCCGCTACCCACGGGCGCTGTTCGACTACGTGGTGGGTGTCATGCGCTGGAGCAACCGCGTGACCGCCTACGCGTTCTTGCTCGTCACCGACGAATACCCGCCGTTTCGACTGAGGGCCTGACCGCGGACGCGGCGGCGGCAAGATCGACCGCCGTGGGCGGGCCTGCTCGTGGCCGCACCCGCGTCTCCCACGGGCGCTTCGGGTTTCTGGGAACCGCACGCGGGTCCCCGAATCGCTACGGGTGCCTGCGGCCCGTTTGCCGCAGCGCCGCCCGCGCCGCCCAGTAGCCGGACATCCCGTGCACCCCGCCGCCGGGCGGCGTGGACGAGGAGCAGATGTAGAGGCCCTCGACCGGGGTCGAGTAGGGGACCGGGCGCGCGACCGGACGGGTGAAGAGCTGGCGCAGGTCCTGGATGCCGCCGTTGATGTCGCCGCCGACGTAGTTGGGGTTGCGCCGCTCCACCTCCGCCGGGCCGATCGCCGAGCGCGCGGTGATCAAGTCCTTGAACCCCGGCGCGAAGCGCTCGACCTGCGTCTCGATCGCCTCGGTCATGTCGCGTGGGGAGCCGCTCGGGACGTGGCAGTAGGCCCAGCCGGTGTGTTTGCCTTCCGGGGCCCGAGAGGGGTCGAAGAGGCTCGCTTGCACGAGCAGGACGAATGGGTGGGCGGGGTGTTTGCCCTGTGTGACCGCGTCTTCCGAGGCCGCGATCTCGTCGAGCGTGCCCCCGAGGTGCACGGTGCCGGCGCGGGCGACCTGCCCAGCCTTCCACGGGATCGGGCCGTCGAGGGCCCAGTCGAGCTTGAAGACGCCCGGCCCGTAGCGGTAGCGCCCGAGTCGTCGTGCGTACCCGCGGGGGAGACGCGGGCCGGCCAGCCGCAGCAGCTGGCGCGGGGTCACGTCGACCAGCGTGGTCTCGGCGCTTGGGAGCTCGTCGAGAGATTCGACCCAGTGGCGCGTCTCGAGCCGGCCGCCCAGCGTGCGCAGCTCGGACGCGAGCGCGTCGGCAAGGCGCTGCGAGCCGCCGCGCGCCACGGGCCACCCGACCCGGTGCGCGCTCAGCGCGAGCACCAAGCCGAAGGCCGCGCTCGCAGGGCTGCGCAGCGACAGCATCGAGTGGGCGGCGCAGCCGGCGAGCAGCGCGCGCGCGCGCTCGCCCTCGAAGCGCGAGCGTGCGAGTCCGCTCGCCGAGCGGAGAGCGCTCGAGCCGAAACGCGCCATCAGCAGCGGATGGCGGGGCGGCCGCAGTGGGCCCAGGATCTCGCGCATCAGATTGTCGGAGCCGCGGACCAGCGGATCGAATAGCCGGCGGTAGGCCTGCGCATCGCGGCCGAGGCCGCGGGCCGTCTCTTCGACCGAGCGCTCCAGCATCACCGCGGATCCGTCGTCCAGGGGATGGGCCAGGGGCGCGTCGGGGTGCACGAGCTCGAGCCCGTGCTGCGCGAGCGGCAGGTTGCTCAGGAAGGGCGAGACGAGGGCGAGGGCGTGGACGGTGGAGCAGGTGTCGTGCACGAAGCCCGGCAGCGTCAGCTCCTCCGAGCGACAGCCTCCGCCGACGGTGTCGGCGCCCTCGAGGACCGTGACCTCACGGCCGGCCCGGGCGAGCACGATGGCCGCGGCGAGCCCGTTGGGGCCCGAGCCGACTACGACGGCCTCGGCCGAATGCTCAGGCAACCGGGCCGTCGCGCTTGAACAGCCGCTTCAGCGCCCGCCCCGGAGCCTCGAGCGTGTAGAGCGTGGAGCGGATGGCGGAGCTGTGCCAGACGTTCTTCCACCGGGACCACTGGCGCTTCTTGTCGACACACACGACCTGGGTGTCCACATCCCCCTCGTGCTCGAAATGCGCCGCTAGCTGGGTGAGCGTGTACTGCCAGAACTGGTCTTCCTGCGTGTGGCCGCCCAGCGTCAGCCCCAGCTCGAAGATCGGGTCGCTGGCTCGCATCAGCACCTGCGCCTGCGCCACGGTGTGCTGGTCGACTTGCGTGGCGCTGAAGGTGATCCAGCCGGCGAACATGTGGCCTTCGGGCGTCATCAGCGTGAACGACTCCTCGTCCGCGTAGAGCACCATCACGCCGGTTGACAGCTTCATCTTGCCCGGCAGGGTCATGTTCAGCAGCGCCACCTCGCCGGGCTCGATGCCGGTGAGCGGGCCGTAGAAGCGGTTGCCGTCCGGCCAGAAGTCGGGAAAGCGCTGCTTCCAGACGGCGATCAGGTCCGTGTTCGAGATGCGATTCGGCCGGAATCCGCACCTGGTAGGTCTTCTGCCACATCTTCCCGAAGCCCTGGATCGGCGAAGTCAGGCGGCGCCCCTCGACGTTGATGTTCACGGCGCCCTCGGGCACCTCCGACACGTTCAGCCGCGAGACCGACTTGGCCCAGCTGGTGGCATCGCGTGCCGCCGCCTGTTCCTCCGCCGCCGGCATTCTTGTTGTCTCGTCGTTCATGGTTCTCCTCAGGACCCGCCGGCCGCGGCCAGCGCGTCGTCCGCCGAGTCATGGATGCCGACCGCCTCGTCGAGACGGGTCAGCTCGAAGATCTGGCGGTAGTGGTCGGACAGGCCGTAGGCGAGCACGCGCTGGTGCTGGCGCTGGGCGCGCACGAGCAGCGTGACGAGCAGACCGATGCCACCGCTGTTCATGTAGTCGAGGCCGGTGAAGTTGAGCACTATCGCGCTCACGCCGTCCGTACTCGCGCGGCCGTAGGCGTCCATCAGCACGTCCTCGCTCTGGGCCGTGATGTCGCCCTTGATGTCGATCACGCGGATCTGCTCCGACATCTCGCGCACATCGAATGTGGTCGCTGCCTCAGGCATCGTTGCTCCTCTCGCCGTCGTTGACGGCGCGCTCTTCGTTGTCGGCGATGGTCATGAAGTCGGCCAGCCGCGTGATCTCGAAGATCTCGCGGTAGTGGTCCGACAGCCCGAATGCCTTGACTTCGATCCCGCTCTTGCGCGCCTGGGCAAGCAACCCGACGATCAGCGCGATACCGGTGCTGTTGATGTAGTCGGCGCGCTCGAAGTTGAGGGCGACCGAGGTGGCGCCGCCGGCCGTGGCCTCGGCATAGGCCTGGTTCAGGGCCTGCTCGGCGGCCGCGTTGACGTCCCCCGTCAGGTCGATGACAGCCAGCCCGTCGCGCCCGCGCACGGATGCCTGGAGCTCACTCGTCGTCATCTGGGACTCCTTCCAGGCGCAGGGCGAGCTCGACGGTGCGTCCGCCGCCTTCGCCCGTCACGCGCGCCTCGTCGACCATCTTCTCGATCAGGAACAGCCCCCAGCCGCGGGGCTTCTGGCGGCCTTCGAGCTTCGCCTGCAGGTCCGGGGTCTCGGGCTCGGCGAGCTCGCCCGCCTCGCCCTGGTCCGTCACCTGCACGCGCAACCGGTCCGTAGAGACGAGCACGCGGATCGAAACCGGCCGATCGGCGCGGTACTCGCTGCCGTGCTCCATCGCGTTCATCGTGGCCTCGCCGACCGCCGTCTTCAGGCGTTCGACGCGTGCGGGCTCGAGGCCGAGCCCCGCGACCGCGCTTTCGACGCGCTCGATCGCCTCGCGCTCGTTGCCGGGCTCGCTTGGCAGCTCGAAGTCGGCGAGCACCCGGCCGTTGGAGACCGCCGCGACGTGACCGCCGCCGGCCGACCGCTCGAGCGTGACCATCGTGATGTCATCTTCCTGCTCGGCGTCCGGACCGGTGAAGTCCTCCAGATCGCTCAGCACGCGGTCGATCAGCGGCTGGCCTCCCGGGACGGCGGCCACGGTCTCCTTGAGGCGCGGGAAGCCGAACATCTCCCTGTCCGGATCGTGCGCTTCCACGACCCCGTCGGAGTGGAGCAGCACGCTCTCGCCCGGTTGGAGGGTGGCCTCCTTCTCCTCGTAGGGCATGCCCGGCATGAGTCCAAGCGGCATGCCGCGCGCGCGCAGCTCGACGACGCCGTCGACGGTCTTGACGTAGGGGAGGTCGTGGCCGGCATTCGCGAAGCGCAGGTGCCCAGTCTCGGGATCGAGCACGCCGTAGAGGCAGGTGACGAACATCTTCTCCGGCATGTCGGGGCAGAGGTGCTCGTTGACGCGCTCGAGCACCTCGCCGGGCTCGATCAGGCGCTGGGCGGACGCACGCAGCACGCTGCGTGTCGCCGACATGACGAGAGCGGCGGGCACTCCCTTGTCGGTCACGTCGCCGACCACGAACCCCACGCGGCCGTCGGGAAGCGGGATCACGTCGTAGAAGTCGCCGCCGACCTCGCGGGCCGGGCGGTAGTACGCCGCGATCTGCCAGCCGGGGAGATCGGGAAGCTCCTTGGGCAGGAAGTTCTGCTGGATCAGCCGGGCGACTTCGAGCTCCTGCTCGAAGCGCTGGCGCGTGACGGCCTCCGCCTCCTGCTCGCGCACGAGCTGGGCGACGCGCAGCGCCGGAGCCGCCTGCCCTGCGAGGTCGTCGAGCAGCTTGCGGTCGTCGGAGGAGTAGTCCTGCTCCGACAGGCGCGGACCGAGGTTGAGCACCCCGATCAGCTCGCCCTGGCTCACGAGCGGGACCGCCAGCTTCACGCCGGCGGCCTTGAGGTCGCGTAGAGCCGCCGAGTCGAGCTCCAGCTCGTCAACGTCAACCGCCCCGCTGGCGCTCTGGAAGTACGCGATCAGCGGGTCGTTCGGGCCGATCTCCACCGGCTCGTGCTGCGGCATCGGGTCGGGTGACGGAGACGGTTGCTCGCGGCTCTCGGTGGCAGCGCGATCCCGCTTGCTGAGCCTGCGCCGGAGCGATCTCGTCAAAGCGGTCATTCGTCCTCCGTTCTACGCGAGCGGCGTCCGGGAAGCGTTACGGGACTCGAGGCGGTAGACCGCGACCGGCTGGGCCTTGCCCCTCAGAGACAGCGTTCCACGGCTCTCGATACCACTGTCGCGGTCTTCGAGCAGGGAGCGCGTCGCCTCGGTGAGGAGAAGCGACTCGCCGAGCTCCCGGGTGGCGTCCTGCACGCGGGCAGCGACGTTCACCGGATCCCCGACCACGCCGAGCTCGACCAGCTCACCCCCGCCGATCGTCCCGACGAGGACGAGCCCTGAGTTGACCCCGATGCCGATGCGGCAGCGTTCACCGAAGTGGGACTCGACGCCATGAAGCATGGCCGAGGCTGCCGCGAGCGCCCGGTCGGCGTGGTCCGGCAGGGCCTCCGGGGCGCCGAAGACGCCTAAGAGCCCGTCGCCGAGCAGCTTGTTCGCGTGGCCGGCATGCGCTGTCACGATCGGCACCACCAGCCCGAAGAACTCGTTCAGGTAGGCGACCGCCTCGTGCGCTGTCGAGCGGTCCGCGAACGTCGTGAAGCCGCGGATGTCGACGAAGAGGACCGTGACCAAGGCCCATTCCGGCTCGACGCGCGCCTTCATCTCCGCTCTGCTCGCAGCCAGAGGGAGATCGACGCCGGCTGCATGGTCTCTGACACGACGGCCCTCAGCTCGCTCCCGAGCGCGTCGAGGTCGACCTCGTCCCGCAGCTGGGTGCCGAAGCGCTCCAGCGTCCGCGCGGCGTCGTACTTGCGCCGGTAGAAGCGGCGGTCGACTACGTCCTGGATGCGTGTGCGGGCGGGTCGGAACAGCGCCGCCACCGCGAGCGTGGAGGCGGCGACGGCAAGCCCCGATTCCTCGGTGATGCCGCTCAGCGCAAGCTGGAGCAGCAGGACGCTGCCGAGGTATGTGAGCGCGAGCGTCGCCGTCAGGGCGCCGTAGACCAGCGTGCGGTTGATCACGACGTCGATGTCGTAGAGGCGGTGGCGCAGGATCGCGACGCCGGTGGCCGCCGGCAGGCCCAGGACACTCAGCATGATCGGGACGTACGCGATCTCCCCCACCAGCTCCGACGCGACCGTGCCGACCGGGACCGTGACCGCGGCCACCGTCCCCGCGAAGGCGAGCCACTTCATCTGCAGGCGTTGCTCGCCTCGCGCGCGCCGGAACCTGAGGATGAGGGAGAGAGCCGAGCCGAGAATCCCCACGAGGAGGACGAGAGCCGTGAGCGCTTCGAGTCCGTCCAGGGCTCCGCTCTCGACGCCGTAAGGGTTGCTGATCTGGGGATAGTCCGGGATGGGACCGGGACGCAAGCCCTCCACCACGAAGCTCCCCGCGATGCCCACCCCCGCGCACCACGCGACCACGCGCCAGCGGCGTGAGAGCAGGCGACCGTCCGGGAACAGCAACAGGAGGAAGGTCACGGGGACGAGGATGAACGGCATCCAGGAGAGATTCCCGTACCAGGCCGCCGCCTCTCCGAGCCACTCCGTTCCACCTCTGCCGTCCACCCAGTAGTCGGCGTACGAGCTGGCCAAGCTCCCGAGCCCGGCCGCCACAGCCGCCCCGAGGAAGGTCCACCCGATGGCGTTGCGCGGTTGGCGAGTTGCGATCAACACGCCCGTCGCGGCGAACACGAGCGTGATCAACCAGATGATGACCTCCTTGCCGAAGTTCACCCCGATCCCACTTGCCACCAGCACTACGGCGCCGGACACCAACAGGGCAACCGCGAGCGCAGCCAACGCCCAAGCAAGGCGCGTGCTGACGTGTCCGCTCATTGCTTCGGCTGTTGCGGTAGGAGCCACAGGGACAGGTGGGCGGGCTGCATCGTTTCGCCGACGACCGCGATCAGCTCGGCGCTGAGTGCGTCGAGCGCCACTTCGTCGCGCAGGCGCGAGCCAAAGTGCGCGAGCGTACGGCCGGCGTCGTACTTGCGCCGGTAGAAGCGGCGGTCGACCGCTCCCTGGATGCGAGCGCGAGCCGGGCGGAAGAGGGCCGCCACCGCCAGGGTCGAGCCTGCGATCGCGAGGTTAGAGCCCTCGGTCAGCGTGCTCAGCAGTCTCTGCAGCAAGAGCACGCTCCCTAGATAGGCCAGGCCGAGCGTCGCCGTCAGCGCACCGTAGACGAGGGTGCGGTTGATCACGACGTCGATGTCCCAGAGGCGATAGCGCAGGATGGCGACCGCCACTGCGCCCGCGACCAACAGCAGGCCGAGAAGCAGGCTCGCGAAGCCCACGTCGTCGCCCGCGATCTGCTCCGTCGGGACGACGAAGATGACCGCGAACAGCGCAACTGCGGCCGTGACCCACTTGAGCTGCTGCCGTTCCTCTCCGTGCGAGCGGCGGAAACGGATGACGAGCGAGGCCGCCGCCGCGAACGTCGCGGCGATCAGCAGCGCAAACCCCAGGCCCCCGATCACCTGGGCCGGGGCCTCGAGGGCGCCTTCGGCCCCGAGCGGGTTCTGGACGGGATAGTCCTCGAAGCGTCCGGGAGCGAAGGCAGTCCCTACGAAGAGCGCCGGGCCGGCCGCGATCGCTACCCATGCCACCGGGCGCCAGCGCGGCGTGAGTAGGCGCCCGGATGGGAACAGCAGCGGGAACAGGGTGAGGGCGAGCACCATGGCGGGGATCCAGATCCAACTCGACAGCCACGCCACGAGGTCAGCCGCGCCGCTCCGATCGGGATGCCCGAGAGCAAGGCTCCAGTAGGTGTGGCTGCCGAGGATCAGCAGTCCAAAGGAGATCGGGATCGCGGACAGGACCCACCCGACGGCGTTGCGCGGCTCTCGCGATGCCACGACAGCGCCGATCACGCCCAGCAGCATCAGCACCAGGGCTTCGAAGGCCGCCACGGGAACGCCGCCACCCGGCACTAGCGGATTGCCGGCGGAGCTCGATGACTCAGGGTCCGCGATCGCTAGCCCCAGACGCGCCGTCGCGAGCACCAAGGTCAGCCCGCACGCGGCCCACGCGACGGCGCCTGCACGGTCACTCAGACGCATGGTCCCGCCCAATGTACCCGGACTCATGTCGTCCCATCATCGCCCCAGAGCCCGATGACGCAAGGTATTGCCCGCGGCGTGCGTCGGTAGAAGGCCACCCCGGCAGCCTCTCGCCCGCCCGTCCGGCATCCGTTACGAAGTCGTCGTATCGGCGGTTATCGTGGCGTCGATGGCGCTCGCGATACGGCTGCTCGGTCCTCCGCGCGTGGAACGGGACGGCGTTGTGGTCGCCTTCGACACACGCAAGGCGATGGCGCTGCTGGCACATCTGGTGCTCGCGGAGCACCCGCGCTCGCGCGAGGCGCTGTGCAGCCTGCTCTGGCCCGCCCATGACCTCGGTCGCGCGCGAGCTGCGCTGCGGCGCACGCTATCGACGCTGCGCAGGGGCATCGGCGAGGAATGGATCGGGACGGCCGGCGACAGCGTCGTTCTGCGGCGGAGGGCCGGCTTCGACCTCGACGTCGAGCGCTTCCGCGCCCTCGCGGCCGAGGGCACGTCGGAGGACCGCCTCGGCGAGGCTGTGGCGCTGTTCTCAGGAGACTTCCTGGAGGGCTTCTCGCTGCGTGACAGCCCCGAGTTCGACGATTGGCAGATCGGTGTGGCCGGCGGGCTGGAGCGCGAGCTGGCATCGGCGCTGCGGCGCTTGGTGGACCTGCTGGTCGCTCGCGGCGAGTTCGAGCAGGCTCTGCCGCGGGTCCAGCGCTGGCTACAGCTCGATCCCCTGCAAGAGCCGGCGCATCGCGAGCTGATCCGGGTCTACGCCTGGAACGGCGACCGCGCAGCCGCGCTGGAGCAGTACCGCACGTGCGTCCGGACGTTGAGCCAGGAGCTCGGAGTGGCCCCGCTCGAGGAGACCGCAACGCTGTACGAGGAGGTCAACGATGGCCGCCTCGCCCCGCCGCCCGCGGCGAGGGCCCCCGCCGCCGCGCCCCCATCCGCCAAGGCCGAGGCGCCACCCGAGCTCCCGCTCGTCGGACGGGAGGATGAGCTGACGGCGCTGCTCGCCGCTCACGCGGCTGCCCAGCCGGATGGCGGCCTGGCTGTGATCGAGGGCGAGGCCGGGATCGGAAAGACGCGCCTCGCGGACGAGCTGGCGCACGACGCCCGGAGCCGCGGAGCCGTGGTGCTCTCCGCACGCTGCCACGACGACGAGGCCGGGCTTCCGTACGGACCCGTCGTCGAGCTGCTACGCGAGGCCGTGCGGGTCGCGGAGTCCGGCAATTGGCCGGACCTCCTGTCACCGCAGCGCCTGGCCGATGCCTCGTTGCTCCTGCCCGAGCTTGCGGGGCTGCGAGGCGACCTGTCCGATGCACTCCCGCTCGACGGCCCCGGTGCCCAGGTGCGATTGCAGGAGGGCCTGGCTGCGGTGATCAGCTCGGCCTGCGAGGGCCCCGAGCCGGGCATCGTGTTCCTCGACGACGCGCACGCGGCGGACGAGGCCACGCTCGACGCGATCTCCTACCTCGGCCGCAGGCTCAAGGGCCGAGCCCTGCTGCTGGTACTGGGCTGGCGCAGCGAAGGAATCCCGCCCGGGCACCGGCTACGTCGACTGGCAGTTGATCTGTCGCGCGAGGGACGGGCGGCTATCGTGAGCCCTGGTCGACTGAACAAGGACGAGGTCGCAGCGCTTGTGCAGTCCGCGTACGCACGACCATCGGCGCTCGACCTCGAGCGGCGGGTGTATCTCGAGAGCGAAGGTCTGCCGCTGTTCGTGGCCGAGTACCTAGGGGCCTTGAACGCGGGTTATGGGCGGACCGAGGAGACGCTGCCCTCGGAGGTGCGGGGTCTTTTGGACGCGCGACTCGGCGGACTGGGTGACGTCGCGAGACAGGTGCTCGGCGCCGCGGCGGTCATTGGCCGGTCGTTCGACTTCGACACCGTGCGGCAGGCAAGTGGACGGAGCGACGATGAGACCGTGACCGCGCTCGAGGAGCTCGTCGGGCAGGGCCTGGTGCGTGAGGTCCCAGGAGCGGAGCCCGCCTACGACTTCTCGCACCAGAAGCTCCGCGAGCGCGTCTACGAGCGGACGGGCATGGCGCGGCGCCGCCTGCTCCACGGCCGCGTCGCGGCCGCGCTGTCGGGGCGGCGGCCAGCCGACGGGGGCGCGACCCTCGTCGCTCAGCACCTGCGTCTGGCCGGAGATCACGCGGGCGCGGCCCAGCACTACCGTCTCGCTGCGGAGCACGCCGCGTCGCTGCACGCTCACGCCGACGCGCTCGCGCAGCTCGAGGCGGCACTCGCCCTGGGCGATCCGGATGTCGCCGGCGTACAGGAGCGAATGGGCGACCTGCGTACGCTGCTCGGCGACTACGGCGGCGCTCTGGCCAGCTACGAGAGCGCCGCCGCCCAGTGCGAGCCGGCGGCGCTCGCGGCGATCGAGCACAAGCTGGGCGGGGTGCATCAGCGCCGCGGCGAATGGGAGCGCTCCGAGTCGCGTTTCCTGGCGGCTCTAGAAGCGGCGTCAGACGATGCGCAAGGGCTGCGCGCCCGCATCCAGGCTGACCTGGGCCTCACGTTTCACCACGCTGGCACGCCTTCGCGCGCGGCCACACCCGCGCGCGAAGCACTAGTGCTCGCAGAAGCTGCGGCCGATCGTCGCGCCCAGGCGCAAGCGCACAACATGCTCGGCGTGCTGGCCCGAAACGAAGGCGAACCGGAGCGCGCGCTCGAGCAGCTGGAACTCAGCCTCGAGCTGGCACGGAAGCTGGACGACGCACCGGCGCAGGCGGCGGCGCTGAACAACCTGGCGCTGGTTAAGCGTGATGCGGGTCAGCTCCCGGCGGCGCTCGAGTTGACCGAGCAGGCGCTCGCGCTGTGCGTCGTCTATGGCGACCGCCACCGGGAGGCGGCGCTCGAGAACAATCTCGCCGACCTACATCACGCCGCCGGCCGTGAAGACGCCGCCATGGCTCACCTGAAGCGGGCCGTCGCGATCTTCAGCGAAGTGGGCGCCGCCGAGGCCACCCGCCTGCCGGAGATCTGGAAGCTCGTCAGCTGGTGAGGAGCGCGAGATGAAGAAGGGCCTGCAAACGCAGGCCTTTTCGAAGCGGCTGATGGGATTCGAACCCACGACCTTCTGCATGGCAAGCAGACGCTCTAGCCAACTGAGCTACAGCCGCGCGAGGCGCACAGCTTAGCGGCCACAGCGGGCTGGTCGGCCCGGGCGTACGCGAGGCTGAGTGTGCCTTGAGCAGGATCAACGCGTGGCTGCTCACAGGTCTTGCGCCCGTCCGTCGCCGTGGGCCTCGACGTGGTCTGCTTGACCGGCCGACCGCGTTCGGTGAAGGTGCCTTCGCTGTGGTCGTCATCACCGTCGTGGTCGTGGTGCTCGCGGTCCTCGGATCGCTGGCCTACAACCGGCGCGTCTGGCGGCCGCGCCAGACCACGGACGCCACGCGCGCGGACGGCCTGACCACCACCGAGGTGGCCGTTCCCCTCGTCACGCTGGCCGTGGTGCTGACCGTGTTCGTGCTCGTCCAGGTATTCAGCTCATGGTCGGCCGCCGGACGGGCCGAGACCAGCGAGGCCACGGCCACGCTCCTCCTGTTCCGGGAGACCGACCTGCTGGAGACCGAGCGGGTGCGCCGGGACGTTCGTGGAGACATCGTCTGCTACGCCACCAGCGTGATCGAGCAGGACTGGCCGGCCATGGGCGAGCGCCGGATCAGCAACGTTCCCACGTACTGGGCGGATCTCGTGCGCGACGCGGGCGTCCGTCAGGCCACGCTGCCGGAGCGGAGGGACGGTGGGGCAGGACTTCGTCGCTCGCGACGGCGAGCGCGCGGCCGCTCGTCAGGAGCGCCTCGGCGAAGCGCGGCCCACGGTGCCCACCGTCCTCTACCTCCTGATGCTCGTCGCCGTGGCGGGCACCCTGGTGATAATCGGCACCGCCAGTGCGTCGGTCACGCGTCCCGGAGTGCACACCGCCATCGTGATCGTCTCCGCCGTGGTCTTCGGCGGCACGCTGGTGCTGATCCGCGACTTCGACCAGCCCTACCGCGGCCTCACCGGCCGCGCGCCGACCCAGACCGAGCTCGTGCGCGACCTGATCACTCGAGACGTGCGCGGACCACTGCCCTGCGACGCCGACGGCCTGCCCCTTAACGACCCGGGGTTCTCCGAAAGCACGAGAACCCTGCGCTGACGGCCCGCTCGCGCGGTCAGTGTGGACGCGGGCGCCGGGCGGCGCGCCGAGCCCGGGCGACGTAGGCGGTGGCGACCCCGGCCAGGGCGAGCGTGCCGAAGGCGGCCAGGACCACGGTGCCGGCGCCGTCGAGGGCGCCGTCGGTGAGCAGCGCGTGACCGAAGCCCAGCAGGATGACCAGGACGGCCAGGAAGGCGTGCAGTATTCGCCAGGTCGCACCGTCGAGTGGCAGCCTCCTGCGCAGCACCCCGAGAAGGACCACGGCCACGAGGGCGATCGTGGCCAGCAGCGCCATGCGAGCCCGGGTCGGGCCGTCGGGCGACATGGCGAACAGGGCGTCGTCCGGGGCCAGGATGAACAGCGCGCCCACGTGGATGACAACCAGCCCCAGCGCCACCGCCCCCAGCACCTGATGGAGGGCGATCCGCCCGCGGCCGGCCAGCAGCGGCTGGAGCACCAGTGCGGACACCGCCAGCGCGCCGGCCGCCGTGGAGAGGACGAGCGCAACGGGCGCGGCCTCGAGGTGGAAGTCGGTGAGCGCGAGCGCGAGGGGCAGGGCGACGAGGACTCCGACGGCCGTGGCACCCGCCAGAACGCCGGAGCGCCGCCGCTCAGCCACTTCTGGTGAGGGTGAGGTCGACGACCGCGCGTTCGTCGTCGAGGTCGACGACGCGCCGGATGAAGACCTCGCCGAACGCGCCGTCGTCGTACCCGACGTGGATGTTCGGCTCGCCGAACTGAGGCACCGTCTTCGCGGTCTCGATCCGGTAGCGGCCGTTCGCGTCGGTGGTGACGCTCGCCCGGTTGTCCTGCTCGGTCCCGGTCTCGGTGGCCAGCCACACCTGCACGCGGACGTCATCGAGTGGACGGCAGCCCTTCGCCGAGCGCACCAGCCCGGTGATGACGAAGCCCTGACCGAGCGAATCGAGCGCCGGAGCATCGGGGATGTAGTTGTTGGTGCCGCCCGGGTTGCTCTCGGTCGGCTCACAGTCGCGGGCGCGCGCAGGACGACCGGCACCCCCGGAGTCGGCACGATCGGGCTCCTGCGCGGTTGGAGCCGGCCGCTCGGCGAGGGGCTCACGGCCGTCGTCGCCCACGTTCTCCGCTCCGGTGCCCGACATCTCGCTGGTCAGCAGCGCGACCACCACCCCGACGCAGATCAGCGCGATCACGGAGCCCAGCAACCAGGGGCGCCGCGGACGTTCGTCCTGGGTCACGACTGCGCCGCGCGTTCGAGCGCCTGGCGCTTGGCCCGGTTGTGTCCCAGCAGGGCCCCCGGCGGGCCGCCGGTGACGAGCGTCACCGCCGGATACCACCAGCCCCACCAGCCCTCGCCGGCGCCGCGGGCCACCAGGTAGAGCTCCCAGAGGAACCCGGCGCCGTGGATCGGGCCGATGATCGGCGCGGCGTCGTGCCAGTCGATGATGACCCCCACCACCAGGGGGATGAGCAGGATGAAGTCGACGATCGAAACGATCACGATCAGCCGCAGGAGCGAGAGCGGTCGCTCGGCCTGCCCGGCCACCGCCGCCTGGGTCTCGGTTGCCATCACCGCCAATGATGACGAGGCCGGTTCGGTGTGAACGCGCCGGGTATCGCGAACCCATGCCGGCGAAGAAGGAAGACCTCCCCAGCACCCTCGAGCGTTCGCCCGACAAGGTGCAGCGCACCTACGAGGAGACGCTCGACAGCGCACACGAGCAGTACGACAGCGAGCAGCGCGCTCACCGCACGGCCTGGTCGGCGGTCAAGCACGTGGCCGAGAAGAAGGGCGACCACTGGGAGCTCAAGGACGAGATGGGCCCCTCGGACGAGCAGTCCACTCTGAGCGGCGCCGAGGCCCGGCGCGGGGCCGGCGAGTCGCACGCGGGGATCGACGCCTTCAAGTCGAAGAGCGAGCTCTACCAGGACGCCAAGCAGGCGGGGATCGAGGGTCGCTCCTCGATGAGCAAGAAGGAACTGGTGACCGCCCTCGAACAGCACAGCGAGCGGGCGACCCGCAAAGCTCGCGGCGGCTGAGCGCCCTGGTCAGAGCAGGTCGGCCTCGGCCAGCTCGAGCTCGAACCAGGCCAGGCTGCCGCCGCCGTCGGTATCCCGGCGGCCCCAGCCGCTGGCCAGGCGGTCGACGAGAAGAAGTCCGTAGCCACCGCCCTCCTCCACCCGGTCCACCGCTGCGCCGTCCGAGCCGGGATCGAAGACCTCGACCCTGATCCGGTCGGTGGTGGAGGCCACGCGCACCTGCACGGTTTCGTGGGGTCCGGCGCCGCCGTACTGGATGGCGTTGTTCACCAGCTCCGACAGCAGCAGTGCCAGCCGGTGGCGAACCGAGTGGGGCAGGTCGGCCTCGGCCGACAGGACCGAGCGGCGCGCGAGTCCGGCAGCGCGCTTGCCGCCGGGCACCCAGAAGGAAACCGTCTTCAGTTCGGTGGAGGGCACTCGCGACACCGTAGCCGGGCCGGCCGATCCACTCCACCCCCAACGGTACGCTTGGCCCGCTCCGGCGCCGTGGCGGAGTGGCTACGCAGCGGCCTGCAAAGCCGTGTACACCGGTTCGATTCCGGTCGGCGCCTTGCACTTTGCCGCCCCGTCTGGGTTTAGGCTTGCGCGCGCCCATGGCCAGGGCTCAGAACAAGCGGCTGGTGCTCACGGCGATGATCTTCGCGGTGTCGATGACGTTCATCGACCAGACCATCGTCGCCATCGCCATTCCGGAGCTCCAGAAGGACCTCTCGTTGTCGTCCACGGGCGTGCAGTGGATCGTGAACGGCTATCTGCTGGCGCTGTCGGCCCTGTTCGCCTTCGGCGGCCGCCTGGCGGACATCGCCGGGCACCGGCGCATGGTGGTGATCGGAGTGGTGGGCTTCGCCGTCAGCTCGGCTCTCTGCGGGGCCACGCCCATCGGCGACCTGGCCGAGGCCTGGATCATCTTCTTCCGGGTGGTCCAGGGGGCCTTCGCGGCCCTGATGTTCCCCGCGGCGCTCGCCATCGTGGTGGCCGCCTTCCCGGTGGAGGAACGCGGCAAGGCCATGGCGGCCTTCTTCGGGATCACCGGAGTGCTCACCGGCGTCGGGCCCTTTGCCGGCGGCTATCTCACCGAGATCACCTGGCGGGCCATCTTCTGGGTCAACGTGCCCGTCGCGGTGATCGCCCTGGTCCTGATCGCCATGGCCAAGCCGTCCGATGAGCGCCATCCCGCGCCGCTCGACCTGCGCGGAACGGTGCTGGTGTCCTCGGGGATGGCGCTCGCGGTGCTCGGTCTTCAGCAGTCGAGCACCTGGGGCTGGGGCGACCCGCTGACCTGGGTGTGCATCGCCGCCGGTATCGCTCTGCTCGTGGCGTTCGTGCTGTTCCAGCTGAGGACGCCGAACCCGCTGATTCAGCTGCGCATCTTCCGCCGGCGCGGTTTCGCGGTGGACAACGCGCTGCTCTTTCTCCTGTCGATGGCCTTCGTCCCGCTCTTCTTCTTCGCCAGCCTCTACGCCCAGATCGCCCTCGGCCAGGACGCCTCGGAGGCCGGGCTCTACCTGCTGATCTTCTTTGCCGGCTTTGGCACCGCTTCGCAGTTCGGCGGGCGCATCCTCGACTCCCGCGGGGCCCGGCCGTCGGTGGTGCCGGGAGCCATCCTGGCCGCCGTGGGCTTTGCGCTGTGGGCTTGGCGGATGCCCGACCTCGATCTGGGCAACCAGTGGTACTTCATCGTGCTGGCCGGCGCGGGCATCGGGCTGATGCTGGGACCGGCGAGCACCGACGCGGTCAACCAGGCGCCCCGCACGAGCTACGGCGAGGTCACCGGGATCACCCAGACCGCGCGCAACTTCGGCGCCAGCCTCGGGCTGGCGCTGCTGGGCACGATCCTCGTGCTGGCCAACCGCTCGAACATCGAGTCGAGTCTCGGCGACGCGGGGGTGCCGAAGGCTCAGGCCGACCGCGTGGCCGACGCGGTGAGCCACGCCGGCAGCGGCAGCGGCGGCGAGTTCTCGGAGCGCGCGGGCGCTCGCGCGCGTGAGTTGTTCGAGACGGTGCAGCTCGACTACGCCCTGTCCATGCGCACGGTCTTCTACGTCATGGCCGGCATCATGGCCGTCGCCTTCGTCGTGGCCGTGCTGGGCATGCCGAGGGGCAGCGGCCGCCCGGATGCAGAGCCGAGCGACGCCGAGCCCGCCGTTCCGGCCTGAGCGCATAGTGCGCGGCCACACCGGGTAGCACCTCTCGAAATGTGGGGAGAGGAGACGACATGAACGAGCCGCAACGCCCTGTGGAGGGGCGCGCTGGCGGCCCTCGCGAGGGCGGGTCCGGAGGGGTCACCACCCAGCCGGACATCGACTGGGCCGCCGCCGGGCGCTCGCCCGAGTTCCAGGAGCTGGTGAAGAAGAAGAAGGCCTTCGTGCTTCCGTGCACGATCTTCTTCCTGGCCTGGTATTTCGGCTTCGTCCTGCTGGCCGGCTACGCGCCGGACTTCATGGGCAGGGAGTTCATCACCGACGGCATCACCGTCGGCTATGCGCTCGCCCTGACCCAGTTCCTCATGACCTGGGTGCTGGGGTGGCTCTACCTGCGCCAGTCGGATCGGGTCTTCGATCCGCTCGCCAAGCGCGCCGCTGACAAGGCCATCGAGGTCGGGCGCACGGGCGGCGCCAATGGAGGGACGCTCCGATGACGCTGATCGCCGCAGTCAACGAAACCGCGCTGGTGGTGTTCGCCATCGTCGTGGGCGTCACGTTGGTCATCAGCTATTTCGCCTCGAAGCGCGTGACCTCGGCCACCGACTTCTGGTCCGCGGGCCGTGGCCTGACCGGACCGCAGAACGGCTTCGCCATCGCGGGTGACTACATGTCCGCCGCCTCGTTCCTGGGAATCGCCGGGTTGATCTTCCTCTTCGGCTTCGACGGCTTCCTCTATTCCGTCGGCTTCCTGGTCGCCTTCCTCACCGTCCTGTTCCTGCTCGCGGAGCGGATGCGCAACTCGGGCAAGTACACCATCGCCGACGTGCTCGCGTTCCGGCTGAAGGAGAGGCCCGCCCGCGCCGCCGCCGCGCTGGGAACGCTGACGGTGGTCGCGTTCTACCTGATCGCCCAGATGGTCGGTGCCGGAGTGCTGATCGAGGGCCTCGTGGGCATCGATTTCTGGCTGTCAGTACTGCTCACCGGCACGTTCATGATCATGTACATCGTGCTCGGCGGCATGCTGGCCACCAGCTGGGTGCAGATCATCAAGGCGTTCCTGCTCATGAGCGCAGCGATCGTGATGACCGTCTGGGTGCTGGTCGAGATCGGGGGCAACCCGATCGATCTGTTCACCGACGCGCGCTCGCAGTCGGCCGAGGGCGAGGCCTACCTCAAGCCCGGGCTGTTCCTGGCCACGCCGCTCGACACCGTTTCGCTCGGCCTCGGCCTGGTGCTGGGGACCGCGGGGCTGCCGCACATCTTGATGCGGTTCTTCACCGTGCCCGACGCCAAGGCCGCGCGTGGATCGGTCATGTGGGCCATGGTCCTGATCGGGGCCTTCTATGTGATGACCACGGCCCTGGGCTTCGGTGCCCGCGCGATCCTGGGCCAGGGCGGGGAGGAGGCCGCCGGGACCACCGGCAACTTCGCCCTGCCGCTGCTGGCCGAAGAGCTGGGCGGCGAGCTGTTCCTGGCCATCGTCGCCGGCGTCGCCTTCGCCACCATCCTGGCGGTGGTGGCGGGCCTGGTGATCTCGGCCTCCGGCGCGGTGGCTCACGACATCTGGTCGAACATCATCCGCCAGGGTTCCGACTCCGAGAGCGAAGAGGTCTGGGTCGCGAAGATCGCGGCGGTGGGAATCGGCGCCATCGCGATCCTGATCGCGATCATCGGCGGCGAGGGTCTCAACGTGTCGTTCATGGTCGGCCTGGCCTTCGCGGTCGCCGCCAGCGCGAACTTCCCCGCCCTGTTGCTCGCGCTCACGTGGCGGCGCTTCAACACCACCGGCGCGGTCGTCGGCGTGCTCACCGGCGTGATCAGCTCGGTGGGCCTCGTGATCATCAGCCCCACGGTGTGGCCCGGGCCCGACAGCGAGGGCGGGCTGTTCTCGTGGTACGACCTGGCCAACCCCGGGATCATCTCGATTCCGCTCGGATTCATCGGATGCTGGCTCGGTACCGTCCTGTCGAAGGAGGCGCAGGCCCAGCGCTCGTTCGACGAGCTGTGGGTCCGCTCCGAGACCGGCCTCGGCGCCGAGGGCGGCACCGGCCTGACGCTGACCGGCCGTCGCGACACCCACGAAGGCACCGACGCGGCGGAGCGCGACAAGGTCGCCACGCCCGGCTAGAGCTCGATGCGGCAGCCGTCCCCGCGGGGGTCTTTCCCCGCGGGGCGGCGTCGCATACTGTGCAGGCCATGGCCACCCTGCTCGTCCTGCAGCACATCGCCTGCGAGCCGCCGGCCGCGTTCGAGGACGAACTGCGGGCCCAGGGACTCGATCTGGTGCGGGTGGAGCTCGACGAGGGTGAGCGGCTGCCCGACTGGCGCGACTTCGCCGGCCTGATCGTGATGGGCGGGCCGATGGGCGCCTACGAGGAGGACGCCCATCCGTGGTTGGTGGCCGAGAAGGACATGATCGGGGACGCCGCCCGCGCCGGGCACCCGGTGTGGGGCGTCTGCCTCGGCGCGCAGCTCGTGGCCGCCGCGCTCGGGGCGAACGTGTACCCCGGTGACCGGGCCGAGGTCGGCCTGCTCCCGGTCGAGCTGACCGGCGCGGCCGCTACCGACCCGGTCTTCGCCGGCGCGCCGCCGAGCTTTCCCACGCTGCAGTGGCACGGCGACACCTTCGACCTTCCGGAGGGAGCCACGCTGCTGGCCACCTCCGAGGCCTACCGCAGCCAGGCCTTCGTCTTCAAGAACGCGTACGCGCTGCAGTTCCATCTCGAAGTGTCACCGGAGCTGGCGGCCGAGTGGGGCACGGTGCCCGCCTACGCGGCGAGCCTCGAGCAGACGCTGGGAGAGGGCTCGCTGCCGGGCTTTCTCGCCGACGTGGAGGCTCACGCGCACGTGACCCTGCCGCTGGCGCGCGACCTGTTCGCGCGCTGGCTCGAGCACGCGGTCCGTGTGCCCGACACGGCACTTGGGTAGGACCCCTCAGAGCGCGCAACCGAGGAGGAGAGTTGGAAGCCAGCACCAAGCCCTCGTCCGACCAGATCGAACGTGAGATCGGCGATCTGCTCGACCAGGAGATCTTCGATCCGCCGTCCGAGTTCCGCGACAAGGCGCTGATCGGCGACGAATCGCATTACGAGAAGGCGGCCGAAGACCCTCAGGCCTGGTGGGCCGAGCAGGCCAGGGCGCTCGACTGGAGCGAGCCGTTCGAGACCGTGCTCGACGACTCCGAGGCGCCCTTCTACAAGTGGTTCGCCGACGGCAAGCTGAACGCGTCTCACAACGCCCTCGACCGCCACGTCGACGCCGGTCGCGGCGACCGGGTGGCCTACCACTGGCGCGGCGAGGAGGGCGAGGAGCGCGACGTGACCTACGCCGACCTCCTGCGCGACGTCAAGCGCCTGGCCAACGTGCTCAAGGAGCGCGGCATCGAGCCCGGCGACGTGGTGGGCATCTACCTGCCGATGATCCCCGAGGTGGCGGTGGCCATGCTCGCCTGCGCGCGCATCGGGGCGCCCCACAACGTCGTCTTCGGCGGCTTCTCCCCGGACGCGGTCAAGGAGCGCATGGAGTTCTCGGAGGCCAAGGCGCTGATCACGGTCGACCAGGCTCGCCGCAAGGGCAAGGCGGCCGACATCAAGCCCGCCGTGGACGAGTTCCTGGAAGACGTGCCCTCGATCGAGACCGTCGTGGTGGTCAAGAACACCGGCGCCGACGTGTCCATGCAGGACGGGCGCGACGTCTTCTACGACGAGGCGATCGAGGCCGCCGACGAGGAGTGCGAGGCCGAGCCGCTCGACGCCGAGCATCCGCTCTTCGTCCTCTACACGAGCGGGTCGACCGCGGCGCCGAAGGGCATTCTCCACACCACCGGCGGCTATCTCACCGGGGTGGCGTGGACCGCCAAGAACGTGTTCGACCTCAAGCCCGACGAGGACGTGTGGTGGTGCTCGGCCGACGTCGGCTGGATCACCGGCCACTCCTACATCGTCTACGGCCCGCTGATCAACGGGGCCACGTCGGTGATGTACGAGGGCGCGCCGGACCACCCCCACAAGGGCATCTGGTGGGAGCTGTGCGAGCGCTACGGGGTGACCCTGTTCTACACGGCCCCCACGGCGATCCGCGCCTGCATGAAATGGGGGGTCGAGCACCCGCAGAAGCACGACCTGTCCAAGCTGCGCCTGCTGGGGACGGTGGGGGAGCCGATCAACCCCAAGGCCTGGCTCTGGTACTGGAAGGTGATCGGCGGCGAGCGCTGCCCGATCGTCGACACCTGGTGGCAGACCGAGACCGGCAGCATCATGATCTCGCCGCTGGCCGGGGTGGTCCCGGCCAAGCCCGGTTCGGCCACGAGGCCGCTGCCAGGCGTGGACGCCGCCGTGCTCGACGAGGACGGCAACGAGGTCGAGGACGGCGAGCAGGGCCTGCTCGCCCTGCGGCGTCCCTGGCCGGGCATGCTGCGAACGCTGTTCAAGGACCCCGACCGCTTCAAGGAGACCTACTTCTCGAAGTGGGACGAGACGACCTACTTCGTGGGCGACGCTGCCCGCCGCGACAAGGACGGCTACTTCTGGATCATCGGGCGCGTGGACGACGTGGTCAACGTGTCGGGACACCGCCTGTCCACCGCCGAGGTGGAGTCGGCCATCGTGGCCCACCCCAAGGTGGCCGAGGCGGCGGTGATCGGCCAGGAGGACGAGGACACCGGACAGTCCATCGCGGCCTTCGTGATCCTCGAGGGGGATGACGACGAGGGCAGTGAGGAGCTCGAGAGCGAGATCCGCGAGCGGGTGGCGGACCGGATCGGCAAGTTCGCGCGGCCCAAGCGCATCATCTGGACGGCCGACGTGCCCAAGACACGCTCGGGGAAGATCATGCGGCGCCTGCTACGTGACATCGCCGAGGGCCGCGAGGCCGGCGACGTGTCGACGCTGCGCGAGCCCGGGGTGATGAAGGACCTGGAGTCGAAGTTCGCCGGCGACGAGGCTTGAAGCTCCTCGTCACCGGCAGCTCGGGGCATCTCGGGGAGGGCCTCGTCCGCGTTCTCGGATCCGACGGCCACGAGATCGTCGGCCTGGACGTGCTCGACTCGCCCTACACCACCGTGGTGGGGTCGATCGCCGACCGGGAGCTCGTGCGCCGTTCGCTTCAGGGCGTGGAGGCGGTTCTCCACGCCGCCACGCTCCACAAGCCGCACGTCGGCTCCCACGCAAAGCAGGACTTCGTCGACACCAACATCACCGGGACGCTCAACCTGCTCGAGGAGTCGGTGGCCGCCGGGGTGGGCAGCTTCGTGTTCACCAGCACCACCAGCGCCTTCGGCCGTGCGCTCGTCCCGCCGCCCGGGGCCCCCGCGGCGTGGATCACCGAGACCGTGGCTCCTCGGGCGCGGAACGTGTACGGCGCGACGAAGACCGCGGCCGAGGACCTGTGTGAGCTCGTCCACCGCGATAACGGCCTGCCCTGCCTGATCCTGCGCACCTCGCGCTTCTTCCCCGAGGCCGACGACCGCGACGACGTGCGGGCCGACTACGACGACACCAACCTCAAGGTGAACGAGCTGCTCTACCGCAGGGTCGATCTCGAGGACGTGGTCGACGCGCACCGGCTCGCCCTCGAGCGGGCGCCGGCCATCGGCTTCGGCCGTTACATCGTCAGCGCGACGACGCCCTTCACGCGCGACGACCTGGCGGACCTGCGAGCCGACGCCCCGGCGGTGGTGCATCGCCTCTTCCCGGACTGCGAGGACCTGTACGCCGAGCGCGGCTGGCGGCTGTTCGGAAGCATCGAGCGGGTCTACGTGAACGAGCTCGCGCGGCGCGAGCTGGGCTGGTCGCCTCGCTGGGACTTTCGGCAGGCGCTCGACCGCGTGCGCGCCGGCGAGGAGCCGCGCAGCGAGCTGGCTGCCGCGGTGGGGGCCAAGGGCTACCACGCCGTCTCGACGGGGCCGTATACCGTGCGCTGACATGCGCTACGTCATCACCGGTGGCTCCGGTTACATAGGCAGCCGTCTCGTCGACCTTCTCTCGCGCCGGGACGACACCGAGCGGATCGTCATCTGCGACGTCGTCCCGCCGCGCGGCTACAAGCCGAAGACGGCGTTCGAGCGCCTGGACGTCCGCGACGCGGAGGCGGTGCGCTCGGCGCTCGAGCGGGCCAAGCCCGATGTTCTCGTGCACCTCGCGTTCATCCTCAACCCCTCGCACGACGAGCATCTGATGTACGACGTGGACGTGAACGGCACCCACAACGTCCTGGAAGCGGCTGGGTCGGCCGGCACTCCACACGTGCTCGTGACGAGCTCTGCGGTGGCCTACGGCGCCTTTCCCGACAATCCGGTACCGCTCACCGAGGCCGACCCGGTCCGTGGGGTGCCGGGCTTCTCCTACGCGCGTGACAAGACGGAGTCGGACCGCATCTGCCAGCTGTGGGCCGCGGCCTGGCCCGACCGCACCATGACGATCGTGCGTCCCTCCATCGTGTTCGGCCCCAACGTCGACAACTACCTTGTGCGCCTGTGGACGAAACAGCCGTTCGCGGTCGACGTGGGCAACCTCGACGAGCGGATCCAGTTCGTGCACGAGGACGACGTGGTGGAGGGGGTCACCGCGCTGCTGCTGGGTCGGCACGCCGGGGCGTTCAACGTGGCCGGTGACGGTGAGATGACCCTGCGCGAGTGCGCCGAGCTGCTGGGGACCCCGGTCCGCAAGATGCCGTTACGGGCGTACCGCGGACTGGCAAAGACGATGTGGGCGGCCCGGCTCTCAGAGGCTCCGCCCGGCCAGATCGAGTTCGCCCTGTATCCCTGGCTGGTGTCGAACGAGAAGCTCAAGCAGACCACCGGATGGCGGCCCCGTCACACGAGCCGCGAGACCTTCGAGGTCACCATGCGTGCCCACGGCAAGCTCCCTCCGCCCGGCCCGCCAGCGGCGCCGAGCGCCCCCGAATCAGCCCGTCCCGTGCGGTCCCTCAGCGTCTGAGTGCTGATCGGTGTCGCCGAGCGGCGTGTCGCCCTCGCCGCTGGCCTCGTCGGGCACCTTCTCCGACATCTCCTCGGCCTCCGGCGGCTCGGCGGTCTCGGGCGTCTTCTCGTCCTGGCGCGGCTTCTCTTCCATGGCCCCCCTGTACCCGCCTCGGCGGGGGTGAACTCGTGCCTGAGCGCCATTCGGCAGGCGCAGGAGCACAGCTATACTCCGCCGCTGCTCCCGGGCCGTTAGCTCAGCTGGGAGAGCGCCGGCTCGACAAGCCGGAGGTCACTGGTTCGAGCCCAGTACGGCCCATGCCCGGTTCGCGGCGAATGCGGGCGAACAGCGGCGAATACCGCTCCGCCCAGCCCCGCCTTCGCACCTATTCGCTTCGATGCGGCGGCGCTTCCGACGCAATTCCGACGCACGAGACCGGCTTGCGTCGGGAATGCTCGAGAGACATCACGCCCGATGGGGGGCCCTGACAGGCGCGCTCCTCGGGTCAGGACGCGCGGGTGGCCCTCAATCCTCGGGGGTGGGCCCATAGCGCCGCTTCACGTCACGGTCTGTCTCCAGCGTGAAGGTCTGTAGGGCAAGCGTGCCCACCGCGTCAATGTGGTGGTCTACGAACGAGGCGGTGGAGTCGAAGCCCTGCGCGTGCTTGGCGAAGCGCATGCCCATCGTGGAGTCGCGGGGCAGTTGCACCGCCGCCTCACGCAAATGGTCGGCCAACGCCCGCAGCGCCCGGCTCTCCGCTTCGGCAACCTCAAGCGAGCGTTGCTCGAGTTCCGCGATGGTGACGGCCGTCGTAGGATTCTCTTGCATGGGAGTAACGCCTCCTGTGCCATGCCCCCGGCCGGGCCTCTACCGGTGCGGGGGCGCTTGTCTAGAGCAGCGACCGTACACCCCCTTGCCAGACGGCGCAACCCTAAGTTTTCCCTGCAATTTGGCATATTCTGAAGGATCTTCAGACGGTCCGAACGCCGGTCAGGTGAGATGAAGATTCTTCGGGTCGGGTGAACGGCACCCCCGGGGCGCCCCGGGGCAGTCCGTCAGGCTGCGCGATGATGCTGCTCGCAGCGGGCTCGGAGTTCGGTGATGAGCTCCTCAGTCTCGTCGAGCTCGCGCCGGAGCCGGTTCCACCTCGCGGCCGCACGCTTCGGGAACGCCTGGCCCGCGTAGCGGGCGTTCAGCTTGCGGATCGCCGCCACGCGCTTCCGCTGTGCGGCCCGGAGCGGCGCTATGGCCGGCCCCTGCGCCTCGTGCCTCTTGCCGCCCGATCTCGGTCTCCGCCTGACGGGTTCCACTTCCCCGCCCGCCTACCCTCTTTGGTGCCACGTGAACAGGTGATGGGTGACCACGGCCCGCAGATCCTCTTCCTTGAGGTCCGCCACGGCGTGGAAAGCTCTCTCATGAGGCTCGATCTGCTTCAACTGCGCCCAGACTTGTAGCCCGCAAGCCGCACGCTGGATGATCGGGTCGGTGTGCCCGTTCGCCGAGTGGGAGTAGCTGGGTGGTGCCGGTTGGTCATCGCTCATTGGCGTCTCTCTCGCTTGGGGGCATTGGTACGCAGCGTCACCCCTTTCGTAGATGCTGCAACGCTCCAGCTCCGCAAAGGTTCGAGGGTTCGAAAGGTTGTTTGGCCCCTTACGCACCGGGCACCACAGTGACCCGCAAGCGTGCCCAGACGTCCCCCCGACAGCCTGGGCGCACCGGAGCCAATCGGGACAGCGGGACCGGGTGCGGCAGCTCCGCCAGCACCGCCGGCCCGGTCGCGGGCGGAAGGGGGTTGAACGGATTTCGAACCTTCCGCCCGCTCAACAATTCAACCTTGACCATCGAGTAGGCCTCACAGCACGCCGGGTCGTGGGCAGCACTCGCGACTGAGACCCCCCGGCTCGGTCGCCAGTTGGCGGGCGTAGAACAGTTTGAGCGTTAACGCGCCACGCGCCGGGTAGCCGACCGCAACCCGACGAGGAGACACCCCAATGCCCGATGTTCACGTAGTCCCCAAGGGCAACCAGTGGGCGTGCGAGGTCAGCGGCAACAACCGCTCAACGCACGACACGGTGGAAGAAGCGATCAGCCAGGGGCAACACCTGGCGGACGAGCAGAACGCCGAGCTCGTGGTCCACGCCGAAGACGGTTCGATCCGCGAGAAGGACTCGCACGGCAACGACCCCCGCGACATTCCCGGCTAGCTCAACAAGGGAGCGTTCGGCGGGCGCGGGGTAGCGACACTCGAGCGCTCGCCGCATCCCGCCACGGCAAAGAGAAGCCGCTGACTGTCCCGCGCAACGCGATCTACGCTCTTTCGCACGAACGCCGGAAACCGGGCAGGAATGTCGCAGGAGCGTCGGGGTTGGTTCGGCGCGACTTTGAGAGGGCGCGCCGTACTCCTTAGGCGCCTTCGGTGGTGATCTCCGGGTGGAGGTAGAAGACCTCGGACGAAACGTCGTGTTTGCTGTCGGTGCCGCTGACGAAGGCGCGTACGCTGCGGCCGGTGATTTCCTCGACGGTGCCGACGAACTCGTTCTCGCTCGCGTGCTGGAAGAAGTTGCGGATGTCCCTGATCCGTTGGTGTTCGCCGAGTTGCGCCATGCGGTGCTCAGCTGGGGTGAGGCTGTCCTCCAGCGTGCAGATCACGAGGTTGGGGCTGGCGTAAACCGAATGCGCCTTGGTTGGTCCGCGGCCGAACTGCTCCTTGTAGATCCGCACCATCGCGTTCGAAAGCTCCGCCGTCTGCATCCCCCGCAGCTCAGCAGCGGTCTGCTCGGGCATCTGCGTGTCCTGACTCATCAACTGCGTCCTCTCGGGTCTCTGTGGTGAGGTGCGCGCGAGAGGAAAGAGACCGGAGAAACCAGGCGAACGCTTGTAGACAGCCCAGTCTAGCGCCAAGACATAGGTGTGTCGCCATCGCGGTTGAGGTCCCGGGTGACGGGTACAGAGGCCGGACACGAGACCCCAGGTCTCGACCACACGCAATGGTCGCACCGCTGCTGCGGACCTTCACTGGGACGCGGAGCGGGGCGGCTGTTCGTGCGGACCGCGGTCGAGATGGCGAGCCTCCGATCTTTGATCGAAGGTTTGTGGTGGTGCCCGCTTGGGCATCAGCGCCTGGGCCGGGTGGGGGCGCGAAGGCGCACTCGCCCAGCCATCGGACCGCAAAAAGCCGCTGGCGCGGACGCAGCCGAACGCTTACGGCCGCAGCTAGTAGCTCGGAAACCTATTTCCATCCACGGAGGACTCATGGCCACCACTGGTGCCACGACCCACGGGCGCGAAGCCCACAACGTTGCCGTCGGATCCCGTTTCCGCCGGCTCGCCACAGAGACCAAGGCCGCGTTCAAGACCACCGAGTTCTGGGGGATGGTTGGTCTGATCGTCGCGATCCTGGTCAGCGCCGCGCTGATCGACGGCGGCGACAACGGAACCGACGAGTTCATCGCCCGCCAAGCCTGGCTGTACGTTGCGATTCTCGGCGGGGCCTACTTCATCTCCCGCGGCCTCGCCAAGTCGGGTAGCTCGGATCCCTACTGGGATGACACGAACGACCGAAACGGCCACGACGGACCGCGGTAACTCCGCGCTCCTTCGCCCGTACGAATTGGGCTAGCGGACGGCGGCTGGGCAGAACAATCGTTCTTGCCCGGCCGCCTCGCCGGCCGGTGACCGCGTCACGGTGGCCGAGTACGCCGACCAGGTGCTTGAGCGCAAGCAGGACGGGCGGATCCTCACCAAGTCGCGCCGTCGGTACAAGGATTCGAGCCTCGACACCGAGGCTGCCGCGCTGCGGTCGCTGGTCAAGGAGTTCGGGGACCTGCCCCTCGCGCGGGTAACCAGGGGCGATGCGATTACGTGGGCCGAGCAGCGACCCGCCAGGGTGGTCCACGTCGCGGTTGCTCTGTTCAACCGGGCGCTGGATGAGGAGCTACTGACCGGTTTCAACCCGTTCCGTGGGCTGGGTCGTCGGGTGGAGGGACGTGCTGACGAGGCGCCGCCCACGCCAGACGAGTTCGACCGGCTGGTGGACGGCTGCGCCGCGCTCGGGGACTACGGCCCGCAGCTGCGGAACATGTTGGTGTTCGCGGCCTACACCGGCATGCGGCCTTCGGAACTTGCTGGACTCGAATGGACGGACATCGACTTGGCCCGCCAGGGCGTCCACGTGCGGCGCCGGCTATATCGGGGACGGTTCGACCTGCCGAAGTCCAACCAGGAGCGAACCATTGCGCTCCCGCCAGCTGCGAGGGACGCCCTCCTCGCTCAGCCGACCCGGGCGCTGCCGATCGTATTCGCCAACAAGTCCGGTGGCCGGTTGACAGCACCGACCCTCTCCGCGTACTGGCGGGTCGTGAGGGCCGCGGCCGGGCTCGAGCACGACTTCTATCTCGCCTCGAAGCACTACGGCGTCCACCTGTTGTTCAAGGCCGGGGTGTCAACGCGGGGGATCTGTACCCAGATGGGATGGAGTGAGAAGGCGGTCGACAAACTCCTCGCGACCTATGGCCACGCCGATATCGCGGCGCTTGAGGAGATCGACGCGCTCTACTCCGACGCAAACCCGACGCACAGCGCCACGGATTCGGGCTTCCTGAGCGGGACCGAACCAGTACGGCCCATTCCTCGCCTCACCGCCGCGATCGCACCACCCTGAAGGCGAAGCTGTCCGCCTTCCCGGCTCGCCCGTCCGCGCTGAGCGCGCGGACCGAGAAGCGGTACCGGCCCGGCCTCAGGCGGTAGCGGCGCGGTGAACGACAGCGCTGGTAGCGGGCAGCCCCCAGCCGGCACCTGAAGCGTGCGTCGGGCCGGTTGGACCGGAAGCGGAAGCTGACGGCCGCGCGGCGCCGGGTCGTGGTCACGACTTTCCGGGGGTGCTTGGTGATCCGCGCGCGGGGCGGCTCGGCTTGGCCCGCCAGCCGTGCCAGGAAACCGGTGACTGCTGAGGTCACCCCCGAGGCGTCGCCCGGCGCTCCGACCGCATCGTTGATCCCCTCGTGTGAGAGCGGCACGGAGAGAACCGAGTCGGGTTGAGCGAGTGCGTCGGCCATGCGCTGGTTGTCGCGCACCCTTCGTGGCACGGTTTGGGTCACGAGCAGGAAGGGTGGGTCGTCCGGGTCGGCCCAGGTGAGCGGCGACGCGTCGCGCCAGGAGCCGGTCAGGGCGTTCTCCTCCGGAGTGCCAAAGGCGTTCCACATCAGCTGACGGCGCACCGGCCCGCCGGCCGGACTGGCCTGCTCGGCCACGTCGAACGCTCCCGTGTCGAGCGAGATCACGCCGAGCAGCTGCCGGCGATCAACGCCGTAGGCCGCTGCGTAGCGCGGGTCGGCCCCCAACAGCGACACGAGGTGCCCCCCGGCCGAGTGGCCCATGAGGAACATCCGCTCCGGGTCTCCGCCCAGGCGGCCCACATTGCGGTCGAGCCAGCCCAAAGCCTCGCCCACGTCGTGGGCGTGAGCCGGATGCTTGATCCGGGCCGGGTCGAGCGTCGTGACGTCGTCGGGGCTGAGGC
This sequence comes from uncultured Thermoleophilaceae bacterium, assembly GCA_963751105.1. Taxonomy (GTDB): domain Bacteria; phylum Actinomycetota; class Thermoleophilia; order Solirubrobacterales; family Thermoleophilaceae; genus JACVRW01. The sequence goes on along the minus strand of CAVVTG010000002.1, from coordinate 1,638,962 downwards.
GGTAGTTGACGCTGACGAAGACATAGCCCAGACCGGTGAGCAGGTTCACCTTGTCGGTGATCTGGTTGGCCTTGTCGCCGATCTTCCAGCCGCCACCGTGGGCGTATACGACCACCGGCCGAGAGCCACGCCGAGCGTCCTCGGGCGAGTAGACGTCGAGGAAGTTCTGGCCGGCGGGCGCAGGCGCGGGCGGCGAGTCGAGGTCGTAGTTGAGGTCGCGGAACGAGCGTGGGTCGCTCTGGGCTGCGGCCGGCGAGGCGGACACCGCGGCGACGGCGGCGATAGCCACGGCCCACGCCGCTCGGCGTTTGTGGTGGGTGACGTGCATGTAGCTGGGAACACCGGTCGTGCCCCGATGGAGCGCAGGCTCACACGTCAGCCACACTTTCGGCATGCGCACATCGCGCCTCGTTCTCCTGACGCTGTTCGCCGCCCTCGTGCTCGGCGTCGGCGGGCGGGTGCTCGTGCGCACCGGCTGGCTGCTGCCGAGAGGAGAGGACCTCGCGGTGGCGGGCACGATGGCCAAGGCGCTCGGAGCGCCGTGGCTGGCCGCGGCGTGGGGGCTGGGTGCGCTGGCCGGCTCGCGGTTGCGGGGCGCGGCGGCGGGCGCGGGCGCGCTGGTGCTGGGCACGCTCTGCTGGTACTTCGTGAGCCTGGGGCTGAACGGCCCGGGAGCGGTGGGCTACGTGATCCCGGTGTCGTTTGCCTGGTCGCTCGTGGCCGGCGCCGCCGGCGGCGCCTTCGGCTTCATCGGCGCGCTGTGGCGCGCCGGCAGCCCCGCAGCTCGGGCCAGCAGCATCGCCCTGCTCGCCGGGGCCCTCGCCGGCGAGGCCGTGCTGCTGGCGGGCGAGTGGACGGGGCGTGCCGCGCGGCTCGTGCTGATGCTGGAGCTGTTCGCGGCGGCGACCGCCCTGATGCTGTCTCGGCGCCGCGCTCCGATCGCGCTCACCCTGGCCCTGTTCCTCGTTGCGGCGTTGACCGTCGCGGGCGTGGAGGACGCCGCGCGAGACACGCTGCGCGGGGTGGGCTGGCGCGGCCCCTGAGGTAGCGTGCGCCTCGTGCTGGCGCTGCTCTACGACGTCCACGGGAACCTGCCGGCCCTGGAGGCGGTGCTGGCCGACTGTCCGGCCGACCGCTACCTGCTCGGCGGCGACTACGCGGTGGCGGGTGCCTGGCCGGCGGAGACAGTCGCGCGGCTGCGGGAGCTCGAGCCCTCGCGCTGGATCCGGGGGAACACGGAGCGCTGGCTCGTGGACCGATCGGACGCTCCCGAGCCCATGCACCCGATCATCGAGGCCTGCCGCGAGTCGCTCGGCGAGGACCTGATCGCCGAGCTGTTCGCCCTGACCGAGTCGACGGCCGAGGACGACACCCTCTACTGCCATGCCTCGCCCGTGTCCGACATGGAGAGCTTTCTGCCCGAACCCGGCGACCAGGACGCCGGCCTTCTGATGGGAGTCGATGCCCGGCGGGTGGTCTTCGGCCACACCCACCTGCCGTTCGAGCGCCACGGCCCGGCCGGCATCCACCTGGTCAACCCGGGCAGCGTGGGCCTGCCCTTCGACGGCGATCACCGCGCCGCCTACGGACTGGTCCACGACGACGGCGCCGTGGAGCTGCGCCGGGTGGACTACGACTGGCGCGCTTCGGCGCGTGCCGCCCGCGAGCGGGTGGGCGAGCTTCCGGCCCTGCGTCTCGAGCACGCGCGCATCGACGTCTAGCTGCTCTGGTAGCTTCGCCGTGGTGCGGCTTTCGAAGGCCCGGGCACCGAGGAAGAACGGCCACTTCTTCGATCTCATCGAGAAGGCGAGCGAGAACGTCCTGCGCGCCACCGCGCTGCTCGAGGAGATGCTCAAGGCCTTCCCCGAGCGCAGCGACCTCGCCGGCCAGATTCTCGTCTGCGAGCAGGAGGGGGACCGCATCACGCGGGACATCATCGTCCGCCTCAACCAGTCGGACGCCACCCCGGTCGACCGGCGTGACCTCCATGAGCTCTCGTCCGCGCTCGACGACGTCGTGGACTACACCGAGGAGGTGGCGGACTACTTCGTCCTCTACAAGATCGAGGCGCCGATGGCCCAGGCCGAGGCCCTTGCGGCGGTCCTGCACGCCGCCGCCGGCGAGATCGCCGCGGCCATGCCTCTCCTCAGGGACTTCGAGGACCTCTCGCGCCACACCATCGAGGTCAACCGGCTCGAGAACGAGGGCGATCGCATCGTTCGCGAGGCGATCGCCTCGCTGTTCGACACGGGCATCGACCCGATGGTCGTGATCCGCTGGAAGGACATCTTCGAGCGGCTCGAGGAAGCCATCGACGCCACGGAGCGCGTGGCCAACATCCTCGAGGGCATCGTCGTCAAGAACTCGTGAGGCGAAGCAGGCGCTCGAGGTCGGCCTCGTTCGACCAGCCGCCCACCGACGCCCGCACGTGCGTGTCACCGGGCAGGGAGCGGATCACCACCCCGTCTGCCGCCGCGCGCTCCACGAGGCCCGGGGCGTCGGGCACGGCGAAGCTGACCAGGGTGGATTCGCCCCGAGGCGACACCTCGAGCCCTCGTTCGGCCAGCCGCTCCGCCAGCGTCCGGGCCAGCATGGCGGCCCTCTGCTGGATCGCGTCGAGACCCGCCTGCTCGAGTACCTCAACGGCCGCCATGGCAAAAGCCAGCTGGTGGGGGGCGGCGAGGCCGGTGCCGAGCCGGCGGGCGTCCTCGTGGAGCGGCGATTCGAGCGGGTGCTGCGGATCCTCGAGCACGTGGTAGCCGGGCCAGGGCGGCGCCAGCCCGGGGATGGCCTGTGCTCGCGCGTAGAGGTAGCCGAGTCCGTTGGGCCCGCACATCCACTTCTGCCCCGAGGCGGCGTAGAAGTCACAACCGAGAGCGTGCACGTCGACCGGCACCGCGCCGAGGCCCTGAGCGCCGTCGAGCAGCACCGGCGCCGGGCCGGCGGCCAGGGCGGCCGTGTCCATGACCCTGCCGGTGGCCCAGGAGACGTGGGAGCAGGCCACCAGCCTCGTCTCGGGCCGCACCTCGCCCGGCAGCTCTTCGAAAGGAACGACGCGCAGGCGCACCCTGCGGCTCTCGCGCGCCACGGCCAGCGGGGTCAGCAGGCCCGGGTGCTCCTCGTCGCTGGTGAGCACCTCGTCGCCGGCCCGCAGGTCGAGGGCCAGCAGAGCGGCGTTGATCCCGTCGGTGGTGGCCCCCGTGATCGTGAGCTCCTCCGCCGCGCACCCCATCAGCGCGGCCACCCGGGCCCGCAGCGCCTCCTCGCCCTCGAGCAGCGAGTCGAAGAAGGCGCGACCGCCCCGCCCGGTCTCGGTCTGGGCGCGCAACGACTCGATCGCCGCTTCGGCCGCGCGCGCCGGCAGCGGGCCGGTGGTCCCGGCGTTCAGGTAGGCGGTGTGCTCGAGAACGGGGAACTGAGCACGCAGGTCATCCACGCGCGCTGATACTAGGCTCCGCGGAACATGATCATCGAGCGCTCAATGCACCCAGAATGGCTGTCGAACACCTATCTCGTGGCTGACGAGGAGGGCGGGACGGCCGTGGTCATCGATGCGGGAGGGCCCTCGCAGCCGCTGCTCGACGCGGCGGAGCGCCTGGGCGTCGACGTGAGCCTGCTGCTGCTCACCCACCACCACGTCGACCACGTGGCCGAGGCCGACGCCTGGCGCAACCGGCACGGCGTGGAGACGATCGCTCACCCGATCGAGGCCGAGCTGATCGACGGCGTCGACCGCACCACCGAGCCCGGAGAGATCATCGAGGCCGGGGGGCTCCGGATCGGCTCGATGCTCACGCCGGGGCACACCGCCGGGATGCTCAACTTCGTGGTCGACGACACCGACGTGTTCACCGGCGACACGCTGTTCCGCGGCTCGGTGGGAGGGGTGCGGGCGCCGGGCTCCACGAGCTTCGAGGACCTGCGCAGCTCGATCATGGACGGGCTCATGCAGCTCCCGAAGGAGACCCGCCTGCACCCGGGCCACACCGAGCCCACGAGCGTCGGCGAGGAGTGGGAATCCAACGCCTTCGTGAGGGTGTGGCGCGGCCTCGACGAGGAGGGCAGTGAGCCCTGCCGGGTCGAGGACGAGGAGGCCACCCTGATCCTGTGGGCGCCCGACTACGACGGTGGCCACAAGGCATGGGTGCGCTGGCCCGACGGCCGCGACGACATCGTGCCTGGGAGCCGGGTCTCGCGCTGAGCCCGACCACCGGCAGCCACACCGCTCCGCGGGCGCTGCTGGAGCGGTTGATCGACCACGCCGCGCTGTTTCCGCCGGCGCAGATGGGCATGGAGGATGCGCTGCGCCGAGGACCGCGCGGCGCGGGCCGCCGAGCAGTCGTGGATGATCGGGCGCTTCGTGTGCCGCGCCTCCCAGCTCGAGGAACTGCGCGAGGCCGCCGGAGGCTGGGAGCGGGCGCCGCGGCTGTCGGTGGTGCTGGACGGGGTGACGCCGGCCGACGAGGCCAGCTGGAGCGAGGCCGTGCGAGCCGACGCCGCCGTGGTCCGCGCCGCTCGTGACGACGGGGCGCCCGTCGAAGCGCTGGAGCTGCCGCTGCCCTCGCCGCGGCCCGGTTCCGCCGCGCTGCTCGCGGCGCAGACCGCGATGCTGACCCTGAGGGTGGAGAAGTACCTCGAGCTGATGCCGGGCGAGCGCTGGCGCGACACCCTGCCCGCGGCCATCGGGGCCACGGCCGCCGTCGGCGCCCGGGTCAAGCTGCGCTGCGGCGGCGCCACCGCCGAGTCGTTCCCCTCGATCGAGCAGGTGGCGCTCGTGATCGCCGCCTGTCGCCAGGCGGGGGTGGTGTTCAAGGCCACGGCCGGCTTGCATCACCCGCTCCGCCACGTCGACGCCGAGAGCGGCTTTCCGATGCACGGCTTCCTCAACCTGCTCGCCGCGGCCGCCTTCTCGGCCGCCCACGGATCCAGCGCAGCCACGCTCGAGCGCGTCCTGGCCCGGGAGGACCCGGCCGCGTTCACGGTGAGCGAGCGCGGTCTCGAGGTCGAGGGGCTGAGGGCGTCCACCCACCAGATCGCCGCGGCGCGCCGCCATCTGTTCGCCGGCTACGGCAGCTGCTCGTGGCGGGAGCCGGTGGAAGACCTTCAGCGGCTGGGGATGCTGGCGTGAGCCTGGCCTACGGGGTGCTGGCCGCCGGCGGTGTGTGCGCGCGGGTGGACGGGCGTGTGCTCGACCTGTCGGAGCTCGACCCCCTGCTCGCGGGCGACTCGCTCAACCCGCTGATGGCGGCCGGGCCCGACTTTCGCCGTGAGCTCGCCGGCCGGGTGGGCGAGGGGAGTGAGGTGGAGGCGCCCGAGCTGAGGCTTGCCTTCCGGGTGGCCGACTACGTGGACTTCTACTCGTCGCTCGCGCACGCGGAGAACCTCGGCCGGATGTTTCGCCCGGGAAGCGAGCCCCTGCTGCCGAACTGGCGCCACCTGCCGGTGGGCTACCACGGCCGTGCGGGAACGGTCGTGGGCAGCGGCACCCCGGTCCGCCGGCCCCGGGGCCAGCGCGCCGCCGGCGACTTCGGCGAGAGCGCGCGGCTCGACATCGAGCTCGAGGCCGGGTTCGTGGTTGGCGCGCCCAGCCGGATGGGCGAGCCGGTGCCGGTCGACAGCGCGCTCGACCACGTGTTCGGCATGGTGCTGGTCAACGACTGGTCGGCCCGTGACCTGCAGGCGTGGGAGTACCAGCCGCTGGGCCCGTTCCTGGGCAAGTCGTTCTGCACGTCGGTGAGCAACTGGGTGGTGCCGCTCGAGGAGCTGCTCGAACGCCGCGTGACCGCGCCGCCCCAGGAGCCCGAGCCGCTGCCCTACCTGCGCGAGGAGCCCTGGGCCTTCGACATCCCGCTGGAGGTCGAGTTGAACGGCACGGTCGTGTCGCGCACGAACACCCGTCACCTGTACTGGTCGATCGCTCAGCAGATCGCCCACCTGACGGTCAACGGGGCCAGCCTGCGCACCGGTGACCTGCTGGCCACGGGCACGATCTCCGGTCCCGAGCGCGAGCAGCGCGGAAGCCTCATCGAGCTGAGCTGGAACGGAACCGAGCCGGTCGAGCTGCCCGGCGGCCGGCGCAGCTTCCTCGAGGACGGCGACGAGGTGGTGCTGCGCGGCGAGCCGCTCGGTGAGGTGCGCGGCGCCGTCGAGGGCGTTTAGGTTCGGCCCTCATGCCGTCGTCGAATCTCGACCGCCTGCGCGAGACCTACCACGCGTTCGGGCACGGCCAGCTCGAGCGCATACCCGAGTTCTTCGCCCCGGACGGCTTCTACCGCACGAGCGGAGTCTTCGTGGGAATGGACGACGAGTACCGGGGCCACGCCCGGATCGAGGAGTTCTGGCACGCCTCGACCGAGGCCTGGGAGCGTCTGGCCGTAGAGATGCGGCGCAGCGCGGAGTACGGCGATTGCGTCGTGGCGGAGGCCCACATGGAGGGCATAGGCGTGGAGAGCGGCCTGGAGTTCCGCTTCGAGGCCGGACATCTGGTGCGCTTCCGTGACGGGCTGATCGTCGAGTTCGTCGCCTTTCCCACCTGGGAGCAGGCCCTGGAGGCGGGCGCTAGGTTGGGCTCGGCATGAAGGTCACCCTGCCCGACGGCTCCGAGCTCGAGCTTCCCGAGGGCGCCACCGGCGCCGACGCCGCCCGCGCGATCGGCGAGGGACTGGCCCGGGCGGCCCTGGGCGTGCGCCAGAACGGCGATCTGCTTGACCTCGAGGCCCCTCTCGAGGAGGGGCCGCTCGAGATCGTGACTGCCCGTGACGACGACGGCCTGTGGCTGATCCGCCACGACGCGGCCCACGTGCTCGCCACCGCCGTGCTCGAGCTCTACCCCGGGGTCAGGATCTCCATCGGCCCCCCGATCGCCGACGGCTTCTACTACGACTTCGAGTTCCCCGAGGGCCAGAAGCTCACCGAGGAGGACTTCGAGCGTGTCGAGGCCAAGATGCGCGAGCACATCGCCGCCGACGAGCAGTTCGAGCGCACGGACGTCCCGGTGGCGGAGGCGATCGAGCGCTTCCGGGCCGAGGGCCAGGACTACAAGGTCGAGCTGATCGAGGACCTGATCGCTGACGAAGGCGTGGAGACGGTCTCGCTGTACCGCAACGGCCCGTTCACCGACCTCTGCCGCGGCCCTCACGGACCGGGCACCAAGCGCATCAAGGCGTTCAAGCTCTTGAGCGTGGCCGGGGCCTACTGGCGCGGCGACTCGGACCGCCAGATGCTCACGCGTGTATACGGCACGGCCTTCCGGTCGAAGGAGGACCTGGCCGAGCACCTGCGCCGCCTCGAGGAGGCCCGCGAGCGCGACCATCGCAAGCTGGGCCGCGAGCTGGAGCTGTTCATGTTCTCCGACCTGTCGCCGGGCTCGGCCTTCTGGCTGCCGAACGGCACGCACCTCTGGAACGAGCTCACCCGGCTCTGGAGGACCACGAACGTGGAGCGCGGCTACACCGAGGTGCGCACGCCGATCCTCTACGCGGTCGACCTGTGGAAGCAGTCCGGCCACTGGCACGTGTACCGCGACAACATGTACTTCGCCGACGTGGAGGACCGGCCGATGGGCCTCAAGCCCATGAACTGCCCGGCGCACGTGCAGATCTACCAGCGCAAGCTGCGCTCCTACCGCGATCTGCCCATCCGCTACGCCGAACAGGGCCTGGTGCACCGGCACGAGCCCAGCGGCACCCTGCACGGCCTGCTGCGCGTGCGCCACATCACCCAGGACGACGCGCACGTGTTCTGCACCGAGGAGCAGATCGAGGAGGAGGTGCTGCGGTGTCTCGAATTCGGCTTCTTCCTCTACGACCAGTTCGGCTTCTCGCCGCGCCTCGAGCTCTCCACCCGTCCGGACAAGCGGGTGGGCAGCGAGGAGATGTGGGACAAGGCCGAGGCGGCCCTCGCCAGCGCCCTCGAGAGTCGCGGCCTCGAGTACGACCTCAACGAGGGCGACGGCGCCTTCTACGGACCCAAGATCGACGCCCACATCACCGACGCGATCGGCCGCTCCTGGCAGCTCGGAACGGTGCAGCTCGACTACTACATGCCCGAGCAGTTCGAGCTCGCCTACACCGGCGCGGACAACGCCGAGCACCGGCCGGTGATGATCCACCGGGCCTCGATGGGCTCCTTCGAGCGCTTCATCGGCATCCTGATCGAGCATTACGGCGGCGAGTTCCCGCTCTGGCTCGCACCTGTGCAGGCGATCGTCCTACCGATCGCCGATCGCCACGCCGCCTATGCCCGGGACGTTGAGCGCCGCTTGGCCGACGCCGGCCTGCGAGCCCGGGTGGACGAGCGCAGCGAGTCGATCCGCCGCAAGATCCGTGACGCCGAGACCCGGAAGATCCCGTACATGCTCGTGGTGGGCGACCAGGAGGAGTCCGCCGGCCTCGTGGCGGTGCGCCGCCACCGCGAGGGGGACGAGGGCGCCGTGCCGGTCGAGGAGTTCGCCGGGCGCATCAGCGCCGCTATACTCGCTCGCGAATGAGCTGCAGCAACACTCCGCGCTCTTGACGGCAATCCCTGGCCGCCACTAGTGCCGATCCCTCGTAAGTTCGATCGGCGCCCACCGGAGCGCGACGAGACCCGCATCAACGAGCGCATCCGCGTTCCCCAGGTACGCCTCATCGGCGAGGACGGCAACCAGATCGGGGTGATCGACACCCCGAAGGCTTTGCGCTACGCCCAGGAACGCGATCTCGACCTCGTGGAGGTGGCGCCCGACGCTCGGCCGCCGGTCTGCCGCGTGCTCGACTACTCGAAGTACAAGTACGAGCAGGAGCAGAAGGCCAAGGCCGCGCGGCGTCATCAGAAGCAGGTCAACGTGCGCGAGATCAAGCTGCGGCCCAAGATCGCCACCAACGACTACGAGACCAAGAAGAACCACGTGGTCCGCTTCCTGCGCGGCGAGGACCGCGTGAAGGTGACCATCATGTTCCGCGGCCGCGAGCAGACCCACCCCGAGCGCGGCGAGATGCTGCTCAACCGGCTGGCCGAGGACGTGGCCGAGCTGGGCACGGTCGAACAGTCCCCGCAGCAGGACGGGCGCAACATGACGATGCTGCTGGCGCCGGTCAAGCGCCAGCCGCCGGACGCCGAGGAGAGCGACACCTCCTCCTCGGACGGTGCCGCGCCCGCCGAGCAACCCGCGCCCGCGGCGGCCGAGCCACCCGCTCCTGCCGAGCAGCCCGCTCCTGCCGAGCAGCCCGAGCCGGCGACGGCGGCGCAGCAGTCACAGACCTCCTGAGGCCGGCGCCTCCGCCGCAGTCCGGCACAGGAGGCAACGTCTCGAAATATTCGTTTGTCGACTGATCAGTTGACAAACGAGTTTGTTAGGTGAGGGCACGGTGTGTTGGTTGGATGCCGCCGGCGGCCGGGCGGGCGCTGCCGCCGGTGGCCCGGGCGGCCCCCCGGGCAGCCACAGACGCGTCTGCTTCAATAGACCGTCGCAATGCCCAAGATGAAGACCCACTCGGGCGCCAAGAAGCGCTTCCGCAAGACGGCCAACAAGAAGCTGATCGCGCGGCACTCCTTCACGAGCCACATGCTCGGGAAGAAGTCGGCGAAGCGTAAGCGTCACCTGGGCCGGCCGGTGGAGGTCTCCAAGGCCGACCACAAGCGCGTGATGGAGCTGTTGCACAAATGAGCCGCGTCAAGCGCTCAGTCCACGCCCGCAAGAAGCGGCGCGCCACCCTGGAGCGGACCAAGGGCTACCGCGGCCAGGCCAAGTCGAGCTACAAGCGGGCCAAGGAGGCCCTGCTCAAGGCCGACTCGTACGCGTACCGGGACCGCCGCAACCGCAAGCGCGACTTCCGCCGCCTGTGGATCACCCGCATCAACGCCGCCGCCCGGCAGGAGGGCATGACCTACAGCCAGTTCATGCACGGCCTCAAGCTGGCCGGCATCGAGGTCGACCGTAAGGTGCTCGCGGACATCGCCGTCCGCGACCCAGAGACGTTCCGACGTTTTGCCGAGACAGCCCGGGAGTCCGCTGCGGCCTGACCCAAAGCGGAACTCGACTCTCTCCCGGGCGCCCAGAGTGGCGCCCTTTTTGTTGCTCCGATGATCACCTCACCCGACAACCACAAGCTCAAGACGATCCGGAAGCTCCAGCAGAAGCGCTGGCGGGAGAAGCTCGGGCTGTTCGCGGCGGAGGGCGAGGACCTGGTCGACGCGGCGGCCGCGGCGGACTGGCGACCCGAGTTCGTGCTCCGCGCGGGGGCAGACGTGGAATCCGAGCTGCTGGACGCGGTGAGCACGCTGGCCTCCGGCACCCGGGTGATCGGCGTCTACCCCCAACGCCGGGCGGAGCCCGAGGGCGGGCTGCTCGTGTACCTGCATGGAGTCGAAGACCCGGGCAACGTCGGCACGATCATCCGCTCCGCGCACGCCCTGGCGGACGCGACGGTCGTATTGGGACCCGGCTGCGCGGATCCGTACTCGCCGAAGGCCGTGCGGGCCTCGATGGGGTCGATCTTCGCGAAGCCCCCCGGCCGCGCCCACCTCGCCGAGATCCGCGGGCGCCCGCTGGCGCTCGACCCCTCAGCCGACCGCGACCTCGGCGACATCGACCTGTCGCCTCCGCTCGTGCTCGTGCTCGGATCGGAGCGAGGCGGGATCCCGGAAGGGCTGGAGGCGGCCCGCATCCCGGTGGCCACCGACTCGCTCAACGTCGCCATGGCGGCCACCGTCGCCCTCTACGAAGCGGCAAATAGGATGGCCGCCGATGGCTGACCTCCAGCAGCTTCGCGCCGAGGGCGAGGGCGCCATCCGCGCGGCTGGCTCCGCCGCCGAGCTCGAGGAGCTGCGGGTGCGCCTCCTGGGCCGCAAGTCAGAGCTCACCGCCACGCTGCGCTCGATCGGCGAGCTGCCACCCGACCAGCGGGGGCCGGTGGGCAAGCAGGCCAACGAGGTGCGCCAGGCGCTCGAGGCGCTGCTGGCGGACCGGACCGAGCAGCTCGAGACCGCAGAGCTCGACCGCCGTCTGGCCGAGGACCGCATCGACGTGACCCTCCCGGGCGATCCGCCGCAACCCGCCGGGCGGCTCCACCTCGTCTCGCAGATCCGGCGTCAGATGGAGGACGTCTTCGTCGGGCTGGGCTTCTCGGTGCTCGAGGGCCCCGAGATCGAGTACGGCTACTACAACTTCACCGCCCTCAACCACCCGCCGGAGCATCCGGCCCGCAACCCGCGCGACACGTTCTACCTCGCCGAGCAGGTGCTGCTGCGCACCCACACCTCGCCCATGCAGGTGCGGGCGATGGAGGCGCAGGGCCCTCCGATCTACATCGTGGTGCCGGGACGGGTCTACCGGCCCGACACCCCGGACGCCACCCACGTTCCGATGTTCCATCAGCTCGAGGGGCTGGCCATCGACGAGGACATCACGCTCGCCGACCTCCAGGGCGTGCTGCTGGCCTTCGCCCGGCAGCTGTTCGGGGAGGACACCCGGGTGCGCCTGCGGCCGGGCTACTTCCCGTTCACCGAGCCGAGCGTGGAGGTGGACGTGTCCTGCTTTCGCTGCGGCGGAACCGGCTGGGAGGGCTCCCAGCGCTGCGGCACGTGCAAGGGCGAGGCCTGGATCGAGATCCTCGGCTCCGGAATGGTCGACCCCAACGTGCTCGACTACGTGAAGGCCACGGGCTACGACAACGAGCGTGTGCAGGGCTTCGCCTTCGGGATGGGCATCGAGCGCATCGCCAGCGTGGTCTACGAGGTCCCGGACCTGCGCATGCTCTACGACAACGACCTGCGCCTCTTGGAGCAGTTCGGGGCGGGCGCATGAGGGTCCCGCACGCCTGGCTGCGCTCCTACTGCGATCCCGGGCTGTCGGCCGCGGAGACCGCCGATGCCCTCACGATGGCCGGCGTCAAGCTCGAGCGACTGCACCACGCCGGCGTGGGCGACCCCGCGGCATTCCTCACGGGGCGGGTGCTGGAGTCCGAGCGGCATCCCAACGCCGACCGGCTGAGCGTGTGCGTGGTCGACGTGGGCCGGGGCGAGCCGCAGACGATCGTCTGCGGCGCACCGAACGTGGCGGCGGGCCAGACGGTGGCCGTGGCCCTGCCGGGCGCGATCCTGCCGGACGGCACAGAGCTCGGCGAGGCCGAGCTGCGCGGCGTGAAGTCGAGCGGGATGATCCTGGCCGAGGACGAGGTGGGCATCGGCGAGGACCACGCCGGCATCATGGTCCTGCCCGGCGAGCTGCCCGTGGGAGCTCCGCTGGCCGACCACCTGCCGATCGCCGACGAGGTGCTCGAGCTCGAGATCACCCCCAACCGCCCGGACACGATGGCGGTCTACGGCGTGGCCCGCGAGGTGCACGCCATCACCGGCGCTCCTCTGGCCGACGATCCCGGCGCTGCCGATGCGGAGCCGGCGGGAGACGACCGGGCCGACGATCGCGTTTCGATCGAGATCGACCCCGAGATCTGCCTGCGCTTCACCGCGCGCGTGTACGAGGACGTGCAGATCGGTCCGTCGCCGCTGTGGCTCAAACAGCGGCTGATGGCCGCCGGCCAGCGCCCGATCTCGAACGTGGTGGACATCACCAACTACGTGATGCTGGCCACCGGACAGGCGCTGCACGCCTTCGACCTGGACCGCGTGCGCGGCTCGCGCATCGTGGTGCGCCGGGCGTCCGAGGGCGAGACGATGACCACGCTCGACGACGTGGAACGCCGCTTCAGTTCAGAGGTCGCGCTGGTATGCGACGCCGAGGGACCCAGCGGGATCGCCGGGATCATGGGCGGCCAGATCTCGGAGGTGTCGGATGGCACCACGAGGGTGCTGATGGAGGCCGCCACCTGGGTCGGCCCCAACATCATGCGCACCTCGAAGGTCCTGGGCCTGCGCACCGAGGCCTCGGCTCGCTTCGAGAAGCAGCTTCACCCCGACCTGGCCATGGCCGGACAGCGGCTGGCCGCCCGCCTGATGGTCGACCTCTGCGGCGCCCGCCTGGTCCCGGGAACGGTGGACGTCTATCCCGAGCCGCTCGAGCCGCGGGTGGTGGGCCTGCGTCTGGAGCGCATGGAGCGCCTGCTGGGCGAACAGATCCCGGCCGAGCGCGTGGACGAGATCCTCGCCAGGCTCGGGTTCGAGGCCGAGCAGGGCGGATGGCGCGTGCCCTACTGGCGTGACGCCGATGTCCGGCGCGAGGCCGACCTGATCGAGGAGGTGGCCCGCATCCACGGGCTCGACCGGCTGCCCACCACGCTTCCGGCCCGCACGGAGGCGGTGGGCCGGCTGACCCCCGCGCAGCGACTGCGCCGGCGGGTCGAGGACCTGTTGCGCGACCGCGGCCTGCACGAGTGCATCGCCTACAGCTTCACCTCCGCGGAGGCACTGCGACGGCTGCGCCTGACCGGCGAACCGGTGCTCGAGCTCGACAATCCGCTGTCCGAGGAGCAGAGCCTGATGCGCCCCCTGCTGCTTCCCGGCCTGCTCGACGTGGCGCGCCACAACGCCGCGCACGGCCGCCCGGGCCAGGCGCTGTTCGAGTCGGCCCACGTGTACCGGCCGCTTCCCGGCGCCGCCGGCAACGGCGCAGCCGCCGGTGAGGAGACCTCTCCGCACGGCGCGCTTCCCGCGCAGGAGAGCCACCACCTCGCCGTGCTGATGACCGAGGCCGCCCCGGCTGGCTGGCGCAGTGCCGCCCGGGCCGCCGACTTCTACGCGGCCCGAGCCCTGGTGGAGGCCCTCTTCGACGTGGCCGAGGTCTCCTGGGAGGCTCACGACGGCGGGCCCGCGTTCCTGCACCCCGGCCGGGCGGCCACCATCGGTGCGGACGGCCGCGAGCTGGGCTGGCTCGGAGAGCTGCATCCGCTCGTGGTACAAGGCCTGGGACCTGGCCGACCCGGTGTCGGGCTTCGAGCTCGACTTCGACGCGCTGCTCGAGCTCACCGGCGCCGGGACGGGCGTGTATCGCGACGTGACTGGCTTCCCGGCCGTGCTCCAGGACATCGCCGTGGTGGTGGCCGACGACGTGCCCGCCCAGCGCATCGAGGAGGCGGTGCGTCGCGGCGGGGGCGAGCTGCTCGGCCGGGTCAGCGTCTTCGACCTCTACCGGGGCGAGCAGGTGGGGGAGGGCAGCAAGTCGCTGGCGCTGAGGCTCGAGTTCCGCGCCCCCGACCGCACCCTCACCGACGAGGAGGTCGCGGAGCTTCGCGCCGCGATCGAGCGCGAGCTCGAGACGCTGGGAGGGCGGCTGCGTGCATGACGTGGCGGTGATCGGCGCGCGCGGCTTCGGCGGCGCGCTGTGCGCACGGATCGTGGACCGGCACCCGTCGCTGCGCCTGGCCGCGGCCACCGCGCGCGACCGGGCGGGAATCCGCCACGACGAGCTCTACGCCCGCTACGGCGTGGACACGGTGCTGGAGGAGTTCGACCCCGACGCGATCGCCGACCGCGCCGAGGCTGCGCTGGTGGCCTACCCGCACAAGGCCGCCGCGGGAGCGGTGAGCGCGCTGCGTGAGCGGGGGCTGAAGGTGGTCGACCTGTCCGCGGACTTCCGTCTCGACCGGGAGCGCTACGAGCACTGGTACCAGCCGCACGAGGCGCCCGACCTGCTCCGCGAGGCGGTCTACGGCCTGCCCGAGGCGCACCGGGACGAGATCCGCGCCTCGCAGCTGGTGGCCGGGCCGGGCTGCAACTCCACCGCGGCGCTGCTGGCGCTCCTGCCGCTCCGGGACCGGATCAGCGAGTCGGCGGTGGACATCAAGGCCGGCGTCTCGGGCGCCGGGCGCGAGGCCACCGACGAGACCCACTTCGTCTCGGTGGTGGACAACGTGAACGCCTACAAGGTGGAGGGACACCGTCACACGGCCGAGCTCGAGCAGGAGCTGCCGGGCATCCATTTCAGCTTCGTGACCCACCTGCTCCCGATCGACCAAGGGATACTCGCCAGCTGCTACTCGATCCCGAGCGAGCCGATCACCGCGGAGGAGGCGCGCGAGCTGTTCGAGAGCGCCTACGCCGACGAGCCCTTCGTGCACGTGACAGGCGATCCGCCGCGCACGCGCGACGTGCGGGACACCAACGGCGCCCGGGTGCAGGTGACGGTCGTGAACGAGCGGGTGCTCAGCTTCTGCGCCATCGACAACCTGTGGAAGGGCGCCGCCGGCCAGGCCGTGCAGGACCTCAACCTGATGCTCGGGCTGCCTGAGACTGAGGGACTGGAGTGAGCGAGGTCATCTCCTTCTTCCGCTCCCGCTGGGTCGACAGCCCGGTGCACGCCGGTGAGCTGCCCGACCACGAGCTGCCCACCGGCTTCCGCGCCGCCGGCGTGGCGGCGGGCATCAAGCCGGACGGGCTCGACGTGGGGGTGCTGGTGTCGGACTCCCCGGCCACGGTGTCCGCGGCGCGCTTCACCACCAACGCCCGGGTGGGGGCCCCGGTGATCGTCTCGCGCCTGGCCGAGCTCGGCGAGCTGCGCGCGGTGGCCGTCAACTCGGGCTGCTCGAACGTGGGCGACGGGCAGCGCGGCCTCGACACCGCCGCAGCGATGCAGGCGGCCGCGGCGGCCAAGCTGGGTCTCGAGCCCGGGCGGGTGGCCGTGGCCTCCACCGGGGTGATCGGGACGGAGCTGCCGCGCGAGGCGGTGGTGGGCGGAGTGGAGCGCGCGTGCGACGAGCTGGGCCTCGAGGCGGAGACCTTCTCCGAGGCCATCCTCACCAGCGACGCCGGGCCCAAGCGGGCCTGCCTCCAGGTGCACCTCTCCGGCGGGGCCGTGCGGCTGTCCGCCCAGGCCAAGGGGGCGGGGATGATCTCGCCGCGCTTCGCCACCATGTTCTGCTTCGTGCAGACCGACGCCGTGCTCGAGCAGGAGACCCTCGAGCTCCTCACTGGCGTGTGCGTCAAGCGCTCGTTCGACCGCATCTCCGTGGACGGGCAGCTCTCCACGAGCGACACGGTGGTGGCCATGGCCAACGGCCACACCGGCGTGCGGGTGGAGCCCGAGAGCGACGACGAACTGCGGCTGGGCGAGGCCTTCGACGCCCTGCTGCGGCAGCTGGCGCTGGACATCGTGGCCGACGGCGAGGGCGCGCGGCGGGTGGGGCGGATCGTGGTCGAGGGACGGCCCGATGCCGTGGAGCCGGTGGCCCGGGCCATCGCCAACTCGCCGCTGGTGAAGGCGGCGCTGCACGGCGGCGACCCCAACTTCGGCCGCATTCTGCAGGCGGCGGGCGCGGTCTGGCCCGACGACGAGCCGTTCATCGCCGACCTCGAGATCGAGGGGCATCAGGTGGTATCGGCGGGCGAGGTGGTCGAGCCCGCGGCGGCGGAGCTGGTGAGCGGCCCCGAGGTGGAGTACCGCCTGACCATGCCCGGCGAGGGCGGCGAGACCGAGGTCTTCTTCTCCGACCTGTCCACCGCCTACGTCGACTACAACGCGAGCTACACCTCGTGAAGCGCGACGTCGCCACCCTCCTCGAGGCGCTGCCCTACATCCGCGAGTACCACGGGGAGACGGTGGTGATCAAGTACGGCGGCGCGGCGATGACCGACCCGGAGCTCAAGGAGGACTTCGCCCGCGACGTGGTGCTCCTCAAGTACGTGGGCATGAACCCGGTGGTGGTGCACGGGGGAGGGCCGGACATCACCCGCTACATGGAGCGGCTCGGCATGGAGGTCAGGTTCGTGGACGGCCTGCGCGTGTCCGACGAGGCCACAGTCGAGGTGGCCAAGATGGTGCTGGTGGGCAAGCAGAACAAGGACATAGTCCTGCTGCTGGGCCGCCACGGGCAGCCGGCCGTGGGGCTGTGCGGTGACGACGGCCGGCTGTTCACGGTCAGGAAGCGCCTGGCGGGGGAGACCGACGTGGGCTTCGTGGGCGACATCGAGCGCGTGGACGCCGGCGTGCTCAACCACATCGCCGCCGACTACATCCCGGTGATCGCCTCGGTGGGCGCCGACGCCGAGGGCCGCTCCTACAACGTCAACGCGGACGCCGCCGCGGCCGCGGTGGCCGAAGCGCTCGGGGCGTTCAAGGTCATGTTCCTCACCGACGTGGAGGGCTGGCGCGCGAACCCGGACGACCCGGCGAGCCGCGTGTCCGAGGCCACGGCTGCGGATGTCCGCGCCCGGCTTCCGGAGACGAGCGGCGGCATGCGGCCCAAGCTCGAGGCCTGCGTGCACGCGCTCGAGTCCGGAGTTTCGAACGCCTACATCATCGACGGCCGCCTGCCGCACTCGCTCCTGCTCGAGCTGTTCACCGACGAGGGCATCGGGACCAAGCTGTGGCCCTAGCGGAGCTACAGGGCCTTGAGCGCGAGGCGGTCATGGGGACCTACCTGCGCAACCCGGTCGAGTTCGTGCGTGGCGAGGGCACGCGGCTGTGGGACGACGAGGGCAACGAATACCTCGACTTCCTGGCCGGGATCTCGGTCGCTCAGCTCGGCCACTGCCACCCCGCGGTGGTGAAGGCGGTGCGCGAGCAGGCCGGTCGGCTCATGCACGTGGGCAACCTGTACTACACCGAGCCCGGGATGAGGCTCGCCGGCCAACTTTCGGAACATTCCCTGGGCGGCAAGGTCTTCCTGTGCAACTCGGGCACCGAGGCCATCGAGTGTGCCCTCAAGCTGGCCCGGCGCCACAAGCCCGGCGGCGACTTCGTGGTACTCGAGGGCGGGTTCCACGGCCGCACCATGGGCGCGCTGTCGGCGACTCCGCAGGAGACCAAGCAGGCGCCCTTCGCGCCGCTGGTGCCCGGCTTCCGCGTGGCGCCGCGCGAGGGTCCCCTGCCCGTGGATGAGCGAACGGCCGCCGTGCTGATCGAGCCGGTCCAGGGCGAGGGCGGCATCCACCCGATCGATCCCGAGCTTCTGGCGGACGCCCGCGCGGCATGCGACGCGCACGGCGCCCTTCTGATGTTCGACGAGATCCAGTGCGGCATGGGCCGGACGGGCACACTCTGGGCCTGGCAGCAACTGGGCGTCACGCCGGACGTGATGACGGTGGCCAAGGGGCTGGGTGGCGGGCTGCCGGTGGGCGCGTGCGTCACCAATCCCTCCTACAACGAAGTGCTGCGTCCAGGCGACCACGGTTCCACGTTTGCCGGTGGGCCGGTGATAGCGGCTGCCGCCGCTGTCGTGCTCGACACGGTGAGCCACAGAGCATTTCTCGACGAGGTATCCGCCAAGGGCGACCGCCTAGCCGCCGGGCTGCAGGAGATTGGGCTCGAGGTGCGCGGCCTGGGGCTGATGCTGGCCTTCGCGTGCGACGACGGCCCGGCCCTGGCCCGTCGTCTGCTGCTCGAGCAGCGCCTGGTGGTCAACGCCACCGGCCCGGACACGGTCCGCCTGTTGCCGCCGCTGACGGTCTCGGGCGAAGAGATCGACGAAGCGGTGCGGCGGATCGGGGACGCGCTGTAGGGTGCCTCGCCCTTGGCCGACGAACGCCACACGCTGATCAAGACGGCCTCCTACGAGGCCGGCCCCGGGGAGGTGGGACGCGTCCTCTTGCTGTACTCGGGCGGCCTCGACACCTCGGTGATGCTCAAGTGGATCCAGGACGAGTACGAGGCCGAGGTGGTGGCTCTGACCGTCAACCTCGGCCAGCCGGGCGAGGACTACGACGTGGTTCGGGGCAAGGCGCTCCAGCTGGGCGCGCTCGACTGCCACGTGGTCGACGCGCGCGAGGAGTTCGCGCGCGACTACGTCCTCCCGGCGATCAAGGCCAACGCGCTCTACGGCGGCGGGTACCCGCTGTTCACGGCGCTGGGACGGCCGCTGATCGCCAAGCTCGCGGTGGAGTACGCGCGCCGCGCGGACTGCGACACGATCGCCCACGGCTGCACCGGCAAGGGCAACGACCAGGTGCGAATCGAGTCGACGGTCATCGCTCTCGATCCCGCGATGAAGATCATCGCGCCTGTGCGCGGCTGGCAGATGGGGCGCGAGGAGGAGGTCGCCTACGCGCGCGAGCACGGGATCCCGGTCAAGGGTGGCACCGAGTCGCCGCCCTACTCGATCGACGACAACCTGTGGGGGCGCTCCTCGGAGGGCGGCGCGATCGAGGACCTCGACGAGCCGCCGCGCGACGACGTCTTCCAGCTGGTCACGCGCCCGGAGGAGGCGCCCGACGAGCCTCAGGACGTGGTCGTCGGCTTCGAGCGCGGGGTGCCGGTGTCGCTCGACGGCGAGCGGCTCGGCCTGGTGGAGCTGCTCGAGCGGGCCGGAGAGGTCGGCGCCCGCCACGGCGTGGGCATCGTCGACCACATCGAGGACCGCATCGTCGGGCTCAAGGTGCGCGACCTGTACGAGGTGCCGGCGGCGGCGATCGTGCTCACCGCGCACAAGGAGCTCGAGAAGCTGGTGGGCACGATCCATCAGAACAACTTCAAGCCGCAGCTCGACGCCCACTGGGCCTACCTGGTCTACGCCGGTCTCTGGTACGAGCCCCTGGTGTCGGACCTGAACGCGCTGATGGACTCGGTCAACGAGCAGATCACCGGGGAGATCACGATGCGGCTCTACAAGGGCTCGGCCCGCGCTGTGGCCCGGCGCTCGCCCAACGCGTTGTACGACCCGGCGCTGGCCGGCTTCGGCGAGTCGGGTGGCCTTTTCTCCCAGCAGGCCAGCCCGGGCTTCATCGAATTGTGGTCGCTGCAGTCGCGGATGGCTTACAACGTGCGGAAACGGGGAACCGGAGAGACATGATGATCAAGGGCTACACGCTGCTCGGCTGGCTCACGTGGCAGGGCATCCGCGCCGTCGCGAAGCGCAAGCTTGGCCAGAACAAGCTCAAGCTGGGTGCCGGCGCCACCGTGCTGCTAGCGCTGGTGGGCGCCCTCGTGGCCGCCTGGGCCACGGGCGACGACGACAGCTAGCGAGCCGGATCGGCGGGCGGCCGGCTGCGCTCGGGCGCCCGCCCGGGCGCGGGCTCGCGCGAATCCGACGCCGCCAGCTCTCCCGGCGCGGGTGCGGGCTTGGCCCGCCGCTCCGCCTTGCGCTCGCGCCGGCTTCGCCGCGGCTTGTCCTCTTTCTTGAAGCGGGTCCCGATCGTGACCAAGAGGTGCAGGACGCCGAGCGCGATGAAGAAGGCGGTGGGCGCCGTCTCGTCGGAGAAGCCGGCGATGAACGGCATGGCGATCAGCACGCCGGCCAGCACGTAGTCGAGCACCACGTGCGCCGCCAGGGGCACGTAGTTGATGAGGCTGGTCGGGCCCTCGGTGGCGGCGGCCAGGAACAGCACCACGAGGCCCGCGAGGATGGCCACTGCGACCGCGGCGCCTGACTCGAAGCTGAGCAGGAATGGCGAGACGATCAGGAGCACGCCGGCCGCGTACTCGATGAAGCCGTGCACGAAGCGCGGGATCGGCCCTTCCTTGAGCATGTAGGGGTTATACCCGCCCCATCACCCGGCAGTCCGCAAGCTGCGCCGATTGGGCGCCCGCTGACCATCCCGGCCAGCCTGAGTCGTCGGCCCCCGACCGTATAGTCGATCGCCCGATGTCGTTCGCGCATCTCCACGTCCATTCCGAGTACTCGGTGCTCGACGGCGCCTGCCGGATCGACGCGCTGGCCGAGCGCGCCGCCGCGCACGATCAGCCCGCCCTGGGGCTCACCGACCACGGCGTGATGAACGGTGCCGTGGAGCACTACAAGGCCTGCCGAAAGCACGGAATCAAGCCGATTCTCGGGCTCGAGGCCTATTTCGTCGACGACCGCGCCACCGAGGCCGTGCGCTACGAGCGCAACCACCTCACCCTGCTGGCCGCCAGCGACCAGGGCTTTCGCAACCTGGTCAAGCTCAGCTCGGCGGGCTATCTCGAGGGCTACCGCCGCGGCAAGGCCAACGTCGACCTCGAGCTGCTGTCGCGGCACTCCGAGGGCGTGCTGGCGCTCACCGGCTGCCTGCAGTCGCGCATCTGCCGCCGCCTCGTGGACGGCTCGCCCGCCGAGGCCCGGTCCCACGCCGACGCCCTCATGCAGGTGTTCGGCTCCGACAACGTCTTCTTCGAGGTCCAGAAGAACGGCGTGGCCGATCAGGAGCGCGCCAACGCGGGGATCGCCGAGATCGCCCGCGAGGTCGGTCGCCCCCTGGTGGCCACGGGCGACGTCCACTACCTGCGCCGCGAGGACTACGACAACCACCGCGCGCTTCTGTGCGTGCAGACCAAGAGCACCCTGGCTCAGCCGAAGCTGTCCTTCGACACCAACGAGTTCTTCCTGAAGAGCACCACCGAGATGGCCGAGGACTTCGGTGAGTGGCCGGAGGCGCTGCGCACGAGCCTCGAGATCGCCGACCGCTGCCAGGTCGAGATCGAGCTCGGCAAGCTGCTGATCCCGCGCTTCCCCACGCCGGAGGGGGAGGCGGAGGCCGACTACCTGCGCCGCATGGCCCACGCCGGCCTGCGCAAGCGCTACGGCGATCCGCCCCCGGCCGAGGCGGTCGAGCGACTGGAGATGGAGCTCGAGGTGATCGAGCGGATGGGCTTCTCGGCCTACTTCCTGATCGTCTGGGACTTCGTGAAGTTCGCCAAGGACTCCGGCATCTCCGTGGGCCCCGGGCGCGGCTCGGCGGCGGGCTCGCTCGTGTCCTACTCGCTCAACATCACCGAGGTCGACCCGCTGGCCTACGGGCTGCTGTTCGAGCGCTTCCTCAACCCCGAGCGGGTGTCGATGCCGGACATCGACATCGACTTCTCGGTCCGGGGCCGCGCCCGCGTGATGCGCTACGTGGAGGAGAAGTACGGCAAGGAGTCCGTGGCCCAGATCGTGACCTTCGGCAAGATGCTGCCGCGCAACGCCACGCGAGACGCCGCCCGAGTGCTGGGCCTCGACTACGGCACCGGCGACCGGCTGGCCAAGCTGATCCCCGAGCCCATCATGGGCCGCACGAAGTCGTTCGACGAGTACCTCTCCGAGGAGCCGGAGCTGCGCCGGGCCTACGACTCGGAGCCCGAGTCGCGCCAGATCATCGACACGGCAAAGGGGCTCGAGGGAATCGTCCGCAACGCGGGCATCCACGCCGCAGCGGTGGTGATCGCCGATCGCCCGCTCACCGACATCGTGCCCGTGCAGCTGATGGAGGACCGGGGCGCGGCGCCGCCGGGGGCCACACCGGGGGAGCGGTCCTACAAGGTGGTCACCCAGTACTCGATGAAGCCGATCGAGGAGATCGGCCTGCTCAAGATGGACTTCCTCGGCCTGCGCAACCTCGACGTGATCGAGGACTGCCTGGCCATCATCGAGGAGGCCACCGGCGAGCGCCCCGACATGGCGACGCTCCCGCTCGACGACACGCGAACGTTCGAGATGATGGCGCGGGGCGACTCGGTCGGCGTCTT
This sequence comes from uncultured Thermoleophilaceae bacterium, assembly GCA_963751105.1. Taxonomy (GTDB): domain Bacteria; phylum Actinomycetota; class Thermoleophilia; order Solirubrobacterales; family Thermoleophilaceae; genus JACVRW01. The sequence goes on along the minus strand of CAVVTG010000002.1, from coordinate 1,616,671 downwards.
CCAGTTCGAGTCCGAGGGCATGCGCGACGCCCTGCGCAAGGTCAAGCCCACCGAGTTCGAGGACCTGGTGGCGCTGAACGCCCTGTACAGGCCGGGCGCGATGCGCCACATCGACACCTACGCGCGCAACAAGCGCGACCCGGAGGTCATCTCCTACCTCGACGAGCGCCTGCGCCCGATCACCGAGGCCACCTACTCGGTGATCCTCTATCAGGAGCAGTCGATGCAGATCGCCAAGTCGGTGGCCGGTTTCTCCGGCGCTGAGGCCGACGACCTGCGCAAGGCGATCGGCAAGAAGAACCGGGCCGCCATGGCCGCGCTGCGCGAGCGCTTCTTCGAGGGGGCACGGGCCAGCGGCACGCAGGAGAGCGTGATCGACCAGCTCTGGGCGGTCAACGAGGCGGCCGCCGACTATTCCTTCAACCGCTCTCACGCCGCCTGCTACGGCCTGGTCGGCTACCGGACCGCCTGGCTGAAGGCCAACTATCCGGCCGAGTACATGGCCGCCCTCATCTCCTCGGTCATGTCGACCAAGGACAAGGTGCCGTTCTTCGTCGCCCAGTGCGAGGACATGGGCATCGAGGTGCTCCCGCCGGACGTGAACATGTCGGGACACGACTTCAAGGTCGTGGAGGGCAACATCCGCTTCGGCCTCGACGCCGTCAAGGGCCTCGGCTACTCGGCGGTGGAGGCCATCATCCGCGCACGCGAGGAGAACGGCCCGTTCACCTCGGTGTGGGACTTCTGCCGGCGGGTGGACTGCCAGGCGGTCAACAAGAAGGCCAGCGAGTCGCTGGTCAAGTGCGGCGCCATGGACTCGCTGCCCGGCACCCGCACCGGCATGATGCACGTGCTCCCCAACGCCCAGGCGGCCGGCGTGCAGACCCAGCAGGACGCGCAGCGCGGACAGAGCTCGTTCTTCGACCTCGACGGCGCGGGGGAGGGCGTCGGCCCCGAGCCCGATCTGCCGGTGCCCGAGTTGCCCGACGAGCGCGAGGACCTGAACACGTGGGAGAAGGAGACCCTCGGCCTGTTCCTGTCCTCCCATCCGCTGAAGGCGGTGCGGCCGGCCCTGCGCGCGAAGGTGGACTGCTCCCTGACCGACCTGCCCCAGAAGAAGGACGGCGAGTGGGTCACCGTCGGCGGCATGATCGCCGAGTGCAAGCGCATCCGCACCAAGAAGGGCGACCCGATGATGTTCGCCACCCTCGACGACCTCGAGGGCCAGGTGGAGATGCTCGTGTTCAACTCGGCCTACTCCGCCAACGCGGACAAGGTGGACGTGGACCGCATCGTGCTGGTGCGCGGCCGGGTGGACCAGAAGGAGGCCGGGGAGATCAAGCTGATCGCCCAGGAGGTGGAGCCCTTCGAGCCGACCCAGGAGGAGGTGCTCCGCGCGGCGGAGACTGCCGCGGAGCCGGTGGTGCGGCGACTCACGCTGCACGTCTCGCCCGGGGTGCCCGACAGCTTCCTGGAGGAGCTCAAGGAGGTGGTGGGCCACCACCCCGGCGAGCACGAGCTGTTGCTCGCCGTGGGCGAGCGGCGCCTGCTGCTCGGCGACGGCTGGCGGGTGTCCGCCGACGCCACCTGCAGGACCGAGCTGGCGGGGCTCTCGGGATCGACGCGGATCGTGGCCTAACCGCGGGCCGGCCGGGCTAGAACACGATCGCCGCGCAGCCCGCCAGCGCCAGAGACGCCATGAGCGTCCCGACGATGCCGAGCACCTCACCGGCGCGGGCGACGCCGCGTGCGCTCGTCCCGCTGCGGCGCGCGTCGCGGCCGAGGCCCCAGGCGCTCACGGACAGCGGGAGCGAGATGAGGAACAGCAGGCCGAGCGACATGATCAGCAGGCACAGACCGGCCAGCGCGAGCACCAGCGACGCCCACCGCGGTGCCGCTGCCGGAGGGCCGGGCGGGGGCGAGAGGGCGGTCTCCGGGCAGCCACCGCAGGGCCTGCCACAGGTCCTGGGAGTAGCGCGCGGCCCAGGCCTCGCCCACCCTGTCCTCGAACTCCTCGCCGGTGAGCCGTCCACTCAACCAGTGGCCACGCAGGAGCCCCACGGTGTACTCGCGTTCACGATCCGATACGAGCAGCGCATCCACGTTGCCACCGCATGGTAGAAGCTCCCTCTGCGGCCGTCGCGGCACTACACTGGCCGGGTGCAACCGCTCCCCGCTCGCCACGCGAACGAGCTACACGAGTGCCGCCGCTGCTGCTCGTTCTGCGACCGGGTCGTCCATCCATCGGGCTGCATCGCGTCGGGCTGCCAGTTCCTCTACCTCTACGACGACGAGGCCACCGGCCGGCGCTTCATGGGCTGCATGCACAAGGTCTTCCGCGGGGAGATCGACCGCGAGCTGTTCGAGCAGGCGGAGCGGTCACGACAGGGGTTCGGCGGGGTCAAGATGACCGGCATGCCGCTGCCCCAGTGCCGGGCGAGCGTCGAGCGCGCCTACGACGGCTACTCGGAGGCCTTCGAGTGCGTGAACCCCGAGTTCTTCAAGAAGCCGTCGCTGGACGACGACGTCGATCCGGCGTTTGACTTGAGGGACGAGCTCTAGGACTTCTTGCGGCGCGCGCGCGAGCGCAGGCCGGTACGGCGCAGCTCCCTCATCCGGTCCACGTCCTCCTTGGCCACGCCCTTGCCCGCCTTGCCCGGCCCCTCGAACAGCACCGGCAGCTTCTCGAAGCGCGGCTCGGAGAGAAACGCCGCGCAGCCGCGGGCGCCGATCTCGCCGTCCCCGGGCGGGGCATGGCGGTCGCGGTTGGAGCCGAGCGGGGTCTGTGAATCGTTCAGGTGCAGGCAGCGGAGGCGCCGCCGGCCCACGGTCTTGAGCCCACGGTCGAGCACGTCGTCGAGCTTGTCGGCCGTGGTGATGTCGAAGCCCGAGGCGAGCATGTGGCACGAGTCGAGGCAGAGGCCGATGCGCTTGTCGCCCCCGGCAAGATCCACGATCTCGCGCAGCTCCTCGAACGAGCGCCCGATCGTGTTGCCCGCTCCGGCGGTGTTCTCGAGCAGAAGCCGGCAGCGATCGGAGTCCCCGAGGGCCTGCTCGAGCATCTTGCCGACCCGGTCCAGGGCCTCGTCGGCGGGCTCGCCGACGGTGGAGCCCGGGTGCAGCACCACGCCGTCGGCGTCGATGGCGTCACCCATCCGCAGCGCGTGCACGAGCGACTCCCTGGACTTGGCCCGCATGTCCCTATCCTTCGTCGCCGGGTTGATGAGGTAGACGGCGTGGATCGTGACCGACTCGATCGGGCCCTCCCGCATCAGCTCGAGGAACTCGGCGATGTCGTCGTCCTTCCAGCGCGTGGGGCGCCACTGGCGCGGCGACTGGTTGAACACCTGGATCGCATCGCAGCCCCGCTCCATCCCACGCTGGTGCGCCTGCACCAACCCGCCCGCCGTGGAAACATGAGCGCCGATGAGCATGAGAGTCCGCTTCGCACCTAGCCCGACAGGCGTGCTGCACATCGGCGGCGCGAGGACGGCACTGTACAACTGGCTGCTCGCGCGCGGATCGGGTGGCACGTTCGTTCTGCGCATCGAGGACACCGACCGCGAGCGCTCCACGCCGGAGAACGTGGAGCAGATCCTCGACGCCATGCGCTGGCTCGAGCTCGACTGGGACGAGGGTCCCCTGTCCCAGGCGGAGCGCCGCCCCGAGCACACGGCGGCTATCCAGCAACTGGTGGACGCGGGCAACGCCTACGAGGACGAGGGCGCCATCCGGCTGCGGGTGCCCGACGAGGGGGAGACCGTGGTGCACGACGCCATCCGCGGCGACATCACCTTTCCTCACTCGGCCATCCAGGATTTCGTGATCCGTCGCTCAGACGGCAGCCCGCTCTACAACCTCGCCGTGGCGGTGGACGACCGCGACATGGAGATCAGCCACGTGGTGCGCGGCGACGACCACATCTCGAACACCCCGCGGCAGGTGATGATCCTGCGCGCGCTGGGCGCCGAGCCGCCCCTGTACGCCCACCTCCCGCTGCTCCACGGCCCCGACGGCAAGAAGCTCTCCAAGCGCCACGGCGCGGCGTCGGTGCAGGAGCTGCGCGACGCCGGCTACCTGCCGGAGGCGGTGCGCAACTACGTGTCGCTGCTGGGGTGGGGCTACGACGAGTCGACCACCTTCATGACCACTCCCGAGCTGGTCGAGCGCTTCGATCTGGCACGGGTCTCGAAGAACCCGGCGGTATTCGACGAGCAGAAGCTGCGCTGGATGAACGGCCGCTACCTGCGCGAGCTCGACCCCGAGGACCTGCGCGCGCGGCTCGAGAGCCTCAGCGGCCGGGAGGTGCCTCCCGAGGCCGTGGCCATCTCGCAGGAGAAGATGCAGACGCTCGGCGATTTCTGGCCTCTGGCGGGTTTCCTGCTCGAGCGGCCGGCGGCGTACGACGAGAAGGCGTGGCGCAAGGTGATGTCGGATGGTGCTCCGGAACGGCTGCGAGCTGCCCGCGACGCCCTGCAGGCGGTGGCGGAGCCCTTCGGCGTCAGAGCACGTGGAGACAGCGCTGCGGGAGGTGGTCGACCGCCTGGAGGTGAAGCCCAACAAGGTGTTCCAGCCGATCCGGGTCGCCCTGACAGGCACCACCGTGTCGCCCGGGATATTCGAGTCGGTGGCCGCACTGGGCCGGAGCGAGACGCTCGCGCGCATCGACGCTGCACTCGAGCACGCCGAATAGGGCTAAACCTTCGACACGCGGCTGCCGATAGGCAGGGTGACAACGCCCATGGAAGCCGCTCTCTCACAATCTCCCGCCCGCCCCAGAACCGCCCCTCGTCGACACAACGAGGGCCACGGCCGCCGGCTGACCGCCGCCTTCGAGGCGCTTGAGGCCTTCCCGGCACTGGCCGAGTCGCGCAACCGCGTGCTGCGAGTGGTCCGGGAGGAGCGCGCCTCCACCGGCGAGGTCGTGGCCGCGGTGGAGTCCGACGTGGCGCTCGTGATCACCGTCCTGCGCATCGCCAACCGCACCGCCCAGCGAAAGCGGGGCAAGATCGCGGGCATCCCCGACGCCGTGGAGATCCTCACGCCCGAGGGCGTCGAGACGCTCGCCGCGCGCGCCGCCACCTTCGACTTCTTCGAGCGCACCCCGGGCTGGGACATCATGCCCGAGCGTTTCCGCCTGCACGCCGTGGCCACCCAGGCGGCGGCCGACCGGCTGGCCCGTGAGCTCGAGTTCGACGACCGCGATCCGCTGCTGTGCTCGGCGCTGCTGCACGACATCGGCAAGCTCGTGCTCAGCCACGCCTATCCGGGCTATCCCGGACAGGTGCACCTCACGGCGCGCACCCCCGAGGAACGCCTGCACCGCGAGCGTCTCGAGCTGGGCGTCGACCACGCCCTCGTGGGAGGCGTGCTGGCCCGCCGCTGGGCGCTGCCCAACCGCCTGGCCACGGCCATAGAGCGTCATCACGCCGACGACGCCGAGGGCGAGGCCGCCCTGGTACGCCTGGCCGACATGCTGGCCCACTACGGCCACGCCCAGCCGGTCAACCCGAAGGCACTCCTCCAGGCCGCGCGTGCGGTGGGCATGTCCACCGAGCAGCTGCGCGAGGTGATGTACGAGCTTCCTCAGGGCAACGGCAACGCCAAGCGCCACGTGGACCCCTGCCCCCTGTCCAACCGGGAGGTCGAGGTGCTCAAGCGCCTGGCCGAGGGCAAGGTCTACAAGCAGATCGCCCACGAGCTCGAGCTGTCGACCAGCACCGTGCGGACCCATCTGCACAACACCTACGCCAAGCTCGGCGCGGTCGACCGCGCCCAGGCCGTGCTGATCGCCACCGAGCACGGCTGGATCTAGGCCGGCGCCCGCTCAGCCGCTCCGCAGCCGGTCGAGGTTGCGGTACTGCAGCCGCATCCGGCGGTTGCCCCGCAGCCGCTCCTCGTTGCGCTCCAGGAACTCCCAGTAGCCGCGGGTGAACGGACAGGCGTCGTCGCCCTCGCGCTTGGCGGGATCGAAGCGGCACTCCTTGCAGAAGTCCGACATGCGGTCGATGTAGCGCCCGCTGGCCGCGTAGGGCTTGGTCATCATGCGGCCCCCGTCGCCGTAGGTGGCCATGCCCACCGCGTTCGGGCCCATCACCCACTCGTAACCGTCGATGAAGGCGTGGTGGAACCAGTCAAAGGCTTCGCGCGGCTGCACACCGTGCAGCAGCAGCAGGTTCCCGAACACCATCAGCCGCACGATGTGATGGGCGTAGGCGGTCTCGCGCAGCCCGGCCACCGAGTCGGCCACGCAGCGCATGTCGGTGTCGCCCGTCCAGAGGTAGCCGGGTAGGCGGCGGCGCGCACCGAGGGCGTTCATGGAGCGCCAGTCGGCGGCGTGCAGCCAGTACATGCCCCACACGTACTCACGCCAGCCGATCACCTGGCGGACGAAGCCCTCCGCGGCGGCGATCGGCGCGTCTCCCTCCCGGTAGGCCTGCTCCGCCGCCTCCGCCACCTCGAGTGGTCCGATCAGGCCAAGGTTGAGCGACGAGGACAGGTGCGCGTGCCACATGAAGCGCTCGCCGTGGAGCATCGCGTCCTGCCAACGACCGAAGTGGGGGAGCCTGCTCTCGATGAAGCGCTGAAGCGCGCGACGTGCCTGCTCATGGGTGGCCGGCCACAGCCGCGGCCCGTCCTCACCGAAGCTGTCGAGGCGCATCCGGTCGAGGTCGCGTCGGACGGCGTCGTCGATCTCGTCCTCGCGCGGCTGGTAGGGACGCGGCGCCCGCCGCTCTCGGGGCGGCGGTTTGCGGTTCTCCTGATCGAAGTTCCAGCGCCCGCCGGCGGGCTCGTCGCCGTCCATGAGCAGGTCGAAGCGCCGGCGCTGCTCGCGGTAGAAGTCCTCCATGACCAACCGCTTGCGCCCGTCGGCCCACGCGCGGAAGTCGTCCGGATGGGTGAGGAACAGGCTGCCGCGCACGAGCTCGACTCGATCCAGACGGCCGAGTGCGTGCCCGCCGGCGCTCGAGGGCTCGAGCAGACGCACCCGCTCGGGGCGCGCGCGGCGGATGTGGCGGCGCAGGCCTGCGCCCAGGCTCTTGGCCCGCACGTAGTCCACCTCCACGCCGCGCTCCTCGAGCTCGCCGGCGAAGTGGCGCATGGCCGACAGCACCAGGTGGAGCTTCTGCCGGTGCCAGGGCGCGCTGCGGAGCCTGGCCTCGGACTCCACGAGCAGCACGCGGTCGGCGCCCTGCAGAGCGAGGTTTCGGTGGCTGAGCTGGTCGCCGAGGATCCAGGCGGTTGAGCCGGACATGAAAGAGATACGGTCAGGACGTGGGCGCCGAGCAGAAAGTGACCTTCTGTCGCATCTGCGAGCCGCTCTGCGGGATGGTGGCCACGGTGGAGGACGGGCGGGTGGTCAAGCTCCGGCCCGACCCCGACCATCCGCTCTCGCAGGGCTACGCCTGCCCCAAGGGGATCGCGATGGCCGACGTCCAGAACGATCCCGATCGCGTGACCCATCCGCTGCGTCGCACGCCGGCGGGCGAGTTCGAGCGGGTCTCCTGGGAGGCGGCGCTGGGCGACATCGCCGGCCGGCTCGAGCGCGTGCCGGCCACCGGGGTCGGTTGGTACATGGGCAACCCGGGCGCGTTCTCGTACTCCCACACGCTCTGGGTCAAGGGCTTCCTCGACGGCCTCGGCTCGCCGCACTACTACACGGCCGGCTCCCAGGACGTGAACAACCGCTTTGCCGCCAGCGCGCTTCTGTACGGCACGCCTCTGCTCGTGCCCATCCCCGACCTCAAGCGCACTCGCTTCCTGCTGATGGTCGGCGCCAACCCGCTGGTGTCGCACGGCTCGGTGCTCTCGGCGCCGCGCGTGCGCGAGCAGCTCCTGGAGGTCGAGCGGGTCGTGGTGGTCGACCCGCGCCGGACCGAGACCGCCAGACAGTTCGAGCACCTGCCCATCCGGCCCGACACCGACGCCCTGATGCTCCTGTCGTTGCTGTGCGTGGTGTTCGAGGAGGAGCTGGCGGACCGGCTGTTCATCGAGCACTTCGCCGAGGGGGCCGCCGAGCTCGAGCGCCTGGCCCGGGCCCATCCGCCCGAGACGACCGAGTCCCAGACGGGCATTTCCGCGCTACGCCTGCGAGAGCTGGCGCGCGACTTCGCCGCGGCTGGAGGCGCTGCCGCCTACGGGCGGACCGGCTCGTGCCTCGGGCGATTCGGCACGCTGGTGGCCTTCCTGCTCGACGCCCTAAATGCGGTCACCGGCAACCTGGACCGGCCGGGCGGAGCGGTGTTCGGGCACGCGCCGATACCCCTGGACGACATCGGCGAGCAGGTGGGCGCCGACACCTACGGCAAGCTCCGCTCCCGGGTGGGCGGCTTCCCGGACGTGATCGGCAACCTACCCGCCTCGCTGCTGCCTCAGGAGATCGAGACGCCGGGTCAAGGGCAGATCCGCGCGCTGTTCGTCTCCGCCGGCAATCCCGTCCTCTCCGTCCCCGACGGCGCGGCCCTGGAGCGGGCGTTCGGCCGGCTCGATCTGTTCGTGTCGCTCGACCTGTACGTCAACGAGACCAACCGCCACGCCGACTACATCCTGCCCACCACGACCTTCTACGAGCGCGAGGACCTGCCGATAGCGCTCATGGGCTTCTTCACGACCCCGTTCGTGCAGTTCACCGACGCCGTGGCCGAGCCGCCCGGCGAGTGCCGTCAGGAGTGGGCGATCGTCGACGACCTCTCCCGCCGGATCGGCGTGGCGCCCTACAGCGCCGTCCCGCTGAGGAGGCTGGCGAAGCTCGGTCTGCGACTGCGGCCCCAGCAGCTGGCAGACATCCTCCTGCGCATGGGGCCGGACGGCGACCGCTTCGGCCTCCGTCGCGGAGGGCTCAGCCTCAAGAAGCTGCGCGCTAATCCCCACGGGATCGTGCTCGGCGAGCACGTGGTCACCGGGGTGCTTCAGGACAAGCTGCGCACGCCGGCCAAGCGCCTTCGCCTCGCGCCTCCGGAGATCCGGGCCGAGGTCGAGCGCCTGGCGGCGACCGGCGACGGCGAGCAGGCGGACTTCCCGCTGCGCCTGATCGGGCTGCGCGAGCTGCGCTCCCACAACTCGTGGATGCACAACTCCCCGCTTCTCATGCGCGGCGGGCGGGTCCAGGCGCTGCGCATCCATCCCGACGACGCTGAGGCCCACGGTCTGGTGGACGGCGCCTCGGCGCAACTCGAGTCAAAGGACGGCCGCGTGACGGTGCCGGTGATGGTCACCGACGAGCTGACCCCGGGCACGGTCGCGCTGCCACACGGCTGGGGCCATCGCGGTGGCTGGCAGCTGGCCAACCGCCACGCCGGCGCCAACGTCAACCTGCTCGCCGGCGCCCGGCCCGCCGACTTGGAGCCCCTCGCCGGAATGGCTTTCCTGAACGGCATCCCTGTCCGGGTGGCCCCGGCGCCACCTAGCCCGGTCGCCGCCGCGGCACCCTGACCAGCACACGGGTTCCGCGCTCGGAGGTCTCGATGTCGAGCTGCCCGTCGAGGAGCTCCGCGCGCTCGCGCATGCTCGAGAGGCCGAGATGCCCCGGATCGCCGGGGGCCAGCAGCTCTGCGTCGGCAAAGCCGTCGCCGTCGTCGGTCACGCGCAGCTCCACGGAGTCGCTGACGGATCGGAGGTCGATCGTCACGGTGTTCGCGTTGGCGTGGCGACCGGCGTTGACCACCGCCTCCTGCACGATGCGAAACAGCTCGCCGGCCATCTCGGGGGAGAGCTCGTCGCGCTCGAGCTCGATCGTGGCCACCACCTCGAAGTCGTAACGACGCCTCCACACCTCCATGCAGTTCTCCACCGCGGTCTCGAGGCTGAGCTCCTGGAAGGCGTAGGGACCCAGATCGACGATCTCGTCACGCAGCAGGCGCACGTTGCGGGCGGTCAGCTGCCGCGCTTCGGCGATGAGATCGGCGCTCTCTTCGGGCCGGCCCTCGCCGGTCGCGCGCTCGGCGGCCGACAACATCAGGTCGAGGGCGATCAGCTCCTGCACCGCGCCGTCGTGTAGCGACTCCGCCACCCGGCGGCGCACCTCGTTCTCGGACCGCAGGGTGCGTCGGGACAGGCCGCGCGCCTGCAGGCGTGACGTCGACTCGGACGTGCGCAGTACGCCGACCACCAGAGCGGTGGCCAGCGACGCGAGCACGAAGGCCACCTCGTCGAAGGCCAGGGTGCTCCCGGTCACCGGCTCGTCGCCGCGCAGCTGCGTGGCCACCACCAGGGTGATCGAACCCGCGGCGGCGACCGCGAGACCGCGGCGCTCGCCCTGGAAGTGGGCGTGTGCCGCCACGAGCGACAACGCCGCCAGGCGCACCGCGCCCAGCGTCTCGGGCGCGGCCACCTCGAGGATCACGAGCAGGCCGAAGTCCACCGCGGGGACGACCGGACTGAGCGCGAAGCCGGGCCGGCGGCGAGCCATCAGGTAGACCACGACGGTCCAGGGCAGCGCGAGGCCGCCGAGCACGAGCGCCGCCTCCGCCTTGTCGGGCAGCCCGAGCGTGAGCGCCGCCGCCAGGGCCACCAGCACGGCCACCACTCGCGTGACGGCGAACACCATCACGGGGCCACCGGAGCCGAGCGGCAACGGCCGCAGCATCAGGCCACCGTTCGGCGCGGCAACCCCAGGCGCAACCGCAGGGCGACGATGCCGGCCCCGGCGGAGTCAATGGCCCAGTCGAGTGCGGTCCCGTGCCGACCCTCGACGAAGGCCTGGTGTAGCTCGTCGGTGGCGGCATAGCCACTCGAGATCAGAAAGGCCAGCAGAGCCGCGCGGGACGCGCCCAGCTCGGGCTCGAACACGCGCCACCACAGCCAGCACAGGAGCGCGTACTCGCAGAAGTGGATGATCTTTCGGCCGATCAGGTCGAGCAGCCCGAGGCCGGAGTCGAGGCTCGGCTGGGCCGAGAAGACGAAGATGATCACCATCAGCGCCAGCGGCGGGATCAGCAGCGGGAGACGCCGATGAGACTGCATCCCCATACCCTAAAGTCGCTGCCGTGCTGGTGATCACCACCAAGTCGCCCTACGCGGTTCGGGCACTCGCGGAGCTGGCCCGCCGGGGCAACACGGCGCCCGTGCCAATCGGCGAGATCGCCCGGGCGCGGGACATCCCTGTGCAGTTCCTGGAGGGACTGTTCGCCACCCTCAGGCGCTCGGGCGTGCTCCAGTCACAGCGGGGCGTGAAGGGCGGCTACTCGTTCGCCCGGCCGCCGGCGGAGATCAGCGTGCTCGAGGTGGTGGAGCTGCTGGAGGGCGAGCTCGGCACCGACGCCGCGGCCTCGGGACCCGTGTGGAGCGAGGCCGTCGAAGCGGTCAGGAGCGTGCTGGCGGCGTCGACGATCGCCGACGTGGCCGAGCGCGAGGCGCAGGCAGTGGCGTCGCCGATGTACTACATCTAGCCAAGGGGTCACAGCAGAGCCGTTTTGCGCTCTGTGAAGCGGTTTCGACCGCCGGGGAACCGCTCACGACCGCTGGGCTGAGGGCGTTCACTGCACCGCACTGCAGCTCCCAAGGATTTCCTGCGACAGGCACCGCCCGAGGGACATCGCCAACATCGCTGATAGCGCCTCGAGCAGGGTTGGGGACGAGATACCGGTCCCGGTTGCCCACCGACAGGGGGCGGTCGTGAGGTTCATGCAGGTCGGTTGGTTGCCCCGCAGGGCCCATCCCCGCCTGCGGCGACGGGGAGCAGTGAAGGGAGAGACGGTGAGCTACAAGACGCGAGAGAATTGGGCGGTCGGGTCGGCGACCGGAAACGTGGTCGAAGAAGTGATCACCGCGTCGTCCGCGGGAAGTTCCGCGACCTCGGTCCGTAGTTGAAGCGGCTGAACAGGGTGTGAGATCGCTCCCCTAATGACGATGCTGTTCTTAGGCCAGCGGGTCGCGGCGCTCCTCATAGACAACCCTCTGATCGGCCGGGCCGACACGCCGCCGACCGGAAGTCATGAGAAACACGCCGATGACCAGGCCAACGGCCCCGGCGACCATGAGGACGACGCCCACGGTCTGGATCTCGACACCGGCCACTGTGGCTGTCACGGCGTACTTGAGGATTGCGCCAAGCGCAATCAGGAATAGCGAACCTCCAATAGTCATGCACCAACAGTGCCCGCCCGCCGCGGGCGATGAACTCGAACAGTCGTCCACGGGACCTGTGTCCACCCCCAAACGGGCTGGCTCAGTCCCTGGCCCTTCGAGCGCCGCCGGGGGCCTCGCCGTCGTCCCTCCGTCCCTCTGCCCGGGCTTGTCGCCTGGCCGTGGGTCAAGTTTGGCGCTCGGTGGCGTGGAGCACGCCGACCGCCGGAACACCCGGTTATCTGCGCCTGCCTCGTGCGACTCCAGCCTTGCTCCCACGTCGCCGTCGAAGAGGAATGCTCGCCACAGGCCCTCTACGGCGTGAGCGCTCCTCAAGTTGGACCGCGTCGCCTATCAGCCAGAACATGGGCGGCCAGAGGCCGACGAATAGCGCTCGCCGCTCGGCGTTGCCGCGCTCCTCCTGGTCCACGGTCTTCGCGCGGATCCAGAGCGCGATGCAGAGGTAGATCGACGCGAGCGAGGTCAGTTGGAAGTGCCAGCCGCGTAGACCCACATGAACGAGTGGCTTCGTCAGCACCCCGGACCGCTACCCAGAGCCCGGCGTGTGCATGCCTCATTTGCTCACGGGTAGTGATTGCCTATGCCCCGATCCAGCAAGCTGCCGTTGACCCGCTCGGCGGCGATTGCGGCACGGTGGCCGCTCGGCCTGGCGCTGACTTCTTGGCGCTATCTATGGCGAACCATGCCCCTTTACCGCGCGGAGGAACCTGGTTCTTGGGCCAACGACGCGCCGCCGCCGCTACCGGACCGGAGCACGGACGATGAGGCTCAGCGGGTTGTTGATGGCGTGGGCCCGCTCTTCCATCGCCGATACCGGGCAGACATCAGCGGCGCGAGCCTGGCGCCCGAGCAGCTGATGGCGCGTTTGCAGGCGGACCCCGACTCCGCCGCCCCTAGCGAATTCGCGACCTTCAAGAAGGTCTCGGGGGGTGAGGGAGGGATGCGGCCCGGTGACGAGTACATCGTCCGCATGCCCGGGCCCTGGGACGGTCCGGTGCGGGTCGTCGAGGTCTCTGAGCGTTCGTTTCGCTTCATGACGCTGGCCGGACACATCGAGGCGGGCCAGATCGCCTTCCGCGTGGATGGCGGCGAAGAGCGCATTCGCTTCGAGATCGAGTCTTGGGCCCGTAGCGGCGACCGCCTCTCCAACCTGCTCTATGACCGCATGCGGATGTCGAAGGAGATCCAACTCCACATGTGGATCTCCTTCCTCGAACGGATCATCCGCATGTCGGGCGGCGAGCGGGACGGGGGCCTGCGCATCGACACCCGCCGCGTCGAGGACGTGCCCGCCGGTGCTTAACCGGCTGCTGCTGGGGCAGCCCCGCGACCCCCGGCGCGCGCTTGCGGAGCTCCGCGACCGAGAGCTCAACTTCGACGTCACCCGCCGGGCCGAGTACACGCCCGAGAACGGATGGCACGCGGACGACGTGCGCCGAGCTCTTCCCCCCGAGCCACCCGGCGCCCCCATCCCGGCCGGAAGCTGGGAGACGGCTCGGATAATCGCTCGCAACTACGACTTCATCGACCCATCGACCGTTCGCGGCGTCTTCGACCGTGAAGAGCCGCTCGAGCAGCGCACGATGCTGCTGATCCTGCGCTTCCACCGCCTGCGGATCTACGTGGGCGTACGGGTGGGAGACGTGTACGACGAGGAGCGCACGCTCGACGGGCGCCGCGGCCGTGTCTTCGGCTGGAACTACCGAACGCTCGAGGGACACGTCGAGCAGGGCGAGATGAAATGGGAGGTCTGGAAGTTCTCTGGGACGGGAGAGGTGCTCTTCCGCGTGGCTTCCTTCTCGCGGGCGGCGCCGCGGGGCAATCTCTTGGTGCGCTTCGGCTTCCGCTTGTTCGGCCGTCGCGAGCAGCTTCGCTTCCTCAACCTGACCGCCGACCGAATGGCACGGCTGACCGAGGAGCAGGTGGAACGCCGTGACACCCTTTCGACCCCCCAGCGCCCGGCATCGACTCGAAGACGTTGCAGGGACGGTTGAACGAGGCGGCAGCGCACCGTGCGCTCCCTCGGGACGCACTGCTGCCTTTACGCGAAAGGCGGAAGACGTCCCAAGCGGGCGTGTCTGGCTCCTCTGTCAAGTCGAAGCCTCCTCTCGTCCCTTTGATGCTCTCGAAGCGCGGGTCGCGGTGGCGCAGGTCGTGCTGCGTGAGCCCGTCGGTGGGGTTCACGGCGCCCGTCGAAAAAACCGCGCCCGAGTGGGCTGACGGCATAGGCCGGTCCCCGGCATGAGGAACAGGCGCCGGCGAAACGCGACGCCTCGAGGCGGCCGACGGCGTGTGCCGCGGCGAAGGACTGGTGTGTGCCGCAGGGTGTCTACACGTGGTAGAGAAACGTGTACACCGCGGACGGGCCGCCCTGGACCCACTCCGCCAGGCAGTAGCGGCACGTGCGGCCGTCGTGGGCGGGCACATTGACCGTGCTCGGCGGGCGGCCCTCGACGACCTCAGCCTCGACGCGTATGCCTCGCAGCGGCCCGTCGTCCAGCAACGCGGTGATGGTCGGCCCGTCTTGGTCGGAGGCGCGCGCCGCGGACGTCACGCGCTGGCTGAGGGTGTGCGCCAAAGCAATCTCGTGTGGCCATTGGTGATCTCGCGGGCCCGAACCAGGTGCGACAGCCCCGCGGCGACCGTCCCGCGGTTGGCGTTCAATCCCTTCGCGAGGTCGCCAGTAGTGCTCTGCGGGTGGTCGTTCAGGTATTCGATGATGCGCTCCTCGACGTCGTGCTTGCGCCGACGGGCCGCGGCGCGACGGTTACTGGCGCGACGCGCGGTCGCTCGACGCGCCGAGCGCCGCGGGACCACTGGCGCCGTGACCAGCGTCAACTCTGGCGACGGTGCGGTGGGCGCTCCGTTGACGGTGCGCTGCGTTTGCATTACCGACCTCCCGACCCTCATGGAGGTGTCGCGCGAGAGGTAGAGGGAACGAGACCTAAACGCGTTACTCATCGGCTAGGCCCTGCGGGTCTCGATCATGGCCTCAAGCTCCGCGCCTCGGCGCTGTCGCGCTTCGGTGGCTTTCGGGCCTAGAGGCTGAAGTCCTGCCCGCAGGGTCAGCTCAGCTACCACAGTACTCCCTTCCCAAGTCGATACCAACTAATCCGCTTGCTGAACCGCCAGGGCGGCATCGCGCCTCGCCCTGGTGGTCGCGTCCGTGTGCCGGAGTGCTGCCCACGGATCCCCTTGGCGCGGGTTCCCGATCGCCGCCCGGCTCACGCCGGACCCGATGAATCTCGCCAAGGTGTCGATAGCCCAGTTCCACTCGTCCTCCGGCTCCACGGTCCACGGTGGATTGCTGAGAGATGGAAGGTGGGGAGCATTCGTCGGTCGAGCTAACGATCTCTGTCAAGTGCCGTGCTAAGAGTGCGGCGGTCGGGGCTGTCGAGAGGTCACCGGGGGCGGGCACGTGGTTCGCGACACCGGAAATGAATGCCTTACCTGTAGCGGTAGGGGTCTCATCCCGGAGACCTGCCCTTCTCTCAGTTCCGAGACCTACTGGCAAGCGACTTTGGCTAGCCGCGTTCGTGGAACTCGCGGCGCCAGGCAAGAGGGCGCCCGTCAGGGCCCAGAGCGGCAATCCTTCGTGGCGCTCCGCGAAGCTTTTCCCGCCGGGCCTGGCGTAGCGTCTCGGCACCGTTAGCCGGCTTTGCCGCCGGTCTCCGGCGGGGACTACGTGGACATCTGGCACTGCTGCTCCTCTGGTGACGGGGAAGGCGCGGCGCCGCTACTGCGTCGAACCGGGAGGGGGCGGCGAGCGGCCCCCTCCCTCGGCTCGGTTGGTTTCTTACGCGTTGCTGGGCTCGCGCTCGGTCGCCTGGATTACTCCGGCACGGGCCTTGTGCTTGCGCTCGTAGGAGCGCACGTCCTTGACCCGTTGCTCGTCGCCCTCGGAGAGCACAGCGCGCACCTCGTCCACGCTGAGCTCGTCGTAGCCGGGCCAGGGCTCGTCGCCCTGTAGGGAATCGATGCGGCTGGTGACCGTGGAACGGTTCTGGTTCTTTCGCTCGTAGGCATTGACCTTGGCCAGCTCGATCTGCGAGAGCTCGGCCAGCTTGTCCTGAACCTCGTCGGCGCTGAGCGAGTCGTAGCTCGAGATCGCCAGGTCCGACTCGGAGGCCGCTGCGCCCTTGACCGTGCCTTCGGCACGCGCCACGCCCGGGACCTTGCGTGCCTGTCGGGCCGTCCGCTTGGCCTGTCCCGCGCTCTTGCGGGCGCTGCGCTTGGCCGTTCCGCCTGCCTTGCGCACCGCGTCGGCGGCGCCGGTGTCGGTCACGTCGTAGGAGCCCTCGCCGTCGAACTCCGCCCGGGCCACAGCGTCGGTCAGGCGCGGAATGTCCTTGAGCAGCCGATCGAGCATCTTCTGCTCCTCGCCCATGATCGACTTCGCGAGCCGCTCGGTCTCGCTGTCGCCGGCCACGCGCGCCAGCTGGGCCAGCGCGGTATAGGTCGCGATCTCGAGCGCCTCGGCCGCGCACGAGTCCTTGGCGTTCTTGAGAACCTTCTCTTCGCCACCGCTTCCGCGGACCAGATCAAACGGGGTCTTGGTCAGCGCCACCGCCTGCGCGACGACCGACTCGACCACACCTAGTCCGAATTGCCATGGATTGCCGCCCTCGCCTAGGGCGCGCAAACGGTCCTCAACCCGCTCGGCATGCGAGCGGGTCTCCCCGAGATGCTTCTCAAGCCCCTTGCGATAACTGCCGCTAGGGGTCATGGCGATCTGGGACTGCAACACCCGCGTCAGCGCCTGCTCAGACGCGTGCGCTTCGTTCAGGTACTGCACGATCTTCTGCTGCTGCTGCTTAGTCAAGGTTTCTCCAATAAAGGGTCTGTGAAAATAGGCCCGCCGGCCGGGACACTCAGGACGGTGTCCACCGGACCGGCGGGGTGCTAGAGAGGCTTAGCGGTCGCTGTTGCGCTCGCCGAGCTCCTCGGTGTAGGGCTCGCGGCTGCCGGCCTTGGCCAGCCCACGCGAGATGAAGTAGCCCGCGCCGAGAATCGACACGTACAACCAGGCCTGGCGAGCGATGAACTCGTCGGTGCCGTTTCCGGTATCGCCACCGTCGATCACGGCCGCGCTGACCAGAATGGCCACGATCAAGCCGATCATCGCCCAGAACTCGGTCGTCTTGAACGCCTGCTTGGTCTCAGTAGCGAGCCGCCGAGCGACCCTGCCCACCGCCGAACCGTTTCCATCCGCGGGCATGCTGCCGCGGGTTACGTCTGTTGCTGCCATCAGAAGTCTCCTTGGGGGGAAGTCGCCGGCGTGACCTCGCAGGCTGCGAGAGGACCGGCGTAATTGAGGAGGCAGAGCGTCGCTGCTAATCAATACTCGTGCCTTACTTCTAAGTACCCCAAGGGGTGCCGCCACAAACGTTTGGGGCAATCGTCACAGACTATCCAGCGCGAAGGGGTCGAGACCGGCCGACGTCTTCGATTAGGGCTATGGAATAGTTGGAGGGGGCGAGCCTTGCTCGGAGGCGGAGTAAGGGACCAGCTGCTTTCTACTCGCCGTGGTGGTTGCGGGGAACGGCCACCTCCTGCCCGGCGCCGACGACGAGGCCGCGAGATGTTGGACGCCTTCCTCGCCCGCTCCGCCGGATCCGCTAGCGACCCGAGTGCACCGTCGACTGCACCGCACCCCACGGAAAGCCGCTTGTGATGCGGGTCCGGCGGCATGTACTACATCTAGTTTGGGTAGGCGGAATTGCCTCGTCGTCCGCGACGCTTGCCCGCTCCTTGAAGCGCGGGAAACTGGCGTGTGATGTCGCGGCGAACTTCCGGTACGTGGCGCCGAGCTGTATCCGCTCTATCTCGACAAGGTCTACATAGGCGCCGAGAGATTATGGGGCCATGTGGTTTTGCCGACGCGGAAAGAGATCTGGGCTGTACAGATTTGACCTCGATGACATGACCGGCCGCTCGCAATACTCTGGACTTTCGATCGTCTGAAGGCGGTTCGCGCGTGTCTAGGGCCGAAGCGCGTCTAAGACTTTGCCTTGGCCTTGCTGCGGGTTGACTTGGCCTTTGGCGAAGACGACTTGGCCCTTGGCGAAGACGACTTGGCCTTTGGCGAAGAGGACTTGGCCTTGGTAGACGCCGACTTGGCCATAGTCGAGGCCGACTTGGCCATGGTCGAGGCCGACTTAGCTCTGGTCGAGGCCGACTTGGCCATGGTCGAGGCCGACTTGGCTCTCGGCGAAGAGGACTTGGCCTTGGTCGACGACTTGGCCTTGGTCGAGGCCGATTTGGCTCTCGGCGAAGAGGACGACTTGGCCTTGGTCGAGCTGGGACTGGTGGGGCGCGGACTCTCGATCTCCGACACCGGGATCTCGTCGTGGACGACATCCGCTGAGAGCTCGGGCAGCAGGTCGGCAAGGAACGTCTGCATCCGCTCTTCCTGACGGAGGATGTCACGGGCGAGCTTGGCCGTCTGCTTGTCGCCGACCGCGGTGGCCACGGACTCGATCACCGTATAGGTGGCGATCTCGGAAGCCTCCTCCTGGTACTCGGCCCGCGCGTTGCGCAGCATCTTCTCCTGCTCACCCGATCCGCGCACGGCGTGCAGCGGGCCCTGGGCCGCGGCCTTAGCCCTTCCGACCACGTCAACGACGCTCTCCGCGGCCTTGTGCAGTCCGTCGGGCCCGGGCATCGACACCGTCTCGGGGGTGCCGCCCAGCTGCTTGATTCGCTTGGAGACCTGGCTCGCGTGTGACTTGGTCTCCTTCAGGTGATCCTTGAGCCGCTTGGCGTAATCCTTGCGCGTGGTGACCTCGACGTGAGACGCGAGTGCCGTCTCGAGCTGCTTCTCCTTGGTGTACGCCTCGTTGAGCAGCTGAACCAGCTTGGCGTCGCGAGTTGTCGTATCGCTCATGCTTTGAGTCCTCTCCGTGTATGCCCGTTGCCTATGCCTACCCATCCGGTGCGATTCTGAAGAAAGCCCTGCATTTTGGTTCGTGCCGCACTAAATGGGTACTGTCCAGCTAGCAATTATTGCCTCGATCTGAGAAGGAACGCCTAATGGCCAGCAAGTCGACCTCACGCAGTGGTCAGAGCAAGGCCTCGTCGAACGGCGCGAAGGCCACCGCCAAACCGAAGACGGCGGCCAAGCCGAAGACGGCCGCGAAGCCGAAGACGGCCGCGAGGGCGAAGCCGAAGACGGCGGCCAAGTCGAAGAGCACCGCCGCCTCGCGTAGCCGCAGCAACGCGCGCTCGAGCAACAGTTCCGCCAAGCGGTCGACCCCGAGCCGGTCCACCCAGAGTCAGAGCAGCCAGAACGGCGTGGTCGGCACGGTCAAGGACGTCGCCGGCAAGGCCAAGGGGCCGGCCGTGGCCGTCGGAGCCACCGCCGTCGGCGTGGCCGGAGGGTTGCTGCTCCGCGGCCGCATGCGCCGCAAGACGGTGCTCGGTCTTACGGTGCCGCGCTCGCTCGGCAAGGTCAGCGTCTCCGACATCGACATGAAGGAACTGGCCAAGACGGTGGGTAAGGCCAGCAAGCAGTTCGGTCAGACGACCAAGAGCGTGTCCAAGGACATCGAGCGCTTGGGCGACCAAGCCGAGCGCATCGGCAAGATTCTCCGCTGACCGCGGGAAGCACGGTCATGGCCGCCACCAAGACGAGATCGACGCAGTCCTCCAACGGGAGCGGCGCCTCCTCGGCCGTGGCCAAGGCCAAGGACGCGGGTGGCAGCGTCACCACCGCGGCCAAGCGGGTCAGGACACCGGTACTGGCGGCCGGCGCGACCGCGGCGGGCCTGGTCGGCGGGGCCGTGCTCGGATCACGGATGGCCTCGCGCCGGCGGGGGCTCGCCGGCCTTCTCCGGCCGCAGCGCAAGGTGCTCGGGGTGCCGGTCGGGCGCAAGAGCGGACTTGAGGTCACGGCCTCCGCGCTCGGCAAGGTGGCCAAGGAGCTCGGGTCCGTGGCGGGCAAGGCCTCGGACACCACCGACGATGTTCGGCAGGTACGCGAGCAGCTCGACCGGCTGAACCGCCAGTCGCCCGTCGAGGTCCTCCTCAGTGGGCTGACCCACCGCCGCGGCGCCCACCGGCGCGAGTCCTAGCCGCCGCGATAGGGCCGGTACCCTCGGTCCGTGAGCGTTCTCCCGCCGACGCGGGCGATTCCCGACAACCTGGCCGAGCTGTTCGGCAACACGCCGATGGTCCGGCTCACCCGCGTGGCCCCGGACTGCGGGGCGGAGCTGGTGGCCAAGCTCGAGGCCTACAACCCGGCGGGCAGCGTCAAGGATCGCATCGGGATCGCAATGATCGACGCGGCCGAGGCGGACGGGCGCATCGAGCCGGGGCGCAACACGATCGTGGAGTCGACCTCGGGCAACACCGGGATCGCGCTGGCCTTCGTCTGTGCGGCCAAGGGCTACGACCTCGTGCTCACGATGCCCCAGGGCATGAGCCGCGAGCGCGACAACCTGCTCCGCATGTACGGAGCCGAGGTGGTGCTGGTGGAGTCCATGGGCGGCATGAACGAGGCGGTCGACGAGGCACGCCGGATCTGCCGCGACCGCGGCAACTGCTACGTGCCCAACCAGTTCGCCAATCCGGCCAACCCCGAGGTTCACCGCCGCACCACGGCCGAGGAGATCTGGCGTGACATGGAGGGCCGGATCGACGTCCTCGTCGCCGGCGTGGGCACGGGCGGGACGATCACGGGCTGCGGCGAGCGGCTGAAGGAGCGCAATCCGGATCTCCACGTCGTGGCGGTCGAGCCCGCCGCCTCGCCGGTGCTGTCGGGTGGGCGGGCCGGTCCGCACAAGATCCAGGGCATCGGCTCGGGCTTTGTGCCCGAGGTGCTCAACCGCGACGTGATCGACGAGATCCTGCCGGTGGACGACGAGGACGCCATCGCCACGGCCCGCCTCTGCGCTCATCGCGAGGGCGTGCTGGCGGGGATCTCTTGCGGCGCGGCACTGTGGGGAGCGATCGAGGTGGGCTCGCGCCCCGACTATCACGGCAAGCGGATCGTGGTGATCATGCCCGACTCCGGCGAGCGCTACGTGAGCCTGCCGTTCTTCATTCCGTGATCGGCGTCGGCACCCTCACCCGTGTGATGCGGGAGGTTCGCGAGGACCTGACCGCCGCGCAGGACCGTGACCCCGCCGCTCGCAGCGTGGGCCGCGGCGAGATGCTGCTCACGTACGGCGGCGTCCAGGCGCTCCTGTCGCACCGCATCTCCCACGCCATGCACGATGCGGGGGTCCCGCTGGCACCGCGCGTGATGGCCAACGTGACCAAGATGGTCACCGGCATCGAGATCCACCCTGCGGCCCGCATCGGGCGGGGCCTGTTCATCGACCACGGCTCCGGCGTGGTGATCGGCGAGACGGCCGAGGTGGGCGACGACGTGACCATGTACCAGGGCGCGACTCTGGGCGGCACCGGGTTCGCGCGCGGCAAGCGCCATCCCACCGTCCGCCACCAGGTCATGATCGGCGCCGGCGCGAAGCTGCTCGGGCCGATCGAGATCGGCGAGGGGGCCAAGATCGGAGCGAACTCGGTGGTGATCCACGACGTCCCGGCCAAGTCCACCGTGGTCGGCAACCCCGGTCATCCGGTGCGCGTGGACGGCGTCAAGCCGAGCGGTCCCGACGCCGACTGGATTCACCTGCCCGACCCGGTGGCCGACGCCATCCGGGGCCTGGCCAACCGGCTCACCGAGGTCGAGGAGTTGATGGCCGAGCTCACCGGGCGCAAGCCGGAGGGGGCCGACATCAAGCCCCTGAAGAGTCGCCGCGGTCCGGATTCCGCCGGCGGCTAGTAGTACGGCGAGCACGCGGCGCGTGCGAGCGTCCCTAGTAGTACACCGTCCGCGTGCGGTGGCGAGGGATCGCCTTGTATTCGGGGGCCTGACCGCGGTTCCACAGCCAGACGTCGAGCACCCGCGGTGGGGTCCCGGTGCGGGCGGCGATCAGCTCGCAGGCGTGCAGGGCGCACGCTCTGATCTCGCGTTCCTCCCGGCCCGGCGGGAGCAGCTCACCGCCGTCGATTCGCGCCGCCAGAGCCGGGTCGTAGCGCAAGACGCCGTCCACCCGCAGCACGTGGGGGACGAGGTTGTCGGCGAAGATGGTCAGCCGGTCGAGGTCGGCGAACTCGGCCACTCCTGCGAGCGCCAGGTCGTTGGCGGTGATCTGGGCGCGCTTGTAGAAGCCCGGGTCGTCGAAGAAGGGCATGCCGGCGGCCAGCGTCTCGGCCAGCAGCTCCGCCGATCCCTCAGCCCTGCTCACCATCTCCAGAGCCGTGCTGCCGCCCAGGAAGGCGGCCAGATCGCGGAGGGCGGTGGCGTACAGGTCCATGAGCTCGTGCCCGGGGTCCTGGCCCAGCACCGCCGCCATGGTCACCGCGTCCATGTCCGCGAGCTCCCGCTGGGTTAACGGACCGCTCTCCCGCCAGCGGTCGGCCAGCGCCCAAGCGACGGTGAAGTAGCCCGAGCAGCCGGGCCGCTTGCGCAGGGTGGGAAACCAGCCGGAGCCGAAGTTGACGGCGTCGAGGGTGAGGAGGTACGCGGCCACGTCCTCGTCGTCGCCTTCGAGGTAGTGGCGCTCCGGGTCGAGCCCGAGCGGCTCCGCCCGCTCGATCTCGCCGAGCGCGCCGAGGTCGATCGACACGTGGCGCGCGCCGTCAGCGACGGCGGCGCAGCTCTCTCTCACCCGGTCGAGCAGGCCCATTGGCGCGCGAGGCTATGCGCTCGGCAACCGCCGGCGCAGCCGATCGCGTAGCTCACTCGAAACCTGACCAAGGAGGGACAGGATGAACAAGCTCGCAAACCTGCGACTGCTCGCGCTGGTGGCCGCTCTGGCGCTCGCGCTGTTCGCCGTGGCCTGTGGCGACGACGACGAGGACGAGTCCGGAGGCTCGGCCGGGACCACCACTCAGGAAGAGACGATGGCCGAATCTCAGCCGCTCGAGCTGAACGGCGAGATGACGACGCTCGTTCTCGACGCCGGCACCGCCAAAGTGCTGACCGACAACAAGGTCAAGGTGGCGCCGGTCGATCCGGCGGCGCCCGAAGGCGACGGGATCGGGTTCCCGATCACGGGCGGGACCGTCGACTCGGAGTCCCTGGCGGGCACGATCGATCACAGCGGCGGCCTGCGCTTCAGCGCCGGCGGGACGGAGCTCGAGGTCACGGACTTCGTGGTCGACACCGAGGCCGGCACGCTCACCGCGACGGCTGGAGGCGCGGAGATCCCGCTGCTGTCGCTCGACCTGGCAGGGCTGCAACGCTCGATGGAGGCCGGTGCCATCGTCGCGTCCGGCATCACCGCGGCACTCACCGCCGACGCCGCCAAGGCGCTCAACGACACGTTCAAGGGCAAGCTGTTCGAAGAGGGCCTGGCCATCGGTGACGTGACGGTCACCGCCACAGCCGCTTCCTAGACGGCGAGCAGGCGGCGCGTGCGAGCGCTTACCTACTCTGAGGCGGGTGCCATCTGCGCTCACCTGCCACCAGCTGGTGAAGCGGTACGGGTCGACCCTCGCGCTGGCGGGGGTCGACCTGTCCGTGGAACCCGGCGAGCTGCTGGGCCTGCTCGGTCCCAACGGCGCGGGCAAGTCGACCCTCACCAAGATCGTCACCGGGCTGGTTCGGCCGTCCGGAGGGCAGGCGGAGATCGAGGGTGCCGCTGCGGGCTCGCGACCGGCGCGGGCGTCGATCGGCTACCTCGCCGAGCTGTTTCGCTTCCCGGAGTGGCTGTCGGCCGACGAGCTGCTCAGCCTCCACCAGTCGCTCACCCGGTCCGCCGGCGGAGCGGCCGAGCGCGCGGAGCTGCTCGAGCTGGTGGAGCTGGGCGACGCCCGGAAGACGCGCGTGGCCGCGATGTCCAAGGGCATGCAGCAGCGGTTGGGAATCGCACAGGCGCTGGTGGGCTCGCCGCGGCTGCTGATGCTCGATGAGCCCACCAGCGCACTCGATCCGGTGGGCCGGAGGATCGTCCGCGATCTGCTGGGCGAGCTGCGGGCGCGCGGCGTGGCCGTGGTGCTCAACTCGCACCTTCTGAGCGAGGTCGAGCTCGTGTGCGACCGGGTCGCGATCATGAACGCCGGCCGGATCGTGGCCCGCGGCACGCCGGCCGAGCTGGCCACGCCCCAGGGCGTGGAGGTGGAGACCGGTACCGGCCTGCGCTCCTATCCGCGGGCTCGCCGGGAGGAGGTGCCCGGGATCGTGGCCGCGCTCGTCGACGCCGGGGAGGACGTGTTCGAGGTGCGCGTGCTCTCCTCGAGCCTCGAGGACGCCTATCTCGAGGCGGTGGGCGGGTGAACGACGTCCTGGTGGTCGCCCGCTATGCCATGCGCGAGTGCGTGCGGCGGCGCGTGATCCCGGTGGTGCTGGTGCTCACGGTCGGCTTCCTGGCTCTCTACGGGCTCGGGGCCGACGTGGCCTTCCGCGAGGTGGAGCGCTTCGGCGGCCAGCAGCAGGTCGACGAGCGCGTGCTCACCGGCTCGACGCTGTTCGGGCTGGCCATGTTCACCACCCTCTTCCTGGGCGCGGTGCTGGCGGCCTTCCTCACCCTCGGCGTGGTCCGCGGCGACGCCGAGCGCGGGCTCCTGCAGCCGCTGGTGGTGCGGCCCGTGGGACGGACGAGCCTTCTGCTCGGCCGCTTCGGCGGGGCGGCGGTCGTGTGCGCCCTGTACGTCGGCGTGGTCTACCTCGCCGCGATGGTCATCACCGGGATGGCCGGCGACTGGTGGCCCGACAGCCCGGTACTGCCGGGTCTGGGGCTGATGGCGGGCGTGCTGGTGATCGCGGCCCTGTCGCTGCTCGGCTCGATTTTCCTGTCCTCGACCGCCAACGGGATCGCCGTGTTCATGCTCTTCGGAGCCGGCCTGGCCGCCGGCCTCCTGGGCCAGATCGGCGACGCGCTCGACGTGGACACGCTCGAGAACGTGGCCCAGGTCACGGCCTGGCTGCTGCCCTTCGAGGCGCTCTACCAGGCCGGTCTCGACTCCCTGACCGAGGATGCCCGGGGCGTGACCGGAGTGATCGTGCAGCTCGGCCCCTTCGGGGGCGCCCAGGAGGGCGGGCCGCTGCTGTGGCTGTGGACGCTGGGCTACCTCGGCCTGGTCGGGCTAGCCGCCCGGACGGCCTTCGCCCGGCGCGATCTCTGACCCTTCCGGGTCGGCCGCCGCTGGTCCTATCCTCGAAGACGTGCCCACCCCGGCCGCCACCGACCACCTGCTCGAGGGCCTGAACGAGCCCCAGCGCGCGGCCGTTCTGCACGGCGAGGGCCCCTTGCTCATCCTCGCGGGCGCCGGCTCGGGCAAGACCCGGGTGCTCACCCACCGCATCGCCCACCTGGTGGGCAGTGGTCAGGCGCGGCACTCGGAGATCCTCGCCATCACCTTCACCAACAAGGCGGCCCAGGAGATGCGCGAGCGGGTCGAGGCGCTGGTCGGCGGGCGTTCGCGCGGGATGTGGGTCATGACCTTCCACTCCGCCTGCGCGCGCATGCTGCGCGCCGACGCCGAGCGCCTCGGCTACACGCGCGGCTTCACGATCTACGACGAGCAGGACTCGCTGCGGCTGGTCAAGAACTGCGTCGACGAGCTCGACGTGGACCCCAAGCGCTTCGCCCCTCGCGGCATCCGCCGCCAGATCTCCGACGCCAAGAACCAGCTGCTCGACGCCGAGGCCTACCGCATCAAGGTGTCGAGCTTCTTCGAGCAGACCGCGGCCGACGTGTACGACCTCTACGAGCAGCGCCTCCACTCGGCCAACGCGATGGACTTCGACGACCTGCTGTTTCGCTGCGTCAACCTGTTCGAGCTCTTCCCCGAGGTGCGCGACCGCTACCGGAAGAGCTTCCGCTACGTGCTGGTGGACGAGTACCAGGACACCAACCGGGCCCAGTACCGCTGGCTGCAGCTGCTGGCCGAGGAGCACCGGAACCTGGCGGTAGTCGGCGACGACGACCAGTCGGTCTATGCCTTCCGCGGAGCCGACATCCGCAACATCCTGGATTTCGAGGACGACTATCCCGACGCCGAAGTCGTGAAGCTCGAGCAGAACTACCGCTCCACGCAGACCATCCTCAACGCGTCCAACGCCGTGATCTCCAACAACCGCGCGCGCAAGGCCAAGTCGCTGTGGAGCGACATCGGTGAAGGCGAGCCGGTGCACGTGCGGGAGCTCGAGGACGAGCACGCCGAGGCGCGCTTCGTGGTCAACGAGATCGAGCGGCTCGTGGACGAGGGCGAGTCGCGCGACGAGATCGCGGTCTTCTACCGGACCAACGCCCAGAGCCGTGTGCTCGAAGACAGCCTCGTGCGCTACGGCGTGGCCTACCAGGTGATCGGCGGCACGCGCTTCTACGAGCGCCGGGAGATCAAGGACGCGCTCGGCTACCTCACGCTGCTGGTCAACCCGGCCGACACCGTGGCCTTTGGGCGGGTGGTCAACGAGCCCAAGCGCGGGATCGGCAGCACCTCCCAGGCCCGCATCACCAACTACGCGACCACCATGGGCGAGCCCGTCTGGCAGATCGCCTCCAACCCGGAGAGCATTCCGGGGCTGGGCACCGCGGCGGTCAAGTCGGTGGGCCGCTTCATGTCGGTGATGGAGCGCCTGCGCGAGCGGGTCGACGGCGGAGCCGACGTGGGCGACCTGCTGGCCGAGACGCTCGAGGAGAGCGGCTACACCGACGCCCTGCGGGCGGAGCGGACGGTGGAGTCGCAGGTGCGCCTCGAGAACCTGGAGGAGCTGGTGGGGGTGGCGCGCGAGTACGACGCCGGCGCCGAGGACGCTTCGGTCGAGGAGTTCCTCCAGCAGATCGCGCTGTTCTCCGAGCAGGACAACCTCTCGGACGAGCAGGGCATCGTCACCCTGATGACGCTGCACAACGCGAAGGGGCTCGAGTACGGCACCGTCGTCATCATCGGGCTCGAGGACGGCGTGTTCCCGCACATGCGCTCGATCGAGGCCGGCGACCTCGAGGAGGAGCGGCGCCTGGCCTACGTGGGCATCACGCGAGCCAAGCGCCAGCTCTACCTGACCCACGCTCGCACGCGCGCGCTGTTCGGCAACCGCGACTGGAACATGCGCAGCCGCTTCATCGACGAGATCCCGGCGGAGTTCACCGATCTCGACGAGGACACGCTCACCGGCCCGGCCGCGGCAGCCACCTGGGGCGGTGGCGCCGGGGCGGCCGCGCCGCAGCCCACGGGAGGCGCCTCCTTCGCGCTGGGCGACGACGTGGTCCACGCGCAGTTCGGCGAGGGCGTGGTGGTGGGCCTCGAGCCGGGCGGCCTCGTGGTCGTTCGCTTCGCGGGTGACGGCTCGGAGCGCAAGCTGATGGCCGACTACGCGCCTCTGAAGAAGCGCTGAGTCCCACGCCCAGTAGGCTGCCGCGCGCAATGGGGGCCCGGATCATCGACGGCAAGGCGGTTGCGGCGCAGGTAAAGGACGAGGTGGCCCGCGAGGTGTCCGCCCTGGGCGTGCGCCCGGGGCTGGCCACGATCCTCGTGGGCGACGATCCGGCCTCGGCGGTCTACGTGCGCATGAAGCGCGAGGACTCGGCCGAGGTGGGGATCGAGTCGTTTCACCACGAGCCGGGCGCCGACGTGGCTCCCGAAGAGCTGGCCGCCCTGATCACGTCGCTCAACGACGACGAGCGGGTGCACGGCATCCTGCTGCAGCTCCCGCTGCCCGATCATCTCGATCAGGACGACTTCATCTCGCTCATCGACCCGGCCAAGGACGTGGACGGGCTGACGGTCACCAACGCCGGCCTGCTGGCCCACGCCCGTCCCGAGGCGCTCGTTCCGTGCACGCCCGCCGGGGTGATGCGGCTGCTCGACGACGCCGGCGTGGAGCTTTCGGGAGCGCGGGCGGTGGTGCTCGGGCGCTCGATCCTCGTGGGCAAGCCGCTCGCCCAGCTGCTGCTCTCCGCCAACGCCACCGTCACCCACTGCCACTCCCGCACCCGCGACCTGCCGGCCGTCACACGTGAGGGCGACGTGCTGATCGCGGCTGTTGGCTCGCCCGGTCTGGTGGGCGCCGACATGGTCCGCGAGGGCGCCGTGGTGATCGACGTGGGCACCAACCGCACCGACGAGGGGCTGGTGGGCGACGTGGACTTCGGCGCGGTGAGCGAGAAGGCATCGGCCATCACCCCGGTGCCGGGCGGGGTGGGCCCGATGACGCGCGCGATGCTCCTCGTGAACACGCTCAAGGCGGCCGGCGGGCCGTAGGCGCGAGGGGCGGCTGCCTCAGCCGGGAAGAAAGGTCTCGGCGAGGTCGGAGATCGAACGGGGATCCACGTCGTAGCGGGCCTCGTACTCCTCGGCGGTGTCGTCGTCGAGCAGCGCGAGCACCAGCTGCTCACGTGAGGATCCCGCGCGACAGGCCACCCGGTCGGCGGCCACGAGCGCGGCGTCCTGGAGGAAGCCGGTGATGCCCCCGGTCCCAGGCGTGTCTCGGTCCTCGCACGGGTTCTCGATGACCACCTGTGGCGGGCGGTCGCGGTCGGCCAGGAGGGCATAGGCGCCCACACCCAGCGCGGCCACGAGCACCGCCCCGGTGGCCAGTGCCGGGCGGACCCCGGCCAGGCTGTAGCCCAGGGCCGCCGGAGTGAGCAGGAGCGCGGCCACGAGGGCCAGGCCCGCACCCACCAGGAAGGCGATCGAGAAGCCCTCGTTGACGCCGTCGACGAGCACCTCGTCGGCGCGGGCCGTGAGCCCGTCGAAGGCGTCGAGCTCGTCCTCGTCGATGTCGCCGCGAGCGTCCGTGAACACCGAGCGCAGGCCTCCGCGCGGATCCTCGGTCTCCACGCTGTCCGACAGCCGCGGCGCCATGTTGAGCTTGACCTCGGGAGAGATCTCCGCGTCGAGGATGATCGCGGCGCCGCGCTCCCGCGTCTGTTCGAGCGTCGTGTCGAGCTCGTGCTGGGCGATCGGGGCGAGGATCAGCAGCGCCAGGGCGATCCCGGCGTGGCGGATGGACAGCAGCAGCGCGGCGTCGCGCCCGTCCCGCTCGGGGAGCAGCGAGCCGGACAGCGCCGGCAGCGCCAGGCCCATGCCCACGCCCACGGCCAGCTGGGGAGGGATGGTCCAGGCCACCGATGCCGTGGGGATGAACGAGAGCGCCGCCGCCCCCGCCGCCACCAGCAGCGAGCCGCCCGCCGCCCGGACGGGCGCGGGGCCCGGGATCCGCGTGGCGGCCAGCGCGGCGAGCGGCATGACGCTCACCGCCAGGGCCGCTTCCAGCGGCTCGATGCCCCAGCCGGTGATGAGCAGCAGCACGGTCAGGAACAGCGCCGCCACGATCGCTCCGGAAACGAGCCCGAGAGCCAGCGCCCGGCCCACCGCCCAGCGGGGGCGCTCGGCGGCAGCGCCCTCGCCGAAGCGGGGACCCAGCGCGTCGCGCTCGGCGAGGGAGCGGCGCCGGCCGCTGCGGCGGCCCCGCCGCAGGCCGGGAATGTCGTCCGCGCCGAGAGCGCCCGGGATCGCCAGCAGTGCGACGGGTGCCTGGAACAGGAAGATCGAGCGCCAGCCGAGCGCCTGGGTCAGCGCTCCACCGATCGCCGGTCCCGCCGCGGTCCCGAGCAGGGCGGCCAGGCGCCACAGCCGCTCCCCGGTGGCCCCGTCGGCCAGCACCGCATAGCCGGTCACCAGCAGCGCCGCCCCGCCCACGGCCTGGACGCCGCGCGCCAGCAGCAGGACCTCCAGGTTGTCGGCCAGCCCGCACGCCAGCGAGCCCCCGCAGAACAGCGCCACCCCGGAGAGGCCCACGCCGCGGGTGCCCACGGCCTCGCGCAGTCGCTCGGCGGGGGGGAGGGCCAGGGCGAGCACCACGGCATAGACCCCCAGCACGGCGGCCACGCCAGCCACGTCGGTGTCCAGCTCGCGCAGGATCGGCGGCAGCGCGAGCGCCACGATGGCGGTGTCGGCCAGGGCCAGAAAGGCCGCACCGGCCACGGGCAGGCGGAGGGCCTTGCTGGCCATGCCCGGGATGATGGCTTGCCGATCGTTTCGGAGGCGTACGGGTAGCCGCACCAGCGAACACCGGTAGACCCCCATGGACCGCCGGTGGCGACGCTGGCAGCCTGCACGGTCAGCTCGGACGGAGCGGCCCAGGTGGACCGCTGTCGAACAAAACGGCCGGGCACCCGGGGCGGGCCGCCACCTCCCTCGCGGCGCACCCGCTCCCCGTCCGCACGCCCCTCGGCGCGACCCCCTCGCGCCGGGGGCGGCGGGCGATACGCTGGCGCGCGATGGATCTCCGGCGGCTGCGGATCGGCGAGTGGCTCACCGCGCTGGCAGGCGTCACGCTGCTGGCGTCGCTGTTCCTGCCCTGGTACGCGAACGAGCCGGTCGTCGCCCGGGAGTCCACGGAGGAGTTCACCGCCTGGCAGTCCCTCGCCGTCCTCGACGTCGTGCTCGCCCTGATCGCGGCCGCGGCCGTGGCGCTGCTCGTCATCACCGCCACGCAGAGCCTTCCGGCCGTGCCGCTGGCGTTCAACGTGTTCCTGGTGTTCGGCGGAGCCCTCGCCACCATCCTGGTGCTGTTTCGGGTGGCCGACCTGCCCGACGTCGCCGCCGGGCGGCAGTGGGGCCTATGGCTGGGGCTGGCGGGGGCACTCGGGGTGCTGGGAGGGAGCCTGATCGCCCTGCGCGACGATCGGCACTCCTCACCCGAGCGCTACACCGACCTCAGTGGCCGCCCCGCGTCGCCGCCGGCCGAGCTGGAGCCCATCTCGGCCCCGAGGCCTGAGCCGGGCGGCTGACGACCTCCGCCCCGGACGACCCGGCTGGGGCCGACCGAGTGACATCCACCATGTATCTCATGGTCGATGTCACATAGTCGAATCCCGACCCCCACCATTGACCCGCTAATCGCTGTAGTGCGCGTCACGAACGGGACGGACCCCCGGGCCCGGGCCGGCCCGACCTACAATCGCCCCGATGATCGATCGCGACCAGGTGCTCCACGTGGCCCGGCTGGCCCGGCTGCGGCTGTCCGACGAGGAGGTCGACCGGATGGCCCCCGAGCTGTCGAAGATCCTCGAGCATGTGGAGCGCATGGACGAGCTCGACCTGGAGGGGGTGGAGCCGACGACCCACGTGGTCGAGCTTCAGAACGTTCTGCGTGAGGACGTGCCGCGGCCCAGCCTGACGCCCGAGCGCGCGCTCGAGCAGGCGCCCGATGTGGCCGCGGGCGGCTTCCGCGTTCCCAGCCCGGGGGCCACGTGAGCGACCTGCTCGAGCTCAGCGCCGCGCGGCAGGCCGAGCTCCTGCGCAGCGGCGAGGTCTCGCCCGTCGAGGCGTTCGAGTTCTGGCGCGGGCGGGCCGCCGGCGACGAGCTCGGCGCCTATCTCTGGGTGGCCGACGAGCCGCCGGCCGAGTTGGGCGAGCTGCCGCCGGTGGCGGTCAAGGACCTGTTCTGTGTCGAGGGGGTGCCGAGCACCGCCGGGTCGCGCATCCTCGAGGGCTACCGGCCGCCCTACACGGCCACGAGCGTGCGCAACCTCCAGGCGGCCGGCGCGGCGGTGCTGGGCAAGACGAACCAGGACGAGTTCGCAATGGGCTCCTCCAACGAGAACTCGGGCTACCGGCCGGTGCAGAACCCCTGGGACCGGACGCGCGTGCCCGGCGGTTCGAGCGGCGGCAGCGCAGCGGCCGTAGCGGCGGGCCTGGCGCCCTGGGCGATCGGCACCGACACCGGCGGCTCGATTCGCCAGCCGGCGTCGCTGTGCGGCATCGTCGGCCTCAAGCCCACCTACGGCGCCATCTCCCGCTACGGGATGATCGCCTTCGCCTCCTCACTCGACCAGTGCGGGCCGCTCACCCGCGACGTCACCGACTCCGCGCTCCTGTTGCGTCACCTCCAGGGGAGGGACCCGTGCGACTCCACCTCGACGGGAATTCCCGGCGAGCTGCCGCTGCCCAGCGCCGAGCGGCTCGACGGGCTGCGCTTCGGGGTCTGGGGGCTCGAGGAGGAGGGCCTGCAGCCGGGCGTGGCTGAGGTGACTCGCGCCACCCTGGGCGCGCATCGAGGAGCTCGGGGGCGGCGTGGAGGAGATCGAGCTGCCCAACGCGGGCCATGGGCTGTCGGCCTACTACGTGATCGCCCCGGCCGAGGCGAGCGCCAACCTCGCCCGCTACGACGGCGTTCGCTACGGCCCTCGCGCCGGCAATGGCGACCTCACTTCGATGTACGAGCAGACCCGCCACGATGGCTTCGGCGACGAGGTCAAGCGGCGCATCATGATCGGCACCTACGCGCTCTCGTCCGGCTACTACGACGCCTATTACGGCACCGCGCAGAAGGTGCGGACCCGCATCGCGGAGGACTTCAGGGCCGCCTTCGAGCAGGTGGACTTCGTGGTCACGCCGACCTCGCCCACCGTGGCCTTCGAGTTGGGCGAGCGCACCGCGGATCCGCTGGCCATGTACCTGTCCGACTACTTCACCGTGCCCATGCCGCTGGCGGGCATACCGGCCATCTCGATCCCGGCCGGGCTCTCCGACGGCCTGCCGGTGGGCTTCCAGATCGCCGGCCCGGCGTTCAGCGAGGCGAGGATCCTCGACGCCGCCCACGCGCTCGAGAAGACGATCGCCTTCGAGGGGGTGCCGGTCCCGTGAGCGTCTACGAGCCGGTGATCGGCATCGAGATCCACGTGCAGCTGAACACGCGGACGAAGATGTTCTGCAGCTGCGCACTCTCGTTCGGCGACGAGCCCAACACCCACACCTGCCCAGTCTGCCTCGGACACCCCGGCACGCTTCCGGTGACCAACGCCGAGGCCGTGCACCTCGCCCTGATGATTGGCATGGCCTTCGAGTGCGAGATCGCGCCGCGCTCGATCTTCCACCGCAAGAACTACTTCTATCCCGATCTGCCCAAGGGCTACCAGATCAGCCAGTACGACATTCCGCTTGCCGCCGGCGGGCGCCTGGGCGACGTGCGCATCCATCGCGTCCACATGGAGGAGGACGCCGCCAAGCTGGTCCACGCGGGCGCCTCCGGCCGCATTCATGGCTCCGAGGCCAGCGTGGTCGACTTCAACCGCGGCGGCACGCCGCTCGTGGAGATCGTGACCGAGCCGGACCTGCGCTCGGCCGCCGAGGCAGCCGAGTTCGGGCGGCTGCTGCAGGCCACGCTCAGGCGCATGGGGGTGTCGGACGTGAACATGGAGGAGGGCTCGCTGCGGGTGGACGCCAACGTGTCGATCCGGCCCGCCGGAAGCGAGACGCTGGGGGTGAAGACCGAGCTCAAGAACATGAACTCGTTCCGCTTCCTCGAGCGCGGCATCGACGCCGAGATCGCACGCCAGGAGGCGCTCGTCCGCGACGGCGACGTGGTGGTGCAGGAGACGCTCCACTACGACCCGCGCACCGACGCGATCACGTCCCTGCGTTCCAAGGAGGAGGCGCACGACTACCGCTACTTCCCGGAGCCCGACCTGGTGCCGATCGCGCCCACCGAGGCGATGCTGGACCGGGCGCGCGCCGCGCTGCCTGAACTCCCTGCCGCTCGCGCCGAGCGCCTCGAGCGCGAGCTCTCCCTGCCGGCCGAGACGGCGCGGCTGCTGTCCTTCCGCTCGGAGCTGGGTGACTTCTTCGAGGAGGCGGTGAGCGCGTCGGGCAATGGCGACGCTCGAACGCTGGCCAACTGGACCACCAACGAGCTGGCGGCCCGCATCGGTGACTCCGACCCGGCCGAGACCCGGCTGGAGCCGCGGGCGCTGGCCGAGCTCGTGCAGATGGTGGGCGCCAAGCAGGTGTCCGCGTCGGCGGCCAAGGAGGTGCTCGACGTGCTGGTGGCCGACGGCGGCAACCCCGCGGCCGTGGTCGACGCGCGCGGCCTGGGCGCGGCCGATAGCGATGAACTCGATTCGATCGTGGAACGGGCAATCGCCGACAACCCGGACGCCGTGGAGAAGATCCGCGCGGGCAAGGACCAGGCGATCGGGGCGATCATCGGCGCCGTGATGCGCGAGACCAAGGGACGCGCGGACGGCGGCGAGGTGGGGCGGCTGATCCGCGAGCGGCTCGGCTGAGCCGAGCAGGCGGGCCGCCCGAAGCGGCCCGCCCGATCGGAAACGTCAGCGCTGCTTCGGTTCGAAGTAGTGCCGATCGCGGTAACGGGCGACCTGCTCGCCGAGCCGGGCGCCCTGCACGTCGGCACTCCGGAAGTGGATTCCGGAGTAGACGCGGGCGTCGACGATCTCCTCGATCGCCTGCGAGAAGCGGGTGAAGCTCCTCGTCGTCCCGGAGGTCATGCTGGTCGCGCTGAACTTGGCCCGATCGGTGCCGAAGAAGTCGCGCAGCGACTCCACGATCGAGCTGCTCACGCACCCATGGCCGGAGGGGTGCTCCGGATAGGGCGGCGTGGCGATCAGCGGCAGCCACTCGGGGTCCACATCGGTTGCCCGGTTGCCGTCCGTGTCGGCCTCCCGGATCGCCGTGATCGGGCGCCAGAACCCCCAGTGCGCCTTGTCGTCCCAGCAGCTGATGGCGGCGTCCGCCGCCGTCAGGTACATCACGGCGAAGAAGCGAGAGTTCTCCGCCGTACCGAGGTAATGACCGGCCGACAGCTGCCGGAAGATCCGGCTCCACATAGCCAACGCGTGCTCGGCCCAGAAGCGGGCCATGTCGGTCTGGTCCGCGGTCCGTGTGGTCGAGTTCAGCGAGCCGATCGACTCGACCTCGGCGAGCTCGCGGGCGTAGCGCTTGCTGTCGAGCGCGTTCGGCCCGGCGGTGCGGAACCGTGCCGGGCTGTCAATCAGAAACGGCCTGACCCGTGCGACCCATGCGGCCGGGTCGTTCACGAACGCCGGCAGCACCGGCCGCCATTGTCCAGGCTCGGATCCGACGGAGAACCTGAACGGCCCAAAGCGTCCGTCGCCGGTCCTCGCCGCGATCATCTGGGCTGCGCTGGCCTCGCCGACGGCAATCCCGCCAGCCTTCGCCTTTCCTTCCGGAATGGCTGCCAGGCTCGCCTGATACCGACCCTCGAGCGCCAGCTGTTGTGCAGGCACGATGCTCAGGAGCACCCGGTACGCCGCCGTGGCTGCAGCCGCGTCCTTCGAGTACCGGCTCCGGGCTCGCGGCGCCCCCAGGTAGGGCTCATAGCGACGGTCGATCGCGTTGACCGCGTCGTAAACAGCGCCGTGAACCATCGCCAGGTGGAGCACCGACACGGTTGGCCCCTGTCCGGCGGTCACGATCAACGAATCGGTCGACTGCTGGTTCCAATCGGTCACCGTATCCGCCCGTGCCGGTGTGGACGCGGCGATCGCGAGAAGCGCCGCGCCGGCCAGCAGGAGGGCGGTCCTGCGTGTGCGTCGTGTAGTCATCCGCCTCACGCCTCTCAAGCGCTCGCGGCACGCCGGGCCGGGGGCCTGCGCAGGCCGAGGGTTGCCATCAGCACGAGCGACAGACCGGCAGCCGCGGCCGCTCCAAGCGCGGCCGACACCCAATCGAATCCGCCCGGCGAGGACGGCTCGTCGGCGACCGGCTGCGACTCGAGCGTCGGGGCGTACTCCTCGGCCGCGTCGCGCGTGTCCGGCGAGCGCATGTCCTGGTACCCCTCGGCCACCGGATACGATCCGCTGTGCGGCGTGGTCGCGCTGTCAGGCTTGTCGCCCGCAGCCCGAGCGGCATCGACCGCGTCGGGTGAACGCAGGTCCTGGTACTCCTCGGCAGCCGAGGCGGCGATCGAGGACGCGGGTGGCGCGACGTACGGCGCGTCGCCCTGGTTGCCGTAATGCGCGGGGGCACTGGACACGGCCAGCGCGCTCGCGAGGGCTGCACCGGCCAGGGCGGTGGCCAGGCGCGTCTTGTGTGCGGCGGAGAACATCTCCGCTCCTTTCTGTCGGCGACCGCGGGGTTGCGGCCGATCGACAGCAGCGTGCGCCGGGCTGGTAACTGGCTGCCCACCCCGCGCTCATCGCCGCTAACCGGCGGACGCGGAAGCGTCAGTCGCCCGGGCAGACGGACTGGAAGGGCCGCCCGGGCAGCGCCTGCTCCCACTCGCCCGCGCTGATGTCGCGCCCGGCGACAGCGCACGCGTGGCGCTTCCAGGCGGCCGGCGACATGTCGAAGCTGACCCCGACGTCCGGGGACCTATTGACGGTCTCCCAGAGGTCCCCAGCCGAGATCGCGTAGAGGCGGTTGCCGTCCGGGCTCAGTGCGGCGGAAATGAAGGAGTTCGCCTCGAGCTCGATCGGCGCGCCGATCTGCTTCTGCGTGGCGACGTCCCAGAGAATCACAGTGCCGTCGGCCGCCGCGGTGATCAGCGTACGCCCGTCCGGAGAGAACTCCGGGAAGGTGATCCGAGCCGTGTGCGCGCGAAGCGGCCGGCCGACCTGCTTCCAGGTCTTAGTGGAGAACAGGCGCCCCGTGCCGTTGATCTGCCCCACCAGGAGAAGGTGGCCGTCCGGCGAGAAGGCCACCGATCGCGAGAAGCCTCCCTCGCCCGCGAGCTTCCCGACCTCCAGCCGCTCGACGAGGTCGCCGGTGCGCGCGTCGAGGATCTCCGTGCCGCGATCGGTCGCAGCGCGCCGCGATCAGCCGGCCGTCCGGGCTGAACGCGATGATATTGGCGGCCGTTCGCGCTCGAAAGACCGTTAGCTGTCGCCGGCGGACGTTCCAGACGCGCAGCCGGTACGGTCCCGATCCATCCTGATACTCGGCGGCGGCGAGCAGCTTGCCGTCGGGCGAGAAGGCCAGTGCCTGGGAGGGACCCCGCAACCCGCGGAGCGTCCCATCGCGGCGCCAGAGTCCGGGCGTCCCACAGCGTGACCAGCCCGCTTTCACCTGTCACCGCGAGCAGCCGACCGTCCGGGCTGAAGTCGACCGAGGCGGCAAAGCCTTCCGTGGCGCGGACGCTCGCCCGCGGCTCCAGAGTCCGGGTGTCGACCAGTTCGACGGTCCCGTCGCTGTGCGTGAGCGCCAGCGTGCGCCCGTCGGGGCTCACCGCGATCCCTCGCGGCATCGAACTGACGTCGAAGCGCGGCTCGACCGCGAAGCGCCGGTCGAGTCGCCGGCCTCCGGTCAGGTCCCAGAGGATGGCGCGCGTGTCGGCCGAAGCTGTGAGAAGCGTCCTTCCGTCGGTCGCAACGTCGAGCCCGTCGATGTTGCCGGTATGGCCGCTGAGCCGCTCGGCCATGGCTCCGCGCTCGACGTCCCACGTGTACAGCTGTCCAATGCTCGCCGGCAGTCACGAGCGTCCGTCCGTCAGGTGTGAACCTCATCCGGTACACGGGTCCGTCGAAGCCGCCAGCGAACGAACGGGTCTGGCCGGAGTCCAGGTCGAGCAACCTCACTCGACCAGCCTCGGAGCCGAGCGCGAACACCCGTCCGTCGGGGCTCACCGCCCCGGCCGTGTCTCCGACCGGCCAAGAGCGCACCACGCGAAGCGGCTCCGGGTCGAGCTCCCACGTCCGGTCGTCCCGCAGGCTGGTGAGGAAGAACCGCTCGCGGTCCGCCGTCCACGACGCGTAGGAGTCGGAAGCGTGCTGCCCCACGGGGAGTCGATCCGTGACGTCGCCGGTCTTCCCGTCCACCCGATACACCGGCCCGGCCGGGCCGGCCGGCCCGGAGCCGTGCACCAGGCGGACGAGGAGATCCGGACCGCTCGGCGGGAATACCACGTCCGGGTACACCCAGTTCGGCGGGCCGGGCAGCGGCGGCACCCGGACTCCGGAGCGTGCGCTTCAGGGTCCGTGCGTCGATCACATCCACGACGCCGTTGTGGTCGCGGTTCTGCGGGTCCATGGAGCTGACGACGATGGACGCGCCGTCCGGCGTGAAGCGCACGTTCTGGACGAGGCCACCCTCGATCACGTAGGGCGCGCCGACCGGGCGCCGGGTGGCAGCGTCGTAGACATTGACGGCGCCCCGCTCGTCCCCCGTGGCCATCAGCCGCCCGTCCGGGCTGAAGGCCGCCCCGTACATCGGCCATCCGTAGTTGAGCACGCCGATCGCCGCCGGATTGCGCAGCAGGACCGAGAGCAGGCTGCCGAGGGTCGCCGGGGATTCGTCCAGCTCCACGGCTGCTCTGGTCAACAGCAGCGCCTCGTCGACGCGCTCCTGCCCCAGCGCCTCGGTGCCGAGCCGCTGAGCGTCGGCGGCACGGGCGGCGTCGCGCGCCTCGCCGCGCTGGTTGAGCGCCACGATGCCGGTCACGACCGCGAGTGCCAGCAGGGCGGCGAGGCCCGCCAGCACCACACGCAGCCGGCGGTTCGCCCGGCGCTGGTGCTCGGCCTCGAGCTCGGCCTCTGCACGGCCCTCGTCGAGGAAGGAGCGTTCGAGCTCGTTGAGCTCGCCCTCGTGGCCCGCCGCCCAATCGAGCGTCGAGGCGAGCCGCGCGCCCCGGTAAAGCTCGCCGGAGTCGCGGCCGCCGGCCTGCCACTCGCTCGCCGCGTGGATCAGGTGCTGGTGCAGGCGCCGGCCCTCGGCGTCCTCCTCGAGCCAGCCGCGCAGACGGGGCCATTCGCGCAGCAGCGCCTCGTGCGCCACCTCGAGCGTCCCCTGATCCGCGGTCACGAGCCGGCTGTCAGTGAGGGCCGCCAGCGCGGCCGCGGTGGCCTCGTCGCGCTCTGCGTCGAGCTCCTCGAGCGGAACGCGGCGCCGCACGAACGCGCTCTCCTCGCTCCCCTGCGTCGGCCAGCCGCAGGAGGATCCGGCGCGCGGCGATGCGTTCGGTCTCGGACAGTCGCGCGTAGGTGGCCTCGGCGAGACGGCCCACCGCTCCGCGCACACCGCCGGTGCGCTCGTACGCGGCCCGGCGCATCACGCGACCGTCGCGCTCCCGCCACTGCTCGAGTAGGGCGGCCGACAGCAGAGGAAGACCTCCCGGCTCGTCCTCCACATCGGTGATGAGCGCGTCGGTCAGCGACGGTTCGACCCTGAGCCCGACACGGCGGGCCGGCTCGACGATAGCCCTGCGCAGCTCGTCGCGTCGCATCGGCCCAACCAGCACCTGGTTCGCTCCGACCAGCTTTGCGAGCCCGTCGTACGCCGCGCAGCGCCCGTAGAAGTCGGCTCGCACGGCGATCACCACCTGCCCGCGTCCGTCACGGTGCGCCGCCAGCGCCACGAGCGTTTCGAGGAAGGCTGTCCGCTCCTGCTCGTCGCGGCAGAGCGTGAACACCTCCTCGAACTGGTCGACGACGAGCAGCGCGCGCTCGCCGCGCTCCGGGAGCACCCACCGAAGCGCTTCCATCGGATGTGCGCCAGGGCGCATCAGGCGTCGGCGCCAGGCCTCGGATCCCGGCAGCACACCGTCCGCGAGCGCCGGTAACAGGCCCGCCCGGATGGCCGAGGACTTCCCGCTCCCCGAAGGTCCGACCACGGCGAGGAGAGGCGAGCCCACGAGCCGGGCGACGAGCTCGGCCACCAGCCGCTCCCGACCGAAGAAGTACTCCGCGTGAGCGGCGTCGAAGGTGGCAAGCCCCAGGAACGGGCAGACCGCGGGCAGTGGCGCGCCGTCCTCGCCTTGATACAGCCGCCCGCGCTCGTCGACCGTCCGGAGGGCGAGTAGGTCGTCGGAGAGGTGGGCCTCTGCGGTGCGTAGCTCCTCGCGCTCGGTGCCGGCGCGGCCGGCGCTTGCTCCAGCCGCCCGCGAGGCGCGCGCCCGCGCCCAATCCTCCGCCACACGATGCACGGAGCTAGGCACGCCGCGAGTTTCCGCGACGAGGTCCCGGACTGGAAGGGACTCCATCCCGGGCGGCAGGTAGAGCCGCGCGATCTCCGATACGGCCTCCTCCCCGAGCGGTCGCAACACGACCTGCCGCTTGGCCCGAAAGGCCGCCGGCGGGTGGCCGCCCCGGATCCAGTACGAGGATCAGCAGTCTCTTGTCAGCGCTGCCGTTGCCGACCGCAGCCGCGCTATCGAGCACCTCTCCGCTCTGTTCGTCGGCGTCGTCGAGGATCAGCAAGGTCGGGCGCTCGCTCTTCTCAGCTCGGCGAATGGCAGCGGATGCGTCGGTGGCCGGCGTGCGTGCGCCGGTGTACCTGACGGCCATCCGCCGCTGCAGGGCTTCCCGGGCCAGTTCAGCCGCCAGGCGCGTTTTTCCGATTCCTCGCGGGCCGGAGACGAGCACCACACCACCGTGCCCCTCGCAGGCCGCGCCCAGCAAGGCGATCAACTCCGCCAGTTCTCGATCCCGGCCCGTCAGCAACGGCGAGCCGCCCTCGAGTTCCGCCGGCAACTCCCCCGGACCGGGCGACGCATCGAGAGCCGGGTCCTGAGCAAGGATCGCCTCCTGCAGGGCACGGAGCTTCGCGCCCGGCTCAACGCCGACCTCCTCGACCAGTGTGCCGCGGGCCCTGCGGTAGGCCTCGAGCGCGTCGGCCTGGCGGCCGCAGCGGTAGAGGGCCAGCATCAGCTGTGCGTGCAGGCGCTCGCGGAGCGGCTGCTCCACGACGGCCGCTTCGAGCTCAGAGACGAGGTCCGCGTGCCGGCCGAGCACGAGCTCGGCCTCGACCCGTGCCTCGAAAGCTGTCCAGCGTCGCTCTTCGAGGCGGGCGATCTCGGACTGGGCGAAGCGCTCGTAGGCGAGGTCGGAGAGCGGCGCGCCGCGCCAGAGCGAGAGCGCCTGCCGGAGCTTCTCAGCGGCCCTGTCCGGATCGGCTTCCAGCTCGGCGCGGCCGCTTGCCAGCAGCTGCTCGAAGCGATCAACGTCGCGCTCTCCGGGATGGACGTTGAGCCGGTAGGCGCTCCCGTGTGTCTCGAGTCGCCCGTTGCGGCCGAGCTCCTGTCGCAGCGCGGACACCTGGTTGTGGAGCATCTTGTGCGCTGTGGCT
This sequence comes from uncultured Thermoleophilaceae bacterium, assembly GCA_963751105.1. Taxonomy (GTDB): domain Bacteria; phylum Actinomycetota; class Thermoleophilia; order Solirubrobacterales; family Thermoleophilaceae; genus JACVRW01. The sequence goes on along the minus strand of CAVVTG010000002.1, from coordinate 1,575,811 downwards.
GGCGGCGACTCCCCCCACAGCTCCTCGACCAGCCGATCGCTCGGGACCAGCTCGTTGGCCCTGAGGATCAGAAGCGCGAGCAGAGCGCGTTGTCTGCCTGTACCGATCTGTAGCTCAAGACCACCATCGCCGGCGACCTCAAGCGGGCCAAGCAGGCGAAAATCCAAACCTCGGTCAACGTAACACCGGGGTCTTCGGCACGCAAACGCCCGGCCCGCGCCGTCCGGGTCGTACCATCACCAGGAGGCAACCCAGAGGGAGGACGGAATGTCGCGTCTCATCCGCATGGACGGCACTGGCCACTCGACGCTCGCGGAGTGGACCGCTCAGGACGAAGAGGCCTTCGCCACCGCCGTTACCGAGTTCGAGGAGCAGCAGGGCCTCGGCTACATCGGGACGGTGCCCGACGGGCCGGGCAGGGCGAGCCACGTGCGTGCGCTTCCCCGCGAGGCCGATCTCGTGATCATGCGCCGTCCCATCGCCGGGGGCTGAGCAAAGCTCCAGGTGGCCGCCGAGCAGGCCCTCCCCGAGCTGGCGGCCGTTCCCTGGCGCCAGCGCACCGACGCCCGCTGGCTCACGCGCTGGGGGCGGATCTGGCACGCCTGGACGCTGCTCTACACCGTTCCCTTCGTGCTCGCCGGCGCGGGGATGCTGTGGCTCGAGCCGCTCGTGGCGCCGGTGGCGATCGCGGCGCTGGCCCACGCCTGGATCATCCCCGAGCTCTATGCCTTTCGCGGGGCCAGCGTCGTGCGACCGAAGGGCCCGCGCAACGAGAGGGCCGAGACGGTGGCCCAGGGGCTGCTCGGCGACCTGCTCGGCCACGACGAGCGCGAGCTTCAGCGCCGCACCGGGCTCGCGCTCGAGCGGGGCGGCTTGGGTGTCTGGCTCGTGGGCGAGGCGGGCGTCCTGCTGGTCACGCCCGGGGGCCGCCGGGTCCACGCCTTCTGCGTGCGCACCACCGAGCCCGAGCTGCCGCCCAGCGACCGGGTAGCCCACCTCCTGCTGGCGCTGCGGGTGGACGAGGAGGGCTTCGCCACCGTGGCCAACCACGCCTTCGCCGGGGCGCCCTGGCGAGTTCGCCGCCGGCTCCCCGCGGAGATGCGGCCAGCCCTGGACGCGGCCCGCCGGGCGGCGCGTTAGCCTCGCCCGGGTGCTGAGCTTCCGGCCCGGCGGCGCGGGTGACCTGCGCGCCGTCTTCCTCCTGGGCGAGTCGGCGTGGGACGCGTCGCGACGCTCACGCGGCCTGCTCGCCCCGGACGAGGGGAGGGACGCGGACGAGCTCGACGCCGACTGGCAACGCTCACGTGACTTCTTCGAGTTCGTGGCCGCCCAGCCCGACGGGTCGTTCTGGGTTGGTGAGGCCGACGACCAGATCGTGGCCTACACCCGCGTGGCCCGATTCGGCGAGATGGACGAGCTGACCGAGCTGTGGGTCGAGCCCTCGCACGCCGGGCAGGGGGTGGGGCGCTCTCTCCTCGAGCGGGTCTGGCCCGAGTCACCCACTCCCGAGCTCGGCCGCGTGGTGGTCACCCTCGGGACTCCCGTCGACCTGTCGCTCTACACCGAGTTCGGGGTGATGCCGGTGGGCGGGCACTGGCATCTGCGCCAGCGGGCGGAGTCGTACCTCGAGCAGCGGGCGCACGAGACCGACGCCGCCGGCCCCTCCGTGCACGGGCTGACGGCCCCCCGGGCCGTGGAGGAGTGGAAGCGCCTGGAGCCCACCGCCGTCGGTCACGAGCGGCCGCTCTTGCACGAGTTCTTCGGGCGCACGCGCACCTCGCTCGCGCTGCTCGACCAGGAGTCGGGCCGGGCGCGGGCGCTGTGCTGGGTGAGCGCCACCGGCGACATCGGGCCGGCGGTGGCGGAGACCGCCGAGGACCTCGTTCCGGTCGTGCTGGCGGCGCTCGACCGGGTGGCCAAGATGCAGGAGCCCGACGCTCTGAACGTCTTCTGCACCACCGACTCCTGGTGGCTGCTGGACCGGCTGCGCCGGCTGGGCTTCCGGGTGCGCTGGCCGGCCTGGATCATGTCCTCGGTGCCCCTGCCGGGACTCGACCGCTACGTGCCCACGGCGCCGCCCCGGCTGCTCTGAGCCGGCTCTCTGAGCCAGGATGTGCCCTCTGCCAAACTGAATGTCATGGGAGAAGCCCTCTCCGACATCGCTCGCAAGACCCTGGCCGTCGCGGTACTCGTCGTGGCCGCCTACGTCCTCTTCAAGATCGTGATCGGCGCCGTGCTCGGTGTGGTGCTGATCGTGGTGGCGGTCGTGGCGGTCGTGGGAGTCATCTGGGCGCTGAACGTCCTGTAGCCGGCCATTGGAGTTCATCTTCGTAGCCCTCCTGTTCGGCGTGGCCACAGCGGCCATCGCCCGGCTCAAGGGCAGCTCGGTCTTCCTCTGGTTCCTGATCGGGACCGCGCTGCCGGGCGTGGGCATACTGGGCGCGCTGTTCATGCGCGACGAGCGCCGGGAGCCGCGCCGGGAATGCCCGCGCTGCGGCGCGATCGTGAAGATCAGCGACCAGGTGTGCACCCGCTGTGGCGAGGACCTCGATTTCCCGGAGCAGGTCGAACCGGCGCAGAACCCGGTCTGAGCGCGAAAAACCGCTGGTAGACTGCCGGGTCTCTGGCCGCCCGGCCAGGCGATCTCAGCCGCGGGAAGACGCGGGAAGGAGCATCAGTCGTCATGCGAGCCGTCGACGCCATCATGGAGTGCCTCAAGGCCGAGGGCGTCGAGCACGTATTCGGAATCCCCGGCGGCGCCAACCTTCCCACCTACGACGCTCTCTACGACGCCGGCATCCGGCACGTGCAGTGCCGCCACGAGCAGGGCGCCGGCCACGCCGCGGAGGGCTACGCCAAGGCCTCCGGCCGGGTCGGCGTTGCGCTGGCCACGAGCGGCCCCGGCGCCACCAACCTCGTGACCTGCATCGCCGACGCCGTCATGGACAGCGTGCCCACGGTCTTCCTCACCGGGCAGGTGCGCACCGAGCTGATCGGCACCGACGGCTTCCAGGAAGCCGACATCTCCGGGATCACCATGCCGATCGTCAAGCACTCGATCCTGATCCAGGACCCGCGCGACATCCCCAAGGCGATCCACGAGGCCTTCCACATCGCCCGCAGCGGCCGCCCCGGTCCCGTGCTGGTCGACGTGCCCCAGGACCTGTCGCGTGCCGACATCCCGTATGAGCCGGTGTCGCAGGTGCACCTCCCCGGCTACCAGCCCACCACGGAGGGCAACGCCAAGCAGATCCGCCTGGCCGCGAAGGCCATGGCGAACTCGCGCCGTCCGGTGATCTACGGCGGCGGCGGGATCATCAACGCCGAGGCCTCCAAGGAGTTCCGCGAGCTCTGCCTCTCGGACGCCTTCCCCGTGACCTGCACCCTGATGGGGCTGGGCGCCTTCCCGGCCGACCAAGATCAGTGGCTGGGCATGCTCGGCATGCACGGCACCCGCACCGCCAACTACGCGATGGACGAGGCCGATCTGATCGTCGCGATCGGCGCCCGCTTCGACGACCGCATCACCGGCAAGCTGTCGGAGTTCGCGCCCCGGGCCAAGTTCATCCACATCGACATCGATCCGGCGGAGATCTCGAAGAACGTGCCCGCCCACATCCCGATCGTCGGCGACGCGAAGAACATCCTGCCCAAGCTGACCGCCGAGTATCGCGCGCTGGGCTCGGACGGCGCCCGCCTCGAGGGCTGGCTCGAGCGCATCAAGGGCTGGCAGGAGAAGCACCCGCTCGGCTACGAGGACTCCACCGACTCGGAGATCAAGCCGCAGTACATGATCGAGGCCGCGTTCGAGGCCACGGGCGGGGAGGCGATCGTGACCTCCGACGTCGGTCAGCACCAGATGTGGACGGCCCAGTACTACGGCTTCACGCGGCCCCGCCAATGGATCAACTCGGGCGGGCTCGGCACGATGGGCTTCGGCCTGCCGTCGGCTCTCGGCGCCAAGGTCGGCTGTCCCGACCAGGACGTTGTGTGCCTCGCCGGTGACGGCTCGCTGATCATGACCGCGCAGGAGCTGGCCACCTGCGTGGACGAGCAGATCCCGGTCAAGGTGTTCCTGATGAACAACGGCTACCTCGGCATGGTCCGCCAGTGGCAGGAGCTGTTCTGGGACAAGCGCTATTCGTCGGTGAAGATGGGCTCGAGCCCGGACTGGGTCAAGCTCGCCGAGGCCTTCGGCGCCCGCGGCATGCGGGTCAGCGACAAGTCGGAGCTGGTGGGCGCCTTCAAGGACGCCCTCGCGGAGGAGGGCCCGGTGGTGGTCGACGTCCGCGTGACCCCCGAGGAGAACTGCTACCCGATGATCCCGGCAGGTCAGGCCGCCCGGGACATGGTGGGCTGAGCCATGGGTGAGCCCGGCACCAAGGAGATCCTCAGCCTCGAGGACCTGCAGGTCAGCGGCGGCATCCGCACCGGCCGCAAGCACATTCTCTCGATCCTCGTGGAGAACAAGCCCGGCGTGCTGGCCCGCATCGCGGGACTGTTCGCGCGGCGCGGCTTCAACATCGACTCGCTCGCGGTGGGACCCACCGACGACAGCTCGATCTCGCGCATCACGCTGACCGTGGACGGCGCAGCACATCCGATCGACCAGGTGACCAAGCAGCTGCACAAGCTCGTCCACGTGATCAAGATCCGCGACCTGGCGCCCTCGGAGACCGTGGCGCGCGAGCTGTCGCTGTTCAAGATCTCGTGTCAGGACGGAGACGCGCGCGCCCAGGTGATGCAGTTCGCCGGGATCTTCCGCGGCAACGTGGTGGACGTCTCCAAGCGCAGCGTGACCGTGGAGGTCACCGGCACGGCGGACAAGATCGAGGCCTTCGAGGACATGGTCCGCCCCTTCGGCCTGATCGAGATGGTCCGCACGGGCGAGATCGCCGTGGCCCGCGGGCGCGGCGCTACCTAGAGCGCGCTCTACCGCCCAGGATCCTGACTTTGCCCCCGTATAGGGGGTCAACCCAGGATCCTGCCGATCGTGCGCCCCAGCGGCAGTACGCTCGCCCCGATGGCCAAGGGCGAGTTCACGATGCTCGAGGTCGCCGGCCGCGAGGTGCGGTTGTCGAACCCGGCCAAGGTCTACTTCCCCAAGCCGGGCTGGACCAAGCTCGACCTCGCTCGGTTCTACATGGAGATCGCCGAGGCCGCGCTGGTGCACGTCCGGGAGCGGCCCGGCGTGATGAAGCGCTTCGTGAACGGGATCATGGAAGAGCCGATCTGGCAGAAGCGGGTGCCGAAGAACGTGCCCGACTGGCTGCAGACGGCCACGGTCGCCTTCCCGTCGGGCCGGACGGCCGAGGAGCTCGTGGCCAATGACCCCGCCCATCTCGTGTGGGCGGTCAACCTCGGCGTGATCGACTTCAACCCGTGGCCGGTCCGCCGCCGCGATCTCGAACGCCCCGACGAGCTGCGCGTGGATCTCGATCCCACGCCGGGTATCAGCTGGGACGAGGTGCGGCGCACAGCGATGGTGGTGCGCGACGTGCTCGGCGAGCACGGCCTGACCGGCTACCCCAAGACCTCCGGCTCCAAGGGGATTCACGTGAACGTCCGGATCGAGCCCGAGTGGGACTTCCTCGAGGTGCGCCGCGCCGCCCTGGCGATGGCCCGTGAGGTGGAGCGCCGCGCGCCGGACCTGGCCACCACCAAGTGGTGGAAGGAGGAGCGTCACGGCGTGTTCGTGGACTACAACCAGAACGCCCGCGACCGCACCGTCGCCTCGTGCTACTCCGTGCGGCCCACCCCGGACGCCCGGGTCTCGTGTGCCCTGCGCTGGGACGAGGTGCCCGACGCGGAGCCGGCCGAGCTGCGCCTCGACACCGTTCCGGCTCGCCTGCGCGAGCTCGGCGACCCCGCGGCGGGCATCGACGACGAGGTCGGCTCCCTCGATCAGCTGCTCGAGCTCGCCCGGCGCGACGAGGAGGAGGGTCTGGGCGACGCGCCCTGGCCGCCGCACTTCCCCAAACAGCGCAGCGAGCCCAAGCGCGTTCAGCCGAGTCGTGACCGGGAACGCCCAAGGCAGCGCGGGCGCGCCGGCGATCCCCAGCCCGGCGGTCCGCCGCCCGGCATGAGCACGGGAGGGCTGCAGCGCGGTTTCGGCTCGAAGCCGCGGACCGGCCAGGGTCACGAGGACGAGTTCGGCGAAGACGACGACTCGGGCCGCGCGTAGCGATCGCCTCAAACTTCGCCTGCGAATCCGCCAGAATCAAGGGGTGCCCACACGCGCGATTCGCACGGCCGAGCCGTTCGAGCTCCAGGACGGCGCGCTCCGGCTCCTCGAGCAGAGGATCGCTTCGGCCCTCGGCCGCGCCCGCCGAGACGGGTCGGTCGCCTTCGCGGCCCTGACCACGGCGATCTCGGCCGACCTCGATCTGTCCGCGGTCGTGCTCGCGGCGCGGAGGCCCGACGATCGCTTCGCCTGCTTCGAGCAGCCCGACCGCGAGCGCTTCGCGCTCGCCGCACTGGGCCAGGCCGCCACCGTCCAGGCGAGCGGGCCGGATCGCTTTGCCGCCGCCTCCGCACAGGCGCGGGAGCTCGGGCGCCGCACATTCGCCGACGACCCGGCGGCCGATTCACGTCGCCCGCCAGCGGCCGGGCCGGTGTTCGTGGGCGGCTTCGCCTTCTCCGGCGACGGCGGTTCGACCCCCGAGTGGGGCTCGCTCGCGCCGGCGCTGCTGGTGTTGCCGGAGGTCGCGCTGGTGCGCCAGTCGGGCGAGGCGCGCATGACCCTGTGCGCCGAGGTGCAGCCCGACGACGACCCGGACGCCGTCATGCGGCGCATGCTGCGGCGGGTCGAGGAGCTGGCGCCCGCCGCGGTGCCGCTGGTCGATCCGGACCCGGTGGAGCGCACGCGCCTGGCCAGCGCCGCGCCGCCCTCCCACTACGAGCACGCCGTGGAGCGGGCGGTGGAGCGGATCCGGGCGGGAGAGATCGAGAAGATCGTGCTGGCCCGGGAGGTTCGCGCGCACGGCGCCGCTCCTTACGACCCGGCCGCGGTGTTCGGCGCGTTGCGCGAGCTCTTTCCCGCCTGTTACGGCTGGTGCGTGGGCACCCCCGAGCTGGCCTTCGTCGGCGCCAGCCCGGAGCTGCTCGTGCGCCGTGACGGCCAGCGCGTCCAGAGCGTCGCGCTGGCCGGCACCACGCGCCGCAGCGCCGACCCTGCGGTGGACGACCATCTGGGCGAGCAGCTGCTGCGCAGCGCCAAGAACCGTGAGGAGCAGGACATCGTCACGCGCAGCATCGAGCGCACCCTCGACCCGGTCAGCCTGTGGGTGGCCGCCGCCGGTGAGCCGGCCCTGGTCAAGGTGCACAACGTCCAGCATCTGGCCACGCCGATCCGCGCGCACCTGGCCGATCCGCTGCCGGCGGTGGAGCTTGCGGGAATGCTGCTTCCGACTCCGGCTGTGGGGGGCGAGCCGCCCGAGCGCGCGCTGCCGCTGATCCCCGCCCTGGAGGGCCTCGACCGCGGCTGGTACGCGGGTGCCGTGGGCTGGACCGACCTCGCCGAGGACGGCGAGTTCTGCGTGGCGCTGCGCTGTGCCCTGCTGCGCGGAACGGTGGCCCACCTGTACGCGGGCTGCGGGATCGTGCGCGACTCGGTGCCCCACGAGGAGCTCGCGGAGACCGAGGTCAAGCTCCAGGCGCTCCTGCCGCTCCTGGCCTGAGCCGCTCCTCCACTCGCTCCGCCAGCTCACGGTGGAGCCGGACGTTCGTGGCCCGGTCGGTGCGGACCACGCGCAGGCCCGGGCCCGCCAGGGCGTCGACGACCGCGCCGGTGGGTGTGGCGATGTGCTCCTCGTAGTCCGCGGCATCGGCGTGCTCGGCCACGGGCAGGAAGTCGAAGATCGAGCCGCCGCCGTTGTCCAGGCACATGATCTGCAGGTTTTCGGCCTCCGCGCGGCGCGCGGCCAGCAGCCCGCCCGCGTCGTGCTGCATGGCGATTTCGCCGATCACCAGCCACGTCGGCCGGCCGGTGGCCAGGGCGGCGCCGAGCGCTGAGGAGACCACGCCGTCGATCCCGTTGGCACCACGGTTGGCCAGGAAGCGGATCCGCTTGTCCGACTGGGGAAAGTAGGCCTCGAGGTCGCGAATCGGCATCGAGGAGCTCACCCAGACGAGAGCTTCGTCGGGCAGCTCGAGCTCGAGGCCGGCGATCAGCTTCGGCTCGAACAGGTCCGGCGACTCGGCCAGGGCGGGCGAGACCAGGGCGTCCGCCTCTCGCCACGAGTCGAGCCAGCGTGGGTCCGGCTCGGCGCTGCGCATCTCCACGGCCGCGGCCAGGGAGTCGAGGGTGGGAGCGACGGCGGAGGCCAGGATCAGCTCGGCACGTCGGCTCGGCTCGTGCCAGACGCCGCCCGGGTCGAGGACCACCTGCGGCACGCGGGAGAGCCACTCTCGGAGGGGTTTCGAGGTGGGGGTGTCGCCGAAGCGCAGCACGAGCTCGGGGAGCTGGGCCTCGGCAAAGCTCTCGGCCCGCAGGAGCACGTCGTAGTGGGCCACCACGTGGGACCGGTCGTGCGGCCCGCAGCGCACGCCCGAGGTCGGCTCGGCCAGCAGCGGCCAGCCCGTCTCGGCCGCGAGGCGGGCCGCGAGCTCGGCCACTCCGGTCACGCCGGCGCCGCACACGATCGCACCCCGCTGGGTCTCGGCCATCCGGGCGGCCAGCGCATGGACGTCGTCGGCGTGGGGTGCGCTGGCGTGCTCGCGCAGCTCGGTCCACGGCCGGCCTTCGTCGCGGCCCGCCCAGTCGGTCGGATCGAGCTCCTCGTCCACCGGAGCCAGCGGCTCTCGCAGAGGGAAGTTCAGGTGCACCGGGCCCGGCCGACCACCGGCCGCGGTCCAGAACGCCCGGCAGCCGAGCGCCCGGTGATGGATCGCGGTGGCCCGCCCCGGCTCGTGGGTGCCCACCTCCACGAACCACTTGACCGCGCTCCCGTAGAGCTTGATCTGGTCGATCGCCTGGCCGGCCCCCACCTCGCGCAGCTCCGGCGGCCGGTCCGCCGTGAGCACGATCAGCGGCACGCGCGACTCCCACGCCTCGACCACCGCCGGGTGGAGGTTGGCCGCGGCCGTGCCGGAGGTGCAGGTGACGGCCACCGGCCGGCCCGTGGCCTTGGCCATGCCGAGCGCCACGAACCCGGCCGACCGCTCGTCGATCACCGACGCCGCCTCGATCCCCTCGGCGGCGGCCAGCGTCAGCGCGAGCGGGGCGTTTCGGGAACCGGGCGAGGTCACCGCATGGCGCACGCCGCAGCGCCTCAGCTCGTCCACGAGGACCTGAAGTGGCGCGTAGGTGCTGTTGATCGGGATCATTGGTGAGCGATGGTGCTCTTCATCCCCGGATTCATGCAGCGTGGCGACGCCTGGCGGCCCGTGGCGGAGCTCCTGCCGGAACGCTATCCGGTGGTCCTCCTCGATCACGCCGAGCACAGCTACGAGAGCCGGCTGCGCGAGATCGCGGCGGCCGGCGAGGGCCGGGTGCTGGTGGGTTACTCGCTCGGCGGGCGCCTGGCGCTGCGGGCCGCGCTGCGTGATCCGGGCCGCTACGCCGGGGTGGTCACGCTGGGGGCGACAGCGGGCGTCGAGGAACCCGGCCTGCGCAGCGCCCGGGCGGAGGCGGACGAGCGCCTGGCCGCCTGGATGGAGGTCACGCCGATCGAGGACATCGTGAGCATCTGGGAGCGCCAGCCGCTGTTCGCCGACCAGTCGGACAGCCTGATCGAGGCGCAGCGTCCCGGCCGGCTCGAGCACCGCCCAGCCGATCTCGCGCTGATCCTGCGCACTGCCGGACAGGGAGTGCTCGAGCCAATATGGCACGAGCTGCTGCGCTTCGAGCGGCCGCTGCTGGCCCTCGCCGGAGCGCGCGACGAGGGCTACGTGAGCGCCGCGGCCAGGATGGCCGACACCGCGCCGGCCGGCCGTGACGAGCTGATCGAGGACGCCGGTCACGCCGCCCATCTGCAGCGCCCCGAGGCCGTGGCCGCGGCGGTGGAGCGCTTCCTGGCCGGGCTCGAGCCGAGTTCACAACCGAACTCGCTCCCCTCCACGTAGGAGCCTGCGACCGCAGTCGACACCGGAGGTTTTCCGTGCATCGCAGACTTATCGCCCTCATGGCCGTCCTGGCCGCCCTGCTGGTGGTGGCGCCCGCTGCTTCAGCCGGCGACCACAAGTACAAGGGGTCAGGTGGCTGGTCCTACGGCGCCACGACGCTGGACGTCGATGCCGGCACGCTCGAGGCCCTCACCGGCCTGGGAGTCGCGCCCGGCGCCGTCAAGCCGGCCACGCTCGAGGGGGCTCGTTACTCCTTCCCGATCGTCAACTCGATTCGCAGCGCACTGCGCACCGGCACCGTGCGGCACAAGGGCGGAATCTCGCTCACCGCCGGCGACGTCACGGTCGAGCTGACCGACTTCGACATCAAGCTGCTCCAGGGCCAGCTGTACGGCAAGGTCAACGGCGCCGGTCCGGTGGCGCTGCTCGACCTCGACTATTCCAACACGGGCATCCGCTTCCGCAACGGCAAGCTCAAGATCGGCCCGGTCGGCACGACGCTGACCCAGGGTGCGGCCGACGCTCTCAACGAGGCGTTCGGCGTGTCGGCGCTCACGGACGACACCGTCCTGGGCGACGCCACGATTCGCTACCGGCTGTTCGGCTGGTAGGGCACCGTCCGTTGAGAAGAGGAGCCTGAAGGAGCGGGCGGCGGCACGGACGCCGCCGCCCGCACCGGCCTCTCGCCCCTGCTCGTCAACGGATGGTCTGGACCAGGACCTCGTCGAGCACGGCTGGATCCGCGCGCACCCCCAGGCCTGGACCCGCGGGCACCTTCAGCGTCCCCCGGCTCGCCGGCGGCAGGGCCCGGGCGAGCTCGCCGGTGAACAGGTCGAGCGTGGCCAGCCCGCAGGCCAGTGAGATCTCCTCCGCCGCCGCGAGCTGAAGGGCGGCTGCAATGCCCCACGGCCCGTCGAGCGTGCTGGAGAGGAAGGCGCCCAGGCCGTGCCCTCGGGCTTCACGCAACAGGTCACGCGCGGGCTTGAACCCGCCCGTCCCGGCGAGCTTGACGTTGACCACGTCGCACGCCTCGAGCTCGAGCGCCCGCCGCAGCTCGCGCATGGTGGAGACCGACTCGTCCGCCGCGATGGGCGTGGACACACGCTGGCGCACCTCCGCCAGCTCCCGCAGGCTGCCGCAGGGCTGCTCGACGAACTCGAGATCGTGGCGTTCGATCGCCCGGATCGAGCGCACGGCCTCGTCCACCGACCAGGCGCCGTTGGCGTCCACGCGCAGTGCGGGCCACGGTCCTACGGCGTCGCGCACGGCGGCCACCCGATCGTCGTCGTCGGGGAGTCCCACCTTGAGCTTGAAGCAGGCAAAGCCGTCCCGCAGGCCCCTGCGCGCACGCTCGGCCACCTCGTCGGGCGGCCCGGCGGGCAGCGTCATGTTCACCGGCAGCGCGTCGCGAGCCGGCTCGGCCAGGGGCCGGCCCTCCTGGCGGGCCTGCAGGTCGAGCCGGGCGATCTCCTCCGCCGCCCGCGCCTGGGGCGGACGGCGCCCACCGCCGCCGGTGAGCGCGGCTTCGGCTCGCTCGAGGGGGACGCCGTCGTAGGGCTCGAAGGGCGCCGCCTCGCCAAAACCGACCGCGCCGTCGGCGGCCTCGAGGCGCAACAGGAGCAGCTCGCGTGCCGTGACCACGCCGTTGGCGGTGACGAACGGGTCCTTGAGCGGAATGGACAGCCGATAGAGCGAGCGCTTCACGGCCCGGGTCGCCGCCTCACGAGAACAGCACCCCGGCCGCCAGCAGCAGCGAGAAGACGGCCAGCAGGCGCCCGGCACCGGCCAGGGCGCCGTTGAGCGCCGGGCCGTCCGTGCGGGTGGACACGGTCCGGATCAGCGGCGGTGCCAGCGGGAGCGCCACCAGAGCCAGGAGAACCCAGGGCGAGAGCGCCAGCACCAGCAGCGGCGGCACCAGGAACGAGATCACCACCATCGCGGTGAACAGGAAACGGGCGCGCTCGCGGCCCAGCTTGACCGCGAGGGTTCGCTTGCCGGCGCGGCGGTCGGTATCCACGTCGCGCACGTTGTTGACCACCAGGATGGCCGCGGCCAGCAGGCCCACGGGCACCCCGAGCGCGAACGCCTCCCAGCGCACCTCCTCGGTCTGCACGAAGTACGAGCCCACCACGGCGACGACGCCGAAGAAGAAGAACACGAAGAACTCGCCCAGCCCCTCGTAGCCGTAGGGCCGCGGGCCGCCGGTGTAGAGCACGCCGGCGAGGATCGACACCGCGCCCACCACCAGCAGCTCCCAGCCGGAGACGGCGGCGAGATACAGGCCCGCGGCCACGGCCACGCCGAAGGCGACGTAGGTGCCGATCAGCACTCGCCGGGGCGGCATCAGGCCGCCGGCGGTCACCCGCACCGGCCCGAGTCGCTCCTCGGTGTCGGCCCCCCGGCGCGCGTCGGAGTAGTCGTTCGAGAGGTTCGTGCCGATCTGGATGAACGTGCTGCCCACGAGGGCGGCGAGGAAGGGGAGCACGCGGAACGTGTCCTCCGACGCCGGCCAGCGCCGTGCCCACGAGCACGGGCGCCACGGCGGCCGGGAGCGTGCGCGGGCGTGCGGCCAGCAGCCACAGCCGAAGGTGACTCAAGGCCGCTTCGGGAACTTCGCGAAGTCCGGCCGGCGCTTCTCCCTGTAGGCGTCACGACCCTCCTGGGCCTCCTCTGATCCATAGAAGAGGAGGTTGGCGTCGTGCGCAAGCTGCTGGATGCCGGACAGGCCGTCCTCGGCGGCGTTGAAGCTGGCCTTGAGCAGGCGCAGGGAGAAGGGGGAGAGGGCGAGCATCTCGCGGCACCAGGCCACGGTCTCCTCCTCGAGCTCCTCGAGCGCCACCACCCGGTTCACGAGTCCCATGTCCAGCGCCTCGCCGGCCGAGTACTCGCGGCACAGGAACCAGATCTCCCTGGCCTTCTTCGGCCCCACGAGGTTGGCCAGCAGCCCTGCTCCGAAGCCGCCGTCGAAGCTGCCCACCTTCGGCCCGGTCTGGCCGAAGCGGGCGTTGTCGGCGGCGATGGTCAGGTCGCAGACCACGTGCAGCACCTGGCCGCCGCCGACCGCGTAGCCGGCCACCATCGCCACGACGGGCTTGGGCAGCCGCCGGATCTGCACGTGCAGGTCGGTCACGTGAAAGCGGCCCACCTGCGCGCCGCCGGCCACATAGCCGCTGTCGCCACGCACGCGCTGGTCGCCGCCCGAGCAGAAGGCGAGCGGGCCCTCGCCGGTCAGAACGATCACCCCGACCGAGGTGTCCTCCCGGCCGCGCTCGAGGGCGTGGGAGAGCTCGATAAGCGTCTCCGGGCGAAAGGCGTTGCGGACCTCGGGCCGGTCGATGGTGAGCTTGGCGATCCCCTCGGCCACCTCGTAGCGGATGTCCTCGTAGTCACCCGCGCTCTGCCACGCGGCGCCGGGACGGATCACCCGCCTCGCCTGCTCCTCGGTCCACTCCCTGGTCGCCATGGAGGCTGGCAACGATAGTTGTCCTCGTACCCTGCGGGTGATGGAAGAGTGGCTCACAGCGGCGGTGGCGCGCCGGCCCGACCACGTCGCCCTGGAGCACGAGGGCGGGCTGCTCACCTATTCGCAGCTCGACGCGGCGGCCGCGCGGGCGGCCCGCGTGCTGGCCGCCCGGGGCGTGGCCGAGGGCTCACTCGTGGCCACCACTCTGGCGCCGGGGCGCGCGTTCGTCGAGTTGCTGCACGCGCTGCCCCGCCTGGGCGCGGTCCTCGTGCCCCTGAACCCGGCCGACCCGGCGCGGGTGGATGCGGCCCTGACGGTGGAACGTCCGCTCGACGGCCCCGAGGCCGACGTGGAGCTGCGTCGCAGCGTGGACGCGGACGCCGTGCATTCGATCATCCACACCTCGGGCACGAGCGGCCGTCCTCGGCCGGTCGCCCTCAGCTACGCCAATCACCACGCCAGCGCACACGCGTCGGCCGGGCAACTCGGCGTCGCCGAGGACGACCGCTGGCTGGGTGTGCTTCCGCTCTTCCACGTGGGCGGGCTGGCCGTTCTGCTGCGCTGCGTGATCTACGCCACCACGGCCGTGCTCCACGAGCGCTTCGATCCGGTCCGCGTACGCAACACGCTGGCCGCAGGCGAGGTGACGCTCGCGTCGCTGGTACCCACCATGCTCGCCCGCCTGCGCGAGGCGGGGCTCGAGCGCGCCGATCCGGCCCTCCGGGCGATCCTGCTGGGCGGGGGGCCGATCCCCGAGGGACTGCTCGGCTGGGCCGTCGCGGCCGGGCTGCCGGTGTCGCCGACCTACGGGATGACCGAGACGGCCTCCCAGGTGGTCACCGCCCCGCCGGGGGAGCGCAGCGGCCGCCCGCTGCCCGGCGTCGAGCTGCGAATCGGCGACGACGGAGAGATCATGGTGCGGGGGCCGATGGTGGCGCGCGCGGAGCTCGCGACGGACGGCTGGCTGCACACCGGCGATCGCGGGCACATCGACGCCGAGGGCGGCCTCCACGTCGACGGGCGTCTGAAGGAGATCATCGTCACCGGGGGTGAGAACGTGTCGCCGCTGGAGGTGGAGGAGGCCCTCCTGTCCCACCCCGCCGTGGCCGACGCCGGGGTGGCGGGCGTGCCCGACGCCGAGTGGGGCGAGGCGATCACGGCGTTCGTCGTGTTGTCGCGCGAGACCAGCGGCGAGGAGCTGCGTGCCTGGGCCCGCGAGCGCCTGGCGGCCCACAAGGTGCCGAAACGCGTCGAGCGGGTGACCGAGCTGCCCCGCAACGCCACGGGCAAGCTGCTGCGCGACCGGCTGCGATGAGCACCGTCGCCACGATCAGGCGTCTACGGATTCGATCTCGAGGCCTTCCTCGCCGCTCTGCGCGGCGCCGACGTGAGGCTGCTGCTCGACGTGCGCCAGCGCCGCGGCGTGCGCGGGTCCGAGTACGCCTGGGCCAACTCGCGGCGGCTCCAGGCCGCGCTCGCGGACGCGGGCGTGAGCTACCGCCACCACCTCGAGCTGGCTCCGACGACAGAGCTGCGCCGGCTCCAGTACGCGGCCGACGACCGCCAGGGTGTGGGCAAGCGCTCTCGCACCGAGCTCGCCCCTGAATACCGGGAGCGCTACATCACCGAGATCCTCGACCACGCCGACCTCGACGCCTTCGCCGCAGGCCTCCCGCAGCGCGGCGCTGCGGCGCTGTTGTGCGTCGAACGCGACCCGGAGGCCTGCCACCGCTCGCTCATAGCCGAGCGCTTGAAGGAGCGCTACGGGGTCCGGGTCGAGCACCTGCGGCCGCGCGGGCTTTAGAGTCTCCCGCCTCATGATCTACGACAAGGACGCCGACCTCGCCCGGCTCGACGGCACGACCGTGGCCATCCTCGGCTACGGCTCCCAGGGACACGCCCACGCCCTCAACCTCAAGGATTCCGGCGTGGACGTGGTGGTGGGTCTCCGCGAGGACTCCTCCTCGGTCGACAAGGCCCAGGAGGACGGCCTGCGGGTGCTGTCGATCGCCGACGCCGCCAGCGAGGGCGACGTGGTGATGATCCTCCTGCCGGACGAGAAGCAGGCCGACGTCTACGAGGCGGAGATCCGGGACGGGATCGCACCCGGCAACCTGCTCATGTTCGCGCACGGGTTCAGCATCCACTTCGACCAGATCGACCCGGGGCCCGAGGTCGACGTCGGGATGGTGGCGCCCAAGGGCCCGGGCCACCTCGTGCGCCGGCAGTTCGTGGAGGGCAACGGGGTGCCCGGCCTGATGGCCATCGACCACGACGCCAGCGGCGGCGCGCGCGACCTGGTGCTGGCCTACGCGCGCGGCATCGGCTGCACCCGGGCCGGTGTGATCGAGACCACGTTCAAGGACGAGACTGAGACCGACCTGTTCGGTGAGCAGGCCGTGCTATGCGGCGGGGTCTCCGAGCTCGTCCGGGCGGGCTACGAGACCCTCGTCGAGGCCGGCTACGACCCCCGGCTCGCGTACTTCGAGTGCCTGCACGAGCTCAAGCTGATCGTCGATCTGATGTACGAGAAGGGCATCACCGGCATGCGCTACTCGATCTCCAACACCGCCGAGTACGGGGACCTCACGCGCGGAACGCGCATCGTCGACCAGCAGACCCGGGCGGCGATGAAGGAGATCCTCGGTGAGATCCAGTCGGGCGACTTCGCCCGCGAGTGGATCGCCGAGAACAAGGCCGGCCAGGAGAACTTCCTGCGCATGCGCGAGGAGGGCAAGAACCACCAGATCGAGCGCGAGGGCAAGGAGCTGCGCTCGATGATGGACTGGATCGACCAGGACTTCTGAGATGGACGGAGAGCGCGACAGCGCCTTTCTGCCCCCCGAGCCCGCCGGCCCCGAGCCCGAGCTGGGGGACCGCCCGGCCCACGACGTCGCGGCCGGACCGCAGGCGCCCACGCAGCCCTACGCCGCGCCGCCGCCCCAGGGCTACGGCCCCCCGCCGCCCGGCCAGGGCTACCCCGCCCCGCCGGGGGGTGGATGGGCACCGCCGCCCGGCCAGCAGTGGCAGCAGGCGCCGCCGCCCTGGGGCTACCCCCAGCAGCAGGTGCCCGACAACAGCCCCGCCGTGGCCGGCTTCGTGCTCTCCCTGGTCTCGGTCACCCTGCTCCTGTTCACCGCGGGGCTCTCGTCGATCGTGTCGGTGGGATGCTCGATCGCCGCGGTCGTGCTCGGCCGCAAGGGCGTGAAGAAGGTCGACGCGGGCGAGACGCCCAAGAATCGCGGGCTGGCCCAGGCCGGATTCTGGATCGGGGTCACGGGACTGGTGCTGTCGGTGCTGGCGACGCTCGGGTGGATCGCCTTCGGCGTGCTCATCGCCACCGATGAGGAGGCGCGCCAGGACTTCGAGAACGAGTTCGACGAGTCGAACAGCATCTCGGCGCTTGTCGTGGCCGCGGCCCGCGGGATGGCACTTCGTCCTGACCTAGAGCCCCGCTATCTTCGGTGGTCCCATGGCCGACCCGTATGTGAAGCAGTACCTGATGACCGCTGGACCCACCCCGCTGCCGCCCGCGGTCTCACAGGTGATGGCGGAGCCGATGCTCTACCACCGTGCGCCGGCCTTCATCGAGGTCTATGCGCGGACGCTCGGGCGGCTGAAGCAGGTCTTCGCCACGAGCAACGAGGTGCTCGTGTTCGCCAGCTCGGGCAGCGGCGCCATGGAGTCGGCCGTGGCCAACCTGGTCCGGCCCGGTGAGCCGGCGCTGGTGGCCTCGTGCGGCAAGTTCGGCGAGCGCTGGGCCGAGCTCTGCGACGCCTACGGCGCCGACACCATCCACTGGGAGACCGAGTGGGGCCTCAAGGTCGACCCGGCCGAGCTCGACCGCAGGCTGGGGGAGAGCCCCGGCGTCGAGGTCGTGTTCACCACGCTCTCTGAGACCTCCACGGGGGTGGTCAACGACGTTCGTGAGCTGGCCGACGTCGCCCATCGCCACGGCGCGCTGATCGCCGTCGATGCGGTGTCCGGCCTGGGAGCGGTGCCCTGTCCCCAGGACGAGTGGGGCATCGACGTGCTGGTCTCCGGCTCGCAGAAGGCGCTCATGGCGCCGCCGGGGCTGGGCTTCGCGAGCCCCAACGACGCTGCGCTGCGCCGCGCCGCCGAGGCACCCGGCCGCCGCTACTACTTCGACTGGCAACGGACCGTTGAAGGGCAGCGAAAGGAGCAGCCCGACAGCCCGTTCACGCCCGCCGTGGGCCTGGTGCAGGCGCTCGACGTGGCCCTCGGGCTGATCGAGAAGGAGGGGCTCGACGCGGTCTACGAGCGTCACCGCCTGCTCGGTCGCGCCACCCGTGAGGCCGCCCGTGCGCTCGACCTGGAGCTGCTGGGCGGCGGCGACGAGCAGGCCAACGTGGTCACGGCCATCGTGCTGCCGGACTCGATCGACGGAGCCAAGGTGCCCAAGCTGATGCGCGACCGCTTCGGCATCACCATCGCCGGAGGTCAGGGACACCTCAAGGGGCGGATCGCCCGCATCGCGCACTGCGGCTACTTCGGCGCCTTCGACATCGTCGTCACCGTGTCGGCGCTCGAGATGACCCTCGCGGAGCTCGGTCACGAGGTCGAGCTGGGCACCGGCGTGGCCGCCGTCCAGCGGGTCTTCCTCGAGGCCGGTGTGCCCGTGGCAACGCCGGCGTGACGCCGGACGGCGACGTCCCTGCTGAGCCGAGCGTCCTCGTCGCCGAGAAGATCGGCGAATCGGGCGTGGCGCGCCTGCGCGAGGCCGGGCTCCATGTGGAGCTCGGCACCGGCTGGGATGCCGGCGAGCTCGAGCGGCGAATCGGCGAGTTCGACGGCATCCTCATCCGTTCGGCGACCAAGCTGGACGCCGGGCTGCTTGAACGGGCCTCGCGGCTGAAGGTGGTGGGCCGCGCCGGGGTGGGCGTGGACAACGTCGACGTCGAGGCCGCCACCAAGCGCGGCGTGGTCGTGGCCAACGCCCCCCAGTCGAACGTGATCACCGCCGCCGAGCACACGATGGCCATGCTGCTGGCCCTCGCGCGCAAGGTGCCGCAGGCCCACGGATCGCTCACCGGGGGGGCGTGGGAACGCTCGAAGTTCAGCGGCGTCGAGCTCTACGAGAAGACGCTCGGAGTGCTCGGCTTCGGGCGCATCGGCCAGCTCGTGGCCCAGCGCGCGCTCGGCTTCGGGATGCGCGTGGTGGCCTACGACGCCTACGTCGCCGAGGAGCGGTTCCGCGACCTCGGCGTCGAGCGCGCGGCGACCTCGGACGAGGTGTACGCACAGGCCGACTTCCTCACCATCCACCTGCCGGTCAACGAGGGCACTGAGGACTGGCTCGACGCTGAGGCCTTCGCCAAGATGAAGCCGGGCGTGCGGGTGATCAACGTCGCCCGCGGCAAGCTCATGGTCGAGGAGGCTTTGCGCGAGGCGCTCGACTCGGGGCAGGTGGCGGGCGCGGCGCTGGACGTGTTCCGCGACGAGCCGGTCACCGACAGCCCGCTGTTCGACTATCCCGACGTGGTGGTCACGCCCCATCTCGGGGCCTCCACGGCGGAGGCCACCGACCGCGCCGGCGACCAGGCGGCCGAGCAGGTGGTGGCGGCTCTCACCGGAGGCGTGGTGACCAGCGCGGTCAACGTGCCGGCCATCGCCACCGAGGACGTGGAGGTGCTCGGGCCGTTCCTCCCGCTGGCCAGGGATCTCGGCCGCGTGGCCGTGGCGCTGGCCGAGGGCAGCTCGGTGGACGCTCTCGAGATCGAGTACCTGGGCCGGATCGGGGACCGCGACACGCGCCTGCTGACCGTCCAGGTGCTGAAGGGCGCTCTCTCCGGGCACGTCGAGGAGGACGTGAACGACGTGAACGCCCCGGCTCTCGCCGAGGAGCGCGGCATCCGCGTGGTGCAGACCAGAGCCGGTCACGCCCGCGACTTCACCGACCTCGTCCGCGTGACCGTGGTCAGCGGTGGATCACGTACGAGGGCGGTCGGCACCACCCTCGGGCATCAGCACCGGCCGCACCTCCTCGAAGCCTGGGGCTCGCGCTTCAACCTCCAGCTCGAGCACCACCTGACCGCGTTCCGCTACGTGGACCAGCCGGGCATGATCGGCCGCGTCGGGACGCTGTTCGGGCAGTCGGGGCTCAACATCAGCGCCGCCGCCGTCGGCCGCCGGCCGGACGCCGACCACGTGGGCGGCGTGGCCACGATGCTGGTGACCACCGATGGGCCGGTGCCGCAGGACGTGGTGGACCTGATCGCCGGCAGCGACGGCTTCGAGGCCGGCCGCACCGTCAGCTTCGGCTGAGCGCCCGCCGCAGGTCCTCCACCAGATCCTCGGCGGCCTCGATCCCGCACGAGAGCCGGACGAGATCGGCCGGGACGGCGGCCGCGGAATCCTCCACCGACTGGTGGGTCATGGCCTGGGGAACCTCGATCAGCGATTCGACCCCGCCCAGCGACTCCGCCAGCATGAAGATCTCGGTGGCCGCGGCGATCCGGGTGGCCTCGGGGTGGCGAAACGACACCATCCCGCCGAAGCCCGGCCAGCGCACGTCCTCCACGCCGGGCGCCGTACGCAGGAAGTCGCTCATGGCTCGACCGTTCTCCCCGTGGGCGGCCACGCGGAGATGAAGGGTGCGCAGCCCCCGGTGCACGAGGAAGCAGTCGAAGGGCCCCGGCACGGCGCCGACGGCGTTCTGTACGAAGCTCACACGTTCGTGCAGCTCCTCATCCGCCGACACCACCAGGCCTCCCACGACGTCGGAGTGCCCGCCCAGGTACTTGGTGGCCGAGTGCACCACGGCGTCCGCGCCCGACTCGAGCGGGCGCTGGACGACCGGGGTGGCGAAGGTGTTGTCCACCGCCACCAGGGCGCTGCCGCTGCGCGCCACCACCGCCTCGACGTCGACCACGTTGAGCAGCGGGTTGGTGGGCGTCTCCACCCAGATCAGGGTGGTCTCGGGGCGCAGCGCCCGCTCGAGACCGTCGAGATCGGTCTGGTCGACCATGTCGTACGCAACCCCGAAGCGCGCGAGCACCTTGTCCAGCAGCCGGTAGGTGCCCCCGTACAGATCGTGGGGCAGCAGGACGTGGTCGCCGGCGCGGCAATGCGCCGTGATCAGAGCGTGGGTGGCCGCCATGCCGCTCGAGAAGGCGCGGCCCAGGCCGCCCTCCAGCGCGCCGATCGCCGCTTCCAGGGCCGTCCGGGTGGGGTTGGCCGAGCGGGCGTAGTCGTAGCCCTCGACGTACTCGCCCGGAGCCGGCTGCACGTAGGTCGAGGTCTGGTGAATCGGCGGGATCACCGAGCGGTAGCTCGGGTCGGGGTCGAGTCCGGCGTGGACGGCGCGGGTGGCGAACCGCGCGTTGTCGGGGATGCGGCTCACCGGGCCAGCGACTCGAGCAGATCGGCCCGGGTGAGGATGCCCGCCGCTCGCCCGTCGAGGTTCACGAGCAGCGCCTCGCGCCGGTCGGCCAGGAGCTCCACCGCCTCCCGCACCCCGTCGTCTGCGGACACCGCCGGGAAGGGAGGCTCCATCACCTCGGCGATCTGGGCGCCGAGCAGGGCCGGGTCGTCCATCGCGTGGCGCAGCAGGCCGCGCTCGCTCACCGAGCCCACGACCGTGTGGGGGTCGTGGGAGGAGACCACCGGCAGCTGGGAGACCCTGTGCTCGTGCAGCAGCGCGACGGCGTCACGCACCTGCGCGTTCGACTCCACGGTCAGCAGCGGCGGGATCTCACCCTCGTCGTGCTTGCGGCGCAGGACGTCCTCCACGCGCAACTCCTCGTCGCGGGCCAGGAAGCCGTACTGGCGCATCCAGGCGTCGTTGTAGACCTTCGACAGGTACGAGCGCCCGCCGTCCGGCAGAATCACGGCGACCATCGCCTCCGGGTCGTCGATCTCGCGCGCCACCTGGTAGGCCGCGTACAGCGCCAGGCCGCAGGAGCCGCCGGCGAGAATGCCCTCGGTCTCGGCCAGACGCCGGGTCCAGAGGAACGAGTCGCGGTCGGAGACGGTGATGTAGCGGTCCACGATCTGCGGGTCGTAGGTGTCGGGCCAGAAGTCCTCGCCCACGCCCTCCACGAGGTAGGGCCGCACGGCATCCTCGCCACCCGAGTAGATCGAGCCCACGGGGTCGGCGCCGATGATCTCGATCGCCGGATTGCGCTCGCGCAGGTAGCGGCCCACGCCGGTGACGGTGCCGCCGGTGCCGACGCCGGCCACGAGGTGGGTGATGCGGCCACCCGACTGGCGCCACAGCTCCGGCCCGGTGGTGCGGTAGTGCGCCTCCGGGTTCGCCTGATTTCGGTACTGGTTGGGCTGGAAGGCGCCCGGGATCTCCTCGGTGAGGCGATCGGCCACGCGGTAGTAGGACTCGGGCGAGTCGGGCGGCACCTCGGTGGGAGCGACCACCACCTCGGCGCCGTAGGCACGCAGGAGGTCGATCTTCTCCTTCGACATCTTGTCGGGCATCACCGCGATCACGCGGTAGCCCTTGAGCGATGCCGCCATGGCCAGCCCTGCGCCGGTGTTGCCGCTGGTGGGCTCGATGATCGTGCCGCCCGGCCGCAGCTTGCCGTCGCGCTCGGCGGCGGCGATCAGCGCCACCGCCGCCCGGTCCTTGATCGAGCCGCCCGGGTTGAGGGCCTCGATCTTCGCCACCAGCTGCGGGCGCAGCTCCCTCCCGAGGCGCGAGAGCCGCACCAGCGGGGTGTCGCCGATCGCGTCGAGGATCGAGTCGCGGATGTCGGCGCCGGTGCTGGAGACGGTCTCCACGCAGTTGACGATAGAGCGAATTCGTAACCCATCGGGCATTCGAGTGATCCGGATCGGGAGGAGCTGCGAAAGAAACCTTCAGTATGCGCTCAAGGGAGCAGGAAATGCCCATGCCGACGTGGATCGGAGGCCTCGAAGCCGGGGTCGCAACCGCTCCTGCCCTCGGCTACGTGAGCCGCCCCGCGGGCGAGCTCGAGGGCTGGCCCGACGCTGCTGATCAGGCCATCCAGATCGAACGGGCCTGCATGGAGCAGGGCCTCGAGCTCGGAGACGTGATCCGAGACACCCAGCCGGTCAACGGCACCGGCACCCGGCCGGCCCTGCGCAACGCACTCGAGCAGGTCGCCACCCGTGAGGCCGGCGCGCTCGTGGTGGCCCGACTGGAGTGCCTGGCCGGTTCGGCCTCGGGACTGGGCGCAGTGGTGGCCTGGTTCGAGGACAGCGAAGCGCGGCTGATCGCGGTCGACGTCTCGCTCGACACCGCGTCGCCGGGCGGACGGATCGCCGCCAGGGCGCTCGTCGCCGCGGGCGAGCTCGAACGGTCGAAGCTCGGAGAGCGCACCCGCCGGGGTCTCGCTGCCGCCCGTCGCAAGGGCGGGGGCGTGGGCCGGCCCTCCGTGGCCGACGACCCCGAGCTGAGGGAGCGGATCCGCTCCATGAGAACGGACGGCCTGACGCTCCAGGCCATCGCCGACCAGCTCAACGCCGACGGCATCCCGACCTTGCGTGGAGGGGCCGAATGGCGTCCCTCGAGCGTGCAGGCCGCCGCCGGTTACAAGCGGCCCGGCACACGGCGCAGCGCCCACGAGGTGCTGCAGCCGAGCTCCGAGACCAGACTCTCCTCTCGGCTGCAAAACAGCTGATTTTCCCCATCTGTACGCAACGGATTGGTTGCGTACAGAGGTTCGGGACGAATTTGGCTCCCCAATTTCCGAAATCCGATGCACAAAGGACACATGCACAAACGAATTCGAAGGTCGGATTTCCTCGCCGGCACGGTCGTAGCCGGTGGGGCGGCCGTGGCCGGCGGCGCCTTCCTGGGGGGCGTCGCTTCGAGTGACGCGGCCAAGCTCTCCGACGTCGATGCCCGCGCACTCCAACTGATCCTGCTCGTGGAGTACACCGAGGACGCCTTCTACCGCGAGGCCCTCGAGCGCGATGCGCTGGAGGGTGAGCTGAGGGTGTTCGCCCGTCAGGTCGCGGCTCAGGAGACCGAACATCTCGCCTTCGTACGCAAGGCTCTCGGCAATCGCGCGGAGCCCAGGCCGAAGTTCGACTTCGGGTCGGCCACCAACGAGCCGAAGGCCTTCGCCGACACGGCCGCCAAGCTGGAGGATCTGGCCGTGGCGGGCTACAACGGTCAGGCCACCAACGTGAGCCCGGCCATCCTGGCCGCAGCCTCCACGGTGGTCTCGGTGGAGGCGCGCCACGCGGCCTGGGTTCGCAGCATCGCCGGCGAGCCGCCGGCACCCGACGCCACCGACGCTCCCCAGTCCGGCGACGAAGTTCTCAGCGGCCTCGAGCAGATCGGACTCAAGCGATGACGCCAGACGGTTTCTCCTTCGAGCGGCTCGACCGCGACGGCGCGCTCGCCGAGACCGCCCAAGAGGCGGGCGGGATGTCACGTGCCGGCTTCTTCACTGCGGGACTCGCAGGGGCGGCGGTCCTCCTCGGCGCTCAGGGCGTCGAGGAGGCTCGCGCTCAGAAGCCGGGCAAGAACGATCTGGCCATCCTCAACTTCGCCCTCACCCTCGAGTACCTGCAGGCCGCCTTCTACACGGAAGCGGAGCGTCTGAAGCAGCTTCAGGGGCGCACCAAGCGAGCGGCCGAGGTGGTGGGCGGCGTCGAGCGCGCGCACGTCAAGGCGTTCAAGGGCGTCCTGGGCCGACAGGCGGTCAAGCGCCCGAACTTCGACTTCCAGGGCGTGACCGAGAAGCCCCAGGCGTTCCTCAAGACGGCCGTGGCGTTCGAGGACCTGGCGGTGGCCGCCTACAAGGGCCAGGCCACGCAGCTCAAGTCGCGCTCGGCGCTCGCCGCGGCGGTCTCGATCCATTCGGTCGAGGCCCGCCACGCCGCGTGGATGCGCTACCTGTTCGGGGTGGATCCGGTGCGCGAGGCATTTGACCAGCCGAGCAGCAAGCGCGAGGTTACGAAGGTCGTGAAGTCCACGAACTTCATCGCCAGCACACCTTCGACCAAATCGAAGCGCGCACCGCGCTTCACCGGCTGACCCGAGTGGTCGGCCGGCGCAGGCGGCGTGCATTGATTCTCGTGGGCGGAATCATGGGTGCCCTGTCGGTGCTGGCTGTCCTGATCTGGCCCACCTCCAAGGGGGCGGGCTCAAACGGGGGCGCGAGCACCGGCCTGCCCGGACCTCCCGAGTCCGCGCTCGACGTGGGCCGGCCTCAGCCGCTCGGGTCGGAGCCTCACGTGTCGGTCTGGACGAGCGTGCGCCGGGCCGAGACTGCCCGCTCGGCGCCCAACACCGGGGCCTCCGCGGTCGCCCGTGTGGCGCTTCGTACGCCAGAGGGCACCTCGAACATCCTGCAGGTGCTCAGCCGGGCGCGCGACGCCGCCGGGAACACCTGGGTCCGGGTGCGCCTCGCCGTGCTGCCGAACGGCAGCACCGGGTGGCTGCCGCGGCGGGCCATCAACGGCTATCGAACCGTGCGCACCCGCCTCAAGGTCGACCTGCGCCGCTTCCGCGCCACGCTCCTGCGGGACGGCCGGCCGGTGCTGAGCGCCCCGGTGGGAGTGGGCGAGTCGCAGTGGCCGACGCCGCGTGGCCGGTTCTTCGTACGCAACAAGCTCGTCCGCTTCCGGAGCGAGTTCTACGGTCCGCTGGCCTTCGGTACCAGCGCGCGCTCGGCCGTGCTCACTGACTGGCCCGACGGCGGGTTCGTGGGCATTCACGGCACCAGTCGCCCCGACCTGATCCCCGGGCGCATCTCCCACGGCTGCATCAGGATGCGCAACCCCGACATCATTCGGCTCAACCGGCTCATGCCGGTGGGCACGCCGATCACGATCAGCTGATGCGGCGCCGCCTCTCCATCTGGCTCCTGGTGCTCGTTTCGCTGGTCGCGCTGCCCGCCACTGCGTCGGTGTCCGCGCTGGCACAGGATCGCGAGCAGACGCCCACCGACCTCTGGAACCAGTACCCGCTGAACGAGACCGCGCCGGAGTCCGACCCCGCGCCTCCGGGCGAGCAGACGAGCCCGGGTGAGCAGACGAGCCCCGGCGGCCAGCCGGCCCAGGAGCGGGCGTCCAGCGCTGACGACGGCGGCGGGAGCAGCCCGCTGCCGTTCGTCGCGATCGCGGTGGTCGTCCTCGCAGGAGCGGGCCTGCTCATGTGGCGTCTGGCCGCGCGACGCTCCCAGCCCGATGAGCCCACGACCGCGGCCACGCCGGAGCCGACTCGTCCCGCACCGAAGCCGACTCGTTCCGCACCGGAGCCGACTCCGAAGCCGGCCGCGGCTGCCTCCAAGACGCCCAAGCCGGCCGCGCACAAGCCGGTCCCCGCTGCGGCTGCGGCGAAGCCCAAGACGGCCACCGCAACGGAGAGGCCCGAGAAGCGCAGCCGGCCGACCCCGCCCGCGGCTCCCAAACAGCCCGAGCAGCCCGCCGCGCCCAAGCGCGTGCCCTCAGTGGCGCCCCAGCCCGCCGCCTCCGCGGCTGCGGAACCCGTGCCCTCGGAGACCCCGCGCCCCGCACCCGCGGAAGCGCCCAAGCCGACACCGCTCAAGCTTGTGCCGGCGGTGGACGTGGCCGCGACCCGGGCCCGGAAGGGGCCGGACCGGCAGCGCGAGGCGCCGCCGGCCAACGGCGCGGCGAAGCAACCGGCGCCGGCGGCTGACCCACCGTCGGCTCAGCCGGTCCCCGCGCCGCCCGCCGAGCCGGAGCCTGCGCCCGCGGCGGCTACGGCCCGGGCGGTCGGCTACACCACCGTCCCGGACAGCGATGAAGCGGCCGGCACCAGGCTGCGCGACGAGGCCCACCAGATCGAAGAGGCGTGCAACCGCCTGGGTCTGGAGCTGAGCAAGCTGGTGCGCGATCTCGAGCCCACGTCGGGGCCCGACCTGCGCCGTCCCGGGCTGACCTACGCCCTGGAGAGCCTCGAGGCCGGCGAGTTCGACTGCCTGGTGGTGCCCCGGCTCGACCGGCTCACCCGATCGGCGGCCAACCTCGGGGGGCTCATTCAGCTGCTCGACGAACGTAACGCCCGCCTCGTCGTCGTGGACATCGACCTCGACACGAGGACCGAGGAGGGGCGGCTGGCCGCAGACGCCCTGGTCAAGGTGGGCGGCCTCGAGCGCAGGCGTCTCGAGCACCGCACCCGCAAGGGCCTCGAGGCGGCCCGCGACCGGCGCCGATCCTCGGGGCGCCCGGCGGTGGCCGACCGGCCTTCCCTCAAGCAGCGGATCGCAGACATGCGAGCCAGCGGCATGACCCTTCAGGCGATTGCGGACACCCTCAACGACGAGGGCATCCCCACCGTTCGCGGCGGCGCCGAATGGCGGCCCTCGAGCGTGCAGGCCGCGGCCGGATACAAGCGGCCGAATCGCCGCAAGAACGCCGGCGGCGGCGGTACGTCCACGAAGCAGTAGCGCTCCGCCGGTTGCCACGCAGCAGGGCCCGGCCCGCCTCGACTGAGAGGAGCGAGCCGGACTGGAATGATGCGCGCGTGCGCGCGCTCGTGATCACCGAGCATGGACCGCCCGACGTGATGCGAGTCCAGGAGCGGCCGGACCCCGAGCCCGGCCCCGGCGAGGTGCGTGTGCGGGTTCGCGCCGCCGGGGTGAACTTCGCCGACCTGCTGGCCCGGGTGGGCCTCTACCCCGATGCCCCGAAGCCGCCCTGCGTGGTGGGCTACGAGATCGCCGGAGACGTCGACGCCCTCGGGGAGGGCGTGGAGGGCATCGAGGTGGGCCAGCGCGTGATGGGCGGCTCGCGCTTCGGGGGCTACGCCCAGCTGGCGGTCACCGCCGCGGAGGCGCTTGTGCCCATGCCCGACGGCTGGAGCTACGCGGAGGGCGCGGCGCTGCCCGTGGCCTACGCCACCGCCTACGCAGGCCTGATTCGTTACGGAGGGCTCCGCGAGGGGGAGAGGGTGCTGATCCAGGCCGCCGCCGGTGGCGTGGGCATCGCCGCCACGCACCTGGCCAAGCTCACCGGGGCCGAGGTCTACGGCACGGCCTCACCCGCCAAGCACGACGCGATCCGAGGTTTCGGCGTGGACCATCCCATCGATTACCGCACCCACGACGTCGTGGACGAGGTGCGGCGTGTAGCCGGGGAGAAGCAGCCCCTCGACCTCGCCCTCGACGCCATCGGCGGGCGCAGCTTCAAGCAGAGCTTCTCCATGCTGCGCGCAGGCGGCCGGCTGGTGTGCTTCGGTGCCTCGGAGGTGCAGGCCGGAGAGCGGCGCAGCCCGCTGCGCGCCATGCGCGTGGTGGCTCAGATGCCGCGGTTCAACCCGATGAAGTTGATGAGCGATTCGAGATCGGTGATCGGGCTCAACATGCTTCGGCTCTGGGACGCCAACGGCTCGCTCCGCGAGTACACCGAACCGCTGCGCGCCTGGCTCGATACGGGGGAGATCCGTCCGGTGCTGGCCCGCGAGTTCCGGCTCGACGACGGAGCCGAGGCACACCGCTACGTGCACGAGCGAAAGAACGTGGGCAAGGTCGTCCTCACGCTCTAGAGGTGAGGGTGTACCCTCCGTCGGGCATGGCGCTCTTCGCCGATCTGCGACTTCTCCTTCTCCCCCCTCGGGGGGAATAACGCGTGGCGGCCGCAACAGCCGCAAACCCAGGGGAATCGATCAGGACCGGCAAGTAGGAGAGAGAGCGACATGGACCGCAGCGAGACAGACCGAGTAAGGATCTTCGACACCACCCTGCGCGACGGTGAGCAGTCGCCCGGCATCTCGCTGAACAAGGGAGAGAAGCTGGAGATCGCTCACCAGCTGGCGCGCCTCGGGGTGGACATCATCGAGGCCGGCTTCCCGATCTCCTCTCCCGGCGACTTCGAGGCGGTCCAGGCCATCGCCCGTGAGGTGCACGGCCCGGTGATCTGCGGCCTGGCCCGCGCCAATGCTCAGGACGTTGACGCGGCCTGGAATGCCGTCAAGGACTCCGAGCGCCCGCGCATCCACACGTTCATCTCCACCTCGGACATCCACATCGAGCACCAGCTCCAGACCACCCGCGAGGACGTCAAGGGTCAGGCACGGGCCGCGGTGGCCCAGGCCCGCGCTTACTGCGACGACGTCGAGTTCTCGCCGATGGACGCGACCCGCTCCGACCTCGAGTTCACCGCCGAGGTGCTGCAGATCGCGCTCGAGGAGGGCGCCACCACGATCAACGTGCCGGACACCGTCGGGTACTCCATGGCGGAGGAGCACGGCGAGATGTGGCGGACCCTCTACCGGCTCGTGCCCGGCCTCGCGGAAGTCACGACGTCGGTGCACTGCCACGACGACCTCGGCCTCGCGGTCGCCAACTCCTTCGCCGGGCTGCTCGCGGGTTGCCGCCAGGTGGAATGCGCCGTCAACGGGATCGGCGAGCGCGCCGGCAACGCCTCGCTCGAGGAGATCGTGATGCTCATCCGCGTGCGCGAGTCCGCGCACGGCCTGTGGACCGGGGTGGACACCACGGAGATCGCTCGCACCAGCCGCATGGTGTCGCGCATAACCGGCTATCAGGTCCAGCCCAACAAGGCGATCGTCGGCCGCAACGCGTTCGCCCACGAGTCCGGCATCCACCAGGACGGCGTGCTCAAGGAGCGCACCACGTACGAGATCATGGACGCCACCACGATCGGCCTGGAGACCAACACGCTCGTCCTCGGCAAGCACTCCGGTCGACACGCGCTGCGCAACGCGCTCGAGGAGCTCGGCTTCCAGGTCGACGGGGCCGCCCTCAACACCGCGTTCAAGCGCTTCAAGGAGCTGGCGGACAAGAAGAAGAAGGTCACGGCGCTGGACCTGGAGGCGATCGTCTCGGACGAGATGAAGCAGGCGCCCGCGGCCTTCGAGCTCGTCTCCTTCGACATCGAAGCGTCGTCCTCGCGTTCGCCGCTCGCCCACGTGAGCGTGCGGCGGCCCGACGGCGAGACGGAGGCCGGCAGCTTCACCGGCGACGGCCCGATCGACGCCTTCTTCAGCGCGCTGAACGCCGCCACGCACCACGAGGCGCGGCTGAAGGAGTACCACGTGTCCGCGGTCACCGGCGGGCGCGACGCCCTCGGCGAGGTGACCGTGCTGCTCGAGCTGGACGGGCGGCTGTCGTCCGGGGTCGGGGTGTCGACCGACATCCTCGAAGCCTCGGGCAAGGCCTATCTGCGCGCGCTCTCGAACGCGCTCGACAACGCTGTCTCCGAGGCCGAGCGGGTGCTCGAGCAGGAGGCCAAGAAGACCCCTACGCCCTGACCGGCGCGGACTTCACCTGGCGCGATGGCGAACGGCTGATCCGCTTCCGGCGAGGAGCCGTGGAGGAGGCCCCCGAGCTGCTCGGGCGGAGCGGGTTCGGCGAGTTCACGCTGCTCACCACCGAGCGCGCCCGCGACTCGGCCCCGCGGGTGACGGCCGCCGCCGCGGAGGTGCTGATGGTGCCGCCCGGTCTCGTCGACGAGCTGTCGGCGGACCTGCTCCCGCGGGTGGGAGAGCGGCCGCTGGTGGCCCTCGGCGGCGGCCGGGTGATCGACACCGCCAAGGCGGTGGCGGGCGCCTCGGGCCACTCGGTTGCGGCTCTGCCCACCACCCTGTCCGGTGCGGAGCTCACGCCCTTTCACCGGACTCCCAAGGGAGTCGAGGGCGCCCGGCTGGTTCGCCCGTCGCTGGTGGTCGCCGATCCAGGTCTGATGGCCTCCCAGGAGCCGGCGGCGCTCACGGCCAGCGCCATGAACGCACTCGCTCATGGCATGGAGGCGCTCTACACGCCGTTCGCCAATCCGGTGGCCGAGCTGTCCGCGCTGCGTGGCGCGGCACTGATCGCGGCGGGCCTGTCGGCCGAGCCGCTCGAGCGCGACGACGTGACCCTGGGGGCGCTGCTCGCCGGCCATGCGTCGGCCAGCACCGGGATCGCCCTGCACCACGCCGTGTGCCAGACGCTCGTGCGCGCCGCCGGCAGTCCGCACGCCGAGACCAACGCGGTGATGTTGCCGCACTCGGCGCGGCTCATGGCGGACCTGGCGCCGGCGGCGCTGGCGAGCCTGGCCGGCGCGCTAGGGGACCCGGCGGACCGCCCGGAGGCCGCCGCCGGCCGGATCGCCGAGCTGTCGGCTCGCTGCGGCCACACCCGGCTCGGCACCCTGGGCGTCACCGAGGAGCACCTGCCTCGCGTTGCGGCCGCGGCGGTGGAGCACCCGGCCTACGCCAACACGCCCCACGCCCCCGCCGAGAGCGAGCTGCTGGCGTTTGTGCGGACGGCTGTCTGAGCGCCCGAAGGGCATTGCGCTGGTCACGCCGTTCTGGGATCGTGGTCATCAGGCAAACGCGCCGGTCACGTGCGACACCCAGGAGCCAAAGATCCGATCGACGCCCTGCGCTGCACGGGCTGTGGACGCCTCTGGGTGAGCGGGTCGGCGCGGCGGATGATCCGCCGCAACGAGGGCTGCCTGGCCTGCGGCGAGCCGGTGGAGCTGGTCCAGGTGGACGATCGGGGCGTCCACCCGATCCCGGCCAGGCCGATCGAAAGGGGACCCGGTGGCTGAGCCCGAGGGTCTCCAAGCGTTGCTCGACGGCTTTGCCGAGGCCCTCGAGCACGCGCTGCTCGCCGCTGACCTGGGTGACGCGGAGCGCGTGGCTCGCGATGCCCTCACCGCCGGCCTGCCGGCCAGCCTGATCGACGACCACATCGTCCGGCCCGCCATGCGGTCCGTCGGGGAACGCTGGGCGCGGGGTGAGCTGACCGTGCGCGAGGAGCAGCGAGCCACCCAGATCGTGCTGCGCCTGCTCGGCGTGCTGCGGGCGGTCCACCGGGTGGAGCAGGACCGCCTCGAGACCACGATCCTCCTCTGTGCTCCCGAGGGCGAGCGACACGTGGTGGGCCTGCTCATGGCGGCCGATCTCCTGGAGGACGCGGGCTACAACATCGTGCTGGCCGGCGCCGACGTGCCCGAGGACCTGCTGGCCCGGCTGCTGGCCCAGCACCGGCCGGATCTGGTGGGACTCACCGCGACGATGCCGGAGTCGGCCCGCGGCCTGCGCGCCAGCGTCGCCCTGGCCCACGAGGCAGACATAACGGGAATCCTGCTCGGCGGTGCGATCGCCGGCCGCGCCCTCGATCCCTCGCCGTGGGTGTACACGCTCGACGGCGTGGCCGAAGTGGTGAGCGCGGCCGACGGCCTGTTGCGCCACGCTGGCGTCAATTAGGATCCCGATCCATGGCCGGACCGCTCGAGGGTCGCGTGGCCGCCGTCACCGGAGCGTCGTCCGGGATCGGCGAGGCCACCGCGCTGGCGCTGGCCGCCGCGGGCGCCGCGGTGGCGCTCGGAGCGCGCCGTGAGGAGCGGCTGGAGGTGCTCGCCGAGCGCATCGAATCGCCCACGATCGTGCGCGAGGTCGACGTCTCCGACGAGGGTCAGGCGCGGGCGTTCGTCCAGGACGCGCACGACCAGCTCGGCCGCCTCGACATCCTGGTCAACAACGCAGGAGTGATGCTGCTCGGGCCCGTTGCCGGGGCGGACACCGAGGAGTGGCGGCGGATGGTCTCGGTCAACCTGCTCGGCCTGCTCTACTGCACCCACGCCGCGCTGCCGCTGATCGGGCAGGGCGGGGGAGGGGACGTGGTCAACGTCTCCTCGGTGGCCGGCCGGCGCGCCGACGCCGGAGCTGCGGTCTACAACATGACCAAGTTCGGCGTGCACGCCTTCTCCGAGGCGCTTCGCCAGGAGGCCCTGCACGCGGACATCCGCGTGACCACGGTGGCGCCCGGCTTCGTCGAGACCGAGCTGCAGGGCCACAACCAGAACCCGGTGGTCCAGCGTTCGATGCGCAGGTCGCGCGAGGAGATCGGCCAGGTGCTCGAGCCGGGGGACATCGCCGCGGAGATCGTCAAGGCGGTCAGCCTGCCCCGCCACGTGTGCATGAACGAGATCGTGATCAGGCCGACGCGGCAGGCACGCTGACTCGCGCCGGTCGCCGCAGGCGCCGCAGCGCAGCGCCTGCGTTATCCGGGCCCCCATCCCGGCGCGAGATCGTTGCGCCGAGGGCGCACGGGGACCCTTGGCGTGGTGCTCGGCGAACCGCTGCCCTACGCGTTCGACGATCCGCAGGCCACCGATTTCCTGGCGGGCGTCGCGACGCTGTGCGTCGAACGGGGCCTCGGGCTGACGCTCATCCCGGTCTCGGGCGAGGCAGCCGACGTCGAGCGGGTCCAGGAGGCGGCCGTCGACGCCTTTGTGGTCTGGACCACCGTCGACGCGGACCCGATTCTCGACGCGATCAGCTCGTCCGGTGCGGCGGCCGCCGTGCACGGCGGGCCACGGCGGGAGGACATGGCCCTGGTCGCAATCGACGACCGCCGTGCCGCGCGGGCGGCCGGGCAGGCGGCATGGACCGGGGCGCGGCGAGCGGCGGTGCTCAGCTTCCCGCTCGACCGCACGCGCCGATCGACCATCCGGTCCGGTCTCGACCCGGCGAGTGCGTCCTTCGCGGTCACCCGCCGCCGGCTCGAGGGCTTCCGCGACGCCTGGGTGGACAGCGGCGGAGACTGGTCCCTCGTGCCGGTCGCGGTGGCGGGTCGCAACGACGACCGCGAAGCCGAGGCGCTGGCCGCCCGGCTGCTGCGCGCCCCCCATCCACCCGACGCGATCGCGGCGATGAGCGATGAACTCGCCCTCGGCGTCCGCCGGGCCGCGGAGGCCATCGGCGTCGAGATCCCGGCTGAGCTGTCGCTGACCGGATGGGACGACGGCCCGGGCGCCGCCGCCGCCGGCCTGACCACGGTCGCTCAATCCCTGCGCGAGCAGGGCAAGCTCTGCGCCCGGCTGGCCATGGACGAGAGCGTGTCCGCGCGATCGCCGGGCTGGGAGCTGGTTCTCCGCAGGTCCACCCGTTGAACGTACAAACGTACGTGATAGCGTACGCAGGGTGTCCGCCAACGGTCACGTCTTCGGCGCCCGCATCCGCAGCCTCCGGGAGGGCATGGACCTCTCCCTGCGCGACCTGGCCGAGCGCTCGGGCGTGTCGGCGCCGATGCTGTCTCAGGTCGAGCGCGGGGGGACCAGCCCGACCCTCTCGGTGGCCGAGCGCATCGCCGGCGGCCTCGAGCTGAACCTCTCACAGCTGCTGCGCCTCGACGAGGGCGACGGGGTCACGGTCGTGCGCGCGGCCAAGCGACGCCGGGGTGGCGCGCCGCCTCATCGCTACGAGGTCCTCACCCCGCCGCTGCCGGGCCTGCGCGCCGAGGTGTCCCTGCACGCGCTGGCCTCGGGAGCGTCCACCGCCGGTCCCGGCGACCCGCCGATGCACGAGCCCGGCAGCCGCGAGACCGCCGTGGTCGAGAGCGGCCCCCTGCGCTTCGTCTGCGCCGGCGTCACCCACGACCTGTCCGACGGCGACGCCGTGACCTTCGACTCCGACATTCCCCATCACTTCGAGAACCCCGGCGACGGCGAGGCCCGCTTCTACGCGGTGGTCGCCGCGGGGCTGAGGAGGAGCTGAACGTGCCTCACAGTCTTGTTCGACAAGATCTGGGAGACCCACGAGGTCGCCCCCGGAATCCTCTACATCGACCTCCACCTCGTGCACGAGGTCACGTCGCCGCAGGCCTTCGAAGCGCTGCGCCTGGCCGGGCGCGCGGTGCGGCGACCGGACCGCACGCTGGCCACGGCCGACCACAACGTGCCCACCGACGGCTCCACCGCCGCCGCCCAGATCCTCGATCAGCTCTCGCGCGTCCAGGTGGAGGTGCTCGAGCGCAACGCGGCGGAGTTCGGCGTGCCGATCTATTCGCTCGGCTCGGCCCGTCAGGGGATCGTCCACGTGATCGGGCCGGAGCTCGGCGTGACGCAGCCGGGCATGACGATCGTGTGCGGTGACTCCCACACGTCCACCCACGGCGCCTTCGGCGCTCTGGCCTTCGGCATCGGCACCAGTGAGGTCGAGCACGTGCTGGCCACGCAGACGCTGGCCCAGCGCAAGCCGAAGTCGATGCGCATCCTCTACTCGGGCGAGCTCGGCTTCGGCGTCAGCGCCAAGGACCTGATTCTCGGCACGATCGGGCGCATCGGCGTATCCGGTGGGGCCGGCCACGTGATCGAGTACGCCGGCGGGCCGATCGAGCGGCTGTCGATGGAGGGCCGCATGACGATCTGCAACATGACCATCGAGGCCGGCGGTCGCGCCGGGATGATCGCCCCCGACGCCACGACCTTCGAGTGGGTCGAGGGCCGCGAGGCCGCCCCCGACCGGCTGCCGCTGGACGAATGGCGCGAGCTGCACACCGACGACCAGGCCGCGTTCGACCGCGAGGTCCAGATCGACGCGGGCGAGCTCTCCCCGCAGGTCACCTGGGGCACCACGCCCGGGATGGTCGTGGACGTGACCGCCGACGTGCCCGAGCCGCGCGACGACTCGGAGGAGCGCGCGCTCGAGTACATGGCGCTCCGTGCGGGGACGCCGATGCGCGAGATCGAGCTCGACCGCGTGTTCATCGGCTCCTGCACCAACTCCCGCATCGGCGACCTGCGCGAGGCGGCCGAGATGGTCAGCGGCCGGCGGGTGGCCGGGAGCGTCGAGGCCATGGTGGTGCCGGGCTCGCAGCAGGTCAAGCAGCAGGCCGAGGCCGAGGGGCTCGACGAGGTGTTCCGCAGCGCGGGCTTCGACTGGCGCTCGGCGGGCTGCTCGATGTGCCTCGGCATGAACCCGGACATCGCGGCGCCCGGGGAGCGGGTGGCCTCCACCTCCAACCGCAACTTCGAGGGCCGCCAGGGCCGCGGCGCTCGCTCGCACCTGGTGAGCCCCAAGATGGCGGCCGCGGCCGCCATCGAGGGACGCTTCGTGGACATCCGAGAGTGGGGGGCCTGATGGAGCCCGTGCGTGTCGTGGAGGGCGAGGTGGCGGTGCTGGACCGCAACGACGTGGACACCGACCAGATCATCCCCAAGCAGTTCCTCAAGCGGGTGGAGCGCACCGGCTTCGGCGAGTTCCTGTTCTTCGACTGGGCCAAGCAGGCGGGCTGGGACCTGCCCAACCACCCCATCCTGGCCACCGGGCGCAACTTCGGCTGCGGCTCTTCGCGCGAGCACGCGCCCTGGGCCCTCGAGGACTACGGCTTCAAGGCCGTCGTGGCGCCGAGCTTCGCCGACATCTTCTACTCCAACTGCACGAAGATCGGCCTGCTGCCGGTGACCCTCGACGAGGCCGACGTGAAGGAGCTGATGGCCGTCCAGGCATGCGCGGATCGACCTGGAGGAGCAGGAGATCTCGTTCGCCGGGCGCCAGCTGCCGTTCGACATCGACCCCGAGATCGCTCGCCGGCTGCTCGAGGGCCTCGACGACATCGGGGTGACCCTGCAGCAGCAGCACGAGATCGACCGCTACGAGGCCGAGCGCCAGCGCAGCGGGCCGGTCACCACGACCCTCACACAGCGCATGAGCCGCGACTGGGACGCGGCCACCTACGACCAGGTCTCCAGCCCCCAGGTCGAGATGGCCAGGGCGGTGCTCGACCGGCTCGTCCTGGAGGGCGACGAGACCGTGCTCGACGCGGGCTGCGGCTCCGGGCGAGTGACCCAGATGCTGCTCGATCGGCTTCCCGACGGCCGGGTGGTGGCGGTGGACCAGTCGGTGTCCATGGTGGAGCACGCGCGCGAGGCGCTCGGAGACCGGGCCACGGTCTTCCAGGCCGACCTCGCCGAGCTCACGCTGGAGGAGCCGGTCGACGCGGTCTTCTCGAACGCCGTCTTCCACTGGGTCCCCGACCACGAGCGCCTCTTCACCCGTCTGCACGCGGCGCTGCGTCCGGGGGGACGGCTGGTGGCGCAGTGCGGGGGAGAGGGCAATGTCGCCCGCTTTCACGCGGCCGCCTCGGCGGTTTCCGCCCAGCCGCCGTACGCCGAGCACCTCGACGGTTGGCGCGGGCCCTGGAACTTCGCCGGTCCCGAGGAGACCGCGCAGCGCTTGGAGGAGGCCGGCTTCAGCGAGGTCGAGACCTGGCTGCAGCCCTACCCGGTGGCGCCGGACGACCCGGTCGACTACCTGCGCACGGTCTGTCTCGGCTACCACGTCGAGCAGCTGCCCGAGAGCCTGCGCGATGAGTTCGTGGACGCCGTGCTGGCCCGGTCGGGTCCCGAGCTCGACTACGTGCGGCTGAACATCCAGGGTGTGGCGTGAGCGCCCGCGTCGTCACCCTGCCCGGGGACGGCATCGGCCCGGAGATCATGGCCGCCGCCGTGGAGGTGCTGGGCGCCCTCGGCGAGTTCGAGTTCGACGAGCAGCTGATGGGCGGGGTGTCGATCGACGCCCACGGCACCGCGCTCACCGACGACGTGCTCGCCACCTGCCGCGCGGCCGACGCCGTCCTGCTGGCGGCAGTGGGCGGGCCCAAGTGGGACACCACCGACCCAAGCGCCCCACGCCCCGAGCAGGGCCTCCTCGGCCTGCGCAAGGGGCTCGGGCTGTTCGCCAACCTGCGCCCGGTGCGGCCGAGCCCGGCGCTGCTGGACGCGAGCCCGCTCAAGCGCGAGCGCATCGAGGGCACCGACCTGCTGGTGGTGCGCGAGCTCACCGGCGGCATCTACTTCGGCGATCGCGGCCTCGAGGGCGACACCGCGCACGACACGTGTGTCTACAGCGAGGGCGAGATCGAGCGCATCACGCGCGTGGCCTTCGACCTCGCCCGTACGAAGGTCACGAGCGTCGACAAGGCCAACGTCCTCGAGACCTCCCGCCTGTGGCGAAAGACCGTGGAGCGCATGGCGGCCGGCGAGGACGTGCCGGTCGACCACATGCTCGTCGACAACGCCGCCATGCAGCTGGTCTCGCACCCGAGCGAGTTCGACGTGCTGCTCACCGAGAACCTGTTCGGCGACATCCTCAGCGACGAGGCCGCGATGCTCACGGGCTCGCTGGGAATGCTGCCGAGCGCCTCACTCGGCGACGGCTCGGGGCCGGGCCTGTTCGAGCCGGTCCACGGCTCGGCGCCCGACATCGCCGGCACCGGGAAGGCCAACCCGCTCGCCATGTTCGGGTCGGTGGCGCTCATGCTCCGGCACGGACTGGCTATGGAGAACGAGGCCGCTGCCCTAGAATCCGCGGTCGATCGCGCGCTCGGGGATGGCCTCCGGACTCCGGACCTTGGCGGCGACGCCAGCACAGAGGCCGCCACCCGGGCGGTCCTCACGAATCTCTAGGAGCAGTACGTGAACACCGCGGATCTCATCTGGCTGAACGGAGAGTTCGTCGCCTGGGAGGACGCGAAGGTACACGTACTCACCCACGGGCTGCACTACGGCACCGGGGTGTTCGAGGGCATCCGCGCCTACGAGACCGACCGCGGTCCCGCGATCTTTCGCCATCAGGACCATCTCGACCGGCTCGAGAACTCGGCCAAGCTCTACTACATGGACCTGCCCTTCTCGAAGGCGCAGCTGCGCGAGGTCACCCACGAGCTGATCTCCCGTAACGGCTTCAAGAGCTGCTACATCCGCCCGCTGGTCTACCGCGGCTACGGGCCGATGGGGCTCAACCCGCTGGACAACCCGGTGGAGGCGATGATCGCCGTCTGGGAGTGGGGCGCCTACCTGGGCGAGGAGGGCAAGCGCAACGGGGTGCGAGGACGCGTGTCGTCCTACCGGCGCATCTCGTCCGATTCGCTGATCCCGAGCTCGAAGGCGTGCGGCCAGTACCTCAACTCGGTGCTGGCCAAGATCGAGTCGCTGAAGTCCGGCTACGAAGAGGCGATCCTGCTCGACGACAAGGGCAACGTCTGCGAGGGCACGGGCGAGAACGTGTTCGTCATCAAGGACGGCGTGATCCACACGCCGCCCCAGACCGCCGCCATCCTCGACGGCATCAACCGCAAGTCGGCCATCCAGATCGCCCGCGATCTCGGGCACGAGGTGGTGGAGCGCGACATCTCGCGCGCCGAGGTCACCCTCGCCGACGAGGTCTTCCTGACCGGCACGGCGGCGGAGCTGACACCCCTGCGCGAGATCGACGACATCGCGATCGGCGACGGCACGCCCGGGCCGATCACCCGCGAGGTGCAGGGCGTGTTCGAAGACGCGCTGTGCGGACGCGAGCCCCGCTACGCGGACTGGCTCGACCTGGTGCCGGTGGCATCGCAGGCGTGACGAGCCTTCGCAAGCGCCGGGCCGGCGCGCAGCTCCATTGTCACCGTCTATGACACCACCCTGCGCGATGGCATGCAGGGTGAGGGCATGTCGCTGTCTGCCGAGGAGAAGGTACGGGTGGCCCACGCGCTCGACGATCTCGGGGTGCACCTGATCGAGGCAGGCTTCCCGGCGTCCAACCCCAAGGAGGAGGCGCTCTTCGACCTGCTCTCCCGGGAGAGCTTCGACACGGCCGATGTCGCCGCCTTCGGGATGACCCGACGGCGCGACCTGACCGCCGACGAGGACCCTGCGCTTCGCCTGCTGGCCGAGAGCTTCGCTCCGGTGTGCACGCTGGTGGGAAAGACCTGGTCGCTTCACCTCGAGAAGGTGACCCAGGTGGAGCCCGAGGACAACCTGCGCATGATCGCCGACTCGGTGGCCTTCCTGGTGGCGGAGGGCAAACGCGTGATCTACGACCCGGAGCACTTCTTCGACGCCTTCCGCGACGACCCCGAGTACGCGCTGCGCTGCCTGCGCGCCGCGGCCGAGGCGGGCGCGGAGAACGTCACCCTGTGCGACACCAACGGGTCTTCGCTGCCGGCGGAGATCGCCGCCGCCACGGCCCGAGTGGTGGCCGAGCTGGGGGACCAGGTTCAGGTCGGAATCCACACGCACGACGACGCCGGCTGCGGTGTGGCCAACACGCTGGTGGCGGTCGACGCGGGCGCGCGGCTCGTCCAGGGCACGATGAACGGCTACGGCGAGCGCTGCGGCAACGCCAACCTCATCTCCATCCTCCCGGCCCTGGAGCTGAAGCTCGGCTTCGATTCGGTCGGGCGCGAGCGCCTGCAGCGCCTGACCGAGATCTCCCACCTGGTGGACGAGATCTGCAACGTCACCCCCAACCCGAATCAGCCCTACGTGGGCGCCAACGCCTTCGCCCACAAGGGCGGTATGCACGTGGCCGGCGTCAACCGCGACGCCCGAACCTTCGAGCACATCGAGCCGGCGGAGGTGGGCGCCGACCGGCGCGTGCTGATCTCCGAGCTCTCGGGAAAGGGCACGGTGCAGGCGCGCAGCGACGTGGACGGCGCCACCGCCGCACGCGTGGTCGAGAGGGTCAAGGAGCTCGAGCATCACGGCTATCAGTTCGAGGCGGCCGACGGCTCCTTCGACCTCCTGATCCGCAAGGAGACCGGCGAGTACGAGCCGCTGTTCCGGCTCGAGTCGTGGCGGGCCATCGTCGAGAAGCGCGAGGACGGCCGGGTGGAGACCGAGGCCACGATCAAGATCTGGGTCGAGGGCGAGCGCTATGTGCGCACCGCCGAGGGCGACGGGCCCGTGCACGCTCTCGACCGCGCGCTGCGCTCGGCCATCGGCGAGCGCTATCCCCAGCTGCACGACATCGAGCTGGTGAACTTCAAGGTGCGCATCCTCGACGAGCGCAAGGGCACCGCGGCGGTCACCCGCGTGCTCCTGGACGCCAGCGATGGCCATGACACGTGGGGCTCCATCGGCGTGTCCGAGAACATCATCGAGGCGAGCTGGGAAGCGCTGGTCGACTCGCTCGAGGCCGGGATGCTCCCCGCCCGCACGCAGGGGACGAGGACACAAGCCGCACTCACGCCGCCGTGACCGACTTCGTCCCGCTCGCCCGTCCGCTGGTGGGCGAGCGCGAGGAGGAGCTCCTTCTCGAGACGTTGCGCTCGCGGCGCCTGTCGCTCGGTCCCCGGCTGGCGCAGTTCGAGTCGGCCTTTGCCGGCTGGCTCGGCGTCGGGCACGCCTCGGCGGTTTCGAGCGGCACCGCGGGCCTGCACCTGGCCATTCGCGCGGCGGGGGTGGAGGCGGGCGACGACGTGGTGACCACGCCCTTCAGCTTCGTGGCCTCTGCCAACTGCCTGCTGTACGAGAGCGCTCGGCCCGTGTTCTGCGACATCGACCCGCGCACGCTCAACCTTGACCCCGAGGCGGCCGCGGCGGCGGTGACCGACCGCACCACCGGCCTGCTGCCGGTGCACATCTTCGGCTACCCCGCCGACATGCCCGCCCTCGAGGCGCTCGCGGCCGACCGCGCCCTGTGGGTGGTGGAGGACACCTGTGAGGCGCTGGGCGCCCGGCACGGCGACGGCCCGGCGGTCGGGACCCGCGGCAACCCGGCGGTCTTCGGGTTCTACCCCAACAAGCAGCTGACCACCGGCGAGGGCGGCATGGTGGTGAGCCCAGCCGAGGACCTGAAGACGCGCATCGACTCCGAACGCAACCAGGGACGGGCCCCGGACATGGACTGGCTCGACCACGACCGGCTCGGCTTCAACTACCGCCTTGACGATCTCTCCTGCGCGCTGGGGATCGCTCAGCTCGAGCGGCTCGACTCGCTGCTGGCGGCGCGGGCCCGCCTGGCCTCGCTCTACGGTGAGGCGCTCGCGGAGGTCGAGGGGCTGGGCCTGCCCTGCCCTGATCAGGACGGCGACCGGCGCAGCTGGTTCGTCTACGTCGTCCAGCTGCCCGTCGGCTCGGATCGCGACGAGACCATCCGGGCGCTGCGTGAGCGCGGCGTGGACTCCAAGCCCTACTTGCCCGCGATCCACCTTATGAGCTTCTACCGGGAGCGCTTCGGCCACCGCGAGGGCGAGTTCCCGGTCTGCGAGGACGTGGCCGCTCGCTCGCTGGCCCTGCCCTTTTTTCCCGAGCTGAGCGAGGGCCAGGTGGCCCGCGTGGTGGCGGCCCTGCGCGAGGTGCTCGGGCGCTAGATGTAGAGCCCTAGAGCTGCTTGACGAGCGCCACGAAGCCGGGCAGCCCGTGGGCCGGCGGCCGGTGGGCCACCTCGTCGAAGCCCTCCCGCGCGTACAGCGCCCGGGCCTCGTCGTTGGTGAGCGTCGTGTCCAGCGCCACGCAGGGCAGCGAACGGCGGCGCGCCTCGCGGTCGGCCTCGGCCAGCAGGCTCCGCGCCACGCCGCGGCGCCGGAAGCCGGCGTCGGTGGCCAGTGCGTCCACGTAGAAGGCGGCTGCCGGCGGGCTCGGTGAGGCGCGGCCGCCGAGCAGATAGAGGCGCAGCGCCGCGGGCCAGCGCCACGGACTGGAATGACGCAGGGCGATGCGCAGAAAGGCCCGAGAGCGCTCTGCGGCCTCGTCGACGGGAAAGGCGGCCATCGCGCCGGCCACCTCTCCGCCCAGCTCGGCCAGCCAGACCCGCTCGGCGCTGGCCGAGGTGCCCTCGCTCACGAAGGCCTGCTCCAAGGTACGCAGGGCGCGCTCGCGACCGCCGGAGAAGCGGTCGTACATGTCCACGGCGCTCACGTGGAGGAGGCGGGCTGCGACGGACGCGTCGGCCGGGCGCGCCCTGCGCACCGTGATGCCAAGGGCTCGCGGACACCGTCCGCTCACGATTCAGCCAATGGCCCGCACCGCCGCGCCCAGGCCCTCCTCGAGCGGGGTGGGCCGCCAGCCGAGCTCGCGCTGCGCCTTGGCCGACTGCGGTCGGGCGTTCCAGAGAAAGAAGTAGAGCTGGCCCGCCGGCAGCAGCGGCGGCTGCCCGATCAGGCTCGCCACCGCCTCGCCGAGACGGGCGAGCGGCCGGGCCACCGGAGCCGGCAGCACGGGTGGCACCCTGCCCCGGCCGGCCAGCCGGACCGCGCTCTGGGCGATCTCACGCACCGTCATGTGGCCGTCGCACAGGATGTAGCGCTCGCCGGGCTCCCCGTGCTCGGCGGCCAGGAGCACGCCGCGGCCCAGACCGGTGGAGTGCACCAACCCCATGCCGCCCGGGGGCAGGAAGGGCAGCGCCGCCCGCCGGGCCTCGATCACCGGCCGCAGCACGCCCCGCTCGAGCGAGGTGGCCTCGGCGTCGGGGCCGGGCCCGTAGACGGCGGCGGGGTTGACGGTCACCAGCTCGGTGTCGCTGCCCTCGGCCGCGGCCCGGGCGAGCTGCTCGGCTCGTTGCTTGGAGCGCTCATAGGCGGTGCCCTTCGGATAGTCGGCCACCCGCGACTCGTCGAAGGCCCCGCCGGCCTCGGCGTGGAAGACGTCGATCGTGCTCACGTGGACCACGCGCCGGACGCCCTCACGGACGGCCGCCCTGACCACGCTGCCCGTCCCGCGGGCGTTCACACGGTCGAAGATCTCGGAGTCGCGGGTCCACTGCTCCGGGATGCCCATGGCGTTGACCACCAGGTCGCAGCCGGCGACCGCCGGGCCCAGCGTCGAGGGACGGATCACGTCGCCTCGCACCAGCTCGACCTCCGGCGGCAACAGGCTCGAGGCGCCGCCGGGATCGCGCACCAGGGCCCTCACCTCGTCACCGCGCTCGGCCAAGGCGAGCGCGACGGCGTGTCCCACCCTGCCGGTGGCTCCGGTCACGAGCGCTCGCACGGCCGGGAATCCTAAGCGCTTGCCGGCCCGAGGGCGGGCGTAGACTCCGCGCCGGCATGGGCCGCTTCCGCGATCCACAGGATCCGCTCTTCCAGGCGCTGAACTCGTCGATCTCGTTCGACTACCGGCTGGCGCCCTACGACATCGAGCAGTCGCTGGCCCATGCCCGGATGCTCGCGCGAAGCGGCATCATCAGCGACGCAGACCTCGAGCAGATCGAGCGCGGGCTGGCCGCCGTGCGCGAGGAGATCGATACCGACCGCTTCGTGGTCGAGTCCGGGGACGAGGACATACACATGGCGATCGAGCGGCGGCTTACGGAACTGGCCGGCCCGGTGGGCGGCAAGCTCCACACCGCACGCTCGCGCAACGACCAGGTGGCCACCGACGTCGCCATGTTCGTCCGCGCGCACAGTCTCGACGCCCGAGAGCTGCTGTACGGGCTGATGAACACGCTGGTCGAGGTGGCCGAGCGGCACCTCGACTGGCCGCTTCCCGGCTACACCCATCTGCAGCGCGCTCAGCCGGTCTACCTGTCGCATCACCTGCTCGCCTGGTTCTGGAAGTTCCGGCGCGACCTCCAGCGCTTCAACTTCTGCATGACCGCCACGGACGACCTGCCGCTCGGGGCGGGCGCGCTGGCGGGTGTCAACTTCGACACCGGCCGCATGTACGTGGCCCAGGAGCTCGGTTTCGGCGGCATCGCGGAGAACTCGCTCGACGCCGTCTCCAACCGCGACTTCGTGCTCGACTACCTCGGCGCCGCCGCCACCTGTGCCACCCATCTCTCCCAGCTGGGAGGCGAGCTCGTGCTGTGGTCGAGCCAGGAGTTCGGCTTCTGCGAGCTGTCCGATTCCTATTCGTCGGGGTCCAGCCTGATGCCGCAGAAGAAGAACCCCGACGCCGCCGAGCTGCTGCGGGCCAAGGCGCCTCGCGTGGTTGGCCGCCTGACCGCGCTCTACGGCGTGTTGCACGGGCTGCCGCTCACCTACAACAAGGACCTCCAGGAGGACAAGGAGGGTCTGTTCGACGCCTGCGACACGCTCGAGCTCAGCCTGCGCGTGGCCGCGGAGATGCTTGGTGAGGCCCGCTTCGACCG
Organism: uncultured Thermoleophilaceae bacterium; assembly: GCA_963751105.1. Taxonomy (GTDB): domain Bacteria; phylum Actinomycetota; class Thermoleophilia; order Solirubrobacterales; family Thermoleophilaceae; genus JACVRW01. The sequence continues at coordinate 1,531,778 of CAVVTG010000002.1, read as the reverse complement.
CGAGCGCATGGCCGCTGCGGCGGGAGACGAGTTCATCGCCGCCACCGATGTGGCCGATCTGCTGGTGCGCGAGGGCGTGCCCTTCCGCGAGGCCCACGGGATCGTGGGCGGCGTGGTGCGGGCGGCCAGCGAACAGGGCAAGCAGCTGTCCCAGCTGACACCCGAGGAGCTGGCCGAGCTGGCGCCCCAGCTCGACGGCCGCTTCTACGAGCTGCTCGAGCCACAGGCCTGGTTGGAGTCGAAGGTGTCGGAGGGGGGTACGGCGCTCGCTCGGGTGCGCGAGCAGCTGGCCGAGGCGCGCCATGTGCTGACCGAGGCCCCGGCGTGAGGCTCGGCCGCGACTTCTTCGCCCGCCCGGTCAACGACGTGGCTCGCGATCTGGTCGGCTGCACCCTGCGTCACGGCGAGACGGCGGGGCGTGTCGTCGAGACCGAGGGCTACCACATGGACGAGCCGGCCTGCCACGCCCACGTGGGCCTCACGGGGCGCACCCACATCCTGTTCGGCGCACCGGGCACGGCGTACGTGTACCTCTCCTACGGGATCCATTCACTGCTCAATGCGGTGTGCGAGGAGGAGGGGGTGGGCGCCGCGGTGCTCATCCGTGCGCTCGAGCCGGTCGACGGCGTGGACCTGATGCGGGCGCGCCGCGGCCCCGTGGGCGAGGGCTCTCTCTGCTCGGGGCCGGGCAAGCTCACGCAGGCGGTCGGCGTGGGCCTGTCGCTCAACGGCAGCTCGCTGCTCAGCGGTCCGATCGAGCTGCTGGACAGGGCTCCCGGCGCGGCGGCTCCCCGGCTCGCCGTGGGCGAGCGGATCGGCATCACCAAGGCCGCCGAGCTGCCCTGGCGCTACTGCGACGCCGACAGCCCTGACGTCTCGCGCCCGTGGCCCGCGGCGATGCGCCGCGAGCGCCGGGCGGCCTAGGGCGGAGCTGCGCCCACACCTCCGCCCGTGCCCCCGCCGCTGCTGGGCGGGGTGGTGGGCGCGGGGGCCGGTGTGGGGGTGGGCGCGGGGGCCGGTGTGGGCTCGGGTGCCGGCGGGGGCGACTCGGGTGCCGGGGTTGCCTCGCCGCCACCGCCTTCGCTGGGGCCGTCCGGCGCGCTGTCGTCCGTCGGCGCAGCCTGCTCGGCCGGCGGGATCTGCGACGGCGTGACGGGGCTGACGGGCACGGTCGTGATGTCCTCGTCGTCGTCATCGGGCTTGTCCCGGGCCAGGTCGCGCTCGGCCTTGATGGCCAGGGTCGCGGTCATGAAGTCGTGGAAGATCTCCGCCGGGAAGGTGCCGCCCGCCACAGGGCCGCCGGCGTGCTCGTACTCCATCGGCTGGAGCCGGTCGGCGTAGCCCACCCAGATGGCCACCGAGTAGTCGTCGTTGCCACCGGCGAACCAGGCGTCGCCGTAGTTCTCGGTCGTCCCCGTCTTGCCCCAGACGAACTCGTCGCCCACCGCCGCGGCCTTGCCGGTGCCGCTCGTGACGACGGTGGAGAGCATGTCCTTGGCCGTCTGTCCCACCTCGGCGGAGAAGATTCGCTTCTCGCGGCGCTCGTTCACCGCGTTGATGCCCTTGCCCTCGACCCTCTCGAAGGCCACCGGCCCGTCCTCGTTCGGGGCCAGGCTGCCGGACACGCGTACGCCCTCGTTGGCGATGGTCGAGTAGGCGTAGGCCATCTCCAGCGGGGTCACGCCCTCCTCGAGACCGCCGAGCAGCATGGCGGGGTTGGTGGAGACCTCGGTCCGGATGCCCATGCGCTGGGCCAGCCGCGCCACGCGCCGCGGCTTGACCTGCATGCCCAGCTCGGCGAACACCGAGTTGTCCGAGGTCGCGGTGGCGGACCACAGCGACGCCGCCCCGAGGTACGAGTCCTCGTAGTTGGCCACCTTGAACAGCTCGGGACCCTTCTTGCCCTGGAAGGGGAGCTGCTTGGGCTGCGAGGCGTAGGTGCTGTTGGGGTCGATCCCGTCCGCGAGCGCGCGCACGAGGATGAAGGGCTTGAACGAGGAGCCCGGCTGGCGGTGCCCGTTGGTAGCCAGGTTGAAGGGGCGGGCGTTGAAGCTCGAGCCGCCGACCATGGCCTTGACCTCGCCCGTCCGGTTCTCGATCGCCACCAACGAGGCGTCAGGTCCAACGCCCGCGAGCCGGCCGGCAACCGCCGACTCGGCCGCCGCCTGGATCTCCGGGTCGATGGTGGTCTTGATCTTCAGGCCGCCGCCGAAGACCCGCCCGGGCCGGTAGCGGTCCACCAGCTGCTGCGTCATCCAGCTCGTGAAGTAGGGCTGCTCGGATTCGGTGGTGGGGGGGTCGACCTCGTCCTCGTCCGGCACCGACTGGCGGGTGTTCTCCTCGTAGTCGGCCCGGGTGATCATGCCCTGCTCGTACATGCGGGTGAGCACCAGGTTGCGCCGAGCGGTGGCGTTGCGCGGGTTGACCACGGGGTCGTAGAGGCTGGGCGACGCGATCAGGCCGGCCAGCATGGCCGCTTCGGCGGGGGTCACGTCCGTGGCTTCGCGCGCGTTGGGATCCGGCTCGTCGCCGTCCACCGGCGGCGGGGCGTACTGCACGCCGGAGGCGTTCTCGGCCGCGGCGAGCTCGTCGGGCTCGTCGCCGTCGCCGAAGTAGGTGCGCACCGCCGCCTCGATGCCGTAGGCGCCGTTGCCGAAGTACACGGTGTTCAGGTACTGGGTGAGGATCTTCTCCTTGGGCCACTGGCGCTCGAGGTGGTAGGCGAGCGCCGACTCGCGGAGCTTCTGGAAGACGGTGCGGTCGGCCTGCGCGGAGAGCGCGTTCTTCACGAACTGCTGGGTGATGGTCGACCCACCCTGGGCGGCGCGCCGCTTCAGCACGTCCTGCACCAGCGCGCGGCCGATGCCGGTGTAGTCCACTCCCTCGTGCTCGTAGAAGCGCTGGTCCTCGACGGCGATGACCGCGTTCTTGATGTTGGGCGAGATCTCGCCCTCATCGAGCAGGATGCGGTTCTGGTTGCCGGTGAGCTTGGCGATCTGGCAGGGAGCGTTGCCGGGCTCCCTGCAGCCCGGCCCGTCGGAGTACAGGAGCGAATTCTGAGCCGCCCTGAACTCGGCCTGGTTCTCGAGCGACGGCAGATCGCTCGACACGGCCATCAGCATCCCGAACACGGTCGACACCACCGCCAGTGCCGCCAGGCCGGTCAGGATCAGCATCAGCCGGAGCTTCTTGAGCTTCGGCTTGCGCCCCGGCGGCGGGGGCACGGCCGGGCCGCTTCCGTTCCCGTTCGAGGTCGATGGCGGGCCCCCACGCAGAGAGGCTGGATGAGTGATGGGCGTCGGCGGCTCCGGCATTGCTTTGAGCGCCCCGAATGAGGGGATCCCGCGTCCATACGGGAAGGGCGGCAACGGTCAGGGCGCCCGCCCACAGAGCATCATCACGGGCGCCAACCGAAGGGCGTGAGTCTAGCATTGGGCCCATGACGGATTCCCCGGGGGAGGCGGCCCGGTTTCTCACGCGCAACGCGGTGGATGCACTCCCTTCCGGAGAGCTCGAGCGCCAGCTCGGCCAGGATCGTCCCCTGAGGGTCAAGCTCGGCGTGGACCCCACCACGCCGGATATCCATCTCGGTCACACCGTGGTGTTGCGCAAGCTGCGCGAGTTCCAGGAACTGGGCCACCAGGTGGTGCTGATCGTGGGCGACTACACCGCCCGCGTGGGCGACCCGAGCGGCCGCTCCTCCACCCGCCCGTTCGTGGATCCGGCCGAGATCGACCGCAACGCCGAGACCTACGAGGAGCAGGCTTTCCGGGTACTCGATCGAGATCGGACCGAGGTGCGTCGCAACGGCGAGTGGCTGGACATGACGATGGACGAGCTGTTCCTGCTCGCCCGCACCTCGACGGTCGCCCAGCTGCTCGAGCGCGACGACTTCGCGCAGCGCTACGGGGCGGGAGAGCCGATCTCGATCCTCGAGCTGCTCTACCCGCTCATGCAGGGCTACGACTCCGTGGCCATCCGGGCCGACATCGAGCTCGGGGCCACCGACCAGAAGTTCAACATCCTGCTCGCGCGCGAGATACAGAAGGCCTACGGGGTCCCGTCGCAGTCCATCCTGACCATGCCGATCCTGCCCGGTCTCGACGGTGTCCAGAAGATGTCGAAGTCGCTCGGCAACTACGTGGGCGTCGACGATCCGGCGGAGGAGATGTACGGCAAGCTGATGCGGATCCCCGACCAGGTGCTGCCGGTCTACTACGACCTCCTGCTCGAGTCGCCGCTCGACGGCTCGGTCGCGCCCCGGGACGCCAAGCGAGCCCTGGCGCTCGATATCGCCACCCGCTACCACGGCGAGCAGGACGCGCTCGCGGCGCAGGAGCGCTTCGACACCATTCACGTGCGGAGGGAGGTCCCCGACGAGATCGAGGAGTACGCGTTCGCGGTGGACAACGGCCTCGTGCACCTGCCGGCGCTGCTCGCGGACGCCTTCGGGCTGTCCCGCTCGGAAGGACGCCGGCTGGTGGCCCAGGGGGGCGTGAGGCTGGACGGCGAGCCCCTCGACCAAGCCGCCCTCGACGTGGCGGCGGAGCGGCTCGACGGAGTGGTGCTGCAGGTGGGCCGCCGCCGCTTCCGAAGGCTGCGTCGGGCCTGACCGCCGCTGGCGAAGCCTGGCGTCCGGTGCTACAGTGGTCGGTCGCGTCACAGACGTGGGTGGAGTCCCCACCCTTGAGGGACGCAGCGGTCTTTGAAAACTCAGCAGTACGTGCGACCGAAAGGTCGCGTCCAGGTTTGAACCCTTCTCGAGTTGCTTCGGTGATTCGCGAAGGGCCTGAACAGAACCCGTCAAGTCCAGCCCGTTCCGCGGTGTACGCGGATAGGCATTGACGACTTGACAACTCTCTTGATCTGACAGTGGAGCCGGCCGGCTCGGGGTTTCCCTCGATCCGTCCGGATTTGAAACCACGCCAGACTTTCACGGAGAGTTTGATCCTGGCTCAGGACGAACGCTGGCGGCGTGCTTAACACATGCAAGTGGAGCGACGAACCAGGCTTCGGCCTGGGGCAGAGCCGCGAACGGGTGAGTAACACGTGGGTAACCTGCCCCGATGACTGGGACAACCCGGGGAAACCCGGGCTAATACCGGATGTGTTGCCTTTACATCAGTAGAGGTAAGAAAGGAAGCTTCGGCCTCCGCATCGGGATGGGCCCGCGGCCCATTAGCTTGTTGGTGAGGTAACGGCTCACCAAGGCTGCGATGGGTAGCTGGTCTGAGAGGACGATCAGCCACACTGGGACTGAGACACGGCCCAGACTCCTACGGGAGGCAGCAGTGGGGAATCTTGCGCAATGCGCGAAAGCGTGACGCAGCAACGCCGCGTGGGGGAAGAAGGCCTTCGGGTTGTAAACCCCTTTCAGGAGGGACGAAGCCAGGGCGGTTAACAGCCGACCTTGGTGACGGTACCTCCAGAAGAAGCCCCGGCTAACTACGTGCCAGCAGCCGCGGTAATACGTAGGGGGCAAGCGTTGTCCGGAATTATTGGGCGTAAAGCGCGTGTAGGCGGTCCGGTAAGTCGGTTGTGAAAGTCCAGGGCTCAACTCTGGGATGCCGATCGATACTGTCGGACTAGAGTTCGGAAGAGGCGAGTGGAATTCCCGGTGTAGCGGTGAAATGCGCAGATATCGGGAGGAACACCAATGGCGAAGGCAGCTCGCTGGGACGTTACTGACGCTGAGACGCGAAAGCGTGGGGAGCAAACAGGATTAGATACCCTGGTAGTCCACGCTGTAAACGATGGGCACTAGGTGTGGGAGGTGTCGACTCCTCCCGTGCCGGAGCTAACGCATTAAGTGCCCCGCCTGGGGAGTACGGCCGCAAGGCTAAAACTCAAAGGAATTGACGGGGACCCGCACAAGCAGCGGAGCATGTGGTTTAATTCGACGAAACGCGAAGAACCTTACCTGGGCTTGACATGTGCCTGATCGCCGTGGAAACACGGCTTCCCTCACGGGCAGGTTCACAGGTGGTGCATGGCTGTCGTCAGCTCGTGTCGTGAGATGTTGGGTTAAGTCCCGCAACGAGCGCAACCCCCGTCGCATGTTGCCAGCATTTAGTTGGGGACTCATGCGAGACTGCCGGTGACAAACCGGAGGAAGGTGGGGATGACGTCAAGTCCTCATGCCCCTTATGTCCAGGGCTACACACGTGCTACATTGGCCGGTACAGAGGGCTGCGATACCGCGAGGTGGAGCCAATCCCAAAAAGCCGGTCTTGGTTCGGATTGGAGGCTGAAACTCGCCTCCATGAAGGTGGAGTTGCTAGTAATCCCGGATCAGCAACGCCGGGGTGAATACGTTCCCGGGTCTTGTACACACCGCCCGTCACACCACGAAAGCGGGCAACACCCGAAGCCGGTGACCCAACCCTTAGGGGAGGGAGCCGTCGAAGGTGGGGCTCGTGATTGGGGTGAAGTCGTAACAAGGTAGCCGTACCGGAAGGTGCGGCTGGATCACCTCCTTTCTAGGGAGCTCTGCAAGGCAGAGCCGGCCCATTGGCCTCATGGCCCGTGGGCGCATCTAGAACGTCGACCGAACCTGGTCGAGCCGGACGTCTACGGACGCCGGCTCACGTACTGCTGAGTTTTGAGAGACCAGCCGGGGAATCCCCTCGGTTGCGCCCTCGCCGAACCTTGAAAACTGCACAGTTGGCCAAACAACAACGGAAGATCACCGTTGTTGCCGGCGTACGAGAGCGATCGCTTCGGCGGCCGCTCGAGAGCGCCGGCTATCAACGATCACCGTCAAGATAGTAAGGGCACATGGTGGATGCCTTGGCATCAGGAGTCGAAGAAGGGCGTGGACGGCTGCGATAAGCCGCGGTGAGCTGCTGAACAGGCTTTGACCCGCGGATACCCGAATGGGGAAACCCGGCACCGGTAATGCGGTGTCATCCCGCGCTGAATACATAGGCGCGCGGAAGGCAAGCGAGGGAACTGAAACATCTCAGTACCTCGAGGAAAGGAAATCAACCGAGACTCCCCGAGTAGTGGCGAGCGAAAGGGGATCAGCCTAAACCGGATGCGTGCAAGCGTGCAGGCGTTGCGCACCCGGGGTTGTAGGACGGGCCTCCGAGGACTGCATTTCTCGGCGGGAGTCACAAAATCATTTGCTAGCCGAAGCTCCGTGGAACACAGGCGCCATAGCGGGTAACAGCCCCGTAGGCGAAAGCAGATGGTCTCCCGAGCCCGATCCTGAGTAGGACCGCTCCCGTGAAACGCGGTCCGAATCTGGGGGGACCACCCTCCAAGGCTAAGTACTCCCTGATGACCGATAGCGGACTAGTACCGTGAGGGAAAGGTGAAAAGTACCCCAGAAGGGGAGTGAAATAGTACCTGAAACCGTGTGCCTACAAGCGGTCGGAGCATTCTTCGGAATGTGACGGCGTGCTTTTTGCATAACGAGCCGGCGAGTTACTCGTCTCTGGCGAGGTTAAGCGATGAGCGGAGCCGCAGCGAAAGCGAGTCCGAACAGGGCGACACAGTCAGAGGCGGTAGACCCGAAACCGGGCGAGCTACCCATGGGCAGGCTGAAGCGGGGGTAAGACCCCGTGGAGGGCCGAACCGACCTAGGTTGAAAACTGGGCGGATGACCTGTGGGTCGGAGTGAAAGGCTAATCAAGCCCGGAGATATCTGGTTCTCTCCGAAATATATTTAGGTATAGCCTCCGGCGATGCCTAACGGCCGTAGAGCACTGCTTGGACTAGGGGCCCTACCAGGTTACCGACTTCAGGCAAACTCCGAAGACCGTTAGGTTCTACCCGGGGAGTCAGCTTGTGGGGGATAAACTTCATAGGCAAGAGGGGAACAACCCAGACCGCCAGCTAAGGTCCCTAAGTGCTAGCTAAGTGGGAAACGATGTCCGAGTGCCGAGACAACCAGGAGGTTGGCTTAGAGGCAGCCACCCTTGAAAGAGTGCGTAACAGCTCACTGGTCAAGTGTTCGGGCGCGGAAAATGTAACGGGGCTCAAGCTAGCCACCGAAGCTGCGGGTGTGCGCGATCCTTCGGGTTCGCGTGCGCGGTAGGAGAGCGTTCTGAGGCTTGCGAAGCGGCGGGGGGACCCAGCCGTGGAGGCTTCAGAAGTGAGAATGCCGGCGTGAGTAACGAAAGAGGGGTGAGAATCCCCTCCGCCGATTGTCCAAGGTTTCCTGAGCAACGTTCTTCGGCTCAGGGTCAGTCGGGACCTAAGGCGAGGCCGAAAGGCGTAGTCGATGGCTAACGGGTTGATATTCCCGTACCACGTTCTGTCCGCTATCACCGATGGGGGGACGAGGAAGGCTAAGGGAACCCCGCCGACGGTTGCGCGGGGGTAAGCATGTAGCCAGGGCTCGTAGGCAAATCCGCGAGCTCGTTACGGCGAGGTGCGATGCCAGCTGGCCGGAAGGCCGGCGAGTCCCCGACGCCATACCTCCGAGAAAAGCCTCTAGGGAGGACAGCGCGTGCCCGTACCAAAACCGACACAGGTGGACAAGTAGAGAATACTAAGGTGATCGAGATAACCCTCGTTAAGGAACTCGGCAAAATGGCCCCGTAACTTCGGGAGAAGGGGCGCCCCGGTAGGGTGAAAGCCATACGGCTGGAGCTCGAGGGGGCCGCAGTGAATTGACCCAACCGACTGTTTACCAAAAACACAGCTCTCTGCTAAGTCGCAAGACGACGTATAGGGGGTGACGCCTGCCCGGTGCCGGAAGGTTACGTGGAGGGGTTAGCCATCTTCGGATGGCGAAGCTCCGAAACTAAGCCCCGGTAAACGGCGGCGGTAACTATAACCGTCCTAAGGTAGCGAAATTCCTTGTCGGGTAAGTTCCGACCTGCACGAATGGCGTAACGAGTTGGGTGCTGTCTCAACGAGGGGCTCGGTGAAATCGCAGTCTCGGTGAAGATGCCGAGTACCCGCGGCAAGACGGAAAGACCCCGTGAACCTTTACTACAGCTTGATATTGGAGTCTGAGGCGCCTCGCTCAGGATAGGTGGGAGGCTATGAAGCAGGGACTGCGGTCCCCGTGGAGCCACCCTTGAGATACCACCCTTGGTGTCTTGGGCTTCTAACACCGCACCGTGAATCCGGGCGGTGAACAGTGTCAGGTGGGTAGTTTGACTGGGGCGGTCGCCTCCCAAAATGTAACGGAGGCGCGCAAAGGTTCCCTCAGTACGGTTGGAAATCGTACGTAGAGTGCAAAGGCAGTAAGGGAGCTTGACTGCGAGACAGACATGTCGAGCAGGTGCGAAAGCAGGCCTTAGTGATCCGGCGGTAGCAAGTGGAAGCGCCGTCGCTCAACGGATAAAAGGTACTCCGGGGATAACAGGCTTATCGGGCCCAAGAGTCCACATCGACGGCCCGGTTTGGCACCTCGATGTCGGCTCGTCGCATCCTGGGGCTGAAGTAGGTCCCAAGGGTTGGGCTGTTCGCCCATTAAAGCGGTACGCGAGCTGGGTTCAGAACGTCGTGAGACAGTTCGGTCCCTATCTGCCGTGGGCGTTGGAGAGTTGAGGGGAGTCGTCCCTAGTACGAGAGGACCGGGATGAACGCACCTCTGGTGTACCAGTTGTCCTGCCAAGGGCACTGCTGGTTAGCTACGTGCGGATCGGATAACCGCTGAAGGCATCTAAGCGGGAAGCCGACCTCGAGATGAGCTCTCCCATCCCCTAGAGGGAGTAAGACCCCTGGAAGACCACCAGGTGATAGGCCGGATGTGTAAACGCAGCAATGCGCTCAGCAGACCGGTACTAATGGTTCGAGGGCTTGACGGATGTTTTTGGTCTTCCGTGGCCTGCCGGTTCGCCGGCAGGCTGGCCAACGGTGCAGTTTTCAAGCTTCGGCGAGGGCGGGATTCCGGCGCAGGCCGGGCTTCGTCTCGCCAATTTTCGGTGGTGATAGCGAGGGGGAGACACCTCTTCCCATTCCGAACAGAGCAGTTAAGCCCCTCAGCGCCGATGGTACTTGGGCCTCGCGGCCCTGGGAGAGTAGGTCGCCGCCGATTTAACTTCGGGCCGTCCCTCGGGGCGGCCCCGCTTTTTCTAGACTGCGCGCCGCCATGTACATCGCTCCCATCGCCATCTCCACGTTCGGCCTGATCCTGATCATCGTGGGCGTCGTCTTCGCCATCGCGCTGCTCCTCGGCTTCGCCGGCGCGCAGGCACGCGACCGCCGCCTGAGCGGCGTCTTCGAGCGCGACGTTGCCGAGGCTGACTCGGCTCTGCAGCAGGCCGCCGCGCTGGACCGGGGTTGGAACCGCGAGTCAATGCTCGCGACGGCCCGGGATGCGCTCTCCCGAGAGCGCCCCGACTGGAGCTACGAGGACCTCCATCTGGTCCTGGTGGACGACCGCCCGGGAGTGGACGAGGACCGCGCGCAGTTCGTGGCGGTGGCCGGAGACGGCCAGGAGGCTCGTGTCGTCCTCGCCCGCGAGGGTGATGTCTGGCACGCGGAATCGGTCGACTGACCGTCCGCGGACGGCCGGCGACCTGATCGAGGGCTTCGAGCCCGAGAACGCACTTGAGACGGCGGTCGCCGCCGATCCGGAGTTGGTGCGTGGCCTGGCTTGGGGAGAGCCCAGGCCCGGGCACCCGGAGGGCAACGTGGCCCGCCACGTGGCCGATCTCCTGAGCCAGATCGACCGCTGGGCCGAGCGCGGAGACCGCCGGTCCGATCTGCGCTTCATCGCCTTGGTGCACGATTCGTTCAAGTACCGCGAGCACGACTGGCTGCCCCACGTCGGCCCCAACCACCACGCCGCCCGCGCGCGGCGCTTCGCCGAGCGATACACGGCCGTCGAACGCCTGCTGGCGGTGATCGAGCTCCATGATCGCCCCTATCACCTGTGGCGCCGGGTGCGACGGTTTCACACGGGGCAGCGTCCCAGGGCGGTCGCGCGGCTGCTCGCGCGCCTACCGGACGTGGAGCTGTTCGTTCGCTTCGTGGAGCTCGACGGCTCGACCGAGGGAAAGGACCCGGAGCCGTTTCGCTGGTTCACGGGCCAGTTGGCCGATCGCGACGGACGGGAAGCTGACGACTGAGGTGTCGCGCCTCGCTCAGACGGCCAGGCAGAGCTGCTCGAGCGCCACCGGAGCGCCCTTGCGCACGCGCGCCCGCGTCTTGGGCTCGCGCACGACGCGCCGGCGATCGCCCCGGCAGGGAGCGGACGAGGCCAGGCGCGCCGCCGCGGGGGTCGCGGCCGGCACCGTGCCGGCCGCCCCGCCCGCGACGCCTGCGCTGACCGCGGCGCGCTCGGCGATGGGGTCGCCGGCGCCTCCCAGCCGCGGAGCGTGGCCAGGAGCGTCGGCGGGGGCACTCGGGGCGCCCGGCGTGGGGGACACGCTCAGGCGGTATTCGCCCAGTGTCGAGAACTCGACCACCAGGTCGAGCGCCGTGCCGATCTGCTCTCTGAACCGTGGGAACATGCGTTCGTGAAGGTACGTTCCGCTCCGGACGGAAGGCGCTATTTGCTGCAACTTTCCGTGCACGGCCGTCTGCGAGAGCACGGGAGAGCGGCCGCAAGCGGCCCCGATAGGCTGGCCGGAGCATGAGCGAGGAGTTTCGCCACCGGCTGCGGGTGCGCTTCGACGAGTGCGACCCGCAGGGCGTGGTCTTCTACGCGAACTACCTCGTCTACTTCGATGTCGCCATGACCGAGCTGTGGCGGGTGGCCTTCGGGTCCTATGCCGGGCTGATCGACGACGGCGTGGACGCCATGGTGGCTGAGGCCAGCGTGCGCTACCGAGGCTCCGCGCGCTTCGACGACGAGATCGATCTGGTGGCCACCGTGGTCCGGATCGGGGCGACCTCGAGCGTCACCCGCATCGACGTGGAGCGGGCGAGCGACGGGCAGACCCTGGTCGAGGGCGAGCTGCGACATGTCTTCGTCGACGCGGACTCGTACGAGAAGACCCAGATTCCCGCCCACGTGCGCACGGGGCTCGAACGCTATGCCGCTGCCGCAGAGCCCGAGCGAGCCCCGCGATGATCCACCTGCGCATCGTGGCGCCGGAGGCGATCGCCCACCAGGCGCTCGAGCTGCTGTGCGGCTCCCCCGCCGTGATCAACGTCGTGCATCTCCACGCAGCCGCCCAGAAGCCTGAGGGCGACGTGATCCTCTGCGATGTGGCCAAGGAGGAGGCGAGCGTGATCCTGGCCGACCTCAAGGAGCTCGACATCCCGCGCGTCGGCTCCATCGCCATCGAGCACGTGGACACCACGATCTCCGACGCCGCCGTCGAGGCCGAGCGGGCCGCGCCCGGCCTGCCCTCGGACGCCGTGGTGTGGGAGGAGGTCCAGCAGCGCACGAGCGAGGACACGGAGCTGTCGATCAGCTTCGTGACCTTCATGGTTCTGGCGATGCAGATCGCCGCGGTGGGAATCCTGTTCGACCAGCCGATCCTGATCGTGGGCGCGATGGTGGTCGGGCCCGAGTTCGGCCCGCTCGCCGGGCTCTCGGTGGCTCTCGTGCAGCGGCAGAAGCAGCTTGCCAAGCGCTCCCTGGCGGCGCTGGCCGTGGGCTTCCCGGTGGGCATCGCCCTGACGCTTCTGACCGTCGCGGTGTTTCGCTGGACCGGCCTGAAGGACGACTACCAGGTCACCGACGACGTCCTCACGGGCTTCATCTCCAATCCCGACTTCTTCTCGTTCTTCGTGGCCTACGTGGCCGGCACCGCCGGCATGTTGTCGCTGACCAGCACCAAGTCAGGCGCCCTGATCGGCGTGCTGATCTCCGTGACCACGATCCCCGCGGCGGCCAACATCGCTGTGGGCGTGGCTTTCGGAGACTCCTCGGAAGCGCTCGGCGCGGCGGCGCAGCTGGCGATCAACCTGATCGCGATCACGCTCGCGGGCGTGGTCACGCTGTTCGTGCAGCGGCGCTACTACGTCAGGCAGCGACGCAAGCACCTGAACGACCCGGCGCGCAGCGCCGCGGGGCTACCAGTGGGGCACAGCATGCATCCGAAGCGGGAACGCGCCGCGCGTCGCTAGAGCCCTCTTGATCACAGCGAGGCCCAGATGTCGATCTTGGTGCGCACCCGCCCGATCACCTCGTCGGTGAACTCGCTGGTGCTGGCGTGCCCGCCGAGGTCGGGAGTGCGCACGCCGGTGGCCGTGGCCTCGAGCACCGATTCGTAGATGGCTCGGGAGGCCGTCTCGGCGCCCTGGTGGCCGACGGTCGAGGCGTAGTGGAGCACCGCGGCGGCGGCCAGGATCATCGCCATCGGGTTCGCGATGTTCTTGCCCAGGAGCGCCGGCGCCGTGCCGTGGGGAGCTTCGGCCATCACGACGCTGGGCTCGAACTCGTCGTCGAAGGCCACGAGCACGGACTCCGCGCCGGCGATCGAGCCGAACATGGGCATCACCAAGTCGGAGAGGCAGTCGCCGTCCCGGTTGAGGGCGGGGATGACGAGCGGCGCGTCGGCCGCTCCCGAGATCAGACCGGCGTAGGTGGCGTCGATCAGCACGGGGCTGTAGGGCACGTCGCCATGGCGCAGGGCCGCGGCGTCCATCTCCTCCTTGAGCATGCCCTCGTACACCGGGCTCACCGTCCACTTGGGGCCCCCGTAGACGCGGCCGTGGATGCGCTCCGCCGTGCGGAAGCTGAACTCGGCCACCGCACGGCACACGCTGCGGGTGATGCGCTCTGTGCGGTAGGCCACCTCATCGCCGTCCTCCTCGACCCGCCACTGCTCGGCACCGTAGGCGTCGCCCACCGCCATGCGCACCACGGCGATCGGGTAGTGCACGCCCGCCACGGGGGTCACGCCGGGGATGCGCCGGCCGGTGCGAATGATCACCTGGCCGTTGATGGCCTCCCGCAGCAGCCGGTTGGGGCTGCCCACGTCCTCGGCGCCCTCGGGCGTGATCGTGGCCGCCTTGATGCCGAAGCGGGCCTCGCGCATTGCCTCCGCCGCTCGCTCGACCACCTCGTTGGCGGTGCTTCGCCGGTTGGCCAGCGACAGGTCGTAGTGCTCGAGCTCCACCGGCACCTTGGTCACGGACGGATCGAGCACCCGCAGCGACTGCTCGAGCAGCTCCTGGCCGGTCTCGTCTCCCTCCAGGACGATAATTTCGAGCTGGTCGGACATGAGCGCGCAATCTATCGAGCAATGCTCCTGGTGCGGGAACGCGGTGGAACGCGAGGACGGCTGGCGCGCCGAGGAGGTGCCGGGCGCCCGCAGAGCGGTCTTCTGCCGCCTGGAGCACGTGTTTCCCTGGTTCGTTCAGGGACCGCACTGGGAGCCGGGCGAGCTCGAGGAGCCCTCCGGGCTCAGCGATTCGCTGGACGAGTGCGCCCACTGCGGCGAGCCCCTGGGCGAGGTGCGCGTGCTGGCGGTGCGCCACCGCGGCGAGCATCGGATTCCGGACGGCTTCTGCTCCGTCGGCCACCTGGCCGAGTGGGCCAAGGCCGGCGGCCGTTGGCGGTAGCGCCGGCGCGGAGCGGAACGCGACCGGCGCTCAGCCCTCGCGCGGACCCAGGCCCAGGTCGCCGGCCCGCTCCTCGAGCGCGCCGATCACAAAGGCCACGTGCTGGTCGAAGTCCACGCCCAGCTCCTCGGCCCCCTCGCGCACCTCGTCGCGGTTGACGCCCGCGGCGAAGCTCGGCTGCTTGAGCTTCTTCTTGACCGACTTGGGGGTCATACCGTGGACCCCGTCGGGGCGCACGTAGGCGCAGGCGGAGATGAAGCCCGAGAGCTCGTCCACGGCGTACAGCGTCTTGGCCATACGCGTCTCCCTCGGCACGCCGAGGAAGGTGGCGTGGCCCGCCACGGCGTCGATCAGCTCCTGCGGGTAATCGCGCTGCTCAAACAGCTCCAGCGCCCTGCGCGGGTGCCCGGTGGACAGATCGGGATAGCGCTCGTAGTCGAGGTCGTGGAGCAGCCCGGTGGCGCCCCACAGCTCCTCGTCCTCGCCCCATTCGCGAGCGTAGGCGCGCATGGCGGTCTCCACGCCGAGCATGTGCTTGCGCAGCGACTCGGACTCGGTCCACTCGCAGACGAGGGCCCAGGCTTCTTCGCGGGTGGGCTGGGCCATGGCCCCGGCAGGGTATCCGGCGGCAATACCGAACCTCGTGCGAGATGGCCTTCGATACCCTTGCCCGGCCGCTCGGAAGGGCGGAATCTCGCGGCGCGGCGGTCGGCGTGCCGCTTCGCAGTCCCTTTCCCCGGAAGAAACCCTGCATGCAGAAGTTCATCATCGAGGGCGGGGCTCCCCTCTCCGGGACCATCGCCCCCGCAGGAAACAAGAATGCCGCGCTCCCGGTCATCGCAGCGTCGCTCCTGACGCGCGAGGAGGTGGTGCTGCGGAACATCCCGCGCATCCGCGACGTGGAGGCCATGCTCGAGCTCCTGCGCCGCCTGGACGTGAAGGTCGAGTGGCGCGACGAGAACGTGGTCGCGCTGCACGCCGACGAGGTCTCGCGCACCGACGTGGACCGCGAGTGGGCCGAGCGCATCCGCGCGTCGTTCCTGCTCGCCGGGCCCATGCTGGCCCGCTTCGGCCGGGCCGACATGCCGCCGCCGGGCGGCGACGTGATCGGGCGCCGGCGCCTCGACCCGCATCTCGACGCCTTCCGCGCGCTCGGCGCCGAGGTGGCCGCCGATCGCTCCTACTTCCACCTCCACGCCCCAGACGGGCTGCACGCCTGCGACTTCTTCATGGACGAGCCCTCGGTGATGGCCACGGAGAACGCCCTGATGGCTGCGGCGCTGACCCCGGGCTCGACCGTGATCCACAACGCGGCGTCCGAGCCCCACGTGCAGGATCTGGCCCGGCTGCTCATGCAGATGGGTGCGCGCATCGAGGGCATCGGCTCCAACCTGATGATCGTTCACGGCCAGGAGGAGCTCGGGGGCGCCGACCACGCGATCGGCCCCGATCACATCGAGATCGGCTCCTTCATCGCGCTGGCCGCCTGCACGGGCGGCGAGCTACGCATCCAGGGCTGCCTGCCGGACGACCTGCGCATGACCAAGCTGGCATTCGAGCGGCTGGGCTGCAGCATCGAGTACGACGGCAACGACGTGCTCGTGCCGGCCGGACAGCGACTGCGCATCCGCTCGGACGAGGGCGATGCCGTGTCGAAGATCGAGGACGGGCCGTGGCCCGCCTTCCCGGCCGACCTCACGAGCATCGCGCTCGCGATGGCCACCCAGGCCGAGGGCCTGGTCCTGATCCACGAGAAGATGTTCGAGAACCGGCTGTTCTTCGTCGACAAGCTGGTCTCGATGGGCGCTCGGGTGATCGTCTGCGACCCGCATCGCGCGGTCGTGAGCGGCCCGAGCCGGCTTCACGGTGAGCGGCTCTCCAGTCCGGACATCCGCGCGGGCATGGCCCTGCTCATCGCCGCGCTGTGCGCCGACGGCACGTCCGAGATCGCGAACATCCGCGAGATCGACCGTGGTTACGAGCGCATCGACGAGCGGCTGCGGGCCCTGGGCGCGCGCATCGAGCGCGTGGCCTCCGAGCGCGTGCCCGCCTAGAGCGGCGGCCGGGAGGTCCGCGTGACCGACAGCGATCGCTCCGACGGGCGTCGGTCCGTACCGTCGCGCGCTCCCATCCCGCCGGGCACCCGCGACGTGCTGCCCGAGGAGATGCGGGAGCTGCGCGCGATCTGCGACCGGATGCGCGAGAGCTTCGAGGGCATGGGCTACGGCGAGATCCATACCCCGGCCCTCGAGTACGAGGAGGTCCTGCGCCGCGGCGACGAGAGCGCGGCCGGGGCGCGCTACCGCACCTTCGACGAACAGGGCAACGTGCTTGCGCTGCGCTCGGACATGACCATTCCCATTGCCCGGGTCGTGGCCGCCCGCTACGGCGCCGCCGAGGATCCGCTGCGCTTCTGTTATTTCTCGCGCGCCTGGAGGGCGACCGAGCGAGGCGTGGGGGAGCCGCGAGAGTTCCTCCAGGGCGGCATTGAGCTGATCGGCGTGGCGGGAGCCGAGGGCGAGGCGGAGGTCGTGGCCCTCA
The DNA here is from genome assembly GCA_963751105.1 of uncultured Thermoleophilaceae bacterium. GTDB lineage: Bacteria > Actinomycetota > Thermoleophilia > Solirubrobacterales > Thermoleophilaceae > JACVRW01. The sequence continues at coordinate 1,514,813 of CAVVTG010000002.1, read as the reverse complement.
CCCTCGACGCCCTCGACCGCGCCGGCCTGCGCCGCCACCGCCTCGGCATCGGCGACGGCGCGCTCTACCGGCGGCTGCTGCTGGCCCTCGAGGTGCCGGAGGAGCACCATCGTCCACTGATCGAAACCCTGTCGCGGCGTGATCTGGTGGGCCTCGAGATGGCCGTCACCGCGCTGGGGCTGGGCGAGCCGGAGCGGCGGCTGCTGGTCAGGCTGCCCGAGCTGCGCGGCGGCGCCGAGGTGCTCGATCGCGCCGACGGCCCCGTGGCGGCCGCGGTCGAGAGCCTGCGCGCCCTGCACGAGCTGCTCGAGCAGCGGGGGGTGGCGGACCGGGTGATCTTCGACCTGGGCCTGGTGCGCGAGCTCGGCTACTACACGGGGGCGGTGTTCGAGGTCTACGACCCGGCGGTCGGCTTCGCTCTGGGCGGGGGCGGGCGCTACGACGACCTGATCGGGCGCTTCGGCCGCGACCGGCCCGCCTGCGGGGTGGCCCTGGACGTGCAGCGCGTGCACCTGGCTCAGGCCGCGGAGGAGGCGCTGGGATGAACACCTCCGGGAAGCTCACCATCGCTGTGCCCCGCGGCGCCCTCTTCTACGGCACGCTCGACCTCCTCGACGGGTTGGGCGTGGACACGGCCGAGGTGCGCTCGAATGACCGCAAGCTCCTGTTCGCCGACGCCGGCATCGTGACCATGCGCCCCAGCGACGTGCCCACCTACGTAGAGCACGGCTCGGCCGACCTGGGCATCACCGGCAAGGACGTGCTGCTCGAGCAGTCCCAGCGCAGGGTCTACGAGCTGCTGGATCTCGGCTACGGGCGCTGCACGATGGTGGTGGCGGCGCGCGAGGGGGGCGACCCGATCGGTGACGCCCTGCGCCGCCTGGGACGGGTGCGGCTGGCCACCAAGTATCCGCGGATCGCGGCGCAGCACTTCGCCGACACCGGACGCCAGGCGGAGATCGTGGAGGTCAAGGGCTCGGTCGAGCTCGCTCCCCTCACCGGCCTCGCGGACGGCATCGTGGACCTCACGGCCACGGGGGCGACGCTGCGCGAGAACCACCTGCGCGTGGTCGAGGAGATCGGCGACTGCACCGCCCGCCTGATCGCCAACCCGGTGGCGCACAAGCTCAAGGCGCCGCAGATCGACCGCCTGATCGAGAGGCTCCGCTCATGAGGATCATTCGCGAGGGGCTGGGCCGGGTGCGCGCGCAGGGCGCGAGCCCGGAGGCCGTGGCCGAGATCATCCTGTCGGTGCGCACGCGCGGCGACGAGGCGCTGCTCGAGCTCACCGAGCGCCTCGACGGCGTGCGCCTCGCAGACGGCGAGCTGTGCACTCCGTCCTCGGAGCTGGCGGCGGCCGAGGCCGGCCTGGAACCGCAGCTGCGGGCCGCGATCGAGACCTCGATGGCCAACGTGCGCGGGGTGGCCGAGGCGCAGCTCGGCGATCCGCCGGCGGTCGAGCTCGCCCAGGGCCAGCGAGTGGAGCTGGCGGAGTTGCCGGTGGCCCGTGCCGCGGCCTACGTGCCCGGCGGCCGTGCGCCCTACGCCTCCACGGTCGTGATGTGCGCCGTCACCGCCGCCGTGGCCGGTGTCGACGAGGTGGCGATCTGCTGCCCGCCCGGACCCGACGGACGGGTCCACCCGGCGGTCCTCGGCGCCTGCGCGCTGTGCGGCGTAGGTGAGGTCTACCGGCTGGGGGGCGCCCAGGCGATCGCCGCGCTGGCCCACGGCACCGAGAGCATCCGGGCCGTGGACGTGATCGCCGGTCCGGGCAACTCGTGGGTCACCGAGGCTAAGCGCCAGGTGTTCGGGCAGGTGGGCATCGACGGCCTGGCCGGGCCGAGCGAGCTCGTGGTGGTGGCCGGCGACGACGCCGATCCCGAGCTCGTGGCGCTCGACCTGCTCGCCCAGGCCGAGCACGGCTCCGACAGCCTCGTGGCCCTGGTGGCGCTCGGCGAGACGCTGCTGGAGGCGGTGGTGGAGGCCGTGGAGCGCCTCGCGCCCGAGCGGCCGAGCGTGAGCGACGCCGACCTGCACGTGCGTCTGGCCTCGGGCCCCGACGAGGCCCTCGAGCTGGCGGAGCGCTTTGTGCCGGAGCACCTCGAGCTGATCGGCGCCGAGGTCGAGTCGCTGGCGGGCCGTGTCCGGCGGGCGGGTTGCGTGTTCGTGGGGCAGGGAGCCGCCACCGCGTTCGGCGATTACGTGGCCGGCTCCAACCACGTGCTGCCCACCGGGGGCGCGGCGCGCTTCCAGTCGAGCCTCTCGCCCGCGGTCTTCCGGCGCCGACTGGCGCGGGTATCCTTGCCCGGCGAGGCAGCCGCCCGCCTCGCACCCGCCGGCGCGGCACTGGCTCGCGCCGAGGGCTTTCCCGTTCACGCCGAATCGATGGAGCGCCGCGCGTGACCCGCACCGCCCAGATCCACCGGACCACCGGCGAGACCGACATCCAGCTCACCCTGGACCTGGACGGAACGGGCGACGGGGCCAGGGAGACCGGCGTCGGCTTCTTCGACCACCTGCTCGACGCCGTCGCCCGCCACGGGCTTCTCGACCTGGACGTTCAGGCCCGGGGCGACCTCGAGACTGGTCCCCACCACACCGTGGAGGACACCGGGCTCGCGCTCGGGCAGGCGCTCGACGAGGCGCTGGGCGACCGCGCCGGGATCCGCCGGTTCGGGCACGCCGCGGTGCCGATGGACGAGGCCCGCGCCTCGTGCGCGCTGGACGTCTCGGGGCGTCCCTACACGGCACTCGAGGGCGCCTTCTCCGCGGAGCGGGTGGCCGACTTCGACACCGACCTGGTCGAGGAGTTCCTGCGCGCGGTGGCCAACACGGCGAAGCTGACCGTGCACGTGCGCCTGGAGGCGGGCACGAACGCCCATCATCAGGTGGAGGCGTCGTTCAAGGCCTTCGCCCGGGCGCTGCGCCAGGCGGTGGAGCACGACGAGCGGGTCAGCGGCGTGCCGTCGACCAAGGGCGTGCTGTGACGCCCCCTTCGATCGCCATCCTCGACTACGGGATGGGCAACCTGCGCTCGGTGGCCAAGGCGCTCGAGCACGTGGGCGCCCGGGCCGAGCTCACCAACGATCACGCACGCGTGCGCGAGGCGGACGGCGTGGTCCTGCCCGGGGTGGGCGCCATGCCACGGGCCATGGAGGCGGTGCGCAGCCTCGGCCTCGACGACCTGCTGCGCGAGCGCGTGGAGGCCGGCGTGCCGCTGATCGGACTGTGCATGGGCATGCAGCTGCTGTTCGAGTCGACCACGGAGCTGGGCGGGGCCGAGGGCATCGGCCTGCTCGAGGGTCCGGTGGACGGCCTCGACGCGCCGGGGCTGAAGATCCCGCAGATCGGCTGGAATCCGGTGTCCTGGCGCCGTCGCAGCCCGCTCAACGAGGGCCTGCCCGACCCCTGTGCCTTCTACCACGCCAACTCGTTCGCCCCGCGCCCGGCGCGCGAGGAGGACGTGCTCGGAACGGCCGAGTACGGGACGGAGTTCGTGAGCGTGGTCGCGCGCGAGGACGGCCCGGCGCCCATCTTCGGGTTGCAGTCGCACCCGGAGAAGTCGGGCCCGCACGGGCTCGCGCTGCTGCGCAACTTCGTGGGGGCCTGCGCGAGGGTCCCCGCGTGATCCTGCTGCCGGCGATCGACATCCGCGACGGGAAGGCGGTGCGCCTGCGCCAGGGCGACTTCGACGACGAGACCGTGTACGCCGACGACCCGCTCGAGGCCGCGCGCTCCTTCGTCGAGGCGGGCGCCCGCTTCCTGCACGTGGTCGACCTCGACGGCGCCCGTGAGGGCGAGCCGGTGAACCTCCAGCACGTGGAGCGCATCGCCCGGGAGCTGCCGGTGCCGCTCGAGCTGGGCGGCGGGCTGCGCTCGATCGCCTCGATCCGCCGCGCGCTCGCGGCCGGCGCCGGCCGGGTGGTGCTCGGCACGGCCGCCTTCACCGACCCCGACCTGCTCGGCGAGGCGCTCTCGGCCTTCACCTCCAGGATCCTCGTGGGGGTGGACGTGCGCGGCGGCCAGGTGGCGGTGGCCGGCTGGACCCGCGAGACCCAGGTGCGGGGGGAGGACGCCATCCGGCGCATGCAGCAGCGCGGCGCCACGCGCTTCGTGTACACCAACGTCGATCGCGACGGGATGCTCGAGGGGCCGGACCTCGACGAGGTGGTTCGCGTATCCGAGGCGGTGCGGGGGCGTTTTCTCTACTCGGGCGGCATAGCCTCGGTCGATGACCTGCACGCCCTGCGCAGCCTGCGCCTCATCAACCTCGCGGGCGTGATCTCGGGCAAAGCGCTCTACGAAGGGCGGATCGGGGTGGCCGAGGGCCAGGCCGCGCTCGATCCACGCGACTGATGTTGCTGCGCCGCGTGATCCCCTGCCTGGACGTGGACAAGGGCCGGGTGGTCAAGGGCGTGGAGTTCGTGAACCTGCGCGACGCGGGCGACCCCGTGGAGCTGGCGGTGCGCTACCAGGAGGAGGGAGCCGACGAGATCGTCTTCCTCGACATCACCGCCTCGCACGAGAAGCGTGAGACGGTGGCCCAGCTGGCCCGCCGCTGCGCCGACGACGTGTTCATCCCCTTCACGATCGGTGGCGGCGTCCGCTCCGCAGCCGACGCCCAGGCGGTCCTCGACGCCGGCGCGGACAAGGTCTCGGTCAACTCCGCCGCGGTGGCCCGGCCCGAGTTGCTGGGGGAGATGGCCGAGGTGTTCGGAGCGCAGTGCGTGGTGCTGGCCATCGACGCCCGGCGCGCGGCCGATGACAACGGCGCGTCGTACGGCGTGTACGTCAACGGCGGGCGCACACCGGTGGGCCGCGACGCCGTCGAGTGGGCCCGTGAGGGCGTCGAGCGCGGAGCGGGGGAGATCCTGCTCACGAGCATGGACCGCGACGGAACCGAGGACGGCTACGAGCTCGAGCTCACCCGCACGATCGCCGACTCGGTGGATGTCCCGGTGATCGCCTCCGGGGGCGCCGGGACGCTCGACCACCTGGTGGAGGCGGTGGAGCAGGGCGGTGCCGACGCCGTGCTGTGCGCCTCGATCTTCCACTACGGGCACTACAGCGTCCGCGAGGCCAAGGAACGCATGCGTTCGGCTGGTATACCCGTTCGCCTGTGACGAAGGCGAACCGGGCAGACCTACGCGAGCGGCTGCGCCGCGTCCCTGGGATGGAGCGGCTGCTCCCGGCCCTGGACGGGCTGGCGCCCGCCTACCTGGTGGGAGGGGCGGTGCGCGACCTGCTGCGCGGCGCCGAGGCCGTGGACCTCGACGTGGCGGTGGAGAGCAGCGCCCGCTCGGTGGCCTGGGCGCTGGCCGAGCGCCTCGACGGAGAGACGCGCGAGCACGAGCGCTTCGGCACGGCGACGGTGCGCAGCGACGGCCTCTCGCTCGACCTCGCCACCACCCGCCGCGAGACCTACTCCGAGCCCGGCGCCCTGCCGGAGGTGGAGGCGGCGGGGCTGACCGAGGACCTGGCCCGGCGCGATTTCTCGATCAACGCCATGGCGCTGGGCCTCACGGGCGACGACCTCGGCCACCTCTACGACCCGCTCGGCGGCCTGGCCGACCTCGACTCCGGCAGCGTCCGGGTGTTGCACGAGCGCAGCTTCGCGGACGATCCCACCCGTCTTCTGCGAGCGCTGCGCTACGAGGCCCGGCTGGGCTTTCGCATGGACGTCGACACCGAGACGACTCGCCCGCGACGCGGCCGCCGAGGCGCAACTGCGCACGGTGTCCGGGGCGCGCGTGCGCGATGAGCTGATGGACCTGCTGGCCGAGATCGACGCGCCGTCGGCAGTCGAGCGCATGCACGAGCTCGGCATCGACCGCGCACTGCACACCGCGCTCGAGGCGGACAGCGAGCTGGTGGCCTCCGCCGCGCTCGGCGCGGTGGCGCTCGGGGCGGATCGCGCCCTGGCGGGCCTGGCGGCGCTGACGGCCGAGGCACCGCGCCGCCTCGACCTGTGGCTGGCCGACCTTCACCTGCACGCGTGGGAGCGCGACGCCGTGAGCCGTGCCGCTCGGGTGGCACCGCGGCTGGCGGCCGAGCTGCGCGAGCACGAGCACCAGCCGTCCGAGCTGTACGAGCTGCTGGCCCGAGAGACCCTGATCGCCCTGTCGCTCGCGCTGGCCATGGGCGCCCCCTCGGAGCCGCTGCTGCGCTGGGTGTCCGAGCTCAGCGAGGTGAGGCTCGAGATCGACGGCGGGGACCTGCTGACGGCGGGGGTGGCCGAAGGTCCGGCACTGGGCAAGGCGCTCGAGGAGACGCTCCGGCGCAAGCTCGACGGCCTGGTCTCCGGCCGCGACGACGAGCTCGACACCGCCCTGCGCGTGGCCCGAGCAGAGGAGCAGGAATGAGCGAGCTCGGCTACAGCGTGGCCCTGCCGCGTGCACGTGCCTTCTTCTCCACCCGCAACGGCGGGGTCAGCCGCGGCCCCTACCGCTCGCTCAACCTGGGCTTCCTGACCGACGACGACCCCACGAACGTGCCCGAGAACCGGGAGCGCCTGGCCGACGCGGCGGCGGTCGACCCCGAGCGCGTGGCCATGGGCTGGCAGGTGCACGGCAGCGAGCTTCGCGACTGGACCGAGCCGCCGTCGGACCTCGCCTACGCCCAGCCGGGCGACAAGGAGCTCGATCGCGTCGACGGCCATCTCACCACGCGAAACGGGGTGGGGCTGCTGGTGCTGGTGGCCGACTGCTACCCGGTGGCGTTGTCCGACGGCCGGCGGGTGGCGATGCTGCACTGTGGCTGGCGTCCGCTGGCGGGGGGCATCGTCGAGAAGGCCGTGGCCCGCTTCGAGGGCATGCCGAGCGCGGCGGTTGGTCCCGGTATCGGGGGCTGCTGCTACGAGGTGGGTCCCGAGGTGCTGGAGGCCTTCGATGGTCTCGAGCACGTGGCCGACGGCCGGATGCTCGACCTGCGTGCCGTGATCGCCGCCAAGCTGGCGGCCGCGGGAGTGAGCGAGATCCACCACCTCGACCTGTGCACGAGCTGCCATCCCGACCTCTTCTTCTCACACCGGCGCGACCGCGGGCTGACCGGGCGCCAATCCGGCCTGGTGGTGCTCGATGGACGCTGAGTCGATCCGCCGCAACCTCGACGGGGTGCGCGAGCGCATCGGCTCCGAGGTCGAGATCCTGGCCGCCGTCAAGTACGTGGAGGCCGGCGACCTGCCGGCGCTGGCGGAGGCGGGCATCGAGCTGGTGGGAGAGAACCGCGCCCAGGATCTGCTGGCCAAGCAGGAGCTCCACCGCGACCTCTTCACCTGGGACTTCATCGGCGCGCTCCAGAGCCGCAAGCTGAAGGAGATCGCGCCGAACGTCCGCCTGATCCACTCGATCGCCTCCGAATCGGCTCTGCGCCGGCTGGAGGCCAACCCGGCGCACGAGGTCCTCATCCAGGTGAACGTCGCCGGTGAGGACTCCAAGGAGGGCGTGGATCCGGCCGAGCTTCAGAGCTATATCGAGCGCTGCCCCGCGCCGGTCACCGGCCTGATGACGATGCCGCCTTTCGTGGAGACAGCCGAGGACAACCGGCGCCACTTCGCCCGCCTGGCGGAGCTGGCCGCCGAGCACGGCCTGAAGCGGCTGTCGATGGGCACCACCCAGGACTACGAGGTGGCCGCACAGGAGGGCGCGACGATCGTCCGCCTGGGCAGCGTGCTCTACGAGGGCGCGTAGCCCGCGCGCTCGAGGAAGTCCCCGATCACCCCCGACAGCCGCGAGCCCTGCCAGGCCAGCGGCGACTGGCCCTTCTCCTCCACCACCAGCTCGGCGTGGGGCAGATGGCGCACGTACTCCTCGGCCACGCCCAGAAGGTGCAGGCTGTCCCCCTCGTCGCGCGAGCCCACGATCAGGACCGGCACCTCCAGGTGGTCGAGTGGCTCGAGACCCCTCCAGGCGATCGAGCGTGGCACCTCGCGCAGGGCCTGGGCCACCGCAGCGGGATGCTCGTGGCGCTCCATGCGCTGGCGGGTGGCCTCGCGCGCTATCGCCTGCCATTTCTCGGGCAGGCCCTCCGGCTGCGCGGCTTCGACGAAGGCGTCCACCCCGCCGCTCTCGAGCTCGCCGGCCATGCGCTCCCAGGTGTCTCCGTCCACGTCCCCGGTGCGGGCGTAGCCGGTGTAGGCCGGGGTGATCTGCACCAGCGCGGGCACGCGCTCCGGGTGCTGAAGAGTGAAGGCCATCGCGGTGGCGGCGCCCATCGAGCTCCCCACCAGCGCGACTCGCTCCAGCCCGAGCTCGTCCAGCACGGCCACGAGGTCGCCCACCAGCTCCTCGTACTCGTAGCCGGGCGCGGGGGAGGACGTGCCGTGGCCGCGTGCGTCGTAGGTGATCAGGCGGTAGCCGCGCTTGATCAGGGCGCGGGAGCCCTGAACGACGTTGCGGCGTGTGGCCGACAGGCCGTGCAGCAACACCACGGGCGGGCCGTCGCCCGCCTGCTCGCCCTGGAGGATGATCTCCGTCCCACCGGGAAGCTCCCTCGACACCTCGAACGTTTCGGTCTCCACGGTCCTACACTGTGACAAGGAGTTTCCCGCTTACGGGCGAACTGACCTGGAGCATGGCGCTTCGCGACACATGGCATCGCACCCTGGTCTACTTCGGCCTCGCCGAAGAGGAGGACCCGCGCTACGAGTCGGTCGTCAACGAGCCGGAGCCCGAGGCCGAGCTCGAGGACCGCTACCGCGACCGGCCCAACGTGCGCCGGCTGCAGCGGCGCCGGCGTGACGAGTTCGACGACATCTTCGCCGACGAGCCCCGTGGCGGAGGACGTGAGACGCGCGTGCTCCGGCCGGTGGGCGGCAACGGGCGCTCCGGTGGCAACGGCGGCGACATCCAGGTCCACCTGGTCATTCCCAAGAGCTTCAACGACGCGCAACAGATCGCGGACCAGTTCAAGGACGCCATCCCGGTGATCCTCAACCTGCAGTCCAGCGACACCGATCTGTCCAAGCGGCTGATCGATTTCGCGTCGGGGTTGACCTACGCCCTCGACGGCGGGATGCAGCGCATCGCCGACAAGGTCTTCCTCCTCACCCCGCGCAACGTCGAGGTCTCCGCCGAGGAGCGCGCGCGGCTGATCGAGAAGGGCTTCTTCAACCAGTCTTGACGTCGGCGCCGGGGGCGAATGAGCCCGCTGTAGGCTTCGCCGCCGATGAAGCTCGGGTTGATCGGCGCAGGAAACATGGCCTCGGCGCTCGCGCGCGGCATCGGCGAGCCCGCGCTGGTGGCCGACATCGACTCGGGCAAGGCCGAGGCGCTGGCCGGGGCCCTCGGCGGCGAGGCGGTGGGCTCGAACGCCGAGCTGGCCGAGCGCGCGGACGTCGTCGTGCTCTGTCACAAGCCCAAGCAGCTCGAGGAGGTGGCCGGCGAGGTGGCCGGTCACACCGGCACGGTGGTGTCGATCCTGGCCGCCACATCGACCGACCAGCTGGCCGGCGCCTACCCCGGGGCGTCCATCTACCGCTTCATCCCGAACATGCCCGTCGAGGTGCGGCACGGGGTGCTCTGCTACGTGCCCGGCCCCGGCGCCGAGACGGGCCCCGAGGCCGAGATACTTGCCCTGATGGGCCGCGTGGGCGAGGTGATCCGACTGAGCGACGAGCCGCTGATCGAGCCGGCGATGGCGCTGATGAGCTGCGCGCCGGCCTTCATGGCCCTCGTGGCCGAGAGCTTCGCCGACGCCGGCGTGGCCCACGGCCTCGACCGTTCCGATGCGCTCCGGATGGTCGTCGAGACCATGGGCGGGACGGCGGCCTGGCTGGCACGGCACGACTACGACACCGCCGGCCTGCGGGCTCGCGTGGCCACCCCGGGTGGCACCACCGAGCGGGGGCTGATCACCCTCGAGGAGCGCGGGATGCGCGAAGCGGCTCAGGCCACGGTGGACAGCGTCGTGGAGGCCACGCGGTGACGCGCAACGACATCGCCGACTACGTGCGCACGCTGGCGCTCGTGTACCTGGTGCTCATCTTCATCCGGATCATTCTCAGCTGGATCCCGCGCATCCCCTACAACCGCGTGCTGAACGGGTTCCTCAAGTTCGTGACCGACGTGACGGATCCCTACCTGAACCTGTTCCGGCGCATCCTGCCGCCGGTGCGCATCGGCCCCGGCGCACTCGATCTCAGCCCGATCGTCGGCACCTTCGTGCTCATCATCGTGAGCAGCCTGGTGGCCGGTCTCATCGAGGGCTGACGTGGCACGGCTCGGCGGACCGGCCGCCGTGGCGGCCACCGCCGCCGTGGTGGTCGCCCTGGACCAGGTGACCAAGCAGCTGGCCGACTCGAACGTGGAGCGGGGCGACGAGGTGAGCGTGTTCCCCGGCCTGGCCATCACCAACACGCGCAACACCGGCGTGGCCTTCGGCGCCTTCGAGGGCGCGGGCCTCGTGGTGGCGGTGCTGATCGGGATCTCGCTCGTGCTGCTGCTGGGGTACTTCTGGCGCCATCGCTCCATGCCGTGGCTGTGGCTCCCGGTGGGGCTGCTCCTCGGCGGGGCCCTGGGCAATCTCGCCGACCGCGCGCGGGAGGGAGCCGTGATCGACTTCATCGATCCGGTGGCCTGGCCGGCGTTCAACGTGGCCGACTCCTGCATCGTGGTCGGCGTGTTCGTCCTGTTGTGGGTCGTGGAGCGCTCGGCGAAGGCTCAGCAACGGGAGAGCACCTGACGCCCGACAGCGAACCGCAGCAGCAGCTCGAGGTGTCCGCCGAGGACGAGGGGCTGCGCCTCGACGCGTTCCTCGCGGCTCGAGGCGCCGCGCCGTCGCGGGCGGCCGCCCAGCGCGCGATCGAGGACGGGTGGGTGACCGTGGACGGCCGGGTGCGGCCCAAGAACCACCGCCTGGCCGCCGGACAGACGGTGGGCGTGCGAAGGGCTCCGAACGCCGTGACGGCGGCGGACACGGCGGCCGTGCCCTTCGAGGTGGTGTACGAGGACGATCAGGTGCTGGTGGTGGACAAACCGGCCGGGGTGGTCACCCATCCGGCCCCCGGGCACCGCGGCGCCACGCTGGCCGAGGCCCTGGCCGGCCGAGTGGCCGGTGGCGCCGACCCGGAACGGGCGGGCATCGTGCACCGCCTGGACCGCGATACGTCGGGCCTGATGGTGGTGGCTCGCACCGAGGAGGCGCACACCGTCCTCCAGGGGATGATGAAGGCCCGCGAGGTCACCCGGGAGTACCTGGCGCTCGTGACCGGGCATCCCGATGCCGAGCGGGGCACGATCGACGCCCCGCTGGGGCGCGACCGCCGGCGCCGCACCGCGATGTCCACCCGGACCGACCGCGGCCGCGACGCGGTCACCCACTTCGAGGTCGTCGAGCGGCTGGCCCGCACCGCGCTGCTGCGAGTACGGCTCGAGACCGGGCGGACCCACCAGATCCGCGCTCATTTCGAGGCCATCGGCCATCCGGTGTGCGGCGATCCCGCCTACGGAGGGGCCGCGTGCGGCCGCCGGCTGAGCCTCGAGCGTCAATTTCTCCACGCGTGCCTGTTGATGTTTAGGCACCCGACGACGGGGGAACTTCTCACGTGCGAGTCCAAACCACCCGTCGATCTGCGTCATGCGCTTGATGCAGCGAGACGGGAGCCAGTCTCCGGAGGGCCAGACGGGGGCTGAAACTAGAGCGAGGCGGTCTTCGGACCGCCTCGCTTCTTTTCTTGTGGATTCGCTCCGGTGGCTATCCTTGAGCGCCGTTACGCAAAGCGACCCCTCCGGTTGACGACGCGGCCCTGCCCGGGAAACACACAGCCCGGGTCCGCTGACTCGCCGGCGGGCAGCCTGTCCAAACCGAGTACGAACCAAGGGAGCACCTCTTTGGCCAACGAGATCGGCATCCGAGAGCTGCTGGAGGCCGGCGTTCACTTCGGCCACCAGACGCGCCGCTGGAACCCCAAGATGCGCCGTTTCATCTTCGGCGAGCGCGACGGCATTCACATCATCGACCTGCAGAAGACCGAGCGTCTGCTGCACAACGCCCAGGAGTTCGCCGGCGACCTCGCCGGACGGGGCGGCACCGTGCTGTTCGTGGGCACCAAGAAGCAGGCCCGCGACACGATCAAGGAAGCAGCCACGGCGTGCGGCATGCCCTATATCGACCAGCGCTGGCTGGGCGGCCTGCTCACCAACTTCCAGACCATCTCCAAGCGCATCAAGCGCCTGCACGAGCTGCGCGACTGGACCGAGAGCGGCAGCATGGACCTGCTGCCGGTGCGGGAGCGGATCGGGGCGATGTCCGAGCGCGACAAGCTCGAGACCAATCTCGGCGGGGTGGCCGACCTCCAGCGCCCGCCGGACGCGATGTTCGTCGTGGACCTCAAGACCGAGGCCATCGGCCTGCGCGAGGGCACACGGCTGAAGATCCCGATCATCGGCCTGGTGGACACCAACTGCGATCCGGATCCGGTGACCTACGTGATCCCCGGAAACGACGACGCGATTCGCTCCTGCAAGGTCGTGATCGAGGGCATCGCCGACGTGGTGCGCGACCGCGCCCAGCGGTTCAGGGCCGAGGAGGAGGCCGCCCGCCGCGAGCGCGAGGAGGCCGAGCGCCGCGAGGCCGAGGAGCGAGCGCTGCGCGAGGCGGAGGAGAAGGAGCGCCAGGAGGCCGAGGAGCGCGCCCGGCGCGAGGCCGAGGAGGCCGGCTTCTCGCCCGACGAACCGGCTCAGCCCGTGCCCGAGGGCGCCGCGCCGCGCGAGCGCCGCACCTTCGATCCCGACGAGGAGTCCTGATGAGCATCGCCATCTCCGCTCAAGACGTGAAGGCTCTGCGCGACCGCACGGGCGCGGGGATGATGGACTCGAAGAAGGCGCTCCAGGAGGCCGGCGGCGACGTCGACAAGGCGATCGAGATCCTGCGCGTCAAGGGCCAGGCCTCGGCGGCCAAGCGGGGCGGCCGCGCGGCCACCGAGGGTGTCGTGATGAGCTACATCCACGCCGGCGGCAAGATCGGCGTGCTGGTGGAGGTCGACTGCGAAACCGACTTCGTGGCTCGCACCGAGCCGTTCCAGGAGTTCGCCCGCGACGTGGCGGTACACGTGGCCGCCGCCCCCGATCTGCGCTACGTCTCCGACGACGATGTCGAAGACGGGTGGCGCGAGGCCGAGCTGCGGGTCTTTCGTGACCAGGCCGCGGCCGAGGGCAAGCCGGAGAACGTCCAGGAGCGGATAGTCGAGGGCAAGCTCAAGAAGCGGCTCGACGAGGTCGTGCTGCTCCACCAGCGGCACGTGAACGAGGACAAGCACGAGAGCAAGACGCTCGAGGAGCTGCGGGCCGAGCTGGCGGCGAACACCGGGGAGAACATCGTCATACGGCGCTTCGCGAAGTTCCAGGTCGGCGAGGAGTGAAGCCCGCGTTCGAGCGGATACTCCTCAAGCTCTCGGGCGAGGCGCTGCTGGGCGACCTCGAATACGGAGCCGACCCCGATCGCATCGCCGCCATCGCTCGCGAGGTCAAGGCCACCCACGACCGCGGCGTGGAGATCGCGGTGGTGGTCGGGGGAGGCAACATCTACCGCGGGCTCGCGGGCGCGGCGGCGGGAATGGACCGTGCCACCGGCGACTACATGGGCATGCTGGCCACCGTGCTCAACGCCCTGGCGCTGCAGGACGCGCTCGAGAGGATAGGCGCGCACACCCGGGTGCAGTCGGCCATCACCATCTCCGAGGTGGCAGAGCCCTACATCCGCCGCCGGGCCATGCGCCACCTCGAGAAGGGCCGGATCGTGATCTTCGCGGGCGGCACCGGCAACCCGTTCTTCACCACGGACACCGCGGCCGCCCTGCGCGCCCTGGAGATCCACGCGGAAGCGCTCCTGATGGCCAAGAACGGGGTGCAGGGCGTCTACACAGCCGACCCCCGCACAAATCCCGACGCGCGCTTCATCGAGGAGATCTCGCACGTCGAGGCCATCGAGCAGCGGCTGGCGGTGATGGACTCCACGGCGCTCTCTCTGTGCATGGACAATTCGCTTCCGATACACGTGTTCAACATGGACGACGAGGGCAACATCGACCGGATAGTGTCCGGCGAGCGAGTGGGGACGGTGGTGAGGACAGCCGGCGATGAGTGACGAAATCCTCAAGGATTTCCTGGACGAGGCGCAGGCTCGCATGGACAAGTCGGTGGAGGCCACGCGCAACGAGTTCTCCACCGTTCGCACCGGGCGCGCCTCGCCGCACCTGCTCGACCGCATCGAGGTCGACTACTACGGGGCCAAGACGCCGCTGCGCCAACTGGCGCAGGTGTCGGCCACCGAAGCGCGGCTGCTGACCATCACGCCCTACGACAAGAACTCGATCAAGCTGATCGAGAAGGCGATACTCGAATCGGACGTGGGCCTCACGCCCTCGAACGACGGCAATCTGATCCGGCTGTCGATCCCCGAGCTCACCGAGGAGCGCCGCCGCGACCTCGTGAAGGTCGTGCACGGGATCGCCGAGCAGGGCCGGGTGTCGGTGCGCAACGTGCGTCGTGACGTGATGCACGACCTCCGCGAGCTCAAGAACGAGGGCGAGGTGGGCTCCGACGACGAGCATCGCGCCGAGGATGCCCTGCAGAAGCTCACCGACTCCCACGTGGGCGAGATCGACACCACTCTTGCCGGCAAGGAAGAAGAGATCCTCGAGGTGTGAGCGCCGGCCACGCCCGTGCGCGCTACGTGGCCATCATCACCGACGGCAACGGGCGCTGGGCCGAGAGCCGCGGTCTTCCCGTGCTGGCGGGCCACGAGGCGGGGGCAGACGTGGTCAAGGCCCGGCTACGTGACGCCGCTGAGCTGGGCATCCTCGAGCTGACCGTCTACTCGTTCTCGACCGAGAACTGGTCGCGTCCCGCCACGGAGGTCGACGGCCTGATGGCGATGTTCGCGCGACGGATCGACCTGGAGACCCCGGAGCTCGACGAGCAGGGCGTGCGGATGCGCTTCGTCGGCCGGCGCGAGGGCCTCGATGCCGGCCTCCTGGAGCGTATGGAGTGGGCCGAGCAGACGACCTCCGCCAACGACCGCATCACGCTGTTCGTGGCCTTCAACTACGGCGGCAGAGCGGAGATCGTGGACGCGGCGCGAACCTTCACTGGTGACAGCGAAGCGGAGTTCCGCGAGCACCTCTACGCGCCCGACATGCACGATCCCGACCTGCTGATACGAACGAGCGGCGAAGTTCGCATCTCCAACTACCTCCTGTGGCAGTGCGCGTACTCCGAGTTCGTGTTTCGCGACGAGCTGTGGCCGGACTTCTCGCGCGAGGCCTTCGAGGCCTCGCTGGACGAGTACGAAGCCCGCCGGCGCCGGTTCGGAGGCCGCTAGCGCGTGGCGGCCACCCGGCGGAAGCGAGCCTCGGAGGAGGAGGAGCTGCGGCTGAGGCGCGAGGACGTCGAGCGCCCTCGCCGGGGAGGGGGCGACCTCGGCCCGCGCATCCTGTTCGCGATCCCGGCGATCCTCTTCGCCCTCTTCATCGTGCTCCAGGGCGGCGAGGTCTTCGCGCTCGGCCTGTTCGTGCTGGGCGTGGTTGCGCTGCGGGAGCTGTACACGCTCATGGGCCGGGTGCGCCCGCCGGCTCTCGCCGGCTTCCTGGCACTGGCGGGGCTGCTGGTGGCGGCGCTCTACGGCGAGCCGCGGCACGTGGTCATGGTGCTGGTGGCGGCCGTCCCGGTGACCTTCCTGCTGGCGCTGGTGCGACCACGGCGCGCGAACGTCTCCTGGGCCATCGCCGCCACGCTCTTCGGGGTCCTGTGGATCGGCGTGGCCATGGCGCATGCCGTGTGGCTGCGGGAGCTGGTCCAGCCCGGCCCGAGCGGCGACGACATCGTGATCGGCACCGGGCTGGTGATCGACGTGCTGATCGCCACCTTCCTGGGCGACACGTTCGCCTACTTCGGGGGGCGCTTCTACGGGCGGACTCCTCTGGCGCCGCTGATCTCGCCCAACAAGACGCTCGAGGGGCTGGCCATCGGCGTGGTGGGCGGGACGGCCGCCTTCTGGTTCGCCGGCCTCTACCAGGATTGGCTGACCGGACCGGACGCGCTGTTGATCGGGGCACTGGTCGCGCTCTCCGCCCCCGTGGGCGACCTGTTCGAGTCGCTCATAAAGCGCGACCTGGAGGTCAAGGACACGGGCACCCTGTTCGGACCCCACGGCGGAGTGCTCGACCGCCTCGACGCCTGTTTCTTCTCGATCCCCGTGGCCTACTACGCGGCGATCGGCCTGGGCTACGGGGCCTGACTTCGGGGCGGGTGGGCCTCCCTACACTCAAACGGGTGCGCAGGATCCTCATAGTCGGCTCCACCGGCTCGATCGGAACGCAGGCGCTCGACGTGATCGAGCGCAGCGCCGAGCTCGAGGTGGTCGGCCTGGCCGCATCGGCCAGCTGGGAGCTGCTCGGCGAGCAGGCGGCCCGGCACGGCGTGACGCGGCTGGCCCTTGCCGATCCCGACGCCGCGGCGCGGGCGGGCGAGCATTCGGACGCCGAGGTGCTGGCCGGCCCCGAGGGGCTCGTGGAGCTGATCACCGACACCGACTGCGACCTCGTGCTCAACGCGCTCGTGGGCTCAGCGGGCCTGGGACCTACCGTGGCGACGCTGGGGGAGGGAATCGACCTCGCCCTGGCCAACAAGGAGAGCCTCGTGGTGGGCGGCGAGCTGGTGACCGCGCTGGCGGAAGCCACGGGCGCCCAGCTGATCCCGGTCGACTCCGAGCATTCCGCCCTGCACCAGCTGCTGGCCGCCGAGCGTCCCGGCAGCGTCGACCGACTGATCCTCACCGCCAGCGGCGGGCCGTTCCGCGGCCGGACCGAACTCGACGGGGTCACCCGTGAGGAGGCGCTCGCCCACCCGACCTGGGACATGGGCGGCAAGATCACCATCGACTCGGCCACCCTGATGAACAAGGGCCTCGAGCTGATCGAGGCCCACCATCTCTTCGGCACCAGCTACGACCGCATCGACGTGGTCGTGCACCCGCAGTCGATCGTCCACGCCCTCATCCAGCTCAACGACGGCGCCTCGCTGGCCCACCTCGGCTATCCCGACATGCGGGTCCCGATCTCCTACGCGCTCCATCATCCCGACCGCGCCGACGTGCCCTTGCGCGCGCTCGATCTGGTGGAGCTGGGGGCGCTGACCTTCGAGGCGCCCGACCTCGACACCTTCGGCTGCCTGCGCCTGGCCCGGGACGCCGCCGAGGCCGGCGGCACCGCGCCGTGCGTGCTCAATGCCGCCAACGAGGTGGCGGTGCACGCCTTCCTGGCCGGCGAGCTCTCCTTCACCGGCATCACCCGGGTGATCGAATCCACGCTGTCGGAGCTGCCCGCTCAGCCGGTGCGCCACTTCAGCGATCTCTACGAGGCCGACTCCACGGCCCGCGAGGTGGCGCGAGGGGTGGCCGCGTGAGCTGGGTGCTGGCCTTCGTCGGCTTCGCGATGCTGGTGATCCTGCACGAGCTGGGCCACTTCTGGGCGGCCAAGTCGGTGGGCATGCGGGTGGAGAAGTTCTCGCTGTTCTTCCCGCCCACGCTCTTCAGCGTGAGGCGCGGCGAGACCGAGTACGCCATCGGCGCGATCCCCGCGGGCGGCTACGTGAAGATCAGCGGCATGAACCCGTCGGAGGACCTGCCCGACGAGGTTCGCACCCGCGCCTACTACTCGCAGCCGGTCTGGAAGCGGATCGTGGTCATCGCCGCCGGTCCCGCGATGAACCTGCTGCTGGCCTTCCTGCTCCTGTTCGTGTTCATCTTCCTGATCGGCGCGGAGACCGATACCACCGGCCGGGTGGGCCCGATCCAGAAGGGCTATCCGGCCGCCACGGTGCTCGAGCCCGGCGACAAGCTGGTGGCCGTCGACGGCCGAGGCGGCACGCCTACGCAGCTGTCGAAGCGGATCGCCACCCACCAGTGCGCGGGCGGAGCCAAGCGCGACGGCTGCAAGGCGACCGAGCCGGCGGCGATCACCGTGCGCCGCGACGGCCGCAAACAGACCTTCGAGCTCACGCCGGTCTACGACTCCGCCGAGGAGAGGACCCGGGTGGGGTTCGCCTACGCGCCCGGTCCGCGCGAGACCCTGCCCTTCGGACCGTCACTCGACTGGACCGTGGACAGGTTCTGGTTCGTGACCCGCGCAACCCTCGAGCTGCCCGCGCGCCTGGTCAACGCCGAGCAGCGCAAGGAGATCTCCGGGGTGGTCGGCTCCTACGAGGTCACCCGCCAGACGATCCTCAACGACCTGGCCCAGGTCGTGGGCATCCTGGCCATCATCTCGCTGTCGCTGGCGATCGTGAACCTGTTCCCTTTCCTGCCGCTCGATGGCGGCCACATCTTCTGGGCCATCGTCGAGAAGGTGCGCGGCCGGCCCGTCTCGTTCAGAGTGATGGAGCGCGCCGGCGTGGTGGGCTTCATGCTCGTGATCCTGATCTTCCTGGTCGGCCTGTCGAACGACATCGGCCGATTGTCGGGCGAGGGCTTCCAGGTCAGATAGCGGCGCTCAGGGCGTGGTCGCGCAGATGGCGGTGACCGTGAGGGTCCAATTGGTGGCGACCGGATCGGTCTCGACCGCGTCCGCGGTCCAGTTGTTCGCCGCCGTCTGGTAGATGCTCTGGAGAGCGAGGTCGGTGTTCGCAGGAGCTGGCCCTATCCGTGCGGTGCCGCCGATCGCGGTCTTGCCGGCGGGGCAGGTGGCGAACGCGGTCTTGTTGGCTGCGGTATCGACCGTGGTCCCCGTCACCACCTGATAGCCGCTGACCCCCGGCGCGCCCTGCGGCCCCTGCGGGCCGGTCTGCCCCTGGGGTCCCTGCTGGCCGGCCGGTCCCTGTGGTCCCTGCGGCCCGGCGGGACCCTGCGCACCCGCCTGGCCGGTCTGGCCGGCCGGTCCCTGCGGACCCTGCTGGCCGACTGCTCCCTGCGCTCCGGTCTGTCCGGCCGCGCCGGCGGCTCCCTGGGGACCGGCCGGTCCGGGTGCGCCGGTCGCGCCTGTCGGCCCGGCGGGTCCGATGGCGCCCTGGGGTCCTGCCGGGCCGGCCGCGCCGGTCTGGCCGGCGGGACCCGTCTGACCGGTGGCTCCCTGAGGCCCCTGCGGCCCGGTCGCTCCCACCGGTCCCGTGGGCCCGGCGGGTCCTTGGGCGCCGGTTGCGCCGGTCGCACCGGTGGCTCCCGTGGCCCCGGTCTCACCCTGCGCGCCCTGTGCTCCGGCGGGTCCGGTATCGCCCTGAGCTCCGGCGGGTCCGGCCGGCCCCGCGGCTCCCGTGGCTCCGGTCGCGCCGGTGGCCCCGGCCTCGCCCTGTGGATCCCTGCGGCCCGGCTGCGCCGGTGTCTCCCTGCGCGCCCTGGGGGCCGGCCACCCCCTGCGCCCCGTCGGCGCCCTGGGCGCCGGCGGGTCCGACGTCGCCCTGCGGGCCCACGGGGCCGGCCGGTCCGGCGGGTCCGGTGTCGCCCGCGGGTCCGGTGGCGCCGGTCTCGCCCTGAGCTCCCTGCGCTCCGGTCGCACCCGTGTCGCCCTGAGCTCCCTGCGGCCCGGTGACCCCCTGTTCGCCCTGTGGCCCGGGCGGTCCGACCGGGCCGACCTCACCCTGGGGTCCCTGTGGCCCGGTCGACCCCGGGCCGCCGGTGCCCGGCTCGCCCTGGGGTCCCTGTAGCCCTGTCAATCCCTGCGGGCCGATCAGGCCCTGAGGGCCGGCCACGCCCTGCGGGCCCTCGGCGCCCTGAGGGCCGGCGGCACCGGGATCTCCCTGTGGCCCCACGGGGCCCGTCGGGCCGGCCGGGCCGTCGGCGCCCGTGGCTCCGGTCGCCCCGGTCTCACCCTGAGCGCCCTGCAATCCAGTCCCACCCGTGTCTCCCTGCGCGCCCTGGGGCCCGGCCACGCCCTGTGCGCCCTCGGCGCCCTGCGCGCCGGCCGGCCCGGTGTCGCCCTGAGGTCCAACCGGTCCCTCCGGCCCGGCGGGACCGATCGGGCCTGTTGCCCCTTCCGCGCCGTCGAGCCCCTGGGGTCCCTGCGGACCGGCGGGCCCGGTGTCACCCTGCGCGCCCTGGGGCCCAGAAGCTCCGGCCGCGCCGTCCAGCCCCGGGACGCCCTGGGCGCCCTCCGGACCCTGTGGTCCCTCCGGACCGGATGGTCCCGCGTCGCCCTGAGCGCCCACGGGGCCGGTGGGGCCGGCCGGTCCCGTCGCGCCAGTGTCGCCCTGCGGGCCGGTCAAGCCCTGCCCGCCTTGGGGTCCCTCCGGGCCGACGGGCCCGATCTCACCCTGCGGGCCCTCGGGTCCGGTGGGTCCCACCGGCCCGGCCGGACCCGACTCGCCCTCGATGCCGGTGTCGCCCTGAGGTCCCTCTGGACCGGCGGCTCCGGTGTCGCCGGTGATGCCCTGCGACCCCTCGGGGCCGGGCGCCCCCTGAATTCCCTGGTCTCCCTGCGGTCCCTCGGCGCCCTGCGGGCCGGCTGGGCCGATGGCGCCGACCGGGCCTGCGGGACCGATCGTCCCGGGCAGCCCCGGTGTGCCGGCCACGCCGGCGCCTGCGGCCGGGTCGCGCCCGGTGCGCCTGGCGCCGGCGGACCAGTGGCACCCGCGGCGCCCTGAGGACCGGCCGGTCCGATCGCGCCGGTGGGCCCGGCCGGGCCCTGAGGACCTGCCGCACCCGGGGCTCCGGGTCCACCCGGCTCACCTGTCGGGCCCTGCGGTCCGCGGCCGGGACCGTCTGCCGAACGCCGGAGCAGCACGAGGGCACGGCGGACCACGCTTCCGTTGCCGCTGATGTCAGCCGCCACGGCGAGCCGCCCGCGCTCGGACAACGCCCGCCGGGCGATCGCTCCGATCGGCACACCGAGACTTCCGTCGAAGGTCAGCCAGGACAGCGAGAAGCGCCGGCTGCCGATCACTCGCGCGGACGGCGACGAGCCGAGCCGGGCCCGCAGCACCACCTGTCCCTCGCAGCGCGACAGCACCACCGCGGGACACAGGAGGGGCACCTGGGCACGCGCCGCGTCCCCCGTTCCGGTGACAGCCACCTGACGCGGGGGCCGGGCGATCTGCTCATCCACCAGCGCCGCCGATGCGAGCTGCGCCTCGCCCGCGAGCGCGGCCACTCCTGCGACGAGCAGGACCAGCCCGCCACCGCCGAGCCTGCGGGCCGTCTGTGACCACCGGTCCACGGGCCCGGCATCGTAGCCGAAGGGCCACCCGGATCGTGCACGGCCTCACCCAAAAACGAGGGGGCGCGTGCCCTCAACGGGCGGCCTCGGTGGGCTAGGCTCCCGCCCACGTCAGAGTCGAGGGAGGATTACCGTGAGCGTCACCAGCGAGCGCCGTAGCGAGAGGCCGGCGGGCCTCGATGCATCTACCGTCGCCGAGGCCTTTCAGCTCACCGCCGCGGCTCACGGCGAGCGGGTGGCGCTGAGGACCCGCGGCGACGACTTCTCGATGAGCTGGACCGAGTACGCCGAGAAGGCGGGCTCGCTGGCCGCCGGGCTCGCCGCGCTCGGGCTCGAGCGGGGCGGAGCGATGGGCATCATGCTCACCAACCGGCCGGAGTTCCACTGGTTCGACGCCGCTGCCCTACATCTCGGCGCCATCCCGTTCTCGATCTACAACACCTACGCCCCGGAGCAGATCGGCTACCAGGTGGGGGATGCCGGCGCTCGGATCCTCGTAACCGAGAAGGCTTTCCTCGACCGCCTCGAGGGGGTGGAGGGGCTCGACCACGTCGTCGTGGTCGACGCCGACGGCACCGACGAGGCGCTGACGATGGCCGACGTCGAGGGCGAGGGCGACCCCGAATTCGACTTCGAGGCCGCGTGGCGTTCCGTCCAGGCCGACGACGTCCTGACGCTCATCTACACGTCCGGAACCACCGGCCCTCCCAAGGGCGTCCAGCTGACCCACTCGAACCTCATGGCCGCGGTCAACGGCTTCGATCAGGTGATCGCCTTCCCCGACGACGGCCGCGTGGTCTCCTGGCTGCCGATGGCGCACATCGCCGAGCGTGCGTGCAGCCACTACCTGCCGATGCTGCTGGGCTTCACCACCACGTCGTGCCCGGACCCCCGCCAGGTGGTGGCCTATCTGCCCGAGGTCAAGCCCACCTGGTTCTTCGCGGTCCCGCGCATCTGGGAGAAGCTCAAGGCCGCGATCGAGGCCGGCGTGGCGAGCGAGCAGGATGCCGCCAAGAAGCAGGCCACCGAGTGGGCTCTCGACGTCGGCCTGCGCAAGGTCCGGCACGAGCAGGCGGGCGAGGAGGTGCCCGCCGAACTGGCCGAGGAGCACGCCAAGGCCGACGAGCTCGTGCTGTCCAAGATCCGAGGGATGCTCGGCCTCGACGAGATCGAATCGGTGAACGTGGGCGCCGCGCCCACGCCGCGCGAGGTGATCGAGTTCTTCCAC
The DNA here is from genome assembly GCA_963751105.1 of uncultured Thermoleophilaceae bacterium. Lineage (GTDB taxonomy): Bacteria > Actinomycetota > Thermoleophilia > Solirubrobacterales > Thermoleophilaceae > JACVRW01. The sequence goes on along the minus strand of CAVVTG010000002.1, from coordinate 1,492,446 downwards.
GCGATCGGCGTGCCGGTGGCTGAGCTGTGGGGCATGTCCGAGACCTGCGGCTACGGCACCTGCAACCCGCCCGGGCGGATCAAGATCGGCACCGTGGGCCCGGTGTCCCCGGGGGCCGAGATCACGCTCGCGGAGGATGGTGAGGTCCTCATCCGCGGGCCGATCGTCATGTCGGGGTACCGCAATCAGCCTGACAAGACGAGCGAGGCGATCGACGACCAGGGCTGGCTGCACACCGGGGACGTCGGCGAGTTCGACGAGGACGGCTACCTCAAGATCGTCGACCGCAAGAAGGAGCTGATCATCTCGGCGGGCGGCAAGAACATGTCGCCGGCGAACATCGAGGCGAAGGTCAAGGCCTCGAGCCCGATCATCGGCCAGGCGATCGCCATCGGCGACGGCCGTCCCTACAACGTGGCCCTGATCACTCTCGACCCCGACGTGGCGCCCGCCTTCGCGGCGGGCAAGGGCATCGACGACACGAGCATCGAGGCGCTGGCCGCCAACCCCGCGGTCATCGAGGAGGTGCAGCGGGGCGTGGACGCGGCGAACGAGGGCCTGGCTCGGGTGGAGGGCATCAAGCGCTTCACGCTGTTGGCCACCGACTGGCAGCCGGGCGGCGACGAGCTGACCCCGACGATGAAGCTCAAGCGCAAGCCCATCCACGAGAAGTACGGCGCGGAGATCGAAGAGCTGTACTCGTAGCGCCATGCAGAACGCTGCCGGCGAACTCTCGGCCGAGCGCGTCCGATCCGTGCGCGAGCGCGAGCAGCGCCGTTTCGCGGAACTGCGGCCGCTCAGCCGGGAGCTGCTCGAGCGGGCCAGGGCGAGCATGCCCAACGGGGTGCCGATGGCGTGGATGGCCACGCTGTACGACCACCGATGAGCGAGCCCGACGCCATCGAGGTGAGAGACCTGCGCCCGCACGAGGTGCCGGCGGCGGTGGGCGTGCTGGCGCGAGGGATGCGCGACAACCCGTTGCACGTGGCGGCGTACGGGGAGGATCCGCAGCGCCGGCTGCGCTGCCACTCCCGCCTGATGCGCGGGCTGTTCGCCACGTTCTCGGCTCAGGAGCCGATCTGTGCTGTGCGAGGCGACACGATCGTGGGGGTCACCGGCGTGGCGCCCGTCGGCACCTGCGGCGCCACGGCCGCGCAGCGCCTGCGCTTTCTGCCCTACGTGGTCGCGCTGGGGCCGACCACCGCCGGCCGGGTGGGGGCATGGAACTCCGCCTGGTCCCAGCGCGACCCCGACGAGCCACATGTGCACCTCGGGCCGCTCGCCGTGGACGCTCGCCTGCAGGGCCAGGGGATCGGCTCGCTGATCATGCGGGAGCACATCGCTCGCCTGGACCGGACCCGGGAGCTGGGCTATCTCGAGACCGACAAGCAGGAGAACGTGCGCTTCTACGAGCGCTTCGGATTCGAGCTGGTGGGCGAGCAGCCGGTGATCGGTGTGACCAACTGGTTCATGCGGCGGGAGCCGGCGACCTAGCCTCTAACCTTGGGGACGTGGCCTCCAAGCGCCAGATAGACGTCGGCGGCGTCAAGATCGGCGGCGGTGCACCCGTCGCCGTGCAGTCGATGACCAAGACCGAGACCGCTGACTACGACGCCACCATGCGCCAGATCCACGCCATCGCCGAGGCGGGCGGCGATCTGGTGCGTTGCGCCGTGCCGCGCGACGACGACGTGCGCGCCCTGGCCCGAATAGTCACCGAGTCGCCGATCCCGGTGATCGCCGACATCCACTTCAACCACACGCTCGCGCTCAAGGCCATCGACGCGGGTGCCCACTGCATACGCATCAACCCGGGCAACATCGGTGGCTTCGAGAAGACCGGCGAGGTGGTGGAGAAGGCGCGGGCCGCGAACGTGCCCATGCGCATCGGCGTGAACTCCGGTTCTCTGCCCAAGCACCTGCACGAGCTGGAGCGCGAGAACCCGGTGGAGGCCCTTGTGGCCGCCGCGCTCGAGCACGTCGAGCTGATGGACCGGCTCGACTTCCACGACTTCAAGGTCTCGATCAAGTCGACCAACGTGCCCAACACGATCGCCTCGAACCGGCTGCTGTCGCAGAAGATCGACAACCCGCTCCACCTCGGCATCACCGAAGCGGGCACCAAGTGGTCCGGCTCGCTCAAGTCGGCCGTCGGGCTGGGCACCCTGCTCGCAGACGGGGTGGGGGACACCATCCGCATCTCCCTCTCCACCTTCCACGCCGAGGAGGAGGTGAAGGTCGCCTGGGAGATCCTCAAGGCCCTCAAGCTGCGGGAGCGGGGACCGGTCCTGATCGCCTGTCCCACCTGCGGCCGGCTCCAGTTCGACATGGACACCGTGGTGGCCGAGATCGAGGAGCGGCTGCGGGCCTACGACGACCCGATCGAGGTGGCCGTGCTGGGCTGCGCGGTCAACGGCATCGGGGAGGCCTCCCACGCCGACTTCGGCATCACCGGAGCCAAGAACGAGGGCCTGATCTTCGCCCACGGCAAGCCTTTGCGCAAAGTGCCCCAGGACGACCTGGTGGACGCGCTCTTCCGCGAGATCGACAAGTCGATCGACCGCGGCGGCGTCGAGGTCGACGACCGCAAGGCGGCTGAGGGCGCGGAGTGGCTGGAGCGCATCGAGGAGGAGAACGCCGGCGAGCTCACCCCGGAGCGGATCGCAGCCATGGAGGCGGCGGCAGCCTCCGAGGACACTCTGTTGAACGGCGACGCCCTGCCGATGGCCGGCGCGGCCAAGGCCAAGCGCATCACCCTCGACGAAGAGGCCTCGCCGACCGCGGGCCGGCGCTTCACCAGGGCCTAGCCTTGGATTGACCGACATCTACATTCGTGTTACCGTCGGTATCACGAATGTCGGCGACCCGGACATACACCAAGGTGGCTCGGGCGGACGGCGAGGAGCGCACGCGAACCGCACTGATGGACGCGGCCACCCGGATCTTCTTCGAGAAGAACTGGGAGCGAACCTCGCTCGCGACGGTCGCTGCCGAGGCGGGCGTGACGAAGCAGACCCTCCTGCGCCACTTCGGATCAAAGGACGGCCTGGCCGAGGCGTGCTTCGAGCGCGCCATGAGCCAGGTCGGCGCGCAGCGTTCGGAGGCGCGGGTGGGCAACGTGCCCGCCGCGGTCGACAACCTGCTCGACCACTATGAGGAGGAAGGCGACCGTGCGCTCAAGCTCGAGGCGATGCAGGGCGGCCCGACCGCGATGGCCTTCGTCCAAGCCGGCCGGGACTTCCACTATGGCTGGGTAGAGCGCGTCTTCGCGCCGTTCCTCGACAGGGAGCGCGGAGACGATCGCAAGCGCCTGCGCGCGGCGCTCATCGCCGTGTGCGACGTCCACACCTGGCGGTTGCTCGCTCGCCACCTCGAGCTGCCGCGCGCGGAGGTGCGGGCCACGCTGATCCAGGCCCTTTTCAGGCTCTCCGAGGAGAAGAGATGAAGGTTCTCGCCTACACGACGCCCGCACGCGGGCATCTGTTTCCGCTCGTGCCGATACTCGACGAGCTCGCCCTCCGCGGTCAGCACGTGGCGCTCCGCACGCTCGGCTCGCAGGTGCCCGGCATGGTTGAGCGGGGGTTCGATGCGGCTCCAATCGACCCGGCGGTCGAGACGCTCGAGCACGACGACTACCGCGGCCGTACGGCAATGGCGAAGCTGAAGCGGGGGATAGCCGTCTTCGCCGCTCGTGCCCCGAGGGAGGTCGAGGATCTGCGCAGGGCGATCGCGGAGGAGGAGCCCGACGTGTTGCTGGTGGACTGCAACGCTTGGGGCGCGGTCGCGGCGGCCGAGGCGTGGGGCGGGCCCTGGGCGCAGTGGTTCCCCTATCCGATGCCGCTGAGCTCGCGCGACGCACCGCCGTTCGGCCCGGGATTTCCACCGGCCGGCGGCCCTTTGGGCCGAGCGCGCGACGCGCTGCTTCGCCCGCTGATCATGCGGTCGTACGAGCGGGCTGTCCTTCCGAGCCTCAATGCGGTGCGCGCGGCAGCGGGCGTCCCGCGCTTCGAGACCGCCGACGACCTGTTCACGAGCCCCCCGCTGCTCCTCTACATGACCGCGGAGCCGTTCGAGTACCCGCGTTCGGACTGGCCCGAGAACATCCACATGGTGGGTCCCTGCACCTGGGATCCGCCCGCAGAGCCGCCTGCGTGGCTCGGCGAGGTCGAGCAGCCGCTCGTCCTCGTGAGCACCTCGTCGGAGTTTCAGGACGACGGCGCGCTCGTGCGGACGGCGCTCGAGGCCCTGGCGGACGAAGACGTCTTCGTGGTGGCAACCATGCCCTCGGCGGAGCTTCCGTCAGCTGCCGTGCCGGCCAACGCGCGCGTCGAGCGGTTCGTGCCCCACGGTGCGATCCTCGAACGGGCCGCGTGCGCGATCACCCACGGTGGCGCCGGGGCCACCCAGAAGGCGCTGGCGGCGTCCGTCCCGGTCTGCGTGGTCCCCTTCGGGCGCGACCAGTACGAGGTGGCGAGGCGCGTGGAGGTGGCGGGCGCCGGAACCCGGTTGCCCTCAAGACGCCTGAGCGCCGAGCGGCTCCGCAGGGCGGTCCGGTCCGCGCAGACGATGCGGGCCGGCGCTGTGCGGGTGGCCGAGGGTTACGCGGCGACCGGAGGGCCGCCGGCCGCTGCGGACGCGCTCGAGGAGAGGTTTGACGCTGCGGTGCTCGCCCGACCAACGCTCGGGCTGCGCTCCTCGCGTGGACCTTGACGCTGCGGTGCTCGCCCGACCAACGCTCGGGCTGCGCTCCTCGCGTAGGGCCTGACCTTGCTTAGGCCCGCGTTGCCGCCCGGGCGAGGACGCCCGCGAAGGCCTCCACCACCTGCCGGTCGAACTGCGTGCCGGCGCAGGCCCGCAGCTCGGCCAGTGCTTCGGCCTCCGACATCGCGGGCCGGTACGGACGGTCAGAGATCATCGCGTCGAAGGCATCGCAGACGGCCACCACGCGGGCGCCCAGCGGGATCTGCTCGCCGGCCAGCTCGTCGGGATAACCCGATCCGTCCCAGCGCTCGTGGCTCGAGCGCACGAGGCGGGCCACAGGCCGGAGGGCGGGAGCGGCGAGGAGGATGCGCTCGCCCACGATGGTGTGGCGCCGCATGAACTCCCACTCGGCCTCGCTGAGGGGCCCCGGCTTGTCGAGAATGGTGTCCGGCACGGCGATCTTGCCCAGGTCGTGCAGCTCGGCCGCACGGGCCACCTCGTCGAGCTCTTCCGGCTCCATGCCGAGCTCCCGTCCCGTGGCCAGGGCCAGCTCGGCCACGCCCCGCCCGCGGGCGTGGAGGTCGGGACGCCGCTCGGACAGGGTGCGCAGCAGCACGTCGCGCGACTGGCGCTCGGCCGACATGCGCCGGCCGCCCTTGCGGGCGTACATGCGGCGGTCGGCCAGCTGGAGAGCCTGGGTCTCGGTCGAGGCCTCCTCGGGCACCAGCACCGAGCCGTACGAGGTCCTCACGTCGAACCCGTCGCCGTGCTCGGACAGGGCCTCGACGCACGCCGCCACCAGTGGCTTCACTCCGGCCGCGCCGGGCCGGACCACGGCGCAGAACTCGTCCCCACCCAGGCGATAGGCCTGTCCGTGGCCGTGCACGGCGTCGGCCAGCTGGGCGCCGAGACGGGCGAGCAGACCGTCGCCCGCCAGGTGCCCGAACACGTCGTTGTACTCCTTGAACCCGTCCAGGTCGAACAGGAGCAGGGCGGACGGCTCGTCGAGCGAGGCCAACGCCATCTCGTGCTCGAGGTCGCGCATCAGGCTGCGGCGGTTGCGCAGGCCGGTGAGGGCGTCGGTGCGAGCCTCGGTCTCGGTGCGGGTCAAGATGCGCTGGTTGTCACGAAACACGAGGGCCATACAGGTGATCACGAGGATCAGGCAGGCGGCCGTGAGCAGCAGAGCGACCATGTTCACACGGGCGAAGTGGTCGGCCACCAGCAGCCCGCTGGCCACCAGCCCGCAGACGAACGGGATCGCCACCACCCGCCAGCCCTGGAGCGATGGACGCAGGTTGCTGGGCCGGCTCTGCCACGCGGCGAGGGCGATCAGCACGGCGGCGGCCGGCCAGGCCACGTCGATGATGGTCCCCTCGACGTAGGTGCCGTTGGCGGTCTTCACCAGATAGAGCACGTCGCTGACCGCGCTCAACGCAAGCCCGCCGCCGAGCAGCAGCCAGACCCGGTCGGGGCGCCAGCCCGTGGCGCCGAAGAGGACCACCACGAGGCCGAGCAGCACCAGGTCGCCCACCGGGTAGGCCAGGTTGGTGGCCACCTCGGCGACCGTACCGCTGCTGGCGTCGATGATCGGGGGGAAGGCGAGAGCGGCGGCGAGAGCGCCCACCGCCAGCGCCGCGATGGCCCCGTCGAGCCAGAGGCTCCCGCGGAAGCCCGTTGTGCGCGAGCGGGCCAGAAGCACCAGCGTGGCGTAGCTGGCCGGGTAGAAGGCGAGGTAGAGAGCGTCGCCGGGCGACGGATAGGGGGGTGCCGGGTCGTTGGCGAGGACCAGCGTGTAGTAGAGATCCCCGCCCGTCCACGCGAGCAGGCCGAGGCCCATGATGAGCCAGGGCAGGCGCTCGTCACGGACGGCGTAGGACCGCAACAGGCAGGCCAGGGCGCCACCCAGCGTGACCCCGTTGTAGACCCAGTCCTGAAAGAACGAGTCGAGACCCGCCCCGCCGAAGCCGAGCGTGGCGTGGGCCGCGAACGCGACCAGCGCAAGCGCCGCGATCGTCCAGAACGCTCGCAGGCCGAAGCCGAGCCTTGGTGAGACCTGAATTGAAGTCATCGCTGTGGGAAAGGCACGCGGCAGAAGAATTCATCGGCACGAACGCGCTGCGACGTGAGGTGTTTCGCGAAAATTAGGCCGCCTTTAGACTCGCGCCGTGTGACCCGCCTGTCGCAGTACTTCCTGCCCACCGTCAAGGAGGCGCCCGCCGACGCCGAGGCCGTTTCGCACCGGCTGCTGGTCCGTGCCGGCCTGGCGCGACAGCTCGCGGCGGGGATGTGGACCTGGCTGCCCGCCGGCTGGCGCTCCCACCGGAGGGCCGAGCAGATCGTCCGCGAGGAGCTCGACGCGATCGGTGCGCTGGAGATGCTCATGCCGGTCCTGCAGCCCGCCGAGCTGTGGCGCCGCAGCGGCCGTTACGACATCGACGAGATCTTCAAGCTGAGCGACCGTCGCGGCGCGGAGCTCGTGCTGGCGATGAGCCACGAGGAGCCGCTCACCTGGCACATGGCCCGCGAGCTGCGCTCCTACCGGGATCTGCCGAAACTGCTCTACCACTTCCAGACCAAGGAGCGCGACGAGCCGAGGCCGCGTGCCGGGGTCCTGCGCACGCGCGAGTTCATCATGAAGGACGCCTACTCGTTCGACGCCGATCTCGAGGGCCTGGAGCGCTCCTACTCGGCCTACATCACCGCCTACGACCGCATCTTCGACCGCTGCGGGCTGGAGTGGTACCGCGTGGAGTCGGACGTGGGAGCGATGGGCGGCTTCGGCGCCCACGAGTACATGGCGCCCTGTGCCGCCGGGGAGAACGACGTGGCGCTGTCGGCCTCCGGCTATGCGGCGAACGTGGAGGTGGCGAGCGCCACGCCGAAGCAGCCGGACGGTCTGCCCGAGTCGCAGCCGCAGCCCCAGCGGGTCGAGACGCCGGGTGCGACCACGGTCGAGGCCGTGGCGGAGGCCCTCGGGGTGCCGAGCACAGCGATCATCAAGGCCTTCCCGGTCATCGTCGAGGGGAGGGGGCCGCTGCTGGTGGTCATCCGAGGCGACCACCGGCTGAACCAGATCAAGCTGGACAACGCGCTGGGCGCCGCCGCTCGCCCCGCCGAGGCGGCCGAGGTGCGCGAGCTCTTCGGAGCCGAGCCGGGCTTCATCGGCCCCGTCGGTGCTCCGGTGGAGGTGCTGGCCGACGAGGCCCTCCGGGGGCTTCAGGGCCTGGTGGCGGGCGGCAACGAGCACGACGTGCATCTCGCCGGAGTGGAGCCCGCGCGTGACTTCGAGCCCGAATGGGTCGACGTGCGCCGGGTGGAGGAGGGCGACGAGGATGCCACCGGCGCCGCCATCCGCATCGAGCCGGCCATCGAGGTGGGCAACATCTTCAAGCTCGGCACTCGCTACTCCGAGCCGCTGGGCGCCCGCTACCTGGACGAGGAGGGTCACGAGCAGCTCATCTGGATGGGGTCCTACGGGATCGGCCCGGCGCGCATCGTGGCCGCCGCGATCGAGCAGTTCGCCGATGACCACGGGATCGCCTGGCCGCGCGCCCTTGCTCCCTTCGACGTCGAGCTCGTGACGCTCGGCAAGGAGGGCGAGGAGGCGCGGCTCGTGGCCGATCGTCTCTACGAGGAGCTGCTCGAGACGGGCCTGGAGGTGCTGTACGACGACCGCCAGGCGAGCGCGGGCGAGAAGTTCGCCGACGCCGAGCTGCTCGGCTGCCCCCTCCGGCTCACCGCCGGACGCCGAGGAATCGAGGCGGGCGAGATCGAGGCCCAGGTCAGGCGCGGCCTGGAGAAGCGCTCGCTGCCCCTCGAGGGAGCCGCGGACGCGGCCGTGGAGCTTTGGCAGAGCCTCCCCTGAAGGGCGGCCGCCAGCCGCTGACCTTTCGCCGGCTGACCGGTCTCGACCGCTCGGGCGGACCGCCGCCCGAGACCCGGCGCGGCGAGGCGCTCCACCCGCTGACCATCCCCAACGCGATCGGCTTCGCGCGCCTGGCGCTGATCCCGGTCTTCCTGGTGGTGGCCTTCGAGTCGGAGGACGGGCGCAGCACCCTCGCGTTCGCGCTGTTCACCTTCATCGCCGGGACCGATTACCTGGACGGAATGGCCGCGAGGATCACGGGCCAGTACAGCAGGCTCGGTGCCCTGCTCGATCCCCTCACCGACCGGATGCTGGTCATCTCGGGCGCGATCGTGGCCTGGGAGTTCGAGCTCCTGCCCCGCTGGGCGCTGCTGGTGCTGGCAGCTCGCGAGGCCTTCATGTTGCTGCTGACGCAGGTGGCCCTGCGGCGCGGGGCGGACCTCGGCGTCAACATGCTGGGACGCTGGGCCGTGTGGCCCACGATGGCCGCTCTCGGGCTCTGCCTGGTCTGGGACAGCTGGGTGGTCGACGCGCTGCTCTACCTCGGACTCGCGATGACCCTTGCGGCCACGGCGCTGTACCTGCAAGATGGAATGCGGTTCATCCGCCAAGGCTCAACCTCTACTTGAGGAAGTGCTAAGGTCGCTCGACCCCTCGGAAAGGATTCGCTTGGACACGTTTCCCGATCTCGGTGCACTCTCTGATCCGGAGTTGAAGGACCTCATCTACCAGCTCACCGAGGAGGAGATGGAGGTGTCCTACCGCCGGCGGATCCTGCACGGCCAGATCGACATCCTGCGCGCCGAGCTGGTCAACCGGCTGCGCCGAGAGCACGCGGAGGGTGAGTCCGTCATAAGCGGCGCGGACGTTCAGCAGCTCACGGACATCCTCGCCGGCAAGGGCATCCCGGCCGACGCCGACGTCGAGTAGGTGCCTGCGGCCGGTCACTGCCCCGAGTGCGGCTTCGTCAACGCGGAGGGGGCCAACTACTGCCAGCGTTGTGGCGCCTTCCTGGGCGAGCCCGGCGAGGGTAAGCCCGGCGACACCACCGAGGTCTACCAACTCGACGAGAGCGGTGAGCTGCGCGCGGTGGACCTCGAGAAGGTGACCCACGAGAGCGCCACGCTCGTGATCCGGTCCGGGGGAGGACGTGCGGGCGAGGCGTTCAACATCTCCGGCGAGCGCATGACCATCGGCCGCAGCCCCGAGGCGGAGGTCTTTCTCGACGACGTCACGGTGTCGCGCAACCACGCGCTCCTCGTGAGCCGCCGCGACGGGCTCTACATCGACGATCTCGGGTCGCTCAACGGCACCTACGTCAACCGGCGCCGGATCGAGTCACATCGCCTGCAGAACGACGACGAGTTGCAGGTGGGCAAGTACAAGCTGACCTATCTGGACGAGCGTTGAGCACCGAGGTCACAGGAGAAGCGCCTCCCCGCAAGGAGAAGGCGCTCACCATCGGCGCGGTGACCAAGCAGCTCGAGCGCGAGTTTCCCGACATCTCGATCTCGAAGATCCGCTACCTGGAGGACCAGAAGCTGCTCGCGCCGCGCCGCACCCCGGGCGGCTACCGGCTCTACCTCCAGGCCGACGTGGACCGGCTACGGACCATCCTGCGTCTCCAGCGCGACGAGTTTCTGCCGCTGAGGGTGATCCGCCAGGAGCTGGCTCAGGGCCGCAGCGACGTGGAGCCGGCCACTCCCGCCCCTGGGCAGGATCCACGTGGACCACGGCGCTCCACCTTCGCGCTGCGCGGCCCCGGCTCCCAGTACCGGCTGGAGGAGGTGCTCGACGACACCGGCGCCGACCCCGCACTGGTCAAGGAGCTCGAGGACTTCGGCGTCATCAAGGGCGAGAAGCACGACGGCGAGACGCTCTACGACGACACCGAGCGCGAGATCGTGCGCGCCGTGACCGAGCTCAAGCGCTTCGGGGTCGGGGGGCGAAACCTGCGGGTGTTCCGCACGTCAGCCGATCGCGAGGCGGCCCTGCTCGAGCAGATACTGGCCCCGGCGCTGCGCTCGCGCAACCCGGAGCGCCGTAAGGAGGCGGTGGAGGCCCTGGAGAACCTGGCCGCGATCGCCTCGCACCTGAAGCACCTCCTTCTGGTCCGAGACCTGCGCAAGCTCGCGCGCTGACCCGCACGGCGTCAATGCGCCTCGAGGACCACATCCAGGACATTCCCGACTTCCCCAAGCCGGGGATCGTGTTCAAGGACATCACGCCCTTGTTCCTCGACGCCGGCGCGCTGCAGCACGCCATCGACAGGCTGGCCGACTACGCGGCCGCGCGCTCGGTGGACTTCGTGGTGTCGGCGGAGGCGCGCGGCTTCGTGCTCGGCGCGGCGGTGGCCGCGGCGTCGGGCGCGGGCTTCATCCTGGCCCGCAAGCCGGGCAAGCTGCCGCGGGAGGTGGCGTCGGTCGAATACGAGCTGGAGTACGGCGTCGACGCGCTCGAGGTGCACGCCGACGCGGTGCGCGACGGCGCTCGCGTTCTGGTGCACGACGATCTGCTGGCCACGGGCGGCACGGCCGGCGCGCTCTGCGGTCTCGTGGAGCAGGCCGGCGGAGTCGTGGCAGGATGCGCGTTCGTGATCGAACTGGCCTTTCTCGACGGCCGCCGGCGCCTGGCCGGCTACGACGTCCAGTCGCTCGTCGTCTACGACTCCGAGTGATCGTGCGGGGTGAACGCAGGGTGGCGGCCGGCCCCGAGGAGATCTGGCGGGTCATCTCGGACCCACACCGGCTGCCCGCGTGGTGGCCGGGCGTGACCCGAGTCGAGGAGGCCTCGCCGCAGGCCTGGACAAAGGTGCTCCAGTCGCCGGGCGGCAAGGCCGTCAGGGCCGACTTCACGCGCCTCGAGGCGGAGGAGCCGGCGCACTTCAGCTGGCGCCAGGAGCTCGACGAATCGCCCTTCGAGCGCCTGCTCAGCTCGTCGATGACCGAGATCAACCTGGAACCCGCCGACGGCGGCGAGACGCTCGTCCGGATCGCGGTCGAGCACCGTCCCCGCGGCTGGGCCCGTCTGAGCCCGTTCCAGATGCGGGCCGCGGCCGCCCGACAGGTAGAGGGTGCGCTCGATGGCCTCGCCCTGCTGGTGGGCGGGGAGGAGACGTCCTGATGCGCTGGTGGGGGTGGGGGGAGGACGGCATGGACGTCGTGCTGCCCGACGCCGCCCGCGGCCTGCTCCACGACGAGCTCGGCGTGGATGAGGCAAAGCGGACGCCGCCGGTTGAGCTCGAGGCGGTGCGCCTGCCCGAGTCTCGGCTGCCGGCAGTGGTGCGCGAACGGCTGGCCGCCGTGGTCGGCGCCGATCACGTCCGTGCCGACCGCGAGACCCGGGTGGCCCACGCCACCGGGAGCTCGTACCTGGACCTCCTGCGCCTTCGTTCCGGCGACGCGTCGAACGCCCCCGATCTGGTGGTGCTACCGGGCTCGGCCGAGGAGGTCGCGGCGCTGCTCGCCGCCTGTGCCGACGCCCGAGTCGCCGTGATCCCCTTCGGCGGAGGGACGAGCGTGGTGGGCGGGGTGGAGCCCGCCGCCGACGGCTTCAGCGGCGCGCTATGCCTCGACACACGCCGGTTGGACGGCATGGACCGGGTCGACCAGACCTCCCTGACCGTGGCCTTCGGCGGTGGGCTCTACGGCCCCGAGGCCGAGCGCAGGCTCGCGGCCGAGGGGCTGACGCTCGGGCATTTCCCGCAGTCGTTCGAGTATTCGACCGTGGGTGGCTGGGTGGCCACGCGCTCCGCCGGCCAGGCCTCCACGGGATACGGGCGCATCGACGAGCTGGTGGAGGGCCTGCGCTGCGTCGCCCCTGCCGGCGAGGTGCGGGCCGTGCCGGTGCCCGCGAGCGCGGCCGGGCCGGACCTGCGGGAGCTGTTGATCGGGTCCGAGGGCACGCTCGGGGTGATCTGCGAGGCCACCCTGAGGGTTCGCCCGGCCCCGGAGCTGCGCCACTACGAGGGCTGGTCGTTTCGCAGTTTCGCCGAGGGCTGTGACGCCTTCCGCGTCATGGAGCAGCGAGAGGCCTCGCCCGACATCGCGCGCCTGTCCGACGAGCACGAGACCCGTATGGGGATGGCCCTGGCCGCCAGCGGCAGCACCGCCGAGAGGCTCGGGCGTCGCTACCTGCGCCTGCGCGGCCACGAGGGCGGATGCGTCGCCATCGCCGGCTTCGAGGGCGACGCCGAGGACGTGGCCCGCCGCCGCCGTCTCGCCGGCGGGCTGCTGCGGGCCGGTGGCGGCCTGGCGCTGGGCCGACGGCCCGGGGTGGCCTGGGGGCGAACCCGCTACGCCGGGCCCTATCTGCGCGACGAGCTGCTCAACCGTGGCCTCTTGGTCGAGACGCTCGAGACCGCAACGGCGTGGAGCAACCTCCAGGCGCTCTACGGCGCGGTGGCCGGCGCGCTGAGCGGCGCCCTCGGCGAGCGCAGCGTCGTGATGTGCCACGTCTCGCACCTGTACCCCTCCGGAGCGTCGCTGTACTTCACCGTCCTGGCTCCGCGGGCCGACGACGCCGCCGGGCAATGGCAGCGGGCCAAGACCGCGGCCTCTGAGGCGATCGTGACCGGACGCGGGACGATCACCCACCATCATGCCGTGGGCGCCGATCACGCACGCTGGCTGCCCGCGGAGGTGGGCGACCTGGGCGTCGAGGTCCTGCGTGCGGCCAAGGCCCGGCTCGACCCCGTGGGCATCATGAACCCCGGGAAGCTGCTTCCCCGAGCCTGACCGGAGGCCTTTGCGCAGCAAGGCGATGGCGTAGCCTCCGCTCGGTACGTCATCGGGCGACAGCTATTCGGAGGTCATCAAGTGCTTGAAGAGGAAGACATCACGACGGGCATCGGAGACGGCGGGGCTGACGGCCCTGCGGAGCCCGGCCCCGAAGGTCCCGCCGACGGCGGCGCCGACACCGGAGACGGCGGAGCCGACGGCCCTGCGGAGCCCGGCCCCGAAGGTCCCGCCGACGGCGGCGCCGACACCGGAGACGGCGGAGCCGACGGTCCCGCGGAGCCCGGCCCAGAAGGGCCTGCCGACAGCGGCGCGTAGAAGCTCGATCAGACGTGGCCGTTGACGTGCTGACAGGCGACACGGCGCTGGCGCGCTGTGTCGCCTGCTCCACGCGGGAATTCGCCGAGGGACACTGGGGTCGTGCGCCGCGGCTGTCCCGCGCGGCTGAGCTCTCGTCGGGCTTCACCGACCTGATCGACGCCAGGGCAGTAGACGAGCTGGTGTCCGAGCGCGGGCTGCGCACGCCGTTCCTGCGCATGGCGAAGGACGGCGCGGTCCGGCCGGCAGCTTCGTTCACCAGGGGTGGAGGAGCCGGGGCCGCAATCGCGGACCAGGCGGCCGACGACAAGGTGCTGGCCGCGCTCGCGGATGGCTCGACGCTGGTGCTGCAAGGCCTGCACCGAACATGGCCTCCGCTCGTCGACTTCTCCGCACGGCTCGCCGACGAGCTCGGCCATCCGGTCCAGGTCAACGCGTACATCACCCCGCCGCAAAACCAGGGCTTTGCGCCTCACCACGACGTTCACGATGTGTTCGTCCTGCAGGTGTCCGGGCGCAAGCACTGGACCATCCACGCGCCAGTCGTCACCGACCCGCTGGGAAACCAGCCTTTTGAGAGGTTCAAGTCCGAGATCGCCGAGCGGGTTGCCGGGGAGCCGCTGATCGACACGGTCCTCGAGCCCGGGGACGCGCTGTACCTGCCGCGTGGCACGGTGCACTCCGCCCTCGCGTTGGGAGAGACGTCGATCCACCTGACCGTCGGCGTGCACCCCTTGACTCGCTACGAGCTGGTGCGGTTCCTCCTCGAGGCGGTGCAGGATGACTCTCAGCTGCGCGTGTCACTGCCCGTTGGCGCCGACCTCGGCGATCCCGACGTGCTCGCGCCCCACCTCAGGACGACCGTGGCGGCCTTGCAAGAAGCTCTAGAGGAGGTCCCGACGGCCCGGATCGCCGAGCGGCTCGGGACCAACCTCATCCAGCGCACGCGCCCCCAGGCCCTCGGTCCGCTCGCGCAGCTCGCCGCCGCGGACGCGCTCACCCTGGATACCCCCCTGCTGCGCAGACATGCTCTGCGGCTCCGGCTCGTGTCCGACGACGACGGCGAGCTGGTGCGGCTCGAGTTCCTCGATCGGAGCATCGACCTCCCCGCCAGCACGGCAGACGCCATCGGCGTCATCGTCGATCGGGGCGTGTTCTCCCCGGCTGAGCTTCCCGGTCTCGACGCGACCGACCAGTTGACGGTGAGCCGCCGTCTCCTGCGAGAAGGCATCGTCGTTCCGGCGTGACCCGCTCGCAGTGGCCCGCGGCTTCGGAGCGCTGCGCGGTCCGCGCTGATCGCCGCAGTGACCCGATGCTCGGGACCGCCTTCCCCGCCGCTCGCCTGCTACTCGTCGAGCAGCCCTTCCCGTGGGGGCCGGAGGGATTGCGCACGTCGCGCTTCGAGCGCGACACTGCGTTGGCAGTCGAGGCCCGGGCCAGAGAAGACGGCGTGCGCGTTCAGGCCATTCGTCGTCCGGGACGCGCCCCCGAGGGCACGCGGCGTCGTTGGATGCTCGTAGACACGCGCGACGCGGCGAGGTCCGTTCGCTGCGGCGAGTTCAGCGAGGAGGCAGAGCTGCTCGAGCTCCCATTCGATGGTTCGCGAGGCCGGCTCGATCCGAGCCCGCACTACCTGGTGTGCTCGCACGGCCGGCACGATCCCTGCTGCGGAGAGCGCGGCCGCCCAATGGTTGCGAGTCTGGCGGCGAGCCGCCCCGAGAAGGTGTGGCAGGCGAGCCATCTTGGCGGCTGCCGGTTCGCCCCCACCGTGCTCGTCCTGCCTCTCGGGATCATGTATGGGCGCGTCCCGCCCTCCGCCGCTGCTGATGTCGTCGCGGCCGCGGAGGCGGGTGAGGTACTTGGAGGGCTCTTCCGCGGGCGCATCGGCATCCCACCGGCGGCGCAGGCAGCCATCGGCTTCGCACACGAGCGTCTGGCGATGCCGCGGGTCAAGGACGTGTCACTCGTGTCGACGAATGGCATCGATCGAGCAACCGTGGTGGTGAGGATCGACACCCCGCAGGGTCCCTTCGACATCACCGTGGAGCGGACACGCATCGATGCCACCGGGCTCACCTGTGGCGCGCCCGGACCGAGCTGGTTCCTGGCACACCGTCCCCTGACTATTGAACCGGCCTAGGGCTCAGCCGGTGGGCGGCCGCAGCACCGACTGGCCGAGCACCGCCGTCTGATTGCCCTGCGCCTTGGCCTGCCGCAGCTTGGGCACCCGCCCCCGCAGGGCCGAGCGGCCCGAATGTCCGCGGTCCTCGTCGAGCGGCTCGAGCGACACGTCGATGAAGCGATAGTCGGCGAAGTCCGAGGGGAGCGCGCCCACGGCCTGATAGGTGCCCTGACGATCGGTGACCTGGCCGCCGAGCGAGCGCGCCTCGCCCTGGCTGTTGTAGAGCCAGACCTCGTAGGCCTGGCGCTCCTCGCTCGGGTCGAGGTTGGCCGCCTGAACGAGCAGCTGGCGCTTACCGCGCTGCTCGACCACGATGGCGATGCCCGCCGGGCGGCCGCCCGCGGTCTGCCCCGCGGCCTCGCCCTGAGACGACGCCGCGTTGCCTCCGGCGGCGGCGGGCTCGCTCTCCTCGTCTCCACCGGTGAGCACTCCCACGGGCCAGACCAGCACGATCAGGAGCAGTGCCGCCACGGCAGCGGCGGCGGCCGCGATCAGGCGGCGGCGCTTGACCGCTGGTGAGGTGGGCTCGCTCGCCAGTGGTGCGCCGGCTCCCGTCCGGGCCCCGGCCGCGGCTCGCCGGCCGCGTTCGCCCTCCGGCACGGCGGGCAGGGAGCCGTTGACGTAGAGCTGCTCGAGCGAGTCGAGGAGGGAGCGCGTCCAGGTGCGGGCCGCCTCAGAGCGACGCAGATGACCCTTGGTGGCGGTGGCCTCCGCGCCCGACTGCTGGCCGAGCACGTAGTCCGCGAGCTGGCCGCGCCAGTCCTCCTCGACTCCGCGGGCGCTCACGGGGGCCAGGTCCACGAGGGCGCCGCGCGCGAGCTCGCGCACCCGCTCCTCGGGCAGGCCGAGCATGTCGGCCAGGTCGTCGTAGCTCTTCTGCTGCTGCAGGACGAGCTCGACGATCGCCCGCTGCTCCGCGGAAAGCTGATCGAAAGTGGCCATGGACGGGCCGAACTGTAGTGTGCCCGCCTCGATGGAATCGCCTGCTGGCAGCTACCCGGCCGAGGGCACCCTGGACGACGTTCTCGGCTTCGAGTTGCTCGAGGCCACTCCGGATGGCTGCCGCGCGCGCTTCTCGGTGGAGGACCGGGTCAGGCAGCCGCTGGGGCTGGTGCACGGGGGCGCCTACGCGGCGCTGGCCGAGTCGATGGTCTCGGCCACCACGGCCCTCGCTGTGGCGGACGACGGCAACTTCGCCGTCGGCCAGTCCAACCACACCACCTTCATGCGCCCGGCCACCGCGGGCACCGTCCACGCTTCGGGCGTGCCCCTCCACCGCGGGCGCACCACCTGGGTCTGGGACGTGAGCTTCACCGACGACGACGGACGGCTGTGCGCCGCTACGCGCGTGACGATGGCGGTGCGGCCGGCGCGTTAGGCGGGTCGTAGTGACGCGCTCCGCTCGGGTCCTGCTCAGTCCTCGAGCGGAGTCGGATCGGCTGGGGAAGGGGCCAGGTCGCCGCGCCGAGGCGACCATGTGACGTCGACGCATGAAATACATGGTGAATGTCACACGGTCGGTTCACCGGCCGCGTCAGCCCGAGGCGCCTCACCCCGCGCCGTGCGCGGCTCACGTAGCGGTTCGTGATCGGCAGCCGGCGGTCGCGCCCGAAGGCCTTGGTGGAGATCTTGATTCCGGGAGGGGCCTGGCGGCGCTTGTACTCGGCGCGGTCCACCATCTTGATCACGCGCTCGACCTCCTCGGGCTCCAGGCCGCGCCGCACCAGCTCCACGGCGTCGAGGTCCTCCTCGATGTAGCCCTCGAGAATGCGGTCGAGGAGGTCGTAGGAGGGGAGCGAGTCGTCGTCGCGCTGTTCGAATCGCAGCTCCGCCGACGGGGGCCGATCGAGCACCGACCCCGGCACCAGCTCGCGGCCTTCGCTGTCGTTGCGCCAGCGCACCAGCCGGTATACCCAGCCCTTGTAGACGTCCTTGAGCACGGCGAAACCGCCGGCCATGTCGCCGTAGAGAGTCGCGTAGCCCACCGACATCTCCGACTTGTTGCCGGTGGTGAGCACGAGCCAGCCGAACTTGTTCGACAGGGCCATGACGACGTTGCCGCGGATGCGTGCCTGGACGTTCTCCTCGGTGATGTCGGGCTCGCGCCCGGCGAAGGCGTCGCCGAGCATCTCGTCGTAGGCCTTCATGGCCTCGGCGATCGAGATCTCGCGGAAGTCGGCGCCCAGGTTCTCGGCGATCGCCTGGGCGTCGGCTCGGGTGCCCTCGCTGGAGTAGGGGGAGGGCATCGACACGCAGCTCACTCGCTCCGCGCCGAGCGCGTCGACCGCCACCAGCGCCACCAGCGCCGAGTCGATGCCGCCGGAGAGCGCCAGCACCACCCGGTCGAAGCCGTTCTTGTCGACGTAGTCGCGCAGACCGGTGCGCAGCGCGGCGTAGACCTCGGCCTCCGGGCCGAGCGGCTCGGCCACGTGGCCGGCCACGATCTCTCCCTCCGACTCCACCCTCACGCTGGCCAGCGTGAACACCGGCGACTCGGCCACGGGCGTCGCGCGCCGCTGCCGGCGCACGTTCGCGCGGTGGCGGGTGTCGCGCAGGCGCGAAGCCACGACCTCTCGCGGATCGATGGTGGCGAAGCCGAGGTTCTCCTCGAACTGCGGCCCGCGGCTCAGCACGGTGCCGTCCTGGTCGATGGCCAGGCTGTGACCGTCGAAGACCAGCTCGTCCTGGCCGCCGACCGTGTTCACGAACACCACGGCGGCGAGGTAGTCCACCGCGCGCTGGATCAGCATCCGCTCCCGGTGAGCGCCGTAGCCGGCCCGGTAGGGCGAGGCCGACAGGTTGACGATCACCTGGGCCCCGCCCAGCGCCTCGGTCATGGCGGGCGGACCGGGCTCCCAGATGTCCTCGCAGATCGAGATGCCCACGGGGATGCCGTTGATCTCGACGATCGCCGCCTCGGCGCCGGACTGGAAGTAGCGCTGCTCGTCGAAGACTCCGTAGTTGGGCAGGTACATCTTCCGGTAGACGGCCGCCACCTCGCCGTCGGCCAGCACAGCGGCCGAGTTGTAGACGTCCTCCGCGCGCTCCGGGAAGCCCACCACCGCCACGATGCCCTCGGTCTGGCGCGCCAGCTCCTCGAGCGTGCTCTCCACGGCGTCGAGGAACCCGGTCTTCAGCAGCAGATCCTCCGGTGGGTAGCCCGACAGCGTGAGCTCGGGGAAGACGACCAGGGCCGCTCCGCCGTCGCGGGCGGCGCTCGTGCAGTCGCTGACGCGGCGGGCGTTTCCCTCCACGTCGCCGACCACCGGATTGATCTGGGCGAGGGCGACGCGCAGCAGCTCCTGTTCGCGAGGCATGGAAGCATTATCGCGATGCGCCACGTGCACACCAACATCCGCGTCCGTGACATCGCGGCCTCACGCCGCTTCTACGAGGCTCTCGGCTACGAGGAGCGCGGGAGGCTCCAGTTCGAGGGCGCCTACAACGTCTACCTCGGCCTGCCGGACGACGGCGACACGCTCGAGCTGACCGTCAACGAAGGCCGAGCCGAGCCCTACCACCTGGGTGAGGGCTACGGCCACATAGCGCTCGAGGTGGACGATCTCGACGAGCTGCTTGCGTCGCTGGCCTCCAGCGGGATAGAACCCGAGAAGCCGCCGTACCATCCAGGCGGCCGGGAGGAGATTCGAATTGCCTTCGTGACCGATCCGGACGGCTACCGGATCGAGCTGATCGACGGCGCGTTCGCGACGCCCCAGGACCCTGAGGACTAGGAGAGAGCATGCTGTTTCACATTCGCTTCGAGATCCACCAACCCGAGGACATGGCCAACCAGAAGTTGCTGGAGATCTGGGACCGGGAGGCCGACGCCGCGCTGGGCGCGATGGACGCCGGCGCGGTCCCACACCTGTGGAAGGTGTCCGGGCAACGGGTGGTGATCGGGATCCTCGATCTTCCCGATGCTGAGAGCGTGGACCGCGCGCTGGCGGGGCTGCCGATCGTCCAGGAGATGGGCGGCTCGGTGAAGACCGAGGTGCTACCGATCTACGACTACCGCACCTTCGCCGGCGACTTGAAGGAGGCCGTGGGCAATTAGCACCCGAGCGGCAGATCGAGATAGGCGTTCGACTGCTCGCGGTGCTCGAAGTGCCACCACTCGCGCCAGTAGGCGCGGTAGCCGAAGCGCTCCATGGCCCGCTTCAGCGTGAGTCGGTTGCGCAGGGCGCGGCCGGCGGCGTTGCCGGTGTGGGCCCGCGAGCTGAGGTCGTCGTAGCCGGTGCCCATGTCGAGCCGTCGGCCGTCGCTGAGTCGCACCAGGGTCAGATCCACCGCCGTGCCGGTGTTGTGGCGGCTGCGCCGGGCGATGTATGTGCCCACCAGCTCGGGGCGACCGCTGCGCTGCGCCCAGCGCACGAGTGCGCGAGAGGCGCGGGCCGGGCGGTAGGCGTCGAGCACCAGAAGGCCGAGCCCGCGGCGGCGCAGGTGGCGCTGGACCCGGCCCAGGTCTCGGGCGGGGCGCTCGAGCAGCAGCGCCCGGTTCTCGCAGTAGCCGGGCAGCGGGCGGCCTGTGACGTTGTCGCGCGTCCGGTAGACGAGGTCCACTTCGATGCCCGGTCCGTAGCGGTGCACGTCGACCAGGCCACGCACCCCGGCCCCGGCTCCGGCCGACTCGGCAGAGCCGCCGAAGATCCGCTGCGCCACCCCCCGGAGCGTGGCCGTGCCGTAGCCGTGGGACGGGTTGCCGTCGGTCAAGACCGCCATGGAGACACGCAGCGGGCCGCGCTCGAACAGCGCCGCCTCGTGCACCAGGCTGCCGCGCGAGGTTCCGCGCCAGCCGCCCTTGAAGAAGGTGTCGAAGCCGGCGGCCAGGGAGAAGCGCGAGAAGCCCCAGCGCTGGTAGCGGACGATCGACGACAGCAGCTGAGCGCGCATAGCCGCGGGAGCGAGGAGGCGTCAGGCGGTCGAAGACGCGGAAGAAGCGAGCCTGGTCGAGCGCGTTGATGCGCGCGCCGGTCCAGTAGCCCACGTCCACGAAGCGCCGCATTCCCGCCCGCTTCGCCAGCGCGCGCAGGGCGCCGCCGCCGACCTGGGCGTAGACCGCGCTCGCCCTGCGGTTGTCCGAGACGGTGATCATCGGCCCCAGGGTGGTCCGCTCGACGCGGTTGGGCGCGCGGTTGCCGATCTTGCGCAGATAGGCCACGAGCAGCATCGCCTTGACCACGCTGGCCGACACGTAGTCGCGGCGGGGGGCCACACCGTGGGCCCTGCCGTGCGAGTCCAGCAGGGCCCATGACTCGATGCCGTCGCGCGAGCGCAGGAAGCGCCGGACCGCGGCGATCCGGGCAGCCGGTGGAAACAGCTCGGGCCTCGCCTTCGCCCTCATCGTGCACGGCCGCCCGGCGCGCGCGGTCACGCGTACCGCGGTGCGACCATGGGCCAGCACCTGGACGCGTCGCGAGCAGGCCCCCGCCGGCGGATCGAGCACCGCGCATGTGCCCTCGCAGGGTCGCTCGAAGCTGGTCACCCGGTAGCGGCCCCCGGGCAGCGGAGCCCTGACCCGGAAGCGGACCACCGGCCCGGACTTCCGCGCGAGCACCACGCGGCCGGCACTGTCGCGGACCTCGACGTATGAGACCGAGCCCTCCACGTACACGCCGCGAGACGTGTCGAAGACGCGCTGGTAGTCGAGCGTCCCACGCGGCTCGGCCGCCGCGGCCGGCACGGCGGACACCAGCAGCACGGCGAGCCCGGCGAGCAGCGCTCGAAGCGTCACCCCGGGAAGGGTACGGGTGCCCGTATCGACGCCGTGTGGCGAGCGTCGTAGCCTCCGTTCCATCAACGTCCTGTTGAGAGCACTGCTCGATCCGCTGACCTACCGGCGGATCGCCTACCTGCTGATCGCGCTGCCGCTCGGCATCGTCGAGTTCACCTTCCTGGTGACCTCCCTCAGCGTCGGCTTCGGCACGGTCATCACGCTCATCGGGATCCCGGTGCTGATCGGGGCGCTGTACGCCTGGCGCTGGCTGGCGCAGCTCGAGCGGCGGCTGATCGGCGCCCTCACGGGCGTGCAGATCGACAGCCCCTATCGCGCCGCCCCGCCCGGCGGGCTGCTGCGGCGCCTGCAGTCGCGCCTGGGCGATCCGGCCACCTGGAAGGACCTGCTGTTCCTGATGTTCCAGCTGGGGCTGGGCATCATCTCCTTCGCCATCGCCGCGACGGTGCTCGGAGCGATCGCCGCGACCCTGTTCGCACCCGCCTGGTACTGGGCGGTGCCCGACGGGCTGCAGATCGGGATCATCACCGTCGACACCCTGGGCGAGGCCATCGCGCTGGTCCCCCTGGGCGTGGTCCTGCTGATGGTGGGCATCCCGGCGCTGGGCGCGCTCGGACGCCTCTACGGGATGCTCGCCGCACTGCTCCTGGGCAGCGCCTCGGATCCGGAGCTCACGGCGCAGGTGTCCGATCTCGAGGACGCGCGCTCGCGCATCATCGCCGCCGGCGACGCCGAGCGGCGGCGCATCGAGCGCGACCTCCACGACGGCGCGCAGCAGCGCCTGGTGGCGCTGGCTCTGACGCTGCGCATGGCCGAGGGTCGCGCCCAGTCAGGCGACCCCGAGGCCGTCGAGCTGATCAAGAACGCCGGTGACGAGGCCGGACTGGCGCTGGCCGAGCTGCGCGACCTGGCTCGGGGGATCCACCCCGCGATCCTCACGAACCGCGGGCTGGCGGCCGCGCTCGAGGACCTGGCCTCACGCGCCTCGGTGCCGGTGGAGGTGGGCGAGGCGCCGCGCGACCGCCATCCCGACCAGGTGGAGGCCGCGGCCTACTTCGTGGTGTCCGAATGCCTGGCCAACGTGGACAAGCACGCCGAGGCCACCACCGCCACGGTCACCGTGCGCGAGGAGGACGGCTGCCTCACCGTGAGCGTGGTGGACGACGGCGCCGGCGGCGCCGCCCTGGACGGGTCCGGGCTCCAGGGCCTGCGCGACCGCGTGGGCGCCCTGGCCGGCACGCTCGAGGTGGACAGCCCGATCGGACAGGGCACCCGGGTGACCGCCGCGATACCGCTGGACGTGCCGGCCGGCGAGCTCGAAGCCGTCGTGCCGCCGGCGATGCCGGCCGTCCTCGATGACGCGCGGGCCGATGTGCACCAGGCGCGGCGGCGCAGCGGCCTCTGGATCCGGCTCGGGGTGCTCGGCGGCGTGGCCGCGACCATCGTGGCCGTGTGGGCACTCACGGGCGCCCCCAACGACTGGCCGGTCTGGCCGCTGCTGGGGCTCAGCCTGCTCGCCGGGCTCGACGCCTGGTGGGTGCTGGGCGGCCGCCCCCTGCGCGAGTCCGATCTGTCGCCCACGGGCGACCGGACGGCCGAGATCCGCGCCGCCCGGCATCGCCGCGCCCTGCGCCTCGATGCCGGCTGGCTCGCGATCATCAACCTCTTCCTGGTCGGCATCTGGCTGGCCGCGGACGGCAGCTACTTCTGGCCGGTCTGGCCCATCCTGGGCAGCGCGCTGGGCGTCGGCATCAAGGCGCTGCGCTGGCCCGCGCTCGCCCGCGAGCGGCTTCTCGGCGAGGCCCCGCAGGACCTGGCCCACTGACGCCGCCCGGCGGCGAGCTCAGTGGCCCCAGCCCTCCGCCACCTCGTGTCGGACCGTGTCCTCGCCCGTCTCACCCGTGCGGATCCGCACCGCCTGGGAGACGTCGGAGACGAACACGCGGCCGTCGCCGATCTCGCCGGTGCGAGCCGCCCCGACGATGGCGTCCACGACGTCCCCGGCGAGCTCGGCCGGCACGACCGACTCGACCTTGATCTTGGGCAGGAGCGAGATGTTCGCCCGCGTGCCGCGGTAGGACTCGGTGTAGCCCTTCTGGCGCCCGCAGCCCACCACGTCGCTCACCGTCAGGCCGGACACCCCCAGCGAGTCGAGCGCGTCCTGCACGTGCTGCAGGCGCTCGGGCCGGATGATCGCTTCGATCTTCTTCATCTGCCTCAGCTCTCCTGGGTCCGTGCCGACATGGCGGCCGCCAGCGCGCCCGCCCGTGCACCCGGGGTGTTCGGCGGGTGGTACTCGGATCCTGGCACCGGCATGAACTGCTCCGGATAGCCCCACATGCCGTGCTCGACGATGTCGAGGCCGCGCCGCTCGTGCTCCTCGCTCACGCGCAGGCCGTAGACGGACCTGATCGCGTAGAAGACGAGGTAGGAGACCACGAAGACGGTGGCGAAGGCCGCCGCCACGCCGAGCGCCTGGACCCCGAGCTGCTCGAACGACCCGGTGTACCACAGGCCGCCCTCGCCGATCGCGTTGTACTCGGCCAGCCGGGGCGCCGTGAACAGCCCGCAGGCCAGCGTTCCCCACACACCGGCCACGCCGTGGGCGGAGAGGGCGCCGATCGGGTCGTCGAGCACCTTGTCGATGGCGATGATGCACACCACCACCAGCACCCCGGCCACCAGGCCGATGGGCAGGGCGGCCCAGTACTCCACGTAGCCGGACGGCGCGGTGATGCCCACCAGGCCGGCGATCACGCCGTTGCCGGTCATGCCGATGTCGAAGGTCCGCGTCTTGGCATAGCTGGCCG
This sequence comes from uncultured Thermoleophilaceae bacterium, assembly GCA_963751105.1. Taxonomy (GTDB): domain Bacteria; phylum Actinomycetota; class Thermoleophilia; order Solirubrobacterales; family Thermoleophilaceae; genus JACVRW01. The sequence goes on along the minus strand of CAVVTG010000002.1, from coordinate 1,468,097 downwards.
CCATCGCGCCCAGCACGCCCCCGGCGGCGCCGATCACGGTGACGATCGCCACCTCCGCGAAACGGCCGTCGGCCACGCCGAGCGTGGAGCCGGCGTTGAAGCCGAACCAGCCGACGAACAGGATCAGCACGCCCAGCCCTACGAGCGGCATCGAGTGGCCGGGAATGACGTTGGGCTCGCCGTCGCGGCCGAACTTGCCCTGGCGCGGGCCCAGCAGCAGCAGCGCGGCGAGCGCGCCGGTGGCGCCGATCAGGTGGATCACGGTGGACCCGGCGAAGTCCTGCATGCCGAAGTTGGCCTGCAGCCAGCCGCCACCGAAGATCCAGTGGCTGATGATGGGGTAGATCAGCGAGCTGAACACCACCGCGTAGATCAGGTAGGCGCCGAACTTGATGCGCTCGAGCGTCGTGCCCCACACGATCGCCAGCGACACGGCGCAGAACGCGAACTGGAAGAAGAACTTGGCCGGCACCGCGGCGGTGGAGAACTCCATGGCCGGGAAGGCCGACTGAGCCTGGGTGTCGAGGAAGAAGCCCTGGTCTCCGGCGAACCAGCCGGCGCCGCCGAAGGCGAGCGCGAAGCCGACGGCCCAGTAGCAGAGCGCCGCGATCGACAGGTTGGCGATCACCTTGGCCACCACCGTGCCGGCGTTCTTCATGCGCGAGAAGCCGACCTCCAGGAGCAGGAAGCCGGCCTGCATGAAGAAGACGAGGATGCCGGCCACCAGGACCCAGAGCGTGTCGATCCGGCCTAGCGCGTCGTTGAGAGTGGGTTCCATGTGCGGATCGTCCGATCCGCGGCAGCCGGGGTCATTCGCCCCCGGTACAGGATTTACCGGCGCCGCTTGTACACGCGGCCAGGAAGCTGCTTCAGGAGTCCGACTCGCCCACGGCGAGCACCCGTGCGCCCACGCAGTCGGCCAGCGCGCGCGGGTCCACCTCGAACAAGCTGTTGGGGTCGCCCGCGGCGGCCCACACCCGTTGGTGCGCGAGCAGCTCCTCGTCGAACACCACCGGCAGGTCGTGCCCGAACGGCGGAACCCCTCCGACCGCGTAGCCGGTGGCGGCCCGGACCTCCTCGGCGCCCGCCTGGCGCACCTCGGCCACGTCGAGCGCGTCGGCCAGCTTCGCCGTGTCGATGCGGTGACGGCCGGAGGCGACGCAGACCACGGGGTCGCCGTCGGCCACGAAGACGATCGACTTGGCGATCTCGGATTCCCGGCAGCCCACCGCCACCGCGGCGTCCTTGACGGTTCGCGTGGACGCCTCCAGGCGCTGCACGTGCACCTCGATGCCGAGCTCGCGGGCGCAGCGGGCCAGCCGGTCCCTCACGCGCCCACGGTCTCCCGGTCGAGCTCGACCCCGGCCGCGGCGGCGAGCTCGTCCAGCGACTCGCGAACGTCCTCGGCGAAGTCGTCGAGATCCCACACCACGTCGTAGTCGCTCACGAGCCCGAAGTTGATCTTGCCCGCATAGGACAGCAGCGCGATCCCGAGGCCCTGGTTCTTGGCCAGCGGCACCATCGGGAACGGGTCGAGCATCCTGCGCCCGGCGAGGTAGAGCGGGAACTGCGGGCCGGGGACGTTGGTGACCACCAGGTTGAACATGCGCTGGCGGGCCACCAGCCGGGAGGCCTGGTCCATGACGGTCGGCGGGGCGAAGCCCGTCAGGTCCGTCAGCACCTGGGCGCCCACGGCCTGCCCGCTCGACTTCAGGCCGCGCAGCTCCTCGCGCAGGATGTCCAGGCGCGCCACCGGATCCTGGCACCACACCGGCAGCGGGGCCATCATGGCGGCCACCTTGTTGCCGAGCGCGCCGCGCTCGACGTCGGCCCGGACGCTCACCGGGATCATCGCTTTAAGCTCGAGCCCGTCGGTCCGCTGCCCGCGGCGGCGCAGATGCTTGCCGAGGGCCCCGGCCACGGTGGCGAGCACCACGTCGTTGACCGTGCCGCCCAGCTCGTTCTTGATCGCCTTGAGCTCGTTCAGATCCGCCCTGACCCAGGTGAAGCGCCGGTGCGGGCCGATCGAGCGGTTGTAGGGGCTCGGCGGGGCGGGGTTGAGCCCGGCCCAGGCCATCGCACCCACGCCGACGGCGGCGTCGCGCGCCCCGGCCGCGATGCGGCGTGGGCCACGGAACACCGCTCGCACCGAGCGGGTGATCTCGGCGGGGATGGTGCCGCGCTCCAGCAGGGCCTCACCCAGCAGCTGCATGCGGCTGGGGAGCGGACGGGGCAGCCAGCGGTCGCCCGGCGCGGTGGGCGCGGCGGGCTCCGGCGTGGTGTCGAAGAGCACGGAGATGATGTCCACGCCCGAGATGCCGTCCACGAGCGCGTGATGGGTCTTGGACAGGAGGGCGAAGCGGTCGTCCTCGAGCCCCTCGACCATCCAGATCTCCCACAGCGGCTTGTCGCGGTCGAGCTGCTGGGAGAACACCCGTCCGGCGAGCTCCTTGAGCTGCTGCTCTGAGCCCGGGCTCGGGAGCGCGGTGGAGCGAAGGTGGTAGCGCAGGTTGAGGTGGGGGTCGTCCACCCACCTCGGGCGGCCCTGGCCGAGCGGCACGAAGGCGAGCCGCTGGCGATAGCGCGGCACGAGCGGCAGCCGGCGCTCGAGGCTCTCGAGCAGCTCGTCGTAGGCTGGCGGCGGCCCCTCGAACAGCATCACCGAGGCCACGTGCATGTGGGCCTCGCCGTCCTCGAGGTGGAGGAAGGAGGTATCGAGCGCGGTCAGCCGATCCGAGGACATGCGCCCAACTTAGCGCAGGGGGGAAGCTGCGCTCAGAGCGACATCGAGAGCTGATCCACGGGGATCCGCACGCGAGCGACCTCGCGCTCGTCGAGTCCCGCCACCCGCACTCCCAGCAGGCGCACCGGGCGCGCCGGAGCGAGCCGCCGCAGCAGGTCCAGCGCCACGCCGTGGACTGTGTCGAGATCATTGACCGCCGCCTCCAGCGTGCGCGCCCGGGTGACGGTCGAGAAGTCGTCGAAGCGCACCTTGATGCCGACGGTGCGGCCGCGGCGCTCCTGGCTCGCCAGGGTCGTGCAGAGCTGCTCGCTGAGGCGCCGAAGCACCGGCTCGAGCGCCTCCATCCCGCGCAGGTCGCGGTCGAAGGTGGTCTCACGCGACTCCGACTTGGCCACGCGCATGGTCTCGATCATGCGCTCGTCCTCGAAACGGGCCAACCCGCCCAGATGCGGCCCGAGCCGGGGGCCGAACCACTCAGTCAGCCGGCCATCCGGGAGCGCGCCGAGCGCTTCGAGGGTGGTGATACCCAGCCGTTCGAGCCGGGCCACCGTCTTCGGTCCGATGCCGGGCACCAGGCCGGGCGAGGCCCCGCCGAAGCGCTCCCGGGCCTCGTCCGCCGTGAGCTCGAGGAAGCCGTCGGGCTTCTCGGCGTCGGAGGCCACCTTGGCCACCAGCTTGTTCGGCCCGATGCCCACTGAGCAGGTGAGGCCGGTCTCAGAGCGCACCGCCTCCTTGACCTGCCGGGCCGCCGCCCGGTGACGGTCGAGCCCGGTGAGGTCGAGATAGGCCTCGTCGAGCCCCACCGACTCGACCCGCTCCACGTGCCTGCGCAGCACCGCATGCACGTCCGCGGAGCGCCGGCGGTAGAGCTCGAAGTCGGGCGCGATGAAGACTGCCTCGGGACACAGCCGCCGTGCCCGCTCGGCCGGCGTGGCGGAGAAGATCCCGTAGCGGCGGGCCTCGTAGCTGGCCGTGGTGACCACCGCCCGCGGCCCACTGCCCGCCACCACCACCGGCAGCCCGCGCAGCTCCGGGCGCCGCTGCAGCTCGACGCTGACGTAGAAGGCGTCCATGTCGACGTGGGCGTAGACCTGGACCCCGGTTCTTCCAGACACTGGCCCCAGCCTAGTACGGCCGGCGGCCCGAATCCCGACACCGCCACAGAGTCGACCTCCCGGTAGCCTGCTGCGCTCATGCGCGCTGTGGTCCGCTGCCTTGCGGTCGTGCTGGTCGTCGGAGCGACCGTCGCGCCGGCCGCTGCGCTCGGAGAGGTGCCGTTCGCGACGCGTTACAGCGCGAACGAGCCGGGCGCCATCTGGGTGACCGGCAGCACCCTGATGACCTGTCCCGCGGCGGCGGCTACCTGTGCGGGCTCCCAGGCGGGTACGGCCACAGGAGCAGCCCTCAGCAACAACGCGTTCGCGATGGTTCAGGTGGACGCGGACTCCGACCCCGCGACGTTCAACTCCTCGAGCTCGACCTTTACGCCGCCGGACGCATACGAGGTCTTGTTCGCCGGCCTCTACTTCGGCGGGCGGGTCACCAGCGGCGGCGGTGGCGGCGGCCCCGCGCCGAACGCCGCGGCGCGGGGAACGGCGCTGCTGCGGACCCCGACCAGCGGGAGCTACGTCTCCGTGCCGGGCACGGTGGCAGACAGCACGGTGATCGCCGGCTCGTACGTCACCTTCGCCGACGTCACTGCGCTCGTCAGGGCAGGCGGGTCGGGGCGCTACTGGGTCGGAAACGTGCAGGGCGGCACCGGCCTGGACCGCTACGCGGGGTGGTCGCTCGTCGTCGTCTATCGCGATCCGGCGCAGCCGTTGCGCAACCTGTCCGTTTTCGACGGTCTCCAGACCATTCAGCAGGGAGATCCGCCGCTGTCGATCGGGGTGAGTGGTTTCCGCACGCCGCTGAGCGGGCCGGTGCGGACGTCGGTCGGGCTCGTCGCCTACGAGGGCGATCGGGGCAGCTCCGGCGATCGACTGGCGCTCAACGGCCGGTTGCTGTCCGACGCGGCCAATCCCCAGATCAATCTGTTCAACAGCTCGGTGTCCTTCCAGGGCACCAACACCCTGGGCCAGCGGATTCCCGCCTACGTCAACGGGCTCGGATTCGACTCGGATCGCATCGTCGCCGACGGCTTCCTCGGAAACGGCGCCACCAGCACGTCGTTCGCGGCATCCACCACACTCGACCAGTACCTGATCCAGGCGGTGACGTTCACCACCGACCTGAGCGCCCCTCAGCTGACCGTCGACAAATCCGTCGTCGATCTGAACGGCGGCAACGTAGAGCCCGGCGACGTGTTGCGCTACGCCGTGACGACGCGGAACACCGGTGACGACGCCGCTACTGACCTGCGCGTCGATGACTCGGTCCCCGCGCAGACGACGCTCGTAGAGGGGTCGCTGTCGGGTCCGGCCGGGACGGCGGCCGCCGATGGCCGCTCGGTCGGCTTCACCATCGGCACGCTCGCGCCGGGTGCGGTCGCGAGCGCGAGCTTCGATGTGCGCGTGGACGACGACGCGCCAGATGATTTCGTGGTCGCCAACGTCGCGACCGCAAACGCTTTCGGTGCGTCGGCTGGGCGGCCGGTGTCCGCCACCTCTCCGGAGATCACGTCGATCGTCCAACGCCCCCCGTTCGAGGCGACCTTGATTGTCACTCCGCGGACCCCCACTGCCGGTGAAACCGCGGTCGGCACGGTCGAGGTGACGAACGACCTCGGCCGTCCCATCGACAACGTGGTCGCGACCGTCGAGGTGCCGGGCGCCGACGTGCTCGGCGCGCGGCCCACCACCGGCGGCCGCTGCACCGTGAGAGAGGTCGTACGCTGCGCCCTCGGGCCGCTCGACCCGGGTGAGCAGGCAACGATCCGCGTCCGCCTGCGCCCGCTCGACCGCGGCAGCCTGCGGCCGGTCGTACGCGTTCGTGGAGACGGTGTCGCGACTCAACGATTCAGGCTGGGACCGGTACGCGTGAAGGCCGGGGCCGCTCGGCTCACCGTCCGCAAGTCGACCGGCGCGGACGTCACGCGCAAAGGACAGGTGCTCAGCTATCGCATTGTCGTGACCGCTCAAAGACGCGCGGCCGCCGCGCACCGTGTCCGAGTCTGCGACCGCCCCGGCCGCGGCCTGCGGCTGCGCTCCGCTTCACGCGGCGGCGCGCTGCGCGACGGGCGCGCCTGCTGGCGGGTCGGGAAGCTGCTGCCGGGACGCAGCCGCCGACTGACCGCGGTCGCGCAGGTCACGGGTGGGTCGGGAGTCGTGGCCAACACCGCTGTCGCGCGCAGCACGAATCTGCGCGGACGCCGGCAGGTCGCTGACGTGGCCCGCGTACAGGTGGCGCCGCAATTTCCGCAGGTCTGCGCTGCCGCAGCCGGCCCACTCGCGCGCGCGGCCTGCTGATCCAGCCCCTGGCGCTCAGGTCGGCTGGTGGATCGGCCGGATCAGGATCTCGTTGACGTCCACGTGGGGCGGCTGGGTGAGGGCGAACATCACCGCCCGGGCGATGTCGTCGGCCTCGAGCGCGCCGGACACCTCGTTCTCGAAGAACGGGGTGTCGACCATGCCGGGCTCGATCAGGGTCATCTTGATGTCGGTCTCGGCGATCTCCTGGCGCAGCGACTCGCCCATGCCGGTGACCGCGAACTTCGTGGCCGAGTAGAGCGAGCCCTGGATGGAGCGCCGGCCCGCGACCGAGCTCGTGAGGAGGAGGTGGCCGCTGTTCTGGCGCTTGAACTGTTCGAGCGAGGCCCGGATCGACAGCGCGGCGCCGTACACGTTGGTGTCGATCATCGCCTTCCAGTGCTCGACGCTCTCCTCGAGGAAGCCGCGCTGGGCCCCGAAGCCGGCGTTGGCGAAGAAGGCGTCCATACGCCCGAAGGCGTCGAGCGAGCGCTTCACGAGCGCCTGCTGGTCCTCCCAGCTGGTCACGTCGCAGGCCACGGCGATGGCCTTCTCGTCACCACCCAGCTCCCCGGCCAGCGCCTCGAGGCGGTCGACCGAGCGCGCCGCCAGCACCAGGCGGTAGCCGAACTCCGACGCTCGCCGCGCGGTGGCGGCGCCGATGCCGCTGCTGGCGCCCGTGATGACCAGGACCGGTTCGTCTGCCATGGCCGTGGTTCTAGCAGCCCCAGGCCCTAGGCTGGCGGACGCGTGGCCTCCGTCGACCCCACCGCGGCCCGCTTCCCGGGCCTGGCGCAGAAGGCCGGGCACTACGAGAGCTTCTACCTCAAGCTCTGCGCGCCCGGCGAGCCACTCGGCGCGTGGGTGCGCTACACGGTGCACAAGCGCCCGGGCGCGCTGCCCACCGGCTCGCTCTGGTTCACGCTGTTCGGGCCCGGCGCGCCGCGTGCGGCGAAGATCACGGTGGCGGCGCCGCAGGCTGCCGACGGCGACTGGATCAGCGTGGGGGAGTCACGCCTCGGCCCCGGGCGAGCTGAGGGGTCGATCGGTAGCGAGGCCGCCTGGGACCTGCGCTTCGAGGGCGGCGAGCCGCCGCTCTTTCATCTCCCGCGGCCGTGGATGTACACGGCTCGGCTGCCGCGCACCAAGCTGCTGTCGCCGGTTCCCGCGGCGCGCTTCGAAGGGTCGCTCGTGGTCGACGGACGAGAGCTCGACGTGGACGGCTGGCACGGCATGGTGGGTCACAACTGGGGCGTACAGCACGCCGAGCGCTGGATCTGGCTGCACGGGATCACCGACGACGGCGACTGGCTCGACGCGGCCCTCGGCCGCATACGACTAGGACCCATGACCACGCCCTGGATCGCCAACGGCGCGATCAGCCTGGCCGGTGAGCGTCACGTGCTCGGCGGCCCCGGGCGGCGCGTGGAGGTGGGCGAGTCGCCCGACAGCTGCGCCTTTCTGCTGCCCGGCCGGGGGATGCGGGTGCGCGGGACCGTGTCCGCGCCGCGCGACCGCTTCGTCGGCTGGCTCTACGCCGACCCCGACGGCGGCGAGCACAACGTGGTCAACTGCTCGATCGCCGACATGCGGCTCGCGCTGGAACGACCTGGGGGAGGGGGCACCTGGGAGCTCGAGGTCAAGGGCGGAGCGGCCTACGAGCTGGGAATGCGCGAGCGGGACCACGGGGTGGCGCTCCAGCCGCACCCGGACGGCTGACGGCGGCGGCTACGGACCCAGCCGCTGGTGGGTCCAGCCGCCGCCGGGCGCGGGCTCGAAGCGGAAGCGGTCGTGCAGGCGGTCGCGCCGCTGCTGCCAGAACTCCCACGCGGAGGGAGTCAGCCGGAAACCACCCCAGCTGTCGCCCACGGGCAGGCGCTCCTCGCCCTCGTGCTCGCGCTCCAGCTCCGCGACCCTGCGCTCGAGCCAGGTCCGGCTGTCCACCGGCCGGCTCTGCGGCGAAGCCAGGGCACTCAGCTGGCTGCTGCGTGAGCGACTGCGTGCGTACTCCTCGCTGAGCTCCCGCGGCGCCCGCTCCACACTGCCCTCCACGCGCACCTGGCGACCCAGCTCGGGCCAGTGGAAGAGGAGAGCCGCGCGCGGATTGCGCTCGAGCTCGTCGCCCTTACGGCTGCCGTAGTTGGTGAAGAACGTCAGGCCGTCGGCGCCGTAGCGCTTCATCAAGACCATTCGCACCGACGGCGCACCGTCCGCGGACGCGGTGGCCAGGGCCACCGCCTCGGGCTCGTGAGCGCCCTGAGCGCCGGCCTCCTCGAACCAGACGCCGAATTGAGCGAGCGGGTCGGCGTCGAGGTCATCCTCGTGAAGGGGTCGGTTGCGTATGTCGGGTTCGGGATCCGTCATGGACTCACGCTATCGGCCGCCGCACTCGCGCGGGACGGTCACCACCGGCTGGGCGCCGATCGAGCCCTCGCCCGCACGGCCGCTGATCTTGCAGAAGACGAACCGGCCGCTCTCGAAGTCCACGCGCATGCGGTAGGGATGGCCGATCAGGCCGGCCTCGCTCTGGGAGTAGGACTCCTCGTCACCGCCGGTGTTCGGGCCGAAGGCCGTGGTCACCGCCAGGCACGAGTAGGCGCCGAAGCGGCGTCCGGGGTCCTGGTCGGCGCCGCTGCCGGCCACGGTGCGCGGGAAGGGCTCGCACACCACGCGCCGGATCGGGCCGTCCAGCTCGCCCGTGCCCACCCGGCGGCGGGCGTCGTCGGCCACCTGCGCCGAGGCCACGGCCACCAGGCGCTCGCGCGCCGGCACGTCGCCGGCCGGCGGTGCCGGCCCGGAGCGAGCCAGCGGCCGCTGCTCCTGGCGAATGCGTTCGACCCGAGCGCTGCGCAGCCGCTCGAGCCGCTGCTCCTCCGCTCGCGAGCGGCTCTCCTTGGAGTCCTCGATGCCGGGAGCCAGCGCCACGATCAGGCCGGCCACGGCGAAGGGCAGCAGGACGACCAGCACCCGACCCGCAGGTGGGAGGCGACGCCATGCCCAGGCTGGGAGGGAGAGCAGCCCGGGCATGGCCTCGCGTCGCTGGCCGCCGCTGGGGGCCGTCCAGCCGGAAGGCTTGCCGCCGGGGGGTGGCGCGTCGCTTCCCACCGCCGGTAGGATACATGCATGACTCATGCATCCAGCGAGAGGGCGCGGGAGGCGAACCTTCTGGGGACGTTGTCGCTGGCGATCAACGAGCGGGTGGAGGAGGCCGTGACCACCGCGGCGGCCCATAGTGGCGCCGCGCCGGCCGCGCTGGCCGCGCTGTCAACCTTCCTCGACGGCTCCTCGATCGACACGCTGCGGCGCCCGCTCGGGCTGACCCACTCGGCCGCCGTGCGGCTGGCCGACCGGCTGGCGGCCGCCGGGCTGGTTCGCCGCGAGCCCGGCACCGATGCCCGCTCGGTGTCGATAAGGCTGACCGCGGAGGGCGCCGCCGTGGCGGAGGCGATCCGGCGCGAACGCGGCGAGGCGCTGGCCGAGGTGCTCGCTCCGCTGTCCTCTGACGAGCGGAGCGAGCTCACCCGCCTGCACGAGAAGCTGATCGGCGGGCTGATCGGCGGCCGGGCCGACGCCGGCCACGCCTGCCGGCTCTGCGACGTGGCCGCCTGTGGCCACGACGAGGGTCGCTGCCCGGTGACCCTCGCCGCGGACCGCGCCGAGGGCGCCGCCGCCTGACCGCAGCGCGCCCCACTGGCGGCATGCGCGATCCTTGCGGCTCGACAGCGACCAAGGGAGAGCAGATGCCGGAGAGAAAGGCGAGCGCGCGCTGGGACGGCTCGCTTACCGAGGGCAACGGCACGATGAGCATGGGAGGGGGGTCCTACGAGGGTCCGTACTCGTTCGGGTCGCGCTTCGAGGAGGGCGAAGGGACCAACCCCGAGGAGCTGATCGCCGCGGCCCACGCCGGCTGCTATTCGATGGCCCTGTCGGGCGAGCTCGGCCGTGCCGGCCACGAGGCCGAGCACGTGGAGACCGACGCCACGGTTCACGTCGAGAAGGTCGAGGGCGGCTTCGGCATCACACGCATCGAACTCGTGTCCCGGGCGCGAGTCCCCGGGATCTCGGCCGACGAGTTCGCCACGATCGCCGCCGCAGCCAAGGAGGGCTGCCCGGTCTCGAAGGCGCTGGCGGCCGTCGACTCGATCGAGCTCGACGCCACGCTCGTGGACGGCTAGGCGGACATGGCGGCGGCGGCCTGGGATCTGGCCGGGCGCACCGCGTTCATCACCGGCGGTGCGCAGGGCATCGGCCTCGAGACCGGCCGGCGCCTGGTACAGCGCGGGATGACCGTCGCGCTCGTGGATCTCGACCACGAGCGCGCCGAGCGGGCGGCACGCGACCTCGGCGCCGTGCGTGCGCTCGGCCTCGCGGCCGACGTGACCGACCGCGGCGCGCTCGACGCCGCGGTGGAGGCCACCGTCGAGCGCTTCGGCGGGATCGACGTGACCGTCGCGAACGCCGGCGTGTCAGGCCAGCTGACCACGGTGCTGGGCTCCGATCCGGACGTGGCCGAGCGAACGATCGAAATCGACCTGCTGGGCGTCTACCGCACGGTCAAGGCCACGCTCCCGCACCTGGTGGAGCGCCGGGGCTACGTCCTGACGGTGGCCTCGCTGTACGCCTACTTCCATCCCGTGCTGGCCGCTCCCTACGCGATGAGCAAGGCGGGGGTGGAGCAGCTGGGCCGGGCCCTGCGGGCCGAGCTCTCGCCGCTCGGCGCGAGCGCCGGCGTGGCCTACTTCGGCTTCATCGACACGCAGATGGTGCGCGAAGTGTTCACCCCGGACTCCGCGGCGGTGACGATCCGGGCGGCGCTGCCGCGCTGGCTGGGCAAGGTCGTGCCGGTGAGCAGCGCGGCGGACGCGATGGCGCGCGGCGTCGAGCGGCGGGCGGCACGGGTGACCGCGCCGCGCTGGCTGCCCACGGCCTCGGCGCTGCGGGGCGTGCTCGCCCTGTTCGACGACCGGATGATGAGCAACGACCGGATTCGCGGAGCCGTCGCCCGTGCCGAGGCGACCCCCGAGGGTCCGCTCCCCGAGGGGATGGCCGGCGAGCCGGCTCAGGAGCTCGTGGCCGACTGAGCCCAGGCGGGCTGAGGCCCCCCGGCGTCCTGCAGCGCTTCGACGCCTCCGCGCAGGAACACGAGGGCCTGGTCGAGCACGGCCAGGGCCTCGTCCTTCGACGGGAGTCCCTCCAGCTCCAGGTTCTCGTCGAGCGAGCCCTCGAGCGACCCCAGCGCGGCGGTGGCCGCGGCGGCCACGAGTCGGGGCCTGAGCCCGTCGGCGGGCTCGCCGAGGTCGACCGCCACGGCTTCGCGCAGCAGCTCCTCGAAACGGCTCATCACCGCGCGGTCGAACTGGGCCAGCGTGGCCTCCTCGCGGCACAGCCGCTTGCGCAGCGCCACGTCCGCGCCCGTCTCGTCGTCCCAGCGCCCGAACTGCTCCTCGATCCAGCGCCGCAACGCGTCCATCGCGTTCTCGCCCTCCCGGCGCTCGCGCAGCGTGCGGGCGAGACTGGTCACGTCCTCGTCCACCTGATGGAAGACCACGGCCTCCTTGGACGGGAAGTAGGCGAAGAAGGTGCGGGGCGCGATGTCGGCCGCCGCGGCGATGTCGGCCACCGTCGTGCGCTGGTAGCCGCGCTCGGCGAACAGCCGCAGCGCGGCGTTGACGATCTGTGCTCGGGTACGGCGCTTCTTGCGCTCTCTGAGGCCCTCCTCGCTCATCCGGGCAATCCTAGTGGCGATTGCAGCGGAGGCAAAGCAACATACGTAGCAAATATGATGTGAACGCAATATTGCACTCGATGTGCTTTACTCCCGCCGCATGGCACACCTCCTCGGAAGCATGGCGGCCGCTGCGGCGGGACATTGGAAGCGCTCGCTGGCGATAGTCGTGGCCGTTCTGGCCCTCCTCGCCGGCGTCTCGGCGGCGGCGGGCGGCTCGTTCGTGGACGACTTCAAGACGCCGGGAACGGAGTCCCAAAGCGCGCTGGACCTTTTGGACGAACGCTTTCCGAGCGCCTCGGGCGACACCGCCAACGTGGTCTTCGCCGCCGATTCGGGCACGCTGCGCGAGGCCGGCCGCCGCGCAGCGATCGACCGAACGGCGGCGGCACTCGCCGAGCAGCCGAACGTGACGGCGGCGCCGAGCCCGTTCAGCCGGGAGGGGAGGGGCCAGCTGTCGCGCGACGGCCGCGTGGCCTTCGTGCCGGTGCAGTACGACGAGAGCGCGGCCGAGCTGGGCAGGGCTCCGGGCGAGCGGCTCGAGGAGGTGGCCTCGATCGGCGAGCAGGCCGGCCTCGAGGTGTCGAGAAACGGTCAGATCGTCGACCAGGCCGAGCAACAGACCGCGCCGGTGGGCGAGCTGATCGGCGTGGCGGTGGCGATCGTCGTCCTCACGCTGGTCTTCCGCTCGCTCGCGGCCATGGCCCTGACCCTGATCTCGGCGCTGATCGCCCTGGCCGGTGGCCTTCTGTTGCTTCGTTTCGGCGCGGCCTTCGCCGACTTCCCGAGCTTCGCGCCGACGCTCGGCGTCATGCTCGGCCTCGGTGCGGGAATCGACTACGCCCTGCTGATCGTCGGTCGCTACCGGGAGCAGCTCGCCGCGGGCGACAGCGTGCCCCATGCCGCCCGCGTGGCCAACGCCACGGCGGGCACGAGCGTGGTGGCCGCGGGGGCGATCGTGGTGGTGGCGATCTCGGGTCTTCTAGCCACCGGCATTCCCTTCGTGGGGCGCATGGGAATCGGCTCGGCGATCGTGATCGCCTGCGTGGCCGTGGGCGCCGTCACCGTGCTGCCGACCCTCATGGGGGCCTTTGCCCGGCGGCTGCGGCCACGAAAGCCCGAGCACGTGGAGCCGTCGCGCCGCTTCGCGCGCTGGGGCGAGCTCATCGTGCGCCGCCCGGCGCTGTCGGCCACCGTGGGCGTGCTGATGCTCGCGCTGCTGTGCATCCCGTTCCTGTCCCTGCGGCTGGGCCAGCCCGACGACGGCAATGACCGGGCCGGCTCCGTCACGAGAGTGGCCTACGACCGGCTCGCCGAGGGCTTCGGACCCGGGTTCAACGGGCCGCTCGTGCTTGCCGCCACCACGCCGCGCGACGGCTCCGGCCGGGCGGCGCTCGAGCGCGTCCGTGCGGCGGTGGACACCGACCCGGACGTGGCGCTGGTCTCGCAGCCCCGGCCTTCGCCGCGCGGCGACGCCGCGGTCATCAGCGTGATCCCGGCCACCTCGCCGCAGGACGAGCGCACCACCGAGCTGGTCTCCCGGCTGCGTGAGGACGTGCTTCCGCGGGCCACGGCCGAGTCGCCGGTGAACGTCTACGTCGGCGGCGCCACCGCCACCTTTCAGGATCTGGCCGACCGCATCGCCTCGCGGCTGCCGCTGTTCATCGCCATGGTGGTGGGGCTGAGCGTGCTGCTGCTGATGGCGGTGTTCCGGTCGCTCTGGGTGCCCATCGTCTCCGCGCTGTTCAACCTGTTGTCGATCGGCGCCGCCTACGGGGTCGTGGTGCTCGTCTTCCAGGAGGGGCTCGGCTCCGGCCTGCTGGGCGTTGACGGCGAGGTGCCGATCGTGTCCTTCGTGCCGTTGTTCATGTTCGCCATCCTGTTCGGGCTGTCGATGGACTACAACGTCTTCCTGCAGTCGCGGATCCGTGAGGAGTACATGCGCGGCGCCGGCCCCAGCGAGAGCGTCGTGCTGGCGATGGCCCGGGTGGGCCGGGTGATCCTGGCCGCCGGCGTGATCATGACCGCCGTGTTCCTGGGCTTCGTCTCCGACCCGGAGGTGGTGGTCAAGACGATCGGCCTCGGGCTGGCCAGCGCGATCCTCATCGACGTTCTGGTGGTGCGCATGGTGGTGGCGCCGGCCGTGATGGCGCTGCTGGGCGAGCGCGCCTGGACGCTGCCGGCCTGGCTCGACCGGATCCTCCCGAGGATCTCGCTGGAGGGCGACCTGCGCGACGACGCCGGCAGTCCGCAGCCGGCGAGCACCTGAGCGTGGTGATTCCACACAACGGGGCGGCGAGGCGCCGGGACAGAGGGCGGTGACCGCACGGACGTCCGGTCTGCGACCAGATGCGCGAGCGGGTTGATCAGCTTGACGGCTACAGGGGCGCCCGGGCATGGCGGTGTGATGGGTTGGGCGTTGGCGTGACCGCGCTGATGTCGGCCCGGAAGAACGGCGCGTAGCGCGGGGTGCCGAACCACCAGCCGACGCTGGCGCTGCTGGGAAGCATGAAATCGCCGAAGCGGGCTTCGGCGTGCATCACGCCTCCGAAGGGGATGTACTGAAACGCTTTCTCGCCGGCGTTGCCCCAACGCAGGGCGCTTACGGTGCGTATCGCGCCGTGGCCGTCGATGCGCACGCGAACCTCGGGGCGTTCGGGAGGCAGGTCGAAGCGAGCGACGATGACGGTCTCGCTCTCGGTTCGCCAGTCCACGCCGCGGCCGGGCAGCACGCTGGGCGGCGCGAACACGACGCTCTCTATCGCAGCACGCGTCGCCGCCGAGTGGGCCGTGTTGACGTCCTCGACGTGGAAAAGGGTTACGCGCCCGAGCAAGCGGCCCTCGGTGCTGCCGCCGGCGTCTGCGTAGTGGTCGGTGACGCGCAGCGGCGTCAGCGGCCCGAGCCCGACGCGGGCTCGCCAAGTGAAGGATCGCCCGTCGACCGTCTGCTCGGCGGTGAAGGGCAGCCAGAGGCCGATCTTGATGCGCCCGCTCATCGCCATCCGGACGCCGTTCGGGAGCGCAGCACCGTCGCTGATGGCGTGGCCGAAGTAGCGCCGGACGGGCTCGTCGAGACCCCCGAGCATGTCCGAGCTGAAAGGGCGCGTGAGGTCGGGGGTTGTCGTCACGATCGGTCGGCGGCCGGCCGCGGAGTCGGGGGCGTCGAGGAAACGAGGGCCATTATGGGGAGGTCGCGTCCAGCCTTGCGCGCGGCACGCTCCAGGTAGCGGTTGGCAGTCGTCAGCCGTTGCCAGAGCGCCGCGCGTTCCTGACCGGCCGCCTCCTGAGCCCGAACGTCGATGCGGCGTGCACCGACCCAAATCCGGGCGTGCGGGTTGGCGCGGAGGTTGAGGTACCAGGCCGGGGGGCGTGCGGCGCCGCCGTTGGAGGCCACGACGACTGACGTGTCCCCGTCTGCGAGATACTGCACCGGCGTGGTGCGGGTCCGACCGGAGCGGCGCCCGGTGGTCTGCAGCAGTAGGACGGGCTGACCGCCCATGCGCCCGAGGAACCGTCCGCCCGAGCGCCGATACACCCATGCGTGCAGGCGCGTCGCCCATCGTGTCATTCGGCGGGCGCCGCTTCGCTGTCCGGAGCGCTCTTATCCGACAGACCGGCGCCGCTTGCGGCGGCGCCGTCAGTCGCCGGCGTGGCGGCAGCGCCGTTGGGCACGGACTCGGCGCGGCGGCGTAGCCCGGCGAACTGCTTGAGCTGCATCACCCAGTGCGCCGGGTCCCAGAACAGCCAGTTGGCGACGGCGATGAGCGCGTGCGGTTTCCCGCACGCCTTGCCGGTCACGACCAGCCGCGTGTGCCCGTCGAGCGTTGGCCGCAGGAAGAAGCCCCAGGTACTGTCGCTGTACGCGCGCGGCAATCCGTCCGCGGGGGAAAAGTTGCGCGCCGCCGGGACGGTCACCGATGCTCGCAGGACGAGAGCCCGCTCGGGCACCAAGAACGCGACGTCAAACCAGCGACTGCCGTCGGGAACCGACGCGATGCGGTCACCCTCTCGCAGGTTCTGCCATTGCGTGTGGATGCGGTCGGCGCTCGGTCGGCCGCCGTTGTCGAGGCGGTCGAAGCTGTAGAAACCGGCGCGGTCGCAGCCCATCTGGACCAGCCACGGCCAGACGCGCTCCGGCCGCGCTGCGATCGTGGTCGCCATCGCTCCGTACCGACGGCCGCGGGGGATGAGGTCATCTCCGGGGTAGGTCGCGGCCCGCTCCTCGTAACTTGTACCGAGCCACCGGATACGGGGCCGCAGGACCGATGCATAGACGGCCAAGGCGCCCGCCGCGCCGGCGCCCATTCGCTTCCCGACTGCGGTGGGGGTCATGCTGCTGCTCTTCG
Organism: uncultured Thermoleophilaceae bacterium; assembly: GCA_963751105.1. GTDB lineage: Bacteria > Actinomycetota > Thermoleophilia > Solirubrobacterales > Thermoleophilaceae > JACVRW01. The sequence goes on along the minus strand of CAVVTG010000002.1, from coordinate 1,451,876 downwards.
CTGATGCGATCCGGTCATCGGGCGACCAACGCGGGCGTCGCGGCGGTCTCTGCCGGCACGGTGCCTGACCCCGGCCCTTCCTGCGGGGACTCTGGAGGGCGTCGCAAGAGCCTGGCGAGGCGCAACGCCGCGGCGACCAGCAGCAAGGCGCCGATGAGGCAGATGAGGGTGAACACGTCGGGTTGCCAGAGGAACGAGGCGCGCCAGCCGAACGTCAGCGCGGGAAGTGCGACGAGCAGGATGCCCCCAGCCGCGCGTGTCACGACGCCGGCGACGGCGAGCCTCCGGTGGCGCGGGCGCGTGCGCGTCCGGAGGGCACGCGCGGCGCGGACGACAGGCCACGCCACCGCGGCGAGCAGCGCGAGGGCGATGAGATCGAAGTACAGGTAGAAGCGATGCAGTGAGGTGCCGGTATCGACGGGGTCGCCGATGAGCGCATCGACGGCGTTGCGCTCGACGCGGTCAACCGAGGCCGGGTAGCCCGGCACCGAGAGCTCGTTCGCGGCGTTGGTCAATGTCACCACGGCCAGCTCGCGGCGTGGGAACATGACCATCAGCGCGCTGGAGTCAGGAGCGCGTCCGGGATGGAGCTGAGCGGGCTCTGACCATGGGCCGCCGACGTACCAGCCCATCGCGTAACGGGCATCGGCGTGGTCTGACCATCCGCCCAGCTTCCCCGGTCGTCCCGGGGCGAGCATCGTCTTCAGCCCCCGGCGCGACACAATGCGGTCGCCGTTGGCCGTGACGCCGTGGTTGAGGTACATGGCTAGGTAGCGACCCATGTCCTGGGCGGAGGAGATGAGATAGCCCGCGGCCTGGATGCCGGGGCGGAAGGTCGGCCCGTGGGCGGTCGCCCGGCCGAACCAGTAGCGGTGCCCGGTCGCCAGTCCGGCGCGCTTCGCGGCGTCGAGTGCGACGTAGCTGTGGCGCATGCCCAGCGGCGTGAAGATATGGCGCTGGACGTACTGCGCGTAGGGCTCGCCGGAGGCCCGCTCGACGATCAGCCCAGCCAGGATGTAGTTGCCGTTGGAGTACGCAAACGCCTCCCCGGGGGGCGCGACCAGCGTCGTCCCCTGCAGCTCGTGCAGGGCCTCAAGAGCGGTGCCGTCGGCCGCGCTTCTGACGATGGGGCCGCCCGCGGTCGCAGGCATCCCGGTGGTCTGCTGAAGGACTTGACGCACCGTGATGCGGTCGGCGGCCCGCTGGTCGGCAAGCTGGAACTCGGGCACGTACCGACGGGCGGGCGCGTCGAGGTCGAGTCGGCCGGCGTCCACAAGCTGCATCGCCGCCAGCGCCGTGAAGGACTTCGAGGTCGAGCCGAGCAGGAAGGGTGTCTGCCGCGTCGCGCGGCGACCCTCACCGGAATCGCCGTAGCCGCGCGAGTAGACCAAACCGCCACCGGACACCACGGCGACGGCAAAGCCCGGCATACCCGAACGCTCCATACCCTCGCGGATGACGCTGTCCATCCGCGCGAGCGTCGCGCGGTCGGGGGGAGTGGCGGCGGCCGCAGGCGAGGCGATCACCGAGACGAGAAGCAGCGAGGCAACGGCCGCGAACACCCAGCGCACGGCGCCGCCGGGGCCCGCGTTGGTCATGAGAGCCCGGGTGCTGGCTGGGGGCTGATGGCGTCGGTCGGAGCGGTGTCGGTCGCCGATTCGGGGCCGCCCATGTCCAGGCGGAACGGCGGGTAGGCGTCGGTCATCAGCGTCGCGTAGGCGGCGACGCGGAAGCACCAGCGGTTCATCCCCATGACGAAGTCGAAGATCGCCCTCGGGTAACGGCCGGTGAACAGCAGCACCACGCCCGCGATCAGGACGAGCAGGCCGATCAGGCCGCCGCCGGAGGTCCATGCCCAGTCATCGTTGGCCGCGGTGAAGCCCGCCCAGGCGCCGCCGGCGAACACGCCGACGATGAGGTACTGCGGCAGCGCCAGCAGCCACCACTTGACGAGGACCAGACCGCGCGAGAGCGCCTGGGGGTACTCGACGTCGAGCCGTGCCGGGTAGTCCGGTACGTCGGCGAGCGTGAACGGCGGGTAGCGGTCGGTCCCGAGCGCGCTGTAGGAGTAGAAGCACACCCGCCAGGACCAGCGCATCACGCCGACGTTGAAGTCGAAGATCGCGCGCGGGTAGCGCCCGGTGAACAGGATCGCGAAGAACGCGACGACGGTCAGGACGACGAACGCGATCCACAGGAACACGAGCACGATGAAGTGCGGGACCGTCAAGACCCACTTGACCAGCCACAGCCAGCGGCTGAGGTGGCCATCAAGCTCCCCCTCGACACGCAGCGGATACAGCGACGGTGCGGCGCGCTCATTCATGGCACGCACTCCTCTCAAGACAGGCATTGCTATGGGCGCCGGCGGCGCCATCTTTAAGGTCTCCCGAGAGTCACCGGCGCCGATGCTGCGAGCGCGAGCGGCGATCGAGGCGCGGCGGAAAAGGTCCCGTTCGTCGGGACCCAGAAGTGCCGCGCACTGATCTGCTTCTACGACGCACTGTACTCCCTTCCGCGGGACCGGTCCGAGAAGAGGCCCTCAAGCTTGCGCGTCTAGGTCATCAGCCCCGGCTTCTACGCCCGCTTCGCGTGGAAAGCGGCAGCGTTCGTGTGCCTGGGATGCACGGCTTCGTCCTGCCTGCGGGCGGCGACGAGTCCGGCCCGCCAGCCGGGCGCACGCCCGCCTGACGGCGGCTTAAGTGATTGTGTGGCTATTCCGCTGCGCGCGATCGCCCACGCGATCACCGAGTTGGAGTTCCACATCTCGCCCGTCCCAAGCTCATCGCGACCCCACACCGGAGTCGGGACCCGCCCGATACGTCGAGGAGGCGCCGCGAGCGATCTTCCTCGTTGGTCAGTCGCCGCGGGCTGTCTACGGCCTCGGCGACGTCCGGAATGTGTCCACCACGCCACACGCGGATCTCGTAGCGGAAGATCCGAAATCGGCCTGCCCAGCGACTGCCGACGGCGCCTCCGGCGACGACGCCCCGCTGCTTGCCGCCCAGGTCTGCGACCGGCGTCTGCTCGATGACGAACGTCTCTTCTCCGACTTCGACTTGGAGCGCGGAGTGGTAGAGATCGCACGCCGGACGCCGCTCGATCCGTGCCATGAACGCCTCGTAGGCAAGACCGTTGAGCCTGACTAAGTGCCCACCTGCCCCGAGTGGCAACCAATACAGGTCAACCGCGGCGGTCCCTTTGACCGCATCGAAGGCGAGCACCTCTCGTCCGTCTGGCCCCACACTGGGAGTACAGCACCTCCGGCCGGGGAGCCTGCCCGTTGCCTGTTGGAAATAGGAGTCCCGAGGAGCCATTTGGGGACGCAGATCTTTCCCACCTGGTTCCCACCCCCGAAAGAATCGCGGCGCGGTAGAAACCGATGTTGCCCTCTGGGCGAATGGGCGGTCCCTCGGCTCCACACGGGCGGCTAGGGTGCCCGACCTTGAGCGAGGATCTCAAAGACCAATGGGATGAGGGACCCGGCGGGCACGTTCAACTATGGCCGGGCCGATCAACACGAGCGGCCCTCGCTCGGCACGGGCCGGCTCGCAAGCTCGTCGACTAAGTGGAGATTGCGATCTTGACGTTGGCGGGCTGTGCCACCGCCCTGGCGACCGGCATCGGCGCGATCCCCGTTTCCATGTTGGGCGGTCGCGCTGAGCAGCTGCGCCCCGCGCTATGGGGCCTAACCGTCGGCTTGATGAGCGTGGCATCGGTCGTGGGTCTACTCCTTCCAGCGCTCGGCGAGGGCAGCGCTGTGGCGGTGGCCGCCGGGTCAGCGACCGGAGTGGCCTTTTTGCTGGTGTCGAGAAGCGCGCTCCGGGGCCACGACGTTCACGTCGGGCAACTGAGCGGCGCGGGGGTGCAACGATCGGTGCTCGTCTTCGGTGTCCTGCTGGTTCACAGCCTGCCGGAGGGCTTTGCGATCGGAACCGCGTTCGCCTCTGACACCGAAGGACTGGGCCTGTTCGTGATACTTGCCATCGCGCTTCAGAACATCCCCGAGGGCACGGCCACAGCCATTCCGATGGAGGCCGCCGGCTTCAGTCGCACCCAGCAGTTCTGGGCGGCCGTGCTGAGCAGCGCGCCTCAGCCCATTGGGGCGCTCATCGCGTATGCCCTGGTTCAGCAGATCGAGGCATTGCTGGCCTTCTCGTTCGCATTCGCTGCGGGGGCAATGTTGGCGCTCGTGGTGGTGGAGCTGTTGCCACAAGCGTTCCGCCGCGGCCACCGGAAGCCGGCGGCGGCAGGCTGTTTCGTGGGCGCCGCGCTGATGGCGCTGCTCGCTGTGACGCTCGGGGTCTAGCCGGTGAGTGAGCGACCGCCCGCTAGCCCAAGCTCTGCAGGAACGGTCCAAGCTCTTCCGCCACGACATTTGAACTTCTCGTCGGCCGGCCAGCCCTTCTCGGTCGTGACCTTCGACACGGTTCCCCTCCTCGAGTCAAGCCCTGAGATGCTCTTTTGCCGGAGCGGTCACACGATTCGGGACGTCCACCGCCGCTGAGAGGCTTGCCGCGACTGATGAAAGGATCCGCCTCCTCGAAGCGGCCCGATGGGCTTCTCGGCGTCGCCGCCGAACACGCCACGCGGTCCATACCGATCACCGCCCCGAGCGGGCGGGTGGGCGAGGTGCGCGCCGCGCTGGCCGGGCAGACGTTCGAATCGGCGAGCGACGTAGCTGTAGTCGAGCGTGGGGCGCTAGCCGGGGTGGTGAGGATGGAGCGACTGCTCGCGGCCGGTGCAGATCGGCCGGTCGCGGAGATCATGGATGGCGATCCGCCGGTTGTGGGCCCGGGCACCGACCAAGAGCTGGTGGCGTGGCGCATGGTCGAGCGCGGCGAGTCGAGCATCGCCGTGGTGGACGAGGCGGGCCAATTCGCCGGCCTCATACCGCCCAACCGGATGCTGGCCGTGCTGCTGGCCGAGCACGACGAGGACCTCGCGCGTCTGGGCGGATACCTAGCCGGGACGACCCGCGCACGGCTCGCCATGAGGGAGCCGGTCGGTCGTCGCCTGTGGCACCGGCTCCCCTGGCTTCTCATCGGCTTGCTCGGAGCCATGGCGTCCGTCGCGATCGTCGGCGCGTACGAGGCCGAGCTCGAGGCGAACGTGCTGCTGGCCTTCTTCATTCCCGCCGTCGTCTACATGGCAGACGCCGTGGGCACTCAGACCGAGGCGCTGCTCATCCGCGGGCTGGCGGTCGGCGTAGGGCTGCGCTCGGTGGTGCGCCGCGAGCTCACCACCGGCCTCGCGATCGGGATGGTAATAGCGGGCGCCTTCTTCCCGTTCGCGCTCGCCGTATGGGGCGACACCTCGGTCGCGTTTGCCGTGGCGCTGGCCCTGCTCGCGAGCTGCTCGATCGCCACGGTGGTCGCGATGGTCCTTCCGTGGGCGTTCCAGCGGCTGGGGTTCGATCCGGCGTTCGGTTCGGGGCCGGTCTGCACAGTGATTCAGGATCTGCTGTCGATCCTCGTCTACTTCGTGATCGCGACGTCAATCGTGTCGTAGCGATCCGGTTCGCTTCTGCGATTTCCTATCCCGCTTTACATAAGGCAGGTTATGAGGCGTCCCAGCGATGAGTCTCCCTCGGGGTACGTGTCGTTACCAGCGATGAACGACACGAAGAGCAAGACACGCATCAGCCAGGTCGGGACCGTGTTCGTCCCGGTGGCCGACCAGGACCGGGCGCTCCGGTTCTACCTCGACCAGCTCGGCTTCGAGAAGCGCTCCGATTTCGGGTACAGCGACGGTGGCCGCTGGGTCGAGGTCGCTCCGGCGGGCTCGGCCATCGCGATAGCGCTGGTGCCGCCGGGCGAAGGTCAGTCCTCCGGGGGCGAGGCGGCCCACTGCGCCTTTGCCACCGAGGACATCGAGGCCGACCACGCCGCTCTGCTGGCTGCGGGGGTCGACGTGGACCCCGAGATCGGACGCGAGGGAACGAGCCGGTCGGGGCTGATCTCGAGCGAGGTGAGCATCCCGGACCCGGTTCCGGCGCAGTTCTGCTTCTGCGACCCCGACGGCAACCGTTTCCTCGTCGTCCAGCCCGACTGACCGGGCCGCCCGCTCAGCCGTCGCTCGCGGCCTGGCGGGGCGTGTCGCGCAGGGCGCTCGCCTCGGCGTGCAGCGCGCCCCGGCGCGAGTCCGGGTCAAGTCTCGTGAGCCCGAGCTCGGCGTCGAGGCGGTGCAGGTTGTCCACCACGAACGGATCGAGGGCGGCGCCCGCGTCGGCGGCGAGCGCGTCGAGCACCGCGGCCCCCGGCTCAGTCTCCTGGAGGGCGAGGAAGCTGCGGCCGGCCGCGACCAGGCGCGCTTCCAGCGGAATGTCCTGGCCCGCGAGGCCGTCGGGATACCCGTTGCCGTCGTAGCGCTCGTATGCGGAGCGCACGATGCGAGCCACGGGCGCCAGCGCCGGGGCGGCGGCGAGGATCCGCTCCGCGATGAGCGGGTGCTGCTCCAGGAGGGCGCGGTCCTCGGCCTGGGCGGTGTCCCCGGTCGGCATCCCTGTCGGAAGCGCCACCCGGCCGATGTCCTGGAGTTCGGCGGCGCGAGCGAGGTGGTCGAGCTCCGGTTCACGCAGGCCGTGACGCTGCCCCAGGAGCGTGACCAGGTCGGCCAGCTCGCGCTGGCGCTCCGATGCCTGAGGTGAGCGCTCATCCAGGAGCTGCTGCAGCGCGGCACGCGTCTGCTCGGTGGCCGACGTGCGCCGGCGGTCCTTGTGGGCGTACATGCGCCGGTCGGCGATCTGCAGCGCCAGCTCCCAGCTGCGGGCCTCGTGGGGCATGCTCACCGCGCCGTACGACGCGGTGATGGAGAAGGCCGTGCCCTGCTCCACCAGCGCGTCCTTGCCGGCCGCGATCAGCGCCTCCGCCCGCAGGCGGTCGGTGTCCACCAGGAGGCAGAACTCGTCGCCGCCGACCCGATAGGCGGGGTTGGGCGCCGCCGCCTCGCGAAACCGGCCTCCCAGTCGGGTGAGCAGAGCATCCCCCGCGGGATGGCCGAAGGCGTCGTTGTAGGCCTTGAAGCCGTCGAGATCGAAAAGCACGAGCGTCCTCCCCTCCGCGCTCCTTCCCGCTTCGGCCAGTTCCTCGAAGTCGCGGGCGAGGCGGCGGCGGTTGCCGAGGCCGGTGAGCGCGTCAGTCAGCGCCTCGTGGCGGGCCCGCTCGAGCAGACGTGCGTTGTCGCGGAACGCGAGCGCTGTTCGGCCGATCAGCACCACGAGCGTGGCGCAGGCCAGCGCCACCGCCACCGGGCTGATCCTGGTGAAGCCGGCCACGCCGAGCACGCCCACCGCCACCAGGGCGAACGCCGCCGGTCCCACGAGCCGGCGCCGGTCGAGCAGCGTGACCCCTGCTCGCTGAAGCGGCAGACAGGCGGCCAGGGCGAGCGTCAACGCGCTGGCGGCGAACAGGGTGTCCACCGGCCCGCCCCGCTCGAAGGTCCCGGCGGCGGTCTCCCCCACCAGCGCCGCGTTGCCCGCGGTGTTGATCACGATTCCCGCCGCGATCAGGCCCCAGCACCAGCCCGGACGCCAGCCCGTGAGCCCGGTGACCACGACCACGAACGCGAGGATGGCCAGATCGGCCAGCAGGAACAGCGCCGGAGGGCCGGCCTGGCCCGTTCCCGCGGCCTCAGCCTCCGGAAACAGAGGAATCGCCGCAACGGCCGCCACGGCGAGGCCGCCGATCAGCCCGTCGAGCAGGAGTCGCCTCTCCACGCTGCGCACGCGCCGGCGGGCCAGCAGGGCGATCGTGACGGCCGCCAGCACGAAGCTCACCAGCAGCAGCGCCCGGGTGAGCGTGGGGTAGCCGGCGCCGGGATCGGACTCGGCCACGCGATAGACGAGCTCGGCCGACAGCCAGACGACCACACCCACCGACGCGAGGGCCCACGGGAACCTCTCCTCGGGGACGCGCGCCGCTCGCCAGGCACAGGACGCCGCGGTGGCGGCGAACAGCAGGAGGTAGAGCCAGTCCTCGATCAGAGCGCTCCCCGACCCTGCGCCCAGCGCGAAGGCGAGGTGCGCGGCGAGGCAGGCGGCGGCCACCAGGCCGAAGGCCAGGACGAACGGGGTGGCGGGCGGGCTCGCGGCCGCCCCGGATGCTCGAGCGCTCAACGTGCGGGTGGCATGGCCAAGACCAGGACAGCCACATCATCGCGCAACGACACCGGCGGCGAGAGCGCCTGTCGCAGCGAGTCCACGATCGACTGGGCTCCCTGGGCGGCACACGGTCGCAGCGCTTCACCCAGCCGCTCCTCGCCGAACAGCCCGTCCTCGGTTCGAGCCTCGATCACCCCGTCGGTATACAGCACGAGCGCGTCGCCGGGCCACAGGTCGAGCCCGACCTCCGGCGTGGCCGCGGCCCTGGCCACGCCGAGGATGGTGCCGGACGGCTCGGGCCAGTCGATCTGCCCGTCGTGGCGCACCACCAGCGGCGGCGGGTGCCCGGCGTTGGCCAGGATGAGCCGGGTCACGCCCTCGGCGACGTTCAGGCGCACGAGCACCGCGCTGCAGAAGCGGCTGGGCTCGTCCTCTGCCTGAAGGGTTCCGTCGGCGAGGGCCAAGGCGCGCGGAAGGCTGGGCTGATCGAGGGCGGCCGTCCTCACGGTGTGGCGCATCAGCGCGCTCACGGCGGCGGCGTCGGTCCCCTTGCCCGAGACGTCACCGATCGCCGCGACCCATCCTCCCGGACCGGCCTCGAACAGGTCGTAGAAGTCGCCCCCCGCCTGGGCGCCGTCGCCGGCCGGCTGGTACAGCACCGCCACGTCCAGACCCGGCACCGCGGGCAGACGGCCCGGCCGCAGGCTGCGCTGCAGCCGCATCGCGATGCGCTGCTGGTCGCGAAACAGCCGCGCGTTGTCGAGCGCCACGGCGTACCGGGCCGCGAGCTGGTCGAACAGAGCGAGATCGTCGGCCGAGAAGGTCCGGGACGATTCCGCGTTGGCCAGCGTCACGGCACCCAACAGGCGCCCCCTGGCCCGGAGCGGCACCACCGCCGCCGAAGCCAGCTCAAGCATGTCCAGCCCGCCGCGGCGTTGCTCGTCTCCCGCAGCCGCCGCGCTGAGCCAGGCCGACAGGTTCTCGATCACCAGCGGTCGCTCCAGCGCGGCCAGCGATGCCCCGTTGACGCCCGCGGCGGCGCCGGGGAAGCGCGCGGGATCCTCGGCCACCCAGCGCTCACGGTCGGGATCGCGGTGGGCCAGCCCGCCCCGGACGAGCACGCCGGAGGGTTCCACGACCTCCACCGCGCACCAGTCGGCCAGCCGCGGAACGGTCAGCCGGGCCATGATGCGGAGGGTGGTCTCGTAGTCGAGCGAGCGGCCGAGCTCGCGGCTGACGCGTTCGAGGAAGCGCTCGCGGTCGCGCTGCTCGTGGAGGCTGGTGACGTCCTCGAGGGTCATCAGCGCCAGCAGCAGCTCGCCGTCGGGGCCCTCCAGCGCCCGGCCGTGGATCAGGATCCACACCTCCCGCCCGTCGTGGCGGCGCCTGAACCGGATCACACCGTCGTTCGAGCCCTCGCCGCGCAGCACGTGGGCGCCCGGAAGCTCCGTCACGGCCAGCTCTCGTCCGTCCTCGTCGAAGAACTCGTATCGCTGGGAGAGCCGCTCGAGCGGCGTGTCCATGAGCTCGGCCACCGATTCCATGCCCAAGATGGCCACCGCGCGCTGATTGGCGAAGATCGTCCCACCGTCGCGGTCGCGTACCACCACACCCTGGGGCAGGGCGTCGAGCACGGCCTCGAACTCGGCCAGCCCGCGGCCGAGGGCCCCACGCAGGTGCTGCACGACCGACCCGATGAGGTCACCCTGCATCCCGTCGAGGAACCTGTCAAGCGCCAACCTGGCGGGCAATGTGGTGCAGGGGCTTACATCGTCGTAGCCGCTGGGCATACTCAGGTGCATGTCCGAGTCCGATTTCAGCGAGGACGTGGAAATCCAGCCTGCGCAGGGCCGATTCGAGCGCAGTGCCGCCGAGAAGATCAGGGATCGAGAGTTTCCGCTCGCGGTACGCGGCTACGACCGGCAGGCCGTGGACACCTTCATGGAACAGGTCGCGGACCTGGTGAGTGAGCTGGAGGGCCGTCAGTCACGCGAAACGGTCGTCCAGCGAGCCCTCGACGAGGTCGGCGTCGAGACCGCGGGAATCCTTCAGCGGGCGCACGAGACCGCCGACGAGATCGCCGCGCGCTCGCGCTCGCAGGCGGAGGGGCGCATCCAGCGCTCCGAGCGCGAGGCCGACCTCCTCCGCCGGCAGGCCGACGAGTACTCGGAGAAGGTGGTGGTGGACACCCAGCTCCTGTGGGAGGAGCGCCAGCGTCTGCTGGAGGACATCCGCCAACTCGCCGACGAAGTGCTCGCCACGGCCGATGACGCCGCCGAGCGCGTCACGCTCCCCGAGGGCCTGGAGCCCGAGGAGCCCCTGGCCGAGCTTGCGCCCGAGCCGGCCCCGGACGCCGCGGCCCCCCGGGCGGTGCCCGAGGAGGCGCTTCTGGAGCCCGACCCGGAGGCGGACAGCACTGATCCGCCGACGGCGGAGGTCGAGCTCGACCTGCTGCCGGGCGGCGCCGGGCCAGAGGCCGCGGGCGAGGATCCCAACGAGCGGCCGCTGGACGACCAGGCGCCGACCCAGATAGGAACCGACACCCGCTGGCCGCGGGACTGACCCGCCGGGCCGGCTAGACCCCGGTCTTGTCGCGTCCCTTCCGGCCGGTGGCCGCGCTCTTGTTGGTGGCCTTGCGCGACGTGCCGAACGACTTCGAGAACAGCTTGCCGATCGGGCCGGGCGCCTTGCCCCCGACCGATTGGCCGACGCCGAGCGTTCGATCAACTCCACGCTGAGGACCCCGCGACAGGCGCGGGAGGAGGAAGGCCAGAATCAACAGGATGATGCAGACGGCGATGATGCCTCCGATGAGCATGAGGCGCTCCTACCCCCTAGAGCGAAGCGGTAACCAAGGCCGCCTGAGCGCTCCGCCCGTCTGACACACTCTCGGCGGTGGCAAAGCAGAAGCAGATGAAGATGCAGATGCAGGTGGGAGCGCTGGGCGCGATCCCACAGCTCGAGTCGCGCACGGACGAGCAGCTCCAGAGCGAATCCAAGCATCGCGTGGCCGCCAAGGCCATCCTCGGGGCGCGGGCGGCCGAGCGCTACGACGTCAAGGCGGCGCGCGCGTACTTCAACGAGGCTCTCGCCGGCTGCCATCCGCAAGAGCGCCCCGCCCTGCGCCAGATGATGAAGGCATCACTCGCGCTGGCCGAGCGCAAGCCCGACGAGCTGCGCGACGCGATGGAGCGGCTTGGCCAGGAGGCTCCCTCGAGCCGGCAGCTGTTCATGCTGCGGATGATGGGCCTGCTGATCCCGCCCCAGAGCGCGGGCATGGTGGCTCGCATCCGCGGCATCGTCCTCATCCTCCTGCTGGTCATCGTTCTGCTGGCGATCGGCTTCGGGCTTGTGCAGCTGATCTCGCTGCCCTTCGGCGGAATCGGCGTGGGCAGCTCGGTCTTCTTCGGCTTCCTGCTCGTGGTGATCTTGCTGGGCGTGCTCGTGCTACTCGGCCGGCGCCGCCAGGCCAGAGCCCGGGCCGCGCGCGGCGCAGCCTGACGACGCCCCGCTCGATCCGGTACCCCGCGCTCAGTTCAGAGCAGCGGACAGCCGCCGGCGGTGCTCCCGCGCCAGCGGGTGCTCTGCCCCGAGCTCGGTGAAGATGGCCACCATCACGGCGCGGATCTCGTTGCGCCGGTCGGGAGCGGCAACGGCCAGCGCCTGCTGGAGCAGCTCCAGGGCGGTCTCGGGATCGCCGTCGTCCCAAGCGGTGAAGGCGCGATCGAGATCGGCGTCTCCGGTCAGCCGGGTCCGCGCAACCAGCCCCGTGGCCACGAAATCGCCGGGCGCGCCCTCGAGCAGCTCGACAGCCTCCTCAGTGTCGCCGCGCACCACCAGCATGCGTCCGAGCTCACGCCGGGCGGTGGCATGCGCCGGATCGAGCTCCAGCGCGCGGCGCAGCTCCGGTTCGCCGCCCCCCTCCACCAGCTCGTCGGCCTCGGAGGGGACCAGTGCGTCGAAGAACTGCTCGACCTCCGCCGGCGGCAGAGCGCCGGTGAACTCGGAGGCCACCCGGCCGTCGCGGAAGGCCTTGACCGCCGGGATGCCCTGGATGCGGAAGCTGGCCTGCAGGCGCGCATTGCGGTCGACGTCAACCTTGGCCAGTTCCACCTTGCCCGCGCGCGCGGTGGCAGCCCGCTCGAGCGCAGGGGTGAGCTGCTTGCACGGCTGGCACCAGTCGGCCCAGAAGTCCACCACCACGGGCAGCGCACGGGACCGCTCGATCACGCGCTGCTCGAACTCGGCTTCGTCGACGTCGTAGATCGCCTGCACGGGGTCAGGACTCATCGACGCTCGCCTTTTCGATCACGACCGGCTGCAACGGCGTGCCGGCCTCGCCGCTGGCGGGGTCGCCCAGCTTGTCGATCGCCAGCGCGACGTCGAGCCCCTTCACGACCTTGCCCAGCACGCCGTAGTCGGGCGGCAGCCCGGCATCCGGGGCCGTGACGATGTAGAACTGGCTGCCCGCGGTGCCCGGTGGCTCCGCGGCCGTCTTGGCCATGGCCACCACGCCTTCGGTGTAGGCGGCGTCCGGAGGCGGCACGTCACGCACCGAATAGCCCGGGCCGCCGGAGCCGGTGGCGGTGGGGTCGCCCCCCTGGATCACGAAGTCCGGAACGATGCGGTGAAACACCGTGTCGTCGTAGAAGCCCGCACGAGTGAGTGAGACGAAGGACGCCGCCGTCTTGGGCGACGTCTTTTGGTCGAGGCGGATCGTGATGTCGCCGCAGGTGGTCTGCAGCACCACGTCGTAGGTGGCGGCCGGATCGAGCGCCTTTCCCGGCTTCTTCTGCCCCCCATCCTGCTTGGGCTCCGGCCGCACCACCTCCTCACAGGCGCCCTTGGCCTCGGGCGCCTGAGCCTGATCGGCCTCGGAGGCGCCCCCGCCGCCGCCCGGCGAGCCGCCATCGTCGTCGTCGTCGCCACAGGCCGCGGCGGCGAGGCAGAGCAGGCACAGAAGGAGTGCGAGCGGCCGGAACACGGAGCCGTAGGCTAGCGACGTGCCCCTCGCGTCCCTGGCCCTTCGCTACGACCAGTTCATCTTCGATCTGGACGGATGCGTGTGGATCGGCGAGGAGCCCACACCGGGGGCGCTCGAGGCTCTGGAGGCTCTTCGGGAGGCCGGAAAGCGGGTCGCCTACGCCACCAACGACCCGCGGGGGGCGACCGAGGATTACGTGGCCCGGCTGTGGCGGATCGGGATCAGGGCTTCGCTGCGCGACGTGGTGACGGTGGGCGGCGCGACGCAGCACCTGCTGGCCGAGACCCGGACCGGCCGCACCGCCTTCGTGATCGGCACACCCGCCCTGCGAAAGCACGTGGAGGACGCGGGCCTCAAGGTGCTCAATGGGACCGACCTGGCGTCGCGCGCCGAGGTCGTCGTCGTGGGCGGCACGGAGCAGCTCGTCTACGACGACCTGCGCAACGCCGCGCTTGCGGTCCGGCGCGGCGCCGACTTCCTGGCCACCGCACGCGACCCGACCTATCCCCAGCCCGACGGCCTGTGGCCGGGTACGGGAGCCATCGTGGCCGCCGTGGAGGTGGCCAGCGGGGGCACGGCCGAGACCGTCGGCAAGCCCGAGCCCCAGCTGATGCTGACCGCCCTCGACCGCCTGGGCGACGGCCGCACGCTGGTGGCCGGCGACCGGATCGACACCGACCTCGCCGCGGCCGCCGCGGCGGGGCTGGATGCGGCGCTCGTCCTGACCGGTGGGGCGCGGCGCGAGGAGCTCGAGGGTCTCGACCCCCAGCCCGTGGCGGTGGCGGAAACGCTCGCCGCGCTGCTGGTGGACTGAGCGCCGTGCGCTGAGCCGCCTACACCCCGCGCCGGCGCAGCGCCAGGCCCGTGGCTCCGTCCACGGCGGTCAGGCCCACGAGGACCTTCGCCCCGCCTGTGAGCAGCCCGGGTGAGGAGGATCCCGGCGCCACGGAGCGCAGATACGCGGCCTGCGCGAGGTTCAGAGCGGCCCGGCCGATCATCCACGACCAGCGCGGGCGTCCGCGCAGCAGCCCGGGCACGAGGACGAGGTCGGACGCGCCGATCAGACGGAGGGCCGCATCCTGGCCGTCGAGGCCCAACGGCTCCGACACCCGCCCCGGGGCCGCAACGAGGACGGCGCCGGCCACGAGCGTCACGCAACCGACGAACTGCGGCATGCGCTTCGCGGACAGCAGATCCGCGCGCGGCAACGGCTACACGCCCTCCGGCTGGGTGCGGCCTTCCCCGTAGTCGGGGATCTGCTGGACGGCCCAGCCGTTGCCGTCGGGGTCCGAGAAGAACACGAACCGGCCCCACGGGAAGTCCTGGACGTCCGAGACCTCGAGTCCTCGTCCGGCCAGCTCGTCGCGGGCCGCCTCGATGTCCTCGACCACCAGCTGAAGCCCATCGAGCGAGCCCGGCTCGAGTTGCGTGAGCCCCTCGCCGATCGAGACCGAGCAGGCCGAGCCGGGAGGCGTCAGCTGCACGAAGCGCAGGCCCTCGCGCACCGTCACGTCGTTGTCGATGCTGAAGCCCGCTCGCTCGGAGTAGAACGCCTTGGCCCGGTCGACGTCGGACACCGGAATCGGGATCAGCTCGAGTTTGAGGTCCATGGCGGGCGCCAGTCTATCCCCGCCCATCCAAGGTCACCAGCCGGCGCAGCTCCGCGGGCTCCACGCCGACCAGCGCGCAGGCCTCGTCGCTGACGGTCAACCCCGCCCGTTCGGCCTGCGCGAGCGCCAGCGCCGGATCGGTGCCCCGCAGCTCGTGCAGATGCGCCGCGCACACCGCAGCCACGAAGTCCGTCCAGCGGTTTCCGTGGATCGCGATCGCCCCGGCCGATCGCAGCTGCCGCCGCAGCATGGCCAAGAGCTCCTCCAGGGCCGCGACCCCGCCCTCCGTGGTGGCCACCGGAACGTGGCGCCACTCCAGGCCGGCCTCCTCGTAGGCCGGGAGATTGTGGCGCGAGGCCATGGTCGAGATCACCAGGCGCACCCCTCGGGCCTGCAGGTAGGCGATCTCCGCCTGCTTGCGCTCGCGCCGGTGACTGCGGCCTCCTCCCCCCGGCCGCTCGAGCGCGCAGAGCTTGCGCGGCCGGGCCCACCAGATGTGCCTGGGTTCCTGAGTCGACGCTTCCATGCCCGTTGAAGAGCCGGGCCGGAGAAGTTCGCCCCCCTGCCCCCGATATCCTGCGACGGTCATGTGCCGCGTGTTCGGCTGCGTCGCCGGGGAGCCGCTCTCGATTCGCCATGAGCTGCTCGAGGCCGAGAACCCCCTGATCCGGCAGTCCGAGGACCACGACTCCGGCTGGGGCATGGCCGCCTACGAGCGCGCCGGCGGCGAACCGCCGCAGATCGTCCGCTTTCCCGAGGCCGCCTACGCCGACGGCGAGTTCGTGGACGCCACCGAGCGGCGTGCTCGCATCTTCAACGTGCACGTGCGGCGCGCGACCATGGGCGATCTGCGGCTGGAGAACACGCATCCCTTCAGCCTCGACCGCTACACCCTCGGCCACAACGGGACCGTCCTCGCCTACCCGCGGCTGCTCGAGCCGGGCGTCGCGCGGCCGGCCGGCGATACCGATTCCGAGCACCTGTTCAACCTGCTGATGCACCGCTACGACCCCGCGGACCCCGTGGGGAGCCTTCGCCTGGCCCTCACGACGGCGGTGGAGCGCTCCCCCTTCTCGGGGCTCAACGTGCTGTTCTCGGACGGCGAGAAGCTGTACGCCTACCGGCTCGGGCGCTTCGAGCTCCACTGGGTGGCCCGGCCCGGGCAGCTGCTCGTGGCGTCGGAGAAGCTCACCGGTGAGGCGTGGCACAGCGTGGGCCAGGACGTGCTCCTCACCCTCGACCCCGAAGATCTCGAGGAGCCCCACGCGGAGCGCCTCCTCGGGGACGAGATCACGCGGACGGCCGATATCCGCAGGGTCGACAAGGCACCGCATCTGCGCGGCGCGGAGCGCGGCGCCGCCGCGGCCGAGAGAGCCCGCAGCGCGGCATCGGCGGCGGCCGCCGAGTGAGCCGCCGCTTCGCGCTGTTGGTCAACCCGGCGTCCGCCGGGGGGAGGGCGCTCGACGCCCTGCCGGCCGTGCACGCCACCCTGGACGGTCTCGACTGCCCCCACCGCACGGTGATAACGCGTGACATCGAGCACGCGGCCCGAGAGGCCGAGCGCGCCGCGCGCGAGGGAGAGACGACGCTGGCCATGGGCGGCGACGGGCTCCTGCGCCCGCTCGCCGGGGTGCTCAGGCACTCGCCGGCCGCCCTCGCGCTGGTGCCCTGCGGCCGCGGAAACGACCTCGCGCGGGTGCTCGGCATCCCGACCGACCCGGCGGAGGCGGCGCGGGTGGCCGCCCAGGGCAGCGAGCGGCTCCTCGACGTGGCCGACGTGGACGGCACGCCCTTCCTCGGCATCGCCAGCTTCGGCTTCGACTCGGACGCCAATCGGATCGCCAACGAGGCCAAGCTGATCCGGGGCAACGCGGTGTACCTGTACGCCGCGCTGAGGGCGCTCGCCGCGTGGAAGCCGGCGCGCTTCGGCGTCACGGTCGACGGGGTGCCGCACGAGGTCACCGGCTACTCGGTGGCCGTGGGTAACTCGAAGGCCTACGGGGGCGGCATGTACGTGCTCCCCCACGCGGAGCTCGACGACGGCCGCCTCGACGTGATGATGTCCAGCGAGGCGACGAAGCTGACCTTCCTGCGCGAGTTCCCCAAGGTGTTCAAGGGCACGCACGTGGACTCGCCGAACGTCACCTTCCTGCGCGGCGAGCGGATCGAGCTGACGTCCGACCGCCCGTTCGTGATCTACGCCGACGGAGACCCGATCGGCGCCACCCCCGCCACGGTGGGCGTCGAGCAGCGTTGCCTTCGGATCATCGTCCCGGCGTGACCTTCCGGCCCGCGCGCACTCTGGCCCGCGCCATCCGCGCCGCGAGCCGCCGCCTCGGGCGTACCGGGGGCACCACGGCGCCCGGGCGGATGCTGCTCAAGCTGTCGCCGGGCGCTCTCGGGCGGATGGGCGGGCAGCTGGACGACGGCTCGGTGATCGTCTCGGCCACCAACGGCAAGACGACCACCTCCGCCATGATCGCCGCGGCGCTCGAGCGGGACGGGCGGCCGCTGGTGCACAACCGGGCAGGCTCGAACATGGCCTGGGGCGTCGCCACGGCGCTGCTCGACGCGGGCCGCGAGCCCGGCCAGCTGGGGTTGTTCGAGGTGGACGAGGCCTGGCTGCCCGAGGTGGCGCGCGAGCTGCGGCCGCGGCTGCTCCTGCTCGCGAACCTGTTCCGCGACCAGCTCGACCGCTACGGCGAGCTGGAGCTGCTGGCCGACCGCTGGGCCGAGGTGGTGGGGGAGCTCGACGGGCGGGCGCGCCTCGTGCTCAACGCCGACGACCCGCTGGTGGCGGACCTCGGCCGCGGACGCGAGGGGGTGACCTACTTCGGCCTGGCCGACGACTCCCAGGCACTGCCGGAGATGCAGCACGCCGCCGACTCCAAGCACTGCCGAAACTGCGGGACACCCTACGAGTACGAGGCCGTGTACCTCGGGCACCTCGGCCGCTACCACTGCCCCAACTGTGGGCGTGAACGCCCGGTCCCGGCGGTGGCCGCCACGCGGGTCGAGTTGATGGGAATGAAGGGCTCGCGGGTGACGCTCGACACGCCGCAGGGCGAGCTGAAGCTGAGCCTCCCCCTCCCGGGCCTCTACAACGTCTACAACGCACTGGCCGCCGTGGCGGCCACGCTCGAGCTCGACGTGCCGCTGGACGTTGCGGGCCAGGCGCTGAAGGGCTTCGCCGGCTCGTTCGGCCGGGTCGAGACGATCCCCGTCGGCGGTCGCGACCTCTCCATCCTGCTGATCAAGAACCCCGCCGGGGCCAACGAGGTCCTGCGCACGCTGATCCTCGAGGACGGCCGGCTGGACCTGTGGCTCGCGCTGAACGACCGCACCGCCGACGGGCGCGACGTGTCCTGGATCTGGGACGCCGACTTCGAGCTGCTGGCGGGCCGTGTGCGCCGCGCGGTCTGCTCCGGCACGCGCGCCGAGGAGATGGCTCTACGCCTCAAGTACGCCGGACTCGACGCCGAGCTCGAGGTGAACCGAGAGCTGGGCCCCGCCCTCGACGACGCCGTGGCCGGCGCGGCCGGGCAGCGCCTGTTCGCCCTGCCCACCTACACCGCGCTGATCGAGCTGCGCGATCTGCTGGCCCGGCGCGGGCTGGCCCGCAGGTGGTCGGAGTGATCGACCGGGGCGTGATCTGGCACGACGTCGAGAACGGCTCCTACTCGGCCGATCTCGACACCTGGCTTCGGCTGGCGGCCGAGGCGGAGGGCCCCGTGCTGGACCTGGGCGCCGGCACCGGGCGGATCGCGCTCGAGCTCGCGGCCGAGGGCTACGAGGTGACGGCGCTGGAGTCGGATGAGCTCCTGCTCGACGAGCTCGGCCGCCGAGCGCGCGACCGTGAGCTGACGATCGCCCGGTGGCTGGCCGACGCCCGGAAGCTCACGCCCATCGAGGGCTTCGCGCTGGTGATTGCCCCCATGCAGTTCATGCAGATCCTCGGCGGCGCCGCCGGGCGCGGCGACGTGCTGCGCCGGGCGGCTGCGTGCCTGCGGCCGGGAGGCGTCTTCGGGGCGGCGATCTCGAACCTCGACGAGGCGGTGGCCGCCGACGACGCCAGGCCCCCGCTGCCGGACGTGGGCGAGCGCCGCGGCTGGGTCTACTCGAGCCTGCCGCTCGACGTGCGGCCGGAGCCCGGCGGCGTGGCCGTTGAATGGCTGCGCCAGGTGGTCTCGCCTGCCGGTGAGCTGACCGAGGAGCGGTACGCGCTGAAGCTCGACTCGCTCACGCCGGGACAGCTCGAGGAAGAGGCGGCGCAACACGGACTTCGGCCCGAGGCGCGCGTGCGGGTCGACTCGACAGAGTCCCACGTGGGGAGCACGGTGGTGCTGTGCCGGCGCTGAGGGTCTGCTCGCTCTATCCGGAGCTGATGAACATCTACGCCGACCGCGGCAACATCGCGATCCTGCGCGCCCGCTGCGAGTGGCGCGGCCTGGGCTTCGAGCACGCGGCGGCCGGCGTGGGTGAGCGGCCGGACCCCCGCGCTCACGACCTGTTCTACATCGGCGGCGGCCAGGACCGTGACCAGATCGCGATCGCGCCCGACATGGCGGAGACCAAGCGCGAGGCGCTGCATGACGCGGCCTCCCGCGGAGCCGTGGTGCTCGGCGTCTGCGGCGGCTACCAGCTGCTCGGCCATTCCTACGAGCTGGGCGGCTCCAAGCTGCCCGGCATCGGCCTCGTCGACCTGCAGACGGTGCGCGAGCCTGGCCCGAGGCTGATCGGCAATTGCGCGATCGAGGCCGACCTCGGCGACGGCCCGCGCGTGATCGCGGGCTTCGAGAACCACGGCGGGCGCACCTACCTCGGCGCCTCCGAGTCGCCGCTCGGACGGGTGCTCAACGGCCACGGCAACAACGGCCGGGACGGCTTCGAGGGCGTGCACTCGGGCAACGTCATCGGCACCTACCTGCACGGTCCGCTGCTGCCGAAGAACGTGTGGCTTGCCGACCGGCTGATCGAGCTGGCGCTGGGCATCGAGCTGGAGCCCTTGGCGCACGATGAGCTCGAGGCCGCCGCCCACGCGTCGGCCCGGCGGGCGGCCGGGGTCTGAGCCTCAGCGCCCGGTGGAGCCGAAGCCGCCGAGCCCGCGGACGGTCTCGTCGAGCTCCTCGGTCTCGTGCAGCCGAACCACGCCGGTGGCCACCACCATGAGCTGGGCGATGCGATCCCCGGGCGCGATCTCGAACGGCTCGTGGCGGTCGGTGTTGAGCAGCAGGACCCGCAGCTCACCCCGGTAGCCCGGGTCGATCAGGCCTGGGGCGTTTACCAGGGAGATCCCGTGCCGCGCGGCGAGGCCCGACCGCGGCAGCACCAGCCCCGCGTGAGCCGGAGGAATGGCCACCGCCAGCCCCGTGCCCACCTCCGCCCGCTCGCCCGGCTGGATCACCACGGCGTCGGCGGAGTGGAGATCGAAGGCGGCGTCGTCCTGGTGGGCCCGCGCGGGCGCCAGCGCGTTCTGGGCGAGGCGCTGGAAGCGCAGCCTCAAGACGAGTTGGGCAAGCCGTTGGCCGCAAACCGCTCGAATCGCGGCGCGGCGCTCACCGGCACCCGCGCCCGGATGCGCACGCCGTCGGCGGTGTCCTCGCGCTCGAGCTCGCCCGCCAGGTCGTGCAGCTCGGACAGGCTGCCGCCCTCGTCGTAGGGCACGAGCAGCTCCATCGGGGTGAGCGAGGCCAGGAAGCGCGCCTCGACGGCCTCGGTCAGGTCCTCGAGGCCCTCCCCCGTCTCGCCCGAGATCTGCACGGCCTGGGGAAAGCGGAAGCTGAGAGCATGCCGGCGCTCGCTGTCGACTGCGTCGACCTTGTTGAGCGCCACCAGCCTCGGACGCTCGCCCGAGCCGGTCTCGGCCAGCACGTCGTCCACTGCGGCGATCATCTCGTGCAGCTCGTGCTCGGGCACCGAGGCGTCGGCCACGTGCACGATCAGGTCGGCGCCGAGCGCCTCCTCGAGCGTGGCCGAGAAGGCGTCCACCAGCGCGTGCGGCAGCTTGCGGATGAAGCCGACGGTGTCCGTCACCAGGTAGGTGCGCCCGGAGATCTCCAGCGAGCGCGTGGTGGGATCGAGCGTGTGGAAGAGCCGGTCCTGCACGCCGACCTCGGAGCCGGTGAGAGCGTTCAGGAGCGTGGACTTGCCGGCGTTCGTGTAGCCCGCGAGCGCCACGGTGGGCAGGCCGGCGCGCTCTCGCTCCCGGCGCATGGTCGAGCGCGTGGACTTGGTCTGGTCGAGCCGGCGGCGCAGCGCGGAGATGCGATCGCGCGCGAGCCGGCGATCGGTTTCGATCTGCGTCTCGCCCGGGCCTCGTGTGCCGATGCCGCCGTCGAGGCGCCCAGCGCCGAGGCGCTCGAGGTGCGTCCAGAGCCCTCGCATGCGCGCGAGGTTGTACTCGAGCTGGGCCAGCTCCACCTGGAGCTTGCCCTCGGCCGAGTGAGCATGGTCGGCGAAGATGTCGAGGATGATCGCCGTGCGGTCGATGACGGGCACCCCGAGCGCCTCCTCCAGATTGCGCTCCTGACGGGGCAGCAGCTCGTCGTCGCAGGCCACCAGGTTGGCGTCCGCCTCCCCCACGGCCCGCTTTAGCTCGGCCAGCTTGCCGCGGCCGAAGTAGCGGTCCGGATCGGGCTGGTCGCGCCGCTGCACCATCTCCCCGGCCACGGCCACCCCGGCCGTGCGCAGGAGCTCCCGGAGCTCGCTGAGGTCGGGCTCGGCCGGCGTGGCGGAGATGCACAGAGCACGCTGGCGCGCCCGCGGGCTGCGAGCTCCGTCGCCGTTGCGGGTGGGTGAATGGCGTCCGTCCCGGCCTCTCTGCATCTCTGAAGAGTCTAGGCCGGTTTTCGCGGAATGCCGGTGGTCACTCGGTGACCGGCGGCAGCTGGAGGCGCTCCACGGGCGGAATCACGCCCTCGGTGGGAAAGAGCTCGGGTATCGAGCTCCCGGGGAGCACCAGCACGCTCTCTGCCGGGTCCCCGAGCCACGAGGCGTGGCCGACGGCGTAGCGATGAGCAGCCAGAGCGCAGGCGGCGGCGTCGAGCTCCTCCGTGCGGCGGTGCCAGAGGTCGCCGCCCTCGTCGATGACGTGATCGCCGCTCAGCTCCTCGATCCGCACCTGCATGCCGAACGGGTGGCGCTTGGCCGGCAGGCGCCGGCCCTGAAGGGCACAGAACACGCCCTCCGGGTTGGTCTCGAACACGGGAAACTGGTGGTAGGCCCCCTCCCACACCGCGCCTCCGTGGCCGTTGTCGCGCTCGTTGGGCGCAAAGGCCGGCAGATCGGCCAGCAATCCGGCCAGCCGCAGCACCTCGGCGTCCGGCGGCTGGGGGGTCACGCCGCGCCCCACAAGCAGCGAATCGCAGTCGCGGGTGGAGCGGTCCGCGAGCGGCACGCGCATGGGCGCGCCGATCGCCACCACCACCTCGCCCAGCGCGCGCAGCTCGGCCGCCACCTGGGCCGCTGAGCCGGGCTCGAAGAAGAGGGCGCTCAGGCGGATCGGCGGCTCGGGAGCGCGAACCTCCTCCAGCATGGCGAGCTGGAGGCGACCCTGCATGGGAACGAGTCCGACGTAGTGCATCAGGGCGCGAGGTTACCCCGGAGGCGCTCCACCGCCTCGCTCAGGCGCTCGTCGTCGATGGTCAGCGATATGCGGAAGAAGCCTTCGCCGTTGGGCCCGTAGGCGCTGCCGGGCGACACGACCACGCCGGACTCCTCCAACACCAGCTCGCAGAACGAGGCGGAGGTGTGGCCGGCCGGAACCGGGGCCCAGACGTAGATCGTCCCCTTGGGCGGGATCACCTCGACGCCGATCTCGCGCAGCGCGCCACACACCAAGTCGCGCCGGCGCTGATAGATGGCGATCATCTCCGCCGGCGGTCCCTCGTCGAGCGCCCGCGCGGCGGCCAGCTGCACGGCCTCGAACAGGCCCGAGTCGATGTTCGTCTTGAGCTTCCAGTAGGTGGCCACCGCCTCGGCGTTCCCCACCAGCGCGGCGGTGCGCCAGCCGGTCATGTTCCAGCCCTTGGACAGCGAGAAGATCTCCACCCCCACCTCGCGCGCCCCCGGGGTCTCGAGGAAGCTCGGAGCCACGTAGCCGTCGAAGGTCGTCTCGGTGTACGAGGCGTCGTGCACCACCACCACGTCGTGCTCGCGCGCGAACTCGATCGCTCGCTCGAACAGGCCGTCGGGCACCACGGCGCCGGTCGGGTTGTTCGGGTAGTTCAGGTACATCAGGCGGGCGCGCGCGGCGGCCGCCGGAGTCACCGCGCCGAGGTCGGGCGCGAAGCCGAGCTCGGGGAGGAGCGGCATCAGCTCCGCCTCTGCCCCGGCCAAGAGCGGCCCCCCGGTGTAGACCGGATAGCCGGGATCGGCGGCCAGGGCCACCGTGCCCGGGTCGAGGAACGCGAGGTTCATGTTGAACACGCACTCCTTGGCGCCGAGCGCGGGCAGGATCTCGCTCTCGGGGTCGAGCGTCACGCCGAAGCGGCGCTCGTAGAAGCGCGCGAACGCCTGGCGCAGCTCGGGCCGCCCGCGGTTCGAGGGGTACTGGTGAGTTCCGGGGTCGGCCGCGGCCGTGGTCAGGGCATCGATCACCGGTCCCGGCGTCGGAGTGTCGGGATCGCCGATGCCCAGGCTGATCACGTCGACTCCCGCGGCCTTCTTCACGGCGATCTTGCGCTCCAGCTCGGCGAAGAGGTAGGGCGGCAGGCGGTCCAGGCGGCTACTCGATTGCATGCAACTCCATCGTCAGTTCTTTGCTCAGCACGCCGGCGTACACCGGCCGCGCCCAACCCGTGAGATCCACGTGCAGATCCTCGCCCACGGCCACCTCGAGCTCGCCTCCGTCGAGGCAGACGGTCACCGGACTGTCCGCCCCGCGCAACACCGCGGCCACCGCCGCGCCCGTGGCGCCGGTGCCCGAGGCCATCGTCTCCCCCACACCGCGCTCGAAGATGCGCGCCCGGATCCGGTCGTCCGCCGTCCGGCGCCAGAAGGAGACGTTGGTGCGGTTGGGGAACAGCTCGTGGCGCTCGATATCGGGCCCGTAGCGGCCCAGGTCCAGCCCGTCGAGGTCATCTCCGACCTCGATCGAGCACTGCGGGTTTCCCGCCTGCACGAACTGGAACCTGAACTCTCGGCCCGCCGAGGTCAACGTGCCGGTGCCGTCGTCGCCCCCGTCGGGGAAGTCGTCGGCCGCGCGCAGCCGCACCCGTCCCATGTCCATCGTGCACAGCTCTCCGTCTATACGCGGACGGATCTCGCCGGCCACCGTTCGCACGGAGAACGAATCGTTGTCGGCCCAGCCGGCGCGGCGCAGGTACATCACGGCCTGGCGCACCCCGTTGCCCGACAGCTCGGCCTCCGACCCGTCCGGGTTGTAGATCCGGATCTCGGCCGCGAAGCCGCGCTCTTCGGTCTCGCGGATGAGCAGCACGCCGTCGGAGCCCACCCCGGTGTGGGGGGCGCACAGGCGCCGGATCCGCGCGGGCGTGAGCTCGAAGGGCAGCTCACGCTCCTCCACGATCACGTAGTCGTTGCCCAGGGCCTGCCACTTCTCGAAGCGCACGGCGGGCCACTCTAGGCAACCCGCTGCGCCATCAGCCGCCCGGCCAGCTCGTCCGCGTCCGCTCCGGTGGCGTCGAGCACGCGCACCCCGGGCAGGCGGGCCATCCAGGTGAGCTGGCGCCGGGCGTAGTTCCGCGTGCGCCGCTTCATCCCCTCGACATCGCCGCGCAGGAGCTCCTCGAAGCCGAGCGCCTTGCGCGCGGTGGCCGAGGCGCCGGCGGCGTCGGCGCGCCTCACCTCGTCCAGCGCGCCCGCTGCCACCATGGCGTCCACGCGATCGTCGATGCGCGCGTACAGAGTGGCCCGGTCCATGGTCAGGCCCCCCAGCAACGTTGGATGGCGAAGCTCGGCCGTCCACAGCCGTGAGCCGTCGCCGAGCTGGACGGGCTCCTCGCCCATCTCGATCAGCTCGAGGGCCCGGATGACGCGCGTGCGGTCGGTCGGGGCGATCCCGGCCGCCGCGGCCGGGCGGCGGGCGGCCAGGTCGGCGTGAAGGGCCTCGGGACCGCGCTCGTCGAGCTCTGCGATCAGGCGGTCGCGCAGTCCGGGCGGGGGCGGCGGCCGCAGCTCGAGGTCGGTCAGCGCTGCCTGCAGGTACAGGCCGGTCCCCCCCACGACGATCGGGCTGCGGTCCGCGGTCAGGGCCTGGTCGATCTCGGCGTGGGCCAGGCGCGCGAAGCGGCCGGCCGAGAAGGTCTCCGTCAGCGGGACGCACGACACGAGGCCGTGCTCGAGGCGGGCCCGCTCGGCTGCGCTCGGAGCGCCCGTCAGGATCTCGAGGCCCTCGTACACCTGCAACGCGTCGGCCGAGATGGCCAGCGGGTCCTCCCCCCGCGCGCGCAGCCGCTCGGCGATCGCCACGGCCACCGCCGTCTTGCCCACGCCGGTGGGCCCGAACAGCGCGATCACCCGGTGTGAGTGGGGCACGATCGCTAGTAATAGCGGCGGTGCGAAATCAAGTCCTGCTCATGATCGCGGTTGCGCTGGCGATGCCGGCGCTCGCGCTCGGCTGCCAGGAGTCCGGCTTCGACGAGTCCAAGGAGACGGCGCGGCCGCTGAAGGTCCAGGACAGCGTGGGTCCGCTGGGCGGTCTCAAGGTTCCCGGACAGGCGGAGCGACCCCTGACGCTGAACACCGACGCGCTCGGTGACACGCTCGCGCTGGGCGTCCGTCCGGTGCTGGCCGCGCTCCCCGACGGGCAGGTGCCGGCCTACCTGCGCTCCCGGGCGCGCGGACTCGACGTGGTCCCGTCGCTGCGTCGCGGTGATCTCGGCGCCGCCGAGCAGGCCCGCCCGGATGTGATCCTGGGCAGCAAGGAGGGCCAGGGCGGCCTCTTCCGCGGCCTGATCGCGATCGCGCCGACGATCATGACCGACGGCGGAGGCGGCGCCTGGGAGCTGAGCCTGCGCCTGCACGGCGAGGCGCTGGGGCGTACCAACGACGCCGAGCGGCTCCTGATCGACTGGGACCGGCGGGTGGCCGCTCTCGATGGCCGGCTGGGCGAGGATCCCGGCGAGACCGAGGTCTCCGTGGTGCTGGTGCGGCCGGGATCAATCCTCGTGGCCGGCGCGGAGTCGTTCCCCGGCAAGGTCCTGACCGACGCCGGGCTCGCGCGCCCGGCAGCCCAGACCGACCCGATCGAGTCGCAGACCGTCGCGAAGGGCCGTCTCGATGGGCTCGACGGCGACCTGATCCTGCTGTCCGTCCCCCGCGGCGGCGAGGCGGCCGCGGCGGACCTGACGGCCAGCCCGGCCTGGCGCCGTCTGGCCGCCGTCCGCTCGGGCGCCGTCAGGCGGGTCGACGCCGGCACCTGGTGGACCGGCGGCGGCATCCTGGCCGCACGGGCCGCCCTTCGCGATCTGGATCGCGCCCTGTAGGGATCGCTGCTCTACTGAATCGTGCCCGAACTGCCGATGGGGACTGCAAGGACATGTCCCTCGAGCCTCTCGACGCCCTCTCCCGGCTGGCGGCACGCCGCCCCGGCAGCTTCGCGGATGCAGCCACCGCGGTCCTCGACCTGCTCGGCAGCGCTCTGCCGGGAGGCTGTGTCGTGCTCGGCCAGGTCGACTGGGACGCACACGAATGCCGCGTGCTCGACTCGCGCGGCGACATGCTCGCTCGCGGCGAGGAGCTGCCGCTCGCGGGCGAACCCGACGCGACGCAGCTGATCGACGCCGACGCGCTCACCGCCCTGCGGGCGGTGCCCTGGGGGTCGGCTCCCCTCGACGCGGCCGACGGAAGCTTCATCGGGGTCCTGCTGGCCGCGCCCGCTGACCCCTCGACGTCCCACGACCAGCTGCAGCGACTGCTGCTCATCGGCGCGCGGCTGCTCTCCTACGAATGGGAGAGCGTCTCCACCCGAGCCGAGCTGCGACGGCTGTCCGAGGAGGCTCGCGATAGGGCCACCACCGATCCGGTGACCGGTTTCCCGCTGCGCGCGGCCCTGCTCGAGGCCACGGAGCGCGAGTGGGAGCTCAGCGATCGCGGGACCGTGGAGACCCACCTGGTGATCTGCCGGCTGAGCGACCGTGCCGGGGTGGTGGAGCGCCACGGCGAAGCCGTCGCCGACCTGATGCTCAAGGACGTGGCCGACGTGCTGGCCGGAGGGGTGCGTCGCACCGACCACCTCGGCCGGGTCGCCGACGACAGCCTCGCGGCCGTGCTCGTCGGCTGCAAGGGCCGGGACGGAGCGCTGGCCTTCCTCCAGCGCGCCGAGCTCTCGCTCGCACGCGTGGGCGGCGGACGGCCGGACCCCGCCGCGCTCGCCTACGGAGTCCAGTCGCTCGCCGAGGCCGCTTCCGCCCGTCATGCTCTCGAGCTGGCCGAGACGGCCGCGCGAACCAGCCCGTACGTCTCCCCGCTTGGAGATCCGGCCGCCGAGGAGGCGGCGTGAGCGCCGAGCCGCTGGCCGACCCGCCCGTGCCGCGGTCCGGTCCGGCCGAAGCGGCACCCTCTGGAGCACCGGGAGGCGTGCATGCCGGTCCCGGCGTGAGCGCCCCGACGCTGAGCGGCGCGGGACGACGCTTCCTCTCGGACATCCTCGTGGAGCTGGGCTTCGTGGACCAGACCGCGGCCGACCAGGCCGTCGAATCGGCCCGCCGGCCCGGAATGACGCCCGAGAAGGTGCTGCTGGAGAGCGACCTGATCACGGCCGACCAGCTGGCGCGGGCGCTGGCCGAGCGGTACGCGCTCGACCACATCGACCTCGATGAGTATCCGGTGGACCGTGCCGCGGCGCGGGTGCTCCGCGAAAGCGCGGCGCGTCGCTATCAGGCGGCGCCGATCGGGTTCACCGCCGACGGCGCCCTGATCGTGGCGATCGCCGATCCCACCGATTCGCTCGGGCTGAGCGACATCGCGGTGATGACCAAGTTGCCGGTCCGCCCGGCGGTGGCCGCGCGTGGCCAGATAGTCAAGGCCCTGGACGAGCTCGAGTTCATGGACGAGCCGCTGGCGGCCGGGCCCCACACGATCGGCACGCTGATCGTTCCCCCGGAGGAGGACCCCGGGCCGAGCGCCCCGCTCGCCGCCGTTTCCTCGGGAGCCGCTTCCTCGGCCCCCGACGGCAGGTTGGAGAAGCTCGAAGGCGAGCTGTCGGCGATGCAGGACAAGCTCGCCAACGCGCGCGACAAGCTCGCCGACGCACACGAGGCCCTGCGCGAGGAGCGCGACCGGGCGGCCACGGCGGTGCGCGAGGCGCAGGCCGGCGAGCGGGAGGAGGCCGAGCGCAGACGCCTGGCGGCGGTCGAAGATGCCCTGCGCGCGGAGCGTGCGAAGGCCGACGAGGCCCTGAGAGCTGAGCGGGCCCGGGCGGAGAAGGCCCGCGGCGCGGTGATCGACGAGACGCGCCGCGAGGAACGCGCTCGGGCGGAGAGCGCGCGCGCAGCGGCCGTGGCCGAAGCGCTGCAGGCCGAGCGCGCCACGGCAGAGCAGGCGCGCACGGCGGCCGAGAAGGGCCGAGCGGAGGCGGTGGCCCAAGCGGTGGAGGCCGAGCGTGCCCGGGCTGACCGGGCTCAGGCCGCCGCAGTCGAGGAGGCGCTGAGCGCCGAGCGCACGAAGACGGCGAAGCTGGTGGCTCGCGCGGGCGAGGAAGCGGCCGCGGCGTCGCGCGACGAGGCCGAGCAGGGCCGCAAGGCGGCGCTCGACGAAGCGATGCGCGCTGAACGTGGCGAGGTCGAGAAGAGAATTGCCGCTGCCGTCGACGACGCCCGGCGGGCCGTCCGGGCAGAGGCCGAGAAGACCGTTGCTGCGAAGGCCGACGAGACAGTCGCCGCCGCCGTGGACGACGCGCTGCGGGCCGAGCGAGCCCGTGCCGACAAGGCCCACGCTGCCGCCCTGGACGACGCGCTGCGGGCGGCGGACACGAAGGCAGAGCAGACGCGGGCCGCCGCCGTGGAACAGGCCGTCCAGGCCCAGCGGGCCAAGGCCGAGGGTGCGCGCATGAAGGCGGTGGAGGAGGCACTGCGCTCCGAACGCGCCAAGGCGGACCAGGCCGCAGCCGCGGGCGAGGATGCGCTCGAGGCCATGCGAGTGAAGCTGGAGCGCGAGCTGAGCGCCGAGCGCGCGCGGTTGGCGGAAGACCTCGAAGCCGAGCGCGCCCGCACCGGAAACGCGATCGATGCCGAGCGCGAGCGCCACCAGAAGGAGCTCGACGCACACGTCGCCCGCACCGACGATGCTGTCGAGGCCGAGCGCGCGGTGGCCGCGAAGGAGCTCGACCACGAACGCGGCCGCCACAAGGAGGCGCTGGCGGCGGAGCAGGCGCGCAGCGCCGCCAAGCTGGCCATGGAGGCCGAGCGTCAGGAGAGCGAGCTGGAGGCCATCAGCGCCAAGCACGCCGCCGAGCTGGAAGCCGAGCGGGCTCGCCACGAGCTCCAGCTCGCCGCCGAGCGCACCCAGCACGTACAGGCTCTCGAGGATGCCCGGGCGTCGAGCATCGACGCCGGCCGGCTGGCGGCGATCGAGCGACAGCACGCCGACCGGCTCGAGGCTGAGCGCTCCCGCCACGCCGAGGAGGCAGAGGCCCTCCGGGCCGAGCTCGAGGCCGCTGAGGCCCAGAGGAACGAGTCCTCCGCCGAGGCCTCCGCGCGCCACCGCGAGGAACTGGAAGAGGAGCGCGCCGCCCACCGGGAGCGCGACGCCGAGCTGCGCGACGAGCTGGCCGCCGAGCGCGCCCGCCGCGAGGAGCTCGAGGCGGGAGCCACTGGCTCGGCCGAGAGCCGCGAGCGCATCGCCAAGCTCGAGAAGCGTCTGGCCAAGGCACACGCCAAGCTCGACCACGAACGCGCGACCGGCGGCGCCGAGCTCGATCGCCTGCGCTCCCAGCTCGACCTGCTGGCCGACGCCGACCGCCGCGCCGAGCAGGCCCGGGCCGAATGTGCGCGACTACGGGGCGAGGGCGAGCGTCAGGCCGAGCTACAGGCCATGGGCGAGCGCGACCTTCGCGACGAGCTGGACTCGTCGCGCAAGGAGACCGGCCAGCTTCGGGACAAGCTGAGCGCCCTGCAGGAGCGCATCGCCGACGCCACCCGCGCCTTCGAGGTCATGGACACGGCCGAGCGACGGCTCAACGAGATCGCGGAGAGCGCAGTCGCGGACGGCGCGGTCGCGGACGGCGCTGAACCCGACCCGGACACCGAAGCCCACTCCGAGACCGGCGTCGCCGGCAGCTAGCGTCAGCCCAGGCGCGCGAGCAGCCGCTCGTGGCCGGCCAGCGTCGTGCTGGTGGCCGAGTCGATCTCCACGTCGGTGGTCTCCCCCGGCGGGGCCACGCCGGTGAAGTTGACCGTCTTGTTGTGCTCGGTGCGCCCGCGCAGCTTCGCCGGATCGGTGCGCGACGGACCTTCCACCAGCACCGGCAGCGTGCGCCCGACGAAACGCTGAGCCCGGGCGGCGGCGTGATGCTGCACCAGGTCGACCAGCCGTCCCATCCGCTCACTGGCCACGTCGTGCGGGATCTGCCCGTCGAGGCTTGCCGCCTCGGTGTCGCGCCGGGGCGAGTAGATGAACGTGAACGCCGAGTCGTAGCGGACCTCGTCCACCACCTCGAGGGTCTCGCGAAAGTCGTCCTCGGTCTCGCCGGGAAAGCCGACGATGATGTCCGTGGTGAGCGAGCAATCCGGCACGAGCTCGCGGATCATGGCCACGCGCTCGAGGTAGCGCTCCCGGCCGTAGGTGCGCCGCATCGCCTTCAGCACCCGGCTCGAGCCCGACTGCAGGGGAAGGTGGATGTGCGAGCAGACCGAGGGCAGCTCCGCGTGGGCGAGGATCACGTCCTCGCGAATGTCCTTGGGATGAGGGCTCGTATACCTGATGCGCTCCACTCCGTCGACGGCGTCTATCAGGGAGAGAAGCTCGGCGAAGCTGGTCTTCGCCCCCCTCGGAAGATCGCGCCCGTAGGAGCAGACGTTCTGGCCCAGCAGCGTGATCTCCTTGACCCCCTCCGAGGCCACCCGTTCGACCTCGGCCACCAGTTCGGCCGCCGGCCGCGAGACCTCGCGGCCGCGGGTCGACGGAACGATGCAGTAGGAGCACGCGCAGTTGCAGCCCACGCTGATCTGGACCCAGGCCTGGAACTCGCGCTCCCTCTTCATCGGCAGATGGCCGGTGAAGCCCTCGAACTCGAAGAAACCCTGGGCGGTGAGGCTGTCGCTGGTGAGGAACTCCGCGAGCTTGTGCACCTGCCCCGGGCCGAAGGCCACGTCGACGAACGGGAACTGCTCGAACACCCCCTCCTTCATCGACTGTGACCAGCAGCCGCCGATGCCGATCACGCGCTCCGGGTCCTCCTTCTTGAGGCGCTTGGCCTCGCCCAGGTGGCCCACGAGCCGGTTGTCGGCCTTCTCGCGAATGGAGCAGGTGTTGAAGAGGATCAGGTCGGCCCCTTCGCGGTGGTCGACCTCGGTGTAGCCCAGCGAGTCGAGCATGCCCTTCATGCGCTCCGAGTCGTGCTCGTTCATCTGGCACCCGAAGGTGGTGAGGTGATACCGCTTCACGCCGGTCGAGGATAGCCTGGGCGCGATGGTGAGGGCCCGGGTCACGACACTCTGCACCGGGCTGCCGGAGGTCGAGGCCGAGGCCGGTCAGCACGTAGGCTTCTCGGTGCGCGGCAAGCGCTTTGCCTGGTTTCTCGACGACCACCACGGCGACGGCCGGGTGGCCCTCAACTGCAAGGCACCGCCCGGTCGCAACAGCGAGCTGACGGCGGAGAATCCCGAGCGCTTCTTCATTCCGGCCTATCTGGGCAAGCGGGGATGGATCGGGCTCTACCTCGACACCGAACGGACCGACTGGGACGAGGTCGAGCGCCTCATCGTCGACGCGTACCGCATGACCGCACCGCGACGGCTGCTGGAGCGCCTCTAGTGCCCTGAGTCGTTATTTCGTGCGCACCTTCCCGGCGTCTGGACGCGCCTGGCGCCACCCCCGGGAATCGCCGATGCTGCGCATCGACTCATCCCGTGTGCGTCGCCAGCCTCGCCCAGCCACTCGGGAAGCTGAAGCCGAACTTCCGACTCAGGTCACTAGGCGGAGGCGCGCTCAGCCAGCCCGGGATAGCGGACGACGAACCCGTGCTCGTCCAGCTCCAGCTCGGCGGTGAAGTCGTGATCGAGCCCGACGTAGCGGACGACGCCGTCCGACACGGGCTCGTAGCGTTGCTCGGAGCGCAGCACCTCCAGCTCGGGAACCGAGACCCAGGCCATCACGTGGTCGGCCGCCTCTTGCCCGAGCCGGCTCGCCGGCATGAAGTTGGTGAGCGGCGAGAGGGCGAGGTCGCAGTCCAGCGCCCCGTGGACGTGTGACAGCGGCCGGCCATCGCCCGACCATGTGCCGTCGGGCTCGCGCACGAGATCGAGTGCGCGCTCACCGTCGAGGCTTTCGGCCCGCGCCACCAGCCGACGGGTGATCAGGCCCGCGTCGGTAGTCAGCTCGTACTGAAGCCGGTGCTCGCGGCCGATCTGCACTCCTCGGGCCCTCAACCCCTCGTCGTCCAGCTCGACCGTGCACGACTCGGCCCGCCACTCGTCCAGCCCTCGCCACACGTAGAACAGCCTCATCTCACTCCGTCGGCGCCTCGGCTCCGGCGTTACGGTGACGCGCCGAGGATGACTACTTCGCGTAGTCGGTGGCCCGGCTCTCGCGGATCACGGTCACCTTGATCTGCCCGGGGTATTCGAGCTCCTTCTCCACGTCGCGGGCGATCTGATGGGAGAGCAGAGCGGCCGCGTCGTCGTCGATCGCCTGCGGCTGCACGATCACCCGGATCTCGCGGCCGGCGTGCATGGCGTAGACCTTGTCGACGCCCTCGTGGCGGGTGGCGATCGCCTCAAGCTCGTGCAGGCGCTTGACGTACTGCTCGAGCGACTCTCCGCGGGCCCCCGGCCGGGCTCCCGACAGCGCGTCGACCACCTGGACGATCACGGCCTCCACGGTCTGGAGCTCCACCTCGTTGTGGTGCGCCTCCATGGCGTGGGCCACCGCCTCGGACTCCTTGTAGCGGCGGGCCAGCTCTCCCCCGACGAGAGCGTGGGGTCCCTCGGTCTCGTGGGAGACCGACTTGCCGATGTCGTGCAACAGCGCAGCCCGGGCCGCCACGCGCGGATCCGCGCCGAGCTCCTCGGCGAGCATCGCGGCCAGCCGGGCGCACTCGATCGAATGGTGCAGCACGTTCTGCCCGTAGCTGGTGCGAAAGCGCAGCCGGCCGAGCAGCTTGACCAGCTCCGGATGGATCGACCCGACGTTGGCCTCGAACACGGCCTGCTCGCCCACCTCGACCACGTGTTGGTCGATGTCCGACCGGGATTGGAGGTACGACTCCTCGATCCGCGCCGGATGGATGCGGCCGTCCTGGAGCAGTCGCTCGAGGGTCAGCCGCGCGATCTCGCGCCGCACTCCGTCAAAGCCCGAGAGCAGGACCGCCCCGGGGGTGTCGTCGATGATGAAGTCGATCCCCGTCAGGGTTTCGAGCGCACGGATGTTGCGGCCTTCGCGGCCGATAATCCGGCCCTTGAGCTCGTCGGACTTGAGCTCGACCACGGACACCGTCGTCTCCACGGCGTGACTGGAGGCCACCCGCTGCATGACGGCGGCGAGGATGCTCCGGGCGCGACGATCGGCGTCGTGGCGGGTCTCCTCCTCGACCTGGCGGATGAGACGAGCGCTCTCGTGGCGCAGCTCATCTTCGAGCTCGTGCATGAGGATCTGCTTTGCCTGGCCTGCGCTGAGCCCGGCGACGCGCTCGAGCTCACGCACCTGCTTGCTCTTGGACTGCTTGAGCTCCTCACGGGCGTGATCGAGGTTGCGGCCGCGGTCCTCCAGCGAGCGCTCGCGCTCGGCGAGCTTCTGACTCAGCGCCTCGAGCGAGCTCTCCCTGGCGTGCAGACGCTCCTCCTGCCGGGCGATCTCGGTGCGCCGGGCCACCAGCTCCTCCTCGAGGCCGTCCCGGCGCCCCTGCCCCGTGGGCTCCGGCGCCGCCACGCCGTCCGGCGCGACCACCGCGCCTCCGCCTTCCTGCACCACGCGTGGCCGCTGCACGAGCATCACCACCGCCACCGCGACCGCTGCCGCGACCAGCCCCGCCAGAAGGATCTCCACCATTTCCGATGTCCTCTCGTTCCGGCGCAGGCGCCGGTCTCAGCCTCAAATGGGGTGAGCGGTGCGGCTCATTCGCCGCAAGACATCAGACGTCGCCGGGCGGGCACCGTCCCGAACGGAAGGTGCCGACTGCCGTTCAAGGCCCCTCTCGAATGCCCCCTTCGAGAGCTCGGTTGCGTGTGTTCGGAGATACGGTCAAGGGAAAGTCAGGCGATTTGCTCGTCTTTTGTCTCACGGCGGCCGTGCCGGCCGCGTTCACATGAGGGTAACCCTCCGGGCGGGGGGCCGCAACCACCGCAGCACGCCACCCGCTGCGCCCGCCGACGGCCGGTCACGCCGCCTCGGAGCCGCGCTCGAGCGCCCGCACGGCGTCGTAGGCGATCTCCGGCGAGTACCCGCGCCGCACGAGCAGACGCCACGCCCGGTCTCGCTCGCGGTCGTCGCGAGGCGGATCGCGAAACCGGCGCTTGAGCAGCGTCATGGCCGTACCGAGCTCGGCCTGCCGGTCGCGGTCGCACAGCGCGGCCTCGATGAGCTCGGGCGGGACGCCTCGCCGCTGCAGATCCCTCGTGATCCGGTCGCTGCCCCACTGCTCGAGCTCGCGCTTGTCCTCGGCGAACTGGCAGGCGTAGCGGGCGTCATCGAGAAAGCCGCTCCCGGTCAGCTCCTCGACGGCGAAGTCGATCGCGACCGGATCGACCCGCTTGCGCTCCAGGCACGTACGCAACTCGGCCACCGTGCGCTCCCGGCGCCCGACCGCCTTGTAGGCGAGATCGACAGCTCGCTCGGTCTCGGAGCGCCCCGCCGGGGGAACCGTGGCCTCAAGCTCGAACTCGTCCATGCCGAAGCCGCCGAATGCGGAACTAGGCCGCCTCTCGTTCCTCGCCGCCTGGCGGGGGCGCTTCCTCTTCCCCAGGGGCGTCGGCCGTCTCCGGCTCCACCGCCGCCAGCGGCGCGCCGGCGGGCTCGACTCCGAGGGCCGCGTAGATCTTGCCCTCGATCTCGAGTGCCACCTGAGGGTTCTCGCGCAGGTAGCCCTTCACGTTGTTGCGGCCCTGCCCCAGGCGCTCCTCCCCGTAGGAGAAGAACGAGCCCGACTTCTGGACGATTCCATGCTCGATCCCCAGATCGAGGATGCAGCCCTCGGAGCTGATGCCCTGGCCGTACTCGATGTCGAACTCGGCCTGGCGAAACGGCGCCGCGACCTTGTTCTTGACCACCTTGACGCGGACGCGGTTGCCGATGGCCTCGGTGCCCTCCTTGAGCGTCTCGATGCGGCGGATGTCGAGCCGCTGGGAGGAATAGAACTTGAGCGCGCGGCCGCCGGGCTGCGTCTCCGGGGAGCCGAACATCACACCAACCTTCTCGCGGATCTGGTTGGTGAAGATGCAGAGCGTGTTGGCCCGGTTGAGGTTTCCGGCCAGCTTGCGCATCGCCTGGGACATCATGCGCGCCTGGAGGCCTACCGTCTGGTCGCCCATCTGGCCCTCGAGCTCGGCCTTGGGCGTGAGCGCGGCCACCGAGTCGATCGCGACGATGTCCACCGCTCCCGACCGGATCAGCAGATCGGCGATCTCGAGCGCCTGCTCGCCGTGATCGGGCTGGGAGACGAGCAGCTCGTCCACGTCGACGCCGATCCGCTTGGCGTAGACCGGGTCCATGGCGTGCTCGGCGTCGATGAAGGCGCAGATGCCGCCCAGCTTCTGGGCGTTGGCCAGCACGTGGTAGAGCAGCGTGGTCTTACCGGAGGACTCCGGCCCGAACACCTCGACGATCCGCCCGCGCGGGACACCGCCCACGCCCAGCGCCAGGTCGAGCGACAGCGCTCCGGTGGGTATGGCCGCCACCTTTACCTGGTAGGCGTCGTCTCCCATCTTCATGATCGAGCCCTGGCCGAACTGGCGCTCGATCTGGGTTAGGGCACCCTTGAGCGCCGACTCGCGCGCCTGGGCGGCCTTCTGCTGCTCCTTGTCCATGCTGTTTCTCCTCGAAGCTCTTGAGGGTCACAAGCTAAGAGCGCGCCCGGACAGATGTTCGCCCCCGGGAATGCCGTGGCCGCGACGGCGGTCTGGTAGAAGAAGCCGAGCGAGGAGCTGACGTGTACCGGTACGAACAGGCCAACCCGATTCAGCGGCTGATCCGCTGGTCCGCCGGCCTGGCTCCGATGTCGTGGTTCTACGCCCGGACCCTGCGCCACATCGATCGCCTGGTGTACGGGGCCACCCGGGGCCGGGCCACGTTCACGTCCTGGATCAGCGGACTGCCGGTGGTGCTGTTGACCACCACCGGCGCCCGCAGCGGCCGGCCACGCACCCTGCCCCTGGTGGGCGTGCCGGAGGGCGAGCGGCTCATCGTGATCGCCTCCAACTTCGGTCAGCACCACAATCCGTCCTGGTACCACAACCTGCGCGCTCACCCCCGCGCCACCATCGAGTTCGGAGGGGAACGGCGAGAGGTGGAGGCTCAGGAGCTCAGCGGCAACGAGCGTGAGCGCTGGTACGCGCTCGGCACGGAGATCTATCCCGGCTGGGCCCAGTACCGCCGGCGCGCGGCGCATCGCCAGATCCCGGTGATCGAGCTGCGCCCGGCCTGACCGCCCGGCGCCGGTCAGCGGCGGAAGGAGGCCTGCACCTCGGTCCGGTAGCTCACCGTCACGGGGTCTTCCCCGACCAGCCCGCGGGCGGCGCCGACAACCTCCTCTCGCTGAGCCGGGGGCAGCGAGGCGATGAAGCTGATCGAGCCGACGCGGTCCGCCATGCCTTGGCCGTCGAGGGTCTGACGGTTGGCGAAGCGGCGCTCCTCGAGCGCCCCGAACAGGCCGGCGCAGCTAGAGAAGGCCGCGCGCCATTCGTTCGAGTGGTAGCTGGGGGTGTCGCGACGGTGAGGCGCGATCAGGGCCTCGGCCGCGCGGTTCACCGGATCGTCCTTCAGCCAGCGGTTCCAGACGAGCGCTAGCGCGCCGCCCGGCCGGAGCACGCGATGGATCTCCCGCAGCGCGCGCGGCCCATCGAACCAGTGGAAGGCCTGGGCGACGGTCACGACGTCGACCGTCCCGTCCGCGAGGGGAATCGCCTCGGCGGCTCCGTCCAGGATCCGCGCCCGCGCCGGCAGCGCCGATCGCATCTCGGCCACGGGCTCCACCGCGATGATCTCGGCTCCCGTGTTGAGCAGCTCCCGCGTGAGCACGCCGGTCCCCGCCGCCAGGTCGAGAACGATCCGTCCCGGTCCGAGCGCCAGCCGGCCGGTCAGCCAGGTCAGCGCCTCCTTGGGATATCCCGGGCGGCCGCGCTCGTAGGCGCGCGCACCTTGCGCGAAGCCGGCCGCGGCAGCCGGATGGAGAGCGGTCACGGCTGTGGGTCCGCACCCAGGCGAGCGAACATCACCAGGTCCTCGAGCACGCCGTGACGACGCCGGTAGCGCGACAGCAGCCCCTCGCGCGTGAACCCGGCACGCTCGGCCAGCCGTACCGACGCCGTGTTCTCCGGGTGGGCGAGCAGCTCCAGCCGCTCGAGCCCGAGCTCGCCGAGCGCCCAGCCGGAAAGCAGGCGAACGGCCTGCGTGGCCCCGCCGCGACCGCGTGCCTCGCGCGCCATCCAGTAGCCGATCTCCCCCTTGCGGCTGGTCCAGTCGAAGTTCGACATGCCGACGGAGCCGAGCACGGCGTCGCCCGGGTCTACGACCGCCAGGGACAGCTCACGGCCGGAACGCAGGGCGACATCACGGCCGGAGAGGAACTCGAGTGCGTTCTGCTCGGTGTAGCGGTGAGGGATTCCCGTCCAGCGCGGGATCTCGGGGTCGCGGCACGCCGCGGCGATCGCCGCCGCATCGGAGTCGCGCCACGGCCTAAGCGCGATCCCCTCGCCCTGCAGCGGCGGATCGGGCCATACGAGCGCGGGCATGCGCGAACGGTACGCCAGCGGTCCGTGGCCGGCCCACTAGAGCGACTGCCGCGACAGCGGCTCGTACAGGGCGCCCTGCGGGCGCAGCGTGGAGCGGTAGAGGGTGAGCGTCGACGCTGCGAAGGACTCGCCGGGCGGCGGGACGTCCGGCAGCCGCGCCACCCGGCGCCGACCGCGCTTCACCCGCGCCAGGGTCAGGTGCGGCCAGAAGGGCCGTTTCTCGGAGCGATACCAGCCCCCTGCCTCGAGGGCGTCCGAGCACGCGGCCTGCAACCGGCCGGCGCGCTCGTCCTCGTCGGCCAGGTCCAGCGCGAACAGTCGCGGGTCGCGCGGAGGCACGGGACGGACCTCGCCCGGGATGAGCCGCGGCGCCCCGAGCCCTGCGGCGGCGTCGAAGGCCGCCTCAGCGATGCGTCCCGCCGCTGACTCGTCCTGCCAGCCGAGGAACACGAGGGTCACGTGCAGGTTCACCGCCGGCACCGGCCGCAGGTCCTCGCGCCCGGCGACGAGCGCGTCGCGCCAATCCGCCAGAGCCGCCCTCGCTTCTTCAGGTAGGTCGAGCGCGAGAAAGAGACGACAGCGCGGCCCGCTCAGGGAAAGCCGTCCTCCCCGGTGAGGGCGCGGCGCAGCAGGTGCATGGCGACGGTGGTCGAGCGGTCGCGGATGTCGGCCCGGTCGCCGGGGAGCAGTGCGCGCCGGGTGATGCCGCCGCCCTCGGCCAGGCGCACGCTCCAGCACACCGTGCCCACGGGCTTCTCCTCCGTGCCACCGTCCGGACCCGCCACCCCGGTGACCGACACCGCCGTGTTCACCCCGAAGCGGCGCAGTGCGCCCTCGGCCATCGCCGTCGCCACCTCTTCGGAGACCGCGCCGTGCGTCTTCGATCAACGCCCGGTCCACCCCCAGCAGATCGAGCTTCGCGTCGTTGGCGTAGGCGACGACGCCGCCGGCCACGTAGGCCGAGGACCCCGGCCGGTCGGTGAGTCGCGCGGCCACCAGGCCGGCGGTGCAGGACTCCGCTGTCGCCACCCGTCCGCCCCGCGAGCAGCGAGGCCACCTGGTCGTCCACGCGCGAGCCGTCCTCCGAGAAGATCTCGCGCGCGTGCTCGGTCGCGCACCACCTCCATCAGCCGCTCGTAGGTCTCCGCGGCCCCGGGCTCGAAGCGCGTGACCATCTCGATCTCACCCCGTCGCAGGCAGGTGGTGATCTCCAGCGCCTCGAAGCCGCTCACGTCGCGCTCGGCCTCGCGCAGCGTCTCGGCGAGCCCGGACTCGGGCAGCCCGAACATGCGCACCATCTCCTGCCGGTAGTTGGTGTGCGAGGCGATCGCCGTCCTGACGGTCTCGCTGCCCACCGCCACGTCCCACATCGGCTGCAGCTCGCGCGGCGGCCCCGGCAGCACCACCACGACCGGCGAGCCCGGCACCACAAGGCCCGGCGCGGTGCCGACCGGGTCGATCACCTCGGCGCCCTCGGGGATCATGGCCTGCTTGCGGTTGGCGGCACGCATCGCCTCAGGATCCCAATGGCTGAAGCGCCGCATCAGAGGCTGCAGGATCTCGAAGATGCGCTGCTCGAGCCGCTGGTCGAGCACCAGCTCGCGCTCGGCGAAACGAGCGACGATCTCGACCGTCATGTCGTCGGCGGTGGGGCCGAGTCCGCCGCTCGTGATCACGAGGTCGACCTCCTGGGCGGCCATGAAGCGCAGCTGCGCCTCGATGTCCTGCGGCCGGTCCCCACAGATGGTGATGTGGGCCAGCTCGA
This sequence comes from uncultured Thermoleophilaceae bacterium, assembly GCA_963751105.1. GTDB lineage: Bacteria > Actinomycetota > Thermoleophilia > Solirubrobacterales > Thermoleophilaceae > JACVRW01. Next base: position 1,412,353 of record CAVVTG010000002.1, on the reverse strand, counting down.
CCCCCTGCTCGAGCAGCCGGTCCGACAGCCAGGGACCGTTGCGGTCCTGTACCCGGCCCGTGAGCACCTCGGTGCCGGTGACGACGATGCCCGCGCGTGCCGCCATCAGGTCAGGCGCAGGGCCGCTCGCCCAACGGGATCGGCCGGGCGCCGCCGACGGTGAAGGCAAAACCGACCGGCTCGGGCCCGGGCTCGAGTGGCACCCGCTTGCCGTTCTTGGTCATGCGGACGTCGGTCTTGCCGAGGTTCACCCGCACACGCCTGCCGCGGAAGGTCTGGGCGGCGTCGATGGTGCCCTGGAAGACGACCGGCGAGCCGGCGCCGCGATCGATGCACACGTAGGTAGGCGTGATGGGCGCGATGCGCAGCACCACGCGGGTCGGCGCGGGGCGGTCCCGGCGCCGGGGCCGGTTCGGGGTCGTGTCGGTCTGAGGCGTGGTGTCCGCGGCCTGGTCCGAGCCGCCGTCACCGTCACCGCTCGAGAGCAGGCCGACCGCCACGAGCGCACCCACGATCGCCACCAGGATCAGCAGCAGCAGCGAGCCGGCGCCCAGGCGCGGGCCGCCGCGCCGCCGGTCGCGAGCGAGGTTCGGCGGCCCCAGAGACTGGATGTGCTCGACGTCGTCACCGCTCTCGTAGCGGGTGCGGTAGTCCTCGAGGATGAGGTGCGGATCCAGGCCGAGCAGCTCGGCGTAGGTGCGCAGGAACGTCTTGACGAACGTGGGCCCGGGGAGCATCCCGAACTCCTCGTTCTCGAGCGCGCGCAGGTACTTGGCCCGGATCTTGGTGCGCTCCTCGACATCGGCGATGTCGAGTCGCTGCCGCATCCTTGCCTCTCGCAGCGTGTCGCCGATACTCGGCATGAGGCGTGGATTCTGACGATCGCGGGCGGGCTAGTCCTCGGCGGACGCGCCCACGGCGGCGTCGGCGAGGCTCTCCAGCACCCGCGGGAGGTCGGCCTCGGTGATCAGCACCTGGCGAGCCTTGGAGCCCTCGTAGCCCGAGATCACCCCGCGGCGCTCCATCATGTCGATCAGCCGGCCCGCGCGCGTGTAGCCCACGCGCAGGCGCCGCTGGAGCATCGACGTCGAGGCGCTGCCCATCTGCACGACGGTGGCCACGGCATCGGCCAGCAGGTCGTCCTGGTCGGGGTCGAAGTCTCCGTCCGCCGAGGCCTCGTCCCCCTCGGGCTCCACCGCCTCGAGCAGCTCCTCCTGCAGCTCGGGCTCCCCCTGGAGTCGCCAGTAATCGGTGAGCTTCTCGATCTCCTCCTCGGCGATGAACGCGCCCTGGATACGGGCCGAGCGCGACTCGCCCGACGGCCGGAAGAGCATGTCTCCCTGTCCCAGCAGCGACTCGGCGCCGTTCTGGTCGAGGATCACGCGGGAGTCGGTCTGGGACGAGACGGCAAAGGCGATGCGGGCCGGCACGTTCGCCTTGATCATTCCCGTGATCACGTCCGCGCTCGGGCGCTGGGTGGCCAGCACCAGATGGATGCCCACCGCGCGCGACTTCTGGGCCAGGCGGATGATCGAGTCCTCCACGTCCGCGGGGGCGACCATCATCAGGTCGGCCAGCTCGTCGATCACGCAGAGGATGTACGGCAACGGCGCTTCGCCCTGCTTGACCCGCACGCGGTTGAGCTCCACCAGGTTGCGCGTCTTGGCCTTGCTCATCACGCCGTAGCGCTCCTCCATCTCCTTGAGCAGGTTGCCGAGCACGTTGGCCGCCAGCCGAGGACTCGTGACCACCGGCGTGAGCAGGTGAGGGATGCCTTCGTAGTAGTTGAGCTCGACCCGCTTGGGGTCGATCAGCACCATGCGCACATCGTTGGGCGAGGAGCGAAGCAGCACGCTCGAGAGCATGGCGTTGACGCAGCCCGACTTGCCCGAGCCGGTGGTGCCGGCGATGAGGATGTGCGGCTGCTTGGCGAGGTCGGTGCCGATGGCCTTGCCGGCGATGTCCTTGCCGAGCCAGACCGACAGCGGCGACCAGCCGGAGGGAGGATCCTGGAGGACATCGCCCAGGTGGACCATGCGGCGCACGCGGTTGGGGACCTCCACCCCCACGGCCTGCTTTCCCGGGACCGGGGCCAGGATGCGCACCTGCTCCGCGGCGAGCGCGTACGCGATGTCGTCCTTCAGCTGGGCGACCTTGGACATCTTCACCCCGGGCGCCAGCCGCAGCTCGTAGCGCGTGACGTGCGGACCGGTGACCGTGCCGATCACCCGGGCGTCGACGCTGAAGTGGCCGAGTGCCTCCACCAGGGCGGTTCCCACCTTCGCGATGCCCTTGGTGTCGATCTTCTGGGCACCGTTGCTGCGCTTGAGGAAGGAGAGCTTGGGCATGCGGTAGTCCACACCTTCGGACTCCGTGACCGGCGAGCGGCGGTGACCCATCGGGGTGAGCTCCTCGGGAGCAGGCTCGTCCAGCTCGCTTTCATCCACGGGCTCCGGCAGCGGCGCGGCCTCCGGCTGCTCGTCCCAATCGGGCTCGACGAGCTCCTCATCCTCGGAGTCGTCGCCCCCGTAGAGGTCGGGGTAGCGCTCGGAGCCGTCGAGGGCGGGCGCCTCCACGTGGGTGGCGCGCACCACGGGCTCGCGATCGTCGGGCTCGGGCGGCTCGAGTGGCTCGGGCTCGTCCGGTTGCGGCCGGCGCTCGGCCGCCGAGGCAGGCAGCGCGCGCGTGGGCAGGTTGAGGGTGTCGGCCGTGCGCCGGACCCGGTCGCCGGTGGTGGAGGCCGCCTGGCGGGTGGCGTTCAAGAGCCCGGCGATCGAGGCGCCGGTGAGGAGCAGCACGCCGGCGATGAGCAGGAACACGAACAGGATGTGCGATCCCGCCAGCGAGAACAGCTTGCTGGAGCTCCAGAGCAGCGATTCGCCGATCACGCCCCCGTGGCGCTCCAGGTAGGCGGAATCGAGGAAGCCGTCGCGCGGCGTATCGCCGGGGCCCAGACCGAGCGAGCCGGCCGCGAAGCCCAGTGTGAGCGCCGCTCCCAGGCAGGCTGCACCCGTCTTGAACGGGTGCGTGCTGGGCAGCGACGGGCGCATGATCAGCAGGCCGCCGGCGGCCAGCAGGGCCACCGGAGCGGCGTAGGCGACCGCTCCGAACAGGAACAGGAGGCCGTCGGCCAGCGCGGTCCCCAGCCGTCCTCCCTGCCAGCCGAGGTAGAAGACGCAGGTGAAGAAGGCGGCGAAGGCAACGAGGCCCAGGCCGATCAGGTCCCAGTGGCGCTGCTCGAATCGCGGCAGATCGAACTGGGGCCACCAGGCCCCGCGCGCACGGCGGCGCTTCCTGCTGCGTGATGCAGCCATCTCGGGGACATTCGACGGGTAGCCGCGCCTCACCTCCCTACCATGAGTCCGGATGGCCGGACGTCCCAGGGTGCTCGTGGTCGAGGACGACGCCGATATCGCCAGCGTGCTGCGGCGCTCGCTCGACAAGGAGGGCTACGAGGTGCGCGTAGCCGGTGACGGCGAGGCCGCGCTCGTGGAGTCGGGCAACTTCGAGCCCGACGCGGTGGTGCTCGACCTGGGCCTGCCGCGACTCGACGGGGTCGAGGTCTGCCGGCGCCTGCGCGAGGACGGCGACGTGCCCATCCTCATCCTCACCGCACGCGACGGCCTGGACGCCCGAGTCGAAGGACTCGACTCCGGCGCGGACGACTACCTGGTCAAGCCGTTCGAACGCGACGAGCTGCTGGCGCGCATGCGTGCGCTCCTGCGCCGGCGGCCGCCGCGGGGCAGCGCCTTCGTGGTGGTCGGAGATCTACGGCTCAACCCGGACACGCGGGAGGTCTATCGCGGCGATCGGGCGCTCGAGCTGACCGCGCGCGAGTTCGAGCTGCTCGAGCACCTGATGCGCAACGCGCGCATCGTGGTCTCCCGTCAGGCCCTGCTCGACGAGGTGTGGGGCTACCACCCATTCGCCGAGACCAACACGGTCGACGTGTTCATCTCCAACCTGCGCCGCAAGCTCGAGGCGGGCGGCGAGCCGCGGATCCTGCACACCATTCGCGGGGCCGGCTACGTGCTGAGGGAAGAAGCGTGAGGACCCGCCTGCCGGTGAAGGTGAAGGTGGCCGTGGTCACGGCCGCGCTGACCTTTGTGATCCTGTGCCTGTTCGCGGCGGTGATCGGGGCCGTGGCGGAGCGCCGGGTGATCGGCGCCTTCGACGACGAGCTGCTCGGGACGGCGGCCGACCTGCAGGGGCGCCTCAATGTCGTCGAGAACCCGGACGGAACCTACGGGCTGGGCAACGAGGACCGGGCACTGCTGCTGGCGTTCGCCACGGGTGGCGCCGCGGTGCGGATCATCGACCGAGACCGGAAGGTGGTCTACAACCCGAGCAACAAGGACCTCGGTCCGCCGATCGACGGCGTCACCGACGCCGGCGACTTCCGGGTCGTGTCGCGGGAGATCGTGGTACCCGCCCGCAACCGCCCGGGAACGTTCGACCCTCTCCCCCGCTCCGTCACCGAGGAGATCGGCTACGTCCAGTACGCGCGCTCCGAGGCCAGCCTGCGCCTGACCATCAACCGCGTGCGCCTGTTCCTGGCGCTCGGCGTGTTCGGCGGCACGGCGCTCGCCTTCCTCGGTGGCCTGGTCGTCGCCCGTCGCGCCATGCGCCCGATCTCCGGCCTCACCCGGGCCGCCCGCGAGGTGGCCCGCACCCGCAACCCCGAGGTGAACCTGCCCAAGCCGCTGGCCAACGACGAGGTGTCGGACCTCGCCTACACCCTGGAGGACATGCTCGGCGAGCTGGGCGCCGCGCGCGGGGAGACCGAGGCCACGCTCGACCGTCAGCGCGCCTTCGTGGCCGACGCCTCGCACGAGCTGCGTACGCCGCTCACCAGCATCCTGGCCAACCTGGAGCTGCTGGAGACCGAGCTGGAGGGCGAGCAGCGCGAGATGGCGGCCTCGGCCCTGCGGTCGTCGCGGCGGATGCGGCGCCTCGTGGGTGACCTGCTGCTGCTGGCGCGGGCCGACGCGGGGCGCGAGGCGCCCCGGTCCCCGGTGGACCTCGCCACGGTCGCGCACGAGGCGGCCACGGAGGCCGGCTCGCTGGCGCCCGGCGATCCCGTCTCGGTGGACGCCCCCGAGGCGATCTGGGTCTCGGGCGTGGAGGACGATCTGCACCGTCTGGTCAGCAACCTGGTGGAGAACGCCCTGATCCACACGCCCCAGGGCACCCCGGTGACCGTGGCGGTGCGCCGTCAGGGTGACTCGGCGATGCTGGAGGTGGCCGACCGCGGGCCCGGCGTGCCCGCCAACCTGCGCGCGCGGGTGTTCGAGCGCTTCTCCCGCGGCGGCGGCGACGCGGCCCCCAGCGGCGGCAGCGGGCTCGGCCTGGCCATCGTCCAGGCCGTGGCCGACGCACACGGCGGCACCGTCGAGCTCGGCGAGGCCGAGGGCGGCGGAGCACGCTTCACGGTGACCCTGCCGGCCACTCGGGAGCGCTCCGATGACCCCGCTAGCGTGTTGACGCCAACTGAAGCAATCCCGGATCCCTAGGAGCCTCGTCGTGAAGTCGTTGCTGTCCCGGCGCCCGTCGCCCGCCCTCGTAATCGCCTGCCTGGCCCTGTTCGTGTCCCTCTCCGGCGTCTCCTACGGGGTCGCCACCGGCTTCATCGACAGCCGGGAGATCAAGAACAACGAGGTGCGGACCAAGGACCTGCGCAACAACGACATCCGCACTCGCGACCTGCGCAACAACGAGATCCGCGGCATCGACATCCGCAACTCCACCATCCAGGGTCGCGACATCGGCATCAACCAGGTGACCGGCACCGACGTGCGCGAGAGCACCCTGCAGAAGGTGCCGAGCGCCACGGCGGCGGACAGCGCGACGACGGCCGCGAGCGCGGCCACGGCCGACAACATGAGGGCGATTCCCTTGACCACGCTTCCCGAGGGCGGATCCGCAGTGGTCCTCCTGACCCACGGGCCGCTCACCGTGAGCGCTGCTTGTCTGCCCGCCGCGGCCGAGACCAGGCTGTCGATACGCGTCGCCACCACGGAGGCGAACTCGGCCGCCGCCGGCCTCGCCAGCAGCTACCCCGTGCTCGGCCCCGCCGACGGCCCCGAGGAGGTTTCCTCCGTCGAGACCACCGCGGCGACGCCCCGCAATATTGGCCAGGACACCTTCGTGGCCTGGGCGCCCAGCGGCAAGGCGCTGAGCGGCGTGCTCTCGCTCACCGCCGACGCCTCCGGGGCGGGCTCGTGCAAGGTGCACGGCCAGATCGGCCTGCAGGGCTGACGCGGCGCCCCCGCTAGACGTCCAAGCCGGCGGATCACCGCGGCCCCGCTGCAGTGGGGCTGTGGTGACCATGGTCAAGACAATGTAGTCTTAATGGTCATGACCACAGTGGGCATCGCAGATCTGAAGGCTCGCCTGAGCGAATTCCTGGCCCGAGCTCGAGCCGGCGACGAGGTGCTCATCACCGATCGTGGGCGCCCCGTCGCCCGGTTGGTTCCGATCGAGGGATCCGGCCCGGGGCAAGAGCCTGATCCGGCTCTGTCGGAGCTCGAGCGTGCGGGTGCGATACGCCTGTCCAGACAGGCCATCCCAGAAAGATTCTGGCTCGAGGAACGGCCGTCAGACTCCACCGGCGCCACGCGAGCGGGGTTGCTCGACGAACGCCGCTCGGGCCGCTGAGCATGCGCTTCTGGGACTCGTCGGCGATAGTCCCGCTGCTGCTAGAGGAGCCCGCTACGCGGGACATGCTCGGTCTTCTCCGGGACGACGCTGAGGTCGCGCTCTGGTGGGGAAGTCCCGTCGAGTGTGTTTCCGCTTTGCGGCGGCGCGAGCGTGCCGGTGGGATCGACGCTGTCGGCGTGCGACGCTCGCTCGATCTCCTCGCGTTGTTGGCCCAGAGCTGGGCCGAGGTTCTGCCGACCGCGAAGCTGCGTGCGGCCGCAGAGCGTGTTCTGGCACTGCATCCCCTCCGGGCTGCGGACGCTTTCCAGCTTGCGGCGGCCCTTGCCTGGACCCGGGGAGACCCGGCGGGAGCCGAGTTTGTCTGCCTGGACGAGCGCCTCGCGGACGCTGGCCACCGCCAGGGCTTTCGCGTCATCCCGAACTGAGCGAACTCGGCTCGGCTAGACCTCCACCACCACCGGCAGGATCATCGGCCGCCGCTTCAGGCGGTCGTAGACGAATTCGGCCACGTCGTCGTGCAGGTGGTCCTGGAGCAGGTCGATCTCCCTGATCTCCTCGTCGGCCGACTGGGCCAGGGAATCCTCCACGGCTCCTCGCAGCTCGTCGACGAAGCCGTCGTCGTCCTCCACGAAGGGGACGCCGCGGAAGATCACCTCAGGGGCCGCGACCGAGCGTCCGTCCTGCTCGGCGATGGTGGCGACGACGATGAAGATGCCGTCGGCTGAGAGCATGCGCCGGTCGCGCAGGGCCACGTCCTCGATGTCGCCCACGTCCACGCCGTCGACGAAGATCATTCCCGCCTGCTCGGGCTCGCCGAAGCGCGCACCGGACCGGCCGACCTCGAGGGGCAGGCCGTTCTCGCCACGGAAGATCGACTCGGACGGGATCCCCACCGCCTCCGCGAGCTCACTGTGCAGGCGCAGGCGCTTGTAGTCGCCGTGAACGGGCATGACGTATTCCGGCTTGACCAGGTTGAGCATCAGCTTGAGCTCCTCGGCGTAGCCGTGACCCGACGCGTGCACGGGCACGTCGGCGGCGGTGATGACCGTCGCCCCCAGACGGTAGATGCGGTCGATGGTCTCGTTGACCGCTCGTTCGTTGCCGGGGATCGCGGTGGCGGAGAAGATGACCGTGTCGCCGTCGTGAAGATCGACCTGCGGGTGATCGCCGTGGGCCATGCGGCGCAACGCCGAGAGCGGCTCGCCCTGGCTGCCGGTGGAGACGATCACGAGCTTGTGATCGGGGAAGTCCTCGATCTCGCGTGCTCCCACCAGCAGGCCGTCGGGAATGTCGATGTGCCCGAGCATGCCGCCGATGTTGGTGTTCTTGCGCATCGAGCGCCCGACCAGCGATACCTTGCGGCCCAGCTGGGCGGCGGCGTCCACCACCTGCTGCACCCGGTGGATGTTGGAGGCGAAGCAGGTGACGATGATGCGCCCCTTGCAGCGCGCGAACACCTCCTCCAGCCGAGGCCCCACCGATGACTCGGACGGAGACGTGCCGGCGCGGTCGGCGTTGGTGGAGTCGCCGCACAGGAGCAGCAGGCCCTCGCGGCCGAGCTCGGCGAGGCGCGAGACATCGGCCGGCACGCCGTCCACAGGCGTCTGGTCGAACTTGTAGTCGCCGGTCATCAGCATCGTGCCGAGCTCGCAGCTCAGCGCGACCGCGAACGCGTCCGGGATCGAATGGGCCATCTTCACCATCTCGACCGAAAACGGGCCCGCCTCGAAGCTCTGTGTGGCCAGGATGTCCTCGACCAGGACGTCCTTGAGGCGGTGCTCGTCGAGCTTCGAGCGCACCATGGCCGCCGTCAAGGGCCCGCCGTAGACCGGCGGCACCCGATCGAGCTCGCGCAGCACGAAGGGCAGGGCGCCCACGTGGTCCTCGTGCCCGTGCGTGAGCACGATGGCCTCGATGTCCTCCACGCGCTCGCGCAGGTAGGCGAAGTCGGGCAGCACCAGATCGATCCCGAGCTGGTCTGGAGTCGGGAACATCAGCCCGGTGTCCACCACCACGATCCGGTCGTCGTACTCGACGACCATCATGTTCTTGCCTATCTCGCCGAGCCCGCCGAGCGGCAGTACTCGCAGCGTGGACTTGGTCAAACGGCCGCCAGCAGGTCGTGCCGCTCGAGCGCACGGCGGATCACGGCGAGCTCCTGCTCGTCGGCTTCCACCAGCGGCAGCCGCAGCCCGCCCACGTCGTGGCCGGCGAGCCCGAGCGCGGTCTTGACCGGAATCGGGTTGGTGGTGACGAACATGGCCTCGAAGAAATCCTCGAGCGACGCCGCGATCTCGTGCCGGGCGTCGGGTTCGTCGATCATGCGCCGCATCTCACGCCCCACGAGGTGCGAAGACACGAGGATGCCGCCCGGGCCGCCCAGGTCGAGCACCTCCGCCAGCACGTCGTCGTTGCCGGCGAGCAGGTCGAGACCGTCGATGGGGGCCAGCTCCTCGTAGCGAGCCTGCTTGACCGCCACGATCCCGTCGATCTGGCCGAGCTCGGCCAGGAGATCGTTGGGAATGTCCACCGCGGTGCGGCTCGGGATGTTGTAGACGATCACCGGCGTGTGGCTGGCACCCGCGGCGGCCTCGAAGTGGGCGACGATGCCGCGCCGGTTGGGCTTGACGTAGTAGGGGGTGACCACCAGCACGGCGTCCACCCCGAGCTCGGCAGCGCGCTCGGTCAGCTCGACGGTATGACGCGTGTCATAGGTGCCGGTGCCGGCCACGATGGTGGCTCCTTCGGGGCGCTCGGCCACGGCCAGCTCCCAGAGCCGGGCCTTCTCCTCGTCGGTGAGCGTGGCGGCCTCGCCGGTGCTGCCGGTCAGCACCAGGCCGTCCGAGCCGTTCTCGCACAGGTGGTGCATCAGGCGGACGGTCGCGTCCTCGTCGAGCTCGCCGTTCGCATCGAACGGCGTGACCATCGCGGTGAGGATCCCTCCGATCGGCATGTAAGGGCGGCTGAAGCGGCGTCTCACTGTTGGAGCGGCTTGAACGGGTCGGGGCTGGCGTCGGCGTCGCCGGCGGGGCGCTCAGCCGGAGCGTCGGGGGGCGGCGCCGCCTCGGCCGCCGGGGGCGCCGGCTCGACCGGGCGGCCGTGCTGGTCGTACTGCGTGGTCTGGCCCTCGGGGGCATCGGACTGCGAGCTCTGCTGGTTGAAGCTCTCCTGAGCTTCGTCGAGCTTCTGCTGAGCCTGCTCGGCCAGCTGCTTCGCCTTGTCCATGAAGCCCATCCCATTCTCCTCCGTTCGCGTCGAAGCACCTTAGCGCGCAGGCAGGACTACGGAGGGCTCCGCCGCTAATGCCAGAATTGAGAGTCCGTAGATGTCTCCTGAGCGCGACTACAGCCACCGCAGCACCATCCAGAAGCTGGGCGTGAAGCCCGATCAGCGGGTGGAGATCACCGGTGATGTGGGACCAGGCCTGCGCGCGGACGTCAAGGACGCGCTCGGGCGGGGGCTGGTTCGCTCGGGAGAGCTGGACGGCGCGATCGTGCTGGTGGAGTCGGAGGATGGCGCCAGGGAGGCCCTCATCCGCTACCGCTCCCGCCTGCGCGACACCGGCTTCCTGTGGATCATCACGCGCAAGCGGGGCCACGAGAACTACATCAACCAGATGTCGCTCGTCCCCCACGCCAAGCGTCTCGGCCTGATCGACAACAAGACCTGCTCGATCGACGAGGACCGCTCGGGGATCCGCTTCGTGGTGCCGCGCGCCCTGCGCGGCAGCGGCAGTCAGACCGCGGCCTGACGCCTCGCGTCGCCGCCGGGGCGCAGGATCCGTAGCACGGTGACCGCACCAAGCCCGGTCATCAGCACGGCGCTCACCACGCACCACTGGCAGATCGCGTCGATCTCGAACAGCTCCAGCCAGGTGAGGTACGCGCTGAAGCCGAAACCGGCGAGCGCGAGCACGGCGCCCGCGACGCGACCGGTCTCGCCCGGGATCCAGAGCGAGCCCAGGATCAGCGCGTAGCCGGCCAGCCCGAGCACGGCCACCGGCGCTCCGGCGAATTCGGCGTAGCTCGAGTTCTGCACCCGCTCACACCCGGCGCCCCCGCCGGCACAGATCGGCGACAGCTCGGCGTAGTGGACGTAGGTCAGGTAGCCGGCCACCGCCAGGCCCAGCACGGAAAGCGCCGCCGCGACCTGCCGCAGCGCGCGGTCGCTCATCCGCCCCCGAGGGCCTCGTCCAGCGCAGCCGTGAAGCTGTCCGCGTCGAGCGAGCTCAACTCGAGCGGACGTGGAGCCTCTCCGCCGCGCACCACGAAGAAGCTCGGGGTGCCCTCGACTCCGAGGTCCTGGGCCTGGCGCTCCGCCTGGCGGATCAGGCGACGTGCGGCGGGGCTGTCGAGGTCCTCCGACAGGCGGTCCACGTTCAGGCCGGGGGTCTCACGAGCCAGCCCGCGGAGGAAACGGTCGGTGGCGTAGCCCGAGTTCTCGGGTCCCTGGTTCTGGAAGAACAGCTCGCTGAAGGGCCACAGGCGGTCCTGAAGGGTGGCCGCAGCGGCCACCTCGGCGCCGCGCTCGGAGTCGGGGCCCAGGAAGGCCAGCAGCCGCAGCTCGAGCTTGAGCCGCCCGTCGCGCACGTACTCGTCGATGACCGTGGGCAGCGCCTGGGTGGCGAACTCCGCACAGAACGGGCACTGAAGATCCGCGAACTCGATCAGCGTGGCCGGCGCCCCGGGATCGCCGAGGGTCACTCCGCGTTGCGGGATGCCCGCCGAGATGTCGCTCACCTCGGCGCTCTGCCCCGTGCCCCCGCCACTCCCGCCGCCCGCCGGCTGGGTGGTGTCGCCGTCGTCGCCGCCCTGGCTGATCACGATGGCCACCACGACGACGATGGCGGCCAGCGCCACAGCGCCGCCGAGCAGGGCCAGCCGCCGCTTGCGTTCCGCTCCGGAGTCCACGAGGGGAAAGCTAGAGAACCTTAGAGAAGCTGCTCGAGGCCCACGGTCGGCGAGCGCTCGAGCGAGCCCACACGTCGCACGGCCAGCAGCACGCCGGGCATGAACGAGTCGCGGGCCACCGAATCGTGGCGGATGGTCAGCGTCTGCCCGAGGCCGCCGAACACAACCTCCTGATGGGCCACGAGCCCGGGCAACCGCACGGAGTGGATGGGCTCGTGCACGTTCCCGCCGGCGGCGCGGATCAGCTCGGCGGTCCGTGCCGCGGTGCCGGAGGGGGCGTCGAGCTTGCGGTCGTGGTGCAGCTCGATGATCTCGCACTCGGGCATGTGCCGGGCCACCTGCTCCGACAGCTGCATCATCAGCACCGCGCCGATGGCGAAGTTCGGCGCCACGAAGAGGTTGCCCTCCCCGACTCCCTCGAGCTCGGAGAAATCGGCGCCGGTGGTGCCCATCACGCAGTGCACCCCCGCCTCCACGCAGGTGCGGGCGTTGCCCAGGGCGCTGTCGGGGGTGGAGAAGTCCACCACCACGTCCGCGTCGCCGAGCACGTCGGCCAGCCCGGTTTCCAGCAGAGGGTCGGCGCGGCCCACCAGGGCCATGTCCTCGGCGCCCTCGACCGCGTGGCACACCGCCTGCCCCATGCGCCCGGAGGCGCCGGAGACGGCGACGTTGATCACGCCGCGGCTGCGAGCGCCGGACTGACTGCTTCGACCGCCGAGCGGAAGGCGGCTTCGTCCGAGCCCACGCCTGCCGCCGACAGCCGCTCGGGCTGCCACAGCTCCCGCGCAAGCGCGTTCACCTCGTCCAGCGTCACGGCGTCGAAGGCGGCGAGCAGCTCGTCGACGGTGAGCAGCGGCACGCCCATGAGCACCGAGCTGCCCAGCCGGTTCATCCGCGTGAGCGTCGACTCCATCGAGAGCACGGTGCGCCCCTTGATGTTCTCGCGGGCGCGCTCGAGCTCCGCTTCGCTCACGCCGTCCTCCTGCACGCGGGCCAGCTCGGCCCCCAGCACGTCCATCGCCTCGGCCACGTTGTCGGGCCGGGTGCCCACGTACACGGCGACCTGGCCGCTGTCGGCGTAGTGGCTGGCGTAGGAGAAGACGGCGTAGGCCAGGCCCCGCTTCTCGCGCACCTCCTGGAAGAGGCGCGAGGAGGTGGAGCCGCCGAAGATCGTGTCGAGGATGCGCAGCGCGAAGCGACGGTCGTCTCCGCGGGGAATGCCCGGACCACCGAGGCACAGGTGGTACTGCTCGGTGTCCTTCTCGTGGAAGCGCAGCGCGGGGGCGCTGCCGTTGGGCGATGGGCCCACGGCCGGTGCGGCTCCCGTGCCCGGGAAGCTCGACTCCACGAGCGACACGATGCGCTCGTGCTCGAGGTTCCCGGCCGCGGCCACCACGATGTTGCCCGGCACGTAGCGCCCGTCGTGCCAGGCCGCTATCTGCGGTACCGGCACCGACGACACCACCTCGGCGCGGCCGATTATCGGCCGTCCCAGCGGGTGGTCGCCGAAGACGGCGCCGGCCAGCACGTCGTGCACCTTGTCCTGGGGCTCGTCCTCGTACATGGCGATCTCCTCGATCACCACCTGACGCTCGGAATCGATGTCCGGATAGGCGGGCCGCTGGACCATGTCCTGGAGCACGTCGAAAGCGCGCTCCAGGTGCCCGTCGAGGAAGCGCGAGTAGACCGACGTCGTCTCCTTGCTGGTGCCGGCGTTGACCTCCGCGCCCATGGCGTCGAAGGCCTCGTCGATCTCCAGCGACGAGAAACGATCGGTCCCCTTGAACAGCAGGTGCTCGAGGAAGTGCGAGATCCCGGCCTGCTCGGGGGCCTCGTCGCGCGAGCCGGCACGGACCATGAACCCGAGGGCGATCGAGCGGACCGAGGGCATGGCCTCGGTCACCACCCGGACCCCCGAGTCCAGGGTCGTGATGCTGGCGGGCCCGTTGCTCACTCGGTGCGGCCCCGGTCCCGGTCGCGGTCGCGGTAACCCGAGCGATCGCCGCTACGGTCCCGGTCACGCCCACCGCCGTTTCCGCGGTCACGGCGGCCGCGCCCGCGGTCGCCGCCGCGGTCGCCCCGGCCACCCTTGTCGCCGGTGCCCATGGAGGCCAGCTCCTCGGCGGACTTGCCGGAGATCTCCGGGTCCTCCGCCAGGCGCAGGCCGATCCGGCCACGCTCGCGGTCCACCTCGACGACCTTGACCTCCACCTCGTCGCCGCGGTTGATGACCTCCTCGACCGTGTTGACCCGCTCTCCGGGCTTCAGGTTCGAGATGTGCAGCAGGCCGTCGGTGCCCTTGGCCAGCTCGACGAAGGCGCCGAAGGTGGTCGTCTTCACGACCTTGCCGGTGAACTCGTCGCCGACCTCGACCTCCTTGGTCATCGAGCGGATCCGGTCGGTCAGGGCGTCGCCCTGGTCGCCCGACTGGGCGTAGATGCGAATCGTGCCGTCGTCGTCGATGTCGATCTGGGCGTCGAACTCCTCCGACAGCGCCCGGATCGTCTCGCCGCCCTTGCCGATGACCGCGCCGATCTTCTCGGTGTCGATCTGGATCTGCGAGATCCGCGGGGCGTACTGCGACAGCTCGGCGCGCGGCTCGGCGATCGCCTCGTTCATCTTGCCGAGGATCGACAGCCGGGCGTCCTTGGCCTGCGTGAGCGCGTCGCGCAGGATGTCGAACGTCACGCCGGTGATCTTGATGTCCATCTGGAGGGCGGTGATGCCCTCGGCGGTGCCGGCGACCTTGAAGTCCATGTCGCCCAGATGGTCCTCCACGCCCGCGATGTCGGTGAGGACGATGTAGTCGTCGCCCTCCTTGATGAGGCCCATGGCCACTCCGGCCACCGGCGCCTTGATCGGCACACCGGCGTCCATCAGCGACAGCGTCGATCCGCATACCGAGGCCATCGAGCTCGAGCCGTTCGACTCGAGGATGTCCGAGACCACGCGGATCGTGTAGGGGAAGTCCTCCACCGTCGGCACCACCGGCACGAGCGCCCGCTCGGCGAGCGCGCCGTGGCCGATGTCGCGGCGCTTGGGGCCGCGCATGAAGCCGGCCTCACCCACCGAGAACGGCGGGAAGTTGTAGTGGTGGAAGTAGTGCTTCTTCTCCTGCAGCCCTAGCGTGTCGAGACGCATCTCGTCACGCGTGGTGCCGAGCGCGGCGACCGAGTACGCCTGTGTCTGGCCGCGGGTGAAGATCGCCGAGCCGTGCACGCGCGGAGCGGCCGGCACCTCGATCCAGATCTCGCGGATCTCCTCGGCGGCGCGGCCGTCCGGGCGCTTCTTGTCGACGGCGATGCGGTGCCGGATGATCTCCTTCTCCAGCTTGTCGAACGCGGCCTGGACCTGAGAGCGCCGGTCGTGGTAGGTGTCCGGCTCGTCCGGGTTGCCGGAGAGCGCCTCGAGCGCCTCCTCCTCGACCCGCTTGGTCGCCTCTTGGCGCTCGAGCTTGTCGACCACCTGGGTGGCCTCCTCGAGCGCGCTGCCGAAGCGCGACTTGACCTCGGTCGTGACCGCCTCGTCGATCTGCGGCGGCGTGACCTCGTCCTTGTCCTTGCCGGCCTGCCTGCGCAGGTCGTGCTGCGCCTCGCAGAGGCGCTTGATCTCGGCGTGGGCGATGTCGAGCGCATCGAGGATCTCGGCCTCGGTGATCTCGCTGGCGCCGGCTTCGACCATGAGAATGGCCTCCTCGGTGCCCGCGACCACCAGGTCGAGCGGGGACTCGAGCAGCCACTCCTCCTCGGGGTTGACGAGGAAGTTGCCCTCGCCGTCCTGGCCGATGCGCACGGCGCCGACCGGCATCGGGAAGGGGATGTCCGAGATCATCAGCGCGGCGCTGGCGCCGTTCATGGCCAGGATGTCGTAGGGGTGCTCGTGGTCGATCGACATCGGGATCGACACCAGCTGCGTCTCGCGCCGCCAGCCCTTGGGGAAGAGCGGGCGCAGGGGCCGGTCGATCATGCGCGCCGTGAGCGTCGCCTTCTCACCGGCCCGTCCCTCGCGCTTGAAGAAGCTGCCGGGGATCTTGCCCGCGGCGTACATCCGCTCCTCCACGTCGACGGTCAGGGGTAGGAAGTCGACGTCGCGAGTGTTGCCGGCGGTTGCCGTGCAGAGGACCTTTGTGTCCCCCGCGGTGACGACGACGGAGCCGCCCGCCTGCTTGGCGAGCTTGCCGGTCTCGAACTCGATCGAGCTCCCGCCCATCTCGAGCGAGACCCGGCTCACGTCAAAACTCATGTATTTCCTTTCGGCCGCCTCCGGTTGGCGGCATGGCTTCATGTGTTCCCTTTAGAACGCGGACAAGGCTAGCAGCGGGCCAGCCGCGAAATCAGGTCCGGACTGGGCACTCCGGGGTGCGCCTCGCCCGCCACGAACTGCGTAGGCGTGGTCATCACACCCGCCGCGATGCCGGTCCGGAAGTCGCGTTCCACGCGGTCCGCCAGCTCCCGAGAGCGCCGGTCGGAGTCGAAGCGCTGCACGTCGAGGCCCAGCTGCTGCGCGCGCTCCCACAGGTGCGGATCGTCGAGGTGGCCCTGGTCTTCGAGCAGCCCGTCGTGCATCTCCCAGAAGCGCCCCTGACGCCCGGCGGCCTCGGCCGCCGCGGCGAGCACGCGCGCCCGTGGGTGCTTCGAGGTCACCGGGAAGTGGCGGAACACCCGAGTGACGGGGAGCTGCTTGAGCGCGAGGTGCGCGGCCGCGCAGTACGGGCACTCGAGGTCCGCGTACTCGATCACCACCGGCCCCGTGCCCCGGACGTGGTCCTCGGGACCGGGGTCAGGCGGCGGTGCGCTGCTCCAGGGCGTCGAAGATGAGGTTGGCACCGGGGACCTCGAGCGGCGGGGACAGGTAGGCCCACTCGACCGTGCCGTCCGGGCCGACCATCACGAGCGCCCGGCCGGCCACCCCGTGGCTCTCGGCCCAGACGCCGTACGCCTTGGCCACCTCACCCTTGGGATGGAAGTCGCTGAGCAGCGGGATGCTCACGCCGAGATGCTCCTTGAAGGCCTTGTGGCAGAAGGCGCCGTCCACCGAGATGCCCACCAGCTGGGCGCCGCGCTCCTCGATCTGGGGCAGCACCTCCTGGTAGACGTTCAGCTGGTCGGTGCAGGTCGGGCTGAAGTCCGCCGGGTAGAAGACCAGCACCACGCGGCGACCCTCGAAGTCGCTCAGCGAGACCTCGTTGCCGTCCTGGTCGGGAAGAGTGAAGTCCGGCGCCGCAGAGCCGGGCTCGATCATCGGCGGAGGCCGAGCTCCTGGATGAGCGCGCGGTAGCGGTCGATGTCCGCCTTCTGCAGGTACTTCAGCAGCCGGCGGCGCTTGCCGACCAGCATCAGGAGCCCGCGGCGGGAGTGATGATCCTTGCGGTGCTCGCGCAGGTGCTCGGTGAGCTCGTTGATGCGCGACGTGAGCAGCGCGACCTGGACCTCCGTGGATCCGGTGTCGGCGTCGCCCCGTCCATACTTGGAGACGATCTCGCGCTTGGCGTCGGCAGTCAGCGACATGCGACGCGAAACCGTAGCAGGCAACATGGGAGCGACGGACGCGGGATTCAGCGCGAGTCGACGGCCGGCAGGTCGAGGTCTGCGCCCTCGACGATCCGCTCCGCCTCGCCCACGTCGCGCTGCATCTGGACCACGAGCTCGTCCACCGAATCGAAGCGCTTCTCCCCGCGCATCCGCTCCACGAAGGCGACGCGCAGGGTCTCACCGTAGATGTCACCCGTGAAGCCGATCAGGTGGACCTCCACGAGCAGGCCGCGGCCCGTCTCGAACATCGGGCGCACCCCCACGTTGACGGCGGCGGGATGGCCGTGCGCCCAGGCGGCGTACACGCCGTGTCCCGGGGTCACGTAGGCGTCGTCGGGCACCAGGTTGGCCGTGGGCATGCCGAGCGTGCGACCGCGACGGTCGCCCGGCACCACGTCGCTCTCGAACAGGAACGGCGCCCCCAGGAACTCAGCCGCCTCGCGGACCTCGCCCGCCGCCACCAGCCCGCGGATGTGGCTGGACGAGATCGTCTCGCCGGCAGCCTCCACCAGCGGGGTCACGCTGGTCTCGAAATCGTCGTGCTCGCGCAGGAACTCCGGTGTCCCGCGCGCTCCCTTGCCGAAGCGGAAGTTCTCGCCCACGGCCACCCGGCCGGCGCCCAGGCGGTCGATCAGCACCTGCTGTACGAAGTCCTCCGCGCTCTGCTCCGAGAAGCCTCGGTCGAACGGGATCACCACCAGCTCCTCGACGCCCAGCCCCGCGATCAGGTCGCGCTTGACCGGGAACGGGCTGATCAGCTTCGGCGTGGCCTCCGGGTGGATGACCGAGAGTGGATGGGGCTCGAAGGTGAGCACGGTGGTGGAGTCGTCGATCACCGCCCGGTGCCCGCGATGGACCCCGTCGAACGTGCCGATGGCGACGCGCCGGGGCTCCGGGGCGGGCTCGACGTCGGGGAGCGATAGGACCTTCATCCGGGCGCGAACACTACGACGGGCTTGAGCCGGTCATCGCGCGGCTCGGCGATCGCCAGCAGCCGCTCGTCGTGAGTCAGCCGCACCCAGGGCTCGCCCGGTGCGCCGCCGGCCACCCCCCGCCCGTGGCTGACCGACTCGGCCTCGGCGGCGTCGAGCGCGCGCTCGGGAAGGAAGGCCAGGGCATCGCCGAGGCCGACCAGCCGATCCGGGTCGGCGTCGCCGACACGAAAAGGCCCGATCGCGGTGCGCTCGAGCTCCTCGCAGTAGGCGTCGCCCAGCTCGGTGACCAGGGTGCGGATGTAGGTGCCCGCGGAGCACTCGATCTCGAACGCGGCGCGCTCATCCTCGTGCCAGAGCAGCTCTGAGCGGTGGACGATCACGGGGCGGGCGGCGAGCTCGGGCTCTTCGCCGCGCCGAGCCAGCTCGTAGGCGCGGCGACCCCCGACCTTGACGGCCGAATAGGCGGGCGGTCGCTGCAGCTGCTCGCCCACGGGGATCTCGAGCAACGCCGGGAGCCTCCCGGTGTGCGTGAGCTCGCCGTCGCGATCGCCGGTGTCGGAGGTCCAGCCGAGCCGCGCCACCGCGCGGTAGGTCTTGGGGAGGCCCATGAGGAAGCGCTGGGCGCGCGTGGCCCGGCCGACGAGCACCAGCAGCAGGCCGGTGGCGAACGGGTCGAGCGTGCCCGCGTGACCGACCTTCACGCCGCGCGGGAGCGTGCGCCGCACGCCCGCCACCACATCGTGCGAGGTCACTCCCGCCGGCTTCGCGTGCAGGACGACGCCGTCGCCTTCGAGCATCCGGCTGGTCTACTGACGCAACTGCTCGGCGACGTGCGCGCGGAGCTGCGCCACCAGCTCGGCGAAGGGAAGGCCGGTGGAGAAGCCCGCGGCCTGCGGGTGACCGCCGCCGCCGAACTCCCGCGCGATGCGCGACACGTCGACCTTGCCGTCGGTGGCACGCAGGCTCACCTTGCGCATGCCGTTGCGGCCGTCGCCCAGCAGGTCGCGGACGAGCACGGCGATCCTGGTCCCCTCCACCGAGCGCAGGTGATCCACCACACCCTCGGAGTCGGTCTCCGCCGCGCCGGTCTGCTCGTAGTCCTGCTTGTCGAGATGGGCCAGGGTGATCGCACCGTCGTCGTGGCGCTCGACGCTGGCCAGGGCTCTCTGCAACAGCTGGAGACGGCTGAACGGCAGGTCCTCCCACAGCCGCCGGTAGACCATGTGCGGCTGGACGCCGGCATCGATCAGCTCCGCCGCCATCCGATGCGACTCGGCCGAGGTGTTCTCGTACATGAAGCGTCCGGTGTCGGTGATCAGGCCGACGTAGAGCGCATCGGCGATCCCGGCCGTGATGGTCACGTCGAGCTCCTTTGACAGCCGCCACACGATCTCGGCCGTGCTCGACGCCTCGGGGCACACGAGGTTCACCGTGCCGAAGCGGGTGTTGTCGTGATGATGGTCGATGTTGAGGATGTGTAGCCCGTCGGCTTGGAGGAAGTCGACCGGCATGCGGTCGATGTTCCCGCAGTCGAGGAACACGATGGTGCGCTCGGCCACGTCGTTGGGCGCCGCGCCCACCAGGCCGTCGAAGGTGAAGCCTCGGTACTCCCAGGGCAGCGGGAACTCGTCCGGCGACATGTACATCACCGAGTCCTTGCCCAGCTGCTCGAGAATCCGGTGCATCGCCAGCAGGGAGCCGAGCGCGTCGCCGTCGGGGTTCTCGTGGGTGGTGAGGAGGAGCTTGTCGGAGTCCCGCAGCTCCACCAGCACCTGCTCCTGCTCCTGCTCCGTGGCGATGCTCACTCCTCGTCCTCCAGGAGCTCCGTGATCCGCATCCCGCGGTCGACCGAGTCGTCGAACACGAACTGCAGAGTCGGCGTCCGCTTCATCCGCAGCTCGCTGCCCACGGCCTGCTGAATCACTCCGTGGGCGGAGGCGAGGCCCGCGAGGGTGTCGGCGCGCTGTTGCTCGTCACCGAGCACGCTCACGAAGACGCGGGCGTGGCGCAGGTCGGGGCTGGTTTCAACGGCAGTCACAGTCACAAAGCCTATGCGTGGGTCTCTCAGTCCTTCGGCGAGCCTGGCTGAGACGACCTCGCGGACCGCCTCGTTCACCCGACGCATGCGTTCGGCCATCCTAGAGAAGGTCCTTCTTCGACTTGAGAAGAACTTCCACGGTCGCACACTCGGGAAACATCGAGTCGACGTAGCGTTCGAGGGCCTCGGCTCTATGTCGCACGGCGCCCGCCTCGCCCCCCACGACGGCCGCCGTGAGCTCGGTCCGCTGCCACAGGTCGTGGTGGCCGGTCTCGGCCACCGCTGCGCCGAAGCGGCGTTGCAGTTGCGCCTTCACGGACGAAATCTCCTTGCGCTTGCCCTTGAGGCCGACGTTGTCGGGCAGGTGGATCTGGATCTCGATCAGGCAGACAAAGCTCAAGAGAGCGTCTGCTCGACACTGCGCGTCTCGAAGACCTCGATCACGTCCCCCTCCTTGGGGTCGGGGTAGTTCTCGAGCACGATGCCGCACTCCATCCCCGACGTGACCTCGCGTACATCGTCCTTGAAGCGACGCAGCGAGCCGATGCGCCCGGTGTAGACCACCGTTCCGTCGCGCACGAGCCGGCACTGTCCGCCTCGCCGGATGGTCCCTTCGGTCACATAACAGCCGGCAATCGTTCCGACGCGCGAGGCCTTGAAGGTGGCCCGCACCTCGGCGGTGCCCACCTGGTCCTCCACCTCGACCGCCTCGAGCAGTCCCTCCATGGCGTCGCGCAGATCTTGGACGATGTTGTAGATCACGCCGTAGGTGCGGATCTCGACGCCCTCCTGGTCGGCCACGCGCCCGGCGTTGCCCACCGGACGCACGTTGAAGCCGATGATCACGCCGTCGGAGGCCGAGGCGAGCATCACGTCGGACTCGGCGATGCCGCCCACGCCCTCGCGGATGATGTTGACCTGAACCTGGTCCTGAGGCAGGCGCACGATCTCGTCCGCCAGCGCCTCGAGGGAACCGGCGACGTCGGCCTTGAGGACGAGGTTGAGCTCCTGCTCGCCGCGCTCGGCGCGGGCCAGCACGTCCTCCAGGGACACTCGCCGCCGCGCCTGGCGCGCCAGCGCCTCCTGCTTCATGCGGATCGAGCGCTCGTTGGCCACGCGCTTGGCCTCGCGGTCGTTCTCCACCACGCGGAAGGGCTCACCCGCGTCGGGCACGCCGTCGAAGCCGAGGATCTCCACCGGGGTGCCCGGAGTGGCGTCCTCGACGCGGGTTCCGCGGAAGTCGTTCATCGCGCGCACGCGCCCCCAGGTGTCGCCCGCCACCACGGCGTCGCCCACGCGCATGCGGCCGCGATGAATCAGCAGAGTGACCGTTGCGCCTCGGCCGGGGTCGAGCCGCGACTCGATCACGAATCCCGATGCGGCCGTGTCCGGGTTGGCCCGCAGCTCCTGGATCTCGGCCAGCGTGACGAGCGTCTCGAGCAGGTCGTCGAGGTTCTGGTGGGTCTTGGCCGAGACGTCCACGAACTCGGTGTCGCCGCCCCAGTCGGCCGGGGTCAGCCCCTGCTGGGCCAGCTCGCCGCGGACGCGATTGGGGTCCGCGCCCTCCTTGTCGATCTTGTTCACCGCGACCATCACGGGCACGTCGGCGGCCTTCGCGTGGTCGATGGCCTCGACGGTCTGCGGCATCACGCCGTCGTCCGCCGCCACCACGATCACGGCAATGTCGGTGACCTTGGCTCCACGGGCGCGCATGGCAGTGAAGGCCTCGTGCCCGGGGGTGTCGAGGAAGGTGATCGTGCGCTCGTCGTGGTGCACCTGGTACGCGCCGATGTGCTGGGTGATCCCGCCGGCCTCGCCCGCGGCCACCTCGGTCTCGCGGATCGCGTCGAGCAGCGACGTCTTGCCGTGGTCGACGTGACCCATGATCGTGATCACCGGGGGACGCTCGATCAGCTGCGCGTCAGTGTCCTCGTAGATCGGCTCCGGCTCGACCTCGTCGGCGGCCGAGACGATCTCGACCGTCTTGTCGAAGCCCCCGGCCAGGACCTCGATCGCCTCGTCGGAGAGGGTCTGGGTCAGCGTGGCCATCTCGCCGAGCTCCATCAGCTTCTTGATGACCTCGGGCGCGCTCAGCTGCAGCGATTCGGCCACTTCCTTGACCGTCGAGCCCGAACGTACGGGCACCGCCGGGTCCTCGGCCATCTCGGCTTCGAGCTTGGCCTGCGCCTCCGCCTCGAGATCGGGCTCCACCCACTGGGGGCGGCGCCTGCGCCCGCGGCCGCGCCGGGGCGGCTGGGACTGCTGGGGCGGGCCGGGACGGTCGCGTCGCGAAGCCTGGGAGTCGATGACCACACGCCGGCGCCGGCCGCCCGTGTCGGCGCCGCCGCCCTCTCCGGCGCGGCCCCCGCGCGTAGGACGAGCGCCACCGCGCCCGCCGCCGCCACCGGCGCCCGCAGGGCCACCTCCGCCGCCCTGTTCGCGCGATCCGCCCTGGCCACCGGGACCGCGTCCACCACCTCGCTCTGCCGGGCGCGACCCGCCCTGGGGCTGGCGCTCGCCGGGGGGCGGTGCGTCCTGAAGGATCCGGGGCCCGCGCCCGGCGGGGCCCGCACGGCGCACCTCGCCCGCGGGGTCCGGCGGCCGCTGTACCGAGGGGCGCTGCGGTTCCGAGTCCTGCGGCCGCGCTCCGCTCTGGTTGCCGTCGCCGTCGGGGCGAGCATCGGCGGCGGGGGCGCTGGGCGCTTCCGCCGGCTGTGCGGGCGCGGATGGAGCCTCGGCGGGCTCGGCGGGCTCGGCCGCCTTGGGCGGGGCCGAAGCCGGGGACGGCGCGGCGCCGTTGCCGAACGCGCGAGCGGCGTCGGATTCCTCGACGCTGGATGCGGCTGCCGTGACCTTGAGGCCGGCGCCCTGGAGCACTTGGAGAGCCTCCTTGGAGGTGATCCCTCGCTCCTTCGCTATCTCGTGAACGCGCTTCTTTGCCATTCCTGCACCAAGTCTATGGTCTCCTGATCAATGGTCACCGGCGCCCGGAAGGAGCGGGCCAGGGCGCGCGGGCTGTCGAGACTAGCGGCACACTCGGGCTCGCCGCACAGGTACGCGCCGCGCCCGTGGGCGCGCGCGGAGGTGTCCGGCCGCACCCCGCCGTCCTCGCCCCGCACCAGCCGCAGCAGCTCCCGCTTGGGCAGGGAGCGGCCGCAGCTCACGCAGCGTCGCAGCGGGTCTACGACTCCTCCGCCTCCTCGGCCTCGGCCGGCGCCTCTCCGATCTCGACGTCCGCCTCGATGTTCCCGTCGGCGGCGGCGCTCTCGGCCTCGGGGTCCGGGGCGAGGTCCTCCGAGGAGGGCGAATCGGCGACGATCTCCTCCTCGACGGCCGCCTCGGCCTCCTCGGCCACGGCTTGGGGCACGTCGTCGCCCTCGGGCTCCGGGAGCTCCTCGCCGTCCCCGGCTCCATCGCCGTTCGCGCCCTCCTCGGGTGGGACGAGATAGTCGGAGTCCTGGTCGACGAGAGCCTGGTGGGCCGGCAGGCCGCAGTAGCGCGATCCGGGCAACGAGGCGTTGGGGCAGCGCTTGCCGTTGGCGAGGATCGCGGCGCAGCGGCCGGAGACCTCCTCCTCGTCGTAGCCCATCTCCGCCTCGTCCTCGGCGAACTCGGTCTCGGAGCGGATGTCCACGCGCCAGCCGGTGAGGCGAGCGGCGAGCCGCGCGTTCAGGCCGTCCTTGCCGATAGCGAGCGAGAGCTGGTCGTCGGGGACGATCACCGTGGCCTGCTTGGCCTCGTCGTCGACGAGCACCTCGCGCACGCGCGCGGGCGAGAGCGCCTTGGCCACGAAGCGCGCCGGCTCCTCGTTGAAGGGGATGATGTCGATCTTCTCGCCGCGCAGCTCGGAGACCACCATGCGCACGCGCGAGCCACGCGGACCCACGCAGGCGCCCACCGGGTCCACGCCCGACGCGTGCGAGATCACGGCGATCTTGGAGCGGTAGCCCGGCTCGCGGGCCACGTTCTGGATCTCCACCAGACCGTCGGCGATCTCCGGCACCTCGAGCTCGAACAGCGCCCGGATCAGCTCCGGCGAACGCCGCGACACGATGATCGACGGCCCCTTGGCCTGGTTCGAGACGTCGGTGATGATCGCCTTGACGCGCTGGCCGTGGTCGTAGCGCTCGCCGTGCACCTGCTCCCCGCGCGGCAGGAGCGCCTCGACGCGCTCGCGCAGCTGGACGAGGGTGTAGCGCGAGTCGGACTGCTGGACGATGCCGGTGATCAGCTCGCCCATCCGGTCCTCGTACTCGTCGAACACGTTGTCGCGCTCGGCCTCGCGGATCCGCTGGAGGATCACCTGCTTGGCCGTCTGGGCCGCGATCCGGCCGAAGTTGTCGGGCGTGACGTCGGTCTCGTCGATCTGGTCGCGGTACTGCATCAGCCGCTCCTGATCGATCTCGGGCGCCTCCGGATAGACGAGCTCACCCGTCTCGGGATCCACCGTGGGCTCGCCGGCCTCCTCCTCGACCTCGTCGAGCAGCTGCTCCTCGAGGTCGGACGGGAGGATCAGCTCGTACACACGGAAGTCGCCGCTGCCGCGATCGACCTCCACGCGCGCGTACTTGGCCGCGTCCTGAGTCTTCTTGTAAGCCGAGAGCAGCGCGTCCTCCAGCGCCTCCATCAGGCGTTCTGCCGAGATTCCCTTCTCGCGCTCGAGGACCCCTACGGCCTCCACGATCTCCTTGGTCATGTCCCCCCCTCCAGCAGGTTGCTTCGGTTGATGTCTGCGTACGGGATCGATACGACCCCGTCGTCCGCGGCGACGGTCACGGCGTCGTCGCTGGCTCCGACCAGCTCTCCGGTGTAGCTCTTGTGGCCGTTCCTCGGTTCGCGCAGCCGCACGCGGGCGCGGCGGCCGAGGAAGCGCCGGAAGTGGTCGGGCTTGGTGAGCAGCCGCTGCGGCCCCGGCGAGGAGACCTCGAGCGAATACTCGGCCAGCAGCTCCCCGAGGTGCTGCGTGACGCGCTCGCAGAGGGCGAGCGACACGCCGTCGCGATGGTCGATGTACAGCCGCAGCCGGTCCGAACCCACCTTCTCGCACGCGAGCACCTCAACGTCCGGCTCCACCGTGGTGAGCCGCTGCTCGATGTCGTGCTGTAGGGGATCGGTCTGCATCAGATTGTTATCTCGTGCGCACTCGGCCGAGCCGAGTGCTTCGCCTATAGAAAAAGGTGGGCTGCGAAGCCCACCTCCAGGCGCGGCCCCCACAGGGGTGCCGCGTACGACTGAAAGTCCTAGCGACCGACGATTATAACGCCGCTCAGAGCTGCAGCGACTTGGCCACGAGGAACTCCTCGAGCCCGTAGCGGCCCATCTCGCGACCGTGCCCCGACTGCTTGTAGCCGCCGAACGGCGCCAGCGGGTTGAACGCGCCGCCGTTGATCTCCACCTGCCCGGTCCTCATGCGGGCGGCCACGCGCTTGGCGCGCTCCTCGTCCGCCGACCACACGCCCCCGGCCAGCCCGTAGACCGAGTCGTTGGCGATGCGGATCGCGTCCTCCTCGTCCTCGTAGGGCATGATCGCGAGCACCGGGCCGAAGATCTCCTCCTGCGCGATCGTCATGTCGGTGGTGACCTCGGAGAAGACGGTGGGGCGCACGAAGTAGCCGGAGTCGAGCCCGTCGGGTGCCTCGGCCCCGCCGGTCACGAGCTTGGCCCCCTGCTCGGTGCCCTTCTCGATGTAGCCGCGCACGCGCTCGCGCTGGGCGTCGGATACGAGCGGGCCGAGCATCGTGCCCTCGGTGAAGGGGTCGCCCGGAGTGAACGATTCGGCGACCACGGCGGCTATCGACTCGACCTGGGCGAGCTGCTCGCGCGGGACGAGCATGCGCGTCAGCGCGCTGCACGTCTGGCCGGAGTTGAGAAAGCACTTGGCCACGCCGTCGGTCACGGCCTGCTCGAGCTCGGCGTCGTCGAGGAGGACGTTGGCCGACTTGCCGCCCAGCTCCACCGACACGGGCTTGACCGCCTGCGCCGCCAGCTCGGAGACGCGCCGGCCGGCGCGCGTGGAGCCGGTGAAGGACACCATGTCCGTATCGGGATGGGCCACGATCGCCTCGCCCACCACCGGTCCGTAGCCGGTGACGAGGTTGAAGACCCCCGCCGGCAACCCCACCTCGTCGCAGATCTCGGCCAGCACGAAGGTGTTGAGCGGCACCACCTCGCTCGGCTTCAGGACCACCGTGCAGCCCGCGGTCAGCGCCGGCGCGACCTTGTTGGCGATCTGGCTGAGCGGGTAGTTCCACGGCGTGATCGCGGCGACGACGCCCACGGGCTCGCGCACGATCAGCGAGTTGCCCACCTCCTCCTCCCACTCGATCTCCTCCACCAGCTCGGTCTGGGACGAGAAGGTCACGGACGGCAGCCCGGCCTGGATCATGCGCGACAGCGTGAGCGGCATGCCCAGCTCGGTGGTGAACAGCACGGCCAGCTCGTCGGCCCGCTCGGACAGCCGGTCGCCGATCGCGCCCGCCAGGCGCGCACGCTCGTAGGGCGAAGTGCGTGACCAGGAGTCGAAGGCGGCACGCGCGGCGAGCACGGCGCGATCGGCGTCCGCGGCGCTTCCCTCGGGGACCCGGCCGATCACCTCCTCGGTGGTCGGGTTGAGCACGTCGATCGTGCCGGAGCCGTCCGGCTCGACCCATTCGCCGCCGATGTAGAGGCGGTCGCGGACCAGGGCGTCTGCTGCGATGGCTGACATCGTGAGTCTCCTTCGGGGGTCTACGCCGTGACGGCCGCGGTGGCCGGGGAGGCCGCGAGAATGGCCTCGCCGGTGCGGTGCGCCAGCGCCATGATCGTGATCATCGGGTTGGTGCCCGACGGCGTGGGGAAGGCGCTGGCGTCGCCGATCCACACCCCGGGCGTGTCGTGCAGCTCTCCGTACGGGTTGGCCACGCTCTGCTGGGCGTCCTGGCCCATGCGGCAGGTGCCCATCTGGTGTGCGGCGAACAGCTTGAACCCTCCCGCCCGCAGCGGCACCCGCTTGAGCCGGGCGACGAACGCGTCCACGTCGTCGCCCACCCGCCAGCGCGGCAGGCCGCCGGCCAGAGCGCTGATCTCGCGGGCCCCGGCGGCCACGTGCAGGCGCACCTGGGCCTCGATCGCGCGGTGGGTGTTGCGCACGTCCAGCCCGTCGGTGAGCGAGTACCAGGGCTGAGCGAGGGCCGCGGCGTCCAGCGTGACCCGCCCGCTGCCGTGGTCGCGCACCAGGCCGATGAAGGTCGAGCCGTAGCGGTACTCCGACATCGCCTGCTTGTGAGCCTCGCCGCCGGTGAAGGGCAGGGCGGACGCGCCGGTCCCGGGGGCGTACTGCGTGGCCTCGAGGAGGAAGCCGTAGCCGTCCTCGACGTCGGCGAACTCGTCCACCAGCCCGGCGTGGGGAGCCCCCCACCAGGCGCGCTGATCGTCGGCGTAGCTGCCGAACACCGCGGTACAGGGATGCACCCGCAGGTAGCGCCCGACCGCCGGGCCGCCGATCCCCGAGCGCAGCAGCAGGGCCGGGGACTCGAGCGCTCCGGCGGCGACGATCACCCGCGGCGCCCTCACCGTGACCCGCGTCGGGACGCCGCCGCTCGCCGGGTCGGAATAGACGGCCTCGACCCCGGCGGCGCGCCCGTTCTCGACCAGGACGCGCTGCGCGGTGGTGCGCACCATCACCTCGGCGTCGCCGGCGATCGCGTCGGCCAGGTAGGTGTGGGGAGTGGACTGCTTGGCTCCGGTCTGGTCGCCGAAGCCGATGTAGCCCGCCGTCTCGGGGCTATAGAGCGTCTCGTCGATGTTGCGGTTGCAGGTGGAGAACGACCAGCCGAGGACCTCGGCCCCGCTTCGCATCGACTCCTGCGTGCCGTTGAGATCTGAGCAGCGGTCGTTGACCGACAGGCGCTGCCAGACCGAGTCGAGGTGGCGGTCGAAATCGGCGCCGTCCAGGCCCTCGAGGCCAAACTCGCGGGCCCACTGCTCACGCACCCACGGCTTGGTGCGCAGGCAATTGGTCCAGTTGATCGTCGTGCCCCCGCCGTAGGTGGCCCCGGCGTACAGGGCCACGTTCATGTCGGCCGTGGGGTTGGGACCGCCGCGCCAGTAGAGGTTTTGGTAGGCCCAGAGCTCGTACTGGTTGAAGTCGGACTCCTCGAACAGGCCGCCGGCCTCGAGCACCAGCACCTTCAGCCCGGCGCCGGCCAGTGCCGCCGCGATAACGCTGCCCCCGGCGCCCGAGCCCACCACCACGGCGTCGGCGTCGTAGGCCGCGTCCTCGCCGGCCGGCACCAGCGGCGTGACCGTGCGCGGGCGCTGCTCGGGCATTCCGCTCGGCCCGGGATAGCCGAAGCTGGCCCAGAAGGCGTTGCGCCCGCTGGCGTCCGGCATTCCGTAGGCGAACAGGAGCGCGAGGCTGATCAGCGTCTGGCCTCCCAGCTCCGCCGCCGGACCGAGGGTCCTGAGGTTGCGCAGCAGCTGCTCGCGCGAGCGCCTCGAGGCGGGCAGGAAGCCCATCTGCGCGAGTCCGTCCACGAGCTGCCACAGGCCCTCCCGTTGCTCGGGCGGCAGGCCCTCGATGGTGGTCATCAGGGTCTGGTGGGCGCCGACGTCGGTGCCCGACCGGGCCCAGAAGCCGTCCCGGTCTCCGGCTCGCTCGAACGGCGGGCAGACGGTGTCGCAGATCGCGCGCAGGACCTCGCTTCGGGCCTCGTTCATCGTCGCTCCTCGTGGACGGCGCTTCCTCTGGTCAGGGGGCGAGCGTAGTTTGAGTCCGAAGTTGGGTCAACAGGCCGTTGATTTTTCTCGCCATCGCGTTTAGGTTGGCGCGGATGGACGGCGCGCTCGGCACGATGTCGCTGGGGGGTGTGTGACTGTCGAGCGCGCCGTTCTCAAATCCCCGCGGCGGAGGGGACCCACCAAGGGAGACCTGAAGGAAGAGGCGATCCTCGAAACGTGCGAGCGCCTCCTGCAGAAGAAGCCGATGAGCGACATGGGCGTCGACGAGCTCGCCGCCGGCGCCGGGATCTCCCGCTCCTCTTTCTATTTCTACTTCGAGTCCAAGGATGCGGTGCTGCGCATGCTCGTGGCCCGGATCGCGGAGGAGATGTTCGCCGAGGCCGAGAGCTGGCTCGACCGCACCGACGAGGCGCCCGAGCTCACCACCATGCGCACCATCGAGGCGACCGCCGCCGTGTGGGAGGCGCACGGGCCGGTGCTGAGGGCGGCCGTTCAGAGCTGGGGCACGGTGCCCGAGATGCGGGCCTTCGCAGAGGGACTGGTGAGGCGCTTCGTCGACCGCTCGGCCAAGAGCATCGAGGAGGCCCGCGAGGCGGGCGACGCTCCCGGCGGCCCGGACCCCAGGGCGCTGGCCACCGCGCTCATCTGGATGAACGAGCGCTGCTTCTACACCAGCTCGCTCAGCGCCGATCCCGCGCTCTCCCGGGAGGAGCTCGTGCCGACCCTCACCACGATCTGGCTGCGGGCCATCTTCGCGGACGTCACGCCTCCAGAAGGAGCGTCACCGGGCCGTGATTGACCAGTGAGACCTCCATGCGCGCGCCGAAGACGCCACCCTGCGCGCCCGTTGCCGCGCGCACGCGCTCGTAGAGCGGCTCCGCCTCGTCCGGGGACGCCGCGTCGACGAAGCTCGGACGATTGCCCTTTCGCGCGTCGCCGTACAGGGTGAACTGACTCACACAGAGGAGCTCTCCCCCGGCCCGGCCGACGTCCAGGTTCATGCGGCCCTCGGCGTCCTCGAACACGCGCAGCGCCAGTAGCTTGCGGGCCAGGCGATCGGCCTGCTCCGGGCCGTCGCCGCGGCGCACCCCCAGCAACACGAGCAGGCCGGCGCCGATCCGGGCCACCTCCCGCCCCTCGACCCTGACCGCCGCCTCGCTGACACGTTGCACGAGCGCCCGCACCACATCCGTACTCTGCCCGAATGGCCGTTCCCGAGCTGGTCGACAGCTACCTCGCCTCCGTGCCCGCACTGGGCGCCAGGCGGCTGGCCGCCGGTGAATGGGGACTGCAGGTGCCGGCCGAGAACGCCGGCGGTGAGCCGCTCGACGTGGGCCTGCGGATGGCCGACGGCCTGCTGCGAGCCCAGGCGGTGGCGCTGCACGGCGCCGGCGACCTCGACCCCTGGATGCTCCTGTGGTGGAACCGCCAGACCCGGATAGTGCGCTTCGGCTGCTCACGTTCGAAGGACATCTGGGTCCACGCCGACGTGGCCGCGGCCGAGCTCGACGAGTCGCACACTCGACCGGTTGCTCGGCCTGGTGTGCGAGGCCGCCGTGGCGGTGCGCGACCACGCGGCGGGGTTGCGGGCGGCTCCGGCGGGCGACTAGGCCGCGAGCAGCCGTTCGCGGAACGCGCGGTAGTCCGCCCGGTCCGGGCGCATGTTGGCCGCCAGCGCGGCGTGACGCCGGGCCTCGGCCCTGCGGCCGGTCTTCTCGAGTGAGCGCCCCAGACAGAAATGGGCGTAGTCGTTGACCGGGTAGCGCTCGACCACCGCGGCGAACTCCTCGGCGGCCTTGTCGAAGCGCGAGGAGCGGAAGTACGCGCGCCCCAGAGCTTCGCGGATCGAGCCCTTGTCGGGCTCGAGGTCGCGGGCGCGTTCGAGCGGCACCGCAGCGGCCAAGAAGTCCCCGCTGTCGAGCAGCCGGCTGCCCTTCTGGAAGAGATCGTAGGCGCTCTCGCTCATCGGTCTCCCTCAAAGGTACTCGGCGTCTCGGCCACGCTTCGAGCGCGCTCGACCACGTCGAGCACCGCCCTCGCGATGCCGGTCTTCGAGCCTCGCGGAACGGCCGACTCGGCCTCCGCGGTGACGATCGTGACCTCGTTGTCGGGGCTGTCGAAACCGATGTCGGCGCGCGAGATGTCGTTGACGATCACGGCGTCGAGGCCCTTGCGTTCGAGCTTGCTGGCGACCACGCTCGATCGCCCCGTCACCGTGCTCGGCCGCAAAGCCCACGAGCGTCTGACCCGGCCGTCGCCCGGCGGCCACGGTGGCGAGGATGTCGGGGGTGGGCTCGAGCTCGACGGTGAGCCCAGCGCGGCCGGTCTTCGCGATCTTGTCGTCGAGCGGGGACGCGGGGCGGAAGTCAGCGGGCGCGGCGGCCATCAGGAGCACGTCGGCACGCTCGAACTCCGAGGACACGGCCGCCTCGAGCTCGGCGCTGGTCCCGACGTCGAGCGAACGCACGCCCTCGGGGCGGGGAAGGCTCACGTTGGCGCACACGAGGGTGACCTCGGCGCCACGCCGTGCGGCCTCGGCGGCGAGCGCAAGGCCCATTCGCCCCGACGAGCGGTTGCCCACGAAGCGGACCGAGTCGATCGGCTCGCGCGTGCCCCCGGCGGTGACCAGGACCTTCAGGCCGTCCATGGATCTCGGCTGGAACTCGCCGACGGAGAGCGCGGTCTCGATGAGGGCCAGGATCTCGGGAGGCTCGGCCAGTCGGCCCACCCCCCACTCGCCCCGCGAGGCGAGGCTGCCCATGCCCGGCTCGGCGATCAGCGCACCGCGCTCCCGCAGAAGGTCGAGGTTGTGCAGCGTGGCCGGATGCTCGTACATCCGGTTGTTCATGGCCGGCGCCAGGACGAGAGGCGAGCGGTTGGCGAGCGCGGCGCTCGTCAGCAGGTTGTCGGCGTGGCCGTTCGCCAATTTGGCCAGAGTGTTGGCCGAGGCGGGCGCGACGCAGAAGACGTCACAGCGGTCCACCAGCTCCAGGTGGGAGATCGGTGCGTGGTCGGGCGCGGGGTCGCCCGGGTAGGCGCCGCGGACGGGATCGGCCTCCCATTCGTCCACCAGCACTGGGGCGCCGGTGATTCCGTCGAAGGTCGCACGGCCCACGAAATGCAGGCTCGCGGGCGTCTGGATCACCCGCACGGCGTGCCCGGCCTTCACGGACAGGCGAACGAGCTCCACGGCCTTGTAGGCGGCGATCCCGCCGGTCACTCCGAGCAGGATGCGCGCCATCTGATCGTTCGCTTCCTGCTAGCGGTAGCGGTACTTGATCTTGCCGGCCGCGATCTCTTCGAGAGCGATCTTGAGGTAGTTCTTCGAGCCCGTCTCCACCATGGGCGGCGGGTACTCGTCGAAGGTGCCCTCGCCGAGGTTGTGGTAGTAGGAGTTGATCTGCCGGGCGCGCTTCGCGGCCACGATGACGCAGGCGTAGTGCGAGTCGACCGGCTCCAGCAGCTTGTCCAGACGTGGCTTGATCACGGCTCACACATCCTAGCGACCAGCTCCGCGAGCTCCGTCGCTGCACGGTCGCAGTCGTCGTTGACGATGCGGTGATCGAACTCGCCGGCGGCCGCCAGCTCCTCGCGAGCCGCCGCGAGCCGGCACTCGATCGCCTCCTGGGAGTCGGACCCTCGGGCCGCAAGGCGCTCGCGCAGAACCTCGAACGACGGCGGCTCGATGAAGATGCGCATTGCCTCCGGCAGCGCCTGGCTGATCTGGCGAGCGCCCTGGAGGTCGATCTCGAGCACGATCGCCCGCGCCGGCCGTTCGAGCTCGGAGCGCAGGGTCCCGTAACGGTTGCCCGAGTAGGTCGCGTGCTCCACGAACTCGCCGGCCTCGACGCGACGATCGAAGTCTTCTCGGCTTAGAAAGTGATAGTCGACCCCGTGCAATTCCGCGCTACGCGGGCTGCGCGTGGTGGCCGAGACGGCCAGCTGCACCCCGGGAAGCCGGTCCAGCAGCGCCTTGATGAGGGTTCCCTTGCCGACGCCCGATGGGCCGGTGACGACCAGGATCGGTGTGCCGCGCGGGCCTATCGCCGCAGGTACGAGACCAGCTCGTTGCGCTGCCGCTCGGAGAGGCCGCCGATCGTCTTGCTGGGCGATATGCGGCAGTGGGTGAGTATTCGATTCACCTTCACACGGCCGTACTTGGGAACGGCCAGCAGCAGGTCGAACGCCTTGGCGGTGAGCAGGTATTCGGGTGGATCGAGCAGCAGGCCGTGGATCTGGATCCTGCCCGCCTTGAGGTCGCGCTTCAGCCGTGCGCGCCGAGTGCGGATCTCGTTGGCCCGCTTCAGGGCGTCCATTCTCTGGGTGAGCGACCGCTCGGGGGCGAGGCCCGCGGAGTGAGCCTTGGCGGGCGAATGGGGGGCGGCCGGCATCGGCGGCGATAGTACACGCTTGCCCTGGGACCGCGCGCCAGAAAACGCAAAAAACGCGCGAATTCAGCTAGACCTCGACCTGAGCTTTAAGCGGCTTGTGGCTGCTTGAGCGTTTTGTGTGGCTTTGCAGGGCTTTTGGTGTGACACCCACACCCTCATGCCGTGCACCTGGTGGAGACCCCGCACCTTCCGCGAAAAAACGGCTCTCGTATACCCCAAAACGGGATCAGCGGGGGGCCAACCAGGGTGATGTCCAGCGGACGGGCGCGGTCCGGGTACGAGCGGGGCATGCGGTGCTCGCGAAGAGTGTCTATGCGCCAGCCCGCTCCGCGAGCGCCGGCGCGACCGAGGGCTCGGCGCGCAGCTCGGCGCCGATGCGCGCTCCGGCCGCCGGGTCGCGGAAGCTCTCGGTGCCGATCGCGACGGCCACGGCGCCGGCGCGCAGGAAATCGGCGGCGTGACCTCCCGAGGCGATCCCCCCCATGCCGATCACCGGGAGGGCCACGCGACCGGCGACCGCCCGGACCTGCTCGAGCGCGATGGCGCGGACCGCGGGGCCCGACACGCCTCCGGTGACCCCTCCCAGCCAGGGTCCGCTCCCGTGGGGGTCGAAGGCCATGCCCTTGAGCGTGTTGATCAACGACACGGCGTCGGCCCCGGCGTCCTGTGCGGCCAGCGCCACCGCCGCGGGCTCGGTCGCGTTGGGGGTGAGCTTGACCACCAGCGGCTTGCCGGTGAGCGGGCGCACCGCCTGCACGGCTCGCGCCGTCTCATCCGGGTCCGCGCCCATCACCAAGCCGGTCTCCACGTTCGGGCACGAGACGTTGAGCTCGATCATGGACACCTCGTCGGCGAGGCCCACAGCCGTCACCAGCTCCGCGAGCTCCTCCGTGCTGAAGCCCATCACCGACACCACGAGCGGCACCGGCAGCTCGGCCAGCTCCGGCAGGTCCGAGCGCAGGAAGCCCTCGAGCCCCTTGTTGGGCAGCCCGATCGAGTTGATCAGGCCGCCCGGTGTCTCCCACAGGCGCGGCGGCGGGTTTCCCTGCCTCGGCTCGAGCGTGATCGTCTTCGAGACGAAGGCGTCGAAGGGGAACCGCTCGAGCAGGGCATCCCCGAAGGCGCGGCGCGCCGCGATGGCGTCGAAGGTCCCCGAGCCGTTGAGGATGCGGCCCCGCAGCCGGACACCGCACAGCTCGAACCCGTCCTCAGCGACGTAGCTCAATGCCCCGCCCCCGGGAACAGCGCGCTGTCGATGAGCTCGGCGTGAAGCACCGGTCCGTCGACGCACAGTCGCAGGTAGCCGTCGCGGGTCGGAACCACGCACCCGAAGCAGGCTCCGTAGCCGCAGGCCATGCCGGACTCGAGGGCCAGCTGCGCGGGGGTCCCCCGCCCGGCGCACAGGGCACGCACCGCCTCCAGCATCGCCGGCGGGCCGCAGGCGTAGACGGTGGCGTCGGGATCGGCATCGAGCTCGGCCTTCAGCAGGTCCGTGACGAGCGCCTGGCGGCCCACCGAGCCGTCGTCGGTGACCACCGCCGGTGACCCGGCGAACAGAGCGGCGGCCTGAGCGTGGGCGGCGCTGCGAAAGCCCAGCAGCGCCGACGGCGCCGGCCCGTCCCGGTCGCGCAGCAGCTCGTCCTCGAAGCACAGCAGGGGAGCTACGCCGATCCCGCCGCCGGTGAGCAGCGGCCGTACGTTGCCAGGGGGTGGCGTGAAGCCGATTCCCAGCGGGCCCAGCAGGGCCAGGCCGTCGCCCGGCTCGAGCCTGGCCAGGCGCTCGGTGCCCGGGCCCACCTCCTCCAGCAGGAAGCTGAGCAGAGGACCCTCCTCGGTAGCGGTGGCTCGCGCGTGCGAGAACGCCCGCGGCAGGTAGGGCCGCTCGTCGGGCCCCCCGCCCCAGCCGCTCTCGCTCGCGACCATGTAGAACTGGCCGGGCTGGGGATCCGGCGGGCCCGCATCGTCGAGAGCAGTGATCAGGCGGTACGCGCCGAGCCGCTCCACCCCGGCGACCCGGGCCGTTCGCCGTGCGGGAGGGGCCAGCGTGCGCTGCATCAGCGGCTCTGCGAAGCCCGGGCCGGCTCGGCGGCCTGGCTGCGCGCGGGCGCGGTGCCGTGCAGCTCCTGCAGGGAGATGACTCCGGGCTCACCCGAGCGCCGGGCGCTGATCGCTCGCTGCGCGGCGCTGGCGCCGGACATCGTGGTGATGCAGGGGACGCCCCGGGCGATGGCCGCGCGCCGGATCTCGTAGCCGTCGGCCCGGGCGCCGGAGCCGGTGGGGGTGTTGATCACCAGCTCCACCTCACCGGCCTCGATGCGCTCGACCACGTTGGGCGAGCCCTCCGAGAGCTTCTGGATCCGCTCCACGGGGACGCCCATCCGCCGGATCGCCGTGGCCGTGCCGCCGGTGGCCAGCACCCGGAAGCCCATGTCGTGGAAGCCGGCCGCGAGCTGAGTGGCGGCGGGCTTGTCGCCGTCGGTGACCGAGATGAACACGGTGCCCGATCCCGGCAGCTCCGCTCCGGCGGCGGCCTGCGCCTTGCCGAAGGCGGCCGGGTAGTCGGAGGCCACCCCCATCACCTCGCCCGTGGACTTCATCTCGGGGCCGAGCAGGGCATCCGCGCCCGGGAAGCGACCGAAGGGGAGCACCGCCTCCTTCACCGCCACATGGCCCGTACTGCGCGACAGCCCCAGGTCGAGATCGGCCAGTCGCTCGCCCAGCATCAGCCGGCAGGCGATCTTGGCCAGCGGCACGCCGGTGGCCTTCGACACGAAGGGGACGGTGCGGGAAGCGCGCGGGTTGGCCTCGATGACGTACAGCTCGTCGTCGCCGTACACCGCGTACTGGATGTTGATCAGACCGATAACCCCGAGGCGCAGCGCGATCGCCGCGGTGGCCTCCTCGACCTGGGCGAGCATGTCCGGCCCGAGCGACATCGCCGGGATCACGCAGGCCGAGTCGCCGGAGTGGACGCCGGCCTCCTCGACGTGCTGCATGATCGCGCCGATGCGCACGGTCTCGCCGTCGCACAGCGCGTCGACGTCGACCTCGATGGCGTTCTCGAGGAAGCGGTCGAGGAAGATGGTCCGCCCCGCCCCGCCGTTGGTGCGGCGCAGATAGCCGGCCAGCCCGTCACGCGAGTAGCAGATCTCCATCGCCCGCCCGCCCAGGACGTAGGACGGGCGCACCAGCAGCGGGTAGCCCACGTCGCCGGCCACGCGCAGCGCCTCGTCGTGTGAGTCGGCGGTGGCGTAGGGCGGGCCCTTCAGGCCGAGCTCGTCCAGCAGCCGGCCGAAGCTCGGCCGGTCCTCGGCCAGGTGAATCGACTCGACCGGCGTGCCGAGCAGCGGGACACCCCGGTCCGCCAGGCCCTGGGCGAGCTTGAGCGGTGTCTGGCCGCCGAACTGCACGATCACCCCCTCGGGCTGCTCGAGCTCGATCACCGCCGACACGTCGTCGAGCGTGAGCGGCTCGAAGTAGAGGCGGTCGGAGGTGTCGTAGTCGGTGGAGACGGTCTCGGGGTTGCAGTTGATCATCACCGCATCGCGTCCCTGCTCGCGCACGGTCATTGCCGCGTGCACGCAGCAGTAGTCGAACTCGATTCCCTGTCCGATCCGGTTCGGCCCGGAGCCGAGGATCACCACGGAGGGCCGGTCACCACGCCTGACCTCGTGGACCGCCCTGCGCTCCCAGCCCGAGTAGAAGTAGGGCGTCTCGGCCTCGAACTCGGC
This sequence comes from uncultured Thermoleophilaceae bacterium, assembly GCA_963751105.1. Taxonomy (GTDB): domain Bacteria; phylum Actinomycetota; class Thermoleophilia; order Solirubrobacterales; family Thermoleophilaceae; genus JACVRW01. The sequence continues at coordinate 1,375,439 of CAVVTG010000002.1, read as the reverse complement.
CGCGCAGGTGTCCACCGACTTGTAGGACCGCTCGAGCCCGTGCTCAGGGTCCTGGCCGCGCGCCAGGGCGGCCAGCTCGGCCATGAACCAAGGGTCGATGCCCGTGCGCTCGCTCAGCTCCGACTCCGTATGACCGCGGCGCACAGCCTCGAACAGCAGCTCGTAGCGATCGTGGGAGGGAAGCTCGAGCGCCGCCGGCAGATCGTCCGGGAAGTGGCTCGAGGTCACGTCTAGCTCCCGGGAGCGCATCGCCTTGACGAAGGCCTGCTTGAACGTGCGCCCGATCGCCATCGCCTCCCCGACCGACTGCATCGAGGTGTGCAGCCGCCCGTCCGCGCCGGGGAACTTCTCGAACGCGAAGCGCGGCCACTTGACCACCACGTAGTCGATCGTGGGCTCGAAGCTGGCCGGCGTCTTGCGGGTGATGTCGTTGTCGATCTCCTCCAGGGCATAGCCCACCGCCAGGCGCGCGGCGATCTTCGCGATCGGGAAGCCGGTGGCCTTCGAGGCCAGCGCCGAGGAGCGCGAGACGCGGGGGTTCATCTCGATCACCACGATCTCGTCGCTGCGCGGGTTGACCGCGAACTGGATGTTCGAGCCGCCGGTCTCCACACCGACCGCGCGGATCACCGTGAGCGCCTGGTCCCGCAAGCGCTGGTACTGGGCGTCCGAGAGGGTCTGCTGAGGGGCCACGGTCACGCTGTCGCCGGTGTGGACGCCCATCGGGTCGACGTTCTCGATCGAGCAGACGATGACCACGTTGTCGCGGTTGTCGCGCATGACCTCGAGCTCGAACTCGCCCCAGCCGATCACCGACTCCTCCACCAGGACCTGGCCGATGGGGCTGGCGGCCAGGCCCTCGGCCACCACCTGCCGGTACTCCGGCTCGGTGCGGGCGATGCCCCCGCCCGCGCCGCCCATGGTGAAGCCGGGGCGGACGATCGCGGGCAGCCCGACCATGGGCAGCGCGCGCTCGGCCTCGCGCATCGACTTGACCGCCGCGCTGCGCGGCACCCGCAACCCGGCTCGCTCCATGGTGGCCCGGAACAGCTCGCGGTCCTCGGCGCGGCGGATGGCGTCGTAGTCGGCGCCGATCAGCTCCACGCGGTGCCGGCCGAGCGTGCCGTCCTCCGACAGCTGCCGGGCGAGGTCGAGCGCGGTGCCTCCGCCCAGCGTGGGCAGCAGCGCGTCCGGCTTCTCGCGTTCGATCACCCGCGCCACCGACCTGGGCAGGAGCGGCTCGATGTAGGTGGCGGTGGCGAACTCCGGGTCGGTCATGATCGTGGCCGGGTTGGAGTTGATGAGGACCACCTCGTAGCCCTCCTCGAGCAGGACCTTGCACGCCTGGGCGCCGGAGTAGTCGAACTCGGCCGCCTGGCCGATCACGATCGGCCCCGAGCCGAGCACGAGGATCTTGTGGAGGTCGTCGCGGCGCGGCATCAGGCGGCCACCAGTCCCTGGAGGAAGCGGTCGAAAAGGTGTTGGGCGTCGTGCGGACCGGGGCCGGCCTCGGGGTGATACTGGACCGTCGACCCCGGCACGTCGCGGAGCACGAGGCCCTCGACGGTCCGGTCGTAGAGGTTGAGCTGCTGCAACTCGGCGGCACCGAAATCGGTCTCCCAGCGCACCGGCTCGTCACCCTCGATCGTGCGCTCGCCTCCCGGGCCCAGCACCGCGAAGCCGTGGTTCTGCGAGGTGATCTCGATGCGGCCGGTCTCGAGGTCCTTCACCGGGTGGTTGGCCCCGCGGTGGCCGAAGGGCAGCTTGAAGGTCTCGAGACCCACCGCGCGACACAGCAGCTGATGGCCGAGGCAGATGCCCCACACCGGCACCCGGCCCACGACCCCGCGCACCGTGTCGACCACATAGTCCAGCGCCGCGGGGTCGCCGGGGCCGTTGGCCAGGAAGACCGCGTCGGGTGAGCGGGCCAGGAGCTCCTCGGCCGAGACGTGGCAGGGATGCAGCTCCAGCTGCACACCGCGCTCACGCAGGTTGCGCACGATCGAGGTCTTGATCCCGGTGTCGATACCGATCACCCTGGGGCCGTCGCCGCCCTCGAAGACCTGCGGCTCGGCGGGCCCCACCTCGCGGGCCAGATCACGGCCGGCCATCGGCGGCTCGGCCTCGATCCGCTCCCGAGCCGTGGTCTCCGGAGTGTCGGGGCCGAACACCCCACCGCGCATGGCGCCCTTGTCGCGGATGTGGCGGACGAGCGCCCGCGTGTCCACCCCCGACAGCGCCGGCACGCCGCAGTCGGCGAGCCAGGTGAGCCAGCCGCCCTCGGCGCCGGCGCTGTCCTCACGGTCGATCCCCTCGCGCATGATGACCGCGCGGGCGTGGATCCGGTCGGATTCCATGTGCTCCGCGGCGACGCCGTAGTTGCCGATCAGCGGATAGGTGAAGACGATGATCTGCCCGGCGTAGCTCGGGTCGGTGACCGCTTCCTGATAGCCGGACATCGAGGTGTTGAACACGACCTCCCCAGTGCCGATGTCCTCGGCCCCCACCGAGTCGCCGTCGAGACGGGTGCCGTCCTCGAGGAGCAGGTACATCAGGTCACCGCTCCCAGCGCGAACGAGCGCTCACGGTAGGCGACCGTGCCGTCGGCCACCGTCATCCGCACCCGCCCGGTCAACCGCCTTCCGGCGAAGGCGCAGTTGTCGGAGCGGCTCTCGTAGCCCGCCTCCCCCACCTCCCACTCCGCGTCCAGGTCGACGAGGCAGACGTTGGCCCGCGAGCCGGGCGCCAGGCTGGGCAGCTCGAGACCGAAGGGCGCTCCCCCGGCGGTCATGCGCTCCACCAGCAGATCGAGTCCGATCAGGCCGGGCAGGACCAGGCCGGTGTGCAGCGCGGCGAACGCCGTCTCGAGCCCGGTGACCCCCATCGGCGCCAGCTCGAAGGGCTGCTCCTTCTCCTCGCGCGCGTGAGGAGCATGGTCGGTGGCCACGCAGTCGATCGTGCCCGAGCGAAGGCCTGCGATCAGCGCCTCGCGGTCGGCGGGCGCCCGCAGCGGGGGGTTCATCTTCAGGTTGGTGTCGAGGCTGCGGACGTCCTCGTCGGTGAGCAGCAGGTGATGAGGCGTGGCCTCGCAGGTCACCGCCGTGCCCACCTGGCGCGCTCGCTCGATCGCCCCGACCGTCTCCTGGGCGGAAACGTGCTGGACGTGGATGCGTCCCTCCTCGTAGCGGGCGAGCGCGCAGTCGCGGGCCACCATCGTCGACTCCGACACCGAGGGGATGCCGGCCACGCCGAGCAGCGCGGACACCGTGCCCTCGTGCATGGCGCCGTCGCCCGACAGGGACGGATCCTCCTCGTGCAGCGCGATCATGCGCCCGGCCAGCCGCTGGTACTGGAGCGCCTGGCGCAACACGCCCGCCGAGCGCACCGGCAGGCCGTCGTCGGTGAAGCCCGCAGCGCCCGCATCGGCCAGCTCGGCCATCTCGGTGAGCCGCTCGCCCGCCTGTCCGACCGTGACCGCGGCCATGAAGCCGGTGGGTATCCGGGCCTCCACGCGGGCCCGCTCGCGCAGCGAGCGCAACACGGGCGCGGTGTCGACCACGGGCTCGGTGTTGGGCTGGGCGATGATCGCGCCGTAGCCGCCGGCCGCCGCCGCGCGCGTGCCGGAGTCGATGTCCTCCTCGTCCTCCCGGCCGGGCGTGCGCAGGTGCACGTGAGGGTCCACGAAGGCCGGTAGGGCGTGCAGCCCTTCCGCCTCGACCGCCTCGGCGCCGGCGGGCGCCTCGATCGTGTCTCCGATCTCCGCCACCCGGCCGTCCCGGATCAGCAGGTCGGACACCGTGTCGAGGCCCGAGCGCGGGTCGAGCAGACGGGCCCCGCGCACCAGCACCGTTCCGCCGGGCGCGCCGCTCCGGTCGAGCTCGAGGGCAGGAGTGGCCCTGCTCTGGGCGGCCTTCATGCGGGCTGGGGCTCGGTTTCCGCCGCGAGCCCGGCCGCCGAGGGCGCCCCCCGGCCGGCCAGCAGCTCGTAGAGCACGGCCATTCGCACCACCACGCCGGACTCGACCTGCTCGGTGATCAGCGCCTGCGGCGAGTCGATCACCTCGGCCGAGAGCTCCACGCCGCGGTTCACCGGTCCGGGGTGCATCAGCAGCTGATTGGGCCCCAGCCGCCTGCCGTCGATCTGGTAGCGCGCGGCGTACTCGCGCAGCGAGGGCACGAACGAGCCCTTCATCCGCTCGTGCTGCATGCGCAGCGCGTAGATCACGTCGGCCGAGCCCAGCTCGTCGAGCGTGTGGCGCACCTGGCAGCCCAGGGCCTCGATGCCGCGCGGGATCAGGGTCGGCGGCCCGCAGACCGTGACCTCGCAGCCCATGCGCGTGAAGGCCAGGATGTTCGAGCGGGCCACGCGGCTGTGGAGGACATCGCCCACGATCCACACCCGCAGGCCATCGAGCGACCCCGCCCGGCGCTTGAGGGTGTAGAGATCGAGCAGAGCCTGCGTGGGGTGCTCGTGCTTGCCGTCGCCGGCGTTGATCACCGACGCGCGAGTCCATCGCGCCACCAGGCCGGCCGCGCCGGCGTGCGGGGTGCGGATCACGATCGCGGCCGGGTCGTAGGCCGACAGGGTCTGGACGGTGTCCTTGAGCGACTCCCCCTTCTCCACCGCCGAGCCGGCCGCCTTGATCGTCACCAGGTCGGCCGACAGTCGCTTGGCCGCCAGCTCGAAGCTGGACTGGGTGCGCGTCGAGGCCTCGTAGAACAGGTTGATCACCGTGCGGCCGCGCAGAGTGGGCACCTTCTTGATCTCGCGCCCGGACACCTCGGCGAAGCTCTCGGCCCGGCCGAGGATGAGCTCGATGTCGTCGCGAGACAGGTCGTCGACCGTCAACAGATGTCTACGCATCGCTCGTCTCCTCGATCGCTGCTGAGATGCCGACCTCGTCGTGGCCGTCGATCTCCTCGACCCTCACGTTCACCCGCTCTCCGCGGGAGGTGGGCAGGTTCTTGCCGACGTAGTCGGGCCGGATCGGCAGCTCGCGGTGGCCGCGGTCGGCCAGCACCGCCAGCTGGACGCGCCGCGGACGGCCGTAGTCGAACAGGGCGTCGATCGCGGCCCGCACCGTTCGGCCGGTGTAGAGCACGTCGTCGACGAGGACGATCGTGGTGTCCTCCACCGGGAAATCGATGTGGGAGGCGTGGACCACCGGCTGGTAGTCAGCCCCACGGATGCCGACGTCGTCGCGGTAGAAGCTGATGTCGATGTCGCCCAGCGGGACGGGCTCGCCGACGAGGTCGGCCACGAGATCCCGCAGCCGAGCTCCCAGCACCGCGCCGCGACGGTGAATACCGACGACCGCGACGCCCTCCCCGCCCGTCTTCTCGACGACCTCGTGTGCGATGCGCACCAGCGTGCGCCGCACGTCCTCGCGATCGAGGACCGTTTTCTCGTCCATCTCCACGCCCTTCCTGGCCTCACGGGACCGGGTTAAAGGAACCTGGCGCGAGACTACCAACGCCCGCCGACGCCAGGATTCGCAACCCTCCGGCCAGACAGCTACTGTGGAGTGCGGTGAACTCAGAACGCGCCCAGGCATATGGACGACTCATGCAGGTCGCCGCGGCGGACGGCCCGGAGGCCCTGGAGCCGTCGGAGCAGACTCTGCTGCGCGAGGCGGCCGACGCCGTCTTCTTCTCCGAGGACGTCGCGCTCGACGACGAGGCCCGCGAGGCCCTGTCCCGGGTGGGCGACCTCACCGGCTCGCTCGTGGGCGCGGAGCGCTGGGATCCCGCTCGCGCCGACCAGGTCCTGCAGGACCTGGAGGCCTGCGGGCCGGCGCAGCTGGTCCGCATGGGCGACTAGGTTCGCCGCTTTGGGGCGCAGGGCCGTTCGGCGCTGTCCACTCAGTGGCGTGCGACCCGACATCCCTACGTTCCGCATGACATACATGCCAAACGTGGGGAGGAGTCCTCGCGAACCGGACTCACCCCCTCCCCAGCCAATCCGACCACGCCGGTCCAGTGCGCAGAACCGAGCGGAGCGCTCGGGCCCCCGGCTCAGCCCCCCGGCGGCGCCACCGCCTGTGGCGGGCTGTCGGAGGCACGGATCAGCGTCGGTTCGCCGCGCTCGGGGAAGGGAATCTCGATGCGGTCGAAGTCGCGCGGCACCACGACGTCGGCGAACTGCTCACGCGCTTCGTCGCGCACCTGGCCGCCCGAGTAGCGGGGCGAGATGTGGGTGAGCGCGAGCAGCTCCACGCCCGCCGCTGCAGCCAGCGCGCCGGCCTGGGCCGCGGTGGAGTGGCGGGTCTCCCGGGCGCGCTCGGCGTCCTCCTCGAGAAAGGTGGCCTCGTGCACGAGCAGGTCCGCCTCCCACGCCACGAGGCGGGTCATGTCGCTGGGGGCCGTGTCTCCTGTGAGCACCAGCTTGCGGCCGCGCCGCTCCTCCCCCATGACCTGGGCGGGGTCCACGCCGTCGACCGTCTCGCCCTGCTGCAGCCGCCCGAAGTCGGGGCCGGGGGTGACGCCCAGCTCGCGCGCGCGTACTGGATCGAACACCCCCGGGCGCGGCTCCTCCACCAGCGCGTAGCCGAGGCCCCGCCCGCCGTGGTCGACCTCGAAGGCGGCGATGCGATAGCCGTCACGGTCGAGTTCGTCGTTGGGGCTCAGCTCCACCAGCTCGACCGGGAAGGTCAGCCGCCCGATCACCGGCGCCAGCAGCTCGAACAGGCGGCGCAGCCCCCGCGGGCCGTACACGGTCAGCTCGCGCTCGCGCTGTCGCAGGGCGAAGGTCTTCAGCATGCCCGGCAGGCCGAGCACGTGATCGGCGTGGAAATGGGTGATCAGGAGCTCCTCGAGCTCGACCAGACCGACCGAGCGCATCAGCTGGCGCTGGGTGCCCTCCCCGCAATCCACCAGGAGGCGGTCGCCGCCGCGCCGTATCAGCGTGGCCGGCAGGCCGCGGCGCGGGCTTGGAGACGAGCCCGCGGTGCCGAGGAAGAGAACGTCGAGGTCCATGGTCCTATGTTGACTCCGGAGCCTCGCGCTCGAGAACGTCCTCTTCGCGGGTCAGGGCGCCGATGTCCTCGAGGTCCTGTGGGCGGCCAGCCGCCCGTTTCATTCTGATCAGGTCATCCAGCCCCGCGAGCGCTACGACATGCCCGTCGAGCGTGGCCTCGGTGGCACGACCGCGGAGGTCCTCCCACGAGGCCGGCGCGCCGGCGGTCTGCTCGATGTTCAGCAGATCGAGGCGCCCGTAGCGGGTCATCAAGGGAACCAGCGGCGCGCGACGCAGCAGATTGGGGTCGGTGACGTCAATGGCCAGCGGGGCCTTCAGAACCCCGGCGCCGAGCTCGGCCAGGGCCTCGCCGAGGCGGCTCAGGTTGAGCAGATCGGGCCTTGGAACGATGTCCAGGTCGCGGGTGGACCGACCGTGTCCGTGGGACTGCACCGCGACGCCTCCGACCACCACGAACTCCACGTCGTGCTCGGCGAGCGACACCAGTATCCGGCGCGGATCGAAGATGTCCACCACCTGATCATTCACTTCCCGTCCCGTTCCGAGCCGCCGACGCGAGCTCGCTCGTGAAGCGGTTGGTGGCCAGGCCGCTCTCAAGGCGGCCGGACGGTGACGTCCGGCGACTCGCCATCAGGTCGGCGGCGTCGTAGCGGCTACTCAGCGGACGCGATCCGAGCTCCGGCTCCTCGCCCATGGCGATCAGGATCGAGCGCAGGCGGCCCCAGGTCACGTCCTCCTCGCCGCGCTCGATGCGGGCGATCGCGCTCTGCGACGTGCCCGCTCGCAGGGCCAGCCGGCGCTGGGTCAGGCCCTTGCGCTCGCGCAGATCGCGGATGAGCTCTCCCGGCGTCATGATGCCGTAAACGGTATCAGCTCGAACTCCACGCGCCCGTCCTGCGCGTGTGCGATACCCATCGTGTGGGCCGCGGCGCGGCGGCGTTCGGTCGGGCTGCCCGGGTTGAAGATCTGAAAGCCGTCCTCCGCCCGCTCGTGGAGCGGTAGATGGGAGTGGCCGAACACGACCGCGTCGGCCCGGCCGCCGAAGTGCCGGCGCATCCGCTCCAGCCGCCCGGCGGCGGCGCCGGCGTCGTGGACCATCGCGATCCGCGTGCCGTCCGCCTCGACGATGCGAGTCGCGGGCAGGCGCGCACGCAGCTGCGAGCTGTCCACGTTCCCGCACACTGCGGCCAGCGGCGGTCCGATGCGCTCCAGGTCCTTCAGGACCTCGAGCTCCGAGAAGTCGCCGGCGTGCAGGAGCAGGTCGGCGCCGGCGATCCGCTCGACGCATGCGTCGGGAAGCCTGCGAGCGCCCCGCGGCAAGTGGGTGTCGGAGATGACGGCGATCAGCAAGAGCGGGACTACACTCAACCACGCTCGCGCCCGTAGCTCAGTGGATAGAGCGCTCGCCTCCGGAGCGAGAGGCCGCAGGTTCGAATCCTGCCGGGCGCGTCAGGCCGTCTCGACCTTCGGGTCGACGATCGAGTCCACCACGCCCAGGGCCGACGCCAGCGTCCGGCTCTCCTCCGGGGCCAGGCTGGATACGAAGTCCTCGACGCCCGACCGCCGCACGCCGGCGAGCTCCTGGAGCTTCTCCTTGCCCGTCGGGCTCAGGCAGTGCATACGGTGTGTCTCCGCCAGCCAACCCCGCGCGGCGAGCTTGTGGAGTGCTGGATAGGCGAGTTCGACCGGCACGTTCGTGGTCTCGGCCAGCTCGGCCGCCGGTCGCGGGCGGCCGTCGTCCAGGGCGAGGAAGATCCTGATCTCGGCCGGCGAGAGCTCCGTCGCCTGGATCCAGCCGAGCAGGTGCCCGGTGGCGTGACGCTCGAAGCGGTCGAGACGGTCGCACAACACCTGGACCAGCTCGGGATCGGGCGGGTTGTCCGGTGCGTCAGTGCTCATGCGCTCGAGAGTATGGCGGGCGCATGCCTACGCGGGTGTCCTGTCCCCGCGGTCCCCGCGCGCGCGACGAACGCTCGCCATCGGCGGGCGCTCATCGATGGAGACCAGATGCGAGCGTTCCGCCCCCACCGGCCCGGTGAGCAGGGGAGGCACGGCCGAGGGAGCCAGCCGGCCCTCGGTCTCGAGGCGATCGGTGACGGCTCGCAGCACCGCGTAGGCCATCGGGACGAGCTCGCCCAGCGGCTGGTGGCGATTCTGGCGGACGTCCAGATCGACCTGGGCCAGCCCTTCGAGACCCACCGTGCGGTAGGCGTCGATCAGCATCGCCGTCTCGACCGCGTATCCGGTGGCGAAGGGCAACCGGTCGAGCAGCGCGCGCCGCGCCGCCGTCTCACCGGCCAGCGGCTGGCGAAAGGCCGACAGCTCGGGCCAGAAGCGCGTGAGCAGAGGCCGGGCGGCCAGCTCTGTGACCCTCCCGCCCCCTTCGGGCGCCACGGCGGTTCCGTGGTCGAACGGGCGCCGGAAGAAGCCCTTGACGAAGGACACCTCCTCGCGGGCCAGCAGCGGGCCGATCAATCCGGTGCACAGGTGCGAGCGGAAGTCGACCGTGTCGCCGTCGACGTAGGCGACGATGTCTCCGCGGGCAACGCTGAGCGCGCGCCACATCGCGTCGCCCTTGCCCATCACGGGCCCGAACTCGGGCAGCAACGACGATTCGGAGACAACGATCGCGCCGTGTTCGGCGGCGAGCGCCGCGGTGCCGTCCACCGAGTCGGCGTCCACCACGATCACCTCGTCGATCACCCCGGCAGACTGCAGGCCGACCAGCTCGGCCACCACCGTGGCCACGGTTCCCGCACACTCCTTCGCGGGAACGCAGACCGAAACCGTGCTCTGCCTGACGACCGCCAGCTCGGCGACCGGGAACTGCTCGTGATGGAACGAGCGTTCACGACTCCAACGGCGAGCGGCGGTGGTGGGAAATATGGCCGTGACTTCGTCCTTTCCTCGACGCTGCGTCCTGGCGAAAAGTAGAGAAACGAGCCCCGGCGTTTCAGCCGAGGTATCGCAGATACCACTCCCAGGCCGAGGCCAAACCTCGATCGAGATCCCAGCGCGGACTCCAGCCCAGCTCGCTCGTGATCGCGGTGGAGTCGAGGAATTGTCGATCCAGCTCGCCCGGCGGGGTGCCGTGCCCGCGGATCTCGGGCTCGAGGCGGCGTCCGGACGCGCCGATGAGCCGCCTGACCACCTCCAGAACCGGCAGCGGCTCGCCGCGGCCGGCGTTCCAGGCCCTCCCCCACAGGTCGCTTCGGTCGAGCGACTCCGCAACGGCGAGATAGGCCTCCACCGCGTCGTCGAGGTAGAGGTAGTCGCGCTCCGGCGTGCCGTCGGAGCGGATCACGGGCCGCTCGCCCCGCACCAGCGCCCGTGCCGTGTCCGGGACCAGCCTCGACCAGTTGAGGTCGCCGGGACCGTAGACATTGGCCAGGCGCGTGACGGCCACAGGAAGGCCGAAGGTGGCGGCGTAGGACCGCGCGATCAGATCCGCGCAGGCTTTCGACACGTCGTAGGGAAAGGCCGCCTGCAGCGCGAAGTCTTCGCGGTAGGGCAGCTGGTCGTGAGCCCCGTAGGCCTTGTCGGACGAGGCGACGACGATGCGCTCCACCGCTTCGCCGCGGACGCGGCAGGCCTCGAGCAGGTTGTAGGTCCCGCGCACGTTCGCCTCATAGGTGTGAAGCGGCGCATGGTTGGCGGTGCCCACGATCGTCTGGGCGCCGAGGTGGAACACGGCGCCGACCTCGTGTTCTTCCAGCACCCGCGCGAGCGACTGGTGATCGGCCAGGTCCGCGAGCGCGACCACGCAGCGCTCCCCGATGCCTTCACGAGCGAAGCGGGAGCCGGGATCCACGTCGCGACGCAGCGCCACCACGCGCTCGCCCCGGTCGAGCAACCGCTCCGCCAGGGCCGAGCCGATGAACCCCTGCGCCCCTGTGACGAGGGTGCTCAGGCGCCGCCCGCGACCGCCGGCAGGATCGTGACCTCGTCGCCGTCCTCCACGGCCGTCTCCAGACCGTCGAGGAAGCGAATGTCCTCGCCGCCGACGTAGACGTTCACGAACCGGCGCAGGTCGCCGTCCTCGGCGATGCGCTCGCGCAGGCCGTCATAGCGGTCGTACAGGCCGTCGAGGACCTCGCCGACCGTCGTCGCCCCGGCCACGGAGGTCTCCGAGTCGCCGCTCGTGACGCTGCGCAGCTGGGTGGGGATCTTGACCGTGACGCCCATGCGGATCCGGCAGGTTACACGGCGCCGACGGCCGCTCCGGAGACGGCTGCCTCGAACGAGTCGACCGTGGCGTCGATCTCGTGGACGTCGAAGGTTCCGCGCACCGCGTCGAGCGTCTTGAGCCCGTCTCCGGTGATCACGAGCACCACCCGTTCGTCCGCTCCGATGTCGCCGCGCTCGGCGAGCTTGCGCAGGGTCGCCGTGGTCACGCCTCCCGCCGTCTCGGTGAAGATCCCGGTCGTCCGGGCGAGCAGGCGGATGCCGTCGCGGATCTCGTCGTCGGTCACGGAGTCGACCCCTCCGCCGGAGCGCCGCGCCAGGTCGAGCGCGTAGGGGCCGTCGGCCGGGTTGCCGATGGCGAGCGACTTGGCGATGGTGTCGGGTCGCACCGGGCGGCAGATGTCGTGACCCGCCTCGAAGGCCGAGGCCACCGGATCGCAGCCGGCCGCCTGGGCGCCGTTGAAGGTGGGCAGCCGGCCCTCCACGAGGCCGACCTCGAGCCACTCCTCCAGCCCACGCCCGATCTTGGTGAACAGGGAGCCCGACGCGATCGGGGCGACGATCCGGTCGGGCAGTTCGAAGCCGAGCTGCTCGGCGATCTCGAAGGCGATCGTCTTCGAGCCCTCGGCGTAATAGGGGCGCACGTTGACGTTCACGAACGCCCAGTCGCGATCGCCCGAAAGCTCGGTGCAGAGCCGGTTCACGTCGTCGTAGTTGCCGCGCACCGCCACCAGGTTGGTGCCGTACACCCCGGTGGCGAGGACCTTCTGCTCCTCCAGGTCCGCCGGAATGAACACGTAGGACTCCAGCCCCGCGGCCGCCGAGTGAGCGGCCACCGCGTTGGCCAGGTTGCCGGTGGAGGGGCAGGCCACCACCTCGTAGCCCAGTTCCTGGGCCTTGGCCACCGCCACCGCCACCACGCGGTCCTTGAACGAGTGGGTGGGGTTCGCGGTGTCGTTCTTCACCCACACCTCCCCCAGCCCGAGCGCCTCGGCCAGTCGCGGGGCTCGCTGTAGCGGGGTCAGACCCACGGGCAGCCCGGGAGCGGGCGGGGACTCGAAGGGCAGGAACTCCGAATAGCGCCAGATCGTCTGGGGGCCGGCCTGGATGCGGCGCCGAGTCTCGGCGGGATCCAACCCGCTCAGGTCGTAGGCGGCCTCGAGCGGTCCGAAGCAGCGTTCGCAGACGTAGCTGGCCTCGAGCGGATACGTCTCACGACATTCCTTGCACTGGAGCGACTGGACGGGCATGTGGGTCCTTTCCCTGTGAAAAAGCCTCCGCCGCTGCTGTGACGACGGAGGCCTCTCAGCGCTCCTGTCACATCTTTCGGACACACGGGTCCGATGGACTTGGCACCTTTCCCCCGGTCCGAGGCGAACCTCGATCCGGCGGCGGTTGCCGGGGCTTCACAGGGCCATATCCCTCCACCCCTCTCGATGCAACGGCTATGTCTGCGCCAGAGAGTAACACCGGGCGGAGGTAGACTGAAGGCGTGAACCCGCTGGACGACCCGCTCAGACCTGATGCCGAGCCTTCCGAAGCCACGCCTCAGGCGCTCCGCTCGCGCGCGGGTCGATCCCGCACGCGCCGCTTCGGCTGAGCCCAACGTCGAGGAGGTCACCCACGGGGGCCTCCGCTGGGTCAACGTGGAGCGTCCGGGCCCGGTCGACCGCGCCTGGCTCGAGGAGCATTTCGACTTCCATCCCCTCGACTACGAGGACGTGCTCTCCCGCAACCAGCGGCCGAAGATCGACGAGTACGACGAGTACCTGTTCATCGTTCTCTACTTCCCGGTCTTCGACAAGTCGGTCGGACGCCTCAACGCGGCCGAGCTCGACATCTTCATCGGGCCCGACTTCCTGATCACGCTGCCCAACACACCGGTGCCTCCGGTGGAGTACCTGTTCGAGCGTTGCCGGTCCTCCGAGGAGGTGCGCGAGAGCCTGTTCTCCAAGGGCAGCGGCTACCTCCTCTACAAGATCGTCGACGACTCGTTCGACTACTGCTTCCCGATGCTGCGCAAGATCGGCAACAAGCTCGAGCGGCTCGAGGAGGACATCTTCGAGGGCAAGGCCGAGGAGGTCGTGCGCGACCTCTCGAACTCCAAGCAGGAGATCATCAACTTCCGCAAGATCATCAGGCCTCAGCGCGCGGTGCTGCGCGACCTCGAACGGACCAAGCAGCGTTACCTGGCCGACGATCTGGAGGTCTACTTCGACGACATCGTCGACGCCTCCGAGCGCATCTGGGACATGCTCGAGAACTACAAAGAGGTCGTGGAGGCGCTCGAGGACACCAACGAGTCCGTGCTCTCGCACCGCGTGAACGAGGTGCTGCGCGTGCTCACGGCGTTCAGCGTGGTGATCCTGCCGCTGACCCTGTTTGCGAGCGTGTTCGGGATGAACGTCGACTTCCCGTTCGCCGACGGCGTCGAGGCGTTCTGGGGAATTCTCGGCGGCATGGTCGTCGTACTGGTGGGCATGGTGGGCTATTTCCGCCGGCGCGGCTGGCTCTAGCGGGGCTACGTTCGATAGGCGCCGCGGAAGCCAACGTCCTCAGCTCCGTTGTGTCTCTGAGAGTGGGCCTTCTCAAAGACCGTAAACCGGACATCCCGGCACTGACCCGCGCAGGCGACGTGGACGGGCTGGTCAGGGCCGTTCACTACACCGATCTCCAAGCCACGGAGGACGGCGCCGTGGGCGACCTCGGCGCCGCCGTGCGAGCGGATGCGGTTCGGGCCCTCGGTTCGCTCGGCCAGGACGCCGGCAGCCAGGCGGTGAGCTCGGCGCTCCAGGACCCCGTGGACGATGTTCGCTGCGCCGCGGTCCGGGTTCTCCACCAGCGCAAGGCCACGGACTCGCTGGTGGACGCGCTGAGCTGGCTGCCGGCCGAAGAGGGACGCTCCCTCGAGCTCGCGCGGCGTGCCCTTACGAGCCTGGGCGAGACCGTCGACTCCGCCGTGGCCGTGCGCGCACTCGTGCACGCTCAGGACGAGCGACTTCTGGGAGGCGAGGACCTCGCTCTGGTCGACGCACTGCTCGACGGCGCTGCGGCTGGGCGGCGGACGGAAGTGATCGATTTCCTCATCGGCGCTCTCGCGGACGAACGGGGCATCGTGGTGGATCGCGCGGCGGAGCTGCTCGTGGAGCTCGCGCCCCAGAGCACCGCGGGGCTGGTCGACGAGCTGCGCTCCGGCCGGGCGCCGGCGGCCGCGGCCTGGATTCTGGGCAAGATCGCAGACCCCCGCACCGTGGAGGCCCTGATCGAGGCGCTCGCGCACGACAGGGCCAACGTCCGCGCCGAGTCCGCCGCGGCCCTGGCCGAGATCGGCGATCCGCTCGCGGTCGCCCCGCTCGTTCGCGCCACGCGCGACTCCGATCAGGTCGTGCGAACGCAGTCCCGGATGGCGCTCGACGAGTTCGGCACAACCGCGGTGATCGTGGGCGTGGCGGAGCTGTTGCGACCCGTGGTGCTGGAGGCCGGGCGCTCGACGGGCTCGGGAGGACGCACGAAGCAGGCGAAGTCCGCCGCTGCCCCGAAGAAGAAGTCCGCGCGGCGGGCGCCCGCCAAGGCAGAGGGGGATGCACCCGCAGCTCCGCAGGCCACGCCCGCCCGGCGCTCGTCCTCTCCCAAGGCAAGTGAGGACGCCGCCCCCCCACCGACCACCGGCCAGCTCCGCTGGAATCAGGCGGCCGGCGAGACCCCGCCCACGCCGCCGCCCGCCCAGCCCACGAGCGAGCGGACGGAACCGAGCCGGCCGAACGGCGCGACGCCAACGCACCCACCCGCGGTCGCGCCTCGAAACGGCGGCAGGCCGGAGGCTGAGCCGGCGGGCCCCGGCGGGGACCAGACCTAGCATCCGGGCGGTAGGGTCCAGCCCGTCCATGGACCCTTCGATCTTCAAGGCCTACGACGTTCGGGGCACCTACCCCGACCAGATGGACGAGGCGCTGGCCTATCGGATCGGCCGCGGGTTCGCGCGAGTCTTGTCGGACCTCGAGGACGTGCCCGTCGAGCAGCTGCGGGTGGCGCTCGGCCGCGACATGCGGCTGTCGGCGCCGTCGATGGCCGAGCAGTACGCGCGCGGAATCGCCGACGAGGGCGCGGACGTGCTCGACGTCGGGATGGCCGGCACGGAGATGGTCTACTGGACCGTGGGCTCGCGTGGGCTCGACGGCGGGCTGATGTGCACCGCGTCGCACAATCCGGCCTCGTACACGGGAGCCAAGCTCGTCAGGCGCGGCGCGCTCGCCCTGTCGGGAGACTCGGGTATCGGCGAGCTGCGCGAGATCGTCAGCGCAGGGGAGCCCGGCCCGCCCTCGTCCTCCCCAGGCGCGATCACGACCGAGGACGTGTCCGAGCCGTTCCGGGAGGCGGCGCTCGGGTACATCGATGCCGAGCAGATTCGCCCGCTCAAGCTGGTGCTCGACGGCGGCAACGGGATGGCCGGCCCGATGGTCGGCCCGCTCCTCGACCGCTTCCCGGTCGAGCAGGTCACGACCTACTGGGAACCCGACGGCGAATTTCCGGACCACGAGCCCAACCCTCTGCTGGAGGAGAACCGGCGCTTCATCATCGACAAGGTGCGCGATACCGGGGCAGATCTGGGGATCGCCTGGGACGGAGACGGCGACCGCTGCTTCTTCATCGACGACACCGGTGAGTTCGTGGCCGGGGACTTCCTCACCGCTCTGTTGGCGGAGTCGATCGTGGCGAAGGAGCCGGGAGCGACGATCCTCTACGACGTCCGTGCCTCCCGGGCGGTGCGTGACGTGATCGAGCGCGCCGGCGGTACGGCGCTCGTCAACCGGGTGGGCCACGCGTTCTTCAAGACGCGCATGCGGGAGACGGATGCGGCCTTCGGAGGCGAGGTGTCGGGGCACTACTACTTTCGCGACTTCTACTGCGCCGACTCCGGGACGATCCCGGCGCTGCTCGTGCTCGAGCTCGTCTCGAGCGAGGGCCGGAGCCTCTCGGAGCTGCTCGAGCCACTGCGCTCGCGCTACTTCATCTCGGGCGAGATCAACTCCGAGGTGAACGACCAGGACCAGAAGGTCGACGAGCTGAAGGAGAGCTACTCGGACGGGGAGATCTCTGAGCTCGACGGGCTGTCGGTGGACTACGACGACTGGCATTTCAACGTGCGGCCCTCGAACACCGAGCCGCTTCTGAGGCTCAACCTCGAGTCGATGGTCTCGCACGAGCACATGGAGGAGAAGCGGGACGAGGTGCTGGGCTCGATACGAGCCTAGATCGCTAGGCGGGCTCCGCGAGCGAGCGGCTGCGAGGGCGCAGTCCGCCACGGACGATCGCCAGCGCCAAGCCCAGCCAGAAGCCCACGAAGCCGCCGAGCAACGTCCACCCGAACGGGCCGAGCACGCCCTGGGCGGTGCGCGCCCCGGCTCCACGCAGGGGAAGCCCGCTGTCATCGGGTATCGCCCGGCGGAAGGACTTGGCGTACCCGGTGGCGAGCGCCGCGGCGTCCTCACGCCGGGGTGCGGTGACCGTGAAGGCGAGGTCGAGCCGCGACGTGGTCTCGGCCTTCGAGCGGCGCCGCAGCCAGTCCACGCCGACGCCGCTGACCCCGGACAGCGCGACGGCGCGGGCCAGCACGCGGTCGGTACGGGCGAGCTCCACACCGCTGGCGCCGGCGAACCGTGAGGGCACCTGGATCACGAAGGAGCGGGCGCGGTATCCGTCCTCCTGGCCCAGCGAGTAGACGCAGGCGAGCGCGGCGACGAGCAACGTGCACGCAAGCACCAGCCTCACGAGGCGAATGTACAGTCCGCCGAGCGTGTCCACGGACGACCCCTACGCCGCAGCGGCCGACGCGGGCATCCACCGGCTCGCCATCCCGACACCGTTCGCCGTCGGCCGGGTCAACGTCTACCTCATCGAGGACGACCCGCTGACGCTCGTGGACGCCGGACCGAACTCGGGAACATCGTTCGACGAGTTGCAGCGGGGCCTGTCCGGGCTCGGCCACGCGCTCGAGGACATCGAGCTGGTCATCCTCACCCATCAGCACATCGACCACCTCGGTCTCGTGTCGCTCGTGGCCTCACGGTCAGGGGCCGAGGTCGCCGCCATCGACGCCGCCGTGCCCTACGTCGAGAACTTCTCGGAGGAGGCCCAGGCAGACGACGAGTTCGCCCTGGAGATGATGCTGCAGCACGGAATACCGGAGGACGTCGCCACCGCTCTAGCGTCGGTGTCCCGGGCTTTCCGCGCATGGGGCTCGCGTGTGGACGTCAGCCGGGTGCTGCGAGACGGGGAGCCGATTCGGCTGCGCGACCGCACGCTGCACGTCCACCACCGGCCGGGACACAGTCCGACCGACACCGTCTTCCACGACCGGGAGCGCCGCATGCTGATCGCCGCCGATCATCTGTTGAAGCACATCTCGTCAAATCCGCTCATCACCAGGCCGCGCAACGGCACGACCGAGCGTCCCAAGGCATTGCTGGCCTACCTTGATTCACTCCGCGCCACGCGCGAGATGGACGTCTCCCTGGTCCTGCCGGGCCACGGCGACCCGGTCACCGACCACCGGGCGCTGATCGATGAGCGCCTGACGTTGCACCGTCGACGGGCCGACAAGATCGAGCGGCTGCTCGAGGCGCGACCCCGGACGGCGTACGAGATCGCTCAGGCCCTGTGGGGGAACATCGCGGTGACCCAGGCGTATCTCACGCTCTCCGAGGTGCTCGGGCACGTGGACCTGCTGCTCGCCGACGGACGCGCCCGTGAGCACGACCGCGACGGGATCACGCTGTTCGAGGCCTCCGCCTAGGTCGCGTCCCGCCTGCGCCACAGCGAGACCGCATACCACTCGTCGCCCACGTGCTCGTCGACCTTCCAGCCGTCAGTCTCCATGCGGTCGAGCAGTTCCCTCAACACCGATTGCGCCTGCTTGGACGGCCGGATTGGCAGGAGACGGGGCGCCCTGAACGGGTCGGAGGTCGCGAGCGGGGTCGGATTGCCGTAGGCGTCGAGCTTCTCGACCACGAAGCGCGCCCTGCCGGCCGAGCGCGCGACGGTGACGAGTGATCGAACGCTGAGCGGACCAGCGGGGCGTACTCGGACGAACTCGATCTCGGGCCACTCCTCGGATGAGCCGGCAGGCCACCACCCGGCCGCCACGAGGCGCTCGACGAGCAGGTGGTGCGCGGCCTCCGCGGCGCCGCTGCGGCGGGGTTCGCCCACCTTGGCGCGGAACGCCGGCGAGCGGGCGGCGGACCTCTGCGAACCGTCGGTCGCGGTGACGACCACGTGGAACGCGCCCTCTCGATCCGATTCCCGGTAGACGATCGAGCACCGCTCCGGCCGGCGGGTCTCCGGCCGCGACGCTGAACTCGGCGGCGCCTCTCGAGTGGCGGGTTCGCTCGACGAGGTCGCCGAATGGTGACTCTGGAGCGCCTCGACCAACTGTGCCTTGCTCATCGCCGAACGGCCGTCGATACCTGCGTCCTTCGCCTGTCGGTAGAGCTCCCGCTTCGACTTCGAGCTGTCCACGACCGCCGGCTGGTCGCCGTTGCTCGGATCGTCAGGCTCGAAGGCCCACCAGCCCTCCACGGTCTTCTCGCCCTCGGGTCGCTCGCGCTGGGGGAGCACGCCCAACAGGGTGGCTGTCCGGCGAGGGGAATTCAAGGTGGGGGCCCAACGATGCGGCCCCCGAACGCAGTCGGAGCCGACTTTGGCGGAAGTGTGAGCGGTCAGCAACGTTGTTCCATGAGAGACCGTGGGCCTACGCAAGCCAAAAATCAAGTCCCTGGAGCGCCGGAGGGACGTCGCAGGCCTCGTGGAGGCCACCTGTTACACCGAGGTGGAGCCGAGCACGTCGGGGCCGGTGACCGATGCCGGCGCCGCCGTGAGGGCCGAGGCGATTCTGGCGCTCGGCACGCTCGGACACGACTGCGGTGGCCAGGCCGTGGAGGCGCGGCTGCTCGACCCCGAAGACAGCGTGCGCTGTGCGGCCGTGGACGTGCTGCACGCGCGCCAGGATGGCGCCGCTCTCACTGAGGCGCTCCGCTCCCTGCCCACCGCGCAGGGCGAATCCCGCGAGCAGGCGATCCTGGCGATCGTCGATCTGAGGGCGTCGGTGAGTGCTCGGGCCGTGGCCGACGCGCTCGTTCACAGCGAGGACGACGAGCTTCTGGGCGAACAGGATGCACGGCTGTTCATGGGACTGGTCGCCGACAGCAATCCGGAGTCCAGAGCCGCCGCAATCCAGCTTCTGATCCGCTCACTCCGGGATGAGCTCGGGATCGTGGTCGATCGCGCCGCGGAGCTGCTGGTGCGGCTCGCCCCGACGAGCGTCGGCGCGCTCATGACCGAGTTGCGCACCGGCTCGGCTGCCGCCGAGGCGGCCTACGTCCTCGGAAGGATCGGCGACACCCAGGCCATTGGGGCCCTGGTGGACGCCCTCCGCAGCGACGACCCCAGAGTTCGCAGCGAGTGCACCGCCGCGCTGGGCGGATTCGAGGCCCACGAGGCCGTCAAGCCGCTCCTGCAGGCCACCCGCGATCCCGACCACCGCGTGCGCGTCCAGGCCGCCGCGGCGCTCAACCGGATGGGCACCTCGGCGGTGATCGTGGGAGTGGCCGCGCTCCTGGAGCCGATGATCGAGGAAGCGGTGCGGTCGTCCCGGCCGCAGCGCCGCAGGCGTGGGTCGAACGGCGGATCGCCGCAGCCCACAGACCGCCGCGCGGCAGCGGATCAGCAGGCTCGCTAGCCGGCCGAAAGGCGAGCAAGAAATCGGGCAACACACCCGTTGGTCCAGTGCGGGGACTGGCCCCGCGCGTCACCCCCCAAATGCAGAAGGGAACCCGTTGAAGCGCCTGGTGATCGTCGCCGACAGCTCGTTCGTCGTAGAGACCATTCGGCTCGCCCTGCGCAACTCCCCCGGCCTCGAGATCCTCGGCAGGATCGACGGTCGCACGAGCGTTCGTCAACCGATCGCCGCAGAGCAGCCCGACGTCGTCGTCGTCGACGAGATGCAGGATCCCGACGTCGCCCTGGCGCGCATCCGTGAGTGCCGCCACGAGGCTCCCACCGCCTCGATCCTTCTTCTGGGCATGAGGATGGACGACGACTGGGTCGCGCTCGCCGTCGATGCCGGCGCGAACGCCTGCATCTCCAAGTCCACCCACCTTCCGACGATCGGCGTGCTCATCCGCGAGGTCGCGGATCGCAACATCGCGAGTGCCCTGCCGCCGTCGCCCAGCGAGATCAGGCTCTCGGGGCGGGCGGAGGACCTGACCAGGCGTGAGCGCGAGATCCTCGGCTTCGTCGCCGACGGGATGACCAACGCCCGGATCGGTCGCGAGCTGTGGGTGACCGAGCAGACGGTCAAGTTCCACCTGTCCAATCTGTATCGCAAGCTCGGCGTCTCGAATCGCACCGAGGCGAGCCGCTTCGCGCACGTCAACGGGCTGGTCCGCACGGCCGGGCCAACCCTCGTGGCGGCCTGAGCCATGGCAGCGGTTTCGGCAGCGATCCCCTTCAACGAGGCCGAGCTCGTGGTCCACGTCGTCGGCGCCCGGCCGAACTTCGTGAAGATGGCTCCGCTCATCGACGCCCTGCGCCGGCGTGGTGTGAGCGAGCAGTTCGTGGTGCACACCGGCCAGCACTACGACCGCAAGATGTCCGACGAGATCCTCGAGGACCTGGGCTTCCCCACGCCGGACTGCTCCCTCGGAGTCGGCTCGGGCACCCATGGGGAGCAGACGGCCAAGGTCCTGATGGCGTTCGAGGAGATCCTCCTCGAACGGCGGCCGGCCGTCGTCGTGGTCGCCGGGGACGTCAACTCCACGCTGGCCTGCGCGCTCGCAGCGTCGAAGCTGGGCATTCCGGTCGCGCATCTCGAAGCGGGGCTTCGCTCGGGCGACTGGGACATGCCGGAGGAGATCAACCGGGTCCTGACCGACCGCCTCTCCGACATCCTGCTGACCCACAGTCCCGAGGCCACCACGAACCTTCAGTCCGAGGGCGTGGACACCTCCCGCGTGCGCTACGTGGGGAACACGATGATCGACTCGCTCCGCCGTTACGAGGCGCGAGCGCGAGAGCGGGCCGCCTGGCGGCCGCACGGCGTGGAGCACGGCGAGTACGTCCTCGTGACCCTCCACCGGCCGTCGAACGTCGATGATCCTCAGCGACTGTCGGAGATCGTCGGTTCGCTCGCGGCCGTCGGCGCCGGCGCTCCGGTCATCTTCCCGGTGCATCCGCGCACCCGCGCCCGGCTGTCCGACGCCGATCTGCTCGGCCGGCTGGAGTCCTCTGGGGTGCGCTGCATCGATCCTGTGGGCTATCTCGACTTTCTCTCGCTCCAGACCGGGGCGGGCGCCATCGTGACGGACTCGGGTGGAGTGCAGGAGGAGGCTTCCGCGCTCGGCGTCGACTGCTACACGCTGCGCGCCAACACCGAGCGCCCGGTGACCATCACCCACGGCACCAACGAGTTGATCGGGGACAAGCCGGCCGCGCTGCGTGACGTCCGCCTGTCGGGTCGTCCGCCCACCCCCTGCGCCATCCCGCTGTGGGACGGCCACGCGGCGGACCGGGCCGCGGATGCGCTGATCGCTGAGTTCCCGGCAATCCTGGCCGACGACCTGGCGGCGCTGGCTTGACCCCGCGCGCCGAGGTCCTCGGCTGCAGCATCGACCGGGTCGGGATGCGGGAGACCGTGGCCAGAGTCGAAGACCTGATCTCCACCGGGGTCTACAGCCAGCACATGGCCATCAACACCGCCAAGCTGGTGAGCCTGCGCGACGACCACCGTCTGCGGGAGATCGTCGAGGGCTGCCAGCTGGTGAACGCCGACGGTCAGGGCGTGATCTGGGCTTCACGCGTGCTCGGCGATCCACTGCCCGAGCGGGTTGCCGGCATCGATCTGATGGAGGAGCTGCTCGGCGTGGCCGAGCAGAAGCAGTACCGCGTCTACATCCTCGGCGCGCGCGACGACGTGCTCGACCAGGCGATCGCACGAATCCGCGAGCGCTACCCCGGGCTGCCGATCGCCGGCTGTCACAACGGATACTTCTCCCCGGAGGAGGAGCCCGAGGTGTGTGCCGAGATCCGCGCCACACGGCCGCACATGGTCTTCGTCGCGATGAGCACGCCGCGCAAGGAGTACTTCCTGGCCGAGCGCGGGCCCGAGCTCGGCGCCCCGTTCGTGATGGGCGTGGGCGGCGCCGTGGACGTGATCGCGGGCCTGACGCGCCGCGCGCCGGTCACCTGGCAGCGGCTGGGCCTCGAGTGGCTCTTCCGGCTGCTGCAGGAGCCCCGGCGCATGTTCCGCCGCTACGCGGTGACGAACACCCGCTTCGCCTGGATGCTGGCCGTCGCGCTGGTCAGCCGGCGCGCGACCCGCTGAGCAGCGGCAGTCCAGCGCTCGGCGATGACCGCGACTGGCGCTTCGGCGACCGTGTGACGTTGACGCTCTATGACGACGTCAATGTCACATGGTCGGCCGGCACGGCCTGGTATCAGCGCGACCTCTTCAGCCTCAGGACGAAGTTCTTCCTGATGGTGCGGGTGTTCCCCGCCGGGTCCTTGACCTTCAGGGTGAGCCGCACCGACAGCTTCTTCGTGCGCTTGAGCTGCTTGCGCGCGGCCTTCGGCAGCTTCAGGGAGACGCGCTTCTTCGCCTGTGCGCGAACCGAGAAGGGCTTCGCCCTGATCGTTATCTTCCGGGCGCGCGCGGCCGAGACGCTCCCCGTGACCGGGAAGGCGTTGCCGTTCGTTACGAGCACCCTGACCGGCCCGCCACTCGGAATCCGCCGGGCGGTCACGCGCATCGAGAGCTTCGCCGACACGGTGAAGCTGTTCTTGTTCACGACGACGACCTTGACCGGACCGCGACTCGGGATCCGCCGGGCCGGCGGGCGTATCGTCACGAGCGTCCTGGGGCCGAAGGCGGGCGGCGATACGGCGTGGGCAGCGCTCGTCTGTGACGAGCTGCCGGCCGGGTTGGAGGCGGTCACGCTGCAGGCGTAGCTGCCCCCCGCCGTGGCGGTGTAGGTATTGCCGGTCGCGCCGGGAACGGTGGCGCCGTTGCGGGTCCAGGAGTAGGCGAGCCTCTGGGGCGCGCGGTAGAGCCAGGAGCCCAGCAGGTCCGCCGCCCAGGAGCCGGGCGAGCAGGTGAGCGCCGATCCGGACGCGGAGCCGCCGGTCAGAGCGGGCGCGCCGGTGCCGACCGGGGTCTTGAGCAGCACCGGAGAGCGGGAGCCGGCAAGCGTGGCGCCGGGCGTGCTCAGATTGCCTCCGCCGGTGCCATTCAGGCTGGCGAACGAGATCGTGTTGCCGAGCTGGTTGGCCCAGTAGATCCGCCTGGCCGTCGGATCGATGGCCACGCCGACCGGAGTGCTGACAGTGGCACCGGCGGTGTTGAGGTCACCGCCGCCGCTCCCGTTCAGGTTGGCGTAGGAGATGATGCTCACCGAGCCGGTAGGTGAGCCGATGTTGGCCCAGTAGATCCTGCCCCCGACCGGATCGATGGCCAGGCCATGCGGGTTGTTCACCGTTGCAGCCCCGGTGTTGAGATCCGCCCCGCCGGTCCCGTTGAGGTTGGCGAAGGAGATCTTGTTCTCCGGGTTGGCGTTGCCCCAGTAGATCCGCGCGGAGCCAGGATCGACGACGGGGGCGATGGGGACATTCACCGTTGCGGCGCCCGTGTTCAGATCGCCGCCGCCGCTGCCGTTCAGGTTGGCGAAGGAGATCCGGTCGCCGAGCTCGTTGGCCCAGAAGATCCTTCCCGCCGCCGGATAGACCGCAGCCGCGTTCGGCTGGCTGACCGTGGCCAGACCGGTGTTCAGATTGCCGCCTCCGCCGCTGCCGTCGAGGTTGGCGAACGAGACCAGGTTGTTGCCCTTGTTCGTCCAGTAGATCCTGTTGGCCGCCACGTTGATGGCGACACCACGCGGCTGGTTGAACGTGGCGCCCGGCGTGCTGAGGAGACCACCTCCAGTCCCGTCGAGGTTCGCGAAGGAAAAGCGGTTGGCGGACCCGTCATTGAGCCAGTACACGCGGTCGGCCGCGAAGGCCGAGCACGCCAGGCAGGCCAGCAGGGCCGCCGAGGCAAGAAGCGCGGTGAACAGGGCAGTAGATCGGGCGGCCAAGAAGCTCCAGTCGGCGAGGTGACCTTGCCCGGAACCAAACGAATGCGGCTCGCGTGTACTTGTGGGTCCCCCGACCTGGCACGGATTGAAAAAGGTGCGCAAGAGGCGCCACTCGCTCGGCGTTGTCTAGGGGAGACACCCGCGTCCCCGATGGCCGGGGCGTGGCGCGAAACGAACAGGATTGACCGAGCGAGGCACATGAATCTCTTGACCCTCCCCAACACATCGGGCCCCGGCGGCTCGGGGCCGTCAGACGGTGGTCGCGAAGGCACGCTCCAGCGGGTCATCCCGATCATCCGGCGCAACCTGGGCCTGATCCTTTTGTGCGTTGTGCTGGTGCCGGCCGCCGCACTGGCCATCTCCCTGCTGCAGAGCAAGGAGTACACGGCCTCCTCCTCCCTGTTGTTCCGCGACCCGGGTCTCGACACCAAGTTCACCGGTACCCCCTTCTTCCAAGAGGGCGAGGACGAGACACGCCAGGCGGCCACCAACCTGAGGCTCGTCGGGCTCGACACCATCGCCACCCTCACGGCGCGGAGGATCGATCAGCCCGGCCTCGGCCGTAAGGAGGTCTCGGAGGCGGTCGAGGTGTCGGCGGAGGGAACGTCCGACGTGGTCTCGATCAAGGCCACGGACACGAACCCGGCGTTCGCCGCGCGGCTCGCCAACACCTTCGCTAGCGAGTACGTCATCTTCCGCCGCCGCAGCGACCGGGCGAAGGTGAGAGAAGCGCTGGACCTCGTCGAGCAGCGGCTGGCCGCCATGAGCCCGGAGGAGATGGCAGGCCCTGGCGGACAGGATCTCCAGGACAGCGCCCGGCAGCTCGAGCTGCTCACCGCGCTTCAGACCGGCAACGCGGAGGTGGTGCAGCGCGCTCAGCCACCCACCGAGGCCTCCTCGCCCAAGCCCGTGCGCAGCATCGCGCTGGGCCTGATCCTCGGTCTGCTGCTGGCGGCCGCGGCCACCCTGCTCCGTGAGCAGCTGGACCGCCGTCTGCGGGAGCCGTCGGACGTCACGGATCTGCTCAACGTGCCCGTGCTGGCGGCCATCGCCGAGGACCGGGGCACCGCACGAGCGGACATCGCCAACGCGACCTCGGTCCGGCGCCTCGACCCAGAGGCCTTCCGGATGCTGCGGACCAACCTGCGCTACTTCAACGTCGACGAGGAGCTCAGCTCGATCCTCGTCACCTCCGCCGGCCCCGAGGAGGGCAAGACCTCGATCTCCTGGAACCTCGCCCGCGCAGAGGCGAGGGCCGGCAAGCGCGTGCTCTGCATCGAGGCCGACATGCGCAGGCCCACCCTGGCCAAGCACGTGGACATCGCGCCCGACGGAGGCCTTTCGCTCATCCTCGCGGGGGTCGTCGACCCCGGGGACGCCGTCACGACGGTGAGCGGCGTGGACATCATTCCCGCGGGCCCGCTGCCGCCCAACCCCGCTGAGCTGATCGAGTCGCAGCGCATGCGCAAGCTGATCCAGTGGGGCGAGAAGACCTACGACCGGGTCATCATCGACACGCCGCCGGCAGCCGTGGTGGCCGACGCCATCCCGATCGTTCCCATGGTCAGCGGCGTGGTGATCGTCGTGCGCCTCGGCCACAGCCAGCGCGACGCCGTCGAGAGCCTCCGGACCCAGTTGGCCAACGTCAACGCCCCCGTTCTCGGCGTGGTGCTGAACGGCAGCGTCGATCGCCGCGGCGGCTACGAGTACACCCGGCGCCCCGTGTTCCTCGCGGAACCGCAGGACGGCGCCGACCCCGGGCGCTCGAACGACGGCGAGCGCGAGGTGCGCGGGCACGTGTCGCAGCGAAACAAGGTCCGCGACTCAGCTTGAACACGCTGGCCCCCACTCGGCCCGTCGCGGAAACCGACGGCAGTCTCTCCCTGGAGCGTCACGAGGACCTCGATTCGCTCCGGGAGGACTGGACCGCCCTGGCGGAGCGCTGCGGGAACCCGTTCGCGACCTGGGAGTGGGCCCGCACGTGGTGGGACCACTTCGGGGAGGGCCGTCCGCTCCTGATCACGGCGTGCCGCCGCCCGGACGGCACGGTCGCCGCGATCCTTCCG
Organism: uncultured Thermoleophilaceae bacterium; assembly: GCA_963751105.1. GTDB lineage: Bacteria > Actinomycetota > Thermoleophilia > Solirubrobacterales > Thermoleophilaceae > JACVRW01. The sequence continues at coordinate 1,349,092 of CAVVTG010000002.1, read as the reverse complement.
CTGTACCTGTCACAGCGCGGGCGGCTGCGGATGCTCCGCTTCGTGGGTCACGGCGCGGGCGACGTCCTCGGACCGGTCTGCGCGAGCGAGGACACGGCGCTGGCCGCGGCCGCACTGCGGCAGACCCTCGCCGACGAGGGGCGCAGCTGGGACCTGCTGCTCGCCGAACGGCTGCCGAAGGGGCTCCTGCCCGGGCCCGTCCTGCAGGAGGAGGCCAATCCCGTGCTGCCCATCGACGGCGCGACCTGGGAAGAGTTCCTCGCGTCGTGCAGCAGCAACCTGCGCGGACAGATCCGCACGAAGCGCCGCCGGCTGCAGCGCGACCACGAGGCGAGCTTTCGTCTCACCGACGACCCCGAGCGCCTCGACAACGACTTCGACACGCTGGTCAGGCTCCACCACGCACGCTGGGGCGAGGCCAGGGCCTTCGACGAGCGGAGGCGCGCGTTTCACCGCGACTTCGCCGCCGTGGCACTGGAGCGCGGCTGGCTGAGGCTCTGGTTCCTCGAGGCCGAGGGCCGGCCCGTGGCCGCCTGGCACGGCTTCCGCTTCGGGGATGTGGAGTGGTACTACCAGTCCGGTCGGGACCCTGAATGGGACCGCAGGTCCGTGGGGCTCACCCTCCTCGCCCGAACGATGCAGGGAGCCTTCGACGACGGGATGTCGGCGTACGCCTTCCTGCGCGGAGACGAGGAGTACAAGAAGCGCTTCGCCACCGAGGACGCCGGTCTGGAGACCGTTGGCGTCCCCCGTGGCGCCCTCGGCCTGACCGCGATATCCGCGGCGCGCGCAGCGAAGCGCATGCCGCCCTCGGTCCGGCACCGGGTCCTGAGCTCGCTCGGCTGAGCGGCTGACGACTTGTGCCCCTCGGGGCATTACTCGTCGGACGCCTGCCGGGCCACTCGGTCTCGACCCTTCCCCAGCCAGACGGGCCACGCGCCGACCGGCGCGCAGGAACCAGCGGAGCGCAGCGTCGCGCTGCCGCCCTCCGACCGGACCGTTCTCCGCGAGTTCTTCCCGCCATGCGGGAGGAAGTCGCCACAGAGGCGCGGGACCGAGCGGTCTAGGCCCGCAGCGGCGGTGGCGCCGCCGCGCCGGCAGGCGCGGCTTCGGGCGAGGGGGTGCTGCCGGAGCGCTCCGACGCGTACCACAGCGCATGACGACCTAGTGCCCCTATAGGGGCATAACTCGTCGGACGCCTCCCATCGACTCGGCCCACCCCCTTTCCCAGCCAAACGAACCACGCGCCGACCCGGCGCGCAGGAACGAGCGGAGCGCACCAGCGCCCGTGAGGCGCTGGAGAAGCGCGCGAGGCCAGCCGGCCTAGACCCGCAGCGGCGGTGGCGCCGCCGCACCGGCAGGCGCGGCTTCGGGCGCGGGGCTGCTGTGGGAGCGCTCCGGCGCGCGGCAGGCCGCGGCCAGCACCAGCGCCATCGCCATCGGGGCGGTGTAGCCGATCGCGCCGTTGACCACGGCGTACACCGCCACCGGTATCAGCAGCATCGGGTTCAACCCGCCCCTGAACAGGGCCACCCACAGCAGCAGCCAGGCCACGAGGGCGATGGCCCCGAGCTCGACCAGGATCTCGATCACGTCGCTGTGGCCGATGAGCGGGGAGCCGAGCTCTCGCTGAATGGTTTCGGGGATGGAATCGGGACCGGTGCCCACGAGCCACGTGCCCGGGCCGGGCCCCCACCAGCTCCCGAGCGCCGCGGCCCAGATGTCGCTGCGCTCGTTGCTGACCCCCTGCAGGGTGGCGCCGCCACCCACATCCGCGGAGAGCCGCTCGGTCAGCGCCGCCTGGGCGCCCGTGCCGAGGGCCACCGCGGCGACGATGGCAAGAACCGCCAGCGAACGTCCGCTGAAGCGCGACTGGTAGAGCATCACCACCAGGATCAGCGCGATTCCCACGAGCGCGGAGCGAACCCCGGTCATGAGCGCCGGCAGCACGCCCAGGGCGAACAGCCCCGCGCGCGGCAACACCCGTTCGGTCATGCTGAGTCCTGCGGCGGCCATGACCACGGCGAGCAGGGCCAGCTCGTGCGGGATCTCAGGCCCGAAGCCGATCTTCTCCCCCACGCCGTACCTGTAGCCGCGCTCGCCCAGCCCGGCGGTGACCACGAGCAGATGGACCGTCAGGGCCGCGAGCCCGCTCGCCACCACGGGGTTGCGGATCTGCGGAAGTACGGCCTGAGCCCGCTTGCTCAGAACCGCCGCGGCGAGAATGGGAAAGATCAGGAACTTCGCCAGCTTCGTGAACTGGTCGAGGTCCGTCGCGCCCGCCGCGTGGGCCACGATCACAGCGGCCAGCACGGCCGCGCTGGCGGGGCCCAGCACCTTCCGGTACTGCAGTGGAACGGAGAGGGTGAGCACGCCGGCCGCGGCCGCGGCCGTGACGAACGTGCGGGTGAGCGGCGGGATGAAGGCGTCGAAGACGAGCATCCACGGCAGCAGCATGAGCAGGAACTGGACCGCGCTCAGCAGGGAGATGCGGGTGGCCGCCGCCACCAGTGCGAGAGCCGCCCCCAGCGATATGCCGACGACCGGCCAGCGCGCCGCGAGGGCGCCGACGGCCACCGCCGCAACGGCGGCAGCCACCAGCGGAAGCGAGCTTCTGCTCCCCTGCGTCCAGGTGCCTCCCCCGGCTCCGTAGGCGCCGAGCAGTCGATGAGCGCGAATCCGCTCCACAGAAAGGGAACGGATGAGGTCGGCTCGCGCGTACGCACTAATTTCAATCGTTCCGCGACCGACCACAAGCGCAGCGACCAGGGGTCCGTTGAGAAGGGAGACCCGTGGCACCGAGAGCGAGCACGCGCCCGAAGATCGCCCATGTGGGCCCTGATCCCCGCCGCATCGGCGGGATGGAAGCCGTGCTGCGAGACCTGCTCGCCTCCCCCCTGGCCACGAGGTACCGCCTCTACCTCATCGCCAGCTATGTGACCCACCGGCCCGTCGGGCGCATTCTGGTGTTCGCCAAGGCGCTGGCCTCGCTGGCACGATGGTGCCGCGGCGAGGGACCGCGCATCGTGCACGTCCATACCGCCGTGCGAGGCAGCATCTACCGCAAGTCGCTGTGCGTCATGGTGGCGGCGCTGGCGGGCCGTCGCGTGGTGCTGCAGCTGCACGCCGGGGCCGGCGACATCGACGCCTTCGCCGCCCGGCTCGATCCCGTCCGGCGACGGCTGTTCGGCGCGGCCATGCGCCGCGCCGACGTCGTGCTCAGCGTGTCGCGCGCCGGGGCTGACAGCATCGAGGAGAACTTCGGCGTGGAGGGCGTGATCGTGGTGCCGAACGCGGCTCCGGCGGTGCACCTCGCCCCGCGCGTGAACGGCACGGCCGAGACGAACGGCAGCGCGCCGCACGCCCTTTATCTCGGCGGGTTCGACAACCCCGCCAAGGGGGGCGACGTGCTGCTCCGCGCACTCCCGGAGATCCTCGAACGGTGTCCCGAGCTGCACGTGACGCTTGCGGGCTCGGAGAGCCCGCCTGCCGAGGTGACCTCGCTCCAGCGGAACCATCCCGGCGTGCGCTGGGCCGGGTGGCTCGACCACAGGGCCGCCCGTGAGGAGCTGTCGCGGTGCGACGTCTTCCTGATGCCGTCCACCTCGGAGGGCATGCCCGTGGCCCTGCTCGAGGCGATGGCGTACGAGCGCGCGATCGTGGCCACCACCGTCGGCGGGATACCCGACGTGGTCAGCGACGAAGCGGAGGCGATCCTCGTGCCGAAGGACGATCCGGCGGCGCTCTCGGTCGGGGTGCTGCGCGCAGTCGGGGACCACGAGCTCCGCGCCCGTCTCGGTCGAGCCGCCAAGCTGCGCCTCGACGACGACTTCAACCGGGACAAGATCTTCGATCGCATCGCCGCCATCTACGACGAGCTCTTGGCGCGAGACGAGGCCGTCTGATGTCCGCTCGGGCCAGAGGCCCCCTCTGCAATCGCAGCCGGGCCGCGGTGTTCCTCTGTTACCACTCGGTGGCCGATAACGGCCCCGACTTCACGTCGGTGTCGGAGGAGGCGTTCGAGCGCCAGCTCGTGACGCTGAAGCGGCTGGGCTTCCGCTCCGGCCGGCTGGACGACCTCGAGCGCCTGGCCCGAGGCGCGCGGGTCGACGAACGGCTGGTCTTCCTCACCTTCGACGACGGCTACGTCGACAACCACGCGACGGCACGCCCGCTGCTCGACGCCCACGGCTTCAGCGCGCTGTTCTTCCTCCTGCCGCCGCGGGTCGATCGCGGCACGGCACTCGACTGGCCCCGCGTCGAACGCCGGGTGGCGGAGTATCCGGAGGTGATGAGGTCGCTCACCTGGCCCATGGTCGAAGCCATGGCCGAGACCGGGCACGAGTTCGGCAGCCACACGCTCAGCCATCCCGTGCTGACCGAGCTCGGTGACGAGGAGCTGCGGCAGGAGCTGTTCGACTCGCGCTCGCGGATCAGGGAGCGGCTGGGGCGCTGCGACTCGATCGCCTATCCCTTCGGGGTCTGGGACCGACGGGTGGCCGAGGCGGCCGCGGAGGCCGGCTACTCCTACGGGTTCACGCTGCCGGACGGCTCACAGATGAGCGCGGATCCGCTCACGCATCCCCCGGATCAGCGTCGACCACCGGGACGACGAGTCGCGCTTCCGGCGCAAGCTCGGTGCCGCCTACCGGGCGCTCTCGCTCTCCCCGTGCCGGCCGGTCGCGCGCCGCGTGCTCGGCCGCACCCTGGCCCACGAGCAGCCGGCTTAGCCGGCGCTGTCGGCCCAGGCCTCCACGAGCCAGCCGAGCTCGTACGGGCGGCAGGTGCGATTGATCTCGAGCACCCGTCCCGACCCGGCGCGCCCGCGACCCAGCCTGGCCGCCACCGCCGTGTTCGCGTACAGCCACAGCCGGTCCAACGGGCGCCGGCGCCTGATCGAGCGGTAGGTCATCCCGCGGTCGAGCGGCGCCATCTGCTCGCCGAGCTCGTTGGCGCCGAACATCCAGGGCACGCCGCGCCTCGCGGCGGACGCGTAGCGCTCGTCACCGGACACGCCACTCAGCTCGAGGAGCGTCATCGGGGCCATGCCGTGCTGGTGGACGGAGTAGACCTCGTAGCGCTCCACCACCTGGCCGCGCTCGGCGTCGTAGAGCCAGGGCCAGCCTCCGTCGGGCAGCTGGAGCCCGAGCAGGCGGTCCGCGCCCCTCGTCGCCGCGGGAAGCGCGCGCTCGTCCAGGCCCTCGCGAGCCACGAGCGCCAGGGCCAGCACGGAGTAGATCTCGGTGGCGAAGTTCGGGAAGCGACGGCGAAAGCCCTGGTCCCCGAAGTGCCGGAACAGCCCGCTCTGCGTCTGGTTGGCCCCGATGAGCTGGTCGAGGGCCTGGGCCAGCAGCGTGCGCCCCGTCTCGCCCGCGCCCGCGTTGAGGGCGAGCCCGGTGACGATCCAGGCAAGCTCGAGTCCCTCCCTCGCGGCGAGCCCTCCCTGGGAGCGCAGCGATTCGTCCAGCGAACGGATCAGCTGCTCGGCTGCGCCGGTGTCGGACCGGGACTCGACCCACAGGCGCAGGCCGAAGTCGCCGGGCGTGATCTCCGGCCGCTCGAGGGCCCCGTCGATCGCATCGCGCAGCCGATCGGGCTCGATCGGCACCGACAGGCCGGCCTGCTGTGCGCGCATCAGCCCGAGAAGGACGATCAGCGAGTAACGGACCGACTCGCCTCGGGGCGCGGGATCACCCTCCACCAGCTCCCAGCAGAAGAGACCTGAGGGCAGCAGCATCCCCGGTAGGGCGGCGAGCGCGGGCTCGACGAGCTGCTCGACCTGCGTCGGTTGTGGCGATTGCTCGGGCATCAAGCGGCCGAATGGTAGACGTACACCATGCCCGGCCCGGCCGACACACCCGTTCGGCTAGGCCTCCTTGACAGCCCCCGGAGGCGGTCCTAGCCTGACTCCAGGGCACTCGGGGACTGGCCCCGGCGACCACACCCGCCTCAACCTTGAGCGAGAAGAGGCCATACAGCATGCAGGTTCTCTCATAGTGGCGCCGGTTCGCGCCATCTTCCTGGAAGGCGCCGACGGCGCATACGCAGGCGCGCGGGCGCTCCGCCGGCGCGGCGTTCCCGTGACCATCATCAGCCGCGGCTGGGTCACTCGAGCCCGCGGCATCGACGGGCGGCGTGCGAAGTCGCGCGACGAGTGGCTCGCCGAGCTCAACGACGTCGCGTCCGAAGGCCCGGGCGTCCTCATCCCCTCCTCCGACCCGGCGATCGAGTTCGTCTCCCAGGAGCGCGAGCGCATCTCCCCCGCCCTGCGCTCCTTCGAGGGGCCGAGCAGCGCCCATCTGAAGCTGATGGACAAGGCCTCGCTGTATGAGCTGGCCGCGCAGGCCGGCGTGCGCGCCCCGGTGGTCAAGCTCCTCTCGACCCCGGACGAGATCGACTCGGTCGCCGCGAGCGCCGCCTACCCGTCGCTGCTGAAGCCGGTGCACTCGCACCGCTACCGGGACCTGTTCGGGCACAACCGCAACATCCTCGTCCACGACCCGAGCGAGCTCGAGGCCGCCGCCACGCCGGCGCTCGAAGCCGGCCTCGACTGGCTGGTGACCGAGCTGATCCCCGGCCCGGAGACCAATCTCTTCGGCGCGGTGACCATCCGCCTCGAGGACGGCTCGCACGCGCTCGCCTACACGCGGCGCAAGCTGCGCCAGCACCCGCCCTACTTCGGGGCGGGGTCGGTGCTCGAGACGGTGCCGGCGCAGGGCGCGATGGAGATGTCGCAGCGGCTGCTGGACCACGCCGGCTTCGTCGGCTTCTCGAGCCTGGAGGCCAAGCGGCACGAGGACACGGGCGAGCACGTGCTGATGGAGATCAACGTCCGCATCCCGCAGAACCTCGGACTGGGCGAGGCCGCCGGCGTGGAGCCCACCTGGCGCCTCTACGCCACGCTCGCCGGGATCCCGCTCGAGCCGCAGCCGCCCCAGCGCGACGGGGTGAAGGTGATCGTCCCCAGCCTCGAGCTGAAGGCGGCGCCGGCCTACGTCCGTGCGGGAGACCTGTCGGTGCGCGAGCTGCTCGGCTCCTACCGAGGTGTCCGCAGCGTCAGTGGACTCAGCCTGCGCGACCCCGTCCCGCTGGCCGCCTTCCTGGGCGGCCGCGGCTACCACGCCGCCGGCGACGCGGCCGGCAAGCTCCAGGCCAAGGCGAAGGCCGACGGAGCGGGGTCCGCGCTGAAGACGATGCTGCCGGCGCGGCTGCGCCCCACCGCCAAGCGGCTGTACCACCGGTCGCTGGGACCCAAGCGACGGCGGGCCATGCTGGCCGACGGCCTTCGCGGATCGGCGGACGGGAGCCGGCGCCTCGGGTCGCCCCTCTACGGCGGGCTGCTCGATCACGTGGCCGACGACGTGGAGGCACAGGGTCCGTGCTGGCGGCTGCTGGCCGACCGCGCCCTCACCGACCACGCCATCTCGGTCCGGCTGATGGGCTCGGTGCATCGCATCGTGCTGGAGGGTGGGGCCCCGGAACTGGCCCGCTTCTACCCGTCGGCCGGCGGCACCGACGAGGGCGACCCGTGGCCCGCCTTCCAGGAGACGCTCGAGACGCATCGCGAGCGGATCCAGGAGCTGCTCCACGCCCCGGTGCAGACGAACGAGATCGCCCGCTGCTCCGCCCTGTTGAGCGGCTTCCTGCTGGTGGCACAGGAGACGGGACTTCCGCTGCGGCTGCTCGAGGTCGGCTCGAGCGCCGGCCTGCTGCTGCGCTGGCCCGAGTACCACTACACGGAGGGCGACCAGACCTGGGGCGACCCGAGCTCGCCCGCCCGCCTCGAGGGCGCGTACACCACCGGGCGCCCGCCCTTCGACCTGTCCGCCACCGTCGTCGAGCGCCGTGGGTGCGACGCCGCCCCTCTCGACCCGAACTCGGCCGAGGACCGGCTGACGCTCATGTCGTACGTGTGGGCCGACGAGACCTCGCGCTTCGAGCTTCTGAGCTCCGCCCTCGACGTGGCGCGGGAGGTTCCCGTGGAGGTCGAGGCCGCCGACGCCGTCGACTGGATCGAGGCGACCCTGGCCGAGCCGGCGCCCGAGGTGGCGACGGTCCTCTTCCACTCTCTGTTCATCCACTTCCTCGACGAGAAGGCGCGGGTGCGCTTCGACGCCACCCTGGCCGCGGCCGGCCGGCGAGCGACCAAGCAGGCGCCCCTCGCCCACATGAGCCTGGAGTGGTCCAGGCGCGGCGGCGGACCCGAGCTGTCCCTGACCACCTGGCCGGGAACCACCCGCAGGCTCGCCACCACCGACGACCGCGGCCGCGATATCCACTGGGAGGGGACGAACGGCCGGTCGAACGGCCGTCCGGCCTCGACCACCTCCGGATCTCGCGCGCGCCCGGTCTAGAACGACTCGGCCAGCGTCAGTCGGCCACGGCCGCCGGCTTGCGGAGCCTCACGGCGGGCGCCGGAGACCACAGCACCACTCCCACGAGCGCCACCCTGGAGGCGACGCCGAAGGCGGTGGCCACCGCTGCGATGCCGATGACCCCCCAGACGGTGCCGGCGAACAGCGAGGCCGCCGTCTGGGCGGCCAGGAAGACCATGAACAGCAAGGCCAGCAGGCGATAGCGCCGCTGGGTCATCATGAGGTTGGGGGCGGGGATCGTGACGTACACGAAGAACGCGTCGATCAACAGCAGCTGGAAGATCGTCACCGACTCCGGGTAACGGCCGGCGTCCACCAGCGGAATGAGGAAGGGCGCCAGGGCGGCCACGATCGCAACGACGGCCGCTGTGGGCAGGCTCGTCCGCTTGATCCAGCTCATCAGCATGCTGATCTGGGTCTCGTGCGAATCCACCACGTCGTGCTGCGAGGTGCGCACCCGCAGCACCGCCATCAGCGCGGCCACCGGTCCGAGCGCGATCGAGATGTAGCGCATGGCGGCCCCGAAGCTCGCGATGGCCTCATCGTCGAGAAGCGCCGCGACCAGGAACATACTGCTGTAGAAGAATCCGGCCGAGGCGATGAAGTAGACGTTCAGCCAGTTCGACTCCGCGCCGAGCCCCAGCCGTCCCTCCGCGGCGTAGCGCGACCCCCGGGTGGACCAGGCCAGCGGCGCGCACACGGCCACGCCGACGGCCACGGCCCCGAGCGCGATCCAGAGCATGACCACCGGCCCGGAGCTGATCAGGCCGACGGTGGCGGCGACGGCGGCCACACAGGTGGACAGGCCGCGCAGCACTCCGAACAGGCCCGCCTTGGTGAAGCGCAGATGAGCCTGGTGGTGATACATGCCGAGCTCCGTGGCGGCGTGGCCGAACGTGTAGAGCGCGGCCAGCCCGATGAACATCGTGCGGTTGGCGGCGGAGCCGCCGACGCCCAGGACCGTCGCGCCCAGGAGCACCAGCCCGGCGGCTGCGGCGATCATCGTCGCGCTGCCCACCACGGCCAAGAGGAAGGGCGAGCGCTCCTCGATCCCGCGCGAGACGCGTTCCGCCTCCTCGCGCATGTAGCGCATGCGGATGCCGCCGGTGGCGAAGCTGCCGGCAAACGAGCCGACCTCGAGCGACAGGACGACGTAGGCGAAGTCCTTGACGTCGAGACCTCGCACCAGCAGGACGATCGCGATCGCGCTCAGTCCACGGGCACCGACATTGAGCACGAACGTCGATGCAAAGCCGCGCTTGAAGACGTCCTGTCCTCGAAGCAGGCGCGATCGCGCGGTGGTGAAAAGTTTCCTCATGATGCTGATGTGCCCGAGGAACAAAACGGCTGCGGGCGGTGCGGGCTTCTGGCCGGGATCAGTCCGGCTGGACCGACTCGCGGCTGGGACCGACGGCGAAGTCGTCCAGGTACTGGATGCTTCGGCGGCTCGACTCCTCGTTGCGGTAGATGCCCGTCTTGAAGAAGCCTCGGGTGGCCCCAAGGGTCTGGCCGCGCATCCGCTTCTTGCCGTTCTCGAGCGTCTGCTGCCTGCCGTTCAGCCAGACCTCCACCCAGCCGCGGGAGCGGCTCTGCGAGAGGTGGACGCCCACGACGACCTCGTGCCAGCGGTCCCGCGCCAGCCTGCGGCTGCGCCAGTAGAACCGGGAGGAGTCGCCGCGGCGCAGCGACCAGCGCATCGGCGAGCCCATGTTGTTGAACAGCGCCAGCGGCGGCGAGCCACCGTAGTTCGAGTACCACTGGGACATGATCTCCCAGCTCTCCGGTGGATCCGCCGAGGAGGGGACGTAGATCGACTGCCGAAACCAGCGCTCGCGCTCGTCCGGGAGGGACGGGCCGACGAGCTCGCACCGCTCGCTCCCCGTCTGTGGCTCCACGTCGCGGTCGCGGACCTCGAACCTCACCCGGTAGCGGCCCTGGACCGCCGCCGGGCGTCTCGATCCGACGGAAATGCGCTGCTGCAGGCACTGCCGCTCCCGCCATTCCGAGAGGTCTCCCGTCTCGAAGTTGGCCCGCTTGGCCGCCGGGGCCGATCCGCCGAGAGAGAGCGCCGCCCCTGCCACAGCCAGCAGGGCCACGACCACCGCGACCACCTTCATGGGCGGCGGCGAAGAGCGCGGGGACGCTGCGGATCGGAACCGAACATCCCAGCCCAGTGTAGACGTGACCAGACGACGCCTCGCCGGTTCTGGCGCAGCCCGTTTCATCTCCCGGACGTTCACCGCAAGTTCACCCAGAGCGGCCTTCGTTCATGTCGCGAGATCGCCGTTCCCGACCACAGGTAAACGCACCCGCACATGAGATACACACTCACCGCCCTGCTCGCCGCATCACTGCTCGTAGTCCCGGTCACCGCCCAGGCGGCCACCGGCTCGGGTTCAGTCGATGCATCGTCCTCGGCGACCTCGCTGAAGGCGATGAAGTCGACTCTGCGCAAGGACCTCAAGCGAGGCGTCAAGGGCGTGCGCAAGCTCGACATCGCCACGATCGAAGCGAAGGGCATGACTCTCAAGCGGGTTCGCGCGCTCGTGGCCGGCAAGGGGTCGTTCACCGCCACTGGCGTCAGGCCGGCGGCGGCCGGGCAGACCACACCGGCGAAGCGGGTGACGGTGGCGCGCAGGTCGCGCACCTTCCCCCGGCGGGGCAAGTCCAACGTGAGGCTCAAGCTCACGCAGTCGGGCAAGAAGCTGCTGCAGGGGGCGACTCGCGTCACGCTGACGGTGACGGCCACCTTCAGGCCGCGGACCGGTGGGCGGATCAGCGTCCGCTACCGGGTCACGGTGAAGCGCAAGTTCGTTCCGCAGTCCACTCCGATCACTCCCGTGCCCGGGACTCCTGTCCCCGGCGCGGCCTACCTCCCGGTCGCCTCGGGTCCCATTCCGGCGAACGTCACGCCGCTGTACGGGCAGGGCTTCGAAGGCGCGGCTCCCTGGGACGGCATAGGCTCGGTGTCCCAGTGCGGCCAGACCGTTCAGTCGGGCACCGAGGGTGCCGACGGCTACGCCCGGCTGACCGTGGCCGATGGCGACCCCGAGGTGGCCGGCAACGAGCGCTGCGAGCTCAGCCGCGGCAGCTACGACGACACCCTGCCGGCGGGTGAGTACTGGTACCGCACGAAGCTGCGGACCGGTGTCGGCTTCCCGCACGTGGCAGGCCCGAACCTCTGGGTCAGCGTCCAGCAGTGGCAGGAGGACAGGCCGCCGGCGGGTGCGGGCGACCGCGTCGACGGTGCGCAGTTCGTGAACGGCGGCCCCAGCGGGCGGATGTACATCGAGGGCGAGAACATCTCCCCCCTCTCACAGTCCACTGCGTTCCCCATCGATGACTGGCACGTCTACACCGTGCACGGTGTGTGGACCGATCAGGCCACCGGCTATCTCGAGTGGTGGATCGACGACCAGTACGTCGGCCGCACGAACGGGGTGACCTCCGAGATAGGTGGTCGCCACTTCTGGAAGGGCGGCATCACGCGGGCCACCGCCCTGAACGGCACCCAGAGCATCGACATCTCCACGGTCGAGGTCTTCAGGGCGCCGTAGCGCCTTCGAACAACGAACGACCCGGCCGGGCGCCAACGTGGCGCCCGGCCGGAAGTTCACCAGACCCAGCTCCGTTCATGTCGCGTCATCCGCGTCCCCGACCACTGCGATCCGGCTGAACATGAGACGCCCACTCGCCGCGCTGCTCGCGGCCTCGCTCTTCGTCCTTCCCGCCGCCGCTGAGGCGGCCTCCACCCCGGATCGGGTCGGCGCGTCGCCGGCGGCCAACTCGCTGGGCAGCGATCTCAAACGAGCTCTTCGCGGGGTGAGCCGGCTCGACCTCGCCCGCGTGGACACGTCGGGCTTCACGCTCAAGCGGGTCCGGGCGCTCGCGGCCGGCAAGGCGTCCTTCGTCGCCACCAGCCGCTCTGGCGCCACCGTGGCCCGCGGGTCGAAGTCGTTCTCCAGGCCGGGCAGGGCCAGCGTCAAGATGAAGCTCACCCGGTCGGGCAAGAAGCTGCTGCGGGGCGCCAGCCGCGTCACGCTGACGGTGAAGGCCACCTTCAGGTCCCGCGCCGGCGGGCGCATCAGCGCGCGCTCCAAGGTGACGCTCAAGCGCAACCCCCTTCCGGTGCCCGCCGCTCCGATCCCCGCGAACGTCACGCCGCTGTACGGGCAGACCTTCGACAGCCGCGCTCCCTGGTCCGGTCTGAGCACCCAGTGCGCCCACCCGGTGCAGTGGAAGACCGAGAACGGCGACGGCTACGCCCACTTCGAGGTGCGTCCCGGCGAGCCCACGGTGGCCGGCCACGAGCGCTGTGAGGTCAGCTACGGCGGCTTCGGCAACTCCACGCCGCCCGGGGAGTACTGGTACCGCGCCCGTCAGCGCGCCGGTTCCGGCTTCCCCCAGGCACCGGGCTCGGACAACTGGGTGAACGTTCTGCAGTGGCACGAGGACAAGCCGGCCCCCGGTAAGGACACGGGTCCCGTCGACGCCGCCGTGTTCGTGAACTCGACTCCCCCGGAGCGCATGTTGATCGAGGGCGATCACATCGGCTATCTCCAGTCCCTGCCGTTCGACATCCACGCCTGGAACGACTTTGTCGTGCACGGGGTCTGGACCGACCGGCCGAGCGGCTACATCGAGTGGTGGATCAACGGCGTGTACGGTGGCCGCGCCACCGGCGTGACCTCCGAGACCGGGGGGCGTCACTTCTGGAAGGGCGGCATCGAGCGTGCCGACGGCATAAACACGCTCCAGAGCAGCGACATCAGCAGCATCGAGATGTACCGGGCACCGTAGAGGCGCAGAAGCAAGACGGCATGGCGGGCGTTGGTTACGTGTGGACCGACCCGAGCTACTGGTAGCAGTCGACGCGGAAGACACGCTGCGGTCCCGGATCGTGGTGGCGCTGGCCGCCGACGGCATCAGCATCGCCCAGAACGGCACGCGCTCCGCCGCCACAGTGCGGGTGGTCGGGGTGGACCTCGCTCAGCCCATCTCGCTGCGGCGTCTCAGGGCGGTCCTCGAGGACGAGATCGCGCACACCGTTGCGGTGTCGCCCCTCTGCGGAGCGCTCGGCCTGCGGCGCGCGGTCAAGGCCGGCGCCGACTCGCTGGTGCTCGAGCACGAGCTCGAGCAGGCGCTTGCTCCTGCCGTGCGTGCCGTCGCCGCCGGTCTCACCGTCATGCCGGCCAAGCTCTGGAACGGTGCGGAGCCCGTGGCGTTGTCCCACCGCGAGCGCGAGGTGCTGCGGCTGGCCGTCACCGGGCGCACCAACGCCGAGATCGCCGGGACGCTCTTCCTGGCCGAGAGCACCGTCAAGTCGCATCTGTCGTCGGCCTACCGAAAGCTCGGAGCCGGCGGTCGCAACGACGCGGCGTCGATGATCTTCGATCCTGACGGGGGCCTCGGCGACATGGTCCTCGGCCACGACTTCCACGAGAGCGTCACCGACGACGTTCCCGCGGCCTGAACGATGCTCGGCTCACCCCTTTTTAGTACGCGCCGCCGCGCTAGCGGGCCCCGCTGCCAGACGTTCATCACCTAGGCAATGGCGATCAAACGGAGTTCCGAGCCGGCGCCCGCGCTGGCGCTAGAGGCTGAGCCAGGGGGTTCGCAGGCCTCGGTCGCCGCGCTCCCGCTTCCGGTTGGAGGCGAGCGTGTCCTGCCGGTCGGCCGTCCCGGCGACGTGCGCGCACGCTCGCTGCGCCGACTGTTGCTCGCCGGGGACGTCCTCGCCCTGTGCGTCGCCTTCCTCGTTACCAGGGTCGCCTTCGGAGACCTCGCGCTCGGAGACCTGGCGATCCTCGCCCTGAGCGTTCCCGTCTGGGTCCTGCTCGCCTACGCCCACCAGCTCTACCACCTCGACAGCTACCGCGCGGACTACGGCGCGTCGGACGAGATCGGGCCGGTGCTCCAGATGACCACCCTCTGGAGCTGGAGCATCCTGATCGCCCTGGCCGTGCTGCCCTTCGAGGTCGGGGTGACGAAGGTGGCCTTCTTCTGGCTGCTGGCCCTGATCCTCACCATGGCCCTGCGCTCCGCCGCCCGTGCGTACGCCAGGCGGCAGGTCTGGTACCTGCAGAACGCCCTCATCGTCGGACCCGACGACGAGGCCACCGAGATCCTGAAGAAGATCATGCGCCATCCGGAATGGGGCATCAACGTCGTGGCCTGCGTGGCCGGGACCGGATCGGGATTCGCACCCGCGCGCGCCAACCGTCTTCTGGACTTCGTGCCGGTGCTGGGAGGCGCCATCGACATCGCCGAGCTGGTCGAGCGCCTCGACGTGGACCGGGTGATGCTCACCCCCGCGCTGAGTGAGTCGCGGACGCGCGTCGAGGTCGTCTGGGAGCTGTCGGAGCTGGGGATCCACGTCGACCTCGTGCCGAGCTGGTCGGACGTGGTCGGCACGAGGTTCGAGGTCAACCAGATGGAGGGCCTGCCGGTCCTCACCATGCCTCGTCCCCGCCTCATGCGCTCGTCGCTGCGGCTCAAGCGCGGGCTCGACCTGGTCATCGGCACCCTGGCGCTGATCGCGCTCGCGCCGCTGCTCGCAGTCTGCGCCATCGCCATCAAGCTCGACTCCCCCGGCCCCGTGTTCTTCCGTCAGCGCCGGATCGGGCGCGACGATCAGGCCTTCGAGGTCGTCAAGTTCCGCTCCATGTATGAGGATGCGGACAGCCGCAAGGACGAAGTGGCGGCGCTGAACTTCCATGGCGGCGGGAACGACAACGGCATGTTCAAGGTGCGCGAGGACCCACGCATCACGCGCGTGGGCGCCTTTCTGCGGCGCTCCTCGCTGGACGAGATGCCCCAGCTCCTCAACATCCTGCGCGGCGAGATGAGCTTCGTCGGTCCGCGACCTCTGATCGAGACGGAGGACCGCCAGATCGAGGGCCGCTTCCGTCGCCGGCTGTCGCTGGCCCCCGGCCTCACCGGCCTGTGGCAGGCCCATGGCCGCTCGGACATCCCGTTCGAGCAGATGGTGAACCTCGACTATCTGTACGTGACGAACTGGTCGCTGTGGCTGGACGTCAAGCTGGTCATCAGGACGGCCTCGGCTGTCCTGCGCGGCAACGGCGCCTACTGATCCTCCCTCCGGAGGGTAGTCCGAAATTCCGCCCCCCGAGCACCGAAACCCACACGCCATTTCGAAGATCCGGCAGCACCGGGGCGTTGGTCAAGCAATGGTCGACAAGGCGATCGTCATGGCCAGCGAGCCGTCGGTACTGCTCCCCGTAGCCAACCGGCCGCTCGTGGTCCACGCGCTGGACGCCCTGGCCGAGGCCGGCGTCCGTCGTGCCACGGTCGCTGCGCAGTCCTCGGTCATCGCCAGGGTTGAGCACGAGCTGGCCCAGAGCTGCGCCACCGACGTCCAGCTCACGTGCGTCGAGCACGACGATGACGGCGGCCTGCCGGCTGCGTTGGCGGACCTCGAGGGCTTCGTCGGGCGAGATCCGTTCATTCTGCACCTCGGCGACAGCCTCAACCGAGAATGCCTCAGCCACCTGCTCCAGGCGCCGACCCCCGACAACGGATCCACCGTGCTCGTGCGGGAATCCGGGCACGACGACACGGTCGTCCCGCTCGCCCCGCTCCGCAAGGAGACAGGCGAGGGCTCAGCGGCCGGAGTGTGGGTGTTCGGCGCGGGCTCTCTCGGCGCCCTGAGCGAGCTCCCCACCACCGGCAGCAACGAGACCGACGTCGCCTGCGGCATCGAGACGCTCGCCGAGCTCGGTGGACGGGTCGAGCTTCGCCAGGTGGGCGACTGGTGGCGTTTCAACCCCGGCCCGGATGTGCTGCTGGAGGCCAACCGCTTCGTGCTCGAGGGCCTCAAGGGAAGCCCGGTCGAGGCCCGGCTTGCGGATACGCAGATTCAGGGACCGGTGTCCATACATCCCACGGCGCAGCTCGAATCGAGCATCGTGCGCGGTCCGGCCGTGATCGCGGCCGGGGCCCGCCTCCGCGACGCCTACGTCGGGCCGTATACGTCCATCGGAGAGGACGTCCTGGTGGAGGGGGCCGAGATCGAGTACTCGATCATTCTCAGAGGAGCCTCCGTGACCCACCTCGGAGGGCGACTCGAGGCCAGCGTGGTCGGGGCCAACGCCAGGGTGTTCCGAGACTTCCGGCTGCCGCGAGCGATGAGGCTCAACGTCGGCGAAGGCGCCGAAGTCTCCCTCGCCTGAGCGGCCTGAACGCACGGTTCTCGCCTGCGTACTGAAAACACTGGGGTACCGCCCCTAGTGCGGCCAATCGAGACCGCACCTAGGGTCGTGCAATCCCCTAACGCCGCCCGCGTGTCCCATACGCGCCCCTTTGGAAAGGCCTCATGAACACACGCTTCGCCCGAAGCAACGATGACAGGAGCAAGGACACGGCCCTGGTCGCCCAGGCCGTGGCCCGCGCCAAGGAAGGCGACCAGACCGCGCTCCACTTCCTCTACGTGCGCTTCGCCGACGACGTCTGCGGCTACGTGCGCAGCATCGTCCGGGACTCTCACGAGGCCGAGGACATCACGCAGAACGTGTTCGCCAAGCTGATGACGGCGATTCACCGCTACGAGCAGCGTGAGGTCCCGTTCGCCGCCTGGATCCTGCGGGTGGCCCGCAACGTGGCACTCGACCACATCCGCGCCCGCCGGCAGATTCCCTTCGAGGAGGTCCGCGTGGACGACGACGGTCACGAGCAGATCGGCTTCGAGCGCTCTCAGTGCCTGCGCGACGCCCTGCGCCGGCTGCCGGCAGAGCAGCGCGAGGTGCTGGTGCTCAGGCACATCGCGGGGCTGTCCCCGGGCGAGATCGCCGAGCGGCTCGGAAAGACCGAGGGCTCAGTGCACGGGCTTCACCACCGCGGCCGCGGTGCGCTGCAGGAGGCGCTGCGCGAGCTGGAGGCGGCGCCGGTCATCTCCGCCCGCGCCGGCTAGGCCGGGCGTTCCGCCCGGCTCCCTCTCCTCAGCAGAGCTTCGCGGCGATCCGGACGGCCACGCGCCCGGAGTCCAGGTCCGCGACCAGGGACAGCACGGCGTGCTCGAGCAGGCGCTCGATCGAAACGCTTTCGAGCTCGCATTCGAGCGCCACGGCCTCCCACGATGAACGGGAAAGGACGACGGTGACCTCGAGGTCGTCCGCCGACGGGGTCGACCCGAAGGGCGGGAGGCTCTGACCCTCCCGCCGGGGCTCGGGCCGCTCGAGATGGTGCTCCAACGCGCACTGCACGAAGTGCGAAGGCGAGATGTCGTGATTGTCGGTGAGCGCGTCAACGGCCTCGCGGGCAAACCCCTGAAGCGGTAGCGAGACAGTACGGCTCGTAGTCTGGCTGTTGCGCAATAGATCCATTCTCCGCTCCTTATCGGAGCGAATGGATCCCGGCTTTAGCCCGCGCGCGGGATCCTCAACGCGTGTCCGCGTCGAAGATCTCGCTCAGCTTGTCGCGGGAGCTGATCCCGAGCTTGCGGTACGAGTGCTTGAGGTGCCACTCCACCGTCTTCACCGTCACGACGAGTGTCTCGGCGATGTCGCGGTTGGACATTCCCTCCGCGGCCAGGGCAGCCGTCTGCCGCTCGCGCGCGGTGAGCGAGTCGAGGCCGTACATCGCCGTGCGGCGCGGCCGGGCACCGGCAACCTTGGCTTCGCGCATGGCCCGCTCGGTCAGCGGCAGCGCGCCGCAGCGCTTGGCCAGGTCGAGCCCGTGCCGGAGCGGCTCGCGCGCTTCGCGGCGGCGGCCGGAGCGGCGCAGCGCCGCCCCGAAGTCCACCAGTGCCCGGGCACGTTCGAGGGCGTTCTGGGAAGAATCGAGGCGATCCACGGCCTCCTCGAGAGCTTTGAGCCCTCGCTCGGGCTCACGGATGGTGCCCAGGGCGCGCAGAGTCCTTCCAATCGCTCCCGGCGCACCGAACGATTCGGCCAGCTCGAGCTCGGCTGCGGCCAGACGCTCCGCCTCTTCGGTCTGGCCCAGCGCCGCGTACGAGATCGCGGCGTCCGAGCGCCAGGGAGCCACCGCGGGATTGCCGGCGCCGGATCGCTCGTCCAGGTCGCCACAGGCCAGGAAGTCAGCCAGAGCGGCTCGCTGGTCTCCCTCCGCCGAGCTCAGGCGGCCGCGAGTGGTGAGCAGTGCGAGGCGGGTGGGGTCGCTGGGCTGTGAGCCGGTCTCGGCCTCGCCGATCTGACGCCGGGCGCCCTTGAGGTCGCCGCTCTCGATGAGGCTGTTGGCCAGCACCAGACGGGCTCCTCCCAGGTCCAGGCGCCAGCCGTGATGCTCGACCGCCAGGGCGTGACGGGCGTCGCCCGCAGCGTCGGCCACGCGTCCGCGCATCAGGATGGCCATGGCCCGGATGTGCGAGGCCGTGGCGAATCCCAGCACCGAGCCCCGCGAGCGGGCATCCTCCACCGCGGCCGTGAGCGCCGCCTCGGCGGTGGCGAGGTCGCCCGCGATCACCAGGGCGCCGGCGGCGAGGTAGTAGGTCAGGCCGTCAGCGGTCTCGTCGTCGAGGAGCGCGCCGCGATCGAGGGCCCGCGTGGCCAGCTCGATGGCCAGCCCGGCGCTGACGCCGCGTACCGCCGTCTCCATGGCATGCAGGGCCAACAGCGCGCGGTCGCCCGCGCTGTCGCCCACGGCGGGAGCCTGTGCCGGGTCAAGGGGTTCGGTCTGTCCCGTCAGCCACAGCGAGGTGGTGTGTGCGGCCCGGAGGCGCGCCACCACCTCCTGATCGCCGTTGGCGGGGTGATCGAGCCCGCGCTCGAAGACGCTCATCGCCTCCAGCGGCTTGCCCAGCGCGAAGAGGGCGCGGCCTGTCTCGAGCGCGGCGCGAGCACCCTCGGGCGCCTCGTGCACATGCCGGCCGGCATCCTGAAGACGCACGACCGCCTGAGGCTCTCCGGCAGTGGCCTCGGCCCGGCCCAGCTCTAGCACCACGTGTGCGCGCGCCGTGCGCGACGGCGGTTCCTCGAGAGCCCGCCGCAGGTAGCGCACGGCGTCGGCCGGCACGCCTCGGCCGAGGGCCACCGCGGCCGCCGCGGTGAGCGAATCGACCGCCCAGGCGTTGCCGGCGCAGGGAGAGTGGAGCAGGTGGGCGGCCACCAGCTCGGGGGAAGCATCCTCGGCCACGAGCAGCTCCGCCGCGCGCAGGTGCCGCGTGGCGGAATCTCCCGCGGGAAGGCCGGTTTGCAGCGAAGCGCTCACCGCGGGATGAATGAAGCGCACGCGCTGGCCTGCGCTCAGCAGCCCGATCTCCGCGAGGTCGTCGACCATGCGGGCCGCCAGCTCGATCTCGAGCCCCGCCAGAGCGGCGACGTGCCTGAGCTCTGCCTCGCGACCCACAACCGCGGCGGCGATGAGGAGCCCCGGGGCGCGCTGGTCGACCGTCGCCGCCCGCGCGAGGGCCCATTCGCCCACGGCGGCCGGTGGCTCCGGAAGCTCGGCGCCGGCAGGGCTCGTGTCATCGGCGTCGGCTGCAGCGCACAGCTCCTCGACCACGAACAGGTTGCCGGCACCGGCTTCGTGCACGGCTTGGCACGTCTCGTCGGAGGCGGCCAGCCGGCGCTCGCGCACCAGCCGGGTCGTGCCCTCGAGGGTCAGCGGCGCCAGGACGTGACGGCGGGTGGAGGGACCGCGGGAGAGCTCTGCCAGCAGCGGCGAGAGGTTGGGCCGGGCCACCGAGCCCAGGGTGAGCACCACCGCCAGCGGCAGATCGTCCAGGCGCTGGGACAGGTAGAGCAGGAACTCGAGGCTTGCGGCATCCGCCAGGTCGGCGTCGTCCACCGCGATCAGGAACGGGCGGATCGCGCTGAGGTGCACGCACAGGCGGTAGAGACCGTGAACGATGTCGAAGGAGGAGCCCGGCACCGGCCGGACCGGCGTGGAGTCGAGCAGGAGCGTGACCTCGCCCGCGTCGTCTGAGAGGAGAAGGCCGCGCTCCCGTGCGTCCGATGCGGCAAGGCGCCTCTCGAACAGCTGGAGCACCACCCCGAGGCCGAAGTCCTGCTCTCTCCGGCGCCCAGCGGCAGCGAGCACCTCGAGCGATTCACGGGCCGCCTGTGCGCGCGCAACCGCCAGCACGGCGCTCTTGCCGAGGCCGGAAGCGCCCTGGATCAGGGTGACCGAGCCGCGTCCGCCGCGCGCCTCGCGCACGGCCGTGGCCACGCGCTCGAGCGGCGCCTCGCGTTCAATCAGCCCAGGGGATGTTTCGTCCGCTAGGAGAAGTCTTTCCAAGCCCGCACCTGCGTTCCAGAGTAGGCGCGCCTCGCAAACCGCGCAAGCGCGGGATGCGGATTGTCTAGCCCTCTTCGAGGATGCTCGCGAGCCGGCCCGCCAGAAGCCCGCTGTCGAGGTCGGCCAGGAGGTACAGGCAGGCATGGCTCGCCAGCTCCGAGGGCTCGACCTCCTGCCGGTCGGCCTCCTCCCCGAGTGCCGCGGCGATCTCCTCGTCCACCTTCACCTCCCGACCCTCCGCTCGCTCGCCGCGCGCGAAGCCGGGATAGGCCCACGCTGTACGGCCGCTGTCGCGCTCCGAGAGGTAGTAGAGCACCGCGGACCGCACCAGGATCGCCGCCGGCACGCCCTCCAGCTCAGCGCTCCGCTCGAGCCCCTCCAACGCGAACTCATTGACGTTCAGCGTCCGGCTTCTCACGTTTCGCTTCCCCAAAGTCGCTTCAGTGCAGCAGAGTTCTTCAACGGCGTCTAGGCACCTGGCGTCCCTGGCGCATTCGCGGGCCGAGTAGCGTTCAGCCCCAGTGCCCGCGGAATCCGTCGTCGAGCGTGCCGAAGAGCTCACCGAGCGGCTTCTGCCCGACCGTACGCCCAAACGGCGGATGCTCGTGATCGTCAACCCGTACGCGACCACGGTGTCCGACCGCCTGCGCAACCTGGTCGTATACGCCCTGCAGTCGCGCTACGCGGTCGAGGCCATCGACACGCAGGAGCGCAATCACGCCACCCAGATCTGCCGTGAGGCCGCCAGCGAAGGCTACGACGCCGTGGTGGCCTTCGGCGGCGACGGCACGGTCAACGAGGCCGCCAACGGCCTGGTGGGGTCGGACACCCCGCTCACCGCGCTGCCGGGCGGCTCGACGAACGTGTGGGCGCGAACCCTGGGCATCCCCAACGACGTGGTGGACGCCACCGAGCACCTGCTGGCCATGGCCGATGAGTGGATGCCCCGCCGAGTCGACCTCGGCCGGGTGGACGAGCGCCATTTCGTGTTCTCCGCCGGGGTCGGGCTCGACGCGAGCGTGGTCAGGCGCGTGGACGCCCACCCCTACCGCAAGAGGCGCCTCGGCGCCTGGTACTACGCCTGGTCGGGTGTGGCGATCTTCAACCGCCGCTACCTGGTCAACCCGCCACGGGTGCGTGTCTCGGCCCAGGGACGCGAGCTCGAGGGAGTGACCGTGATCGTCCAGAACTCCGATCCCTTCACCTTCTTTCGCAGACGTCCCATCCGGGTGGTGGAGCCGTCGGGCCTGTTATCGGGATCGCTGTCCGCGGCCGTGCTCAAGCGGGCCACAGTGCTCGAGCTGCCGACCCTGATACCCCGCCTGCTGTCCTCGCGCGCCCGCACCGTGATGCGCCACCGGCAGGTGGAGCCCCTGCCCGAGCTCTCGCTGATGAAGGTGGAGGCGATCGACGACCGCCCCTTCCCGCTGCAGGTCGACGGCGACTACATCGGCGACTTCGGCGAGGTGGAGTTCGGCGTCGCTCCCGGCGGCCTGGTCACGGTCGCCTGACCGAGGGTTAGGTGAGATGGGGAGGGCCGGCGGGCCACTCCCCATCTCGAGCGGGCACAACGACCGTCCGCGCGCGTAGAGGCGACTACGGAGGGTCGCAAGAGAAACGTCACCTCGGCCCGGCGACTTGCGGGACGGCTAAGGATGAGACCTTTCTCAGCCTTCGGCTCAGCCGGTGGGCGTGACGCGATAGGCGTCGAAGACCGATTCGATGTTGCGAATTCGCGTGATGCAGGTCTTGAGCGACTGGGTGTCCCCCACCTCGACCACGAAGCGGTTCTTGACCATGGGGTGCACGACGGTGCAGCGTGCCTCGAGGATGTTGATGCCCGTCTCGGCGAACGTCCGCGAGAGATCCTCGAGCAGCCGGTGGCGGTCCCAGCCGTCCACCTGCAGCTCGACCCGGAACGACGATGTGGTGTCTCCCTCCCACTCCACGCTGGCGAAGCGCTCGGGATTGCGCTTGAGGGCGACCGCGTTGGGGCAGGAAGAATGGTGGATGGTGATGCCCTTGCCGAGGGAGATGTAGCCCACGATCGGATCGCCGGGCACGGGGCGGCAGCACTTGGCCAGGCGCAACATCACGTCGTCCACGCCCTCCACCTTGATGCCGTAGGTGGACGAGGCGGCCGTCTTCTTCGGCGTCTCCCTGCGCTCCAGGAGCTCGGCCGCCGGCGAGGGCGCCTCCACCGCGGACTCGCCCTCCTTGAGGCGGTGCATCAGCTTGTTGACGACGGTCTTGGACGAGATCTTGGCCTGACCCAGGGCGATGTAGAAGTCCTCGCCCTTGCGGAAGCCCATCTCGCGGATTACGTCGGCCAGGAGCGGCGAGCCGGCGATCTTCTGCGGGGGCAGTCCGGCGCGCTTGAGGTTGTCGTGCAGGATCTCGCGCCCGGTGCGCTCGGAGTCCTCGCGGCGCTCGCGCTTGAACCAGGCGCGGATCTTGGACTGCGCCCGGGTCGTCTTGGCCAGGGCGAGCCAGTCACGCGAGGGGCCGCGCTCCTTCTTCGAGGTCAGCACCTCCACGATGTCGCCCGACTGGAGGGTGTAGTGCAGCGGCACGATCTTGCCGTTGACCTTGGCCCCAACGCAGCGGTGGCCAACGTCGGTGTGGATCTCGTAGGCGAAGTCGAGCGGCGTGGCGCCACCGGCCAGCGACTTGACCTCGCCCTTCGGCGTGAACACGAAGACCTCGTCCTCGAACAGGTCGGCCTTCAGCGTCTCGGCGAACTCCTGGGGATCCTGAGTGTCCTGCTGCCAGTCCAGCAGGTGGCGAAGCCACTCGACCTTCTCCTCCAACGGCTTGGAGCCATCCTCCTTGTAGATCCAGTGAGCGGCCACGCCGAACTCGGCGGTGCGGTGCATCTCCATTGTGCGGATCTGGATCTCGAGCGGGCGTCCCTCAGGTCCGATCACCGTGGTGTGCAGCGCCTGGTACATGTTGAACTTGGGCATCGCGACCCAGTCCTTGAAGCGGCCGGGCAGCGGCTTCCACAGCGAATGGATGACGCCGATGCCGCCGTAGCAGTCCTTGACCGAGTCGACGATCACGCGCATCGCGGTGAGGTCGTAGATCTCGTTGAACTCGCGGCCCTTCTTCGTCATCTTCGAGTAGATCGAGTAGAAGTGCTTGGCGCGGCCGGAGATGTCGGCCTCGATGCCCACCGCCTCCAGCTCGGAGCGCAGGTATTCGCCGGCCCTGGCCACGTAGTCCTCGCGCTCGTTGCGCTGCTGGGCCACCAGCTGCTTGATCTCGTTGTACTTGCGCGGGTGCAGCGTCGAGAAGGCGAGGTCCTCGAGCTCCCACTTGATGGCGTGGATGCCGAGGCGGTGCGCCAGCGGAGCGAAGATCTCGAGCGTCTCCTTCGCCTTCTCCTGCTGCTTGGGCTTGGGCATCGCGCCGATCGTGCGCATGTTGTGCAGGCGGTCGGCGAGCTTGATGAGGATGACCCGGATGTCCTGGGCCATCGCGACCATCATCTTGCGGTAGTTCTCAGCCTGGCGGTCGTCGCGGCTCTGGAAGGTGACGCCCGACAGCTTGGTCACACCGTCGACCAGCTGCGCCACCTCGTCGCCGAACTCCTCGCGCACCTCGTCGAGGGAGGCGCTCGTGTCCTCCACCGTGTCGTGCAGCAGCGCTGCGCACAGGGTGGCGGTGTCGAGCCGCATCCCGGCGCAGATCTTGGCCACGCCCACGGGATGGATGATGAAGTCCTCCCCGCTGGCCCGCCGCTGGCTCGCGTGGCGCTCGCAGGCGAACACGAAGGCCCGCTCCACCAGGTTCCGGTCGATCGTCTCCGCTGCCTCGCCGGAGTGCTCCTCCACGACCGCGAACAGGTCGCCGAGCAGCACACGCTGGTCGTCGGTGAGGCTTGCGCGCGGCCCGGCCGGCGCCTGGCCGCGGTGCTCGTCGACCGGATGACGGTCGAAATCGGGTGAGCCGTCACGCGCGCCGTTGGCCCCTCGGGCGGGGCGCTTGCCCCGGGCGGGCTCCTGCGTTCGCGGCGGCTTGGCCATCCCTTCCGAGTTTAGAGCGGACCGCCGCTGCCGGCGCAGCGCGCAGGCGCGCTCGTCACGACGCCTGTGCGACAGCCGGCTCGGCGGCGCGCTGCGGATCGCTCGCACCGAGGGCCCGCCTGGCGGCCGCCAGCCGCTCGCGGTAGGCGCGATACGCCGGCGACAGCTCGAGGTCGGTGCGAACACCGTCCAGCGTGCGGCACGAGCCGGTCTCGGGCGTGAGCCTGATCAGCCCGAGCTCGTCGAGCACGCGCAACAGCCGGCCGCAGCACTCCGCGGTGCGCGGATGGGCGGAGGAGCCCCGAAGCGCGCCGGCCACGTCGCTGGGAGGCGCGTCGGGCGAGAGCGCCCGCAGGGCACGGTAGGCGTCGGTCAGGGCCGGCCGCAGGTCCAGCTCGGCCGCCCAGACCTGGAGCGCGAACTCGATCTCGCCCGGGCCCCACGCCAGATGGGGACGCGGGCCGAGCCCCAGCAGCCGGTCGCCGCCGGCCGCCGGTGGAGGATCGACGGCCACGAGCTCGTCGAACCCCGCGACCAGCTCCGGGCGGTGCGCGAGCAATCCCCACGAGACGATCGGCAGGGCGTCGGGCGCGGCGCCGGCCACCAGCTCGGTGAGCGAGCGACGTCGCCGCTCCACGCTGGCCACGGCCACCACCACACGCTCGCCGCTCGTGAGGAGGTCCACGCTCACTCCGGCGAAGCCCTCGCCACGGCGGTCCACCGGTCGCGGCGCCGTGCCGGGGGGCCCGGCCCCGGACGGCTCGGCGCGGAACTCCCTGAGCGTGCGCGGCCAGAACGGCTCGTCCTCCCCGAGCTCGGTCAGCCGCCCCGGCCGCGGGCGGCACAGCGCTCGCAGCACCACACGCGGCTCCACTGCGCCGTTCCAGCGGTTCGGCTCCAGCCGGATGGCCGCGTCATGAGGATTGCCGGTGGCTGGAGCGAGCGAGCGCTGGCTCGAGCCGAAGGCCACGCCGCGTGCGCGCGAGGCCCCGGTGACCAGGGTGAAGCGGGAGTGCTGGCGCTCCTCCCCCATCCCGGTCACGTTCTCCAGACGAGCGGCGGGCACCAGCAGCGTGGGCTGCGGATTGCCCATGCCGAAGGGCCGGAGCCGCTCGAGCTCCTCCGCGAGCTCAAGGCCGAGAACGCCGCCGGGCACCACGGCGTCCACCCGCTCGACGGCGATCAGGTCGTTGGGGCTGAGCAGGGTTCCCGCATGCGCGGCCAGATCACGGCGGAAGTCGTCCACCGCGCCGGCCTCGAGCTCGACCCCCGCGGCCATACGGTGACCACCGAAGCGCCGCAGACGGCTCGCACAGGCTCCGAGGCCGGCGTGCAGGTCGTACGCCGAGACGCTGCGCCCGGAGCCGCGGCCTTCGTCTCCGGCCAGCGCCACGACGACGGCCGGGCGGCGCCACTTCTCCACCAGCCGCGAGGCGACGATCCCGACGACTCCCGGATGCCAGCCTTCTCCCGCCACCACCAGCGCGGCCTGGCTGGCCTGGGCGGCGCAGGCGGCGTCGGCCTCGAACAGGATCCTGGTCTCGGCCTCCTGGCGGTCGCGGTTGAGGAGGTCGAGCTCGCGTGCCACCTCCTCGGCGCGGGCGGCGTCGTCGGTGAGCAGCAGCTCCAGAGCGGCGTCGGCGCGGCCCATCCTGCCCGCGGCGTTGATGCGCGGCCCGAGGCGAAAGCCGCAGCTCTGCTCGGACACGTCCGCGGGCTGGACCGCGGCGACCTCCATCAGCGCCCGGAGGCCGGGTTTGGTGGTACGCGACAGCTCGCGCAGGCCCTCGCGGACGATCCGCCGGTTCTCGCCGCGAAGCGGCATGAGATCGCACACCGTGGCCAGAGCCGCGAGGTCGAGGTCGGTCTCGGCGCCCGGGCCGCGCAGCGCCTCGGACAGCTTGAGCACCACTCCGGCGGCACACAGCTCCGCCGGATAGCCCGGCTCCGGACCGGGCGCGGGATGCACGACGGCGCAGGCCGGGAGCACGTCGCCGGGGCGGTGGTGGTCGGTGACCACCACGTCCAGGCCGGCCGCCTGAGCCGCGGCGACCTGCTCCACGGCGGTTATGCCGCAGTCCACCGTGACGAGCAGCGCGGTCCCGCGTTCCGCCAGCCGCTCGACGGCGGCGGCCGAGAGTCCGTAGCCCTGGTCGAAGCGGCTGGGCAGCTCCCACCGCGGATCGGCGCCCAGTGCGCGCAGCGTTCGCACGAGCATCGCCGTGGAGCAGACGCCGTCCACGTCGTAGTCGCCGAACACCGCGATGCGCGATCCGCGCTCGACGTGCCGCCGGATCAGATCAGTGGCCTCGGCGACCCCGTGCAGCTCCAGTGGATCGTGACGCACGTCGCCGGCCAGGAAGGCACGTGCCTCCTCGACCTCGCGAAAGCCCCGTCGCGCCAGCACCGCGCCGGTGACCGGTGACACCCGCAGCCCGTCGGCCAGCCGCTCGGCCAAGGCCGGGTCGTAGGGCGGGCAGGCCCATTGCGACGGTCGCGACTGCATCCAAGGCATCCTCCGAGGAGGAGCGGACGGAACGGGCGGTTTCGCCCCGGGCGGGAGCCCTGCCTGCGCTCAGCTCCCGTGCGCGGGGACCGACCGTGCCCGTTTGGCAGTAAGGGGTACGGCGCGGCCGGGATCGCGAGAACACAGGTTGACGTCGCTATAGGGCTTCAAGTTGTGGCAGCGCCGTCGGGCGCGGCCCCTGCCGGCGGCTAGTGCGAGCCCGCGCGCGTGAAGCCGTGGTCGACGCCGTGCTCGCGGTCGGACCGGGCCCCCCACCAGTACGAGATGGCCAGTGCGATCAGCGCTCCGGGGACGGCGATCAGGGCCTGAAGGATGTCGGTGTCGTTCTGCCCCGGAATCGTCAGCCCGTTGGCCAGGTAGCCGAATACGGCCGAGCCCACCACGGCGACCAGGAAGGCGCCCACGATTCCGCCCCAGAAGCGGTCGGGGAGGAACACCGTGAAGTGCCACAGCGCGATGCCCATCATCAACCAGACGACCATGGCCATGGTCAGCGCCTCCCGTGCTTCTTGCGTGTGCGCTGCTGGCGCTTGGACTTGGACTTGGGCTTCGACGGACCCGAGGTGCTGGTCACGCGTGACTCGGCACGGCCGGCCGGCTCGGCGCTTCCGTCTCCGCCGCCGTTGCTGTCGGTCGGAGCCGCCGGCGCGGGTGAGGTTCCCGGGGAGGGCGCGGGCGCGCGCGGCGGCGCGGGGGGCGGCGTGGGCGCCGGGGGAGCGGCCTCGGGCGGAGCGGGAGGGGCGGGAGCTCGGGTGCCGGCCGGCGGGGAAGTATCGGCCGGCGGGGAAGTGTCGGCCGGCGGCGGGGTGTCGGCGGGCGGGGCGCCGGACGACCGGCCTCGGGCTCTCCTGGCCGCCCGCTCCCGGCGCGACGGCGCCTCGCCCGGCGGGTCCGCCACCGCGGCCGTGACCGCACCGGCCGCTCCGGAGCCGGCACCGGCAGCGGCGACCGCCGGCGCGGGATCGCCGATCACGCCGCTGGCGAAGGCCGGCACCTGGCCGTCGTTCTCCTGCAGGATCAGGCGCCGGCGGCGCATGTAGGTCTGCTCGCGCTCCTTCCACTCCACCAGCACCGGGGTTGCGATGAAGATGGACGAGTAGGCGCCCGAGGCCACGCCCACGAGCAGGGCGAAGGCAAAGTCCTTGAGCGTCTCACCGCCGAAGACCAGCAGCGATCCCACGGGCATGAGCACCACGAAGCTGGTGGCCAGCGATCGCGTGAACACCTCGGACATCGAGCGGTTGGCGATCTGCGAATAGGTGGCGCGCGGCATGCGCGGCACGTTCTCGCGTATTCGATCGAACACGATGACCGTGTCGTACAGCGAGTAACCCATGATGGTCAGCAACGCCGCGACCGTCGCCGTCGTCACCTCCCGGTCGAACAGTGCGTAGACGCCGGCGGTGATGAGCAGGTCGTGCGCGAGCGCGATCAGGACCGGCACGGCGAACTTGAACTCGAAGCGAAAGCCGATGTAGAGGGCGATCAGCAGCAGCGATGCGATCACCGCGAGCACGGCGGTGCGGGCGATCTGCTCGCCGAACGTCGGGCCCACCGACGTGACCGAGAAGTCCGTCCCTGCCACCCCGAAGTCGGCGTCAAGCGCCTGCTCCACGCGGTCCACCTGGCTCGGCTCGAGTTGCGGCACCGCGAGTTGGACGACGTTGTCGCCCAGTTCGGGGTCGTCGACCTCCTGGATCTTGGCGTCGCCGT
Source organism: uncultured Thermoleophilaceae bacterium (assembly GCA_963751105.1). Lineage (GTDB taxonomy): Bacteria > Actinomycetota > Thermoleophilia > Solirubrobacterales > Thermoleophilaceae > JACVRW01. The sequence continues at coordinate 1,320,236 of CAVVTG010000002.1, read as the reverse complement.
AGCCGAGCGGGCCGAGGGTCTCGCGGACCTGGTCCACATTGGCCGGCTGCTCGAGCGGGGTGGTGATCCTCGTGCCCGACTCGAAGTCGATGCCGAAGTTGACCCCCAGCGTGGCGATGGCAATCGCGCCCACGAGCAGGATCACTCCCGAGAAGGAGAAGAACCAGCGCGAGTTGCCCATGAAGTCGAACTTCCAGCCCGACCTCTGCTTGTTCGGGTTGACGCCCAGGGCGCTGGGCCGCCGCAGCAGCTTGGTCCGGGCAAGCGTGCCGAGGATGGCCGAGGTGGCCAGCACCGCCGTGAACAGTGAGACCAGGGTGCCCACGCCCAGGGTGAAGGCGAAGCCCTTGACCCCCGCGGTGGCCAGGGTGAAGAGGATGAAGGCCACGCCGATGGTCACGACGTTGGCGTCGATGATCGTCTTGAGGGCCTTGGAGTAACCCGCGGAGATCGCGCTCGGAACCGAGCGCCCGGTTCTGACCTCCTCCTTTATTCGCTCGTACATGACGATGTTGGCGTCGGCCGCCACCGCCAGGGTGAGCACCATGCCCGCGATGCCCGGGAGCGTGAGCGTGATCGGGATCAGCTTGACCAGGGCGAACAGGAACACCGCGTAGATCAGCAGCGCGGTGGTGGCCACCAGGCCGAGGACCCGGTAGAAGATCAGCAGGAACACGATGGTCAGCGCGAGGCCGGCGGCTCCGGCGAGCAGGCCCTGGTCGAGCGCCTGCTGGCCGAGCGTGGCCGAGACCTGCGTCTGCGAGATCAGCTTGAGCTCGATCGGCAGCGCGCCGATGCGCAGGCTCTCCGCGAGGTCCTGTGTCTCCTCGATCGTGCCGATGCCCTCGATCTGGGCCCCGGTGCGGCCGTCGATGCCCTCGGGCAGGTCGACCGGGTCGATGCTGGCCAGCGAGACGATCCGGTTGTCGAGCGTGATGGCGAAGCGCCGGAACTGGCTCTCGTCCTCACCCGGCTGGGCGATGCGCCCGACGCGGTCGATCGCCGGCTGCTGGGCGATCCGCTTGGTCACGTCGGCGAAGCGCCTGCGGCCCTCGTCGGTGAACTCGAAGGCCACCGTGGGGGCGTTGGTGTTGGGATCGAACTGCTGCTCGGGGTTCTTGATGTCCTTGCCCGAGAGCGCCGAGTCGTCCTCGATCACGAAGAAGCGCTTGATCTGCGGCGGCTGGTTCTCCACCCGCTCGCCCTCGACCACCAGCACGCCCTCGGGCACCCGGAAGACCGTGGAGCCGGCGGGCGGCCCTCCCGAGCCGAGCTCCTCCAGCTCGTCCTGGCATTCGGTGCCCTCGGCGAACTCGGGTGCGGCGCCCCCGGCCGGGTCGAAGTCCGACAGCAGCTCCCGGCACGTCGACGAGGGCTCGTAGTCGGCGGTGCGCACGGGTTCGCCGTCCGGGCCGATCGGCAGCCGGTCGGGGCCGAACAGGTAGTACTGGTCGCCGGTGCTGTTGTTCTCGGCGTCCGCTCTCGCGGGCGAGAGATCGGACTCCGGGGGCACGTCCTCGCGCTCGGCGCTGCCCTCCTGGCCGGAGGCGAACTCCACCGCGTCGTAGAGCGACTTCGTCCCGGCGAAGGGGTTGTCGGGGCCACGGTCGCCCAGGACGTTGGGCTCCCAGTCGTAGAACTGCAGCTGGGCGGTGGTGCCCACCTGGTCGATGGCCCGTTGCGCGTTCTGGACGTCGGGCAAGCCGATGGAGATCTGATCGCGGCCCGAGCGCTGGATCTCGGGCTCGGACACGCCGAGGGCGTCGGTGCGCTTGCGAATGGTCTCGACGGCGTCGTCGAGGGCCTGCTGGGTGACCTCGGGGACCTGCGGGGTGGGCCGCCCCTGATAGACGAGCTCGATGCCGCCCTTCAGGTCGAGCCCGAGCCTTGTGTCCTTCGAGAGCGGCGAGCCGGGGACGATGACGAGGCCCGCGAGTACGAGCAGAACCACCACGACCCCGAGGATCGAGAGGTTGCGGGCACGATTCGTCATCTGGGCGTCAACACCAGCAACAGACCCCCATCATCGTCGTAAGCGGGGAAGATGTCAGCTTTCGCCGCCTCGGGGCGATCCCCTTCGGCGTGCACGACGACGGGCTTGTCCAGCACTCGCACCCCCCATTCGAGCGCCGTGGCGATGTGGTCGTCGCCGTTCTCGAACTTGAGGTTCAGCACGTCGCTGGCGGAGCGACCCATGACGTCGAGCTCACCGAGGCCGGTGAGCTCGCGGGCTCCCCTCCCGGTGCCGATCAGGCGTCCCTCCTGATCGAGGATGAAGAAGGCCGCGTTGGGCGCCGGGTAGTAGTCGTCGAGCAGTTCGAAGAGAAAGCCGAAGCCGCATTTCTTGCAGCCCTTGGCGCGGCTCTGGAAGCCGGCCGTGCGCTCAGCTGACTCGCTTCGGTTTCCGCAGTTGGGGCAGATGAAGATCGGCATGCGAAAACTTCATGCTAGCCAGAGGGTCGCGCAGCCCGGCGCGGTACCTCAAAAAAGCCGCTGTCCCGTTTCGCGCGGGGGCTTCAGACCGACATGGGCGAAGGCCGCATCGGTGGCCACCCGCCCCCGCGGCGTTCGCATCATCAAGCCCTGCTGGAGCAGATAGGGCTCGTAGACGTCCTCGATCGTGTCCGGCTCCTCGCCCACGGCCACGGCCAGTGTGGACAGCCCGACCGGGCCGCCGCCGAACTTCTGGCAGATCGCCGTGAGGATCTCGCGGTCGAGCCGGTCGAGCCCCGCCTCGTCGACCTCGAGGAGATCGAGCCCCTCGCGGGCCACCCGCTCGTCGATGTGCCCGCGCCCGCGCACCTCGGCGAAGTCGCGCACGCGCCTGAGCAACCGGTTGGCCACGCGCGGCGTGCCGCGCGAGCGCGAGGCGATGGCCTGGGCGCCGGCGTCGTCGATCTCGACGTCGAGGATGCCCGCCGAGCGCCGCACGATCCGGGCGAGGTCGGCCGGCCCGTAGAGCTCGAGGCGATGGGTGACCCCGAAGCGGTCGCGCAGCGGCGTGGTCAGCAGGCCGGCCCGCGTGGTTGCGCCGATGAGGGTGAACTCCGGCAGGTCGAGGGTCACCACGGCCGCTCCGGCGCCCTGGCCCACGGTGATGGGCAGCCGGCGGTCCTCCATGGCCGGGTAGAAGGTCTCCTCGAGCGCCCGGGGCAGACGGTGGATCTCGTCGACGAAGAACACGCTGCGCGGCGCCAGGGCAGTGAGGTAGCTGGCGATGTCCCCCTTGCGCTCGAGTGCCGGCCCGGCGGTGGGGACGAACTCCGCCTCGAGCTCGGTGGCCACGATCTGGGCCAGCGACGTCTTGCCCAGGCCCGGCGGACCGGCCAGCAGCACGTGGTCGAGCGCCTCTGAGCGGGCGCGGGCGGCCTCGATGAAGATGGCCAGCTGCTCCTTGACGCTCTCCTGGCCGACGAAGTCCTCCAGCCGCCGCGGGCGCAGCGAACGGTCGAGCTCGTCCTCCGCCGCCTGCGGCGCCGGATCGTGGATGCGCTCCACCCCGGGTGTGCGGATGCCGCCGCTCACCGGGCCGCCCTGAGCGCCTCGGCGATCAGGTCCTCGGGCGTCTCACCGTCCGCCTTGTCGAGCAGCGAGTCGGCCTCCTGGGGGTTGAAGCCGAGGCCCAGCAGGCCCTCGCGCGCGAGCGTGCGCGGATCGTCCGTGGCGGTGCGGCGCACCACGATCTCGTCGCTCACCCGGCCGGCGACCTTCTCGCGCAACTCGACGATGATCCGCTCGGCGGTGCGCTTGCCGATTCCGGGCACCGCCTGGAAGCGCGCGGCGTCGCCCGAGGCGATCGCGTTCAGGAGCTCCCGCGGGGCGCCACCGGAGAGCACCGCCAGCGCCACCTTCGGGCCGACGCTCTGAACGCCGATGAGCATCAGGAACAGCTCACGTTCGGCCGCGGTGGAGAAGCCGTACAGCTGCATGCCGTCATCGCGGAGGACCAGGTGACTGAACAGCCTGGCCTCGCGTCCGGCCGCGGGAACCTGGGCCAGGGTCTCCGAGGAGACGGCCAGCCGGTAACCCACGCCGGCCGCCTCGATCACGACCTCGCCTCCGAGGCGGCTGATCACCTCGCCGCGTACCGACGCGATCACGGGAACCCCCTCATCCGAGGGCGGCCGTGAGCGGCGCGGCGTTGGCGTGGCAGATGGCCACCGCCAGCGCGTCGGCGGCGTGATCGGGCTTGGGCAGGTCGGGCAGCGACAGCAGGGCGCCCACCATACGCTGCACCTGCTCCTTGGCCGCGCCGCCGCTGCCGCAGACCGCCTGCTTGACCACCTGGGGGGTGTACGAGAAGCAGGGAATGCCGGCCATGCCGGCCGAGAGCAGCACCACCCCGCGCGCCTGGCCGACGGCGAAGGCGCTGTGGGCGTTGCGCCCGAAGTAGAGGTCCTCCACGGCCACCGCCGCAGGCCGGTGCTCGCGGATCAGGTCGCACACCCGGGCATGGATGTCGGCCAGGCGCCGCTCGAGCGGCGTGCCCGGCCGCGTCTCGATCACGCCGCCGTCGAGCGCCGCGAGCGTGCTGCCGCGTGAGACCACCACCCCATAGCCCGTGTTGGCGGTGCCGGGGTCGATACCGAGGACGATCACCAATAGCTGAGATTCTGCGTCCAGGGGCGGACGCCTTCCTCTGCCGGTGCCCGTCGGGCCTAGCGCGTGCCGCGCCAGATGAACCAGGCGAACACGCTCTGGAAGGGCAGCCGGGCCCACAGTGCCGCCTCGGGGATCTTCGGAAAGTCCTCGGCATTCATGGCCATGTGCACGTTGGCCGGGAAGATGCCCACGAGCGTGGCCAGCAGCCACCAGCGCCCGATTCGCCGCGTGCGGTCGGGCAGCACGGCCAGGCCGCCCGCGATCTCCGCCGCCCCGCTGGCCGCGACACACTCGCTCTTCCAGCGCTCCAGATAGGTGGGCATGATCGCCTCGTAGGTGCGCGGGACCACGAAGTGCATGACCCCCGCGAAGATCCAGAAAACGCCCAGGCCGAAGCGCAGCGCCGTGGAGCGCTCGCTCACGCCGCGGCCACGCGCTCGAGCACCTCGGCGTCGACGTCGAAGTTCGCGTGCACAGCCTGCACGTCGTCGGATTCCTCGAGCGCCTCGATCAGGCGCATGAGCGTGCCGACCCGGTCCTCGCCGACCTCGGTGCGGGTCGTGGGCCGCTGGACCAGCTCGGCCGACTCGATCTCCACGCCCTCCGCGGCCAGGGCATCGCGCACCGCAGACACGTCGGCGGGCTCGGTCACGATCTCCCACACGTCCCCGTCGAGGCCCACGTCCTCGGCGCCGGCGTCGATCGCGGCCAGCAGATCGTCCTCCGAGTAGCGCGTGCCGTCCACCACGATCTCGCCCTTCTTCTCGAACGTCCAGGCCACCGAGCCGGGCTCGCCCAGGCTGCCGCCGTGCTTGGTGAAGGTGTGGCGCACCTCCGAGCCGGTCCGGTTGCGGTTGTCGGTGAGCGCCTCGACGAGGATGGCCACCCCGCCGGGCCCGTAACCCTCGTAGACCACGGCCTCGAAGGCGTCGGCGTCCGAGTCCGCGCCGGTCCCCTTGGCGATGGCCCGCTCGATGTTGTCCTTGGGCATCGACGCATCCCTGGCCTTCTGCACGGCGAGGGCCAGCGACGGATTGCCTTCCGGGTCTCCCCCGCCCTCACGCGCGGCGACGGTGATCGCCCGCGTGAGCTTCGTGAACAGCGCACCGCGCTTGGCGTCGACGGCCTTCTTCTTGTGCTTGATCGACGCCCATTTGGAGTGACCGGCCATGGCTACAAGCCTATCCCCGGCGCGGCCTCAGACCACGAACGCCCCGTCGCGCTGCAGCTCCGCGCCGTCCACGGTGATCGAGCCTCCCTCGCGCAGGTCGCAGACCATGTCCCAGTGCACCGCCGAGTCGTTGACGCCGCCGCTCTCTGGGTAGGACATCCCGATCGCCATGTGCACGGTGCCGCCGATCTTCTCGTCGAGGAGAATCTCCTTGGTGCCCGTGGCGATGCCGAAGTTGGTGCCGATCCCGAGTTCGCCCAGGCGGCGCGCGCCGTCGTCGGTGTCGAGCATCTCGAGCAGGAAGTCCTCGCCCTGCTCCGCGGAGGCGTCCACCACCTTGCCGTCAGCGAAGCGAAAGCGCACTCCCGAGACCGTCCGGCCGCCGTAGCTGGCCGGGAACGAGAAGCTCACCTCGCCGTTCACCGAATCCTCCACCGGGCCGGTGAAGAACTCACCGTCCGGCATGTTGAACTCGCCCACGCAGGGGATCCAGTTGCGCCCTGCGACCCCCAGCGTGATGTCGGTGCCCGGGGCCTGGATGCGAACCTCTTCACGACCCTGGATCCATTCGGTGAGGTGCTTGACCTGGTCCGATTGGCGCTGCCAGGCCGTGACCGGATCTCCGTCGCCCGTGAGGCAGGCCGCATAGAAGAAGTCCTCGTAGTCGGCCAGCGACATCCCCGCCTCGCTCGCGTACCCGTGGGTGGGAAACAGCGTCAGCGACCAGCGGTGCTCCCCCGCCGCGGCGCGACGCATCGAGGTCTCCATGATCGGCTTGCGCGCCTTCTGGCTGCGAGCCTGCTTGGCGGGATCGGCCTTCGAGAGGGCGCGCGGGTTGACGTCGGCCATGACCCCGATGCGCACGTCGGCGTGCTCGGCTGCCCACTCGCTCGTCGGCGGGATCCAGTCGAGCTGAGCGTCGGAGGCCAGCTCGTAGAACGCTGCCTGCGCCCCGTCGGTGGTGAGCTGCATCACGGGCAGCCCGCCCGCGCGCAGCACCTCCTCGTAGATCGCCTCGACCAGCACCTCGGCCGCCGTGGTGGACTGGATCACGCACACGTCGTCCTTCTGGACGCGGGTGGAGTAACGGACGAGGATCTGGGCGAGCGCCTCTGCGCGCTGGTCCCTCATGAGAGAACTCCTGCTCGTTCGAGCAGCCAGCGGTGCAGGCTGCGGTCGTCGGTCAACTCGGGGTGGAAGGCCACCGCGAGGATGTTGCCCTGGCGGACGGCCACGGGATGGCCGTCGATCGCGGCGAGCACCTCCACCTCATCGCCCTGGTCGTCGACCCACGGCGCGCGGATGAACACCGCGCGCAGCGGGCCGAGACCGTCGAGCTCGAGATCGGCTTCGAAGCTGTGGAGCTGGCGTCCGAAGGCATTGCGGCGCGCTGTCACGTCGAGCACCCCGAGATGCTCGCGGTCGAGCATGATCAGGCCGGCGCAGGTGGCCAGCACCGGACGCCCGCTCCGGACGAGCTCGCGCAGCGGCTCGGCCAGCCCTTCGCGCTCCATGCCCAGGCCGATGGTGGTGGACTCGCCGCCGGGCAGAATCAGCCCGTCGAGGCCCTCCAGGTCCGCCGCGGTGCGCACTTCGCGGGGCTCGGCGCCCTCCTCGGCGAGCGCGCGCGCATGGGCCTCGAAGTCGCCCTGGAGAGCAAGGACGCCGATCAACGGCATCGCTCCGGGCCGGCCCGGCCCCTCGCGCACGACTGGCAGGCTCACCAGCCGCGGTCTTGGAGCAGGCCGCCGTTCTCCTGCAGCGTGCCGATCTCGATGCCGGGCATGGCCTCGCCGAGCTCGCGGGAGGCGGCGAGCACCCGCTCAGGGTCCTGGTGATGGGTGGTGGCCTCGACGATGGCCCGGGCTCGCCGGGCGGGGTCGGAGGACTTGAAGATGCCCGAGCCCACGAAGTTGCCCTCGGCTCCCAGCTGCATCATCAGCGCTGCATCGGCGGGCGTGGCGATGCCGCCGGCGCAGAACAGCACCACGGGCAGGCGGCCGCGCTCGGCCACCTCGCGCACCAGCTCGAGGGGCGCGCCGAGCTCCTTGGCGGCGCTGCCCAGCTCCATCGGCGACAGCGTGCCGAGCCGGCGGATCTCGCCCGTGATCAGCCGGATGTGACGCACGGCCTCGACCACGTTTCCGGTGCCCGCCTCGCCCTTCGAGCGGATCATCGCCGCGCCCTCGGCGATCCGCCGTAGCGCCTCACCCAGGTTGGTGGCGCCGCAGACAAAGGGGATCTGGAACGCCCACTTGTCGATGTGGTGGGCCTCGTCGGCCGGGGTGAGCACCTCGGACTCGTCGATGTAGTCCACCTCGAGCGCCTCGAGCACCTGAGCCTCGGCGAAGTGCCCGATGCGCGCCTTGGCCATCACCGGGATGGTCACGGCCTCCTGAATGGCGGCGATCATCGTCGGGTCGGACATCCTGGCCACGCCCCCAGCCGCACGGATGTCGGCCGGCACGCGCTCGAGCGCCATCACGGCGGACGCGCCCGCGTCCTCGGCCACCTTGGCCTGGTCGGCGTCGATCACGTCCATGATCACCCCGCCCTTGAGCATCTCGGCGAGGCCCGCCTTGACTCTGAACGTCCCGGTCTCCATGTGCCCAATGAGGATAGCCCGCCCGCGGGCCGAGGCCCTACGGGCGGGCCGTCCTTGCACTTACCAGGCGGTCGGCTTGGACGGCACGTACAGCCAGACGTTGAAGAACTCGTCGAGCTGCTCCCCGCTCTTGCGCTCGGACAGCTCGATGAAGTCGGCCGTGCTGACGTTGCCGTTGCGGTTCTCGGCGTACCAGGCGCGGAGGATCCCGAAGAACGTCTCGTCGCCGACCTTCTCGCGCAGTGCCTGCAGGGTCATGGCGCCGCGGTCATAGACGACCTCGCTGAACAGGACGTCCGGCCCCGGGAGCGCCGCGGGCGCAGGCGTCCAGAGCGCCGCGTCCGCAGGCTCCGCGTAGAGCTCGTCGAACGTCTCCTGGGCGCTCGGTCCCCCGTGGCGCTCGTCGTAGATCCACTGCGACCAGGTGGCGAAGCCCTCGTTGAGCCAGATGTCGGGCCACGAGGACAGGGTCACCGAGTTGCCGAACCACTGGTGCGAGATCTCGTGCACCACCGTCGTAGCCGAGGAGACCCGGCTGTAGTTGGCCTTGGTCTGGCTCTCGAGCGCGTAGCCGACCTCGGGCGCCCAGTCCATGATGCCGCCGGCGGCCTTGAAGGGGTACGGGCCGTAGAGGTCCTCGAAGAAGCCGATCACCTCGGGCTGGGCCGCGAGACGCTCGAAGGCGAGATCGGGATTCGGCACCGCGCCGCTCGGCCGCGTGAGTGGGTCGACCGCGTTGTAGATCGGCGTCCCGTCGTCGAGGGTGCCGTCGAAGTCGGTGAGGAAGGTCCCGTTGGTGGCGGTGGACAGGTAGGGCGCCATCGGATCGCGCTCGCGCCACAGCCAGGTGGTCTGGCCGTCGCGCGTGTAGCTGCCGGCGAGGGTGCCGTTGGCCACCACGGTCTTGCCCTCGGGCACGGTGATGGCGAAGTCGTAGGTGGCCTTGTCGAGCGGGGTGTCGTTGACCGCGTACCAGCCCGGCGAGCCCTGGGGCTCGTTGACCACGAACGCTCCGTCCTCGGTGGGCACCCAGCCCTCGATCGACCCGTCGGGATCGGTGATCGCCTCGGCCACGCCCTCGTAGCGGACCTTCACGAGGAAGGGCCGGCCCTTGCGCAGCTTGCCCTTGGGACGGATGACGAGCTCGTGCTCGCCCTCGCGCGTGTACCTTGCCCGCCGACCGTTCACCTCGACCTCGGACACAACGAGGAACGGACGCAGGTCGAGGTTGAAGCTCTTGAGGTTCTGCGTGGCCCGCGCCAGGACGAGCGTGCGTCCGGAGAGCACCTTGGTGGCGGGGTCGTAGGCGATCTTCAGCCCGTAGTGGCGCACGTCGTAGCCGCCGTTGCCGGCGAACGGGAAGAACGGGTCCCCCGCTCCGGGCGCTCCCTCGACGTAGCGGCCGGCCGCAGCGGGGGCGGCGGCCGCCATGAGGGCGACGACGGTGAGCGCGGAGAGCACCAGAAGCCTGCGGGTCACGTACGGTCCTTCCTGGTTGAGAGCGGCGTACGCCCGCTTAGATACCCCTTCAGGGCCCAGACCAACCGGCGGCGTAGCAGGGCAGCTCACCGCACGTGTTGGTGAAGCTCCCGTCGAGCGCCAGGAAGTCCACGAACTGGCCGACGGCCGCCGGTGCGAAGCCGGTGAGGCCGTGTGGATCCCGGCCCACGGTCTGGATCGTGTTGGTGACCGGGGACGGCGGCGTACCCAGACACTCCGGGGCGTTCGCGGCCCCGCAGCCGGGCGGGCGCAGCGGACCGGTGTCGAACACCACCAGCGCGTCGCCGCGCCAGGGATAGCGCGGGATCGGCTCGATCCCGTAGAACGGCGTGCGGTCCACGCTGCGCCCTGGGTCGAGCGCGGGCGTGCGCAGCCGGGCGCCCAGCAGCCGTGCCTCGGTCTCCGTGGCGAGGTTGGCCACCTGGTGGTCGCCGAACGCCTCGTGCAGAAGCACCGTGTGCCGAGGCGTGTCCGGCAGGGGGTCACTGGTCATGTGCCACGCGTAGCCGTTGGCCTCGCCCCGGTCCCACAGGAGCTGCACCATCGAGTTGATGATCGCCTGGTCGACGCCGTCGGGATAGGTCGGGAACAGCACGTTCGCGAAGGTGCTGAACTGGGTGCTGCGCGTGAGCAGCAGGCTGAAGCGGAAGCCGGGAACGATCAGCGCCGAGCGCTGCGAGTCGGGCGCCACGGCCGTGTAGGCCCCACCGAGGATGCCGCCCAGGCTCGCCCCCGAGTAGAACAGCCGGCGGGTGTCGATCCTCCCGGCGAACTCCGGGTGCGAGGACAGGCCCTGGGGGTGGATCATCGCTCGCCCGAGGAACATGAAGTTGAGCAGGCCCTGCTGGAGGCGGTCAGCCATCGTCGGGAAGCGCGACAGGTCGCCGGAGATCGCCAGCGCGTTCGGGACGTCCTCCGAGGACATCCCTGAGAAGTCCGTGCCGCAGACGACGGAGTTGGCGATCGTGCTCAGCCCCGACACGCCGTCCACCGCCGAGGCCGAGCCGAACAGCCCGTGGCCGAAGATGAGCGGGCGGGCCGGGTTGGCGGCGGTCGCCCCGCTCGGCACGATGCACACGAAGCGGGCCTGCTGCACGTTGCCCGGAGTGCGCACGGGCAGCCCCTCACGGTCGAGCGTGAAGCGCGACCCGGGCGGACAGCCGGCCTGATCGAGGAAGCAGGGCACCGCCACGCGGCCGCTCACCCGGCGGCCCGCGGGCACGTCGCGCACCTCGTCGACAGTGAAGACGGGCGCCGAGCCCTCCACCTCGAGGTCCGAGAGATCGCGGTCACCCAGGTCCGCGAAGGCACGATCGCGCATCGACAGCAGGCGCTGGGTCAGGTTGCGACGGCTCGCGACGGTGAAGTCCCAGGCCAGGTACAGGCTGCGCCTCTTGATGCCGGCCCGCTCCAGCCGGTGGAAGATCCCCTCGAAGTGCGCACGCCGTCGGGCGGCGGCACGGTCGGGCGCCCGCAGGCCGTCGCGGTAGACGCGGAAAGCTCCGCCGGCGGGAATGGTCGACCCGTCGGCCCGCTTGAGGTTGCGCAGCGCCACGATGTAGCGCCGGCCCTCCTTCCACCCCACTCCGGGATGAATGTTGAGCGTGCGCTCGGCCGGGTCCTCGGCGCGCAGGTTGAGCTCGGCCCACACCAGCTGGCGCTTCAGCGTCTTGGCGTCGATCACCACCACCGGCTGGCGCCGGTCGAAGGCGCGGCCCATGTCCGTGTTGGGCACGACGCCGCTCTGCTCGAGATCCAGGCCCGGGACCAGGGTCACGAGGATCTGCCCGGGGCTGAACCCGTCCGAGCGGTTGTAGTCGCTCGCCTCGATGTGCTTGCCGTCCTTCGAGAGTGGCGTCATCGAATCGGTGAGCGCCAGGCGGCCGTTCTCGACGAAGTGGTCGTTCGGCCAGGGCAGCAGGCAGGCCGCGGGGTCGATCGGGTCGCAGCCCTTGAGGGCGGCCTGGGCGGGCGCCGCCGCGATGGACAGCACTGTGCCGACGACGACGGCGAGCGAGACCGCTCTCCTCATAGCCGGGGCACCCTATACCGCCGGCGCCAGCGGGCGCCCGGCGAGGTCGGAATGCCCGTTTCCAGGCTTCGGCGCCTACTTGAGGCGGAAGGCCTTGATGCGGTCCGCGTAGGCGGTCTCGTCCAGCGCGTACACGCCGTAGGCGAGCGCCTGGATCAGGCCGAGCAGCGCGGAGTGCGAACGCACGTAGGCCGGGCTGTTCGAGGAGTAGTAGAGGCGGTGGTCGGCCAGCTTCGCCACCTCCGAGAGGGTGGCGTCGGCGATCGCGATGGTGGCCGCCCTGCGGTTGCGCGCCAGCTTCATGGCGCGGACCACCAGCGGATGGGGCCGGCCGGCGGAGAAGCCCACCATGACGGTCTTGTCGTCCACGCGCCCGAGCTTGGCCAGACCCTCCTGGCTCGGTGACGCCACGACCTCGGCGCGCAGGTCGAGCAGCATCAGCAGGTGTCGCAGGTAGCTGGCGAAGAAGGCCATCTGGTCGGTGCCGCAGAGCACGATCCGGTCGGCGCGGGAGATCAGGTCGACCGCGGCGGTCACCTCATCGCGGTCGATCTTGCGGGCGGTCTCGGCCACGTTGGCGTGGTCGGCCGCGATCGCCGTCTCGAACTCGGTCTGGTCGATGGGAAAGAGCGGCGTCTGCGAGAGGTCGGCGGCCGAGGCGCCGTTCTCGCGTGCGCGCCGGTACTCGTCGCGCGCGGCCGCCTGCAATTCGGGAAAGCCCTCGAAGCCGAGCGCCTGGGCGAAGCGCACCACGGTCGAGCTGGAGGTGTTGGCGCGGCGGGCGAGCTCTTCCGCCGTGTGGAAGGCCGCCTCCTCGAGGTGGTCCACGATGTACTGGCCGACGTCCTTCTGCGAGCGGCTGAACTCGTCGAAGCGTTGCCGGATCTCTTCCGACAGTGTGAGAGCGGTCGTCCCGGTTCGGGTCACGGACGCGTTTTTCGTCGGCGTCGCCGCAGTTCCTTCCGAACGCCCGGCGGCCGGTAGCGTTTGCCGCGTGATCCTCTACGACCACTCCTCCTCCGGGAACTGCCTGAAGTGCCGGCTCGTGCTGCGCCAGCTCGAGCTGCCGTACGAGCGCGTGAGCCTCGACCTGTTCACGGGCGAGACGCGCACCGGCGAGCACTTCGCACGCAACCCGGACGGCCGTATCCCCGTGCTCGAGCTCGACTCCGGCGAGACCATCCCCGAGTCCGGGGCCATCCTTTTGTATCTCGCCGAGGGCACCCCACTCCTCCCCGGCGATCGGCTCGCTCGCTCCCGTGTGCACCAATGGATGCTGTTCGAGCAGAACCGCATCGAGGGCGAGCTCGGGTACGCGCGGTTCCTGGCGCTGTCCGGCCGCAATGAGCAGATGCCCGAGGTGTTCGCCAACCGCGTGGAGCGCGGTACGGATGCGCTCGGCGCCCTCGACCGTGGCCTGGCGGCGAGCGACGGCCCATTCGTCACGGGTCCCGACTACACCGTGGCCGACATCGCGCTGTACGGCTACGTCGGTTGCGCCGGCGACACCGGAGTGGACCCGCGGGGCTTCGAGCACGTGAGCGCGTGGCTCGACCGGGTGGAGGCCACGCCGCGCTTCGAGAACGACCTCGAGCCCTTTCCCGAGCACGCGTCGGACCGGCCGATCTGATGCCCGGGCCGGGTCAGCCCGGCGTACAGGTGCTCCGGCTCCGATCGAGCACGCGGCCGGCCACGTCACGGAACTCGAAGCTCGCCTCGCCCGGCTCGAGGACGATTCTCAGCGCGCCGTAGCGGCGGTCGTTGCCGAAGGCGAGGCTCGGATCGTCGCGGTCGATCCGGTAGCGCAGCTGGCCCCCCGCCCCCGCCACGTACTGGACGATGCCGGCGACCGGCCGGAGGCGTTGCAGGTTGTGGTCGTGGCCCCCGAGCACCGCCCGCGCCCGGCCGCGAAGGGCGTGCCAGAGCGGTGCCGTATCGGCCGCGTCGCCGTAGAAGCCCGCGCTGTAGCGGGGCCGGTGCCAGATCGCGATACGGCAGTTCCCCCCGCCCTCGCGCAGGACACGGCGCAACCAGGCCAGCTGGCGCGAGGCGCTCCCGTGGGACGCCTCGGAGTTGAGGCTGATGAGCTCCCAGCCGGCGATCGTCGTGCGTGACCACGGGCCCTGGCGGCGGCCCTTCTTCGCCCGCCAGTACGGGTAGTAGCCGATGCGCCGGTTGGCCCACTCGTGATTGCCCGGCGTGGGATCGGTGACCTTGGCCAACCCTCCGTAGAGCGGGTCGTAGTAGGCGCGGAACTCCGACGGCAGGCCTTCGTCGTAGACGTCACCGAGATACAGGAAGCGGTCGGGCCGGCCTCGGCGGATCATGCGGGCCACGGCGCGCGCTCCGTCCGTGGGCGTGGCGGCGTCACCCACTGCCCACACCACCGCGCGGCCCGGCGAGGGATCCACCGGCACCACGGGCTCGCCGCCTCCTCCGCCCTGGGCGGCCGCCGTGGCCGCCCCGGCCGCCAGCGCGCAGGCCAGCGCGACAGAACAGGCGGTGCGCCTCACGGCAGCACGAACACGCCGTCGCTCACCGCACGCTCGCCCGATGGGTCCGAGGGCCGGCTCACCAGCTCGCCGCGCACCACCATGGCGGTCGACCCGCCCCCGTCGAGGTTGAGTGCGTCGCTGGCCCCGAGCGAGAGCATCAGGCGCGCCGCCTCGCGCAGGGTGACGCCCGCGCTCCAGCCGGGCCGGCGGCCGTCGACCGTGACCAGCAGCAGTCCCCCGTCGGCTCTCACGCCCGCCAGCGTACGGGGTTGCCGTGACGCCACGAAGGACCCGAAGAAGCCCGGGGCCTCGAGCGGAGCGAAGCCCTCGGGCCGAGCCGCAACCGACACCCGCCCGCGGGACAGCAGGCGCGGACCGCCTCCGGTCACGAGTGTCTGAGCCGCGGGATCGAGCGCCGCGCCGCGGGCGAGGAGCGCTGTGCTCACATCGGGGCGGCTGCCCACGGTGAGGGTCCGGGAGAGGAAATCGCCGGCGGCCCCGCTGCCGCTGAGCAGGACCCGGCCCCTGGCCGGCGGGCGGCCGCGGGCCCGGCCCACCCGCGTGACGATTCCGCTGCGGAGCTCCGCCTCGGCGCCCGCGGACGGCGGCCGGCTCCCGTAGCGGGAGCTGAGCAACACGAGCTCGCTGCGGTCTGTGCAGGTGAGGGCCGCGTTGGGGCGCTGCGTAGGGCGGTCGCCGCCGCGGCCTCCGCAGGCGGGCACCTGGCCGCGCCGGCGCTCCACGCCGTCGAGGATCCGCTCCTCGCCTTCAGGCGTTCGCACCGTCCCGTCGAACCCGAGGCGCTCGATCCGTGCCGGCGCCGAAGGGTCAGCGGGCACGACCAGAGCCGAGCGCCCGTCCACGGGCTCGCTGATCAGCCGGCCGCCGATGGCCAGGGCACCCACGGGATCGCCGTCGACGGCGAAGAAGCCGCCGTTGACCCCGGCGACGGTGGCCGTCCGCCGCGCCATCTCGGTCGGCCGCTCGAGGCCGGCCACCCGGCCGTCGGACAGGACGCCACCCAGAGCTGGGCCCTCGCCGCCGGGGGCGATCGCCAGCACGTTCACGCGCCACGGCCCGCCCTCCCGCACGATCGAGGTCCAGCGGACTCCCGGAGTCACCGTCACCCGATCGCGACGCTCGTCCAGGTCGGGGGAGCCGAGGGGCAGCTCCGCCGCGGCGGCGGGTGCCGCACCGGCCGCCACCACAACGGCACCGGCCAGGAGGACCCGTGCCCTCACCCGATCGCCTCGGCCAAGAGGGCGACCAGCCGAGCCGCGTGGACACCTTCGGGATCGAGGTCCGGACGCAGGTCGGCGAGCGACAGGCCGGCCAGCCGTGGTGAGGACAGCAACGGCGGCAGCAGCTCCTCCAGCTGCGCCCAGGTGAGCCCGCCCGGCGCCGCATACGTGCTCGCCGGCATCTCGCGCTCGTCCAGCACGTCCACGTCGAGGTGCAGCCAGAAGCCAGCGGGCGTGCCGCCGAGGCGCTCGGCGACCTCCTCGCCGAGCTGGCCCGTGTCGGTCTCGGCAAGGCCCGACGCCGGCCGCAGCTCGACCCCCGCCGGGACGTAGCCGATCTCCTCCCGGTCGTCGGGTCCGTCGCGGTGACCGAGCACCGCCACATCGTCTGGATCGAGCGACGGTCGCGAGTCCCCCACCGCGAGCCACGCTTCAGCACCCCGGCCGAGCATCACGGCCAGCGGCATGTCGGCGGCCTCGCCCGTCGGAGAGGTCCGCCCGTCGAGGCAGTCCACGTGACCGTCGACGAAGCAGAGCCCGAGCCGGTCGCCGGACGCCGCCCTGACCGCGGCGATCGCCCCCGGCAGCATGCTGCAGTCGCCTCCGGCCACGAGCGGCCTCCGCTCTTTCTCGATCGCTTCCCCCACTGCGTCCCTCAACGCGCGGTTGACCTCGACGATGCGGCGGTAGCCGATCACGCCGGTGTCCGGATCGCGCCTGGGGTCGTCGATCGGGGGCCCGACGTCGCCTGCGTCCTCGGCCTCGAACGCAGCGGCGAGCCCCGCCGCCCGGAGCGCCGCGGGCCCTCGCTCCTCGCCCCGGGCGCGCCCCGAGCAGTCCACGGGGGCGCCGATCAGCCGCCACGGATTCGGGCCGCCGTTGGGGGCCGGGGTGGTCACCGATGCGGATTCTGGCGGCCTGCGCGGTCGGCCAGCCGTCCCGCCGTCAGACGCTAGTCGGCCCGATGCCGCTCGTCGTCAGCGTCGGCTTCGTGCCGCCGAGCATCGTCGCGGTGAGCTTCGGCCGCCTCGGGCTCACCGAACAGATCGGACGCGTCGGCCGCCTCGCGATCCGTCCGGGCGGCCCGCTCGTGCCTTGTGGCCGCCCGCTGGTGCCGGCGCCGCTTGGTGCTCTCGTCGTCGTCGTCGGCCATTCGACAGAGCCTAGCCCCAGGGCTCAGTCGACCGACCTTGGCCTGCTCCATCGTGCTCGATGAGCCAAGCGCCCCATGGGCCGGATAGGTCCAAGTCCCGATATCTGTGCGGGTTGCGGGGCTCATGCTTCCGTCCCTGCTCCCGAAACGGCCCGCAGCTCGCGGACGTTGCTACCGGAACGCCGCGGCGACCCCAGCGCAAGCGTCCTGCTCGGTGACGTGGATGTAGCGGTCCATCGCGGTGATGCCCCTTCTGGACGTATCGGCAACCCGTGCCGAGCCCCTTAACGGCAAGCGGGGGCGCGCCCCCGGCAGTCCCTCAGGCTGCACGATGATGCTGCTCGCAGCGGGCTCGGAGCTCTGTGATGAGCTCCTCAGTCTCGTAGAGCTCTCGCCGGAGCCGATTCCACCTCTCGGCCGCACGCTTCGGGAACGCCTGGCCCGCGTAGCGGGCGTTCAGCTTGCGGATCGCCGCCACGCGCTTCCGCTGTGCGGCCCGGAGCGGCGCAATGGCCGCCGACTCCTCCGCCTCGTGCCTCTTACCGCCCGATCTCGGTCTTCGCCTGACGGGTCCCACTTCACCGCCCGCCTACCCGCTGCAGGGGTTGTGATTCGGCGGGCGCTCTCGGAAGGACGGCCTTTCCGGGAGAAAGGACTCGCACGGCCGTGAGCCGCGCAACACACCTCGGTAGCCCGCTTCTCGGCTTGTCAACCTCGTTGGTGCCACGCGAACAGGTGATGGGTGACCACGGCCCGCAGATCCTCTTCCTTGAGTTCCGCCACGGCGTGGAAAGCTCTCTCATGAGGCTCGATCTGCTTCAACTGCGCCCATACGCGTAGCCCGCAAGCCGCACGCTGGATGATCGGGTCGGTGTGCCCGTTCGCCGATTGGGAGTAGCTGGGTGGTGCCGGGTGGTCATCGCTCATTGGCGTCTCTCTCACTAGGGGCATTGGTACGCAGCGTCACCCCTTCGTAGATGCTGCAACGCTCCAGCTCCGCAAAGGTTGGAGGGTTTCGGAAGGTTGTTTATGTCCCC
This sequence comes from uncultured Thermoleophilaceae bacterium, assembly GCA_963751105.1. Taxonomy (GTDB): domain Bacteria; phylum Actinomycetota; class Thermoleophilia; order Solirubrobacterales; family Thermoleophilaceae; genus JACVRW01. The sequence continues at coordinate 1,302,400 of CAVVTG010000002.1, read as the reverse complement.
ACGCGCCTGGGGATTGGTCTGGTCCCGCAAGCGAACCCAGGGTCCCCCCCCCGACGCCTGGGCACCCGACCAGGCAACGGGGCAGCGGGACCGGGCGCGGCAGCTCCGCCAGCACCGCCGCCCCGGTCGCGGGCGGAAGGGGATAGAGCGATTTCGACCCTTCCGCCCGCTCAACAATTCAGCCTTCGCCATCGAGCAGGCCTCACAACACGCCCGCCATGAGGCAGCAGCCGCGCCATCGCACCCCCAACGGCTCAGCCCAACCGGCCCCTAACTAACAACGCCGGAGCCCTCCGCCGCTTGGCTTGACACTCGCGACTGAGCATCACCGGAACGGGTCAGTGAAATGTCAGAACCTTGACGTCTGGACAGCGGAAAGCGGGCCCACGGCAGCCCGAACAGAGCGGTCGCGGTCCCGCATTCCTGGGTACCTGGCCGGGCGAACTTAATGCCCTAAAGGCCCGGTCCTTGAAATCGAGGTGCCCGAAGCCGCGAAGCGCGAAACTTTGCCGGGTTGTTTAGTCGACGGGTCGCTCGAGGTAGAACACTTCGGACGACACGTCGGTGTCCGTGTCGATGCCCGACACGAACGCCCTCACCTTGCGCCCCGTGATCCGCTCCACCGACTCGCGAAAGTCGTCCTCGCAGGCATGCTGGAAGAACATCCGCGTCTCCCGCAGGCGCTGATGCTCCCCGACCTCCACCATCTTCCGCTCCGCCGGCGTCAGCGAGTCCTCCAACGTGCACAACAGCGCGTCGCGCCCCGCCCAATCCGCCCGCGTCCGCGTCGGACCGCGGCCGAAGATCTCCTTGTAGATCCGCACCATCTCGTTACTGAGCTCGACAGTTACGCGAGTCTCTGGCTGTTTCGAAAGGTGCCCGTCGCCCTGAGCGATCACCTCGTGGTTCATATTCGCCTTTCGGTGGTCCTCTGTAAGCGAGGCCGCGCGAGGGGCAGAGGACCCTTTGAACCAGACGAGCGACAACTACTGACCCACACGGTAGTCGCCCGGAGGGCGATCTGTCTACGCAGCACTGAGTTCCACCCTGCGGACCTACCCGCAGCCGCTCAAGCCGGTCTTCTCGCTCTTGGCGCTTCTGTCGCCCCCGCGAGTTCACGCCCCTCGCCGGCTCTCGCCGTAGCGATCACCGTGACCAGATCCAAAGCGACGAAACCGCTACTGCCGTTCTCGGCCGCGACCTCCGCCAGCGCCTCGAACGCCGCCCTGTCGTGGGGGGCCAGATTGAACGCCTCGTGCTCGTCCTCCAGCGCGGCGGCCACGAGGTCGAGCTCGTCCGACGAGGGCCCCTCCCCCAACGCCGCGAACGCCTGGGCGATCAGCTCGCTCACTGGCGGCGCTCTTTCGCGATCTGCTCGAAGGCCCGCAATGCGCGTTGGTGCGGGTCCTCCTCCTCGGCCAACTGGCGAAGCCCCGGATAGCGCTCACCCGGGCGGTCGGATTCGGGGACTCGCGGGCGATCTCCTCGAGGATCCGTTCATCTCGTCGGGGTCCATCACCGACCCCCCGAACAGCCGCCGCCGTGGCCTCTTTGCCTGCGCGGCCAGCCGCGCCTGCAAGCGCCGTTTCTCCTTGCGCAGCCGGTCAATCTCGGTCCTTGCGCAGCCGGTCAATCTCGGCCTCCCGGCCGAACATAGCCTCCGACTGGGCCCGAATCGTGTCCGTGTGGCGCTTGCGCTCCCGCCGCTCTTCGCGCTCTTGGCGCTGCTGCTCGCTCTCGGCCACAGCGCACTGGCCGCAGTACGGCTTGATGTAGCCGTGCGGGCACTCGCCAAACGTCTCCGCGTACCAGTCAGGTTGGCTTTCAGAATTCACGATGCTCTTTTCCGTAGCGCCTCACCCGGCGACTAGCGGGAGAGATGGGTGGTGGCGGCCACCCTCCCTACCCCTGTTTGCTGGTTTGGCGGGCTCTGGTGATCGTGTCGTGATGTGGCTTGCAGAGTGACTGGAGGTTGCTGGGGTCGCGTGGTGCTCCGCCGGCTCGGAGATCTGTGATGTGGTGGACGACCTCGGCGATCCGACCGCACTCGGGTGCCCTTGTTCGTGGCGGCGCACTTTCCCGCCCTCTCGTCTATGGCATCGCGCTGTGTACTGCCGCGGGTCGCCCTTCGGTGCCGAGCCGACCCTCACGCGTGTTCGAGCGGCTGGCTACGTGGCTGTCAGCCCTCGGCGAACGTGGCGGCCACGGCCGCACGGGCAGCGGAACACCTCGACGAGGTGCGCGACGCCGCCGATCGTGGTCTGCCGCAACTCCTGACGGCGGCCGGCTAGCGAGCTCCCGCAGTGGCGGCACGCAAGCACCCCGCAGCTGGACGGTGCCGCTGGCCTCGACGTTCTGCCGTAGAATGCGCCTTGGTCAAGGTCGATCGTTGACATGAGCGATCGTCCTTCCTCGGGCGTCGACACGCCCGGCTTGGGTTGGGTGACTCAAGAACTGGAGCGGGGGCCGCGTGAGAGCGCGGCTCTCGTCGTTGAGGAAGCTGGTCGGGCGCCGGCTGCTACCGAAACGGCAGCGGGCTGCTCCCGTCCTGCTACCGAAAGCGGTTCGGCGAGAAGGGGCTTACCGGGTCTCTGGTGGCCGAGAAGTGGCCCGCTAGCGGGTAAAACCGAGCTGCGTGTCCCTTCGTGGCTCCCCGGGGCCTCAGCGGTGAGGGAATGGGCCGGGTAGGGATCGAACCTACGACCGATGGATTATGAGTCCACTGCTCTAACCACTGAGCTACCGGCCCGTAGAGCGGGATTGCGCCTCCCCCTTGCGCGGGTGCTGGCGAGGATCCCGATCGGCTTCATCCTAGGTGCATCGTGTGACGGTCCGGACGACGTACCTGTACGGAGACGTTCCGGAACTTGCACATTCCGGAACTGATTGGTATCGTTAGCAGCGTGATGGACGACGACGAGACCGCCCCCGCTGAGCCCGTGCGAATGGGGCGAAAGCGCGACCACTCGCGCGACGCCGACATCCTCGCCGCGGCACTCGAAGTCCTCAGCGAGGTTGGCTACGAGCGCATGACCATGGACATGGTCGCGGCGAGGGCGAAGGCCGGGAAGGCGACCGTCTACCGCCGCTGGCCATCGAAGTCGGAGCTGGTCCTCGACGCCGTGACCCGCATGAAGCGCGACCAAGTGGACCTCGATCGCCTGCCCGACACCGGGGACCTACGCGGCGATCTCGTCGCGCTGATCAAGCCGCAGTCCATCGAGGAGAGCGAGCGCAAGCTCATGGTGATGGCAGGGCTCGCGTCGATGATGTCGCACGACCCGAGGCTCGCCGAGGCGGGGAACGCCGCGATCGTCGAACCATGGGCAGACGCACATCGCGCGCTCATCAGCCGGGCGATCGACCGCGGGGAGTTGCCGGCCGTCGACGTCGAGACCCTCTCGCGCGTGGTTCCGTCGATGGCCGCCTATCGCACCCTCATCCAGCGTCAGCCGATCGACCGCGCCTACCTCGTCTCGTTGATCGACGGCCTACTGCTGCCCGCACTCCGCGGCTCCACCCCGGCCACTGGGTCCCGCGCGAGCCCCTCGTCCTGAGCGACGCCTAGACCGAGCGCCGGCTCACGCCGGCCGACCTGCCCGACTTACCGATCGACGAGCCCACCTCGTCGCCCGTTGAGCCGGGCGCGCCCAAGCGCGTCCAGAAGCACTCACCCCACCCCACCCCACCCCACCAGCAAGGAGCTGACATGAGCGTGACCACCACCACCCACCTCAACTTCCGAGGTGACGCCCGCACGCGCCCACAACGTCCAGAACCCGGCCGAGGCCGACCAGGTCATGTGGGGGCAGGTGGCGGCCGACAACGGCTTCCACGTGATGGCGTACGACGTGCCCTCGGCGATGCCCTGGGATCGAGGGGAGAACCCGGTCTTCGTCTCGGTCCGTGGCGACAGCGCCGACGAGATCAGCGAGTACTGGAACAAGCTCTCCGACGGCGCGAGCATCCAGCAGCCGCTCGGCCCGGCACCTTGGGGGGCGCCCCTGTACGGGATGCTCACCGACCGCTTCGAGGTCATCTGGGTCCTGGACATCGTCGCGGACTACAGCGCAACATGACCCCGAGGTTGGCGGGCGCGAAGGGCGCGGTCAGCCCTTGGCGGTGCGAATCGCCTCGGTCAGCTCTCGCTCCGAGAAAGCGCCCTCCAGCCGGGCCGCCACCTTGCCGCTCTTGTCCACGGTGAACAGCCAGGGCTCGGTCTGGAGGTTGAACTCGGCTAGCTGCGGCCGCAGGCCCTTGTCGATCCGGTTGTCGACGAAGACCTCTTGGTGGATGAACTCCACGCCCTCGCCCTCCTTGCCCGCCTTCACCGACTCGGCGATGTCCACCACCGGACCGCACACCCGGCTCTGGCACAGGGCGGGAGTGGCGAAGATCAGCACCGTCGGCTTCTTGCCGGCAACATCGGCGAAGTCGTTCGAGTGCATCGAGGAGGGCGGGATGCGGGTGTCGATCGAGGCGATGTCGCCACCGGCGTCCGCCTCGGTGGGCGTGTTGATGCGCGGGGCCCTGTCGCCGGGCCTCGGAATGGTGTCCGCGGTTTCGTCGATGACCGGCAGCCGCGGCACTGCCGAGGTGGCCGCGACCAGGCGATCGTCGAGCCGGGCGATGCCGAGCACCTCGTATTCCCCGGAGACCTCGAACGGGATGTTGGCCACGTAGACCGACTGGGCCGAGTCGGGGTCCGTCGCGGTCTGGCGGCTCTGGAACTGAGGGCGCACTGCGAGCGATTCGAAGCGTGCCGGGTAGGGGCCCTTGGCCTGGCCGCCGCCGGCCGGAGCGACGTAGACGGCCACCGAGGCATCGGCAATCTGGGCGCGCGAGCGGTCGAAGAGGCCAAAGCCGAAGCGGTTCTCCCCGGTCGTCAGCTGCGACACGGACGGCGCCAGCACCGGCCCGCCGCGGCCCAGGCCCTGCTGCAACTCGGCCAAGGTCTTGGTGCCTGCCTTGGGGAAGTCCTGGGGCTCGGCCACGGGGGGCGCCGGGTTCTCGGCCTCGTCGCCGCCTCCTCCGCAGCCGGCGAGCAACGCACACGCGAATAGGGCAGCGGCTATCAGGGCTCGGCTCCTCACGAGGCGAGGAAGGGTAGGGACCGCCGCCAGCGGCGGCGCGCGGGACGCGGCGGCTTAACCTGGCGTTCAACTAGCATCGCCCGCCCCCGGCCGGTCGACTCGCCCTCAGGAGGCTCACATGGAACGCGCGGCACTGATAACCGGAGGCTCGAGCGGCATCGGCCTGGCCATCGCCCGGGCACTCGGCCAGGACGGCTACTCGATCACGATCTCGGCCCGCCGCCCGGACAAGCTCACGGCCGCCGCCGACGAGCTGCGATCGGACGGGCTCGACGTCCACGAGGTCGCGGCCAACATGACCGACGAGGACGAGATCAAGCGTGTGGTGGCCGAGCACCGGGACCGTCGCGGCCGCCTCGACGTGCTGATCAACAACGCCGGCATCGGCATCGGGGCGACGGTGGCCGACACCGAGACCAAGAAACTCGACCTCCAGCTCGACGTCAACCTGCGCGCCGTCTATCTCGTCGCGCGCGAGGCGATCCCGATGCTCAAGGAGGCCGGCGCCGAACACGGCAAGGCCCTGATCGTCAACACCGCCTCCATCGCCGGGAAGCACGGGCAGGGCTTCCTGTCGGCCTACTCCGCCACCAAGTTCGGCGTGGTGGGCCTGAGCCAGGGGATGCACAAGGAGCTATCGGCCGACGGCATACAGGTCACCGCGCTGTGTCCCGGCTTCGTGGCCACGCCCATGACCGACTGGATCGAGGGGCAGGTGCCCAAGGAGGAGATGATCCAGCCCGAGGACATCGCCGAGTCGATCCGCTTCCTGCTGCGCACCTCAGCGCACTGCGTCGTGCCCGAGATCCAGTTCCTGCGCCGGGCCGACACCGAGCTCTGAAGGAACCCGCTCGAGCTCGGCCAGGGCGCGCTCGTACTCGTCGAGGCGCCGGAACGGCCGCAGCCAGGCCCAGCCCGGCTGATAGCGCAGCTCGGACGCGCGGTGACGCTCGCCCGTCGGCCGACGCCGGCGGCGGCGCGGGCTCGCATCCAGCGACGGGGTCTCCTCCAGCAGGATGCTCGCCTGGAGCATGGCGGTGAGCGTGGTGAGCTCGCGCTCGGTGGCCGGGCGCGGCCCTCTGCCGGCGTCCGTGTAGCGGTCCCACGCCCTGGCGAAGCTGACGAGACTGGTGCGGCCCCCGTTGCGGTGGGCGGCGAGCATCGGGCAGACACCGCCCGCGCCATCGGTGTAGGCGCCGACGATTATGCGGTTGGCCTCCACTCCCCCGAGCATCGCCCGCCGGGTGACGAGCGGCAGGCAGTCCACCGCGGTGCGCAGGTCGCGCGCGGGACGGCGGCGGGTCATGGCTGCTCGGCCTCCATCAGCGGCTGACGTAGGATGCTCGTCCCCGGTCAGGCTCGCAAGGCGCGAAAGGAGACGTGCATGAGGCTCGGGTTGAACGTCGGATACTGGGGCCTCGGACTCACGTCGGAGCTGCAGTTGGAGCTGGTGCAGGAGGCCGAGAAGGCCGGCTTCGACTCGGTCTGGGCGGCCGAGGCCTACGGGTCGGACGTGGCCACCGTCCTGGCCTGGCTCGCGGCTCAGACGTCGCGCATCAAGATCGGCGCGGCCATCTTCCAGATGCCGGCCCGCTCACCGGCCATGGTCGCGATGACCGCGGCCACCCTCGATCAGCTGTCGGGCGGCCGGATGATCATCGGCATCGGGTCCTCGGGACCGCAGGTGGCCGAGGGGTGGCACGGGCAGCGCTTCGCCAAGCAGCTGCAGCGCACCCGCGAGTACGTGGCGATCGTCAGGAAGGCGCTCGCACGCGAGCGGCTCGTCTACGAGGGCGAGCAGTACACGCTGCCGCTGCCCGACGGCCCGGGCAAGGCGCTCAAGCTGATGATCGGCCCGGTGCAGGAGCGCATCCCGATCTACGTCGCGGCGATCGGCCCCAGGAACATGCAGCTCACCGGCGAGATCGCGGACGGCTGGCTGCCTATCTTCTTTTCCCCTGAGCACGTCGGCGAGTCGCGCGAGCTGCTCGAGGAGGGCGCCGCCCGGGCCGGGCGCACACTCGACGAGTCCTTCGACGTCGCCCCGACCGTCAACATCAGCATCGACGACGACGTCGACCGTGCCCGTGACCAGATGAGGCCCTTCATCGCGCTCTACGTCGGCGGGATGGGATCGCGGGAGCGCAACTTCTACAACCTGCTGGTTCAGCGCTACGGCTTCGAGGACGCGGCGAAGGAGATCCAGGACCTCTACCTGGAGGGCAAGAAGGACGAAGCGGCGGCGGCGATTCCCAAGGAGCTGATCGACACCATCACGCTCGTGGGGCCGAAGGAGATGATTCGCGACCGGCTCGCGGTCTACCGGGAGGCCGGAGTCGGGACCCTGATCATGAGCCCCGTCTCCTTCGACCCCGAGGAGCGCAAGCGAATGGTGCACGAGATCGCGGAGCTGACCTGAGCGCAGGCCGGCGCTTCCTGATCGCCGCCTTCGGCGACCCGGGCCACGCCTTCCCGGCGATCGCCCTGGGCGCCGAGCTCGCCCGCCGCGGGCACGAGGTGACGCTGGAGACGTGGGAACGCTGGCGCGAGCCGGCGGAGCGCGAGGGCATGCGCTTCGCCGCCGCGCCCGAGTACCAGGTGTTCCCTACTCGGGAGCGGCCGCTGAAGCCCTACGTGGCGGCCGTCAAGGCCTCGGCCGTCACACGGGAGCTGATCCGCGCCGTCGATCCCCAGGTGGTGGTGGCCGACATCCTCACCGTGGCGGCCGCGCTGGCCGCCGAGCTCGAACAGCGGCGCTGGGCCACCCTGGTCCCCCACGTGCTCCCCGCCGGCGAGCGAGGCTTCCCGGTCTACGCGGTCGGCGCCGTCTACCCGCGCACGCGCGCGGGGCGACGGCTGTGGGAGCTCAGCCGCCCGCTGCTCATGCGCGGCGAGGAGCAGGGGCGCGGCGAGCTCAACGGGGCCCGGGCCCGGGTAGGCCTGCCGGCGCTCGGCCACGTGCACGGCGGCATCTCGCGCGAGCTCGCGCTGGTGGCCACGTTTCCCCAGCTCGAGTACCCGCGCGAGGCCCCGCCGCCGGCGATGAGGATCACGGGCCCGCTGTTGTGGGAGCAACCGTTCGGCGACGTCGACCTGCCGCCGGGCGACGACCCGCTCGTGCTGGTGGCGCCGAGCACGTCGCAGGACCCCGAGGGGCGGCTGCTGCGGTCCGCGCTCGACGGTCTGGCCGCCGAGCCGGTGCGGGTGCTGGCCACGACCAACCGGCGCGCTCCGGAGCAGCCGCTGCCCACTCCGGCCAACGCGCGCCTCGTGGACTGGGTCTCGTACGCGAGGGTCATGCCGCACTGCAGCGCGGTGGTCTGCCACGCCGGCCACGGAACGCTCGCGCGAGCCCTCGCCTGCGGAGTGCCCGTGGTGGCCTGCCCCCACGCGGGCGACATGGCCGAGAACGCGGCGCGCGTGCGCTGGGCCGGCGTGGGCGTCTCGCTCCCGCGCCGCTTTCACACCGCACGCGGGGTCCGGCTGGCGGTGCGCCGCCTGCTCGGGCAGCCGGGCTACGCCGAGCGGGCGGGCGAACTGCGGCGCTGGTCGGACGCCCACGACGGACCGGCGGCGGCGGCCGACGCCGTGGAGGAGCTGGCCGGCGCCCCGATCCGATACCCCCACGGGGTACAGTAGAGGCATGGCCACCGAAGCCCGCGGTTACTCCGCCACCAAGGATCAGCTCCAGGGCCGCCTGCGCCGGATCGAGGGTCAGGTGCGCGGCATCGAGAAGATGGTTGACGAGGAGCGCTACTGCATCGACGTCCTAACCCAGATCGGAGCGGTACAGGCCGCGCTGGACAAGGTCGCGCTCGGTCTCCTCGACGATCACGCCCGCCACTGCGTCGTGGGTAGCAAGGAGGCCGAGCAGGAGGAGATGACGAGCGAGCTGATGGCCGCGGTCGGCCGGCTGATGCGGCGCGGCTGAGCCCGATCGTCGCTCGCTCGCCGTTATGCAGCGGTGACGCCGCCCCGCGTACCGTCGCCGACGTGACGCCGAACGACAGCCTGTGGGTGGACCGCGAGCGCGAAGCCGACGGGGGGCCCTTCTCGTCCGCGCGCTGGAACCGGCAGGCCCGCGAGGCGCGCCCGCCCGCCGGCGACCCCGAGCCGACCCCGCCGCCCGAGCCCCCGCGCCGGCGTCGGGCGCTGCTTCCCCTGGCCGCGCTGGCCACGGCGCTGGTGGCTCTGGCCGTCGGCGCCTTCTCCCTCTTGGCCGACAACGACGACCCCGGCTCGCTCCCGGGCGCGGCCGACTCGCGTCCCATTCCCACCGCCGCCGCCGGCCGCGTCTACCAGACGGCCGGCCCCGGCGTGGTCTCGGTCCGAGCCGGCTCGGCCTCGGGGACCGGCTTCGTGGTCCGCGGCGACGGCACCATCGTCACCAACGCTCACGTGGTGGGTGACGCTCAGACAGCCACGGTTCGCTTCAACGACAGCGGCCGCCTGGTGGAGGCCGACGTGCTGGGCACCGACCCCTCCTCCGACCTCGCCGCCCTCAGGGTCGATCCCGGCAGCGTCGACAACCTGCGGCCGCTGCCGCTCGCCGACTCGGAGAAGGTGCGCGTGGGCGACCAGGTGATCGCCATCGGACATCCCTTCGGCCTCGACCGCACCGCCACCCAGGGAATCGTCTCCGGCGTGGGCCGCGAGATCCAGGCGCCCGACGGCTTCCAGATCGAGGAGGCCATCCAGACGGACGCGCCGATCAATCCCGGCAACTCCGGTGGCCCGCTGCTCGACGTGCGCGGACGCGTGATCGGGGTCAACTCTCAGATCGCCACCGGCGGAAGCCAGGGCAACATCGGCATCGGCTTTGCCGTCTCGGCCAACACGGTGCGCGACGTGATCCCGCGGCTCGCCCGCGGCGAGAAGATCGAGCGGCCCTACCTCGGCGTCACCACTACTCCGGATTCCCGCGGCGCGGGCGTGGTCGACGTTGCCCCGGCCGGACCCGCCGCCGACGCCGGCGTGGAGGCCGGCGACGTGATCATCAGCGTGGACGGACGCTCGGTGAGCGAGCCCGAGGACGTCTCCGAGGCCATCTCGGGCAAGGAGCCGAGCGACCAGGTACGGGTCGAGCTGGTGCGTGACGGCGAGCCACGCACGATCACCATCACCCTGGGTGCTCGGCCCCAGCGCACTCCGTGAGCTTCCAGGCCCCCTGGTTCCTGCTGGTTCTGCTGGCGCTTCCGCTGGTGGTGGCCGCCTACGTGCTGATCGACCGGCGGCGTGGCCGTGCCGCCGGGCGCTTCGCCTCGCCCGCGCTCATGGCCTCGGTGGCCCCGGTGCGCCCGGGCGTGCGCCGGCATCTGCCCCTCGCGGCCTACGCCCTCGCGCTGGCCATCGGAGCGATCGCCCTGGCCCGGCCGGAGGCCACCGTGGCGGTGCCCGAGGAGCGCGCGTCAGTGGTTCTGGTGACCGACGTCTCCGGGTCCATGCTTTCGCGCGACGTGGCTCCCTCGCGAATGAGCGCCGTGCGTCGCGCCGCGCTCGACTTCGTGGACCGGGCCCCCAGTGAGCTGCGGGTCGGCGCGGTGAGCTTCAATCAGGCCGTGCAGGCCATCGAACCACCGCGGGCCGAGCGGGAACGTACCCGCGCGCTGATCGCGAGCCTGCGACCGAGCGGCGGCACCGCCACCGGAAGCGGCCTGGCCGCGGCGCTGGGGTTGCTGGAGCAGTCACGGGCGCGCGGCAACGACCGCGCCGGCAGCAACCGCGCCCAGCGTGAGCGCAACGCGCGCGATCCGGCGGCCGTGATCCTGATCTCCGATGGCGCGGCCACGCACGGCCGCGATCCCATCCCGGTGGCCCGCGAGGCCGCCCGCGCCCGGATACCGGTGTACACGGTGGCTCTGGGCACCGACGAGGGGACGATCGAGGTCGAGCGGCCCGACGGCTCGACCGTGACTCGCTCGGTGCCGCCCGACCGCGAAACCATGAGGCGAATCGCTGCGATCAGCGGCGGCCGCACCTTCTCGGCCAACGCGGACGAGGAGCTGGCGTCGGTGTACGAGCGCCTCGGCTCGCGCGTGGCCACCCGCGAGGAGCGCCGGCAGGTGACCTCCGCCTTCGCGGGCGGAGCGGTGGTGCTGCTGATCGTGGGCGGCGCGCTGTCCCTGCGCTGGTTCGGGCGGCTGCCCTGAACGTTCACAAGAACGCCGCGGCCGGTTCACTAGGTTTGTCGGTGTGCGTCGGACGCGAGCCCTGATCGCTGTGGCCGTGGTGGTGGGAGCCGGCCTGCTCGGCAGCTCCGTGCAGGGCCTGGCCGGGCTGGACGGGCGTCTGGCGGAGAGCGACCGCGCACGCGACGCGGCGGAGCTCAGGCAGGAACTGCCGGCCGCCGGTCGCCACGATTGTCCGTGGCGTGAAGATCGCCGTTCCTAGGCAGTCGCACCGACACCCGCAGCCCGCCTGAGTCACGCGGCTCGATGACCACCTCGCCTCCGTGGGCTTCGCTCACGGCGCTGACGATGGAAAGGCCCAGGCCGGCACCCCGGCCGTCCGCACCGCGCTCGAGGCGCTCGAACGGCTGGGACAGGCGTGCCGCGGCCGCCGGAGCCACCCGGGGGCCCGAGTTCTCGACGGTCACCACCGCCCGGCCGTCCTCGCCCGTCTCGGTGCGGACCGAGACGTAGCCGCCCGGGCGGTTGTAGCGCACGCCGTTCTCCACCAGGTTGGCCACCAGCCGCTCGATCAGGGCGCGGTCGCCCGCCAGCGGTGCCGGCTCGAGCTGCTCCTCGATCCGCACCCCCTGCGTGGCCGCCTCGCGCTGGGTCAGGCGGGCGGCCGTCGCTGCCGCCTGGGCGAGATCGAGCTGCTCCTCCCGGAGCAGGCCCTGCTGGCTGCGCGCCAGGATCAGCAGGCTCGTGAGCAGGGCCTCGGTACGGCGGCTGGCCTCGATCACCGAGGCGGCCATCTCGCGCAGCTCGTCGACGTCGGGCTCGGGGTTGGCCAGCGCGACCTCGGCCTCTGAGCGGATCACGGTCAGGGGGCTGCGCAGCTCGTGGCTCGCGTTGGCCACGAAGCGCCGCTGCGCCTCGAAGGAGTCGGCCAGGCGGTCGAGCATCTCGTTGAGGGTCTCCCCCAGCTCGCGCAGGTCGTCGTGGGGCCCGGCTACCTCGATGCGCTCGCTCAGGCGCTCGTCCGAGACGCGGCGGGCCGTGCCGGTGATGCGGCGGACCGGGGCGAGCATCCGTCCCGCCACGGCCCAGCCGACGGCCACGGAGATGAGCAGGATGCCGGCGAAGGCCACCAGGTACTGCAGACGCACCTCGGAGAGCGACTCCGAGGCCAGCGCGTCGGGAAGGGTGCGGTCGAAGTGGCGACCGAGCAGCCAGTAGCTGACGAGCAGGATCAGCCCGGTGGACAGCCCGGCCAGCAGCGCATAGAGGCCGGTGAGGCGCGCCCTCACGGTGGTGCGCGGCGGCTTCATACGCGGTACCCGGCGCCCTTGACCGTCTCCACCACCTGGGGATCGCCGAGCTTGCGGCGCAGGCGCAGGACCGTCATGCGCACCGAGTTGGTGAAGGGGTCCGCGTTCTCGTCCCAGACCCTCTCGACCAGCTCGTCGTTCGAGACCACCCCGCCCCCGGCGCCCATGAGCGTCTCGAGCACCGCGAACTCCTTCGGGGTCAGCTCGATTCTCCGCCCGGCACGGGTGACGCTGTGGCGCACCGGATCGAGCTCGACGTCGGCGGCGCGCAGCGTGGGCGGGCGGGCCGGGTTGGCGCGCCGGGCCAGCGCGTGGAGACGGGCCACCAGCTCGGCGAAGGCGAAGGGCTTGTGCATGTAGTCGTCCGCGCCGAGCGAGAGGCCGTCGACCGTCTGCTCGAGGCCCGACGGAGGCGGTGAGCATGAGCACGCGGCTGTCGCTCTCCTCGTCGCGAAGGGTCCGGCACACGTCGTCGCCGTGAAGGACGGGGAGGTCGCGGTCGAGCACCAGTACGTCGTACGGGTTGAGACGCGCCTTGTCGAGAGCCTCACCGCCGTCGTAGGCCACGTCCACCGCCATTCCCTCGCGCCGCAGGCCGCGCGCCACCGCGTCGGCCACCCGGCGCTCGTCCTCCGCCACGAGCACGCGCACCTGAGTCAGACTAGTGGGAGTTGATTGCACTCCTACGCGAGGAGCGCAGCATCAGACGTTATCCGGCGGTGACAAGCAGGGGCCTAAGTTGGCGGCCATGACTGAGAACGGCAGGCACGACGACGCCCGGGAGGCGCTGGAGGCGGCGCTCTACGAGATCAAGCGTGTGATCATCGGCCAGGACGCGATGCTGGAGCGCGTGATGGTGGCCCTGCTCACGGGCGGCCACGTTCTGCTCGAGGGCGTGCCCGGCCTGGCCAAGACGCTCACCATCAAGACGCTGGCCTCCGCGGTGGGCGGCAGCTTCCGGCGGATCCAGTTCACGCCGGATCTCGTCCCCTCCGACCTGGTCGGCACGCGCATCTTCAGGCCCGACAGCGCGACCTTCGACACCGAGCTCGGGCCGGTGTTCGCCAACTTCCTGCTGGCCGACGAGATCAACCGCGCGCCGGCCAAGGTGCAGTCCGCGCTGCTCGAGGTGATGCAGGAGCAGCAGGTGACGATCGGCGGCGAGACCTATCCGGTGCCGCTGCCCTTCCTCGTGCTGGCCACCCAGAACCCGATCGAGTCCGAGGGCACCTACCCGCTGCCCGAGGCGCAGGTTGACCGCTTCCTGATGAAGATCCTGGTCGACTACCCCGCGCCGGGCGACGAGGCCGCAGTGGTGGAGAGCTCGCTCACGCCGGCCACCGAGGTCGGGATGCAGCTGACCGCGGAGGACCTGCTGCGCTTTCGCGTGGCGGTGCGCGAGGTGTTCGTGGACCGTGAGTCGATCGAGTACGCGGTGGCCCTGGCCGACGCCACGCGCCGTCCCGCCCACTACGGGCTCACCGATGTGGAGAGCCATCTCAGCTACGGCGCCAGCCCGCGCGGGCCGATCGGCCTCGTGCAGTCGGCGCGGGCCCTCGCGCTCCTGCGAGGCCGGCGTCACGTGCTCACCGGAGACATCCGCGATCTCGCACCCGAGGTGCTGCGTCACCGTCTGGTGCTGAGCTACGAGGGCCTGAGCGACGGCGTGACCGCCGACTCACTGCTCGAGCAGGTCCTCGAGGCCGTTCCCGAGCCCGACCTCGAGCGTCCGGGAGCGCCCGGGGAGCCGCTGGCGGCGTGAAGCTGACGCTGCGCCCAGGATCGCGCGCGCGAGCGGGCGAGGCGGTCGCGGACGCTTCTCCCCCCGGCCTGCGGATGCCTCCGGGGCGCCAGGGCGGCGGGAGTGTGCCGAGCGTGCTGGTGGAGGCGCTCGACCTCGCCTTCGTCCGGCGCGCGGGTGGCGTGCTGGCCGGAGAGCACCGCGGCAGCGGCGTGGGCAGCGGCACCGAGCTGGCCCAGCTGCGCCCCTACCAGCCCGGCGACGACGTGCGCCAGCTCGATCCGTCCGCCACCGCGCGCACCGGCATCCCCCACGTGCGCGAGCACGTGCCCGAGCGGATGCTCACGGTGTGGCTCGCGGTGGACCTCTCGCCGTCGATGGCCTTCGGGACGGCCGAGCGCTTGAAGAGCGACGTGGCCGAGGGCGTGGTGGACGTGGTGGGCACGCTCGCCGTGCGCCGCGGCGGCAAGGCGGGGATGATCACCTTCGGCGCGCCGGTCACCAGGCTGCTGCCACCGCGCGGGGGCCGCGGCGCCCGGGTGGCCCTCCACCGGGCGCTGTCCGAGGGAGTGGCGACCGACGGCGCCGGGGGTGAGCCACTCGCAGCCACGATCGTCCGCATCGGGCGGCTGGCGCGCCTGGCCAGCCTCGTGGTGATCGTCTCGGACTTCGGCGATCCGCCCGAAGACTGGGCCCGGCCCCTGGCCGCGCTGTCGGCCCGGCACACCGTGCTCGCGCTCGAGATCCGCGACCCACGCGAGGACTCGCTCCCCGACGTGGGCCGCGTGGCCATGATCGATCCGGAGACCGGGCGGCGGGTGGAGGCCGACACGCGCAGCCGGCGCCTGCGCGAGGAGTTCGCCGCCGCCGCAGCCGCCAAGCGGGCGGAGGTGGCCCGAGCGCTGCGCCGGGCCGGGGCCGATCACGTGGTCCTCTCCACCGCCGGCTCGTGGGCACGCGAGCTCGGACGGGGGCTGCGATGAGCTTCGCCTCTCCCGTATGGCTGGCCGCCCTGGTCCTGGTCCCGCTGCTGCTCGGCCTCTACGTGCTGGGGCGGCGGCGCTCGCGCCGCTACGCCATCCGCTTCCCGGGCGTGGCCACCCTGGCCCCCCTCATCCCGAGCGCCGGGGCCTGGCGCCGGCGCGTGCCGCTCGGCCTCTTCCTCGCGTCGCTGGCCGTGCTCGCGCTGGCGCTGGCCCGTCCGCACGCCACCGTGGCCGTCCCGAGCGAGCAGGCCACCGTGATCCTCGTGACCGACGTGTCGCGCTCGATGCTCGCCGACGACGTCGACCCGAACCGCCTCGAAGCGGCCCGCACCGCGGCCAAGCGCTTCCTCGAGGAGCTCCCGGACGAGGCGCGCCTGGGCGCGGTCGCGTTCTCCGAGCAGCCGCACACGATCGAGCCGCCCACCGACGACCACGACGACGTCGGCGCCATGATCGACTCCCTCTCGGCGGACGGAGGCACGGCCACGGGCGACGCCCTCGCCGCCGCGCTGGACCTCGTGGACGGCCGCGGCGAGGCTCGGACCCCGGCGGCGATCGTGCTCCTCTCCGACGGCAAGGCCACCACGGGACGCGACCCGCTGCCAGTGGCCCGCCAGGCCAAGCGCCTGGGCATCCCGATCAGCACCGTGGCTCTGGGCAGCCGAGGAGCGGTGATCACCACCCCGAGCGGAGCCCTGCTCGCCGTGCCGCCCGATCCCGAGACGATGAAGCGAATCGCCGACATCTCCGGCGGCCGCGACTACCGCGTGGACGACGCCGACGACCTGAGTGAGATCTACGAGGGCCTCGGCTCACGCGTGGCGACGAAGAAGGAACGCCGCGAGATCACCTCGGCCTTCGCCGCGGGCGGCGTGGTGCTGCTGCTGGCAGCGGCGGCCTTCGGCCTGAGGGCCACGGCGCGGCTGCCGTAGGCGGCACGACCACGGCGACGTTCCGTCTGGCCGTGGTGCGAACATGTGTTCGTGCAAGAGGACATGGTGCCGGATTCTCGTTTCGCACCGAAGGGTGCACCGGATCGCGAGCATCTGGCTGCTCTCGCGACCGCAGGCGTGCCGCTGAGGGTGATTGCCGCTGAACTGGGTCGGTCGATCGCGACCATCCGCTACTGGCTCAGCCGATGGGAGATCACGCGGGTCGATGCTCGGCTCAGGCGCGTGGATCCGGCGACGGCGCCGCGCGAGGCGGCAGGCGTCTGCGCGCACCACGGCCCGCGTCGATTCCGGCTCGACAGCCGAGGGACCTATCGCTGCCCGATCTGTAGCCAAGAGGCGGTGGCCAAGCGCCGCCGACTCGTGAAGCGGGTGTTGGTCGACGAGGCCGGCGGCTGCTGCTCGGCGTGCGGCTACGACCGCTGCCCGGCGGCGTTGCAGTTCCACCATCTCGACCCGGCACAGAAGAGCTTTGGCCTTTCCACGAAAGGCGTAACGCGGGCGATCGCAGACCTGCGGGCCGAAGCGAAGAAGTGCGTTCTACTCTGCGCGAACTGCCACGCCGAGGTCGAATCGGGGGTGCGAAGCCTGGACGTCGCTTGAAGAAACTCCCCGGGGTGGATTCGAACCACCAAGAACTGATTAACAGTCAGTCATGTTGCCGTTACATCACCGGGGACCGGCATTTCGAGCATAGCTCAGGCCTCGTCGGTGGTCCCCGCCAGCCGGTCCGCTCCGCCCGAGCTCTTCAGCATCGCCAGCGTCTTCGACTCGATCTGGCGCACGCGCTCGCGGGTGACCCCCACCTCGTGGCCGATGTCCTCGAGCGTCATCGGTCCCTTGTCGCCCAGGCCGTAGCGGAGCTCGATCACCTTGCGCTCGCGCCAGCCGAGCGAGTCGAGCACCTTCAGCAGATCCTTGTCGCGGATGCGGTTGGCCACGATCTCGAGCGGGCGGTCGGTGGCGGAGTCCTCGATGAAGTCGCCGAGCGACGCGTCGCCCTCCTCGCCGCCCACGGGGGCCTCCAGCGACACCGGCTCCTGTCCGAGCTTGAGGATCTCCTCGACCTTCTTCGCGGGCATCTCCACCAGCTCGCCGATCTCCTCCGGGCTGGGTTCGCGGTTGTTCTTCTGGATCAGCGACCGCTTCGCGCGCGCGACCCGGTTCATCCGCTCGACCATGTGCACCGGGATGCGGATCGTGCGCGACTGGTCCGCGAGAGCCCTCGTGATCGCCTGCCGGATCCACCAGGTGGCGTACGTGGAGAACTTGAAGCCGCGCCGCCAGTCGAACTTCTCGACCGCTCGGATCAGCCCCATATTCCCCTCCTGGATCAGATCCAGGAGCGTGAGACCCCGGCCGGTGTAGCGCTTGGCTATGGAGACGACGAGCCGCAGGTTGGCCTCGATCAGCGCGTTCTTGGCCGACATGTCGTTCTGCTCGATGCGCTTAGCCAGGCGCACCTCGTCCTCGCGCGTGAGCAGCGGAACGCGCCCGATCGAGCGCAGATACAGCCGCACGGCGTCCTCGGCGCCCTGCTCGGGCGGCGCCACGGGGAGGCCCGCCGTGATGACGCCACCCTCGTGGTAGAGGTCGGTGGCTTCGGGCTCCTCTTGCTCCGCGTCGCTTCCGTCCGCACCGCCGGCGGCGGTGGGCTCCTCGTTGGGGTCGGAGGAGCCGTTCAGGTGGAAGCGCTCATCCATGGAAGGGTTTGTTCACGGGGTGCACCAAGGGGGTTGTACACGCCCGCCAAGACGGTGGAAGGCTACCCGGTTCATGCGGTCTGACCCATAACTCGGTCCATTTCGTGCCTCACCTGCTGGCGCGCGCCCGCCAGCGCCGTGCGTCGCGACAGGTCGGCCTCGTGCGCCGCTCGCCTCAGCTCGCGATCGATTCGGCGCAGCTCGAGCTGCAGAAAGCTCATGCGGAGCACCGGCTCGGTGGAGTCGCCCTGCTCCTGAGCGGCCATCGCGACTCCCGTGACCAGGGCGGCGGTGGCCGGGTCGTCCTCGGGCAGTCCGCTGAGCGGGTCGCCGAAGTGCGTGACGAGGTGGGTGCGCGCGTCGCGCACCGAGGGCGACGAGAGATGCTCATCCGAGAGCCGCTCCAGGTAGTCGCGGCCCAGAGAACCGCTGGCCACGCACATCGCGAGGAAGGCGCGCTCCGCCGCGAAAGAAGGCTCGGCGGGCACGGCCGGCGCCGGCTCCTGGTCCTGCTCGCGCCCGGCGAACGGGCGGCCGGGATCCGTGGAGGCCCGGCGGGCGGGCGCGGCGGCCACGTAGTCCGCGGGCACGTCGAGCCGGTCCGCAACCTCGCGGACGAGCGCATCTCTGGTTGCTGTGCGTTCTGGAACGGCAGTGATAAGCGTCCGCGCCTCCTGGAGGGCCTTGTCGCGCCCCGAGGGCGTATCCAGGTCAGCATCGGCAAGAACGCGACGCACCTGAAACTCGATCATGCCCAGCGCCTGCTCCATCCGCTCCAGAAACGCCTCTGCCCCTCCGGCGGTCACGAGCTCCGCCGGGTCGGTGCCCTCGGGCATCTCGACCACCCGCAGCTCGAGCTTGCGCTCCTCGGCCAGGCGTGCCGCGCGCAGCATGGCCTCCTGGCCCGAGCGGTCGGCGTCGAGGGCCAGGATCAGCCGGGGAGCGACCCGGCCCACCTCGGCCAGCTGCTCCTGGGTGAGCGCGGTGCCCATGATCGCGGCCGTTCCGCGAATGCCCGCCTGATGTAACGCCAGCACATCGGTGTAACCCTCCACCAGGACCATCCGACCGCTCTTGGCGGCCTCGGCCCGGGCCAGGTCGAGCCCGAACAGCTGGCGGCCCTTGTGGTAGATCTCGTTCTCGCTGGTGTTGAGGTACTTCGGCCCGCGCCCCTCCCCCATCTGCCGCGCCCCGAAGCCGAGCACCCGCCCTCGGCCGTCGGCCAGCGGAAACATGATGCGCCCGCGGAAGCGGTCGAAGATCTGACCGTTGCGGCCGCGCTGAGCCAGTCCGGCGGCCATCAGCTCCTCCTCGGAGAAGCCCCCCTCGCGGGCACCCAGCAGCATGCGGTCCCAGGCGCTGGGCGCGTAGCCCACCCGAAACTCCTTCAACGTCTCCTCGGACAGGCCGCGCGAGCCGAGATAGTCCCGTGCACGCGCCGCCTCGCCCGACTCCCACAGGTAGGCGGCGTAGAAGCGCGCGGCGCGATCGAGCAGTGCGAGGAGGCGCTCGCGCCGGCGCCGGCGGGCCTCGGCCTGCGGATCCTCGTTCTCGAGCTCGAGCTCCACCCCATAGCGTTCGGCCAGGAACTCCACCGACTCGCGGAAGTCGAGTCCCTCGGTCTGCTCCACGAAGCCGATGGCGTCGCCCTTTGCGTGGCAGCCGAAGCAGTAGAAGAGCTTGTCCGCGACGTTCACCGAGAACGACGGCGTGCGCTCGTCGTGGAACGGACACAGCCCGGTGAGGCGCGAGCCCACGCGACGCAGGTCGGTCTTCGTGCCGACGAGATCCTCCATGTCGATGGCGTCGCGCAGGCTGTCGATCGAGTCGCGCGTGTAGAGAGCCATCAGAAGCCCTGCGGCAGCGAGAGGTCGGAGAACGCGCGGATGGCGAAGCGGTCGGTCATCCCGGCAAGCCAGTCGATCACGCGCTCCTGATCTGACGCGCCTTCGACCACGGGAGGCGGCGGCTGCTCGGCGTAGTGGTCGAACAGCGTCCGCAGCATGCGCTCGATCCGCGGCGTCTGGCGCTGGGCGTCCGCGCCGAGGTAGACGTTGTCGAACATGAACGAGCGCAGCCGGAGCATGGCGCTGCCCACCTCCTCGCTCTGCACGATGTCCCCGGCCGCCTCGGAGCGGTCGAGCAGGTCGACCACCAGGGTCTCGATCCGGTCCGAGCCGGTGGAGCCGAGCAGCGCCACCTCCGCCGCGGGCAGGTCGCCGAAGCGCAGCACTCCGGCCCGGATCGCGTCGTCGATGTCGTGGTTGATGTAGGCGATCCGGTCGACCACCTTCACGATCCGCCCCTCCAGCGTCTGCGGGCGTTCGGGCCCCGTGTGGTGGCGGATGCCGTCCCGCACCTGGACCGTGAGGTTGAGCGCCTCGATCCTCTCCACCACACGCAGTGAATGCTCGTTGTGGCGAAAGCCGCTCCCCCAGCGCTCGCGGGCGCATTCGTCGAGCACGGCCTCGCCGATGTGGCCGAACGGCGGGTGCCCGAGGTCGTGGCCGAGCGAGATCGCCTCGGTCAGGTCCTCGTTCAGCCCGAGCGCGCGGGCGACGTTGCGGGCGATGCCCGAAGCCTCCAACGTGTGGGTCAGCCGGGTGCGGTAGTGGTCTCCCTCGGGCGCGATGAAGACCTGCGTCTTTCGCTTCAGCCGCCGGAAGGCCCGGGTGTGCACGATCCGGTCGCGATCGCGCTGGAACGGAGTGCGGTGGTCGGAGTCGGGCTCCTCGATCTCGCGCAGGGCCGGGTACGAGCGGGTGGCCGGCGGAGACAGCGACTCGCGCTCGAGCCGCTCGATCCGCTCGGCGAAGGAGGTCCGGGCGAGCTGCGAGGGCATGCTCGCCCGATTCTGTCAGGCGGCCCGCCGGAGCCCTGATCGACGGCCTGGGGCTTCACCGGATCGCCAGCGGACGCGAGGGCGATACCGAGGCCGCGTTGAGGGCCCTGTTCATCGCCTACGCGATGGACGAGGACGAGTTGGCCGGGTGGGAGGAGCGGCTGGGCTAGTCGTCTTCGGCGGCGGCCGCCACGGCCGCCTGGGCGGCGGCGACGCGGGCGACCGGAACGCGGTAAGGCGAGCAGCTGACGTAGTCGAGGCCGGCGATCTGGAAGAAAGCGATCGAGTCGGGGTCGCCGCCGTGCTCGCCGCAGATGCCGAGCTTGAGCTCCGGCTTGGCCTCGCGGCCGACCCAGGCGGCGAGGCGCACCAGCCAGCCCACCCCGGGCTTGTCGATGGTCTCGAACGGATTGCGGTCCACGAGCTTGAGCTTGAGGTAGCGGGCGAGCATCTCGCCCACGTCGTCGCGCGAGAAGCCGAGCGCCGTCTGCGTCAGGTCGTTGGTGCCGAAGCTGAAGAAGTCCGCCTGCTGGGCGATGCGGTCGGCCACGAAGCACGCCCTCGGCAGCTCGATCATCGTCCCGATCGACAGGTCCAGCCCGGTGGCGTCCTCGTCCTCCACCACCTCCTCGAGCAGCCCGCGCATCCGCTCGAGCTCCTGCTCGTAGGTCACCAGCGGCACCATCACCTCGAGCAGCGGCGACTCGCCGCTCTTCTCGCGCACCGACAGCGCGGCGCGCACGATCGCTCGCATCTGCATCCGGTACACGTCGGGCTGCAGCACACCCAGGCGCACACCGCGCGTGCCGAGCATCGGGTTGGTCTCCATCAGCTGATGCACCCGCTCGAGCGTGTGCTCGAGCGCCTCGAGCTCGTCGCTCTCCTCGATCCGGGCGCGCTCGACCTTCTGGGCCAGTTCCTCGGCGTCGGGGATGAACTCGTGCAGCGGCGGGTCGAGCAGCCGGATCGTCACCGGCAACCCCTCCATGGCCTCCAGCAGCCCCTCGAAATGGATGCGCTGGAGCTCGAGCAGTTCCTCGATCGCCCGTTCGCGCTTCTCGTCGGACTCGGCCAGGATCATGGCCTGCATCGTCTGCTGGTGGTCGGTGCCGAGGAAGATGTGCTCCGAGCGGCACAGGCCGATGCCCTCGGCCCCGAACTCACGGGCCTTGGTCGCGTCCTCGGGGGTGTCGGCGTTGGCCCGCACTCCGAGCGTCCGCAGCTCGTCCGCCCAGCCGAGCACGGTCTCGAACTCGTCCGAGACCTCGGGGTCCTCGAGCTCCACCTCGTCGGCGGTGACCACGCCGCTCGACCCGTCGATGGCGATCACGTCGCCCTCGCTGAGCTTCGTCCCGTTGGCGCTGACCGTCTTGGCCTCGAGGTTGATCTTCAGCTCCGCCGCCCCGGCCACGCAGGGCTTGCCCATCCCGCGGGCCACCAGCGCCGCGTGGCTGGCCTTGCCGCCCCTGCTGGTGAGAATGCCCTGCGCCGCGTGAAAGCCCCCCACGTCCCCGGCGTCGGTGTGCGGACGCACCAGGATCACGTCGCGATCGTCGGCCGCGGCCTCGACCGCCTCGGCCGCGGTGAACACGATCTCGCCCTTTGCCGCGCCCGGCGACGCCGCTATCCCCTCGGTCAGCGTCTCGAAGTCGGCGTCCTTGGCGAACCCGGGGTGAAGCAGCGCGTCCAGCCGCTCGGGCTCGATCGTCTGGATCGCCTCGCGCGGCTCCAGCAGCCCCTCCTCCACCGCGTCCACCGCGAAGCGCACCGCCGCCTGCGCCGGGCGCTTGGCGCTGCGCGTCTGCAGCATGTAGAGCCGGCCCTCCTCCACCGTGAACTCGGTGTCCTGCATGTCCCGGTAGTGGCTCTCCAGCGTGCGCAGGATCTCCATCAGCTCCTTGTGCGCATCGGGCATCAGCTCGGCCATCTCCGAGATGTCGCGCGGCGTGCGGACTCCCGACACCACGTCCTCGCCCTGAGCGTTGGGCAGAAAGTCCCCCGACGGCTCCGGCGCGCCGGTCATCTCATCCCGCGAGAACGCCACCCCTGAGCCCGACTCGTCGCCGCGGTTGCCGAACACCATCTGCTGCACGTTCACCGCCGTGCCCCACTCGTCCGGAATCCGGTTGATCTGGCGGTACTCCACCGCCCGCTCGCCCGTCCACGAGTCGAACACCGCCGCAATCGCCTGCTCGAGCTGCGCGGCCGGCTCCTGCGGGAACTCGTCGCCCGTCTCCTCCTCGAACACACCCTTGAAGCCCGCCGTCAGCTCCTTCAGGTCGTCCACCGACAACTCGGTGTCCTCGGAGACGCCCGCCTGCTCCTTGCGCTCCTCGATCAGCTTCTCGAAGCGCTCCCCCTCGATCCCGCGGCACACGTTGCCGAACATCTGCACGAAGCGCCGATAGGAATCCCAGGCAAAGCGCTCGTTCTCGGTCGACCCGGCGAGGCCCTCGACCGACTCGTCGTTCAACCCGAGATTGAGCACCGTGTCGAGCATCCCCGGCATCGACTCCCGCGCCCCCGACCGCACCGACACCAACAGCGGATCCGAGGCATCCCCGAGCTTCTTCTCCGCCTGCTCCTCCAACCGCCCGAGCGCCTCGGCCACCTGGTCCTCGAGCCCGTCCGGAAACTCGTTCCCCGCCTTCATGTAGGCCACACAGGCGTCAGTGGTGATCGTGAACCCCGCCGGCACCCGCTCCGCCCCCAGAACCCGCGTCATCTCCGCCACGTTCGCGCCCTTGCCCCCCAGCAGGTCGCGCATATCGCGCGACCCCTCGGCAAAGTCGTAGACGAGCTTCGTGGCGGCGGCGGTCTCCACTTCGGGGACTGTATTCCCTACGCGACCCGCCTCAACCTCACGTGGGCATGGTGCTCGAGTGTCTCCGCAATCGCACGGTCGGCCTGGGAGAGCGCGCGGCCCGGAGCCTCCGGCGTTTCGGCCAGCGGCCGGGCCAGGGCCTCGACCAGGAAGCGGTGAGCCTCCTCGCCGAGCGGGAACGAGCCAGCCTCGCATCCGGCGCAGACCACCCCGCCGGCGGCGGGCGAGAAGCCGCCGAGGTGCTCGCTGTCGCCACACTCGGCGCACGAGGCGAGCTCGGGAGCGAAACCCGCGGCCAGCAGCAACTTGAGCCGGAAGGCCAGCGCCTGGGCGCGCCCAGCCCGCTCGGGATGGGCGTCGAGCCGGGCGAGCTCGTTCGAGAGCAGGTTGTAGGCCGGCGGGTTGGGGTCCGTGGAGTCGAGCAGCCGCAGCACGGCTTCGCACGCCTGAGAGGCGCGCTCGAGCGACTCCCGCCGCTCACGCAGGGCGGGATGGGCGTGCACCGTGTCGGCCTGGCTGATCGTGCACAGCTCGCCACGGCCCTGGTGCAGCACGAGCGCCACCCTGCTCAGCGGCTCGAGCCGCCCACCCATGCGGGACTTGACCCGCCTGACCCCCTTGGCCACCGCCCCCACCCGCCCGTGGTCCGCGGTGTAGAGATGCAGCACGCGATCCGCCTCGCCGTAACGGATCGAGCGCAGGACGATGGCTTCGGTCTTGAAGGAGCCGGGCACTACCTAGACTCTGAATCCGATGTCGGACGAGAACGGGGTAGTGCTCTACACCACCGAGCCCTGCGGCTTCTGCCGCCAGGCCAAGACGCTGCTGCAGGCACGCGGCGTGGACTACCGCGAGATCAACCTCGCCAAGGACCCCGACGGCCGCGCCGATCTCGTGGCCCTCACCGGCCAGATGACGTTTCCCCAGGTGGTGATCGGAAAGCGCGCCATCGGCGGCTTTCGCGAGCTGCTCGAGGCCGATCGCGCCGGCGGGCTCGAAGACCTCCTGGCGGCCTAACCGCGCCTGATCCGCGGCCGGCGCTGGCAGCTGGGACACACGTAGGTGCCCCGCCCGGCGGCGCGCAGCTTCTGGATCCGAGTCCCGCAGCGCGAGCACGGCTCGCCCTCGCGCAGATGCACGAGGAAGCGGTCCTGGAAGCTCCCCTGGGCGCCGTCCACGTGGCGGTAGTCGTCGATCGAGGCGCCCTTCGAGTCGATTCCGAGCTCGAGCGACTCCACCACGCCCTCCCGCAACGCCTCGATCTGTGAGCGCTTGAGCGTTCCCACCGGCCGCAGAGGATGGATGCGAGCGCGGTACAGCGCCTCGTCGGCGTAGATGTTGCCCACCCCGGCGATCCGCTCCTGGTTGAGCAGGAACGCCTTCACGGGCTGCTTGCGGCCCCGGGCGAGAGCCCGCACGGCCTCGGCGGTGAAGTCCGGGCTGAGCGGCTCGACCCCGAGCCTCGAGGCGAAGTACTCGGCGAGCGCGTCACTGCCCAGCAGCACGTCGCCGGTGCCGAAGCGGCGGACGTCCACGAACAGCAGGCGCTCCGCCGGCCGCCCGCGGGCCCGCCCGAGCTCGAAGCGCACGCGCAGGTGAGGCCGGTCCCCGGCGTCCTCGGCCACCGGCACGAGCAGGAGGTTGCCGGTCATGCGCAGGTGCATCACCAGGTGGATGTCGTCCTCCACCGAGACGATCAGGTACTTGCCCCGGCGCCCCAGCGCCTCGATGCGCCGCCCGTCCAGGGCATCGGCGACGGCCGCCGGCGGCGCGGGCTCGCACCAGCGCGGATCGAGCACCTGCACGTGCTGCAGGCGCCGTCCCTCGAGCGCGGGCGCGAGCTGGCGGCGGATCGTCTCGACTTCGGGGAGCTCGGGCACAACCCGGTTCTAGCAGGCGCCGAGCAGGCGCCCCGGGCGCCCGCTCAGCCGACCGTGGCCCGGGGGTGGGCCTTGAAGTACACGTCCTTCAGGCGCTCGCTCGAGAGGTGGGTGTAGAGCTGGGTGGTGGCCACGTCGGCGTGGCCCAGCATCTCCTGGACCGCTCGCAGGTCGCAGCCGCCGGCGAGCAGGTGGGTCGCGAAGCTGTGCCGCAGCGTGTGCGGGCTCATGCGGTCCGCCAGCCCGGCGCTGGTGGCGTGCCGGCGCACGATCTTGTACAGGCCCTGGCGCGTGAGCTGCCCGCCGCGGAAGTTCACGAACAGGTGCGTCTCGGGCAGCGCCTTGACGAGCGCCGGCCGGCCGCGCTGGAGGTAGACGGCCAGAGCACCCACCGCGGCCTGCCCGACCGGCACCAGACGCTCCTTTGATCCCTTGCCCCGTGCGAGCAGCACCTGCTCTTCGAGGTCGACGTCGGACAGCTCCAGCCCGATCGCCTCGGAGGCCCTGAGGCCAGAGGCGTACATGACCTCGAGCAGCGCACGGTCGCGCAGCGCCGCCGGCTCGGTGCCCTTCGGCTGCGACAGGAGGCGCTCCACGTCGCCGCGGGTCAGGACGTGCGGCAGCTTGCGCTGACGCCGCGGCGAGCTGAGCGTGGCCGTCGGGTCGGTCTCCAGCAGGCCGTCGCGGCGAAGGTGGCGGTAGAAGGAGCGCAGGCAGGCTGCCTTGCGATGGATCGTGGCCGGCGAGGACGGCGGCCGGTTCTCGCCGCCGCGGGCCAGGCTCTCGAGGAAGTCGGCCACGTCTCCGGGTCCCGCCTCGAGCACGGTCAGGCCTCGCTCCTCGAGGTGGCGCCCGAACTGCAGGAGGTCGCCACGGTAGGCCTCGAGCGTGTTGCGCGACAGGCCGCGCTCGAACTCCAGGTAGGAGAGGAAGTCGAGCAGCAGGTGCTCGAATCGGCGCTCGGCGGGTGCACTCTCCACGGTGGCCATCAGGAGAGGTTTCGGCCGCGGTTACGTCATCCCTTGACCTGCAACGTGGGCGTCAGCGGCGCTCGGCCTGGAGCCACAGAAGCCCCACGAGCGTCTTGGCGTCGCGGCACTCCGCCACCGCGCGGTCGAGCTCGTCCAGCGGCAGCGCCACCACCTCGATGCGCTCGTTCTCGTCCGTCTCGGCGCTCTCGTCGCGCAGGGCGGTGGCGAGGAACAGGTGGCACTCCTCGTCGGCGAAGCCCGGTGAGAGGTAGAAGCTCGTGAGGTGCTGCCAGCGATCGGCGGCCTTCCCGATCTCCTCCGCCAGCTCGCGCACCGCGGTGTCCAGCGGGCTCTCCCCCTCCTCGTCCAGCTTTCCCGCGGGGAGTTCGAGCAGGGCGGGGTCGTCCACGGCCTCGCGCGGCTGGCGGACCATGAACAGGTGCTCGCCGTCGTGGGCGAGGATCGCCACCGATCCGGGGTGCTCGACGATCTCCCGCTCCGACTCCCCGCCGTCGTCGTAGCGGAACCGGTCCACCCGGACCTTGGCGATCCGGCCCTCCCAGGCCGTCTCGGAGCCGATGCGCTCGAAGCTCATGGCCCGGGCAGCCTCGCCGCCGTCCGGACGAGCTCGAGCGTCACGTCGAGCATCGTTTCCAGTGCCTCGACGGTGACCGACTCGTTGGGCTGATGGTTGCGTTCGGTCCCGTTGGCCAGGTTGACCACCGGCAGCCCGGCGGCGATCAGCGCGTTGGCGTCGCTGCCTCCGCCGGTGGCGATGTAGGTGGGCTCGATCCCCTGGGCCTCGAGTGCGCTGGCCGCCGCCTCGACCGCCGGTGCGGTGCGGGTCAGCCGGTAGCCCTGGAACAGCCGCTCCACCGAGGTCTCCACGTCGCAGTGCCCGTCGCTGGCCGCCTCCGTGCAGGCGTCGACCATCTCCGCGATCACCTCACCGGCCCGGCCGTCGTCGAGGCTGCGCGCCTCGAGCTCGACCGAGCAGCGCTCGGCCACCACGTTGGCCGCCGTGCCGCCCTCGATGCGCCCGGCGTTGGCGGTGGTCTCCGGATCCAGTCGTCCGAGGCGCATCTTCGCCACTGCCGCCGCCGCGGCGGCGATGGCGTTGGCTCCGGCCTCGGGTCGTATGCCCGCGTGGGCGGCCTGCCCGCGGAAGGCAGCGGCCAGGCGATAGTAGGTGGGCGAGGCGACCACGATCTCGCCCACCGGCGAGGCGTGGTCGAACACGAAGCCGAACTGGGCTTTGAGCCGGCCGCGGTCGAAGGCCTTGGCGCCGCGCAGGGCGCGCTCCTCGGAGGTGGTGAACAGCAGCTCGAGCCCCACTGGCGGCGGCTGGCCGGCCAGCCGCCGGGCGACGCCCAAGATGGTGGCCACCGCGGCCTTGTTGTCGGCGCCGAGGATCGCCTCGTTGCGGTTAGTCAGCAGGCCGTCCTCGCTCGACACTTCGACCGGTGCGGCCAGGGGCACGGTGTCGATGTGGGCGCACAACAGAATCGTGGGCGAGCCGTCCGGCCCCGGGATGCGGCCGAGGACGTTGCCGGCGTCCGAGCCGGTCTCGGCGGCGCTGTCGTCCTCCTCCGGATCCAGGCCGAGGCCTTTCAGGTCGGCGGCGACCGCGTCCGCCATCGCGCGCTCCCGTCCCGACGGGCTCTCGATCTCGCACAGGCGGATGAAGTCCGCCACCAGCTGCTCGCGCTCTCCGGAAGACGACCGCTCGGACACGGCCGACACGCTACCCGGCCCGGCTCAGGTGGGCACGACCACACCGTTCGCCGAGCAGCTCCCGGCGCCGGGGCCGGATGGGTCGGTCACGGTCACCATGAGGTGGTAGTCGAGGGTGGTGCCGGCGCTCGCGTATAGGCCCTGCACGCCTATGCGGAGGTAGCCGTCTGCGGCCTCGGGCCCGCCCGGGTCGAGGGTGGTCCCGGCCGTCAGCGCGATCTGCTGATTGAAGGTCTGGGCCACTTCCTGACCCGGTGGATCACCCGGCCCTTGATCGATCGCGATCGTCTGGTAGACGGTGGCTCCCTGAGCGGAGCGCAGGGTGAGGTTGAAGAGCGTGCCGGCGGGAGTGACGTTGCAGCTGCCGCGAATGGTGAAGCCCCCGGTGTCGATCACGGTCCTGGGGGCCGGAGTGGCGGAGGCCGTCGCCGAGTAGCGAGCCGCGATCGCGCCCGGACCGCGTGGCCCGGCAGGGCCCGCCGGCCCGGGCGGTCCCGCCGCGGAGCGGCGCCTGAGCTGCCCGCGGATCCATGACGACAGGGAGCGCTTGGTCACACCTTTGTTGGCCAGCTTCGGCGCGGTGACCGAGCGCCTGCGCAGCTGTTGCGTGCCTACGCTGCCGGCCGCCAGGTCGCCCTGCCTGATGGAGTGGGCCCGCACCTGCTTCGAGCCCACGCTGTTCCTCGGCAGCGAGACCGCCGCGTAGGAGGCGCCCCCCAGGGCGATGAACACCGCGACCGAGGCCATCACGTTGGCGAACGTCAGTCGCGCCCTGATCGAGCCCAGCATCCGGCTGCCGCGAGAAGCCCCCATGGAGCCTCCTGTTCGCCGGGTAGCCCGGTTTTCCTATCGCCGCCGCTCAGGCGCGCGATTCGGCACGCACGTGAGGCTCGACCTCGGGAGCTCGCTCGGCGACCCGCCCGAGTGCAGCGCCGACGAACTCGCGGAACAGCGGCTGGGGACGCAGCGGGCGGGACTTGAATTCCGGGTGGTACTGGGAGGCGACGAAGAAGGGATGGCCGGGCAGCTCGATCACCTCGACCAGGCGATCGTCGGGTGACGTGCCGCTGAACACCATTCCGGCCTGCTCGAGCCGCCTGCGCAGATGGTTGTTGACCTCATAGCGGTGGCGGTGGCGCTCGTAGATGACGGCGTCGTCGTAGATCTCCCGGGCCCGCGTGTCCTCGTGGAGCTTGACCGGGTCCGCGCCCAGGCGCATCGTGCCGCCCATGTCCTGGACCTCCTTCTGCTCCGGAAGCAGGTCGATGACCGGGTAGGGGGTCTCGGGGTCGAACTCGGTGGAGTTGGCGCCGTCCATCCCGGCGACGTTCCGGGCGAACTCGGCCACGGCGATCTGCATGCCCAGGCAGATCCCGAGGTAGGGCACGCCGTTCTCGCGCGCGTAGCGCGCTGCCTGGATCTTCCCCTCGATTCCGCGCACTCCGAAGCCGCCCGGGACCAGGATGCCCTGACAGGTGGCGAGCTCGCGCTCGACCTCGCCGTCCGTGAGCCGCTCGCTGTCGACCCAGTGGACGTCCACGCGCCCACCGTGGTGCGACCCGGCGTGGTTGAGAGCCTCGATCACCGACAGGTAGGCGTCGGCGAGCTGGTTGTACTTGCCGACGAGCGCGATGCGCACGGTCTCCGTGGCCGACTCGATCCGGTTCACCAGCCTCTGCCAGTCGCCGAGCTCCGGCGCGGGGGCCTCCTGCCCGAAATGGGCCAGCACGGCGGCGTCCACCCCCTCCGTGGCGAACTCGAGCGGGACCTTGTAGATCGAGTCCACGTCGCGGGCCGAGACGACCGAGCCGACGGGCAGGTTGGCGAACAGGGCGATCTTCTCGCGGATCTCCCGGCTGAGCGCCGCCTCCGAGCGGCACATGACCATGTCGGGCTGGATGCCGATCCGCCTGAGCTCCTGTACCGAGTGCTGGGTGGGCTTGGTCTTGAGCTCGCCGGCGTGGCCCAGGAAGGGCACGAGGGTGAGGTGGACGAACATGCAGCGGTCGCGCCCGAAGTCCGAGTGGAACTGACGCAGCGCCTCGAGGAAGGGCAGCGACTCGATGTCCCCGACAGTGCCGCCGATCTCCGTGATCACGAAGTCGACGCTCGACGACTCCGCCACGAGCTTGATCCGGTTCTTGATCTCGTCGGTGATGTGGGGGATCACCTGGACCGTCCCGCCCAGGTAGTCGCCCCGCCGCTCGCGGCGGATCACCGAGTTGTAGATGGCGCCGGCGGTGGCGTTGGAGGCCCGGCTGGTGTTGACGTCCGTGAAGCGCTCGTAGTGACCCAGGTCGAGGTCGGTCTCGGCCCCGTCCTCGGTGACGAACACCTCGCCGTGCTGGAACGGGCTCATCGTGCCCGGATCGACGTTGATGTACGGGTCGAACTTCTGGATCGTGACCGAGAGCCCGCGCGAAACGAGCAGCTGGCCCAGAGACGCTGCGGCGATGCCCTTGCCGAGTGCGGAGACGACGCCGCCGGTGATGAAGATGAAGCGTGTGGCAGGGCGAGCGTCGGACATCAATCTCTGGGGATCCCAGTCTACTTGTCCGCGCGGCGGCGCCGGGCTCATGCCGCCGCCAGCAGTTCCTCGGCGTGACGGCGCGCGGCGCCGTCGGACGAATCGGCCCCGAGCATTCGCACCAGTTCCTGGACCACGCCGTCGCCGTCGAGGGCCTCCACAGTGGTGAGCGCCGTGCGGCCATCGGCCGACTTCTCGATCCTGAAGTGCGTGCCCGCGAGCGCGGCGATCTGGGGCAGATGGGTGATGCACAGCACCTGACGCCCTTCCGAGAGCGACCGCAGCCGCTCGCCGACGGCCCGGGCGGTCTGGCCGCCCACGCCGGCGTCGACCTCGTCGAACACGACCGTGCGCGACTCCCCGGTGCCCGCCACCGTCATGAGCGCGAGCATCACCCGCGACAGCTCGCCTCCTGACGCGGCGTCGCGGATGGGCGCGGCCGCGACCCCCGGGTTGGGCGCCAGCATGAGCTCGACCCGCTCGGCCCCGGCCGGGCCGATCTCCTCACGCGGCTCGAGACGCACCTCGAAGTCCGCGCCCTCCATGGCCAGAGCGGCCAGCTCGGCCCGTACCCGTTTGGCCAGCTTCGGCGCCGCCTTGCCCCGCTTCGCGCCGAGCGACCCGGCCAATCGGTCCCGCTCGGCCAGCGCGCCGGCCAGCTCGGCCTCGTGCCCGCTCGGTGGCGACCTCGGCCTGCTCGAGCCGGCCCCGCTCCTCGCGGCAGTGAGCGGCGTGTGCGAGCACCGCGGCCACGCTCCCTCCGTGCTTGCGTTCAAGCCGGTCGTAGGCCTCGAGCCGCTCCTCGACCTCCTGCAACCGGCCCGGGTCCGCCTCGAGCGATTCGGCATACCGGCGCAGCTCGGCGCCGAGATCGTCGGCCTCGATGCGCAGGGCGGCCAGGCGCCGGGCCAGCCCGTCGAGCTCCGGGTCGACCCCGTCGACCGCCCCGGTCAGGCGCTCGACCCCGGCCAGAAGCTCCGAGACGCCACCCTCGCCCGCCGCGGGCGCGATCGCCTCCGCCCCGCCTCCGGCGGCGGCCAGCAGCGCGTCGAGGCGGCGGATCCGCTCACGCTCGGTCAGAAGCTCCCGCTTCTCCGCATCGCCGGGATCCAGGGCGTCGATCTCGTCGATCTCGAAGGTGAGGAGATCGAGGTCGCGGTCGCGCGTGCCCGCCAGCTCTCGCAGCTCGGCGAGCTCTCGCTCGATCTCGCGCACCCGCGTGTATGCGACAGCCAGCTGTTCGCGCTGCGCCAGGTGCTCGGCCCCGCAGAAGGCGTCGAGCAGATCGAGCTGAGCCGAGGCGAGGGTGAGCCTGCGGTGCTCGTGCTGGCCGAAGAACGCCACCAGCCGGCGGCCCAGGGCGGCGAGGTCCCCCGCGGTGGCCGAGCGGCCCTGGACGAAGGCGCGAGTGCGCCCGTTGGACCCGACCCGCCGGGCCAGGACCAGCTCCTCGATGTCCTCGCCGACGAGCTCGGCCAGCGGACGCAGCTCGGGCTCGTCCAGCAGCGAGGGCGGCAACTCGAACGCGCCCTCGACGTAGGCGTCACGCGCCCCCGGGCGAACGATCCCCGCGCGCGGCTTGCCCCCGAGCAGGAGGTCGAGCGCGTGGGCCAGGACGGTCTTGCCGGCGCCCGTCTCGCCCGTGATCGCAGTGAGGCCGGCGCCCGGGCGCAGTTCCGCCCGCTCGATCAGGAGGAGGTTCTCTATGCGCAGCTCGAGAAGCACCACGCAGGTGTACCAGCGCGGGCCGACGGAGCGGGCGCGATTTGGCCTCCGCGAGCCCGGAGTTTGCGGGCTTGTCACACAACCGTCGGTTCTCAGGAGGCGAGACGCCCGAACTTGTCGCGCAGACGGTGGTAGAAGCTCGCGCCCGGCGCCTGGGCCAGCCGCACGCGGTCCTCCTCGAAGCGGACCCTGATGGTCCCCTCGGGCTCGAGCGTCCAGACCGAGCGCCCGTCGGTGGTCAGGTCGACCTCGTCCTGCGTCGAGCGGTTGGTGACCGAGAGCGTGTCGCCCGGCGCCACCACGAGCGAGCGGGCGGTGAGGGTGTGCGGCGCGATGAACGAGACCACGAAGCCCTCCACTCCCCAGGCCAGAACGGGTCCGCCGTTGGCCAGGTTGTAGCCGGTCGAGCCGGCCGGAGTGGAGACCACCAGACCGTCGCAGCGCACCGCGCCGAGCTGCTCGCCCTCCACCGAGTAGGCGAGCTCGGCCACCCGGCCGTCGGGGCGGCGGTGAAACGAGACGTCGTTGACCGCCAGCCGGTCTCCCTCGGGCGTCTCGGCGAGCAGCCCCGGCAGGGGCATCACGTCGAACTCGCCCGCCAGCGCGCGCGGCATGCCCTCCTCGATGTCCGGGGGCTCGACGGTGGCCAGGAACCCGATCGCTCCGAAGTTGACGGCGAACACCGGCACGCCGGTGCCGGCGAAGCGACGCAGCACCGAGAGGATCGTGCCGTCGCCGCCGAGCACGAGCGCGAGGTCGGCGTTGGCGGCCGGGTCCTCGGCGACGATGGCGCCCTCCGCGACTCCGAGCCCGTGCTTCTCGGCCTCATCCGGGCTCAGCACGACCTCCACGCCCGCCGCACCCGCCAGCTCGATCACCCGGCGCAGAGCGGCGCCGGTCTCGTCCACGCGCTGGTGGCTGTAGACGGCGATCGCGGTCGGGGCCGCGCTCACGGCTCCGCCCTGCGTGCCGCCTCGCCGAGGTCGGCCACCCCGCCGGCCCGGCCCGGCTCGGCCAGCCACACGAAGCTCTCGCGGTTGCCCGCGGGACCCGGCAGCCCCGACGAGGCAAACCCGAGCACGGACACGCCGAGCTCCGACCGGGCCTGCTCGCCCACCGCCACCAGCGTGCCCCGGCGGTCGTCGGCCGAGCGCACGACCCCACCCTTGCCCACGCGATCGCGCCCGACCTCGAACTGCGGCTTGACGAGCGCCAGGCAGTCGAAGCGCTGTGCGGCGCAGGCGAGCACGGCGGGCAGCACCTTGCCCAGCGAGATGAAGGAGACGTCGGCCACGATCAGATCAGGCGCGTAGGGCAGGACGTCCGCGGTCAGCGAGCGCGCGTTGCAGCGCTCGACCACGGTCACCCGAGAGTCGTTGCGCAGGCGCCAGTCGAGCTCTCCGTAGGCCACGTCGAGCGCCACCACCGCGGCGGCCCCGCGCTGCAACAGGCAGTCGGTGAAGCCTCCGGTCGACGCTCCGACGTCGAGGCCGAGGCGGCCCTCGGGATCGACGCCGAACGCCTCCAGCGCGTTGCTCAGCTTGATGCCCCCGCGGGAGACGAACGGCGGTTGCGCGGTGACCGCCAGCTCGGCGTCCTCCGCCACCATGTGCCCCGGCTTGCGCGCCGGCTCGCCGGCCACGCGCACGTCGCCGGCGATCACCGCGGCGGCCGCGCGCGAGCGGGTCTCGAACAGTCCTCGCTCGGCCAGGAGAGTGTCAAGCCGCCGCTTCGGCACGCGTGCAATCTACTCCTGGAGCCTCTGTGACCGACATCACACAAGCGCGACCTACCGAGCGTAACCTCGAAGTCGATGACGCTGTTGAGACTCATCTCCCCCGCTTTCCGAGCCGGCCTGCTCATGGTCGCCGGGAGCGGCTTGATCGCCGCGCCGGTGCTGCTTCAGCTGGGCATCGCCGCGATCATCACCGGCACCACGGTGGGAGCGCTGTCCATCGCGCTGGGTCTGGCCGGCACCGAGGCCGAAGGCCGCGGGACCCTTCCGGTCTCGGCTCAGGCGGTGTACGACCGTGGCCTGGCGATCGGGCTTCTGATCCTGGCCGCGATCTTCGGCATGGCCGACCAGCTCGAAGCTCTGACCGTGTTCGCGGTGGCGGGCGTCGGGGCGCTCGTGGTCACCTCGATCACCCGCTACAGCGCAACCCCCGCTCAATAACTTCCTCTCAACGACGCATCACACATAGCATCACTCCTCCCTCAGTGGAACGGCCTCGCGAAAGCGGGGCCGTTTCCGTTTCGAGGCGGTTCGTAGACTCAGCCGAATGGCCATTCATCGCTACGAAGCCCAGGTTCGCTGGAGCGGTTCCACGGGAGCCGGCTGGGAGCACTACGACCGCGCCCACAGCGTCACCGCCCCGCCGGCCGAGCCGGTGCTCACCGTGACCACGGGCGAGGCCAAGGGCGACCCCGCCCAGCTCAACCCCGAGCAGCTCGTGGTCATGGCCGCCTCGTCCTGCCAGATGCTCATGTTCCTCCACCTGGCGGCCAAGGCCAGGATCGACGTGACCGAGTACTCCGACGACGCGGAGGGCCTGATGCCGCTCGACCGGCAGCCGGTCCGTATCTCAGAGATCACCCTCCGGCCCCGGATCGTGATCGCCTCGGAGGCGACCGACGAGCGCGTCCGCAAGCTCGTGGAGCTGGCGCACGAGGAGTGCTTCATCGCCAACAGCCTCAACAGCGAGATGAGCATCGAGCCGAGCATCGAGCGAGCGGAGGTGCGGGCGTGAGCGCCGTTCCGGAGCTGCTCGACCGCCTGCTGCGCACCCCCGGCGCGCCCGGACAGGAGGCGGCTCCGGTCGCGGTCTGGCGCGAAGCGGCCGAGGGCTTCGCCGACAGCGTCAGCGTCGATGCGATGGGCACTCCGGTGGCGCGCGTCGACGGCCGCGGCGACAGCCCGCTGGTGGCCGTGGTGGGCCACATCGACGAGATCGCCGTCCTCATCAGCCACGTGAGCAAGGACGGCATGCTCAAGGTCGTCTCCTCCGGCGGCTGGGACCCGCAGGTCCTCGTCGGCCAGCGCGTGGAGGTGCTCAGCGCCGACGGGCCGGTCCCCGGCGTGGTGGGCCGAAAACCGATCCACCTGCTGGAACAGGAGGAGCGAAAGAAGGCTGTCCAGCTCAAGGATCTGCACGTGGACATCGGCGTCAAGGACGCCGACGAGGCGCGCGAGCTCGTCCGCGAGGGCGATCCCATCGTCATCGCGGCCGAGCCGGTGGAGCTCCCGAACGGCCGGCTGGCCTCACGAGCGCTCGACAACCGGCTCGGGGTCTTCGTGGCCCTCGAGAGCGCGCGCCGGGTGGCCGACGCGGGCGGCGGAGCTGGGCCGATGGCCGCCGTGGCCGCCGTCCAGGAGGAGATCGGCGCTCACGGAGCCGGGGCGATGGCCTACGGCCTGCGCCCGGATGTGGCCATCGTGGTCGACGTGACCCACGCCACCGACGCCCCCGGGGTCGAGGCGGGCGAGCTGGGCGAGCACGGTCTCGGCGACGGCCCGGTGCTCACCCGCGGCGCGATCGTGAACGCCAAGGTCAACCGCCTGCTCGACGAGGCGGCCGAGGCCGAGGAGGTCGCCATCACCACCGAGGTCTCGGGCCGCGCCACTCACACCGACGCCGACTCGGTGCACCTGAGCCGGGCGGGGATTCCCACGGCCATCCTCTCCGTACCGCTCCGCTACATGCACTCCGCGGTCGAGGTCGTGGAGCTGGCCGACGTGGAGGCCGCCATCTCGGTCATCGCCGCCTTCGCGCTGCGGCTCGAGGCGGACACGAGCTTCGCGCGCTGGTGAGCTCGAGGGCCGCGCGGAGATCCGCGACGGTTCGATCGCCGATCGCGCCCAGCAGCGCCGCGGACTGCGCCAGCGTTCGCGGGCCGGCAGCCTCCGCAGCGGGCTGAACCGTGCCGCTCAGCATCTCGATCAGGACGTCGCCCGTGGACTCGCCCGGGAACGCGTCCGGGGGGAGGTCCTCGAGCAGCCCGCCGATCAGGTCGGTGAGCATCAGCCCGGTGCGAAGCAGCTGCTCGACGTAGGCGCGGACGTCCTCGTGTGTGACGGAGCCCGCCGGGTGCGTGTCCATGCGCTGTAGAGCAGAGAGCCCGAGTTGTTCGCCCCCCGCCCCGCGGAGCCCGAGGGTCTAAGCCAGCGAGGGCTCGAGCACGGCCTGGGCGACTCGCTCGGCCACGGCCTCGGGAGTGAGGCCCACCTCTTCGCGCAGCAGCGCCGGCTTGCCGTGGGTCACGTAGCGGTCGGGCAGCCCGATGCGCAACAGGCGAGCCCGGCCCATCAGGTCGTGGTCGGCCAGATGCTCAGCCACGCCCGAGCCGAAGCCGCCGGCCAGCACGTTCTCCTCGACGGTCACGACCAGGTCGTGATCGGACACCAGTCCGGCGATCAGCTCCCCGTCGAGTGGCTTGGCGAAGCGCGCGTCGGCCACGGTGGCGTCCACCCCGTGCTGCTCGTCGAGCAGGTCGGCCGCGCCGAGGGCCACGCTGACCCCGTAGCCATAGCCGAGAAAGGCCACGCGCCCGCCCTCGCGGAGGATCTCGCCTCGCCCGATGGCGATCGGCTCCGGCGCCGCCGGGAGCGCCACGCCCTCGCCCTCGCCGCGCGGGTAGCGCAGCGCCACGGGACCGTCGTCGTAGAGCAGGGCGGTACGCAGCATGTGCACCAGCGTGGCCTCGTCGCGGGGGGCCATCTGCACGAGGTTGGGCAGGCAGCGCAGGTAGGAGATGTCGAAGGCCCCGTGATGGGTCGGGCCGTCGTCACCCACCAGGCCGGCGCGGTCCATGGCGAACACGACGTTCAGGCTCTGCAGGCATACGTCGTGGACGATCTGGTCGTAGCCGCGCTGCAGGAAGGTCGAGTAGATGGCGGCCACCGGCTTGGCTCCCTCGAGGGCCAGCCCGGCGGCGAACAGGACCGCGTGCTGCTCGGCGATGCCCACGTCGTAGTAACGCTCGGGGATGGCCTTCTGAAGCAGGTTGAGGCCCGTGCCGGAGTTCATCGCGGCGGTGATGCCCACCACGCGCTCGTCGCGGTGGGCCTCCTCGACGAGGGCCTCGCCGAACACCTTCGTGTACTGGGGCGCAGGGGCGGGCGCGGCCGGGGCGCCGTTGGCCTTCTTCTTCGGGGCCGCGGCGCGGTTGAGGATCGAGCCGGGCTTGGCGGCGTGCCACTGCTCCATGCCCTCGAGCCCGCCCTCCTCGGCCGGGATGAAGCCCTTGCCCTTGACGGTCTTGCAGTGCACCACCACGGGGCGGTCGGCCTCGAGCGCCTCGCCGATGGCCTGGCGCAGCGCCTTCACGTCGTGGCCGTCGATAACGCCGACGTAGGCAAGGTCGAGCTCCTCGAAGAACAGCCCGGGCGCCCAGTAGGCCTTCAGCGACTCCTTGAGGATCGGCCCCAGCCGCTCGATCGTGGTGCCGATGCCGGCGGGCAGCTTGGTGAGCGTCTCCTCGGCGTCCTCACGGGCGTGGTACAGCTTGGGATTCAGCCGCATGCGGGTGAACAGCCGCGACAGCGCGCCGACGTTGGGCGCGATCGACATCCCGTTGTCGTTGACCACGATCACGATCGGCACGTCCATCCCGCCGGCGTTGAGCAAGGCCTCGAAGGAGACGCCTCCGGTGAGCGCACCGTCGCCGATCACGGCCACCACGCGGCCGTCCTCGGCGATGCCGCGGCGCATCGCCTCCTTGATGCCCACCGCGTAGGACACCGAGGTGGAGGCGTGCCCGGCGCCCATCACGTCGTGCTCCGACTCGTGGATGGCGCAGAACGGGGCCAGGCCCCCGTATTTGCGAATCGTGTCGAGCTCGTCGCGCCGCCCGGTGAGCACCTTGTGCGGGTAGGCCTGATGGCCGACGTCCCACAGCACCTTGTCGCGGGGCGAGTCGAGCAGCGAGTGAACGGCCACGGCGATCTCGCAGGCACCCAGGTTGGCGCCGAAGTGGCCGCCGATCTCGCCGATGGTGTCGATGATGAGCTCGCGCACCTCCTGCGCGACCTGCGCGAGCTGCTCGTCGCTCAGGCCCTTCAGGTCAGCCGGACCGTCGATCTGTTCGAGAAGGCTCGTCATGCGCTGCGGGTGAGCACGTAGTCGGCGATGCCGCCGAGGCGGTCGGTGCGGCCGGAAGCCTCAGCGAGCGCCGTCCGAGCCTTCGCGTGCGACTCGCGAGCGAGCTCCTGTGCCCGCTCGATCCCGTACTCGCTCACGTATGTGGCCTTTCCATGACGTTCGTCGGAGCCCTGTGGCTTGCCGAGCTCCGCCTCGTCGCCGGTCACGTCGAGGATGTCGTCGACGATCTGGAAGACGACGCCGAGCTCGGCCGCAAAGCGCCGGTAGGGAAGTGTGGCAGGTCCCGGAACGCCGTCGAGCGCGAGGATCGAGGTGACCGAGACGCCGATCAGCGCTCCGGTCTTCAGCTCGTGCAGGTGGCGCAGCGGCACGTCGGCCGAGCGGGCGACGTCCAGGTACTGGCCGCCCACCATTCCCTCGACTCCCGCCGCGGTCACCACCTCGCGCACGGCGGCGAGCAGGTGAGCCGGCTCCCCGGCCTGGCGCGACAGCATCAAGCGCAGGGCCTCGGCGAACAGCCCGTCCCCGGCCAGGATGGCCACGTCCTCGCCGAAGGCCACGTGGCAGGTTGGCTTGCCCCGTCGCAGCTCGTCATCGTCCATGGCGGGAAGATCGTCGTGGATGAGCGAGTACGTGTGGATCATCTCGAGCGCGGCGGCGAACGGCAGCACCTCGTCGGCCGGGCGGCCCAGCGCCTCGGCGGTGGCCAGCGCGAGCACCGGGCGAATGCGCTTGCCGCCGGCGAGCAGGGAATAGCGCATCGCCTCCCCCAGCCCAGCCGTGCCGGGCTCGGCGGCAAAGCGGAGATCCTCGAGGTACGCGTCGACCCGGCGCTGGAGCTCGACCGGGTAGGCGCCGGCCTGCACGGAGCTCACAGCAGGCGCTCCTGTCCCTCGACCTCGCTCGCACCGCGCGCACGCACGTCGATCTCCGAGCCGAGCTGGGCGGCCAGCTCCGCGCAGCGCTCCACCAGCGTCGCCGCCTCGTCGGAGCCGAGCTCACCCGCCCGCAGCCTGTCGGCCACCGCGGTGAGCTCGTCGGTCAGTCGCCTCACTGCGTCGGGCTCGCTCACCGGCGCGCGGCCTCCTCGCGCTGGACGGCGCCCAGGATCCCGTTGACGAAGCTCGGGGCGTCGGTCGAGCACAGCTCCTTGGCCGCCTCCACCGCCTCGTCGATGGCCACCTCGGCCGGGATGTCGGGCCGACTGAGCAGCTCGTACAGGGCGACCCTGAGGATGTTGCGCTCCAGCGGGGCGATCCGGTCGAGCGACCAGCCCTCGGCGAAGCGGCTGATCAGGGCGTCGAGCTCGTCCCTCTCGGCCAGCACTCCGTCGACCAGCTCGCGCGTGAACGGCGTAGCGTCGCGGTCCACCAGTCCGGCCGCGGCGCGGCCGGTCACGTCCTGCTGGTAGAGGGCGAAGACGGCCGCGCGGCGCTGGTCGGTGCGGCGGGTCACCTAGGCGCGAGAGACGTACTCGCCCGAGCGGGTGTCCACCCGGACGCGATCGCCCACGTTGACGAACAGGGGAACCCGCACCACCACGCCGGACTCGAGCGTCGCCGGCTTGTCACCGCCGCCGGAAGCCGTATCGCCGCGCAGGCCGGGGTCGGTCTCGGCCACGGACAGCTCCACGGCGCTCGGGACCTGCACGTCGCTCGGCGACTCGTCCACGTAGAGGATGTCGACCTCCTGGTTGGGAACCACCCACTTGAGCGACTCCTGGACCGAGTCCTCGGGCACCGCCATCTGGTCGTAGGTCTGAACGTCCATGAAGTGAGCGTCGGTGCCATCGGCGTACAGGAAGGTCATCTTGCGCGACTCGGTGCGCACCGGGCGGAACTTCTCGCCCGCCCGGAACGTCCGGTCGATCACGGCGCCGTCATCCACCCGCTTGAGCTTGGTGCGCACGAAGGCGCCGCCCTTGCCGGGCTTGACGTGCTGAAACTCGACGATCCGGAAGATGCGGCCGTCGACCTCGACGTGCATGCCGTTCTTGAACTGGTTGGTGGAGATCACGAGGTTCGAAGCTTAGGCGCCGATCCCCGACTCGCCGATCCCCGCCATCTGGAGGGCCCGGGCGGCGTCGCGGTAGGCCTCGACCCGGACGATCTGCCCCTCCTCCACGGTGATCAGATAGCCCCAACGGCTGTCGACCTCCACGCCGCTCGCCCGTCCCCGGGCTATCTCCCGCACGATCGCGACGACGCGATCGCGCAAGTCGTGTACCTGCTCCACTTCCAGGCGGTAACTCTCCCAGGCCTCGAACAGGGACTTGAGGCTCTTGCGGAGGCGATCGCGGCCGAACAGCTCCGTGCGACCACCCTCGGGGCGTCCCGACACTTCGAGCCACGCGACATCCTCAGCCACGTGGTCGGCGAAGACATCGATCTGGCCCCGATTCCATGCGTCGAACGCGGACTCGACCAGCTCGACGTTCTCGCGAGACATGCGGCAATCGGGTCCTACGTGCACGCGCTGGCGTTCATGAATTGATTGGTCGCAACCAAAGCGCCCTTAGGGTAGTCGCACTACCGGGGCCCCGGGCATCGACTGAAACACTGTCCGCGTGTCGGTACATCGTCAGCAGGCCCACCTCGATGCTCCTCTCGAAGTGGTCTGGGATCTCGTCGGCACACCGGGCCGCTATCCCGAATGGTGGCCGCGCGTGATCGAGGTTCGGGGCGAGTCCTTCGAGGAGGGCGACGAGTACGCGCAGGTGACCAAGGACCCGATCGGGAAGACCGAGTCGAACTTCCTGCTCGAGCGACGCGACAACCTGCGCGAGATCAGGATGAGCTGCCAGCTGACGGGCATGTATGCCCAGTGGCTCCTCACGCCAGCTCAGGGCGGCACGTTCGTCGAGCTCGAGATGGGGGTCGAGGCAAGACGCCTGGGCGATCAGATCTTTGACCGGGCGTTGGGCCGGGTG
This sequence comes from uncultured Thermoleophilaceae bacterium, assembly GCA_963751105.1. Classification (GTDB taxonomy): domain Bacteria; phylum Actinomycetota; class Thermoleophilia; order Solirubrobacterales; family Thermoleophilaceae; genus JACVRW01. Next base: position 1,260,956 of record CAVVTG010000002.1, on the reverse strand, counting down.
TACTTCCGGCGCTGGGCAAACCAGTCGCTCGATGGCCTGCGCGACGCCGCGCTCGGGCCCCCACGCCGTTAGCTCAGCGCTTGGCGAGCGCCTCGCGAACCCGCGTGACGCCGTTCAGCGCCGCCGTCATGAGGCGCTCCGGCGGGGAGTCCTTCGGCGGCATCGCCCCGAGCTGGCGGGCCATGGTCATGCCGTCCATGTACGCCTCCACGCGTGTGATCTGGTCCTCGCTGACCCAGACCATGTCCATGCCCTCCAGGTCGACCCCGCGGCCGGTGGGACGCATCCCCAGGAAGCTCCCGGATCCGTCGAAGGTGCCGCGCACCCGCCAGCGCACCACGGCCTTCTCCGAGTCGCCGACCACGTCCAGCACCTTCAGCTCGAAATCCGGAAAGGCGTCGTACAGCTCGCCGAAGAAATCCCGGACCTCCTCGCGCGAGGCGGAATCGATGACTCCCTGGATCCGCCCACGCGCGCCGGGCGCGTAGAAGCGCATCTGCGCGTCGCGCTCGCGTCGCCCGACCGCCTCCAGGTAGGAGCGGGCGACTTCCATCGCGCTCGCCGTCTGGGTGTCGCTGCTGAGTGAGCTCATGGTCTCAGCCTCGCGTCCGCCCACCTCGGTGTCAACGCCTACTGCACGTCGCCCGGCAATCGCCCCTCCTCGAAGAGCTTCTCGAGGTGGGCGGCGAGGGTGAGCTCCGCCGCCGGGCGCAGCTCGTCCGGCACCTCCGACCACGCCTGGTCGAGCAGCTCGCCGCGCATACGCGCGCCGGCGTCGAGCGCCTCGAGCAGCCGCCGTTCGCGGTCCAGCCGGTGCGCGAGGTACTCGTCGAGCTTCGCGGCGGGATCCCACACGTAGGGGCCGTGGCCGGGACAGAGCACTTCGAGGTCGAGTTCTTGGAGCCGGCGCAGCGAGCCGAGGTAGGCCGACAGCGATCCCTCGCCGGGCGCGATGAAGACGCTGCCGCTCCCGAGCACCGTGTCCCCGGTGAAGCACACGCGACCGAGGATCAGGCAGACCGAGTCGGCCGAGTGCCCGGGGGTGGCGAGCGCACGGAACGGACCGACCTTCGAGCCCTCCGTGGGGAGCGTCACCGGCGCGCCGAGCCGGTCGGCGCCCTCGGCGTGATCGGAGTGGGAGTGGGTGAGCACCACTCCCTCGATTCCCTCCGACGCGGCGTCGCGCACCGCGGCGAGGTGCTCCTCGTCGGCGGGCCCCGGATCCACCACCCAGCATCCGACGACGTAGGTGTTCGTGCCGTCCAGCGTCAGCGCTGAGGCATTGCCCGCGCGCACGCGCACGACGCCCTCGGGATCAGTGTCGAAAGCCTGCACCAGCAGGGGTTCTAGCGGAGTATGCTCGGCAGGCATTGCGCTCGCGGATCGACCCGGGGGGATTTGCGAGCGAGCGGGTCGTGCTCCTGCTCGCTCTCGGAGTGCTCCTCATCGTGACCGTCGTCGACCTGGCCGTCGGCGGCCGAGCCCTGCTGGTGGAGCTGCTGGTGGCGGGACCGCTCGTAGCCGCAACGCGGTGCACGGTCGTCAAGACCGCACTGGTGGCCGCTCTGGCGCTGGCCATCTCGATTCCGGTGGGTCTGGCCGGCGACGAGTTCTTCGGCGCCGAGCACCTGAGCGGCGTGGTGGCCGTGGCGATCGGCGGCCTCCTTGCCGTGGCCATCGCCGCGCTGCGCTCGGGCCGCGAGCGCGACGCCGCCCGGCTGGCCGTCCAGTACGGGGTGGCCCGCGTACTGGCCCAATCGGACTCCATGGAGGAGGCCGCGCGTCCGCTGCTCGAGGCGATCGCCCGGCCCCTGGGCTGGCGGGCGGCCCACCTGTGGCAGCAGGGCGACGACGGCCGACTCGAGCGCACCGCCGCCTGGGTCGGCAGCGGCCGGGACCTGGCGGACTTCGAGCAACAGAGTCTCGAGCTGCGGCCGGAGCCCGGACGGGGACTGCCCGGCCGCGTGTGGCAAGCCAGGCGCCCGTTGTGGGTCACCGATCTGAGCACCGACGAGCACTTCCTGCGCCGTGAGGGCGCCGCTGCCGGCGGACTCGTGTGTGGCATGGCCTTCCCGGTGCAGAGCGCCGAACGGCTCGTGGCGGTGATCGAGCTGTTCTCCCACGAGCGCCGCGAGCTCGACCGGCCGCTCGTGGCGCTCACCGAGGCGCTGGGGGCGCAGATCGCCGCCTTTGCCAGCCGGGTGCAGGCCACTGCAGCGGTGCGCGCCAGCGAGAGCCGGGCCAGCCAGTCCCGCGACCAGCTCGAAGCCATGCTGCAGGGCGTGGCCGATGCCGTGACCGTGCAGGCACCCGACGGTCGCCTGCTGTTCGTCAACGACGCCGCGGTGGAGACGCTCGGCTTCGGCTCCAGCGTGGAGCTCCTCGAGTCGCCGCCGGCCGAGATCCTGTCGCGGTTCGAGGTCCTCGATCCCGACGGCGCGCCCTTCCCCCTGCACGACCTCCCGGGCCGGCGCGCCCTCGACGGCGAGGAGGGCGCCGAGGCGGTGGTTCGCTTTCACGCCAAGAACACCGGTGAGGAGCGCTGGGCCAACATCAAGGCCACCCCGGTGCGCAACGGCGACGGCGCGGTGGCGATGGCCATCAACGTCATCGAGGACATCAGCGCGCACAAGCGAGCGGAGCTGGCCCAGCGCTTCCTTTCGCGCACCAGCGAGGTACTCGGTCACTGGGTCGGCACCGACGAGCTGTTGGAGCAGGTGGCCGGCCTGGCCGTCCCGGAGATCGCCGACTGGTGCGCCGTCGACCTGGTGGACGAGCCCGGCGAGCTGCGGCGGGTGACGCTCACCCACGCCGACCCGCAGCAGCGCGCCCACGGCGAGGAGCTGGCGCGTCGCTATCCGCCCGACCCGACGACGTCGGCCGTCTATCGGGTCATGCGCACTGCCGTGTCCGAGCTTCATCCCGAGATCACCGACGACATGCTTCGCGAGGCCGCCCGCGACGAGGAGCAGTACCGGCTGCTGTCCGAGTTCGGGATGCGATCGGCGCTGATCGTCCCGATGACCGTGCGCGAGCGGACGCTCGGTGTGCTCACGTTCGTGACCGGTCCCTCGGGCCGGCGCTTCGACCGGGCGGACCTCGGCGTGGCCGATGAGCTGGCCCGCCGCTGCGCCACCGCGCTCGACAACACCCGTCTGTATCGCGAGCGCTCCTACATCGCCCGCACTCTCCAGCAGAGCCTCCTTCCAGTCGAGCTGCCCGACATGCCCGGGATCGAGGCGGCCGCGCGCTTTCGCCCCACCGGAGAGGGCAACGAGGTCGGCGGCGACTTCTACGACCTGTTCCAGAGCGAGGGACCGGGTTGGACGGTGATCATGGGCGACGTGTGCGGCAAGGGGCCCGACGCAGCCGCCGTAACCGCGCTCGCTCGCTACACCCTGCGAGCGGCCGCCATGCAGGAGCGGTTGCCGAGCCGCAACCTGGGGCTGCTCAACGACGCGCTGCTGCGCCAGCGCTCCGACCGGCGCTTCTGCACGGTGGCCTACGCCTACCTGGAGATGCTCGACGAGGGCGCTCGCCTCGGCTTCGCCAGCGGCGGGCACCCGCTGCCCATGCTCGTTCGCGGCGACGGTACCGTCGAGCGCGTGGGGGTGTCGGGCACGCTTCTGGGCGTGGTCCCCGACCCGCGGATCGAGGACCGGGCGGTGACGCTGTCGCGCGGCGACCTGCTGGTGTTCTTCACCGACGGGGTGATCGAGTCGCGAGAGGCCGAGGGGCGACTCGACGAGGACCGGCTGGCCGAGCTGCTCAGCCACTGCGCCGGCGGCGACGCGGATACCGTGGCCGCCGAGGTGGAGCAGGCGGCGCTGCGCTCGTGGGGCGGACGGGCCGGCGACGACATCGCCGTGCTCGTGCTGCGCGTGGCGCGCTGACCTGGCCGGGAGCCGGGCTGCATCCGCGGTGGGATGTTGGCTGCCGGGTGATGACGGGTAGACCGAACGTGATGGGTCACAGCTCTACCCCCGGCGCGACTCCACCGCGCACAGACCTTCGGCGTCTGCGGTGGAAGACGACCTGAGCGTGCGCCTGAACGGCGGGCAAGAGGCGCCTGCACGGGCGCGGAGGGCGTTGGCCAGGCTACGGGCCGACCTTGACGCGCCGACCATGGAGACGCTCCGTCTCCTCGTGACCGAACTGGTGGGCAACAGCGTCAAGCACGCACAGGCCGAGAGTGTGATCCTGAACGTGCGGGTGGATTCCAGGGTCGTGCTGACCGAGGTGACCGACGAGGGCAACGGCTTTCGCCCCGCCAGCGCCGGCGCCAGGCGGGCCGACGACACCGGCTGGGGGCTCTTCCTCGTCGAGCGGCTCGCCGACCGCTGGGGAGTGGTCCGCGACGGCCACGTCACGCGTGTGTGGTTCGAGCTGAGCCGGGCCTAGCCGGGCTCAGAAGGTCAACTGCTCCTCCTCCGGCGGCGCCTGCCCCAGCAGGGCGCGGAAGCGCTGCGCCGCGGTGGGAGCGTCGTCGTCGCGGTTGTTGTTGAAGGCCACGTGGACCTCCGCCGCCTGCTCGGCCATCTCGAGCACCCGTCCCTTGACCTCCTCGAGCTCCGCGTCGTCGTAGCGCCAGCCGAAGCGCTCGGCCACCGACTTCCCCCTCAGGTAACCGTCGGTGTTGCGCCCGTGCAGGCGCAGGTAGGCCAGGTCGTCGCGGGTGACCGCGTCGAGGTCCGACGGCATGATGGGCACGTGGTCGCCGGGTGGCGCGTCCACGCTCACGAAGGCGACTTCGTGGTCGGAGAACCACTCGATCGTCTCCGCACGCCGGCTCTCGCCCACCCAGCCGCGATGGCGGAGCTCGATGGCCAGCCGCTGTGAGCCGAAGGCCGCCACCAGCCCGTCGAGCTCATCCAGCCGGTTCTTGCCGGGCGCGAACGCCGGGGTCATCTGAACGAGGTAGGCCCCGAGCTTTCCCGCGTCGGCAAGCGGAGCGGTCTCCTCGAGCAACCGCGCGACGAGAGCTGCCTCGAGCTCGGGGTTCATCAGCACCCGTCGGCGCGGCCCGGTTCCCACGCCCTCGCGCATGTCCGGCGGAAGCGAGTCGAGCGGCGCGGCATGCCGGGACAGGGCACGGTGGGCCTTGACGTCGAAGGTGAACTCGTCCGGTGTGATCTCCACCCAGCCGTGCACGGTGTTGCGGTCGGGGATGGCGTAGAAGCTCGAGTTGAGCTCGACCGCGTTGAAACGCTGGGCGTACCAGGGCAGCCGCTCCTTTGCCGCCATCCCGCGCGGGTACCACTCCTTGACGAAGCCGGGGTCGGCCCAGCTGGAGGTGCCCACGAGGATGCGGCCGGCCATGGGGCCACATCCTGACGGGCCAGCTACATTGACCGTGATGGCCGAGCAGCTCGAAGAGGTCTGGAAGCTAGACCGGATCTCGCCCAAGGCCTACCAGCACCCCGCCGACCGCGCAGCCACGGCGGCGCTCGCCAGGGTGCCCTACCTCGACCAGGTCGTGCGGCGCCTGGTGGCCCTGGGCTACGAGCGCGCCCTCCGCGCGGCCTCGCTCGGATCGGCGGTGCGGCTGGGACAGAACCAGCTGCCTCGCATCTGGGTGCTCCACCGGCAGGCCTTCAATGCCCTGGACATGGACGATGTGCCCGACCTCTACATCACCCAGTTCCCGCTGGCGAACGCCTACGCCATGGGCACGAGCAAGCCGATCGTGGTGATCAACTCCGAGCTCGTGCGGATCCTCGACGAGGAGGGCCGCCGCATCGTGCTGGCCCACGAGGCGGCCCACGTGCACTCGGATCATGTGCTCTACCGCACCGCGCTGCTGATCCTCATGCGCCTCGGCTCCTCGATGCGCCTGCCGCTGCTGGCCGGCCTGCCGCTGCTGGCGATCCAGCTCGCGTTGCTCGAATGGTTCCGGGCCGCCGAGCTGTCCTGTGACCGCGCCGCAGCGCTCGTGACCCGCGATCCGATGGCGGTGTGCCGCGCGATGATGGTCCTGGCCGCCGGCGAGGAGGCGGACGAGCTCAACCTCGATGCCTTCATCGCCCAGGGCATGGACTACACGGACGGCGGCGGTGGCCTCGAGCGCATGACCAAGCTGATGCAGGACCTGCGCCTGACGCACCCGATGCCGGTGCGGCGCGTGAAGATGCTGCTCGACTGGGTGCGCGAGGGGGACTACGACGCGATGGTGCGCGGCGAATACCTGCGCCGTGGCGAGGAGGCCGAGTGGCGCGACGAGGCCGAGGCCGCGGGCGCGTTCTACTCGGACAACATCGCGGGCGCGTTCGCCCAGGCCGGCTCCTCGATCGCCGAGGTGGGCCAGCAGCTGGGCGACTGGCTCAAGCGCAATCGCGCGGAGGACGATCGCGACGACAAGTAGGGATTCTCTGCTGACCTAACGGCCTCGCCTTCCGAAGGAGTGACCGGCCGGGACCACCGCCCGCAGGTCGGCCTCCTCGCCACCGCGCATCACGTCGTCGCCGGCCTCGCTCGACCAGGTGCGGCGGGGCTCGATGTGGGTGACCTTGGCCCGTGGCAGGTCGGGACGCTCGAGGCGCTCGATGCGGTCGACCAGCACGTTCACGGTGCCGTCCCGGCGCTCCAGGCGCCCGATGGCCAGCACCAGCGGCTCGGTGCGCACCGCCAGGCGAAAGCGATCGTGTACCGGCGGGGGCACGATCAGGTTGATCGTGCCGAGCTCGTCCTCCAGCAGCATGAAGGTCACCCCCTTGGCGGTGGCGGGGCGCTGGCGGGCCACCACGAGCCCCGCCACCCGCACTCGGCGCCCGTTCTCGTGGCGCTCGAGCTCGTCGCTCGTGCGCAGGTCGTCGGGCAGCCCGGGCCTCATCAGCTCGAGCGGGTGCTCGCGCAGGGTGACCCCGGTGGAGCCGTAGTCGGCCAGCATCCGCTCCCAGGCCGAGAGCGCCCGCAGCTCGGGACCCTCGTGGGCGTCGAGCGGAAGGGCGAGCTGGGTGCCCTCCTCCACCGGCGTGCCGGGAACGGCCACGCCCAGCATCCACAGGGCTTGGCGGCGCCGGCCCTGCTCGGGACCGTCCACCAGGGCGTCACACGCCCCCGCCCAGGCCAGCCTCCCCAGGGTCTCTCCCGACGCCCCCGAGCGTCCGGCCAGGTCGCCGAGCGAGCGCCACTGTCCCCCGTCGCGGCGCTCGGCGGCCATCGCCTTGACCTCCTGCTCGCGCACGCCGCTCACGTACCCGAGCCCCAGCCGCACCGCGAGGCCGGTGGGGAGCACTTCGACCTGGCACTTGGCGTCGCTGCGCACCACGCAGGGCGGCAGCACCTCCACCCTCTTGCGCTGGGCCTCGTGCACGAGGTTGTCGGGTGGGTAGAAGCCCATCGGCTGCTCGTTGAGCAGGGCGCACAGGAACTCGGGGTGGTAGTGCACCCGCAGCCAGGTGGACTGGTAGGCCAACAGCCCGAACGCCGCTGAGTGGGCCTTGGGGAAGCCGAAGCCGGCGAAGCCCACGATCTGCTGCCACACCCTCTCGGCCACCTCGCGCGAAGCGCCGTGGGCGGCGCCGCCGGCGATGAACTTCTCCTCGTAGGCGCGGATCGCCGCCTCGGAGCGCTTGCGGCTCATCGCCCGCCGCAGTCCCTCGGCCTCCCCCGGGCTGAAGCCGGCAAAGGCCATCGCCACCTCGAGCACCTGATCCTGGAAGACGATCGTGCCCAGCGTGTCGCGCAGCACCGGCTCGAGCGTGGGATGCAGGTAGGGCACCTCGTACGACGGATCCGCTCGCAGCGCCTTGCGGTTCTCGATGTAGGGGTGCACCGCTCCACCGACGATCGGCCCCGGCCGCACCAGCGCCACCTGGACGGTGAGGTCGTCGAGGTTCTCCGGTCGCGTGCGCTTGAGCATCTGCATCTGGGCGCGCGACTCGATCTGGAACACGCCGGTGGTCTCCGCCTCCTGGATGCGGGCGTACACCTCGCGATCGTCGTAGGGGATGCGCGACAGGTCGATGCGCTCGTTGCGCACCCGGGCGATCTCGTCCACGCAGCGCTCGACCGCCGAGAGCATCCCCAGCCCGAGCAGGTCGATCTTGAGAAAGCCGGCGTCGCCGCACGAGTCCTTGTCCCACTGGACCATCTGCCGGCCCTCCATCGACGCGGGCTGGACCGGGCACAGGTCGATCAGCGGCTGGGTGGAGATGACCATCCCACCCGGGTGCTGGGACTGGTGACGGGGCAGCCCCCAGGCGTCGCGGGCGAGCTTTATGAGTGCGTCCCAGCGCGGTGAGCGGTGCCCGCGGGCGTCACGTTCGGGCACGTCCTCCTGGATGTCGTTGCGGTCCTTCCAGGGATCCACTGCCCGGGCCAGGCGCTCGATCTCACCCGGCGGCAGCCCCAGCGCCTTGGCGAAGTCCCGCACCGCCGAGCGCACCTGGAAAGTGGCGAAGGCGGCCACGAGCGCACAGCGGTCGCGCCCGTAGCGGTCGTGCACGCGCGGGATCAGGACGTCGCGGATGTCACGCGGGAAGTCGAGGTCGATGTCCGGAAGCGCGGTGAGCTCCTCGTTGAGGAAGCGCCCGAGCAACAGCTCGTTCTCGATCGGGTCCACGTGGGAGAGACCGGTGAGGTAACAGACGATCGAGGACACGCTCGAGCCCCTCCCCCGCCCCGGCGCCATCAGCCGCCGCGCCGACTCCGGGCCTCGCACCTCCGCCGCCACCCCCCGGGCCAGCTCGAGCATGTCGCGGTGAAGAAGGAAGAAGCCGGACAGCCCCAGATGACGGATCACCCGCAGCTCCTCGTCGAGCCGGCCGATCGCCTCCTCGCGGCTGCGACGCCCGGAGTAGCGCTCCTCGAACACTCCACGGCAGAGCTCGGCCAGGTTGCGATCGGCGTCGGGATCCTCCGCGCCGGGGTAGCGGTAGCCGAGATCCTCGGTGAGGTCGAAGCGAAGGCGCTCGGCCAGCCGCCCGCTCTCCTCCACGGCGTCGGGGTGGTCGCGAAAGCGCTGGGCCATGCGCTCGGGGGGTGAGAGCACGTGCGACGAGTTGCCGCGGCGGCGGGGCTCGGTCTCGTCCAGAGTGGCCCCCAGCCGCACGGCGACCATGGCGTCCTGCAGGGGAATGCGCTCCCGCGCGTGCGCGTGGATGTTGCCCGTGGCCACGCACGGCACCCCGAGCCGCTCGCCGAGCTCCGACAGAAGCCGGTTGCGGCGCCGGTCGTGGCGCCAGTAGGGACGCTGCAGCTCGATGCGAAAGCGGTCGCCGCCGAAGATCCCGAGCAGGCGGCGGGCCATCGCGGCGGCCCCCGGATGATCCTCGGCCTCGAGGCGCGACGCCACCGCCCCGTCGCCCGCACACCCGGACAGGCAGACCAGCCCCGCGGCGTTTCGCTCCACCTCCTCGAGCGAGACATACGGCTCCTCGTCGAGCGCGTCCTGGCCGGGCCGGCGGCCGTCGACCACCTGCGCCGTGGGATCGGACCAGCCCTCGCGAGCCCAGCGCCGGGTGTGCCAGTGGGCGGCGGTGAGCAGCCGGCAGAGGTTGGTGTAACCCTCGCGCGTCTCGCACAGGAGCGTCAGGTGCGAACCGTCGTCGAGGGTGACCTCGGCTCCGGTGATGTGGCGGACCCCCAGCGGCTTGAGCGCCTGCGCCATCTCCATGGCGCCGTGCAGCCCATCGTGATCGGTGAGCGCGAGCGCGCCGTGACCCTGCTCGGCGGCGGCCCCGGCGAGCTCAACCGGGTGTGAGGCCCCGTCCAGGAACGAGTAGGCCGAGTGGCAGTGGAGCTCGACGTAGGGCACGAACGCATGTTCGCATGTGGGGGGGATGGATGTGCACGGACGAGCGCGCTCCGCTCGGGGCGGGCGCCTCGGGTCCGGCGTGGTCTGATTGGAAAGGGGGATTTCTCGGGGCGTCCGACGAGTTATGCACCGCTAGGGGTGCGTTTCTCGTCAGATGCCCTCCGATCTGCCCGGCCCACCCTTAGGATCCTGGATTCACCCCCCATACAGGGGCAAAGTCAGGATCCTAAGCGGATTTGGCCGCTTCCAGCGCCTCCGCTCTCGATGCGAACGAGCGAGCCCGCACCGCCCTGTCGCCCTCGAAGCTCCAGACGACCGCCAGGTCCTGCGTCACCGGCACGCCGCTCCCACCGCCACGAGCCGAGAGGCGCAGCACCACCAGCACGTCGTCGCCCAGGTCGACGATCTCCAGCAGCTCTTGGTCGTAGTCGTCCCAGGTCTCGCGTGTGTCCGATATCCACTCCTGGGTGCCCCTGAGGCCCTTGAAGACCCGGCCGTCCCACAGTGAGTGGAAATCGAACTGCGGGTCGAGCCGCTCTTGCGACAGCGCCCTGAAGGTCTCCATGTCGCCCCGGCTCAGGGCCTCGTAGCCCTCGCGCAGAAACTCGACGTTCTCCTGGGACATGGCCCCAGGCTATGACGTGACCGAGCCACCGTCCGGGATAGAGCACCGCGGCGGTGCCCAAAGCGGGATTGCTTAGGCCACCGACCGGCCGCGCCCGAGCGTCCGACGAGTTATGCACCTATAGGGGTGCGTTTCTCGTCAGAGGCCTCCGATACGCCCCGTCCCACCCCCTTCACTGCCAACCGGACCACGCGACGGCCCGCCGCGCAGGCCCGAGCGGAGCGCCCCTACGCCACCGACCGGCGCCGCTTGGCCCGGTACAGGAGCTGGTCGGCTCGCGAGACCAGCTCCTCCGGCTGCTCGCCCGGCTCGTGGACGGCGATCCCGAAGCTCGCCTCCACCTCCTGCCCCGTGCTTCGCTTCACCGCCAGCGCAGCCTGCAGCCGCTGTGAGACGCGTTCGGCATCCAGCCGGGTGGCGCCGCTCAGGACCACGGCGAACTCGTCGCCGCCGAGGCGATAGGCGTCGTCGCTTCGCCGCAGCCCGGTGCGCAGCGCGTCGCTGAGCGCCTTGAGCGCGCGGTCGCCGGCCTCGTGGCCGTGCTGGTCGTTGACCCGCTTCAGGTTGTCCATGTCGCACAGGATCAGGGCGAGCTGGGCGTCGGAGCGGCTGACCTCGCGCCCGAGCCGGGCCAGGAAGGCACGCCGGTTGGGGAGCCCGGTGAGCGGGTCGTGGGTGGCCTCGTGGCGCAGCCGCACCGCCCGGTCGGCGGTCTGGAGGGCGGCGACGGCCTGGTTGGCGAACAGTCGAAGCGCCTGCAGCCGGGCCTGGCTGGGCAGCAGCCGGTCACGCGGATCGTCGACCCAGATCAGGCCGAGCCGCGTGCCCTCCGGCTCCTCCAGGGGCACGAGCAGCCAGTGGCGCGCCCACGCGTGAGGCCCGCTGCCGTCCATCTCCGAGCGGTAATGGACACGGTCCGGGCCCAGACGCTCCTCGGCCGTCTCGACCGGGATCAGGTAGCAGCCGGCCACCTCGAACTCCTCGGTGAACAGCGGCTCGACCGCCTCCAGCGGGAACCCGTGGTTGATGGCCTCGGAGTCGAGCGGCCAGCCGCTGGCGGCCACCGGCACGAGCGGCGCGCCCTCCTCCTCGGCGAGCTCGATGGCCACCTTGTCGAAGCCCAGCGCCTGCTGGATGCCGTCGCAGACGGCCTGGAGCACCTCGTCCGTCTCCCTGGCCTCGGCCAGCCGCGCCGACACGGCCAGCAGGCCCTCGAGCATGCGCTGGTGCTGCACGGTTTCGGCGGTTTCCTGCGCGATTCGCAGCGCCACGGCCGCCTGACGGGCGATGGCCACGAGGGCGTCCAGCTCTCCCTCGCTGGGGCGCCGCCCCGTCTGTGGCTCGTCCACCGAGATGACCCCGATCAGTCCGCCGTCGGTGTCGCGCAACGGCACGAACAGAGCGTCCTCGGCGGTCCAGGCGTTGGGCTCGTCGCTGGGCGCGATGTCCGGCACGAAGGTCTCGACGCCCAGCTCGTCCCAGTCGAACTCCTCGCCGGCGATGAAGTACGCGCCGCGGCGCTCGAAGCGCTCGGCCAGCAGCGGATACCAGGTGTCCGCGGGCGAGGCCTTGCCCACCAAGGCCTGGACCGAGTCCTCGGAGCCGACGGCCGAGGCGGTGAGCATGTCGTCGTAGGCCGGCCGGTAGACGTTGACCACCACCGCGTTGTAGCCGAGAAGGTCGGCGATGGTCCGACAGACGTCCTCGAGCACGCGGTGGAGATCGGCGTCGCTGCGCACGGTGGATGTGCGTTCGAACATGGCCCCCAGGCGAGCGAGGGTGGTGAGCCTGCCGGCCCTCATCAAGAGGAGTATCGACCGCGCCAGGCCTCGGCTCAACCCCCAGCTGCCCTAACCCCATCTCAGGAGCGCTGCAGGAACCAGCCCCCGCCGACGAGGTCGCGGAAGACGACGATGTTGCGCCCGTCGGCCATGACCACCTCGAAGTAGCGACGCCGCAGTGGCCGCGCCGTCCACCAGCGGTCCTCCACGACCCACTCCTCGCGTACCGTGTCGACCTCGCCGCCGGCCACCACGCGCGGCAGGCCTCCGTCGCCGGGAAGGACGGAGGTCGGCTTGGGAGAGCCGAGACGGCGCGAGGAGCCGGGCGTCACTGGGGCGATTGGTCGGGAAAGGGCGCCAGCACCGCGCGGCGCTCCGGGATGCGCGAGTCCGGATCCACGTCGAGCACGCGCAGAGCGGCGTCCGCCCCAGCGGCCTGGCGAGCCTGGCGAACCGCCTCCCCGAGCCGGCCGCGGCGAATCGCGGCGGCCTCGTCGAGCAGGCGTCCCTGATCGTGCGCCGGGGGGCCGAAGGCCTCCACCTCGAGCCCCAGCGACTCGGAGGGGGCGGGCAGCTCCGCCAGCTTGGGGGCCAGGGCGAGCCGGATGCGGGCAGGGTCGGCGCTGGCGTGACGCAGCGTGACCGAGATGCGCCAGGTGCCCCCGGCCACGAAGCGGGCCGACATCGCCAGCGCCCTCAGCGAGCGCCCGCGCCGTTCGCGCCGGGCGAGCACCCGGGCGACGAGCAGCTCGAGGGCCCGCTCGAGCTGCTGGCCCGACACCGCCTCGGGCAGATCGAGACGCTCGCGGACCGGCTCGGGCGGGCGCCGCGGCTGGAGGGGAAGGTCGCGCCCGCGGGCCAGGTCCAGGGCCAGCAGCCCGGGGTGGCCGAAACGCTCGGCCATCGCCTGCGACGGCAGGTCCGCGACCTCGCCGAGCGTGCGGATGCCGAGCTGCTCGAGCACTTCGGGAAGCGCCTGGAGCTCCGGCCGCGTGCGCAGCAGGCCGACGGGAAGGGGCGCGAGGAACTCCCTCATCGCGGTCTCTTCGATCACGTGGGCCCGGCGACCGGGCCGCGGCCGGACCTGTAGCGCCGCCGCGTGGGCGGTGAATCGGCTGGGCGCCGCTCCGAATCGGGCTCCCGCGCCCAGCGCCCGGCGGGCGGCCGTGAGGACGCCGGCCAGGTCGCCGCCGTGAATGCCCTGAATGGCGCCGGCGCCGAAGAAGGCGGCCCCGGCGCGGTCGGACTCCACCTCGGCCCCCAGCCCCTCGAGCCGGTCGAGCACCGTGTTCCAGAGCGTGCGCACGCCCTCGGGATCGGGCGGCACCAGGCGCAGAGCTGGGCAGCGCGACATCGCCTCACCCATCCGCATCCCTCGCACCACCCCGAACGCCTCGGCCGCCGCCGAGACCTCTCCCACCATCTGCTCGCGACCCGCCTCGGGGGCCAGCGCGGCCGGCTCCGAGAGCAGTGCCCGGCGGTCGCCGAGCGCCGCGAGCAGCTCGAAGCGGGGGTAGAGGGCGCAGACGATCATACGAACGCATGTTCGCATCAGCGGCGGCGGCCTGCAACCCGTCTCCCCGGTTTCGTCGAATTTGGCGCCGGGTAGCGTTGGCCTGTCCTTCACTGAACCTTGGGAGGGGAAGAAGAGACATGCGCATCCACCGCGCCGCCTGGCTGCTGTCTGCCCTGCTGCTGTCCACCATGCTCGCCGCGGGACCGTCCGCAGCCGCTCCAACCAAGGCGCCCGGGGCGCCGGGCAAGGCCTCCGACTGGGCGCCGGGAGACAAGGACGGCTTCGGCACCTCGCGCAGCCGCGCCAGCAAGGTCTGGTACACGATCAACAGCGGCGTCCTCACCGAGGTCTTCTTCCCGCGGATCGACACGCCGGCGAGCCGCGACACGCAGCTCGTGGTCACCGACGGTGAGACCTTCGCTGACCGCGAGGACGAGGACACGGACTCCCAGGTGGAGCTGATCAGCCGGCGCAGCCCTGTGTACCGACAGGTCAACACGGCCAAGTCCGGCAACTACCGGATCACCAAGACCTACGTCACCGATCCCGGCCGCTCCGCGGTGCTGGTGGACATCCGTTTCGAGTCGCTCACCGGGACCCCCTATGACGTCTACGTGCTGCACGACGCCGCCCTGGGCCTGAACGCGAACGACGACAAGGGCCGCAGCGGCGGTGGCGCCCTCCTGGCCACCGACGACGTCCTGAGCAGCGCGGTGCTGGCCTCGTCGGGCTTCACGGCCAGTTCGAGCGGCTACCTCAACCGCAGCGACCCCTGGAAGGACCTTCAGGACGACTACACCCTCGACTGGGACTACACCGCTCCCGACCGCGGCAACGTCGTGCAGGTGGGCAAGACCAATCTGACCGGGCTGTCTGGCGGTCAGCAGCTCGAGCTCTCACTGGGATTCGGCCGGCGAGAAGGCGCGGCGCTTCGGACAGCACGGGCCGCCCTCGACCGCGGCTTCGCCTCCGCGCGCCAGCAGTACTCGGCGGGATGGCGCAAGTACTTCGCCTCGCTCGACCCCGTACCGGAGAGCGCGTCCGGCGCGAGGTCGAGCTACCTCGCCTCGGTGATGCTGCTCGCCGCCCACGAGGACAAGACCTACCGCGGCGGCTTCGTGGCCGCTCCGGGCCGACCCTGGGCATGGGCCAACGAGCTCCAGGAGCTCCCGGTGTACATCGCCGTGTGGTCGCGTGACCTGTACGAGATCGCCACCGGGCTGCTCGCAGCGGGCGACACCGCCGCGGCGCGGCGCTCCCTCAACTACCTGTGGGAGGTCCAGCAGCGCCCCGACGGATCCTTCCCGCAGAACGCGCGACTCGACGGCGAGCCGGTGTTCGACGGCCTGCAGCTCGACGAGGTGGCCTTCCCGATCGTGCTGGCCTGGCAGCTCGGCCGGACCGGTCCGCGCGACTGGGACAACGTGCGCCGCTCGGCCGACTTCCTCGTGGCCAACGGGCCCCGCACCGACCAGGAGCGCTGGGAGAACATCGGCGGCTACTCGCCGGCCACGATCGCCGCCGAGATCGCCGGTCTCGTCACCGCCGCCGACATCGCTCGCAAGAACGGCGCGGGGGCACGGGCCAGCCGCTACGAGGCGGTGGCCGACGAGTGGCGGGCGAACCTCGAGACCTGGACCCTCACGCGCAACGGGCCGCTCTCGGCGGAGCCGTACTACCTGCGGATCACCGACAACGGCGACGCCAACTCCGGTGCCCAGATCCAGATCGCCGACGGCGGGCCGCTGATCGACCAGCGCCAGGTGGTGGATCCGAGCTTCCTCGAGATGGTCCGCCTCGGCGTCAAGTCGGCCGACGACCCGAACATCGCCTCGACCCTGCGGGTGATCGATCGCGAGCTCCGCTACGACACCGAGAACGGCCCCTTCTGGCACCGGTCGAGCTTCGACGGGTACGGCGAGAAGCGCGACGGAAGCCAGTGGGCGCCGGTCGATCCCGGCTCGGGCGAGACCATCGGGCGCGGCTGGCCGCTGCTCACGGGCGAGCGGGGCGAGTACGCCCTGGCCGCCGGCGAGGACGCGCAGGCGTACCTCGACACGATGAACAACGTGGCCGCGGACTCGGGCGGCCAGGTGATCGCCGAGCAGGTGTGGGATCTCCAGCCGCCGGTGGGCACGAGCCCGGAGTTCGTGCCGGGCGAGAACACGTTCTCAGCGACGCCCCTGGCGTGGTCGCACTCCCAGCTGATCCGGCTGGCGCGGTCGATCGACGCCGGTGCGCCCGTTGAGACGCCGCAGATCGTGGCCTGCCGCTACGAGACGACGCTGTGCGAGGAGTGACGGCCCGGCTGTCGGCCGGCTAGGCGCCGGCCAGGCCGGCCACCAGGCTGGCCGTGCCGGTGGCGATGACGAGCACGAGCGCGAGCGCGAAGAAGCGCTCGTGCTCGAGCTGCCGGAAGGCGTAGGCGCCGGCCAGGTAGCCCGCCACCACCAGGCCGAGCAGCAGGGGGAGCTCGCCGAGCTCGAGCTTCGACTCGCCCTCGGCCACGAAGAGCGCCGCCCCGCCGGCGAGGCTGAGCGCCAGGAAGCAGGCCGCGAGGGTGGTGCGAAACTCCGCCGGGCGCACGCCGCGGTCCTCGAGCCAGAGCACGAGCGGCGGTCCGCTGACGCTCAGCGAGGTGGTGAGCAGCCCCGTGGCGAACCCGGCGCCGAGCGTCTCCCCGCGGCGCGGCCGGCGCCGCGGCGCCTCGCGTGACCGCGTGTAGAGCTGACGCGCCGCCACCGCGATCACCGCCACGCCCACGCCCACCTGCAGCGCTCGCTTGGGCAGGAGGTCGAGCACCACGATGCCCGCGGCCAGGCCCGGCAACGCCGCCGCCAGCAGCGGCCCCAGCGCGGGCCAGTCCACGTGGCGCGGCAGGCCACCCTCGAAGAGCATCAGCGCGTTCAGCACCAGCGACAGCACCAGCATGGTCCACACGGCCTCGAGCGGATCGAGCACGGCAAAGGCGACCGGTGAGACGACGAGTGCGAAGCCGAAGCCGGTGGCCGAGCCGACGAGCGCGCCGGCGAAGGCGGCGACGGCCAGGAGCGCTGTCACGGCGAGCCGGCCGCGAGCGCCCTCAAGCGACCGTCACGAGCTCCTTCGGGAAGCTCGTGAGGATCTCGGGCTCGCCCGCGCCCACGATCACCAGGTCCTCGATGCGCACCCCGAACTCTCCGGGCAGGTACACCCCCGGCTCCACGGTCACCGCGGTCCCGGCCTCGAGCTCGCCCTTGGCGGTTTTGCCCAGCCGCGGCGCCTCGTGCACCTCGAGGCCCACCCCGTGCCCGAGCCCGTGGCCAAAGCGCTCGCCGTGACCGGCGGCCTCGATGACGTCGCGGGCGACGCCGTCGACCGCGGCGCACTCCGCGCCGGCTCGCGCCGCTGCCAGCCCCGCCTGTTGCGCCTCGAGCACCACCCCATACACGGCCACGGCCTCGTCGTCGAGTGGCCCGGTGGCCAAAGTCCGCGTGCAGTCCGAGCAGTAGCCGTCGACCTGAGCGCCGAGATCGACGACCACCAGCGTGCCGGCGGGGATCTCCACGTCACGCGGGACCGCGTGGGGCAGGGCACCGTGCGCGCCTGACGCCACGATCGGCTCGAACGACGGCCCCTCCGCGCCCCCGTCCTCCATGAAGCGCACGAGCCCGACGGCCACGTCACGCTCGGTACGCCCGGCGAGGCCGAGCTCGAGCAGCGACTCGTACGCCGCCGTGGCGAGCTCGGCCGCGGCCCTCATCGCGGCGACCTCGGCGTCGTCCTTGACGGCGCGCAGCCGCTCCACCAGACCTCCGGCGGCCACGAGCTCGACGCCGTCGGTGGTCTTCTCGGCCAGCTTGCCGTGCAGCGCGACGCTCACGTGCTCGTCGTCGAATCCCGCACGGCCGTGCAGGCGCCGCGCAAGGTCGCCTGCCATGTCGCGACCCACCTGCGCCGTCTCGTAGCCCTGCACCTGCTCGGCGGCCTGCTCCACGTAGCGGAAATCGGTGAGGAAGAGACGCTCGTTCGGAGTGACCACGCAGGCGCCGCTCGTGCCGGTGAAGCCAGTGAGGTAGCGCACGTTGGGAAGCTCGGTCACCAGGAGGCAGTCGAGCTCGCGCTCGGTGACGAGCTCCACCAGCCTGTCGGTGCGAGCCTCGGCGGCATGGGCCGCCTGCACGTTCATCCCTGCATCGCCTCCTTGAGCATCGCCAGGGCGTCACGGTAGCCGTCGGCGCCCTTGCCCTGCACGCACCCGGCGCACAGGTCGCGGATCACCGACAGCCGTCGCCACTCGTCGCGCTCGTCCACGGCCGAGAGATGCACCTCGATCGCCGGCAGCGCCGCCACCTCGAGCGCGTCGTGGATGGCCCACGAGTAGTGCGTCCACGCGCCCGGGTTGAGGATCAGCCCGTCGGCGTTCTCGCCGGCCCGGTGGAGGAACTCGCAGTACTCGCCCTCGTGATTCGACTGGTAGAAGCTGAGATCGAGGCCCAGCTCGCTTCCGAACTCGCCGATCTTGAACTCGAGCTCGGCGAGCCCGAGCCCGCCGTAGATCTCCGGATCGCGCTGACCCAGCACGTCGAAGTTGACTCCGTGCATCACCTCCACGCGGGTCTTCATCCGGCGTGTACCTCCTCGACCGCCCGCCGCAGCGATCCGTCGTCCACGGAGTGCCCCGGCGTGACCTCGCCCGGCGCCTCCACCAGCACGAACGGCACCCGGCCGCCCTCACGCTTCTTGTCGCGGCCGGTCAGCTCGATCACGGCCTCCACCGGCGCGCCGGAGAACGAGACGGGCAGGCCGCGGGCCTCCAGCAGCCCGGCCACCTCGGCGCGCAGCGCCTCCCGCCCCGACAGCCGCAGCGCGGCCAGCAGGCCGATGCCCACCGCCTCCCCGTGCCGGTAGCGGCCGTACGACGTGGCAGCCTCGATCGCGTGGGCCACCGTGTGGCCCAGGTTGAGCACCTGGCGCCGGCCGGCGTCGCGCTCGTCGGCCGCCACCACGGCGAGCTTGGTGCGCACACAACCCATGATCATCCCGGCGTCCACGTCCTCTCCCCTGCGCACCCTCGCCCACAGCGGACCACCTGCGATCAGCGCGGTCTTGATCACCTCCGCGTAGCCCGCGGCGAGCTCCGCTGCCGGCAGCGTGGCCAGGAGCGCGGGGTCACACAGGACCGCGGAGGGCTGGTGGTAGGCGCCCGCGTAGTTCTTGCCCTCGGGCAGGTCGACGCCGGTCTTCCCGCCGTAGGCCGAGTCCACCTGCGCCACCAGGCTGGTGGGCACCTGCACGTGCCGGACGCCGCGCTGATAGACGGCGGCGCAGAAGCCGGCCACGTCGCCCACCACGCCCCCGCCCAGGGCCACCACGAGATCGCCGCGCTCGGTGCCGGCGCGGGCCAGCGAGCGCAGCACCTCCTCGGCGCCGGTCAGCGTCTTGTGCTGCTCGCCCGCCGCCACCACGATGGGCTCCTCGGCGCCGGACAGGTCGGGCACGGCGACCGCCGCGCGCACGTTCTCGTCGGTCACCACGAGCCGCCGGCCCTCGCGCGGGTAGAAGAACCCGGACGCCGTGAGGCCGTCGCCGAGGAAGACGGGATAGTCGCCGCCGGCCGAGGCCGCCCACACGAGGCGGGTGCCCCCCGGGGCGTCGGCCAGCGCTCGCAGCGCCGGCACGGTGCGCCGGATGCCGTCCCGCTCTCCGGGCGGCAGCACCGCGTCGGCCACGGAGTCGTACAGGCTCGCGCGGTCCCTGTGCAACTGGCCGAAGCGCTCCGGATCGCGCGCCAGGGGACGGCCGTGGTTCGAGGCCCGCCGCCAGGCCTCGCTCGACTCGACCTCGAGGTGCACCACGGTGTGGGCGGAGAGTGCCTCACGGACCCGCTCCGAGCCCACCGCCCCGCCGCCGAGCGCGATCACCAGGGCGTCGGGCCGGTCGAGCAGCTCGAGCACCACCTCCTCCTCGCGCGCCCGGAAGGCCTGCTCGCCCTCGCGGTCGAAGAACACCTCGATCGGCTCGCCCAGGCGTTGCTCGAGCAGACGATCGGAGTCGAGGGCTTCGCCGCCCAGCTCGGCCGCCAGCGCCCGGGCCCCGGTGGACTTGCCGGCCCCCATGAAGCCCACCATCACCAGCGCGCCAGCCGCTATCGGTCACGCCTCCAGCCGATGCGCTGCTCGTACGCGGAGAGCGCCGCGCGCGCATCGTCGATGTGATCGCCGCCCAGCTTGTCGCGGTAGGCCGCGGCCAGCACGAGCGCCACCATCGCCTCCCCCACGACCCCGGCGGCCGGGACGGTGCAGGAGTCGGTGCGCTCGCGCAGCGCCTGGGCCGGCTCCTTGGTCTCCGTGTCCACCGAGCGCAGCGGCTTGGTCAGCGTCGGCAGCGGCTTCATGGCGCCCACGACCACGAGCGGATCGCCCGTGGTCATGCCGCCCTCGAGCCCGCCGGCCCGGTTGGTCTCGCGGTGGTAGCCGCGCTCGTCGGAGAAGAAGATCTCGTCGTGGGCCTGTGAGCCCACCCGTCCGGCCAGCGCGAAGCCGTCTCCGATGCCAACCCCTTTCATGGCCTGGATCGACATGATCGCTCCCGCCAAGCGGCCGTCGAGACGCTCCTCCCAGGAGATGTACGAGCCGATCCCGGGCACGAGCCCGAAGGCGATCACCTCGAAGGTGCCGCCCAGCGACTCGTTCGCCTTGCGGGCCGCGTCGATCTCGGCCACCATCGCCTCGCTCGCGCCGACGTCGAGTGCCCGCACCGGCGACTCGTCCACGGCGTCGAAGTCGGCGGGCCCGAGCCCGTCGCGCCCCGGCGCGGTGACGCTGCCGATGCCGGTCACGTGAGAGCGGATGGTCACGCCCAGCTCGCGCAGGAAGGCCTTGGCCAGCGCGCCCGCAGCCACACGAGCCGCGGTCTCCCGCGCGGAGGCCCGCTCGAGCACGTTGCGGGCGTCGGTGAAGCCGTACTTCTGGAGGCCGGCCAGGTCGGCGTGGCCCGGGCGCGGCAGGTGCACCTCGGCCACCTCGCCCTCCACCGGCCAGGGGTTCATCCGCTCCTCCCAGTTCTGGTAGTCGCGGTTCTCGATCCGTAGCGCCACGGGGCTCCCCAACGTCCGTCCGTGGCGCACTCCCGACGTGACCTCGGCCCTGTCCTGCTCGATCTTCATGCGCCCGCCACGCCCGTGTCCGAGCTGGCGCCGGGCCAGATCCCGGTCGAGATCCTCTGGGCGCAGCTCGAGGCCCGCGGGCAGCCCCTCGACGACCGTGGTCAGGCCCGGACCGTGTGATTCCCCGGCGGTTACGAAGCGGAAGGACAAGCCGCCCACACCCTACTTACGAGGGTGTGGGCTATTCGAAGGGGATGTAGTCCGCGCAGGTGCGCGAGCTCGGGTTGGGCACGCAGGGGTTGAACGCGTTGACCGGGACATCCACCCCAGCCACGTCGAGCGTCGGAATGACGCCGGGCGCCCATGCGCACCAGGCCGGGTTGCCGTTGCCATCCCAGTCGTACGAAAGCTCGTAGAGCTCCTTGACGTTGACGTAGTCGTCGTTGTCCTGGTCGTCCTCCCCGTCGAGCAGGCCGTCGCCGTCGACGTCGCCGTCCGCGAGGTCGAGCTCGGCGAAGGGCCGCTCGTCGAAGTGACCGGGACGCACGCCGCAGTAGGACTTCTTCTTCCACGGCTCGATCTGGATTGCTTCCTGAGCCCAGAAGCCCTTCCACCAAGCGCTCTTGCTCGGTCCTCGGGCGGACTCCAGCCAGTTCGACAGGCCGTCGACGTCCGCGTCGCGCTCGTCGTCGCGCCACGCACCGTCACCGTGGAGGTTGAAGTCGCTCGGATAGGAGAAGTAGGTGCTCGGATGCGGCAGCCCGTAGTCGGGGAAATCGCCCGAGCGCCAGGGCGGATTGGACGGCGTCTCGTCGTCGCGACTGAACTTCGTGCCGTCGCTGTAGCCGAGCGCCGACTGGAGATCCGGCGGGCTGAGCAGGACGCCGGCGTTGCGGTCGATCCTGCGCTCGTCGAAGCTGCTGCCGTTCACAGTCCACGCCCGGTACTCCTCGAGCGTGGTCAGGCCGTCGCCGTCAAAGTCGATCTTGCTGAAGGTCGCGCCCCGCAGGCCACCGTCCGAGGGATCGAGCGCGTTCGGGAACGGGCGCGAACCGGGATACGGCAGCGCCTTGATGTTGAGGTCCTTGGCCGACCAGTACTCCCAGCCGTCGATCATCCCGTCGGTGTCGGTGTCGGCGAGGCACGGATCGGTGCCGACGAACAGCTCGAGCCCGTTGTTGAGGAGATCGTTGTCGTGATCGGCGTCGCTGTCACAGACGACGGCGCCGGCTCCCCCACCGCCTCCCGGCCCCGGAGCGCCCCTGCCGGCGCCCGCGCCGGTCACGACCGGGGACAACCGGCGCGTGGTGTACTTCGAGAACTTGCCCGCCAGCACACGCAGCTTGAGCCGCGTGGGCTTCTGCTGGCCGTCGTCGACCCTCAGCAGGCGCGACACGGCGGCGGGGACGACCACCACGAGCTTCGCGCGGGTCGCACGGCGCGGCTTGGCGAAGGCTGTGCGACCGCTGCTCGAGCGGAAGATCACGGTGTTTCTCGTGCGTCGCGGCTTGAAGTTGCGCCCGCTGATGGTGAGCGGGTCGCCGACGCTGACGCGCATCGGCTTCACACGGGTTATCGAAGGCGTCGAGGCCTTCGCACGCTTCTTCGCGGCCGCCGCCGGCGACGCCGCGAGGAGCGCCACCGCAGAGAGCGCGAGCAGGCAGATGGAGAACAGACGAGGCATGCTCTTCCCCCTATCGGTGGCCTTGGCCACTGTTTGAGTCGGACGGCGGCGCATTGGACACCGTGACGAGATCGGCGATGATCGGCGCGGCGAACCGGCGCACGCCGGCGGCACCGATGGACGCACGGGCCTTCCTGCCGTCGCCGTCACTTCTGCTCGCGGATGCGCCGAGCTTGACGCGGCGGATCTCATCCACGCGGAGCGTGTAGGAGTCACCCTCGTCGTTGGTGAACTCGTGCTCTGAGCCCGCGCCGAGATACAGGAAGGCGCAATCGGACGCGCTCGGCCTGCACCGGCCCTCACCCGCGGCCTCGAGCGTCGAGTCGACGAGGAAGACCGCGTTGCCGGCGTTCTCGGTCACACCCATGAAGATCAGAAGAGGCGAGGCCTCGTTGGGCAGGATGTCGAGCTTCTCGAGGCCCTTGACGCGTCGGGCCCGGCCGTTCGCGCTGAAGCTCACGTCGGCCACGAACTTGTAGGTCACCGTGGTCAGGGGCGCGCTGCCGCCGTCGCCGTCTCCCGTGTCGCCTCCCGTGTCGCCTCCCGTGTCGCCCGTCGTCCCGCCGGCGTCGCCGCCACCGTTTCCGCCGCTGTCGGCCGGTCCGTCCCCTGTCGCCGTCGGGCTGGGGCCCTCGGGAGACTGGCCCGAGTCAGGACCCGCGTCGCTCTGCGGCGCCTGGTCCGACTCCTTTTTCACCGCCGCCTTCGGAGGGATGAACGGATCGTCGGGATCGAAGATGCCAAGCGACGAGCCGTCACCAGGCTCCTCCTCGGCGAGCTTGACCTCGGCCAACTGCTTGAGCTCGCTCTCCTCGTCTGTCTTGCTCACCGCGGCCAGGGGAGGCGGGGGAGCTTTCGGCTCCTCCGCGGGCTTGGCCAGCAGGACCGGAACCGCAACCAGCCCCGCCAGGAGCACGACGGCGACGGGCCAGAGGCGCTTCTCGCGCAGGTCGTTCCAGAGATCGAGTAGGAAGAGCTTCATCGTAGATTCCCTATGGAGTGGCGGCGGCGGTCGGGGCCGGAGCCGGAGCCGGAGCCGGCGTGGCTGTGGAGCCGCTCGACGCGGGGGTCGCGGGCGTGGTCGTTGTAGCCGGAGTGGTGCCGCCCGGGCCCTGCGGAGTCGCACCCGCAGTGACGCCCTGTGACAGCGGCGAGAGGTACACGGTTGCCGTGAGCTCGGCCTTGATGCGCGGGAAGAGCTGTGGATCGCTCGTGTAGCGCAGGCCTTCGATGGTGATAAGGCGCCCGTTCACGATCACCGTGCTGTTGGCCACGCGAACGAAGCGCTTGACCGAGTGAAAGAAGTCGGCGAGCCGGAAGAAGTCTCCGACGAACTCGAGGTCGACCGCGACCGTCTCCAGTCCTGCGGGTGCGGTGCCGACGCCACCGTCGGCAGCGGGAGTCCCGGCGGCGCCGCCGCCGACCGGAAGGCCGCCCTGGGACGCAGCGGCCGAGGTCTGAGCGTCACCGGGCTCGAGACCGGACTGCTCGGACGCACCGCTGCGCTGATCGCTCGTCGCGGCGGCGGTGTTCGCAGCCTCGGCAGCGGTCCCTGGAGCGCTCTGCGCCGGCTGACCTCCGGCCTGCGCGGGCGTGGCACCCGCGCTCGGAGCCGCGCCCGCCGGTGGCGGGGAGCCCGCCGTGGCGGGCGGCGCGGCCGCCAGCCGTTCGCCGGTCCCGATCTTGGTGAAGCGGATGCCGGTGCCCTGAGCCGCGCTCTCGAGCTGCACGATCAGACTGGGCATGTCAACCCTCGCCGGGATCGCCTTGCCGAGGCGGACGATCTCCGAGTAGTCGCTGCTGAAGTCGGTCTCGGCGGTCGAGGCCTGTGCCAGCCGGCCGCGCGCAGTCTCGAGGCGCTGCTCCTGCTGGGTCACCTCTTCGCCGGCCTTGGAGGCCTCTTCGCGCTTGGGCGCGAGCAGGAGAAACCAGTACCCCACGATCGCCAGGATCGGAATGATCAGGAAGGCGATCTTCTTGTCCCTGTCCGTGAGGCTCATGAGCCACCTCCGAGCGAGGCCGGCACTCGGGTGGCGCCCCTGGGAACCTCGTCCATCTGAGGAGTGGGGCTGAAGGTGACGGTCAGGTCGAACTTGTAGAGGTCACCGCACTGGTCGAGTGAGGTCTCACCGCCGATCTGCTCCACGGCGGACTCGTTGAGCGTCACGTCGGTCACGCGATGCATCAGGCCCAGACGGACCATCATGCGCGCGACGTCGTCCTGGCGCGGGGTGCAGCCGATCAGGTTGGCGGTCGGGCCTCCGGCGCCGGCGACGCTCGTCGTAGAGGTTGCGGTCGGTGTGGCGCCCTCGATGGCGCCGGTGACCGACGCGTCGGTCGAGTGGAGCCAACTGCCCTTGGGCATCAC
The DNA here is from genome assembly GCA_963751105.1 of uncultured Thermoleophilaceae bacterium. Lineage (GTDB taxonomy): Bacteria > Actinomycetota > Thermoleophilia > Solirubrobacterales > Thermoleophilaceae > JACVRW01. The sequence continues at coordinate 1,236,138 of CAVVTG010000002.1, read as the reverse complement.
GTGGGACAGCTCGCGCACGAAGCGCTCCCAGTCGAAGCGCGAGGCCGCCACGCCCTGAACGGAGGCGAGGCGCGTCGTCGCGACTGAGGCGAAGTCCGTGAAGCTGTTCATCTTCGAGGCCTGCGCCTCGAGAGCGTCTGCCTCTTCGCGGGCCTCGGCGGCCTGCGTGGTGCGCTCGTTGAGGGTGTTGGTGGTGAGCACGTACCCCACAGCCATTGCGAGCAGCACGCCGAGCAGGCCGAGCAGCCCGTAGGCGCTGCCCGAGCGATTGCTCGTGGTGCGCCGGCGGCGCTCCTCCGGGATCAGGTTCACGGGCCTCATGCGGCCACCCCAAGCGACAGGCCGGCCGCCACGGTGTAGCGGTGGGGATCCTCGCCGGGCGCAAGCGCCGAAGTGTCGATGTTCCCAAGCGGCGCGGCGACCAGCACCGGCATTCCGAAATGGCGGGCGAGGTTCTCGACGAGCTGACCGTCCGCCGAGCCCGGGCCCGACAGCACCACCTCGCCGACCGGCCTTGCCTCGGGCTGGGTCATGTAGTAGTCGATCGAGAGCCTGATCTCGTCGGCGAGCGCCGAGCCGGCGTCCTCGTCGTCCCAGACAGCGGACAGCGGACGGGTGAAGAAGCAGGTGGATCCCACCGCAATCGCGAGATTGGTGATTCCGGCCAGATGACAGAAGACGCGCGCCGAGTCCTCGGGGCCGTTGTCGCCGGGCGCGAGCATGCGGAGGAGGGCAAACGCGTCCAGGTCCACCCCCCGCACCTTCAGCCCGGCCTCCTTCGCCGCCTCGAGCAGTACGTCGATCATCATCCGGCGGGCGGCCACGAGGACCACCTGCATGCGCGGGCTGCCATCCGGGGAGTCCGAATAGCCGGCGAGCTGATGATCGAGCACGGCCTCGTCCAGCGGCATCGCGATCGCCTCGGAGGCCTGGAAGCGGATAGCCGCGTCGCGCTGCTTCACATCCTCGATGCGAGGCAGCTCCACGACGCGGACGGCGATCTGCTGGTTGGCGACGCCGAGGCGAACGCTCTTGGGGAGGCCCGTGTCGGCGATGAAGCTCTTCAGTGCCCTGGCCAGGCCCTGAGGGTCGGCGACCTCGCCGTCCTGGACCACGCCGTCCGGCAGTTCGAGGCTGGCGGCACGCACCACCCGGCCGCCGTCGACCTGGGCCGCGGCGAGGTAGCGACCGTCGATGTCGAGGCCGACGACTGCACGATCTGAGTTTTTGCGGAGGGAAAACGCCATGAGCGGTCTCACCGGATATCGACTCTGCGCCGGACGGCATTAGCCGCCGCTCGCAAATGTCCAGTTCCGCTGGACGTTGGCGGCGTCTAATCGAGGAAGGCGTTCTCGTAGAGCTCGATGAGCTCGGGCCCGGCCAACACGGCGACTATTCCTCCGAGGGCGAGGAAGACGCCGAAGGGCACCGCCTTCTTGCGTGCGGCCGCGCCCTCACGGGCGATCATGGCGAGGCCCACGACGGAGCCGCACAGGAAGGCCGTGAGCATCGCCGGGATCACGGACAGGCCGAGGAACAGGCCCATGGCGCCCGCCAGCTTCACGTCGCCCATTCCCATTCCGCGGGGGTAGGCCAGCACGGTGAGGAGGAGAAACAGGAACGCGCCGGCGCCGGCCGCGAGATGCTCGACGAGGTCGCCTGCGTCCACGAGCAGCGTGGCGATCACCCCCCACCCTGCCAGCGGATAGACGATCTTGTTCGGCAGCAGCCGATGGTCGAGGTCGATCGCAGCGAGCGCGATCAACGCGGCGACGAAGGGGAGCTCGAGCAGGAGGTCGTCGTCGAACCCGCGCACGGCCACCACGGCGGCAAAAACCGCGGCCGTGAGCAGTTCCACCAGCGGGTAGCGCGTGGCGATCCGCGCCCCGCAACCGCGGCAGCGCCCGCGCAAGAGGAGCCACGAGACCACCGGCACGTTGTCGTACGCCTTCACGGGCTCACCGCATGATGGGCAGCGCGACCCCGGACTCACGATCGACTCGCCGAGCGGGACCCGGTGCACCACGACGTTCAGGAAGCTGCCTACGACGGCTCCCACGAGGCCGGCGACGACGATCTCCGGCACAGAAGCCATCGTGAGGTGGTGACGCTAGCGCCCGCTCCGGCGGCTCAGCGCGGGTTGACGATCTCGCGCCAGGTGTTCTGCACGACACCGGCGGTCCCGATCGCCGTGATGTTCTGGAACGCGAAGGCGTTGTAGACGATGTTGTCGCCGCTCGAGCCCGCATACACCCCGCCCGCGCCGTCCACCAGCACGCCGCCCCTGATCGCGGAGGTCCCCGAGGTCTCCACGAGCCGCTCGGCGGACGAGTTGTCGAGGTTGGCGTTGTAGACGACCCCCCAGAACTCGATGTTGCCGCCGAAATCGACGCTCCCGCGCTTGAGGATGTACAGGCCGGGGTTGGCCTGCGTGTTGCAGCACTTGGACGCGCCCGGTGCGGCGGGGGCGCTGTTGGTGTAGCGGCAGGTGCCCGCGTTCTCGACCATCACCACGTCGCCGTTTGGATTCGACGGGCAGCTCGTGTAGTAGGTCCCGTTGGCTCGCGCCACGTCCTCCAGCGCCTGCAGCGCGTCCGGATCGTCGAGCGCCGACGGGCGCGGATAGCCCACGGTCACGTTCCCGGGCGGCTGAATCTGCGGCCCCTTGGTGGGGTTCAGGTCGACGCAGCTCGACTGCGGGGGGAAGGGTTCGTTGCAGCGCACCGCGACTCCCAGGGGCGACCCGGTCGAGTTGACCAGCGGCCGGCCGCCGTGGCCGCCGCTGTTCTTGCCTCGCACGTAGCCGGCCAGGATCGCGTACTGCGGAAAGCTGACCACCCTGTCCTCGATTCGGACCCAGGCGATGACCGCGCGCTTGCGCCCGCGCACGACCGCCTCCGAGCGCACCCACACATGGCGGTTGCCGTCCGCGTCGAAGCGCGGCCAGATGGCGTACTTAGAGCTCGCCGGGTTCAGGATGTCCTCGTCCCAGAAGCGCAGAACCTCGTTCGTGACGGGGTCGCGATCGTCGCGCACGTGGGTGCGCCACGTGGTGGTCGCGTCGAAGTCGACCTGGCCGGCTCCGTTGTAGCTCTTCTCGATCTGTGACGAGATCGGGCAGAAATAGGGATCGCCGGCTGTGGGACAGCCGTCGAGCGGATACTGGCGGCCGGCGATGCCGGTGCCGCGGCGCCCCAGGATGAACGTCTGCGCGGAAAGCGACGCCTCGGCGAGGTTGAATGTGGACTCGCGTTCGCGCTCGATTCGAGACTGGCTCGTCTGGCTGTCGGCCTGCGAGAGAACAGCCAGGCCGATCGTGAGCATGATCGAGAGCAGCAGTATCGCGGTCACCATGACATTGCCCCGCTCGTTTGAGAGCCGGTTCCTCATGGACAGTTCACTCCTTGGGCTGGATCGGGCACACAGATCGTCTGGTCAGGGGCCATGTCGGCGAGCGTGCCGTCGGACACCTCGACGGCGACGGTTCGGGTCCCGGGCGCGACCGGATCGGTCCGCACGATGTTGCCGCCCACCTCCAGGCCGTCGATGAACCAGCGGAAGGTCATGGCCTTCTCCTCGGGGTCGGTCGACTCCGAGGCGTTCATGATGATGCGGTTGCCGTCCGCCAGAGCCAGGCTGAATGCCGCACTGGGCCTGCGGTTCTGATTGCGGAGATAGACCGAGCTGGTGAGCGTGCTCTCAGCAGGGGTATTGCCGGGGTTGACGTCCACGAAGGCGGTCACCGTGACTTCGGTGATTCGGGTCAGGTCGGCGGAGTTGTAGGTGAACACCGGGCGCACGCCGTTCACAACGTCCTCGGCCACGATCTTGGTCGTCGCCCAGCCCGGCCCGGGACAGAGCGTTTCCGTGATCAGCGCTGCCGGCGTGGCACTCGTCCACGTCTGGATCTGCCGGTAGAGATTCTGTGAGGGGCCGAGGCAGTACCGGACGCGTGTCGTGTTGGTCGGGTTCAAGCTGCCCGACGGCTTGATGTGGCCCTCGGACTGGAAGATCACGTCCTGAGGGTCGGCTCGGTCGACGGCCTGGGGCAGGTTGACCGTGGGGCTGGAGAGGTTGCGCAGGTCGCGCGTGGCCAGGTCGAGCGCGTTGCGGACCTGGTCCTGGGCGACGTTCTGACGCTGGTTGGTGCTGGTGCTGCGCTCGAACGACGTGAGCGCCGTGAGCGTCGCGCCAAGCACAACGATCATCAGCACCGACACCAGCAGCACCTCGACGAGGGTGAACCCCTCTTCCCTGCGCGACGCGGTCATCCCTAGCCCCCGGTCACCGGGCCGCTCAGGTCGGACTCGGCAAACGAGCCGTCGACGGCGCTGACTCGGTAGGTGTGCGGCGCGCCCACCGTGTCGAACTCGAACCAGGCGTAACCAGGGTTCTGCGCGCTGGGGAAGTAGTCGTCATGGCGGTTGGCGTAGGCCGTGCCGTCGCGATAGATCCGGTAGAACTGAATGCCGTCCGGATCGGTGGAGGGGTCCCAGCTCACCACCACGGTGCCCGCGGGTGCTGCGTCCCCGCCGGCGTCGAGGCAATTCGACGACCCGTCGCCCACGCACAGAGAGACGTTCGTCGGCGCCGGCGGTCGCCCGGTCGCAGGGCCAACGGAGATCTGGTCGCTGGAGAGCCCCTGACGTGGGGCGCCCCCGCCGGGCGGCACGTCGAGCCCGACCACCGTGTAGAAGTAGGTGCCTCCCGCGGACGGGTCGTCGGTGCACTCGGCCTTCTGGGTGATGTCGGTGACCTCGTTGAGGCAGGTGATCGCGGAACCGAGCGTGCCCGCTGAGCTGCTGCGGTAGACCCGGTAGCCACGGATGTCGCATTCAGGATTGGGGAGCCACTGCAGGTCGACGTAGTTGCCCGAGCCGTTGCGCCCTCCCCCGAAGCCCTCCGGCTCCACGGGAGCGCGCCGGTTGAGCACGACGGTCACCGCCCGAGGGGCCCCAGCGCGGTCGCCCGCGTCGTAGGCGTCCGCTTGGACGACGTACGTGCAGTCGTGGTAGACGATGTCTCCATTCGGCCGGTCGAGCTGCCAGGTGAAGTTCCAGATGAGACCGGAGCCGCTCGCCGTGCCCATCGGCTCGCCGCCCACGGACCAGTTGACGCCGGCTGCGGTGGCCGAGGTCAGGGCCTCGAACGACGCCTCGTGCACCAGGTCGCTCGTGATCTGAAGCGGGTCGCTGTTCGAGGTCGGGGACGTCATCCTCAAGGACGTCACCGAAGGGCCGAGGCCACCGACCGGGTTGATGATGGCGGAGGTCTGCGTGATCGACTGGCCCACCCCGCGGGTGCTCCAGTTGAGCGTCACCCGGACGCGCTTGTAGTCGTCAGGGTTGCGGTCCTGCCCACTCTGGCCCCCGGGGAGAGCATCGGAGTCCGTGCAGTAGGCGACCGGGCCGATGTGGGTGCCCAGGTTGTCCTGAGGGTCGTCCATCGAGCAGACAGTCAGCGTGAGCTCGTAGTCGACGTTGCGGCTGCGGAGCGTGTAGCCCGTCTGGGCCGGCTTCACGTCCGCGAGGCCGGGACGACTGTTCAGCCCGTCCAGCAGCTCCTGGGCGGTGAGGTCGCGGTAGCGCACCGAGCGCGACACCTCGATGATCGAGCGGGCCACGTTGGTACCGCCCTCGCGGGCCTTGGTCTTCGAGGTGACTGCGTTCGCGCCGTCCACGAGGGTGACGACCCCGAGAACGCCGACGAGCAGGATGGCGATTGCGACCAGGACCTCGACGAGGGTGAACCCTTGCTCTTCGGACGCATGCAGACGGCGAGACATCAAGCTCGTGTTCGACCGCACGCCGGCGCTCCTTGAACGACGGGCTTCCACGGTGGCCGATCGGGCGCCCAAGAACGACGAAGGGCGGGCCCGAAGGCCCGCCCTGGTCGTGAGGATGATGCGCTTACCAGCGGTTGTTGCCCTGACTGTTGCCGCAACCGCCCGTGCCCGCTGCGGTACACGTTCGGGTGACCGTCGAACCGGCCTTCGTGTAGGTGAAGTCGTTGCCCGAGCGGGAGTGACCGACGAGGGTGTAGCCCGTCGTGCCGTTCGGGGTCACCGACACCTCACCGTCCGCGGCACCGACCGTGATACCGCTCTGAGTCACGTCCTGGGACGTGTCGCAGGCGGCGTAGGTCTCGGCGTTGGTGAAGCACGACTCCATGTGCGAGGCGAGGTTACGAGAGTTCGACTTCGCCTCGGAGTCCTGGCCCTTCTGACGCTGGCCCAGGAAGGCCGGCAGTGCAATGGCAGCCAGGATGCCGATGATCAGGATGACGACGAGCAGCTCGATGAGGGTGAACCCCTCCTGCCCGTTGTGAATGCGCTCGCGGAGCTTCCGCAGCATGTGTCTCCTCCTTTTGAGGTGACGGGTCGTTGTGTGGGTCAGTGCCGGAGCTCCGGGCCGGACGCCGCGGTCTTCCAGCTTCCGCTCCGTTGATCGACCCATCCGCGGGGGCCCTGTAGACAAAGGCCGGATGCCTGGACTTCCGTCCACCTACCATCAGCAGCGTGCATCTGCGCCGCGCTCTCCTGCTGTTCGCGCTCGTCCTCGGGGTGGCCGCCCTTGCGGCGTCGTTCTCGCGCGACAGCGGCTCGCGCGATCCGCTCGCTCCGCCCGACCCGAACGCCACCCAGACCCAGACGGAGACGCAGACCGAGACCGCGCCCACCGCAACACCCGGCGACACGCCGATCGCGAGCGGCGAGGCGCCGCCCACGCTGCGCTTCGACGTGGCCGAGGATCAGACCCGCCGGCTGGAGACGGGAGCCGCCGCCAGCGTGGAGGTGAGCGTCGAGGAGCCGGGCCTCGTGTCCATCCCGCTGCTGGGCCTGAGCGGCTCGGCCGAGCCGGTCACCCCGGCGCGTTTCGACGTGCTGGTGCCGAACGCCGGCAACTACCCGATCGTGTTCACCCCCGCCCTGGGCGACGAGGAACGCGAGGTCGGTGTGCTGTCGGTGTCGGCGCCGAAGCAGTGAGGGCTTGGGCGTTGATGGTCCTGGCCCCGCTGGCGCTGGCCGGCTGCGGCGGAGGCTCCGAGGAGCCGCGTGCGTCCGCCCCAGAGCCGCCCCCTCCCACGGCCGCCCCCGCGGCGCCTGCCCCCGCGAAGGCCGCCCTCCAGCCCGCCACCTGCCCGTCCGGCCTGGCCAACTGCCGCACCGCCAGCGGGCGCATCCTGTACGTGGAGGCGGTCGACCCCGACGGCGACGGGGATGCGCACTTCGTGCTCCTCTCCAAGGCGTCGATCACCGCGCCGGGTATCTCGATCATCGACGTCCGCACCGACCTGCGCCCCGAACCGCTGCCGAAGCCGGGCGACCGGATCAGCGCGGCCGGCCCGGTCTACCCGGGCTCCCGCGGCCAGAAGCAGATCGAGGCGGTGGTGGTGCACACCGCCGGGTAGAGCGGCCCTCTACGGCTCGGCGCCCTCTTGGTCAAGCCGCTCCACCTCGGCCATAGCCTCCTTCAGCTTGGCCGCCGCCGTCTCCTCCTCGCCCTCCGCCTTCTTCAGGCGCTCCACCGCCCGCTCGGCTGTCCTGCGTTCCTTGGCGGTGGCCTTCTCAGCGGCCTCCGCCGCCTTGCGCGCCCGCGTCTCGGCCTTCTGCGCCGTCTCGAGCGCCCGCAGGCGCTTTCGCTCCCGGGCCTCGGCCCGGCGCTCGCCGGCCGCGGCCTTGCGGGCCGCGCCGTCGTCGTCCGCGGCCTCTCGTCCGCGGGCTTTGTCTCCGCTTCGGCTTGGCTTCGGGCACGGAGCCGAAGCCCAGCAGCCCGACCGCCTCCTGCTCGCGCTCCAGGCGGCCGGCCGCGAGCTGCGCCGCCACCTCGTCGTCGGCCGCTGCAGCCCGCAGTGTGGCCCCGACCTTGTCCTCGAACGCGGCACCCGTGGCCGTTCCCGCCTCGTCGCCGATCGTCACGGCGGCCCGCACGAGCTTCCTCGACAGCTCGCGTTGGTCGGTGCTCGCCTTGTCGAGCGCCTTGCGGTCCCCTCCGCCGAGCAGCTTCTCCTGAGCGCTGCTCACGCGGCGCCCCGCCTCGATCAGCCGGGCGACCTCCTTCTTGTGGCGCCGGGCCACCTGGTTGAGCGCCCAGGCGGGCACGGTGGGCTTGCGCAGCGCCTTGACCTCGGCGGCCTGGTCGCGGTGCCCCTCCTTGCGCAGGCGCTTCTCCAGGTCGTTGCGCGCCCGGGTGAAATCCCCGAGCGGGAGCGCGTACAGCTCGTCGATCTCGTCCGCCATGACGTCAGACCTCCCGCAGCTCGATCGTCCCGGTCTCGGCCAGGAGCATGGTCAGCCCGGTGCGCGGATCGCGGGGCGAGTCGCGGCTCTCGCGCAGCGACACCGCGCTCCAGGTCCCGCCCGCGTCGAGCTGCGGCGCGAGCTCGGTCGCCAGCTCGCGCGGCACCCAGCCGAGCTGCTCGCCACCCCCTGCCGGGTACACGGCGATGGCGTTCGGGTCGTGAGCGTTCTCCGGGTCGCGCCGCAGCTCGAGCGGGCGGCCCGGCTCGACGCTCTCGGCCGCGACGGCGCCGGCGTGATGAAGCTTCGCGCCGGCGACCGTGGCGACGTAGAGCCCGCGCTCGCGCAGCTCCGGGGCATCGCGCGCGAGAAAGCGTCCGGACCGCGGCTCGACGACCTGGTAGCCCGACAGCCAGACCACGCCGCCGTCGTCGGGATACCAGTACTTCTCGTCGAAGCTGACCTCCACCACCACCCTCTCAGCCTACGACCCGAGCGTGGGAAGTAGGGTCGGCGTCGATGACCGGCCCGGCCTCCGACACCGTGCGCCTGCTCCTGGAGCGTTACGCGGACGGCGGAGTCGAGAACCTGATCGGACTGCTGGCCGAAGACGCCGTGTTCGTCGTGCCGCCCGAGGCCTCGACGGAGCCGGACACCTACAGGGGCCACGAAGGCGCTCGCCGCTACTTCGCGGGATTCGACGGCGCCATCGACGGGGTGAGCTTCGAGATCGACGAGATCGAAGACGTGATGCCGGGCGTCGCGCTGGGAAGGCTCAGGATGCGGGGCTACGGGGTGATGACCCGCATTCCGGTCGAGCAGGCCACCTTCATGACCTTCCGAGTCCGTGACGGCCTCGTCGACCGGATCGTCGCGCACGGAGACCTCGAGTCGGCCCGCAGGGAGATCGAGCGAGAGTCGTAAGGGGTCAGAGAGGGAAATCCGCTGCAAATGCCCGATGGCGGAGGCCCGTCTCAGCGTCAGCATTCGGACCGTGGAAACCGGGAACCTCATGGTCGATGCCCAGACGGCGTTCGCCCGCGCCCGCAGGAGCCGCAGGCGCGCTCAGCTGCTCGGCTGGCTGCTCAGGCGGCCCGCGGCCGGGCGGCGCCTCGCCCTGCTGGAGGCAGAGCTGGACGGGCTGCCCCCGGGTGGCCGGCGGCGCCTTGGCCTGGCGACGATTCCCCTGTGTTCGGTGATCGGCACGGCCGAGTGCGCAAAGGCGCGTTCCTTCGATTGTGCCTTTCGCCCGTCGTCATCGAGCCGGCGGCGCTGGGAGCACCTGTGGATGGCGGGGCGCCGGGGTGCCTCCTTCCCGCCCATAGCCGTATACCGGGTCGGCGACCGTCACTTCGTCGACGACGGGCACCACCGGGTCTCGGTCGCCCGCGCGCTTGGGATGGCCGCGATCGACGCCGAGGTCACCGAGATCAGGCGGTCAATCGAGCTCTGATAGCTTGGCCGCGGCCTGTCCTGGCCACCGAGAAACTGGCTGAACGAGGGAGCTGCCATGTGCTTGCCGGGGACCGTCGAGACCGTTCGTGAAGGGATCGAGGCCGAGCGCGCCTCGGAGCCGAAGAAGGGCCTGACGAGGCGAGCGACCTTCGCCGGCGCGGGGGCCACGGCACTCGCCGCCCTGCTGCCCACGGGCGCCTCCGCGCATTCGCGCAATGGCTGGTCGCGGAAGCGCTACCAGGACCTGACCCACGTGTTCACGGCGGGCTTCCCGGTGTACGACCGGCAATCCGCCCAGCCGCCGGAGCCTCACCACGGTCGAGGCCGACGGCTTCTACAAGCAGGAGTGGACGTTCGACGAGCACTCGGCCACCCACATGGACGCCCCCGGGCACTTCATCGCCGGAGGCCGGCTCGTGCACGAGCTCGAGGCCGAGGAGCTGTTCGCGCCGGTGGCGGTGATCGACATCTCCCGGCCGCGCCGCCTCCGACCCGGACGCCGAGGTCGAGGTGGATGACCTCCGTCGCTACGAGCGCCGCTACGGCCGAATCGCTCGCGGCGCGGTCGTCTTCATGTACTCCGGCTGGGAGGAGCGCCTGCCCGACCCGGTGGCGTTCAAGAACGCCGACGCGAGCGGCACCTACCACTTCCCCGGCTTCGGCATCGACGCCCTCGAGTGGCTGCTCGCGCGACGCGAGATCAAGGGGATCGGCGTCGACACGATGAGCCTCGACCCGGGCAACTCCACCACCTTCCCGGTCCACACGAGCCTGCTGGGCGCCGACCGCTACGGGGTGGAGAGCGTGGCCAACCTCAGCCGCATCCCGCCGCGGGGCGCCGAGGTCGTCGTCGGCGTGGTGCCCTGGGAAGAGGGGTCGGGCGGTCCCTGCCGCCTGTTGGCCACATACTGAGCCGTCACTGGCCGGCGGGCCCGGCGAGCGTGTCGAGCTCGGCCTGCTCGAGGCGGCCGTCCGGGAACCGCAGGTAGGCCTCGTCGTCCAGGCAGACCACGCTCTCAGCGTCGTCGCCGAGCGCCATCCGGGCCAGCAGCGCCGCCGCGATGCGGTGCACGTCGCGCACGATCCCGAGGGCCAGCAGCGAGCGAGTCTCGTTCGCCACCGCGCCGTCGCCCACGCGCAGAACCACGCGGACCGGCTCGTGAATACCCCGCGCCGTCATGGCGGCGGAGATGTTCTCCAGGTCGTCGGAGGTCACCGCCGCCACCGCCTTGGCCTTGGGCAGCGACAGGCGCCGCATCAGCGAAGGGTCGGCTCCGCGCCCCACCACCACCGGCAGGCCGTACTCGCGCGCCAGGCCCACCGTCTCGGTCTCCTCGTCGCGCTCGACGGCCACCACCGGCACGCGGCAGGCCCGGAGCACCAGGCACAGCCGCAGGCCGACCTGGCCCAGGCCGATGACCACCACGTGGTCGCGTCGTGGCACGGCCCGCTTGCCGAACAGCCCGGTCAGGCGCCGGTCGATGACCCGGTTGACGAGGCCGGCGGTGAAGCCGGCGGCGAACACGAGGGCGATCAGCATCGAGACCGAGGTGAAGACCTTGTACCAGCCCGGTCCGTCCTTGACGGCCGGGTTGGGATCCACCGTGACCAGCGTCTTGGCCGACCCGTAGAACGCGTCGACCACCGTGTCGTCGAGCACGAACACGGCGGTCACCGTCTCGATGAGGAACACGGTGATCAGGCCGAGCGACCCGAACAGCAGGAGCCCGGCGCTCTTGTCGTACGGGGTGAACAGGGCGCGGGCGAAGGCCTCCGGACGGCGCTGCTTCTGGGTGGGGATCGGCTCCTCGCGCACGTCGTCGCCGTCCTCGACGAGACCGACGGGCTTCCCGTTCTCCTCGCTCACCGCCGTGAAGCTCTCGTCGATGCACGGACCGGCCAGCGACGGGGCGACGATGTCGGCCAGGGAGGCCACCTTGGCCGGGCTGAGCTGCTCCGTCATCTGCTCGGCCATCGTGGGATCGAAGATGGTCAGGAGCAGCGGGACGTCCTCCGACGCCGAGCGGACCATCAGGGCGCGACGGAGGACGATCGCGTCGGCACGGCCGACCACCGCGACGCACTCGACCTCGGTCCCCTCGAGCGTCTCCCGGACCTCGTCCTCGTCGGGCTCCCGGAGATGGGTCACCTCGGCCTCGAGGGCCTCAAGGGCCCGCACGGTCTCCTCGCTCAGGTCGCCGTCGCCGACGACCATGATCCTGCGCGTCGCGCCTCCCTCCACGGGCGGCAGGGTATCCGCCCAAGGCGTCGCCAGGGCTACCATGGCGCTCCGCGACGGGCCCAGGAGGTTCCCATGAAGCCCAGGCTTGACCACATCGGGTTGGACGTGAGCGACTACGAGACCAGCAAGGCGTTCTACGAGCGGGCGCTCGCTCCGCTCGGGATGAGGCTCATCATGGAGCCCGTGGCCGAGGTGGGTGGCTTCGGCGACGACTTCCCCTTCTTCTGGATCGGGAAGCGAGACCGGGGAGCCGACAGCGGCGTGCACGTGGCCTTCACCGCCGCGGATCGCGGGACCGTCGACGCATTCCACGTCGCCGCGCTCGAGGCCGGCGGGACGGAGAACGGCGAGCCCGGCGTCCGGGAGATCTACCACCCGGACTACTACGGAGCGTTCGTGCTCGACCCGGACGGCAACAACGTGGAAGCGGTCTGCCACACGCCGGCCTAGGCGCCCCGTCGTCCACGCACCGGCACGGCCCCTGGCCGCGCGATCGGCTTCGACCCACGGACGGCGGGTGTGCCGGGCGGGGTGGAGGGCATGACCCCCGGCGGGCATCGGGTATCGATCGAGCGCCCCTCGGCGTGCTGCACCGTGACCTGTCGCCGGCCCGCGAGCTAATCAGGCAGTGGGGCGACTTCACGCCGATGGACGTGGTGGCCGTCATCGTGGACAGGGAGTTCGGAGCTGCGCCGTCGGGAGCCGTTGCGCCGCGTGCGTGGCCTCCGAGGGCGGGGGCCTGCTACGAACTCGCTGGGCTTGACTCGCTCCGTTCGGTCGATGTAGAACACGCAGGACAAGGGCGCTAGACCGACCGAAAGGGTCCTCTGATGAGAAAGATCGTCGTCTCGCTCGTCCTAGTCGCTTTGGCGGTACTGGCTCCCGCTGCTGGCGCCCGGGCGCCCACTCCGACCCTCACCCTGGAGGAGTACTGCCCGGTGGTCGATGGGCAGCAGGGATATGGGGCTCTTGCTTCGTTGAGTGGGTTTCCCCCGAACACATCGTTCTTCGGGTCACTTCAGATCGACGGGAGCGGTGCCAGTGGCGACTTTACGACGGATGAGTTCGGAAACTTCAGCCCGACTGGATTCGCACTACTTGGAGTGCCTGCCGAGCTAGCTACGGCCACCGTGACCTGGTCCGGCGGGACCCTTGTCCAGACTCTCCGACGTCCATGCCAAGGACCGCCGCTGCCGACAGCCAAGCCGCAATGCAAGAAGAACGGCTACGTCGCGTTCGGCTTCAAGAACCAAGGCGACTGCGTGAGCTTCATCGCGACGGGAGGGAGGAACCAGCCCGCGCCCAGGAGCCCGCAGTTGCCAGAATTACCAACACCCTAGGGGCGGGGGTTGGGCAACTCGGGTGGGCGTCTCGGGCCCTACTTGATCTGGTCGTACACCTTGAACATCGGCAGGTACATCGCGATCACGATGAAGCCGACGATTGCTCCCACGATCACGATCATGATCGGCTCGAGGATCGAGGTCAGGGCCTTGACGGCGGCCTCCACCTGCTCCTCGTAGAAGTCGGCCACCTTGGTCATCATCGTCTCGAGGGCGCCGGTCTCCTCGCCCACCCCGATCATCTGGGTGACCATCACCGGGAACGCCTCGGGCACCTCGGCCATCGGGGCGGTGAGGGTGCCGCCCTTCTTGACCGATTCGCGCACGTCCTCCATCGCCTTCTCGATCACCCGGTTGCCGGACGTCTTGCCGGTGATGTCGATGGCCTCCAGCATCGGAACGCCGGCGGCGATCAGGCCGGAGAAGGTACGTGAGAAGCGCGCGAGGGCGACCTTCTGGACGATGCCGCCGATCTTCATGGGGAACTTGAGCTTCAGTCGGTCCCACTGCATCCGTCCGCGTTCGGTGCGCTTCCACCAGCGGAACAGCCACACCACCGCGAAGGCCACGCCGAAGATCACGTAGAAGCGCTCGGTGACGAGGTGCGACAGCCACACGGTGAACTTGGTGATTGCCGGCAGGTCCCCGCCGAAGTCCTTGAAGATCTTCTCGAACACCGGCACGAGGAACGCCACCAGCGCGAACAGCACGATCAGCGCGAACCCGCCGATCACGGACGGGTAGACCATGGCCGCCTTGATCTGACGGCGCAGCGCGGCGTCCTTCTCGAGCTGGGTGGCCACCCGCACGAGCGTGCTGTCCAGGATGCCGCCGGTCTCGCCGGCGCGCACCATGGCCACGTAGAGATCGTTGAAGACGTCCGGATGGCGTTCGAGCGCTTCGGACAGTGAGACGCCGGCCTCCACGTCCTTGCGCACCTCGATGAAGACCTCGCGCAGCTTGTCGTTCTCGGTCTGCTCCTCGATCACGTACAGCGCGCGCAGGAGCGACATGCCCGACGACACCATCGTCGACAGCTGGCGCGTGGCGATCACCAGCTCGTCGGCCTTGACGCGGCGGAAGCGGGCGAGGATGTCGCCCGCGCTCGCCGGCTTGCGCTCCTCGATGTCGACGACGATCAGGCCCTTCGAGCGAAGCTGTGCCGCCACCGCCTGCTTGTCGCCGGCCTCGATCTCGCCCTTGGTCGAGGAGCCCTTGAAGTCGAGGGCCTTGAACGCATACGTGGCCATCGCCTATGCCACTCTCACGGTCCCCATCAGGCGGCGAAGCTCCTCGGGCGCGCTCGAGCGCGACTCCGCAAGCTCCCGCGTGATCTTGTTCTCGCGCACGAGCTGCACGAGCGAGGCGTCCATCGTCTGCATGCCGAACTTGCCGCCGGTCTGGAGCGCCGAGTAGATCTGATGCGTCTTGCCCTCGCGGATCAGGTTGCGTACCGCCGGCGTCGGCACGAGCACCTCCGTGGCGCAGCAGCGTCCGCGCCCGTCGGCCGTGGGAAGGAGCTGCTGGGTCACTATGCCCTGCAGCGCCACCGAGAGCTGCACCCGGACCTGCTGCTGCTGCTCGGGCGGAAACACGTCCACGATCCGGTCCACGGTCTGTGCCGTGTCCTGCGTGTGCAGCGTGGCGAACACCAGGTGACCGGTCTCGGCGGCGGTCAGCGCCGTCGAGATCGTCTCGAGGTCTCTCATCTCGCCCACGAGGATCACGTCCGGGTCCTGGCGCAGCGCCGCCTTGAGGCCCAGCGAGAAGGTCTGTGCGTCCGCCCCCAGCTCGCGCTGGTTGACGATGCACTTCTTGTGCCGGTGCAGGAACTCGATCGGATCCTCGATCGTGAGGATGTGCTCGTGCCGCGTGTCGTTGATCAGATCGAGCATTGCCGCGAGCGACGTCGACTTGCCGGACCCGGTGGGGCCCGTGACCAGCACGAATCCGCGCGGCTTCTTCGTAAAGTCCTCGAGCACCGGCGGAAGCCCGAGCGAGCTCAGCTTGGGCATGTCGCGGGGAATCAGCCGGAAGGCCGCCGACAGCGAGGCGCGCTGGAAATACGCGTTCACGCGGAAGCGCGCCTTGCCGGGGATCGAGTAGGCCAGGTCGATCTGCCACTCGGTCTCCAGCTTCTGGCGCTGGTCGTTGGTCAGGATCGAGTAGACGATCTCGCGCGTGGACTGCGGCGTCAGGCGCGGGTAGTCCAGCGCGTGCAGCCGGCCGTGGTGGCGGATCATGGGTGCTGACCCTGCTGTGAGGTGAAGGTCGGAGGCGTCTCGCTCCATCACCTGCAGCAGGACTTCTGCGAAGTCGAGCTCCATCGTCTCCCCTATCGGCTCCTGTGCGCGTTCACGTGACTCTCGCCACCTCGGCTATGGACGTGATGCCGTTCTTGACCTTCTCGAAGCCGTCCACGCGCAGGGTGCGCATCCCGTGTGAGGAGGCGGCCTTGCGGATGTCCTCGGCCGAGGCGCGCTCCACAGTGAGGTCGCGGATGTCGTCGGACAGCACCATCACCTCGTAGAGGCCGGTGCGGCCCTTGTAGCCCGAGCCGCCGCAGCGGCCGCAGCCGCCGGGCTCGTAGGCCTCGAGGTCGAAGGCGACGTTGAACCCCGCCTTCTCGAGCGACGAGACGCTCAGCATGGTGCGCCGCTTGCAGTACGTGCAGAGCTGGCGGACAAGCCGCTGCGCCACCACCGCGACGATCGCCGAGGCGGACAGGAAGGGCTCGATCCCCATCTCGGTCAGCCGGGTTATGGCCGAGGGCGCGTCGTTGGTGTGAAGCGTCGACAGCACCAGGTGCCCGGTGAGCGCCGACTCGATCGCGATCTTGGCCGTCTCGGCGTCGCGGATCTCGCCGACCATGATCACGTCGGGGTCCGCGCGCAGCATTGAGCGCAGCCCGCCGGCAAAGGTCAGGCCCGCCTTGAGGTTCACCTGCAGCTGGTTGATCCCGGCGAGCCGGTACTCCACCGGGTCCTCGATGGTGATGATGTTGCGCCCGGGCTCGTTGATCTCGTTGAGCGCCGCGTAGAGCGTGGTCGACTTGCCCGAGCCCGTGGGCCCGGTCACGAGCACCGCTCCGTAGGCGCGCCGGAAGGCGTCCTCGAACAGGTCCTCGCTGGACTTCGACATGCCCAGCGAATCCAGCCCGATGAGCGCCTGCGACTTGTCGAGGATGCGCATCACGATCCCCTCGCCGTCCACACGCGGCATGGTCACGATGCGGGTGTCGATAGCGTGGCCCTCGACCGTCAGCGAAACACGACCGTCCTGCGGCACGCGCTTCTCGGCGATGTCGAGCGACGCCATGATCTTCACGCGCGAGACCACGCCGGCGGTCATGCGCCTGGGGATCGTCGTCGTTTGGCGCAGTACCCCGTCCACGCGAAAGCGCACGCGCATCTCGCTGCCCTCGGGCTCGAAGTGGATGTCCGAGGCGCCCTCCTCCACCGCCTGGGCGATGATCGAGTTGACGAGCTTGATGACCGGCCCATCCTCGGCCGACTCGCGGATCTCGGTGACGTCGGCGAGCTCGTCCTCGCCCTCTTGGACCGCCTCGGCCACCGCCTCGTCCAGGCGGCTCATCCGCCCGATCAGGCCGTTGATGTCGTCATCCGAGGCCACCACGGCCTGCACCTCGCGCCCGGTAC
This sequence comes from uncultured Thermoleophilaceae bacterium, assembly GCA_963751105.1. Taxonomy (GTDB): domain Bacteria; phylum Actinomycetota; class Thermoleophilia; order Solirubrobacterales; family Thermoleophilaceae; genus JACVRW01. Next base: position 1,219,200 of record CAVVTG010000002.1, on the reverse strand, counting down.
GCAGCTTGAGGTCGTCGAGCGCGTGCACGTTCGACGGGTTGGTCATGGCCACCAGCAGACGGCCGCGGTCGTCGTAGCCGATCGGCGCAGCGCCCAGGCGCCGCGCCATCTGCGCCGGGATCAGGTTGAGCGCGCCGACGTCGGCCTTGAACACCGAGAGGTCCACGTGGTGCAGTCCCAGGCGCTCCGCCGTGGCCCGCGCCAGCTGGTCGCCGGTGATCGCGTCGGATTCGAGCAGCACCTGTTCGGCCGCCCTGCCCTCGCGCCGCGCCCGCTCGACCACGGGATCCACGCGCTCGCGCGCGATGAAGCCCATCTCGACGATCACGTCGGTGATGGCTCTCGAGCCGCCGCGCCGCTCCGGCGGCGTGAGGCCGTCGGGCGCCGACGACGGGGCGGCGGTGCCGGGCGGGACAGCCCGAAGCTGCGCCGACCCGGCCTGCGCCTCGGTCATCGCGCGTCCGTGACTACCTGGACGAGCGAGCCGGCATCGACGTAGCCCTCCACGAGCCGCGCCTTGCCGTTGCGATCGATGAGCACGATCGAGGGGGTCTGGCTCACGCCGAGGCTCTCCACCAGGGAGCCGTAACGGTCGACGTTCACGACCTCGTCGACGAGCACCAGCGCCCGGGTGTCCTCACGGACGTTGTCCAGTGAGCGCTCGACGATCCTGTCGTCGAGGCCGCGAGAGTTCGTGAACAGCAGAACGACCTTGCGGTGATCGCGCAGGGCCCGCTGGAGCTTGCGCGGATTGTTGCCGGAGTCGAGACGAGCGCTCACCGCGGCGGGGTCGCCACCGGTGGCCACCGAGGAGCCCTCGAGCAGTGTGCGCATGAAGACCCCGAACTCGCCGCCGGGGAGCTGCTCGCTCACCTCGGCCGGCGGCTCGATCTGCTGCGGCCTGCCCACATCGCTCAGCTCGAGGTCGAGCTCGAGCTCCACCGGCCCGGAGCCGGGCACGGCCAGCTCGACGTCGGCGGTCAGTCGTCGCAGGACGCGGTCCTTGGTGCCCACCCAGACGTCGAAGTCGGCTCGCTTGACGCTGTCCTGTACCTGCTCGGCCGCGCCGGGCGGCAGCGAAGCTGCCTGGGCGCCGCCCTGCCGGCGGACCACGTCGAGGACGTCGCGCACCGCGGCACCGGCGTCGATCGAGGCGGACACGTGCCGGGTCTCCACACCGTCGATTGCCTCGGTGCCCTCGTCCTTCATGTCCTTGACCCACTTGGCCGGGTCGAAGGGAAGCTGTTGCAGCGGGTTGGCGGCAGGATCGGGAGCGAGGGCAGGATCAGCGGCCGCGGCCGGCGCTGCGGCGCCGGAGGCGCGAAGACCGTCCCAGATCTCCTGGGGCACGAGGTATCCCGTGTCGCCGCGAGTGAACCAGGCCTCTCCTCCCGTGGTGACGAAGCCACCCTGAAGATCGGTGCCCAGAGCATCCACCCGAAGGTCGAGCTCCACGCGCGGGTCCTTGGCCGAATCGTCGGTCGCGCCGCTCAGCTCGAGGGTCCCCGTGCGGCCCTCGGCGCGCAGCGAGGCCTCCAGCTCGAAACGTGCACTGCCGGGCGTGGTGCTGAAGGCGGCGGCGAGCGCATCGCCGGACGACAGCGTCGCCGCGGGCTCGGCCGTCTGGCCGGGTGCGGCAGGGGCCGACGTGGCGGCGGCGCCCGTCTCCTGCGGCGCGTTCTGGACGGCGAACACCGTCGCGGCCAGCAGGACGATTCCTACGAGGGCAAGGAGGAAGGGGCGGGAGACGGCCATTGCCCGGCATATCGGCACGCCGCGTAGCGCGGTTTAGAGACCGGACGAGTGTTCTAGACGGGCTAAGCGATCTCAACGTGCGCCGCGCGGCGCATCGTCTCGACGGGCGCGTCGCGCCCCGTCCAGCGCTCGAGGCTGCGCGCTCCCTGACGGACGAGGACCTCCAGCCCGTCGATCACGCGCGCGCCCCGCTCTGCTCCCCAGCGTGCGAACGGGGTGGCCCTGTTGCCGTAGGCCATGTCGACGACGAGGCCGGCGTCCACGAGCGGCAGCCCGTCGAGGGTGTCGTCACGCCCGAGCCCGACTGAGGTGGTGTTGACGAGGAGGTCGACCGGCCCGGAGGGCTCACCGTGACCCACGTCCAGCTCGCCGGCCAGCTCCCGGGCCCGGTCGGCTGTCCGGTTCCAGACCCACACCTCGGCTCCGGCGTCGCGCAGGGCCCACACCGCCGCGCGGGCCGCGCCCCCGGCGCCGAGCACCAGCGCACGACCGGGCTCCTCCCCCTCCAGGGCGTCGATCAGGCCCCCGGCGTCGGTGTTGTCTCCGGCGATGCGTCCGTCGGGCCCGAAGGTCAGGGTGTTGACCGCCCCGATGGCGGCTGCCGCCTCACCGAGATCGTCCGCCAGGGCGTGGGCCGCGAGCTTGTGCGGGATGGTCACGTTCGCGCCTCGGTAGCCCGATCCGGGCAGGGCCCGGACCGTGCCGGCGAAGCGCTCCGGCGCCAGCGGCAGATGGAAGTAGCGCCAGTCGAGGCCGAGCTCGGCGAATGCCGCGCTCATCATGGCGGGCGAGCGGCTGTGAGCCACGGGAAAGCCCAGGACACCGCAGGCGATCATGTCGCCATCCTACAGTGCAACACCGGTGTTACACTAAGCGCGTGCCCACCAAGCATCGTCGCATCGCCATCACCGAGACGCCGGGCGTGAAGCGTGCTCTGGACGAGCTTCGCCGGGAGCTCGGTGACGAGCGCGTCCCCTACTCGGAGTTGATGTTGCTCGGAGCCCGAGCCAAGACGGACGAGTTGCGCCTGGGACGCGAACGGATCGAAACGGCCCGCCGGCGCCTGATCGAGCGGGTATTGGCCAAGGACATTCCAGGCGATCCCGCCGCGGGCGAAGAGGTGCGGCGCAGCGGCTGGGCGCGCGGTGAATGATCGGCCCCGCTCTTCTCGACAACTCAGCCTGGCAGCGCCTTCGCAGCGCCATTCTCAGCCGGACGCGGAGCGAGGAGGTCGGCGAGGCCATCGCGGCGGACCGCATCTTCGCCTGCACGCCCTTCATTCTCGAGGCGGGCTACTCGGCCCGCGACGCCGAGGAACATGGAGTCATCTCGGAGGCTCTCGGCTCCCTGCCGTTCCTGCGGATCGACGCCGAGGTGGAGTCGGCGGCGCTGAGAGCGCAGGCCGACCTCAGCCGGATGGGCCATCACCGGCTGCCGCCGGTCGACCTGATCATCGCCGCGCTCGCCCGTCGCCACAGCGTGGGCGTCCTTCACTACGACCGCGACTACGACCGCATCAACGAACTGACCCATCTCTCGTTCGAAAGCGTGTGGCTCGCTCAGCCGGGCTCGCTCTGACCCAGCCCCGCTAACACTCCGTCGGCGACTTGCCGCCACGCTCCTCGCGAGCGCGGTTGTATTCGTCGACGTAGCCCTGGAACTCCGCGTCGGTCTCCGCGAACTTGTGCCGGCCGTTGCCGCACACCGCGGCGACGTAGAAGAGATAGTCCGTCCGGGCCGGGCGCGCCGCCGCCCTGATGGCCGCCAGCCCGGGGTTGCCGATCGGACCGGGCGGCAGGCCCTCGTTGACCCTCGTGTTGTACGGGCTGGTGTTGGCGAGCTCGGATTGCTTGAGCGGCTCGGTCCAGTTGCCGTAGATGTAGCGCACCGTGGCGTCGATGCCCAGGCTGATGCCGTCCTTCAGCCGGTTGTAGATCACCGACGAGACCAGCGCGCGCTCCTTGGCCACGGCGGCCTCGCGGTCGATCAGGGAGGCGATGATGAGGACGTCGAAGGGTGTGAGGTTGCGCCGGCGGGCGTAGCTCAGGTCGACCTTCGCGAAGTTGCGCTTGAACGCCTTGAGCTGCTCCTCCACCAGGCCACGGGCCGGCCGGCTCTTCTTGAGCTCGTAGGTGGCCGGGAAGAGGAAGCCCTCCAGGCTGGGAGCGTTCGGGGCGCCGAAGCGGCCCGGGTCGAGCTCCGGGTTGCGCCGGCTTGCGCGCCGGTAGTTGCCCGGCACGCCGGCGCGCCGCACCGCGGGGGCGAGCTCGCTGCGAGAGAGGCCCTCGGGCAGGGAGACCAACCTCACGTCCGGCGGCACGCCCTTCTCCAGCGCGTCGAGCGCGGCGGTGAAGGTCATGTCCTCGCGCAGCTCGAATGAGCCCGGCTTGAGGTCGCCGCTGCGACCGGCCAGGCGGGCGCGAAGCTCGAAGAAGCCTGCGTTCGAGATCACCCCGTTGTCCTGCAGGACCGTGGCGATGTCACCCAGGGTCGACCCTCGGGGAATGCTCACCCTCACCGCCGGCCCGTCGCTCTCGCTCTTGAAGGGCTGGAAAAGGGAGTTGGCGAACCAGGCGGCCGCCAGGATCAGGACCAGGAGCACGCCGGTGGCGATGATGCGGCCCCAGCGCGGTCCCGAGCCGCCGCCCGGCGCGGGACGTGTCTCGCGCCGGCCTCCCCCACCGTCCGGCTCGGCAACGGGAGGGGCGTCGACGAAATCGTCGCGGCGAGCGGCTCGCTCGCGCCGCGCCGCCTCCCGTTCATCGGAGGATCGTCCGCCCGGCACGGGCGGCGGACCGGAGCTCACTCCGGCGTGCCCGCTCCGGCCGCGGCGAGATAGCTGTCGAGCAGGTGCGCGGCGGCTCGGGAGTCTGCGTCGCCCGCGCCTCCCATGCGCTCCGCGAGACGCGTGGTCAAGCGCTCGTCGTGAAGCTCCACGGGTACGGTGACTCTCCGCGCCAGGCGCTCGGCAAACGTCTGCGCCCTGGAGGCCTGCTCGCCCACGTCGCCCGCGAGGGTCAGCGGTAGGCCGACCACGATCCGTTCCGCGCCCTGCTCGCGCGCCAGCGCGGCGATGCGAGCCAGGCCCTTACGCGTGTCGGGACTCTCCACCACGGGCAGCGGCGTGGCCAGGGTTCCCGACGGGTCGGAGATGGCGCAGCCGCAGCGCGCCGCGCCGTGGTCGAGCGCGAGCACACGCATCAGGAACCGGCGCCGAGCGCCCGCTCGACCTCCGCGCGGGCAGTGGCCAGGGCGTCGGGCAGCTTGGCGGGCTCGCGGCCGCCGGCCTGCGCCATGGTGTCCCGGCCCCCACCACCACCGCCGGCGACCTCGGCCGCAGCCCGCACCACCGCGCCCGCCTTGACTCCTCGCTCCACCACCGCCGGCGAGACGTTGGCCACGAGGTGAACGCGGCCCTCGTGGGCGGTGCCGAGCACCACCGCTGCATCGCCGAGCTTCTGGCGCACGGCGTCGGAAAGGTCCAGCAGCGCCTTCGCCTCCATGCCGTCCACCGCCTGCACGACGATCTTCACGCCGGCCACGTCCTCCGCCGAGCTCACGAGCCCGTCCGCGTCCGCGCCGCCGCCACCGTCCTTCGGCCTGCGCTCGAGCTCCTTGACCCGATCGGTCAGACGCTCCACCGCGGACACGAGCTCGTGCTCGGGCACACGGAGCAACCGAGACAGCTCGCCGAGGCGCGCGGTCCGCTCTTCGAACAGCCGCGCCGCGGCCGGCCCGGTGACCGCCTCGATGCGGCGCACGTTGGAGGCGCTGGAGGTCTCCGTGGTCACGTGGAACAGCCCGATCTCGGACGTGGCGGCCACGTGCGTGCCCCCGCAGAGCTCGCGGGACACGCCGTCCACTTCCACCATCCGGACCCAGTCGCCGTACTTCTCGCCGAACAGGGCCATCGCCCCGAGGGCCTCGGCCTCCTGCCGGCTGGTCTCGATCGCGCGCACGTGCCGGTTGGCGGCCACGAAGCCCGCCACCGCCCGCTCGACGTCGGCCAGCTCCTCCGGGCTGAGGCGCTCGCCGTGGGTGAAGTCGAAGCGCAGCTTGTCGGGACCGACGTAGGAGCCCGCCTGGCGCACGTGGTCGCCCAAGCGGTCGCGCAACGCCGCGTGGAGCAAGTGGGTGGCCGTGTGGTTGCGCATCGTGGCCAGGCGCGTGTCGCGCTCGACCAGAGCCCGCACGCTCTCCCCCGGCCCGATCTCGCCGTCGATGGGCTCGAGAGCGATCGCCTGATCGTCACCGAGCCGGTACACGTCGACCACCCGCGCGCGACCCGAGTCCGTCTCGACGACGCCGCCGTCCGACACCTGGCCGCCACCCTCGGGGTAGAACGGGCTCTCGTCGAGCTTGGCCAGCAGCCAGCCGTTGGACCGCTCGGCCACGCGCAGCACCGTGTCGGCCTCCGTGGTCTCGTAGCCGACGAAGCGGGTGCGAAAGCCCGCCTCGCGCGCGAAGCGAAGCACCGCGTCGTGATCCACGTGCACGTGACCACCGCCGGCGTCGGCCTCCGCCTTGAGCTGAGGGCCGGCACGCGAGACCTCCCGCGCCCGCTCCATCAGCTCCTCGAAGCCCTGGTCGTCGACCGACAGCCCGGAGTCGGCCAGCAGCTCCTTGGTCATCTCGTAGGGGAAGCCATAGGTGTCGTGGAGCTTGAAGGCGTCCTCGGCCGACACCCACGACGTGTTGTCCTCCTTGGCCTGCTCGACGAGCTCGGCCAGGAGTCGTTCGCCCTGCGCGAGCGTGCGCCCGAAGCTCTCCTCCTCGGCCCGCGCCCAGCGCTCGATCGCCGGCCAGTCGCGCTCGAGCTCGGGGTACGCCGCCTTGGTCTGCTCGATCGCCGTTCGGTAGAGCTTCGGCAGGAAAGAGCCCTCGATGCCGAGCGCCCGGCCCTGCTGGACGGCGCGGCGCATGATCCTGCGCAGGATGTAGCCGCGGTCCTCGTTGGACGGAACCACGCCGTCGCCGAGCAGGAAGGTGGCCGCCCGCCCGTGGTCGGCGAGGATGCGCAGCGCCCTGGTGGTGGCGAAGTCCTGCCCGTAGCGCCGTCCCGACAGCTCCTCACCCAGTTCGATCAGCGGCCGGAACAGGTCGGTCTCGTAGACCGAGTCGACCCCCTGGAGCACCGCAGACATCCGCTCGAGACCCATGCCGGTGTCGATGTTCTTGGTGGGCAGCTCGGGTAGCGAGCCGTCGGCCTGCAGCTCGTACTGCATGAACACGAGGTTCCAAATCTCGAGGTGGCGCTCGGTGTCGTCGCCCGGCCGGTCGCTGTCCGGGCCGAACTCCGGCCCGCGGTCGTAGTAGAGCTCCGAGCACGGCCCGCACGGCCCCGTGGGCCCGGACTGCCAGAAGTTGTCCTCGCGGCCGAGCAGCACGATGCGCTCGTCGGGCACGCCAACGGCCCGCCAGCACTCGATCGCCTCCTCGTCCGGACCGAGGCCGAGCTCTTCGTCCCCGCCGAAGACGGTGATCCAGATGCGCTCGAAATCGAGGCCAAAGCCCTCGAGCGAGGTGGACAACTCGAGAGCGAACTCGACCGCCCCCTTCTTGAAGTAGTCGCCGACCGAGAAGTTGCCGAGCATCTCGAAGAAGGTCAGGTGACGTTTGGTCAGGCCGACGTTCTCGATATCGGTGGTCCGAAACGACTTCTGGCAGGAGGTCAGGCGCGGCGAGGGCGGCTCCTCCTCGCCGCGGAAGTAGGGCTTGAAGGGCTGCATGCCGGCGGTGGTCAGCAACACGCTCGGGTCGTACGAGCTCGGAACCAGCGATGCCGAGGCCATGCGCGTGTGTTCCTGCGCCTCGAAGAACGACAGGAACCGCTCCCGGATCTCGGCAGCCTTCATAGGCTGAGCAGTCTAAGGAGGGCCGAACCGCGTTGTCCTACCGTAAACTGGGGCCCGAGCGCCGCGAACTCCGCAACTTACGTCCAGTTTGCGGAGAAGCCTGCGAGCAACTATGGAGTTTTGCGGCCCAAAGGTGTGCAATAGGGCAATAGGGTCGCGGATAGCCCAGTTTATGCCGACGATGCGATAGATGCTTCTGGCGGAGCGACTGGTGGGCGAGGCGCGTTCGCGCCGCGCGAAGGGCATGGGCCCGCGCGAGCGCGCGGTCCTCACCACGTCCGCTCTCGCCTTCTTGACCGCAGCCGTGCTGGTGGCGGTGCTCGTGCCCAACGAGCGCGACACCGGCTTGACCCTCGCCGTAGCCCTGGTCATCGGCTACGTGCTCATCGAACGGGTTCGCTTCGAGTTCGGCGGCGGCTACGGGACAGCCGAGCAGCTCATCCTGGTCCCGATCGTGCTGCTCGCTCCGCTGCCCTACGTCCCGCTGATGATCGCGCTGGCCAACGCGCTGTCGATGCTGCCGGAGATCTTCGAGGGACGCTGGCACCGCCAGCGCGTGACCGGCCGGATTGCGGACCTGTGGTACTGCCTGCCGCCCGTGCTCGTGCTCGTCGCGCTGGCCCCCGGCGAGCTGCGGCTCGCGGATTGGTGGGTCTACGGACTCGCCTTCCTCGCGCAGCTGGTGGGCGACTTCGTCTGGACGGTCATGCGCGCCCGACTGCTGGACGACGTTCCCTTCCGCGAGCTGGCCACCGGCTGGCTGGGCTCGGCCCGAGTCGACGCGATTCTCTCCCCCATCGCCTTCATGGTCTCCCTCGCCGCGCTCGAGACGCCCATCGTGCTGTTGGCCATCGGCCCGCTCGCCTGGCTGCTCCACTCGTTCGCCACCGATCGCAAGGAGCGCTACAGCAAGACCCTGGAGCTCCAGCGGGCGTACCGCGGCACGGTCATGCTGCTGGCGGACGTCGTGGAGTTCGAGGACGACTACACGGCGCAGCATTCACGCTCTGTCGTCGAGCTGGTCAACGCGGTCGCCGACGAGCTCGGTGTTCCGCCCGACGACCGCCAGGAGCTTGAGTTCGCGGCGCTGCTGCACGACGTGGGGAAGATCGCCATTCCCAAGGAGATCCTCAACAAGCCCGCCAAGCTCACCGACGGCGAGTTCGAGGTGATGAAAACCCACACCATCGAAGGGCAGTTCATGCTCGACCGCGTGGGAGGGCTGCTCGGGCGCGTCGGCGAGATCGTCCGCTCCTGCCACGAGCGCTGGGACGGCGGCGGCTACCCGGACGGCCTGAAGGGCGGGGAGATCCCGCTCGCGTCTCGCATCGTCTTCGCCTGCGACGCCTACCACGCGATCACCAGCGATCGGGCGTATCGCCCGGCCCGTTCCAAGACCGAAGGCATCGCCGAGCTCATGAACAACGCGGGCGGTCAGTTCGACCCGTACGTCGTGAGTGCCCTCGTTGTTGCGGTGGAGGAGCGCGAGCTCACCATGGACGCCGTCGGCGATGAGGTCCGGGCCGTGCTGGCCAGCGCGCCGGTCCGCAAGACGGTCGCTCGCCTCCCGCCCCGCACGTGCAGCCTCGCGGCTAGGGCGACTCCGCCACCACCGGCGAAGGGCCGCCGGCGGTCTCGGCCGCCGCCAGCCGCTCGTGGCGCAGAAAGTAGCCCGCCGCGAGCGCGACGAGAGATACGCCTGCTCCGGCGATGGCGATCACCGTCTGAGGCCCCGCGAGCGACACCAATGCGCCTGCCGACACGAAGGCGACTCCGAAGCCCCACGCCGTGGTGGCGTCACGGACACCGAATACTCGGGCGGCCAGCTCGTCCGGCACCGTCTCCTGAATGAACAGTCGCTCGTGGACGAGCATCAGCCCGTTGCCGAATCCGGCGAGCGTGAACATCATGAGGACCACCGCCAGGCTTGGCACGAGCCCCGCGACCAGGAAGCCGGCGCCGCTGAGCAACAGCCCGATGCGTGAAGCGGGTCGTGAGCGTCTTCAGCTCGCCGCCCGCCCCTCCCGCGAGCGAGCCGGTGGCGATGCCGGCCCCCACGAGAGCGACCATCGCTGAGAACGCGGCGTCGCTCGCGCCGAGGTCGTCCTTGAGGAAGGGCAGCTCGGCCACGTTCACGAGGCCGCCGAAGAAGACGCCGGCGGCCGAAGCGGCCAAAATGGGCCACAGGCCGCGCACGAGACCGATCGAGCGGATTCCGTCTCGCGTCTGACCGAGCAGCGTGCCGCGAGCAGCGGTGGACTCGGCCGCGGACGGCGCCTCACCGAAGCTGAGCCGCGCAAGCACGAGGGCCGAGAGGGCGAAGGTGAGGGCGTTGCCCGCGAGGATGGTCTCGGGCGAGGCGATCAGGAGGAACGCCGCCATGATCGCCGGACCGACGGCCAGGCCGAGGTCGGTGATCGCTCCGTAGACCGATGTCGCCACCGGCAGGCGGGAGCGCGTGACCAGGCTGGGCAGCGCGGCCAGGCTCGCCGGTGTGAACAAGGCCGTCCCCAGCCCGGCCAGCAGGGCGAGGACCAGCGTAGCCGCGAAGCTGTCGACCAAAGCGATGCCGACGAAGGCGACGGCTCGCACCACGTCGGCGATGACCATGCAGTTCCGGCGCGACCAACGATCGGCCGCGGCGCCGAGGATGGGGCCGAGCACCATGGGCGGCAGGAGGTCGGCGATGAGCACGAGGCTTATCGCCCAGGGAGAATCGAGCCTGTCGTAGGCGACCAGTAGAAGGGCGACATATCCCGCTCCGGTGCCCAGTGCGGACTGGGCGAGGAGCGCGAAGAAGGTGCGAGCCCTGCGCTCGGCTCGAAGTAGATCGGCCAGTCGTTTCACGCGCGTGGCTCAGCGGGGAGCACGGCGTTGAAGTATGCGCCAGCTGTCGTCGGAACCCCGTGCCGGGGGTCTCGTTGCTGGTTCCTGCTCAGCGCTTGTAGGGCATTGAGGGTCTCTCCCGCTTTCGCCGGAGTCCCCTGACTCCGGCCGACGAAGTTGCTTGCGATCAGTGCTGCTGGGCGATTAGCGCTTGTAGGGCATTGAGCGTTCCTCACGGGTCATGCCGGATCCTGTGCTCCGGCCGGTGCTGCACGGTCCTCGGCGCGAGGGCGTGCGCGGGCGTTGGGACCACGCTTCGCGGTCCCGCAGTCAAGGGTTCAGCGCTTGTAGGGCATAGAGGGTTCCTCCGGGTTTCCCGAGTCGGGGCGACTCGGCGGTGGGCGATTGCACGCGTTCGAGGCAGCAAACTCGTGCTGGGGCGGTGATGCACTATCGTACGAACCCGCAATTTGGGACCTTCACGGCCTAAGGCCGTGCAAAAGGTATGCAGACCCGTCCTTTAGCAGGCGGGAGCTTTCCGTAAACCTCCCTTTGCGTAAACGTAGGCTCGCCAAAACCCCCCATTTGGGGGGTTAAGTTTTCCCGCAGCTTACCGATGGGTGAAACGCGGCGTCTGGTGACCTACGCGTCGGATGGATCGCGGTGCTCAGGCGGAGCCGGCAGGCGAGTCGCCGTTGGCGCTCGCGGACGGCAGCTCTTCGCCGGCGCTGTGCGGGCTGGCCTCGTCCTTGACGGCCGCGCCGATCTCCTCGTGGGAGACGTTGAGGGGGTGGTGGCAGGCGGCCAAGTGGCCGTTGGCGTAGCGCGCCAGCGGGGGCTCCACCTCACGGCAGACCTCGGTGGCGCGCGGGCAACGGGTGTGGAAGACGCACCCGCTGGGCGGGTTGATCGGGTTGGGAGGCTCGCCGCCGACGACCACGCGCTCTCGGTTGCGGTTCTCTCTGGGATCGGGAATGGGGATCGCCGACAGCAGCGCCGAGGTGTAGGGATGAATCGGCTTCGTGTAGAGCTCTTCGGCCGGCGAAAGCTCCATCAGCTTGCCGAGGTACATGACCGCGATGCGGTCGGAGACGTGACGCACCACCGAGAGGTCGTGAGCCACGAACAGGTAGGTGAGCTTGAACTCGTCCTGAAGGTCGTCGAGCAGGTTGATGATCTGGGCCTGCACGGATACGTCGAGGGCGCTCACCGGCTCGTCGAGCACGATCAAGCGCGGTTCGAGAGCGAGCGCCCGCGCCACACCGATGCGCTGGCGCTGGCCCCCGGAGAACTCGTGCGGGTAGCGGTTCAGGTGCTCTGCCTGAAGGCCAACGAGCTGCAGCAGGTCCCTTACCCGGTCGTCCACCTCGGAGCGCGAGGTGCCGTGCAGCCGCAGCGGCTGGCCGATGATCTGGGCGACGCGCTTGCGCGGGTTCAAAGAGGCAAAGGGGTCCTGGAAGACCATCTGCATCTCGCGCCGCAGCGGCTCGAGCTCGCGCCGCCCCGCACTGGTGATGTCCTTGCCGCGGAAGTGGATGCTCCCCTCGGTGGAGTCGATCAGGCGCATGATGGTGCGCGAGATCGTGGTCTTGCCACAGCCCGACTCCCCCACCAGCCCGACGGTCTCGCCCTCGGCGACAGAGAGCGTCACGTCGTTGACCGCGTGCACCCGAGCCACTTCGCGGTCGACGAGCAGGCCCTCCTTGATCGGAGAAGAAAACCTTGAGGTGGTCAACGTCGATGAGCGGGACGCCGGTGTCGCTCACGCGGAGGGCGCCCCGGCCTTGTCGTCGAGCCCGATCTGGCCCGGGCGCACCTCGCGAAGCTCCTCCTTCTGGGTAGCCGAAAGCCAGCAGCGGTCCAGATGTTCGGGTCGCGCCTGAACGCGCTCCTCGAGCGGCGGCACCTCGGCACACTTGCCGAACTCGTGCGGACAGCGGGGCCGGAAGTGACAACCCTCGGGGCGGTTGGCCAGCGACGGCGGCAGGCCGGCGATCGCCGGTAGCCGCTCGGGCCGCGGCCGGTCGACCCGCGTGATCGAGCCCAGCAGTCCCCACGTGTAGGGGTGCTGCGGGTCGTAGAAGATCTCGTCGAGCGTGCCCTGCTCCACGATCCGCCCCGAGTACATGACCGCGATCCGGTCGGCTATGTCGGCCACCACGCCCAGGTCGTGGGTCACGAGGATCACCGCGGCGCCGGTCTCGTCACGCAGCTCGCGGATCCGCTCGAGGATCTGGGCCTGAATCGTCACGTCCAGTGCGGTCGTGGGCTCGTCGGCGATCAGCACCGACGGGTCGCAGGACAGCGCAAGGGCGATCATGACCCGCTGGCGCATGCCCCCGGAGAACTCGTGTGGATAGGAGTCGAGCCGGTCGCGGGCGCGCGGGATGCCGACCTTGTCGAGCAGTTCGACGGTGCGCTCACGGGCCTGGCGGTCGGGCATCGCGTCGTGCTCCTGGATCTGCTCCATGATCTGCTCGCCCAGACGCAGCACCGGGTTGAGCGAGGTCATCGGGTCCTGGAAGATCATCGCGATCTCGGCTCCGCGCACTCGTCGCAACTCGTCCTCGGATGCCGCGATCAGCTCGGTGCCCTTGTAGTCCGCGGTGCCCTCGAACCTCGCGTTGGGCGAGCGCGTGAGGCCCATCAGCGTCATCGCCGTGACCGACTTGCCCGAGCCGGACTCCCCCACCACCGCCAGGATCTCACCGGCGGCCAGGTCGAACGACACCCCGTCCACCGCCTGCACCACGCCCTCCTCGGTGGCGAACGCGACGCGCAGGTCACGCACCGAGAGCAGTGGATCGGAACCGGCAGGGCGGGGTGGTTGGGTGGCGGACTCCGGGGCGCTCACTACAGCCGGATGCGCGGGTCGAGGTAGGCGTACACGATGTCCACCACCGCGTTCATGAACACCACGAAGAACGCGAGGAAGATCGTCACGGCGAGCACCGGTGGGACGTCGAGCTGGCCGATCGACTCCGCGGCGTACTGGCCCACCCCCTGGAGGTCGAAGACGGTCTCGGTGAGGATCGCCCCGCCGCCGACCACGGCCCCGAAGTCGAGGCCCCACAGGGTGACGATCGGGATCATCGAGTTGCGAAGGACGTGCTTGACCATGATCTGACGCTCGCGAGAGCCCCTTGGCGCGCGCGGTGCGCACGTAGTCCTCGTTGATCGTGTCGAGCACGTTCGAGCGCAGCACCCGCGAGTAGAACCCGATGAACAGGATCGCGAGCGCCGTCCAGGGCAGGATCAGGTGGTAGAACCAATCGAGCGGGTCCTCCGTGAACTCGACGTACCCCCCGTTGGGGAACCAGCCGAGCTTGAAGCCCAGGTAGTAATTCATCAGCGCCCCGATCCAGAAGACGGGCACCGAGATCCCGATCAGCGCGATTATCGTGAGGAAGCGGTCGGCGAACTTGCCCGCCTTGACGGCGCTGTAGAGCCCGAAGGCCACCGCGACGACCATCCACAGAATGGCCGCGCCGATGGCCAGCGACAGCGTGCGAGGAAGTCCCTTCTTGATCTCCTCGTTCACCGGCAACTGCGTGAAGTACGACTGCAGATCGCCGGTGAAGACCTTCTTCATGGTGGTGAAGTACTGGACGGGGAGACTGTCGTTGAAGCCCCACTCCTTGCGGATCTGCTCGATCTGGGTCTCCGTCGGCTGGCGGCCGGCCATCCGCACGGCGGGATCCCCGTTCGGGATGACATTGAAGATCAGGAAGGTGAGCACGGAGACCGCGAACATCACCATGACCATCTGAAGCAGCCGGCGGACGACGAAGCGGGCCATCAGTGCTCCAGGCGGACCTTGGCCCGCGGGTCGAGGGCGTCACGTACGCCGTCACCGAACACGTTCAGCGCGAGCACGGTGAGAACGAGCATCGCGCCGGGGACGATGGCGAGGTGCGGCGCGGTGGCGATGCGGTCCACGCCTTCGTCGATCATCGTGCCCCAGGAGGGGTTCGGGGGCCGAACGCCGGCGCCCAGGAACGACAGCGCCGCCTCGAGGAGGATCGCGTTGGCGATCAGGAGCGTGAAGAAGACCAGGATCGTGGAGATCAGGTTGGGCAGGACCTCGCCGAACATGATCCGCAGCGGGCCGGCCCCCTGGGCGCGCGCCGCCTCCACGAATTCCTTCTCACGCAGGGAGAGCACCTGCCCTCTGACCGGCCGGGCCATGTAAGGGATGTAGACGAGGCCAATGACGAAGATCGGCACCACGAGTGAGTCCCCGCTGATGGTGATCGGCCCGAGTTTGAGGCCCCCGAGCGCGAGCGCCACGCCCAGCGCTACGCCGAGGATCACCACCGGGAACGACCACATCACGTCGAGCAGCGCCCTGATCACCGAGTCGGTGGGGCCGCGGAAGAAACCCGCCAGGATGCCCAGGACGATCGAGAGCACGGTGGTCATGAACGCGGCGGTGAGCCCGATCAGGAGCGAGTTGCGCCCGCCGTAGAGCAGCCGCACCATCACGTCGCGGCCGTTGGGGTCCGCGCCGAGGAAGAACTCGCCCTGCTACGTCGGGCCGATCGGGGTGCCGTTGAGAGCCACCACGTCGGTCTTCTTCCCGTCGATGACGATCGTGTCGGTCAGGTGATTCTCGTTAGGACCGGTCTTCGCCACCTGATTCGCCCACAGCGGAGCGGCCAAGCAGACCGCCACCAGCAGCACGAAGACGAAGCCGAAGAACAGCGCCACCTTGTTGCGCTTGAGCCGCCGAAGCCCCAGGCGCCAAGGACCGACACCGTGGACGCCCTCTCGGTCGGCCTCTACCTCCCAGGCGGCCGGCCCCTGCAGGGCCGTTTGGTCGGTGACGGGCTCGGTGGCCATCTCCCTCGCTCAGCTTCCCCTGGGCAGACACCCTACCCCACCGGCAGGGCGCCGAAGCGCCCTCCCGATGGGATAGGTCAGCCGTTTACTTGAGGCACCAGCTCGAGTAGTCGTTCTGGTAGACCGGATGGAACAACGAGCAGTTCTCGAAGTCCATCCGCTCGGACATGAACGTCGCGACCGTCTCCGATCCGTAGGGGGCCACGTAGGCCTCGTCCACGGCGTACTTGTCCGCCTCGGCCGCCTGCTCGGTGGCACCGTCGGCCGGAGCCAGCTTGACCTCATCGATCAGCTTGTTCAGCTGCGGGTCGTCGACCCGGCCGAAGTTCTGATTGTTGGTCGGCTGGTTGGTCGGCCCGTCGATCAGGAACAGGAAGTTCCCCGGGTGGGGGAAGTCCTGGAACCAGTTGGCGTGGCCGATCCCGGCCTTCGTCTTGTCGTTGCCGACCGTCTGGAAGTAGACCCCGCCGTCCAGCACCTTGAGCTTGGCGCTCAGTCCGATCTTGTTGAGCATGTCGGTGAGGTACTGGCCGATCTCGGGCCGGTTGTCGTCGTTGTTGGTGTACACGTCGACCGTGTCGCCCTCAACGCCGGCGTCCTTGATGAGCTGGCGCGCCTTCTCGAGATCGCCTGGCTCATTTGGGTCGCCGTACGGGCACGGATCGATCTCCTCGTGGCCCTGCAGGCCCGGCGGCAGGAAGTTGCAGCCCGGGGCCAGCCGTCCGCCGAACAACCGCGACAGCGCGCGCGAGTCGACGCCGTAGTTGACCGCCTGCCTGACTTCCTTCTTGTCGAACGGCGGGACCTTCGTGTTCATGAAGAAGTAGTAGGTGTTGACCGTTTTCTGGTCCTTATAGCGGTCGCTGTACTCCGCCTTCACCTGTGGCAGCAGGTCCGCCGGCGGCGGATCCTGTATGTAGTCGAGCTTGCCGCTGATCACGTCCTGGGTCTGCCGCTCGGCGGACTTCACGATCTTGGTCGTGATCGTGTCGATGTTGCCCTTGGGGATGCCCGGGATGTTGAACTCGGCGTTCTTCTCCATCACGAACTGGCGGTTGGGCACGGACTCGGTGAACTTGTAGGGACCCACGCCCGGCGGCGGATCGGCCGACAGGTTCTTGAACGGCGTGTCGCCCGGAACGATGCCGGCGAAGTTCATGGCCAGGACGTTGAGAATCGTGCCGTCCTCGTTGGTCAGCTTGATCGTCACCTCACCGGTCTTGTCGTCGGTCTCGATGCCCGAGATGTCGCCCTCGGGCTTGCCGGCGTCGATGTACTCCTGGGCGCCCTCGATGACCAGGTAGAACCCGGTGGCGCCGGACTCGAGGTTGAGCACGCGCTTGATCGTGTGCTCGAAGTCGGAGGCCTTGACGGGTGACCCGTCGGAGTACTTGAGACCCTTGCGCATGGTGAAGGTGACCGTCTTGCCGTCCTCGGAGACCACCGGCAGCTCTTCGGCCACACCGGGGATCAGCTCGGTGCCCTCCACGCCCTCGGCACGCTTGTAGGTGACCGGCGGGGTGTAGACGAGCCACTGAGGCTCCCAGCCGTTGACGGTGTAGCTCAGCGCCGGGTCGAGGTAGTCGGGCTGCGAGGTCTGGGCGATCGTGATCGATCCGCCCTTCTTGCCCCCACCGCCCTCGCCGCCGCTGTCGGCGCTGTCACCACCGTCGTCGTCGCTGCCGCAGGCCGCCATTGCGGACATCGCCAGAGCGGCGAACACCAGCACGAGAGCTCGTCTCCCGAGGTTCCCCATTCAATTCCCTCCAGAATTTACGTTGGGACGAGCGGAGTGCTCGCCGCGCGGCAACATACCCGTTTGCAGGGGGGAACGGCCCCGGTCAAACGAACGAAAATCTGTCCTTAACGCTCAGCCCGGGGCGCCCGGAGGGGTCCGCATGAGCTCGTCGCGCATAACCTGCAGCGACTTGCGGATCAGCCGCGACACGTGCATCTGGGAGAGCCCCACGCGCTGAGCGATCTGGGTCTGCGGCAGGCCCTCCTCGAAGCGCATGCGCAGAATCTCGCGCTCGCGGGGCGGCAGGCGGTCGAACGCGGGCTCCAGGGCCGCGCGCTGCTCGGAGCGCTCGAATTCCTCGTCCTCGTCGCCGATCGTCTCGAGCGGGTCCAGATCCTCGTCCCCGCCCGGTCCGGTGGACAGCGAGACGGTCGAATAGGCGGAGCCCACCTCCATCGCCTCGAGCACCTCCTCGGGCGTCGTCTTGAGCTCCTCGGCGATCTCGCCGATGCTCGGCGAGCGCCCCAGCCGGCCGGTCAGCCGCTCGATGGCGCCCGACATCGATGCGTTCAGCTCCTGGAGGGCGCGCGGCACGCGTATGGCCCAGCCCTTGTCGCGGAAATGGCGCTTGATCTCACCCACCACGTTGGGGGTGGCGTAGGTGGCCAGCGACACCTCGCGGTCGAGCTCGAAGCGATCGATCGCCTTGATCAGGCCGATCGCCCCCACCTGCTCGATGTCCTCCAGGGCCTCGCCGCGGCCCGCGTAGCGGCGGGCGAGCGAGCGCACCAGCGGCAGGTGCCGCTCGATCAGCTCTTCACGGGCGGTCGTCTCTCCGCGCAGGTGATAGCGCCGCAGCAGATCGCGGTCCTCGGCTCGGGCCTTCTCGCTCGACGCCTGGGAGCGACGCTCTGGCAGGCTCACAGCATGCCCTTGACCTTGTCGAGGCGAACGACCACGCTTCCGTCGTCGGACTCCTCCACCCCGAAGGCGTCGACGACGGTCTGCAGTATCCGCTTGAGCGTGAGCCCGACGGGAGGCAAGTCGCCGTCGGCGAGAGCCTCGGCGATGGCCCGCTCGCGCAACGGGCCCACCCGAGTGCGGATCCCGTCGTGCACCACCTCGAACGACATCTCCACGCTGCCGTTGGGGCCGGCCTCCGCCAGCAGCCGCTCGACCGCGAGCTGGAGGTCGTCGATCTCCTCGAAGCCGAAGTCCACGCGCTCGGCTATGCCGCCGATGATCAGCCGGACCACGGCATTGAAGTCACCCGACAGAGGTGCCTCGAGCTCGATGCGGGCGCCCAGCTCGCTCACGACGGCTCTCCGATCGTTCCTTCCCCCACCACTCGGTCTCCGTCGAGCAGGCAGGCCAGCTGCCCGGGCGCCGCGGCGAGCGCGGGGAGCTCCAGGTCGAGCACCACGCGGTCGCCTTCGTAGCCCGCCACGCACGGAAGCGGCTCGCCGTGGTAGCGCAGCCGCACGCTCTTCACGCTCGAAGGCACGCGGTGAAGGCGGACGTCGTCGAGCAGCACCCGGCGGGTGGCCAGCGCTTCGCGTGGTCCCACCACCACGCGGTTGCGCTCGGCGTCCCGCGACAAAACGTAGACCGGCTCGGGACCCGCCACGCCCAGCCCGCGGCGCTGCCCGACGGTGAAGTTGTGCTGACCCTCGTGGCGCCCGAGCACCCGGCCTTCCCGGTCGACGATCTCGCCCGGGCGGCGTAGCCGAGGTCCGCCGTGGCGCTGAAGGAACGCGCGCCCGCCCAGGCCGGCCACGAAGCACAGGTCCTGGCTCTCGCGCTTGTCGGCCACCGGCAGCCCGGCGTCGCGGGCGAGGGCGCGCACCGCGTCCTTGGTCAGGCCGCCGAGCGGAAAGGAGAGCCGGTCGAGCAGCGCCGGATCGAGCTTGGCCAGCATGTAGCTCTGGTCCTTGCGGGGGTCGGCGGCGGCGCGAATCAAGGGGCCGCCGGCGTCGCGGGCGATGCGCGCGTAGTGGCCGGTGGCCAGGCGAGCGGCGCCGAGGGCGCCGGCCAGCTGAAGCAGGGCGTCGAAGCGCACGAAGCCGTTGCAGCCCACGCAGGGGTTGGGGGTGGTTCCGCCGGCGTAGCCCTCGAGGAACGGATCCACCACCTCGGCCCGGAAGCGCTCCCGCAGGTCGATCGTCACGTGGGGCAGGCCCATGCTGTGGGCCAGGTGCCGCGCGCCGGTGACCGCCTGGGGCGAGCAGCAGCTGGCCTCGCCGTCGGTGGCGGGATCGGCCCACAGCTCGAGCGTGGCCGCCACCACCTCGTCACCGGCGTCCAACGCGAGCTGGGCGGCCGCCGCGCTGTCCACGCCGCCGCTCATGGCCACCAGCGTGCGGCGCGGGCTGGGCTCGAGCGCCGGCGCGCCGTCGCGCGCGGCCGCGCCCAGGGCACGATGCAGGGCGTCGGCGGCCAGCTCGGCGGCGTGACGCTTGCCGGGCACGAGGCCTCCGAGGGCGGCGGACACGGCGTCGGCATCGACGCGAGCCGCCTCCAGGAACGCGGCGCCCTCCACAAGCTCGACCAGCGCGCTGCCGGCGGCGGTGACGGCGCCACAGCCGTCCGCGTCGAAGCCTGCTGCCGCGATCCGCGCGCCCTCGACCCGGACGGTGACCCGCACCACGTCACCGCAGGCGGCCCCGCCCGCGGCCCCCGCGTGCGCCTCTCCCGCAAGGGCGCCGTGGCCGGTGGGCCGGCTCAGGTGATCGGCGAATGAGCGCATGGGGGGCAAAGCTAGCGCGGATGGACACCGACGTGGGAGAGGAAAAAGGCCCCAGCCTGCCGCTGCCGAAATCCGAGAGTTGGGCCTGCTGTTCGGAGCAAGCTTGGGTGTCCTCCGCGACGGGCCACGGCCCTACCGCGAGTGGGACTCCCGTCCCGGTGGTGTTCGGCTCAACATGTACGGCCGGCTGGCGTACAGGCTCGGGCCTGACACGAGGCTACCACCGGAATGGCGATCTCACACGGCTCAGGCTCGAAGCGTTGTTGCGACCACCATGAGCACCATCGAACCCAGCCGATCGCCCCTTTCGCGGCACGGCGACGGAGACGATTCTGATCGGCTTTGCCGTCGGCCCCTGGTCCACCGACTACGCGTGAGCGGAACCCGGCGGCTGGTCCAGCCGCACGCCCAGCTCCCGCAGCTGCCGCTCGTCGACCGGCGCGGGCGCGCCGGTGAGCGGATCGACACCGCTGGCCGCCTTGGGAAACGCGATGACGTCGCGGATGGAGCCCACACCGGCGAGCAGGGCCGCCCAGCGGTCGATTCCGAAGGCGATACCGCCGTGCGGGGGCGCGCCGAAGGTGAGCGCTTCCAGTAGGAAGCCGAAACGCTCGCGCGCCTCCTCCGGGCCGATGCCGAGCGCGCCGAAGACCTTCTGCTGCACCTCCGGCGTGTTGATCCGGATGGAGCCGCCACCGATCTCCCAGCCGTCGAGCACCACGTCGTAGGCCCGTGAGCGCCAGCTGCCGGGATCGCCGTCGAGGTCGCCGGTGGGCGCGGTGAACGGGTGGTGAAGCGCGTCGAACCGGCCCTCGTCCTCGTTCCACTCGAACATCGGGAAGTCCGTGACCCAGAACAGGTCGTGGCCCTCGGGCTCGCGCTCGGCCACCTCCGGCCGTAGCGCGCCGAGCACCTTCGCCGCCACCTCCGCGGTGTCCGCCACGATGAGGACGGCGTCGCCCTCACGCGCGCCAAGTGCCTCCGTGGCCGCGCGCACCTCGCCCTCCGACAGGAACTTGGCGATGGGCGAGCGCCAACTCCCCTCCGCTTCGACGACCGCCCAGGCCAGACCCTTCGCGCCCAGCGACTGGGCTCTCTCGGTGAGACTGTCGAAGCGGCTCCTCGGCCACTCGCCTCCTGCCTTGATCGCCCGCACCACGCCCCCCGCCTCGACCGCGCCGCGGAACACCTTGAACTCGCTGGCCGCGAAGACGCTCGAGAGGTCGGTTATCTCCACTCCCAGCCGGCGGTCGGGCCGGTCCGAGCCGTAGCGCAGCATCACCTCGTCGTAGCTCACTCGCTCGACGGGCAGCTCGACCTCGATGCCTCCGAGCCTCAGCGTCTCCTGGAGCAGGGGGTCGATCGTGCTGTAGACGTCCTCCTCCTCCACGAACGACATCTCGAGGTCGAGCTGGGTGAACTCGGGCTGGCGGTCGGCGCGGAAGTCCTCGTCCCGGAAGCAGCGAGCGATCTGGAAGTAGCGCTCCATTCCGCTCATCATCAGGAGCTGCTTGAACAGCTGCGGCGACTGCGGAAGGGCGTACCAGGAGCCGCGCACGAGGCGGCTCGGGACCAGGAAGTCGCGCGCGCCCTCGGGCGTCGAGCGGGTCATGATGGGCGTCTCGATCTCGAGAAATCCCTCGGCCGAGAGGTGATCGCGGATCGTCTTCACGAGCCGGTGGCGCAAGATGATCTGGTCGCGCATGGTCTCCTTGCGCAGGTCCAGATAGCGGTAACGCAGGCGCAGCTCCTCGCCCACCGGATCGTCCTCGTCGATCTGGAAGGGCGGCGTCTGCGCGTCGGCGAGCTGCTCGAAGGCTGACACCACCAGCTCGACCTCGCCGGTGGGCAGGTCCGGGTTGACCGCCGCCGGGTCGCGCGCCACCAGCTCGCCCTCGGCGGTCAGCACGTCCTCGGCGCGCAGCGCGCCCGCGGCGGCGTGCGCCTCCGGCGCGTCCTCGGGACGGAACACGAGCTGGAGCAGGCCGGTGCGATCGCGGAGGTCGATGAAGATCAGGCCGCCGTGGTCGCGGCGGCGGTGCACCCAGCCGGCGACCCTCACGCGGCCGCCGACTTCCTCGGTACGCAGGTCGCCCGCCCAGTGCGAGCGGTAGCGGTTGGAGCGAGGAGCCTTCATCGAAGCGTCTCCCGGATCATCTCCACCGCTTCGTCGGGCCCGCCGGCCTGGCGCTGGTCACCGCTCTCCATGTCCTTCACGTCGATGGCGTCACCGAGGATCACCGTGGCGCGCGCCCCGATGCGGTCGGCCTGCTTGAGCTGGCCCTTGAGCGAGCGGCCGGCCTGTTCGATCTCGACCCGGATGCCCTCGTCACGCAGTCTGCGCGCCAAGGCAAAGGCCGACTGGGCACTGTCCGGCTTGGCCAGCGCGATGTAGACGCGTTCCTCGGCCTCCGGCTCCGCCGAGGAGGCCAGCAGGATGCGCTCGACCCCCGCCGCCCAGCCCACCCCGGGCGTGGGCGGCCCGCCGAGTTGCTCGACCAGCCCGTCGTAGCGTCCGCCGCCGCCGAGAGCCGCCTGTGCTCCCAGTCGGGGTGACTCGAGCTCGAATACCGTGCGCGTGTAGTAGTCGAGGCCGCGGACCAGGGTCGTATCGAGCTCGTACTCGAGGCCGGCGGCGTCCAGCAGCGCGCGCACGGCCGCGAAATGCTCGGCGTCGTCGGCGCGAAGACGGTCGAGCAGGCGGGGGGCCCCGGTCATCACCGCGCGCGTGCCCTCGTGATCGGCGTCGAAAGCCCGTAGCGGGTTCTGGTCGAGGCGCTCGCGCACCTCGCCCGACAGCTCTTCCTCGCGCGCGCGAAGGTAGCCGGAGAGCTCCTCGAGATACTCGGCGCGGGTCTCGGGTGTGCCGAGGCTGGCGAGCCGCACCCGCGCAGGGCCCGCCCCAGCGCGGTCCACGATCTCGGCCAGCAGCAGGATCAGCTCGGCGTCGAGGCTGGGGTCGTCGGAGCCGAGCGCCTCCGCGTCGAGCTGGGTGAACTGGCGAAAGCGGCCGGCCTGCGGCGCCTCGTGGCGAAAGAACGGGCCCCAGGTCCAGAGCTTCACCGGCTGGGCCTGCTTGTGCATCCCGTGCTCGGCGTAGGCGCGGCAGATCCCCGCCGTGTTCTCGGGCCTGAGGGTGAGCGAGCGGCCCGCCTTGTCCTCGAAGGTGAACATCTCCTTCTGGACGATGTCCGTGGACTCCCCCACCCCGCGTGCGAACAGCTCGGTGTCCTCGAACACCGGTGTCTCGTAGGGCTCGTAGCCGGCGCGGCCGAGCACCTCGGCGGCGAGCCGCTGGAGCGCGAGCCGCCGGCGCGCGACGGCGGGCGGGACGTCCTGGGTCCCGCGCGGCGCCTGCAGCTTTGGGCTCACCGCGCGAGCTCGGTGAGGAAGGGGTTGGAGGCCCGCTCCGCGCCGAGGCTCGTGGTGGCCATGTGGCCGGGATAGACGGCGGTCTGCTCCGGCAGGGTGTCGACCAGCATCCGGATCGACTCGAGCAGTGTCGCATGGTCGCCTCCGGGGAGGTCGGTGCGCCCGATCGACTGCTGGAAGAGCACGTCGCCGGAGATGATGGCCTGCTCGTCGGGAATGGAGAACGTCACGTGTCCAGGGCTGTGGCCCGGGGTGAAGAGCACGTCGATCTCGAAGCCGGCGAGCTCGAGCCGCTCCCCGCCGTTCAGCGTGTGCTCGGCCTCGTAGTTCTCGAACGGCCCGAAGCCCGGCCAGGGAACGAACGAGTTGATGTCGGCCAGCACGAAGGCCTCGATCTCGGGTACCCACACCTCGGCCCCCGTCGCCCTGGCCACAGGCGCCACCGCACCCACGTGGTCGAAGTGGGTGTGCGTCAGCAGGATGCCGTCGAGGGTCACGCCGAGGGCGTCGATGGCGCCGAGCAGCGTGTCGGGCTCGTCGCCGGGGTCCACCATGAGCGCGCGGTCTGACCCATCGCGCCGGATGAGGTAGGTGTTCTCGGCCACCGGGCCGACCGTGAACATCCGGACGTCCACGGCTACTTGCCCTGCGCTTTTCGCTTCTGCCGGAAGTTGTAGATCAGCAGGTCGGTGCCGTAGCCGAGCGGGATGTAGAGCAGGAACATCACGCCCGCGAGCGCGATGCCGGCGAGGATGGGGCGGTTGAACAGCAGGACCACCAGCACGCCGAACACGGCCGCGGCGATCGCCGCGCGGTTGATCGCGCCCTTCCAGCTCGGCGGCTTCGACAGCCGGTCCTCGCGGCGCTGACGGGCCACCGACTTGGCGTCGGTGCGGTTCTGGTTGCGACCGGTACGGCCCGAGCGCTCGATGGTGCCCGCGGGCGTGCCGCGATGCTTGCGGGTGCGCTTGCGTTTCGTCTGGGCCATAGGGGTCTCCTACGTTAATCGATGGCCGCCAGCACCTCTTCCAGTATGTGCCGCTCCGGGTCGAAGCCCCGCAGCGGCACGTCCTCGGGGAAGTCCTCGAAGGCCGCGCGCGGCGCCAGGCCGATCAGCTCCGCCTCGGCCACGTCGGCACGCTCGCGCACGTGGTCGACCACCGCGCGCAGCGGCACCGCACGATGGTCGTGAACGTTGGTGGACACCTGGGCCCGGCCGCGATCCTCCAGGTAGAGCCCCAGCGCCCGCACGCCGGGCAGCCCGCCGCCCGACTCGCGCAGGCCGGCGGCGATCTCCTTCGCCAGCGCGACGTCGTCGGTCGCGAGGTCGACGTTGAAGGCCACCAGCGGGGGCCGCGCTCCCGCCAGCACCGCCCCGGCGGTCGGGTGGGCCCGGTGCGGTCCGTAGTCGGGCACGAGCTCGCCGGCCTCCATCCTGCGAGCCAGCTCCGCGGGCCCGCCCCGGCGGATAAACGCCCGCTCCGCGTGCTCCGGCCGAGTGGCGAGCTCCCCGTAGAGGAAGACCGGCAGCTCGAGGTCGTCGCCGATGAGAGCGGCGGCCGTGATCGCCTCGGCGCAGGCGGCCCCGTGACGCTCCTCGTCCAGGTACACCACCGGCATCACGTCCAGGGCGCCCACGTGAGGGTGGACGCCGGCGTGCGCGCTCACGTCGATGTGCTCCACAGCGGCGCGCGCGCCGCCCGCGAGCGCATCCGCCAGCTCGCCCTGGCGGCCGGCCAGGGTGAACACCGCCCGGTGATGGTCGGGATCGGTGTGCAGGTCGAGGAAACGGGCGGGAGCGAACGCGATCTCGATCGTCTCGAGCACGCCCAGGTCCCGTCCCTCGCTCACGTTGGGCACGGCCATCAACAGGGGCGCGTCGGACACGCCGCGAAGGCTAGCCCCGAGTGGTGTCCAGGGGATGCAGGTCGGGGTCGCCGCCGTTCCACACCTCGTCCGGCGCCGGAGGCGGATAGGTGTGCGTGGCCGGGCGGTCGTCGGCGCCGGCCCGGCGCATGTGGCGGTACCAGCGCCAGTAGAGGGGAGCGGCCAGCACGGCGAGGCCGGTCAGAACGATCAGGCCGGCCAGCGTCCAGAGATGGCGGTAGAGGAGCTCGCCCTCCCCCGCGATCCAGGCGGCCACGCCGGCGAGGACGATCGAGAAGCCGACGCCCGAGTAGTAGTCCCGCGGGAAGCGCCACAGCCAGGGCACCTCGAACCACCAGACGTTGCCGCGCTTGAAGCGGCGCACCGTGTAGGCCGGGTTGAGGACGAACCAGAGGTAGTCCCAGAACACGGCGAGCAGGAAATAGACGGCCACGGCCGCGAACTCGTCCTCCACGGTCCACTCCAGGCCGAATACGAAGGGCAGGTGAACCAGCAGGAGCGGGATGGTGAAGGCGAACACGTGGTAGCCGGTGAGCGGCCGCGTGCCCATGACGATTCCGTAGATGCGCCCGAACAGCCCCCGCTTGAAGTACCAGGTGGGCAGGCGTTCGGCCCAGCCGTAACCGCCCTCGATCTCGATCTCGATCCCGGCGAGACCGAAGCACCACAGCCAGAGCACGATGATGCGGCCGATCTCGAGCTCGTCCATGCGATGGAGTTCGGTGCCGGGCGGCGGTCCACCTTCCTGGTGCGGGTGCGCTTATAGTGCGCGGATGATGAGGGAGCGCGGCATCTCGCGTCGTCGTTTCGTCCGCGACGGCGCCACACTCGCGCTGGGGACCGCGTTCGGGTTACCCGCGGCCGCCTACGGGCAGCAGCCCGGCGTGGCGGACGTGGTGCTGCGCGGCGGCAGGGTGCTGACCATGAGAGGCAGGGCGGTGGCCGAAGCGGTCGCCGTGAGTGCGGGCCGTATCGCCTACGTGGGCTCCGACAGCGGTGTCACGCCGTTCATCGGGGCCTCCACCGAGGTGATCGAGCTTCGTGGCCGCACGCTCATGCCGGGCATCCACGACGGTCATTGCCACCCGCTCGCCGGTGGCCTGTCACTGACCAGGCCCACGCTCAACTACCGGCCGCTCGACCTCAAGCCCTTCCTGGCGGCCCTGCGCAAACTGCTGGCGCGCAGCTCCGAGGAAGAGCCGAACGGCTGGCTGTCCGTCGATCTGTGGGAGCCGTCGGGGATGGACCGCCAGCCGACCAAGGAGGACCTGGACAAGCTGCCGACGAGGAGGCCGATCCTCGTCATCGACCTCAGCGGCCACACCGCGGTGGCCAACTCGCGCGCGCTCGAGATCGCGGGCATCACGGCGTCCACGCCGAATCCGTCGGGCGGCAAGATCGAACGCGGCCGGCGTCGCGAGCCCACGGGAGTGCTGCAGGACAACGCTATCGGGCTCGTGTCGGAGAAGATCCCGCCGCTCACCGTGACCCAGAACGCGGACGCCCTGCAGGTCGCCCATGAGGAGATGGCCAGCCAGGGCATCACCTCCTACCTCGACGCCTCGGTGGGCGAGACGGAACTGGCCACTCTCGCCGCCCTCGCCGATCGAGCGCCACTCACCATCCGCCCCTCGGTCGCGATCAACATCCCCGCCCGCCGCGCCGCCGATCCGACGGAGATGCTCGCCCGCCTGGAGCGGCTGCGCACCACCTACGCACGCCCCGGAGTGACGATCCGCACGATCAAGATGTTCTTCGATGGGGTGATCGAGTACCCCACCCAGACCGCGGCGTTGCTCACGCCCTACCGGGTCAACAAGGGCACAAAGCGAAACCCTCGCTGGGTCGCCGGAAAGAGCCGCGGGCCGACCTACTTCAAGCAAGCAGTTGCGAATCGCGCCATCACGGCGCTGCAGAGGGCCGACTGGCAGGTGCACGTCCACGCCATCGGCGACCGGGCGGTGCGCTCTGCGCTCGACGCCTTCGAGCATGCCGAGCGGCGCCTCGGCCAGGGCACAGGCCTGCGCAACACGATCACCCATCTCGAGCTCATCAACCCCAGCGACTTCCACCGCTTCGAGCGGCTCGGGGTGATGGCGAGCATGCAGCTGCACTGGGCCGGGCGCGACTCCTATACCGTCGATGCGCTGAGGGACTACATAGGTCCTCGGCGCTGGCGCTACACCTACCCGGCTGGCAGCCTGGCCAGAGCCGGAGCCCGCCTATGCGGCGGCAGCGACTGGCCCGTCGACCCGCTGCTGCCCTTCCGCCAGATCGAGATCGCCGTGAACCGGACCGCCGACGAGGTGTACGAGGGCTACCCCAAGCCGCTGTTCGCGCAGGAGGGGCTCAGTCTGCGCCACTCACTCGCCATGCACACGCGAAACAGCGCCTACCAGCTTCACCAAGAGGACGTGACCGGCCAGATTCGGACGGGCTACGCCGCAGACCTCATCGTCCTCGACCGTGACCTCCTGCGCGTGCCGCTCCGGCGCGTTTCGAAGACGAAGGTCGACCTGACGATGGTCGGCGGCCGGATCGTCCACCGCGGCTGATTGGGCGGGCCGTTGTGGCGCGGCTCGGTGACCGTCGATAGGGTTGCCATCGCCCGGCTCTGGTGAGATGCACATGCGATGACGCGGCCCACCGCTCGGGTCGCGACCAGAGACCGGGGGGAACAGGGGAACCCAATGACCGATCTGAGAATCGTCCGTACACCGCATGCCGCGTTGCTTCGCCTCGCGTTTTTCGGAGGGGCGCTCGCCGGCCTGGTGCT
Organism: uncultured Thermoleophilaceae bacterium; assembly: GCA_963751105.1. Classification (GTDB taxonomy): domain Bacteria; phylum Actinomycetota; class Thermoleophilia; order Solirubrobacterales; family Thermoleophilaceae; genus JACVRW01. Next base: position 1,191,403 of record CAVVTG010000002.1, on the reverse strand, counting down.
GCTCTTCGCGACCTTCCCGGTGGCTGAAGCGTCGGCCAAGCCACGCAAGCTCGCCATCATGAGCCCGGCCGAGAACGCCAACGTCAAGGGCAGGGTGGAGGTCATCGTGCGTGCGCCGAAGCGCTACAAGAAGGTCCGCTTCGGGGTCGACGGCCGGCGGATGTGGGTCGATCACAAGTTCCCCTTCAAGTTCCGCAAGACGGGATTCCTGAGGACCAAGCGCCTCGGGCGGGGCAAGCACCGTCTGTGGGTCGCCGGCAGACGCCGGGGCGGAAGGCTCGATCGCGTGTCGAGCGTGTTCTACGTCCGGCGCGGCCGCAAGGCCAAGCCGCGCTCAGCGCCGCCACGGGGGGCGCCGCGCTCCCCCGCGCCGCCGCTCGCTCCGTTCGGCGGCAACATCCTCTTCCGCGGCGACTTCGACACCGGGGACGCCGAGCAGTTCCGGAATGTGCAGGCCGAGGCGGGACGAGTCACGTTCGGGACAAGCGGCCCGGCCCCGTTCCAGGGTTCGCACTGGGGACGCTTCGAGGTCCAGGCGGGTGACGAGGCGGCCAGCGGCAACCGTGCCGAGGTCACCGGCCCGGACTTCGACGAGGGAGACGAGCGCTGGATCCGCCAGGCCATCTACGTGCCGACAGGCACGGCGACGGAGTCGGGCTGGCGCCTGGTGGCCCAGTTCCACAACCTCGGCGGCGGCTCGCCGCCCGTGGCCCTGTTCCTGGAGTCGGGCGGCTCGGGCCTGAGCTTCGAGGTCGGACACGGCGACTCGTCGACGTTCGACTGGAACGGCCCGGCGATCCAACGCAACCGCTGGTACGACGTCGTGCTGCACCTCCGGTTCTCCTCGAACCCCTCGGTGGGCTTCGTCGAGGTGTACCTCAACGGCCAACGGCAGACGATGACGAACGGCCAGCCGCGCCGCTACCGGGCGACGCTGGAGGACGGCGGGGCCTACTACAAGACCGGCATCTACCGCTCCGACTCGATCGGCCAGACCGACGTCGTCTACCACGACAACGTGCTGATCGCCGGACCGTGATCGTGAGTCCGGAGCCGCCGCCCGAGTCGCACTAGACTCGGGCGCGCGGCTCCGTAGCTCAGCGGTTAGAGCGCACGACTCATAATCGTGAGGTCCCTGGTTCGAATCCAGGCGGAGCTATCGCCCGGAGTCTCAGCGCCCCTTCCGGAACAGCTTCCGGACGAACGGATGGGTGTCCTCCTGTGACTGCAGCAGCGTGCCGCTGTGGTCCGCGTCGTAGCTCTTGAAGGTCAGTGGCTCGTTGTTGGCCCTCAGCTTCTCGACGTAGGGCTCGGTCAGGGAGTACGGCACGTCGGTGTCGTTCTGGCCGTGGCCCATGAAGAACGGCTTGTCGAATCCCTTCTCGGGCATCCCCATGTAGGCCCTGGCCGTCCGGGCGAAGTTGGGCACGGTGCTCAGCCCTCTGCTGACGAAGCTGCCGAGGCCCACGCCCTCGAGGTCCTTCTCGAACGGGAAGACGCACTTGGTCGCCGCGAGCTTCAGGTACCTGCGTCCGGTGCTCGTGAGCACGCCGTTGATCCCCAGGTCCGGGTAGGTCCAGCGCATGCCGGCCAGGATGTAGGACACATAGGCGGTCAGGCCGGGGGACAAAGCGGGGAAGGCCGGCACGAGCTGGCCAAGAGCGTTCTCGATGTACGCCGGGGTGCCGGTACCGACCGCCCCGCGATAGTCGAGTCCCCGTCCGCCGAACCTGGTCGCGTAGCGCGCGGTGTAGATCGCTGCGCCGGCGCCCTGAGACTGTCCCACCGCGACCCACCTCCGAGCGAGCCGGCTGCGCGCGGAGAGCTGTCGCGAGTGGGCACGACCGGCCTTGACCATGTCGACGATGTTGTGCGCCTCGGAGCGTCCGTGCAGATAGGCCATCAACCCGGGAGTGCCCAGGCCGGCGTAATCGCTGGCCACGATTGCGTACCCCTCGCGCATCCAGTTGGCCAGGTAGGGAAAATCACGCTCCGGCAGCGCCGGACCGACGACCGATGGAGCGCAGCGATCGGCAAGACCCGACGTGCCGTGCGCCCAGGACAGCACCGGCCAGCCGCCGCGCGGTGGTTGGCCCTTGGGCAAGAACATCGTGCCGGTGCTCAGCGCGCGCTCTCCGCGTGCGTTCGTGGTCACGTACTTCAGCCGGAACGCTGCCCGCGTGGTCTTCGGAATCCAGAGCCGATGCTTCAGGGGAGCGGCCGACACCACCGCCCCGGGCGTGTTCGGGGCGGGACGCGCGCCCGCCTCTCCCACCGGCCCGAGCAGAACCGAGCCGGCCACGACGAGGACCGCGAGGAAACGGAGTCGGGGCACCAGCCGACAAGACTATTCCCGCAGCGGCTTATTCCATCGCATTCCATGGCCAATTCGTCATGATCGTTCTCGAGTGGCCGCAAAGGAGCTTGTCATCCCCGGCCTGGTTGCCTCGGCCGCGCCGACACAGTCGCTGAACCAGCTGGCCCTGAGCGCGACTGGTCACTGTCTCGTGGGCTGCGCCTCTGGTGAGGTCCTGGGGATGGCGATCGGAACGGCGCTCGGGTTGAGCAACCTGCCCACCGTGGCGCTGGCGATAACGCTCGCCTTCCTGTTCGGCTACGTGCTCACCTCGCTCCCGTTGCTGCGCTCGGGGCTTGCGCTGACTGCGGTGGTGCCGATCGCACTGGCGGCGGACACCGTGTCGATCACGATCATGGAGGCGATTGACAACGCCTTCGTGCTGGCGGTTCCAGGCGCCATGGACGCCGGTCTGGATGACCCGCTGCTCTGGGGAGCGCTACTCGGTGGCTTCGCGCTGGCGTTCGGCCCGGCCTTCGTGGTCAACCGCGCGAACATCCGGCGTGGCAAGGGATGTTGCCCCGGTAGCCGGATCGACGGTCGCCTCGCCCTTGATCGCCTTGAGGCGGAAGTAGAGGACTGAGGACACGAGCGCGACGAGTGGCAGCGTTAGCGCGGTGACGAGCCAGTTGGCGATCGCGACCACGGCGTCGCCGGCTCCGGCAATCCCGACGATCAGGCCCACGACCACCGCCAGGCCGACCGCGATCAGCCACGCGAGCACGAGCGTGCCAAACACCTGCCAGCCATGCCCGCGAACGAGCTCGCGACTGCGGCCGAAGGACGCGAACACACCGGGCTTCTCGAGAACGACGACCGGGATCACGACCGACCAGATGGTGATCAGGATCAGGCCCGGGATGATCAACAGGACGAACCCGATCGCGATCCCGATGCCGGCCAGGATCGCGACGGCGAGCAGCTGCCAGAACACAGGGGCGACGCCCTTGAACAGCGAGCTCGCCTCCTCGTCGCGGCGCCCGTCCTCCACGTCTTGGACCAGGCGGACCACCGCGCCCGTGTAGAACAGACCGAGGATGAAGTTCACGAGGCCTACGAGCGGGCCGATGATGAACGCCACCGCCAGGGTGATCAGCGTGAGCACCACGGCGGCGATGAACAGCAGCCCGAACTGGCTCTTGTAGATATCCCATGCGCGCCCGATGACGCTGCCGGGGCGTACTTCGTTCATGCCGGCTCCCTCCGTCGCGGAGTTGGACGAGTCCATTCCCGAGGCACATGCTCCCTCTACCGGCGGACGTACCGCGCACGGCCGGTGAGCGAGTGAACCATTTGGAGGGGTGCCGGCGAACAACGGGTGTCATCCCCGATAGAAAGGCAGTTACATCGTGCGACGCATCATGCGTTCGTTGCGGCCTTCCCCGGCGCTCGTGATCGCCGGGATCGCCCTGTTCGTCTCCCTCGGAGGCGTGTCCTACGCGGTGGCCACCGGATCCATCGACAGCCGCGAGATCAAGGACAACACCATTCGCGGTAAGGACATGCGCAGCAGCAGCATCACCGCCCGCGAGATCCGGCGCCGTTCCCTCGACGGGACCGACATCAAGATCGGCCGCGTGGGCGGCAACGCCGTCAAGGAGGAGGTGCTCGAGGTCTCCAAGCTGAAGAAGGTCCCGAGCGCCGTCACAGCCGACACGGCGACCAACTCCGGCACCCTCGGCGGACAGCCGCCCTCCGCCTACACCACGCGCTGGGCGCTGGTCAACGAGTCCGGAGCGATCGAGGCGCAGAGCGGCGGCTTCTCGCTCGTCAACTGCTACGCCGCCAACGCCAACTGTTACCTCAACGCGGGCGAGGACGTGCGCGGCAAGGGCATCACCGCAACGGTCTCGGTCGCCAACACCGACGGCAGCCCGATCCTGTCGGGCGAGGCCGGCGTATCCGCCTGCGGCGCCACGACCGTCAACTGTGCACCGCCCGGCACCGAGAACAACAGCGTTCTCGTGGTCGCACCGCGTACCCGCAACGCGACGGGCGACCTGACCGGCACGCTCCCGACCCCCGGTACCACGCCCCCGGCACCGGGCGACGCAGCACGCTTCTACGTGTTCGTCACCCCGTAACCGCAGTCCCGCTCATGGGCCTCGGCGCGCCGTGTCGCGTCGAGGCCCTCGAGCCTACGTCTGCTCGGGCTCGACGCTGTCGTCGAACTCTCCCTCGCGCTCCTTGTCGGGGAGGTGCTCGTTGCCGTCGCTGAACTGGCCCTTGTGCTCCTCCCTGGGCTCCTGCTCCACGCCGTCGCTGAACTTGCCGACGCGCTCCTCATCCGGTCCGGTCTCCGAGCCTTCCTCGAAGCCGCCCTCACCGGGCTGCTCCGACTGTGCTGGGCGATCGCGCTTCTCGGTCATGGTCCTTCCCTCCTGTGATTGCTCCCGCCGAGCCCCCATTGTCCTCTATCCGAGGACGGGCGCGCCGATCGTGGCGCCTGGTGACCAAATCCGCCGGCCTCGCTCACCCTGCCGCTGCGGCCAGCAGCCTGGGCGCCACCTGCTTCTTGCGGCTCATGACGCCGGGCAGCTCGAGCACGCCGTCGCTCGCCTCGGCGTCGAAGGCCCGCTCCACGCGCGCCAGGTCTCCGGCCACGAGCAGCTCGCTGCCCTTGGCCATGATGTCCGTGACCATCAGCGCCGACAGGGCGTGACCCTCTCGGTCGCGCTGGCCCGCCAGCGCCTCCAGCAGCTCGTCCTTGCGTTCGAGCAGGGACTCGCCGACCGTCTCGATCTGCGCGATGGAGATCGTCTCTCCGGGCTCCACCTCGTACTGCTTGGCATCACGGCCCACGATCTCCTCCGCCGCAACGTGCGACACGTCGGAGGTGGACTCGAACATCTCACGGCCGAACTCGGTGGCGTCGAGCTCGAGCACGCGCTCGAGGTACTCGACCACGGTGTGGTCGCGCTCGGTGGTGGTAGGAGAGTTGAGGATCACGGTGTCGGAGAGCGCGGCGCCGAGCAGCATGGTTGCGGTCGGCGGGGCCGGCTCCATGCCGGCGTTGCGGTAGCGCTCGACCACGAGGGTCGCGGTGGACCCCACCGGATCGAAGGTGGCCGCCACCGGCACCCTCGTCTCGATCGAGCCGATGTGGTGGTGGTCGAGGATCTCCACGATCTCCGCCTCCTCCACCCCAGGCACGCTCTGCGCCTGCTCGGCGTGGTCCACCAGCAGCACCCGGCGCGGCTGGGGCCGGACGAGGTCGGAACGAGTGACGAGACCCACGGGGTGCCCGGAGGAATCGACGGCCACCGCGGCGCGGTAGTGCACGTCCTTGACCTGCTCGGACACGTCTGCGATCAGATCGTCTCGCCGGACCGTCAGGGGCTCGGCGTCCATGAGCGCGTGACACGGTGCCGCCAGCGTGATCATCCGCGCGGTGACGTAGGAGTCGAGCGTCGAGGTGGCCACCGCGGCGCCGCGCTCGCGGGCCAGCTCGAGCACGTCCTCTCCAGGAGCCGAGGAGTTGCTCAACACGAGCAGGGCGGCGCCGCGCTCGAGGGCGCGACGCTGCACGTCGGGACGATCGCCCGCGACGACCACGTCCCCCTCCTCCACCTGTGTCGGCGAGCGCACGTCCATGGCCAGCACCCACACCCGGCCAGTGAGCTCGCGCTCGGCCTCTCCCGCCGCCAGCTCGCCCTCCAGCACCGTCACGATCGCCGCCACGGTCGTGGGTGCATCGAGGCGCGACGTCTCGCGCGACTCGCGGATGTAGCGCCGGGCGAGCGCCCGCTCGGTCATCACCCCCACGAGGTCGCCGCCCGCATCGACCACGGGTAGGAGGTCCAGCCCCTCGCGGGCCATGGTGAGCCCGACCTGGCGCACCGGCTCGTCGTCCTGCGCGGTGGGAAAGCTCTCGCGCATCACGTCGCGGACCCGCAACAGGATGTGGGGCAACAGATCGGGGAGCGGCGCGCCGGCGCGCTCGATCAGCCAGGCCGTCTGCGCGTTGGGCTCGCCGAGACGTACGGGCTGGTAGTCGTTGTGAGGGTCGAGCCGGCGCCTGAGCTCGGCGTACCCGATCGCCGCTGCGATCGAGTCCGCGTCGGGGTTTCGGTGACCGGTGACGTAGATCGGGGGCACGTCGGGCGACACCCTAGTTGGCGCGCTCGTCCCACTCGACCCCGGTTAGCCGGGTATTCCCGCGGAGACATGGGGGCTATGAGCAAACGCATTCTCGCCCTGGTGTCCGAGCCCATCTCCGACGAGGCACTGGCCAGCGCCATCGGCGGCGACGCCCGCGACGCCGAGGTGATGGTGGTGGCTCCGGCACTGACCTCCCGCACGCGGCTGGTGATGTCGGACGTCGACGGCTCCATCGAGCGTGCTGAGGAGGTGGCTCAGGAGAGCGTCGAGCGACTCGAGGAGGCCGGCATCGCCGCGAGTGGGGATACCGGCGAGCCGGAGCCCATCCAGGCGCTGGAGGACGCGCTGGCCACCTTTCCCGCCGACGAGCTGGTCCTGTTCACCCATCCGAACGGCTCGCGCAACTGGCAGGAGGAGGGTGTGGTGGAGGACGCCGAGCGGCGCTTCGACATCCCGGTCCGGCACCTGCTGATCGATCCTCCCGGCTAACGGCCTGCGGTCACTTCCTGCAGCGCCGCCAGCGACTCGCGGATGACCTCGGTCAGGGCCGGCCCGTCTGCCTCGGCGACCCAGCGTTCGAACGCGTTGCGGAAGACGGCCATGGCGGTCTCGGCCGTGATGGTGGCCGCCGGTTCGGCGACGCCGCGCTCGCGCAGGCCGGCCGCGAGGCCGGCGGCGACCGCGGCGAGCTTGACCAGCTCGCGCTCCTGAAGTTCCGCGTTGGCCGCGATGACGAGCTGACGGCGCCGGGCGAACTCGTGACGATCCCGGAAGCTGGCGCCGACCGCCTCGAGGGTCAGCGCGATCGCCTCGAGCGGTGCCGCGGACGCGGGGACGGCGGCGAGGCTGTCCACGACGAGCTGCCTGAACTCGCCTCCGCCGCCGAACAGCACCTCGCGCTTGTCGGAGAAGTGCCGAAAGAACGTCCGCTTGGTGACCCCGGCCCGCGTCGCGATCTCCTCCACCGTGGTCTGGTCGTACCCGCGCTCGTCGAACAGCTCCAGCGCCGCCTGCTCGAGGCGGCCGCGGGCGTTTGGCTCCCATCGGGTCACGGGACAGATGTTAAGTGATGTCACCAAGTGACGTGAGGTCGCTAAGGTGATGTCACAAGATGTCATCGCAAGCACTGGAGGATTTCTCATGCGCGTACTCGTCACCGGCGCAACCGGCTGGATCGGCTCCGCCGTCGTCCCCGAGCTCATCGGCGCGGGCCACGAGGTCGTCGGACTCGCCCGTTCCGACGCCTCGGCCGCCGCGCTGACCGCCGCCGGCGGCGACGCCCTCCGCGGGTCCCTCGACGACCTCGGCCAGCTGCGCTCCGCCGCCGCGGCGTCCGACGGGGTAATCCACTTGGCGTTCAAACACGAGGAGGCGTTCTCCGGCGACTTCCCGGCCGCCGCCGCAGCGGATCGCCGAGCGGTCGAGGCGTTGGGCGCGGCGCTCGAAGGCTCTGACCGGCCGCTCGTCATCGCCAGCGGGCTGGCCGGGCACCCCTTCGGCACGCTGGTGACCGAGGACGACGCGCCCGACACTCAATCTGGCGCGGCTGTGCGCCTGCTCGCCGAGCAGCACGTGCTCTCCCTCCCCTCCTCCGGCGTGCGTTCGTCGAGCGTGCGGCTGGCGCCGACCGTCCACGGCGACGGCGACAGCGCCTTCGTCGCCACCCTCGTCGGCATCGCGCGCGACAGGGGGGTCTCCGGCTATGTCGGCGAGGGTCAACGCCACTGGCCCGCGGTGCACCGGCTCGACGCCGCGCGCCTGTTCCGCCTGGCCCTGGAGACGGCGCCCGCGGGCTCGGTGCTGCACGGCGTCGCCGAGGAGGGCGTACCACACCGCGCGATTGCCGAGGCGATCGGCCGGCAGCTCGACCTGCCGGCAACGTCGATCGCGCCCGAGGAGGCGGGCGAGCACTTCGGCTGGCTGGCCGGCTTCCTGGAGATCGACGTCCGCGCGTCGAATGCGCTTACTTGCGAGCGCGTCCCGTGGGAGCCGAGCCACCCGGGGCTGATCGACGACCTCGAGCAGGGGCACTACTTCCGCGACTCGGCCCCCTAGGATCTCCGCCGTGCTAGCCGCCTACGCCGCAGAGACCGACAACGACGATCCGCTGAGCGGGCTCCGGGTGGACGACCGCCCCGAGCCCGAGCCCCCGGAGGGCTGGACCACCGTCGAGGTCCGGGCCGCTGCCCTCAACCACCACGACCTGTGGTCGCTGCGCGGCATCGGGCTGGCCGAAGAGCAGCTGCCGATGATCCTCGGATGTGATGCGGCGGGAGTGGATCCCGACGGCAACGAGGTGATCGTGCACGCCGTGATCGCCTCCGACGACTGGCGCGGCGACGAGACACTGGATCCCAAGCGCACGCTCCTGTCCGAGCTCCACCAGGGCACGCTGGCCGAGCGGGTGACCGTGCCGGCGCGCAACCTCGTGGCCAAGCCGGCCGCGCTGTCCTTCGCCGAAGCCGCATGCCTGCCCACCGCGTGGCTCACCGCCTACCGGATGCTGTTCGTGAAGGCCGCGGTCCAGCCCGGCGAGACCGTCCTGGTCCAGGGCGCCACCGGCGGAGTGGCCACGGCGGCGATCGTCCTCGGCGCACACGCGGGCGTGAGGGTGTGGGTCACCAGCCGCGACGAGGCAAAGCGCGAGCGCGCCCTCGAGCTCGGAGCCGACGCCGCATTCGAGAGCGGGGCTCGTTTGCCCGAGCGCGTGGACGCCGTGATGGAGACCGTGGGCGAGGCCACCTGGCCCCACTCCCTGCGCTCGCTGCGGCCCGGCGGCATCCTGGTGGTCTCGGGGAGCACCAGCGGCGCGGCGCCCTCGGCCGAGCTGCAGCGGGTGTTCTTCCTCCAGCTGCGGATCGAGGGCTCGACGATGGGGACGCGCGACGAGCTCGAGCGGCTCACCCGGCTATGCGAGACGAGCGGCGTGCGCCCGGTGATCGACCGTGAGCTTCCGCTGTCTCAGGCGGCCGAAGGGCTCGCCGCGATGGAACGTGGCGAGCTGTTCGGGAAGGTCGTGCTCGACGTCAGTTGAACTCCGGCATCACCCGGTCGGCCACCAGCTTCAGCTGGGTCTGGATGTCGGGCACGCCCTCCACCGCTTGGCCGGCGAAGAACTCCACCAGGTGGGAGTCGGAGAGGGCGAGGATCATGTGGTTGACCCCCGCCGGCTCGATGTCGGTCTTGATCTTCTCCACGCACTCCTCGGGCGTCCCGGCCACCGAGAGCTTCTCCGACAGCTCCGGCCGGAACAGCTCGATCGCCTTGGCCACGTCGCCCGCCCCGAGCGCGTCGACCACCGGCTGAACCTCCTCCGTGGTGATCCCGTGGCGCTCGAGCTGCTCGGGAGGCATCGAGGAGATGTAGAAGGCCACGAGGATGCGGGCGGCCTTCTTCGCCGCCGCCGAGTCCTCGGCCACGACGGTGACCACCCAGGCCCCCATGTCGAACCCGTTCAGGTCTCGTCCCGCGTCCGACGCCCCCTTGCGCACGTTCTCGACCGCGTAGTCGTAGGCCTCGCGCGAGTAGGAGAGCGCGTGGTGCATGCCGTCGGCCAGCTCGCCGGCCGCCCTGAAGGAGCGCGGGCCCTTCATGGCGCCCATCTTCAGCGGGAGCCGCTCCTGCACGGGCCGGGCCGCCGTGAACAGGCCGGTGTACTGGAAGAAGTCACCCTCGAAGTCGATCTTGCCGTCGTCCAGGAAGGTGCGCATCACGTGCAGCGCCTCCTTCAGGCGCGACAGTGGCTTCCTGTTCTCCCAGTCGATGTGGTACTGCGCCATCATCCCGAAGTTGCCCGTGGAGACCACGGCCTCCATGCGGCCGTCGGTGAGCTCGTCGAGCGTGGCGAGCTGCTGGCAGATCAGCGTGGGCTCGCGCAGGAACACGTGGGTGACGTTGGGGCCGAAGCGGATGCGGCTGGTCTTGTCCGCGGCGGCCGCGAACAGCACCCAGAGATCCTTGTGCCAGGTCTCGTCGACCGAGTAGCAGGCGTAGAAGCCCAGCTCGTCGGCGGTCTTGATCATCTCGATCGAGTCCGACAGCGGATAGTCCGGCAGCATGCAGTAGCTGAACTTCATCCCTCTCCCTCTTCCGGCATCGTTTCGGACTCGAGCCCCAGGGTCAGCTTGTCGTCGGCGAAGTGGTCGTGCATCCAGGCGAGGTGGTCCCAGCGGGCGGCGACGATGCGCTTGGTGTCCCACGCCGGCAGATCCTGCTGCGGAAACAGCTCCATCTTCGACGGCTCGACCTCGTAGACGTGCTCGAAGCGCTGGACCACGTCGTCGTTGATGCGCTGCGGCTCGGGCGGCTTCTGGTCGCCGAGGCGGAAGATTCCCATCAGTAGGCCTCGTCCATCATCTGCTTGCCCGGGTTCATGATGTTGTTCGGGTCGAGCGCCGCCTTGATGCGCTTGACCACCTCCCAGGACGCCCCCATCTCGGTGGGCACGAGCTCGGCGTCGCCCTCGCGCGTGGCGCCGTGGCAGGCCGTGATCGAGCCCCCGTGCTTGAGCGCCACCTCGGCGATCTCGCGCTTGCACGCCACCCAGCCGGCCCAGGTGTCGTCGTCGAGACGCTGCTCCCAGATGCCCACGTCGATCTCCACCAGATAGTCCCCCCACGGCTTGTGGGCGCCGCTGGTGTAGGCGAACATCCCCCAGTCGTCGAAGATGCCGTACTGCTGCATGTAGCGCTCGACGATCGCGTGCCACTCCTCCCGCACCCGCGGCAGCACCGAGTAGTTGAGGGCCGCGTCCTCGCAGTGCCACGACATCGGCACCACCTGTCCCTCCTGGGTGCGCCCGTGGAGCGGCGTGGCGTATCGGTCGTGGCGCGAGGCCCAGTCACCCTGGGAGATCTCGTCGCCCAGGTACTTGCCGCCGTCCGCGCGGCCCAGCTCCATGACCCGTTGCGCGGCGGGCTCGACCTCGGCGCGGGTTCCGTACATGGCCACGGCCACCACCGCCTTCACCGAGTCCGGCTGCGGGATGTAGGCCTCGTCGTCACGGCGCAGGTAGCGCAGCTTCCACTCGTCGAAGAGCACGACGCCGGCGAGGGTGGCCAGCCCCGACTTGGTGAGCGCGCCGGTGGTGCGGTGGGCGTCCATGTAGTCCTCGAAGGCGAAGAAGGCCGAGAACTCGAGCTCCGGCCGTGGTACGAGCTCGAGCGTGGCCTCGGTGGTGATGCCGAGCGTGCCCTGGTGCCCGGTGAACAGGTGCTTGAGCGTGAGACCGGTGGACGACTTGCGCAGCTTTCGCCCTCCCCCCTCTGCGATCTCCACGATCTCGCCGGTGGGCAGCACCACCTCCATCGAGATCACCAGGTCACGCGTGTGCCCGAAGCGCGAGCCCAGCAACGACCAGCCTCCGGTCCCGATGCGGCCTCCCACGAGCGAGCACGGATAGGAAGCAGGGTCGTCGGGATAGAACACGCCGTGCGGCCGCAGCGCCTCGTTGAGCTTGAGCATGTTGATGCCCGGCCCCACGGTCACGGTGCGGTCCACGAGATCGACCTCGTGGATCTGGTTCATCAGCTTCACGTCCACGCAGATGCCACCACGCAGCGGTACAGCGCCGTCCGCGAGACCCGTGCCGCCGGCGCGCGGCACCACCGGGATGCCGAGCCGGTTGGCCAGCTTGACCACCCCGGAGACCTCCTCGGCCGTCCGGGGGAGCACCGCCACGTCCGGCATGAACTCGGCCCAGCGGTGCACCGGGAAGGGCGCGGGCACGCGCGTGCGGTTCACGCGGGAGCTCGTGTTGGCCAGGACCCGGTCTTCGTCGCCGAGAATCGCCCGCAGCTCGTCGACCACGGCGTCGTCGACCGTGCTCTTGAACGCGACGCTCACCGTCCCGCCTCAGCCGTCGCAGGTCCGTGGGTGTGGCCTCCGACCTCGATCCCGGCCGAGCTCGCGACCAGCTCGAACAGGTCCATCACCTCGAGCCGGCCGTCGGCCGCCTCGGACAGCGGACGCTCGGACCACGGGCAGGCGCTCACCAGCGCGTCGACCTCCAGGCCCTCGGCACGATCCACCCGCCTGCGGCTGATCTCCGCGGTGATCTCCGGCTTCTCGATCGGCAGGCCGCCCCCGCCGCCGGAGCAGTAGGACCACTGGGTCACGTGGTCGACGTCCTTGAACTCGAGCCCCGGGACCGCCCGCAGCAGCTCGCGCGGCGCCTCGTGCACCCCCTTGCGCTTGTTCAGACGGCATGGGTCGTGGTAGGTGACCGTGCGCTCGACCGGCTCGCTCAGAGTCAGGCGTCCGTCGCCCACCAGCTCGGCGATCAGCTCGACTCCGAGCACGATCTCGAAGTCGTACTCCTCGCCAAAGTACTTGGGGTAGTCCTCGGTGAAGGCGATGTAGTCGTGCGGGTCGGGGGCGAGGATGCGCCTGGCCCCCACGGCGCGCCAGTCGGCCACGTTGTGCTCCGCGTGCTTTCGGGCCAGGTCCACGTAGCCCATCTCGGCGGCCGGGCCGCCGCAGCACCACTGCTCGCCCATGAGGCCGAACTCCACGCCGGCCTTCTGCAGCAGCAGGGCGAAGGCGCGCGAGTAGGAGGTGCGGTAGAAGGCCGCCTCGCAGTCGACGAACAGGATCGTCTCACCGCCCACCGGGATGTCGAGTCCGTCGGCCCAGTCGCGCACGTGCTCCTGGCTCACCGGCACGTCGCCCAGCACCGGCTCGTTGCCCGCGGCGGCCAGGCGCTCGTTCCAGAGCTTCCAGCCCTCGCGCTCGTTGCCGGTGGCCACCATCAGCGCGCGCATCGCCTTGACCACGTCGACGGTGCGGGTGCGGTGGCGATAGAAGTCGCCGGTGAACAGGGTGTTGGGACAGCGCAGCTCGCAGGCCCCGCACTGGGTGCAGTGCACGAAGTCGTCGGCCACGTCCTCGACCGACACGAGGCCCTTCTCCATGGCGACGATGCTGGCGTGGAACGAGGTGGGCGTGTGGTTCTCGTTGCGGGTGACCTGCATCACCGGGCACACCTCGCGACAGAACTTGTGGCCGGAGGAGAAGCAGCCGTAGGCGTTGTTGCGCCACTCTTCCACGAACTCGCGCTGCAGTTCGCCGTCCCCGTTCGGTGAGTATTCGGCCACGGGCTTCCTTTCGATGCGCTCGACGCTGCGGCGGCGCGAACGTATCACGCCCCGCCGGGGCTGTGGGCGCGGGTCAGACCGGCTCGATCTCGCGCAGCAGCACGAGGATCACGTCGCCGTGGGCGTGGTCCGCCGCCTCCCGCGCGGCGGCCAGCTGGTCCTCCTGCAGCTCCTCGGCCCCCTCGACGAGGATGGCCACCGGCCTTGCGTCCGAGCGCTCCGCGGCCACGGCCCACGCGAGCTCCTCGCGTTCGCGGACCAAGCCCTCGGGCGACGCGGTGGAGAAGACGGCCTTGGCCGCGTCGGGCGGGTCGATCCGGCCCGGGCTGACCGGCCGCACGGGCGCGAGCACCGTGTCGCCGGCGTGCCCGGCCAGCAGTCCATCGCGAAGCTCACGCTCCAGCCTTCCGCCCTCCGGGATCTGCACGATGAGACTCGCCATCGGCAGCGAATCTACCGGCTCACCGCCGGCCCAGCTCGACCGCCCTCCCGTCCACATCGTCAAGGTCGTAGTCGATCCGCATCGCATCGAGCACGGTGGGCAGCACGTCCACCAGCCTCATCTCCCGGTACGAGTCTCGCGAGCTCACCCCGGGTCCCGAGAAGATCATCGGGATGTTCTGCACCAGGCGGTTGTGGCCCCCGTGGTCACCGGCCACGCCGTAGGTCACGTCGGTCTCGAGCAGGGCGACGACATCGGGGCCGTAGGGGGCGGCCATCGTGTCCACCAGCCTCGGTCCGTGACTCCAGAACCAGCCACGTTCCGAGCGTGGCATCCGGTTGACTCCGTAGAGCCGGTAGTCGTCCTGCGCATCGTTGAGGTGGAAGCTGGCGATCACCCCGGGCAGGTCGAGCGCCGCCTCCGCGGCTTCGCGCTTGCGAATCGCCGAGTTGTCGCCCAGCCAGGCCGCGACGTGCCCGTCCTGGTAGGAGAAGCGCAGGTTGGTAGCGGCGCTGCCCACGGGGGTCAGCGCGTCACGGAAGCCTGCGATGGCCGGGCTCGGGTCGAGGTAGACCTCGTCGGCGTCCTGGCCGTAGTACCAGTTGCAGTCCGAGCGCAGGCCGGTCGAGCCGGTGGCCGGGTCACAGCCGTTTCCGTCGGGCGCGGGGAAGCCGTCCAGGCGCCCGTAGAAGGGCCGGCCGGTCATCGCCGCATGGTCGGCGGTGACGACGATCAGCGTCTCGTCGAGCAGCCCCTGGGCCTCGAGCGCCTCCACCATCCGGCCCACCTGCTCGTCGGCGTTCCTGGCCGCGAAGGGGAGGTGCCGGAACTCTTGATCGGAGCCCGGCGGACCCGTCTCCTCGTCCTCGGGCCCCCACATATGGCCCATCTTGTCGATGGCACCGAGGCTGACCATCATGCCGCGCCAGCCCGGATCGTTTTTGATCACGGTGATCGCGGCGTCGGCCGACCAGGTGTCGCCACCGAGGTGCGCAGGGTCGCGGCCCGGGACGAAACGGTTGCCGTCGAGGGGGTAGATCCGCGCCGGCAGGAGCGAGCCGGTGCCGTACGCGCCCGAGGCCTGCCAGGTCCACCAGCGGTTGCACGGCGTGGCGAGCCCGAAGTACAGCGGCGCCGGCGGGTTGGCGTCCTCCGGCTGGCGCCAGCCGGACTGGCCGTCGCACGAGGACGGTGCGGAGCTGCCCCTGATCTGGAAGATGATGTCCTCCGGGTCCGTGGCATCTCCGTCGGCGGCCGAGCTGGTCGGCCCTGCGGGACAGACCGCGGTCCGCTTCTGGGCGATCGACGCGAAGCTCGAGCCGGCACCGAAGCGGTCATCCAGGTAGTCCGGCAGCTTCTTGTAGCCGCCGTGCTCGATCAGGGCCTTGAACTGGCTGCAGGACATGCTGGACGTGACGTAGTAGTCACCCGGCGTGCCGAGCACGCCGTCGACGTCGCGATGGACCTCGTTCGACCAGCCCATGTTCTTCGGGAGCTGGCCGCTCGTGATCACGCTGTGGCTGATCACGGTCTCGGCCGCCATGTGACCCACGAGCGCCCTGGGAAAGCTGCGACCGCGCTTCATCAGCTCCTGGACGTTCGTCATCCCGTAGCGCTCGATCGTGTCGGGCCGAGCCTGGTCGAGCATGATGATCAGCACCCGTGACGGGGTCTCCCGGTGACCGTGTCCACCTCGCTCGCCGGCGGCTGCGGACGGCGCGAGCGCCACGGTCACCAGCAGAAGCACGCCGAACAGCCCGGCGATGGGTCCTCGCCCAGTTCTCACGGTCATCCCCTCCTCAGGGTGCGAGCTCTGCGTGCGGTTCTAACGCACCGCCGGGGTGCTAGTCAACGAGATAGGTTGGGGCCACCAGCCCCGAACGAACGGATTCGAATGAGTGATCTCGTAGCCATCGCCTACAAAGACCTGGACACCGCACAGCGAGTGACTGGCAATCTCGGCGAGGCGATGAAGGAGCACCTGATCGAGCTCGACGACATGGTGGTCGTCGAACACCGGGATGACGGCAAGGTCAAGCTTCACCAGCCCTCGTTGGCGGGGGTGGGCGCCGCCGGCGGCGCGCTATGGGGCGGGCTGATCGGCCTCATCTTCTTCGTGCCGCTGCTGGGCATGGCCATCGGCGCCGCCTCCGGCGCCGCCGCGGGAGCGCTCAGCGACACCGGTGTGGACGACGATTTCATGAAGAAGCTCGGCGAAGAGCTCGATCCCGGCGCAGCCGCGGTCATCGTGCTGGTGCGGCGAGTGACCCTGGACAAGGTGCTGCCCCAGATCAAGGAGCCGGGCACGGTCATCCAGACGTCGCTGTCCAACGAGGACGAGCAGGCGCTCAGGAAGCGCTGGCCGCTGCGGGCGACAAGAGCGACGCCTAGACCCACCTCCCAGGCATGAATGGCTGGCATGGGCGCCGCGGCCTACCGTGGCGTCCCGATGCGAGACGCCTACGGCTCAGTCGGACCTACCGATCTCCCGCTACGAGAGACGCCAGCCGGTGCATCGGCGTCGCGTACGACGCGCCATGCTGGCCGCTTAACGGACTACCCCGTCGGCGCTCGACAGCGCCGCTGCCCGCTCGAGTGCCAGCGCGCGCTCGCGCTCGTTGGCGGTCAGCGCCGCCGCCCGCTCGAATTCCGCGCGGGCCTCGTCCAGCCGGCCGAGCTTCCGCAGCAGGTCACCGCGGACGCTCGGAAGCAGGTGGTAGCCCTGCAGCGCCGGATCCGAGGTGAGCTCGTCGATCAGCTCGAGGCCGGCGGCGGGCCCGTAGGCCATCCCGACGGCCACGCCGCGGTTGAGCTCCACCACCGGTGAGGGCGCGAGCTGGGCCAGGGCGTCGTACAGAGCCACGATCCGCTCCCAGTCGGTCTCCTCGGGCGTCCGGGCCCGAGCGTGGCACGCGGCGATCGAGGCCTGCAGGACGTAGGTGCCAAGGCCGTCACCCGTGCTGACGGCGCGCTCGAGGGCGGCGAGCCCCCGCCCGATCAGCACGTAGTCCCAGCGCGCGCGGTCTTGGTCGAGCAGCAGGACCGGCTCGCCCGCCGGGCCCACCCGTGCGCGCAGGCGCGACGCCTGGATCTCCATGAGCGCCACCAGGCCGTGCACCTCCGGCTCCTCGGGGGCGAGTCCCGCAAGGACGCGGCCGAGGCGCAGCGCGTCCTGGCACAGCTCGGGCCGCACCCAGTCGTCCCCAGCGGTGGCCGAGTACCCCTCGTTGAAGATCAGGTAGACGACCTCGAGGACCGAGGACAGGCGTGCCTCGCGGTCGGCTCCCACGGGGATCTCGAAGGAGACGTTGGCCGCGGCCAGGGTGCGCTTTGCCCGGGTGATGCGCTGGGCGACGGTCGGCTCCGGAACCAGGAAGGCCCGCGCGATCTCGCGCGTGGTCAGGCCGCCCAGCAGCCGGAGCGTCAGGGCGATCCGCGCGTCGGTGGAGAGCACCGGGTGGCAGGTGGTGAACACGAGCCCCAGCAGGTCGTCGCCGATGTCGTTGTCGATCGCAGCGTCGAGATCGGAGCCGTCCGGCTCGAGGCGGGTCTCCAGGTCCCGCGCCAGCTCCTCCTGCTTGCGCTCGAGCGTCTGCCGCCGGCGCAGTTGATCGATCGCGCGGTTCTTGGCGGCGGCCATGAGCCAGGCGCCCGGGTTGTCCGGGACACCCGACTCCGGCCAGCGCTCGAGGGCGGCCACCAGCGCGTCCTGGGCGAGATCCTCGGCCAGGCCGACGTCGCGCACGATGCGGGCGAGGCCCGCGATCAGCCGCGGGGCCTCGATTCGCCAGACCGCCTCGATCGAGCGGTGCGCCGTGGAAGGCATGGGTTCGCTAGCGGTCCTCGATCTCGCTGCGGAGCCGCTCGGCCCGTTCGCGCGCCTCGGGCGTGTACGCCTCACCGAAGTCGTCGGCCTCGAACACCTGGCGGATCTCGATCTCGGACTCGCCCTCCGTCGGGTTGGGCACGCGCTTGACCCACGCGATGGCCTCGTCGAGCGACTTGACCTCGATCAGCCAGTAGCCGGCCACGAGCTCCTTGGCCTCCGTGAAGGGGCCGTCGATCACACTGCGGTCGCTGCCCTTGAAGCGCACCCGCACGCCCTTGGAGCTCGGGTGCAGCCCCTCACCCGCGAGCATCACGCCGGCCTTGACCAGTTCCTCGTTGAACTTGCCCATCTCGGTCAAGAGCTCCTCGCTCGGCATCACGCCGGCCTCCGAGTTCTCGTCCGCCTTGACCAGAAGCATGAAGCGCATCGTCATCTCTCCTCGTGTCGGTTGCCGAAAAGCTTCCTCTGCCCGGGCGACGAACGCGGCCGGGCACTTTCGACACGCCGGCCGCGCTCAGTTCTCAGGCACGGCTGCGATACAGATGGGCCGTCAGGGGCGCGAACACCGCGGCCAGCGCGACGGCGATCGCCACGACGAGCAGGATGTCGCCCGTGGTGGCGGTCCCGTTCATCAGCCCCCGTGTGGCCGTCACCAGCTGCGACACCGGGTTGACGTCGACGAAGGTTTTGAGGCCCGCGGGCAGCGTGTCCGGGGGCACGAACGCGTTGCTGAGAAACAGCAGCGGGAAGAGCGCCATGAAACCCGTGTTCATCACGGCGTTGGGGGCTCGCATGAGCAGCCCGACGGTGGTGAAGACCCAGGCCAGTCCAAGCGAGAAGAAGATCACCAGCGCGAGCGCGGCGAGCACGCCCTGCACCCCGCCGTCGGGCGAGTAGCCGAGGATCACGCCGACCACGATCACAACCGTCCCGGCCACCAGGTAGCGCACGCCGTCCCCGATGACTGCTCCCACGAGCGGCGCCGGCCGCCAGATCGGGAGCGAGCGGAACCGGTCCACCACACCCTTGGTCATGTCGGTGTTGAGCGCCACGCCGGAGTAGACGGTGGTGAACAGGACCGACATGACGAGGGTGCCGGGCAGGATGAACTGGAGGTACTCGCCGGTGGAGCCGGAGATGGCGCCGCCGTACATGTAGGTGAACATCACGGTGAACAGCACCGGCGTGATCGTCACGTCCACGAGCTGCTCCGGGACGTGTCTGATCTTGAGCATGCCCCGCCAGCCGAAGGCGAGGCCGGCGGACAGCGCGCTGGCCCGCGCGGGACGCGGAACCGACGAGAGGGCCTGGCGCAGCGAGGTGTCGCCGCCGCTCGCGGCGGGACGCTGGACCGTGGGATCGACGCTCATGCCGCGTGCTCCTTTGCGTTCTCGGTTCCGTTGTCGGAGCCGTTCTCCTCGGCCGGGTGTCCGGTCAGCGCCATGAAGACCTCGTCGAGGCTCGGCTGGCCGAGCGAGAAGTCGGCGATGCTGATGCCGGCGCGGGTGAGCCCGGCAACGGCCTCGACGGCGCGGTCGGCATCCGCGCACGCGGCCGACAGTGCCGCCGGATCGGGCTCAAGGTGAACCGTGTCGAGCTCGCGCGACAGCAGCCGCTCGGCCTCCGGGCGCTGGTCGGGATCGAGCAGGCGCACGTGCAGTGACCCGGACCCGACCGACGCCTTCAGCTGGCCCGGCGTTCCCTCGGCGATCACCCTGCCGTGGTCGATCACGGCAATCCCGTCGGCCAGCTGGTCGGCCTCGTCGAGATACTGGGTGCAGAGCAGGATCGTGGTGCCCTCGGCCACCAGGGCGCGGATGATGTCCCACACCTGATTGCGCGAACGCGGGTCGAGTCCTGTGGTGGGCTCGTCCAGGAACATCAGCTCCGGGGTCACCACCAGGCTGGCGGCAATGTCGAGCCGGCGCCGCATTCCTCCCGAGTAGTTCTTGACCTGGCGCCCGGCGGCGTCGGCGAGGTCGAAGGCGCTCAGCAGCTCGTCGGCTCTCGTGTTGGCCCCGGCGCGTTTGAAGCCCAGCAGCAGGGCGAGCAGGATCAGGTTCTCGCGGCCGGTCAGGTCCTCGTCGACCGAGGCCATCTGGCCGGTGAGGCTGACTCGGGCGCGGACCTCGTCGGGCTCGGCCAGGATGTCGTGGCCGAGCACCTGTGCGGAACCCGAGTCGGGCTCGAGCAGCGTGGCGAGCATTCGGATCGTGGTCGTCTTGCCTGCCCCGTTGGGCCCCAGGACGCCGTACACCGAGCCGCGGCGCACCGCAAGGTCGACACCGTCGACGGCCTGCGTGTCGCCGAAGGCCTTCTTGAGGCTCGAGGCCTCGATGGCAAGGGGGGTCTGGGTGCTCACTTGGTCTCCAGGGATAGCAGCCGAAGTCGATGGGTCATAGGGAGATAGACCGCCGGTGCCGCGCGAACTCATCGGCGACCGGTTCGCCGCGGCTAGGCTCGAGGCGTGGCGAACAGCGGCGACCAGCTCGATATAGCCGAGGTCGAGGGACTGCTGCGCCGGCGGCTGGAGGAGATCCGGCAGCGCCTCGCGGAGTTCGCCAGGGCACCCGAGCCCGGGACCAGCATCGGCTTCGGCAAGCGAATCGGCGACGGCACCACCGAGGCGATCAGCCGCCGCAACGAGATCGGCGTCGGCACGCGCCTCGAGAGCTCCGAGGAGCGGCTGGAGCGGGCGCTGGCCAAGGTGGAGGACGGCAGCTACGGCGTCTGCGATCGCTGCGGCGGGCCGATCGCGCCCGGACGGCTGCGGGCCGCGCCCGAGAGCGTCGTCTGCATCGGCTGCGCCCGCTGACGAATCACACCTGGGGCGGGGGCTTGCGGTCGACGTTCAACCACGCCGGCCTGTCCTCCGCCCCGAGGATCGGCCCCACCACTATCGCGAGAAAGAAGAAGACGGCGAAAAAGACGAATAGGAAGCTCATCTGACCTCCTGGCGGCGTGGTGAACCTTGTGCGTAATGGTACCAGCCTCCGCCCCACCGGCCTCCTCGCCGCCGTGCCGGCAACCGTCCTCATCCGTGTTCCATAATCCCTTGTCGAGGTAGACCGTGCGCATACCGCCGTGGCCATCGTGCCCGTGAGCAGCGCTCCGTCCGAGGGGGGAGGCCGCCAGGGCGTTGCGCCGCCGGGGCGCAGCCGGGCCGCCGAACCAGCCGAACAGCTACTGCGTTCCCTGGCCCGCGAAGGTTCCGCCGATGACGAGGCGGGCTATCCGTCGTCCTGTGTCCGTGTCTCCATGTGGCGCGGGTCTCCGAGGGCCGAGCGCGCGCGTCTGCGCCGATCCGCCTGGAGCCGGCCCATCTCCCGCGTGCTGAGCGCCACCGCGCCGTGAGCCAGGGCGTAGGCCCGGACCTCCTCGGGCAGGTCGTAGTGGTCGTGCCAGGGTCGCCCTGGCTTCGACTGGAACCACTGCCGGCGCAGGCCGAGCTCGGCGGCGAAGCGATGGAGCTCCTCGGTGCCGTCCGCGGTGAGGTGACACCAGCGCCGGCCGCGCCACTCCCAGATGGCCTCGTCGACGTAGACCGCCATGGCAGGCATCATGCTGCAGGTGAGCGCACCGCCTCAGCCTCCCGAGCTGGTCCTGCCGGAGCGTGGCAGCAACCCGCTGCGGGTGCTGGCCGTGCGGATCGGCATAGCCACGGGGCTGATCCTGGGCGTGGCCGTGATGACCTGGCTCGACCGCGCCGGCTATCGCGACACCGCCGACGACAGCGTCAACTTCCTCGACTCGCTCTACTACTCGACGGTCAGCGTCACCACCACGGGCTACGGCGACATCACCCCGGTGTCGGACTCGGCGCGGCTGCTCACCACCTTCATCACCACCCCGGCCCGCGTTATCTTCCTCGTGCTGCTCGTGGGCACCACCCTCGAGCTGCTGGCCAGCCGTTCGGTGGCGGCCTACCGCGAGCGGCGCTGGAGACGAACCTTGCACGACCACACGATTCTCTGCGGATACGGAAAACGGGGCCGGGCCGCCGCCGAGCAGCTGATCGGCCACGGCGTACCCGCCGAGTCGCTCGTCGCGGTGGACTCCGACCCGGCGGCGGTGCGGACCGCCGGGGACCATCGCATCGCCGCCATCGAGGGTGACGCCAGCCAGCGCGCGGTGCTCCAGCACGCCGGCATCGAGTCCGCGCGCACCGTGGTGGTCGCCGTCACCGGTGACGACACGGCCGTGCTGGTCTCCCTCACGGCGCGCGAGCTGAATGCCGACTGCCGGATAGTGGCCGCGGTGGCGGAGGACGAGAACGCCCACCTGATGGAGCAGAGCGGGGCCGACGCGGTGGTACGCGGCTCGGCCGCCACGGGCCGCCTGCTGGCCTCGGGCGTCGTGTCGCCCCACCTGCTCACCCTGCTCGACGACCTGTTGGTACCGGCCGACGGCCTGAAGCTCTTCGAGCGTGAGGTCACGGCCGAGGAGGCCGAGGAAGGCCTAAGCGGACTGGACGGTCATGTGCTCGCGATCGTGCGCGACGGCGAGTTCATCCAGTTCGACGACCCGCGCTGCCAGGAACTCCGCGCCGACGACCGGCTCGTCTGCGTGGGCCCCAGCGGCTAGCGCCCGCAGCAGCTCGTCGTGGAGCTGGCCGGCCGGGAGGCGCCCGTCGAGAAACGACGCAAGCGCGCGCCGGCCCTGTGGGGTCATGCTCTCGGAGAGTGCGGCGCAGCGGGGGCTCACGGAGATGGAGTTCCAGGCTCTGTGCCGGGCTCCTGCAAGCCACCGGCGGCCCTGGCGCGTATCTCTCATCGTGGAGCACGTGCTCGAGCGAAGCCAGATCCTTCCCGGCGACCCGGACGAGGTCTTCGCCTTCTTCGCGGACGCCTTCAACCTCGAGGCGATCACGCCACCGTGGCTGGGCTTTCGGATCGTCACCCCGCGGCCGATCGACATGAGGGAAGGCGCGCTGATCGAGTACCGGCTGAGCCTCCATCGGATCCCCGTCCGCTGGCTGACCCGCATCGAGGCCTGGGAGCCGGGGGTGCGCTTCGTCGACGCCCAGATCAGGGGCCCGTACAAGCTCTGGCATCACACGCACACCTTCGAGGCCCACGCCGAGGGCACGCTGGTGCGCGATCGCGTGCGCTACGAGATGCCGCTCGGGCCGGCGGGCGAGCTGGCCCACAGGCTGTTCGTGGCCCGCGACCTCGGGCGCATCTTCGATCATCGCCAGGCGGCGGTGGCCGACCGGCTGTCGCCTCACTTCATTAAGTAAAGTAAAGGGTCGATGCGCACTTTCTGGCGACTGCTGGGCTTCCTGCGCCCCTATCGCAGAGGGGTCATCGTCTCCTTCGTGCTTGCCGCTTTCGCCATGGGCGCGGGTGTGCTCATCCCCTATCTGGTGGGCCGCACGGTCGACGAGATCGACAACGGCGGCGTGAACCTGTGGCCGCTCGCGGCGGGGGTGGCGGCCGCCGGGATCTTCCGGCTCGCCTTCAGCGTGTCCCGCCGGCTGGTGGCGGGCCGGGTCTCGCTGGGAGTGGAGTACGACCTGCGCAACCGCATGTACCGCCACCTCCACTCGCTCGAGCTCGGCTTCTTCGACGGTCAGCAGACCGGCCAGCTCATGTCGCGCTCGACGGTCGACCTCCAGTCCGTGCGGTTCTTCCTCGGCTACGGGCTCATCTTCATCGTTCAGTCCGCGCTCACGATCCTGATCGCCGCCGGCGTGATGCTCGCGGTGGACCCGCTGCTCGCGCTCGTGGCCCTCGCCCCGATGCCTTTCGTGGTGTGGGTGGCCTTCCGCTACGGGCGCCGTAACCGGCCCGCGAGTCAGGAGGTGCAGCAGCGCATCGCCGAGCTGACCGCGGACGCCGAGGAGAACATCTCCGGAGTAAGGGTGGTGAAGGCCTTCGCGCAGGAGGAGCGCCAGCTGCTCGCTTCCGACGCTCGGTGGCACGCGTCTTCGACCAGTCCATGGTGTCCACGCGGCTGCGCGCCTTCTACTCCCCGTTCATCGGGTTCCTGCCGCAGCTCGGACTGGCCGCGCTGCTGTTCGTGGGCGGGCGCCAGGCCATCAACGGGACGCTCGAGGTGGGCGAGTTCGTGGCCTTCTACGGGTACGTGCTGCTGCTCATCTCGCCGGTCCGAATGCTCGGCATGGCCCTCGGGATGGCACAGCGGGCCGTGGCCAGCGGTGCGCGCGTGTTCGAGATCCTGGACCGCGAGCCCGGCCTGGTCTCGCCCCCCGGTGCGCCGGCGCTGCCGCCGGGCGGGGGCCGCGTGGAGCTGCGCGGCGTGAGCTTCGGCTACGGCGAGGGAGAGCCGGTGCTGCGCGACATCGACCTCACGGTCGAGCCCGGTCGCACCGTGGCCCTGGTCGGTCCCACCGGCTCGGGCAAGTCGAGCCTCGTGATGCTGATACCTCGCCTCTACGACGTGGACAGGGGCGCGCTGCTCGTGGACGGCGCCGACGTTCGCGACATCGACGCCGCCTCCCTGCGCCGCGACGTGGCCGTCGTCTCCGACGATGCGTTCCTGTTCTCGGCCAGCCTGCGCGACAACATCGCCTACGCAGACCCGGACGCGAGCGAGGAGCAGGTGGTGGCCGCCGCCCGGCGGGCTGGGCTGCTCGAGCTGCTCGACGACCTGCCGGACGGGCTCGACACGCTCGTGGGTGAACGAGGTCTCACGCTCAGCGGCGGCCAGCGCCAGCGGGTGGCGATTGCCAGGGCCCTGCTCGCCGAGCCGCGCATCCTGATCCTCGACGACGCCACTTCGAGCGTCGACGCCACCACCGAGAGCCGCATCAAGGCGGCTCTGCGTGAGGTCATGGAGGGCCGTACCACCTTCGTGATCGCCCACCGCCTGTCCACGATCGCGCTGGCCGACGACGTCGTCGTCCTGGAGCGCGGTGAGGTCGTGGCCCGGGGCACGCACGGCGAGCTGCTGGAGGACTCCGAGCTCTACCGCGAGATCGCCGAGAAGGGACTGCCCGACCAGGTGTTCCTCAACCGCGACGATCCCGAGCGCGAGGTGGCGGGACTGTGAGCGCGCGCGAGCGGACGATGAACGTCCTCTCCGCGGTGCGCGGTGAGGAGCGCCGGCTGGGGAAGCTGCGGCATCTCGTGACGCTGCTGCGGCCCTACCGCGGTCGCGTGATCGTGATGCTGTTCGCGCTCCTCCTGGCCACCGCGGCGGCGCTCGTGCCGCCCTACCTGGCCGGACTGGCCATCGACAAGGGCATCGAGGACGAGGACCTGAACGCGCTCACGCTCATCCTGATCGCGTTCGTGGCCGCGGCCGTGGTCAACTGGGTGGCCACCTACGTACAGACCTACCTCATCAACTGGGTTGGCCAGCGGGCGCTCCAGGACCTGCGCATCCAGCTCTTCGAGCACCTACAGCGGCTCTCGATCGGGTTCTACTCGCGAAACAAGGCCGGCGTCCTGATCTCGCGGCTGACCAACGACGTGCAGGCGCTCGACCAGCTCGTCACCGAGGGCATAGCCACGCTGTTCTCGTCCACCCTGACGCTCCTCGGCACCGCGGTCATCCTGCTGGTGCTCGATCCGAGCCTCGCGCTCGTGACCTTCCTGACCTTCCCGGTGCTGCTGGTGGGCAGCCTCGTCTTCCGGATCGTCTCCACCGGCGCCTACCGGCTCACGCGCGAGAAGATCGCCCAGGTCACCGCCTACCTGCAGGAGACCCTCTCCGGGGTTCGCGTGGTGCGGGCCTTCGGGCAGGAGCCGCGCCACCGCCGGCGCTTCGCCGAGCTCAACGACGAGCACCGCGAGGCGAACATGAGGACCGTCTACCTCAACGCCGCGTACTTCCCGGCGGTCGAGCTGCTGTCCGCCGTGGCCACCGCCGTGATCCTCATCTACGGCGGCAACCAGGTGCTCGACGGCGAGACCTCGATCGGCGTGCTGGCCTCGTTCGTGTTCTACCTGGCCACGTTCTTCGACCCGATCCAGTCGCTCTCGCAGCTCTACACGACCTACCAGGCGGGTATGGCCGCGCTCGACAAGATCTTCGAGCTCCTCGACGAGGAGCCCGACCTGGGCGACCGTCCCGGGGCGATCGATCTGCCGCGCGTGAGGGGCGAGATCGAGTTCGACGACGTGACCTTCGGGTACGCGGGGGGCGACGGGGCACAGGCGCTCGACGAGGTGTCCCTGGTGGTGCCGCCGGGCCAGACCGTGGCGCTGGTGGGGGCGACCGGTGCAGGCAAGTCCACGCTGGCCAAGCTCGTGGCCCGCTTCTACGACCCGGACCGGGGGCGCGTGCTGATCGATGGTCACGACCTGCGCGATGTGACCGAGCACTCCTTGCGTTCTCAGCTCGGCGTGGTGCCCCAGGAGAGCTTCCTGTTCTCGGGGACCATTCGCGACAACATCGGGTTCGGCAAGGTCGAGGCCGGCGACGAAGAGGTTCTCGCCGCCGCCCGGGCGGTGGGAGCGCACGAGTTCATCGAGCGCCTACCGGACGGCTACGACTCTGAGGTCGGGGAGCGTGGCGGCCATCTGTCAGCCGGTCAGCGCCAACTGGTGGCCTTCGCCCGCGCAGCGGCGGCCGATCCGCGCATCCTCATCCTCGACGAGGCCACCTCGAACGTCGACGTCCGGACGGAGTCCGAGATCGAGCGTGGCCTGCGGCGCCTGCTGGCGGGCCGGACGGCGATCGTGATCGCCCACCGGCTGTCCACCATCCGCGGCGCCGGGCGGATCGTCGTGCTCGACCACGGTGGGATCGCCGAGCAGGGCACGCACGACGAGCTGCTCGAGGCCGACGGGGCCTACGCGCGCCTGTACCGCGACTGGGCGGAGCAGGCAGCGGCCTGAGGCCGGGGAACCGGCGCACGCTCGGCGGACAACCCCTATTTTCGGTCGGATGAGGAGCCGACTGCTTGTGATCGCCGTTCTCGGCCTGGTGCCGGCGCTCAGCGCCGGGCCCGCGTCCGCCGAGGTGAGCATGTCCGACTTCAGCGTGGTGCCACAGTCGCCGCTCGCGGGCGGTCACCCCGACGTGACCATCACCCAGACCCTGTCGTACAGCTCGGCCTCGGATGACGTCAAGGACGCCTTCGTGCGGCTCGCGCCCGGCCTGCTCGGCAACCCGCAGGCGGCGGCGCTATGCGGCCAGCAGCAGTTTGCGGCGGACGGTTGTCCCCGCGAAGCCGTGGTCGGCAGCGTGGTGGTCAACGCCAACGTCGCGCTGCTTCCCGGCCTCCTCCCCACCACCCCGGCGCCACCGGTCAGCGGCGTGGTCTACAACCTCCGGCCCGCCGGCTCGGAGCCGGCGCGGCTCGGCTTCGTGCTCGAGGCCGTGGGCGGGCTGTCGAAGATCTTCCTGCAGGCACCGGTGGTCCTGCGGCCCGGTCCCGACGGCTACGGGCTCGAATCCACCTTCGCCGATCAGCCTCGCGAATCGGCCGGCCTGAACGTGCAGATCCAGAAGATCGCCCTCACCCTCAACGGCCGCGCCGCCCGCGGCGCATTCGTGCGCATGCCCACGGCCTGCGGGCCGGCCACCTCGGTCACCCGGGCCAACTCGTACGAGGCGCCGTCGAAGATCTCGCAGAAGAGCTTCGCCTTTACCCCGTCCAACTGCGCAAGGCTTCCCTTCGAGGCGTCGGCTGAGGGCTCGGTCGGCGCCGCCGGGCTGACCGAGCGAGGCGACCACCCGCCGGTGTCCACCACCCTGCGTTTCAATCCCGAGCACGCGGCGCTCAAGCGGGCCGAGGTCGTGTTGCCGAAGGCGATCGCGCCCGGCCAGGCCGCGCTGTCGCGTTCCTGCCTGCGCCCGCAGGCGAACGCGGGCGCGTGCCCCGAGAGCTCGCGCGTGGGCACGGCCATCATCGACTCTCCGCTCCAGCCCCGCCCGGTGCGCGGTCCCGTCTTCCTGGCGTTGAACACTGCCTCCGCCCTTCCCGGCCTGATGGTGATGCTGCCCCAGCCGGTAGGGGTGCGCCTCGACGGCGTGACCGAGCTCGGCTCGTTCGGCACGAGGAACGTGTTCCCGTCGAACCCGGACCTGCCGGTGCGCAGCTTCACCCTCGAGTTCGACTCAGCCCCGGATTCGCTCCTGCAGCTGACCCGGGACCTCTGCGACGCCGAGACCGACACCACGATGGACGTGGTGCTTCTGTCTCACGCGGGGCAGCGGCTCGAGCTGAAGCAGCCGCTGGCCACGCCCGGTTGCGACCCGCGCGCACGCGTGACGATCCGTCGCCGCGGCGCACGGGCGCGGCTCGCCGCCCGCCTCAGCGCCGCCCGCGAGGGCCCCGCCATCACCTCGGCCACGCTCGTTCTCCCGAAGTCCCTGCGCCGGGGCAAGGCACGCCCGCGGGTGCGAGCCGGCGGCAGGCGCGTCCGCCCGCGAGTCAAACGCCGCGGCCTGACCGTGCGCTTCCCGGGCGACGGCGTCCGCTCGGCCTCACTCAGCTGGCCGGGCCTCAAGGCCGGCCGCAGCCTGAAGCGGCGTGCTCGCGTGCGGCTGGTACTGAAGGACGAGCGCACCAAGACGACCCGACTGCGGATCCGCGCCCGGGTGCGCGGGTAGGCGAGGCTGGGGAGCAGGGACTCGAACCCCGATAACCAGCTCCAGAGGCTGGCGTCTTGCCATTAGACGACTCCCCAAAGTCGGTATTTGAGGATAGCCGTCTCGTTCGCCGGGCCGTCAGGCCGCCGTGCGGCGCGCCGCCGGCACCAGCCTCAGCCGCTCCGGCAGGAACGGCACCACCGCCCGCTTGACGTACACGGCGCCCGCCTTGACCAGCGCCTTTCGCACGAGAGGTGGCGGGACCGGCGCGAAGCCGTACTGCTCGCGGATCTTGTCGGGCAGCAGGGCGATGGTGACGAAGTTCGCGGTCTCGAGGAGTGGCTGAGCCACCCAGGGCACGGGCGGGTCGAGCACGATCGCCCGCGCGCGCTCGCGGGCCCAGTCGGTCACGTGGAGCGTGTCGCCCTCGAGCATCGAGCGGCGGTAGTCGTCGAGGTCCGCGAGTGTCTTCGGCATGTCGCCCACGCGCAGCCCGAACAGCCGGCCGATCACCTTGTAGTCGTCCCACAGCGCACTCTCCTCCGCACGCGACAGCGAACCCACATAGGCGCGGTAGACGACCACGCTCGAGTCCACCAGTGTGAACAGGACCCACAGGAGCAGCTCAGGATCGTCGGCGCGGTAGGGGGTGCCCGCAGGGTAGATCCCGACGGGCTCGCGAAGCTTGCCGCTCACGCGACGGTGCATCGCGCGCACCTGGCGCGTGATCCGGTCCGCCTCCTCGCGCTCGCCCCAGCCAATCGTGCTCATCACCTCGGCCGTCCGGGCGAGCCGGTCGTACGGCTCGTCCATGGCCGTGGAGTGGGCCAGGAGGCCGGACACCGCCAACGGATGGGCGGCCTGCATGAGGAGCGCGCGCGGGCCCGAAAGCGCAAGCGCGCGCTCACGATTGACCCGTCTGAGCATCGAGGAATCGTCGAAGTAACCGGCCATCGTCTCAGCGTCCGCCCATCACGTCAGGGTACGGATCGCGCCAGGCCGACCGGGACGGTGACCCCCCGCGATACCTCGGCCGTACCGCCCCTGACAGCCGCATCCGGCCACAAGACCCCGAGGAGGCCGACCAGGACGTGGATACCGCATGGACGTGATGGGCCACCGATCAGGCGGCAGCGAGGCTCTCGCGAGCCTTCTGAAGGCCGAGCCGCAGCCGGCTCTTGGCCGTTCCGAGCGGCACGCCGGAGGCATCCGCCAGTTCCGCGGCGGACAGGCCGCGGCCGTAGGCGAGCAGGACCGCGTCGCGCTGAGGCGCCGGCAGCTCGGCCAGCGCGCGCAGGGCGCGGGCGCTCTCGTCGCGGCGCAGGACCGCGTCGTCGGGCGACTCGGAGATCACGTCGCGCTCGTCGCGGCGGCCGAGACGCTCCACCGCCGAGTCACGCGCCTGGCGCGAACGCATCCGGTCGACCGCGCGGCTGCGAGCCATCATGGCCAGGTACCCGGCCAAGCTTCCCCGGTCGGGGTCGAACTTGCTGGGGTCCCGCCACATGGTGACGAACACGTCCTGAACGACATCCTCTGCGGCGGCGACGTCGCCGAGGACGCGATAGGCGGCGGAGAAGGCCCGCGAGGCGTGCGCCTGGTAGGCGCTGCTGAAACCGTTGGGAGAGGCGAGTGCGTTCATGAGGCTCTCGTTCCGTGTAGACCTTTACTTAAACAGTATGTTTAGCATAGATCAAACAGTTTGTTGAGATTTTGCCCGAGAACCTAACAATCGGCCAGCTTTCAGACCGCACCGGAGTGCAGCCCGCCACGCTGCGGATGTGGGAGCAGCGCCACGGCTTCCCTAGCGCCGAGCGGCTGCCCAGCGGGCACCGGCGCTACCCGGAGCGTGAGGTGGCGCGCGTCATCGAGGTGCTGCAGGCCCGAGACGGCGGGCTGTCGCTACCGGTGGCGATCGAGCGGGTGGTGAACGGCGTGACCAAGTCCACCCCCTCGATCTACGCCGGTCTGCGCAGGCTGCGACCCGATCTGCATCCCTACCCGATTCCAAAGCGCATGATGGTTCCGATCTCCCACGCGATCGAGGACGAATGCTCCGTGCGAGGCGAGCGCGCGGTGTTCATCGGCTCGTTCCAGCGCGAGGCGTTCTACCGGCAGGCCGAGAAGCGCTGGAAGGGCTTTGCCCGCACAGCCGAGATCGCGGTGGCGCTGGCCGACTTCGACGAGCTGAGGGAGCCCGACGACGGACCGATCGAGATCCCGATAGAGCGCGGACATCCGCTCGCCAACGAGTGGGCCATCGTCTGTGACGGACCCGACTTCTCGGCCTGCCTGGCGGGTTGGGAACGGCCCGCTCCCGGCGCACGGGTGTTCGAGATGCTGTGGTCGGTCGAACCTGAGGTGGTGCGCGAGGGCGCCCGCCTCGGCCTCGAGCTGGCCGCTCGCCAGATGCCGTCCCTGCAGGGGATGGTCCCCGAGCGCTTCTCCGATCCGCCCGTGCTCGACAAGCAGGCCGTCGAGCGTGCCACCGCCATCACGAACCGCATGCTCTCCTACGTGGCCGCGGCCGGCTAGAACAGCCGGCTACAGCGAGCCGAGGTCGGTGCCCTCGTCCGCCAGGGCGCCGGCGTCCACCGGCTCGCCCGACCTCATGAAGCGCTGGGCGTGGTCGAGGTCGTCGGAGCGGCCCACCGTCAGCGCCGCCGTGACCCGGCCCCCGTCCACATAGAAGGCGGTGAAGCTGCCCTCGTCGAGCGATCCGCGCACCACCGGCTCCCCCTCCCCGGGCCCCACGTACTCCATCGAGGTCCAGTCGGCGAGGTCGGAGAAGAAGTAGGGCACTGCGTCGTGCTCGATGCCCTGGCCCAGCATGTTGTGGGCCGCCGTCTTGCCGTGGTTGAAGGCCACGTCCCAGTGCTCCAGCCGCAGGCGACGGCCGTGGAGCGGGCTGTCCCACTCGCAGATGTCGCCGGCCGCGAAGATCCCCGGCGCCGAGCTCTCCAGGCCGGCTGAGCAGAGCACCCCGCCCGCTTCGCCCAGCTCGAGGCCCGCCGAGCGAGCCAGCGTCACGTCGGGCATCACGCCGGCACCGATCACCACCAGGTCGCAGTCGAGCTCGCGCCCGGCCTTGGTCACGATGCGACCCACTCGGCCGTCCGAGCCCTCGAAGCGCTCGAGCTCGTCGCCGCCGTGCACTTCGACTCCGTGCTCCTCGAGCACGCCCTGGAAGAAGCCGCCGATCTCCTTGCCGAAATGACGCTCCAGGGTCACGTCCTCCTGCATGACGATCGAGCACTTGTCGCCGTGGGCCGCGGTGAGCGATGCGGCCACCTCGGTCCCGATGTAGCTCCCGCCGATGATCACCACGCGCTCGGCCTGCTCGGCCTCGGCTCTCAGCGCGTCCGAGTTGCCCAGCGCCCGGATGTAGTGGATGCCCTCCAGCTCGCCGCCCTCCGCGCGCAGCCGCCGGACGTTGGCTCCGGTGGCCAGCAGCGCGTTCCCGAACTCGACCTCGTCCTTGGTGGAGAGCGTGGCCACGCGCTCGCCGGGATCGAGCTTCATCACGCTCGTGCGGGTGAGCAGCTCGATCTCCTGCTCGGGCCACCAGTCGTCGGGCCGAAACAGGGTGTCCTCGCGCGACTCCTTGCCCTGCAGGTAGCCCTTGGTGAGCGGAGGGCGGTTGTAGGGCGGGTCGTACTCGCGTCCCACGAGCAGGATCGAGCCCTCGCCGCCGGCCTCCCGCAGCCAGCGCGCGCAGTTGGCGGCGGCCAGGCCGCCCCCCACCAGCAGATGATCGACCTTGCGCCGCGCCACGGCCGGGCCTAGGCCGCCGAGGCGTTGGTGAACCGCTCGGTGACCCGCGACTCGATGCCCACGTCGAGCACGAGCAGCACCTCGTCGCCGGCCTGGACCTGCGAGTCGCCGGCCGGTACGAAGCCGCCGCCGTCACGCAGGATCGAGATGACGAGCGAGCCGTCGGGGAGGCCGAGGTCCTTGACGTTCTTGCCCGCGGCCTCCGACCCCTCGGCCACCTCGAGCTCGATGATCTCGAGCCGCTCCTCGGGGAGGTCGAGCAGGTGAACGAGCCCGTACTTGGGCACCTCGTGCTCGATCAGGCGCAGGATGAGATCGGTGGCGGAGATGACCGGCTTGACGCCGAGGAGCTCGAAGTGCTGGAGGTTGCGCGGGTTGTTGCAGCGGGCCACGATGCGGCCGACGCCGTACTTCTCCCGCGCGACCTGGGAGATGAGGATGTTGTCCTCGTCGTCCCCGGTCACCGCCACCACGAGGTCGGCGCGCTCGATCCCCGCCCGCTCGAGCACCCACAGCTCCGAGCCGTCCCCGTACAGCGCGCTGTGCTCGAGCTCCTGCTCGACCACCGCGTAGCGACGGGGCTCGGCCTCGATCACCGTCACCTCGTGGCGCTTGTTGATGAGCTCGCGGGCGAGGTTCCAGCCGACCTTCCCCGCCCCCACGATCACCACGTACATGGCTAGCCGGAGACTCCCTCGAAGCGGATCTGCCCGCGGACCGCCGCCTCCAGGAGCTCGATCGCCGTCTGGGTCGGACAGACCGTCTGGAGGCCCTGCTCGGCGTACCAGCGCGCCCGCGCCGGGTCGAGCACGCGCACCACCACGCGGTCGACGTTGAAGCGCCGCTGGGCGATCTGGGCGATCACGAGGTTCGTGTTGTCGCCGTCGGTGGAGGCCACGAAGGCGTCGGCCTGCTCGATCCCCGCCGCCAGCAGCGCGTCGATCTCGAGCGCCGTCCCCTCGGTGAAGCGCCCGCCGCGCTCCTCCCAGCTCTGGGCCTGGCCGCGGTCGAGCAGCGCGATGGCCTCGGCGTCCTCGTCGAGGACGGAAACGTCGTGGCCCTCCTCGAGCATGGCGTGAGAGATTGCGGACCCCACCCGCCCACAGCCGACGATCAGTACGAACATGAGCGACCGAACTCTAGGGAAGGACGCCCTCGCGCGTGCCCTCCTCGCCGGCGGGTGGCGCCGTGATGATGACCTTGCAGGGAGCCTTCTCCACGACATAGCGGGTGGTCTCCCCCACGAAGCGGTCGCGCACCCGTCCTCGCCCGCCGAGGATCGCGCCGCCGCGCACCTGAGTGGGCTCCTCGGCGCCGAGCACGATGGCCTCCACCCCGCGCCGGCGAGCCTCCGAGACGATCGCCTGACCGGTGGTGCGCCCGCGCACCATGGCGGTGGCCACCTCGACTCCCTGGTACTCCTCGCCGACCTCCTTGGCGCGGGCCAGCACGCGCTTGGCCATCGTCACCCGCTCCTCGGGCACCCGGGCGTCGATCGGCAGCGACATGGGGATCTCGAAGACGTACAGCGCCTCCAGCACCGCGCCGCCGTCGCTCTCGTCCGCCCGCTCGGCGGCGAGCCGGCCGGCGGTGCCGATGATGTCGTCGTCGAGCGTCTCGCCGAACACCGGCACGAGGATGCTGCCGTACTCCGGGTCCTCGCGTTCGCGCAGAGCCTCGGCGGGAATGGTGAAGCGCCGGGTCAGGGACTTGCCCTGGGCCCGGCGATAGCCCACGTAGAGCGCCACGCCGACCGCCATCCAGATCCCGCCGATCACACGCGCGCCCTCGTGCAGCGCGAGCACGCTCACCCATACGGCCACTGCCAGCACGAGCCCGAACAGCGCCGGGAGCGGCACCTCCCGACCTCGCCAGCGCACGTTCAGCGGTACCCGGTAGGCGGTGGGACGGTCGGCCTCGCGGAAACGCAGCACGATGATCGACAGGTGGGCGATGGCGAACGTGATCATCGCCCCGAAGGCGAAGATCCCGGCCAGGAACTCGATGTCATGCGGCACGGCGAGAGCGAAGGCGATCACCGCCGCGATGGCGATCGCCACGTAGGGCGTGCCGTACTGCCGGCTCAGCCGCCCCGCCGCGCTGGGGATCTGGCGGTTGGTCGCGAGTGAGTAGCCCAGGCGGGCCAGCCCGAGCATCTGGCCGTTCATGGCCACGAACAGCATTGCGGCGGCGCTGGCGCCCACCAGGTAGCGGCCCACGTCCACCATCCAGGCGGTCTCCAGGCCGTTGACGATGCCGAGCACCGGCGCCTCGATGAAGCGCCCACCCAGCTCGGTGGCGCCGCCCTGCACCGGCTGGGCCATCAGAGCGGCCGCGGAAACGCCCACGAACAGGATCAGCGTCGCGGCCGCGCTGGCCAGCACCACGCGCCTCAGGCCGCGGCGCCCCACGCGCACCTCGCCCGCCAGGCCGGACGCTGCCTCCACGCCAATCAGCCCGACGCAGGCCACACCGAGCGCGAAGGCCACGTCCTCCCACGGCGGTGTCCGCCCCAGCTCGACCGAGTCGAGGATCAGGGCTGCGTCGAACAGCTGCACCAGCGCCACCAGCGTCACGGCAGCGAGCACGGCGATCATCACCAGCGAGACCCGGAGCACCACCCGGAGGCGACGGGCGCCCAGGCCGCGCACGTTCTGGAAGGCCACGGCCAACAGTGCGACCGCGGCGATGGTGATCTCGACCCCGCCGTCGTCGAGGCCGCTCCAGAAGACCGCGAGGTAGTCCGAGATCACCACGGCGCCGGCGGCCAGGACGATCACGTAGTCGAGCAGGATGGCCCAGCCCGCGATGAAGCTCCACAGCTCGTCGAAGGCGTAGCGGGCGAAGCTCGACGCGCCGCCGCGCTCCTGGTGCAGCGAGCTTCCCTCGACGTAGGTGGCCATCGTGGCCACGAAGAAGAGCCCCGCCAGCAGGTACACGAAAGGCGCGAGGCCCAGCGCCTCGCCCGAGACCACGCCGAGGGTGAACAGCAGCCCCGAGACGACCGCGCTCAGGGTGATGGCGAACAGCGCGGGCTCGCCCAAGCTGCGGGTGATGCGTACCCCCGCCCGCTCGGAGCCGCGCCGCAGGCCCTGGCGTGCGCGAACGGCGGCCGCGGCTGCGGCCGCCCGGCGTGCGGGGGTCTGCTCGTTCACCGCCCGGCGTCGCGGGTGGCGCCCGCGGCCAGGTAGAGCCGGCCTGCGCCGAGCAGGGCGATGAGCGTCCCCAGCACCACGCCCAGCGCATTGACCCCGCCGCCGCTGGCGAGCGCCGCCACCACCATGGCCACTCCCACCACGAGCAGCGCAAGGCTCAGCAGACGCGTCGAGGCCAGGTATGCGCGTTGCACGGGCTAGATGGTAGTCCCGGGCGGGCGCGAAACCCGGGCGCGATCAGGAACCGTTGACCTGCCCGTCGACGTTGCGCGACGAGTCGATGATCACGCGGCAGGGCCGGTCCGCGAGGACCGTCTCGAGCGACTTGCCGAACAGCGACATCCCGGCGCGGCGCGGGGGGAGCGACATCACGATCGCGCGAGCACGAATCTCCTTCGCTTCCTCCACGATCCGGCGCCCGGCCTGACCGGGCCGCACCTTCTCCCAGTGGCCCGTGACGCGCCTCCCGCCGCGCACCCGGGCCGAGTCGATCAGCGAGGCCGCCCGGGCCTCCTGGTCGGGCATCGAGGCGTCGATCGGAGAGTTGGGCGGCACGGTGATCGTGACCAGAATGTGGATGCCTCTCCGGCGACGAGCGGCCAGCCGGGCGGCCGTGGCCACCGCCTCGCTCGAGTAGTTGCCGTCCTCGAAAGCCACCAGCACCGACTGGTACTCCACCTCGTGCTCCACCGCGGGCTTGGGCACCACGATCTTGACCGTCTCGGTGAGCGAGAGGCCCTGCCGGCGCCGGTAGATCACGTAGGTGGCTATGCCGAGCGCCACCCAGAGCATTCCCGACACCAGCACCCGCAGGTCGAGGATCGTGGCCACCAGCAGCGCGATCCCCGTCCCGATCCCGCCGAGGATCGAGGTGAGCGGCAGCTCGCGGCCGCGCACGCGCACGCCGAGCGGAATCTTGTACGGACGCTCCATGTCGGGCCGCTTGATCCGCAGCGCGATCACGGACACGTGGGCGATGGTGAACGACAGCATCGCCCCGAAGGCGTAGATCACTCCCAGGAAGTCGGCCTGGCCGGGCAGGATGGCCACGCACGCGATCAGGCCGAACAGCGTGATGGCCACGTACGGCGTCCTGAAGCGCGGGTGAAGGGCCCTCAGCACCTCGGGCAGCTGCCGGTGCTGGCCCATCGAGTAGGACAGCCGCGACACCCCGATGATCCCCGCGTTGGTGGCGATGAACAGGATCGTGGCGGCCAGGATGCCCACATAG
Organism: uncultured Thermoleophilaceae bacterium; assembly: GCA_963751105.1. GTDB lineage: Bacteria > Actinomycetota > Thermoleophilia > Solirubrobacterales > Thermoleophilaceae > JACVRW01. Next base: position 1,154,915 of record CAVVTG010000002.1, on the reverse strand, counting down.
ATCTCCGCCGGTCCTTGGAGCGCTCCGAGCTCCATGTTCTCGACCACCCCGAGGACCGGGTCGTCGGCGAAGCCGCCCTCCTCCTTCGGCTGGGCGAGCGCGGTCTCGCCGTTCACCACCGGCATCGCCGACAACGCGACGGCGGGCAGGAACACGTAGATCACGGCCACGGCCCCCACCACCAGCCCGATCCCGCGCGGGATCGTCTTCTGGTAGTCGCGCGCCTCCTCGGCCATGTTCGACACGGTCTCGATGCCGGTGTAAGCCACCATCGCCACCGGGATGGCGATCAGGAAGTCGCCGAGCGTGGGCACCGTCCCGAAGTCCACCTGGCTCACCAGCTGATCGGGGTTGAAGACCAGCACGAGGCCCACCGCCACCAGCAGGACCTGGGTGAGGAAGTCCGCCACCGCGAAGCCGACGTTGATGCCCGCCGACTCCTTCACCCCCACCACGTTCAGCGCTCCGAGCAGGACCACGACCACGATGCCGCCCACGATGTCGGCCGGCGATTCCCCGAGCGGCTCCCAGAACACGCCCAGGTAGTGGGGCACGAAGAAGGCCGAGATCGAGATCGTGATGATGTAGGTCAGCATCTGGCCCCAGGCCGCGAAGAAGGACCAGAACTCGTTGAACGCGCGGCGGGCGAACGAAGACGACCCGCCGGCCTCCGGGAACATCGTGGTGGCCTCGGCGTAGGTGGCCGCGGTGGCGGCGAAGATCAGGCCGGCGATCAGGAAGACCACCGGCGTCATGCCGAGGGCGTAGACCGCCACCAGGCCGAGGGCGTAGTAGATCGAGCTGCCGACGTTGCCGTAGGCCGTGGAGAACAGGGCTCCGGTGCCCAGCACCCGCTCGAGGCCGCGGTTCTTTGGTCGGTACTCGGCCATGGGCTGGCGGGAAGTTAGTCCTTCCGGTTCAGCTGTCGAAGCCCGCGCCGATGCGGTCGAGCAGCCGCAGCCACGGGCCGCGCTGCCCGCCGCGCTCGTCCGCTCGCACCAGCGAGCGGCGGGTGGCCTGCACCACCGCGTAGCGCAGCGGCTCGGGCGGGAAGGGCAGCGGGCGGCTGCGCACCATGTCGAGCGCGGTCAGCTCCGTCTGCCGGCCGTGAACGAGGTCGAGGGCGACCCGGGCCCCGAAGCGGCTCGCCCCCACGCCGAGGCCGGTGTAGCCGACCGCGTAGGCCACGCGGCCGCCCATCGCGGTGCCGACGGTCACGCAGAAGCGCGAGCAGGTGTCGATGGCGCCGGCCCAGCGGTGAGTGAAGCGCAGGCCCTCGAGCTGGGGGAAGGTCTCGGCGAAGTTGTGGGCCAGGAGGCCGAACACCTCGGCTGAGTCCTCGAGCTCCGGGCTCATCCCGTTGCCGTAGTGGTAGACGGCCTCGTAGCCGCCCCAGAGGATGCGGTCGTCGGCGGTCAGCCGGTAGTAGTGGAAGCGGTTGCCGCTGTCCGACAGCCCCTCCCGCCCGCGCCACCCGATGGCCTCCTGCCGGGAGGCGCTGAGCGGCTCGGTGACGAGCACGTAGTCGTAGACCGGGAGGACGAACAGTCCCACCGAGCGCAGCAGCGGCGGGAACGCGCTGGTGGCCAGCAGCACCCGCCGGGCGCGCACCGTGCCGCCGGGCGTGCGCAGCTCGACGCCCTCACCGTCGCGCCGAAGGCCGCTGACGCGGGTGTTCTCGAAGATCTCCACGCCGTCGTCCAGCGCGGCTCGGCGCAGGCCCCAGGCCAGCTCGGCCGGATCCACCAGCGCTCCCCCGTCGGGCCATTCGAGTCCGGCGAGGTAGGTGGGCGAGTCGATCCGGGCGCGCAGCGCCTCACGGTCGAGGAAGCGCACCTCCTCGCCCATGCCCCGGGCAGTCTCGCCGTACTCGCGCAGCGCCTCGACCTCGTGCTCGCGCGTGGCCACGTCGATGAAGCCCGGCTCCTCCCAGGCCGCGTCGATTCCGCGGGCCGTGAGCGTTTCGCGGATGGCGGCGAAGTTCTCGTCGCCCAGGCGGTTGAGCGTGGGCATCTCGTCGGGCCAGCGCGACAGCCCGTTCTCGAGTCCGTGGGTCAGCGACGAGTCGAGGAAGCCGCCGTTGCGGCCGCTGGCCCCCCAGCCGCAGCGCTCGCCCTCGAGCACCACCACGTCCTCGTCCGGCGCCGCCAGGAGCGCGGCCCAGAGGCCGGTGAAGCCACCGCCCACGATGGCCAGGTCGCAGCGCCGGTCGCCCTCGAGGGCGGGCTGTGCGTCGGGGGCGCGGGGCGAGTCGAGCCAGAAGACGCTCTGCTCGGCGTCGGCCAGCGACGGGTGCTGTACGGACTGACGGGCCAGGCCTCTCAGCCTAGGCGCTTCGGCGGCGCAGCCACTCGAGCACCTGGGCGGCGTGCTGATCCGGCGGGAACACCGGATAGAAGACGTGCTCGATCACCCCGTCGGTGACCACGAGCGTGATTCGACTCACGAGAGTCAAGCCCGAGGTCTCGAACGTGGGCAGCCGCAGGGCTTCGACCATCTCCAGCCGCTCGTCGCTCAGCACCGGGAAGGGCAGCTCGAGGCGGTCGGACATCTCCCGCTGGTAGGCGCCGTCCTGGGTCGAGAGCGCCAGCACACGGGCGCCGAGGTCGGCGAACTGCTGGTTGCGGTCGCGAAAGCCGCAGGTCTCGGGAGTGCAGCCGCGGGCGCCGGGGATCGCGTCCCAGCCCGGCGGGTTGTGCTCGCCTGGGCGGCCGGTGCGGGGATAGCAGAACAGGATCGTGAGACCGGAGAGGCGGTCGAGGCGCACCTCGTCGCCCTGCGTGGACGGCAGCGCCACACCGGGAACGGTCATGCCGGCGAGGTGGTCGGCGGCACCGTCGTCCTCCGGGACCGGCAGGTCGTCAGGCAGGGAGTGGATGTCGGGTAGGCGAGTCAGGTGCTACAGGCTACGCCGCGAGGATGTCCGGGCCGCGCGCGGTCCGAGGATCCTGACTTTGCCCCGTATAGGGGGTGAATCCAGGATCGTGGACCGAGAACTCGACCGGCGCGGTGGTCCTAGACGAGGAAGGGGATCATCAGCAGGGCGACGATGTTCGCCACCTTGATCATCGGGTTGATCGCCGGCCCGGCGGTGTCCTTGTAGGGATCGCCCACCGTGTCCCCGGTGATCGACGCGGCGTGGGCCTCGGAGCCCTTGCCGCCGTACTCGCCGTCCTCGATCAGCTTCTTGGCGTTGTCCCACGCCCCGCCGCCCGAGGTCATCGAGATCGCGGCGAAGAAGCCCACGACGATCACGCCGATCAGGAGCCCGCCGAGAGCCTGGTAGGACAGGATGCCCACCACCACCGGCACCAGGATCGGGATCAGCGCCGGCACGATCATCTCCCGCTGCGCCGACGCCGTGACGATGTCGACCGCCTGCCGGTAGTCGGGCTTCTCCGTGTAGTCCATGATGCCCGGCTTCTCCTTGAACTGGCGCCGGACCTCCTCCACCACGCCGGCGCCCGCGCGGCCGACCGCCTCGATGGCCAGCGCGGCGAACAGGTACACCATCATGCCGCCGATCAACAGGCCGATCAGCACTTCGGGTGAGGAGATCTCGAAGCGCGCAAGCGTGGCGCCGTCCTTGGCCGCCTCCTCGCGCAGCTCCTCGATGAAGGCCGCGAACAGCACCAGCGCGGCCAGCACGGCGGAGCCGATCGCGTATCCCTTCGTGACGGCCTTCGTGGTGTTGCCCACCGCGTCGAGGGGATCGGTGACGTTGCGCACCGACTCGGGCAGATCCGCCATCTCGGCGATGCCGCCCGCGTTGTCGGTGATCGGCCCGAAGGCGTCGAGCGCCACGATCAGGCCGGTCAGGGACAGCTGAGCCATCACCGCGACGCCGATGCCGTAGATCCCGGCCAGCTCGTTGGCGACCAGGATGCCGAGGGCCAGCAGGATGGCCGGCGCCGCCGTGGACTGGAAGCCCTGGGCCAGGCCCTGAATGATGTTGGTGGCGTGGCCCGTCTGAGAGGCGCGGGCCGTGGTGCGCACCGGCCGGAAACGGGTGGAGGTGTAGTAGTCGGTGATCACGAACAGCCCGGCGGTGATGCCGATACCGACCAGCGTGCACAGGTAGAGATCGAGACCCGACGGCGCGGCGTCGGCGCCCCCGCGCAGCAGGCTGTCGAGGCCGCCCTTGAAGGTGAGGTCGTCCATCATCCACAGCGTGATCGGCAGGAAGGCCAGAGCGGCCAGTACGCCCGAGACGATCAGGCCCTGGTAGAGCGCACGCTCCACGTTGCCTGCCGCGCTACGAACGGCGTAGGTGCCGATGATCGAGGCGATCAGCGACACGCCGCCGATCACCAGCGGATAGACGGCCACCGTGCCCACCTCCTGGAAGGCGAGGACCCCCAGCAGCATCACGGCCACGGCGGTGACCGCGTAGGTCTCGAACAGATCGGCCGCCATGCCGGCGCAGTCGCCGACGTTGTCGCCGACGTTGTCGGCGATCACCGCCGGGTTGCGCGGGTCGTCCTCAGGGATGCCGGCCTCGATCTTGCCCACCAGGTCGGCGCCCACGTCGGCGGCCTTGGTGAAGATGCCGCCGCCCAGCCGGGCGAACACGGAAATCAGCGAACCGCCGAAACCGAGGCCAAGGAGCGCGTCGATGGCGTCGCGCTCTTCGACGTCGGCCAAGGTCAGGATCCCGTAGTAGCCGGCCACCCCGAGCAGCGCCAGGCCGGCCACCAGCAGGCCGGTGATGGCGCCGCCCTTGAAGGCCACGTCGAGCGCTTTCGAGACGCCGCTGCGCGCCGATTCGGCCACCCGCGCGTTGGCCCTCACCGACACGTTCATGCCGATGAAGCCCGCGGCGCCCGAGAATGTGCCCCCGATCAGGAAGCCGATCGCCACCAGGATGCCGTCGGAGCCCTGGGCCTCGAGCGCCACCGCGAGCAGAATCGCGAGCACCACGGCGACCCCGCCGATGATCGTGTACTGGCGCTTCAGATACGCGCTTGCGCCCTCCTGCACGGCCCGCGAGATGCTCTGCATCTCCTCGTTTCCGGGCGAGAGAGCCAACAGCCAGCGCGCGGTGAAGACGCCGTAAACCACGGCGGCGCCGGCGCAGGCGAGCGCGATGACCACGCCCCAGTCAGTCAGGAATTCCAAGGGGTTTGTCCTCCGTAAAGTTCAGTCAGCGAGCAGCTCGGGCGCGAGGGCGCACGGTTGTGAGGGGCACCGCCCGGAAAGAGGGCGGGCAGTCTAGCGGACGCGATGGACCATGGCGCTGGACAGCGCGGTGGCGCACGCGTCCTGCGGCTGGGGCCCGATGCGGGGGAGCGCACGCCGGATTACGGCGCGCAGGCGCTCGAGGTTGTCCTGGAAGACCCCGAAGGCCCCTTCAGCCGACACCGGCTCGACGCTCGGCATGCCCTCGAGCCCCACGTCGTAGTCCGTGACGAGCGCGACGGTGGCGTAGCAGAGCTCGAGCTCACGGGCCAGCCAGCACTCCGGATACTGGGTCATGTTCACGACGTCGAACCCCGCGGCCGTGTACCAGCGCGATTCCGCCCTGGTCGAGAAGCGCGGTCCCTCCACCACCACGACCGTGCCCCCCTCCACCACCGGGACCCCCTCCTCGCGCGCCGCAGTGGCGAGCACGGCGCTCAGGTCGGCGCAGTAGGGGTCGGCCGCCGACACGTGCGTGGTCTGGGGACCGTCGTAGAAGGTGGCCTCGCGGATGCTCGTGCGGTCCACGAACTGGTCGCAGATCACGAAGGTGCCGGGCTCGAGCTCGGGCCTGAGGGAGCCTGCGGCGCAGGGGCCGATGATCCTCTGCGCCCCCACCTCCTTCATCGCCCAGAGGTTGGCCCGGTAGTTGATGCGGTGCGGCGGGAGGGTGTGTTCGTCGCCGTGGCGGGGCATGAAGGCCACCTCCACGCCGTCCATGCGCCCGATCCTGACGGGAGCCGACGGTGGCCCGTAGGGAGTGGCCAGCGGCATCTCGTCGATGTCGTCGAGTAAGCGGTAGAAGCCGGAGCCTCCAAAGATGCCGATCACGAGCCGGGCGTCCAGATCTTCGATCGCGCCTTTGCTCGCTCCTGGGCGTCGCGGGCCTCGGCCTCCCGGGCCTCGGCGTCGCCGGCGGGCGGATCGGGGTCGCCCGGCGCTCCCGGGCCCTCGCCCGTCTCCTTGACGTACAGCATCTGCACCTGGGCGAGCGCGTCTCGCACCGCCGCGGCTGCGTCATCGGAGAGAAGGGGCGTCATGGCGCGCGCGGCGTCGATGGCCTTCTTGGCCTCTACGGGATCCTTCGCCTCGGGCACGGTCAGCTTCTGGCCGGCCAGGTTCACGAGCGTGGCCACCGTCTGCACCAGCACGTCGTCTACCTTGACGCGGCGCAGCGCCTCGATCAGCTGCTCCTCGGTGGGCTCCTGCTGTTGGCTCACGTCTTTACCTCCTCAACGGCGTAGGTGCTCTGGGTGAGCTCGACCTCCGCAGCGTAGATCTCCTGGATCGACGCGCCGCCGGCGAGCGCGCTCTTCTGGCGCTGAGCGCCGTTCTCGGCGGGCAGCGCCGGCTCGATGCCGAGCGCGGCCCGCGCCGGGGCGGTCCATTCGAGCAGCCTGTCCCCCACGGCCGCGGCCGGGTACTCGGTCGCACTCGGGAGATCGATCAGCTCGCCGTCCAGTCCGTGGCGGATCGCGCGCCAGAAGTTCTCCTCCACCAGCCGAGGCGGCGGGTCCTCGAAGGGCACGCCCTCGTCGAAGTCGAAGGCCGCCTGGGCGACGCAGGCCGTGATCAGCCCCGCCATGGCCGTGGAGTCGGCCCCGCTCGTCTGGGCGTCGCAGATCCGCATCTCCACCGTTCCGTACGAATGGTGCGGCCGCACGCTCCACCACACCTGGGTGAACTCCTCGATCGAGTTCGTCATCCGCAGGAAGTCGATGTACGAGGCGTAGGCCTCCCAGCCGCCGAACGCGTCGGGAATGCCGCAGCGCGGAAAGCTCTTGGTGAAGATCTGCGAGCGCACCGAGTGCAGGCCCGAGTGACGCCCGTCGAGAAAGGGCGAGTTGGCCGACAGCGCGAGCAACTCGGGCATCACCGGCCGCAGGCGGTCGCACACGCGGATCGCCCGCTCGGCGCCCCTGACCCCGACGTGCACGTGGACGCTGAACGTGTTGTTGCGCCAGGCCACGTACTGGAGCAGGGACTCCACGCGGTGGTAGTGCTCGGTGTCGATGATCTCCTGCTCCTGCCACGGACTCCAGGGATGGGTCCCCGTGGTGGACAGCCGCGCGTGCCGGCGGTCCGCCAGCGCGAACAGGCGGGTGCGCGCGTCCTGTTGGCGAGCCACCGCGTCGGCGAAGCCCTCGCCACGGCCGGAACGGATCTCGATCTCCGAGCAGATCAGCTCGCCCGCCACCGCCTCCGCGAGCACCGGATCGTCCTGGGCGGCGTCGCGCAGGTCCTGAAAACGCTGGTCGAGCGAGAGCGTGCCCGGGTCGAGTATCCCGAACTCCTCCTCGATCCCGACCGTGAAGTCCGTCGAGGCTTCGAAGACCTCCCTGACCCTCGGCATGTCGAGCATGGGTGTTTCTACGTGAGGTAGAAGTAGAGCGCGTACAGCAGGTCGACCGCCGGGCTCGAGGTGTGGACCGTCACCTCGGGCGGCACCTGCAGAAGGGCCTCGGAGTAGTTGAAGATGATCTTCACGCCCGCCTCGACCAGATCGTCCGCCACCTCCTGCGCGGCGGCGGTGGGCACGGCCAGCACGCCGACCACCACGTCCTCCTCTCGGATCACGCGGCCGAGGTCGTCGTAGGGCCTGACGGTCAGGTTGTCGTTGACGCTCTGCCCGACCTTCGACGGATCCTTGTCGAATAGGGCGACGACACGGAAACCGTGGTCGGCAAAGATGTCCGATCCGGCGATCGCCGCGCCGAGGTTGCCCGCGCCGAACAGGGCGATGTTGTGCTTTCCGGTGGTGCGCAGGATCTTGCGGATCTGCGACACCAGCGAGTCGACGTTGTAGCCCACACCCCGCTTGCCGAACTTGCCGAAGCCGGACAGATCGCGGCGGATCTGAGTGGAGTTGACGTGCGTGTAGTCGGCCAGCTCCTGGGAGGAGATCGTCTCCCTCCCCATCTTCTTGGCCTGAGTCAGCACCTGGAGGTAGCGCGACAGCCGGGCGGCGACGCCGAGCGAAAGCCGCTCAGACGGCCCCGGGTCGCCATCTGGCCGCGTCGGCTGCAGCCCGACGCCACCAGGTGTGGGGTCGTCGTATCTCACGAGCGGCCAACTCTATCGAGCCGTTCCCGCAGCGACCCCTCGGAAACGAAGAACTCCGCCACTTCCTCGCCGTCCAGCTCCAGCACCGGAATCCGCTCGCCGTAGCGACGATGGAGGAGCGGGTCGAGCGACACGTCCACCTCGGTCAGGTCGAAGCAGTGGGTCGCGCGCAGGCGCTCGACGACCTCGCGCGCTTCGTCACACAGATGGCAGCCCGGCTTGCCGTAGAAGGTCATGGACGGCATCGCTTGTCACCCTAGTGGCGTGGAGCACACCGAGCTCGTGATCTTCGGACTGCTGCTGGGCATCGTGGCCTTCGCCGTCCTGGCGCTGGTGCTGCGCGTCCCGTACCCGATCACGCTGGTGCTGGGTGGGCTGGGGATCGGCTTCGTCCCGGGCATTCCGGAGATCGAGCTCGACCCCGACCTCGTGCTGCTGATCTTCCTCCCGCCGCTCCTCTACGGCGCCGCCTTCTTCACCTCGCTGCGCGACCTGCGCCGCAATGCGCGGCCGATCGCGCTGCTCTCGATCGGCGCGGTGATGGCCACGATGGCCGTAGTCGCGCTGGTGGCCCACTACGTGATCGGGCTCGACTGGGGGCCCGGCCTTCGTCCTGGGCGTGATCGTCTCGCCCACCGACGCGGTCGCGCCCGGCCGAGATCATGCGCCGGGTGGGTGCGCCGCGGCGCATGGTCACGGTCGTCGAGGGCGAGAACCTCACCAACGACTGGACCGCCCTGGTGCTCTACCGCGCTCGCCGTCGCCGCGGTGGTCACCGGCTCGTTCTCGCTGCTCGAGGCGAGCTTCGAGTTCGTGCTCAGCGGCGTGGGCGGCCTCGCCGTCGGGCTGGTGGCGGGGCGCATCATCAGGGAGCTGCGCCGGCGCATCGACGACCCTCCCACCGAGATCACCATCTCGATCCTCAGCGGTTACGCGGCCTACCTGCCCGGCCGAGGAGCTGGGCTTCTCCGGCGTGATCGCCGCGGTGACGGTCGGCATCTACATGGGCTGGCACACGCCGGAGCTGACCACCGCGGTGATGCGCCTGCAGGGAGTATCGGTGTGGGAGATCCTCACCTTCCTGCTGAACGCCGTCCTGTTCCTGCTGATCGGGCTCCAGCTGCCGGGGATCATCGACGACCTCGAGGGTCGAGTCGGCGGCGCAGCTGCTGGGCTGGAGCGCTCTGATCAGCCTCGGCGGTGATCGGCGTGCGGCTGCTGTGGGTGCTCACCACCCCGTTCGCCATCCGCGCGCTCGACCGCCGCGAGTCGCAGCGCGCACGGCGCTCGCGCTGGCAGGAGCGGATGGTCATCGGCTGGGCCGGGATGCGCGGATCCGTGTCGCTCGCCGCGGCGCTGGCGATTCCCGTTCACACTCGACTCCGGAGCCGCCTTTCCCGATCGCGAGCTGATCATCTTCCTCGCCTTCGCCGTCCTCGTGGTGACGCTGGTGGGCCAGGGGCTCACCCTCGGTCCGCTGATCAACCGGCTCGGCATCCAGGACGACGGCAACGACGAGCGTGAGGAGATAGCGGCCCGGACCAGGCTCGCCGAGGCGGCGCTCGAGCGCCTCGAGGAGCTGCGGGGCGAGGACTGGGTGCGCGACGACACCGTCGAGCGCGTGCAGCGGCATGTACACCTACCGCCAGCGGCGCTTCTCGGCTCAGCAGGACGGTGACGGCTGACGAGTACGAGGAGCGCAGCGGGGCCTACATGCGCCTGATATTCGAGCTGCTCGACGCCCAGCGCGAAGCCCTGATCGGCCTGCGCAACACCTCCGAGATCAGCGACGAGATCCGGCGGAAGGTCGAGCGCGACCTCGATCTGGAGGAATCCCGGCTGCAGGACTGACGGAACGGCGAGGGGGTGCCCCGAGCCTGCGCGTCATCGGCGAGGGGGCGGTGCCCCCCGAGCCTGCGGGTCCCCGGCCGGAGTCCCGCGCTCGCCTGCGCCGTATCCGCTGAGTGTTCCGACTGCAGCTGGGGAAGGGGCATGTTTGTTCATTTCACCCCCTATGAGGGGGTCAAGTGAACACGGATGCCGACCACTCAGGAACCTCCCGATCGGCGGGGTCCTCGAAGTTGTTCGGGAGTTTGGGTCGCATGGGATGGACAACCTCCCGATCTCCTGGGGGAAGTGCCGAGCGGGAGGTTCTTCATCCGCTCCTGACCCCTTCAATGTCAGCGGACCGCGGTGAGCCCCCCGCGCCCGCCCGGGCGGAGCGCCGCTACAAACGCGCAGCCGCGTCGAGCGCCAGATACGCCGGATAGGGCAGCGGCTCGAGGAACCGAGCGGCGCCGCCGATCATCGCCGCGTTGTCCGTGCACAGCTCCATCGGCGGCACGTGAACCTGGGCCTCCAGATCGCGGACCGCCGCCCTCAGCGCGGAGTTGGCCGCCACCCCGCCTCCGATGGCCAGGCGCTCGAGGCCCTCGCGCTCGAGGGCCTGCTCTGTCCGGGCGACGAGCGCGTCGACGATGGCCCGCTGATACGACGCGGCCAGGTCGGCCGCCCTCGGCTCGGCCCCGTCGCCCAGGTCACGGATGCGGTAGAGCAGGGAGGTCTTGAGCCCGCTGAAGCTGAAGTCGAGCTCGCCGGGCGCGCTCCGGGGAAAGTCGAAGGCTCCGGGATCCGCGCCCCGGGCCAGGCGGTCGAGGGCGGGACCGCCGGGGTAGCCCAGCCCGAGCAGGCGAGCGCCCTTGTCGAACGCCTCGCCCGCCGCGTCGTCGAGCGTCTGGCCCAACACCGTGTAGGCACTGGGCTCGTCGACCCGGGCGAGGAAGGTGTGTCCTCCGCTGGCCACGAGGCACAGATAGGGCAGCTCGATCGGCTCGGGCTCGAGCATGCTCGCCGTGACGTGTCCGTGCAGGTGGTCGACTCCCACCAGCGACAGGCCGCGCTGGGCGGCCAGCGCCTTGGCCGAGGAGAGGCCGACCAGCAACGCGCCGATCAGCCCCGGCCCTCGGGTCACGGCCACCGTCTCGATACCGTCGAGACCGGTGCCGGCCGCTTCGAGCGCGTCCGCCGTGACCGCGTCCACCAACTCCAGGTGATGACGCGCCGCGATCTCGGGCACCACCCCGCCGTAGCGGGCGTGCAGGAGGCCCTGCGAGGCCACGACGTTCGAGTGAATCCGCCCGTCGGCGCCCACCACGGCGGCACAGGTGTCGTCGCAGCTCGTCTCGAGCGCCAGGATCACGCGGTGGCGCGGTCAGGAGCGGTGCGCCACATGATCAGGGCATCCTCACGATTGTCGTGGTAGTAGGCGCGCCGCTTGCCCGCGGCACGAAAGCCGAAGCGCTCGTAGAGCCGGATCGCGCCGTCGTTGGAGGTCCGCACCTCGAGCGTGTACTGCTCGTTCGGCCGGTCGGCCACCTCGAACAGCCGCTCCAGCATCGCGCTCGCGATGCCCTGCCTGGTCAGGTGGGGCTCGACGGCGATGTTCATGAGGTGCCACACCGTGTCGTAGCGCGAGCAGACCAGGTAGCCGATGATCTGGCCCTCCAGCAGGCCCGCGAGACAGATGCCGGCCGGTTTCGACAGCTCGAGCACGAACATGGCCAGTGACCACGGCGTGGGAAACGCGCGCCGCTCGATCGCTATGACCTGAGGAAGGTCGGCGTAGGTGATTCGGCGGATTTCGAGGTCGGTCACTGCGGCTGGGCGTCGGGGGCTCTGACGTAGTCGGGGAGGACTGACTGGGGCGGCTCGTCCGGCACCTTCAGCGCGAGCCGGCAGACGTGCAGGGCGCGAACCACATGGACGCTCGCCTCGTCCGGCGCCACCCGGATGCCGGCCGCTTCGAGCGTCACCCGAAATCGTACCGAGCCGTCCCCGGCCGCCAGCGGCTCGACCCCGGCCTCCCGGATGCGTCCGGCCAGGGCGTCCGGTGCCGATGCGAAGGGCTTCCAGATCGAGCCTTCGGGCCCGTACAGGGCCGCAAACACCTCTCCTCGCCTGGCGTCGATCAGCGGCAGCCGCTCCTCGGCGTCGATGCCCTCCGCGAGCGCGGCGAGCGAGGACACCGGACGCAGGCCCACGTTCCCGGCCCCCGCCAGTGCCCGTGCGGTGGCCAGCCCGATCCTCAAGCCGGTGAAGGTGCCCGGACCGGTCCCCACGGCGATGGCGCCGACATCGTCCCAAGCGAGTCCGGAGCGCTCGATCACCTCCGCCACCGCCGGCATCAGCTCCGACGCGTGAGCGGGCCGGTCCCCGAGGCGCCCGACGGGCGGCGTGACCTCGAAGGCCTCGCCGTCCTCGCGCAGCAGGCACGCGCTCGAGGCGGCGGTGGAGGTGTCGAAGCCGAGGATGTTCACTCGACCGTGACCAGCCGCCGGTCGCCGCCGCCGTGCTCCAGGCGAACTCGGGCCGCCGGATGCTCCACCAGTGGCCGCGCCGGCTCGGGCCATTCGACGAAGGCGATCCGTTCCGGGGTTAGGTAGTCGTCCAGCAGGCCCGGGTCCTCTCCCGCCAGCGAGCCCAGCCGGTAGAGATCGAGGTGGGCCACCTCGGGGCGGCCGGGGAGCACGTGACCGATGGTGAACGTCGGGCTGGTCACCGGCCCCTCGACCCCGAGCGCCCGCGCGGCCCCGCGAACGAAGGTGGTCTTCCCACTGCCCAGCTCACCGCTGACGAGGACGACATCGCCGGGCCGGAGCCGCGCGGCCAGCTCGGCGCCCAGCGCCTCCGTCTCCTGCGGGCTGGTGGTCTCGCGCCTACCCAAACAGGTTCGTCTGTGCCGGCTCGGGCGGCGGGCCGGGTACGGACGCGACCGGCGCCACCGCCCCGATGGGCACCGGCTCCGGCTCGGCGAGCAGCGCCGGGATACGCGCGAAGTCGTCGCGCAGCTGCCCGAGCGTGCCGGTGGAGCGCAGCGCGGCGGCGGGATGGAACAGCGGCAGGACCCTCACCGTCCGGACGCCAAGCTCGTGCACCTGTGGGCGGCCGTGAACCGAGGTGATGCCGCGGTTCGAGCGCGTGAGGAGCTTGGTGGCGAAGTTACCGAGCGTGCAGATCAGGCGCGGCTCGATCAGCTCCACCTGGCGGTGTAGATAGGGACGGCAGGTGTCGATCTCCTCGGGCTGAGGGTCGCGGTTGCCGGGAGGCCGGCATTTCAGGACATTCGCGACGAACACGTCCCCGCGCTCGAGCCCGATCTCGCCGATCAGCTCGTCGAGCAGCTTGCCGGCGCGGCCCACGAAGGGCAGGCCCTGGAGGTCCTCCTGCTGGCCGGGCGCCTCCCCCACGAACATCAGGTCGGCGTCGGCGTTGCCCGCACCGAACACCACTCGGGTGCGATGCTCGTGAAGCGGGCAGCGAATGCATCCCGACGCCTCGCGGTAGAGGGCGACGAGCTCTTCGCGCCGCTCCCCTGCGGGTCGCGAAAGCATGGGCAGGAGCCTACGCGGCGGGGGCGACGGAGCCAAACCCCGAGTATCCTGGGGGCGTTGGCCGCTACCCATCCGGAGTGGACCGGCAGGTTCGTGACCCCCACATCAGAACAACAGGAGCGTCGCTTCGCGCGCGAGCGCGTGGCCGTCGTCGGAGCGGGCCGCTTGGGCTCGCCGCTGGCCGCCGCGCTGCGTGAATCCGGCCTCGACGTGTCCGGCCCGCTCGGGCGCGGCCGGCGCCCCGAGAACTGCGCCGCGGTGATCCTGTGCGTCCCCGACGCCGAGATCTCCGCTGCTGCCGAGACGGTCGCCGGCTCGGCGCCGCTCGTCGGTCACACCAGCGGGGCCACCTCGCTCGCCGCGATGGAGTCCGCCGCCCGCGCCGGTGCTGGGCTGTTCGGCCTGCACCCCCTCCAGACCTTCGCCGGACCCACGGTCTCCGGGTCCGCTCTGCACGCCTTCGCGGGAGCGGGCGCCGCGATCGCCGGCTCCAGCCCGGAGGCGCTCGCCTTCGCTTCAGAGCTGGCCCGCCGACTCGGCATGACCGCGTTCGAGATCGACGACGCGGGCCGCGCCGCCTATCACGCCGCGGCATCGGTGGCCTCGAACTTCCTCGTCACCCTCCAGGCGGCCGCGGAGAGCATCGCCGCGGGCGCGGGCCTCGACCCCCACGAGGCCCGGGCGCTGCTGGTGCCCCTGCTGCGCCGCACGGTGGAGAACCTGGCCGAGCTCGGGCCGGAGGGGTCGCTCACTGGACCCGTCGCTCGTGGCGACCACGCGACGGTGGAGGCGCAGCGAGCCGCCGTCGCCGAAGCCGCTCCCCACCTGCTCGAGCTCTTCGACGAGCTCGTGCACCACACCCGTTCCCTGGCGGGGCGCGAGGTGCCGGCGTGAGGACCGTACGAACCGTGGCGGAGCTGCGGGCGACGCTCGCAGCGGAGCGCGTGGCGGGCCGGACGATCGGGCTCGTCCCCACCATGGGCTCGTTCCACGGCGGTCACCTGTCGCTGATGCGGCGGGCGCGCGAGGGGTGCGACGTGGTGGTGGTGTCGCTGTTCGTGAACCCGACCCAGTTCGGCATCGACGAGGACCTGGGCAACTACCCGCGCGACGAGCACCGCGACGCCGAGCTCGCACGTGAGGAGGCTGTGGACGTGCTCTTCGTCCCCCCGGTCGAGGAGGTGTACCCCGCCGGGTTCGACGCCACCGTGACGGTGGGAGGCCTGACCACCGTGCTCGACGGAGATCCGCGCCGGCGGGGGCCGCAGCACTTCGCGGGCGTGACCACGGTGGTCACGAAGCTCTTCAACATGGTGGGCCCCGACGTCGCGTACTTCGGGCAGAAGGACGCACAGCAGGCGCTGGTGGTGGCCAAGCTCGTCCGCGACCTCGACATGCCGGTCCGCATCGAGGTCTGCCCGACGATCCGCGACGACGACGGCCTCGCCCTGAGCTCCCGCAACAGCTACCTCCTCGGCAACGAGCGCGAGCGTGCGCTGGCCCTCAGCCGCGCCCTGCGCGCCGCCGAGCGCAGCGTGGCCGACGGCCACCGCGACGCCGCCAGCGTCCTCGCGGCCGCCCGTGCCGAGCTCGACCGGGCGGGCATCGAGCCCGAGTACCTCGAGCTCCGCTCCATGCCCGACCTCTCACCCGCCGAACGGGTGAACGGATCCACCCTTCTGGCCGTAGCCGCCCGTGTGGGCAGGGCGCGGCTCATCGACAACGCGATACTCGGAGGCACTCCATGAGCAGCGGATCCCACGCCAGCGCACCGCCCGCCAAGCGGCCCACCGTGACCCTGTCCAAGCTGGCCGAGAAAAAGGCCCTCGGCGAACCGATCGTGATGGTCACCGCCTACGACTACCCGAGCGCCCAGGTGGCCGAAGAGGCGGGCGTCGACGTGGTGCTCGTCGGCGACTCCGGCGCCATGACCGTGCTCGGCTACCCCTCCACCGTGCCGGTGACCCTGGACGAGCTGCTCATGCTGGCGGCGGCCGTGCGCCGCGGCCTGTCCACGCCCCTGCTCGTCGGCGACATGCCCTTCGGCTCCTACGAGGCCTCCAACGAGGAGGCGATCCACAATGCTCAGCGCTTCATCAAGCAGGCCGGCTGCGACGCCGTCAAGCTGGAGCGCGGCGGCAGCACGGTGGAGCGCGCGGCGGCCATCGTCAGCGCCGGGATCCCGGTGATGGGCCACGTGGGCCTGACCCCGCAGACCGCCACCGCACTCGGCGGGTACCGCTCCCAGGGGCGCACGGCGGAGCGGGGCCTCGCCGTGATGCAGGACGCGCTCGGCCTCCAGGCCGCGGGCGTCTTCGGGATCGTCTTCGAGGCCATCCCCAGCGCCCTGACCGAGATGATCATGCCGCGGATACAGGTGCCGGTGATCGGCATCGGCGCTGGGCCGGCGGCGGACGGCCAGGTGCTCGTGTTTCATGACCTGCTGGGCATCTACGACGGCCACGTCGGTCGCTACGTCAAGCGCTACGCCGACGTGCGCGAGGAGATGACGAAGGGGGTCTCCGCCTACGCCAAGGAGGTCCGCGAGCGGCGCTATCCCGCGCCCGAGCACGGCTACACGATGGCCCCGGACGAGATCGCCCGACTGCGCGAGCGGCTCGACGAGCCGGCCGGCGAGCCCTTCACCGGCGGCTTCAGCCTCTGAGCGGGTTCCGCGGCGGCCCTGGGGGCCGAGGAGTTTGAGCAACTTTGGGGAAGGGTGGGGTTTGACGCCTACGGCCAATCCCCAAAGGAAAGGATCTGCACATGTCTCGATGGGCACGGCGGCTCGTGCCGTCGCCGGCGATGATCGTTGCCCTGGTGGCGCTGTTCGTAGCGATGGGAGGCTCCGCCTACGCCCTGGTGATCACCGGCAAGAGCATCCGAAACGGATCGATCACCGGCAAGGACATCAAGAACCGTTCACTCACCGGCAGCAAGGGCAAGGCTGAGTCCTGGGGTGGTGGCGCCATCAAGGAGTCCACGCTGAGCACCGTCCCGAGCTCGCTGCTCACCTTCGGCGCCGCTCGTTTTTCAGTCGTCAACGCTGCCGGTGGAAACGTGCGCGGCCGGGGTGTCACCTCCGCCGCCCGGACCGCCGCCGGCCGCTACCAGGTCATCTTCGACGCCGACGTGCGCAACTGCGGGTACTTCGCGACGGTCGGCGGCCCCACGGCCTCCGCGCCGCCGGCGAATCGCGTGGTGAGCGTCTCGTCCCTGGCCTCGAACGTGAACGGGGTCTCGATCCGCATCGAGAACCCCCTGAACGGAAATCAGGTCGACGGGCCGTTCCACCTGATCGTCCTCTGCTGAGCCACTGAAAAGTGCGCGTGCCCGGGGCGGTTCAGTCGGACCGCCCCGGGTACTCCACGTCCCTGATCACTCGCGCTGGAGCTCCCGCGGCAATCGAGAACGGCGGTATGTCGAACGTCACCACGCTGTTGGCGCCGACCACCGAGCGCTCGCCGATCGTCACCCCGCTCGTGACGACCACGTTGGCGCCGCACCAGACGTTGTCCTCCACCCGCGTGGGTCCCTTGGTCGAAAAGCCCTGCCACGGCACCGGCTCCTCCGGATCGTCGAAGCGGTGGTTGGCGTCCGTGACGAAGCAGCCGTTGGCGAACATGCAGTGGTCGCCGATCTCCACGAGCTCGACCGCGGCCACCATGACTCCGAGGTTGAGAAAGCTGCCCGAGCCGATGCGGATGCGCGCCGGGGCGGTGGCCGTGAGCCAGACGTTGGGCTCGAACAGCGTGTGGGCCCCCACCTCCAGCCTGCCCTCGGTGAACATCTCCAGCACGTTGCCGTGCAGCGGCCAGCGAGCGAACGCGCGCCGTCGAGCCAGCTCGCGGTGTATACGCGCCCTGTTCCAGGGCAGCGAGTTGCGCTCGTACCAGCGCCACTTCTGCCACCACAGGCGGGCGTTGCTCATGGCGGGAGCCTTTCAGAGGCGTGGGCTGGAGTAGCTTCCCCCACTCCTGGTGAGCGCTGAACCGGTGGCTGTCCTCTACGACCCCGACTGCGGCTTCTGCCGGGTCTGCGTGGCCGTGCTGCTGAGCTGGGACGGGGCGGGCCGCCTGCGGCCGGTGCCGCTCTTCGGCACTGAGGCGGCCGGTCTCCTGGCCGGCATGTCGGAGGCCGATCAGGCGGCCTCGTGGCACGCGGTCGACGGTGGTGGAGTCGTGCGGACGGGCGGCGCCGCCTTCGGTCCCGTGCTCGACGTCCTGCCGCGCGGCCGGCGGCTCGCGGCCCTGGGTCGACGCTTCCCCGGCACGCTCGACCGCGGCTATCGCTGGGTGGCCGATCACCGTACGCTGATGGGAAGATTCGTACCGAACGCCGCGCGCAGGTGGGCGGATGATGTACTGCGCGTGTCAGGTCACGAGCCCAGCGGCCGATGAATACTCCTATGCGAACGGAAATGGACCCGTTGATCGCCCTCCTCGACGTCGAGGAGTTCGAGTCGCTGCTCGCGCGTGAGGAGATGCGCCGCTCACGGACGGGCGAGTCGCTCGCCGTGGCGGTGCTGGACGTGGACGGCATGCGTGTGCATCGCCTCGCGCCATGGGGCGGCCGCGGGGGCGGAGGCGCTGCGCCTGTGTGCGTCCATGCTCACCCGGTCGATCCGGACCGTCGACGAGGTCGCCCACACCGACCACGACGAGTTCTGCGTCCTGTTCCACGCCACCGATGCGAGCAGCGTCGCCGTCTGGGTAGAGCGCTTCGAGGATGCGCTCGGGACCGGCTCGGCCGCTCATCCCGCCGGCCCTCTCACCTGCGCCGTCGGCCTCGCCGACACGAGCGAGGAGACGACCCTGATGGAGGTGGCAGCGCGGGCCCGGAGGCGCATGGAGATCATCCAGACCGTGCGCAAGCTGCGGCGGGCGCGCGAGAGCGAGGGCTGACGAGCCGCCTCCGCTCTCCCTCCCCTGCTCTGGTCGTCGCCCTGATCGCCCTCTTCGTGGCTCTGGGAGGCGGGGCATACGCGGCTATCAGGATCACCAGCGCACAGGTGGCCGACAACTCACTGCGCGGCAAGGACGTGCGCAACCGTTCGCTCAGCGCCCGCGATCTGGCGCTCGACTCGCTGGGGAGTCGAGTGGTCGACGAGCCCCGCCTGTCGCGGGTGCCGAGGGCCGCCAACGCCCAGGCCCTCGAGGGCCGGCGTCGCGTCAACATCGCCCCGTTCACGCTCGACAACGCACAAGCCCGTGAGGTGCTGCGCGAGGGCCCGTTCGTGCTCACCGCTCGCTGCCGCCTCGACACCGCCACCCTCGCAGGGCAGAGGGACATCGCCGAAGTGCTCATCGCCACGTCGGCCGACAACGCGGCCTTCGACGCCTCCGGCTCGGGAGAGCTCGACGTGGGCACCCCGGAGGCCCAGCGAGTGTTCGCGAACGTGATCGCCACACCGGGCACGGTGGCGCTGGACTCCCTGCAGGACGGCCTCGCGCTGGCCCCCGACGGCACCGAGGAGATCATCGACGCCTCCCTGTATGCGGCGGTGAACGCCCTGGGCCGGCCGGGGACGTGCCGGTTCGGTGGGTACGTGGACCTGGGCTGAGGGGCGCTGCGCTCCGTCCCGCGGATGACTGACCCGCCGTGGCGCACCACCCAAGGCCAACCGGATAAACCGCACGGCCGAACCCTGGAACGCCGCGGAGGGCGGGGCGGGTTCGGCGTCCCCGGCGGCAGACCATGTCAGAGCGAGCCGCCCCGCGGCGAGCGAACGAGCGCCGCAGGCGCGAGAGGTCTGCGGCCGGGCGGCGCGGAACCCGCCCCGCCCAACCACGGCGCCCCGAAGCAACAACGCCCGAGGAAAAACAGACCCCGCTAGGCCGCCGCCGCCACCTTCTTGGGCGCCGGCCGCCGCTTGCGCGGCGCCGCCGGCTCCACGATGCTCGCCAGGAAGCTGCCCGTGTACGAGCCGGCCACGGCCGCCACCTGCTCGGGCGTGCCCTGGGCCACGAGCCCGCCTCCCTCCTCGCCGCCCTCGGGGCCGAGGTCGATGATCCGGTCGGCCGTCTTGATCACGTCGAGGTTGTGCTCGATGACCACGACGGTGTTGCCCTGGTCCACCAGCCGCTGCAGCATCTCGAGCAGCCGCTGGACGTCGGCGAAGTGGAGGCCGGTGGTGGGCTCGTCGAGGATGTAGAGCGTGCGTCCGGTGGCGATCTTGGACAGCTCCGAGGCCAGCTTCACCCGCTGGGCCTCACCGCCGGAGAGCGTGGTGGCCGGCTGTCCGAGACGGATGTAGTCGAGACCCACGTCGTGCAGCGCCTGCAGGCGCCGCTTGATCTTGGGGATGTGCTCGAAGAAGCCGACCGCCTCCTCGACTGTCATGTCGAGCACGTCGGCGATCGTCCTGCCCTTGAAGCGGACCTCGAGCGTCTCACGGTTGTAACGCTTGCCGCTGCACTGCTCGCAGGGGACGTACACGTCGGGCAGGAAGTGCATCTCGATCTTGATCTGGCCGTCGCCTCGGCATACCTCGCAGCGGCCTCCCTTGACGTTGAACGAGAAGCGCCCCGGCTTGTAGCCGCGTGCCCGCGCCTCCTGGGTCTTCGAGTAGAGCTCGCGGATGTGGTCGAACAGCCCGATGTAGGTGGCCGGGTTCGACCGCGGCGTGCGGCCGATCGGTGACTGGTCGATGTTGATGATCTTGTCGACCTGGTCGAGCCCGCGGATGCGGCGATGTGTTCCCGGGCGCTGCTTGGCACGATGCAGCCGGTTGGCCACGGCCTTGAACAGCACTTCGTTGACCAGCGTCGACTTGCCCGAGCCCGACACACCGGTGACCGCGCACAGCACGCCCAGCGGCACCTTGACGTTGATGTCGCGCAGGTTGTGCTGGGCGGCGCCCTCCACCTGGATGTATCCGCTCGGCCGGCGCCGCTTGCGCGGTGTGGGGATCTCGGCCTCGCCGGACAGGAACTTGCCGGTGAGCGACTCCGGTGTGGCCATCACCTCAGCCGGGGTGCCCTGGGCCACCAGGTGGCCGCCGTGCTCACCGGCGCCCGGGCCGAGGTCGACCAGATGGTCCGCCGCCCTCATCGTGCCCTCGTCGTGCTCGACGACGATCACCGTGTTGCCGAGGTCGCGCAGCCGCTCGAGCGTGTTGATCAGACGCTCGTTGTCGCGCTGGTGCAGGCCGATCGACGGCTCGTCGAGGATGTAGAGCACTCCCACCAGCGACGATCCGATCTGGGTGGCCAGCCGAATGCGCTGCGCCTCGCCTCCGGACAGCGTGGCGGCGGCTCGCTCCAGCGACAGGTAGCCCACGCCGACGTTGTCGAGGAAGCGCAGTCGCTCGTCGATCTCGCGCAGGATCAGCCGGGCGATCTGGCGCTCGGTGTCTGACAGCTCGAGGTCGTCCAGCCATTCGATCGAGCGCCTGGCCGACATCGCGGTGAACTGGTGTATGCCGAGCCCGCCGACCCGCACCGCGAGCGACTCCGGCCGCAGGCGAGCGCCCGAGCACTCCGGGCACGGCCGCAGCGTCATGTACTCCTCGATCTTCTCGCGTGACCACTCCGAGTCCGTCTCGCGGTAGCGCCGCTCGAGGCTCGGCACGATGCCCTCGAACGTGGTCGTGTAGGAGCGCTTGCGGCCGTAGCGGTTGCGGTAGGAGATGTAGAGCTTCTCGCCCCCGGTGCCGAAGAGGAAGCAGCCGCGCACGTCCTCCGGCAGGTCTTCCCAGCCGGCGTCCATGTCCACTTCCCACTTGTCGGCGATCGCCTGGGTCATCTGCTCGTAGTAGCTGGAGGCGCTGGTTGACCACGGCAGGATCGCCCCCTCGTTGAGGCTGAGCGAGGGGTCGGGCACGATCAGCTCGGGGTCGATCTCCATCTGCGAGCCGAGCCCGGTGCAGCGCGGGCAGGCTCCGTGAGGCGAGTTGAACGAGAACATCCGCGGCTCGAGCTCCGGCATCGAGGTGCCGCAGTGCAGGCACATGAAGCGCTCCGAGTAGGTGGTGACCTGCTCGGTGGCCACGTCCTCGATGTCGACGATCCCCTCGGCGCGCGAGACCGCCGTCTCGATCGAGTCGGCCAGGCGTTTGCGCAGGTCGGAGCGCATGACCAGCCGGTCGATCACGACCGAGATGTCGTGCTTGTACTTCTTGTCGAGGACGATCTCCTCCTCGAGGCGCCGCAGCTCTCCGTCGACCTTGACCCGGGTGAAGCCCTCGCCGCGAAGCTCCTCGAAGAGCTTGCCGTACTCGCCCTTGCGGCCGCGCACCACCGGAGACAGGACCATGAACTTCGTGCCCTCGGCCATGGTCATCACCTGATCGATGATCTGCTCGGCCGATTGAGCCGCGATCGGGCGGCCGCAGTTGTAGCAGTGGGGGTGGCCGACGCGCGCCCACAGCAGGCGCAGATAGTCGTAGATCTCCGTGACCGTGCCGACCGTCGAGCGCGGGTTACGCGACGTGGTCTTCTGGTCGATCGAGATGGCGGGCGAGAGCCCCTCGATCGAGTCGACGTCGGGCTTGTCCATCTGGCCCAGGAACTGGCGGGCATAGGCCGACAGGGACTCCACGTAGCGGCGCTGGCCCTCGGCGTAGATGGTGTCGAACGCTAGGCTCGACTTGCCCGAGCCGGACAGCCCCGTAATTACGATCAGGGCATTCCGGGGCAGCCTCAGGTGAAGGTCCCTGAGGTTGTGCTCCCGAGCGCCGGAGACGACGATTTCACCACGAGCGGACACCGCGGATTACGAGTCTAGAGCCGGATTCGGATCGAACCTGTGTTCGCTTGCCGCAACTTGCGGGCTTGTTGAGGCGCCCGGCAGGCCGGCATCCCGCGCCTGGCACGTTCGCGCCCGTGGAACGGGCAAATAGTGCGCTTCGGATACACCATCCTCTACGTGGAGGACGTGTCCGCGAGCCTCGACTTCTACGAGCGGGCGTTCGGGCAGACGCGCAGCTTCGTGCACGAGAGCGGTCAGTACGGCGAGCTCGAGACCGGCGCCACCTCGCTGGCCTTTGCCTCACACGAGCTGGCCGGCGTGAATCTTCCCGGCGTGTACCGCGCCCCCGGGTCCGACGGTGCCGCCACGACGTTCGAGATCTGCTTCGTCACCGACGACGTCCTGGTGGGCTACGAGCGGGCACTCGAGGGTGGGGCCGAGGCGGTCACGCCGCCCCAGACCAAGCCCTGGGGCCAGGACGTGGCCTACGTGCGCGACCCCGACGGGAACCTGGTGGAGATCGCCTCGCCGGTCAGCTAGCGCCACCCGCGGCGCGGGCGTAGACCTCGTCGAGCAGCGTGTCGGGGTCGTCGAGCTCGAAGTTCTCGGCCAGATAGGACGCCGTCTCCTCGCGCGACGAGCCCCCGAGCGCCATGTTGAGGGCGATCACCCGCGCGCCTTCGCTGGCGGGCTTGATACCCGCCGGCACCTGTTCCGCGGTGGGCGGTTCCACGGCGGGTGGTTCCGTGATGGGTGGCTCCGGGGCTGTCGGCTCCGGTGCGGGGGGCGCAACAGCCTCGCCGGGCGCCCCGCGCAGCTCGCGCAGATCCTCCCGCAGGGCACGTATCGACTCGCGCACGCCCTGCGTCAGCTGCTCGAGCTGGGCCTCGATCTCGTCGGCGCGGGCGGCCAGGCTCTCGGCCGCGCCCTGCAGACGGCGCAGCTGCTCCTCGGTCTCGCGCTCCGCCGCCTCCACGATGGCCCGCACCTGCTCGGCCGCGACGGCGGCGGCCGACTGCTTCTCGCGTTCCTCGCTCACGGACGGCGAAGGGTAACGACGCCTCGCGGCGCCGGGGGGTGGCTCAGATGGTTGGTTCCGTGGCCGCGTGTGCGCGGGGGCGCACGGGACCAAGCCGGGCGGGGGAAGCAGGGCGAAGCCGATACCCGAAGGTATCGGCGAGCCCGATGACCCCGAACCGGCGCAGGTAACCGTGCGTCATCCGCGTGCGCGGGGCCGCGGAATCAGCCATCTAGTCCTTAACCCGGAAGGCGCCGCGCATGAAGGGATGGATGCGGCAGAAGTAGGTGTAGGTGCCGGCATTCAGCCCGCCCGGCGTCTTCCACTCCAGCGCACCTGTGGCGGGCGGGACGGCGCTGCCGAGGGTGCCCGACTCGAACTGCACCTGGCCATCGGCGATCGGGTAGGCGATGCCGGTCGAGCGGTTGCAGGGGGCCTTGCAGGAGGTGATCGAGTGGTAGATCGCCTTTGCGTCGTCGGCCTGTCCGCGGAAGTTCAGGGTCTGCTCGCTTTGTATGACCGGCGGGAGGCCGTCCGGCGCCGGAAGGCTGAGATCGCCGAACTGGTACTTGAAGTCGACCATGTCGACGTTGCCCGGGTTGGCCGCGCCGTCGGGCAGCTTGCGGGCGTCGGGCAGCTGGGTCGGCTTCCCGCCGTGAGTGTCGTTCTCGGCGAGGTGGCCGTGCGTCGGCTTGCCGGGGTAGTTCACCCGCTTCTTGAACGGATCCACGCCCTTCCCGGCGTCGGCGACGTAGGAGACCATGATGCCCATCGACTCCCACCAGGCAGCCCGCTTGCTGTCGTAGGTGGCAGAGGTCGACAGCACGTCGCCCTTGCGCAGCTTGACCCGGTAGTCGTCGCCGGTGGCGGTCATGGACACGTCCCAGGAGACGGCCCCGGCGGGCTCGTAGTACTTGGCCTTCGAGCGGAACAGATGAGCGCGGTTGCCGCTGCCGCGCGGGGCGGTGCGGCGGCAGCGTCGCTTGGCCGACGCGGTGGCCCGGGTGCCGCAGCGGGCGGAGCGGATGCGCGCGCCCGCTCGCCTCACGTAGAGGTCCGTGTAGAGGCCTCCAGGGTGCAGGTGGCCGGCGGTGGCCACCAGCACTCCGGGCTTGTCGACCATCCACTCGTTGCGCTTGGCCCCGCCCTTGTACGGGTCGCGGGCGTCATCGGGATAGGTGTACTTGCCCGCCTTACCCGAGCCCTTGCGCACGTTGAAGACCGGGTAGGCGCTGCCGTTCTGGACGTCCATCCACACCGGGCGCACCGGCTTGATCTTGCGGCCGGCGGCGGAGTCGGCGGGCACGAAGTCAGCCTCGTAGACCATCCACACCCGGGTGGGCACCGGGGTGAGGTTGTGGATCATGTGGTTGAGCAGCAGAGCGTCGTTGCCCCCGACCGGGTAGCCGTACCCGCGAGGGAACTCCATGATCGTCTTCTCCTCGCCGGCGGCGAAGAAGCGCTCGGGCAACCCGCTGGTGGCGTCAGGGCGACCGAGGTTGAGCCACACCCCGTGGTGCAGATGGATCACGTCGACGCCCGGGACCTTCCCGTTCATGTAGGTCAGGTCGGGCCGGATGCGGGTGAAGTAGCCGTCCTCCTGGGGCTTCTCCAGGATGACCTTGTTGCCGATCTCGTTCTGTCCCGGCGTGATCCGGAAGGGGCCGACGCGGTACTTGATCCGCTTGGCCCCGTTGGCGGCGTCCTCCACGGAGACGGCTTTGCCAGCGGCCACCGCCTCGACCGCCATCGCCGAGGGCGCCGCGGCGAGCAGCACGCCGAGCGACAGCGCAAACGCTTTGACGACGCTCCTCCCGGGCGGCAGCACCCGGCACACTCTATCCATTTATTTGCGGATGGGGTGCGAATACCGGTTCGACGCTGCGGTGCTCGCCCGACCGACGCTCGGGCTGCGCTCCTCGCGTAGGCGCGCTGCTATGCGCTGGCCTCGGCCTCTTCGAGCTCGCGCCGCAGCAGCTTGATCTCGTCGCGCAGCTTGGCGGCGTACTCGAAGCGCAGGTCGTCCGCCGCCGCGAGCATCTCCTCCTCCAGCTCCACCATCGTGCGCCGGATCTCCTCGGCCGACATGCCCTCTGTCTCCCGCGACCGGCGCCCGCGGCCCGCCGGCACCTTCGACTCCATCATCAGGAAGTCGGTGATATCGGAGATGCCCTTCTGGATGGTGGCCGGCGTGATGCCGTGCTCCTCGTTGTAGGCCACCTGGATCGCCCGGCGGCGGTCGGTCTCCTGGATCGCCGAGCGCATCGCCGCCGTCTCCTTGTCGGCGTACATGATCACCTGGCCGCGGATGTTGCGCGCCGCCCGGCCGATCGTCTGGATCAGGGAGGTCTCCCCGCGCAGGAAGCCCTCCTTGTCGGCATCGAGGATCGCCACCAGCGACACCTCCGGCAGGTCGAGCCCCTCGCGCAGGAGGTTGACGCCGACCAGGATGTCGAACTCGCCCAGCCGCAGCTCCCGGATGATCTGGATGCGCTCCAGCGTGTCGATCTCGGAGTGCAGGTAGCGCACCTTGAAGCCGTACTCGAGCAGATAGTCGGTGAGATCCTCGGCCATCTTCTTGGTCAGCGTGGTGACCAGCGTGCGCTCCTCGACCTCCACCCGCTTGCGGATCTCCTCCATCAGGTCGTCGATCTGGTTGCGGGTCTCGCGCACGTCGACCTCGGGGTCGACGACCCCGGTGGGACGGACGATCTGCTCGACGATGCCGCTCGAGTGGTTGCGCTCGAAGTCCCCGGGGGTGGCCGACACGAACACCATCTGCGGCGTGTGGGAGAGGAACTCGTCGAAGGTCTGGGGCCTGTTGTCGAGCGCGCTCGGCAGCCTGAAGCCGTAGTCCACCAGCGTCTGCTTGCGCGAGCGGTCGCCTTCGTACATGCCCCCGATCTGGGGCACGGTCTGGTGCGACTCGTCGATGAACACCACGAAGTCGTCGGGGAAGAAGTCCAGCAGACAGAAGGGCCGGTCGCCCGGCCGGCGGCCGTCGAGGATGCGCGAGTAGTTCTCGATCCCGTTGCAGAAGCCGAGCTCGCGCATCATCTCCATGTCGAACTGGGTGCGCTGCCGCAGACGATGCGACTCGAGCAGCTTGCCCTGCTCCTCGAGCTCCTTGGTGCGCATCTCGAGCTCGTCGCGGATCTCGCCGATGGACCGCTCGATCGTCGGCTTGTCGGTGGCGTAGTGGGTGGCCGGCCAGATGCCCGCGTGCTCGAGCTCCTGGAGGATCTCGCCGGTGAGTGGATCGAAGTGCTGGATCAGCTCGATCTCGTCGCCGAAGAAGACCGCGCGGTAGGCGGACTCGGCGTAGGCGGGGAAGACCTCCAGCGTCTCGCCGCGCACCCGGAACGTGCCGCGACCGAGCGTGGCGTCGTTGCGGGTGTACATGTTGTCCACGAGCTTGCGCAGAATGTCGTCGCGGTCCACCATGTCGCCCTTCTGCAGAAGCGTGACCTGGGCGTTGTACTTGTCGGGCGAGCCGAGGCCGAAGATGCAGGACACCGACGCGACCACCACCACGTCGCGGCGGGCGAAGAGCGCGCTCGTGGCCGCGTGGCGCAGGCGGTCGATCTCCTCGTTGATGGACGAGTCCTTCTCGATGTAGAGGTCCTGCGCGGGGACGTAGGCCTCGGGCTGGTAGTAGTCGTAGTAGGAGACGAAGTACTCGACCGCGCTGCCGGGCAGGAGCTCCCGGAACTCGTTGCACAGCTGCGCGGCCAGCGTCTTGTTGTGGGCGATCACGAGCGAGGGCCGCTGGACCTGCTCGATAGCGAAGGCCATGGTGGCCGTCTTGCCCGAGCCCGTGACCCCGAGCAGGGTCTGGAAGCGGTCCCCGGCCTCGATGCCCTTGGCCAGCCCGGCCACGGCCTGCGCCTGGTCCGCCACCGGACGGTACGCGGAATTGACCTTGAACTCGGGCATGACTTCAGACGTTAGCGACGCTCCCGGGCGGCCCGGCGGGCGCGAGGATCACTCGTAGACGACGAGATCCGGCTGAGGCCGCAGCCGCAGCACACGGGCCGGGGGCAGCAGGTTCGTGTCCTCGCTGTAGAAGAGCTTGAAGCCGTTGTTGCGCCCGCGGGTGCGTCCGCCCCTCGTGAACTCGTTGTACTTCGAGATCTTCGCCGGACGGCTGCCGAAGCCGTCGACGTTCACGGTCAGCGCCACCCCGGGGCGCCGCTTCAGGGCGCGCTCGTCGGCGATCATGTCGTTGGTGAAGCGGTGCAGCACGAGCAGCTTCTCGGGGAGGTCGTTCTCCCGGACGATGCGCGACAGGTAGGCCGACACCCGGTTCACGGTGGCGGCATCGGTCGAGCCGATCTCCTGCCCCGGCAGCACCGGTGGCTCGAGGCTCCATTCGGGATCGAGAGCCAGCGAGACGTCGGGCTCCTTAAGGAAGCGCTCGAAGGAGCGCGCTTCCTCGACGAAGGACGCGTAGCCCGGCTGGATGTCGAGGATGAGCAGCATCTTCTCGCGGCGGGCCGCGCGCAGATAGCGCTCGATCACCCGGTCCTCCTGGCGCGCCGCGTGGTCGCCGTCATCGCCGGGGTCGGCCTGGACGATCGTGGCGATCAGCTCGAAGGCGGGCAGCACCGGGCGCCCGGGCTGCCCGTACGGTCTCGCCTGGCGCTCCAGGCGGCGGGCGGCCCGTGCCGGGTCCGTGGCCCCGAGCGCCCCGAGCTCACGGTCCTGAGGCGCCCCGTAGAAGGCCACCACCCGCCGCTCGGGAAAGATGCTGCGCCCCCCGCGGGGCAACTCGGGCGGCTCGCCCTCCTGGGCCTCGCTCGCATCAGAGCCGTCCTCGTCGCCGCCACCCACGAGGAACGTCGCCGCCAGGGCGGCCACGAGCACCACGCCGACCAGCACGCCCAGCGTGAGCTGGCGCCGCCGGCGGGTCCGGCGTCGCGCCTCTTCACGCCTGTGTATGCGGATCTGCTGCTCCACCTGTGCGGTCCTACCCGCCTGCCTTATAGCGCAACCGCGCGCGCTCTCCCGGTCCTGCGCTGTGCCGTGTGTGACGATTGAGCGACATGGCCGTGGTGATCGCCAGCGCTCTCGGGAAGGATATGGCGGGGTCCCCCCTGTTCCGCGGTGTCTCGTTCAAGCTCGAGCGCGGCGACCGCATGACGCTCGCCGGACGCAACGGCGCCGGCAAGACCACGCTGCTGCGCATGCTGGCCGGCGAGACGGGCGTCGACGGCGGTGAGCTGGTGTTCGAGAAGGGCACTCGGGTGGCGCTCCACGACCAGCGCCCACCACGCGAGCGCGGGCTGAGCCTGCGCGACTACGTGCTCTCCGGCTGTGGCGAGCTCGTGGCTCTCGAGGACGACCTGCGCCGGCTCGAGGCGGCGATGGCCGAGCGGCCCGACGAGGGCGGCGTGCTCGACCGCTACGCTCGGGCGCAGGCGCGGCTCGAGCACGCCGGGGGCTGGGATTGGCGCACCCGCGCGCTCGCACCCGTCCACGGGCTGGGCTTTGCCGACGATCAGCTCGATCGCGGGCTGGAGAGCTTCTCCGGGGGCGAGCTCACCCGGGCTTCGCTGGCGCGGGCGCTGGCCGGGGATCCGGACCTGTTGCTGCTCGACGAGCCGACCAACCATCTGGACATCGCCTCGCTCGAATGGCTCGAGGGCTATCTCGTGGAGCTCGATGCCGCCGTGATCCTGGTGGCCCACGACCGCTGGTTCCTCGAGGCCGTGGGCACCTCGGTGCTGGAGCTCGAGGCGGGGAGAGCCCGCTTCTTCCCCGGCTCCTGGCACAACTGGCGGGCCGAGGCCGCCGCGCGCGAGCTCCAGCTCGGCCGCCAGATCGAGAAGCAGCAAGCCGAGATCGCCCGTATGGAGCGCTTCATCGAGCGCTTCCGCTACAAGGCGACCAAGGCCCGCCAAGCCCAGTCGCGCGTGAAGAAGCTCGACCGGATGGAGCGCGTCGAGCGCGACCCGCGCGACCAGCGCTCGCTCGGCTTCCAGTTCGCCCCCGCCGAACGCACGGGCCGGGTGGTGCTGGACCTGACCGGTGCGCGCCTCGAGGTGCCCGGGCGCACTCTGGTCGACGACGGCGACCTGTGGCTCGAGCGGGGCGAGCACGTGTCGCTCGTCGGGCCCAACGGGGCGGGCAAGACCACGCTGATCGAGGCGCTCGTGGGACGCCGCGAGCTCGACGCCGGCCGGCTGCGCTCCGGGCACAACGTCAAGCTCGGGTACCTCTCCCAGCACGCCGAGGAGCTCGGGCCTGGCGGCACGGTGCTGGAAGCGGCGCAGCGGGCCACCGGGCTGACGCCCAACAAGGCGCGAGCGCTGCTCGGCCGCTTCCTGTTCAGCGGCGAGGAGGCCGAGAAGCCTCTCGACGGGCTGTCGGGAGGTGAGCGGCGACGGCTGTCGCTGGCCATCCTCGTGCAGTCGGGCGCCAACGTCCTGGTGATCGACGAGCCCACCAACCACCTGGACCTCGATGCCCGGGAGGCTCTCGAGGACGCCCTGCTGGCCTTCGACGGCGCGGTGCTGTTGGTCTCACACGACCGCGCGCTGCTCGACGCCGTGGGCTCACGCACCGTGGCGCTCGAGGACGGCCGGCTGCGCAGCTACGACGGAGGCTGGGCCGAGTACTCACGGGTGCGCGAGGAGCGCCGGGTGGAGAAGGCGGCGAAGGCGAGCGGCGGCAACGGATCGCGGGCGCGGCCAGAGGCGGAGCCGACGGCCGGCGCGGCCACGCCGAGACCTCCGTCCAAGAACGCCGTCCGGCGCGTGGCCGAGCTCGAACGCGAGGTGGAGCGAGCGGAGGCGGCGCTCTCCGCGCTCGAGGACGAGCTCGCCGACCCGGCCCAGTGGAGCAGCCCGACGCGCACGGAGCGGGCCACCAAGAGCCATCGCGAAGCGAGGCGGGCGGTGGAGCAGGCCTACGCGGCCTGGGAGGAGGCGGCGCGCTAGGAGATCAGTCCAGCAGGCTGGGCTGCCCGCGGCCGATCTTGTACGTGTAGCGCTTGTCGGGAAGCGCCGTGCGGGAGCGCCGCTTGACGGTGTCGACCCTGCGCAGAACGCACTTGAAGCTGTCCTGCGTCGCGGTGACGAGCCCGTAGCCGTGGTGGTCGAACTCGGCGTCCACGGCCCACGGGTTGGTGGTGCGCAGGAGGTCGATGATCGACTCGGGCGTCTGGGGATCGAGGGGGTTGGCCCCCGGCAGCACGCCGCCGCCGCCCTCGCCGAGGCCCGGCGAGGAGATCGACCCACCCACGAACTCCGTGGCCACGGGCTTCGTGTCCTCGTTGTTCACGCGCACGTCGCCGGCGACGAAGGTGTGGATGTCACCCGTGACGAACACCACGTCCCTGATCTTCCTGCGCCTGATGTGCTCGAGCAGGTCGCGCCGCTCCTGCGGGTACCCCTGCCAGGAGTCGAAGCCGATGTAGTCCCCGCCGGGGTAGATCGTCGGCATGACCATCACCTGGTTGGCCATGACCTTCCAGGCGGCGCGGGACGACTTCAAACGCCTTTTGACGAAGCCGCGCTGGGCGGAGCCGAGGAACCCGCGCGGCGCCTCGAGGTCGGCGCAGGGCGGACCCAGCTGCTGGTCGCCGCAGGGCTGGTCGTTTCGGTACTGGCGCTGGTCGAGCAGGATCAGGTCGACCGTGCGCCCGAAGCGCAGGGCCCTGTAGATCCGGTCGCTGCCGCGCTTGACCCGGAAGGTGGGCATGCTCTCGAAGTACGCCTGGTAGCCCGCGGCGCGGCGCGCCTCGGTGTAGCGCAACTCAGGCGCCAGGCCGCCGCCGGGACCGGCGTTGCCGGCGTAGTTGTCCTGCACCTCGTGGTCGTCCCAGATCGAGATCATCGGGAACTTGGCGTGCATCCGGCGCAGCGGGGCCTCGGTGCGGTAGAGCGCGTACTTGGCCCGGTACTGGTCGAGCGTCTCCGAGTACCCGATCGGGTCCTCCCGGACACCGGCGAAGGCGTCGCCGGGCCGGTAGTAGGCCTCCGCATAGATGTAGTCGCCCAGGTTGACGACGAAGTCGACATCCTCGTTGGCGAGCAGGTTGTGAGCGTTGAAGTAGCCGAACGTGTAGTCCTGGCAGGAGAAGAAGGCGAAGCGCACGGGCTGGCGCGAGTCGGGGGGCAGCGCGGTGCGGAAGCGGCCGACCTCGCTCTCCTCGCCGCGGGTGGAGAAGCGGTACCAGTACTGCTCGTGCGGATCGAGGCCGGCGACGCGAGCCTTGACCGAGTAGGCCACACCCGGCGACGTCCTGACCAGATCGCGCGCCACGACCTTGCGAAAGCCTCGGTCCCTGGCCACCTCGAGCTCCACCGTGCCCGTGCCCTCCACGTCGGCCAGGCGCGTCCACAGGGTGATCGCGTCGGGCGACGGGTCGCCCGAGATCACGCCCTCGGCGAAGCGCCCGCCGCGCAGGCTCGGCTTGCGGCGCGGGCGAGCCGCCCACGCGCTCGCGCCTCCGCCCGCGGCGGTG
Organism: uncultured Thermoleophilaceae bacterium; assembly: GCA_963751105.1. Taxonomy (GTDB): domain Bacteria; phylum Actinomycetota; class Thermoleophilia; order Solirubrobacterales; family Thermoleophilaceae; genus JACVRW01. The sequence goes on along the minus strand of CAVVTG010000002.1, from coordinate 1,123,105 downwards.
GCGAGTGCGACGCCGCCGGCTCCGGCTAGGAAGCCGCGGCGGGAAAGAGCGAGTCCGGCGGGCAAGGCGTCGTCCACCCTATACGCGGTCAGCGAGCGGCGCCAGGCTTCGGGGCTCACATACCGAGATCGTCACCGTAGTGGTCCTGATACTGGTCGCGACGTTCCCGGACGTTCTCCACGTAGGCGCGGGTCTCCGGGAAGGGCACGTGCCGGCCGACCTCGAAGCTGTCGATGCCTCCCGCCTGCTCGACCCAGCCGTCGACGTTGGTGATCCCGGCGTTGTAGGCGGCGAGCGCCGCCTCCTCGTCGCCCTCGTAGTGGTCGATCAGGAAGCGAAGGAAGTAGGTCCCGTAGGCGATGTTGATCTGTGGGGTGCCGAGGTCGGACTGCTCGAAGCGGTTGCCGCCCGAGTGCCGGGCGATGAAGTCGGCCGTCTCCGGCGTGATCTGCATCAGCCCGCGGGCGCCGGCGCCGGAGGTCTGATCGCGAAAGCGCGACTCCTCGTAGATCACCCCGGCGATCAGCGTCGGATCGAGATCCTTCTCGGACGCCTGCTGGCGAATGATGTCGTCGTGGCGCAGCGGCAGGGTGATCTCGCGCACCGCCTCACCGAGCGGGCCCACGCCCGCGGCCGCGGCCAGCAGCACCCCGGCCAGTGCAAAGGCAGCGGCGAACACGACCAGGCGGCGGCGCCTGACGCGAGCCGGCGTGCGCCGGCGGGCCATGCGGGCAGCGTGAGAGCTCATCGGGCGGTGGGTGCGAGTTTCGCAAGCACTCGGGACAGTGCCTGCCTCAACTCGGGAATCGAGCCGTCGTTGCGGACCACGAAGTCCGCTCTTTGCGCTTTCTCCTCCTGGGACAGCTGGCGGCCGGACCGCTCGTCGGGGGCGGCGTGACCGCGCCCGGACGCCCGCTCGCGGCGAAGCGACTCGTCCGCCACAACGGCGACGGTCGCATCGAAGGCCTTCTCCATGCCCGATTCGAACAGGAGCGGGACCTCGACCACCGCGGCGCGCGGGGCCGGGTCGGAGGTGTCGACCGCGGAACGCCACGCGTTGACCCGCTCGCCCACCCGGGGCCACAGCAGTCCCTCCAGCCAGGAGCGGGCGTCGTCGTCACCGAACACCCGCTCGGCGATACGAGTGCGATCGAGAGCGCCCTCGGGGGCCACCTCGGGACCGAGACGCGCGATCACGGCGTCCCTCACTTCGTCGGAGAGCAGCAGCTCGTGCACGACCTCGTCGCTGGACAGCGTGGCGGCGCCGAGCTCGGCAAGGGCACGAAGCGCCTCGGACTTGCCCGCACCCAGACCGCCGGTCAGCCCGACGAACGGGACCGCGACCCGGCCGGGCATCGCCTACTCGGAGGTCTGCTCGGCGGCCTGTTCGGGCGCGTCGGCGCCCTCGGGAGCGGGGTCGCTCCCGTTCTCCGGAGCGTCGGCGTCCGCGGCAGGCTCCTCGGCGGCGGGCGGCTCCTCGACCGGCGCCTCCTCCACGGGAGGCTCCTCGACCGGGGGCTCCTCGACCGGCGTTTCGTCGACCGGGGCCTCCTCGACGGGCGGCTCCTCGACCGGGGCCTCCTCGACGGCGGCGGGCTCCTCCGGGGCGGGCGCCGAATCGTCGGCAGCGGCGGGCTCCTCCTCGGTGGTCTGCACCCCCGAAAGGGCCGCACGAAGGTCGTCCGCGCCGCTCACCTGCGGGCCGGCGAACACGTCCTCGGACAGGCCGAGGTCCGGCACGTCGCCGATCTCCTCGGACACGCCGGCGGCGGCGGCGCCGGCGGCGGCGGCCGACTTGATGTGAGCCAGCTGCTCCTCGACCCGCTTGACCGACAGCGACAGGCGCCGGCGCTCGGAGTCGATCTCGAGGATCTTCACCCGCACGTCCTGACCCGGCTCGACGATCTCACGCGGGTTCTCCACGTGATGGTGAGCGAGCTCGGAGATGTGCACCAGCCCCTCGACGCCGTCCATGATCTCGACGAAGGCGCCGAAGGTCACGACCTTGGTGACCTTGCCCTCCAGCTCGTCGCCGATGCGGTAGGTGTCGATCACCCTCTGCCACGGGTCCTCCTGGGTCTGCTTGAGGCCCAGGGAGATGCGCTGGCGCTCACGGTCGATGTCGAGCACCTTGACGGGCACCACGTCGCCGATCGAGAGGATCTCGGACGGGTGGTTCACGTGCGACCAGGACAGCTCGGAGATGTGGATCAGGCCATCGATGCCATCGAGGTCGACGAAGGCGCCGAAGTCGACGATGTTCGAGATCGCGCCCTCCACGACCATCCCCGGCTGGAGACGGTCGAGGATCTGCTGGCGGACCTCCTTGCGCTCCTCCTCAAGCACCGCGCGGCGCGAGAGGACGACGTTGTTGCGCGAGCGGTTGAGCTCGATGACCTTGCACTCGATCTTCGTGCCGAGGAACTCGTCGAGATTCTGGACGCGCCGGATGTCGACCAGCGAGGCGGGCAGGAAGCCGCGCACCCCGAGGTCGATGATGAGGCCGCCCTTGACGACCTCGATGACCGTGCCCTCGACCGGCTCGCCGGATTCGGCGGCGGCCTCGATCTTGCGCCAGGCCTTCTCGAAGCGGGCGCGCTTCTTGGAGAGGACGAGACGGCCGTCCTGGTCCTCCTTGGTGAGGACGAGGGCGTCCACCTCCTCGCCCATCTCGACCTCGTCGTGCGGATCCACCGACTTGCGGATCGAGAGCTCATTCATGGGAATGACGCCCTCGCTCTTGTAACCGATGTCGACCAGGACCTCGTCCTGGTCTATGCGCACGACCTTCCCGGACACCACGTCACCCTCGTCGAACGGGACGATGGTGGCGTCGTAGTTGGGGACGATCTGGCCATCGATCTCGAGGAGCATTCCCCCCGAGCCCTCGACGGCGCGAGGTTCAGGTGCAGTCTGTAGTTCCGGCACTAAGCGGACAAGCCTAGCGATCAGAAGCTGGTCAGTACCCTGCCGTTGTCATGCCCGTCCGACGCACCCTCCGCGGCGCCGACCGCACTCCCCTGTCCGGGGATTACGACGTTCTCGTCTGCGGAGCGAGCTTCGCGGGGCTTGCCGTGGCGCGCGAGCTCGCCGGAAGCGGGGCCCGAGTGCTGGTGCTCGATCGCTACGAGATCGGCGAGCGCCAGACCTCCGCCTGCGGAATTCCCACCGAGTGGCTGCGCGTGATGGGGCTGATGGGCTCGCACCGGCAGACCTTCGGACGGCTCGTCCTGCACACCCCGCACGGCACCTCGATCTTCGAGCTGCCCTGGACGTTCTCCACGTTCGACTATCCGGAGCTGTGCCGGCTGCTGTGGGAGCAGTCGGACGCCGACTTCGAGACCGCGAAGGTGGACGGCCGCAGTGGCAACGTCGTCCACACCGATCGCGGCGACCTGAGCGCCCCGTTGATCGTCGACGCCCTCGGCTGGCGGCGGGTGCTGGGCACCGGCTTCCAGCCGCCCGACGCGCCGCTCTCGCGCGGGCTCGAGGTCCATCCTCACGGCAGTGGCGAGGAGCTGGAGCTGTGGATCGACCGGCGCTACGTGCCCGCCGGCTACGGCTGGAGCTTTCCCGCCGGCGACGAGCTGCGCATCGGCGTGGGCTCCTTCGACCCGCGCTTCCACGTCAAGGACACCACCGTGCTGCTGGCCGAGGACCTCGAGCGCGATCCGGTTCGCTACCAGGGCAACTGGATCCCACACCGGCTGCGGCCGGCCACGGGCGACGGCATCTTCTTCTGCGGCGATTCCGCCGGCCACTGCCTGCCGCTCACCGCGGAGGGCATCCGCACAGCGCTGTACTTCGGGATTGCCTGCGGCCGGGAGCTGCGCGAGGTGGTGCAGGGCCGCCGGACCACGGCGCAGGCGCTCGTGAGCTACGGCGACTTCTCGGCCTCTCACAACTGGAAGTTCGAGTGCATGCTCGCGGCGCAGCGGGCCGTTCCGCGCGTGCCGCCGCGGCTGCTGCGTCCGGCGATCGCGTCGATGAGCGCCAGGCGCTTCGTGGACTGGTCCTTCGGCCATTACCTCTCGATCGCGCCGCCGGAGTTCGCCTCGGCCGGACCGTCGCCCCGCGCCGTCCGCCGGCCGGCGGAGCAAATCGCGGCCTAAGCGGCACGCGCGCTACGTTAGGCCCGTCATAGGGGCACAACGTAGATAGGACGCGGACGGGGACCGCTGACGCTTAGCCGGTGCAGGCCTTCGACAACGGCACCACCACGAACTCCTCCTGGTCGGCGTGCAGCGGCTGCGGGTTCTCCTTGCACCAGGCCGCCGCGCCGCTGGCTTCGACCACCCGCCCGCGGAAGCGGTAGCCGCTCACGAGCTTTCGGTCGCCATAGATCCCCCTGCCGGTGCCCTGCCGGGCCAGGCAGGTGAACACGGTGGCGCCCGCCGTCTGACGGCCCTCCACCGGACGGCAGCTGGTCTCGCCGGCGGGTCCGTCGAGGTCGCCGGCCCGAACGCGGGCCTCGAAGTCCGCGCCCACCGCCCGCTCAAGATCGCTCTCGGTGACCGGCAGCGGCAGGGTGGCCCTGCGGGGGCGCTGCTCCTCGACCAGCTCCAGCCGGATGCGCTCCAGGTTCGCTGCCGCCGCTCGGCGCTGGTTCTCGCGGTTCTCGCCGGCGTGGTCGAGAGCGGGCGGCACGAGCAGCGCGAGCGCCACGGCCACCGTGGCGAGGAAGGCACCGAGGGCGATCTTCCCGCCGAGCGGCAGGATCCGCCAGAGCCGGCCGGGGAGGCTGAGAAAGCCGGGTAGCGGCCGGTGACGCTCCTCCTCGCCGCCGGGGCGGGCCGAGCTCGCCGCGCGCTCGGCGTGCTGCGCGAAGATCTCGCGCACCTCGGAGCGGGTGTGCTCACCGCCACTCGACCAGGGATCGCCCTGTCCCATGTCTCATGTTGTACCGAGGCCGAGCAGGGTGCGGGCCTCGTCGGCCCCCACCGCCCGCCTGTCGAGCAGAGGCGCGAGCTCCACCGCCTTCTCCACGAGCTCCGCGTTCGAGTCGGCCCGCTTGTCGGCCCGCACGCGCAGGTTGTCCTCCAGCCCGACCCTCATGTGCCCGCCCAGCATCAGCGCGGTGGCGGCGAGGTGGAACTGGCCCGGGTAGCCCACCCCGGCCGCCGACCAGGTGAAGCGGTCCTCCCCGAACAGCGAAACCGCGGTTGTGCGCATGTGCAGCAGCTGCTCGATCGAGGCTGCGTTGGCGCCCAGCACGCCGAGCACGAACTGGACGTGGAAGGGGAAGTCCACCAGCCCCTGCTCGGCCAGGTGATGGAGGTTGTAGAGGTGGCCGACGTCGTAGGCCTCGTACTCCGGCTTGGTGCCCGCCTCCCGGAACAGCTCGGACAGCCGGTAGAGGTCGCTGAAGGTGTTGCGAAATACGTAGTCGCGCGTGGACTCCAGGTACTCGGTCTCCCAGTCCGCCATCTCGGGGCGGTGGTGGACCTGGAAGATCCCGAAGTTGAAGCTGCCGCAGTTGAAGGTGGCCATCTCGGGGCGACACTCCGTGACCACCCGGGCGCGCTCCTCGATCGTCATCCCCACTCCGCCGCCGCTGGTGGGCTGGGCGATCGCGTCGCAGCGCTCGCCGATGCCGGCGAGCACCTCGCGGAAGAGGCCCAGGTCGGCCACCGGCTTGCCCGTGTCCGGCTCGCGCACGTGCACGTGCACGATGGCCGCGCCCGCGTTGGATGCGCCCTCCGCGGAGCCGACGATCTCCTCCGGCGTGACGGGGATCGCCGCGCTCTGGCCGGGCACGCTCATGCCGCCGGTCAGCGCACACGAGAGGAAGACCGGTTGGAGGCTCACGGGGCCACCACCTCCGCCTCCAGACGCTCCGGGGGCCGCAGTCGCCGCGGCGACAGCGGCAGCACCGAGGCCACGAACCCGGCGGCCACCGCCACGAGCACCCACAGGCTGGCCGAGAACGAGCCGGTGGCGTCGCGCACCGCACCCAGCATGATCGGGCCGACCGCGGTGATGGTGTAGCCGGCACCCAGCATGAGCCCCACCACCGCCCCGGTGTCGGCCGGGTTGCCGGCCACGTCGAGCGGCAGGGTCATGGTGAGCGGGAAGGTCGCCCCGATCCCCAGGCCGGCCAGGATGGCCCACAGGAAGCCGCCACCGGGCAGCGCCGCGATCCCGACGGTGGCCACGAACAGCGAGCCCGCGCAGAGCGTGAGCCACTGCCGCCGCGAGCCGCCGCGGTCGGCCAGCCAGGGCACGAGCAGGCCGCTGGGCAGGGCGGCGATGGTCATCACCGCCAGGAGCGCCCCGGCATCCGTGTCGCTCCAGCCGCGCTCCTGGAAGGAGTCGGGCATCCAGGACACGAGGCCGTAGTAGACGATCGACTGCAGGGCGAAGACGCCCGCCAGCGCCCATACCACCCGGCGGCCCCAGGGCAGGCGCGGCGGCGGCTCGGCCTGAACCCGTTCCCGCTCGGCCGGGGTGAACAACAGCCAGCCGGCGAAGAAGAGGACGGTGCAGATCGAGAAGGCCAGGAGCGCCGCGCGCCATCCGCCCCAGGCCGCGGCGATGGGCACGGCCAGCGCCGACGACAGCGCCGCGCCCATGTTGATGCCCGTGGTGTACACGCCGCTGGCGAAGGCCGGGCGGTCGGCGAAGCGCTGCTTGACCGCCACCGGCATCAGCGCGCCGGCCAGCCCCATCCCCACGCCGATCGGAAAAGTGAGCGCCAGCACCAGCGGCGCGCCGGGAGCCACCGCGCGGGCGATCCCGAAGACGGCGATCCCGGCGAGGCAGGCGCCGATAGCGCCGCGCGTGCCCAGTCGCGCGGCCACGTAGGCCGCGGGCGGCGCGAACAGCCCCATGCACAGCACCGGGATGGTCCCGAGCAGGCCCGCCACGGCGTGAGAGACGCCGAGGTCCTCGTCGATCTCGGGCAGCAGTGGGCCCACGCCCACCAGCTGAGGGCGCAGGGCGAGCGCGCCGAGGAACAGCGCGGCCAGAAGGAACAAGCCCGCACGACCTGTCACGGACGCACGATCACCTTGAGAGCGCCGTCCTCGCGCTCGGTGAAGACGCGGTACGCGTCGGCGAAGTCCTCGAGCGGGAAGCGGTGCGTCACGAGCTCCTTCAGCCGCAGACGCCCCGCCGCGACCAGGGCGATCGCCTCCGGCATCTCGCCGGCCGCGGCCCGCACGCCGGTGAGCTCGATCTCGTCGAGCACCAGCCGGCGCAGCGGGATGGGCGCCGGCTCGAGCGGGATGCCGATCACCGCCACCCGTCCCCCCTTGCGCACGGCGTCGATGCAGCGGCCCACCGACTCGGGATCGCCGGAGCACTCGATGGCCACGTCGGCGCCGCGCCCGGCCGGTGCGCTCGCGCACTCCCTCCACTGCGTCCTCCTCGGTGAAGTCGACGGTTTCGTGCCCGAGCTCGCCCGCCTTGGCCAGCCGGGCGCCGCGGCCAACAACGATCACGCGCGCCGCGCCCAGGGCGCGGGCGCACTCGGCCACCAGGAGGCCCATCACGCCGGGGCCGACCACCGTCACCGTGTCGCCCGGCGCCTGGCCGCCGCGCTTGACGGTGTGGAGGGCGATCGAGACGGGATCGAGCATCGCCGCCTCCTCGTCCGAGAGCGAGTCCGGCACCGCGAACACGCTCTTCACCGAGTGAACCACGTAGTCGGCGTACGAGCCCTGGGTGTAGTGCCCGTACTGGCTGTGCAGCCGCTCGTCGCCGAAGTTCTCGCAGATGTTGTAGCGGCCCTCCACGCACAGCCGGCAGTAGCCGCAGCCGGCGTGCGAGGTGCCCGCCACGCGCGTACCGGTCTCCCAGCCGAGGTCCGAGGCCCCCGGCCCCAACTCGATCACCTCGCCCACCCATTCGTGGCCGGGGATGAAGGGGAACTCCTTCGGCCAGAAGCCCGGATAGTCGCCGGCGATGATGTGCGGGTCGGTGCCGCAGATGGCCACCGCCTCGACCCGGCACAGCACCTCGAACGGCCCGGGCTCGGGACGCGGCACGTCCTCGACCGAGAAGTGTTCGGGCTCGTGCACCACCAGCGCCCGCATCAGGTGACCGCCACGGGATCGATCATCGAGCCGGTGGCCCCCCGGATCCGCAGGGGCAGGGCCACGAACAGGAACTCGCGCGCGCCCGCGGCCGCCAGCTCCTCCAGGTCGAGGCTCTCCATGATGTAGATACCCCTTTCGATCAGGAGCAGCGTGTGCACCGGCTGCGGGTTCGACGGCTCGCCGCGGTCGGGCGCCGGCTGCACCTCGTAGGTCTCGGTGTCAGAGCCCGTGGCCACCACACCCCGCTCGGAGAGCAGCCGGGCGGCGGAGATGTCCGGGCCGGGCCCGCGGTGCTCGGCCATGAGATCTTCGTCGGGCCAGTGGCGCATGTAGCCGGTGCGCACGAGCGCCACGTCGCCGGCCCCCGCCCCCACGCCGGTGGCGGCCTCGATCGCCTTCAGCTCGTGCGCGCCCACGGCCTCGCCGCGGCCGAGGAACGGGACACCGCGGTGGGCGGGCACGTCGTAGAGCACGCCGCGTCGCCACAGCGGCGGGATCTCGGTGGCGTCGCCGCGCAGCGGCCCGAAGTCGCCCAGGTGCTCGGCCGCCGAGCCGCCGTTCCAGCGGTCCCCATCCCCGATGGTCATGTGGGCGTGGGCGTCGATGTGGGCGCCGCTGTGGGTGGTGCCCATCACCAGCTCGGACATGTAGCCCAACCCGGCCTCGTTGCCGCGGCCCCAGGGCTGGTCGCCCGCGGCGCGGATGCCCTGCGGGGTGCGGTAGGACAGCACCTCGAAGTTGGGGTGGCCGGGAAACAGCGGCATGCGGGGAAAGCGGTCCCGGGCCAGGGTGAAGACACGTCCACCGCGAACCAGCCGGGCCGCCTCCAGCACCTCTGCGGGCGCCGGGACCGCGGCCAGGCGCTGCAGGGCAGCGGCCAGCAGGGGAGCGGCCTCCTCGCGCGCGGCGGTGAGACCGGGCGCGATCCGGTCGAGCGAGTGGCGGGCCTTGCCGACGGCCCGCTCTCGGGACGTGCGCCCCGACTGGATCCAGCCGGCCACCAGGCCCATCATCGTCTCGAGGAAGGACAGCGAGTCCGCGGCCTGCACCACATCGGCCTCGCGCCAGCCACCCTCCTCGTGGACGCGCACCAGCGCCTCGACCTCCTTCACCAGCGCGGGCTCGGCCGCCTGCTCGCGCAGCCATTCGCCGACGATCCGCGCGCAGCGCTCCTGGTGCCAGCGGTTGTAGTCGGGGTCGTCCCAGGACACCGCCGAGTCCCACCTCGGCTCGGGATCGGGATAGGCACGCTCGGCGTCGTGGGTCACTGCCGCCACCCGCACGGCCTCGCTGGCGTCCGGGTCCAGGCGCTGCGCCCAGTAGAGGGCGCGCTCCATGTGGGCGTAGTGAGGATGCACCTCGGCCATCCACTGCCGCGCGCGCTCGACCAGCTCTGTCACGTGGTCACCGGCCGGGCCTGCAGCACGAACAGCTCGCCGTCCTCCACCGCCCACTCGATGTCCTGGGGCGTGCCCAGCCGCTCCTCCAGGTCCGCCCCCAGGGCGGCCAGTGCCTTCAGGGTCTCCTGGTCCACGGCCGGATTGCCGCCCTCGTCGGGATCGAGCTCGCGCTCGACGGTCCCGCCGTCGGGAGCGCTGACGATGGCGAACGGCTGCACGGTCAGCTTCTCCTTCTTGACCTGACCGTCGCGGGCGAGAACGAAATGGTCGGGGGTCACCTGGCCCGACACGGCGGCCTCGCCGAGCCCGAACACCGCCTCCACCACCATGCGGTCGCGGCGCCGTCGCACCGGGTCCATGGTGAACAGGACACCCGCGGCGTCCGCGGCCACCATCCGCTGCACCACCACCGCCATGGCGATGTCGTCGAGCGAGCCCTTCTGCTCCCGGTAGAACAGCGCGCGCTCGGAGAAGAACGATGCCCAGCAGTCGCGCACCCGGTCCATCACCGCCTCGACGCCGCGCACGTGCAGGTAGGTCTCCTGCTGGCCGGCGTAGCTGGCGGTCTCCGAGTCCTCGGCACAGGCGCTCGAGCGCACAGCCACGTGTACCTCGTCGCCCAGCTCGGCGTGCGCCTCCCCCACGGCCTCGACCAGCTCCGGCGACGGCTCCACGGCCCGTATGAGCTCCTGAGCGCGGTCGGCCGCCTGCTCACCGGCGCCCTCCGCGAGCACGGCTCGCAGCTCGTCGCCGCCGTCGGGCAGGCTCTCGGCCAGTGCCGTGGCGTGCACCACGAACCCCGGCGGCACGGGCAGACCGAGCTCGGCCATCCGCGCCAGCGAGGCTCCCTTGCCGCCCGCGCTCTCCACCTCGCGGCAGCCGGACTCTGCGAAGCGCAGCACGCTCATTCGTCCACGATCGCAATCGCTCGCACAGGGGAGGCCGTGACCCCCACCCACTTCACCGGCAGCACCACGAGCTGGAAGCCGTGCGGGCGGCCGATCTCCTCGAGGTTCATGAGGTTCTCGAGGTGCCAGTACTCCTCGTCCCACATCACCCGGTGTGCCTCCCAGAACTGCTCGCGCTCGAACATCGCCCACACGGGCGGGTCGAAGGTGATGGCGTCGATGCCCATCATCCGCACGCCTCGCTCGATCAGCCAGCGGGTGGCCTCGGCGGTCATTCCGCAGTGGTCGGTCCGGTAGCGCTCCTCGGTGTTGTAGGCCCCGGCGCCGGTGTGGATCACGACGATGTCGCGCTCCTTGACCGTGTACTCGATGCGGTCGAGCTCGGCCTCCACCTCGGCCGCGGTGATGCCGTGCCCGCTCTCCGCGGCCCTGAAGTCGAGCAGCACGCCGTCGGAGACACACCAGTCGAGCGGGATCGTCTCGGGGCCGCCCGCGTCGGGGACGATGTGGCGGCGGGCGTCGCAGTGCGTGCCCACGTGGTCGTCCTGGACCACCAGGCAGTGGGCGGTGAGCGAGGTCACGCCGTACTCGGTGGCGCCGATCCGCTCCGCGAACTGCTCGTGGGTCTCGAGCACGGCCAGCGCCGGCGGCGGAACCCGGGGAAAGGTCAGCATGTCCGCGTGGACCGGCATGGACAGATCGACTATGCGCCTCACCGCTTCGCCTCCTCGTCGCCGCTGTCGCGCAGCAGCTCGGACGCGCCCATGAGGTGGTCGTGCATTGCCTGCGAGGCGGCCTCCGCATCCCGGCGGCGCAGCGCCTCGACGACCGGGACGTGGCGCTCAGAGAGCGCCACCAGGTCGATGCCCGGCCGCGACACGGTCAGATAGGTGCGCGAGTAGGGCTCGAGCATGCTCCACTGGTGGACCAGCGTGCCGTTGCCCGAGGCGCGCACGATGGTGGCGTGAAAGGAGGCGTTGGCCTGCGACTGCTCATGAGCGTCGCCGTCGCGCGCCGCGGCCCGCATGCGCTCGATCAGACCCTCGAGCTCTTCCAGCCCGTCGTCGTCTATGCGCTCGGCGGCCAGCCCGGCGGCCAGCGCCTCGAGGGCGGCACGCACCGGGAAGGCGTCCATGAGCTCCTCAGCCGAGAAGGCGCGCACCGAGCAGCCGCGGTAGGGCTCGTGCACCACGCAGCCGACCTGCTCGAGGTCGCGCAGCGCTTCGCGGACGGGCGCCTGGCTGACCCCCAGCTCCTGGGCGATCCGGGTCTCCACCAGGCGGCTGCCCGGCTCGTAGCTGCCCTCCACGATGCGCTGCAGGATCACGTCCTTGATCTGCTCGCGCAGGTTGCTCCGGGTGAAGGGAAGCGTCTGGGTGGCTTCGGATTCGCTCACCGGCGCCGCCTCAACATCACAGCCAGCGCCACGCCGGCGCCGGCTACCAGCACGCCGGCCAGCGGCAGCACGCGCTTCATGACCGCGCCGCCCGTGAGCTCGCCGAGGTCGAGCACCTCGTCGGTCGGGCGTTCGGCAGGGGCCGCGGCGGCAGGGGCGTGCGGCGCGGCGGGCGCGGCGGCGCCGTTCCCGATGACCGCCTCACCACCGCCCGGCAGCCTCATCCGGGGCTCGTGCGGCGGGGGCGTGGGCACGTCGGCCGGAAGGGCCGCCGCCACCGCCACCGAAGCGGCGGCCACGGCTGCGCCGGCCGTGGGCTCTGCGGTCGTCGGGGCGGAGGCGGCCGAAGCGGCGGAGGGCGCTTCGCTCATCCCCATCTGCCCGGCCAGGCAGTCGGCGAAGCGGTCCATCATCTTCGCGCTCACCTCCTGCATCACCCCGCGGCCGAACTGTGCGGCCGGGCCGGTGACGTTCAGGTCGGTCTCGACGTTCACCCGGGTGCCCTCGGGCACCTCGGCCATGGTCGACGTGATGGTGGCCTCGGCGCCGCCCTTGCCGCGGGCGTCGCTCGCCCTGGCCCGCAGCACCGCGCGGCGGGCGGCCTCGTCGGCCTCCGCTATCTCGATCGTGCCGTCGTAGGTGGACGCGATGGGGCCGATCTTGACCTTCATCGTGCCGTGCCAGCGATCGTCCTCGGAACCCGTGATGCTGGCGCCCGGGAGGCACGGCGCCACGCGCTCGACGTCGAGCAGGACGCGCCACGCCTCGTCCACCGAGGCCGGCACGGTCAGCTCGTTCACGAGCTTCACCGAAGCCCGCCGGCGTCGTCGATCATGGTCTCGTAGAACGCCCGCTCACGTGACTCGAGGTGCGGGATGGCCTCCCCCACCACCAGCCGCTGGAAGTGCTCGGAGTCCATGTGCGCCTGGTAGCCGGCCTCGTCCACGTACTGCTCGTACAGATAGAAGAGGCGCGGGTCCTCGGCCGTGCGGTGCGCCTGGTAGAAGAGGTTGCCGGGCTCGGCCCTCGAGGGCTCGGTCATCTCCTCGATGATCCGGACGATGCGCTCCTCCTCGCCCTCGTTGGCTCGCCACAGCGCCGATACGACGTAGGCCATGTCAGGTGTCTCCCTTCGCTCCGATTGGGTTGCGCAGCACTCCGATTCCGTCGATCTCGAGCTCCACCACGTCGCCCGGCTCGAGCCGGCGGTCGAGCTCCAGCCCCGAGCCGCCCGTGGCCGTCCCGGACCCGAGCACCTCGCCCGGGTAGAGCGTCTGGCTGCGCGACGAGTAGGCGACCATGTCGGCGAAGCGGTGGTGCATGCTCGCGCTGGTGTCCTCGCCCCACAGCTCGCCGTTCACGCGCACCTGCATGCGCGTGTCCGAGGCGTCGAGCTCGTCGGCCGTGACCAGGCAGGGGCCGAGCACGTTCGAGCCGTCCCAGTCCTTGGCCTTGCCGGGCCCCATGCCCACGGGCAGCTCGCGGGTCTGCACGTCGCGCGCCGACACGTCGTTCCAGATCGTGTAACCGAAGATGCAGGCATCGGCGTCATCGGCGGCAACGTCCCGGCAGCGGCGGCCGATCACGGCAGCCAGCTCGAGCTCGTGGTCGAGCCGGTCGGTCCACTCGGGCCAGGGAATCGTCGCCTCCGGCCCGATCACGGTGTCGGGCATCCCCTTGTAGTAGGCCGGCACGTCGTACCACTCGTCGGGTATCTCTCGCCCGAGCCGGCTGAGCGCACCCTTGAGGTGGCCCTCGAAGGCCAGGAAGTCGCGCAGCGAGCGGGGGCGCAGGGGCGCGAGCAGACGGGCCGAGGTCACGGCCCGCGCATGGCCGGCGGGCGCTCCGGCCTCGATGAAGGCGACCATGTCGCCCTCGAAGCCGAGGTCGACCACGTCGCCGTCCTCGAGGGCTCCCACCCGGGGCCCGTCGCCGGCGTCGTAGGTGACGAGCCTCACGCGGCGGCCCTCCTCACCGCGTCGGCGATCTTCACGTAGCAGCCGCAGCGGCACAGGTTGCCCCCCAGCGCCTCGGCGATCTCGCCGTCGCTGGGATGCGGACGCTCGCGCAGCAGGCTGGACGCGGTGAGCACCATCCCGGGTGTGCAGTAGCCGCACTGGAAGGCCCGCTCCCGTGAGAAGGCGGCGGGCACGGGGTCGGCGGGATCGAGCCCCTCCACGGTGGTCAGCTCGCGACCGGCCGCCTGGGCGGTGAGCAGCAGGCAGCCCGACACCGGCTCGCCGTCGAGCAGCACCGTGCAGGCCCCGCACACGCCGATTCCGCAGGTGGCGCGCACGCTGCGGTAGCCCTCGCGCCTGAGCGTCTCGAGCAGGGTCTCGTCGCTCGGGGCGTCGAGCTCGGCCCGCCGGCCGTTGAGGATCAGCTCGACGATCACCGGCGCCCTCCCCCGTTCAGGGCGTCGGCGGCCTCGAGCACGCGCTCGGCGGTCATCGGCAACTCGGTCAGCTGCAGGCCGAGTGAGGCGAGCGCGTTGCCGATCGCCGCGGGCACAGGCGGCAGCGCCGTCTCGCCCAGGCCGTGGGCCTCGGCGCCGTCGCTCTCGATCAGCTCATGGGTCAGCCGGCGCGGCATGTCGCCGATCGCGGGCAGGTTGTAGTCGCTCAGGTTGGTGCCGGTGAGCTGGCCGTCCGCCTGCTCCACCTGCTCGAGCAGGGCGGTGCCCAGGCCCATGATCATCGAGCCCTCGTTCTGCAGCTCGGCTCCCTTGCGGTCCACCACCCTCCCCGCGTAGACCGCTGCGTGGAGACGCTCCACGGAGATCTCCCCGGTCTCGTCGTCCACCAGCACGTGCGCGGCGGCCGCCCCCTGGTGCCAGTGCGTCGAGGCGATTCCCTGTCCGGTGTCGGGATCCAGGCCACCGTCGTTCTCAACCTCGCCGTAGCCGCGCTCGCCTCCGTTGCCCTCCAGGTCGGCCACGGCCTCGCGCAGCGCCCGGCCCATCATGTGGGTCGATCGGCTGGAGGTCGTCCTCGTGTCGTAGGGCGAGCTGTCGGTGTCCGGGTCCGGGACCTCGATCTGGCCGGGCTCGCAGCCCAGCAGCTCGGCCCCCATCACGCGCAGCGACTCGCGCACTCCCTGCCCCATCTCGCAGGACGCGCTGCGGACGACCCAGCCCACCGGCGTGCGCTCCACTGCGATCGCCGCTCGGCTGGGGGTCTGCATGCCCTTGAGCAGCACGCACAGGCCCTTGCCCTCGGGATGGCGCTCGTAGTCCACGGCGTCCGCGGCCGCCTGCAGGCACTCCTCGAAGTGCACGTCGTGCATGACCTCGCCGGTGGCGAACCGGTCGCCGTCGCGCAGGAGATTCTTGCGCCGCAGCTCGAGCGGGCTCATTCCCAGCCGCTCGGCCAGCAGGTCCATCGCGCGCTCGGACGCCCACACCGACTGCGTGGCCCCGTACCCTCGGAAGGCGCCGTTGGGAGGCAGGTTCGTGTACACGGCCAGCGAGTCCACCCGAACGTGCGGTATCCGGTAGGGACCCACCCCCGCGTAGCCGAGCTTGGTGGCCACTCCCGGGCCGCAGTCCGCGTAGGCGCCGGTGTCGACCCAGCAGTCGAGCCGCTTCGCCACCAGCGTGCCGTCCAGGCGGGCGCCGATCCGCACCCGAATCACGGCCGGGTGGCGGTTGAGCGTCAACCACTCCTCTTCGCGGCCGAGCACCGCCTTGACCGGGCGCCCGGCCTTGCGCGCCAGGCAGGCCACCACGCCCTCGAGTCGGGTGAAGGTCTTGGCCCCGAACGAGCCGCCCATCGGAGGGGCCACGACGCGAATGCGCTCTTCCTCGAGGCCGAGCAGCCCGGCGAGGTCTTCGCGCAGGTTGAACGGCGTCTGGGTGCCGGTGTGCAGCTCGAGCCGCCCGTCCTCGCGCCAGACGGCCGCGCTGGCGTGCGGCTCCATGGGCGCATGCTGGGCGCCGGCCGTGCGGAAGGTCTCGTCCACGACCACCGAGGCGGAGGCCAAGCCGTCGTCGGCGTCGCCCTGGACCAGCCGAAAGCGGTGGCAGACGTTGGTGTCCTCGAGCGGCCGGACGCCGATCGACACGGCGTCCTCGGCCGAGCTGCCCGCCTCGGGGTGCAGCAGGGGCGCGCCTTCCGCCACGGCCGACAGCGGGTCGAGCACGGCGGGGAGCTCCTCGTACTCCACCTGCACCGCTTCGGCTCCGGCCCGGGCGAGTGCGGGCGTGGGAGCGGCCACGGCGGCCACGATGTCGCCGGCGAAGCGCGCTGGGTCGGCGAGCACGGTCTGATCCTTGAGCTGGCAGCCGTAGCGGCCGAGTCCGGCCACGTCCTCGGGCAGCAGCGCCACGGTCTCATCCGAGAGCGCGGAGGCGTCGACCGAGCGAACGCGAGCGTGAGGGTGCGGCGAGCGCACGAACGCCGCGTGCCAGGCGCCGGGCAGCTCGACGTCCTGGGAGTAGCGAATCGATCCGTCCACCCGTGCGTCGCTCACGCCACGGCCTCCAGGGCCCGGCGCACCTCGACCTCGATGATGCGCCGGCGGTAGGCCGACGAGCCGCGCGAGTCGTCCAGCGGGTCGATCTCGCGCGCGTAACGGCGGGCTATCTCCGCCGCCTCCTCCGGGCCCGGCGGCCCGTCCCCGGCGAGGGCGAGGGCGTCGGGCAGCTCGCGGGGGCGATCGGACACGGCACCCACCACCACCCTCAGCCCTTGCTCGCCCCGCGCGGCCGCCACGGCCACGCAGGGGCGGTCCTCGCTGCCGCGCGAGCGAAACTTGCGATAGACGGCTCGTGACGGGCACGGCGGGACGCGCACCTCCACGAGCAGCTCGTCGGGCTCGATGCAGGTCTCGTAGAAACCGAGGATCAGCTCCTCGATCGACACCGTGCGGGTGCCTTGCCGGGACCGCAGTACCGCCCGCGCACCCAGCGCCGCGAGCACCGCCGGCGGGTCAGATGCGTAGTCGGCGTCGGCCAGCACGCCGCCGACGGTGGCCTGATTGCGCACCCTTGGGCTGGCCACGAGCGAGAACGCGCGGGCCAGCACGGGCCAACCGGCGCGGACGGCCTCCGAGCGCTCCACCGCCCGATGGCGCGCCATGGCGCCGAGCCGCAGCTCGCCCTCCACCACCTCCACGTAGTCGATCCCGCGCACGCCGCCCAGCGAGAGCAGCGCTTCCGGAGCGATCAGGTCCTGGTTCATCAGGATCGCCAGGAAGGTGCCGCCGGCCAGCACCGTGGCGTCATCGCCCCGCTCGCCGCGCGCGGCGAGCGCCTCCTCGAGGGTGGCCGGGCAGAGCCACTCCGGGTCAGCAGCCCCCACTCGAGCTCAGCCGAGGATCTCGACGACACCGGTGGTGCCGTTCACGCGGATGCGGTCGCCGGTGGAGATGCGGTCGCCCGCGTTGGTGGTGCCCACCACCGCCGGGATGCCGAACTCGCGCGCCACCACCGCAGGATGCGACACCGCGCCGCCCGCCTCGGTGACCAGGCCGGTGATCTTCGTGAACAGCACGACCCACGCGGGATTGGTCATGCGGCACACGAGGATCTCGCCGTCCTTGACCTGGTCGAACTCGTCCAGGGAGCGCACGAAGCGGGCGTCGCCCTCGACCACCCCGGGCGAGGCGGCCAGGCCCTTGACCTCACCGGTGGTGGACGGCTCGCCCGCGTGGAACTTCTCCGGAAAGCCCCAGAGAGCGTTGTAGGGGAAGTCGAGCGCCGGCTGCGTGGCCGTGCCCACCCACGACGGCGGCCGTTTCTCCGAAGCCTCCTCCAGCCGGTCGCGGCGGTCGCCCACCAACTCGCGGGCGTCCACCGACGACTGGTCGGCCATCAGCAGGCGCAGCTCGTTGTAGCGGAGGTACATCACGTCCTCGGGATCGTCGAGCGTCCCCGCATCCACGAGCTTGCGGGCGATCGCGATCAGGACCAGTCGCAGCCGGGCGTTGGTCCCCTGGTCGATGTAGAAGTGATGGTCCGGTGTGAGTGGGTTCATGCTCAGCGAGCGCTCGAGCGCCGCCTTGAGCTCATCGCCCTCGACGCCCTCGAGAGCCTCCTTCTTGGCGGCCTCCAGGTCGTCGCGCACCGCGCCGATGTTCGCCGAATAGTCGTAGTCGGTGGCCAGGTAGCCCCGGACCGCCTCGATCATCGGCGCCGGGTCCTCGACCCAGGTGCGGAAGGCGAACTCGTGGGACCAGATGGCCTTGTAGCCGAAGGCCTGCTGGTGCGGCTCGATGCGCTCCTCGATGAAGCGCTTCCCGCGGTCGGACCCCTCCAGCGCGGCGGTCACGTCGGCCGCGGTGTCGCCCTCGAAGGCGGTGGAGAGCTCGGAGTCGTCCTTGATCTCCTCCTTCATCTTCCAGAGGTCCTCGATCGAGTCCCAGTTGCGGTCGGCCACCGAGCTCTGCAGGCGCCCCATCAGCGCCGCGGCGGCATCACCCTTCTCCTCCTCGAGCAGGCCGTTGAGCGCCTGGGTGGAGGCGAACTGGGCGAAGTTCAGCATCCAATGGATCTTCCAGTGGCGGTCGTGGATGTCGATGGCGTCCTCGAGCAGGACGGCCATGTCGAGGAACGAGGCCCTGTCGGTGTCGTAGCCGTCGAGGTACTCGAAGTTCCGCTCGATCTCGGGGCGCAGGCGCTCGTTCCACCAGTCGAGGAAGTTCTCCGCGTAGTGGGGAAGCACCCAGCCGAGGTAGGCGCCGATCTTCTCGGCGTGGTCCGGGTCCCGCGGAACCCGGGGCACATAGCGCGACTGGTACTCCGTGGCCTCCGAGTGGATTGCCGGGTCGGAGGGAACGGCGGCGGTGTAGACGTAGCCGTTGATCTCCTTGGCCACCCAGTCGCAGGCGAAGGGGGTGCCGAAGCGGCGGAACATGTGGTCACAGGTGAGCCACCAGCCGCCGATGTCGAAGAACATCGGCGAGACCGGGTTGGGACAGTGGAGATCGTCGTAGATCCAGAAGAGCTCCTTCTCGCCGTCGTCCCACTCGATCGGGAACTCCTCACTCCCGTGGAACTCGCCGAGCACCTCCTCACCCGCACCGGTGACCGTCATTCGCTCCTCCTCCGCTCGAACAAACCGCTGGCTTGAGCCTTCCCCGATTCGATCCTAGATAATCGATGATCTGCGTGCAGTGCGTCCCCGATGGCCCGGGGCCCCGCGCGAAGGAGCCGGCTGTCCTGACTTCACCCCCTCCTGGGGGGTCAACCCAGGACAAACCACGAAATCTGCCTGCACTCCCCGTCACCGCTGCCGTTTGATCCGAGCCTGCCACGGCGGGCGCGCCCACTCATTCCCGAACGATCAGCACCGTACCGGCCGCGAGAAGCGCGATGCCCAGCAGCTTCTCCCAGGTGATCGCGCGCTCGTCGAGGCCGAGAACCCCGGCGCGGTCGATGATCACGGAAAGGGCGAGCTGCCCCGCGATCACCGCGGCCGTAGCCCCTCCGGCACCCAGCTCGCGCACGGTGATCAGGGTGATCAGAACGATCGCCGCGCCGCCGACGCCGCCGAGAATCCAGTAGTACCAGGCCGGGGACTCGACGCCCTCGTCGCCGCTGAGCCCGCCGCCGACCGTGAAGGTCAGCACCAGAATCACGGCGGTTCCGACAAGGAAGCTCACGAGCGCCGCACCCAGGCTTCCGACCGAGTTGGAGATGACGTTGTTGGCGGGGGCCTGCGCGGCCACCAGCCCGCCCGCGGCCACCGTCAGGAGCACCGCGAGCTCCTTGCTCACTTGGCCTCCAGCCAGTTCTCGCCCACGCCGAGGTCCACCTCGAGCGGCGGGTCCATCTCGAACGCGCCGGCCATCTCGCGGATCACGATCGCCGACGCTGCCTCCACCTCCGCCTCGGGCGCCTCGTAGAGGAGCTCGTCGTGAATCTGTAGCACCAGCCGGGTCTCGAGGCCGCCGGCGCGCAGGGTGTCGCGCGCCCGCACCATGGCCACCTTGATGATGTCGGCCGCCGTGCCCTGGATCACCATGTTCACGGCCAGGCGCTCGCCCAGCGAGCGGGTCTGGAACTGACGGGAGCGCAGCTCGGGCACGCGCCGGATCCGGCCGAACAACGTGGTCACGTGGCCCTCCTCGCGCGCGCGCTCGATCGTGCTCTCGATGAACTCCTTGACCTTCGGGAAGCGCTCGAAGTAGCGGTCGATGAACTCCTGGGCCTCCTCCTGCGGGATCTGCAGGCGGTCGGCGAGCCCATAGGCCGACAGCCCGTACACGATCCCGTAGTTGACCATCTTGGCCTTCGAGCGCGTGCCGGGATCGGTCTTGCCTCCGAGGATCGCCTCGGCGGTGGCGGTGTGCACGTCCTCGCCGCGGCGGAAGATCTCCTTCAGCACCGGCTCTTCCGCGATGTGGGCCAGCAGCCGCAGCTCGACCTGCGAGTAGTCGGCCGAGATCAGCCGCCGGCCCGGCCCGGCCGTGAAGCACGCCCGGATCTCGCGGCCCTGCTCGGTGCGGATCGGGATGTTCTGCAGGTTTGGGTTGGTGCTCGAGAGACGGCCCGTGGCCGTTGCGGTCTGGTTGAAGGTGGTGTGCAGCCGGCCGTCGTCTGAGATCAGCTCCGGGAAGGCGTCCAGATAGGTGGACTTGAGCTTGGTCACCTCGCGCCACTCCTCGATCGCCGGCACGATCTCGTGCTCGTCGCGGATGGCCTGCAGCACGCGGGCGTCGGTGGAGAAGCCGGTCTTGCCGCGGCGCTTTCGCGAGAGCCCGAGCTTGTCGAACAGGATCGGGGCCAGCTGCTGGGGCGAGCCGATCGTGAACTCCTCCCCCGCGAGCTCCCAGACGCGGCGCTCGAGCTCGGCTGAACGGACGCCGAAGCGCTTGCTGATCTTCTGCAGGCGGGCCACGTCGAGGCGTGATCCCCTCGCGTTCCATCTCCACCAGCACGTCCACCAGGGGCAGCTCGACCTCGTGGAACAGGCTGGTCAGGCCGTCCTCCTCCAGCCGCTCGCGCTGGCGCTCGGCCAGCACGCGGGTCAGGACCGCGCGCTCGGCCACGCCGTCGGCGCCCTTGGCGCCCTCGACCTTGGCGCCGATGCCGTTCTCGGTGGCCAGCTCGTCGAGCGGATAGCCGCGCCGGGCCGGATCGATCAGGTAGGCCGCCACCATCGTGTCGTGCTCGAGCGGCGGCGGATCGGCGGGATCGTCGGCCACGGCGATCGTCTTCCAGTCGTGGGCCACCACCGGCCGCTCACCGCGGGCCAGGGTGAAGGCGGCCAACGTCTCCGCCTCGGCCACCAGCACCTCGTCGCCCGCCCAGGCGGCCACGGTGAGCGGGCCGCGGCTGACGGCGTCGAGATCGAAGGAGCCCTGGGGCGAGCCGCCGGCCGCGGCGGTGGCGACCGGAGCGGGCGCCTGGGCCGCCTCGGGTTGGGCCTCGGCCTCGGGGTCGAGCTCGCCGGCCAGCTCGGGGGCGTCGGGGTCGTTGAGATCGAGATCAGCGCCCACTGCCGCCTCGGCGCCGGCCACTGCCTCGTCGGGCTCCTCGCCCGGGCGCAGCGCGGCGACCGCCACCAGCTCGCCTTCGAGCCCGCCCAGCTCGGCAACCGGAACCTCGCGCGCCGGGACCCGGATGACCTCCTCGACCCGCTCGGCGGGCGCGGCGCCGTCCTCGCCCAGAGCCTCCTCCAGGCGCTCGAGGGGAGCCCGCAGCTCGAACTCGCGGAAGGTCTCGCGCAGGCGCGAGCGATCCGGCTCCCGCGCGATCACCCCGTCGAAGTCCACCTCCACGTCGACGTCGCGCACGGCGGTGGCCAGCTGCTTCGAGATGCGCGCGTTCTCGGCGTGCTCGGCGAGGTTCTGCTTTCGCTTTGCGCCCGAGATCGATTCGATGTTGGCCAGCACTCCCTCGAGGTCGCCCCACTCCTGGAGGAGCTGCGACGCGGTCTTGTCGCCGATGCCCGGGACCCCGGGGATGTTGTCCGAGGTGTCGCCCTTGAGCCCGACGAAGTCGGGCACGAGCTCCGGCGGTATGCCGTAGCGCTCGATCACCGCGTCGCGGTCGTAGAGCTTCGTGTCGGTCACGCCGCGGCCGGTGGCCATCACCGTCACGCCGGGCTCGATCAGCTGGAAGAGGTCGCGGTCGCCGGTGAGCACCGTCACGTCGATCCCCTCCTTGCGCGCCTGTCGAGCCAGCGTGGCGATCACGTCGTCGGCCTCGTAGCCCTCCACGCGGACGCTCTCGTATCCGAACGCCTCCACCAGCGGCTGCATGTGCGGCCACTGCTCCTGCAGCAGGTCGGGGCGCGATTCGCGGTGGCCCTTGTACTCCTCGTAGATCTCCTTGCGCCCCGACATGCCGGCGTCCCACACCACCAGCGTCGGCCTGACGCCGAAGTCGGAGATCATCTTCACGAGCATCGAGGCGAACCCGAAGATCGCGTTGGTGGGCTGGCCCTTGGACGTCGCGATCGACTCGGGAAGGGCGAAGAAGGCGCGGTAGACGAGGCTGTTCCCGTCGATGAGAAGCAGCTCCTTGGGACTCTCGCCGGCCACGGCTCAACCCTATCGGCGCGGCCCGCGGCACCCGCCCTATCATCCGGCCTGCCCGTGCCCGCGCCCTCCGCCCAGTTCTCGCTGACCCTCCGGGTCGCCCTGCCGGGCAGGACCGGCGGCGCGCTGGGCCGTGTGACCGCCGCCATCACCCGCGCCGGAGGCGCGATCGTGGCTGTCGACACCGTGCAAGCCAAGGGCGAGCGGACGCTGCGCGAGATCACCGTCGAGTGCTGGTCGGTGGAGCACCGAGGGCAGGTCATCTCGGCGGTTCAGGGGGTCCGCGACGCCGAGCTGGTGGAGATCAGCGACCGCACCTTCGAGGTGCATCGCCGCGGCAAGATCCACACCGGGCTCAACATGCCGGTGAAGACACGCGACGACCTCTCGATGGCCTACACGCCCGGCGTGGCCCGTGTGTGCACGGCGATCGCCG
Source organism: uncultured Thermoleophilaceae bacterium (assembly GCA_963751105.1). Taxonomy (GTDB): domain Bacteria; phylum Actinomycetota; class Thermoleophilia; order Solirubrobacterales; family Thermoleophilaceae; genus JACVRW01. Next base: position 1,100,441 of record CAVVTG010000002.1, on the reverse strand, counting down.
AGAACCGCCAGAAGGCCTTCAAGTACACGATCAAGGCCAACACGGTGGCCGTGGTGTCCGACGGCACCGCGGTGCTCGGGCTGGGCGACATCGGACCCGAGGCCGCGATGCCCGTGATGGAGGGCAAGGCGATGCTGTTCAAGGAATTCGCCGACGTGGACGCCTTCCCGATCTGCCTGAACACCAAGGACGTCGACGAGATCGTCGAGACGGTGATCCGCATGTCGCCCACCTTCGGCGGCATCAACCTCGAGGACATCTCCTCGCCGCGCTGCTTCGAGATCGAGCAGCGCCTGAAGGAAGCCCTGGACATCCCCGTCTTTCACGACGACCAGCACGGCACTGCGATCGTCACCCTGGCCGCGCTCATCAACGCCTGCCGCCTGACCGGGCGCGAGATGGAGGATCTGGACGTGGTGATGGTGGGCGCGGGCGCCGCCGGCGTGGCCGTGGCCAAGATCCTGCTCGACGCCGGCGTGACCTCGATCGTGGCCTGCGACCGGTTCGGAGCGATCCACGCCGGCCGCGACGACTACGCCGCCGGCTCGATGAACGCCCCCAAGCGCTGGCTGGCGGAGAACACCAATCCTGGCCGCCGCGAGGGTCAGCCGCGCGAGGTGATCGAGGGCACCGACCTGTTCATCGGCCTGTCCGGTCCCGGCATCATCGACGCGCACGACCTCCAGCGGATGAACCCCGATCCCTTCGTCTTCGCGATGGCCAACCCGAACCCGGAGGTCAAGCCCGAGGACGCCGCCCCGCACGTCCGGGTGATGGCCACGGGCCGCTCCGACTATCCCAACCAGATCAACAACGTGCTGGCCTTTCCCGGAGTGTTCCGGGGCGCGCTCGACGCTCGCTCCACCGCCATCACCGAGGAGATGAAGCTCGCCGCCGCCCGCGGGATCGCCGAGGTGGTGACCGACGAGGAGCTCGATGAGGACTACATCGTGCCCAGCGTCTTCAACCGAGATGTGAGCCGCGCCGTGGCCAGCGCCGTAGCAGAGGTGGCCGCGCGCGCGGCCGGGACCGAGGACGAGCTGGATCCGCCGACGGTCGAGCGCGCCGCCCTCCGCTGATGCGAGTCACAGTCACAGGAGCCACCGGCACGATCGGGAGCGCGCTCACGCGCGAGCTCTCCGCGCGCGGCGACGAGGTCACCGCCCTGTCGCGCGACGCGAGCAGGGCCGGCGACGCGCTCGGCGTCGAGGCCCAGGAGTGGAAGGACCCCAAGGGCGAGCGGCCGCCGCTCGACTCCCTGCGCGGGCGCGACGCGGTCGTGCACCTGCTGGGCGAGACGGTGGCGCAGCGCTGGTCGGACGAGGTCAAGCGCGAGATCCGCGATTCGCGGATCCTCGCCACCCGCAACCTGGTCGAGGCGCTGGGCGAGCTGCCGGATGACGAGCGCCCGGGCGTGCTGGTCTCCCAGTCCGCCACCGGCTGGTACGGCGCCCACGGCGACGAGCGCGTGGACGAGTCCGCCGCGGCCGCGGGCGACTTCCTCGCCCGGGTGACCGCCGACTGGGAGGCCGAGGCCGGCAAGGCGGCCGAGCTGGGAATGCGGGTAGCGCTCACCCGCACCGGAGTGGTGCTGTCCGAGTCGGGCGGCGCGCTCGAGAAGATGCTGCCCTTCTTCAAGCTGGGCGTCGGCGGACCGGTGGCGGGCGGAAAGCAGTACGTGCCCTGGGTTCACCTCGACGACGTGGTCGGGTCGCTGGTGTTCGCCCTGGACACGGCCGGCGCCGAGGGCCCGCTGAACGCGACCGCGCCCGAGCCCGTGACCAACAAGGAGCTCTCGTCGGCGCTCGGGCGAGTGCTCCACCGCCCCGCCGTCGCCCCGGTGCCCGGCTTCGCAGTCAAGACCCTCTACGGCGAGATGGCCGAGATCGTGACCACTGGGGTGCGCGCCGTGCCGGTGAAGCTGACCGAGCTCGGCTACCCGTTCAGGCGCCCGGACCTCGAGGACGCGCTGCGCGACGCGACGGGCCAAGCAGCCCCCTGAGCTCCGCGAGCATGTAGCCGGGGCTCTCCGCCACGTCGGCCCACGTGAAGCGGCAAAACTCGTCGCCACGCCGGCGAGCCTCACGCTCGCGGCGGCGATCCTGCTCCCAGGCGTGCCGCGACGAGTGATAGCGGTAGCTGTCGAGCTCGACCGTCAGGCGTTGGTCAGCCCAGCGGCAGTCGACCCGCCGTCCGCCGGCGTCGCGGTTCGTCTCCGGGAGCGGCAGGCCTTCGTCGCGCAGGCGGCGCAGGAATCTGGGGCGCAGGGCCGCGGCGCCGCGGCTCCCCGGGTAGCGGGCGAGCACGGCCTCCACGTCTCGGGGAGTTGCGCGGTATTGCACGCCGGCCTCGTGGCAGGCCCGGGCGAGCTCGTTCTCTTGCATGCCCGCGGCGAGGTCGACGAGGACGGCGCGCACGCTGAGCAGCGCGACGCCGCGGTGGGTGAACGCCTCGTCGCGAGCGAGCGCCGGCCTGCGCCGGGTGCGCACCCCGGCGATCCTTCTGTCGGTCAGCGTCACGACGTCCAGGGGCTCCGGCCGGGGTCCGCCTCTGCGCAGGAGACCGAGCAGGTGCGCCGCGGCGCGTCCCGCGAGGAGGGCGCCGTCGCCGCACGCGAGCACCGCCGCGAGGTAGTGCGCCTCGAGATTGGGAGCCACGTGGCCGACGCGGTAGACGCCGCGAAAGACGGCGATGAGGGAGCCCTTGGCCACCCGCCGGTCGATCTCCTTGGGCGAGAAGCCGGCCGCCATGAGCTGCCGCCGTGTGACCAGACCGTGCGAGCGACTGGCCATCCCCGCGAGCTCTCGGTCCAGATTCGCCCCCGGCCCGGGGCGCTACGGGGCGGCGAGGCTACTCGGAGCCGGAGCGCAGCGCCTGCTGCTCGGCCCGCAGCTCGGCGACCGTCTTGCCGCCGCTGCCGAACGGCCCCTGCAGCTTCCAGCGAGAGTCGGACTTGGCCGGCCACAGCAGCCAGATGAGGGCGCCGATGAAGGACAACAGCAGGCCGAAGGCCAGCCCCAGCTTCTCGCCGTAGCCCTTGCGGTGCGAGAGGTACGAGGCCACGATCGCCGAGATCAGCCAGATGTAGGTGAGCCACAGCGCTCGGGCGCCGATCACGGCGAAGGTGTCGAATGTGTCCATCATGCGCCCAGGTATGCCCTCTGCACTTCGGGGTTGGTCCGCAGCTCGCTCGACTTGTCCTCGAGCGCCACCTGCCCCGTCTCCAGAACATAGCCGCGTTTGGAGACATCGAGGGCATAGTTGGCGTTCTGCTCCACGAGCAGGATCGTCGTGCCCTGACGGTTGATCTCGGCGATCGTCTCGTAGATCCGCTCGACGAGGATCGGCGCGATCCCCATTGACGGCTCGTCGAGCAGCAGCAGCTTGGGATTGGCCATCAGCGCACGCCCGATGGCGAGCATCTGCTGCTCGCCCCCTGACATGGTGCCGCCCTTCTGCTTCTCGCGCTCCTTGAGGCGGGGAAACAGGGAGTAGACGCGGTCGAGGTCGTTGCCGATCCCGTCCTTGTCGCGACGCAGGTAGGCGCCGAGCTCCAGGTTCTCGCGGACCGTCATGCGCGGGAAGATGTGCCGGCCCTCGGGCGAGAGCGAGATGCCCATCTCGACTATCTCCTGGGGAGGAATCTCGCCGATCTCGGTGTCGTCGAAGCGGATCGTGCCCTGCCGCGGAGGGGTCAGCCCGGAGATCGAGCGCAAGGTGGTGGACTTGCCGGCCCCGTTGGAGCCGATCAGCGTGACCACCTCGCCCTCCTCGACCGTGATCGAGATGCCCTTGAGGGCCTCGATGTTGCCGTAGAAGGTGTGAAGGTCGGAGACCTCGAGCAGCGCCATCAGGTCTGTTCCCGATCCTGTCCGCTTCCCGCGTCGCGCCGGGCCGCTCCGGCCTCGGCCTCGGCCGCTCCCTGCTTGCCCAGGTAAGCCTCCACCACCCGCGGGTCGGCCCGCACGTCGGCGGGGGAGCCCTCGGCGATCTTCTGGCCGTGGTCGAGCACGGTGATGCGCTCGGAGACCTCCATGATCACCTGCATGTCGTGCTCGATCAGCAGGATGGTGAGCCCCTTCTCGTCCCGCAGACGGTTCATGAACTTGGTCAGCTCAGCCGACTCCTGGGGGTTCATCCCCGCGGTGGGCTCGTCCAGCAGCAGAAGCTTGGGGTCGGACGACAGCGCCCGGGCGATCTCCAGGCGGCGCTGGTCGCCGTAGGAGAGGTTGACCGACAGGTTGTCGTGCTGGCTCTCGTCGATGCCCACGTAGGAGAGCACCTCGCGCGCCTTCGCGTCGACGTCCTTCTCCTCGCGCCGCACACGCGGAACGCGAAGGATCGAGCCGAACAGTCCCGCCTTCATGCGGCCGTGCTGGCCCACCATCACGTTCTCGACCGCGGTCATGGTCCCGAACAGCCTGATGTTCTGGAACGTGCGGGCCACGCCGTCGCTCATGATCCGGTCCGGCCGGCGGCCGGTGATGTTGCGGCCGTTGAACGTGATCCGCCCGAAGCTCGGCTTGTAGAGCCCGGTGAGCATGTTGAAGAACGTCGTCTTGCCGGCGCCGTTGGGGCCGATGATCGACACGATGCCCCGCTCGGGGATGGTGAAGCTCACGTCCTCGACGGCCACCAGCCCGCCGAAGACCTTCGAGACGTTCTCCGCCTCGAGCAGAATCTCGCCGTTGCCCTCGTGCGGCTCGGTGGCGGTGGTGTCCGGTTCGCTCACGAGCGCGCCTCAAAGGTCTTGTCGTCGGTGCCGAAGTCGGTGTCGCCGACGCCCACGCCCTCGCGCAGCTCGAGCTGCCGTCTTCGCTCGGGTATCAGACCCTCGGGTCTGAGCACCATCATGATGACCAGCAGGAAGCCGAAGATGCCGAAGGACAGCTCGGAGAGGTCGAAGTCCAGCCCGATCTTCTGCGGGTAGTCGTTGAAGACGTCAGGGATCAGGTTGTAGTTGATGAACGAGAGCACGATCGCGCCGAGCAGCACGCCCTCGATCGAGCCGAGGCCGCCGAGGATGACCATGGCCAGCACGAAGATCGAGAACGAGAACTGGAACTGGTCGGCGTTGACCGTGTTGAGGTAGGAGCCGAGGAACACTCCGGCCACGCCGCCGAAGGCGGCACCCGTGCCGTAGGCGAACAGCTTGGTCTTGACGAGCGGAACGCCCATCGAGGCCGCCGCCACCTCGTCCTCGCGCAGGGCGATCCAGGCCCGGCCGAGGCGCGAATCGCGCAGCCGGTAGTTGATGAACAGCGACAGGAACACCATGGCCAGCGCCACGAAGTACCAGGGTCTGAGCTCGAGCGATTGGAACGGTGCCAGTAACGGGAGGTCGATCTTGTCGACCGGGGTGATCCCCTGGCGGCCATTGGTGATCTTCTCCCCGGCGATCCGGATCTCGTCGCCGTTGATGACGATTCGCCCGATGATCTCGCCGAAGGCCAGCGTGACGATCGCGATGTAGTCGCCGCGCAGGCGAAGCGTGGGTAACCCGATCAGCATGCCCGCAATCGTGGTCACCACCACGGCGATGATGATCACGAGCAGGAAGTTCAGGTGGATGCCCGGCAGCTCGGAGGCCGGCGCTCCGACCAGGAAGGACCAGCCCTCGCCGCCGTTGGCGTTGACGAAGAAGCCGGACATGAACCAGCCGGAGGTGAGCGCGCCCAGCGCATAGAAGGCCACGTAGCCGAGGTCGAGCAGGCCGGCGAAGCCGACGATGATGTTGAGCCCCAGGGCCATCACCGCCAGGGCGAGGGCCTGGATCGCGTCCTCGATGAACGCCCCGCCCGAATCCTGGAAGAAGGGCAGGAGTATGGCCCAGACGGCGAGCGCGATCAGGGCCCCTCGCGAGATCAGCTCGTTCTCGCGGAAGACGGTGCGGATGGCGATTAGCGCCCACAGCGCGAAGGCCATGAACAGGTTCATCTGGATCTGATCGCCCATCCATAGGGCCACCACCAGCGCTGCGGCCAGACCGAGGAGCGTGCGCCGGTCGGTCTTCAGGCCACCGCGCTGCACCTCGGGGGCGACGGTGCTCATCCGGCCTCCCGCGTCTGCTCACCCAGGAGGCCCTGGGGGCGGAAGACCATGATCAGCACGAGGTAGGCGAACACGATCGCCGGGGTCCATTCACCGCCGATCCGGTTGTCGGAGATCTGCTGGATGATGCCGATGATGAAGCCGCCGAGCACGGCGCCCCAGAGGTTGCCGATACCCCCCATCACCGCCGCAGTAAAGGCGATCAGGCCGGCCTGGAAGCCCTGGAAGAACCAGATCGTCGTCTGGTAGAGCGCGTAGATGAGACCCGCGGCTCCGGCCATGATCCCGCCGAGCAGGAAGGTCGCCGAGATCGTGGTGTCCACGTTGATGCCCATCAGGCGTGCGGCCTCGGGATCCTGGGCTGTGGCGCGCATCGCCTTGCCCAGGCGGCTCTGGCTGATGAAACCGGTGAGCAGAAAGACGAGCGGGATGGTGGCCGCCACGGCGAGGACGTCGCCCTGCGACACCGAGACACCGCCGATGCTGAACAGCTCCTTCTGGGCGTTGATCAGATCCGGGATGCCCTCCGGCGAGCCGCCGATCCACAGGATGCCGACGTTCTGCAGGATGAAGCTGAAGCCCACCGCGGTGATCAGCGGGGCTAACTTCGGTGCCGTGCGTAACGGCCGGTAGGCCACTCGCTCGATCATCACGTTGAGCGTGCTGCTGGCGAGCATGGCCAGAACGAGGATGAGCAGCAGGCCGATGAACAGACCGCCGACACCGGTGGCCGCCGTGAGCCCGAGCGTGCCGAACAGGCCGGCCGACACGAGCGAGCCGATCATGAACACCTCGCCGTGGGCGAAGTTGATCAGCTCGATGATTCCGTAGACCAGCGTGTACCCGAGCGCCACGAGCGCCCAGATCGCGCCGTTGGAGAGACCGTCGACGACGTTGTTGCCCAGCCGGGCCAGGCTGCCGTCGTTGGAGATGTCCTGGATGCCGTAGACGACAGGCATCACGAGCAGCAGGGCGATCAGGCCGTACTCGCCGATGTACTTGCGAATCCTGTCGCCGGTGTTCGCCCGAACCGGCAGGCGTGGTGCGTCGCTGCTCGCTTCCAAGACCCTCCCTCTGTGGGGATCCAATCAGAAACGGGGGGTGGACGACAAGGTCGTCCACCCCCCGCTCCCTCAATCGGGTCTGGCGATCAGCCGCCTTCTGCCTGAATCGTCTTCTCGAACGACAGCTCTCCGCCGTCGATCGTGTAGATCCCGTAGTCGGTCAGCGTGGTGTCGCCGTTCTCGTCGATGTCGTAGGTGCCGAGCACCGACTCGCGGCCCTTGGTCTGGAACAGCGCGTCGATCATGGCCTGCTTGTCGGAGCAGTCGGCTCCGAGCTCCTTGCAGGTGTCGAGGACGAGCTTCATCGCCTCGTAGCCGTAGATCGAATACGGATCCGGATTGGCCTCGCCGTACTTCGCCTCGAAGTCGGTGAAGAACTTCCGGCCTTCGGGCGGGTACTCGTCCGGCGACAGGGTCGCCACCGAGACCTGCACGTTCTTCGCCACGTCGGCGGGGATGCCGCCTTCCTTCGGATCGGCGAACCCGGACTCGGCCACGCCGTCGGGCCCGTACAGCTTCGTGATGCCGGCCGCGGAGACGTCCTTGTACAGCTGGACGGCGCCGTTGGCCGTGATCCCGGAGAAGACGAAGCAGTCAGCCCCGGAGCTCTTGACCGTCGAGGCCTGGGAGCGGAAGTTCGGAGCCTTCGGGTCGATGCCCTCGTTGCCCGCGACCTCCAGCCCGATCTCGCCCGCAGCACTCTCGATGTTGCGCGCCAGACCGGCCCCGTAGACCTCCTTGTCGTTGAGGATGTAGGCCGAAGTGCAGCCGTCCTCGTTCATCAGGGAGGCCAGTGCCGCACCCTGAATCGTGTCCTTGGGCACGATCCGCATGTAGTGACGGCTACCGGTCGGGTAGTACTTGTCCGGCTCGCCCTTGTCGGCGCCCGGCTCGTCCGAGGTCAGACCGACGGCCGTGTTGGCCGGGCTGATCTGAGCGATCGGCACCTCGTTGAGGATCGGGATCGAGATCGCCGAAGCCCCCGAGTTGAACTCACCGATGTAGGCCACGGCAGAGTCGTCCTGCGCGACCTTACGGGCGTTCGCCGAGGTCGCCTCCGGCGTCCACGTGCCCGCCTGGGCGGTCGAGTCGTCGAGCGACGTGTACTTCACCGTCGTCTGACCCGCCTTGCCCTTGTTCTGCTCGAGAGCGAGCTTGATGCCCTCGACCATGGCGGTCGTCTGTGGCCTGGAAGCACCCTGGAGCGGGAGCGATGAGTAGACGTTGACGGTACTGCCGCCGCCGCCACCACCACTGTCGCCCGAGTCGCCGCCGTCATCTTCGTCGCCGCCGCAGGCAGTCATGCCCACAGCGAAGACTCCGAGGAGGCAGGCGAAGATTGCCAGCCAACGTACCTTCAAGATATTCCCTCCTATGGAGATAGCTCCAACCTGCCGCGGCATCCTAAGGACCGTCGGCGGCGCTCACAATCGGCACGGGGCGGCTTAACGGGGAGACAACCTGGCCCGAAAGGGGGTCAGTCGAGCTCGCGAACGTAGCGAAAGCGCCCGTCCCGCAGCGCGTACAGGTACTGGCGCTCGTCGTCGGTGTCCCCGGTACCGCGCAGCCTGTACGCCCCGAGGGGCGAACGCCGCTCGCGCATCGCCAGCGCCGCCCGGGCCACGCGCTCCCGGCTGCGTCCGCCCATCCGCACCGCGTCGAGGATCACGCGCATGGCCTCGTAGCCGTAGACGGCCTCCGGCCGCTCCGCCCCCGGTCCTCCCAGCCGCCCGGCGCGACGCATCACCCGCCGCCCGGCCGCGTTCAGCTCCCGCGCGGCGCGCACCGAGGTGAGCGCCTCCACGCTCACCGGCGCGACGGGGAAAGGCCGGCGCGGGTCGCGGGCCAGGATCCCGGCGGTCGTGTAGACCGGCACGCCGGGCATGGATGAGTCGAAGGCCGCCAGGAGCCGCCCCGTGCCGGGTCCGGCGACGCCGGCGTAGACGATCGAGTCCGGATCGGCCCTGGCCAGGCTGTCGGCGATGTCAGGGATCTCGTCGACCTTGCCCCGGTACTCCTCCGACTGCAAGGGAGGACTGCCGGCGCGGCGCAGCCTGGAGATGATCTGGGCGGCGAGCTCACGGCCGTAGACCTCCTGGTCGAACACCACCACCGGCCGCTCGGCGCCCCGTTCGCCCAGCAGGTCGACCATGGTCTCGGCCTGCAGCAGGTCACGCGGCACGACGCGCACGAAGTTGCGCCGGCCGCTGGGCCACAGGCGCTCCGGCAGCGAGCGTGGGCGGCCCGGCGGCGTGGTGGTGAGCGAGGTCAGGCCGTCCTCGGGCGATACCTGCAGCAGGCCGGCGTCGTTGAGGGTGGGCATCGAGATCGCGGACGCACCGTGGCCGAGCTCGCCCAGGTAGGCGATGGCGCGAGGGTCCTCGGCCGCCCGGTCGGCGTTGGCGTTCACCAGCTCCGGGTCCCAGGTGAGCTCGTCGCGCTTGGTCGTGCTCACGTTCCGCAGCCGGATGCGCAGGTCCCCCGCGCGGCCGCCGGCATCCTCGAGCGCCACTCGCGCGCCCGCCTCGACCGCCCTGGCTGCGGGTGCGGCAACGCCGTGGCGCGGGAGGCTGAGGTAGACGGTTGCCCTGTCTCCCTCGACCGCAGACGGATCGTCGCTTGCGTCGTCGCTCAGACAGCCGCTGAGGGCGAGCCCGGCCGCGGCCACCGCGCATAAGGATGCTGTGAGCTTCCGGGGGGGCAAGCCGAGCATTGTGACGAGGCTTGTTTTACTACCCGGCAGTGCGGATCGGAGTGCTCACCGGAGGAGGGGACTGCCCCGGTCTCAACGCCGTGATCCGCGCGATCGTCCGCAGGGGTATCGATGCACACGGTCACGCCATCGTCGGCTTCCGCGACGGCTGGCGTGGACCGATCGAGAACGCCTACGAGGAGCTGACGGTCGAGTCCACGCGGGGGATCCTGCCGCGAGGAGGGACGATCCTGCGCTCCTCGCGCACCAACCCGTTCAAGCGCGAGGACGGTCCTGACCAGATCCGCGAGAACATGGCGACGCTGAACCTCAACGGGCTGATCGCGATCGGCGGCGAGGACACGCTGGGCGCGGCCGCCCGGCTCCACACCGAGCACGGGCTGCCGGTGCTCGGGGTGCCGAAGACGATCGACAACGATCTCGGCGGGACCGACATGACCTTCGGCTTCGACACCGCGGTGCAGATAGCCACCGACGCGATCGACCGCCTCCACACCACGGCGGAGTCGCACAACCGGGTGATGATCGTCGAGGTCATGGGCCGCCACGCCGGCTGGATCGCCCTTCACTCCGGGCTGGCCGGCGGGGCCGACGTGATCCTGATCCCGGAGCGGCCGTTCGACATCGAGGAGGTGTGTCGCCTCATCCGCCGGCGCCACTCGCGCGGGCGCTTCTTCTCGATCGTGGTGGTGGCCGAGGGGGCTCGGCCCGAGGAGGGGACGATGGAGACGGTGGAGGGCGACGAGGACGAGTTCGGCCACGTTCGCCTCGGCGGGATCGGGCAGCGCCTCGAGCGCGAGATCGAGTCGCGCACGGGCTACGAGTCGCGGGCCACGGTGCTCGGCCACATCCAGCGCGGCGGCACCCCCACGGCCTTCGACCGCGTGCTGGCCACGCGGCTCGGGGTGGCGGCGGCCGACGCCGCGCACGAGGATCAGTGGGGCCTCATGCCGGCGCTGCTCGGCACCCGCATCCAGCTGGTGCCGCTGTCCGAGGCCGTGGCCGACCTGCGCACCGTCCCCGCCGACGACTACGAAGCCGCGGCGACGTTCTTCGGCTGAGCGGGGCGGCTAGCCCTAGTAGGCGGCGCCGGGATCGTCGGCCGGCTCGTCGGAGCGGCCCATCAGCTGGTCGATGAAGGGCTTCGCGATCATGTATCCGGCGGCGCTGACCGTGAGCAGCACCGTTACCAGGAAGGCGTCGAAGGACTTGATGTCGAACGACCAGGCCGTTACCCAGAAGATCAGGCCGATCGTGAAGGCCACCAGCACGATCATCAGGAGGCCGTCCTCTCGGAGACGGCGCGCCGGGCGCGGGTGACCGCGTTGAAGGCGCCCTTGAGCGCGCGCTCGGCGCCCGAGTCCTGGGCCGGCATCATGCCCACCTGTCGGGCGAAGGCCATGCCGTCGTAGTAGGCGGTGTTGCTCACGATCTGGTCGTCCTCGATCTCCAGGAGGTCGAGCCCGCGCAGGTCGAGCCGCCCGCCAGTGGGGTCGATCCCCTGGAAGGTCTCGCCCTCGAAGGTGCCCTGCATGCGCCACTCGACGGCGGCGCTCCTGTCCCCGGCGACGACGCGTGTGACCGTGGTCTCCATGTCGGGCGCGCCGGCAAAGACCGCGGAGAAGAACTCCATGATCTCTGCCCGGCCCCGGAATATGCCCACCGGCGCGATGTCCGCCACGCCGTCCTCGCGCCAGTGCTCGCCGATGACGCGCACGTCGCGGCGGTTGAGCGCCTCGAAGTAGGAACGGCAGTGCGCCTCGACCCGCTTGCGCTTGCTGATCCGCTTGGGCTTCGGCGCCGCCTCGGGGGGGTCGCCGGCAGCCGTCGAGCGCTCCGCCTTGGGTTCGGCCATCCTGGCCCAGCCTACCAGTGATTCTCCGCGCTAGGCCCCGGCTTCCGCGGGCCTCAGCGCGAGCCGCGCGCGGACCGGCGGGCGGACCGCGAGCAGGACCAGGCCGCCGAGGACGCACGCCCCTCCGAGGACGGCCGCGGCCCCTGGCCGCTCACCCAGCACGAGTACGCCGAGCAGGGTCGCCGTGAGCGGCTCGGCCAGGGTGAGCGTGGCCGTCTCGCCCGCTCCGATGCGCTCGAGGCCGCGGGCGAACAGGACGTAGGCGAGGGCCGTTGGCACCGCGGCGATGTAGAGCACCATGGCCAGCCCACCGGGACCGGCGAGCTCGCCGGTGGGGCCGAGGATCAGGACCGGCAGGAGCAGCAGGCCTCCGGCGGCGAAGACGGCCGCCATCACGCCCTCGGGCGTGCCGCCGGCGTCGAGCATGCGCTTGCCGGCCACCGCATAGCCCGCGTAGCCCGCGCCGGCGACGAGGGCGAGACCCACACCGGGCGCCGACACGTCACCACCGGACGAGCCGCCCAGGATCAGCACGCCCACCCCGAGACCGGCGAGCGCAGTGGCCGCGGCCCAGCGGCGGTCGAGGCGCTCGCCGGCAAAGCGGCGCGCCAGCAGCCCGGCCCAGACAGGCGCCGAGCCGAGCGCCGCCACCGTGCCCACGGCCACTCCCGTGTCGGCGATCGCGGCGAAGAAGCTCACCTGGTACACGGCCACACAGACCCCGGCCAGCAGCACGAGGGTGGCGGGCCCGCCCACCTTCAGGCGTCGGGCCAGCACGGCGAAGGCCAGCAGCAACGCGCCGCCGAGCACGACCCTCGACGCGCCGACGACGACCGAGGAAGCCGAGGGACCGAGCGCCTGAGCGGTGCCGGTGGTGCCGAACAGGAGCGCGGCGCAGATGACCTGCAGACGAGCCATGACCGGACAGATTGTTCCACAATCTCAGCGGTAGGGCAACCGCCTGGTGCGTGGAGCGTTCCGCCCGTTCAGGCCGCGAGTGCCTCGCTGAGCTCGTCCACCAACCGCCCCACGGCGGCCGGTCCGCCCTCCGCCCCTGCGCGCACCACGCGGCTCCCGACGATCACGCCGTCGGCGATCTCGGCCACGGCCCGGGCGTGCTGAGCGGTCGAGATCCCGAACCCCACCGCAACCGGAACCGGGCTGGCCGCCCGCACGCGGGCCACCGTCTGCTCGAGGCCGGGAGGCAGCTCGACCCGCTCTCCCGTGGTGCCGGTGAGCGAAACGGTGTAGACGAACCCGCGGGCATCGGCGCCGATCTCGGTGATCCGCTCGGGCGTGCTCGTGGGCGCCACCAGCGGCACCAGCGCAAGCCCCTCGGCGTCGCAGGCCGCGCGCAGGTCGCCGGCCTCGTCGTGGGGCATGTCCGGCACGATCAGCCCGGCCGCGCCGGCGGCCGCCGCGCGCAGGGCGAAGCGCTCGACACCGGCGGCGAGCACCACGTTGGCGTAGACCATCAGCACCACCGGCACGCGCTCCGCGATGCCCTCGCACACGCGCAGGACGGCGTGCGGCGTGACCCCAGCGGCCAGGGCCTCGCTGGCCGCCTCGTGGATCACCGGTCCGTCGGCGAGCGGATCGGAGAATGGAATCCCCAGCTCGATCAGGTCGGCCCCGGCGTCTGCTGCCGCGAGGCCCGCCTCGAGCGATGCCTCCGGGCTCGGGTGGCCGCCCATCAGGTACGGCATCAGCGCCGCGCGCTTGCCGTGACCGGCGAAGGCGCCGGCGATGCGGTCGCTGCCGGTGGCGGTGACGCTCACGCCGGACCCTCGAGCGAGAGCACCTCCGCGAGGTCCTTGTCGCCTCGGCCCGACAGCGTCACGAGGGCCAGGCCCGGACTCGGGTTGGCCAGGAGCCAGGCCAGCGCGTGAGCCGGCTCGAGCGCCGGAAGGATCCCCTCCAGCTGGGCCACGCGGCGAAAGGCGGCCAGGGCCGCGCCGTCCTCCACGGCCACGTAGCGCACCCGCCCGGAGTCGCGCAGCCAGGCGTGCTCCGGGCCCACGCCGGGATAGTCGAGGCCCGCGGAGATCGAGTGCGCCTCGAGGATCTGGCCCTCCTCGTCCTGCAGCACGGCCGACATGGCTCCGTGCAGCACTCCGCGCGCTCCCGTGGTCAGCGGCGCCGAGTGGCGCAGCGTGCCGAGCCCCTCGCCCCCGGCCTCCACTCCCACGAGCTCGACGTCGTCGTCCACGAACGGGATGAAGCTGCCGATGGCGTTCGAGCCACCTCCCACGCAGGCGACCACGCGGTCGGGCAGCCGGCCGGCCTGCTCGAGCAGCTGCTCCCGCGCCTCGTCGCCGATCCGCCGCTGCAGGTCGCGCACCAGGGCGGGATAGGGCGCGGGCCCCACGCAGGAGCCGATTATGTAGTGGGTCGTGGCCACGTTGGCCACCCAGTCGCGAATCGCGGCGGACACCGCCTCCTTCAGCGTTCGCGCGCCCGCGTCCACCCCCTCCACCTCGGCGCCGAGCAGGCGCATGCGCTGCACGTTGGGCTCCTGGCGGCGCATGTCCTCGCGGCCCATGTAGACCACGCATTCGAGTCCCAGCAGCGCGCACGCCGTGGCCGAGGCCACCCCGTGCTGCCCTGCACCCGTCTCGGCGATCACCCGTGGCTTGCCCATGCGGCGGGCCAGCAGCGCCTGGCCGAGCGCGTTGTTGATCTTGTGCGAGCCGGTGTGGGTCAGGTCCTCGCGCTTGAGCCACACCTCGCCGCCCGTGGCCTCGGAGAGGCGCGTCGCGTGGTAGAGCGGGGTGGGCCGGCCCACGTAGTCGCGCAGCAGGGCGTCGAGCTCGTCGAGATAGGCGGGGTCCGAGCGGGCCGACAGCCACTCGCGCTCGAGCTCGTCGAGCGCCGGCACGAGCGTCTCCGGCACGTAGCGGCCGCCGTAGGGGCCGAAGCGCCGCTCCAGCGGGGGCGAGCTCATGCCACGGCGAGCTGGTCGGCGGCCGCCACGGCACGGAAGAAGGCCTCGAGCTTGGCCGGGTCCTTTCGGCCCGGCTCGGCCTCGGTGCCGCTGGCGCTGTCGACGGCGAACGGGCGCACCTCCTCGATGGCCTCGGCCACGTTTTCGGGCGTGAGACCGCCCGAGAGCACCATCCGGGGGGTGGCGGGGTGCAGGCGCGCGAGCTCCCAGTCGAAGCTCCTGCCGGTGCCGCCCGGGGCGTGCTCCGAGAAGGTGTCGAGCAGGTGGAAATCCGTGGGGAAGGCCCGCAACGCCTGCACCTGCGCGGCATCCCGGATGCGGGCGGCCTTCATCACCCGGCAACCGGTCCGCCGGGCCGCCTCGCGGCAGTAGACCGGACCCTCGTCGCCGTGCAGCTGCAGGAGGCTGAGCCGGTGACGGTCGGCGGCCGCGGCCACCTCGTCGAGGGTCGCGTTGACGAACACACCGGTCAGCTCGGCCGAGCGGTGCAGCTCGGCCCCGATCGCCTCCGCCTCCTCGGGCGCGCAGGCGCGCGGGCTACCGGGCCAGAAGATCATCCCGAGCGCCCAGGCACCAAGCTCAACGGCCCGGCGAGCGTCCGCCGGGCCGGTGATGCCACAGATCTTCACGCGGGTCACGGCGACCTATGGTCGCAGGCCCGCGTGGCGCCCAGGGTGCAGCGCCTAGGGGAAGAGGCCGCCGCCGTCGTCCTGCTCTTCGGGCACGGCCGGCTGCGACTCGGCCGACTCCGGGCGCTCGCCCAGCTCGACCTCCTCGGTCTGCAGGTCGCCGTCGCGGTAGAACTCGATCTCGACGCTGTCGCCCGGGCTGTTGTCGGCGATGGCCGCGGCCACATCGCCGGAGTTGGTGATCTCCTCGCCGTCGACCTTCACGATCAGGTCGCCGCCGTTCGTGTCGCCCTGCAGGCCGGCTTCGGCGGCGGGTCCACCCTCCACCGCCTCGACTATCAGCGCGCCCTCCTCGACCGGCAGGTCGAGCTCGGAGGCCACGTCCGCGGTCACGTCGGACATGTTCACGCCGAGGTAGGCGCGGTCGATGTCGCCACCCTGCTTGAGCTGCGGGAGCAGCTCCTTGGCCGTGTTGACGGGCACGGCGAAGCCGATGCCCACCGAACCCTGGCCGCCGCCGGTGGCGATCTGCGAGTTGATGCCGATCACGCGGCCCTGCGAGTCGAGCAGCGGCCCGCCCGAGTTGCCGGGGTTGATCGAGGCGTCGGTCTGGACGACGTTCGAGATCTGGAAGCCGTCCGGAGCGGTGATCTCACGCTGGAGGCCGGAGACGATCCCGGTGGTGACGGTGCGGCTGTAGCCGAAGGGGTTGCCGATGGCCACGACGGCGTCGCCCACTTGGAGCTTGGACGAGTCGCCGAGCGGAAGCACGGCGAGATCCTCGACCTCGGAGGGATCGATCTTCAGAGCCGCGAGGTCACTGGACGTGTCCACGCCCTTCACCTCGGCGTCGATCTCCTCGCCGCCCTCCTCGAAGCTGACGGTCACGCTGTCAGCCCCCTCCACCACGTGGGCGTTGGTGAGGATCGTGCCGTCGCGGTCGACGACGAAGCCCGAGCCGGTGGCGTCGCCCTGCTGAGGCTGGTCGAAGCCGGAGCTCGAGTCGCTCACGCCGGAGGCGGAGATGAAGGCCACGCCGCGGCCCTCGGAGGCGTAGATGTCACGCACGGTGCGGCCGTCGCCGTCCTCGGCGGTTGCCTGCGTCATCGGGGCCTGGCGCTGCACGACGGTCTGGTCGTCGCCCGTGTCGATCACGTCCGTGGAGATCAGGACGGCGCCGGCCACGAGCACGATGAGACCGCCAAGCAGGCCGGCAAGAAGATTCGCGCCACGGGAGTTCATGCCGTCCAGTGTGGAGAGGCAACCTTAGAGCTGGGTAAAGCTCAGCTGCGCGGGCCGACGGGCGGCATCGCCAGCAGTGCCAGCAGGCGATCGCGGACGCTCCCGCGGCTGAGCTCGCGGCGCACCGCGCGGCGCTCGCCGAGCTTCGGTCCGGCGGGCTCGCGTGGATCGAAGCGCGCGGCGCGCAGGGCGCCGGCGTAGGCCTGGGACGCGGGGCCGGCGAAGCGGCCGAGACGACGCTCCAGGCCCAGCAGGGTGGTGGTGGTGGGCAGGTCCCAGCCGAGTTTCAGGAGCGTGCGGCGAAGCTCGGAGAGCTGCGCGTCGGCGAGCTCACCGGGCTCGAGCTCCCGCAGCCGGCGCGCGCGCCTCACCAGCACGAAGGCCGCGGCGGCCGGCAAGGCGAGAACGAGGGTGATCAGCGCGGGAAGAACCCAGCCCACGCCGTCCTCGCTCGAGGTGGTCGCGCCTCCCTGGGCCCGCTCGGCCGCCACGCCCTCCCGGCCGCGCCGGATGTCGCCCGCGCCGGTGCCCGCGGCGCTGGCCGCGGCCGCAGTGGACTGCGACTCGGCCGGCGAGGCCGCCGGCGTGGGATCGAAGGGCACCCAGCCGATGCCCGTGAACCAGACCTCCACCCAGGAGTGGGCGTCCAGGTCGCGCACGCGGAACTCGCCGCTGTCGCGGTTGAACGAGCCCGGCGAGAAGCCGGTGGCCACGCGCGCCGGAATCCCGGCCATGCGCAGCATCAGGGCCATGGTCCCGGAGAACTGCTGGCAGTAGCCGCGCCGGTCCTCGAACAGGAACCCGTTGAGCGGCAGCGGCCGCGTCGGCACGCGCTCGCTGTAGGGGTAGTTGCGCTTGAGGTAGCGCTCCACGCCCTTGACGGCGTCGTAGGGAGTGGCGGAGCCCGCGGTGATGCGCCTGGTCAGGTCGTACATACGCGCGTAGCGGGAGTTCTCGAGGGCCCGGAGGACCTCCGGGCCTCCCCCGCTGTCGGGGTCGCCGCGCAGCGGTACGAAGATAGCGTCGCGCCCGAGCGTGTCCGCGGACCGTGCGGCGTCACCCTGCAGGCCCACGCCCTCGGTGGCGTCGTCGCTGCGGTCGGGGAGGAACAGCGCGGTGTAGGCGATCCAGCTGTCCGAGTAGCCGTCAGGCGCGCCCCTCATCTGGGCCTTGGTCGGATCGGGCGCGTAGGCTTGCACGGTGTAGCTGTCGCCCTTGCGCAGCTCCTCGCCGGGCTCGAGCAGGGTGGTGCCGTCGGCGGTGGTGTCCGCGTCGATGCCGTCCACGCCGTAGGTGATCCCCGCGCCGACCACGAGCTCGGTCGACAGTGAGCGGACGGTGAAGCCGATCTCCTCGTTCCACGCGGGGTTGAACTCGTTGTAGTCCCAGGTGGCGCCTTCGGCTTCGAGGCGCCGGAAGGCCAGCTCGGCGCCAAGGCTGTCCTGGCCCCTTGCGCCCGCCCGTATCCAGCGCAGGCCGTCGAAGGTGTCGAGCGCCTGCACCTTCCAGTAATGAGGCCGGTCGGCCCGCACGTTGAGCAGCGTGGTTCCGTCGCGGGGCCAGTCGAGCGGGCCGTACTCGTGCGACCAGTCGAAGGTCACCACCTTGCCGTCACCGAACCAGCTCCAGGCCCGGTAGTCCCACCACGGCCGGTCGCCGTCGAGCGCCGCTGCCAGCGGCAGGGACAGAACGCCGATCCCGGCCACGGCGGCCGCGCCCAGGGCGGCCTCGCGTGGCGCCACGCGCGGCAGCCACAGCCAGGCCGCCACCAGCAGGAGCAGCACGAGTCCCCGCAGGGCGGGGGTGCCCGGGTCGTACTCGGTGACCGCGGTGCCGTAGAGGACGAGCAGCGCCACCAGCCCCGCCCCGCGCAGCACCGGCGCGGCGCGGCGGGCGGGCCAGAAGGCCAGGGTCGCGGCGAGCGCCAGCAGGAGCGGCGCGCCGAGCAGGATCGACAGCCGGATCCACTCGTCGGGCCCGTCGTAGGGCCATTCCACGCCCTGCACCCCGGCCAGGCCTCGGTCGAGGCCGTCGGTGAGCTCGGCCCAGCCGGCCGGGAGCAACAGGCGTGCGGGCAGGCCCGCGGCCATCAGGCCCAGCAGGAGCGTGACGACACCGATCAGCGCAGCGGCCGTCCACAGCGCCGCGCGCGGAAGGGGAAGGCGGCCGACCAGGGCGAGGCCCGCCGCGCCGGCGATGGCGATCGCCACCCCGAGGATGGTCCGCCCCGCCGGGGCGTCGGCCACGAGCATCGCCCAGTGCGCCGCGCCGAAGGCGGCCAGCGCCCCGAACGCGGCCAGTCGCACGAGCAGCGAGTCGAGCGGGGTCGCGGCCGCTCGCGCTGCCGTGGCCGAGCCGGGCGGAGCGTCGTGCACGGCGCCGCCGGGGGCCCGGGACGCGCCGGCGGCTGCGTCGGCCACCCGGCGACCGCTCAGCCCGCTCACGCAGCCACCCCGCGCCGGGCCCGCTCCACCTGGGCCCCGCTGCAGCCCGCCACCTCGAACTCGGCGCGCACGCCGGGCATGAGCTCCGGGCAGACGACGTAGCGGGCGCCCGCGGGGAGGCGCTCGAGTGTCCGCGGCGCCGTCTTGAGATCCGCGCCCGTGACCCAGACCACCGCACCGCCACGCGGCCCCAGCGTCGAGCTCGCCGGAGCGGGTCCCTCCTCGACCAGCGCCAACCGGACGTGGATGGATCCCCAAGCCGCCAGGTCGCGGCTCACCTCGATCGGCCGGCGCTCGCCGGGCAGCAGGATGGCGCAGCCACCGTCGTGAGCCAGCCACACGCAGAGGGAGCCCGCGGCGCGCACGGCCTTGTCGAGCGCCTCGGGGCTGGCCGGCGCCGACGGGTCGAGCACGATCAGCGGCGCCGAGTCGAGCTCCGACACGAGCCGCCGTTCGAGCATCTCGCCGGTGCGGGCCACCGACGGCCAGTGGATGCGCGAGGCGGGCGCGCCCTCCCGGTAGGCCCGCAGCCCGTCGATCTCGAGCTCGGCCAGGGACGTGTCGAGCCGGCGGCCAGAGAGTCCCGGCGCGGCGCCCATGCCGCCCTGGCTGCCCGCGCCGGCCCCGCCGCCGCCCGGCGCCGTGACGGGCTCGATGCGCGGCAACACCAGCACCTCCTCGCCGCCGGGGCCGACGATCTCACGACTGAACAGCCTCAGCGGGTCGCAGATCACGAGCACCGCCGGCTCGAGCAGACGGCGGCCCCGGCGCGTGAAGCGGACGTTGATCCGCAGCCGGCGCGACCAGCGCCCGGCGATCGGCACGGGCCATCCGAGCAGCGGCTCGAGCAGCTCTCCGCCCGGCGGGGGCGCGAGGCCGCTGCGAACCTCCACGCGAAGGGGATACGGCTCCTCCTCCACCACGGTGTGCGGGCCCGGCCGGCGGTCGATCACGGCACCGTGCGCGGCCAGCAGCACCCAGGCGGTGGCCACCGCGGCCAGCAGAACCAGGGCCACTCCTGGCACGTACAGCGAGGGCGAGTCGAAGGTGGCCGCGGCCAGGCACAGCGCGATCCCGAGCAACGCTGTGACCAGTGGCCTCAGCATCGCGATCAGAGCGCCGGTACCCGCTCCAGAGCGTCCCGCACCACGGCTCCGCGCTCTTCTGCGCTGGAGCCCGGCGACAGCAGCAGGCGGTGGGTCAGGACCGCGCCGGCGAGCTTCTGCACGTCGTCGGGAAGCGCGTGGTCGCGCCCGTCGAGCGCGGCGTAGGCCTTGGCGGCGCGGAAGAGCATCAGGCCGGCTCGCGGGCTCGCGCCGAGGTCCACCCGAGGATCGGCGCGCGTGGCGTCGAGGATGTTCACGATGTAGCGGCGCAGCGCCTCGCTCCCGTGCACCGCCGCGGCGGCCACCTGGCCGGCGAGCACGTCGCCGACGTCGGCCACCGGCTGGAGGTCGAGCACGCGGTCGCTCTCGGCGTGGTCGAGCAACATGTCGGACTCCTGCTGCGCGCTCGGATAGCCGAGCGACACCCGCACCATGAAGCGGTCGAGCTGGGCCTCGGGCAGCGGGTAGGTGCCCTCGTACTCCACCGGGTTCTGGGTGGCCACAACGAGGAACGGCCGGGCCAGCTCGTGGGTGTGCTTGTCCACGGTCACGTGGCGCTCCTGCATGCACTCGAGCAGGCCGGACTGCGTCTTCGGCGAGGCGCGGTTGACCTCGTCCACGAGCACGACGTTGGCGAACACGGGGCCGGGCCGGAACTCGAAGCGGTTCTCGCGCTGGTTGTAGACGTTGGTGCCCACCACGTCGGCCGGCAGCAGGTCCGCCGTGCACTGCACGCGCGCGTACTCGGCATCGATCGAGGCGGCCAGCGCGCGAGCCAGGGCGGTCTTGCCCACGCCCGGGTAGTCCTCGATGAGCACGTGGCCCTCGGCGAAGACGGCCACGAGCACGTCGCGCAGCACCTGCTCGGGCGCCTTGACGGCGCGAGCGACGTTGTCGCGCAGCCGGGCGCCCAGCTCGGCTACCTGCGGCGGGTCGAGCTCAGGGACAGTCGCCATGCACCACCATGGTAGGGATACGTAACGGTCGGGTCACCGGTTCCGCGATCGGTACGAAACCGGGTCTCAGGCCTGAGTGGCCTCCTCCGAGTCGGTCAGGTCCCGCACCGCCGTCTCGGGGTCCGCGGCGCGCATCAGCGCCTCGCCGACGAGCACCGCGTCCACGCCCACCTGCTCGAGCTCGTCGATCTGCTCGCGGTGGTGGATTCCGGACTCGGAGACCACGACCTTGCCCGCGGGAACGTCGTGCAGCAGGTCGAAGGTACGCTGGATGTCGACCTCGAAGCTCTCGAGGTCGCGGTTGTTTATGCCGATCACGTCACAGTCGAGCGCGAGGGCCCGTTCGAGCTCCTCGTCGTCGTGGATCTCGACGATCGCGTCCAGGTCGAGATCGTTGGTCGTGGACCACAGCGATGTCAGCTCGCCGTCGGAGAGCGAGCCCACCACGAGCAGCACGGCGTCGGCTCCGGCCAGCTTCGACTCGTAGAGCTGGTAGGGATCGATGGTGAAGTCCTTGCGCAGGATCGGCAGGTCGCAGGCCGCCCGGGCCTCGCGCAGGTCTGCCAGCGAGCCTCCGAAGTGGACCTCCTCGGTGAGGATCGACAGCGCGGCCGCGCCGCCGCGCTCGTAGGCCTGGACCACCTCGCTCACGCTCGCTCCGGCGCGGATCTCCCCGGCCGAGGGCGAGCGCCGCTTGTACTCGGCGATCAGCGACGTGCGCGGGCTCCAGAGCGCCTCGGCGAACGGGCGGCCCTCCTGGCCCACGTCGACCTGGCCCTCGAGCTCGGACAGCGGCTGTTCGCGCTTGCGTGCCGCCAGCGACTGGCGAGTGGCCTCGACGATGTCGTCCAGCCGCGCGCTCATCGGGCGGTGGCCTCCACCCAGCGGGCGAGCACGCCGGCCGCCGCACCCGAGTCGATGGCCTGCTCGGCGTGGTGGACACCGTCGCCTAGTGAGGCCGCGCGGCCGGCCACGTGGATCGCGGCCGCGGCGTTGAGGACGGCGAGCGAACGCTCGGTGCCCTGTTCGCCGTCGAGCACGCCACGCAGCACCTGGGCGTTCTCGGCGGGAGTGCCGGCCCTGACCGCACCGTCTCCTGCCGGCTCGAGACCGACCTCCGCCGGGGTCACGTCGTAGGAGGCAAGCCGGCCGTCTCTCAGCTCGACCACCCGGGTAGCGCCCGAGACCGAGAACTCGTCGAGGCCATCCATGCTCGACACTACCAGGGCACTTCGGGTGCCCAGCTCCCTCAACGCGGCGGCCATGACCTCGAGCTTTCCCGGGTCGGAGACCCCGATCACCTGATGGCGCGCGCCCGCCGGGTTGGTGAGCGGTCCGAGGAAGTTGAAGATGGTGCGCACCCCCAGCTCGCGCCGGATCGGCACCACGTGCTTCATCGCGGCGTGGTGGCGCGGGGCGAACATGAAGCCGAAGCCGATCTCGTCGATGCAGTCCGCCACCGCGGACGGGTCGAGATCGATGCGCCCGCCCAGGGCTTCGAGCACGTCGGCCGACCCACACTGGCTGGTGGCCGAGCGGTTGCCGTGCTTGGCCACCCGGCAACCCGCCCCTGCGGCGATGAAGGCCGCGGTGGTCGAAACGTTGAAGGTGGGTCGCCCGCCACCGGTGCCCGCCGTGTCCACGAGATCGTCGCCGGCCTCCACCCTCACCGCCAGGTCGCGCATCGTTCGAGCGAGCCCGGCAATCTCCTCGACCGTCTCGCCCTTGGTGCGCAGGGCGATCAGGAAGGCCGCCGACTGGGCCTCGGAGGCGTCGCCGCGCATGATCTCGGCCAGCACGTCGGCCGCCTCGCCGCTGGAGAGATCCTGCCCCTCGGCGAGCCGGTCGATCGCCTCTGTCAGAACGGGGTTAGGCACCGAGGAAGTTGCGCAGGATCTGCTTGCCGTCCGGCGTGAGCACCGACTCGGGGTGAAACTGGACGCCCTCGAGCGGCAGCTCGCGGTGGCGCAGGCCCATGATCACCTCTCCGGAGCGAGCCGAGACCTCGAGCTCCTCCGGCAGCGGCTCGGGGGCGACCACCAGCGAGTGGTAGCGGCCCACGGTGAGCGGGGACCCGAGTCCCGTGAAGATCGTCCTGCCGTCGTGCTCGGCCTCCGCGGTCTTTCCGTGCACCGGCTCGCCGCGCACCACCCGCCCGCCGAACTCGGCGGCCATGGCCTGGTGGCCCAGGCAGACGCCGAGCACCGGCGTCCCGCCCTCCGCGTAGTGACGGATGGCTCGCTTCGACAGGCCCGCCTCGTCGGGAGTGCACGGGCCGGGCGACACGATGACCCGGTCGGCCTCCCGCGCGAGCAGCTCGGGAACGTCGTTTCTCACGACCTCCACCGCCGCGCCCAGCTCGCCCAGGTACTGCACGAGGTTGTAGGTGAACGAGTCGTAGTTGTCGACCACCAGCACCGAGGTCACGGCTACCCCCAGTCCCCCTGGGTGCAGGCCAGGCGGATCGCGTCCATCACGGCACCCGACTTGGCCTCGATCTCGCGCACCTCGTAGGCGGGCTCGGAGTCGGCCACGATTCCGCCCCCGGCCTGCACGTGCACCTCGCCGTCCTTGACCAGCGCGGAGCGGATGTAGATGCAGGTGTCGAGGTCGCCGGTGTAGGACAGGTAGCCCACCGCGCCGCCGTAGGGACCCCGCTTGACCGGCTCCAGCTCGTCGATGATCTGCATGGCCCGGATCTTCGGAGCGCCGGACAGCGTGCCGGCCGGCAGCGACACGCGCAACGCGTCCATCGCCGAGACGCCGTCGCGGAGCGTCCCCGACACCGACGAGACGATGTGCATCACGTGCGAGTAGGTCTCCACGGCCATCAGCTCGTCGACCGTGACGCTGCCGTAGTCGCACACCCGCCCGAGATCGTTTCGTCCCAGGTCCACGAGCATCACGTGCTCGGCCCGCTCCTTGAGGTCGGCCAGCAGCTCACGCCCGCGCTCGAGGTCCTCCTCGGTCGACCCGGCACGCGGCCGAGTGCCCGCGATCGGCCGCTGCTCGGCGCGGCGGCCGCTGACCTTGACCAGCGACTCCGGCGACGCGCCGGCGATCTCGAAGTCCTCGAAGTCGAGGAAGTACATGTAGGGGCTGGGGTTGATGGCGCGCAGGCCGCGGTAGATCGAGAACGCGTCGACCGGACACTGGGCGCTCCAGCGCTGGCTGGGCACCACCTGGTAGATGTCGCCCGCGCGGATGTACTCCTTGGCTTGCTCCACCGCTCGGCTGTAGCCGTCCGGGCCCAGGTTGGCCTCGAAGCTGGGCGCCTCGGTCCGTGAGCCGCGGCCACCGGGAACCGGTCCTCGCAGCCGCTCGCGAACCTCGGCGATCGCGGCGGCGGCCTCCTCGTAGGCCCGGTCGACATCGCCCTCGGCCACGACGTTGGCCAGCACCGTGAGCTCATGGCGAAGGTGGTCGAAGGCCAGCAGGACGTCGGTGATCATCACCGCCAGCTCGGGCATGCCGAGCCCGTCGGGATTGGCAGGCCCGACGCTCGGCTCCAGCGAGCGCGCCAGGTCGTAGCCGAACATCCCCACCGCTCCCCCGGCGAACGGCGGGAGGCCCTCCAGGGGCGCGATGCGGTAGCGGGCCAGCTCATCGGTGACGAGGGCGTAGGGATCGGAGCTCTCACCCTCGTCAACGCGCAGCACCGCGCGCGGCCTGAAGCCGAGGAAGGACCAGCGGCCGACCCGCTGCCCCTGCTCGGCCGACTCGAGCAGGAACGAGGGCCCGTCGCCGCGCAGCTTCAGGTAGGCCGACACCGGCGTCTCGCAGTCCGCGATGAAGGTGTGGCGAAGCGGCACGAGCGTGTGCTCGCGCGCCAGCTCGCGCACCTCCTCGAGGGAGGGCGTGAGCTCCAGGTCAACGCCGACGCTCACCGAGGACCTCGTAGGCGTCGCCCAGGGCAAGGCCGCGCGACGCGAGCAGCACGGAGAGGTGATAGAGCACGTCCGCGGCCTCCTCGGCCACGCGCTCGTCCGACTCCTCGCGCGCCGCCCGGGTGACCTCTTCGGCCTCTTCCCGCACCTTGTCGCCGATGCGCGCCGGCTCCGTCAGCAGCGTGGCGGTGTAGCTCTCGCCCGGGTCGGCCGCGCGTCTCTGCTCGACGGTGCGCTCGAGCGCCGGCAGCGCCTCCGCCGGCTGCAGCTCCATGTCGCCGCGGTAAAAGCAGGTGCGCTCGCCCGTATGGCAGGCCGGGCCGGCCGGCTCCACGAGGGCCAGCCAGGCGTCCTCGTCGCAGTCGTAGCGCAGCGCCTTCACCTTCTGGACGTTGCCCGAGGTGGCCCCTTTGTGCCACAGCTCGGAACGAGAGCGGCTCCAGAACCACATCTCTCCGGTCTCGCGCGTGCGCGCGAGCGACTCCTCGTTCACGTAGGCCAGGGTCAGCACCTCGCCGGTGCGCGAGTCCTGCACGATGCAGGGACAAAGACCTTCGCGATCGGAGCTCAACGGGGCCACGGGCCGATTCTCGCAGGGGCGAACTCAGGCCCGCCCCAGCGCCGCGGTGAGAGGCAGCTTCAGGAACTCGTACACCCGCCCGACCTCCTCGAAGCCGAGCCTGCGGTACAGGCGCTGCGGCCAGTCGCTCGCGTCGGTGAGCAGGAAGACCGGGTCGCTGCCGTCGGCCACGGCGGCGTCCACCGCGGCGAGCACGGCGGCCGTGGCGTGGCCACGCCCGCGGCGTGCCTCCACCGTGCCGACCTCGTCGATCTGGGCCAGCGTGCCGTCGGAGTAGAGCCGGCAGGAGCAGGCCGGATCGTCGGGAGGCGAGGCGAAGTCCCGCGCGCCACAGACACGGCTGTAGCGCTCGTCCATCGCCGCCAGCTGGCGTAGCGCCTCCTGCTGCCAGCCGAACGGCTGCTCGCGCCGGAACGCCTCGAGCGCCGCGGCGCCCTCGGCGCGGCCGATCTCCGCGGCCGGAGCGGTCGAGGGCCTCGGATCGGGCTCGTGGCGCCGCACCATCACCATCAGCCGGAACACATTCCATCCCTCGGCCGACAGGGCCGGGGCCAGCCGGGCGCCGAGGGCGTCGTCGTGAACCACCAGCTTGCGGTGCGAGAGACCGCCCTGGAAGCGCTCGGCATCGACCATGAGGGCAGACGGCGAAGCCTCGGGGTCCGACACGAAGATCGCGTTGAGCTGCCATACGAGCGGGAGGGTCGGCGTGACCATCGCGGTCCCGTGGGGTGTCCACACCAACTCGTCGCAGAGCGCGGCGTCCGTGTGACGCAGAAAGCGGTGGATGTCGTCGATCACCCGATGCCCAAGCGATCCAGCAGGCCGTCGTCGCGACGCCAGCCCTTCCGGACCCGGACGCTCAGGTCCAGATGGACCCGGCGATCCAACAGGCGCTCGATCTCCTTGCGCGCCGCCGTGCCCACCGCCCTCACCATGCGTCCGCCCGCGCCCACGAGGATCCCCTTCTGGGACTCGGTCTCGGCCCAGACCCGGGCGTGGATCATCAGGAGGCCGTCCTCGCGCTCCTCGATCTCGTCGATCTCGACCTCCACGGCGTGGGGCACCTCCTCGCGGGTGCGCAGCAGCACCTGCTCGCGCACCAGCTCCGCCACCCGCACCTCGAGCGAGAGATCGCTCTGATCCTCGGGCGGGTAGAGGAACGGCCCCTCGGGCATGAGCGACACGACGTGAGCGGTGAGCTCGGCCACGCCCGAGCCGTGGAGCGCGCTGACCGGGAACAGCTCGCCCTGCACGTCCAGCTTCGCGGCCGTGCTGAGCGCCTGCACCGTCCGCGGCCGGTCGAGCCGGTCGACCTTGTTGAGCACGGTCACGCAGGGCAGGCCGACGGTGCGAATCGCCTCGGCGATGAAGCGGTCGCCCGCGCCGATCTCCTGCTCGCCGTTGAGCACGAACAGCGCCGCGTCGGCGTCGGCCAGCGAGCGCTCGACCTGTTTCTGCATCCGTTCCGTGAGGGCGTCGCGCGGACGCTGCACGCCGGGCAGATCCACCAGCACGAGCTGCCAGTCCTCACCGGTGGCGATGCCCCGTATCTCGCGACGGGTGGTCTGGGGCTTGTCCGAAACGATCGCCACCTTGTCGCCGACGATCCCGTTGACGAGTGTGGACTTGCCCGCGTTGGGCCGGCCCGCGAGCGCCACGAATCCCGTGCGCGTCACAGCCCCGCCATGATCCTGTCCTGGAGCGCGAGCATCTCGCCGTCGTCGGTCTCGTGGTCGTAGCCGCAGAGATGAAGCAGGCCGTGCACGACGGCCTCGTTCAGATCCTCCGTGTGCTCAGGACAGATCACCACGTCGCCCAGCTCCCGAGGCCCGGCGGTCCGCGCCGGTCCGTCGACGGGAAAGGACAGCACATCCGTGGGCCGGTCGAGTCCGCGGTGGTCGCGGTTGAGGCTGCGGATCCGCTCCTCGTCGACCAGCGCGACGGCCAGATGCCCGTCGTCCACCCCCGCCGCCTCCAGCGCGGCCAGCGCGGGCCGGCGAAGCGTCTCCGGAGCGTCGATGAGCTCGAGCTGAATCAGCCCTGCTGCCGCCTGGCCTGCCGCAGCGCCGGCGCCTGCTTCTCGGCGTACTCGCTGTAGGCGGCAACGATCCGCTGGACCAGCTTGTGCCTCACCACGTCCTCGCCGCCGAAGCGAACGAACTCGATGCCCTCGACTTCCTCGAGGATGTCGCCGATCACCACGAGGCCGGAGCGCTCGTCGCGGGGCAGGTCGACCTGCGTGATGTCGCCGGTGACCACCATCTTCGAGTTGAAGCCGAGCCGGGTGAGAAACATCTTCATCTGCTCTGGGCTCGTGTTCTGAGCCTCGTCGAGGATGATGAAGGAGTCGTTCAGCGAGCGGCCACGCATGAAGGCCAGCGGGGCCACCTCGATCACGCCGCGCTCCAGGTGCTGGTTGACCTTCTCCGGCTCCAGCATGGTGTAGAGAGCGTCGAAGAGGGGGCGCAGGTAGGGATCCACCTTGGCGGCGATGTCCCCGGGCAGGAAGCCGAGCCGCTCGCCCGCCTCCACGGCCGGCCGGGTCAGGACGATGCGGTTGACCTCGCGCCGCGACAGCGCCGCGACCGCCATGGCCACCGCCAGGAATGACTTGCCGGTGCCGGCCGGGCCCACCCCCACGGTGATGGTCTGGTTGCGGATCGCGTCGACGTAGCGCTTCTGGTTGACCGTCTTCGGAGCCACCTTGAGCGACCGGTGACGCCAGACGACGTCCTCCAGGATGCGGCTCGGCGACTCGTGCTGATCGAGTGCCCCGGCGATTGCCTCGACCGTGCCGGGAGCGATCTCGTGGCCCTGGCGAACCAGGTCGGTGAGCTCGCGCACCACCGTGCGGCCCATCGCCACCGCCTCCTCGTCGCCATCGAGGGTGAGCACGTTTCCGCGCAGGAAGACCTCGCAGTCGAGGTGACCTTCCAGCGTCCTCATGACGACGTCGCCCGGGCCGGCCAGCTCGGCGGCCACGTCGTTGGGAAGTTCGAGCTGAACGCGGGGCACTACGGCCGCAACTTCTCCCTGACCGCCGCGCTCACCCGCTTGCCGTCGGCCCGGCCCTTGACCTTCGGCATCACGAGACCCATGACCTTGCCCATCTCCTGCGGCGACGACGCGCCCGACTCGGCCACGGCGTCGCCCACGATCGCGCCCAGCTCCTCCTCGGAGAGCTGTTCGGGCATGTACGAGGCGATGATGTCGGCCTCCTGCTCCTCGGCCTCGGCGCGGTCGGCCCGGCCGCCCTCGCGATAGGCGTCGGCGGCCTCGAGGCGTCGCTTGCGCTCGCGCTGGAGCACCTGAACGTCGTCCGCGCCGTCGTCCTTGGCTGCCTTCTGGAGCTCGTTGGCGATCAGGCGCAGCGCGTGCACGCGTTGCTTCTCGCCCGCCTTGAGGGCGCTCTTCACGTCATCCTGAACCTGATCGAGCAGTGACACGTTTCCAGTTTAGAAGGAGGAATGGCGGATGATCCGGGTGGCCACGTTCGACTGCTACGGCACGCTGATCGACTGGGAGGGCGGCGCGGCAGCGTTCCTGTACGAGCTGGCTCGTCGCCACGAGCGCGAGCCGCCTCCTGGGCCGGAGCTGCGCGCGCGCTGGGAAGAGCTCCAGTTCGAGCGGCTGAGCGGCGACTGGTCGGCCTACCGCGACGTGCTGGCCGACTCGCTCTCGGAATGGGCAGGCGAGCGCGGGTACCGCTGGAACGTGAACGACGGCGAGGCGCTGGCCCGGGCGATGGAGAGCTGGCAGGCGTTTCCGGACACCGCACCCGCGCTGCGCGCCGCGCGCGAGGCCGGCCTGAAGCTGTGGATCATCTCCAACACCGACCGCGCGATCATGAACCACAGCCTGCGGCAGCTGGGCGTGGACTTCGACGGGGTGACCGTGGCCGAGGACTGCCGCGCCTACAAGCCCGCGCGCGAGCCCTTCCAGAAGGCGCTGCGGGATATCGGCGTGCCCGCCGAGGAGATCCTCCACGTGGCCTTCGGCTTCAAGTACGACATCGCCACCGCCCAGGAGCTCGGCATGCAGACCGCCTGGGTCAATCGCAGGCGCGAGCCCGCCCCGGGGCCGGAGCGACCGGACCACGAGTGGGACGATCTGTGGCCGCTGGCGGAGGTGGCCAGGGAGGACTGAATCAGTCCGGCAGGATCGCCACCACGCGGGCCGGCGCCCCGCTCGCGCCCTCGATGCGAAGCGGAAAGCAGGCCAGCTGGAAGCCCGTGGCGGGCAGCTCGCCGAGGTTGACGAGCCGCTCGATCTGCGAGTAGGGCAGGTCGGCCTGGTGGGCCTCCCAGAACACCCCTGGCCGGTCGGTCTCGAGTGCCTTCTGGGCCTGCAGGTGAAGCGGGGCATCCCAGCCCCAGGCGTCGATGCCCATCACCCGCACGCCGCGGTCGAACAGCCAGTGGGTGGCCTCGGCGGTCACCCCGCAGCCGAGCGCCATGTAGCCCGGCTCGTCGATGTGAGCGTCGCGCCCGGTCCGCACCAGCACGATGTCACGCTCGCCGAGCTCGTGGCCGATCCGGCCGAGCTCGCCCTCGACGTCGGCCACCTCGATCGCGTCGCCGTCCTCCTTGGCCGTCATATCGAGCACCACGGCGGGTCCGAAGAACCAGTCGAGGGGCAGTTCGTCGATCGTCTGCGCCGGCTCCCCGGCCGACTTGCGAGTTGTAGTGCCAGGGTGAGTCGACGTGGGTGGAGTTGTGGGTGCCGAAGCGGGTGAACGTCTCCGTCGCCCATCCCTCGCCGTCGCGCAGCAGGCGCGACGGCACCCCGAGCAGCGACTCGATCATGGCCGCCCCGTCGGCGTGTCCCGAGTACTCGATGTCGGTGCGCAACACCTCGGGCGTCTCGGGCGGGCTCGAGCGGATCGGGGCTGAGAGGTCGACCAGGCGCATCGCCGCAGCGTATCCGCAGACGCCGGCGCCCTTCAGGACACGAGCAGCAGGGCGCTCCAGCCCTCGGCGCCGAGCCGACGCTTCTCCCGCAGCGGCGCCAGCGCCGCGGCCACCTCGTCCTCCTCGCCCTCGAGCAGGCCGGAGACGATCAGCCGGTCAGGACGGTCCGGGTTGAGCTCGGCCAGGCGGAGCAGCAACGGGCGAACCAGATTGGCGACCGTGGTGGGTGCCCACGGCGCCGCCTGCTCGCGCAGATCGAGACGCTCGACGCGCTCCAGCTCGACGCCGTTGGCCAGGGCGTTCTCGCGGGTGGCCTGGAGAGCCGCGCGCTCGTTGTCGAACGCCGTGACAGGCGCAAAGCCGAGCCTGGCCGCTGCGATGGCCAGCACGCCGGAGCCGCAGCCGAGATCGGCGAGCGCGCGGTGCGCGCGAGCATCCCCGGTCTCGGCCAGCGGGCCGGCGCCGCGCGGGCCGAGGCCCAGAAGCAGCTCCAGGCTGAGCCGGGTGGTGGGATGGGCGCCGGTGCCGAAGGCCTGCGCGGGATCGATCACCAGGTCGAGCGCACCCTCGCGCGGCTCGGACCAGGGCGGACGCACCCAGACTCGTCCGCCCACCAGTACGGGGCGGTGAAACTCGCGCCAGCGCTCGGCCCAGTCGTCGGCCACCTCCTCGCCGCGAACGTGCACGCGCACGCCGGCCAGCTCGGCCTCGCCCGCGGGAAACGCCGGCAGCTCACCCGGAGCGCCGTACAGGCCGAACTCGACGAAGCCGTCCGGGTGGTCGACCTGCTCGAAGCCGCCGGGGGCCAGCTCGATCAGCTCGGCCATCACCCGCTCCGCGTGCTCGCCGGGCACACGGACCGCGAGCCGGATCACCTCAGCGGAAGGCCCGGCGCAGCTTCCCGAGGATCGACTCCTGCTCCTCCTCGCGGAGGTTGTCCTCGGTGAGGCTCTCGCGCAGCTCCCCGAGGAGCTCGCGCTGGCGCTCGCTCAGATTGCGCGGGATGACCACGTTGAGCACCACCCGCTGGTCGCCGCGGCGGCCGCGCCCAATGCTCGGCATGCCGCGCCCGCGCAGTGACACCACGGTGCCAGGCTGGGTGCCGGCGGGCACCTCGATCTCCTCGTCGCCGTCGAGCGTGGCCACGCTCACGGTCGAGCCGAGCGCCGCCGCCGGGGCCGGTACGTCGACCACGGTCACCAGGTCGTTGCCGTCGCGCAGGAAGCGCTCGTCCTCGCGCACGTGGACGAGCACGTACAGATCACCGGACGGGCCGCCGCGCTCACCGGCGTGTCCGCGGCCAGTGAGCCGGATGCGCTGGTCGTCGGCGATGCCGGCCGGCACGTCCACGCTGAGTGACTTGCGCACGGCGCGCCGTCCCCGGCCTTCGCACTCGTGGCAGGGCTCTTGAGGGACCTTGCCCTCGCCGCCGCAGACGTCGCAGGCCTGCTCGCGCACCAGTTGGCCGAACGCCGTCCGGCTGACCGCGCGCAGGCGGCCGGCGCCGCCGCAGCGCTCGCAGGTGTCGATCGGCGTGCCCGGCTCGGCGCCGTTGCCGTGGCAGTGCTCGCACGTGTCCACGAGCTCGTACGCCACCTCGGCCTCCACGCCGCGTGCCGCCTCCTCGAGCGAGATCTCGATCTCCACCGCCTGGTCGCCGCCCTGCACGCGGCCCGTGCCGCCGAAGCCGCCGCCGAAGGGATCACCGCCGAAGAAGGCGTCGAAGATGTCGGCGAACGAGCCGAAGCCGTGCGCCTGGGAGGCGAACCCGCGGGAGTCGAGGCCCTCGAAGCCGTAGCGGTCGTAGGTGGCTCGTCGCTCTCCGTTGGAGAGGATCTCGTACGCCTCAGCGGCCTCCTTGAACTTCTCCTCGGCCTGGGGGTCGTGGTTGTTGACGTCGGGATGGAGCTCCCGGGCCAGTCGCCGGAACGTCGTCTTGATCTCCCGGTCGTCAGCCTCACGGCCGACCCCGAGGACCTCGTAGGGGTCGCGCCTCATTCGTCGTAGACCTCGGCCACGAAGCGCGACAGCTCACCCGCGGCCTGGCGCACGGCGATGATCGCCTGCGGGTAGTCCATCCGCATCGGGCCGATCACCGAGACCGCGCCGAGGTTGCGCCGGGCCAGACCGTAGTTGGCCGCCACCAGGCTCAGGGTCTGCATCTCGGGAGTGGGGTTCTCGCTGCCGATGCGCAGGTAGACGCTGGGCTCGGTCAGCGACTCGCGCAGCACGCCGAGCAGGGCGCGGCGCTGCTCGAGCACCTCCATCAGGGCTCCGAGCTGCGACAGCTCCTGCACGCGGTGCTCCGACAAGAGGCGCGCGGCCCCGTCCATGTAGAGCGTGTTCTCCGCCGTGCTGTCGAGCTCGGTGAACGCCGCCGACAGGGTGGCGAGGAAGTGGCTCTCGACCGGACCGAGCTCGGGCTCGGCCAACCGCGCGGCCAGCTTGCGCGAGCCCACGTCGAGGCCCCCCACCGCCTCGTTGAGGTAGCTCACCGCCCAGTCCACGAGCCCCGGGTCCACCGGCTGCTCGTAGGAGATGACCCGCTTGGTGACCCCGCCCGTGGAGGTGATGACCACGACCATCGCCACCTGGGGCTGCAGCAGCAGGACCTCCACCCGGCGGATCGTGGCCGTCTCGATCGGAGGCGCGGTGACGAGCGCCAACAGGTTCGTGACCTGGGACAGCTGCTCGGAGGTGGCGCGCATCGCCTCGTCGACCTCGCGCCGCATCGTGGACAGCTCGAGCCGCTTACGCGGAACCGGGAGACGGCCCTCCACGAGCACGTCGTCGACGTAGATCCGGTAGCCGCGGTCGGTGGGCACCCGTCCGGCCGACGTGTGGGGATGCTCGAGCAGCCCGGCCTCCTCGAGACGAGCCAGCTCGGCACGCACGGTCGACGGCCCCCAGGGCACATCGTGGAGCTCGGCGATCCACTTGGAGCCCACCGGCTGGTCAAGGTCCACGTGCGCCTCCACCACTTTGCGCAGGATGAAGCTCTGGCGGGAGGAGATGTCCACCCCCCAAAGGTACTTAGAGGGCTTCTCCCTTGACCAACTCCGCCTCGCCCTTGCGGATGATGCGGTTGTCGCCCTGCGCGGCCTCGGCCGCCACCACGAGGCGGCCGTCGTCCTCCTCGCTGACCTCGCCGGTCACGGCGATCTCCTGCTCGGGGAAGCCCATGCCCCGGAACTGCACCGACAGGCGCTTGAGCGAGCGCGGGTCGCCGCCGGCAGCGTTCGTGCAGGCGCGGGCGACCTGGGCCATCGAGTAGAGGCCGTGGAGGATGTTCTGCGGAAGGCCGACCGACTTGGCGAAGTCCACGTCGATGTGGATGGGGTTGAAGTCGCCCGACGCACCCGCGTAGCGGTGCGGCAGGTACCTGTCGGGCGTGACCTTGAGATCGAGGTTCACGAGACCCCCCTGACGATGTTCGTCCAGGTGCCGCGCACGACCTTCTGGCCGTCCTGGTTGCGCGACACCGATTCGAACACGTAGAAGCCCATCCCACCCTTCTCGGAGATGTCCTTGACTGTGGTCTCGGTGGTGATCACGTCGCCCACGCAGACCGGCTCGCCCCACACGAACTCCTGTCCTCCGTGGACCATCATCGCGAAGTTGATGCCCACGTCCGGGTCGAAGATGCCCGGCGCGACGGAGCCCGACGAGTAGACGACGGCGAACATCGGCGGCGCGGGGATGTCGCGAAAGCCCTCCGCGCGGGCCTTCTCGCGGTCGAAGTAGACCGGGTTGTCCTCGCCCACCGCAAGGGCGTACTCGCGGATCTTCTCCTTGCCGATCTCGTACTCGAAGGGCGGAAAGGTCTTGCCTATCGCGGACTGGTTCACGGGCACGGCGCGGCAGTCTATGTAAGACGACGCGCCCACCCCCCGTGGACGCGTCGCCGCTTGGTCGCGCTGTCTGTCGGCCCAGGCCTTGGGCCTAGGCGGCTTCGCGGAGGCCCTGGGCCTCGGCGAGCGTGGACAGCTTGCGCAGTGCCGCCTCTTCGATCTGGCGGGTGCGCTCGCGCGTCAGCTGAAAGAGCTTGGCCACCTTGTCGAGCGTCTGGGGAGGCTCGCCGTTGAGGCCGTAACGCAGTTCGAGAACGCGCTTCTCCCGGTAGGGCAGGTGCTCGAGGACGCTGTAGAGCCGCTCGTCGCGCATCTGCTCGACCGCCTCGTCGAACGGTGACGCCGTCGACTGGTCCTCGATCAGGTCGCCGAACAGGGCCGCGTCGCCGTCGTCGCCGACCGGCTTGTCGAGCGAGACGAGCTGCTGGGCGGCGCGCATGATCACGTCCGCCTCGTCGGGATCGACGCCGGCGTAGGCGGCGATCTCCTCGATCGTCGCGTCACGGTCGCCATTGGCCTCGAGCTTGCGCTGGGCGTTGTCGAGCTTCTTGAGGATGTTGTCGATGTGGATCGGGATCCGGATCGTCCGCGCCTTGTCGGCGATGGCGCGCGAGATCGCCTGACGGATCCACCAGGTGGCGTAGGTGGAGAACTTGAATCCCTTGCGGTAGTCGAACTTCTCTACCGCCCTCACCAGGCCGATCGTGCCCTCCTGGATGAGATCGAGGAAGGGCAGCCCCTGGTTGCGGTAGCGCTTGGCGATCGAGACCACGAGGCGCAGGTTGGCCCGCGTCATGTGGTCCTTCGCGTCGAGGTCACCCCGCTCGATCCGCCGAGCCAGATCGAGCTCCTCCGCTGCCGTGAGCAGGGGCGTCTTGGCGATCCCGTCCAGGAACTGCTGAAGGGAGTCCAGGGTGGGATCGGGGGCGGCCTGGCTTAGCGTCTCGGTGGTCACGTCAGCCAAGCTACGACCGCCCCCTAAGGCTTCCCTAAATCCTTCAGAGCGCCGCAATCCCGCGTGCAGAGCGGTCAGCTCTTCACGAACGGCTGGACGGCGTCGAGCACCTGCTGCATGTCGAGGGCCGGATCGAAGGCCCCAGCGGCCGGCTGCTTGCCGTTCAGGATCCGGACCGCGGCGGCGTGCCGGGCCTCGACCTGAACGATGCTCCCCGCGGCCGCCAGCACCTCGTCGGACTGGATCGACGGCGCCGCGCCGTTGTAGGCGCTCACCCCGGTGTCCTCGAAGGTCTGGGCCAGCTTCAGGAAGCTCTTCTCGTTGGCGAAGGCCTTCCCGAAGTCCACTCCGGGAGCCGGGACGGGCTTGCCGCCGAGTTGCTTGATCGTGCCCATCAGGGCCGTGACGTGCTCGTTCTCGTTGTCGCGGATCTCGGTGGCGAGCGACTTGGCCTCCATCGAGAGGCCGCTCGTCATCATCAGACCCTGGTCGTAGAAGGCAGCCTCGAGGTACTCGAGCGTGAGCGCGAAGTTGAGGATGGCGACGTCACCGCCGCCGTCCTGCGCGATCGCTTCCCTCACGAACGGCCCCACCGCGCCGAGCCCGTACACCGCACCAGCGGTCACGGCGCCCCGCATCATGAAGGACTGCCTGGTCATTCCCTTTATCTCTATGGCCGCCAACTCGGGGGCAGCCAGTTTGCTGTTGGACATCGGTGTGTCTCCTTTTCTCTGACCGCGCCGGCTCAGGCGAGGAACGGCTTGACCTGGGGCAGGACCTCTTCCATCGAGGCCGGCTTGGCGAAGGCGCCGTCCGGGACGATGGTCTTCCCCACCACCAGGTTGAGGGCCGCGGCATGGCGGGCCTCGATCGAGTGGATCGACAGCGCGGCCGCCAGGATGTCCTTGGACTTGATCCGGGCCGCCTGGCCCAGGTAGGCGGCGGCGCCGAGGTTCTCCACCACGGCCGCCGTCTCCAGGACCTTCATCTCGCCGCCCTCGAGGACGGCGTCGAAGTTGGTCTTGGGCCGCTGGGGCTTGCCCCCGAGGTCCTTGACCACACCGGTGAGCGTGTCCACGTGCGCCTGCTCGGCGTCGCGGATCAGCCTTGCGGTCTTGCCCAGCTGCTTGTTCTTGACGACCCCTGAATCCAGGACCGCGTTGTAGAAGTCGGTCTCCAGATGCTCGAGCGTCAGGGCGTACTGGACGATCGCCAGGTCCCCGCCCGTTCCGCTGTCGGCGTTCGTGGACTTCTCCATCGAGCCCGAGCTCGCCGAGTTGTCGTCATCGTCGCCGCACGCGGCGAGGAAGATCGCGAACGCTCCCGCGGCCCCTGCGCCGCCCATCATCTTCAGGAAGCGCTTGCGTGAGCCGGCGTCCTCTGCCAGCTCGCGCAGCGCCCCCTGCTGCTCCTGATTTGTTGTTTCTCCCATGCCCCCCTATGCGCCAACCTGGCGCGAAACGGATCAGCGGCCCCGCGCCAGCACCACCAAGCGCCGGGCGCCCAGCTCGAATGGGGTACGGGCCACGGGGTCCCCGAGCAGCTCGTCCACCGCGAAGCCCGCGCCCTCCAGCAGGCGCACGATCTCGGCGGCGGTGTAGACGTGGTGCACCGACACAGCGGTCTGCGGCCCGGTGCCCTCGGCCGACAGCTCCAGCTCCGTGACGATGCGGCTGCGGCGGGCGTCGTAGCGGCTTCGTCCCCGCATCCGCACGCCGTCCACTTCGTAGTCGAGGCTCTCGTTGAGAGGGAAGGCCGACTCCGCCACGGTGGCCGTCTCGAGCACGAGGCGTCCTCCGCTCCGCAGAGCGCGGCGAGCGGCGCTCAGCTGCTCGACGGTCCCCTCGTGCGGGAGATAGCCGAAGCTGTTGCCCCAGCAGATGAGCGCGTCGTACTGCCGGGCCGGCGCCTCGCGCACGTCGGCCACCTCGTAGCGGACCTCCACGCCGCGCTCGGCGGCCACGCGCCGGGCCTCGGCGATCTCGGGCGCGGAGATGTCGATGCCGGTGACCTCGAGGCCGCGCTCGGCCAGACGCACCGCGATGCGGCCGGCGCCGCAGGGGGCGTCGAGCACCCGCGCACCCGCTGGAAGGTCGAGCAGAGCGGCGATCGCGGCGGCGTCGTCATCGGCCCAGGGCTCTGACGCGACGCGCCAGAACTGTGCCGCCAGTCCTTCCATGAAGTCGACGAACCAGTCGTCGGAGACCTGCTTCAGCACTTCGGTACTTCCTTTCGGCTCGGTGAGAATGCGCTGGCGTCAGCGCGCCGAGCCGGCGGCGAGGTGCTGCGAAACGAGGCTGTGACGGTGCGTGAGCAGAGGCGTCGCAGCCGAGCTTAATCCTCGAGGAAGCCCCTGACAAGCCCGGCGGTCTCGCTCGGCCGCTCGAGCGCCGGAAGGTGGCCGGCGCCCTCGATCGTCACCAGCTCGGCGTCCTCGATCTCGCGGGCCAGGCGCTGGGCGATCGCGTGAAAGTCCGGCCTGTCGTGCTCGCCCACCGCGACGAGGGTCGGGGCCCGCACGGCGGAGAGATCGATGGCCTCGGGCTCGCGCTCCTCGGCCTGGGAGGCCAGCTGCAGCTCGAACGAGCGTCGCTGGGCGGGGCCGATCACATCGGCGAAGCCAGGAGCCCAGAAGCGCACGTTGAGGTCGGTGGCGGCGTCGAGGTCACCCTCCTCCAGCAGCCGGTCCTCCTCCTCGGCGTAGGCACGGATCTCGTCGGACCAGTCGTGGTCGGGCAGCGGCGAGTCGAGCAGCACCAGGTGCGTCACCAGCTCGGGCGACCGGGTGGCCAGCTCCAGGCACACCTGCGCTCCGTAGGAGGCGCCCACCAGGGCGGCGGGCCGGCCGCCCAGCGCCGCCTCCAGATCCTCCGCGTGCGAGAAGTCGCCGCTCTCGGGCATCGGTGCGTCCCCGAAACCGCGCAGCTCGTGGGTCTCGGCCCCGGGCAGCTCGAAGCCGTCCCACATGCGGGAGTCGGCCACGCCGGCGTGGACGAGGATCGCGCGCAGGGCTCGTCTACTTCTTGCCGTCGCCATCGCCCGACAGCTCGAGCACGGCGAGGAAGGCCTCCTGCGGGACCTCCACGCGGCCCACCTGCTTCATGCGCTTCTTGCCCTCCTTCTGCTTCTCCAGGAGCTTGCGCTTGCGGCTCACGTCGCCGCCGTAGCACTTGGCGATCACGTCCTTGCGCATCGGCTTGACCGACTCGCGGGCGATGATCTTCGAGCCGATCGCCGCCTGGATCGCCACCTCGAACTGCTGACGCGGGATCTGCTTGCGCAGCCGCTCCGCGAGGACACGCCCGGCGGGGTAGGCCTTGTCGCGGTGCACCACCATCGACAGCGCGTCGACCTTGTCGCCCGCCAGCAGGATGTCGAGCTTCACGAGGTCGCCCTCACGCATGCCCAGGATCTCGTAGTCGAGCGAGGCGTAGCCGCGGGTGCGCGACTTGAGCTGGTCGAAGAAGTCGAGCACGATCTCGGCCAGCGGCAGGTCGTACTGGAGCTGCACGCGCTCGGTGCTGAGGAAGGTCATGTCGGTGTGAGTGCCGCGGCGTTCCTGGCACAGCTCCATCACCTGCCCGACGTAGTCCTTCGGGCAGAGGATGGTGGCGCGGATGTAGGGCTCCTCGATCGACGCGATCGCCGCCCGGTCGGGCATGTCGGAGGGCGAATGGACCACGAGCTCCGTGCCGTCCTCGAGCCGGAGGTCGTACTCGACGTTCGGAGCCGTGGCCAGCAGCTCGAGGTCGTACTCGCGCTCGAGGCGCTCCCGCACGATGTCCATGTGCAGCAGACCGAGGAAGCCGCAGCGGAATCCAAAGCCGAGTGCCTCGCTGGTCTCGGGCTCCCAGGTCAGCGCCGCGTCGTTGAGCGACAGCTTCTCGAGCGCGTCGCGCAGCTCTGGGAACTGGTTGGTCTCCACCGGGAACAGGCCGCAGAACACCATCGGCTTGATCTCGCGATAGCCCGGCAGCGGCTCAGCGGCGGCGCCGGCCGTGGTGGTGAGCGTGTCGCCCACCCGCAGCAGCGAGACGTCCTTGATCCCGGTGATCACGTAGCCCACCTCGCCGGCACGCAGGTGGTCCACCGGGGTCATGCCCGGGCCGAAGAAGCCGATCTCGTCGATGTCCGCCTCGGTACCCGCCTGCATGGCCAGGATGGCGTCGTTGCGCCTGAGTGTCCCGTCCACCACCCGCACGTAGGCCACCACCCCGCGGTACTGGTCAAACTCGGAGTCGAAGATCAGCGCTCGCGCGGGCGCGTCGGGATCGCCCTGGGGCGGCGGGATGCGCTCGACCACGGCCTCGAGCAGATCCACCACCCCGTCGCCGGTCTTGGCGGAGATGCGGAGGACCGAATCGGCGGCCTCGCCCAACAGCTCGCTCACCTCGCCCGCGACGCGCTCGGGCTCGGCGCCCGGCAGGTCGATCTTGTTCATGGCCGGGATCAGCTCGAGGCCCGAGTCCACGGCGAGGTAGGTGTTGGCCACGGTCTGGGCCTCCACCCCCTGCGAGGCGTCGACCAGCAGCAGCGCGCCGTCGCACGCGGCCAGCGAGCGGGACACCTCGTAGGTGAAGTCCACGTGCCCCGGCGTGTCGATCAGGTGCAGGCGGTAGAGCTGCCCGTTGCGCGCCGTGTACTCCACACGCACCGCCTGGGCCTTGATCGTGATGCCGCGCTCGCGCTCGAGGTCCATCGAGTCGAGCAGCTGCGGCATGTGGTCGCGCGCGTCGACGGCGCCGGTGATCTCGAGGATGCGGTCGGCCAGAGTCGACTTCCCGTGATCGATGTGGGCGATGATCGAGAAGTTGCGGATGTTCTGAGACGGGCTTCCCACTCTCCCGAGCTTACGTATTCCCCCCGGCGCCCGAGTAGCCTCGCCTCGACTCGTGGCCAGCAGTGACATCGAAGTGGTGAGGGCGGTTTTCGCCGCCTTCGCCACCCGGGACGTCGAGGGCGTGCTCGCGCTCATGGACGAGGACGTGGAATTCAGGCCGATGACCAGCGAGGTCGTGGGCCGGACCGAGCCCTATCGCGGGCACGATGGAATGCGGATGTACTTCGCCGACGCCGCGCGCGTCTGGGAGGAGCTGCGTCTCACGCCTCAGGAATTCCGCGAGGTCGGGAAGATCGTGCTCGTGACCGGGCGGGTGAGCGCCCACTCCCCCGCCCGTACGATCGTCGGCTCCACCGGCTGGATCTTTCGCGTGCGCGACGGCAAGGTCGTGCAGGGGCGCGTGTTCCGGTCCGCGTCCGACGCGATCCGAGCCGCGGCCGAGGAGAGCTAGGGCCGGCGGCGAGCACGCAGCAGGTAGTCCACCTGCTCCTGCTTTCGCATGATCATGTGCTCGAGCCGGTGCTCGACCGCCTCCGAGGCGGCCTCCCGGCCGGTGGGCTCGATCGCCGCCTGGAGCGCCTCCAGCGTCTCGTTCTCCGCCTCGATCAGGCGGTCGAGCGCCTCGGCGGGATCGGCCACGAACTCGAGCGGCGCCACCTCGGTGGTCGGTTCGCCGCCCAGCGCGGCCACCTTCTCCACGAGCCGGGTGGCGTCCTCGAGCTCTGAGAGGGCGTGCTTGTTCATCTTGTCCGCGTGGGCCTGGTACTCGAGCCCGATCACGCTGCCGGCCACCAGCGAGTAGTTGAGCACCGAGCGGTGCTGAAGCTTCAAGGCCTCGTTGAGGCACCGGATCTGCTCTTCGACATCCATCTCTTCTTCGGGCATTGACCGTCCTTACCCACTGGACCGGCCTCGGCTAACGAGCAGCCTGCGGATCTGGCGCGCCTCGGGCACGCGCAGCAGCCAGACCCCGCCCGCGTAGATCGCCAGACCGGCTCCGATTCCGGTGAACACCGAGACCATCTGGGCCAGCAGCGACCGCCCCAGCCACTCGTCGAGCCCGTACCAGACGCCGTAGGCGACTCCGGCCAGGAGCGCCGCGGCGGCCAGCATCCGGAGGGTCGCCGCCATCAGCAGCGGGCCCTCGAGTCCACCCAGCTCGCGGCGCAGGATCCAGCCCTGAGCCGCGCACATCACGATCGTGCCGGCCACCGTGCCCAGCACGATGCCCGAGATCCCGAGCGGCCCGTAGAGCGCAGCGGCCAGCCCGACGTTGACCACGAGGTTGACGCCCGCCAGCGCGGTGGTGGCCCACGTTCGCTGGAGCGAG
Organism: uncultured Thermoleophilaceae bacterium; assembly: GCA_963751105.1. Classification (GTDB taxonomy): domain Bacteria; phylum Actinomycetota; class Thermoleophilia; order Solirubrobacterales; family Thermoleophilaceae; genus JACVRW01. The sequence goes on along the minus strand of CAVVTG010000002.1, from coordinate 1,059,084 downwards.
AAGAACGTGCGGGAGAAGAGCAGGCTCACCCCCTGGAGCGGGAGGGAGATCGACCACCACACGAGCGCTGTGGAGGTCAGCTCCGTGGCCTCGGGCCCGAACGCGCCACGCTCGAACACGAGCCGTGTAATGGGCTCGGCCAGCACCGCCATCAGCACCGCGCTCGGGATCAGCAGCAGGCAGATCTGGCGCACGCCGGTGCTCATCGTGTGGCGGAGCTCGTCCCTCGCGCCGCGGGCGGCGAAGCGCGAAAGCGTCGGGAACAGGATGGTCGCGATGGAGATGGAGAACAGGCCCTGAGGGAGCTGGTAGATCCTGAACGCCTTGTCGATGGCCGCCGGCGCCTGATCGGAGACGAGCGTGCCGAACAGCGAGTTGATCAGGAGGCTGAGGTTGATCAGCCCAAGGGTGATCGTCACCGGCAGCATCAGCCTCAGCACCCGGCGCACGTGCTCGTTGCGAAGGTGGAGCTGCAGCCTGAACTCGCCCCCGCGCCCCCGCAGCCAGGGCAGCGGCAGGAGGAACTGCACGACCGTCCCCGCCAGCACCCCGATCGCGTAGGCGTAGATCTCGTCCTCCTCCGGGAAGGTGGGTACGAGGCCGACGAGCGCCAGGATGATGACCACGTTCCAGGCCACCGGAGCGAGGGCGGGGACCGCGAAGTGCTCGAACGAGTTGAGCATGCCCACGGTGAGCCCCGACAGCGCGAGCAGGATGACGATCGGGAACATGATCCAGGCCAACTTCACCGTCAGGTCGGCGAGCGGGCCGTCCTCGTCGAAGCCGGGGGCGAACACGCTCATGATCGGCTCGGCCAGCAGGATGAACAGGGCGGTGACGGCGCCGAGCGCCAGGCAGATCAGGAAGAACAGCGTGGAGGCCACCCGGAAGGCCTCCCGGCGTTCACCCCTCTCGAGCAGCTCGGTGAAGACGGGCACGAACGCGCCCTGGAGGGCCGAGTCGGCAAACAGCGCGCGCACGAGGTTCGGCACCTGGAAGGCGATCGTGAACGCGGACATGACGGCGGTGACGCCGAAGAAGTAGGCCGCCAGGATCTCCCGGGCGAGGCCGAGCACGCGCGACAGGCCGGTGGCGAACGAGAAGAACGCCGTGTTGCGGGCCAGCCTGCTGGCGTGACTGCGCTGCTCGGGAACGTCGGTGCTGCTCACAGCACGGGCGCTACACTGGGCCTCCGCCGCACCCGGACTGCCGGACGCGGCGTCGGTTCTCTATGGCCAACATTCATTCACAAGAAAAGCGGATCCACCGGGCGGAGCGGGAGCGACTCGAGAATCGCCGCCGCACCTCTCAGGTCAAGACCTGGTTCCGCCGCCTCGAGGACGCGGTGAGCGAGGGCGACGCCGAGCGCGCCGACGCGGAGCATCGCTCCCTCGTATCGCGCATCGACAGGGCCGTCAAGTCGGGCGCCCTGCATCGCAACAGCGCGGCCCGCAAGAAGTCCCGGGCGGCCCGCATCCGCTCGCAGGCCTCGTAGCGCCGCGCGCTCTGCTTCGCGGCCGGTCTCCGGGCCCTCTGTAGGGTCCCGCCGCATGGAAACGCGACTGCTGATCGGGGGCGAGCAGGTGGCCGGCGAGGGTGACTCGCTGGTGATCGAGAACCCCGCCACCGAGGAGACGCTGACCGAGCTGTCCGGGCCGTCGGACGAGCAGGTCGACGCCGCGATCGCCTCCGCGAACGAGGCCTTCCCCGGCTGGGCGGCCACGCCGGCGGTCGAGCGTGCCGAGCTGCTTCACGAGGTCGCGACCCGCATGCGCGACCGCACCGCGGAACTGGCCCAAGCGCTTACTCTGGAGGGCGGCAAGCCACTCGTGGAAAACGCCGACGAGGTGGGCTGGACGGCGGCCGCGTTCGACTACTACGCCGAGATGGGCCGCAACTTCGCCGGGCGGGTCATCCCTTCGATCGAGGCCACGCAGCTCGCGCTCGTCATCAAGGAGCCGATCGGCGTCTGGGGCTGCATCGTGCCCTGGAACTATCCGCTGCTGCTGCTGTCGTGGAAGGTCGCGCCGGCCCTGGCGGCCGGAAACACGGTGGTGGCGAAGCCGTCCGAGCTGACCCCCGTGTCGACGCTGATGCTGGCCGAGTGCTTCGACCACCTGCCCGCCGGCGCGTTCAACGTGCTGGCCGGAGCGGGCGCTGTGGGAGAGGCCCTGGTGCGCGACGAGCGCGTGGCCGGGGTGGCCTTCACGGGCTCGGTGGACACGGGCAAGCTGGTGGCCGGCCTGTGCGCCCAGCGGGTGGCGCGCATGAACCTCGAGATGGGCGGCAAGGATCCCTTCATCGTCTGCGCCGACGTGGCCGGCGACGTGGAGGTCGCGGCCAAGGGTGGCGCCTGGGCGGCGTACCTGAACGCCGGTCAGGTGTGCACCTCGGCCGAGCGCTTCTACGTCGCCCGCGAGGTGTACGACGACTTCGTCTCGGCCTTCGTCGACTACACCCGCTCGCTGCGGGTGGGCGACCCTCTCGACGAGTCCACCGACATCGGGCCGATGGTCTCGGCGCGCCAGCGCGAGAAGGTCGAGAGCCAGGTCGCGGCCGCGGTGGCGGCCGGCGCCGAGGTGCTGGTGGGCGGCGACCGCGCGGGGCAGGACCGCGGCCACTTCTTCTCCCCCACCGTGGTCACCGGCGCGGCGAGAGAGACCGATCTGCTGCGCGAGGAGACGTTCGGTCCCGTGGCCCCGATAGTGCCGGTCAGCTCCCTCGACGAGGCAATTGCGCTGGCCAACTCCACGCGCTTCGGCCTGGGCGCCAACGTCTACACGCGCGACCTCGAGACGGCGGTGCGCTGCCTGCGGGAGATCCGCGCCGGAACGGTGTGGATCAACGACCCGCTCACCGACAACGACGCCGGGCCGTTCGGGGGCATGAAGCAGTCGGGCTTCGGTCGCGAGCTCGGCCAGGAGGGTCTCGAGGCGTTTCAGGACACCAAGCACGTCCACATCGAGACGAAGATCGCCCCGAAGGAGTGGTGGTACCCCTACGCGCCGGGCCAGGCGGCCCCGCCGTCGGGGGCGGGCGCCTGAGCGGCGGCAATCCGGCGTCAGCCAGCGGCCCGGGCCAGCGCCAGCGAGAAGGCCGCGTCCTCGTCGAGCTGGAGCTCGCCGCCGCCGCGCATGGTGACCTCGAGCTCCGCGAACACGCACAGCGCGCGCTCGAGTGAGGCCGTGTCCGCCTTCTTCGCGCGGGCGACGGTCTTCTTGGCCAGCCACGGCGGGGCCTTGAGGGACTCGCCCACCTTCTGCTCGGGCAGGCCCGCCTCGAGCAGCGCGGCCGCCCGGTGCACCTCTCGCAGCCGCCGAACGACGGGGAAGACGAGCCGCCCCGGCCGCTCTCCGTGGGCCTCCAGCTCCTCGGCCAGCGACAGCGTCTCACGAAGGTCGCCCGCCACGAGAGCGTCGGCGAGGTCGTAGGCCTGGGGCGCGTTGTCGGCCGCCGCCAGCTGCTCCACGTCGTTCGGGCCCACCGTCGCCGACGGGTGGATGGCGATGGCGATCTTCTCGAGCTCGCGCGAGAGCCGCTGCTGGCTCGATCCCACGCGCTCGACCAGCTCCTTGGCCGCCTCCCGGTCGAGCTGCACGCCGAGCTCCCGGGCTCGCTCCGCACACCACTCGGGGAGCTTCCACGGCTTCGGCGCGGCGTACTCGCGCACCTCTCCCCCGGCCGCTTCGACGGCCTTGCACAGCTGCTTCAGCGCCTTGCCGCGGACGATCAGCACCAGCACCGTTTCCGGCGGGAGCTCTTCGAGCGCCTCCTCGAGCGGCGCCAGCCGGGCCGCCTTCCAGGCGCCGGCGTCGTTCACCAGGAGGTAGCGCGTGCCGGGCTCGAAGCTCAGCACGGACAGGGCGCCGGCGATCTCGTCCGGGTCGCTCTGCCGGGCGTCGAACGTCTCGAGCCCGCCCGGCCCGCGCTCGCCCTCGGCCCGCTTGCGCACTCGCGCGCGCCAGGCGTCGATCTTGGCGTCGTCGTCACCACAGACCAGGTAGGCGGGGCTCAGGTCGGCCACGCCCGCCAGTCTACGAAGCCGGCAGGCGGCGCCCGCGGGCGCGAACGCACTCGGGTCACTGCTCCACCGCCACGCGCAGTTTCCCCTCCTCCACGCGCGAGCGCGACCGTGCCGTGCCGGTCGGTTCGGTAGGTGGCGACCCCGGCGCTGCGCAGCGCGCGGAGGGTCGTCCGAGTGGGATGACCGTACGTATTGGGACCCACCTCGATGGCCGCGACCTCGGGCCTCAGTCGCTCGAGCACTTCGGGCAGCCCCGGATCAGAGCTGCCGTGATGCGGCACCTTCATGGCGTCGACGTCCGGCAGGTCGAGCGGGAGGAGCGACTCGCTCTCGGCATCGGCCGACAGGAGCAGGTCGAACTCGCCACAGCTGACCGTCGCCACCACGGCTCGGGGGTTGGGGTCTTCCGGTGCAGGGCCGGGCGGACGGGGAGCCGGGGACAGCAGCCTGACCGTCACGGCCCCGGCGCTCAGCGTCCATCGGGGCCAGAGCCGGCAGCGTCCTGACGTCGCTGCGCCGGGCCGCGGCCAGCACCGCCCGGAAGCCCGGCTCGGCCGTCCCGTCGCCACCGTCGAGCAGCAGGTCCACGGGATACCGCGCGAGGACGGCCGGGAGGCCCCCCTCGTGGTCACGGGAGGCGTGGGTGGCCACCACCAGGGCCAGCCGGCGCACTCCCGCCCTGCGCAGCAGTCGCTCCACGCCGGCCTCCGGAGGACCTCCGTCGAAGAGAATCGCCGTCCCGTCCGGATGCTGGATCAGCGTGGCATCGCCCTGACCGACGTCGAGGAAGCTCACGGTCAGGTGATCGGGCGGTGCCGGGGCCGCGAGCGTCCGGACCGCGAGAAACAGGACAGCGGCCAGGACCAGGGCGCAGGCCGCTGCGCGCCGCCGGGCCGGCAAGCGGCGCCAGCGCCCGGCGAGCTCCTCGCCCCGTGCCGCGTGGCGACGGGTCATGTAACGCACGGCCACGCCGGCCGCGGCGATGAGCGCGTAGGCCAGCGCGACGCCCCGGGCGGAGAACGGCGATAGGCCGATCGAGCTGCCGGGAACGCCCGCGAAGCGTTCCGCGAGGCCGCCCAGGTAGGCCACGGGTACGCGGGTGACCGGCCCGATCGCCGCGGCCAGCCAGTCGGCACCGGGGAGTGCCGGAGCCAGCAGACCGAGTGCCGCCTTGACCATTCCGAGCCACATCGCCGGGGCCACGGCCGGGAGAGCGAGCAGATTGGCGGGCAGCGCGGCGAGCGACACCGCCTCGAAGTGATGCGCCAGCAGCGGCGCGGTGGCCAGTGTGGCCGCCAGCGTGATCGCCGTGCCCTCGGCGAATCCGCGGGACAGGATCCTGACCGCGCGAGCGCCCACCGTCGCCGCCTCCACCGTCGGTGCGAACAACAGGTCAGCCGCGCGGCTCAGGGCGCCGCCCAGCGGGACCCCGAGGACGAGAATCCCGACGACGGCGGCGAACGAGAGCTGCCAGCCGGGATCCAGCAGGCTCCGCGGGTTGAGCGTCAGCGTCACCGCCGCGGCGAGCAGGAGCGCGTACCAGCGCGACGAGGGCCGCGACAGGGTCATCGCGGCGATCCCCGCGACTCCCATCACGCCCGCCCTCTGCAGCGACGGCCCGGCGCCGGCGAGCGGGACGTACAGCGCCACCAACAGGAGCAGGGCGACGCCGCGAGCACGAGGACCCACACCGCCCGCGGCGAGGAAGGGCAGCGCCAGCGCCACGAGCAGCATCACGTTCTGGCCGGAGACGGCGAGTAGATGAGCCAGACCCGACTCGCGGAAGTCCTTCCTCACTGCCTCGGCAATGGCCTCGTCCTGGCCCAGCACCATGCCCCGGGCCAGGGCGGCCTCGGGTCCCGGCAGCCCCGCCGCCACCGCCTCCTCCGCGCGAACCTGGAGCCGGTCGAGGAGCCCGGCCACGCCCGTGCGTCGACCTCCGGTCGGCCGAGCCCAGTCGACGAGCAGCTCGCCGGCGATCCCGCGGCGGCGGAGGTAGGCCCCGAAGTCGATCCCGTCCCGGTCCACGCCGCTGGGCTCCACGGGCCGCAGTCGTCCCTCGAGAACGAGCTCCGAGCCCACCGCGACGCGATCCGGAAAGCGGGTCCAGCGCGCGATCCGCGCGAGCAGCCGAGCCCCGGCGAGCCGGCCGGACGCCACGCGGACCTCCGCCGACGAGCCGAAGGCCGACGGTCGCGGACGCGTGAGCAGGTGCGCGCGCAGCTCGGCGGCGCCGCCCGCGCCCAGTCGATCGGCCGGCCCGTCGATCGCCGCCAGACGGGCCTCTCCCACCGCCCCGCCGGCGAGGACGAGAGCCCCGGCGAGCGCCCCGACGGCCGGCGCACGACAGACCGCGAGCACCGCCGCGAAGGCTCCGGCGACCAGGGCGAGGAACGGGACGCCTGCGGCTCCGTCGGCGGCTTCGGCCAGAGCCACCCCGATGGCGAACGCCGCCACCGCCACGTGCCATGGACGCGACACCACTAGCGCGGCCGTCGCCGCCAGCGGCGCCGTCCGTTGGTTGTCGGATCGGCCGCCCGCCATCTACGGGTCGAGCGCCTCCTTCAGGGAGGCCAGGCGCTTCTCACCTATCCCCTCGACCTCACCGAGCTCCTCGAGCGAGCCGAACCCGCCGTTCGAATCCCGGTACTCGACTATCCGCCCCGCGAGGGTCGGTCCGATGCCGTCGAGCTGATCCAGCTGCTCGACGCTGGCCACGGCGAGGCTGAGCTTGACGCCGCCCGCACCCGGTTCCGCAGCACCGGCGCCCGGCGCCGGCGCCGCGCCGACCGCGCCCGGCGCGGGGGCACCCACTCTCGGCACCACGACCTGCTGGCCGTCCACGACCTTGGCCGCGAGATTGACGCCCCCGATCTGGGCGCGCCTCCGTGGCCCGCCCGCGCGCTCGAGCGCCGTGGCCACGCGGGCGCCCTCGGCCAGCCGGTATAGACCTGGCCGCCGCACCTCGCCGGCGACGTGGACGTACAGCTCCGCGCCGCCTCTCGCGCCGCCGGCAGGCGTGCCCGGTCCGGCCGGCGACGCCGTGGCGGAACCGCTCGAGCCGGGAGCACCGCCGTTGATCTTCACCGGCGGTGGGGCGTCGTCACCTCCGCCGAACAGGCGGACGGCGGCGAGGACCGCGAGCACGGCGGCCACCACCCAGATGAGCGTCGTTGCGCGGGTGCCTTCGAACACTCGACGACCGTACGAAGAACCGTGTTACACGTGGGCACGCCTGTGCCACAAGTTGGTGACGATCTCGTGCAGAGCGGAGCGCGAGCCCCGGGGGAGGCTCAGCGAACCTCGAAGCCGGTCAAGCCCTCGGCAGGCTCCTCGGACTCCTCCACACGCTCGACCGCGGCGCCGCGCGGGCCCTGCTGGGCCCACTCCACCATGCTCGCCACGGCGTCGGGATCGCCCTCGAACACGGCTTCCACCGTGCCGTCGGGCCGGTTGCACACCCAGCCGCTCACCCCGGCGGAGACCGCTTTGCGCCTGGTCGAGTCCCTGAAGAAGACACCCTGGACCGTTCCGTGCACCACCACCTGGCGGCGCACCGGCTCACTCACGGCCACCCGTCCACGAGCCACCGCTGGCAGACTGCCGGAGAGTCGAGTGGTAAGCGAGACGAGGGGACACGGATGACGGACGAGGCGACGGGGATCGAGACGGCGTGGGGGGTCGATTCGGAGTATGGCCGCCTCCTCGATGTCCTGCTGTGCCCGCCCGAGAACTTCCACTGGCTCCCGGCGAGCGCCATCGCGCGGGCGACGCTCGACAGCGGACTGAGCTTCAGTCGCGACGACGCCCTGCGCCAGCACGCCGAGATGGTCAGCGTCTACCGGGAGGCAGGCGTCCGCACCCACTTCCTCGAGCCGGATCCCGCCCTGCCGTACCAGGTGTTCGCCCGGGATTCGAGCGTCAACGTGCCCCAGGGGGCGATCGTCACCCAGTGCCACCAGTGGTGGCGGAGGGGCGAATATTCGCCGGTCATTCGCTTCTACCAGGAGAACGACATCCCCATTCACCGCATGATCACCGCCGCGGCGCTGGAGGGCGGCGACTTCATGATCGTGGAGCCCGGTGTGGCGGTGATAGGCAACGGAGAGGAGCGCACACAGGAGCCCGCAGCACGACAACTTGCCGGATGGCTCGAGGCCGACGGCTGGGAGGTCCGGATCGAGCGCATCCCACCCCACTTCCTGCACATCGACGTGCTGGCGGCGATGCTGGGCGAGAAGCTCGCTGCCGTGTGTGTCGAGCAGGCGGGCGCGGGGTTCACGCGCTGGCTCGAGTCGAAGGGCGTCGAGATCGTGCCGGTGTCGCTGGCCGACGCGCTGAAGCTGGGTGTGAACGGCGTCTGCCTGGGTGGCGACCGGGTGCTCACGAGCGCGGAGTCGAAAGGACTGAACGACCGCCTGCGAGCGCTCGGCCTGACCGTGTACGACCCGGAGTTGGCCGCCTTCACGCTCGGTGGCGGCGGTGCGCACTGCCTCATGCAGGCCATCCGCCGGGAGCGGGTGGCTTGAGGGCGGCCGCTCGCCGCCGGCGGCCACGTCACGGCGCCCGGTGACGGTCGACCCTCGCCGGGCGATCGCCGACCTGCGCGAGCTCGAGCAGCGCACGGGCGGTCCCGAGACCGGTGCGCGACGGGTGTGCTGGACGCCCGAATGGGTGGCCGCGCGGACACTGCTGCGCGAGCGGCTCGACGAGATCGACGGACTCACCGTCGAGGTCGACGAGGCCGGGAACCTCTGGGCATCGCTCCCGGGCGAGCACGCGGACGCCGTGGCGTTCGGCTCCCACCTCGACTCGGTGCCGGCCGGCGGCTGGCTCGACGGCGCGCTCGGCGTGATGGCCGGGCTCGAGCTGCTGCGCGCCACGGCCGAGGACGGGTGCCCGGCGCGCACTGTCGTGCTGGTGGATTTCGCCGACGAGGAGGGCGCCCGCTTCGGTCGCAGCCTGTTCGGCAGCTCGGCGGCGGCGGGCACGCTCGACCCCGAGGCGGTCGCTGTCCTGACCGATGCCGAAGGCCACAGGCTGTCCGACGTCGTGGCCGAGCACGGCGTCGATCTGGTCCGGGCGACCGAGGCGCAGCGCCGGCTGACGGGGCTGGTCGCCTACCTCGAGCTCCACATCGAGCAGGGCCCGGTGCTCGAGCAGGAGGGCGTTGCCGTCGCCGCCGTGAGCGGCACGTTCGGAGTGGAACGCCTGCGGCTGGTATTCACCGGCCAGGCGTCGCACGCCGGGACCACGCCAATGGACATGCGCCGTGACGCCGGCCTCGCCGCCGCGCGAACCGGCCTGGCGGTCGAGGAGATCGCACGCGAGCACGGCGGGGTGGGCACGGCCGGTGCGCTACGCCTCGAGCCGGGCATCGTCACCGCCGTGCCCGGGCGGGCGGAGCTGCAGGTCGACCTGCGCCACGCCGAGCCCGAACCGCTCGCCGCCATGCTCGCCGGCACCCGGGCCGCGGCCGCGAAGGCGGCCGAGCAGCAACGCTGCGACCACGACGAAGAGGAGATCTGGCGGATCGAGCCGATCCCCTTCGACGAGCGCCTGGTGGCCGCAGCGCTCGAGGCCGCCGGCACCGGTCGAACGCTGGCCAGCGGCGCACTCCACGACGCCGCCGAGATCGCCCGGCGCCTGCCCGCGGCGATGATGTTCACGAGCTCGAGCCGGGGCCTCAGCCACGCCCGCGAGGAGGACACGCCCGAGGATCATCTCGAGCAGGCCATCGCGGCGTTCGGGCGTCTGGCCGAGCGGGTGATCGCAGGCGAGGTCGTGTAGGCAAGCCGGCCGAGGCGCCGACCGCGCGCCGTCTACGGCTCGATGGCCACCCGCAGCGTGCTAAGCGTCTTGTCGCTCGCCCCGCGGAGGCTGCCGCCGTGGGCCAGGGTCTGCTCGATGTAGTCGAGCGTCTCCGCCGACAGCCGCTCGCCCGGCAGCACGTTGGGTATGCCGGGCGGGTACGCGGCAAGCGACTCCGCTGACACCCGGCCCACCGCGTCGGCGACCGGAACGGCCTCCTGCGGGCCGAGAAACGCTTCTCGCGGCGTCATCACGAGCTCGCCCCACGGCGGTGGCGGAGCGAACCGGTTGGACTCGGGATCGAGGGGCTGGGTCTGCACCGTGTCCACGGCGTGGCGAAGCGACGTGAGGAGCCGCTCGCTGGTGGCGGCCGCGTCCTCGCCCATGCCGAACACGGCCACCATCACGTTCTCGCCGGCCAGCTCCACGAACACGTCGTCCTGCTCGCGGACCAGGCGAGCGAGCTCGAAGCCGGTCGTCTCCGTTCCGCGCACGTCGATCGCCAGGCGCAGCGGGTCGTAGTCGAACACCCCCGGGGCGCCCGCGAGACGTTCGTCGAGCACATCGAGGCCGGGGATCTCGCGCACCGCCTCGCGCGTGCGTCGCAGCGCGGACAGCGTCTCGCCGAGCAGCTCCCGCCCACTGACCGCGGCGCTGCGGCGGGCCGCGTCGAGGGAGCCGAACAGCAGCGAGTTGGGGCTAGTGGACTCCACCAGGGTCACGCAGCGATCGACCACGCTCTCCTCGATCAGGTCGCCGTGGCCCAGATGGATCATCGCCGACTGGGTCAGGCTGCCCACGATCTTGTGGATGCTCGATACCACGAGGTCCGCCCCGAGGCTGAGGGCGTGCGCCGGCAGGTCCTCGTGGAACGGCAGGTGCGCACCCCACGCCTCGTCGACCACGAGCGGCACCCCGTGCCGGTGAGCGACCTCCACCAGCGCGGCCACGTCGGCCACCGCCCCGAAGTAGGTGGGCGACACCACCGTCGCGCCCACGGCGCCGGGTGTGTCGGTGAGGGCCCGATCGAGGGCCTCCGGCGTCATGCAGTGTGCGATGTGCAGCTCGGGATCGAGCTCCGGGGCTACGAACGTCGGCCTGAGGCCGGACATGACCAGGGCGTCGATCGTGCTCGAGTGGGCGTTGCGCTGGGTCACCACCCGGGTGCCGCGATGGCCCAGGGTGAGGAGCGCCACGTGGTTGCCCTGGGACGCCCCGTTCACGAGCCACCAAGTGCGCGACGCGCCCCACGCCTCGGCCGCCAGCTGCTGGGCGGCGATGAACGGAGTCGGCTCCTCCCCCAGGTCGATCCCGTAGGTCAGGGCGGGTATGTCGAGGGCAAGGGCCGCGGGGCCGTAGGCCTCGATCAGCCCGGGATCGGCTCCCGGCCCGCCCTTGTGCCCGGGCACGTGGAAGCGCCCAGGGTTGCGGGCGGCGTAGGCCCGGAGGGCGTCGAGATAGGGGGTGTCTGAATGCTGAGGGCTGGGCTGGCTTTCGGTCGTCCCGGCCGCCGGCTCGGATACGGACATGCGCGCCGAGTCTAGATGGCCTCGAGCGCCAGCGTGACCGCCTCGGGCGCGGACTGCGCCGTGACTACACCCTCGATGTCCCAGCTACCGATGCCCACCACCGTCTTGCCCGCCCTGAGGGCGAGCGCCACCTCCGACAGGGTGCCGTACCCGCCGCCCACGGCGATCAGCGCGTCCGCAGCCCGGACGACCAGGGTGTTCCGGACCTCGCCGAGCCCGGTGGCCACGGCCACGTCCACCCACCGGTTGGCGGCCGACCGGTCCGGGCCCGGCAGGAGTCCCACCGTCAGCCCACCCGCTTCCTTGGCGCCGCGACAGGCCGCCTCCATCGCTCCGCCCAGCCCGCCGCAGACGAGTACGGCGCCGCGTTTGGCCAGCTCGGCGCCCGCGGCCTCTGCGGAGGCGATGTCGTCGGCGCCTGCCTCGCCGGGTCCGACGACGGCCAGGTAAGCCGGCGTGCTCAGGGCTGCTCGGTGCCGGGACCCGATTCAGGGTCCGGGTCCGGCGACGAGGCCGGCTTCGCTCGTTTCGAGGAGCCGGCCTTCGCACGCTTCGGCGGGGAACGCCTGGCACCCTGCGAAGTCGCCGGCTCGTCAGCAGGAGTGGACGCCGCCCGCCCGCGCTGCCACGACGCCGGCGTCCCGGCGTCGGCATCCGGTGCCTCGGTGCGCTCGCGGCGCGCCCGCACCGGCTCTGTCGCCGCCTCGGATCCGGTGTCGTCTCGGGCCCGCCTGCTCTGCGGCGGGGTCGCGCGGCTCCACGGCCAGCGAGATGTGCGCCGTGGCCAGCACCGCGCCGGCGACCATCAGCGCCGAGCCGCCCACCGCCAGCCAGATGCCGATCGCCTGGTCGGGTCCGTTGCCGCCGGCCACCGCCGGCGGGTCGTTGACCACCTGGGTCAGCACGACCAGCACCGCGAACAGCGCCACGAGCAGCGAGAGCCCGGGCGAGAGCGGTGGCTGGAGCAGGCCAATCCCCCCGGCCAGCTGCAGGATGATCAGGACCGCGCAGACCACCAGCACGATGTCCACGAACTCGAACACCGTGAAGCCGGTGAGCCCGTCGTACCAGTCGAGGAACAGCGCCACGAGCAGGATCACTCCACCGAGAGCGCCGACGAGCGGCCCCACCGGCACCTGTATGGGTCCTTGGCGCGCGCTCATCTCACCACGAAGTTGACCAGACGGCCGGGTACGACCACGGCCTTGACGATCTGCTTGCCGTTCAGGCGGGCCTCCAGCCGCTCCGAGCCGCGGGCGATCTCCTCGAGCTCCTCCTCCGAGGCGTTCGCCGGCGCGGCCAGGCGATCGATCAGCTTCCCGTTGAGCTGAATCACGAGCTGGATCTCGTCGGTGACGAGCAGCCGCGGATCGGCCTCCGGCCAGGGCTCCTCCCACACCCGCCGGCGGGTCAGGCGCTCGTAGACCTCGGAGCCCAGGTGCGGGGCGAACGGGAACACGAGCGAGCCCGCGGTGGCGATGGCAAAGCGCACGTCGGCCGCCGGCGCCGAGTCACGCCCGCGGTAGATCTCGTTGACCAGCTCCATCACCGCGGCAATCGCGGTGTTGAAGGCGAAGTTGTGGTCCATGTCGCGGGTGACCCGGTCGATGGCCCAGTGTGCCTTGCGAAGGACGGCGGACGGCTCGGCGCCTTCCAGGTCGTCGTGCGCCGCGGCATCGGCGACAGGGCCCGCGTCGGGCTCCGGCGCCTGGACGGCGAGCGTCCACAGCCTCGACAGGAACCGGTGCACCCCTCCCACTCCGGCATCGGACCAGTCGGCGTCGCGGTCGGGCGGCCCGATGAAGAGGATGTAGCAGCGAGCGGTGTCCGCCCCGTAGCGCTCGATCAACTCCCGCGGCGAGACCACGTTGCCCCGCGACTTCGACATCTTCGCTCCGTCGCGGGTGATCATCCCCTGGGTGAAGAGCCGGGCGAACGGCTCCTGCACGCCCAGCAGGTCCATGTCGGCCAGCGCCTTGACGAAGAAGCGCGCGTAGAGCAGATGCAGGATCGCGTGCTCCACGCCCCCGATGTACTGATCGACGGGCATCCAGCGGTCGGCGATCTCGCGGTCGAAGGCGGCCTCGGCGTTGTCCGGGTCGCAGTAGCGCAGGAAGTACCAGGCCGAGTCCACGAAGGTGTCCATGGTGTCCGTCTCCCGCCGCGCCTCGCCCCCGCACTTCGGGCAGCGCACACTCACCCAGTCCTCGGCCGAGGCCAAGGGCGAGCGGCCCTTGGGCGTGTAGTCCTCGAGCTCGGGCAGCTCGACCGGCAGCTGATCGTCGGGCACGGGCACCAGGCCGTCGTCCGGGCAGTGGATGATCGGAATGGGACACCCCCAGTAGCGCTGGCGCGAGAGCAGCCAGTCACGCAGGCGGTAGTTGACCGTGGCGCGCCCGAGGTCGCGTTCGTCGAGCCAGCCCACGATGGCCTTCTTGCCCTCGGGGGCGCTGAGGCCGTCGAACTCGCCGGAGTTGACCAGCCGCTCGTCCTCCGAGTGGGCCACGAACGCCTCGCCCTCGGCCGGCGGCTCGTCGCCCTGGACGACCTGTCTGATCTCCAGACCGAACTTCTGGGCGAATTCGTAGTCGCGCTGGTCGTGCGCCGGCACCGCCATCACGGCACCCGTGCCGTACTCCATCAGCACGTAGTCGGCCACGTACATGGGTATCTGCTCACCGGTGACGGGGTTGAGGACGGTGCGACCGAGCGCGACCCCCGTCTTCTCGCGCTCCTCGTCCCCGCGCTCCTCGGGCGTCTCGCGCAGCGAGTGGTTCACGTACTCGTGCACCTCGGGCGAGTCGTTGAGCCGGAAGACGTCGGGATGCTCCGGCGCCATCACGAAGAAGGTGGCCCCGAAGAGCGTGTCGGGGCGGGTGGTGAAGACCGGGTAGTCGATGCCGAGCTCTTCGCAGCGGAACACCACCTCCGCGCCCTCCGAGCGGCCGATCCAGTTGTCCTGCATGGCCACCACGTGGGGTGGCCAGGAGACGGTTTCGATGTCCTCGAGCAGCCGGTCGGCGTACTCGGTGATGCGAAAGAACCACTGCTCGAGCTGGCGGATCTCCACGATGGTGCCGCAGCGCTCGCAGCGGCCGTCGATCACCTGCTCGTTGGCCAGGACCGTGGCGTCCTTCGGGCACCAGTTGACCGCCGCCTCCTTGCGATAGGCCAGGCCGCGCTCGAACAGCCGCAGGAAGAGCCACTGGGTCCAGCGGTAGTAGCGCGGCTCGTGGGTGCCGAACTCCCGCGTCCAGTCGATCGAGATGCCCCAGCGCCGGAACTGCTCCTGGAACTGGCCGATTGCCTCCTCCGTGGCTTCCCGGGGGTGGCGGCCGGTCTTGATGGCGTGGTTCTCGGCGGGCAGTCCGAAGGCGTCGTAGCCCATGGGATGCAGGACGAGGTGCCCGTGCCGGCGCTGGAAGTGCGCGACCGCGTCGCCCAGGGAGTAGTTCTTCAGATGGCCGATGTGCGGCTCGCCCGAGGGATACGGCAGCATCTCGAGCACGTAGGCCATGGGCTGGTCTCGAACCTCGTCGTTCGAGACCTCCCAGGTGTGCTCGTCGGCCCACAACTTCTGCCACTTGGGCTCTATCGCACTCGGGTCGTAGCGCTCTGCCATCGGACCTCAGGAGACTAACGGCGGCCGGGGCCTGCCCGGGCCTACACTCGCGCGGTGCCCGCGGCGAGCCTCAGCACCGGAGCCGAGCTCGTCTACGAGCGCGAGGGCGCCGGCGGCGCTCCGCTGCTGCTGTTGCACGGCTGGCCTGAGACGAGGCGGATCTGGGAGCGCAACGTGCCGGCCCTCGCCGCGGCCGGGTTCGAGGTCATCGCGCCCGACCTGCGCGGCTTCGGCGACTCGGGGCTGGCGCCGGACGAGCGCTACGACGCGGCGGCCCACTCGCACGACATGGCCGCGCTCCTGCGCGAAGAGCTCGGCCATGAGTCCGCGGTGGTCTGCGCCGGCGACCTCGGGGGCGTGGTGGCGCAGGACCTCTCCCTCCGGTACGAGGGCCTCGTCAGCCGGCTGGTCCTGTTCAACACGATCCCGCCGGTGCTGCCCGACGGCCCGCGCGGTCTCGCGCCCGAGGTGCGCATGGCGGCCGACTACTTCGCCCGCCAGTCGCGAGACGCCGACGGTCTCGCGGCCGAGCTCGACACCCCCGACAAGCGCCGCCGCTACGTCGCGCAGTTCTACGGGTCGCGCTTCTGGGCGGCGCCGGGCTCGTTCACGCGTGAGGACGTGGGGCGCCTGACCGAGCCCTTCGCCGATGCCGAGCACTTCCGCGCCTCCATCGCCAACTACGAGTACGTGGGCGGCCCGCGCACCGCCCCGGAGCCCGTGCGCCTGGTCGAGATCAACCCCACGCCCGCGCTCATCCTGTACGGGCCCGAGGACCACGTGATCCCGCGCGACTTTCCGGAGCGCATGGAGGCCGCCTTCCCCGAGCGGGCCGGCCCCTTCGTGGTCCCGGGGGCGGGCCACTTCCTCCAGTGGGAGCGCGCCGAGGTGCTCAACGGCGCGCTGCGCTGGATGTGTCTCGGCCCGTAGGCGCTACTCGGTGGCCAGCATCACGTCCGACGCCTTGATCACCGCGGTGACCTCGCTGCCGGTGTCAAGCCCCAGCTCGTCCACGGACTCGACCGTGATCGACGCCACCAGACGCTGGCCGGCCACCTCCAGCTCCACGTTGGCAATGGCCTCACCGCGCCGGATGCCGCTGACCGTTCCCTTCAGCTGATTGCGCGCGCTGATGCGCATGCCGTGCCTCCGCTTCGTGTTCAGGCGGCCACCACGCGGGTGGCCGCCGCCTTCCAGGTCGCGGTGACGGTAGCGCCCGGCTCGAGCTGCAACTGGTCCGCCGAGGCGCGGGTGATCTCGGCCGCGAGCGGCTGTGGGCCCGCGAGCCCGAGTCGCACCCGGTTGCCGACGGCCGTGATGGAGACGATCTCCGCCGTGAGGTGATTGCGGGCGGAACCGTGGGAGCCCTGTCCTGGGGGCTCGATCGCGATCTCCCACGGATAGATCGATACCGCCACCTCGCCGCTGCCCGGATCGGTGCTCGCCACCGAGCCGCCTCCGTCGAGGGCGACGTGGGTGAGCCCGTCGGCGCCGCCGCTCGCGGTGCCGGTGAGGACCACGGCGCCGGTGAAGTCCGCGACGAAGGCCGAGCGGGGCGCGGCGGCGAGCTCGGTCGGAGTCCCCTCCTGCACCACGCGGCCCGCGTCGATCACGCCCACGCGGTCGCCCAGCTGGGCCGCCTCGGCGAAGTCGTGGGTGACGAGCAGGGTGGGCGCGGCGGTTTCCCTGAGGAGTACCGCCAGCTCGCGGGCGGCTCCCGCCCGGGTGCGCGCGTCGAGAGCCGAGAGGGGCTCGTCGAGCAGGAGCACGTCCGGTTCGCGGGCCAGGGCGCGCGCCACCGCTATGCGCTGGCGCTCGCCACCACTCAGATTGCGCGGTCGGGAATCGGCCTTGCCGGCGAGCCCGAACCGGTCGAGCATCGCGTGAGCCTGTGCCCGACGATCGCGCCGCGGCACGCGGGTCAGCCCGTAGGCCACGTTCTGCCATGCGGTGAGATGCGGGAAGAGCGCATACTCCTGGAAGACGTAGCCGCAGCTGCGGCTCTCAGGGGGGACGTCGATGCCGCGCTCGGTGTCGAGCCAGACCTCTGCCTCGGCCTCCACCTGCCCTCGCTGCGGCCGGACCAGTCCTGCCACGATCCGCAGCACACTGGTCTTGCCGGCGCCCGACGGCCCGGCCAGGGCGAGACATTCGCCCCGCTCCACGGCGACGGCGATGTCCAGCTCGAGCGTCCCCAGAAGGGTGGTGGCCTCGACCCTCAGCACCGCGGTCGTCAGTCCATCTGCCAACCGCCGAGCGCCTCGTTTCCCTGAACGAGCTTCACGGACAGGAGAATGGCGCCCGACACGGCCACGAGCACTGCCGACAGGGCGAGGGCCGAGTCGAACTCGGTGGAGAAACGGTCGTAGATGGCCAGCGGCACCGTCTGGGTGATGCCTTCGAACGAACCGGCGAACATCAGCGTCGCGCCGAACTCGCCCAGCGCCCGGCCGAGCGCCAGCGCCGTGCCGGCGGCGAGGCCCGGCATGGCCACCGGGATCATCACCCGCCAGAAGCCGCGCGACTCGGGCGCGCCGAGGGTGCGGGACGCGTCCATGAGGGTCCGGTCCACCGACGCAAACGCGGCCATTGCCTGGCGGACGTAGAAGGGCGAGGCCACGAAGGTGAGCGCCACCACGACGCCGGCCGTCTCCAGCGACAGCTCGATCCCGGCGGCCTCCACCACTCCGCCGAGGATCCCGCTCGGCCCCACGGCGGCCAGCAGCGCTATGCCCGCCACCGCGGGGGGCAACACGAGCGGCAGCTCGATCAGGGTGACCACGGCCGCCTTTCCGCGGAACGAACGGGTAGCGAGCAGGTAGGCCGCGGGAGTCCCGACCACGAGGATGATCGCGATGGCCGCGGAGGTGGTGCGCAGGCTCAGCCAGAGCGCGTCCAGCGCACCGGGCTCACCCAGGCTGTCGATCAGCTCCGCGGGGCTGCGGTCGACGAAGATCGCCACCACGGGCAGCGTGAGGAAGGTGATCGCCAGCGCGAGGCTGATGAACAGCAGCGCCGGAAACCAGCGCACCGACATCACCCGACCTTCCCGAAGCCTGCCTCCTCGAGCGCGGTGGCGCAGTCGCCGTCGTTCAGCCCGTCGACAAACGTCTGGGCGAGCTCGGGCTGGCGGGCGGCCTTCACGACGCCCGCGCCGTAGGTCACCTGCGGCTCCAGCTTGGGCGGGAGCTCGATCGCCTTCAGTTCACCGCCGGTGGCGTTCACGTCGGTGACGTAGACGAAGCCCGCGTCCACGGCCCCCTGGGTCAGCTTGCCCACGATGCCCTTCACGTCGGGCTCGTTGGAGCGGACGCTGTCGAGAATCGCCTTCTCCTGATCGGGGGGGAGCTTGGCCAGCGTCTCGCGCGTGTACTCCCCGATCGGCACCGAGTCGGAGCCGATGGCGATCTTGGTGCCCTCCGCCGTGAGGTCGTCGATCGACTCGATGTCGGAGTCCGCGGGCACGGCGAGCACGAACTCGTTCGTCGCGAACTCGACCGGCTTGGAGAGAAGATCCTCGTCGTAGAGCTCATCCGGCAGGCGCGTGTTGGCCGCTGCGTACACGTCGACCTTCACCCCCTGGCGAATCTGGGCCGCGAGCTCGTCGGAGCCGGCGAAGGACAACTTCACGTCGGCATTCTCCGCGGAACCGAACTCGGGAGCGCAGCTCTCGATGGCCTCGGTCATGGAGGCGGCCGCGGAGACGGTCAGCCGCGTGGGATCTCCCCCGCCGGAGCCACCGCCGCCGCCGTTGCCCCCGTCGCCCTCGTCGTCATTGCCGCAGGCCCCGACCAGCAGAGCGCCGGCGGCCAGCACGAGCGCCGGCCCCTTCACGACGGCCCTCGCTCGATCATGACCGAGGTGGCCTTGACCGCGGCGGTGGCGGGCACGCCGGCGGCAAGCCCGAGCTCCTCCACGGCATCGCGCGTGACCGCGGCGGTGACCAGATGCGGTCCGGCCTCGATCTCGACCAGCGCCATCACGCCGTCCACCTCGACCGAGCGCACCACGCCTGGGAAGCGGTTTCGGGCCGAGAGCGAGTCGCCCGCGCGGTGGCGATCGGGATGGCCGGCGAGCCGCTCCACCTCCCGGCGCGCGACGCGCCGGCGGTTGGCGTGGTCGCGCGACGTGCGCAGCTTGCCCGCGCGTTCCCAGCGCCGGAGCGTGTCCGGGCTGACGCCGATGGCGCGGGCGGCGTCGCCCAGCAGGAGTCCCTCTTTGTTCGGCATGTGCCTAAGCATTGCATAGGCAGCCAGCCCGGACCTGGTCCAGCCCGCGCGCCGCGCCTGCGATCATCGCTGGCCTCGCATGAGCGTCGCTGAGGCACGGGAAGAGATCGACGAGGGGCAGCTCGACGGCACCGAGAAGCGGGTGGCCCCGCTCGAGCTGTTCTTCGACCTCGTCTTCGTCTTCGCCCTCACCCAGGTCACGCTGCTGATGGCCGAGAACCCCACCTGGGAGGGCCTCGGGCAGGGAATGATGGTGCTGGCCGCGCTCTGGTGGGCCTGGGCCGCCTACTCCTGGCTGACCAACGCCATCGACACCGACCAGGACAAGGAGCGGCTGCTGATGTTCGCCGCGATGGCCGCGATGCTCGTGGCGGCGCTGGCCGCGCCTCACGCATTCGGCGACGACGCGGTCATCTTCGGCGTCGCCTACGCGGTCGTGCGCTGGCTGCACATCTTCATCTTCGCCGAGGCCAACGACGACGTGGACGTCGCTGGCGCCGTGCGCGTTCTCTCTCGCACGGCGTTGCCGGCACCGTTGCTGATTCTCGCCGCCGGGTTCGCCGAAGGGGGTGTCCAGGCGGCGTTGTGGATCGCGGCGCTCGCCATCGACTTCTCGGGTCCGTACGTGTTCGGCGTGCGCGGCTTCAAGGTGTCCGCCGGTCACTTCGCCGAGCGCTTCTCGCTGATCATCATCATCGCGCTGGGCGAGTCTCTGGTGGCCATCGGCGCCGGCATCGAGGGTGCGGACATCGACAGCAGCCTGGTGCTGGCCACGCTGTTCGTGATCGGCTTGGCGGCGGCGATGTGGTGGGCGTACTTCGACGTGGTGGCGGTGGTGGCCGAGCGGCGCTTCGCTCAGACGACCGGCTACGACCGCGCCCGAATGGCACGCGATTCGTACAGCTATCTGCACCTGTTGATGGTCGCCGGGATCGTGCTGGTGGCGCTCGGCGTGAAGAAGACGGTGGGCGACGTCGACGAGCCGCTGAAGACGGTGCCCGCGGTAGCCCTGTTCGGTGGGCTGGCGCTCTACTACACCGGCCACATCGCCTTCCGGCTGCGCAACGTGCGCTCGATCAACAAGCAGCGGGTTTTCGTGGTGCTGCTGTGTCTGGCTCTCATCCCGTTCGCCACCGAGGTGGACTCGATCGTCGCGGTCGGAGTCGCCGCGGGGATCAGCTCGGCGCTGATCGCCTACGAGGCGCTGCGCTTCGCCGAGGCGCGCCGGCGCATCCGGAATGCCCCGGCCCACCCCGGCGGGTAGGCGGGTAGCCTGAGCCCGGAAGACGACTTCACCGCCTTTTCACCTGCATAGCCGGGAAGTTCCTAACGTCAGGAGCCATGAGTGGGCTATTCGCCATGCGGGGCCGGACGGTTGCCAACTCCGCTGCCGGAAACGGGACGGCTGAGCGGCTGGCATCGATCGTGGGACGCGCGCCCGACTACGGCGAGCTCTTCGATCTGCTCGGCCGAGCGGGCCGCAACGTGGAGATGTCCACCGCGCTGTTGCGGGAGCTGATGCGCTCGTGGCCGGACGGCGGCACGAAGCGGCTCGAGCTCGTGGACGTCGAGCACGCCAACGACGGCGTCACCCACGACATCATCCACCACCTGCACGCCCGTCCGGCGGTGCCCTTCGACCGCAGCGACGTGCTCGCGCTCGCCTCCGGGCTGGACGACATCGTCGACTTCTCGGAGGAGGTCGGCGACCTCCTCGGGCTGTACCACGTCGAGGCGTCCATGGATCAGGCCATAGAGCTCACCGACACCCTCGCCTCGGCCGGGTACGAGGTGGCGCAGGCCCTCGGCGCCCTCGACGGCGACGAAGGACCTGGGCGCGGCGCAGCGCCATCTCGCCGAGATCGATCGCCTCGAGGACGAAGGCGATCGCATCCTTCGGGCCGGCCTCACCTCGCTCTTCCAGGGCGGTGTGGATCCCATGGTGGTGATCCGCTGGAAGGACATCTTCGAGCGGGTCGAGGATGCGATCGACGCCTGCGACAGCGTGGCCCACACGTTGCGGGGCATGGCGGTCAAGCGGAGCTGACCAGCTCGAGCTCCGGCGCGGCCGGCCGCGCCGCGACCAGCCGGGCGTAGGGCCTTCCGCGACGGCTGACTTCGATGTCCGTGCCGGCCGCGGCCTGCTCGAGGTAGTAGCCGAAGTGGTTGCGGAACTCGTGGCAACCGACTTCAACGTCGGCGCCTCATCGGGTGAATCGGTAGTGGAGCTGAGGGGGCTCGAACCCCTGGCCTCTCGCGCTGCCATGCGCGACGCTCTTCCAGCTGAGCTACAGCCCCAGTCGAAGTCGTAATCGACCTGCCAGGTTAATGCATGCCCGCTGACCATTACGCGGTTCGGTCAGCCGTCAGCCAGATGGCGCGACGTTCGGACACAGGCGATCGTGCGGGAAGAAGGTAGCAACGATCGAGCTCGCCGCAGTAGACCGCGACCAGATCGATCTGGTCGGTCGCTGTACGACGCTCGGACGTAGCCAGCCGGCGTGAGGCATGACGAGGTCTGCAGCGCAGACCTTGATGACCGTGCCGTCTCGTGTCCAGGCCACCCCACTTGCACTGGACACGCAGCATCTCTCCGCCGAGCTCGAACGCGAGGTCGTAGCGCCCGTGCTCCTGGATCGGTCGGAGGACCGGAACGCCGAGTTCCACCGCGGCCGCGACGATCTTCGCTTCCGCCAAAGCACCCTTGTGGTTGGTCGACAGCACGAACACATGTTCGCACCATCGCCGGACGGAAAGCCTCAGCCCACCGACCGCGCCGGCGCCTCGCCCCAGAGGTTCTCCAGCCGGTAGTACTCCCGCGCCTCCGGAGTGAAGATGTGGACCACCACGTCCCAGTAGTCGAGCAGGATCCAGCGGGCGTCGCGGTCGCCCTCGCTGCGGCGTGGGAGCAGGCGCTCCTCGTCGTCCTTGAGATCCTGGTAGATGGCATCGTGGATCGCCTTGGTCTGGCGCTCGGTGTTGCCTGAGCAGATGACGAAGAAGTCGGTGTAGGAGACGATCCCTCGCAGGTCGATCACCCGGATGTCGATCGCCTTGCGATCGGACGCCACGGAGGCGACGCGCTCGGCCAGCACCGCGGGGTCGTCGTGAGCGCCGGTCATGCCTTCGCGGCCTGGACCGGGGCTTCGACGGCCACGACGGGCGCCCGGTAGAGCTCGCGCTCCTCGATCCGCTCCTCCACCGCGCCGGGGACGAGGTAGCGGATCGGCGCCCCCTCTCGTATCCGCCTGCGGATCGAGGTCGAGGAGATCTGGATGAGCGGCATGTCGAGATAGCGCACCCGGTCGGCCCCGGGCAGGCGGCCGATCCGGATCCCGATGCCGCTGCGGGTCCAGCCCACGCGCTCGACTACGGCCACGGTGGCGTGGTCGAGCACCCGGGCGGGCTCGTGCCACGACGGCAGAGCCGCGGCCTGGTCGCCACCCAAGATCAGGAAGTGCTCGTCCTCGGGGGACTCGGCGCGCATGGCCTCGAGGGTGTCGGCCGTGTAGGACGGCCCGTCGCGATCCACCTCCGCGCGCGAGACCGAGAAGCGGTCGTCGCCGGCCACGGCGAGCTCCACCAACTCGAGCCGCTCCTCGGCGCCGGGGTCGCCATCGATCTCGCGATGGGGCGCCTGGCCCACGGGCACGAGCACCACCCGCTCCAGGTCGAGCTGCACCAGTGCCTCCTGCGCGCACACCAGATGGCCCAGGTGCGGCGGGTTGAAGGCTCCTCCGAAGACTCCTACGCGCAAGCGCTTCGCAACCTAGCCGCGGACCTGCCCGGCGCCTTCGACGACGAACTTGTAGGTGGTGAGCTCCCGCAACCCGATCGGGCCGCGGGCGTGCAGCTTCTGCGTGGAGTTGCCGATCTCCGCGCCCATTCCGAACACCGCGCCGTCGGTGAAGCGCGTGGACGCGTTCACGTACACGCAGGCGGCGTCGACACCGCCGGTGAAGGCCTGTGCCGATCCAGTCGAGCCGGTGACGATGGCCTCGGAGTGCCCGGAGCCGTAGCGGTTGACGTGCTCTATCGCCTCGTCGACCGAGTCCACCACCTTCACCGCCAGGATCAGCGCGTGGTACTCGGTGGCCCAGTCGTCCTCGCTCGCGTCCCTGAGCGAGTCGGCCAGCGGCCCGGCCAGCGAGCGCGTGCGGCCGTCCACCCGGAGCTCCACGCCCGACTCGCGCAGCTCGCGGAGCGCGCGTGGCAGGAAGTCCGCCGCCACATCGGCGTGCACCAGCAGCGTCTCCGCGGCGTTGCAGGTCGACGGCCGCTGGACCTTCGCGTTGACGGTGATGGCCACGGCGTCGTCGAGGTCAGCGGTCGCGTCCACGAACACGTGCCCGTTCCCACCGGCGGCGTAGATGACGGGCACCGTGGCGTGCTCCTTGAGCGCGTCCTTCAGCCCGTCGCCGCCGCGCGGGATCACCAGATCGACCACGCCGTCCTGGGTGGCGATCTGACGCAGCTCGTCGCGATCGCCTCCGGAGACGATCGAGATGGCCCCCTCGGGCACGCCCGCGGCGCGAACGGCCGACGAGGCCACCTGGGCCAGCACCGCGTTGGAGTGAGCGGCGGTCGAGGAGCCGCGCAGGACGATCGCGTTACCCGACTTGAGGCAGAGCGCCGAGCAGTCGATCGTCACGTTGGGACGCGCCTCGTAGACCACCGCGACCACGCCGAGGGGCACTCGCACGCGGCGCACGTCGAGCCCGTTCTCGAGCCGGTGGCCGTCGATCGTCTCGCCCACCGGATCGGGCAGCGCGGCGATGGCGCGCACGTCCGCCGCGATGCCGGCCAGGCGCTGCTCGGTGAGTGACAGGCGATCGAGCAGGCTGGCGTCCAGCCCCGCTTCGGCGCCCGCCTCCATATCGCGCTCGTTGGCCTCGAGGATCTCACCCGCGCGCTCCTCGAGCGACGCGGCGATGGCGTGGAGAGCAGCGTTCTTGGTTCCCGTATCGAGCACCGCCAGCTCGAGCGCGGCGCGCTTGGCCTGAGCGCAGACCTCGGCTACCGACTGGGCGGTGGTGGCCATTGCGGCAAGGGTATCGAGCGCTCTCAGGCCGCCGCCCGGCGCTCCGGCCCGATGACCGCCCAGCGCCGCCCGGAGAAGCGCCACGCGCACAGGGCGAGCCGGGTGGCGATGAGGGCCACCAGCCCGCACCAGACCCCGACGATGCCGAGGTCGAAGGCGAGCGAAGCCAGCGTGATGGGCATGAACACGCCCAGCGACGCCACCAGCATTCCCCACATCAGGAAACGGGTGTCCCCTGCCCCGATGAGGATCCCGTCCAGCGCGAACACGGCCCCGTTGGCCGGCTGCATGAGCGCGAACAGGAACCAGATCTCCTGTGCTCGCTCGATCACCGCGGGGTCACTCGTGAACGCGCGCGGCAGAACGTCGACCAGTGCGATCATCACGAGCCCGAACAGCGCACCGGCGGCCACGCCCCACTCGATCATCCGCCGCGCCGAGCTATGGGCGCCCTCGGCGTCCCCCGCCCCGAGCGTGCGGCCCACGATCACCTGCCCCGCGATCGCGATCGAGTCCAGCACGAGCGCCAGGAACACGAACAGCTGGAAGGCGATCTGGTGGGCGCCGAGCGAGTCCTCCCCGACGCGCGCGAGCACCGCGCCCGCGACCAGGAAGGAGCCGTAGAGAGCCGCGGTGCGCACGAAGATCTCGCCGCCGATGCGCCCCAGCGGGCGCATCTGCTCGAAGGACGGGCGCCGTGTGTCGGCGGGAGCGCGCAACAGCGCCCGAACGAAGGCGGCGCCCATGCCCGCCTGCGCCACCACCGTCGCCGCGGCCGAGCCCGCCAGGCCCCAGTCGAGCCCGTAGATGAAGACGACGTTCAGGATCACGTTGACCGCGTTGGCCACCACCACGATCACGAGCGGCGTGCGCAGGTCGGACACTCCGCGCAGGAAGCCCTGACCCGCCAGGGCAATCAGGGCGAAGGGGAGTCCCAGCGCGCCGATGCGCAGGTACTCGATGGCCAGCTCGCGGGTGCGACCCTCGGCCCCCATGAGGTCCACCAGCGGCGCTGCCCCCGCGGCCAACAGCACCGTGAGGATCAGGCCCAGACCGGAGGAGAGCCACAGCGCCTGGGCGGCCAGGCGCCCCGCCACGAGCTCCTGCCCCGCTCCGTGAAAGCGCGCCACCTGCGCCGTGGTCCCGTAGGTGAGGAAGTTGAACAGCGTGAAGGCGCCGGTGAGCAGGGTGGCGGCGATGGCGAGGGCGGCCAGCTCCTGCGTGCCCAGGTGACCGACCATGGCGGTGTCGACAAGCAGGTAGAGCGGCTCGGCCGCCAGGGCGCCGAGGGCGGGCAGGGCGAGGCCGAAGATCTCGCGGTCGTAGGGAGAGCGCAGGCGCACGCGCACCCCGGCGAGTCAAGCAGGGCCCTTACTCCAGGACGAAGTAGTCCCTGTGCACGGCCTCCTCGGTCGCCCTGGGGAGCAGCTCCCGGACGGCGTCGGTCTTCAGGCCCTTGATCCGGCGAAGCTCACCGGCGGAGTAGCCGACTATCCCCTTGCCCACGGCGCGGCCGTTGCAGCGGACCTCCACGGCGTCCCCCGCCTCGAACTCACCCTCCACCTCGACCACGCCCACGGGTAGGAGGCTCGTGCCCCGCTCGCGCAGCGCGTTCTCGGCTCCCTCGTCCACCACCAGCCGTCCCTGGGTGGGCTTCGCGTACTTGAGCCAGAGCTTGAAGCTCGACACGCGCCCCTCCTGGGGATGGAAGCGGGTGCCGCCGGGCCGGCCCTCGAGCGCCGCCGCCACCGAGCCTGGATCCACGCCGCTCGTGATCGTCACCGGGATTCCCGCCGCCGTGGCCATCTCCGCGGCCACGACCTTCGAGCGCATGCCGCCCGAGCCGAGCGGAGAGCTGGACAGCCCGATCTCGTAGCCCTCCAGCTCCTGCAGGTTGGTCACGTCCGCGATCAGCCGCGCGTCGGCGTGGTGGCGCGGATCGGCGGTGTGCAGGCCGCCGGTGTCGGTGAGGAGGACGAGCAGGTCGGCGCCGAGCAGGATGGCCACCTGCGCGGCGAGGAAGTCGTTGTCGCCGAACGAGATCTCGTCGGTGGTGGTGGTGTCGTTCTCGTTGATCACCGGCACCACCCTCCACCGGAGCAGCGTGCGCAGGGTGTGCCGGGCGTTGAGGTAGTGAGTCCGCGCGGACATGTCGAAGAAGGTGAGCAGCACCTGGGCGGACGGCACTCCGCGCTCCTGGAGCAGCTCGTCGTAATGGCGGTACAGCTTCCCCTGGCCCACGGCCGACGCCGCCTGCAGCTCCTGCATCCCGGTGGGCCGCATCGGCAGCTCCATCAACCTCATCCCGCGGGCGATGGCGCCGGAGGTGACCACCACCGTGTCGACCCCTGAGCGGTAGCGGTCGGCCACCTGGTCGCACACCGAGCTGAGCACGTCCGCCCGGACCTCGCCGGCCTCGTCCGCCACGATGCTCGAGCCGAGCTTCACCACCACCGTCGCCATGGCCCGAGAGGTTAGGCCGGGTCAGTCGCCGATGCTGCCCGACAGCTTCCAGTCGCCGTCCTGCTTCTCCAGCCGATACCCGCGCGGCGTGGGCCGTCCCTCCGTCCTGAGCACCGCCGTGACCGTCGCCCGGTCGCCGTCGATCGTGGTGCTGCGAACCCGGACGAACCTCACGTTGAGCCCGCGGACGGCCCTCATCTGGCGCCGGCACTCGTCCTGAGCCTTGTCGCCGGTCGACCCAGTGGTCTGCTCGAGGAACTCCTGGGTCACGATCTCCCCACAGAAGGCGTCGGCATCCTGCTCGTTGGTGGCAGCCACGAAGTCACGCAGCGTCTGCTCGATGTCCTCCTCGTCGCCGCCGCCGCAGGCGCCGAGCGCGCACACCAGGCAGAGCAGGAACACCCGAACGGCGCGTGGGCTCACCATCAGCCGTGCGGAGCGCCGGGGTCGAGCTCGAACACCACGCCGGCGATCTCCACGTCGTCGCCCGGCTCGAAGCCCGCTGACTCGAGGGCCTTGATCACGCCCAGGGCCCGCAGGCGCTCCTCGATGTAGCGCAGCGCCTCGTCGTTGTCCGTGTCGTGGCGGGCGATCAGCCGCTCCACGCGCTCTCCCTCTATGCGGTAGGCGCCGCTCGGGGTGCGGTTGATCGCGAAGGCGTCCGCGCGTCCGGGCCGGTAGACCCTGTGGGTGGCCGGCGTGGCCCGCTCCTCGGGTTCCTCGTCCTCGTCGACGGGCACGTGACGGAAGATCGCCGTCGCCAGCTCGGCCAGCCCCTCCCCGGTGGCCGCCGAGGTGACGATCACGTCGAGCACGCCGATGTCGAGCCGACCCGTCCATTCCTCGGCTGCGCGCTGAGCCTCCTCCGGCGAGACGAGGTCGGCCTTCGACAGCGCGAGCAGACGCGGCAGGCCGGCCAGTCCCTGCCCGTGCTCGCGCAGCTCGGCCTCCACCGTCGCGAAGTTGGCGGACGGGTCCGAGCCGTCCAGCGGAGCCAGGTCGAGGACGTGCACCAGCACGCGGCAGCGCTCCACGTGGGCCAGGAACTCGTGTCCCAGCCCGGCGCCCGAGCTAGCGCCCTCGATCAGGCCGGGGATGTCGGCGATCACCAGCTGCCGGTCGTCGCGCTCCAGCGTGCCCAGCACGGGCTCCAGCGTGGTGAAGGGATACCCGGCCACCTTGGGCTGAGCGCGGGTGAGACGAGCCAGGAGCGAGGACTTGCCCGCGTTGGGCAGACCGACGAGGCCGGCGTCGGCGAGCAGCCGCAGCTGCAGCTCGAGCCGGCGCTCCTCCCCCGGCAGCCCTCGCTCGGCGAAGCGCGGTGTCTGACGCGTGGAGGTCGCGAACTGGCGGTTGCCGCGTCCCCCGGGTCCGCCGCGGGCCACCGCGACGCGCTGGCCGGCCGCCAGGAGATCCCAGCGGTCGCCCTTAGCTTGGTCCAGCACCACGGTGCCCGGCGGCACGCGCACCTCGAGCGGCTCCGGGGTGGCGCCGTGCTTGTTCGCCCCCTGCCCGTGGCCGCCGCGCGGCGCCTTGAAGTGGGCTCCGCGGCGAAACGAGGACAGATCGCGAAGCGAGTTGTCACAGACGATCACCACGTCGCCTCCCCGCCCGCCGTCACCACCATCGGGGCCGCCCTTGGGCACGTGCGCCTCACGCCGGAAGGACACCACTCCGTTTCCGCCCCCTCCGGCTCGGACCTCGATCACCGCCCGGTCGTGGAACACGGCTACTCCGGGACCGACTCGGCCCGCGTGCCGACCAGGCGGGCAATCAGTGGAGCATCGTCCGGGAACAGCCCGGCGGCGGGCAGCCGTTCGAGCAACTCGGCCCAGCCGCGGTGAGCGTGGACGGCCGCGCGCACGAGCGGGGCTCCCTGGGCCTCCTGGCCCTCCGCGGCGAGCGCCACGCCGTGCCAGAACGCGAACTCGGCGTTGTCCGGCTGCGCGCGGTGGGCAGCGGCGTATTCGTGGAGCGCCCCGGCGGTGTCGCCCTGAGCCGCGAGCTGGTCCCCGGCGTCCACATGCGAGTAGGCCTGCCGGAGCTCCACCAGCCGTCGAAGCTCGGACAGCGGCTCGGGATGGTCCTCCACACGCAGATCGAAGAGCGTGTCCGCCCCCGGCTGACCGGTCGCCGTGCCGGCGGCCACCATCAGCGCCGCTGACTGGCGCCCGCGCAGATCGCCGCCCTCGGCCTCGGCGGCGTCCAGGGCGGCCAACAACCTCGTGGGAAGCCCTCCCCCGGCGGCCGCGTAGGCCGCGAGCATCGCCCCCGGCACCGCGTCGCGGGCCATGATGTTGGCCTGGGCGCTCACCTGGTCGCCCACAGCGTGGCCGGCGTGCGGGATACAGCCCGGGCCTGTGTGCACCGCCACCCGGCCCGCCCTGTCGATCACGGCCACCTGGCGGGCCTCCTCCAGGGCGTCGGCGGACAGCAGCTCGGTGAGCGCCTGGGGAGCGCTCATACCGCGGCCCATCAGCTCCAGGGCCCGCGGGCCGTAGGCCGGCTCCACCATCGACTGGGTGGCCACCGCGCCCACGCCGGGGCCGGCCCAGGTGACGAGCGAGCCCACGCCGAAGAAGTGGGACTGGACGGCCACGCCGAACTCCCCGCTCGACGGGTCACGGGCGACGATCGAATAGGTCAGAGAGCTGAGGCTATCCGTGCGGCGGAGCGGCGGGCTTACTCGGCGGGCTCGACCGAGATCACGCGACCCCGGCGGCCCTCGGCGAACTGCACGGTTCCCGGCCGCTTGGCGAAGATGGTGTGGTCGCGTCCGAGGCCCACGCCCTCGCCCGGCGTGAAGCGGGTGCCGCGCTGGCGGACGATGATCTCGCCGCCGCTGACCTCCTGGCCGGCGAACACCTTTACCCCAAGGCGCTTGGCGTTCGAGTCACGCCCGTTTCGGCTGGAGCCGAGTCCCTTCTTATGAGCCATCGTCGTCCTCCTTGGCCTTGGCCTTGGCCCGGCCGCCGCGCTTGATCGAGCTGATCTCCAGGCGGGTCAGGTCCGCTCGGGCGCCGTAGCGGCGCTTGTACCCGCGCTTGGGCTTGAACTTGAGTCCGTGGATCTTCTTGCCGCGCTCGTGTGCGGTGACCGTGGCCTGGACCTTCACCTTGGTCAGCTCGTCGCCGCCGAGCACCGACTTGTCGCCGTCGGCGAACAGCAGTGGCTCGAGGTCGACCTTTTCGCCCTCGTCGGCTCGGAGCCGGTCGACGACGATCGACTGGCCCTCCTCGACGCGGTACTGCTTACCGCCCACTCTGACGACTGCGTAGCTCATGGCAATAAAATGGCGGCCACTTCGGGGTGGACGCCGACAGGCGAGTCTAGCGACTCCGGAGGGCTTCCTCGGCCTCTCGCAGCGGGGGCTGCACTCGAGGCCGCGGCGGAGCGGGCGCCTCCGATGTCGGGGCGCTGCGGCCCTGAGCGATCAGCAGCCCGATCGCCACAAGCAGCGCTCCGGCCAGAGCCCGCCAGGTGAGAGCCTCGTCGTAGAGAGCCGCTCCGAACAGGAGCGCCCCGAACGGCAGCAGCATGGCCAGGAACGACATCGACTGGGCCGTGAGCTGACGCAGGAGAACGGTCAGCCCGACGAACGCGACCGCCGAGCCGATCAGCGCGAGATAGGCGATCGATCCGATCGACTCGGCCGTGAACCGCAGCTCTCCCCAATCCTCCCCCACGGCCGAGACCGCAAGCAGCAGGGCGCCGCCGGCCAGCATCGCCCAGCCGTTGAGCGTCACGGCGTCGAGCTCCCGGGCGCGCAGCTTCTGGGCCACGTTGCCCACCGCGGCGCCCAGTGGAGCCAGCGCCAGCGCGGCGGCGCCCGCCAGCGCAAGCTCCTCGTCGCCCAGGTTCAGGCTCTCGGCGAACCCCAGCGCGAGCCCGCCGATGGCGATCAGCACGCCCACCACCAGACGCGCCCGCAGCGGCTCCTCGGGCAGGAAGAGGCCGGCCAGGATCCCGGTGTACAGCGGCAGCACCCCGAACAGCACCGCGGCGAGGCCCGACGGGATGTACTGCTCGCCCCAGTAGACAAGGCCGTAGGCGAGGGCGAAGGGCATGGCCGCGAGCACCGCCACGAGCCGCCAGTCGGTGCGCAGCGAACGCTTCTGCAGCGTGGCGAAGGCCAGCAGCACCGCCCCGGCGAGCACGAAGCGCAGTCCCGCCCCGAGCAGCGCCGGGCTGTCCTCCAGCCCGAACTTGATCGCCACCCAGGTGCTCGACCAAATCAGGACGAGCAGCGCGTAGAGGGATACGAGGGCGGCGCGGCTCACACCGGTCGACGTTAGCGCCGGCCGGCAGGCCGGCGGCGTGCGTCATAGTGCCGTCCGGTCATGGAAACCGCGACGGCCGGCGCTCGAGCCGGATCCGCGACCCCTCGGGGTGCGCGGGCCTCTCCGGGGATACCCCGGGGCACCCTTGCTCAGCAAGGCATGCATCGCATGCGCCCCGCGGCAGCTTCGCGCCGGCAAGCGCACGCAGGACAGGATGGGTCGAGACCGGCCGTCGCCGTCCCTGACCCACGTGTACCAGCCGAGCGACCAGACCCAGCTCGCCGCCCCGTTGGCGGCGGCCTTCCTGAGCGGCGACTGGACCCTCGGCGGCCTCGTTCGCCGGGCCGGCGAATGTGTCGAGCCCGCGCCGCGCTGGGTCCCGGGGCTCGCCGAGGAGGTGCTGGCGAGCTATCACCGTCCTCCGCTCGACCGTCCGCGCGAGCTCGCGCGCTTTCTCACCGTTCAGATCGCCCGCCTGCGCGAGCCTCCCACGGACGTCCGGCCGCGGGTCCGTCGGCGGTTCCTGTTCGAGGAGCGCATGGGGCGGCGCCGCTGGTCGGTGCCCGAGCTCGACACTCCGGCTGATCTGGCGGCCTGGTTGGAGCTGGGCGACGGCCAGCTCGAGTGGCTCGCCGACGTCCGCGGGCTCGAACGGCGCGCGGCCGATGAGCGCCTGCGCAACTATCGCTATCGCTGGATCGAGCGCCCGGGCGGACCGCCACGGGTGATCGAGCGGCCCAAGTCGCGGCTCAAGCGCTGCCAGAGGCAGATCCTGCGCGAGATCTTGAACCTCATCCCGAGCCACGACGCCGCGCACGGCTTCGTCGGCGGGCGCTCCGCTGTCAGCCACGCGGGGCTTCACACCGGGTCGGCCACTGTCCTGCGCTTCGACCTCGAGGATTTCTTCGCGTCGGTGGCGGCCGCCCGCGTTTTCGGCATGTTCCGTACCGCCGGCTACGCGGAAGCGGTTGCTCACGCTCTCACCGGGCTGTGCACCAACACCGTGCCGTCGGATCAGTGGGCATCGCTGCCCCGGCCCTCGGGGGCGCCGGGTCTTCGGGCGCACTGGCGGCTCGGCTCGCGGCTCGCCACACCGCATCTCCCTCAGGGAGGGCCGGCCTCACCCGCCCTGGCCAACCTGGCCGCCTTCGCTCTCGACCGGCGGCTGGACGGACTGGCCGTCGCCGCCGGGGCGCGCTACTCGCGCTACGCCGACGACCTGGCGTTCTCCGGCGACCGTTCGCTCGCCGCCTCCGCCCCGCGGATCACGAAGAAAGTCATCGAAATCGCCGCCTCCGAAGGCTTCCGGCTGAACCCCGGCAAGACTCGGATCATGCGCGGCGCGACCCGGCAGAGTCTGTGCGGCGTGGTGATCAACGAGCGCACCAACGTCAGGCGCGCCGAGTTCGATCTCCTCAAGGCCATCGTCCACAACAGCGTCCGCAACGGGCCCGACGGCGAGAACCGCGCCGGAGTGTCCGACTTCCGGGCCCATCTGCTCGGCCGCATCGCCTGGGTCGAGCAGCTGCATCCGGCGCACGGGGCGAAGCTGAGGGCAGGGTTCGACGAGATCAGGTGGTGAGAGCAGGGCCTCAGGCCGCGTCGTCGCGGTGCACGGTGTCCGGCGAGAAGGCGGGGAGGCAGATGGCCACGTACTCGGCGCCCTCGGGAGTCGAGTAGCGCACCCATTCGCCACCCTCGACCAGCACCGCCTGGCCGGCGGGAACCTCGAGCGTCTCGGTCTCGGTCTCCACCCGCAGGGCTCCCGCGAGCACCACCGTGTACTCGTCGAACTCCGGGCGCTGTCCCGGCTCCGACCAGCCGGCCGGCGAGCGCATCCGGGCCACGCTGATCCGCTCCTCGCCGTTGCTGGCCCGCCCCGCGAACTCGTCGATCAGCTTGGGTGGCTCGCCTGCGGCCTCGACCCGGACGGGCGATTCGATCACGACGGCCATGGTGCGGGCAGGCTATCCCAGGCCACGGCCCGGGTAGCGTGCGGGGATGCGTGTGCTCGCGCTGGCCGACGCTCCGCCCCGTCATTCGATCCCCGATCTGGTGGCCGCACTCGATCCGGAGCTGATCCTCGTGCTGGGCGACCTCGAGCCGGCCTGGACCGAGGGGCTCGCGGACGTGGCGGTGACCAAGCTGGGCGTGCTCGGGAACCACGACGAGCCGGGAGCACTGGCCGCGCTGGGGGTGACCGATCTCCACCTGACGCGCGCGACCGCGGGCGGCCTGAGCTTCGTGGGTTTCGGCGGCTCGCCGCGCTATCGGCGCAGTGAGGGCTCAGAGCGCAACGAGTGGAGCGAGGAGGAGGCCTCGGCCATGCTCGAGGACCTGCCGGCGGCTGACGTGTTGCTGGCCCACAGCCCGCCGGCCGGGGTGAACGACGAGCCCGACGACCCGGTGCACACGGGCTCCCCCGCCCTGCTCAGGTGGGTGCAGCGACACGAGCCCGCGGTGCTGCTGCACGGGCACACGCTGCCCCACCCCGCGCGGCGCACCACCCGCGTCGGGGCGACGCGGGTGGTGCACGTGCGCGGAGCGCTACCGCTCGAGTTGCCCTAGCCCTCCTCGTCCAGCGAGCCGTAGCGGTCGAGCCAGAACAGCTCGCGCGCGGCGAACGCCGTGTTCGGGAAGTCCGAGAACACTCCGTCGACACCCAGCTCGTAGAAGAGCAGGTACTCGTTGATCGGATTGCCCTCGTAGTCGTAGGCCAGCCGGCGCTGCTCGTTGCGGAACGTGTAGGGATGCACGAGTAGGCCGCGCGCGTGAGCCCGGTCGACCAGGTCGCTGGGGGCGATCAGCCGGCGATCGGTCTCGTTGACGAGGCCGTCGCCGTTCTCGTCGCCCACCACGCCGTCGCCGTTGATGTCCGCGGCCTCGGTGCTCTGGATGTACGGCTTCCAGGGGCCGATGCCGTCGGCGTAGCGAGCCACCTCACGCAGACCGGCGTCGGTGGTGAGGTAGCCGAACGTCCGGGCCAGCAGCTCCGGATCGCCGGAAGCCGTCCAGTCGTAGGGCCGGTCGTAGGGCGCGGTGTAGTCGAGGCTCCCGTCCGCGTTCACGTCGTTGGCGTCGATCAGCTGCACCAGCCGCACGCCGGTCATCCGGTTGAGCCGCTTGAGGTTCGACTGCTCGAAGCTCTGGATGAACACCGGCGAGCGCCTGCGGTCCCAGCCCGCGCGGTCCAGGGTCCGGACGAGCGGCCGCTCGAGAGCCAGCCCCAGGTCCTGGTGGAACGTCGGGTGCTTGGTCTCCGGGTAGATCCCGATGCGCCGGTCGTAGCGCTTCGAGTAGCGCTTGGCCAGGGCGATCACCTGGTCGAGGGTGGGGATCCGGTAGCGCCCGTTGAAGCGCTGTGGGCGCTCGGCCAGCGGCTGGATGGCACGCAGCGTCTTGATCTCGGCGAGCGTGAAGTCGGACGCGAACCAGTCGGTCACGGGGAAGCCGTCGACCATCTTGGTCGTCTCGCGGTCGGCGAACTCGGGCCGGGTGCTCACGTCAGTGGTGCCGCCGATGTTGGGCTCGTGCCGCGCGATCAGGTACCCGTCCTTGGTCGACACCAGGTCCGGCTCGATGTAGTCCGCCCCGAGCTTGATCGCCAGGGCGTAGGACGGCAGCGTGTGCTCGGGGAGATAGCCGCTGGCGCCCCGGTGGCCGATCACCAGCGGGTTGTTCTCAGCGCCGCCACGCGAGTCGTCGGCCAGCGCGGTGGCCGGAGCCAGCGCGGCCAGCGCCGCCGCCAGTCCCAGGGCGCGGGTCATCCTCTGAAATGCCATCGATGCTCCTTCGGTCGGAGAGTGCGCGGCGCATCCTCCCGCATTCGAGCGGTTCAGGCGTGAAGACTTTCGCTGCGGCGGCTAGCGCGGAAGGCCGAAGGCGCTCAGCGGATAGCGCTTCTTGTGACCGAAGCGAGTGCCCTTCGGCGGCCGCTGCCAGTCCGTGGCCAGGCGGGCGTACGACAGCGCCCGCGGCAGGAACCACGCGATCGGCCGGCCCTGGCAGCTCTGGGCGTAGCCGGGACGATTGAGCCACAGGTAGGCGTCCACCTTGGGATGGGCCGTGTCCGTGGTGGGCGGCGGGCCCAGTCCGCGCAGTCCGGGGTTGCACCAGATGGTCACCCGCCGGCCGTTGGGGCGGTAGTAGTTGACCGGCCCGCGGCCGTTCTCGGCGGTGTTGATCACGAAGTGCTTGCCGCCGGTCTTGCGCGAGATCTGCAAGCCGTGCTTGATGTTCTCGGCGGTCCAGTCGTAATGGGTCACGTTGAGCATGAACCCTCGAACCTTGGCGATCCCGATCGCCCGCAACTGCTTGGCCGTGCGCCTGGCCGGCTCCCAGTCCGACGCTCCGGCCTCCAGGTAGACGGTGGCGTTGGGGAGCTCGGCCAGCGCCTCCACGCCGTAGCGCAGCAGCCGCAGCCGGTCGTCGCGCCGGCTGCGAGCCAGGCAGTCGATGGTGCCGAGCGAGTCGGGCTCGAAGGCGATCACCACGCGCTCGTCGCCGATCACCCGCGCGAGGTCGTCGTACCAGCCGCGGGTGGCGGCGTCCTCCGCCGGCCCGCCGCCGTCGTAGCTCGGCGAGCACTGCGTGGCCTGGGCGCGCAGGACGGTGAGCACCGGCACGGCGCCGTCGGCCCTGGCCGCATCGAGGATCCGGTTGACCTTGACCGCGAAGTTCGGGCGGGTGAAGCGGCCCAGCCAGAGCGCTCGTGGCTCCCGCGCGATCTTCCAGATCAGGTCGGCCTTCTTGGCGTCACCGCTGCGCTGGAAGCTCTGCCACTGCAGCCAGGCCGGCGACTCGCGATCGACGTAGAGCTTGGCGCCCTCGAGCGGATTGGCGGCCGTGCCCGCCTGAGCGGCGGCCGGCATGGCGCAGAGCACGACGGCGAGAACCAGCAGACTGACGATCTTCGACATGGGAGAGGCCTGGAGTCCGGGTGCGAGCCAGCCAGGATGCTAGATCACGTCTCGCCATCGTGCGCCGGTTTCACGCCGCCTCCTCGAACGCCGGGCGATCTGAGGCCAGCTGAGAC
Organism: uncultured Thermoleophilaceae bacterium; assembly: GCA_963751105.1. Lineage (GTDB taxonomy): Bacteria > Actinomycetota > Thermoleophilia > Solirubrobacterales > Thermoleophilaceae > JACVRW01. Next base: position 1,023,050 of record CAVVTG010000002.1, on the reverse strand, counting down.
CGCTCCGGTTCCTCGGCCTGCGCCTCCGAGCCACGTGCCCGGCCCGGCAGCAGGGTCAGGGCCAGCACCAGCGCAACGCCCACCAGTCCCGCGCCTATGCCGAAGGCCAGCTGATAGCCGCCAGTCAGCGCCTGCGCTGTCGAGTCACCCGACTCGGAGAGGGTCTCGGTGCGGGTGGTGGCCAACGTGGCCAGTACCGCGAGGCCGAGGGCGCCGCCCACCTGCTGGGTGGTGTTGACGAGGCCCGACGCCAGGCCGGAATCGCTCGGCGTGGCCCCGGACATGGCCAGGGTCATCAGCGACGGGAAGGAGAGCCCGGCGCCCACCCCGAGGAGGAGCATCGAGGGCAGGATCTCGCTCACGTAGTCGGCTCCGACCGGCGCGCGCTGGAACAGCACCAACCCCGCTCCCACCAGGACCAGGCCGGGGAGAAGCGTGTTGCGCCCGCCGAAGCGGACGATCAGGCGGGCCGACACTCCGAGCGACAGGACGCCGATGGCCAGCGCCACCGGCAGGAAGGCGAGGCCGACCTCGACCGCGTCGTAGCCGAGCACGCGCTGCAGGTAGAGCGCGCCCAGGAAGAACATGCCGAACATACCGGCCACCATCAGGGCCTGGATCAGGTTGGCCGCAGCCACCACCCGCACTCGGAAGATGCGCAGGGGCACCAGCGGGTGCCGGGCCTTGGCCTCCCGCAGAACGAAGCCGGCGAGCAGGGCAAGGGCCACCGCGCCCAGACCAATGGTGTGCAGTGAGCCCCAGCCGCGCTCGGCGGCCTCCACGATCGTGTAGACGCCCAGCATCAGCGAGCTGACCACGAGCGCGGCACCGGGCACGTCGGCGCCCTGATCGAGGCCGATCCCCTCGTCCTGGTCGAGCAGCCGCGACGCCAGCAGCGCGGTGCCGATGCCGATCGGCAGGTTGACGAAGAAGATCCAGTGCCAGTTGATCGCCTCGGTGAGCGCGCCGCCGGCCAACAGCCCGATCGAGGCTCCGGCGGAGGCCACGAAGCTGTACACCCCGATCGCCCGCGCCTGCTCGGCGGGCTTGGGGAACATGGTCACGATCATCCCGAGGATCACCGCGGAGGCCATCGCGCCACCGAGACCCTGAACGAAACGGGCCGCGATCAGGACTTCCTGGCTCTGGGCCACGCCGCACAGCAGCGAGGCCACGGTGAAGATCGCGAGACCGGCCATGAAGACGCGCTTGCGGCCGATCAGATCGCCGAGCCGCCCCGCGAGCAGCAGCAGGCCCCCGAAGGCGATCAGATAAGCGTTGACCACCCAGGCCAGGCTCGACTGCGAGAAGCCCAGGTCCGACTGGATCGAGGGCAGGGCGACGTTCACGATCGTCTGGTCGAGGATGATCATCAGGAAGCCCGTGCAGAGCACGAGCAGCGCGATCCAGCGCTCGCGCTCTCCAGGGGCTTGGGCCCGTGGGGACGGCCCGGCAATGGTGTTCATGACTCTCGCTTCGGTCGGCTTCTGGGAAGGCCCGACCGTAGCAGATCGTCTTGTACAAGATTAGTTCGTGCGGGATTACATCCGTGGCGCCCGCCGGCGCACCGTCTGCGCGCACTCGACCGCCTCGGACAGGCGACCGCCGACGAGCCGCGACAGTGAGTCCATGAAGACCTCGCGGTCCTGGGGATCGAGGGAGCTGAGCACGTCCTCGCGGACCCGGGCGGCGATCCGCTCGCCCTCCCGGAGCCTGCTCTTGCCGGCCTTCGTCACCTCGATGACCCGCGCCCGCCGGTCGTGCTCGGCCGGGATTCGCCGGGCGAGGCCGCCCGCCTCGAGTTCGTCCACGGTCACGACCATGGTCGTCTTGTCGAGGCCGACGATGCCCGCGAGCTCGGTCTGGGTGCGTCCGGCGCCGAGCGCCGCCGAGAGGACCGCGTGCCCGCGAGGGGACACGCCCACGCCCTCCAGGGCACGTGAGATCTCGGTGGTCAGCGTGTAGCTCGCCCGCGAGAGCAGCCAGCACAGGTTGTCCTGGAGCGCTTCACACGGTGCGGCCGACGCGTCCGCAGCTTCCCTCGTAGCAGACACGTTCCGGATTCTAGCGGGGATAGTTGAGGAGCGAAACGTTCTCGAACGGAACGATCAGCCCTGGTCGCGTCCCAGCAGCTCAACGCCGTTGCCGTCGGGATCGAGCACGGCGGCGGCATCGCCCTGGCCCCACAGGAACATGTGCAGATGCTGGGTGGGCGGACCGAGCACGAGCGTGAACGAGCCGTCGCCGCCGGAGAAGCGGACGCGGTCCGGGAAGTCGGCCACCAGGCGGAAGCCCGCTGGGGCGGCGAGGCTCTCGTAGAAGCGCTTCGAAGCCTCGAGATCGGACACACGGATCCATAGGTGATCGATGCGGCCGTCCGTGTGCATCCCGCCGTGGTGCACCGCCTCGGCGCTGTTGCCGTCCGGGTCCAGCAGGAAGGAGCCGTAGTAGTCGTCCCGGTACTGCGGACGGGGACCCGGCTCCCCGTCGCTGCGGAAGCCCGCCGCGGTGCCGGCCTCCCAGAAGCGGTCGACCAGCGCGCGAGACGCCGCGGCGAACCCGATGTGCAGGCGGCGCGTCACGCGCTCCGGATCCTCGGCTGCCTCGACCGAGAACTCGGGACGAGGCCCAAGGACGTCCAGGATCAGGTCGTAGAAGGCCACCGACACGTCCAGGTCCGACGCGCGGATCGTGACCCGATTGAACACCGGGGCGCTAGTTGGGAGTCAGCCGCAGGATCCTGTCCGTGCCGCCGCCGTTGTCGGTGGTCACGTACAGGTTGCCGTCCGGGCCCTGTGTCACCGAGCGCAGGCGCCCCTGATTGCCGAGCGCGACCCCCTGGTCGGTCACCTGCCCCCAGGCGTTGAGGTCCCCCACCCACAGAGCGCGCTGCTTGAGCAGCGCGACCACCAGCTTGCCGTTCCACGAGCCCCACTGCGAGCCGCTGACGAAGGTGGCGCCCGAGGGAGCCACGGTCGGCGACCCGGACGACTTGCCCGCCGAGATCGCGGACGGGAACTTGGTCCGGTCGGTCATGGGCACGGCCTGGTTGTAGCCGGGTATCGGATCCCACCCGAAGTTGCCCGGAAGGAGGCGATTCACCTCGTCATCAAGGTTCGGCCCGTGCTCGGTGGTCACGCCCAATCCGTCGGAGGCTCGGAAGGCCATCCCCTGGATGTTGCGGTGGCCGTAGTTGTAGATGCGCGAGTCGAACGGCGCGCCGAGGTTGCCGGGGGCGCCCGCGCCGGCACGCGTGACTCTCAGCACCTTGCCGCCGAGCGAGGTTCGCGACTGCGGCACCGTGCCGATGGCGGCGTCGCCCGTCCCCACCCAGAGGTAGCCGTCGGGCCCGAAGCGCAGCCGGCAGCCGGAATGGATGCCGCTGCCGGTGTTGAGCGGGAGGCCCGTGACGATGTCCGCGCGGGCGGACATGGCGGTGAAGGCCGCGTTGACCGTCCAGCGCACCACGCGATTGTCGGGCACCGGCCCGGCCCTCGAGCTGTGGCAGGTGTAGACGTAGCGGTTGGTCGAGAACTGCGGGTCGACCGCGAGGCCGAGCATGCCGGACTCACCCACGACGACGATGTCGCCCGGAACGTGGAGCACCCGCTTCTGCCCTCCCACCCAGGCGCTGATCCTGCCGGGGCGCTCCGTGAACACCATCGTCCCGCCGGCCCAGCCCACGTCCCACGGGCGGTCGACGTTCGAGACGACGGTGGTGACGGTGAAGGGCGGCGCCACGACGCAGCCCGCGAGGGTCGCGGCGCAGCCGGCAAGGATCGCCCCGAGAACGGTCAGGCGCGGCAGCACCGGCGGCACCTTACCCGCTTTGGCGCGGCGGGAACCTATGCTGCCCGTGTGAGCGAACGGGCCACCCGCGAGCTCGGCACCGGCGACTTGGAGGAGTTCCGGCGAGCCGGCCACGCGCTCGTCGACGCGGTGACCGACCACCTCGGGGCGCTACCGGGTCGGCCGGTCTGGCAGCCGCTGCCGGAAGACCTGCGCATGGAGCTGCTCTCGCTGCCGCTCCCTCAGGGCCCGACCGGGCTCGACCCGCTCGTCGAGAAGATGGCGCGGGACGTGCTGCCGTATCCGATGGGGAACGGGCACCCGGTCTTCTTCGGCTGGGTCAACCCGCCGCCGTCGCTTGCCGGAGTGCTCGCCTCGCTGGCCGCGGCGGCGATGAACCCCAGCGTCGTGTCCGGCGACCACGCCGACGTGCACCTCGAGCGTACGACCGTGCGCTGGCTGGCGGAGCTGGTCGGCTATCCGCACGCGCCAGGCGCGGGCCTGCTTACGAGCGGGGCATCCGCGGCGACGATCGTCTGCCTCGCCGGCGCCCGCGCCCGCGCCGCCGCGGCGGCCGGCCGGGAAGTGCGCCGGGACGGACTCGCGAGTGGCCCGCCCCTGCTGTCCTACGTGCCATCCGAGGCGCACAGCTGCGTGCCGCGCGCGATCGAGCTGCTCGGGCTCGGCAGTGGCTCGATCCGGCCCGTGCCGCTGTCGGGCGGGCGCCTCGACGCGGACGCGCTGCGCGCGGCGATCTCCGCGGACCGCGCCGCAGGGGGCATGCCGGCCCTGCTGGTCGGCTCGGCGGGCACCGTCAACACTGGCGCGATCGACCCGCTGGAGGCGCTCGCCGACGTCGCCGCCGCCGAGGGGCTGTGGTTTCACGTCGACGGGGCATACGGCGCCTTCGGCGTGCTCGACCCGGCCATCGCCGAGCGCTACCGGGGCATGGAGCGCGCTGACTCCCTCACGCTCGACCCGCACAAATGGCTCGGCGTGCCCGTCGATTCGGGCTGCGCGCTCGTGCGCCGAGCCGACGGGCTGCGGGAGGCGTTCAGCACCGTCCCGCCCTACCTTCGCCAGGACGCCGGCGCGGACGTGGGCACCTTCGCCGAGTACGGCATGGAGCAGACCCGGCCGTTCCGGGCGCTCAAGACGTGGGCGACGATCGCGGCCCGGGGTCGCGACGGCATCGTCGCCCAGGTCGTCCGCGCGAACAAGCAGGCGCGCGAGCTCGCCGTGCTGATCGAGCGAGAGCCCTCGCTGGAGCTCGCGGCCGTCCCTGACACGTCGATCGTGGCGTTCCGAGCCCGGCCGCCCGGCTGCGCGCCGGACCGGCTCGAGGGCGTCAACCGCGCTCTCCCCGAGGGAGTCCAGGCGCGCGGGCGGGCATTCGTGACCGGCACGGTCTACGAGGGACGCGAGACCGTGCGCGCGTGCATCCTGCACCCAGGCACCACCCACGCCGACCTGGCAACGCTTGTCGCAGAGGTGGTCGCCGTAGCAGGCGAGCTGGCAGCGGCCGGTTCGTAGGCGTGCCGCGGTCATAGGATTCGCGCCGGGTGCGGATCGATCACGTAATCGTCGCCGCGACCGATCTGGATGCGGCTGCGGCCCGGCTGGAGCACGAGCATGGGCTCCGCGCCGGCGGAGGTGGGCGGCACGAGGGCCTCGGCACCCACAACCGGATCGTTCCGCTCGGCGGCGGCTATCTGGAGATCCTGGCGGTCGCCGATGCCGCGGAGGCGGCGCGGTCGCCGCTCGGGCGGGAGCTGGCCGCAGCCATTGCGCGGACCGGCGAGGGGCTGATGGGCTGGGCGGTCGCCGTCGACGACGTCCGGCCGGTGGCGGAGCGGCTCGGAACAGCGGTGAGCTCGATCGTGCGCCAGGGGCTCAGCGCCAGGCTGACCGCTGTCTCTGAGGCATTGGCGGCCCCTTTCCTGCCGTTCTTCCTCGCGCGCGACCCGGGGATCGAGGATCCCGGCGCCTCGGGCGGTGCCGGCGGCATCGAGTGGATCGAGGTGGCCGGCGATCCTGACCGGCTCGATGCCTGGCTGGGTGGCGCGCGGCTGCCGGTTCGCGTGGTCGAGGGTGCGCCTGCCGTCCGCGCGGTGGCGATCAGCGGGCGGATCCTCCGCTAGCAGCGATGGGTGCCGCTCCGGCGAGTCTTGCGTGTTCGACCACCGCCGCCAGCTCGCGAGTGGCGCTCAGCCGCTACCTGCCGTTGCGGTCGCGGTGCTTGCACCCCGGCCAGCAGCAGGGCCGGCGCTGACCTTCCTCCAACTCCTCCTGGGTCCGGCGAATGCGCCGTTCTCGGGTCTTCTCCTGCTTGGCATCCACGACCCAGCAGATGAACTCGTTGCGCGCCAAAGGCGTGATGTCCGTCCAGGCATCGAGCGCAGTGGTGTTGGCGATCAACGCCTCGCGCAGGTCTGCGGGGAGCTTGTGCACCACCCCACCGGGCACTCGCTGGCTGCTCACGAGGCCACGGTAGCGTCCAGGGCCGTGAACAGTCGTTCGACGTCCTCATCGGAGACGTGCAGGTGGGGGGAGAGGCGCAGCGACCCGCTTCGGACGGCGGCGTAGCAGCCGGCTTGCGCGAGCTCTGGGAGGATCCGCTCGCGGGCTTCGGGCGGCAGTTGGACGCCGAGCATGTGCGGGCCGCGCTGATCGGCGGGCAGCGGGCCGAGGCCGAGCCGGTCGGCGCGATCGGCCATCCTTCCGGTGCACTTGGCGAGAGTGGCGGCCACCCGCGGGACCTGCCACTCCGTCAGTTGCTGCAGCGCCGCGATGGCCATCGGTACGAGTTCGAACTGAGTTCGCTGTCCCACGTCGAAGCGCCGCGCGCCGGGCTGGTACTCGTCGCGGTAGTCGACGAGCCGTGCGAAGTCCTCCGAGCCGGCGCGCAGGATCCAGTTCTCCTCGATCGGCTCGCCGTCACGATGCTCGTCGGCGACCCAGAGGTAGGCGACGCCGAACGGGCCGAGCAGCCACTTGTAGCCGACGGTGACGACGAAGTCGGGACGAAGCGCCGCCACGTCGAGCGGCATCGCCCCGATCGACTGACTGCCGTCGACGACGAGACGGGCGCCGAGCTCGTGGGCACGAGCGGCGACCGCCTCGAGATCCACGAGGGCGCCATCGGTCCAGTGCACGTTGGGAACGCTGACTATCGCCACGCTGTCGTCGAGCGCGGACAGGACGGCGTCGGTCCAGCTCTGCCCGTGCTCACGCTCGACCGTGAGGATCTCCGCGCCGGTCGTGCGACACGCCGACCGCCACGCATAGATGCCCGAGGGGTACTCCTCGGCAAGGACGAGAACCCGCCGGCCGCGCTCGAGCGGCAGGTTGCGGGCGGCGACCGCGAAGCCGTAGCTCGTCGCCGGGATGATCGCGACGCCCTCGCCATCTGCCCCGAGCATTCCTGCGAAGAGCGTCCGAAGGCGCTCGACGTCTGTGAACCAATCCTCGGCGCCGATCGACCACGGCCTGCCCCGGCGATCCAGCCCCGCCTCGCCGGCCGCCCGCACGGCATGCAGGTGCGGGGCCAGGTTGGCGGTGTTGAAGTACGCAACCTCGTCGGGGACGTCGTACGCGCTGCGCTGCGGGCCGAGAATCGCCGTCACGCAACCAATCCTGCCCGGTGACCAGGTACTCGTACATGGGCAAGCGAAGGTGCGACCGCCCTATCGGCTTCGAAAGCAAAGGCACACGCGGCGTTTGACGGCAGTCAGCTGTAGCAGTACGAGTCCGACGAGGCGTCGCCGCCCTGCAGCCGGATCTGGTGCACGCGCAGGCCTCGGAACTCCTCGCCGTGCGGGAAGAAGCTCTCGTCGATGCTCAGCCCACCGTCGGGGTCTGCGTCGAGCTTGGCCATCCAGGCGCCGACGCCGTCTGGGTAGAACTGGTCGTCCCACGCCCCGTAGAGGGAGTTGGTGAAGTAGACCCGCCGGCCGTCGCGGCTGACTTCGACCATCTGCGGGCCCCCCGAGAGCGGCATGTCGGCCTTGGCCGGGTGCGAGGCGCGGTCGACTATGCCGCCGAGCCGCACAGATCCCACCTCCTTCGGGTTCGCCGGGTCCGACACGTCGAACTGCTTCATCTCGCCGGTCCCCCAGCAGGACACGTAGAGGAACTTGTCGTCGACCGAGAGGTCGATGTCGGTGATGATCGGCGGCACCGCGGCGAAAGGCTTGAGCGCGGGCGGCAGCACGTCCGGGTCGGCGGGCTCGGCGGGAATGGTGATGACCTTCTCGACCTTCCATTCTTCGCCGTCGCGGAACCAGCGCCACACCGAGCCGGACAGGTCCTCGGTGGAGATCACGACCCCGACGAAGCCCCAGGTCGCCTCGGGGTCGTGGGACGGGCGGACCTCCAGCGCCATCTGATGCTGGGCGCCCAGGTCCACGCGCTGCAGGTGCTTGCCCGCGGCGAGGTCCCAGAAATGGAGGGCGTGGCCGTACTTCTGGCCCAGCAGCAGATCCGGCACGATGCCGTCCTCGATCATCGAAGGACTGCCCCACTCGCTGGAGATCAGCACGTTCTGGTTGAGGTGCCACCAGGCGTCGTAGTGGAAGTGCTGCGGCCCGCGGTCGGTCTCCCAGGCGCGCAGGACCTCGAAGGTCTCGTGATCGAGCAGTGCGATCCCGCCCGGCCCGTCGTCGTCGCCCTCGGCCCCACCCAGGCAGGTGAGAAAGACCCCGTCGGGTCCGCAGTGCATCGTGTGCGGGCGGGAGTAGCCGGCCTTCGCGGACAGAGTCTCACCATCGATCGTCTTGACCACCGTCGGTTGGCGGGGGTCCGCCGCGGTGTCGAGCACGTAGATGTTCGACGAGCGCAGGCCCGGCACCAGGAGGTAGCGACGCGAGAGGCCGTCCATGTCGTGGCCCTCGTGCTTGAGCGCGCTGCTGCAGGCGTTCCAACCGAAATGGTGCAGCTCGTCACCGAACCCCGGGACGTCGGTCCAACCGACCACCCGTCCGTAGGTATCGGATTCCGGATTCACATCGACGACGGTCATCGCGTCGTTCTTCTGCGCCTCCCGGTCGAAGGCCACCACGTAGGCGAGCTCCTCGCCGGGAGCGGCTGCGGCCTCTGCGGCGGTCCGGTAGAAGGTCGGATCGGTCGTCGGTTGAGCCATGGGCTAATCGTAGTCCCCACCAGCTGGCACCGGCAGTCCCACGCCTCCTTACGTCAGCTATGGCGGGAGTGATGCCTTACGCGGCACCGACGCCCGGTCATCGTCCTTTGCGACAGTCATCTAAGCGCCCGTCGTGACTGCCGCCACGACTGTGAAAGCGGAAGTCAAGCTTCACGGGTCGGACGGCAACGGATCCGAAGACCGGTTGGACCAGGTTGTGTGCAGGGCGCGCTCGACGGTGCGTGCGACCTCGACGCGTGAGGAGACGTCGAGCTTGCGGAAGATGTTTCGCATGTGCGTCTCGACTGTTTTCGGGCTGAGGAAGAGCGCTTCGGCGATCTCCGGGTTTGTCCTACGATCGACCACGAGCCGCGCGACCTCGAGCTCGCGTCCCGTCAGCGCATCGACGTCGGTCCCATCGATCTTGCCGGGGCGAGTGCGGCGGTGGATGCGTTGGCCGAGGCCGCGCAGTTCGCGCTCGACGGCGCTGCGATATCTGAGCGCCCCGACGGCCCCAAGCTCGGCGGCGGCGTGTTTCAGCTCATCCACCGCACGCTCGGTTTGCCCGGCTTGGGCCAGTGCGCGGCCGGCGAGCGTCCGTGCGAGCGCCGCCTCGACGGGCGCACCGACCTCGTCGGCGGCGGCCGCCGCGGTGAGCGCGTGCTTGGCGGCGAGGTCGGTATGGCCGGCATCGAGCTCGACGGCGGCGGCGGCGCGATCTGCCATCGAGGCCGCCATCCGGAGTCGCAGCGCATTGGCCATGGTCTGTGCATCCGCGGCCGCGCGCTCGGCTGCGCCCCGGTGGCCAAGCGCAAGCCTGCAGCGGGTCAGCAGCTCGAGAAACGTTGCCCTCCAGACGCCGGGGATGAGCGGAAGCTCGTCGCCGCCGGAAGACCCGATGAGCGAATCGGCGGCGCGCGCTGGATCGCCTGTCTCGTGGAGCGCGGCGGCGAGAGCCACCCCAGCCGCGCAGACGAGGCTCTGATCAAGCCCCCTCGTCAGCTCCACGCACTCCCGGGCGGTGGCGAGCGCGCTCCCCACGTCGCCAGCCGCGAGGGCCGCAAAGGAGCGATTGCCGAGATTGCCGGCGAGCGCTTGGACGTTGCCCGACAATCGTGCTCCCTCGACGGCGTTGTCGAGCAGCTCGGCGGCGTCGGCCAGTTGGCCCCGCAGCAACTTGACTTGGCCGAGAATCGAGTACGGAAGCGGGATGAATTCGCTCTGGCCTGTCGCCCGGCCGACCGCTATCGCTCGTTCGGCGTGGGCTTCCGCCTCTTCGTAGAGGTCGAGATAGAGCTCGGCGCCCGCCAAGTTGGCGGCGGCATCGAGCCGAAGGGCGAGCTCGTCATCGTCCAGATCGGCGACGAGCGCGGCCGCCTCCGAGCGACGTGTTTCGGCCTCCGGTGTGGCACCGCTTGTCGCGGCTGCGAACGCAAGCACGGCGACCGCGGCTGCGGTCAGCGGCCGGTCGCCGAGCGGCCGGGCTGTGCTCCGGGCTCGCTCGGCCCACTCGCGCATTAGCTCGTAGTCCATACGGGAGAAGCCGTCCATCGCGAGCTCGATCATGAGCACCGCTGCCTCGCGCGAATTGGGATCGCGCAAGTTGTCCATCGCGCTCGCGAGGCGCGCGTGAGCCTGCTGGTGCTGGCCGAGCAGGTGCTCCACGCCGGCACAGGCCGTCGTGAGCCGCACCCTCAATGCGACTGCGTCGGCCGGCACGAGCGCGATGCTCTCCAGCAGGGCAGCGTGGCCATCGGCAAACTGGCCGGTCGCGACCAGCGCCCTCGCGCGGGAGAGGAGGAGTTCGACACGCGCGTCGGCCGGAGCGGCATCGGGCAGGAGTCGGGCCGCGTGTCCAAACCAGGTTGCGGCGCTCGCGGGCGCGCGCTGTGCCACGGCGTTGCCAGCCTCACGGAGAGTTGCGATGGCGGCCGCGTCCCCCTGCCGCGCAGAACGCTCGACATGATGCGCGCGCTCTACCGCGGATGCACCGCGGGCGGTGAGCGCCTCGGCGCTCCGCTCGTGCGCGCCCAGTCGCCAGCCGCCGGGCGTCGACTGGTAGACCGCCCGCCGGACGAGCGGATGCCGGAAACGAAAGCGGCGCGGCACCTCGGTCTCCCGAACGAGATCGAGCTTCAGCAGCTCGTCCAAGGCCTCCAGCGCCGACGCTTCGGATGTCGCCGCGGCGGCGGCGGCCAGCTCGGGTTCGAATGGGTCACCGACTACCGCCGCCCCCTCGAGCACGCCCCGTGCGCCGACCGAGAGAAGTGCGAGCTCCTCGGCCAGCGCGCCCGCAACCGCAGGCGGCACGTCGAGATCCCCGGGCGAGAGCTGAGTAACGCCTGTGGTGTGCTCAAGGGCGAGCGATCGGGCGAGTTGCTCGAGATAGAACGGGTTGCCGCCGCTTTCCTCATAGAGAGCGGTTGCGGCGTCGTCATCGACCGCTTCACCGAGGAGCTCTCGAGCCTCGTCGCGCGTCAGGGCGCCAACATCGACGCGCAGCAGTGTCCCCGCGCGGTGCGCTCGCTCGAGCGCGCCGGCGAGGCGCTGGGGCGCGTGACGAGGTCGGACGGCCAGCGCGACGAGTACCGCCGCTGCCGGCGGCCGGCGCAGCAGCGCACCGAGCAGCTCTACCGATCCGATGTCAGCCCAGTGGAGATCGTCGAGCACGAGCACCAGCGGCCCGCTCGCCGTCAGTCGCTCGAGCAGCTCGCGCACCGCCCGGTGAGTGCGATAGCGCTCGTGCTGGAACGCTGTCTCTCGGGCCGGCGCGAACCGAGCGAGCGCGGGAAGGACGAGCGCCAGCTCGGTACGAACATCATCGTCGAGTGTCTCGAGGCGACGCGGCTGAAGCCCCGCGACGTACTCGTCGAGCGCGTCCACGAACACCCAGAAGGGCAAGTCGCGCTCAAGCTCCGATGCCGACCCGGAGAGGACGAGCTGCCCCCGCGCGTCAGCGCGAGCCGCAAGCTCGACGAGCAGACGGGTCTTGCCGATCCCGGGCTCACCGACCAGCACGAGCGCAGCCGACCGCCCGCTGTCGAGCTCGGCGAGGGCATCGTCGACCACGCCGCACGTCTCTGCGCGCCCTACAAGCTGCTCGCCTATGGAGACCACTGTCGCTCGTGGCGAGCATAAATCAGGCGACCCGATCCAAGAAGATCAGGGTGCTCCATGGATGTCGGCCCGTCCACCAGGTGTCAGGGTCGTTCCATGCCCCGCTTTGTGCTCCACCACCATCACGAGGCGAACGAATGCGGTGTCGTGTTCGCCTCGTTCAAGGGCCACCACAGCCCGCTTCGCCGCCAGACGACGCTGGCTTCGTGTCGCTCCGGCGGACACGCAATCTGGTGGACCGTGGAAGCCGCCTCCGAGGCGGAAGCCGTCGCGCTGCTCCCGTCTTACGTGGCCGAGCGGACCACCGCAGCGCGTGTCAGCGCAGTCGAGATTCCATGACCGCCTTGGGCCGACCCCGAGCCGTCCGAAAGGAGCGACGATGACCACGTTCGCTACCGAGATGATGCCGCCTGCCGATAACGACGGGGGCTCCCGCCCAGTGGCCGGCCAGCCCGGCGCCTTCAGCCCCGGAGAGCTCGCCTTCCTGATCGCCGTGCCGCTCCTATGGGCGATTCTGCTCCTCTTTCACCCCGGCGGGGAGGGCGACGCGATCTACCTGGATGTGCAGGACAACGTGACGCGCTTCCTGGTGGTCCACATCGGGATGATGCTCTTCATTCCCCTAATGGCCGTCGTCGTCCTCCTGCTCTTGCGCGGCGTCGAGGGGACCGCCGCCTGGGTCAGCCGAGTCGCGCTCGTGCCCTTCGTCGTCTTCTACGGCGCGTGGGAGGTGTTGCAGGGAATCGGCGTCGGGATTCTGGCCAACGAGCTGAACGGACTCCCGCAAGCGAGCCAGGCGCTGAGGGAAGACATCGTCCAGGACTTCGCCGAACACGTCCTGATTGGCCCCTTTGGCGTCTTCGGCAGCATCGGACCGATGGGACTCATAGTCGCGATGATCGCGGCCGGAGTGGCGCTCTACCGCCATGCGGGCGCTCCCGTCTCCATCCCGGTCTTGCTCAGCATCTCTGGGTTGATGATCACCGCCCACCCGCCGCCGTACGGACCCACCGGCCTGGCGCTCTTCATCGTCGCCGTCCTGCTGTACGTGCGAAGCCAATCGAGAAACCGAGCAACCGCACCAGTCGGACAGCCGCGACCGGCATAGCGAGATGGCCGCTTCGGCTCGCCCGCTCAGGACGAGCCGCCAGCGTGCTCGCACTTCGGCTGCTCACTACTGCTCCCGTGCGTGAAACGGAAGTAACGCGCCGTCCCACCCGCGGGTGGCCGACAAGGCAAACTTTCGTGCCCCGAGCGAAGCGAGGGTGTGCGAAAGGAAACTTGCCGGACAGGACCCGCGGCCGAGGCACTCCGGACCTAGCCCGACGGCGACTCGCTCTTCTTTCGCCGTCCTCGCCCACCGCGCCGGCCGCGCCGGCGCCGGCGGCCGTTGGAGCCATCGGTCTCCTCAGCGGTGGCGATCACGCCCTCGGGCGGGTCGACCATCGAGGCCTGCGCCGCGCTGCGACCCACCTTCTCGATGCGCACCAGCGTCTTCTCCCCCACCAGCGGGGCCGCCCCGAAGACCGACACCACGTAGCCGTCCAGCTTGGCCACGGCGTCGTCCTCGTTGTACATGTGCGGCTCCTCGATGTGGACGAGCACCTCCTCGCCCTCCCGGAAGGGCAGCGCTCGCTGCTCCACATCGTCGCGCGTGCCCTCGAGCACCACGTCGAAGTAGTCGATCGGCAGCGCCTCGGTCCCCTCGAAGTGGAAGTGCTTGCCGGTCTCCTGCTCGATCTCGTGGATCGGGCCGTCCACCCCGTGTCCGCCCACGAGGATCGAGGCGACGTTGGGGTTCACACGTATGAGGAAGGCGGGCGGATCGGGGCGCTCGGCGGCAACGTCGCGCAGCCAGCGGTCCACCTCGATGGCCACCGATTCCTCGGACAGCACCACGCCCTCGCCCTCGCACGTCGGACAGGTCTTGGTCATGATCTCGCGGACGCCGTCGGTCACGTTCTGGCGGGTCATCTCCACCAGGCCGAGCGGCGAGATCTCGACGACGTACGTCTTGGTGCGGTCCTCGTCGAGTGCCTTGCGCAGCGTCTTCAGCACGGCGTCGCGGTTGCGGGCCCGGGACATGTCGATGAAGTCGATGACGATGATCCCGCCGATGTCGCGCAGCCGCAGCTGGCTCACGACCTCCTCGGCGGCCTCGAGGTTGGTCCTCGTGATCGTGTCCTCGAGCTTCGCGCCCTTGCCCCGCCCGGTGAACGAGCCGGAGTTGACGTCGATGACGGTGAGTGCCTCGGCGTAGTCGATGATCAGGTAGCCGCCGCTGGGCAGGTCCACGCGGCGCTTGAGGACGGAGAGGATCGCCTCCTCCACGCCGTAGCGCTCGAACAGCGGCTCGTCCTCGTTGTCGTAGGACTCGAGCCGTTCGAGCAGCTCGGGCGCCGTGCGGGTGAAGAACGACTGCAGGCGGTGGTGCTGCTTCTCGTCGTCCACGATCGCCTTCTCGAACTCGCCCGAGAAGATGTCGCGCGCCACCCGCACCGACAGGTCGGCCTCCTGGAACACCATCGCCGGTGCCGGGGTGTCCTTGGCCCGCTGCTGGAGCACGTCGTGGAGCTTGTGCAGGTACTTGATCTCCCGCTCGAACTCCTCCTTGGTCGCCCCCTGGGCGGCCGTGCGCACGATGACGCCTCCGTCGCCGAGCTCCGCCTTGGCGGCGGCTCGGCGCACGCGGTCGCGCTCCTTGTCCTCGAGCCGGCGCGAGACGCCCACGCCCTCGCCCTGGGGCACGAAGACCAGGTAGCGGCCCGCGATCGAGAGCTGCATGGACAGGCGCGGTCCCTTGGTCTTCAGCGGATCCTTGACCGCCTGCACCAGGATCTCCTGGCCGGGCTTGAGCAGGTCGGTGATCCGCTTGCCCTTCTGGCCCCGGCCACCGCGGCCGCGCCGGGCCACCTCCACCCCGGGGAAGACGATGTCGTCCGCGTGGAGGAAGCCGTTCTTGTCCAGGCCGATGTCGACGAACGCCGCCTCCAGCCCGGGCAGGACGTTGTCGACCTTGCCCTTGTAGACGTTGCCGACAATGGAGCGGTTGCCCTTGCGCTCGATGTAGAGCTCGGCAACCCGCCAGTCGTCCTGGTTGTGGTTGTTCTGGTTCTGCCTACTGCCGCGGCCCCGGCGCTGGCCGCCCTCGGGGCTGCCCTCCGATTCCAGGATCGCGACTCTGGTTTCGCCTCGGTCGACCGAGACGAGCAACTGCTTCTTCAAGGTTTGTTCCCTTCATGTTTTTCATAGGGCCTTGGCCGCGGCGGTTTCGCGCGCCTGCGCGTGTATCGCCTGCAGGACCCCTATGGCCATCAGTGTCGTTATCACCGACGAGCCGCCGTAACTCATGAGCGGCAGGGGAATGCCGGTGATGGGCATGATTCCGATCGTCATGCCCACGTTGACGAAGACCTGGAACATCAACATAGCGGTGATGCCCCCGGCGACCAGTGCGCCGTAGAAGTTCTTGGCCATCGTCAGTGTCTTCAAAGCTCTCCATATGAGGAGGGCGAACAGGGACAGCACCAGGGCTGCCCCCACGAATCCGAATTCCTCGCCCACCACTGAGAATACGAAGTCGGTGTGATGTTCCGGCAGGAAGTCGAGCTTCGTCTGAGTTGCCTCGTCGCCACGGCCGGTCTTTCCCCCGGAGCCGATCGCCGTCAGCGACTGGTTGATCTGGTAGCCCTCCTCGCGGGGATCGGACGTCGGATTGAGGAAGGCCGTGAGGCGGTCCATCTGGTACGGCTTGAGCAACTGGACCCCCACCGCGGGCGCCGCCACCACCACGACCACGACGGCCACGGTGGCCAGCCCGGCAAGGCCTGCGAAGTGCGTCCAGGGCGTGCCCGCCACGAACAGCACGGCGAGCAGGATCGCCAGGTATACGAGCCCCGATCCGAGGTCGGGCTGGGCGATCACCAGCATGGCCGGCACGAGGGCCAGCAGCACGATGCGGCTGGTGGTCTCGCGCTCGCCCAAGCGCCGCATGCGGTCGACCATGAAGCCCGCGAGGGCCAGCACCAAGAGCAGCTTGCCCAGCTCTGACGCCTGGAAGTTGAAGAACGGGAACTCGATCGCGCGCCGCGAGCCGCGAGCCGAGAAGCCCAGGGCGTACACCAGCACGATCGACGCGATCAGGAACCCGTAAATCCCGAGCTTCCACTCCCGCAGGCGCGAGTAGTCGAAGCGCGAGATCAGGAACATGAACAGCAGGCCGACCCCCGCGTAAGCGGCCTGGCGCACGGCGAAGTAGTTGGCGTCACCCGCGATGTCGTCCGAGGTGGCGGTGGCGACCGTGTACACGCTGGCCACCACCAGGCCCACGGTGGCGAGCAGCATCAGCGGGTCGATGCGCAGCACGCGCACGCCCGCGTCGCGGAAGTCGCGCACCGGTGACGAGGAGGCCGACGCGTTCATCAGTCGGGCGCGCCTCCCCCCTCCACCAACTGGGTCTCGTTGACGTTGAAGAGCTCGGACAGGATCAGGCGGGCCATCGGCGCGGCGGTGTCGGCTCCGAAGCCGCCGGCCTCGTCGGTGGTGACCACGGCGTACTTGGGGTCGGGGTACGGAGCCAGTGCCGCGTACCACGACTGGTCGGCGCGGCCGAGGCCCTTCTCCGCTGTGCCCGTCTTGCCGGCGATCTCGATCGGGAAGCCCTCGAACACCGGGGTGGAGGTACCACCGGGAGAGTTGGCCGCGCCGTAGATCCCGTCGAGGATGGCCTGGCGGTTGCCGTCGGAGAGCTTCACCTTCCGCGCGGTGGGGGCCTCCAGCTGCTGCAGCGCTCGGCCGGTGGAGTCCTCGATCCGCAGCCCCAGGCGCGGACGCAGCACCCGGCCGCCGTTGGCTACCGTGGCGTAGGCCACCGCCATCTGCAGCGGGTTGGCGGCGATATCACCCTGGCCCACGGACAGGTTGATGTTGTCGCCCACCGCCCAGGGACGGTCGAAGAAGCCGCACTTGCCCTGCTGGATCTCGAGCGTGCTCGGCTTCTCCCTCTTCACGCAGCGGTTGAAGCCGGCGTGGCCGCGGTTTCGCCAACCCGGAGTCGGGATCCGCCCCGGTAGCTCCTCGGGCAGGTCGATGCCGGTCTCCCGCCCGACCCCCAGCCGCCGCGACCAGCGCTGCAGGCCGAGGCCCTCGTCCTTGGTGTTGAGCTGCTGGCCGAGCTGGTAGAAGAAGACGTCGCTCGACACGGTCAGCGCTTGGCGCAGCGCCAGCGGGCCGTTCACCGCGTCGCCGGCGTTCTTGAAGGTCACGCCGCCCACGGTGAGCGAGCCGGAGTCGTTCAGCACCGTGTCGGGCGTGATCACGTCGCTCTCGAGCGCGGCCACGGCCGTGACGAGCTTGAACGTGGAGCCGGTGGGATAGCCGCCCTGGACGGCGCGGTTGGCCAGGGGCGCGTTTTCGTCCTTCGTCAGGCGCTTGAAGTCCTTGGTGAAGCGGTTGGCGTCGAAGGAGGGAGCCGAGCCCAGCGCCACCACCTCGCCCGTCTGCACGTCGAGCACGGCGAAGGCGCCCTTGCCGGTTCCCCCGGCGAGCGCTTCCTGACCGGCCCGCTGGACGTCCAGGTCGATGGACAGGCGCAGCTGCCGGCCCTGCTGGGGCAGGCGCTGCTTGAGCCGCTCCGAGATGTTGCCGAGGGCGTCGACCTCCACGCGGGCGGCGCCGTTCCGCCCGCGCAGGAAGCGGTCGTACTCGGCTTCGATGCCGGTTTGGCCGATCCGGTCGCCCAGCTCCACCCCGTTGTAGCGCTCGTCCTCGAGCTGTTCCTGGTTGATCTCGCCCACGGTCCCGAACAGGTGCGCCCCGATCTCACCGTGGGGGTAGCGGCGCACGAACTGGCGTTCCACCTCCACTCCGCGGAAACGCTCCTGGCGCTCGAGAACGAAGGCCGCCACTGGGTCCGGCACGTCGGACTTGATCGTGGCCGCCGAGAAGGGCACGGCCTTGAGGTCGCGCTCGGCGCGGCGCTCGATCCGGCCGGGGTTCATGCGCAGGAGCTCGCCGAGCCGCTCGTAGACCTCCCGGCGCTCGCCGCGGTCCTCCGAGACCCGGTCGGGGCTGATCACGAGGGCCAGCCCGCTCCGGTTGATCACGAGCGGCGTGCCGTTGCGGTCGACGATCTCGCCGCGTGGCGCCTGCACCTTGATCTCGCGCACGCGGTTGTCCGAGGCCTCGGCCAGGTAGCGGTCGCCGGAGAGCACCTGCAGGTACCAGAGCCGGAAGAAGATGATCGCGAAGGCCATCAGCGCGATGCCGCCGATCACCGCTACGCGGAAGGCCAGCTGCGGGGTGAGGGTAGGGCGGCGCTCGTTGTCGAGGTACATCAGATCACTGCCCCGGGCTGCCCAGGCCGCGCAGGCCCAGCGGGCCGGCCTCTGCGTAGGGCCGCTGCCGGGCGCGTGCCGCGAGCGGGTCCACGACGAGCACCGGGCGCAGCAGGCGCCGGCACAGCGCGAACACCGGTAGCGCGATCAGCGTGTTGAGCAGGACGGTGACGAGCATCTCGCGCAGCACGAGCGGGCTTACGGTCGCGCCCACGTCGAGCATGAACGACACGCCCGCGAAGGCGATCACCCAGCCGGCTGTGGCCGCGGCGCCCACGGCCAGCGGCAGCAGCCCGTGGCTGCGGTCGCGCAGCTCGGCGAAGCGGCCCACGCCGTAGCCCACCGCCGTGAGCACGAGCGAGGAGGCGCCCATGGTCGCGCCGCTCAGGAGGTCGAGCAGGAAGCCGGCGGCGAAGCCGACCGCGCACCCCGACATTGCTCCGCCGTAGAACGCGGCGGCGGCCACCAGCAACACGACCACGTCGAAGTGCCCGCCCAGGACGGTCATCTGGCTCAGCGTGGACAGCTGGAGGACGACGGCCAGCACGAGCAGCAGCCCGAGCCGCAGGAAGGTCCCCGGCACGAGCTTCACGGAGTGGTCACCTCGGCCGTCTGCCGGCCACGCTGGCGCCGGGTGAGCACCTGGACGATGTCGAGCCGGCGCAGGTCGGCGAACGGCTTGAGGTGCACGCGCTGATAGATGTCGACCTCGTCGAGGTCCACCTTGCTCACGCGACCCACCGGGATGCCGCGCGGAAACAGCGAGCCCACCTCACCGGCGCTGAAGCCCGAGGTCACCACCACAGCGTTCTCGGTCACTCGGCCCCCGTGCACCAGGTCGAGCAGCAGATCGCGCGGGTCGCCCACCTCCGGGCGCACCACGCCGGCCGCGCCGGCGGGCATCACCTGGGCGCCCACGCCGACGGAGGCGTCGGTGATCAGCGTGACCGTGGCGGTCCCGTCCGTGACGCTCGTGACCTTGCCGGCCAGGCCGCCCGTGGCCGGCCCCGAGTCGTCGGCCGCCGCCGCGATCACCGGCTGGTCGACCTCGAGGCCGTCGCTCGAGCCTTTGTCGATCTTGACCGCCGAGTACCAGACGTTGGGCGAGCGGGCGATCACCCGGGCGGCCACCGGCTCGGTGCCCTGGGGAAAGCCCTCCTCCTTGGCGAGCCCGACGAGGCCCTTGAGCTGGCGGGCGTCGCGCTGGGCGGTGCGCGCCTCGGCCACCTCCTTGGTCAGCTGATCGACCTGCTGCTTGAGCTTCTCGTTCTGGTCGGTTGCGTCGATTGTGTCGCCCACCCAGCTCACCAGGTCGCGACCCGGTTTGAGCGCACGGCTGGCGCCGGTCTCGATCGGAGCGAAGGTCTCCTGGGCGCCGCGCTGTAGTGCGTGGAAGAAGCCGCCACCGGATTCCCCGAAGTAGGCCGTGAGGATCGCTATCGAGAGCGCAACGAACACGGCGAGTGTGGCTCGCCGCCTGCGGATCGTCTTGCGGTCGTTCATGGACGAGGGCGCCGGCCTACGGCCGCCACCGGTTACCGCCGCCGGCTCGTTCGGGAATTCTTGTTGGCGCGGTGAATGGCCTCGAACTCCTCGAGGCTGCGGCCTGAACCAACGGCCACGCAGGTGAGCGGCGACTCCGCCAGGTGGGCGGGCATCTGCGTCTCGTCACGCAGGCGCTCGTCGAGCCCCTGCAGCAGCGCACCCCCGCCCGCCAGCATGATGCCGCGGTCCATGATGTCGGACGCCAGCTCCGGCGGGGTGCGGTCGAGCGTCTCCTTGACCGCGTCGATGATCTGCTGAAGCGGCTCCTCGAGCGCCATCCGGACCTCTTCGCTCGTGAGCACGATCGTCTTGGGCAGACCCGACACGAGGTCACGGCCGCGGATCTCGGCCTGCACCTCCTCGTCGAGCGGGAAGGCCGAGCCGATCTCGAGCTTGACCTCCTCCGAGGTCTGCTGCCCGATCATCAGCTTGTACTCGCGCTTGACGTAGTTGATGATCGCCTCGTCGAGCTCGTCGCCGCCGATGCGGATCGACTGGGAGACCACGATGCCACCGAGCGAGATCACCGCGACCTCGCTCGTGCCGCCGCCGATGTCCACGACCATGTTGCCCGTGGGCTCTCCCACCGGCAGCCCGGCGCCGATGGCGGCGGCCATGGGCTCCTCGATCAGATACGCCTGGCGCGCGCCGGCCGACAGGCAGGCCTCCTCCACCGCCCGCTTCTCCACCCCGGTCACGCCGGAGGGCACGCAGACCACCACGCGCGGGTGGGCCCAGCGGTTCTGGTGCACCTTCTGGATGAAGTGACGCAGCATCTGCTCGGTCACGTCGAAGTCGGCGATCACGCCGTCCTTCAGCGGCCGGATGGCCTGGATCGTGCCCGGCGTACGCCCGAGCATCCGCTTGGCCTCGATGCCCACGGCGTGGACCTCGCCGGTGCGCGAGTCGATCGCCACCACCGAGGGCTCGGACAGGACGATGCCGCGGCCGCGTACGTACACGAGCGTGTTGGCGGTGCCGAGATCGACGGCCATGTCGCGGCCGCCCATGCCGGTGAGGTAGGAGAAGAAGCCCATTCGCGGTGTGAAAAGAGGATACGTGCCGATGCGGAAGCCACTTGGTCCGAGGCCGCGCTGGGAGCGGGCCCCGGCGTTCCGCCGTGCGGCGGCGCCAAGTCTAGCCGACGGGTCGCCGCCCGCGAACCCGCGCAAGCCGAGTTTCCATGCGTGTCAGACGGCACAAAAAGGCTGCAAAGAGCGGAATCAGGGGCATAACAGCGAGGGGCGGAGCCGCAGCAGCGCGGCCACGGGCAGGCCGACCACGTTCAGATAGTCGCCCTCGATCTCCTCGACCAGCGCGGCGCCCTTGCCCTGGATGGCATAGCCGCCGGCGCGGCCGCGCCACTCGCCGGTCGCGACGTACCAATCGATGTCGCGCGGCTCAAGCGCCCGGAAGCGCACTCGGGTCACAGCCACGTCCGTGTGCTCCTTCATTGCCTCGTCCCGCAGCGCGATCCCGCTCATCACCTCGTGAACCCGCCCGGACAGGGCACGCAGGGCGGTCTGGGCCTCGTGCCCGTCGGTCGGCTTGCCGTACACGCGCCCACCGAGAGCCACCACGGTGTCGACTCCGAGGACGTTTCCACCGGGTACGGCGCGGGCCTTCAGAAGTGCGTTGTGGAGGGCGACGTCGCGCGGATCCCCCTCGGTCAGCTCCTCCACCTCGGGCACCTCGACGCGGAAGTCGATTCCCAGCTGCTCGAGGATCGCCCTCCGCTGCGGCGAGCCCGAGGCGAGGATCAAAGCTCGGGGAAGAACAGCCCGATCTCGCGGGTGGCGGACTCGGCCGAATCCGAGCCGTGCACGAGGTTGGTCTGGACCTCGAGGCCGAAGTCGCCGCGGATCGAACCGGGGGCCGCCTCGATCGGGTTGGTCGCGCCGATCACCTGACGGGCGGCCGTGACGGCCTCATGGCCCTCGAGCACCAGCGCCACGAGCGGTCCGCCGGTGATGAATTCCACGAGGTCGCCGAAGAACGGCTTGTCCTCGTGCTCGGCGTAGTGGTTCTCGGCCAGCTCGCGCGTGACCGTCATGTGCTTCATGGCGACGATCCGCAGGCCCTTGCGCTCGAAGCGGGCCACCACCTCGCCGGTGAGGCCGCGCTCGAAGGCGTCCGGCTTCACCAGGATCAGCGTCCGGTCCATGGGTTCTCCTCTCGGTTCAGTGGAGGCGTGAGGCTAGATGGTTGGTTCCGCGGCCGCGTGTGCGCGGGGGCGCACGGGACCAAGCCGGGCGGGGGAAGCAGGGCGAAGCCGATACCCGAAGGTATCGGCGAGCCCGATGACCCCGAACCGGCGCAGGTAACCGTGCGTCATCCGCGTGCGCGGGGCCGTGGAATCAGCCGTCTAGTGACGTCAGCCGGCCGACTGGGGCCGGTCACGCCGCGCCCGGGCGGGACGCTCGGCGGTGCCGTCCTCGGCCGTTCTCTGCGGCCGCTGGGCAGCCGCGGGCCGCGCGGCCCTGGGTGCCGCCCCGCCGCCGGCGGCCGCCGCGGCCGCCCGGCGCGGTCGCGCCCGGCGGGCCTCCGGCGGCGCCTGGCCCACCTCGGCCTCGCAGTAGGGGCAGATCTTCCAGCGGGGGTCGAGCGGCTTCCCGCAGACGTTGCAGGGCTCCTTGAGCCGGCGCAGGCAGCTGGGACAGCGCAGGAACGCCTTCTCCACCTCGAAGCCGCAGTACTGGCAGTGATGGTGCTCGAGGCTCTGGAGCCGGGCCTGGGCCGCCGCGATCTCGAGGTCGCGCTCGCGCACGTCCTCGAGGTACTCGGGCGGGCGCACGATGAGGTAGATGATCGTGCCGATGAACGGGAACAGCGACGCCGCGGTGGCGCAGCCCACCAGCATCGGGTCGCCGATGCGCCGCCGGGCGTCCGCGAAGGTCCAGTAGACCAGCGCGAGCCAGACCACGACCAGGAAGAGAAGCAGCAGGTTGACCGCGAGGTTCAGCCCGTCGTTCTCGATGCCGAAGATGGCGAGGAGCGCCATTGAAGGGGCGAGTGTAGCCGTCGCCCGGGCGGAAAAAGGCCGGCTCCGCTGACTAGAGGAACAGACGGCCCAGCGCGTAGCCGATCCCGAAGAACACCAGGATCACGGTGGCCACCACCACCGCGACCAGCGCGATCATCGCTCCGAAACGGGGTCCGTCGCCGTCCATCGTGCTGAATCCTGGCAGCCGCCCGCGGCGAGCGCTACCTCGTGAAGCGTGGCCGCAGCGACAGCTCCCCTCGAGCGGCGGCGCTGATCGTGCGGCGAAGCGCGGCCGCCACGCCCCGTTCCGGCAGGTCGATCTCCACCTCCACGGCGCCGAACTCACCCTGTGCGTAGCGCACCTCCCCGAGGTCGTCGAGCAGCTCGAGCATCGGGCGGTTGTCGGCGAGGATCACCGCGCTGAAGCGACGCACCCCCTCTTCGCGCGCACGCTCGCTCAGGCGGGCCAGGAGCGCGCCGCCCACGCCCCGTCCCTGCCAGTCGTCGGCCACGGCGACGGCGAACTCCGCCTTGTCGGGCTCGCCGGGGAAGCGCACGAAGCGGGCCACCCCCACTCCCGCGCCCGATCCCGGCTCCTGAGCGACCAGGGCCTCGTGGTCGTGATGGTCCACACTGGTGAGGTAGTCGAGCTCTGCGTCCGACAGCTCGTCGGTGGGAGCGAGAAAACGCCGGTAGCGCGACTCGGGGCTGAGCCGCCTGAGTCCCGCCGCCAGCTCGTCGCGATCCCCCGGCTCGATCGGCCGGATCTCGACCTGAGCACCGTCCTCGAGCAGGACCGGGGCCGCCGTCACAGGCTCGAGGCGCGAGCGTCCACCCGCTCGCGCACCAGATCGGCGATCAGATAGATCGAGCCGGTGGCGAGCACGCTGCCCTCCGGTCCGGCGAGCTCCCGCGCCCGGTCGAGCGCCGCCCGCGGATCGGCGACCGTCTCCGCAGGCGGACCGCCGACCTTCTCCTCGAGCGCGGTGAGCGTGGCCGGCGAGAGCGAGCGCGGGTTCTGTGAGCGAGTGAACACCACCCGGTCGAGATGCGGGAGCAGGACCTCGAGCATCGCCGTCGCATCCTTGTCGTCGAGCACGCCGATCACCGCCACTCGCGGCCGCCGTTCGCCGAGCACGTCATCGAGGGAGTCGGCCAGCGCCCGGGAGCCGGACGGATTGTGCGCGCCGTCGAGCACGGTGAGCGGCTCCTCGGACACGACCTCCAGCCGGCCCGCCACGATCGTCTCGGCCGCCGCCCGCGCCACCGCCTCCGGTTCGAGGGGACGGCCGAGCAGAGCCTCGGTGGCCGCCGCGGCGAAGGCGAAGTTCCGGCGCTGGAAGCGGCCTGCCGCCCCCAGTGGGACCTCGAGATCGTCCGGAGCCGTGACGAGCCGGGCGTGGCGTTCGGCCGCCACTTCACGGGCCACGGCCAGCGACTCCTCGTCCAGATCGCCCACGACCACGGTGGCGTGGTCGGTGACGACGTCGAGTTTCTCCGCCGCGATGTCGGCCAGCGTCGGTCCGAGCCAACGGGTGTGCTCGAGGCTCACCGAGGTGAGCACCTGTACCCGCGACGGAATCACGTTGGTGGCGTCGAAGCGGCCGCCGAGTCCGGCCTCGATCACCGCCACCTCCACCCCACGACGGGCCAGCTCGTGGTACGCCGCAGCGGTCAGCGCCTCGAACTGAGTCACGCGGTCGTCGGGCTCCGCGGTCCGGTTCACCAGCTCGGCGGCGTGCGCCGCTCGCTCCACGGCCGCGGCGAAGTCGGCCTCGGATATCGCCTCCTCCCCCACCTCGATGCGCTCGCGGAACGAGCGCAGGTGAGGCGAGGTGTAGCTGCCCGAGCGCACGCCGTGGCGCTCGAGGAGCGCCGCGGTGAAGCGCACCGTGGACGACTTGCCGTTCGAGCCCACCACATGGATGGAGGCGAAACGGCGCTGGGGCAGGCCGAGCACGGTCATCAGCCGGTGCATGCGATCGAGCCCGAAGCGCATGCCGAACAGCTCCAGGCCGAGCAGGTACTCCTCGGCCTGGCGGAAGGTCACGGGCCCTCCAGGCGCCGCAGCGCATCGCGGTACTCGTCGAGCTTGCGGCGTTCCTCGTCCACCACCTCGGGCGGCGCCTTGGCGACGAACCCCTCGTTGGCCAGCTTGCGCTCGGCCCGCTCGATCTCCTTGGCGAGCTGCTCGCGCTTCTTGTCGATCCGTCGCAGCGCCTCGTCGGCGTCGAAGGCCTCGGAGGGCAGCACCTGCACAGCGCCGCCCGGAACCGGGACGCTGGCGAGCACGTCGCCGTTCTGCGACGCGTCGACCCATTGGAAGCGCGCCAGGCGGGCCACGTGCTCGGCGGTGGCGCCGTAGCCCTCGGCCGCCAGACGACCGCGCACCGGGCGGCCCGGCTTGGCCCCCACCTCGTCGCGGTAGCGCCGCAGGGCGGTCACAGCCTCGATCAGCCGCGACAGCTCGGCCTCCGCGGGCGCGTCGAAGCGCGCCGGGTCGGCCTCCGGCCAGCCGGCCGCGGCCAGCGGCCCGCGCTCGCCGGGCATGAGGCCCCAGATCTCCTCGGTCACGAACGGCATCACCGGGTGGAGCAGCCGGAGCGTCCGCTCGAGCGCCCACAGGAGGACGGCCGAGACCCCGGCGTTCTCCTCCTCATAGAGCCGCGGCTTGGCCAGCTCGAGGTACCAGTCGCACAGCTCGGACCAGAACGCTCCGTACAACTCGAGCGCGGCGGCCGAGAAGCGGAACCCGTCGAGCAGCTCGGTGGAGCGCCGGGTGAGGTGCTCGAGCCGGGAGACGATCCACCGATCCTCCACCCGGCGGCCCGCGCTCGGATCGGGCTCCACGTCCGAGACGCGCAGCAGGATGAGGCGCGAGGCGTTCCACAGCTTGTTGGCGAGGTCGCGTCCCTGCTTGACCCGCTCCTCGTTGAAGCGCACGTCCTGCGACGAGGACATGGCCAGCAGCCCGAAGCGCAGGGCGTCGGCGCCGTAGGCGGGGAACTCGCCGCCCTGCTCGAACACCGGCGGCCGCGGCCCGCCGGCGATGAGCTCCGACGGATCGATGCCCGTGCCGAGCGACTTCGACATCCGCCGCCCGTCGGGGGCCTGGATCACCGAATGGATGTTCACGTCGGTGAAGGGGATCTCGCCGGTGAGCTCGACCCCGAACATCACCATCCTGGCCACCCACAGGAAGATGATGTCGCGCGCCGTGGAGAGCACGTCGGTGGGATAGAACGCGCGCAGCTGCGGCGTTTCGCTCGGCCAGCCGAGGGTCGCGAACGGCCACAGCCCCGACGAGAACCAGGTGTCGAGCACGTCGGGGTCGCGCTCCCAGCCCTCGCCCTCGGGGGCCGTCTCGCCCACGTAGGTCTCGTCGCCGCGGTACCAGACGGGTAGCTGGTGGCCCCACCACAGCTGGCGTGAGATGCACCAGGGGCGGATGTTCTCGAGCCAGTTGAGGTAGACGTCGGTCCAGGGCTTCTCGGGATGGAAGGCGATCCGCCCGTCCTTCACGACCTCGATGGCCGGTGCCGCCAGCCGGTTCATGTCGCAGAACCATTGGAGTGAGATCAGCGGCTCGATCCGACGTCCCGAGCGATGCGAGTGCGGCACGTCGTGCTCGTAGGGCTGGGTTCCCGAGACGAGGCTCTCGGCTCGCAGCGCGGCCACCACTGCGTCCTGCGCCTCGTCGACCTCCATGCCGCGGAAGTGCTCCGGCGCCGACTCGGTGATGAGCCCGTCCTCGCCGATCACCGTGACCTCGTCGAGGCCGTGAGCCCGCCCGATGTCGAAGTCCGCCGGGTCGTGGCCGGGAGTGATCTTGAGCGCCCCCGTGCCGAACTCCGGGTCCACGTGGTCGTCGGCGATGATCGGCAGACGCCGGCCCACGAGCGGCAGAATCGCGGTCTCGCCGATCAGCCGCGAATAGCGCTCGTCGGCTGGGTTCACGGCGATGGCCGTGTCGGCGAGCATCGTCTCGGGGCGCACGGTGGCGACGGTCACCGAGCCCGAGCCCGACTCGAGCGGGTAGTCCACCAGGTAGAGCGTGTCCTCCACCGTCCGCTGCTCGACCTCGAGGTCCGAGATCGCCGTGCGCAGGCCCGGGTCCCAGTTGACCATGTAGTTGTCGCGGTAGATCAGGCCCTTCTCGTGCAGGCGGACGAACACGTGGCTGACCGCCCGCACGTAGTCCTCGTCCATCGTGAAGCGCTCGTCGGAGTAGTCGAGCGAGGCGCCAAGCGCACGGAACTGGCGCAGGATCGTGTCGCCGTACTCCTCGCGCCATTGCCAGACCCGGCGCACGAACTCCTCGCGGCCCACCGCCTCGCGGCCGGAGCCCTCCTCCTCCAGGCGCCTCTCAACCTGACGCTGCGTGGCGATGCCGGCATGATCGGTGCCGAAGATCCACTTGGCCCGCTTGCCGCGCATGCGGGCCAGCCGTATGCACGCGTCCTGAATCGACGCGTTGAGCGCGTGGCCCATGTGGAGGTTGCCGGTGACGTTCGGGGGCGGGACGGCGATGGAGTAGTTCTCCGCGGCGGTGCCCTCCGGCGGCGGGCTGAACACACCCGCCCCCTCCCAGCGCGCGAAGATGCGGGCCTCGACCTCGGCGGGCTCGTAGCGCGTGCGCTCCTGGAGCGTCTTGAGACGGTCGTCGGACATGTCAGGCAAGTGTGCCAGCCTCGCGCCGGCCGGCCGGGCTAGGCGGGCAGGCTCTCGATGAACGACACGAAGCGCTGCGGGTCACGGAGCGGAGGCCCGTGCCCGAACAGAACGAGCTCCGGCCGCAGCGGCGCCAGCTTGCGCGCCGAACGGCGGTTCTCCGCCGGGTCGGGGGTGAGGACCCGCTTGGGCTCGTGCAGGCCGCGCAGCCCGGTGTAGATATCGATCGAGTTCAACACGTCCCCGAGGATCAGCGTGCGGTCCGACTCGCGCCAGAAGGCCACGTGTCCCGGCGAGTGGCCCGGCACGTCGATCACGTCGAAGCCCGCAACCTCGTCGCCCTCACGCAGCACTCGGTCCACGTTGCGACCCGGACCCGCCCAGTAGCGCAGGGCCAGGCGGTTGAACAAGTTGCTGGGCTGGTCCTTCCCGATCTCCCGGGGGGTCTCGGCCAGCGGCACGTCGCGCTCGCCCACCCAGTACGGGATACCGAGCTTGCCGCACACCTCGTCCGATGCCCCCTGGTGATCGGGATGGGCGTGGGTGAGCGCGTGGGCATTGACCGTCCGGCCCTCCAGCTGACCGAGGATCCGCTTGCCGGCGCGGCGCGTGGCAGCGTCGATCAGGACGTCCTCCACCAGGTAGACGTTGATCCCGTCCGGGGGAAAGCCCCGGAGCTGCCACACGCCGTCGGCAAGCTGCTTCATCGGCGACGACCCTAACCGCAGGCGGCCGCCCCCGTGTTGCGGCCGACCACGCCCTCATGCCGGTCCCTTCTTCGGTCGCCGGTACCCGACCGCCGCCTGCACGCTCGAGGGACGCCATTTCTGGCCTCCCCGCAACGTCGGCACTCCCTCGTCGTTGAGGGTGTCGGCGATGGCTTGGAGCGTCATGCCGTCGGCGCGCATCTCGGCGATGCGCTCCTTGAGCGGAGGGACGTCGGAGACCGACGGCCGGCTGATCGCCGTGCCCTTCGCGCGTGCGGCCGCCAGACCCTTGCGCGTGGCCTGCCCGAGGCGATCGCGCTCCCAGCCGCTCACCGACACGATCACGTTCGCCGCCTTGCGTCCGGCGGGATCGGCGGTGTCGATGTTCTCCTCGAGCGACACGAACCGGCCACCGCTGCGACCGACCGATCTCAGGATCTCCCCGAGCTCGGCCACGGCCAGGCTGAGCTGCGGCAGGGCGTAGACGACCACGCACGAGGCTTCGCCCGCCTGCACCCGGCCGAGCGCCCGGGCCAACCCGGGCCGACCCGCCGCGCGGCCGCCTTCCGGCTCGACGTCGCTGACGATCTCGAGCAGGTCCCAGCCACGCACGTCGCTCGCTGCGGCGATGGCCTGTATCTGACGTTGCAGGCCGGTCTCATCCATCCGCACGCCCCGCGGAGCGCTGACGTAGCCGATCGCGCGAACGGCCTCTCGCCGCTCACCCATCGCCATCACCCTCGCCGGACTTGGGGTCTTCACCGCCGGCTGCGGGGTGTCGCGCTCGGGCATCCGCACGAGTTGGGGAAGGGTGCCGTTGCGCTCGGGCTTGCGGGCGGGAGCCACCCGGCCCCGGAGCGCTCCGAACAGAGCGGACGCGAGGAGCAGCGGAAGCGCCAGGGCCAGCATCATCCCTGGCTCGACCTCCTCCTCCTGCCCGGGGGCGGCGGCGTGGGACAGCGAAACGCCGATCCCGTTGTCGTCGGTGTCGAGCGCCGCCCGCACCGTCACGACCTGCTGCTGTGGCAGCCGGGCGCTTCCGGCGCGGCGTGTGTCGTCGGTCGAAGCGCGCCGCGTCGCCGCCAGCAGGCGCCGTGCGGTCTGACGCCCGGCGATCCCGTCCACCGCTATGCCTCTTTTCCGCTGGAAGCGGGCGACGCCGGCTTCGGTCAGCGGTCCGTACAGACCGTCAACCGGGCCAGGACGGGCACCCTGGCGGGTCAGCAGGCGTTGCAGCGCCTTGACGCGCCTCGCCTGTCGCTTGACCGTCTGCGGGGCAACGCCCACGCGCTGGTAGCCCGCGCCCACCGACAGCGGGGTCGCGGCCGAGCGCGCGAGGCTCGCTGCCGTGCGCACCAGAGCCGGTTCCCCGGATGTGGCTTCCGGGGCCTGGCTTGCAGCCGCGGTGGCCGGCAGCAACAGCGCCATCAGCGCGGTCGCCACCGCCATCCCGGCGACTCGGCGAAAGACCAAGCCATATGTCGTGTACATGGTTTCTCCTCATCGAGCGATGAGCCCTGGGCGCGTCCGGCGCCCGGGCAGGTCTGACTGAGCCCGCGGGGGCTAGCCAGGCCGCTCGATGACGGCGACGAAGGCCGCCGGGCGCCAGGGAGCCGGCGCGAGCTGCAGGCGCCGGCTGAGGCGCGTGGCGGCCAGAGCCGCCAGTGAAGCGAGAAGTGCGAAGAACATGCTGAAGGCGAAGCCGCTTCCGCCGGCCTGGCCCGCACCGGAGCCGGGCGCGGGGCTGGGCGGGGCGGGCTGAGTGAACGCGGTGGGGGAGCTCGGGCTGGGCAGCGGGACCGAGTGGAGGCGAGCACCCGACGGCACCTGACCGAGCGGGCTCGTGCTCGTGGCCGGCGTGCCCGGCGAAAGGGCGGTGGGACCATCGGAGCGGGTGCCCGCGGGGACGCCGGCATCGGTTCGCGTCGTCGTGAGCTCGACGACCGGGGGCGCCGGCGTGGCCGGGGTCACGGGGTCCGTCGGGGCCGTGCCTAGCGCGGACGGCGGAGCGGGCGAAGTCGACTGCTGACGGGGAGCCAGCGGGCCGGAACGGGCCGGCTCCAGATCGCCCGACGCGGAGAGGTCGCCGGCGGGCGCCTGACCAAGCGCCGGGTCGAGAACGCCACCGGCCGCATCGACGACCGGAGCAGCCAGAGAGCCGGCGGCGTGGGTCAGGGGCGCGAGCGGGCCGCTCTGGCCGGTCACGGGCTCGAGCGCTCCGCCGACGGCGTCGGCGGCCGGCGTCAGCAGGCCGTCCACAGCACCGGCCACCGGGTCGAGCGCGGTGCCGATCGTGTCGGCGACCGGTTGAAGGAGACCCGCCGTCGCGTCGCCGACGGGCGCCAGCACCTGACCGGCGGCGTCGCCGATGGGCACGACCAGGTCGGTCGCAGTCTCGGTCACCGGCTGCAGCACGGTTCCCACGGCGTCGGTAACGGGCTCTGCCAGACCCGTCACGGCGTCCGTGACCGGCGCCAGCGTCTGCCCGACGCTCTCGGTCAGCGGTGCGAGCAGCTCACCGCCGGTGTCGGCCAGCGGGGTGAGCAGCTCATCGGCTGCGTCGGCCAGCGGCGCGACGACCTGGTCCGCCACATCGGCCACCGGAGCGACAACCTGGTCCGCCACATCAGCCAACGGCGCGAGCGTCTCATCGGCTGCGTCGGCCAGCGGCGCGACGACCTGGTCCGCCACATCGGCCAACGGAGCGACGACCTGGTCCGCCACATCGGCCAACGGCGTGAGGACCCCGTCGGCCACATCGGCCAGCGGACCGACGACCTGGTCAGCCACATCGGCCACCGGCGCGACGACCTGGTCCGCCACATCGGCCAACGGAGCGACGACCTGGTCAGCCACATCGGCCACCGGCGCGACGACCTGGTCCGCCACATCGGCCAACGGCGTGAGGACCTCGTCGGCCACATCGGCCAGCGGACCGACGACCTGGTCAGCCACATCGGCCACCGGCGCGACCGACCTGGTCCGCCACATCGGCCACCGGAGCGACGACCTGGTCAGCCACATCAGCCACCGGCGCGAGCGTCTCATCGGCCACCGGCGCGACGGCCTGGTCGGCGACATCGGCGAGCGGCGCGAGCGTCTCGTCGGCCGCACCGGCGAGCGGCGCTAGGTCTTCTTCGGCGGTGTCGGTCACCGGCGCCAGAATCTCGTCGGCGGACTCGACCGCGGGGGTCAGCGCGTTCGTTGCGGTGTCGATCGGCGGCGCCACCAGCTCGTCCGCGGCCTCGGAGACCGGCGCGATGATCTCGCCGGCGGTGTCGGCAACCGGCGCCGAGAGGTCGCTCGCCACGTCGGTGAGCGGCTGAGTGGAAACGGTGTCGGTGGTCGGGCCGGTCAGCGACTCGATGGTGGGCGGCGTGACCGGCAGATCAAGCGGCGTGGGGGCCGGCGGCGGGGAGGGCGGACCGGACGAGGAGGGCGACGGGAGGCTGGTCTCGGACGGATCAGGCGCCGGGACCGCGGCGGGAGCGGCGGGCTCGGGCGGCGAGGGCGCGGGGAGCTCGACCGGAACGGGTGAAGCGTCGGCGGGCTCGGCGGAGGTGGTCTCCTCCACCGCCTCAGGCGTCAGGGCGGCGGCGGGCTGAGGGAGGGCGACCGGCTGGGGCGCGGACGGCGCGGTGGGCTCCGGGGCGGCCGGCGTCGCGGCGGGCTCGGTTGCAGCGACCGGCTCAGGTGCCGCGACGGCCTCGGGCTCGGGCGCCGCGGTGGGCTCAGGCGCTTCCGGAGCCGCGGCGGGCTCGGGCGTCGCGACCGGCTCCGGCTCGGGCGTCGCGACCGGCTCGGGCGCTTCCGGAACCACGACCGGCTCAGGCGGCGCGTCGGTGGTCTGCGTGGCTGCCTCGGGAACCGCCTCCACGACGTCCGGCACCGATGGGGCGGTGGGGGCGGCCGGCAGCTGGGCCGACGCTCCCGGCACCCACGCCAGCAGCGCCGCGCCGGCAACCAGAGAGGCGGTGATGCGGCGGCGCCACCTGGGCCGGCGAGCCACGGCGTTCTCGGCTGTCGGTGCTTCGTCGTTCACGGATTCCGGTCCGTCGATCTCGACTATCCGGTCCATCGATCTCGACTACGAAGTTGGCGTACCCGGCTCAAACCAGGCCCGTCATCCCGAACGCAACAACCTGCTCCGTTTCCCCGCAAATTGCGACTTTTCCTGCCGGAAAACCTGTGCACGTATACGCAATTCCGCTCGTCCGGCATGCTCTCGACAGCGAGAAACCTCCTCTCCGTGCCGCCATCAGCCACCCCCATCCGACGCAACGACGAGCTCCTGCGAAGGGCCAAAAGGCGACTCGACGGCCTCGATCTGTACCCCGAACCAGTGGTCATCGACGGGGTGAGAATCCGGGTCGCTCCGTGGCTGTTTCGGGTGCCGGGGTTTCGCCGCTTCCGGGGCTACGCCACCCGCCGGAACATCTGGCTGAAGCGACCGGATGCGGATGAGCGGCTCATCACCCACGAGCTCTGCCACGTGTGGCAGCTGCAGCACGAGGCCCTGCGGGTCTGGTTGTCCTACGCGCGCCCCTCGACGTTCAGCGACGACCGCACGGCGTACCGCGCGAACCGCTACGAGGTCGAAGCCCGTACGGCGGCCGAAACGGTGGAGTGAGCGGAGATCAGGCCGACTCGGCTCGCGCCTCGTCGGCCTCCTCGTCGTCCGACACGGCTTCGGTGACCAGCGTCGGCTTGAGCTGC
Organism: uncultured Thermoleophilaceae bacterium; assembly: GCA_963751105.1. Lineage (GTDB taxonomy): Bacteria > Actinomycetota > Thermoleophilia > Solirubrobacterales > Thermoleophilaceae > JACVRW01. Next base: position 990,047 of record CAVVTG010000002.1, on the reverse strand, counting down.
TTCTCGATCGTCTCCCGCGTGACGACGCACTTCTTGACGTCGCGGCGCGACGGCAGCTCGAACTGCACGTCCAGGAGGGTCTCCTCGAGAATCGAGCGCAGGCCGCGCGCGCCCGTCTCGCGGTCGAGCGCCTTGTTGGCGATCGCCTCGAGCGAGTCGTCGGCGAAGACCAGCTCGATTCCGTCGAACTGGAAGAAGCGCTGAAACTGCTTGACGAGCGCGTTGCGCGGCTCGGTGAGGATGGTCACGAGATCGTCGCGCGTGAGCTGGTGGATCACGGAGGCCACCGGCAGGCGGCCTATGAACTCCGGGATCAGGCCGTAATCCACGAGATCCTCGGGAAGCACCCGCTCGAACAGGTCGCCGGTGTCCTTGTTGTGCTTGGAGGACACCGTGGCCCCGAAGCCCACTCCCTTGTGGCCTATCCGCCGCTCGACCACCTTGTCGAGGTCCGCGAACGCTCCGCCGCAGATGAACAGGACGTTGGTGGTGTCGATGGTGAGGAACTCCTGGTGCGGATGCTTGCGCCCGCCCTGCGGCGGCACCGAGGCCACCGTGCCCTCGAGGATCTTCAGCAGCGCCTGCTGCACGCCCTCGCCGGACACGTCGCGCGTGATCGACGGGTTGTCCGCCTTGCGCGCGATCTTGTCGACCTCGTCGATGTAGATGATCCCGGTCTCGGCCTTCTTCACGTCGAAGTCGGCGGCCTGGATCAGCTTGAGCAGGATGTTCTCCACGTCCTCGCCGACGTAGCCGGCCTCGGTCAGCGCCGTGGCGTCGGCGATCGCGAAGGGGACGTTCAGGATCTTGGCGAGCGTCTGGGCGAGCAGGGTCTTGCCGCAGCCGGTGGGACCGAGGAGGAGGATGTTCGACTTCTGCAGCTCGAGGTCCTGTTCGCCCTCGGCCTGCATCATCTGCACGCGCTTGTAGTGGTTGTAGACCGCCACGGACAGCGTGCGCTTCGCCGGCTCCTGGCCGACCACGTACTCCTGGAGGACCGAGTAGATCTCCTTCGGCTTCGGGAGGTTCTCGAGGTCGAAGGTGGGAGCTCCGGTCAGCTCCTCGTCGATGATCTCGTTGCAGAGATCGATGCACTCGTCGCAGATGTAGACCCCGGGCCCGGCGATCAGCTTCTTCACCTGTCGCTGGGACTTTCCGCAGAAGCTGCAGAGGAGCTGTTCGTTGGAGTCGGTGGGTCGGGCCACAAGTCTCTCCTCGGGGGCGAGGGTATCAGCGGGGCTTCGCCCAGGTAGATACTCGACGGAGGTCCGGCTCCCTGCAAGCGGGACGCTGTTTCGCAGACCGTCGTATTACGCTGCCGCGATGCTCAAGGCCCGCCTGCTGCCGCTCGCCGCCCTTCCTCTCCTGCTGGCGGGCTGTGTGGGCGAGCGGCCGGAGGACCCGGTGGTGCTGACCGGGGCACAGCTGCCGCGTCTGGCCGGCACCGCGCCCGACAAGGTGATCGCCTACCGCTGGCTGGGCGAGCGCTGGGACCAGGTGCCGGTGCAGGTGGACGAGCGCGCGCGGATCGACCTGGCCAAGCCGAAGAACGCGGCGCCGGTGGGCCATACCTTCCTCACCTACACCGACCCCAACACCTTCACGGGCCCCGACCCCACCGCTGGCGTCGACGCCGACGACGAGGTGGTCTTCATGGGCATCGACGGCGCGCTCGAGGCGCCCGCGGGCCAGTCCCCGCCCGGCATGGCGGCCGGCACCGGCACGAAGATCAGGATCTTCGATTCCACCGGAGAGCCGACCTCGGCCTGGATCTATCTGTTTCGCCAGACCGGCAACCTCGATCAGGCGGCCGGGCGACCGTACGTGGACTATGACTTCAACCTCATCTCCGGGGACTACAGGGCCACCTACAAGCTCGGGGCGGGACCGAACCCGGAGAACTCAACGGCAAGGACGGCCTTCTACTCGCACCACTTCGCCGATCGCTGGGTGGACGACTCCCTGCGGATCACCGCCGGCGCGGCCACCGGGGTCAACATCCTCGATCGCCACAAGAACCTGTTTGCACCCGGCAACTGCGTTCGCTCGGAGGACACGTTCTCGGCCGGCGCCGGGGCGATGATCGCGAACAAGAGCGGGCCGGTGCGGGCCATCCGGTCCTACATCGGGGCCAACTCAGGCGTCTACACGCACCGCGAGCACCTGTTCTACGAACGCCGCCAGGACATCACGACCTTCCTGCGCGTGCACGCCATTCCCGGCGTGATGGACTTCTTCGACTACTCACCGGCCGCCTCCGGGATGACCTACCGCCACGATGTGGACCAGCGAGGCTTCAGGGTCGACGGCGTGCCGGACTCCCCCACCGCCGGTCCCATCCGATGGGAGACGATGAACGGCCCCCAGGGCTCGCTCGGCATCGCTCACACCTTCACCTCGAACGTGCCCGGGCTCACCAACACCTCGTACTACCTCGACAAGCAGACGCCGGCGGGCGGCGCGGAGACCCAGTGCACCGGGGACGGATCGGCCTACGGGTCGAGCGGACCGCGCATCGCCCAGGCGCTGCCCAACACCGATCCGACGATCGGGGCGGCCAACAGCCTCGCCACCACGCGCCACCTGTTCTACGGCGCCCCAGGGAAGGCCGTGGGCGCGGATGAGCTGGAGCAGGTCACAGTGCCGCTCCAGACGACGATCACTACCTGGCCCTGAGCGCTCCGGCCGGTCGCCGGAGCCGCCGGGCTCAGTGCTTCTCGATCACCCGGTCGATCAGGTTGTACTCCGTGGCCTCTTCGGCGCTCATGAAGTAGTCGCGCTCGGTGTCGCGCGTGACCTTCTCGAAGTCCTGTCCGGTGTGCAGGGCGAGGATCTTGTCGAGGCGCTGGCGCACGTCGATGATCTCGCGAGCGTGGATCTCGATGTCGGTGGCCTGGCCCTGGAAGCCGGAGCTCACCTGGTGAATGAGGATCTTGGCGTTGGGCAGGGCCATGCGCTTGCCCGCCGCGCCGCCGGCCAGGAGCAGGGCGCCCATGGACATGGCGATCCCGACGCAGATGGTCTGCACGTCGGGCTTGATGAACTGCATGGTGTCGTAGATCGCGAGGCCGGCGTACACCGACCCGCCGGGCGAGTTGACGTAGAGCGAGATGTCCTTGTCGGGATCCTCCGACTCGAGGTGGAGGAGCTGGGCCACGATCAGGTTGGCGATGTCGTCGGTGACGGGGGTGCCGAGGAAGACGATCCGCTCGTTGAGGAGGCGCGAGTAGATGTCGAAGGCGCGCTCCCCGCGAGAGGTCTGCTCGACCACCATGGGAACCAGGGGACTCATAGGCGGGCGAGTCTAGCGGTCGGCCGGACCCCGCTCAGGAGCCCGGAGTCCAGATCTCGCCCGACGCGGAGGCCGCTCCCGCGTCCTCCTTCTCGGGCGTCCACAGCTTCTCGCGGGCGGCCGCGGTGTCCGCGGGGATGGGCTTGGCGTGCTCCACCACGAGGTCCACGGCCTTGCGCATGGCGATGTCCTCGCGCAGCGCCTCGTCGGCGCCCTGCGAGCGGGCGCGCTTGAGCGCCCGCTTGAGCTGCTTCTCGGAGGCGTCCGGCGGCGCGGCGGCGCGCAGCGCCTCGTCCACCTCCTCGTCGGTCACCTCTATGCCCTCGGCCTCGACGATCGCGTTCAGCACGGCCTCCCGCTTGAGCGCGAGCTCGGCGTCGTCCTCGGACTCGGTGACGAGCTCTTCCTCCGTCTTTCCCGTCATCTCCAGGTAGCGCGCCGGATCCACGCCCTGGGCGGCCAGCCGGCGCGAGGTGCGGTGCCACATCTCGTGGGCCTTCGAGTGGACCAGCTCGTGCGGCACCTCCACCGTGGCCTGGGCCACCACGGCGTCCACGGCGGCCTCCCGGAATTCGCCCTCCACAGCGCGCTCCTCGGCCTCGCTCAGGCGCTGCTCGATCTCCGAGCGCAGCTCGTCGAGGGAGTCGTAGCCCCCTGCCTGCTCGGCCAGCTCGTCGTCGAGCTCGGGTAGGCGCTTCTCCTTGACCTCCTTGACCTCCACGGCGAACACCGCATCGCGGCCCGCCAGGTGCTCGGCCTGGTAGTCCTCGGGGAAGGTGACCGTCACCTCGCGCTCCTCGCCGGCGCGCGCGCCCCGGAGCTGATCCTCGAACCCGGGGATCAGGCGGCCCGAGCCCAGCTCGGCCACGTGGCCGCGGGCCTCACCGCCGGCGAACTCCTCGCCGTCGAGCCGGCCGACGAAGTCCATGACCACGAAGTCGCCGTCCGCGGCCTCTCGGTCCACGTTCTCGAGCGAGGCCAGGGACTCGCGCACCCGCTCGAGCTCGGCCTGCACCTGCTCGGAGTCGGCCTCCGGCTCACGACGGCCGACCTCAACTCCCCGGTAGTCACCCAGACGCGCGGGCGGGACGATCCCGACCTCGATCGAGAAGGCCAGCGTGGATCCCTTCTCGGGCAGGTCGGAGAGATCGATCTGGGGGTCGCCGACCGTGATGATCCCCGCGTCGTGAATCGCCTCCTCGTACCAGCCCGGTAGGCCCCGACGCACGGCCTCGTCGAGCACCGCCTCGCGCCCCACCTGGCGGATCACCACCTCCGCCGGGACCTTGCCGCTGCGAAAACCGGGCACGCGCATCTCGCGGCCCAGGGCCGACGCGGCGGTCTCGAGCTCGCGTTCGAGCGCCGCGCTCGGCACCTCGACCTCCACGCGCACGCGCGAGTCTGCGAGTTCTGTCGTCTTCGTCGTCACTGCGGCGGCCATGGGGCGATGACGATAGCTTGGCCTCGCGTGAAACCCCTGCGCCGATCACCAGCGGAACGGGTTCAGGCCTGGCTGGTCACGGGGCCCCTCGGGCACCTGTGGAGCGTGCTGGCCGACGTGATCATCCTGCTCGCGCGCTACGCCGCGGCCCGGCTGCGTCAGCGCAGGCTGGCGGGCGCGGGCAGCCGGCCGAGCAGCCGGCGGTAGCGGTCCATCACCCGCTCGGGGAAGTCGCCGTGCGTCTGGGTGCGCAGCCGCGTCACCCGTTCGCGGTGGAACGGGCTGTCCCGGTTCTCGTTGTGCCCGATCACGTTCTTCGTCGCTATCGAGTACCGGCCCTGCAGCATCCGCGTGAGCCGCAGCGAGGCGGCGCGCTGGCGCCGGTTGCCCATGACCTGGGCGTCGCTCTGGCCCACGTGCTCGATGCCGATGGCCGTCCAGTTGAGGCCCACCGTGTGCCGGCACATGATCGTGGTGGGCACGAGGCCGTACACCGTCCCGTCGCGGTCGATCACGTAGTGCGCGCACACGCCCGGCAGCTCGCCCAGCTCCGGATCGGGGCGGTCGGTGGCGAAGTAGTCGAAGACGGGCTGGAAGGTGTCGGTGACGGTGTAGTGCTGCACGATCACCTTGGGTGAGCGCAGCCGCCAGTCGTCGATGCCGTAGTGGCGCTGCGCGTACCCGCGCATCTCCTGACGGCGCTTGGCCGGGAAGGGGATCGGCTTGGCCACCACCCGCTGGGGCGTCACCGCCCGGGCCACCGACAGCACCGCGCCGGCGTGGCGGCGAACGTCCGTCGGGCTCAGCGCGCCGCCCGGCAGCTCGACCACGAACGCGCTGTCGCCGGTGAAGCTGCTGTTCTGCCAGGAGGTGGCGGTGCCGTTGTAGGCCGGCAGCCGCTTGCGCGGCAGCCCGCCGGCGCGCGAGTAGAGGCGCTCCAGAGCCGGATCGCCGTCGCTCTTGACGACCATGTTCAGCGCCTGGTGATACCAGAGCGTCACGCGTGGGCGCTCGCGCTCGATGAAGCGCTGCATCACCTGCGTCTCGGGCTCCGAGGCCGGACCCGGGCCCGACTCGTACACGCCGTCCTGCGCCCGCCAGCGGTACGGGAAGTTGCGGTTCAGGTCCACCCCGGCGGCGTTGTGGCGGCTGCCCGCCGCGGCGCCGTCGGGGTTGGCGTCGTCCACCAGCCAGAGCGCCGTGCCGCGCGGCGGGCGCGAGCGGCGCAGCCGGGCGATCACCGCCTTCCCGGCGAGCTCGTTTCCGTGCACGGCGCCCACCACCATCACCTTGGTGCGCGCGCGGGGGCTGCCCACCCGGACGGCCCGGATCGAGCGTCCCTGTCCGGAGCGTCCGATCACCTCCCAGCCCGCCTGCGCAGGCACGGCGGGCGCCGTGGGGGCCACACTCGCGGCGAGGCTCATGAACAGGGCTCCGAGCAGCACGGCTACGGAGACTACGGCTGCGGGTTAACGTCAGGTCGCAGTGATCGCCGATCTAGCCGAATGCGCCGCGGAGGGCGGGCGGCTCGCCATCGACACCGAGTTCGTCTCCGAGCGGCGCTACCAGGCCCTGCTCTGCCTCGCCCAGGTGGCCGTGCCGGATCCGAGCGCGCCGAACGGCGTGCGCACCGAGGTGCTCGACCCGATCGAGAACGAGTTCGATCCCGCGCCGCTGGCGCGCGTGCTCGCCGACCCGGAGATCGAGATCGTGGTCCACGCCGGGCGCCAGGACGTGGCCATCCTGCGCCGCACCTGGCGCACCGAGGTGGAGAACGTCTTCGACACCCAGGTGGCGGCGGGGTTCCTGGGCTACGGCAACCAGGAGGGCTACGAGTCGCTTGCCCGCAAGGTGCTCAAGGTCAAGCTGCGCGGCAGCGAGGGCTTCACGCGCTGGGACCAGCGGCCGCTGACCCCGCAGCAGCTCGAGTACGCCGCCGACGATGCCCGCCTGCTGCTCGAGCTGGGCGAGCTCCTCGAAGAGCGGCTGCGCGAACGCGGCCGGCTCGAATGGGCGCGCGAGGAGTGCCGGGTGGTGGCGCAGTCGACCGACGAGCGCAGCGCCGAGCGCGCCTACGACCGGCTTCCGCGCCTCGGACGCCTGGGCGACTCCGCCCGGGCGGTGGCTCGTGAGCTGGTGGAATGGCGAGAGGACGCCGCTCGCTCGGCGGACCGCGCACCGGTCTCGATCATCCCCGACCAGGCCCTGATCGAGCTGGCCCGGCGCACCCCGCGCGACCGGCACGGCCTCGAGCAGATCCGCGGGCTGCCGCCGCAGACCCTGCACCGCCGCGGCGACGGCCTCCTGCAGGCGATCGCCCGCGGACGCGACCGCACCCCTCCCCCGCCCCCTCCCGAGCCTCCGTCCCGCGACTCGGCCGACGCGCCCCTCGTGTCGCTCGCCCAGGCCCTCGTCCGCCACCGTTCGATGGAGTCCCAGGTGGCGGTGGAGGTGATCGCCACCCAGGGCGAGCTGGCGGCGCTGATGTCGGCCCTGCGGCGGGGGGAGAGCGGCGACCACCTGCGCGTCAACCAGGGCTGGCGGCGCGAGCTGGTGGGCGAGGAGCTCGAGCGGCTGGCCGCGGGCAGCGTGAGCCTCAGCGTGAGCGAGGACGGACGCCTGAGGGTCACGGAAGCGTGAGGCCCGCCGGCGCGGCCCCCTCGTCGATCAGCCGGCGGATGTCGTTGGTCCGGCGCGGGTTGAGGCACACGTGGCGCTGGCCCACGCTCGGCTTCTCGGACAGGAGCTCGGCCTCCACCAGCGCCTCGCCCACCTCGTAGGCCAGCGCGCGCTCGTTGCCGGCGAAGCCTCGGGCGAGATGGTCGAACGCCGTGTGGTAGCCGCCCCACTTGCCCATGCCGTCGAGGCGCTGGAGGATGCGCCGGGCCACGCGCCGCGATAGGGTCGGGATCGTCGTGGGCGCGCGCCACCGAACCGGCCGGCTCGAGCAGCGCGAGCAGCGGGGCCTCGAGCTCGTCGATCGCGTCCTCGTCGAGCGGCGAGGCCCCCAGCCGCGTGACCGCTTCGGCCACGCGCAGCGGGTGCGTGGCTCCGATCGGCGGTCGCAGGTCGTCCGCGCCGTCGAGCACGTGGCCGGGCATGAGCAGCGCCCGCGCGCGCAGCCGGTCGATGCGCCTGGCGGCGAACTCGCAGTTGAGGCCCTCCTCGGCGTACTCGGCCGCCTCGCCGGGCGCGGAGGCGGGGTAGTACAGCGCCAGCACCTCCCCGAGGCCACCGAGCTCGAGGCGCAGGTCACCGGACCCGCGCGGTGGCCCGGCCGATGCCCCCTCCACCAGCTGCTCGACCACCGCCGCGGCCAGCGCGGCCGCCCGCTCGCCCACGGCCCCGGTGTCGGCCCGCAGCTCCCTGACCACCGGCAGAGCGGCCAGCACCCCGTCGTCGCGGGCCGCGACGGCCACCACCACCGGCGCTTCGTAGCCGGTGCGGGGCTGATCGAGCTCGGCGAGGCCTCGCTCGAGCTCGGCGTCCAGCAGCGTGCGCAGGCGCGCCGACCAGTCGCGCGGGGCCCGCGCGCCTCCGGCATCCGCGAGGGCCCGCTCGAGCTCGCTTCGGCTGTCGACCACCTTGGCAGGGTACGGGGCGGTCCGACCGGGTACTCAGTTCCGATGAACCGCAAGCTGCTCGGGATCTACCTCAACGACCACCTCGGGGGCTCGATCGTGGGCGTGGAGCTGGCCCGGCGCGCCGCCCATCAGAACGAGGGTTCGGAGTTTGGCGCCTTCCTGGCCGACCTCGCCAAGGAGATCGAGGCCGACCGCGGCGCGCTGATGGCGATCATGGACGATCTCGGGGTGCGCAAGGACCCGGTGCGCCGCGTTCTGGGCTGGGCCGGTGAGAAGGTGGGCCGACTCAAGCTCAACGGCCAGCTGCGCGGCTATTCGCCGCTGAGCCGTCTGGAGGAGCTCGAGGGCCTGGCGCTGGGCGTGACCGGCAAGCTCGCGCTCTGGAAGGCCCTGCGCCTGGTGGCCGAGGACGAGCCCAGACTCGCTGCGCACCCGCTCGAGCGCCTGCTCGAACGCGCGGAGCAGCAACAGCGTGAGATCGAGGAGCGGCGCCTCTCGGCCGCGCGCCTGAGCTTCGCGTAGCCTGCCGCGCCGATGGGCTGGGAGCCGGAGCTCAGGGAGCTGCGCCGGCGCGAAGAGCTCGCTCGCCGCATGGGGGGCGAGGAGCGCGTCGCGCGCCAGCACGCCTCCGGCCGGCTGACCGTCCGGGAGCGGATCGACCGGTTGCTCGATGCCGGAAGCTTTCACGAGACCGGCGCCCTGGCCGGGCGGGCCACCTACGGGCCCGACGGCGAGCTCGAGGATTTCCTGCCCGCCAACACGGTGGTGGGCCAGGGACGGATCGCCGGCCGTCGGGTGGCCCTGCAGGGAGACGACTTCACCGTGCGCGGCGGCGCTGCCGACGCCGCCATCTGGGAGAAGGCCGTGTACGCCGAGCGGCTCGCCCACGACCTGCGTATGCCGCTCGTCCGGCTCGTGGACGGCACGGGCGGCGGCGGCTCGGTCAAGACGCTCGAGCAGATGGGCTTCTCCTACGTCCCGCCCCTGCCCGGCTTCGATCTCGTGGTCGGCAACCTCGCGACCGTGCCGGTGGTCGCGGCCGCGCTCGGTCCGGTGGCCGGCCTGGGCGCCGCCCGCGTGGTGTGCTCGCACTTCTCGGTGATCGTGCAGGGCAACGCCCAGCTGTTCGTGGCGGGGCCGCCGGTGGTGGCCATGGCCGGGATGGGAGAGACCCCCGACAAGGAGGAGCTCGGCGGCGCCCGGCTTCAGGCCCGGGCCGGCGCGGTGGACAACGTCGCCGCCGACGAGGACGACGCGCTCGACCAGCTGCGGCGCTTCCTCTCCTACCTGCCGGACAACGTGTGGGAGGCGCCGCCCGTGCAGCCGGCGGACGATCCGGTGGATCGCCGCGAGGAGGAGCTTGCTGTCGATCGTGCCCCGCGAGCCGCGCAGCACGTACAAGGTGCGGCGGGTCCTCGAGCACGTGCTCGACCGGGGCTCGCCGTTCGAGCTGGGCGCCGCCTTCGGCCGGCCGACCGTGACCTGTCTCGCGCGCCTCGGCGGCAGGCCGGTGGGCGTGCTGGCGTCAGATCCGGAGCACTACGGCGGCGGGGTGAGCGCCGACGCGGCGGAGAAGACCGCTCGCTTCGTGGACCTCTGCGACCAGTTCCGGCTGCCGGTGGTGAACTTCGTCGACGTGCCCGGCTTCCTGATCGGCACCGAGGCCGAAGCGCGCGGGCACGATCCGCCGCGGGGCGCGCGGGCCTGTTCTCTGTCGTGCAAGCAACCGTGCCGTGGGTGTCGGTGCTTATGCGTAAGGTCTACGGCGTGGCGGGTGCCGGACACGGCGACGGCTCGCGGCTCAACCTGCGTTTCGCGTGGCCGTCGGGCAGCTGGGGATCGCTTCCTTTGGCCGGCGGGCTGGAGGCGGCTTACCGGCGCGAGCTCGCAGCCGCGCCGGATCCCGAGGCGCTGCGGGAGGAGATCGCCACGCGGCTCGAGGCCGTGACCTCTCCCTTTCGGACGGCCGAACGCTTCAGCGTCGAGGAGATCATCGACCCCCGCGACACGCGCCCGATCTTGTGTGACTGGGCCGAGCGCGCCCACGAACTGGTGCGGCACGACCTGCATCACGGTCCGAAGACGAGAGGACTTCGGCCCTGAGCCCGGCCACGCAGACGGGTGCGGCGGCCGAGGCCGCCGCACGGAAACGCCGTCGCCGTCGCCGGAAGGCGCGCGGTCGCAACGACGGCTGGACCCAGGCCCATGTGCGGCGCCTGTTCTGGCGGGCCGGCTACGGCGCCACGCCGCGCGAGGCCAAGTACTGGGCCCGCCGCGGCAAGGCCGCCACGTTGCGCTGGATCCTCAACGGCGGGTCGGCGCCGCTGCCGCGGATCGCCCCGGCCACCGTCGACGGGCAGCCCCTCGACCCAGTGAACGAGTGGAGTCACGACGCCCTGTGGTGGCTCGACCGCATGGTCCGGTCGCCCCGGCCGCTGAAGGAGAAGATGACCTTCTTCTGGCACGACCACTTCGCCGTGTTGGACCAGGACACGCCGCTGATGCTGGCCCAGAACCGCACCATGCGGCGCGGGTCGCTCGGCTCCTTCCCCGATCTCCTGCGGGCGATCACCTCGGACCCCGCCATGCTGCTCCACCTCTCGCTGGCCAACTCGGATCCCGAGGAGCCGAACGAGAACTTCGCGCGTGAGCTGATGGAGCTGTACACGCTGGGCCGCGGCTACACCGAGCGCGACATCAGGGAGGCGGCGCGGGCGCTCACCGGATTCCGGTCCGAGAACGGCGCCGACGGCAACGTCCGGACCTTCTACGACCCCGAGTGGCACGCGAAGGGGCGCAAGCGCATCTTCGGACGCAAGGGCTTCTACGACTGGAAGGACGTGCTGCGCCTGTGCGTGGCCCATCCGGCGCACGCCGGCTTCATGGTCGACAAGCTGTGGGACTACTTCGTCGCCGGGCCGCTGCCCCGTCCTACCCGCCGCAGCCTGGCCGCGACCTACCGGCGCTCGGGCCACCGCATCAAGCCGGTGGTGGCCGACATCCTGGCCCACCCCGCCCTCTACCGCAATCTCGACCGCCCGAGCATGGTCAAGTCGCCGGTGGTGTTCGTCGCGGGCGCGCTGCGCAGCGCCGGTCAGGGGGTCGAGCGCGACGCCTGGGGCTGGCTGCTCAGCGGGATGGGCCAGACGCCGTTCCGCCCGCCGTCGGTGGCCGGTTGGGACTGGGGCACCGCCTGGCTCTCGTCGAACTCCATGCACCAGCGCTTCGACGCCGCCAACTACCTGCTCGACACGCCCCGGGTGCGGGTGGAGGACGACTCCACCCCGGCGAAACTCAGCCCCGGCATGGCCCTGGCTCGAGCGCGCCGCGCCGTGGGCGACCCGTGGACCTCGGCGCAGACCGACGCGGAGCTGCTGCGCATCGCCCGCCGGCTGCTCGACAACCGCGAGGAGATGCGCGACGGAAGCTGGCGCCAGCCCAAGCAACAGCGAGCCGACATGTGCCAGCGCGTGTTGAGGCAGCTGCTCGTCTGCGGACCCGACGCCCAGGTGCACTGATGAACCGCCACCGCGCATGTGACGACTTCCACCGCACGTCGGAAGGCCATCGCCGCGACTTCCTCGGCGGCCCGGGGCTCACCCGGCGTCAGGCCCTCGGGACCGCGCTCGGGGCCGGTCTCGCGCTCTATACGGCGAAGGCCACCCCGCTCGAGCGGGTGTTCGAGGTGGCGGCCGCCGACGCCGCTGCGGCGCCCAACGCCCCCGTGCTCGTGTCGGTGTTCCTCCCCGGCGGCGTGGACCTGATGGACACCCTGGTGCCGCTTCACGACTACGGTCGCTACGCCGACCTGCACCCCAAGCTGAAGGTGGCGGGCGTGCCCGTCTCCGGGATGGGCTTCGGGCTCAACCCGCGGCTGGCGGAAGGAGTGGGCGGCGGGATCAAGGGCCTGTTCGAGCGGGGCAAGGTCGGCTTCCTGCCGGGCATCGACTACGCCAACCCCGACCTCTCGCACTTCGCATCCCGACACTTCTGGGAGACCGGGCTCATCACCGACAAGACCGCCGCGGGCTGGCTGGGCCGCTGGCTCGACCGCTCGGGAGGGCGTGACAATCCCCTCCAGGGGGTTTCGATGAGCTGGGGGCTGTCCCCCGTCATGCGCTCGGGCCGCGCGCCGGTGGCTGCGGTGGCCTCGCCGGGCGACGCCGGCTTCTGGATCCGCGACACCTGGGGCGAGCCCTACGACGAGGCACTGGCCGCCTACTCGCGCCTCGGCCGCGACCGCGGCGGTGGCCGCGCCCTGCAGGCCTCACGCACCGCGGCCCGGCTGGCCAAGCAGGTGGCCGACCGGCTCGAGCCCTACAAGGAGCGCGACGGCGTGGACCCGCTGGCCTCGACGATTCCCTACCCGGCGGAGAGCGACTTCGGCGAGCGGCTGCGCTACCTCGCCGCGATGATCCAACAGCCGCTCGGCATCCGCGTGGCCACCGTCGAGGCCGACGGTGACTTCGACACCCACGACAACCAGGTCGAGCTCGGGCCGCTCCTGGCGGACGTGAGCCAGTGCCTGGCCGCCTTCCAGGCCGACCTCGAGGCCCGCGGGGTCTCCAGCCGGGTGCTCACCTTCGTGTGGTCGGAGTTCGGCCGCCGCCCCGAAGAGAACGACACCGGCACCGACCACGGCGCCGGCGGCCTGGGCTGGGTTCAGGGGGACCGCGCGCTGGGCGGCGTTCTCAGCGACTACCCGAACCTGAGCCAGCTCGACGAGGACGACAACCTGCAGGTGACGATCGACTTCCGGCGCGTCTACTCGAGCCTGCTCGAGCAGTGGCTCGGTACCGACGCCACCGCCGTGATCCCGAAGGCCGGCGCCTTCGGCCGCGTCCAGCTCGTGCGGTGAGGCGGCTCGCCCCACTGGTCATCGCGAGCGCGCTGTCGGTCTGCGCGCTCTCCCCGGCGGCCGCGGCGCGGCCCACCGCGGTCGGCGTGGGCGAGCGTGAGTGGCGCGTGGCGCTGTACCGCCCGGCGGTTCCCGTCGGGCTGGTGCGATTCAACGTGCGCAACTTCGGCGAGGACGGGCACGATCTCGCCGTTCGCAACCGCAAGGGCCGCCTGCGCGGCCGCATGCCGGAGATCCGGCCCGGCACCACCGGCAGCCTCACCGTGAGGCTGCGCCGCCCCGGCCGCTTTGTGGTCTTCTGCTCGCTCACCGGCCATGAGGAGCTCGGGATGAAGGCGGTGCTGCGGGCGAAGCAGCGCCGCCGCTGAGTCGCGCCGGACTCAGGCCCGGTGATATAGTTGCACGCACAACCACCTTCGGTCAGGAAAGAGGGAACGATGAGGCTCAACGGAATCCACCACATCACCGCGATCACGGGCGACGCTCAGGCCAACCTCGACTTCTACACGCGCGTTCTGGGTCTGCGGATGGTCAAGCGGTCGGTCAACCAGGACGACCCCACCGTCTACCACCTCTTCTACGGCGACGAGCACGCCAAGCCCGGTCTCGACCTCACCTTCTTCGAGTATCCCGGCGCCGCGCCGGGCCGAGCGGGCGAGGGCATGGTGCACCGGATCGAGTGGCGGGTCGGCTCCGGCGGGGCACTCGACTTCTGGGCCGAGCGCCTGGGCGGCGAGGGCATCGACTCCGAGCGGGTGGCCGACGACCGTCTTCGCTTCCGGGATCCCGAGGGCCTCGAACACGAGCTCGGCCTTCACGACGTGCCCGACGAGCCCCTGATCGCCGAGCACCCGGAGGTGCCGGCCGAGCACGCCCTCCAGGGCTTCCACGGCGTCCGGGCCTATGCGGCCGACCCGCAGCGCAGCCTCCACCTGCTCGAAGGCGGCATGGGCTTCGAGGCCAGGGACGACGGCTGGGAGGCCCGGGGCGCCGACCGCGGCGGCACCTACGCCTACGACGAGCCGCCCGGAGAGCGCGGCGTCCAGGGAGCCGGCACGGTGCACCATGTGGCCTGGGCCACCACCGACGACGAGCACGAGGCCTGGCGCGCGCAGGTGCGCGGTCACGGGGCCCACCCGACGGACGTGATCGACCGCCACTACTTCCGCTCGATCTACTACCGCGAGCCGAGCGGGGTGCTCTTCGAGCTGGCCACGCCCAGCCCCGGGTTCACCGTCGACGAGCCGCTGGAGACCCTGGGCGAGAGGCTCTCGATCCCGCCCTTCCTGGAATCGCGCCGCGCCGACATAGAGGCCGCGGTCAAGCCGCTGCGGTACGAGCGGGCGGTGTCCACCTAGGCCGTCATTGCCGGGCTTCGTGAACCTGCTCTTCCACGGAGGGACCATCCGGACGCTCGACCCGGCTGGGCCCTCGCCGGTCACGTTGGCGGTGGCCGGGGACCGGGTGGCCGACAGGGCCGCCGCGGATGGGGTTGAGATCGATCTCGAGGGCCGGTGCGTCGTGCCCGGGCTCGCGGACGCTCACGTGCACTTCCCCACCTGGTCGCTCGGGCTGCGCCAGGCCCGCCTCGAGGGAGCACGCTCGCTGGAGGACGCCCTTGCGCGGGTGGCCGAGGCGCGCCCACAGGTGGCCCTCGGCGGCTGGCTTCGGGGACTCGGCTGGCGCGACGGGGACTGGCCCGAGCCGCCCACCCGCTGGGCCCTCGACGGCGTGGCCGGCGACCTGCCGGCTGCGCTGATGTCCCGCGACTATCACTCGCTCTGGCTCAACAGCGCCGCCCTCGCCGTGGCGGACGGTCCGCTTGACCGGCCCGGCGGCGTGGTCGAGCGCGACGAGCGCGGTGAGCCCACCGGGATCCTGCGCGAGACCTCGGCCTGGGCCTTTCGCGACCGCTACGTGAAGCCGACCCTCGATGAGATGGTGGAGGCCTCGCGGGAAGGGATGCGGATAGCGGCGGCCCGCGGGGTCACGGCGATCCACGACAAGGACGGCTGGCTCGGCTCGCTCGAGGTCCACCAGCGGCTGCTGGCCGACGGTGATCTGAAGGCCAGGGTGTGGCAGTCCCTTCCCTGGGAGCGCTTGGACGAGCTCGCGGCGCTCGGCCTGCGCTCAGGCTACGGGGCGCCCATGCTCCGGCTCGGTTACCTGAAGGGCTTCATGGACGGCACGCTGGGCTCGGCCACCGCGCTCCTCCTCGACGGCTCCGGCGTGGAGATCACGAGCAGCGAAGCCCTCGAGGCCGTGGTGCGCCGGGCGGCCGCCACGGGCTGGCCGGTGGCCGTCCACGCCATCGGGGACGCTGCCAACCGGGCCGCGCTCGACGCCTTCGAGCGCTCGCAGGACACCTGGCGAGAGGCGGGGCTGCGCCCCCGAATCGAGCACGCTCAGCTGTTGGCGGACGAGGAATTCGGCCGTTTCGGGGCGCTGGGGGTGGCCGCGTCGGTGCAGTTCAGCCACGCCCCCTCCGACCGCGACCTCGCCGATCGCGTCTGGGAGGGCCGAACGGGGGCGTACGCCTATCGCTCCCTGCTCGACTCCGGCGCCCTCCTGGCCAACGGGTCGGATGCCCCGGTGGAGGAGCTCGATCCCCTCGCCGGGATCGCCGCGGCGGTGTGCCGTACCCTCGACCAGCGTCCGCCGTGGCGCCCGGAGCAGGCCCTGACGGTCGACGAGGCGCTGCGCGCATCCTGCATCGTCCCGGCCTGGCTGGAAGGCGAGGAACGCCAGCGTGGGATGCTCTCGCCTGGCATGCTGGCCGATCTGGTGGTGCTGGACCGAGACCCGTACACCTGCCCTCCCGAGGCGCTCGCCGCGATCCGCGTCGAGGCGACAATGGTGGACGGGCGCTGGACCTACTGCAGCGAAGGCTGGGAGCGGCCGGCGACATGAGCGAGCTGGCCGAGCGCCCCCCGCCCGACGAGGAGATGGAGGCGCACATCGAGCGCCTCTCCGGCGGGATCTACGGCACGATCCTGGTGGCGGGAGTGCTGGCCGCGTCGTCCGAGAAGTCGCCCGAGCTCGCCGATACGGCCGTGTACGTGCTCTCCACCGTCGTGGTGTTCTGGCTCGCGCATGCCTGGGCCGATTCTCTCGCCCGCCGGGTGATCCAGACCCGCAGCGGGCTTCGCGGCTTTCGCATCACCCTGGCCAACCAGTGGCCGCTCGTGCAGTCCGCCTTTCCGCCGATCGCGGTCATGTTGGTGGCCAGTGCGCTGGGCGCCTCTGCGGAGGCGGCCGTCAGCTGGGCGGCGTGGAGCTGCGTCGTCCTCCTCGCCGGCTGGGGCGTGATCGTGGCTCGGCGCGAGAAGTCGTCCAAGCTGGGCATTGTGGGCACCTCCGCGGCCTGCGCCGCGCTCGGCCTGGTGATGATCGGGCTGAAGGCAGTGCTCAACTAGGGCCCTGGACAGATGTCGGGTGTGGGCTGCCGCCCAGCGGGGAACAACTGGACTGTCATGAAACGGGAGTCATGGCTACCGGCCACGCCGGCGAGTGTCGGCGCAGCCCGAGCAGAGGTGCTCGACGCAGCCAGCGCTGTGCGCGAGCTGGACGAGGACGCCCTCTGGGAGCTCACGCTCGCGACCTCTGAGGCGATGGCCAACGCGATCGAGCACGGTCAGGGCTGCCGGGGACGCGGAGCCGCCTGCGAGCGGGGAGAGATCCTGCTGGTGATCGAGACCACGGGAGAGGGCCTGTTCGTCGAGGTCTGCGATTGCGGCCGGTTCGTCGCCGAGATGCAGACGCCCGGCCTCGATTCGGTTCGCGGACGGGGCATCCCGATCATCGCCGCCGTGGTGGATCACCTCGAGCTGTTGCCCACCGAGGATCAGACACGGCTGCGCTTCGGCAAACGGCTGACCCTGGCGGGCCGCTAGCCCGCCCGCGCGCTACCCGGCCGTCGACAACTCGAACCAGACGCGCGTGCGCCCGTCGCGCACGACACCCCAGCGCTCGGACAGCTGGTCGACCAGCACCAGGCCCCAGCCGCCGGGCTCGTCCAGCGGAGCATCCCGCATGCTGGGCGAGAAGCCGGGCCCGGGATCGCTGACCGACACGTTGACGCCCCCGTCCAGCGGCTGCAGCTCCAGCTCGATGAGCTCCTCGTCGCCGGCCGCGCCGTGGCGCACGGCGTTCGTGACGAGCTCGGAGACGAGCAGGGTCAGAGTCCCCTCAGTGTCAGCCGGGAGAGTGCCCGTGATGTCGCGCAGCCACGCGCGCGCCCGCTCGGGCGCCTGGGCGCCGCAGGGAACGGCCACCTTCAAAGGCTCCTCGGGAGCGGCCCCGGGGGCCTGGCTCACGAGCGCGGGCGCGGTGGAATTTGGCATGCGGACTGAGGCCCTCCGAGGGTTGGCCTGGTGCAGGTCCTGGACAGTCTCTCGGCACCGTCGGACGTGCCCTTTAGTTCTCCGCACGAGCTTCTGGCCAGGTTTACGGTCCGCAGCCTACGCGCTTTGATCGGCATCTGCCAGGGGGATCCGTTCGGGGTGTGTGTAGACGTTCACGGTGCCCCTCCGGGCGAAACCGGCCAGCGTCAGGCCGCGATCGTCCGCCAGCTCGACGGCGAGCGAAGTGGGGGCTCCAACGCCCACCAGCACCGGGCATCCGGCGGTGACCGCCTTCTGTACGAGCTCGAAGCCGAGCCTCCCGCTCACGCACAGGACGCGCTCGCCGAGCGGAAGCTCTCCGTCCAGCAGCGCGCGCCCGATCACCTTGTCCATCGCGTTGTGGCGCCCCACGTCCTCCCGGACCAGCAGGGGCTCCCCTCCGGTCGCCGCGAACAGGCCCGTGGCGTGCAAGCCGCCCGTGCGCTCGAACACCGGCTGGCGCAGCCGGTCGGGCAGAGCGGCCAGCTCGGCGCGCGCGATTCGCAGGCCGCTCTCGACGCGCGGGGCGTGAACCGCCACCTCCTCGAGCGCGCCCTTGCCGCAGATCCCGCACGACGAGGTGGTGTAGAAGCGCCGGTTGGCCGGCGCCGCCGCGCCGGGAGCCCGGACCTCGACCGTGTTCGCCGCCAGGTCGTCGGGGAGCGTGACCTCAGGAGCGGCGTCCACGATCCCCTCTCCGTAGAGGAAGCCCGCGGCCAGCT
Source organism: uncultured Thermoleophilaceae bacterium (assembly GCA_963751105.1). GTDB lineage: Bacteria > Actinomycetota > Thermoleophilia > Solirubrobacterales > Thermoleophilaceae > JACVRW01. The sequence continues at coordinate 971,768 of CAVVTG010000002.1, read as the reverse complement.
CGAGATCGTGGCCCGGCGTGCGCATCGTGACCGCCACCGGCTCGCCGTTCAGCCGGATCTCGAGCGGCAGCTCCACCGCCACCTCGTCGGTGCCGCCGTCACGCTCGACTCGGGCGAGCATGCCGGCGGCGACGCCGTCGAGGGAGGCCACGCGGCTAGCCGCTGAGCGCGGGCTCGGCGCTCGCGAGCGGCGGCCGGGCGTCCGACGCGACCACTGGCTCGACCGAAACCGCGACGACCTTGTACTCCGGGCACGAGGTGTTGACGTCGGCCGACTGGCCGATCAGCAGGTTGGTGCGCACCTCGGGGAAGTGGAAGGCCGTGAACACGTGCCCCGGCTCGATCCGCTCGGTCAGCCGCACCGGGAGCGCGATCTCGCCCCGCCGGCTCCGGACTCGCACCTCGGTGCCGCCCTCCAGGCCGAGCGAACCGGCGTCGTCGGGGTGGATCTCGAGCCAGTCCGAGGGCATCAGGTCGAGGTTGCCCGTGCGCCGCGTCATCGTGCCGGCGTTGTAGTGCTCCAGGCGGCGGCCGGTGACCAGGATCAGCGGGAACTCCTCGTCGGCGGCGTCGCCCGGCGGCTTGTAGGGCAGCGGCGCGAACTGAGCCTTTCCCCCGGGCAGCTCGAAGTGGTCCTCGTAGAGGATCGGCGTGTCTGTGCCGTCGGGCGCCACTGGCCACTGCAGGCCGCCGCGGCCCACGCGCTCGTGGCTGATCCCGGCGTAGCGGGGCGTGAGCTCGGCGATCTCGTCCATCACGTCGGACGGGTCCGAGTAGCCCATGTCGTGGCCCAGCGCACGGGAGACCGTGGTGAGGATGTCGAAGTCGGTGCGGGCCGCCCCCGGCGGGTCGACCGCTGCCTCGACGAGCTGGAGCCTGCGCTCGGCGTTCGTGAAGGTGCCGGTCTTCTCGAGGAAGGCCGACGCCGGGAACACAACGTCGGCGTGGCGGGTGGTCTCGTTCTCGAAGATGTCCTGGCAGACCAGGAAGTCGAGCGAGTCGAGCGCCTTGATCACGTGCTCGGTGTTGGGGTCGGTCTGGGCCACGTCCTCGCCGAAGATGTACATCGCCTTCAGGCGTCCCTCGATGGCGGCGTCGAACATCTCGGGGATCTTCATCCCCTTCTCGCGCTTCATCTCGACGCCCCAGCGCTCCTCGAAGCTGCGGGCGACCTCGTCGTCCTCCACGCTGCGGTAGTCCGTGAAGGTGTCGGGCAGCGCCCCGTGGTCGGACGAGCCCTGGACGTTGTTCTGGCCGCGCAGCGGGAGCAGAGCGGCGCCCGGACGGCCGACGTTGCCTGTCATCAGGGCGAGGTTGCAGATCAGGCGCACGCACTCGGAGCCGTAACGGTGTTCGGTCACGCCGAGGCCCCAGAGGATCGAGGCACGTTCGGCCTCGGCGTACAGGTGCGCGGCGCGCACCAGGTCGGCGGCCGGCACGGTGGTGATCTCCTCGACCGCCTCGGGCGTGTACGGACCGACCAGCTCCTCCACCGTTTCGAAGCCTTCGGTGCGCTCGGCTATGAAGCTCGGATCGGTGAGCCCGTCGCGAATCACCACGTGCGCGAGCCCGTTGAGCAGGGCCGCGTTGGTGCCGGGGCGCATACCGAGGTGCAGCTGACCGTAGTCGGCCAGCTCGATCCGTCGCGGGTCCGCGGTGACGAGCTTGAGCCCCTTGATGGCGGCCTGCTTGATGCGCGCGCCCACCACGGGGTGGCCGGCGGTGGGGTTGGCCCCGATGATCAGCGCCACCTCGGCGGCCTCGATGTCGTCGAACGAGCCGGTGGCACCCGACATGCCGAACGACTTGCGCAGCGCGAACGAGGTCGGTGAGTGGCAGACCCGCGAGCAGTTGTCGATGTTGTGGGTGCCGATCGCTGCCCGCATCAGGCGCTGCATCACGTAGCAGTCCTCGTTGGTGGCGCGCGATGAGGCCAGGCCGGCGATCGCGTCGGGGCCGTGCGTGTCGCGGATGCCACCGAGCGCATCGGCCACGCGGGAGATCGCCTCCTCCCAGGAGGCGAGCCGGAAGCCGTCGCCCTCGCGCACGAGCGGCGCGGTCAGCCGGTCACGCGAGCGCGCGAACTGGTGCGCGAAGCGCCCCTTGACGCAGGTGTGGCCCTTGTTGGCCGGGCCGTCCATGGCGGGGCTGATCGAGCGGATCCGCCCGTCGGCCCGGTGCGCCTCGAGGCGGCAGCCCACCCCGCAGTAGCCGCAGGTGGTTGTGGTCGTGGCTTCGAAGCGTTCGCTCATGTCGGAATCCCCTCTTTGTCTCCTTCGTCAGAAGGTAGCGCGAGTTCCAGCAGCAGGTGCTCGGTGATGGCGTCTGTGGGGCAGGTGTCGGCGCACGCGCCGCAGGACACGCAGGTGGACTCGGTGAAGCCCGAGTCGAGCCCGGCGGTGATGCCCGAGCTGAAGCCCCGGCCCGTGGCGGTGAGCGCGAACGCACCCTGTATCTCGTCGCAGGCGCGCACGCAGCGCCCACAGGAGATGCACAGCTCGTGCTGGATGACCAGGTAGGGGTGGCGCGCGTCGTGCGCGGGACGCCGTTGCTCGCCCTGCCAGCGTGGCTCCTCGATGCCGAAGTGGCGCGCCACGCCGGCCAGCTCGGTGTGCTCGCCGGGCGGCTCCGGCAACTCGGACATCACGAGCTCGACCGTGGCCCCGGCTATGCGGCGCGAGGCGGCGTCGCCCGTGTCCACCACCATGTCGTCGCGGCAGGGCGTGGTGCAGGCCGCGAGCGGCCCCGGGGCGCCCTCCACGCCGACCATGCACACCCGGCACGCCCCGAAGGGGTCCATGCGCTCGTCGAAGCAGAGGGTGGGCACGTAGGAGCCGGCGAGCGTCGCGGCCTCCAGGATGGTGGTGCCCGCCTCGACCTCGACCTCGGTGCCGTCGACGGTCAGCTTCACCAGTCCGCCTCCTTCCCATCCTCCTCCGGCTCGGCCGGCCGGCGCATGTATGGATCGTCGGGACCCTTGGGGTCACCGTCCCCGGCGTCGCCGCCCCCCACACCTAGCTCGTCCGGGAAGTGGGCGATCAGACTGCGGATGGGCGCCGGCATGCCCCCGCCGTGCGCGCACAGCGAGGCGAGCTCGAGCGTCTCCAGCAGCGCCTCGAGCCGGTCGCGGTCGATCGGTCCAGGGTCTTCGACCATCTCGAGCCCGCGGCGCAGCCCGATCCGGCACGGGAAGCACTTGCCGCAGCTCTCGTCCGCGCCGAACTCGAGCAGGTGACGGGCCAGCTCGCGAATGTCCGTGCGCTCGTCGAAGGCGAGGATGCTGCCGTGGCCGACCATGCATCCCTCGGCGGCCAGCTCGTCGAAGTCGAAGGGCGTGTCGAGCTTCCAGCCGGGCAGGATGCCGCCCAGCGGACCGCCGATCTGGAGAGCCTTGATCTCGTGTCCGTCGCGCAGGCCGCCGCCCAGCTCCTCGCAGATCTCGGCGATGGGCGTGCCGAAGCGCACCTCGTGCACGCCGGGTGAGTTGAAGCGCTCGTTGAGGCAGATGAGCTTGGTGCCGGCGGTCGCGCCCGGGCTCAGGGCGGCGTAGGCCGCCGCTCCCTCCCGAGCTACGAACGGGACGTTGCAGAGGGTCTCGACGTTGTTGACCACGGTCGGCTTGCTGTGCCAGCCCCGCTCGGCCGGGAACGGCGGGCGGGCCGACACCGTGCCACGCAGGCCCTGGGCCGACGCGAGCAGCGCCGTCTCCTCGCCGACCACGTACGAACCGGCGCCCTCGAGAACCTCGACGTCGAAGTCGAGGCCGCTGCCGTGGATGTCCGTGCCGAGATGGCCCTCGGCCCGCGCCTGCTCGACCGCCTCCCTCAGTATCGGGAGCGAGCGCGGGTACTCCGAGCGGACGAACACGATGCCGTGGCGGGCGCCCACGGCCCGGGCCGCCAGGGCCATGCCCTCGAGCAGCAGCTCGGGGCTCTGCTCCATCAGGTGCTTGTCGATGTAGGAGCCCGGGTCGCCCTCGTCGCCGTTGACCACGATCGCCTTGTCGGTGCCCGGCGCCTTGGCCGCGAACTCCCACTTGCTGCCCGCCGGGAATCCGGCGCCGCCGCGCCCGCGGATCTCGGCTTCCTTGACCTCGGCGAGGAGCTCTTCGGCGCTCAGCTCGCTCAGCGCGCGCTCGAGTCCGGACCAGTCGCCCCGGCGCAACAGCACGGTCTCTTCGAGCATGGTCGTGCCCGTGGGCTCGGGCGCCTCGCGCAGCTCGCCCGACACCACCCGCTCGGCGGCGCCCTCGCCGGCGTCCACCAGGCCCCCCTCGCGCACGGCGGCGCCGGTGTGGCAGAAGCCCAGGCAGACCGTCTGGCCCAGGGAGACCTCCTCGTCGTCCGTGCGCTCGCCCAGGCCGAGCCCGAGCCCCTCCTGCACCTCGCGCACGTGGGCGCCGAAGTCACGCGCCCAGCAGGCGGTTCCCGTGCAGACGCACACGTGACGCCGGCCGCGCGGCTGCAGCAGGTCGTCGTAGAAGGTGGAGATCCCGTAGACCGTGGCCTCGGGCAGACCCGAGACCGAGGCGGCCACGCGCCGGTCCTCGTCCACGATCTCGCCGCGCTCGTCGATCGCCTCCTTGAGCACGGTCAGGGCCGTGGCCGGTGCCTCTCCCTCGCGCGCGCGGAGCATCTCGATCAGATTGAGAGACATGCGCCGAACGCATCATACGACCTCTTTGCGCAAATTGGTACACCCGATTTCGGGGGGTCTGGCGACTTCTTCGTCTATAGGGCGGATTCCGCGTCACACCCCGATTCAGGGAGGTCGCCCGTGTCCACACCCCTTCCCCAGCAAATCGGACCACGCGCCAGCCCGCCGCGCACGCCGGAGCGGAGCGCAGCGGAAAGCAGCCGCGTCAGGCCGCCACCGGCTCGACCTTCACCCCGGTGAGTCGCTCCGAGACCTCCCACAGCCGCCGCGCCAGGGCCTCGTCCCGGGCCGTGGACGTGGGCTTGACCCGCACCGGCCAGCCGCGGAACTCGCCGAAGCCGTCGGGTCCGATGTAGGCGCCGCTCTCCAGCCCGGGGACGGTCGCGGCGTAGAGCGTGGGCAGAGCGCCGAGCTCGTCGCTCTGGGCGAAAAACCGGTTCAGGGGAACCATCACCAGCGCGTCGAGCTTGGGCGGCCCGCTGGACTGGAGGTTGGTGGCGGAGTAGCCGGGATGGGCGGCCATGCTCTTCACCGTGGAGCCCGTCGCGCGCAGCCGGCGGTCGAGCTCCAGCGCGAACAGCAAGTTGGCCAGCTTCGACTGCCCGTAGGCGCTCCAGCGGAAGTAGCGGCGCCGGCCGCTCAGGTTGTCGAAGTTGATGCGCCCGGTCTTGTGGGCCGTGCTCGAGAGCGTGACCACGCGGGCGTCGTCGCGGCCCTCGAGCTTTGGCAGGAGCAGACCCGTCAGAGCGAAGTGCCCGAGGTGATTGGTGCCGAACTGCAGCTCGAAGCCGTCCGCCGTCTCGCGCCGGGGGGTGGCCATCACCCCGGCGTTGTTGATGAGCAGATCGATGCCGTCGTGGCGTTCCCTCACCAGCTCGGCGAACGCGCGCACCGAGCCGAGGTCGGCCAGGTCGAGCTGCTCGAGCTCGAGCGAGCCCTGCGAAACGGTGGCCTGGGCGGCCCGTAGCGCCTCCTCGCCCTTCTCGCGATTGCGGCAGGCCATCACCACGGTCGCGCCGGCGCGGGCCAGCTCGCGCGCCGTTACGAGACCCAGGCCGCTGTTGGCCCCGGTCACCACCGCAACGCGTCCGCTCTGGTCAGGGATCTGCTGTGTCGTCCACTTTTCGCTCATCCGCGGCCGGAGTCTGCCGCACGGGCGTCCGACCGGCGAGCCGGCGGTGTCCGGCGAGCCTTCGTTCTCACCCGCTGCCGAAGTCCACGTGCCACCACTCCCCCGGCGCGTGGATCTTGCCCCAGCCGTACTTCCAACCGATCTGGTCGATGACCGATCGCATCTGGGGCGTCTGGAGGTCCACCGCCGTCCCGAGCTCGTGTGACGAGCTCCCGGGTGGGTTGGCCGGCGCCCCGTAGCCCGCCAGGTACGCCTCGTAGAGCTCGGCCTGCTGCTGATAGGTGCGATAGGCCGACGCCGTGCCGGCGGGGTGGATGTCCGTGCCGTAGCTGCTCAGGGACTCGGAGCGCATCGCGTTCCAGGCGTCCGCGGCGGGCGCAGCCAGCGGCAGCTGGCCGTAGGGCGAGGGCACGCTTCCCATCCCCGGAGGCGCGGTAGCGGGTGCCGGGGCGGGGGCGGTCTGCTGGCCGGCGCCCACTGTGGCCGGGGCCGCCACGGCGGGCGCCCCCGAGGCGAGCGCCGAGGCACCCTCGGCGACGGTCGGCACGTACACCGTCGTCCCCACCAGGAGCCCGGCGTTCTCCGGCAGGCCGTTGTAGACGGCCACGGTGCGCGTGGTCAGGTTGTTCGAGGCCGAGATCGACCACAACGTCTCCCCGGGCAGGACGGTATGCGGTACCGCGGCGAGCGCGGCGGAGCTCGATAGCACCGTCGCGCCGATCGAGCACGCCATCGCTCTCAAGAGAACCCTGCGCAGCATTCCACCCCTTTCGCCCGCCCCATCCGCCACCCTGCCCGGTGCACGGGTCCACCCAGCCGGCAACTCCCCGTTCAGCCCGGTTGCCCGATCGCCCGCCGGGCATACACTCAGGGAACTCGCATTCGGGAGACAGCGGTGAGCGTCAGGGAAGCGGACGAGGCACTGATCGAGGAGGTCTGCTCGCGAGTGCGCGAGCTGACCGAGGACGGCTCCGCCGACGCCGAAGCGTTCGTCCGTCAGTTCTACCGCTGGATCTCGCCGGAGGACATCGCCGAGCGCGACCCGCTCGATCTGTACGGACTGGCCGTCGGGCTGCTCGGCTTCGCCCGGCAGCGCGCTCCCGGCGAGACCAAGCTGCGGGTGTACACCCCGCAGTTCGAGACTCACGGCTGGCAGAGCACGCACACCGCCGTTGAGGTCGTGACCGACGACAAGCCCTTCCTGATCGACTCGATCACGATGGAGCTCAACCGGCGCGGGTACGGCGTTCACCTGATCATCCATCCGGTGCTCGACGTGCGCCGGGACGAGGAGGGCGAGCTCGAGGAGCTGCTCGCCCCACCCACCGCCGACTCACCCGACGCGGACCGGGCCATCGCCGAGTCGGTGATCCACGTCGAGGTCAACCGTCAGACCGATCCCGACCGGCTCGAGGAGCTGCACGCCCACGTCCTGCGCGTGATCGGCGAGGTGGGCGCGGCCGTGGACGACTGGGCCGCGATGCGCGAGCGCGCGCACGAGCTTGCGGTGGAGCTGCGCGACTCACCGCCGCCCGGCCTCGACGAGGAGGAGGTGGCCGAGTCGCGCGCCTTCCTCGAGTGGCTTGAGGACCACAACTTCACCTTCCTCGGCTACCGCGACTACGAGCTGATCGAGGACGACGAGGAGCTCTCGCTGCAGGCGATAGCCGGCTCGGGGCTGGGCATCCTGCGGCAGGCGGGCAGCGAGCCGCGATCGCGCTCATTCGACAAGCTTCCGCCCGAGGTCCGGGCGCTGGCCCTCGAGCCGCACCTGCTCAACCTGACCAAGGCCAACTCCCGGGCCACCGTGCACCGGCCGTCCTATCTCGACTACGTCGGGGTCAAGCGCTTCGACGCCGAGGGGAACGTGGTCGGCGAGCGGCGCTTCCTCGGGCTCTACACCCACACCGCCTACGAGTCGCGGCTGGCGGAGATACCGATCCTGCGGCGCAAGTCGGCCGCTGTGCTGAGGCGAGCCGCCTTCCCGCACGGAAGCCACAACGAGAAGGCGCTGATCGAGGTGCTGGAGGCGCATCCCCGCGACGAGCTCTTCCAGGTGTCGCCCGAGGAGCTGTTCGAGACCGCCATCGGCATCCTGCATCTCGGCGAGCGCCAGCGGCTGCGACTGTTCGTGCGCCGCGACCGCTTCGGACGCTTCTTCTCGTGCCTGGTGTTCGTGCCGCGCGATCGCTTCAACACCGAGAACCGCCGCCGCATCGAGGCCATCCTGCGCGACGTGACCGACGCCAAGGCGATCGACTACACCACCCGGGTCTCGGAGTCGGTGCTCGTCCGCCTTCACTACATGGCCTACATCGAGCCCGGCCGGCAGCCGGAGGTCGACACCCGTCAGGTCGAGCTCCTGCTGGTGGCCGCGACGCGCTCATGGGGCGACGACTTCGAGCAGGCCCTGCTCGAGGACCAGGGCGAGGAGCGAGGCACCCGTCTGTTCCGGCGCTACGGCGAAGCCTTCCCCACCGCCTACCGGGCCGACTGGGTGGCGCGCTCGGCGCTCGCCGATCTGCGCCATCTGGAGACGCTGCCCGACGGCGCCGGGCTCGAGATCAGCCTCTACCGGCCGCTCGAGGCCGCGCCGGGAGTGCTGCGCGCCAAGCTCTACCGAGGCGGACGCCCGCTGGCGCTGTCGGACGTGCTGCCGCTGTTCGAGAACATGGGCGTCCAGGTGGCCGATGAGCGGCCCTACGCGATCAAGCCTCGAGACGGCGAGGCGGCCTGGATCTACGACTTCGGCCTGGTGCATCGCGGCCACGGCGATCCCGACGCCGCGGCGGTCCGCGAGGCGTTCCAGGAAGCGTTCGCCCGCACCTGGCGGGGCGAGGTCGAGAACGACGGCTACAACCGCCTCGTCCTCGCGGCCGGCCTGACCTGGCGCGACGTAACCGTGCTGCGGGCCGTGGCTCGCTACCTGCGCCAGACGGGCTCCACCTACAGCGATCGCTACGTGGAGGATGTGCTGACCTCGCATCCCGACGTGGCCGCCCTGCTGCTCGAGCTGTTTCGCACCCGCTTCGACCCGGCGCGCGCCGATCCCCAGGGCGCGACCGAGCTGGAGCGCCGCATCGAGAAGACCATCGACGCCGTCGAGAGCCTCGACCGTGACCTGATCCTCCGTCGCTTCCTGAGCGTCGTGCGTGCGACGCTGCGCACCAACTTCTTCCGCACCGACGCCGACGGGAAGCATCGCCCCTACCTCTCGTTCAAGCTCGATCCCACCGCGCTCTCCTGGCTGCCCGAGCCGCGCCCGGCGTTCGAGATCTTCGTCTACTCGCCGCGCACCGAGGGAGTCCACCTGCGCGGCGGCCGGGTGGCGCGCGGCGGGTTGCGCTGGTCGGACCGGCGCGAGGACTTCCGCACCGAAGTGCTGGGGCTGATGAAGGCGCAGATGGTCAAGAACGCGGTGATCGTGCCGGTGGGCGCCAAGGGAGGCTTCGTGGTCAAGCGCCCGCCCGAGGGCGGGGACCGTGAGGAGCTTCTGGCCGAGGTGGAGGCCTGCTACCGGACCTTCATCCGGGGACTGCTCGACGTGACCGACAACATCGTGAGTGACGAGATCGAGCCGCCGCCGGGCGTGGTGCGCTACGACGGCGACGACCCCTATCTCGTGGTGGCGGCCGACAAGGGGACCGCCACGTTCTCGGACATGGCCAACTCGGTGGCGGCCGAGTACGACTACTGGCTGGGCGACGCCTTCGCGTCCGGGGGCTCGTCGGGCTACGACCACAAGCGCATGGGCATCACCGCGGCGGGAGCGTGGGAATCGGTCAAGCGCCACTTCCGCGAGCTCGGGCACAACGTGAGCTCGCAGCCGTTCAGCGTCGTCGGTGTCGGCGACATGTCCGGCGACGTGTTCGGCAACGGGATGCTGCTCTCCAAGCGCATCCGCCTGGTGGCCGCGTTCAACCACCGCGAGATCTTCATCGACCCCGATCCCGACCCGGGGGCGAGCTGGGAGGAGCGCAAGCGGCTGTTCGGACTGCAGCGCTCGTCGTGGTCGGACTACGACCGGGAGCTCATCTCACGCGGTGGCGGCGTCTGGCCGCGGACCGCCAAGTCGGTCGAGCTGTCCGAGGAGGCCCAGGAGCTGCTCGGGCTGGAGAGCTCGCGGCTCACCCCCAACGAGCTGATCCGCGGGCTGCTGCGCGCGCAGGTGGACTTGCTCTGGAACGGCGGCATCGGGACCTACGTCAAGGCGTCCGCCGAGACCCATTCCGATGCCGGGGACAAGTCCAACGACGGCGTGCGGGTGAACGGCGACGAGCTGCGCTGCCGCGTGGTGGGCGAGGGCGGCAACCTGGGCTTCACTCAGCCCGGGCGTGTGGAGTACGCGCTGGGCGGCGGGCGCATCAACACGGACGCCATCGACAACTCGGCCGGCGTGGACTGCTCGGACCGCGAGGTCAACATCAAGATCCTGCTCGACGCGGTGGTGAGGGCGGGCGACATGACGGTCAAGCAGCGGGACGTGCTGATGGCCCGGATGACCGACGCCGTGGCCGACCTGGTGCTCAAGGACAACTACGAGCAGGCCGAGACGCTGAGCCTGGCCGAGGAGCAGGCGCCCTCGATGCTCGAGGTTCACCAGCGCTTCATCCGTGCCCTGGAGAGCGCCGCCCGTCTGGATCGCGAGCTCGAGGCCCTCCCCGACGAGGAGGAGCTGGCCGACCGGGCGCGCGCCCATCGCGGTCTCACCCGGCCCGAGCTGGCCGTGCTGCTGGCGTTCTCCAAGGTCTTCCTGTACACCGCACTGCTCGACTCCGACGTGCCCGAGGACCCCTATCTGTCGGCCGAGCTGCCGCGCTACTTCCCGCCGCAGCTGCCGGAGGAGTTTCGCGAGGTGATGGGCGCGCACCGATTGGGCCGGGAGATCGTGGCCACCCAGGTGGTCAACAACATGCTGCACGGCGGCGGCATGACGTTCGCCTTCAGGCTGCACGAGGAGACCGGCGCCCCGGGGTCGGAGATCGCGCGTGCCTACGCGGTGGCGCGCGAGGTGTTCGAGATGCGGCCCCAGTGGAACGACATCGAGGCCCTCGACAACGAGGTGGACCCCGACGTCCAGCTGGGGATGCTGCTCGAGGGTCGCCGGCTGATCGAGCGCGGCTCGCGCTGGCTGTTGCGCAACCGCCGCGCGCCGATGGACATCACCTCGACCGTGGAGCACTTCTCTCCCGGCGCCCAGGTGCTGTACGGGTCCGTGGCCAAGCTGCTCGACCCGGCGGACGTGGAGCCGATGGCCCAGCGGGTCGACGAGCTGCGCACCGCCGGCGTGCCGGACGAGCTCGCCACGCGCGTGGCCTCGCTGCCCACCATGTACGCCACCTTCGACGTAGTGGAGGTGGGTGAGGAGAGTGGCCTGCACGTGGAGGCGGTGGCGGCCGTCCACTTCCGTCTCGGGCGGCGGCTTCACATCCACTGGCTGCGCGATCGCATAGTCGCGCTCGGGCGCGAGGACCGCTGGAAGGCCATGGCCCGGGCGGCACTGCGCGACGACCTCTACTCGATCCACCGCGGCCTCACCGCCCAGGTGCTTCAGGACGGCCCGCGCCTGGAGAGCCCGGGCGAGCGTGTGGACGGGTGGATCGACTCACACCCCGGCGCCGAGCGCTGCCTTCAGACCCTCGCGGACATTCGCTCGGGGCGCACCTTCGACCTGACCACGCTGTCGGTGGGGGTCCGCGCGGTGCGCAACCTGATGGGTGCGCCTCAGGCCTAGAGCTCCGCGTCCCTGCCCGCCCGAACCGGCGCCCACACCCGGCGATCGGTGTCCTCTAGAAGCCGCGCCAACGGCTCCGTACCGAGGAAGCCGGTCGGACCGGTGAGGAGGAGGTCGGCCCGGGTGCGGGCGCCGGTGTCGGAGGGGAGGAGCATCCATCACCAGGTTGGCGACCCTCCGCCCCGCTGCCTTTGGACCGCTGTCGGAGATTCAGGTGCCTGAGTTCGACCAGCGGTCGAATGCTTTGGCAGTGATCAGTCGATCAGCCGGGCGGTCATGCGCGAGATGGCCACTCGCCACAGCGCCACTGCGAACACCACGAGCGCGCCTACCCGGAGCAGGTCCGTGGCCTCGAACCCGAAGCAGGCGTGGCGCACCAGCTCCACCAGCTGATGGAGGGGATTGAACTGGGCGGCCACCTGAACGCCCTCGGGAAGCTCGTCGATGGGGAAGAAGGTGCCGGCGACGAGGAACAGCGGGGTGATCACGAGGGTGGTGACGTAGCTGAACTGATCGATCTTCGACACGCTGCCCGCAACGGCGATCCCGAACGCCGCGAACCCGAGCGCGGTGATGAAGGCGAACAGGGGGACGACCAGCATCCCCGGCGAGGGATCGAGCCCGAACAGCATCGACACGATGAGCGGAAAGCAGCCGTAGAAGCCGGAGCGGATCCCGATCCAGAGCATTTCGGCGGTCACCAGCTCCTCCACGTCGACCGGCGCGGCCATGATCGCGTCGTAGGTGCGCTGAAAGCGCTCCTTGACGAACGTGCCGAACATGGCCGGCAGCGCGCTGGAGAAGATGACGGCGGTGGCCACCATTCCCGTCCCGACGAACTCCACGTAGCTGAGCCCGTCCACCCGGTCGACGATCGTGGCGCCCAGGCCGAGCCCGAAGGCCAGCAGGTAGACCACAGGCTCGAGCAGGCTGGAGAAGGTGGTGGCCTTCCAGAAGGTGCGGAAGTTGGCCACCTCGCGGCTCATCACCCCACCGATGGCCGCGGGCTCGAGGCGTCGCATTTACTCGGCCTCCTCGCCCGTCAGCACCACGAAGACATCCTCGAGGGAGGCCCGGCGCTTGACGGCGTCGTCGGGAATCGCGCCGTTGCGGGCGCGCTCGGCGCCCATGATGGCCACGGCCGGGCCGGCCGGCCGCACCAGCAGGTCCTCGGCCTGGGCCTTCTCGCGCACCTCGGCGAGGCGCGCCGGCGGGCCGTACACCTCGGCCGTCTCGCGCCCGGCGTGCTTGGTGATCAGCTCGCTCGGCCGGCCGCGGTCGAGCACCTTGCCGTGCGCCATCACCGCCACCTCGTCGGCCAGTCGCTCGGCCTCCTCGATGTAGTGGGTGGACATGAGGATGGTCGCGCCCTCGTTGCGCAGGCCGTCGATGAGCGACCACAGCTCGGTGCGGATCTGAGGGTCGAGGCCCACCGTCGGCTCGTCGAGCAGAAGCAGCCGCGGGTTGTGCACCAAGCCGCGCGCCAGGAGCAGCCGGCGGCGCATGCCGCCGGAGAGCTTGTCCACGGCATCCTTGCGTCGCTCGGTGAGCCGGGCGAGCGTCAGGCCGCGCTCGACCGCCTCCTTCACGTCGCGCACCCGATAGAGGCGCGCGAAGACCGCGAGGTTGTCCTCCACGGTCACGTCCACGTCGAGGTTGTCGAGCTGAGGCACCACCCCCATCTCGGCGCGCGCCTCCTTCGACTCGCCGGGGAGCGAGTGGCCCAGCACCCGGATCGAGCCTTCGTCGGCCACCGCCTGCCCGGTGAGCATGCGCATCGTGGTGCTCTTGCCGGCGCCGTTCGGGCCCAGCAGACCGAGGCAGGTGCCTTCCGGCACGTCGAGGTCGAGACCGTCGACGGCCCGGATGGTGCCGAAGGTCTTCACGACCCCCTTTAGCTCGATCGCCGCCATTCACCCGAGACTACGCACGAGCCCGTGCGCCGGCTTGGACGGAATTGACGGGCTCAGCTCACCGGTTCGCGCTCGGTCTTCGCCCAGTCGCGGCGCTCCGTGAGCTGGCGTGCCGTCGAGCGAAGGAGCACCGGCCAGAGCAGCCAGGAGTAGAAGGCATAGACGTGAGCCACGAGCAGGCCGCGCGCCACGCCGGACACCCCCTGCGGTGCTCCCCGCGCGGCGCAGCCGAGCAGCACGCCCCCGAAGCCGAGCAGGTAGAAGAAAACGAGCTGCCACCAGGGCCCGCGTCCCAGAACGCCGCCTCGTCGAGCAGGGCGAGCACCACTGTCGCTGGCCCTCCCCGGCTGACAGCCGGGCGAAGGCGCCACGGCGATCTTTGGACAGCTGTACAAGGCCACCCGGCCCGGGCGTCTATAGCTTTGGCGGTGCCCGGAACCAGCCAGGAGGACTCCCCACGACATGCCCAGAATCCGCCAGCAGAACGTCACCGCCGCCCAGTGGAGCCCTAACGGAGCGGCTCTCGGCGCCGTCGATCTGACCCAGCCGACGAACTACCCCTTCGGCGAGAACGTCTTCTCCGCCGCCGTGCAGCGGACGCGGCTGCCCAAGGACACCTACAAGCGCCTTCAGCGGACCCTCGAGCAGGGCGAGCCGCTCGATCCGTCGCTCGCCGACTCGGTGGCGCTCGCCATGAAGGAGTGGGGCCTCGAGCGGGGCGCCACGCACTACACGCACGTGTTCCAGCCGCTCACCGGGCTCACCGCCGAGAAGCACGACTCGTTCTTCGGCCCGGCCGGCGACGGCATCGCATTGGCCGAGTTCTCGGGCAAAGAGCTGATCCAGGGCGAGCCGGACGCCTCCTCGTTCCCCACCGGTGGCGTGAGGGCCACCTTCGAGGCGCGCGGCTACACGGCCTGGGACCCCACCAGCCCGGCGTTCATCCTCGAGAACCCCAACGGCGCGCTGCTGTGCATCCCCACGGCCTTCGCCTCGTGGACGGGCGAGGCCCTCGACCACAAGATCCCGCTGCTTCGCTCGATGGACGCGCTCTCGCGCTCGGCCGTCCGCGCGCTGCGCCTCCTGGGCGACGACGAGGCCGCCCGCGTGTTCACCACGGTGGGGCCCGAGCAGGAGTACTTCCTGATCGACGAGCAGTACTACTTCGAACGGCCCGACCTGATCAACACCGGGCGCACGCTGTTCGGAGCCAAGCCTCCGAAGGGCCACGAGCTCGACGACCACTACTTCGGCTCCATCCCCGAGCGGGTGCTCGCCTGCATGATGGACACCGAGCTGGAGCTGGCCAAGCTCGGCGTGCCGGTCAAGACCAGGCACAACGAGGTCGCCCCCGCTCAGTACGAGATCGCGCCGGTGTTCGAGAACTCGAACGTCGGCTCCGACCACCAGCAGCTCACGATGCAGGTGATGCAGAAGGTGGCCCGCAAGTACGGGCTCGTATGCCTCCTGCACGAGAAGCCCTTCGCGGGCGTCAACGGCTCGGGCAAGCACAACAACTGGTCGATGAGCACCGACACCGGCCACAACCTGATGGAACCGGGCGACACCCCGGCCGACAACGTGAACTTCCTGTTCTTCTGCGCCGCGGTCATCAATGCCGTGGACAAGCATCAGGGCCTGCTGCGGGCCTCGGTGGCGAACCTCGGACAGGACCATCGCCTGGGCGCCAACGAGGCTCCGCCGGCGATCATCTCGATCTTCCTCGGCGCTGAGCTGGAGAAGGTGTTCGACGCGATCGCCTCCGGCGAGGGAGACCCGCACACGCCGGCGTCGGTGCTCGGGCTCGGCACCCCGGTGCTGCCGCCGCTGCCGATGCACGGTGGCGACCGCAACCGGACGTCTCCGTTCGCCTTCACCGGAAACAAGTTCGAGTTCCGCGCCCTCGGGTCGAGCATGTCGCTCGCCTTTCCCAACACGGTGCTGAACACCATCGTGGCGGAGGCGATCGACGACCTGGCCGACAAGCTCGAGAGCAAGCTGTCGACCGACTCCAGCGACCTGGCCGCGTCCGTGGCCGAGGTGGCCGGTGAGGCCTACACGGAGAGCAAGCGCATCATCTTCGGCGGCGACAACTACGCCGACGAATGGCACGCGGAGGCCGAGAGCCGTGGGCTCAAGAACCTGAAGACCACGCCGGACGCTCTGCCCGAGATCCTGTCGGACCAGACCGTGACGGCGTTCGAGAAGTACGACGTGCTGTCGAAGCGCGAGCTCGAATCACGCTTCGAGGTGTGGGCCGAGCAGTATGTGACGGGAGCCAACATCGAGACGGAGACCGCCGCCTCGATGGCCCGGACCATGCTCCTCCCGGCCGCGCTGCGCCACGTGGCGCTCGTCGAGGCCGCCGGCATGGAGGCGATGGCGGCGGAGACCCGCGAGCTGGTCAGCGCGTTCGCCGGGGCGATCACCGAGCTCGAGAAGGCCAATGTCTACCCGGACGGCGTGGAGGGCCTCGAGCTGGCCGTGTACGCCCGCGACCACCAGATCACGGCGCTGGCGGCCGTGCGCGAGATCGGCGACCGGCTGGAGAAGGTGGTGGCCGACGACCTCTGGCCGCTGCCGAAGTACTCCGAGATCCTGTTCATCAAGTGACTTGCAGTCCTGCCCTGTACCGGCAGGAGCGGTACAGGTCAGGATTGCTCACGGCAACTCGGCCGGCAACCCGAAGCCGGCGAAGATCTCCGGGCTGACGAACCCGCAGATCTCTTCGATCCGCCCGTCGCGCAGCGTGATCACCTGGAGGACGGTGGGCAGGTGCGCCCCGCGCTCGGGGTCCCAGCTGTAGGTGGCGAACGCGGGCTGGCCGTTGGCGCTGGTGGGCACGACCCGTACCCGCCGGGCGCCCTCGGCGTTGTAGGCGCGGCCCGAGAAGGCCCACTCGGTAAGGAACACGAGCACGTCCGGGCCTCGATACCAAGTGGCCATCGGCGGCATGGTGAGGGTGGCGTCGTCGGCCAGCATCGCGGCGATCGCGTCGACGTCGCCGCGTTCCCAGGCATCCACGTAGGTCGTGACCATCTGCTCGAGCTGCTCGTCGCCCAGATTGCGCAGGGCGGCCTGCTGGCTCTGCTCGGGAGCGCGTTCGTCCATCGCCGCGCGGGCACGCTGCATCGCGCTGTTGACCGAGGCCACCGTGCTGTCGAGCGCCTCCGCCACCTCGCGCGCGGAGAAGCCGAGCACCTCGCGGAGGATGAGGACGGCGCGCTGGCGCGGTGCCAGGTGCTGCAGTGCGGCGACGAAGGCCAGCTCCACGCTCTCTCGTTGCTCGTAGCGGGCGTCGGGTGCGGCCCGCTCGTCGGTGAGCGCAGCGTCGGGATACGGCTCCACCCAGACGGACTCCACGAGCGGCGTTCCCGGCCCGTCGTGAGGATCGCTCGACGGGCCGTAGTCCAGCGGCAGGACCCGCTTGGGCCGACGGGCGATGGCGTTGAGGCAGGTGTTGGTGGCGATCCGGTAGAGCCACGAGCGCAGCGAGCTGCGGCCCTCGAAGCGCTCGAGAGCGCGCCACGCTCTGAGCAGTGCCTCCTGCAGGGCGTCCTCGGCATCGTGGGTCGAGCCCAGCATCCGGTAGCAGTGCGCGTGCAGCTCGCCCCGCAGCGGCGCCACCAGGCGCTCGAACGCACCCTCGTCGCCCGCGCGAGCCGCCCTCAGCTCGGAGTCGGCCCTCTCTAGGCTGGCCCTCATGTCTCCCGACGATAGTTCCCGTGTCTGGCTCATCACCGGAAGCTCGTCCGGCTTCGGTCGAGAGATCGCCGAAGCCGCGCTCGCACACGGCGACCGGGTGGCCGCCACGGCCCGCCGCCCGGAGGCTCTGCAGGAGCTCGTCGACCGCGACCCGGAGCGGGTCCTGGCCGTGCCCCTCGACGTGACGAGCGGCGATCAGATCGACGGCGCGCTGTCCGCCGTCCGCGACCGCTTCGGGCGGATCGACGTCCTGGTCAACAACGCGGGCCACGGCTCCGTGGGAGCCGTGGAGGAGATCGACATGGGCGAGCTCAGGACGCTCATGGACACCATGTTCTTCGGCGCCGTCGAGCTGACGCAGGCCGTGCTGCCCGAGATGCGCGAGCGCGGCAGCGGCACCATCGTCCAGATCAGCTCGATGGGCGGCCAGGTGACCGCCCCCGGCTTCGGCGCCTACTGCGCGGCCAAGTTCGCGCTCGAGGCGATGTCGAGGGCGCTGGCCGCCGAGGTCACGCCGCTCGGCCTCCGGGTGCTGATCGTGGAGCCCGGAGCGTTTCGCACCGAGTTCGGCGGCGGTCGCATGCAGCGCTCCGGCGAGCTCGAGGCCTACGCCGACACGGTGGGCGCGACCCGGGCCATGGTCGACGGCATGGACGGCACCCAGCCGGGTGATCCGCGCAAGGCGGCGGCCGCGATCCTCGAAGCGGTGGACAGCGAGGACGCAGCGCTGCACCTGGCGCTCGGTGATGACGCCGTCGACGGCATCCGCGAGCAGCACGAGCGCCTGGATGCGGACCTCGCCGCCTGGGAGGAGCTCAGCCGCTCGACCGCGCTCGACGGGCAGAACGCCTAGCCAACCAAGCCCCCACCGCGATCACCACCAGGCCGGCGACGGCCAGGACCAGCGCCCACGTATAGAGGTCGTTGAAGTACACGTCGAACAGCGCGCCGGCCTCCTCCCGGTCGACCGCCAGCTCGCGACTCAGTGCCAGGCCCACTCCGAGCGCAGCGGCCGCGACCGTGGTGGCCATGCCCACCACGATCAGCGCGCGCTCCCGCCGCGGAGCCACCGCGATCGAGCCCGCGAAGGCCGCCATGGCCAGCAGCGGCAGCAGCACGCCGAGCCGGCGCACCTCGGCGTTCGAGAGGAGCGGGTCCGCGGCGGTGTCGTCGCGACGCACGAGCTCCAGCTGCAGGTCGAGCTGCTCCGGCAGCCGGCGCGCCAGCCGAGGGTCGGCGGCGCGCAGCTCCTCTCTCAGGATCGGAACCGCGGCGTCGAGGTCGAGGGTCGCCACGGACCCCTCCCGGACCAGGAAGAACAGCCTCGTCTCCAGCACCGCCTCCTCGAACAGGCGCCGGAACTCGTCCGAGGCGACCACGGCCTCGATGCCCGGCCGGAGCACGTCCTCCACCCCGGCCACCGCACGCGCCCCGAAGCGATCCTCGATCGCGACCAGCGTCTCGCGCTCGAGCGCCGCGCGCACGGCGGGCTCGTCGAGCGCCGTCAGCGCACGACCGGCGAAGGCGTCGGGATCCACGACCTGTTCGCGCCCGTAGAACGCGGCCACCGCGAACGGGAGCACGAGCGCGCCCAGCACGGCGAGCGCGACGCTGAGGAGAGATCGCACCTGGACAGTTCTAGAGGGACAGCACGTGAGCCGTCCTTGGCTCAACCCGGCCTTCGAGGACATCGCGGTAGGCGCTCTCGACCGCCTCGAACCTCTCCCCGGGTATCGGCTCGAGCCAGCCGCCGGCCCAGTCGCAGAACGGATGCCATGCCTCCGCGATCCGCTCCAGCAGGCTCCCGGTCCCCCAGTCGGAGGCCCGCTTTCGCATGCGGTCAGGAGCGAAGAACAGCGTGGGCGGCGGTCCGGGCAGCTCGCCCTGGCCTGCCGCCAGCTCCTCCCAGTGGGTGAGCCCGACAGCCATGCTCACCGCGAGCTCGTCACGAAACTGCGAGTGGACGGCCAGGCGCACCCCACCGTCTCCGGCGATGTCCACGTAGGAGGCGGGCTCGCGCTCGAGCGAGCCGATGTCGTCGTAGCTCACGCAGCGGTCGTACAGGTCGAGGCTCTCGACGAACTCGGCGTTTCGGGACGAGGTGAGGCCCACGACGTCCGCCCCTTCGCGCTGCGCGAGGAGAAAGGCCACGGCGATCGCCGTCTTGCTCGAGGCGCTGGAGATCAGGATGGGACCGCGATCGGTCAGCCCCTCGTCCGCGAGCTGGTCGTCGATCAGGAACGCGGTGGCGAACAGCGGGCGCAGGAGCATCTGCATGTCCTCGGTTTCGGCCCGGTAGATGCCGTCGCCGCCGGTGAGGGTGTAGAGCTGATAGGCCGCCGGCAGCTCGGCGCGGTGCGGGGAGGCGTCCACGAACGAGCCCTCGCCGACGACCTCGGGCGCCACGACGAGGTGGGTCGAGGCCGGCAGGTAGCCGTAGACCCGCGCGCCCGGCGCGATGCCCTCGGCCTCCGAGCGCTCGACCTCCGCGAACCCCCACACCGGCAGGCGGCCCCAGCCCTCGGGGGCGGGGAAGAAGCGCCAGTAGGACATCGCCTCCCCGAACACGGCGTAGGTGACGTTGTTGGCCGTCAGCCCGAAGCGGTCGACGCGCAGCAGCGCCTGGCCCGCCTCGATGTCCGGGGGCTCCGAGTCCACCGTGCGACAGTCGCGCAGGTCGTCGCGCTTGATCAGGAAGTCCGCCATGTCGCTCAGCCGTCGGCCAGCGCCACCGTGCCGCCCAGCACGCCGCTGTAGAGGACCCCGCGCGGGCTCAGCGTCAGCCCGGCGTAGTGGACGTTGAAGAGCCGGCCGGTTCCGAGCAGCCGACGCCAGACCGTGCGGCCGCTGAAGAAGTCGATCGCCGTGAGGTACCAGCGGTCGGGCCGGCCCGCCGGCTTGGTGTAGAGGTAGATGAGCCCGTTGGCCAGCGACAGCTTCGGCACCGTGCTGGGGGAGATCTCGCGCGACTCCCACGCCGTGCGACAGCCCTTCCCCCCACGACGGATGTCGACCCTGGTCACTCCGGGCGCGGTGGTCTCGCCGTCCTCGACGGCGATGGGTGGCGGCGCGTAGCCGTAGTTGTTCTCCACGATCATCGACCGGCCGGTGGCGATGATCGAGTTCTCGGTCGCGCTCGCTCCGCGCTCGAACACCGGCTCCTCGCACACCCTGCGGCGCACGCCGCGTGGCAGGCGCCGGTCACGGCGCATCACCACCACCTGCATCGGGTCCGCGTTGTCGGTGATCGAGAGATGGCGGCGGCCCATCAGGGTGGGCGTGGTGCCGGAGCCGGCGTCGAACTGACCGGGCTTCTTGATCCCCACGTTGTCGTAGGGCACGCGCCAGCTGAGCTTGGGTCGCCCGCCCGGGCCCGCGTCGAAGCGGTACTGGGCCGCGTCGGTGACCACGAAGACGCCGCCGCTGTCGTCGACCGCGAAGGAGTTGCCGATGGCCTCGCCCGTCCGGCGCGTGCCGAGCACCCGCCCGCTGCTCCGGTCGATCGCTCCCACGATCCCGCGGTTGCGCGACACGAACCACAGCCGGCCGTCCCAGTCCGGCAGCGCGGAGTTGAGCTGCTCGTCGGCGGGCAGGACGCCGGTCAGATCGAAGCTGCGCACCCGCCGCCAGCTCCCGTCCCTGAAGGCCAGCGTGAGGATCTGCCGGCCGATCGAGACCACGGCACGGTCCCTGTGGTCCAGGTAGAAGTACGCGCCGCCGGTGGCCTCGAAGGGGCTGAGGCCCGGCGGGATCACACGATCGGGCAACTGGATCTGGTCGATGGTGTCGAGCGTGCGCGGGTTCATCAGGCGCAGGTAGACGGAGGCCGCTGTGACGCAGGTGGTGACCAGCCGGCCACGGCGGTCGAACGCGATGGTGATGCCGCACGAGCCGAGCCCGATCGGCCCGCCGAAGAACTGGGAGAACGTGCGGGTGCGGCGGCCCAGCGGTCCCGGCGTGCGGTAGGTGTCGGTCTGGTAGGCGTCGTTGTGAACGTTCGAGCGCCCGTTGGCGGCCATGTAGGGATGGCGCGGCACCCTCGGCGCCCTGACCGGCCGCGGCTGGGCCACGCGGCCGCTGAACGTGTCGAGTCCGGCGATCTCGGCCGGATCCTGCGGGATGGGCGGCGCGGCCGACGCGAGAGCGGGCGCGGCGAGTGCTGCGCAGCAGGCCGCCAGCGCGAGGCGAAAGGACGGGCGTGCGGTCACAGGCGCAACCTAACCGCTCGCCCGGGCCCGGGTAGTGTGCCGCGCCCATGAGAGCCATCCAGATAGCCGAGCTGAGCGGACCGAGGGAGGCGCTTCGCGAGGCCGACCTGCCGACGCCCGAGCCCTCCCACCTGCTCACCCCGGGGAGCGGCGTGGTGGTGAACGTGCACGCCGCGGGCGTGTCGTTCCCGGAGGTGCTCCAGACCCGCGGCGAGTACCAGGTCAAGCCCGAGCTGCCCTTCGTGCCCGGCTCCGAGGTGGCGGGCACCGTGGCCGGCGCGTCGGCGGAATCGGCCTTCAGCGAGGGCGATCGCGTGGCCGCCTTCTGCATGCTGGGCGGCTTCGCCGAGGCGGCGGTGGCCCCCGAGTGGCTGACCTTCCCGCTGCCCGACGATCTCGACTTCGCCCAGGGCGCGGGCCTCGTTCTCAACTACCACACCGCCTGGTTCGCGCTCGTGACCCGCGGGCGCTTCGCCGCGGGTGAGACGGTGCTCGTGCACGGTGCCGCGGGTGGCGTGGGCACGGCGGCGATTCAGGTGGCCAAGGGCCTCGGCGGGCGCGCCATCGCCGTGGTCTCCACCGACGACAAGGAGCGCGTGGCCCGGGAGGCCGGCGCAGACGAGGTGCTGCGCGCCGGCGGCGCGTGGAAGGACGAGGCCAAGGAGGCCTCCGGCGGCGGCGTGGACGTGGTGATCGACCCGGTGGGCGGCGACCGCTTCACCGACAGCCTGCGCTCGCTCGGAGAAGGGGGCCGCTGCGTGGTGGTGGGCTTCACCGGCGGCTCGATCCCCGAGGTGCGCGTCAACCGGCTGCTGCTCAACAACATCGAGGTCGTGGGCGCCGGCTGGGGCGCCTACGTGATGGGCAAGCCCGAGGTCAACCGCGAGATCGGGGCCGAGATCGGCCGCCTCGCCGAGGCCGGCTTCGTCCGGCCGATCGTGGGCGCGCGCTTCCCGCTCGAGCGGGCGGCCGACGCGCTCGAGCTGATCGACTCGCGCGGCGCCACCGGCAAGGTGGTGCTCGAGCTGCGTCCGGACTGACCCGGCGGCCCTACTCGGGGCGCACCGACTCCAGCTGCGGCCGCTTGGCCGGCCGGCCGTCGCCCGAGGAGACGCCGCGGGCGCGCCGTATCAGCCATGGCGCCAGGTGAACCCGGGCCCACCGGAGGTCCTCGGCCAGTGCCCGCCGGCGCGACACCGCGCCTGCGGGCGGCAGCGGCTGAGCCCAGTCCGCGCCCGCTCCGGGCAGGTTCAGCTTCTCGGCGAAGGCGTCGGCGATGCGCACGTGGCCGTCCGTGTTGGCGTGCAGGCGATCCGGGTGCCAGAGACGCCGATCGGGAGGCGCGCCGTCGCGCTCGAAGTCCACCACCAGGGCACCGTGCCGTGCCGACATCTCCCGCAGGCGCTCGTTGAAGGCGAACACCCGGCGCCGGGCCACGCGAGCCAGGGCGTTGGCGGGGACGGGATCGGGAAAGGCCATCGTCACGACCGTCGCACCGGTGTTCCTGCAGCCCACCGATCATGGCCTCGAGGTGGCCCGCGATCACGTCGAGGTCGCACTGGGGACGAAGCGTGTCGTTGAGCCCCGCCACCACGGTCGCGAGATCCGGCTCGAGGGCGAGCGCCAGCTCGAGCTGCTCCTCGCGCACCTGCCGGGCCAGCTTGCCCCGGACGGCCAGGTTGGCGTAGCCGAGCTCCGGGTTCTCGCCGGCCAGGCGCTGCGCGAGCCGGTCGGCCCAGCCGCGGTAGCCGCGGCCGTCCTCGTAGGGATCCTCGAGACCCTCGGTGGTGCTGTCGCCAATCGCCACGTAGCGCGAGTAGGCCATCGAACTCATATCTAGCACGACCCGTACTCTGCGGGCCAATGCCGAAGCGCGAGATTCACTCCTGGCTGATGGACATGGACGGCGTCCTCGTGCGCGAGGAGCACCCCGTGCCCGGCGCGCAGGAGTTCCTCGGCCGCCTCACCGAGCGCGGCGTGCCCTTCCTCGTCCTCACCAACAACTCGATCTACACGCGCCGCGACCTCGCGGCCCGGCTGCGCCGCAGCGGGCTGGAGCTGCCCGAGGAGGCGATCTGGACGTCGGCACTCGCCACCGGCGGATTCCTCGACAGCCAGCGGCCCGGCGGCTCCGCCTTCGTGATCGGCGAAGCCGGCCTCACCACCGCGCTGCACGAGCGCGGCTACACGCTCACCGAGCGCGACCCGGACTACGTCGTGCTGGGCGAGACCCGCACCTACAGCTTCGAGCGCATCACCCGGGCGATCCGCCTGATCAACGACGGCGCGCGCTTCATCGCCACCAACCCCGACACCGTCGGCCCCTCGCCCGATGGGCCGCTGCCGGCCACCGGGTCGGTGGCTGCGCTGATCAGCCGGGCCACCGGCATCGAGCCCTACTACGTGGGCAAGCCCAACCCGCTGATGATGCGCTCCGCCCTGAACGCCATCGACGCCCACTCGGAGACCACGGCGATGATCGGCGACCGCATGGACACCGACATCGTGGCCGGCCTGGAAGCCGGCCTCGAGACGATCCTCGTCCTCACCGGCGTCACCGTCCGCGGGGACACCGACCGCCATCCCTTCCTCCCTTCGCGCATCGTGGAATCGGTGGCGGAGCTCGTGGAGGAGATCGGGTGAGGGCCCGTGCCGGGGTGTTTCGGGCGGCGCTGGTCTGTGCGGGCGCTGCGCTCCTCGGCTCGGGCTCCGCCGAGGCCCAGACGCCTCTTCCTCCCCCTCTGCTCGAGCTCGACGGCCCGCGCGTGGTGGCCACGGGAACGGGCTTCGCGCTCACGGGACGCGGGGCGCCGCCCTCCACGCGGGTGACCATCGAGATCGCCGTGGACGGGCAGTGGCGCGCGCTGGCCGGCGCCGCGGCCGACGACGTCGGCGCCTTCCGGCGGCGGGTCAGGCCCGAGGAGCCGCGACGGCGGTACCTCCTGCGGGCTCGCTCGGCCGACGGCCGCGTGTCGAAGCGCCTGACCGTCCGCTCGCGCAACGTGTCGCTGGCGTCGGTGGGCGACATCAACCTGGGCAACGGGCCGGGGGTCTACATCAACCAGTTCGGGGTGCGCTATCCGTGGACCAGCGTGGCCCCGGCCCTGCGGCGGGCCGACGTGGCCTTCGGCAATCTCGAGTGCGCGGTCTCCAACCGCGGCGCTCCGGTGCCCAAGCAGTTCAACTTCCGTGGCCGTCCGTCGGCGCTGCGGACGATGGCCACCTTCGCCGGCTTCGACGTGCTCAACCTGGCCAACAACCACGTCGGCGACTACGGCACCGCCGCCCTGCTCGACACGGTCAAGCTCACGCGCAGCTTCGGCATGAGCGCGGTGGGCGCGGGCGGGAGCCTGGCCTCGGCCTCCGAGCCGCGGGTGGTCGAGCGGCTCGGTCTGAGGATCGCCTTCGTCGGCTTCTCGGACATCCTGCCCGCCTCGTTCTTCGCCGGGGCCGACCGGGCCGGAACCCAGCAGGCCACGCCCGACAACATCGCGAGCAGCGTGAGCCGCGCCCGACGGCGAGCGGACGTGGTGATCGCCACCTTCCACTGGGGGGTCGAGCGCGCGACGACGGAGAACGGCCGCCAGCGCGGCTTCGCCTCACAGGCCATCGCTGCCGGCGCGGATGCGGTGATCGGCGCACACCCGCACGTGCTCCAGCCGATCCGGCGCAACGGCCGGCGGGTGGTGGCCTACAGCCTCGGCAACTTCGTGTTCGGCGCGGGCTCGCCGGGCACGAGCAGCACCGGCATCCTCGAGCTCGGCCTGTCCACGCGCGGCGTCGAGCGCTCGCGCTTCCGCCGTGCGGTGATCTCGGGCACCCGGCCGGTCCTGCGTTAGTCCCGCCGTCGGGTCAGATCCTGACTTTGCCCCCGTATGAGGGGTCAATCCAGGATCCTGGATGGTTAGCCGGAAGTGGCCGACACCTTGGGCTTGTGCCGGTACCACTCCGTGTCCTCCGCCGGCAGCGGAGTGTTGCCGAGGACCATGTCCGCGGCCTTCTCGGCCACCATCATCACCGGCGCGTAGATGTTCCCGTTGGTCACGTAGGGGAACACCGAGGCGTCGACCACGCGCAGGCCGTCGAGCCCGTGGACTCGCAGGGAGCCCGGGTCGGTCACGGCCAGCTCGTCGTCGCCCATGCGGCAGGTGCAGGACGGGTGGAGAGCCGTCTCGGCGTCGCGCGCCACCCAGTCGAGGATCTGGTCGTCGCTCTCCACCTCCTTGCCCGGCGACAGCTCACCGCCGTCGAACTGAGCGAAGGACGGCTGGGAGAGGATCTTGCGGGTCACCCGGATCGCCTCGATCCACTCGCGCCGGTCGTTGCCGGTGGAGAGGTAGTTGAAGCGCAGCGCCGGGTGCTTGCGCGGATCGCTCGACACCGCCTTGCAGGTGCCGCGCACGTCCGAGTACATCGGCCCCACGTGCACCTGGTAGCCGTGGCCGCCGCCGCCCTCGGGCACGGTCCCGTCGTAGCGGACCGCGATCGGCAGGAAGTGGTACATCAGGTTCGGCCACTCGACCTCGTCGTTGCTGCGCGCGAAGCCACCGGCCTCGAAGTGGTTGGTGGCGCCCGGCCCCGACTTGCGCAGCAGCCACTCGAGCCCCACCTTGGGCCGGTTCTGCATCTTGAAGTAGGGCGCCATCGACACGGGCTGCGTGGAGCTGTGCTGGACGTACACCTCGAGGTGGTCCTGCAGGTTCTCCCCCACCCCCGGCAGATCGTGCACCGGGGCGATCCCGATCGAGCGCACGTCGGCCGCCCCGCCCACGCCCGACAGCTGGAGCAGCTGAGGCGTGTTGATCGCCCCGCCGCAGAGGATCACCTCGGCCCCGCGGGCCTGATGGGTGCGCCGGCCGCGCGCGTACTCGACCCCCACGGCACGCTTGCCCTCGAACAGGATCCGGGTGGCCAGCGCGAAGGTCTCGACGTCGAGGTTGGGCCGATCCATCACCGGATGCAGGTACGCCCTCGCCGCGGACAGGCGCTTGCCGTCGTGGACGTTGCGGTCGAACGCCGCGAAGCCCTCCTGGCGATAGCCGTTCACGTCCTCGGTGAGCGGATAGCCCGCCTCCTGCACCGCGCCGAAGAAGGCGTCGAACAGCGGCCCTCGGGCGGGGCCGCGCTCGAGCACGAGCGGGCCGGAGTGGCCGCGGAAGGGGTCGTCGGCCCGTGCCGCGAGGCAGTTCTCCATGCGCTTGAAGTAGGGCAGGCAATGGGCGTAGTCCCAGGTCTCCATGCCCTCGCCCGACGCCCAGCGCTCGTAGTCCATCGGGTTGCCGCGCTGGAAGATCATCCCGTTGATGCTGCTCGAGCCGCCGAGCACCTTGCCGCGCGCATGGAACACACGGCGGCCGTTCATGTGGGGCTCGGGCTCGGACTCGTAGCGCCAGTCGTAGAAGCGGCTGCCGATCGGGAACGCCAGCGCGGCCGGCATGTGGATGAACACGTCGAGCGACCAATCCGGGCGCCCGGCCTCCAGCACGAGGACCTTGTTGGAGGGGTCGGCCGAGAGGCGGTTGGCGAGAGCGCATCCCGCCGAGCCGCCGCCGACGATGACGAAGTCGTAGTGAGCGTTCATATGGATCCCTCCTCGGGTCCTCGACGCGATTCCCGCGCATCATCTCCATTGAGCGGCGTGCCGTCCACCATCGAGCGAAACCAGTAGCGCGGCGTGACGGGAGCGCGCCCGTCGAGGTCGGGTGCCCCGCGCCCCAGCTCGAGATCGTCGCGGTTGACCGTGCGGAGCTCGACGCTCACGCGCGTGTCGCCCGACGTGTTGGGCACGCTCGCGTGGAGGTGGGCTCCGGAGAAGCAGAGCAGATCGCCGGGCTCCATCACCATCCGAAGCTCCGAGCCCGTCGCCACCGGCTCGCTCGGCTCGGGAACGATCGCGACGGGCTTGCCCGCCCGGCGGAGCTCCCGGATCTCGGCGAGATCCCACTCAGCGCTCGTGTTGGCGAGCGGCTTCGACCAGTACTCGGGGTAGAAGGCGATCGTGCGCTCATCGCTGAGCGGACGCAGCGGCAGCCACCAGTTCGCCTGACACAGCAGGTTCGACCCCCAGGTGTCGCGGTGGAAGCCGATCGTCCCCACGCGGCGCTCGGAGGACGGCGGGACGATGCGCAACTGGAGCCTGTCCCAGTACGTGCGGGCGGCCGGCACGCCCACCTGCTCGAGCGCCGCACGCATCAGGCGCTCGACACGCGGGTCCTCGACGAAGCGGCTCTGGAGGTCGCCGATCGCGTCCTCGGCGGGAGTCCGGGGAATCAGCTCGTCGCCCACGCTCACCGCCTCCACGAGCGCGGGGACCTGCTTGAACACCAGCAGGTCCCCGTGGAAGATCAGATCGCCGCGCCGCTCCTCATCGAGCGGGCCGGAGAGGACGTGGACGGCGGTGCTCAGGAGGAATCTGCGGCGCCGGCTGTCAACTCCTGCTTGGGCGTCTCCTTCTCCGGATCGACGAACGGCTTGGGCACCACCACGGCGCTCACGGTCTCGTCGGGCTTCTCGATCTCGAACTCGGTGCCCAGCCCCGAGTGCTCGGTCGGCACCATCGCGAAGCCGATGTTCTTCTCGAGCTTCGGCGACCAGCAGGCCGAGGTCACCTCGCCGATGCGGCTCCCGCCCATGTGGACGGGGAAGACGTCGATCATCGCGCCGTCGTTGAAGGAACCCAGGTTGCCGCCCTCGATCTCGATCCCCACCAGCTGGCGCTTGGGGCCTTCGGTCTTGATCTTGTGCAGGGCGTCCTTGCCGATGAAGTCCGCGCCCTGCTCGAGGTCGACCATCCAGTCGTAGCCCATCCCGACCTCGTACGGGTTGGTGTCGAACCACATGTCGCAGCCGAGCGCGAGGATGCCGCCCTCGATGCGGCGGATGTGGCAAGGGCCGATCACCTCGAGGTCGTGGGGCTTGCCCGCCTCGAGCACCGCGTCCCAGAGGCGCATCCCGTTCTTGCTCGCCTCGTACAGATAGATCTCGTAACCCAGCTCCGACGTGTAACCGGTGCGGGAGACGAGCACCCTCATCCCGTCGAGCTCGTACGCGCGCAGGAAGTAGTACGGGATCTCCAGGATGCTGTCGCCGAAGAGGTCGACCATCACGTCCTTGGACTTCGGCCCCTGCACCTGCAGCGGCCCGACGTCGATCTCCTGGATGGTCACGTCGTAGTCCGAGCCGTGGGCCACCCCGCGCGCCCAGAGCTCGACGTCGCTGTCGGCCAGCGAGAGCCAGAAGCGGTTCTCCTCGACCCTCAGCAGAACCGGGTCGTTGATGATGCCGCCGTCGGGCAGCGTGTTGAACACGTACTTGCACTGCCCGACCTCGCACTTGTTGAGGTCGCGGGCGACGATCAGGTTGGTGAAGTCGAAGGCGTCCGGGCCGCTGATCTCGATCTGTCGCTCGGCGCCGCCCACGTCCCACAGGGTCACGCCGTTGAGGAGATGCCAGTACTCCTCCACCGGGTCGCCGTAGTGGCGCGGGTGGTAGCGATGGTTGTACGTGCTGTAGAGCTGCACGCCGTGGCGCCGCGACGCGTAGAAATACGGCGACTTCTTGATCCGGGGGTAGAGCAGAATCCCGGGGTTCTCGTTCACCTGTGCCAAGGCGCCATCTCCTCTTTCGGTTCGCGTCCGTCGCCTGATATATCAAGCCCGAGGGTGGCGGGTCAACCGGCCCCACCGCCCCGGCCCCCGGCGAGCAGCGCGAGCGCCTCGTCCAGTGCGATCCGCCGGTAGGTCTCGACCGGCACCCCGTCCTCGATGAGCCGGCTGCGCCGCGTCCGGATCCCGTCGCGCACATCCTGTTCGACCTCCCCGGCGCGAGTCGCGACGGCGTCCGCCAGCGCGGAGGCCGCGTCCCTCGCGCCCGGCTCGCGCAGCTTCGCGATGCGCGCCCCGGGGTCGAGGATCGCCTGGACGTAGCCCTCGGTGATCGGGTTGCCCGCGATCCGCACGTCGGCCGAGCGCACGCGGCCGGACGCCGAGTAGGCGAGACAGCTCCGCACCCGAGCGCGGGCGCTCACGACCGCCTCCTCGCTGAAGCCGGCCTGCTCGTCGGATGACGGTGCGCGGACGTCCTCGACCACGAGGCGCGTGATCGCCCGATCGTTGACCGCCTCGAGGATCGCCTCGGGATCGTCGGAGACCACCACCTCCTTGTGCGGCGGCCACACGTCGAGGCGGCCGTGGTCGCCGAGCGGCCGTCCCACGTGGAACAGGTAGTAGTCGGGGTAGACGTAGAAGTCGGGCCCGCGTGCCCGCTGGAAGTCGTAGAAGGCCGTGATCGTCGCGGTGATGAGCGCGCTGGCTCCCACTGCGCCGTGAGGCCGCCGCATCACGAGTCCCAGGCGGTCCTGCTCGGCGAAGTCCGGGAACAGGTCCTCGAGCCGGGCCGGCCGGCCGTCGAGGGACACCTCGAACGAAGAGCTCCGGAGCTCCTGCGCCGAGTGCATCGGTGTGATATATCAGGTTCCTCGCAGTGCTCCAACCCCGAGCGGACCCCGCTCCAACTCCGAGGTACAGCACGTGGAAGACCACTCCGGAGCAGATCCGGCGCAGGAGCCGGCCGGCCGGCGCTCTGAAGGCCTGCCGCCCTCCGCCACGGCCGTCGTCATCGGCGCCGGCATCGTCGGCAACAGCCTGGTCGGTCACCTGGCCCGCTTGGGCTGGACCGAGCTGGTGCTGATCGACAAGGGACCTCTCCCCAACCCCGGCGGGTCGACCGGTCACGCGTCGAACTTCATCTATCCCGTCGACCATTCCCGCGAGATGACCGAGCTGACGCTCGACAGCCTGCGCCAGTACGAGGAGCTGGGTGTGCTCACCACCTGCGGCGGGCTCGAGGTGGCTCGCACCGAGGAGCGAATGGAGGAGCTTCGGCGGCGCATGGTGTCGGCCAAGTCCTGGGGGGTGGAGCCGGTCTCGCTGGTCACGCCCGAGGAGGCGAAGGCGCTCGTCCCCTACATGGACGAGAGCGTGATCATCGGCGGCTTCTACTGCCCGGCGGTCGGCGTGGTGGACTCGCTGCGCGCCGGCACGCTGATGCGGGAGCGTGCCCAGGAGGCGGGCGCCCTGTCGGTGTCGGCCAACACCGAGGTCACGGGCATCGACGTCGAGGCCGGCCGGGTCACGCGGGTGTGCACCGATCGCGGCGACATCGAGGCCGAGATCGTGGTGATCGCCTGCGGGGTCTGGAGCCCCCGCCTGGCGCGCATGGCCGGCGCCTCGATCCCGCTCACCCCGGCCGTGCACCAGATGATCGACATCGGCCCGGTTCCGCGCTTCGCCGGCGCCACGGGCGCCATCGAGCACCCGATCGTGCGCGACATGGACACGGGCATGTACGAGCGCCAGGACGGCAGCGGCCTGGAGGTGGGCTCGTACGCCCATCGGCCGATCCTGCACGACCCGGACGAGATCCCCTCGATCGGGGAGTCTGCCCTCACCCCGACCGAGATGCCGTTCACCGAGCACGACTTCGTCCAGCAGATGGAGCACGCGCTGGAGTTGATGCCGGAGATCGTGGGCGACGAGTCGGTGGGGATCAAGTACGCCATCAACGGGCTGCTCTCGCTCACCGCGGACGGCCTGCCCCTGCTGGGCGAGACGCCGGAGGTCGGCGGCCTGTGGTCGGCCGCCGCGGTGTGGGTCAAGGAAGGTCCCGGGGTGGGCCGGGCGCTGGCCGAATGGATGGTGGAGGGCGAGCCCGAGATCGACCTGCACTCGTCGGACATCTCGCGGTTCCACGAGCACCAGAAGAGCGTGGAGCACGTGAGAGCGCGGGCCCGCGAGCACTTCAACAAGACCTACGGCATCGTGCACCCGGGCGAGCAGTGGGAGTCCGACCGCGACGTGCGCCTCTCCCCCTTCCACGCGCGCGAGCGCGAGCTGGACGCCGTCTTCTACGAGGCCGCCGGCTGGGAGCGCCCGCATTGGTACGCGTCCAACCGGCCTCTGCTCGAGGAGTTCGCCGACTCGATCGCCGAGCGCGAGGCGGAATGGGACTCGCGCTGGTGGTCGCCCGTGATCAACGCCGAGCACCTGGCGATGCGCGAACGCGCGGGCATCTTCGACCTCAGCGCCTTCTGTGTCTTCGACGTGATCGGCCCCGGCGCCCTCGAGGCGGTCCAACGCACCGCGATGCGCCAGATGGACGTCGCGCTCGGGAAGGTCGTCTACACGCCGGTGCTCACGCCCAGCGGCGGTTTTCGTGCGGACCTGACCATCATGCGCCTCGCCGACGACCACTTCCGTGTGGTCACCGGCGGTGCTCACGGGATGGCCGACCTCAAGTGGTTCGCCGACCACCTGCCCGAGGACGGCGGCGCGCAGATCTTCGACCTCACCTCGAGCTGGTGCACGCTCGGGCTGTGGGGCCCGCGCGCCCGCGACATTCTGGCCCAGACCACCAGCGCCGACGTGTCGCACGAGGGCTTTCCGTTCGCCAGCTGCCGCACGATCGAGATGGGCTCGCTGCGCGTGCTGGCCTCCCGGATCTCCTACGTGGGCGACCTGGGCTGGGAGCTGTACGTGCCCATCGAGCAGGGCGCGAAGCTCTGGGACATGGTCTGGGACGCGGGCGAGCCGCACGGCGCGGTGCCCGCCGGCATCGGCGTCTACGGCACCACCGGCCGGCTCGAGAAGTGCTACCGGGCCTTCGGGTTCGAGCTCGACGGCGAGTACAACGTCGTGGAGGCCGGGATGGCCTGGGGCAAGGTCAAGGAGCAGGACTTCGTGGGCAGGGAGGCCCACCTTCGCCAGCGCGAGGAGGATCCGGCCACGGTCATGTGCACGCTCACCGTCGACGACCACACCTCCAGCAGCGGGGTCAAGCGCTACATGCTCGGCGGCGAGCCGATCACCACCCGCGACGGGGCCCCCCTTAGCGACGCAAAGGGCCGCCGCTCGTTCGTGACCAGCGCCGGCGCGGGACCATCGGTGGGCAAGCACATTCTGATGGCCTACCTCCCACCCGAGCACGCCAACGAGGGCGCGCAGCTGGCGGTCGAGTACATGAACGAGCTCTACCCGGTCACCGTGGACGTGGCCGGCTCCACCCCCCTGTTCGACCCCGACAACGAGCGGGTCAAGGCCTCCGACACCGTGCTCACGTGAGGATCCTCGTCTGCGTCAAGCGCGTGCCGCTCACCGGCGGCAAGATGGTCCTCAGTCCCGATGCCCGGGCGCTCGAGACCCGCCATCTCGGCTTCACCGTCAGCCCCCACGAGGAATGTGGGGTCGAGGAGGCCGTGCGCCTGGTGGAGCAGCACGGCGGCGAGACGGTGGTCCTCACCCTCGGGCCGGCGGAGGCCGAGGACCAGCTGCGCGAGGCGCTCGCCACCGGGGCCGACCGCGGGCTGCTGCTCGCCGTCGAGGGAGAGGAGTGGGATCCCCAGGGGACGGCCGCGGCGATCGTCGCGGCGGTGCGCGCCGAGGAGGAGAGCGGTGGCGGCTTCGACCTCATCGTGTTCGGCAACGAGTCCGCGGACTCCGGCAACTACCAGGTGGGCGTCCGGGTGGCCCACGCGCTCGGGCGTCCCGCGGTGACCGGCCTCAAGGGCCTCTCGGTGGAGGATGGCCAGGCGCGCTGCGAGCAGGAGGTGGCCGGCGGCCGCGACGTCTATCGCGTCCCGCTGCCCGCCGTGGTCGGCGTGCTCGAGGGGATCAACCTCCCGCGCTATCCGTCGGTGCCCGCCAAGCTGCGGGCCCGCCAGAAGCCGGTGGACACCAGCGCCCCGCAGCGCCCCGAGCCGGCGCTCGAGATGCTGCGGCTGGCCGTGCCGGGGGGACAGGGCAAGCAGGCCGAGATCCTCGGTCAGGGAGCCGAGGCCGCTCCCGCCGTCGTCGGCGTGATGCGCGACCTCGGAGTGGCGTGATGACGGTCCTGGTGCTGATCGAGCACGTGGACGGCGAGGCCGACGAGCTGTCGCTTCAGGCGCTGACCCTCGCGCGCTCGCTGGCGGGCGACGAGCCGGTGACCGCGCTGCTCGTCGGCCAGGGCGGCCCGGAGGCCGGCGCGGCGCTCGGCGCTCACGGGGTGAGCGCGGCGCACGTGGCCGAGGACGAGCGGCTGGCGGCCTACGCACCCGGAGCCTGGGCCCGCAGCGTCACGGACGCGATCGAGCGCACCGAGGCGTCAGCCGTGGTGGCTGCGGGCACCAACCGCGGCAACGAGGTGCTGGCTCACGTGGCCGCCCGCCGCGACCTGCCCTTCGCGGCCAACTGCACCGAGGTGCGGCCCGGGGCCGAGCTGGAGGTCACTCGCATCCGCTGGGGAGGAAGCCTGCTGGAGGAGGCTGCGCTGCACTCGCCGCTCCCCCTGCTCTCGGTGGCCCCGCACGCGCTGCCCGCCGCCCCCGGCAACGGTGCGGGTCCGGCCGAGGTCGAGGCGTTCGCTCCCGCGCTGGACGAGAGCGACCTGGCCGTCCAGGTGAGCGAGCACGTGGACGACGTGGCCACCGGCATCTCCCTCGCCGAGGCCAAGGTGGTGGTCAGCGGGGGCCGCGGCGTGGGCTCGGCGGACGGGTTCGGGATCCTGGAGGAGCTGGCCGCGCTGCTGGACGCCGCGGTGGGCTGCTCGCGCGTGGTGACGAGCGCGGGCTGGCGCCCCCACACCGACCAGGTGGGCCAGACCGGGACGAAGGTCTCACCCGACCTCTACATCGCCTGCGGGATCAGCGGCGCCACCCAGCACATCGCGGGGTGCAAGGGAGCGAAGAAGATCCTGGCCATCAACTCCGACGCCGAGGCGCCCATTCTCGCCACCGCCGACTACGCCGTCATCGGTGACCTGACCGAGATCGTGCCGGCCATCACCGCCGAGCTGCGAAAGGCGCGCTCGCCATAGACGTGGTGGTCGGAGCGGTCGCACTGGCCGCGGCCCTCGCCGTGTGCGGTGGTCTGTTCGCGCGCAGGGCCAAGCTCCTGTTCGACGTGGTGCGGATGGGCAAGCCGGCCTCGCGCTCGGGTGATCTGCCCCGGCGCACCCGCAACGAGGCCGTGATCGTCCTCGGGCAGCGCAAGCTCTTCCAGCGCCTGGTCCCCGGGCTCGTGCACGCCTTCATCTTCTGGGGCTTCGTGGTGCTCTTCCCCACGATCGTGATCGCGATGATCGGCGCCGTGGACCGCGAGGCCACGCTGCCGTGGCTCGGCCACCAGGGCTGGTTCGCGCTGATGGTCGACGTCTTCGCCGTGCTCGTTCTGATCGGCGTGGTCGCCGCCCTGGCCATCCGCAAGGTCCAGCGCCCGGCGCGCTTCAAGGGCAGCCACCTCGGCGAGGCCGACCTGATCCTGGCCATGATCGCGGGGATCGTGACCACGCTGCTGCTCTGGCACGCGTCGCGCATCGCGCTGGGCCTGAACGAATGGCCGGCGTCGTGGTCGCCGGTGTCGGACCTGGTGTCGGGACTCTTCGCCGACAACGGCACGACGGAGGTGTTGGAGCGCGTCTTCGTATGGGCGCACGTGCTGCTGATCCTCGCCTTCCTGGCCTACCTCCCCCACTCCAAGCACCTGCACATCGTCACGGCCGCGATCAACGTGTTCTTCGGGCGCACCACCGCGCCGGGGCGGCTCGATCCCCTGCGCTTCGACGTGCCCGACGACGAGATGCGCTTCGGCGCCGGCACCGTGCCGGATCTGACCTGGAAGCAGACGCTCGACACGATGTCTTGCACCGAATGCGGGCGCTGCCAGGACGTCTGCCCCGCCTTCGCCACCGGCAAGGAGCTGTCGCCCAAGCTGCTGATCATGGCGCTGCGCGACCAGGTGTTCGAGGAGGGCCCCGCCCTGGTGCGCGGCGACGAGGGCTTCGAGCCCGCGCCGCTGGTGCCCGGAGCCGTGAGCGAGAACGTGGTCTGGGACTGCGTGACCTGCGGCGCCTGCGTGCGCGAGTGCCCGGTGTCGATCGAGCACGTGGACCACATCATCGACCTGCGCCGTCACCTGGTGATGATGGACTCCTCGTTCCCCGCCGAGGCCGAGCCGATGCTGCGCGACGTCGAGCGGGCGTCGAACCCCTGGGGCAAGCCGCAGACCGAACGCGCCGACTGGGCCGAGCGGCTCGGAGTCCGTGTGCTCGAGCCGGGCGACCCCGCCCCCGAGGTCCTCTATTGGGTGGGCTGCGCCGCGTCCTTCGACGAGCGCGCCCGCACCGCGGCCGAGTCCACCGCGCGGCTGCTGCAGGCGGCCGGAGTGGACTTCGCGATCCTCGGCCCCCGTGAGTCGTGCACCGGCGACCCGGCGCGGCGGATGGGCAACGAGTACCTGTTCCAGGCCCACGCCGAGCAGAACGTGGGCACGCTCAACGAGGCCGGCGTGACCAAGATCGTGGCCAGCTGTCCGCACTGCTTCAACACGCTCGGCAACGAGTACGGCGACTTCGGCGGCAACTACGAGGTCGTGCACCACTCCGAGCTGCTGGCCGACCTCGTGCGCGAGGGGCGGCTGCGGCCCACCGCGGACGCCGAGCGATCGATCACCTACCACGACTCGTGCTACCTGGCCCGTCACAACGACGTGCTGGCCGATCCGCGCGAGCTGGTGTCCGCCGTCGGCCGCCCGGTGGAGATGGAGCGCTCCGGCAAGCGCACGTTCTGTTGCGGCGCGGGCGGCGCCCACATGTGGATGGAGGAGCGCGGCGGCCTCATCAACGAGGAGCGCGCCCGCGAGGCGGCCGCCACCGGAGCCGAGACGCTCGCCGTGGCCTGCCCCTTCTGCACCGTCATGCTCGACGACGGCGTGAAGGCCCGCGGCGACGAGCTGCGCGTGGCCGACGTGTCCACCCTGCTGGTGGAGTCGCTCGAGCCGCCGAGCGACTAGGGCGAGGTCGCGGTACCGAGCGAGTCCGCGCCGATGAACTTCGGGATGCCGTCATCGTAAAAGACGTCGAGCGCGGTGACGGTGAATCCCGCGCCGGTGATCAGCTCGGGCACGCGGCGGGTCAGGTGGCAGCCCCCGAACACCCGCTTCTGCACCGGCTCGAAGCGATGCTGCCAGGTGCGCACGTTCTCGTCAGGGGCCAGCCCGTGCTCCAAGAAGTGCAGCGTGCCGCCCGGCCTGAGCACACGACGCAGCTCGGCCAGGGCGATGTTCACGTCGGGGATCGTGCACATGGTCCAGGTGGACAGTGCGGAGTCGAAGCTGTGGTCGGCGAAGGGCAGCGACTGGCCGTCCAGACCGGAGCGGTCGACCGGAACGCTGGTGGCTCTGAGGCGTTTCTCGGCCAGCTTCCACCCCACGTCCGCCGGCTCGACGGCGGCCACGCGGCTCACCCCCGGTCCGTAGAAGGGAACGTTCAGGCCCGAGCCGAAGCCGATCTCCACGACCTCTCCCTCGAGCCCCTGACAGACCCGCTCGCGCAGCGGATCCCCGGACTTCAGCCCGCAGGCGGCGTTGATGATCCGCGGAAGAACATGATCGCCGTAGACACCCATGACGGCCGCGTTCAGCCTACCCGGGCTGCGCACGCCGCGTAGACGACCACCGAGCCGGGTAGGCGAGAGAGACATGCCAACAAATCTCGCCACCGCTCTCACCGACACCGCCGACCGCCATGGCGACCGAACGGCCATCAAGCTCGATGACTTTGAGATGAGCTTCGAACAGCTGAACGAGGCCAGCTCACGCGCCGCCGCTCTGCTCAAGGACAAGGGGATCGAGCCCGGCGACCGCGTCGGGATCATGCTGCCGAACGTGCCGCAGTTTCCGGTCGTCTACTACGGGATTCTGCGCGCCGGCGGCGTGGCGGTGCCCATGAATCCGCTCCTGAAGAAGCGTGAGGCCGGCTTCTACCTCGAGGACCCCGAGGCGAAGCTGCTGTTCGCCTGGCACGACTTCGAGGACGCCGCCAAGCAGGCGGCCGACGATGC
This sequence comes from uncultured Thermoleophilaceae bacterium, assembly GCA_963751105.1. GTDB lineage: Bacteria > Actinomycetota > Thermoleophilia > Solirubrobacterales > Thermoleophilaceae > JACVRW01. The sequence continues at coordinate 934,549 of CAVVTG010000002.1, read as the reverse complement.
CGGCGCCGAGCTGGTGCTGGTCGAGCCCGGCAGGTTCGAAGAGTTGTTGGGCGAGCACGAGCCGGACTTCGATGTCGCCGACCGCGAGGACGGCGACACCGCCGTGATCCTCTACACGTCGGGCACCACGGGCAAGCCGAAGGGCGCCGAGCTCACGCACTCGAACCTGCTGAAGAACGCCGAGGCGTCAGTCGGGCTGGCCGGCGCGAGCGAGGACGACATTCTGCTCGGCGCACTGCCCCTGTTCCACTCGTTCGGCCAGACCTGCGGGTTGAACGCGGCGATGACGGCGGGCGCCACGCTCTCGATGATCCCGCGCTTCGAGCCCGGCAAGGCCCTGGAGATCCTCCAGCGGGACGGCGTCACTGTGTTCCAGGGCGTGCCGACGATGTTCACCGCCATGCTCAACCACGACTCGAAGGACGACGTGGACGTGTCGGCGCTTCGTGTATGCATGTCAGGCGGCTCGGCGATGCCGGTCGAGGTGATGAAGGGCTTCGAGGAGCAGTTCGCCTGCCACGTGCTCGAGGGCTACGGCCTGTCGGAGACCTCGCCGGTGGCCTCGTTCAACCACCCCGACCGAGAGCGCAAGCCCGGCTCGATCGGCACTCCGATCGACGGCGTGGAGATGAAGCTCGTGAACGACGACGGCGACGACGTCGAGGAAGGCGAGGTCGGCGAGATCGTCATCAAGGGACACAACGTCATGAAGGGCTACTGGAACCGGGCCGAAGCCACGGAGGAGGCGATCAGGGACGGCTGGTTCCACAGCGGCGACATGGGCAAGGTCGACGAGGACGGCTACTTCACGATCGTGGACCGCAAGAAGGAGCTGATCATTCGCGGCGGCTACAACGTCTACCCGCGCGAGGTCGAGGAAGTGCTCTACGAACATCCCGACGTCCTCGAGGCCGCCGTGATCGGCTTGCCCGACGAGGAGATGGGCGAGGAGGTGGGTGCCGCGGTGGTGCTCAAGGAAGGCGCCGAGGCGAGCGAGGACGACCTCCGCGAATACGTGAAGGGCGAGGTGGCGGGCTACAAGTACCCGCGCAAGGTGTGGTTCCTGGACGAGCTGCCCAAGGGCCCGACCGGGAAGATCCTGAAGAAGGACATCGAGGCACCCGAGCAGGTCGAGAGCAGCTGAGCGTGGCCACGAAGGCCAAACCCGAGTCAGCCGGCCAAGCCTCGCGCTCGAACGGGGGCGCGCCGCCGCGCGGCGCCGGCCCCGCCCTGGACGCGATGCTCACCGACGCGGTGATGGGCACGAGCGGCCGCTGGGTCCCTGGGCTGGCGGGCGTCAAGGCGGCGGCCCGGCTCGCCGCGCGACCGCGGACGGTGGCGCGGCGCGGCGCGGGACTGGCGGCCGAGCTGGCGAAGATCGCGGTCGGCCGCTCGGAGGTGGCGCCGCCCAAGAGCGACCGCCGCTTCAAGGATCCGGCCTGGCTCGGCAACCCAGCCTTCAAGCGGCTCGGCCAGTCCTACCTCGCCACGGGTGAGGCGATCGACGGCGTGCTCGCCGATGCCGGGCTCGACTGGGCCGACGAGCGCCGGGTTCGTTTCGCGGCCGAGAACCTGGTCGACCTGGTGGCCCCGAGCAACTTCCCGGCCACCAACCCGGCGGTGCTCAAGGCGACGATCGACTCCGGCGGGCTCAACTTCGTGAAGGGCGCGCGCCGGTTCGTGTCGGACATGTCGAGCCGGCCTCGCATCCCGAACATGGTCGACTCGTCCCAGTTCGAGGTGGGCGAGAACATCGCGGTCACCCCGGGCGCCGTGGTGCACCGAAACGAGGTCTTCGAGCTGATTCAGTACGAGCCGCAGACCAGCAAGGTGCGCTCCACGCCCCTGCTCGTGGTGCCGCCGATGATCAACAAGTACTACATCACCGACCTGGCGCCGGACCGCAGCATGATCGAGTACCTGGTCAAGGGAGGCCAGCAGGTGTTCGCCATCTCCTGGCGCAACCCCGACGAGCGCCACGCGGACTGGACACTCGAGACCTACGTGCAGGCCACCCTCGAGGCGCTGGAGGCAGTCGAGAAGATCAGCGCGAGCGACCAGTCGCACGCTCTGGGACTGTGCGCCGGCGGCATCACGCTCGCGCTGGCAGCGGCCCACCTCGCCCAGAGCGGGGAGGGCGACCGGCTCGCCGGGATCACGCTGGGAGTGTGCATCCTCGACAACGAGCAGGCGGGGATGGCGGGTGCGCTCACGGACAAGAACATTGCCCAGCTGGCAATGGCGGAGTCGGCGCGCAAGGGTTATCTGGACGGCCGCGCGCTGGCGGGCGTGTTCGCGTGGCTACGCCCCAACGACCTGATCTGGAACTACTGGATCAACAACTACCTGCTCGGCAAGGAGCCCCCGGCGTTCGACGTGCTGTTCTGGAACGCGGACGCCACGAACATGCCCGCCGCGCTGCACCGCGACTTCATCGAGCTGTCGCTGGAGAATTCGCTGGTGAAGCCGGGCGGCGTGGAGGTGCTCGGCACCCCCATCGACCTGTCGAAGGTCACGGCCGACTCGTACGTCATCGCCGGCATCGCCGACCACATCGCTCCCTGGCAGAACTGCTACGCCACCACCCAGCTGCTGGGCTCAGAGCCACGCTTCGTGCTCTCCACCAGCGGGCACATCGCGGCCTTGGTCAACCCGCCCGGGAACGAGAAGGCGAGCTATCAGACGGGCAAGAGCAACCCGCCGGCCGCGGACGATTGGCTCGAGTCCGCCTCCAAGCAGCGCGGCACCTGGTGGGAGGACTGGATCGAGTGGCTCGGGGAGCGCTCGGGCAGCGAGAAGAAGGCGCGCAAGACACTCGGCGGCCGCGGCTTCAAGCCGCGCGAGAAGGCGCCCGGCAAGTACGTGCTCGCCGAAGCCGGGGACTAGGGCAGCTCGCGTGCCGTACGCGCTGAAGCGCCCGCGGCTCTGGTACGAGCGAAGCGGCCACGGCGAGCCGCTGCTGCTGATCACCGGATTCACGATCAGCTCGGCGGTGTTCGACCCGGTGCTCGGCCTATATGAGCCGCGCTTCGACTGCATCCGCTACGACAACCGTGGCTCAGGCCGCTCCGATTCTCCGCTGCGGCCCACCTCGATGACCGAGCTGGCGCACGACGGGGTGCGCCTGCTCGACGCCCTCGACGTGGAGAGCGCGCACGTCTACGGCGTCTCGATGGGCGGCATGATCGCCCAGGAGCTGGCGATTCGCCATCCCGAGCGGGTTCGCGGACTGGTGCTGGGCGCCACCACGCCGGGCGGTCCGCGGGCCGTCCGTCCGGCTCTCGGCGAGCTCCGGGCACTGGGCGCAGCCGCCACCGGCGCACTGGCCGAACCGGGCCGGCCGTGGCTCGGCGCGATGCTCTTCTCACCCGAGTTCCGGCGCGAGCAGCCCCAGCGCACACGCGAGCTGCTGCGTCATTTCGCGGAGCACCGGGCGAAGCCCCAGGGCATCGCGGCGCACTGGTGGGCGTCGGTCTACCACGACACCGTCTCGCGCCTCGGCCAGATCCAGGCACCGACGCTCGTGATGCACGGCGAGTGCGACGCGATGACCCCGATCGCGAACGCGCACATGCTCGTGGAGAGGATTCCCGATGCGGAGCTCGCCGTGGTAGACGGGGCGGGACACGCCTACGCCCTCGAGCGACCGGAGGAGTCGATCGAGAAGATGGAGCGGTGGCTCGCCCGGCGCGGGCCGATCCGCGCCGGCACGCCGCGAACCGGTGTGTGGGTCCGCACAGAGCCCGCCACCCGCGCGCTCGGCCTGCCGATAGGCGCGCTGCGAACGGGGGCCAGCCTGCTTGCGATGGGGGCCAAGAGGATCAACAGAGGGAGTAGCGATGTGGCGGCTGACCGACGAGCAGCGTGAGCGACGCGAGCAGATACGGGAGTTCGCCCTCGAGCAGGTGCGAACGCCCATGCTCGAGATCGACGAGACGGGCGACTATCCGCTCGACGTGCACGACGCGCTCGCGCGCGAGGGGCTGATCGGGCTCGCGATACCCGAGGAGTACGGTGGTGCCGGCGCCAACAGCGTCGGCTTCTGCTCCTACATCGAGGAGCTGGCCAAGGTCTCGGCTACCGCGTCGCTGATGGCGGCATACGTGAAGCTCACGGCTCTGCCGATCATCCTCGCCGGCAGCCACGAGCAGAAGAAGCGGTTCCTGCCGCCGCTCGCCTCGGGCGAAAAGCTGGGCTCCTACGCGCTCACCGAGCCGGGTGTCGGTTCCGACCCTGCCGCGCTCCAGGCGCGCGCCGAGAAGCGCGGCGATGTGTGGGTGCTCAACGGAGAGAAGCGGTTCATCGGAAACGCCGGCCTGTCGGACGTTTACGTCGTGTTCGCCCGCACGGGCGATGCCGGCTCGAAGGGCATCAGCGCCTTCGTGGTGCCCGGTGATCTGGACGGCCTGAGCGTCGAGAGGCTGCGCACCATGGGCATGCCCGGCTGGCGGCTCGGGGCGCCCAAGTTCGAGGACGTCGAGGTGCCGAAGGAGAACCTGCTGGGTGACGAGGGCGATGGTTTCAAGATCGCGATGACCACGTTCGACCACTCCCGCCCGACGGTCGCTTCCCAGGCGGTGGGTGTCGGCCAGGGTGCGATCGACCTGGCGCTCGACTACTCGCTGCGCCGCCACGCCTTCGGGCAGCCGCTGTTCGAGCACGAGGGAATCCAGTTCAAGCTCGCCGGACTGGAGGCGGAGGTGGCGGCCGCCCGCGCGCTCGCCTACCAGGCGGCCACGTTCGTCGACGAGGGCGACCCGCGCATGACGAAGATCTCGGCGGCGGCCAAGCTGTTCGCCTCCGACGTGGCGATGAAGGCGACCACCGAGGCGGTGCAGGTGCTCGGCGGCAACGGGTATCTCAAGGAGTTCCCGGCGGAGCGAATGATGCGCGACGCGAAGGTCCTTCAGATCTACGAAGGCGCCAACGAGATCCAGGCGCTGGTCATCGCCCGCCAGATGCTCGAGCAGGCGGGCCAGCGCGACCCGATCTGGCCCGAGTCGATGCCGGGCTCCGAAGGCATCGCCAGCGGCGAGGAGGCGCCCTCACCGGAGGAGCAGCACCAGAAGGCAGGCGCGAGCGCCTAGCGGGCGGCGGTCTCTAGGGCGAGCGTCTCGCCGAGCACTCGATAAACCTTGCGGTTGAAGGCAAGCCCCACGTGGCTGCCACCGACCTCGACGCAACGAGCGTAGTCCACCAGGCAGGCCCGCCAGCGCACCACGCCGTCGCCCTTCGAGTAGATCGAGGTAAGGGGAACCGCCTCGGTGAACTCCGCGCTGTAGTCACGGGTGAAGCGACAGCGACATTCGGCCGTGAAGCAGCCGTTTCGGGCGATGCGGTCGCCCGTCCGGGAGTGAACGCCGCGCACCGCGGCGACCGCGGCCTGCGTGGGCACGCTGATGTCGAACGGCGTGTCGAGGCCGGCTCCGAGCGATATCGCCGACGAGATGAGCTCGGGCCGCCGGTTGGACAGCGCCTTCACGAAGTGGGCTCCGCGGCTGTGCCCGATCAGGCCCACGCTGCGCCCGGTCCGGTCCGAGATGGCCTCGACGCGGCGCTCCAGCGAGTTCACCGCCCGGTCCGCGCAATCGACGTTCGAAACGATGCCCGAGCCGCGTGCGTCGTAACCCATGCGCCCCAGCCATGAACGCATCACGGCGAGGGAGGAGTCACCGGCGAGAAAGCCTGGGATGAGCACCACGGGAGCTCCGTCGCCCCGCGGAACCCCTTCGCCGCGGAACACCGGATCGACGAGTAGCCGTGCCAGCTCGAGCTGCCAGCGCATCTCCGCGAAGTGGTTGCCCCACCAGCGTTCGGCGGGCGCGCTCGGGGCCGGCGGCTGGACCGGGTCGGACGAGGACTCCTCCACGGCTCGACGCACCCTGGCTTCCACAACCTTGAGGCTAGATGACTAGCGGCGACGCGCCCGCGGAAGCGGCTGCCAGTCGGGCGCGAACGAGTCGAACGAGCCGCCAGTGCTGTACTGCCCGGACTCGAACTCGTACTCGCGCCGCCCCGTTGGGTCCACGACGGTGATGCCGTTCTCGAAGCCGTGATGGGCCAGGTAGCGCCCGTCGGGAGACCAGGTCACGTCCGTGGCCTCGATGGAGAATCGCCGGCCGCCCACGCGCCTCAGGCCCTTGCCGTTCGCCCCGATCACGTACAGCTTGCCGTTACGAATGAACGCGATCTTGATGCCCCGGGGCGACCAGTTGGGAGCCAGTCCGTTCTTGCGCGTCAACGGGCGGCGCCCGGAGCCGTCCGGGTTGATCAGCGCGAGCCGTCCGGTCGGAGGCCGGTCGACGAAGGACGCGTAGCCGGTCACGTAGGCGATCCGGTTGCGCGACGACCAGGCGGGCGCGGCGCCGCCGGTGGTGGTCAGCCGGCGTGAGCGGCCCCGCGCGAGGTGGTAGACGTAGAGGTCCGGCGCTGTTGCCCCCTGCGCCACGCCCGTGAACACGAACCGCCTGCCGTCCGGGGCCCAGGCGGGCGCACCGTCGTTGGTCGTCTGCTGTGGCAGTAGCCGAAAGTTGGAGCCGTCGCTGTCCAGCATCGCCAGCCGATCGCCGGTGTCCACCAGCAGCTGATCCCCGCTGGGCGAGTAGGCGGGGCTGTCGTATGGCCCGGGGCAGGCCGAGTCCTGCGGCACCTGGTCGATGATGGTGCAGTTCCGGAGCGTGAAGCGCTCCGAGCCGAACAGGCGTCCCACGTCGAGCGAGCGGACCGACGTGCTGGAACCCTCCCCCTCCTCACCCTCGGTCCCGGTGGAGATGTGGACGTAGGCGATGAAACCGTTACGGCCCGGGAAGGCGCCGTGTGCGGCAGGCGCGAGGGCGAGCAGCAACGTGGCAGCGATGGCGAGAGAGGACCAGGCGCGCGTCACGTTTGCCACAAACCGCGGACGCCCTCGCAGTTGCGCCGCGACTCATGCCGTCGGCTCGTCAGCCGCTCTCCCGGATGCCCGCCCGGCGGAGAGCGGCCGCGCGCTTGTCCTGAAAGGTCGCGCCGTCGGACGCCCGCTCGGCTCCTCCGACGAGCTCGTAGATGACGATGGCGATGCCGTCACCGACGGTCTGCATGTCGACGAGGCGCATGGGTTTCTTGTCGCTCGTCTCGCCGAAGAGGCGCGCGCCGGCCCCGAGCACGACCGGGTAGATCATCAGCCGCAGCTCATCGACGAGGTCGTGCTCGATCAGCGTGCGCGCGAGCTGGAGGCTGCCGAGCACGACGATCTCTCCGTCGAGCTCCCGCCTCAGCTTCGAGACCTCGTCGGCCACGTCTCCCCGCAGGACCGTCGAGTTGCTCCAGTCGGGGTCCTCGAGGGTCGAGGACACGACGTACTTGGACATGCCGTTCATCTTGTCCGCCAGCTCGCCACCGCGGGATCGCCACGTCGCGGCGAAGAACTCGTAGCTCCGCCGGCCCAGCAGCAGGGCCTCGGCGCCCAGCGTCTTGTCGAGGGTGAACCGTTCGCCGTCCTCGCCACGATCGGTCTCGAAGTACCAGCCGCCGCGCCTGAAGCCCTCGACACCGGCCGGATCCTCGATGACTCCGTCGAGGGAGACGTTTTCGCTGATGATGATCTTGGTCATGCCCATTGAGGCGTCGGCCTCGACGAGAACTGAGCGGCGAATTTCGAGCCCGCGACGCGTCACTACTGGTGATGCGGGTGAAAGGACGAGCCGGTGAGAGGATGCAAGCGTGACCGAGCAGACCCTCGCCCGCGCGCGCGGCGGCGACGAGGACGCCTTCCGCGAGCTGACCGACCCGTACCGGCGTGAGCTCCAGCTGCACGTCTACCGGATCGTCGGGTCGGCGCAGGACGCCGAGGATCTGCTCCAAGAGACGCTGCTCGCCGCGTGGCGTGGCCTCGAGCGGTTCGAGGAACGCGCGTCGGTCCGTGCCTGGCTGTACCGGATCGCCACCAATCGCTCGCTGGATGCCCTCCGTGCGAGCCGGCGCCGCCCGAATGACGTGCAGCGGATGACCGAGATGCCAGAGCCCACGCGCCGGGGCGAGCCGATCTGGCTCGAGCCCTACCCCGACGTCCTGCTCGAAGACATCCCCGACGAAGCGCCCGGACCAGACACGCGCCACGAGACCAGGGAGGCGATCGCGCTGGCGTTCATCGTCGGCCTCCAGCATCTCCCCCCGCAGCAGCGCGCGGTGCTCGTGCTGCGCGACGTGCTCGGCTTCCGAGCCGGCGAGGTCGCCGAGATGCTCGATACCACCGCCACCTCGGTCAACAGCCTCCTACGCCGCGCGCGTGCCGCGTTCGAGTCGCGGCTGCCGGCCGCCGGACGCGAACGCGCGCCGCTCCCGAACTCCAGGCTCGAGCGCGACCTCCTCGGCAAGTTCGCGGATGCGGTGGAGGCGGGCGACATCGACGCGATGGTCGCCCTGCTCACCGACGACGCCTGGGTGACCATGCCGCCCGAGCCTTCGGAGTACCAGGGTCCCAGCGCGATCGGCGCGTTCCTGCGCGACCGCGAGGCCCGGCGTGGCGCGCGGCTGCGACTGGTCCCAACCCGCGCGAACGGCCAGCCCGCCTTCGCGTGCTACCTCCCCGTCCCCAACACCGACATTGCGCGGCCGTACGCGTTGTTCGTCCTCACGCTGGGGGCCGACCGGATCTCCGCGATCACCTGGTTCGGCGACTGCAGCGTCTTCCCGCACTTCGGACTGCCACGGACGCTGCGGTAGGGGCTCAGTTGGCCTCTACGGGCTCGAAGACGTGCTCCGCGTCGCCCGGCGAGATCATGATCAGTCCAAGCATCGGTCCGGCGCCGGAGTTCCATGCGGTGTGGGGCATCCCTCGGGGGATGAACACGAAACCGCCGGCGGTGACCCGCACCTCGCGGTCGCCGAGCAGGAAGGTGGCCTCACCGTCCGCGATGTGAAACGCCTCGTCGGTGTTCGGGTGCCGGTGAAAGGGGGGCGCGGGCTGGTCAGCCGGGATCGACCCGGCGATGACCCGGTAGGCGCCGTCCATCTCCGACGGCCCGAAGTTCGCCGGCTCCGGTCCTTCCGCTGGAGCGATCACGGTGCACCCGTTGATCGTTTCCATGATTGCCGACCCTACCCGACTGGGAATAACTCTCGAACCTCAGCGCCCGTGAGGGGTTTGAAGGGTCATGAGACGTGAGAAGATCGGCCGCGAGAACTTCGCCGCGACATACGGCACCAATCCGAACAAGCGCAACGCCTTTGGCAAGTGCGTGTCGGAAAAGGTGCGCGAAGGAGGGGACGATGAGTAACAGCTCCATAGCCCGCCGGGCCGGGCTCACGTTGGTTCTAATCACGGCGGTCACGGTGCCGGCGAGCGCCGGGGCGGCCGTCGATCCTCTGACCCTGGTAAGCGGTGCGAGTCCGTTCGCCGCGGGGTGCGAGGGGGCGCCTCAGACGGGCACGGTGTTCCGCAATGCCGAGGTCGAGCCGTGGGTCGACGTGAACCTGGCCGACGACAACAACCTCGTCGGCAACTGGCAGCAGGATCGCTGGTCCAACGGTGGGGCAAGCGGCAACCTGAGCGCCTACAGCCTCAACGGTGGGACGAGCTGGACGATCCCACCGATCAGTTCCGCACCCGACATCGGGCAGGCCAAGTTCAGCCGTTGCACCGGCGGCACGGCGGCAAACGGCGGTGACTTCGAGCGCGCGACGGACCCATGGGTGTCGTTCTCGCCCAACGGCGTGGCGCACCAGGTGGCGCTTGCGATCAACGATTCCAACGTCGCCAACGCGGTCTTGACCTCGCGTTCCCTCGACAAGGGCGCGAACTGGGAGGACCCGGTGGTCGTCAAGTTCGACGACCGCGCGAACTTCTTCAACGACAAGGAGACGCTCACCGCGGATCCGACCGACTCGAGGTTCGTCTACGTGACCTGGCAGCGCATTGTGGGTCCCAACGAGCGGGCCAGTGCGCGCGCCGGCGAGCGGGCGGCCGCGTTCCGCTCGATCGCCTGGTTCGCCCGCTCCGACGACAACGGCGCCTCCTATGAGCTCGTCAAGCCGATCCTCGATCCGGGCAACAAGGCCCAGACGATCGGCAACCAGATCGTCGTACTCCCCAACGGCGACCTGGTGATGCTGTTCAACCTGATCCGCAACGTCGGCGCGAACACCAACCGCGGCTACACCGCGGCGGTGATGCGCTCCACCGACAAGGGCGATACCTGGTCGGCCCCGATCGAGATCGACCGGATGATCACCGACGGTGTGACCGATCCGGCCGATGGCCACCCGGTTCGCACTGGGGATCTGATCCCACAGATCGCGGTGGACGACGAGAGCGGGGCCCTCTACGTCGTCTGGCAGGACGATCGCTTCACCGGTGAGGAGCAGATCGCCTTCTCGAGGTCCACCGACGGAGGCCTCAGCTGGTCCGCGACACAGCGCATCAGCAAGGTCGGTGGGGTCAACCAGGCCTTCACCCCGACCGTGCGGGTGGCGGACGACGGAACGGTGGCCGTTCAGCACTACGACTTCCGTTTCGACGATCCGGCCACCACCCCGCCGCTGACCACCGACGTGTGGCTACTGCGCTCCGGAAATGGCGGGGCCAGCTGGACGGAGGAGCGGATCGGCAGCGGTACGCCCGGGGTCGTCACACCCGGCGACGGGACGGGCTCGTTCGACATGACCACCGCCCCTGATGCCAACGGCTACTTCGTGGGCGACTACGCCGGCCTCGACTTCGCCGGCGGCGGGCTCGAGCCCGGCTTCAAGCCGTTCCACGTGCGGGCGAACAGCGGCAACCTGCTCAACCGCACCGACGTGTTCGCGACCACAGCGACAGTCAGCGGTCCATAGGAGAGCGAGGCGCTCCGCCGGCGGTGCGGCGGGGCGCCTCGTTTTCTCAGTGCACCGTCGCTTCGGCGACCATCCCCTGTGCGACGTGCGGCGGACCGCCGTTGCGATCGCTCACGAAGCAGAGCAGTGCGTACTTGCCCGGCTTTTCGAGGTCGAGCTCGGTGAGTTGCTTCGTCCCGCCCTGGATCCTGGCGGTGTGGGAGCTGTTCTCGAAGTCGAGTGGCGGCTCGGCGCCGCTCTGCTCTCGCCTGAGCGCGTTGCGCACCTGGGCCAGCGTGGCGCCGGGCCGGTAGGGCACCGCGACCACGTGGTGGGGCTCGCGGCCTGAGTTCGAGAACTCGATCGTGTTCTTGCCTGCCTTCAGGCCCGACACCCGGAAGCCGTAGTCGTACGCGTCGACCTTTGCTGTCCCCTCTGGCAGCTCGGCGTCGCCGGGCTCGCCCTCCACCTTGAAGGTGGCGACGCCGGATTTCACGCCCCGGCCCTCGTTCTGGAACGGGGCGTCGTAGACGATGTAGTTGCCGGGGCGCAACCGTTGGGTCGCAGACCTCGAGCCACCCGGCGGCGCGGGGCCCGTGCCGCCGGCGGCCTGGATCCAACCGGGGCTGGGCGCCCCTTCGGCCGCGATGACCTCGAGCGCCTCCTCGGGCGTGTGGCCGGGGTCGAGGCGAATGAGCTGGGCCTCGTGAAACGCCTTGCCGGTGTTCGTGAGCTCGACGGTCACCAGGCCGGCGGGGACGGACTTCGGGACGGAGAGCCGCGTCCGGTTGCCGGTCTCGGTGGCGGCCACGGCGACCGTCTTCGGCGTCACTGTGGCCTGCTTGTCCTCGTCCTCGTCGCCGCAGGCCGGAAGGCCGACCGAGGCGGCGACGAGCAGCGCGAGAGCCGAGCTCCTGCCGTTGGGTGTGAGCCTGTCTCTCATCGTGGCTAGCCGAGCACCGAGACGGCCGTCCACACAAGCATCTGGCCGATGGCCAAGGCCGCGATCACGATCGCCGCGGTGGCCATGCCGGAGCCGGCGGGCGCGCGGCGGGCACGGATCCCGAGCACGATCGCCGCGACACCCAGCGGCAGGCCGATCCACAGCCCGCCGGAGGGCAGGCTCCAGGCGATCGTCGAACCGGGCACGGCCAGCAGCGCGAGAGCGAGCGCGAGAGCCGGACGGGGACGGTTGGCTGAGACGTCGACGGCGGGGCGGTTGAGCGTGCTGTCCATGACGTTCCTTTCGAGAGTTCGATTCGACCTCTCGAACCTATGGGCGAGCGGGCCGGTCCACATCGCCACCAGCACTGGACCCGGGCCTGTGCCAGTACCTCTGCCGGGTCAGTGCTGGCCCTGAGCCTCGGCCGCGCGGAGGTAGGCGATCACCGCGAGCACGCGCCGGTGGGCATCAGCGTTCTCGGGGAGGTCGAGCTTCATCAGCACGTTTCGCACGTGACTTTCCACCGTCCGCTCGGTGAGCACGAGGCGGGCGGCGATGGCGGTGTTGGTGAGGCCCTCCGCCATCAGCGCAAGCACCTCCCGCTCGCGCTCGGTGAGGTCGCCGAGGGTGTCGGACTCGCCACCTACGAGCGATGCCACCACCTGAGGATCCAGGGCCGAGCCGCCGCGCGCCACGCGCTCGGCTGCCTCCAGGAAATCCCCCACGGCGAGCACCCGGTCCTTGAGCAGGTAGCCGAAGCCGCCCTGCACGACGAGGCCGACGGCTCCCGTGGCCTCCACGTGTTGGGATAGCACGAGCACCCCCACGTCCGGATGGGCGTCGCGAATCCAGCCGGCCGCGCGGATGCCCTCGTCGGTGAACGACGGCGGCATCCGGATGTCCACGACGGCGAGGTCCGGCTCGTGCTCGCTGACCGCGGCACGGAGGCGGTCGGCGTCGTCGACGGCCGCGACCACATCGTGCCCGGCGTCCACGAAGAGTCGTGCGAGACCCTCGCGGAGCAGAGTCTGGTCCTCGGCGATCACGACTCGCATGGCAGCTCCGCGGTGATCACCGTTCCGCCTCCCGGTGGGCTCTCGACGCTCAGGCTCCCGCCCAGGGCGGCCACCCGGTCGGTCATGCCGCCGAGGCCGGAGCCCTGCGAGGTGTGCGCGCCGCCGACGCCGTCGTCCCGGACGCCGAGCACCAGACTGCCGTTTCGCCTCGCCGCGCTCAGGGTGACCTCGGATGCCTTCGCATGCTTGACCGCGTTGGTGAGGGCTTCGCTGGCCACGAAGTACGCGGCGGTCTCGAGCCGATCGTCGAAGCGCTCCTCGGTAGCCTCGACCCTGGTGGGAAGCGGTGCGCGGGAGGCGAGCTCGCGCAGCGCCGGGCCCAGGCCTCCGTCGATGCTCGCGGGCCGCACGCCCCGAGCCAGTTCACGCAGCTCCTCGATCGCCCCGGTCAGCTCGTCCACAGTGGCGTCCAACTCGAGGGCTTCAGGACTGGGCGCCGGAAGCTGGCCCTGGACGTGGCGGAGCGCGAGCCCGATCGTGACGAGGCGCTGCTGCGCGCCGTCGTGGAGGTCGCGCTCGAGGCGGCGCCGTTCCTCATAGCCGGCGGTGACGATGCGCGCGCGCGATCGCTCGACCTCGGCCAGGCGGCGGCGCACCTCGACGCGCAGGCGCGCGATTTCGATCGCCAGGCCCGCGGCCTCGATCGCGCTGTCCAGCAGATCGGGCCGCTCGCCCAGCGCCCGGTCGTGCACCACGGTCCCGAGCTGCAAGTCCCCCCGTCGCACGGGTGTGCGCGCCCGCCCGGCCGCGGACAGCTCCCCCACCGCGTGGCCGGTGGCATCCACGTGGATCGCCTCCACCGGGAGCCAGAACAGCAGCTCGAGGCTCGGGTCGCCGATGGCGTCCGCCATCACCTCACCCGTGGCCTCGGGCGCCGCGCGACCCGCGCGGAGATCCTCGAGGAACCGCTCGATCTTGCGCAGGCCCTGGTAGCGAGCTCGATCGAAACGCCGATCGACGAGCACCTGGACGCGCGAGCGCAACGGGCCGAAGACGAGCGCTACGGCGAGCGTCGCCGCCGCCGTCGCAAGCGTCGAGCCCGAGCCGATCACCACGCCCAACGACAACGAGACAACCCCGAAGATCGCCGCCAGCGCGGCCGACAGCGTGACGTAGACCAGCGTGCGGTTGATCAGCCGGTCGATCTCGTAGAGGCGGTAGCGCATCACCGCGATCCCGATGGCCACCGGTATCGCCGTGAGAACGAGGACCGTGCCGATGTCAGTCGCGAGGCCCTCCTTGCCCGTGATCGAGTTCTCGAGCACGCTGAGCACCACGGCCGCGGGCACCAACGAAGCGGCGTAGGCGAGCCACTTCATCTGCAGGCGCTCGACGCCCGCAGACCGCTTCATCCTCGTTCGCACCGCCAGGGCCGCCGCGACAAGCGCCGACAACGCCCCCAGGCCGCTGATCATGAACGGGACCGAGATGATCGACTCCGGAAGCGCTGGGAGCGGGCTGGGGACGTCCTGGAACTTCTCGCTGTAGCGCTCCGCCCCGAACAGCGACACCACGATCAGGGAGAAGAACGACGCCACGGCCACGGTGGCGATCCAACGCCAGCGGGGCGACGGCAGCCGGCCGTCGGGAAACACGAACGCGATCGCGGTGACGCCGATGAACAGGGCGGGCCAGCCCCGCTCGCTCCACAGCACCGCCCAGTCGGCCCCGGGCAGCGCCCCGGGGTGCTCCAGCACCGCGTAGTCGGCGTAGCTGTTGGCGAGCATCATGAGGGTGAGCACGAGCCCGTTCGCGAGCAACAGCCAGCCGATCGGGTTCTCCATGCGGCGCGTGGCGAGCACCAATCCGACCCCGCTCGACGCAAACATCGCCGCCAGCCACGGGGCTACCACCGTCAAGGTGTCTTCCCCATGACCGCCCGCCAGCGCATTGAGGACGACCGCGAACGCCGCCCCGCCCACCGTCAGCGACAGAGCGATCCAGGGCGCAATACGCCGGGCTCGCATGAGGCCATCATCGTCCTATCGCCGCGGCGTAACAACCGTACTGTCGCCCACAGCGACTCAGTGCTGACACTGGGGCAACTCAGGTGCTGGCAGCGATGTGCCCCGGCGTTCGCCGCCGTACGTTCGCGGCATGAGCCATCGTCCCAGCAACCTTCGCCGAAATGGTCCACCAGCGACTGTCCCAGCGCTCGTCGCCTTCGCGCACGTCGCGCGCGTCGCGGCGCTCGCCGTGGCCGAGGCATCGGCGACTGCGCCATCGAGGTTCGGCGTCCGTGGACGCGTGGCCGTCGCCATCTGCGCGCTGGTGGTCTTGGCTTGCGGCCCCGCCGTCGCGAGCGCGGCCAAGCCGCGGGTGACGGTGACGCGCGACAGCGCCGGCATCCCGCACATCGTGGGCAAGGACTTCCGCAGCGTCGGCTACGGCGAGGGCTACGCCTACGCCCAGGACAACCTGTGCACGTTCGCCGAAGGCGTGATCACGCTGCGAGCGCAGCGCTCCAAGTACTTTGGGCCCGACGCCTTCGTCTACCAGTACGCGGGGTCCGGGGCCATCGATCCCAACTGGAAGTCGGACCTGTGGTGGAAGCGAGTTCGCTACTCACGCGTGGTCGAGAAGGCCGCCGCCCAGAAGCCCCCGCTCGGGCCCAACGCGGACGCCAAGGCGCTCTACAGGGGCTGGGCCGCGGGCTACAACGCGTACCTGCGCTCGGGCAAGCTGCGCGACCCGGCCTGCAGGGGCAAGCCGTGGGTGAAGCCGATCACCACGAGGGATCTCTATTACCGGAACGAGCAAATCGTGACGACGCCGTCCTCGTCTCGCTTGATCTCTGGCTTGGTCGACGCCCAGCCGCCGACCGGCGCCACGGCGCGCGCCGCCACCACGGGCCGGCCAGATACCGCGGCGCTCAACCGGAGACTCGGATCGCCCGAGTCCCCGCTGGGCTCCAACGGCGTCGGCCTGGGCTCGGCCGGGACGAAGAACGGCACCGGGATGGTGCTGGCCAACCCGCACTCCCCGTGGCGCGGGACCGAGCGCTGGTGGATGGCCCACCTCACGGTTCCCGGCCGCTACGACGTCATGGGCGGCACCATCGCCGGCTTCCCGGCGATCGGCAGCGGCTTCAACGAGCGCCTGGCGTGGACGCACACCACCTCGACCGCGCGGCGCTTCGTGGTCTTCAAGCTGAAGCTCGTTCCCGGCGATCCGACCTCCTACCTCGTCGACGGCAAGCCCGAGAAGATGGGCGCCCAGACGGTCACCGCCGGCGGGCGCACGCACACCTTCTACACGACGCGCTACGGAGTGGTGTTCAACCTCCCCACCGCGGGCTACTTCTGGACCAGGAACAGCGCGTACGCGCTGGGCGACGTCGAGGAGGGCAACCTCCGTCCCGCCAACCAGTACATCGAGATGGGGCAGGCGCGCAGCGTGGGCGAGCTGCTCAAGGTCGAGCGGCGCTACCTCGGAATCTCGGCCTTCAACACGATCGCCGCCGACCGAGATGGTCGCGCCCTGTACACCGACACGGGTGCGATCCCCAACGTGCCCAAGGCTCAGATCGACGCCTGCCTGCCCGACGCGGCCGCCGTCCTCGTCTTCCGCGCAGCGCGGGTGATCACGCTCGACGGGTCGCGCTCGGAGTGCGACCTGAAGGATGACCCCGACGCGATAGCTCCCGGGATCTTCGGACCCTCGCGGCTTCCCAAGCTGATCCGTCGCGACTACGTCGAGAACTCCAACGACTCCCACTGGTTGGCGAACCCGTCGCGGCCGCTGACCGGCTTCTCGCCGATCATCGGGCCCGAGGGGACGGCTCAGGGCGCGCGCACTCGCCACGCCAACCTGATGATCCAGCCCATGCTCGGCCGCTTCACCATCAGGCGCCTGCAGCGCATGTGGGCGAACAACCGCAACCACGCGGCCGAGCTGACGGCCAAGCCGCTCGCGGCTGCCTGTGCGGCGTCACCCGCGGTCACGCTCACTGACGGGTCGACCGTCGACATCGCGGCGGCCTGCCCGGTGCTGGCCGGCTACGGCCAGACCGGCAACCTCGACGACCCGGGAGCGTGGCTGTTCATCCAGTGGTCCCGGCGCGCCCCCGGCTTCACGGCCGGATTGTTCAGCGACGCCTTCGATCCGTCCAAGCCGCTGACCACTCCCTCCAGGCTCAACACCGCCAACCCGGCTGTCCTGCAGGCGCTCGCCGGGGCGGTCGAGAACCTGCGTGACCACGGCGTCCCGCTCGACGCGACCCTGCGCCAGACCCAGTACGCGCCGCAGTCCAGGCGGATCCCGATCCACGGCTGCGCGGGCTGCTTCCAGAGCGTCCAGGCCTCCGATGGCATCCCCGGGCTCCTGGACGGCCCCTACGGCCAGGTCGGCCAAGGGTCCTCACTCGTGCTGACGGCGGAGCTGCGCAAGAGCGGGCCCCGAGCCCAGGGCATCCTCACCCACTCGCAGGCCAGCGACCCGACCTCGCCTTGGCACTCGAACATGACGAGGCTGTTCTCCAGGAAGCGCTTGGTCGACCTGCGCTTCACTACGCGTGAGCTCGCGAGGGACAGGGGCGCGCGGCGGACCCACGTGCCGGGCGCCAAGAATTCGCCGGCGAGGAGGCCACGACGATGACGACACAACCGGCATCCCAAGCAACGCGCGGACCCAGGTGCGCCGCCGGTCTCGGCACGAGGCAAGTCGGGATCCTGCTGGTTCTGGCCGCTCTTCTCGGAGCCTGGGCGCCGGCGGCGTTCGCCAAGCGGCCGCCCTCCCTGGTGAGAGTTAGCAGCGATCCCTATACCAGCCCGCCGGGCCAGCATCGCACCGAGGTCGAACCGGACACCTTCTCGCACCACGGACAGGTTGTGGGCGCGTTCCAGGTGGGGCGCCTCTTCGCCGGCGGCTCCACAAACATAGGTTGGGTCATGTCCCGCGACGGCGGCAGAACGTTCAGGCGAGGATTTCTCCCTCTCACGAAGGCCGCCGGTGGACCCTATGACGCGGCGAGCGATCCGAACGTGGCCTACGACGCCGCCCACCGCGTCTGGTTGATCTCGAGTCTCGCGATCAACGTGGAGCCGGTGGGGGTCGTCGTAAGCCGCTCGCGCAACGGCCGGCGTTGGCGAACGCCCGTCACGGTCACCGCCGCCACTGCGGGTGAGCGCCCCGACAAGAACTGGACCGCCTGCGACAACTCCCGCCGAAGCCCGTTCTACGGCCACTGCTACACGACGTGGGACGACCACGCGGACGCCAACCGGATCAAGGTGAGTACTTCGACCAACGGTGGGCTGAGTTGGAGCGCGCCGGCCAACACGGCCGCCAACGACCTGGGCATTGGCGGTCAGCCCGTCGTCCAGCCCGACGGGACGGTGATTGTGCCGATCGAGAACCTGGTCAACACCGGCCTGCAGGCCTTCCGCTCGACCGACGGAGGGCAAACCTGGAGCGCCGCCGTGCCTGTTACCTCGACGATCCAGCACCAACCCGCGGGCGGCCTCCGCGCGCCGGTGTTTCCCTCTGCTGAGGTCGACCGTGACGGCAAGGTCTACGCAGCGTGGCAGGACTGCCGCTTCCGCACGGGCTGCTCGGCGAACGACATCGTCATGAGCACCACGACCGACGGGGTCAGCTGGTCACCCGTTGCGAGAATCCCGATCGACCCACTAGACAGCGGCGCCGACCACTTCATCCCCGGCCTCGCCGTCGACCCCCGCAGCTCGGGTGACCACGTCCGCCTCGCGCTCACCTACTACACCTACCCCAAGGCCGACTGCACCGCAGCCACCTGCGAGCTGAACGTCGGCTTCGTCTCCTCCCGCGACAGCGGTGCCAGCTGGAGCGTCCCTACCAGGCTCGCCTGGCCGATGCGACTCAACTGGCTGGCAGAGACCTCCCAGGGCCGCATGGTCGGCGACTACATCTCCACCTCCTTCGTCCGCCGCCGGGCGCTACCGCTCTTCGCCCAAGCGGGGCCACCCAGCGGAGGGCTCTTCGACGAGGCGATGGCCACCGTTCAGGGCGGACTCCGGCTTGGGCTCAGCCCGCGGAGGCCGCGATAGAAACGCCTGCCCGTCTCCGCTCACAGCCGAGCGGGCGCGCAGTTGTCGTCCGCTACGTGGAAGTTGGTGGCGTCGATGAAGCCCCAGGGACCGGTTGCGTGGTCGGCGATCGTCAGCCGCAGCGGCTCTCCGGCGAACTCCCGGACGTTCCAGCGGACGTCCTGGTAGGCGTCGCTGTTCCAGCCGAAGGACTCGCGGACGATCTCGTTGCCGTGGTACAGGCGGACGGAGGCGACGTTGCGCATCTGAAAGTCGCCCGGGGTGAAGACCCCGCCGCCGTGGATCCGGAAGCAGAGCGTGGCGGAGTGGTTGTCGAGCGTGAAGTCCTGGTAGAGCGCGCCCTGCGCGTCTTCGCCGTTCCGCTCGCCGGGACCGAGGGGCACGTAGCTGCTGACGTAGTGGCGGTTCTCGAGCGTTACTACGCGGAACGGAGTGCCCAGGCGCGTCCAGCCGTTGATTCCGTCGTCGAAGTTGCCGTTGCGGATAGTCGGGCGCGGCAGACCGGCGCCGCGATCCGGTGGGCCGACCGCACCCCCTCGCGGGACGAGGACGGTCCGCATCAGGTGCACCTTGTACGGGTTCCAGGTGGAGTGGGCGTAGACGACGGAGAGGCGTCCGCCCTTCCAGCGAAAGAAGCGCGGGATGAGGTAGGGGCCGTACTCGCCACCGAATACGTCGCGGCCTGCGAGGTGGTCGGGCTCGGCGAGGCCGTCATCGGGGTTCGTCCCGCCGCCAGTCGAGCGGTGCTGGGTGACGTCATAGCCGCTGTCGGCGGCGGTGGCGTCGAAAATGACGATTGGTTCGCTCCACGGTCCCCAGGGCCGGCGCGCCGTGCGCAGGTAGTGACCGCGCGGGCGGGTGCCGTTGTTGCCATTGCAGTTGTAGGCCATCAGGAAGAGGCCGCTCTTGGGATCGCGGCGCACGGACAGCTCGCCGACGCAAGGCGGGGCGTCCTGCACCAACGGGCGGGCGTTGCTCTCGCCCTGCATCCAGGCCAAGCGGCGGTCCCCCCGTGGCTGGCCGAGGTAGCGCCACTGATCGCGGCGGTCGATTGCATGCGCGCGGAAGCGGGCCAGCCGAACCGCGCTCCGGCGGTACGGGTTGCCGGCGCCGAAGAGGTAGACGTAGCCCTGGTACTCGAGCGCGCTGACGTTCAGGAAGCGCGACGTCTCGACCACCTGGTCGAGGACGAAGCGCCCCGTTTGCATCGTGTCCGCGCCGAAATGGCCCAGGACCTGATGGTCGTAGCTCCCCGAATGCCAGCCACTCACGAAGAACACGTAGGTCCTCCCGTTGGCGTGGATGCCCTCAACGGGGACCTCGAAGCTGCCGTGGCTCGCGCCCGGCACGCGGAGCGGGGCGAAGGACCCGTCGGCGCCGGCGGCCCAGGTGAGCGACGGCATCTGAAAGCGGTCGGCGCTGCGGGCGTCGGTCACCGCAATCGAGTCGTCGAGCACAGTGCCGCCGCCCTCGACCAAGGGCCGACCCGTGAAGTTGAGCGAGGAGTCTCCGAAGAGGAAGTACAGGCGCCCCCGGCTCTCGAAGCTCACGCCGAGATCGGTCCCGGGCATGCCGAGCGTGCCGTTGGCGCGATTATTCAGCTCGTTGACCCCGCCCTTCCCCGGGGCCGTCACCAGCTGGCCGAGGTGCTCGGTGTAGGCCTTCTCGAACTTCGGCGCATCGATGGCGGCCGCCGGGGTCGCCATGCCCAGCAGGACCGCCGAGACCGCGAGCCCCACACCGCGCATTGCCCGACGCTAACAGCCTGGGCGTTGACTGCGGACGAACGCGAGCATCTTCGCGCGCCCCGCCGAGTGCTTCCTTCCACTTGAAAACCAGCGCTCGGCCCACAGCGGCGGCCGGGTAGCCGAGTCGGCCTCACGCGAGCCCCGTCGGCCATCTGTCACATCCTCGCGTCGCATCGGGTCATCCCATTGACCGATCGAAAATCGACTCATGTGACAGAGGAGGACCACCATGGAGACAACGACCCTTCAGGCCCGAATCGGCAACCCCGCCTTCGTCGTCCCCGACGCGATGGACGCGCTGCAGAGCCTCGGCAAGGCGGTCCAGCGGACCGGGCTCGACCCCAAGCTGCTCGAGCTGATGAACCTGCGCGCCAGCCAGATCAACGGCTGCGGCGTGTGCGCGCTCCAGCATCCCAAGATCGCGCGCAAGCTGGGCGAGTCCGACGACCGCCTACTCGCGGTCGTCGCGTGGCGTGACGCGCCGTTCTTCACCGACCCCGAGCGAGCGGCGCTGGCGCTGACCGAGTCGGCCACCCGCCTGAGCGATACCGCGGACCCGGTCCCCGACGAGGTCTGGGACGAAGCCGCACGCCACTACGACGAGCAGGAGCTCGCCGGATTGGTGATGGCGATCGCCTCCATCAACGTCTGGAACCGTCTGAACGTGGCGACACGGCAGGTGGCCGGCGCGGAGTGGTGATCCTCCCGCCGGCCTTGACTTCAGGTTCACTTGAGGGGCTAGCTTTACGGGGGTGAGCGCGTTCACCGATCAGGAGCTCGAGTACCTGCACGGAGCGCGACGGCTTGCCCGGATCGCGACCGTGGGGAAGGACGGGACGCCCCACGTGGTGCCGGTCGGCTTCAGCCACGATCGTGAGCAGGACACGATCGACGTCGGCGGTCGTGACTTTGAAGGGACCAAGAAGTTCCGTGACGTGGCCAAGACCGGCCGAGCGGCGATCGTCATTGATGACCTCGCCAGCACCGATCCCTTGCGACCACGCGGAATCGAGGTGCGGGGACGCGCGGAAGCTCTGACCCAGCCGCGTCCGCTGATCCGGATCCACCCCGAGCGGATCGTCTCCTGGGGGATCGAGCCGAACCGGCTGGCTCGCGCCGTCGGTCGACGGCCCGGGTTGGCTGGGCGATGACCCCGTCCCAGCTGGAGAAGGCCAATGCGTTTCGGGCTCTTCACGAGGGCGAGACCTTCGTGACGCCGAACCCCTGGGACGCGGGGTCGGCCCGGGCCTTCGCGAAGCTGGGCTTCAAGGCGCTCGCGAGCACGAGCAGCGGGTTCGCGTTCACGCTGGGAAGGTCTGACGGCGACGTCAGCCTCGACGAGGCGGCCGAGCACGCGCGGGCGCTCGACCGGGCGACCGACCTGCCCGTCTCCATGGACCTCGAAGACGGCTACGGCCCCGAGCCCGCGGACGCCGCCCTTGCGATCATCCGGGTCGCCGAGGCGGGCGCGGTCGGCGGCTCGATCGAGGACTGGGACCGCAGCGGCTTCCTCCACGAGCCCCAGCGCGCCGCAGCGCGTGTCGCCGCCGCCGCGGAGGCGGCTCGGGCGCTCGACTTCCCGTTCACACTCACGGGCCGTGCCGAGAATTACTTCCGGGGCAACCCGGACCTCGACGACACGATCCGGCGCCTGCAGGCCTATGAGGAGGCCGGCGCCGACGTGCTGTTCGCGCCGGGGATCCGCACCGACGAGGAGATCCGGGCGGTCTGCGAAGCGGTGACCAAGCCGGTGAGCGTGCTGGCCCTTCCCGACATGACGGTCGATCGGATCGCTGCCGCGGGCGCGAAACGGATCAGCGTTCCCGGGCTCTCGCGCGTCGCGATGGGCGCCGCGATCGGCGCGGCTCGCGCGATCCATGAGACCGGCGACTTCTCAGCGCTCGCGCCCCCCTCTCGCGACTGAGCACCGACGGGCGCCGGACTTCATCAGCTCTCGAGCCGTCCCCACACCGACATCGCCTGCGCAGAAGGCAGGAGCGATGGGGCGATCGCGTGGCGGCGGTGTGCGGCCAGGGGCCCCCGCACCGGCGAATCGTCAGACCCGCTCGCAGCTGTAGCGGTACGTCGACCCCTTCATCCTGCCCGTGCTGGCCATTTGCTCGACCTGCTCCCCGTCGAGCAGCCGGAACTGCGCCTCGAAGGCGTCGCTCTTCGGGTAGCCCACCCAGATGGGCACGAGGAGGGTCTCGACGTCCCGGTCTTCGGGCTTGAGGTCGATCCGCTTGGCGGTGCCGGGAAGGAGAGCGCCGGCGGCCCCGGAGTCGTACAGCGCGTACTGAAGAGCGGGACTCCTGTCCTGGTAGCCGCGGACGCGGACCTCCACCCAGATGACGTTGCCCACTTCGCGCCGGTCCGCCGGCTGAAGGCGCAGTTCGCTGCCGGTCTTCCTCGCGTACTCGGCTCGAGTGATACGCGAGTGCACCTGCCGGACCTCCATCGTGGCCTCGGGCGGTGGATGCTCGTTGACCCCCACGCCCGGAACGAACTGCACCACCAGGCCGGCGAGGCCGCTCACGATCCCGATCGTTGCCGCCGCGGTGGACAGCGACCAGATCGGGTTGTTCCTGGAACGGTTCTTCACCAGTAGGAAGCCGAGGCCCGCCACCAACAACAACCCCCCAGCGATCAGGATCAGCAGCCAGCCCCACCACCCGTCTTCGTCGCCCCCGACGGTCCCCGGCAGGCCGAGCATGGTGCTCGTGGGCGGCCGGTTGCTCAGGCACTTTTCTTCGACCTGGCGGATCTCCTCCTGCTTGGCGCCCACCGACTGGTCCGCGGCATTGCCATAACCCGGGGTCTGGAGCTCGGTGTTCGACGTGTTGTCATCCTCATCGAGGAGCGGCTCATCGTCGATTGACCCACCTTCGTCCGGGGCACCGCCGGGCACCGTGCCCGGCTCAGGCTCCGCGGTATCCGGATCGACCACGACGTCGGGCTCGAACACCTCGCTCGACACGCCGGGGGAGACCGGTGCGGCAGGGTCCTGAGCGGCCGCCGGCAGTGCGAAGCAGAGCAAGACCAGCGCACATGCCGTCACGACAGCCACCTGGCGCAACATCGTTCGAGGGTCTCAGCGGTACATGGAGGCGTGTGTGAGGATCGCCACATCTGTCAGCGGCGGCGCTCAGGCGAGCCGCACGGGGCTCGAGGGCGATGGGGACTCAGGGCAGGCCCGCGTCTCTGGCCCCGGGAGCGGCTAGGGTCGGCCGATCGTGCGCAAGTGGCTCCCGATGATGATCCTCGCCTCGGCCCAGTTCGTGATGGTTCTCGACTCGAGCGTGATGAACGTGGCGATCTCGCAGATCGTCGAGGATCTCGACACGACGATCCAGGGTGTTCAGACGGCCATCACCCTCTACACGCTGGTGATGGCCGCGTTCATGCTGCTCGGGGCGAAGCTCGGCGACATGATGGGCACCAACCGCGCCTTTGCGATCGGGCTGGCGATCTACGGCGTGGGGTCGCTCACCACTGCGCTGAGTCCCAACCTCGGTGTCCTGCTGATCGGCTGGTCTGGGGTGGAGGGGTTCGGGGCCGTGCTGGTGGTGCCGGCGATCGCCGCGCTCACCGCCGCGAGCTACGAGGGCCGCGAGCGCGCGCTGGCCTACGCCCTGCTCGGCGGGGTCGCCGCCGTCGCGGTCGCCGCGGGGCCGCTGATCGGCGGCTGGGTGACGACGGAGTTCACCTGGCGCTACGTGTTCGCCGCGGAGACCGTGGTCGTGATCGCAATCGTGCTCCTGCGCGGTCAGCTCGCGCGGGCACCCGCGGCCGACCGGCGTCCGCAGCTGGACGTGGTGGGCGTAGCGCTCTCCTCGGCCGGCCTCGGCCTGATCGTCCTCGCCATCCTGCGCGCCAGCGTGTGGGGCTTCGTGCAGCCACGCACGCCCCCGACGATCGACGGCACGGAGATCACGCCGCTGGGCTTCTCGCCGGTGCCGTTCGTGATACTCGGCGGTCTCGCGTTGCTGTGGGTGTTCACCGAGTGGGAGCAGCGGCGCCTCCGGCTGGGCCGCGACCGGCTGCTCGACACGGCGCTGCTGGGCATCTCACAACTCCGGGCCGGGCTCTCCACGCTCGTCGGGCAGCAGCTCGTTCTGATGGGCACGTTCTTCGTCATCCCCGTCTACCTGCAGGTCGTGGTCGGCCTGGACGCGTTCGAGACCGGCAAGCGGCTGCTCCCGCTGTCGGTGGCGATGCTCGTGTTCGCGCTGCTGGGCCCGCGGATGGCTGCCC
This sequence comes from uncultured Thermoleophilaceae bacterium, assembly GCA_963751105.1. GTDB lineage: Bacteria > Actinomycetota > Thermoleophilia > Solirubrobacterales > Thermoleophilaceae > JACVRW01. The sequence continues at coordinate 909,711 of CAVVTG010000002.1, read as the reverse complement.
GTCGCTCGCCGCGCACCGTCGCCCAGATCGGGCTGGTGGCGGTGAGCATCGGCGCGGTCGTGATGCTCGCGACGCTCGACGTGACCCTCAAGGACACCGGCTTCAAGATCGCGCTCGCTCTCATCGGGGCGGGCGCCGGGCTGCTCGCCTCGCAGCTCGGGAACATCATCATGTCCTCTGTCGCGCCCACCCAGACAAGCGAGGCCGGTGGGCTTCAGGGCACGGCCCAGAACCTCGGTTCCTCGCTCGGCACGGCGATCATCGGCGCCGTGTTGCTCGCATCGCTCGCGACCGGCTTCAGCGAGCGCATCGTGAGCAACCCCGACGTCCCGCCGGCCGCCCGGGAGACGATCGTCGCCAACACCGAAGAGGGGATCGACATAGTGCCCGTCGAGGCCGTCGAGCAGGCGGCTGTCGAGGGCGGGCTCACCCCCGATCAGGCCAGCGCGGTCGCCGCCGACTACGGCGACGCGCAACTGGACGCGCTGCGGCTCTCGCTCGGCGCGGTCGCGCTCGCAGCACTCCTGTCGCTCTGGCTCACCCGAAGACTGCCGACCACGTCGCTTGCGGAGAGTGCGGCCCCTGCCGCGGAGGGAGCCGCCGTCGCGTAGTCTGCGGCGCCATGTCCCACCGAGCAATCGGCGCGCTGGCGGTGATCGTTGGCGCGCTCGTGCTGTCGGCAGCGCCGGCGTACGGAGCTGTCGCCGGCCCGAAGTTGACCGTGCCCCGCGCGGACCTCGAGGCGGCTTTCGAGTGTCCCATCGATCCTCGGAACGCGAGCCGGACTCCGCTCATGTTCGTGACCGGCACCGGAGCGACCGGGGACCAGGGCTACCTGATCGGCCAGGCCGCCTTCGAGGCGTACGGTCATCCGGTCTGCTACCTCAACTTCCCGGACTTCACGACCGCCGACATCCAGACCTCGGTGGAGTACCTCGTCTACGGGCTGCGCAAGGAATTCAGGCTGGCGGGCCGCAAGGTCGCCGTCTTCGGGATCAGCCAGGGCGGGTTGCTCCCGCGCTTCGCGCTCACCTACTGGCCCGACCTCCGCCGCAAGGTCAGCGACGTGCTCGCGGCAGCGGGCACGCAGCACGGCAGCACGGTCAGGGGCTGCTCGGCCGTCACGCCGTGCGCACCGGCGAACTGGCAGCAGGGACGCGGCTCGAATCTCCTCACCGCGCTCAACGCGCAACCGGACGAGACGCCGGGCCACGTCTCCTACACGACCGTCCGATCGCTGGCCGACGAGACGGTCCAACCGCAGGGTGGCCGACGCCCGACGTCCGCGCTCGAGGGCGCCCGCAACATCCTGATTCAGAAGGTCTGCCCCGGGCGCGGGACGACGCACATCGGCACCGCGGTGGACTCGGTCTCGTTCGAGGCGTTCGCAGACGCCATCGAGCACCGCGGCAGGGGCATCAAGGGGGCGGCCAGGGTCTCCCGCCTGCCGAGCGACGTGTGCGATCACCCGTACGCCGCTGGACTCGACGAGGCCCAGACGAACGCGTTCCTGGGCGGGTCGGGTGGTCTGATTCAGAGCCAGCAGGCGCAGGTCCCCAAAGTAGGGGCCGAGCCGAGGGTGCGCCGAGTGTTCAGGCGCCCGGCGCCGTAGTACGTCGTCCTTGATCGCCGCCGTCACCGCCCGCGCGTTCGACGTCGCGGCCGAGCTCGCCCCGGCCGGAGTGGAGCTGCTGCAGCTGCCCGAAGGCCGTGACGATGCTGCCTTCATCCTGCCCGGCTGGGAGGACCGGGAGACCCTCGACGCGTTGCCCCGGTTGGAGCGGCTGCGCGTGGTGCAGACGCTGTCGGCCGGCACGGAGTGGATCGAGAACCGCGTTCCGGCCTGGGCGATCCTGTGCAACGCGCGCGGAGCGCGCGACACCGCCGTGGCCGAGTGGGTGGTCGGCGCGTTGCTGGGCGACGTATACGGCCAGTTCACCGCCGCCCGCACGCGCCGCTGGTCAGACACGAAGCCGCGCGAGCTGCGCGGCGAGACGGTGCTGATCGTCGGCTTCGGCTCCATTGGGCGGGCGGTGAAGCGACTGCTGGAGCCGTTCGGCGTGACCGTTGTCGGCGTCGCCCGCCACGCTCGCGACGGTGTCCATGCAACCGGCGAGCTGCCCGCGCTCGTCGGGCAGGCCGACGCCGTCGTCGTGCTCACTCCGCTCACTTCCGAGACCGCCGGCCTGGTCAACGCCGCGCTGCTCGCCCGGATGCGCGATGGCGCCCTTCTGATCAACGCCGGCCGCGGCCGCGTGGTCGACACGGGCGCGCTGCTGGCCGAGTTGCGGTCGGGCCGTCTGCGAGCGGTGCTCGACGTGGTCGACCCCGAGCCGCTTCCCGACGACCATCCCATCTGGGACGTCGCACTGGCCATCACGCCGCACAACGCGGGCGACACGCCGGCGGCGGAGGCACGGGCGGCGCGCTTCGGCGCCGAGCAGCTGGCACGGTTCGCGCGTGAGGAGCCGCTGCACAACGTGGTGCGCGGCACTCACGATCGCTGACGGTCTGGTTCGGGCCCGCCTGCCGGGGTACTCACCGGCGAAGCGCCCGTGTTGCGGGCGACACGAAGAACGAGGTGACCGATGCTCGGCGATGACGAGAAGCGCGCGGACGAGGAGACTCTCCCCGATACGTCGCTGCATGCCTACAGGGAGGGCCGCGAGGAAGACGTCGAAGGCGACGTCGAGAAGCTGAAGTCGGGCGACCCGGAAACGTCCCAGCGCGACGAGATCGAGGGCGAGGACGAAGGCTCAGGGGACAACATCGAGCCGCCCGCCAAGCACTAGCGCCAAGCCCATCGGAGGGGCCCCCGCTCAGCCCTCGAGCCGCTCCAGCGCCTCCCGGCGCCAGCGCTCTGTCCGCTCCACCTCGTTGAAGGTATAGAGGTGCAGGCCGGCCACGTTGCGGTCGGGTTCGGTGACGAAGGGTGCGAGCTCGGCGACGAGCTTGTCGGGCTTGAAGCGGCGCGACACCAGGCGCGACAACCAGCCCTGGTGGTGGCGCATGAAGCGGGTGGATTCCCCCAGGCCGATCTTCATCGAGATCCGCAGGAGCTTCCGGTAGTCGACCTGTCCGGGCAGTCCGATCCAGATGGGGAGCTGCGTGCCGCGGCGGCGCACTCGCTCGACCCAGTCCACGATCACCTCGGCGTCGAAGCAGATCTGGCTGACGATGTGGGTCGCCATCTCCGCCTTGACGAACATCGCCCGGATCGTCTCCTCGTCCGAGATCAGGTGGTGGCTCTCCGGGTATCCGGTGATTCCGATCGCCTCGAACTCGTCGCGTCGAGGGCCCATCGCCCGGAGCAGGTCGGCGGCGCCGTGGTACTCGCCGGCGGGTTCGGCCGCGTCGCCGGCCAGCACGAACAGATCGGTCACCCCGGCGGCGCGTATGCGGTCGAGGATCGCGTCGAGGTGCGCTCGGTCGGTCACCAGCCGCGCCGAGAGGTGCGGCTCCACGCGGTAGCCGGCCCGAATCAGCCGCTCGCTCAGGTCGAGGGTGGCCTCGAGGCCGCGGCTGGGCGAGGCGGTCACGGTGACCTTCACGTCCGTTCCGAGGTGCTCGCGCACCTCGTCCTCGACCCCCTCGAGCGGCAATACCTCGAAGCGCGCTCGGCGCAGCAGATCGGCCAAGAGCACCGAGCGGTCGGGCTGGGAGCCGCTGGCAACGCCCGCGCGCATGCTGATATATCAAGGTAGCATTCGAGCCCGCAGGTACCCCTGCTTGCGATGGCTGCGGACCCCACTGAGATCCCGAGCGCGCCGGCGTCCTCTCCGAAGCTCGTCGCGGAGCGCGCATACGTCGGACTGCGCGACCGGATCGTGACACTCCACATCGCGCCGGGGACCGTGCTTCGCGAGGACGAGCTGATGAGCGAGCTGGGCATCGGCCGAACCCCGCTGCGTGAAGCGGTGAAACGGCTGGCGCTGGAGAACCTCGTGACCGTTCAGCCTCGGCGAGGAACCTTCGTCACCGAGGTCGAGGCGGCCGACATCGTGAACATCACCGAGGTCCGCGCCGAGCTCGAGGCCTACGCCGCCGAGCTCGCCGCGCTGCGCATGAGCGACGAGGCCGTCGGGCTGGCCGAGTCGCTCCTCGAGGAGGTCAGGGAGCTGAGGCGTCCCGACGACCAGGACTGGCTGATGCACTTCGACGAGCGGATCCACCACTTCATCTGGGAGGCGGCCGGCAACCCCTATCTGCTCGACACGCTCGAGCGCTACTTCACCCATTCGCTGCGCATCTGGTACCTGGTGCTCGACCGCGTGCCGGGGCTCGGCCACGCGGTGCACGACCAGGCCCACCTCCTCGAGGCGCTGCTGTCGCGCGACAGCGCCACCGCCCGCACCATCATGCGCGAGCACGTGCTCGCCTTCCAGCGCGAGATCATGGCCGCGTTCAGCCGCGGCTGAGGGCGTCCGGATACCACAGCGCACGGGCGCGCAGCTCCGAACGTCCGCGGGTGAGCCGCCCCAGCGTCGCGCCGCCGTGCGCTTCGAGAAGGGTCGCCAGAGCCAGGAAGGCCTGAGCGGTGGTGAGGGCGTCGCCCTCGGCGTCGTGCGGACGATGAGAGGGAAGACCGAGCCCGGCGGCCACGGTCTCGAGCGCGCACCAGCCCGGGTCGTCGTCGCCGCGAGCCAGGCACAGGAGCCGCCACAGGAGCGCCGTGTCGACGGCCTTCTTCGGGAAGGACGAGCCCAGCGCGCGCAGGCTCGGGCCTAGGAAGGTCTGCTCGACCCAGGCCACGTGCACCACCGGAACCCGGCCGCCCAGGGCGGCCACCAGCGGAAGCAGCGCCTCGGCGGCCGGCGGAGCGGCCGCGAGGTCCGCCGCCCGCAACCCGTGAATCTCGACCGACGGCCCCGGCGGCGGCCTTTGCGGCCGCACGAGGCCGGTGACCGCGTGGCCGGCCACCACCCGGCCGCCGTCCACCGGGACCGCCGCGAAGGAGATGACCTCGTCGGTGCTCGGGTCGAGCCCGGTGGTCTCCACGTCGACCACCACGAAGGGCACCCTTCGCCACGGAGTGCGGGCGCTCGTGCTCAATAGGTCGACAGCGTTCGTTCAACGTCGAGGCCGCGCTGGACGCGCCGCACCCCCCGGAACGCGTCCTTGAGAGCCGCGCGGGTCAGCGGCGCCAGGCGCTTGGGCTCGATCAGGTCGTCCGGCGGCTCGCCTGCGCGCAACTGCTCCACCTGGTGCTCCATGCGCAACTCGCAGAACAGCTCGAAGGCGTCGCGCAGGATCTCCACCTCGTCGCTGCCGAGGGTGCCGGCCGTCTGCGCGGCGTCGAGCCGGGCGGACGTGGAGGCCGCCGCCACGCCGGCCCTGAGGCCGGCCCAGCGGGCCAGCGACTCCACCGGCAAGAGGCCACCCTGCTTGATGTCCAGAAGCCCTCTGCGCTCCCCGCTCGAGTGGAGAACGAAGTCGCGCAGAAAGCCGGTGGGCGGCCGCGCCGCCAGGGCCGCCGCCAGCAGGCGCGCGAGCATGAGCCGCCGGTCTGGCGACTGCGTGAAGGCGGCGAACAGCCGGTCGGCCACCGTTGTCTGTCCCCAGACCGGGTCGCTCTCCACCACCACCGACAGCAGCATCAGGCCGCGGTCCCGGTCGGGATCCTCGGCCCAGCTGCGGGCGGCCCGCTCCCAGCCGTCCACCGGGCGCGCGAACAGAGGGTTCGACGCCACCGCCCCGTTGTCGTCGGAGGCGAATCCGCTCAGGCCCAGGCCCACCAACACCCGTTCGGAGATGGCCCTGATCGGCCCGGCCGGCTCGTCTTCGTCGTCGTGGCCCTGCCAGGCCACCGCGCAGTCCACATCTGAGCTCGGGAAGGGCTCGCGGCGTCCGAAGCTGCCCATGGCCAGCCAGGTGTAGGGGACCGGCGGCGCCCCGAGCTCCTCATGGGCGAGCGCCAGGAGGCGGCGTGTGGTGGCGTCGTGGATCCCCGAGATCGTGCGCGAGATGGCGAGGGCGGGCAGGGCGGCCTCATGGAGGGCGATGACCACCGCCGGCAGCTCCGTGGCGGCCTCGGCCACCGCGGGCACGTCGGCGGCGCGTGCCACCAGGGCGCGCAGCCGGAACGGAGTGCGGTGCTCGCTGGCCAGCAGGTCCACGTCGTCGAGCACGCCCACCAGCCGCCGGCCCGCGTCGAGCACCGGCAGGTGGCGGATGCCGTGATCGAGCATCTCGAGCAGAGCCTCGGCGCCATTCGCGTCGGCCGGGACGGTGAAGGCCGGCGCGCTCATCACCGCCGACAGCGGGGTCTCCGGCGCCACTCCCGCAGCCACGACCCGCTCGCGGATGTCGCGGTCGGTGACGATGCCGAGCGTCTCCCCCAGGTCGACGACCACGCAGGTCACGCGCGCTTCGACCATCTTGCGGGCCGCATCCCTGACGCCGACGTCGGGGAGACATACGAGCGGCTCGGCTCGGACCAGGTCCCTCACCGGGCGGCCCAGCCCAGCCACCGGCGCCTCGTCCTGCCCGGCCAGAAGGCGGACGCCCTTGTTCATCGAGTGGGCGATGAAGCCGGCCGCCGCCGGCCGCTCGAGCACGGGCCGGATGGCGTGCTCGGGAAAGCGGTAGACCAGCGTGTCCTCCGCGGCGCGGGCCACGAAGCCCAGCGGCCCCTCCTCGAGCATCGAGGCGAAGCCGAACATCTCCCCCTCGCCGAGCAGGTCGAGCAGGCGGCCGCCGATGAGCAGCTCCACCGAGCCGCGCCGGATCACGTAGGCGAACTCGGAGGTGGCCCAGGCGCTGTCGAGCACGGGCGTGCGGGCGGCGTGGAACTCGATCTCGGCGCTCGCCGCCACGCTCGCCAGCGTCTCGCCGTCGAGCGTGTCGAACGGCGGATGGCTGCGGAGGAACTCGGCGATGTCGTGCATGGCGAGTTGCCGATGTTGCGATCGGCTGGGCCCGTTCGTGCAGCAGATATATCACGCTTGACAGGGGCTGCGGGTGGCGAGATAGTCCGCCCGCCTGTGGGCTCAGCGAACGGGGAGAGTGACGTGGCCACCACAAGTGCCGGCGATACCGACGATCTTGCCGAGTTCGGCTACAAGCAGGAGCTCGACCGCAGCATCGGCAAGTTCGCGAGCTTCGCCGCCGGGGTCAGCTACATCTCGATCCTCACCGGCGTCTTCCAGCTCTTCTACTTCGGCTTCGCCTTCGGCGGCCCGGCCTATTGGTGGACCTGGCCGATGGTGTTCGTCGGCCAGCTGATGGTGGCCCTCTGCTTCGCCGAGCTGGCCGCCAACTTCCCGGTAGCCGGCTCGATCTACAACTGGGGCAAGAGGATGGGCAGCGCCACGGTGGCCTGGCTCGGCGGGTGGATGATGCTCACGGCATCGATCGTCACGATCGCCGCCGTCGCGCTGGCGTACCAGATCACGCTCCCCGAGATCTCGTCGTTCTTCCAGTTCTATGGCGACGGCACGGGTGAGAACGACTTCGCGATCAACGCGGTGATCCTCGGCACTGTGCTGATCGTCTTCACCACGCTCATCAACGCGCTCGGCGTCAAGCTGATGTCGCGCATCAACAGCACGGGCGTCTTCATCGAGCTGATCGCGGCCGTGGTCCTTATCGTCGCGTTGCTCGCCAGCGCCACGCGCGGTCCGGATGTCGTGTTCGAGACGCAGGGCACGGGCGCCGGCCACGACTGGGGCTACTTCGGCGCTTTCCTCGCCGCCTCGCTCGCCTCCGCCTATGTGATGTACGGCTTCGACACGGCGAGCTCCCTGGGTGAGGAGACACACGAGCCGCGCAAGACGGCTCCGCTGGCGATCCTGCGCGCCGTGATCGCGTCGTTCCTCCTCGGCGGCCTGATCATCCTGTTCGCGATGATGGCTGTGGGCAACATCAACGCGTCCGAGATCGGCGAGTTCGGCGGGCTGCAGTACATCATCCTCGACGTCTTCGGCAACACCGTCGGCAAGATCTTCCTGATCTGCGTGGTGATCGCCGTGACCGTGTGCTGCCTGGCCGTCCACACCGCGACCATCAGGATGGCGTTCGCGATGGCCCGCGACAACAACCTCCCGGGGGGCGAGCGGATCGCGACCGTTCATCCCAAGACGAAGACGCCGATCGTGCCCGCGGTGATCAGCGGCGTGCTCGCCATCCTGATCCTCGTCCTGAACATCGGCAACGCTCAGATCTTCACCGTGATCACGAGCATCGGGATCATCATGATCTACATCGCCTACCTGCTGGTGACGGTGCCCATGCTGCGCAAGCGTCTGCGGGGCGAGTGGCCGCCGAAGCACGCGGAGGGCCAGAGGTTCTTCTCGCTCGGCAAGCTGGGCCTGCCGATCAACGTCCTCGCCGTCGGCTGGGGCACATTCATGGCGATCAACCTGGCCTGGCCTCGCAAGGACGTCTACAACGCGGTCGCGCCCTTCCACTGGTACCTCCAGTACGGCGCGGTCCTCTTCATCGGCATCGTGTTCTTCGGCGGGCTGGCCTACTTCTGGTTCATCCAGCGCCATAAGACCGGGGTGCTCGACTCGCATCGCTTTGAGTCGGCGTCGCCCGCGGTCGCCGACTCGTCGGCGGTGCCCGAGTCCGCGCCTTGAGCACCCGGATGTTCATCGACGGTGAGTGGTGCGACGCGGCGAGCGGCGCCACCGTCGAGGCCACCAGCCCGGCCACCGGCGAGTCGCTCGGGCCCGTGGCCGAGGGCAGCCGCGAGGACGCCGGCCGGGCCATCGCCGCGGCCAACGCGGCCTTCGCCGCCTGGGGCGGGCGAACGGGCTTCGAGCGTGCGGTGTACCTCCACCGGATCGCCGACCAGTGCGAGCGCCGTACCGACGACCTCGCCCGCATCCTGACCCTCGACCAGGGCAAGCCGCTGAAGGCCGAGGCGGAGGGCGAGGTGGGCGAGCTCGTGGAGTTCTTCCGCATGGCCGCCGAGGACGGAAAGCGCGTGGAGGGCACCATCCCCGAGAGCGCCGCGCCGGGCCGGCGGGTGCTGCTGCTGCGGCGCCCGCTCGGCGTGCTCGGGCTGATCACGCCCTGGAACTGGCCCTACACGATGCCCGCCGAGATCCTCGCCCCCGCACTGGCCTGCGGGAACTGCGTCGTCTGGGTTCCGGCGCCGTCCACGGCCGTCTGCTCGGGCGTGCTGATGGAGTGCATCGCGGAGGCCGATCTCCCACCGGGGGTGGTCAACCTGGTGCTGGGCCCCGGTCCCGAGGTGGGCGACGAGCTCGCCGTGAGTCCCGGCACGCGCGCCGTGGGGTTCATCGGCTCGACCGCCACCGGCCTCAGGGTCGCGCAGCGGGCGGCGGGCAAGGCGCAGCTCCTCGAGACCGGAGGCAACGGTCCCTTCGTGGTGATGGACGACGCCGATCTGCCCGCCGCCGCCGAGGCCGCCCGGGTCGGCTCCTTCCTCGGGGCGGGTCAGAGCTGCTCGGCGGCCGAGCGCCTGCTGGTGCACGAGGCGGTCCGCGAGGAGTTCGTGGCGCTGCTCGCCGGGGAGGTCGAGCGCGAGGTGCGCCTCGGCGATCCCCTCGACGCCTCCACCACGCTCGGCCCGGTCAACAACGAGCCCGGAGCGGTCAAGATGGACGAGCACGTGGCCGACGCCGTGGAGCGCGGCGCCACGGTGGTCACCGGGGGCAGCCGCGCGGGCGGGTTCCCCACCAACCTCTACTGGGAGCCGACCGTGCTCGACGAGTGCCCGCCGGGTCGATCGCGGCGACTCAGGAGACGTTCGGGCCGATCGCTCCGGTCATCGGCGTCCGTTCGCTCGAGGAGGCGATCGAGCAGACGAACGCCCAGTCCTTCGGCCTCATGGCCGCGATCTTCACCGGCGACCTCGGCGCCGGCATGCGCTTCGCCGACTCGGTGCACATGGGCCTCGTGAACATCAACGAGACCACCAACTACTGGGAGGCTCACCTCCCGTGGGGCGGCCGAGCCCGCTCGGAGAGCGGCATCGGCCGGGTGGGCGGCCGCTACCCGATGGACACGCTCACCGAGCTGCAGACGGTGATGATCCGGACGTGAGGCCGCGCAACCGGCCGCTGTCCTGCTCTGTACCGGTGTGAGCGGTACAACCCAGGATTGCTCCAGAGCCGGGACTGCGCCTTACTCGACAAGCGAGCGCCCCGGTGCCTGATATATCATGGCCCGCGCATGGCCGACGCGCACGGTACCGGCGCCGTCAGGACACCTGAGGCGCCCCTCAACGGCTCTCCCGATGGCGAGCCGGTTGTCCGCGCCGACGGGGTCTGGAAGGTCTTCGGCCCACACGGCGACCGCATCATCGGCACGCCGGACGCCGAGCTCTCTCGGGCCGAACTGCGTGAGAAGACCGGCTGCGTGATCGCGGTCCGCGACGTGACCATCGACATCAAGCCCGGGGAGATGTTCGTCGTCATGGGGCTCTCCGGCTCGGGCAAGTCGACCCTGATCAGGACGCTCATCCGGCTGATCGAGCCGAGCGCCGGGCAGATCAGCATCACCGGCCGCGACGTGCTGGCAGCGGACTCGGACGCCCTGCGCGAGCTGCGCCGCCACACCGTGGCGATGGTCTTCCAGCACTTCGGCCTGCTCGCCCACCGCACCGTGATCGAGAACGCAGCTTTCGGGCTCGAGATCCAGGGCGTACCCAAGGCCGAGCGACTCGGCCGCGCGGGCGAGATCCTCCAGCTCGTCGGACTCGAGGACGCCGCCCACCAGTTTCCCGACCAGCTCTCGGGGGGCATGCAGCAGCGGGTCGGCCTTGCCCGAGCGTTCGCGGTCGAGCCGGAGTTGATGCTCTACGACGAGCCCTTCAGCGCCCTCGATCCGCTCATCAGGCGCGACATGCAGGACGAGGTGTGCCGCCTGCAGGTGGAGACCGGCAAGACGATGCTGTTCATCACGCATGACCTGGGCGAGGCCCTGCGGCTGGGCGACCGGATCGCGATCATGCGCGACGGCGCGATAGTCCAGCTCGGCACCCCCGAAGAGCTGGTGGCCCGCCCCGCCGACGACTACGTGGCCAACTTCGTGCGCGACATCCCGCGCACGCACGTCCTGACGCTGCGCTCGGTGATGCGGGACGCGCGGCCGGGCGAGCACACCGATGGCCCGGAGCTCGACGTGGCCACCAAGGTCAAGGACGCGGTTCCGGTGGTCGCGGCCACCGACGGACCGGTGGCGGCCACCGAGGACGGCCGCGTAGTGGGCGTGATCGACCGTGTGGCCATCCTCGAGTCGATGGCAGGGACGCCCGAGGCAGCGGGTGGCCGTAGCTAGCGGCAGGGTCGCCGCTCCGGCGCTCGTTCCCCCGACCGCGCTCTGGCGCAGCCGGCCGCTGCAGGTGGCGGCGATCGCGCTGCTGATGGTCATCGGCTTCGCGCTCATGCGCGGCGACTTCCCGTGGCCGGCCTCGCTCACATGGGTGGAGCTGCCCGAGCGCCTCGACAGCGCGCAGACCTGGCTGCTGGAGGAACGCACCGCCGAGAGCCCGAACGTGATCTTCGCCATCTTCGATGGATTCCGGGCTCTGGCGGAGTGGCTGGTGACCGCCATCAACAACGTGCTGCTGTGGCTCACCTGGGTTGGTACCGCCGTGGCCTCGGTGCTGCTGGTGCTGCGCTTCGGCGGCTGGCGCGCCGCGCTGATCGTGGCCTTCGCCTTCGTCTGCTTCGCCCTGACCGGGCTGTGGGAGGAGAGCGTTCAGACGCTCGCGCTGATGTCGGCGGCGGTGACGCTCTCGCTGGCGATCGGGGTGCCGATCGGGGTGATCGCGGGCCGGTCCGACCGCTTCTACCGCGGTGTCACGCCGGCACTCGACGCCATGCAGATCGTGCCCGCCTTCGCCTACCTGATGCCGGTGGTGATCCTGTTCTCGGTGGGCCCGGCGGCGGCCGTGATCTGCACGATGATCTACGCCATCCCGCCGGCGGTCCGCATCACGGCGCTCGGGATCCGCGGGGTCACCGCGGACTCGGTGGAGGCGGCCAAGGCCTTCGGCTCGACCTCGGCCCAGACGCTGTTCAAGGTCCAGCTGCCGCTGGCCCGCCGCCAGCTGCTGCTGTCGGTCAACCAGACGATCATGTTCGCGCTGTCGCTCGTGGTCATCGCCGGGCTCATCGGCGGCCGCGGGCTGGGCGACGTGGTCACCAACGGCCTGTACTCGAACCCGGGCCTGGCGATCCTCGCGGGCCTGGTCATCGTGATCATGGCCATCGCTCTCGACCGCGCCACCGCCGCGATTGCCGACCGCACGGACCCGGCGCGGCGCCATCTCGACGAGAGCGGGCGAAGGCGGGCTCGGAAGATGACGGTGGCCACCGTCGTGGCCACCGCGGCCGTGGTGGTCGTAGCCCGGCTGCTCGGCGCCGATTCGATCTACCCGGAGGAGATCGAGACCGCCACCACCGTCTACCCGGCCGACATCCAGGCGGACCTGCTGAGCTGGATCCAGTCGGTGCTCGACTACGTCCAGGACCCGGACTCCTTCGTGTTCGGCATCACCGAGCCGATCGGGAACTTCCTGCTCGAGTACCTCCTGGAGCCGCTGAGGGTGCTGCTGGTGGAGTCGCCCTGGTTCGTCACGCTCGCCGGCCTGGCCGCGATCGCCTTCGTGATCAGCGGCGCACGCCCGGCGCTCACCGCGCTGCTGATGCTCTTCGCCATTGGCGTGATGGGAGTGTGGGATCCCGGAATGGACACCGCGTCACAGGTGCTGGTGGCCACGCTGCTGGCCGTTGCGATCGGGGTGGTGATCGGCATCTGGGCGGCGGAGAGCCCACGGGTGGAGCGCCTGCTGCGCCCGTTGCTCGACACGCTTCAGACGCTCCCCCAGCTCGTCTACATCATCCCGTTCATCTATCTGATGCCGGTCTCGCGCATTCCCGGCGTGGTGGCGTCGGTGCTCTACGCGATCCCGGTCGTGATACGGCTGGTCACGAACGGGCTGCGCGGCGTCTCACCGGCCGCCGTCGAGGCGGCCTCGGCATTCGGCGCATCCCGGATGCAGGTGCTGGCGAAGGTCAAGGTGCCGCTCGCCCGCGATTCGATCATGCTCGGCGTCAACCAGGGCATCATCATGGTCCTGGCCGTGGTGGTGATCGGCGGACTGGTGGGCTCCGGCGCGCTGGGTGACCTGGTGGCGCGCGGCCTGCAGCGGAACGAATTCGGAGAGGGCGTGGTGGCTTCGCTCGCCATCCTCGCGCTGGGAATCGCGCTCGACCGGGTGACCCAGGGTCATCGCGGCGCGCGGCAGGAGCAGCCCGCACGCAGGCCCGCCCGCGGGCTCGGGCTCAGACGGACACAGGTTCAACCACGATGAGGGGGTAGGGAATGAGGAGAGGACTCGTGAAGAGCAGACGCCTGATGTTGCTGGTGGCTGCGGTCGCGCTCGCACTGTTCATGGCGGCGTGCGGCGAGGAGAAGGACGACGAGGGCAGCTCGGGCGGCGGCAGCGCCGACTCCGGCACGACCGACTGCGGGAAGGTCGTGCTGAACGAGCAGGCGTGGGCCGGCTCAACGGCCAACACCTACATCGCCAAGGCGGTGCTCGAGGACGAGCTCGGCTGCGAGGTCGAGATCACCAAGATCGCCGAGATCCCGGTCTTCCAGGCGATGGCCGACGGCAAGGTCGACGCGGCGCTGGAGGACTGGGAGCACACCGCGGAGTACGACAAGTACATAAAGAAGGCCGGCACCGTCGTCCAGGGCGGCCCGCTGGGCGTGGAGGGCCACATCGGTTGGTTCATCCCCAAGTACCTGATGGACGAGTACCCGGAGTTCGAGACCTGGGAGGGCCTGAAGGGCAAGGAGGACATCTTCAAGACGGCCGAGTCGGGTGACCAGGGCACCTTCCTGGGAGGCGACCCCTCGTACGTCCAGAAGGACAAGGAGCTGATCGAGGCGCTCGACCTCAACTTCAAGCACGTGACCGCGGGGGCCGAGCCCGCGCAGGTGGCGCGCTGGAGTCAGCTGTACAAGCAGGAGGAGCCGGTCATCTTCTACTGGTACACGCCTCAGTACCTCAACCAGGAGTACGACCTGGCCGAGGTCAAGCTGCCGCCGCGCAAGGAGGGCGTGGACTGCGAGGACGACGCCAAGGCCGGCGGCGATCCGGAGCAGTACAAGTGCGAGTACGACGTGACGACCATCAACAAGCTGTTCAGCAAGAAGTTCGCCGACAGCGGCTCGCCGGCGTATCCCGTGCTGCAGAACATGACGCTCACGAACGAGCAGCAGGAGGAAGTGGCCAAGGCCATCGCGGGCGACAAGGTCGACCCCGAGCAGGCCGGGCAGGACTGGGTCCAGGAGAACGAGAAGGAAGTGGCCTCCTGGCTCGAGTGAGCCTCGTCCTCTGAACGGCGAAGCACCGCCGGGGACCGACAGGTCCCCGGCGGTGCGGACGCCGCCCGCTGGTCAGATGCGAGCGAGCCGGAGCCCGGATCCCGCGGCCAGGAGCAGCGAGCCGAGCAGCAGAAGCCCGATGAGGCCCAGGCCGGCCACCGGAAGGCTGCCGGTGCCCTGCGCGTCGAGCGTCCTGACCGTTCTCGAGGCGAGCTCCGCGAAGCCGCGTCCCGGCATGCCGGACGGCGCCTGCGGGAGTGCCGGGGAGCCGGCACCGTCAGTGCCCACGGGGAGAACGTCTGAGCCGGACGGTGCTCCGCCGTCGCTCACCAGCCTGACGGGCAACTCGAGCCCGATGGGCGCGATCTGCACCACGCCCACCGAGTCCATGCTGGACTGGGAGCCGTGGCGTGCCCGAGCTCGAACCCGAGCCCGCACTCTCGTCGTCGCCGTCGCTCAGCACCCGAATGGGAGCGTCGAGGTCGATCGCTCCCACCTGGACCGTGCCGACCGAGTCGTCGCTGGTCTGCCGCTCCGGGGAGCCGCTGCCGGCGGACGGACGGTTCTCACCGTCGCTGGCCACCCTCACCGGTGCCTGGGCGTCCACCGATGCGACCTGGACGGCGCCGACCGAGTCGTTGACCGACTGCGAGCCCGTGTTCACGGGACCCGATCCGCTGGGCGACCCGCCATGCGGCGCCGAGCCGTTGTCGCCGTCGCTCAGCACGCGCACCGGTGCGTTGACCGCCACCGGCCCGGCCTGCACGGCTCCGACCGAATCGTCGATCGCCTGCGGCCCGCCGGCAACCGGCGCCGCCGCGGCGCCGGAGCCGTTGTTCCCGTCGCTCAGCACGCGCACGGGCGCGTCCACCGCCACCGAGGCCACCTGAGCTGCGCCGATCGAGTCGTCGATCGTCTGGGTGGGCGCGGCCCACGCGGGCCCGCCGGTCATCGCCAGGGCGAGCACGCTCGCGCCCAGCGCAATGTGACTGCGCTTCATGTCTGTCTCCTTCGTCGTCTCGTTCTCGAACTGCGCCGGGATGACTCCCGGCGTTGGCTTTGACCGCGGGCCGGCTAGCCCGGGCGTTCGAGCCGGAAGACGAGGTTCTGTGGCCGCCAGGCGGCCGAGGGAAGCTTGAGGCGCCGGCTGACGCCTGGATCTCTCAACCCCAGGGCGAGCGCAAGCAGTGCCATGCCGGCGAGGAGAGGCGCGAAGGCCGACGCCGAGGCCGCCGAGGCGGCGGCGCCGGCGGGCGGCGGCGCGGGAAGAGGAGCCTGATCGGGTCGCGGAGAGCGGGCCCCGGCCTGGTGGGCGGGCGACAGCTCGCCGGCCGCGGCCGGCTTCGGCGCGCCCACGTGCGCCTCGGCGGCGGAGCGGTGGATCGGCCGGGGCGCTTCAGACGCGCGCCGCGAGGGCGTCCGCGAGCGGTCGGGCTGCCCGCTTCGGCCGGCGTTCCCGCGGTCAGCGGGCGCGGGAGCGTCGCTCGGCGTGGACGGCGTGCGACTCACGGATTCGGCGACCGGAGTCTGTGAGACCACCCGCGCCGGCACCTCGGCCGTCCGGGCCACCGCCCGGACCGCGGACTCGGTCACCGGAGCGACCGGCGGAGCGGAAACCGTCTGCTCCACTGCGGGGCGCACCGTCGTGCCCGCGCCCTCGACGACCGGCGCGACGGGCACGCTGCTCGCGGCGCCGGCTGCAACCGACGTCGCCGTCGAGGCCGCCGGCAGCTGGCTCACGGCCAGCTCCGCCGCGGCGGCCGACCCGGACAGCCCCGCCGTGGCCGCGAGCGCGCCGGTCAGCACGACCACTGTCGTGACCGCGCGCGACCTCAGGTGGCGGGCCCCTGCCTCCACGTGCCTGACGTATAGAGCCCGGAATCCGTCCCGTCCGCGGCGCACGGGTTTCGCTCACCCTGCACGGACGAAACCGACGCGATCAGCAGGACGGGTTCGAGCAAACCTGGATCATTCGTCCACCGAACTGCTGTCACACGAGCGGCCGCCGTCTCGTCTTCCTTGGTGACGACCGACCAAAGGAGACGTCATGAAAATCTTCGTCGCCGGTGCCACCGGAGCCCTCGGGAGGCGGCTCGTGCCGTTGCTCGTGGCCAACGGTCACGAGGTGACCGGGCTCACCCGCAGCGAGACGAGGGTCGCCGGTCTGTGGAACGCCGGGGCGACCCCGGTGGTGGCCGACGCCCTCGATCCGGACGCGCTCGCGGGCGCGATCAGCAAGGCGGAGCCCGACGTGATCGTCCACCAGCTCACCGCCCTGGCGGGCTCGCTCGACTTCCGCCACTTCGAGCGCGAGTTCGCCCTGACCAACCGTCTGCGCACCGAGGGCACGGACAACCTGTTGTCCGCCGGCCGGGCACTGGGGGTGCGGCGCTTCGTCGCGCAGAGCTTCGCCGGCTGGCCGTTTGCGCGCGTCGGAGGGCCGGTGAAGACCGAGGAGGATCCGCTCGACACGTCCCCGCCCGACGCGGTACGCACCACACTCGAGGCGATCCGTCACCTGGAGCGCGCGGTGACGAGCGCGACCTGGACCGAGGGCCTGGTGCTTCGCTACGGCGGCTTCTACGGCCCGGGCACCTCGATGGGTCTCGAGCCGGAGGGTGAGCACGTGCAGGCGATCCGCCAGCGCAAGTTCCCGGTGGTCGGCGACGGCGGAGGCGTGTGGTCGTTCATCCACATCGACGATGCGGCCCAGGCCACCCTGGCGGCGGTCGAGCGTGGAGCGCCGGGCATCTACCAGGTGGTCGACGACGAGCCGGCCCCGGTGTCGGTGTGGCTCCCGGTGGTGGCGGACGCGCTCGGAGCAAAGCCGCCTCGGCGGATGCCACGCTGGCTGGGACGGCTGGTGGGCGGCGAGCTGGTCACCGTCATGATGACCGAGCTACGTGGAGCGTCCAACGCAAAGGCCAAGCGCGAGCTCGACTGGCAGCCTCGCTGGGCGAGCTGGCGTGAGGGCTTTGCCTCAGGGCTGACCGGATGACCGATCGGGAGAGTCCCCTCTACGCGGAGCTGCGCCCGCCGGCGTTCGCGATCGCCTACCGGATGCTCGGCAGCGTGAGCGAGGCCGAGGACGTGGTGCAGGACGCCATGCTGCGACTGCACCACGTCCTCGATTCCGGCGAGGAGATCGAGTCCCCGCGCGCGTACGTGGCCACGGTCGTGAGCCGGCTGTCGATCGACGTCCTGCGCTCCGCGCGAGTGCGGCGCGAGACCTACGTGGGCGAATGGCTCCCGGAGCCGCTGGTCACGGACGAGGCCTCCGACCCGGCGGAGCGGGCCGAGCTGGCCGACTCGCTGTCGGTGGCCTTCCTCGTGTTGCTGGAGAGCCTGTCGCCCGAGCAGCGTGCCGCGTTCCTGCTGCACGACGTGTTCGACTACGCCTACGACGAGATCGCCTCCATCGTCGGCACGAGCGAGGCCAACGTGCGCCAGCTGGCGAGCCGCGCCCGCCGGCACGTGTCCGAGGGCCGGCCGCGCTTCGAAGCCTCGCGCGAGCAGCAGGAGGAGCTGGCCCGGCGCTTCTTCGCCGCGGTCGGCGACGGGGACGTTCGGGCGCTCGAGTCGCTGCTGGCCGAGGACGTGGTCCTCCACGGGGACGGCGGCGGCAAGGCGCCCGCCCTGGCCAAGGCCCTCTTCGGCCGCACCCGGGTGGCACGCACCCTCAGCAATTGGGGAAAGCAGGCTCAGCGGATGGCGGGGATCGGCACCGATCCAGCCGAGATCAACGGCCGGCCGGGGGCGATCGTCCGCGACGGCGAGGGCCGCATCGTGGCGGTCTGGGCGCTCGAGATCGACGAGGACCGGGTCCAGGCGATCCATTCGGTGGTCAACCCCGAGAAGCTCACCCACCTGGGGGAGCCGGCGGACGCCTACGCCCTGCTGCGCGGTCGCGGCAAGCGCTGAGCCGGGCTCAGCGCCCGATCTTCTCTCGCTCGCCCGTCTGGCGAGCGGCATCATCGGACCGGTCCGACGCCCCGTTCGAATGGCCGTTCAGCGCACCGTTGGTGGCCGCCGCAGCCGCTGCAGGCGCGGCCGGAGCAGGCGGCTGCACGCGGCGCCGCCCCCGGGTGCGAATGCGCTCGGCCACCACGTAGCTCCCCACCACGAACACCACGGCGGCGATCTGGGCCACGATCGTCTCAACCGTCGGGAAGATGCCGAGCCACAGCCCCATCCAGTAGGGCGGGTCGATGTCCAGCGGGGTGATCGGGAGCCAGCCCACGCCCTGGAGCGTGCGGGCGGTCTTGCCGACCATCACCACCAGCACGACGGTGAGCAGCACGCCGGTCACGATCAGCATCTTCTTGTAGGGCAGCTTGCGCTCGAGCACGAACGTGGCCACGGCCACGGCGGCCACCGCAATCCCGCCGAGAGCCACGCCCTCGAGCACCACCCAGAGGCCGGAGCTCAGCTCGAGCGCCTGCAGGAAGAGCACGGTCTCGAAGCCCTCGCGGTAGACGGTGGAGAATCCGAGCAGGACGAACCCGGCCACCTGCGCGGACATCAGCCCGCCGCTGGTCAGCCCGAGCAGCCGCCGCCGGCGCTTGTGGAAGCGCGAGATGTGCTCGGTCCAGTAGACGCGGTGGAAGAACCAGTTGAGCACCAGCAGCAGGATTCCGATGGCCACCAGGCCCACCACCGCCTCGAGCTTCTCCCCGTATCGGGCCAGCGAGGTGAGCACGGTCTGGGCGAGGACGAAGGTGATGGCACTGGCCACGATTGCCAGCCCCGCGCCGATCAGCATCGGCTTGCGCTGGCCGCGCGCCGCGCCGAGCAGGCTGGCCATCACGGCGGCGAGGATGAGCACCGCCTCCAGTCCCTCGCGGAAGACGATCACCGCGGCGTTGGTCACGACCGTGGCCGTGCTGGCCCCCTCGCCGAGCGTCCCGGCACCCTCCTCGAGCGCCTCGTCGAGGGCGAGCCGCGTCTCGCGCACCTCACGTGAGGGGCTCTCGTTGGCGATCAGCTTCGCCAGCCCGTCCTTGCCGTCGGCGCCGAACCAGACGAGCGCCTCGACCTGCGCCACGACCTCGGGGGCGATCGAGCGCAGGCTGAGCTCGGGTCCGAACTCGAAAAAGGCGTAGGCCTCGAGCCGAGCCTGCTCGGCCTGGCGGAATTCGCCCGCGCCCACCGCCGCCTCCAGGCGATCGAGGGTGAGGTCGATCAGGTCGAAATCCGACTGGGAGTCGTCCTCCTTCCACTCCTCGGGAAACAGCTCGTCCAGCCGCTCGCTGGCCTGCTCGTGGGTCTCCTCCACGTCGTCCTCGGAAACGATGCGCGTGCCGCTCCCTGCGTCCTCCACGAAGGTGCCGAGCCGTTCCAGCGCCCGCTCGACCTCGGCGGTGGCCTTGGGATCGCGCTCGCGCAACTCGGCCTCGAGGTCTCCGAAGGCCGAAACGGCGCCCTCCTGGAAGGCGATCCCCTCCTGGATCTCGAAGGGGATCGTCACCCGACCGTCGTCGACGCCGTCGCGGTACTCGATCGGGATGAGATCGAGGAAGCGCACCAGCTGCGCGGCGCGCCGTGCCTGCTCCTCGGCGGTGAACGGCGCCGCCACGAAGCCGTCGAGCACCTCCATCGCGTCACCACGGACGCTGAGGAAGTCACCCGTGGGGTCGCCGGTGCTGCGCTCGAGCGCGGCGAAGGTGGCGTCCGCCTCGGCGCGGGCGGTCGCGCCGCGCTGTGCCTCGTACTCGGGAGCGAGCACCAGCCACAGCCCGGAGGCGGTGGCGGCGATCTCGGTGAGCCGAGCGTCGAAGCCGCGTTCGGCCGCTTCCTCCGCCTCCCCCAGCTCGTCGATGAGCCGGGCCTGGTAGGCGTCGAGGAGGTCCTTCTTGACTCCCAACAGAGCTCGGCGCGGCCCCCACTCACCGCGGGCCAGCTCCCGCACGGCCAGGGTCGCGTCGACCCCGGGGCGGGTGAAGCGGGTGGCCTGGCGAAATTCGCGCAGCAGCAGCCAGCTGCGGGCTCGCGCGGCGTCGCCGGCGCGTACCGCGGCGACGGTTACGGCGTACGAACCGCGCAGCAGCGCGGCCCGGAGACGGCCCCGGGCGGCCGCGAGCGCCCTTTGGTCGCCCGCGCGCACCGCGCTTCGAGCGTCGCGAAGGGCGCGGCGCGCGGCGCGGTCCGCCGGCGGGGCGTCGGCGCGCAGTGCGGCGGGCGAGCTCACCCCGGTAGAACGACTGCGCCCGGGCCGCGGCACGCTCGGAAGCGGGCTCGCCCAGCAGCAGCGCGCTCTGCGCGGAGAACAGGCGCTCCTGGATGCGCTGGGCTGCCTGCCAGGGCGGCTCAGACTGGGCGAACGCCCCCGCAGGGGCGACGAGCAGGACGGCCAGTACAAGGCCGGCCGCCAAGAGCGCGAGGCGGGCCCTCACGACCGGCTCAGCCCTCCTCCAGCTCGATGTTCAACTTCGCGGCCGCCTGGGTGACCTGGCCGGCGATCGCCTCGGCCTGCTGCTGGGCCTGGCTGCCCAGCGCGTCCGCCTCCTCGGCGCTGTACTTGCGGCCGGCCTCCTCCTTGTCGCGCAGCCCCGCCGCGAAGTCCTCGAGCTGGTTGAGACTGCGCTCGGTCTGCCGCGCCTGCTGGCGGTCGGCCTCGGCCACGAGCGGCTGCACGCCGTCGTAGGTGAACACGAGACCCTCGAGGATGTCGGCGATGTCCGACAGGCGTGAGGTGGCCACGAAGGCCTGCTCGCTCGCGTCGCTCCCCGCCACGAAGCGAGAATTCTTCCAGGCTTCGAAGTACTCGGACATCGTCGGCGTCATGATCACCAGGGCCGAGAAGGCGTCCGACTCGGTGGGCTTGAAGTCGGCGGCCGCCGAGTCCAACTCGCGCGCGTACTTGTCGAAGTCGCGCGTGGTGGCCAGGAAGATCTTGGCGTCGGGCAGCGCCTCGCCGAAGTCGACCTTGCCGTTGCCGTCCACGTCGGGCTCCACGCCCTTGGCCAACAGGGCGTCGTTGGTGCCGTAAAGCGCGGTCTCGGTCAGGAACATGAAGTTGCCGGGCTGCTCGAGCGTCTTGCCGTCAGGCAGCTTCAGGTCGAAGGGCACCGCGTTCTCGGGATCCTCGCCCGACGAGCCGGCGTCGATGATCACGTCGTAGTCGGCCAGCGAGGCCACGCCCGCCACGATCCCCTCCATCTCCTCGTAGGCGGGATTGGCCCGGCGGTAGGCCGCCTTGGACTCGGCGAGGACCTCCTGGACCTCGGCCCGGTTGTCCCGCATCAGCTTCGCGTAGTCGAAGTCGGCCTGCTCGGCCAGCCGGTAGTAGGCCGCGCCCTGCTCCTTGAGGTTGGCGGTCTCGGTGGCCAGGGCCGCGGAATGCTCGGTGAGGTACCGCTTGATGGCCCCGAGATCTGCTGCCTGGGAGGTCTTGGCGGAGCTCGTGTCGGCCGGCTCCGAGTCGCTCTCGTCGCTGCCACAGCCGGTGGCGGCCAGGGCCAGACCGGCGACGGTCAACAGTGCGGCGAGGCGGGTGCGCGACATCTTTCCGGATCCTCCGAGACGGGTTAGGACAGCCTTATTAGGGTGCCCTAAGGCACGATGCGCACGCTAGCACGATCGGCTTTTCAACACCAAGCTGACCGGTAGGGATTACGCGTCGAGCGGCTCGCCGAACGAGACCCGCAGCAGCGCCCCCCCGCCGGGCGCGTTCAGCGCCTCCACCGATCCGCCGTGTTCCTCGGCGGCCTGGCGCACGATGGCGAGCCCGAGGCCGGATCCGGGCAGGCCGCGGGCGTCCGCCGCGCGCCAGAAGCGCTCGAACACCCGCTCCTGGTCGCCGTCCGCAAAACCGGGGCCGTGGTCGCGCACCGTGAGCTCGCCCGCCGAGAGGGCCAGCTCGATCTCGCCCCCGGGCGGGCTCCACTTGACCGCGTTGTCGACGAGGTTGGCGATCGCCCGGTGGATGCGCTGGGGCTCGCCCCGCACGAGCGTCGGCTCCGCCCATACGCTGAAGCTGAGCGTGTCGCCCGCGCGCGCCCTGGCGCGCTCTACCACGGCCTCAACGAGCCGGTCCACCCTGACGTCGTCCTCGGGCCCCTCCGGCTTGGCCCCGCGCGCGAGCTCCACGATGTCGGCCACGAGCGTGGTGAGCTCGTCCAGCTCCTGCACGATGTCGGCCCGCAGCGCGCTGCGCTCGTGCGGGGGCAGGCGGTCGGCCTCCTCGAGGGTCTGGATGTTGGCGCGCAGGCTGGCCATCGGGGTGCGCAGCTCGTGGCTCGCATCGGCCACCAGGTGGCGCTGCGCCTCCACCGACCGCTCGAGAGAGTCGAGGGTGGTGTTGAAGCTGCGGGCCAGGCGCGTCAGCTCGTCCCGGCCTACCACCTCCATGCGCTCAGAGGGGTCGGGATCGGCGGCCAGCTCCTCGGTCCTGCGCGTGAAGCGAGCGATGGGGGCCAGTGCCGTGCGAGCCACCGCCGCGCCCAGGCCGGCCCCGAGCGCCACGCCCACCGCGCCGACGATCACCAGCAGGAGAGCGATGTTGTGGAGCTGCCGGTCGATCTCGCCGAGCGGACGGGCCACCTGGATCGCGCCGACCTGCGGTAGGCCGGCGGTGAGCACGCGCAGGTGCGTGCCGTCCACGGTGAGGTCGGTCAGGTGCTCCCCCGATCCCTCGCGCGCGATCTCCTTCGCCCGGTCCTCTACTGGCAGACGCTGCTGCTCGTCCGGGAAGCGCACTGTCCGGCCGCCGGGCAACACGATCTGGGCGTAGCCCTCCGGCCCTCCGAACGGCTCAGCGGGCGCCTCGCGCGGCAGGCGCCCGAAGGGACCGCCGGGCCGGCCGAAGCCGATCCCGTCACCGGGACCTCCTCGTGGGCCTCCCGGGCCGCGATCGACGATCGTCTGCGCCCGCTGGCGCAGCGAGTTGTCGACCTCGCCCCGCAGCTCGCCCCGGACGCCCAGGTAGACCGCCAGCGCGGCCGCCGCCACCGCGAGGGCCACCGCCAGGCCTGCCGCCGCCGCAATCCGGGTGCGGAGCGTCATGGCTCGCGCAGGACGTAGCCCACGCCGCGCACGGTGTGCAGCAGCGGGCGCGCGCCCACCTCGTCGAGCTTGCGGCGGAGGTAGCCGATGTAGACGCGAAGGGCGTTCGACGCCGGACCGAAGTCGTAGCCCCAGACCCGGTCGTAGATCAGGGCGTGGGGCAGCACCCGCCGGGGGTTGCGCATCAGCAGCTCGAGCAGCTCGTACTCGGTGCGGGTGAGCTCGACGAACCGCTCCCCCGCCGCCAGCCCGTGGCGCGCGGTGTCGAGCCGCAGCTCCTCGAACTCGAGCTCCTCCGGGGGCGCGTCGGCTCCGGTCCGGCGCAGGAGCGCGCGCAGGCGCGCCTTGAGCTCCCCGACGTCGAACGGCTTGACCAGGTAGTCGTCGGCCCCGGCGTCGAGGCCGTCGATGCGGTCGGCAATCGCGTCGCGCGCGGTGAGCATGAGCACCGGGACGCGGTCCCCGGCCCCGCGCAGCTGCCGGCACACCTCGAGGCCGTCGATTCCCGGCAGGCCCACGTCGAGGACGATGGCGTCGGGCGCGGCGGCGGCGACCTCGGCCAGCGCCTGCTGGCCGTCCTCGGCCAGCGCGATCTCGTATCCCGCGAGGGCCAGCGCCCGGCGCAGCGCATCACGCAGGGCGCGGTCGTCGTCGACGATCAGAACCTTCACGCCACTGATTCTGCCGCGCGCGGCGGTTCTCTTCGGCATCCCCTACGTGGCTCTTACGGTCCTCCTACAGTCGGATACGAGCCTCGCCTCATGCGAAATTCAAAGAAGGCAACAACGGTGGTGCTGGTGGGAGCGGTGGGGCTGGCCTCCGCCGCCTACGGCATCGGCAGCCAGGTGGGCGATGGTTCGGCCTCCGCGGGCAGCGGCGCCGGAAGCAACTCCTCGTCCGCCGCGGCCGATCGCCCCTTCGACCGCGGGGTGCCGCCGGGCTTCGGCAACCTGGCCGATGAGCTCGGGGTGGACGCCGACGCGCTCGAGCAGGCGCTGCGCGAGTTCCACGACCAGGAGGCGAACAGCCGCCGGACCGACTTCACGGAGGCGCTGGCGAGCGCACTCGGAATCTCGGCCGCGAAGGTCAGCTCGGCGCTCGATGAGCTGGGCGAGCAGAAGCGGGAGCGCTTCGCCAAGCGCCTGGCCAGCGAGCTCGGCGTGGACGCGGCGAAGGTGCAGACGGCTCTCGACGAGCTGGCGGGCGAGCGGCCCGATCGTGGCCACCACGGCGGGCCCGGCGGGCTGGGCGACTTCGCCGAGGCGCTCGCCGCCAAGCTCGGCGTCGACGCCGACAGGGTCGAGGACGCCCTGTTCGCGCAGCGGCCCGACCGGGGCATGAGGGACCGCGACCACGCCCGGCAGCCCCTGCGTCAGCTCGCGACCGCGCTGGGAGTGAGCCGCGCCGGGCTGCGCCAGGCGTTCCGTGAGGTCCGTGCCGGAGCCGACGACGCCTGGGAGAAGCGCCAGGACGCCCTCGTTCAGTTCCTGGCCGACCGCTTCAACCTCTCCGAGGCCAAGGTCGAGCAGGCTCTGGGCGACCTGCCCGGCCCGCGCGGGCCCGGCGGTCCCGGCCGCCACGGCGGTCCCGGCCACGGCGGTCCGGGCGGGCCCGGCCCCTTCGGTCCCTGAATCGAGGCGGGGCCGGTTCGCTCAGGAACCGGCCCCGGCCTCCACCAGTCGACAGCGGTCAGGCGCGCGATGGCGCGCGATTCGACCTATTGTCCAATGATGCGCCGGGATCTTTGGACGCTGGGCCAAGTACAGAACGCAAAACTGGGAACACGCTAAGTCCGTGACCAGCGGCTCCACCGCCACCCCGAGTCCTTACACCCCGGCCACGGGCATCTTCGACGAGGCGGTGCAGGCCGACGGCTCGCCGCGGCCGGAGTACGGGGATCTCCTGAGGGCGCTGGACCAGATGGATCTGACCGCGCTCACGGCGGCGGTGGACGAGCAGGTGGCGGCCGCCGGAGTCGACTTCACGGCGGACGGTGGCGAGACCGAGCCCTTCAGGCTCGACCCGGTCCCGCGCCTCTTCGCCGCCGAGGCCTGGGAGCGGCTCGGCCGTGGTCTAGTCCAACGCGTGCGCGCGCTCGACAGTTTTGTGGCCGACGTCTACGGCGAGCGAGAGATCGTGACGGCGGGCGTGGTGCCGGCGCGGGTGATCGACAGCTGCGACCACCTCGAGCCAAGGCTCTCCGAGCTTCCGGCGCCTCCGGTGCGCATCACCTTGGCCGGTCTCGACGTGGTGCGCGATGCGAAGGGCGAGTTCAGCGTGCTCGAGGACAACGTGCGCACGCCGTCGGGACTCGGCTACGTGCTCGCCGCTCGGGATGCCCTCGAACCCCACATGAGCGCGCGAATGGCCAACCGGGTCCACCCGCTGCACGAGGCCATGGACATGCTCGGGCGCGCTCTGGCGGCGGCCGCGCCCGAGGGGGTCCACGAGCCGTCGATCGTCGTGTTCAGCGACGGCCCCGGAAACAGCGCGTGGTACGAGCACCGGCGGCTGGCTCGCGAGCTCGGGCTGCCGGGCGTCACGCTCGAGGATCTCAGCGTCCGCTCGGGCCGGCTGTGGGCGCGCTGTGACGGGGAGCCACGTGCCGTCGACGTCCTCTACCGGCGCACCGACGAGGATCGCCTGACCGACCAGCAGGGCCGCCTCACGGATGTGGGCGCCGCGCTCTACGAACCGCTCCGGACCGGCACGCTGAGCGTGGTCAACGGCTTCGGCACCGGGGTGGCCGACGACAAGCTCGTGCACGCCTACGTCGAGGACATGGTGCGCTTCTACCTGGGCGAGGAGCCACTGCTGCCGTCCGTGCGCACTTACGACCTCGGCGTGCCCGAGACTCTGGAGATGGCTCTCGACCGCATCGACGAGCTCGTGATCAAGCCTCGGGCCGGTCACGGGGGGCGCGGCGTGGTGGTGGCTCCGCACGCGCGCGACGAGGACGTGCGCCACACCGCCGACGAGATCCGAGCCAACCCGACTCCGTTCATCGCGCAGGAGCTCGTGATGCTGTCCCGCCATCCCACCGTTGTGGACGGGCGCCTTCAGCCGCGTCACATCGACCTGCGGCCGTTCGTCTTCCAGTCCTCGGGCGGCGCCGAGGTGGCGCCGGGCGCGCTCACCCGGGTGGCCCTGGAGCGAGACGCACTCGTGGTCAACAGCTCTCAGCGTGGCGGCGCCAAGGACACCTGGGTGCTGCTGTGAGTCCCGAGCCGATCATCGGCGTGTCGACGTCCGAGGTGCGCCAGCGCGACGATCACGCCACCCTCCCCCAGGGCGAGCCGGCGCGCACCGAGCTCGCCCTCGGCGAGCGCTACCTCGAGGCCGTGCGAAAGGCCGGCGGGCTGCCGGTGATCCTCGCCCCCGTCCGCACCGGCGCGGTCGACCGGCTGCTCGACCGGCTCGACGGACTGTGCCTGTCGGGCGGGCCCGACCTCCATCCCTGGGCCTACGGCGCCGACGAGCATCGCGAGCTCGGCCCCACCCAGCCCGAGCTCGACCGCTTCGAGCTGGCCCTGGCCCGGCGCGCGGTAGCCCGGCGGCTGCCGGTGCTCGCGATCTGCCGGGGCGTTCAGGTGCTCAACGTCGCGCGAGGGGGCACGCTGCACCAGCACCTGCCCGAGCTCGGCACGGAGATCGACCATCGCCAGGACATCGCCGGTGGCAAGGCCTCGCACTCGGTGAAGCTCGAAACGGAGAGTAAGCTGGCCGCTCTGATGGGCGGCGCGCGGCTGCGGGTGAATTCCTTCCACCACCAGGCCGTGGACAGGCTCGGTACCGGCCTGCGCGTGGTGGGATCCGCCCCGGACGGGACCGTCGAGGCGCTGGAAGGCACCACCAGCGCATTCCTGTTCGGCGTGCAGTGGCACGCGGAGGCGCTGGTCAAGCGCCGCGCCCAGCTGGCGCTGTTCGAGGGGCTGGTCTGGGCGGCGGCCGAACACTCGGCGCGACTCGAGAGCGCCGCATGACGCCCATGGGCGTGTCGGGCTGGGCCGACTGGAACGTCGACCCGGACCGGCCGGCGTGGACGGTGGGCATCGAGGAAGAGGTGATGCTGCTCGACCCGCGCGACTGGCAGCTCGCTCACGTCATGGACGACCTGCTCCCCGAGCTGTCTCCCGGCCTGGCCGAGAAGGTGAGCGCCGAGACGCACGCCTGCACTCTCGAGCTCGAGACCGGGGTGCACGCCACGGTGTCCGACGCCGTGGCCGAGCTCCGAGCCCTGCGCACATCCCTGGTGGACGAGCTCGACCCGCTCGGCCTGGTCCCAGCCGCCGCAGGCACGCATCCGCTCGCCGTGGGTGAGGACACGGAGGTGTCGGGCAGCGCGCGCTACCAGGTGCTCGAGGATGGTCTGCGCGTGCTGGCTCGCCGTGAACCGACGTTCGCGCTTCACGTGCACGTGGGCGTGCCGATCGCCGAGCTGGCCGTGGCGGCGGCGGATCGCCTGCGCGCGCAGATACCCCTCCTGCTCGCGCTCTCGGCCAACTCGCCGTTCTGGCGCGGCGCCGACACCGGCCTGGCCTCCATGCGCTCGGCCCTCTTCCAGGCGTTCCCCCGCGCGGGTCTTCCGCGGCGCTTCGGCACCTACCCGCGCTACGTCGAGACGATCGACGCCCTGCTGCGCGCGGACGCCTTCCCCGAGCCGACCTTTATCTGGTGGGACGTGCGCCTCCAGCCGCGCTTCGGGACGGTGGAGGTGCGCATCATGGACGCCCAGTCGAACCTCGAGGACATTGCCGCTCTCACCGCGGTGATCCAGACCCTGATTCGCCAGCTGGCCACCGAGCGCCTGGTGCCCGAGGAGATGCTCGACGCCCAGGAGGCCATCGAGGAGAACCGCTTCATCGCGAGCCGCGACGGCATGGAGGCCAGCTTCATCGATCCGCTGCGCGGCACGCGGGTGGCTGCTGTCGACGAGCTCGCATACGTGCTCGACAGCTGCCAGGCCCATGCCCAGGACCTCGACTGCCGCACCGAGCTCGCGTCGGCGAGCCTGCTGGCGGAGCGGACGGGAGCCGCGCGACAGCGGGCGCTCGCCAAGCGGCATCCGCTGCCCAAGGTGCTGGCCGGCCTGGCCGACGACTTCGTGCCGCACGCCAGGCCGCCCGGTCTCGCGCCCCTCGCCGGCGGCTTACGGGATTCTCATCTCGATCCATCACCCTGAGGGGCGTGCCCCTCACTCTCTACCGCTGCACCAGCTGCCGGGAGCTGATGCTCTCACCGCTTTCAACCCGGGTGGGCCGCTGCTCATCCTGCCTCGGGCGCGTGACCCCGGTCTGGATGCCACGAGCGCCCAGGGCCAGGCCGGGGAGCTACCGCGAGAGCCACGCCACCTGGGCATCGATGGAGGACTTCCTCGAGGCCGACGACCGGCGTCTGCACTCGAGGGAGGTGGACTACGGTGTCCTGTGGCGACGCCCCGGCTCACGGGTGACCCATCGCGCGGCCTGGATCGAGGAGACCGGCGAGCTCTACCTGGTGCAGTCGGGCCCCACTGCCGCGGGCGGCGGGCACGTGGAGCTGTTGGCGCTGACCGACCGCAACGGGATCGAGCGCGCCCTCGACGGCTGGGAGCCCGCGTCGCGGCGCCCGGGCGGGCTCGACTGGCTGCTCAGCCGCGTGTCGGGTCTTCGCCGCCTGGGCCCGCCCACGCCGCGGCTCGACGGAAGCTGAGCCCATGGCCGACACGCTCGTCTTCATCCCGGCGTGGAACGAGGAGAGCTCGCTGCCCGACGTGCTCGCCGAGACCCGGCGCGACCTGCCGGGGGTGGACGTGCTCGTGATCGACGACGGCTCCGAGGACGCCACCGCCACGGTGGCGCGCGAGGGCGGGGCACGCGTGATGAGCTTCCCCGAGAACCGCGGCCTTCGCAGCGGCATCGCCGAGGGCTACCGCCAGGCCGCCGACGGCGGTTACGAGTTCTGCGGCCGCCTGGACGCCGACGGCCAGCACCCGGCGACCGAGCTGGCCCGCATGCTCGAGCTGGTCCGCGCCGGTGAGTGCGACGTGGCCATCGGCTCTCGCTTCCTGCCGGGATCGGGACGCGACGGGGCGCGTTACCGCCCCGCGCCCGAGCGCGTGGTGGGTACGTCGCTGCTGCGCCTGCTGATGCGGCTGCGGCTCGGACAGCCGATCTCCGACGGCACGAGCGGCCTGTACGCGGTCAACCGCGACGCGCTCGAGCTGCTGGCCGACCCCTACGTCTGCGAATCGCCCGAGGTGGAGGCGCTCGTGCGCATCACCGACGCCAGGCTGCGGCTGATCGAGGTCCCGGTGCACATGCGCCAGCGTGAGCACGGCGAGTCCTCGTTTCGCGGCAGGCGCGCCGTGGAGCTGGTGGTGACGATCGGCCTCACCCTGTTTGCCGGCGAGCTGCTGCGACGCCGCCGTCAGCGCCGCCGCCAGAGCGGCTGGCAGAAGCTCCTGCGCCGCGGCGGCTAGACCGTTACAGCCGCGGGTGCTCGGCGTCGCTGTCGGCGCGCCCGTCGCGCACGAGCACCCGCGGGCTGTCCAGCAGCAGGCCGCGCCGGCGCAGGCCGGTGAAGCGCGGCTCCTCGCCCTCCAGGGTCACGATGGCGGCGTAGGTCTCGGTGCGCGCGACCGTGAGCGCGTGGCCTGCGATCTCCACGGGGCGCCCGTCCAGCTCGTAACGCACCCCGCCGTACCCGGGCTCGACCTCGAGGGCCACGCTGCTGGTCTTCGCGGCCACCAGCGGCGGAGCCGAGCCGCCGTGGGTGGCCAGCGGAGTCACCGCTATCCCGTCCACGGCCGGGGCGAGGATGGGGCCGCCGGCGGCCATGTTGTACGCGCTCGAGCCGAGCTCGGTGGCCACGATCAGCCCGTCGCCGGCGATCCGCACGTACAGCTCGCCGTCCACCCGCACCGCCACCAGCACCTGGCCGGCGCCGTTGCGGACGACCACGAGGTCGTTGATCGCCACGCCGGCGCCGCCCTCCCACGCCACTTGGAGCGCAGGCACCGGCTCAGCCGTGAAGCGCCCCTCGGCGACCTGCTCGAGTGCCCAGCGCGCGCGGTCGGCGTGGACCGAGGTGAGCACCCCCACGCTCCCGCAGGCCACACCGAGCACCGGACGATCGACCCGCGCACCGGTGTGCAGGGCGATCAGCGTGGTGCCGTCGCCGCCGAGTGCGAGCACGAGGTCGCAGTCCGGCGCCTGGACCGGCTCGGCCAGCCGCCGTGACTGGCCGTCGGTGGGGATCTGGCCGATCCTCACGCCGTGCTCTGAGCCCCAGGCCTCGATCTCCGACAGGGCCCAGGCGACGTCGCGGCTGGGATGAGCCACCAGGCCTATCTGACGCAGTGCATCCACGGGCCGGTGCCGGTCAGGTCACTGGCAGGGACGTGCGGCGGGCGACAGGGCGGCGCGCATCGCCTCGGCGCAGAGCTGCTCGAGCGAGCCCAGCAGCGACCTCAGCACCGCCAGGGGCTCGAGGTCCTCCTCGCGCACCCAGTCCGCCTCGTCACGCGACTCCACGAAACGTGTGACCGCGTCGCGGTAGACAGACAGGCGAGCGGGCCGCATGACCACCGTGCCGGCGCCTCCGTTGAGCTCCCCCAGCTCGTCGGCCAAAGCGGTGAGCTCACGCAGCTCGAGCACGTCGTCACTCGACATGCTGGCCGTGCGAAAGCGCTCGCCGGTGTGCGCACGAAGCGCGTGGGCCGACGCAGCGATTTCGGCCTCGGTCAGATCGAACAATGCGTGGACCACGGCGTCGCCGTCGAGGTCCCTCGAAATGTCGATGTGTGCGCGTTCCATGCCTACCTTCGAATCTATCGGCCGCCGCGGACCGGTCCGTGAGATTGCATACGTACTACCAAGGTCAACGGTTGACGGGGTCGGTAGCGTCCGTGGCGTGAGTCAAGACCTGCCCATCGCCTGCTCGCTCACCGCCGCGGAGCTGCCCACGCGCCTGGCGGAGATCGAGGCGCTCGGCCGTGATGCGCTCGTGTGCCGCCAGGCCGACGGCCGGCTGCGCTTTCGCGGTGACGAGCGCACGCGCGAGCGGCTCGAGGCCATCGTCGCTGCGGAATCGCAGTGCTGCTCGTTCCTCGACTTCGAGCTCCGCCGCGACGGCACCGAACTGGTGCTGTCGATCGGTGCACCGGCCGAGGCTGCGGGCGTGGCCGACGCTCTGGCCTCCGCCTTCACCGGGCGAGCCGTCCTCACCTGAGGGCTACTCGTCCTCGCGCATGACGAACGCCACGTCGTCCACGTAGCAGTAGGTCCAGTCCTCACCCGGCTCCACCGAGGTGATCAGCGGGTGCTCGGTGGCCCGGGCGTGGGCCGTGGCGTGGCGATTGGGCGACGAGTCGCAGCAGCCCACGTGCCCGCACGAGCGGCAGACACGAAGGTGCACCCAGCGGTCCCCGGTGCGCAGGCAGTCCTCACAACCGGGAACGCTGTCGGGCCGCTCGACCGTGACCTGGTCGAGATGAGAGCAGGTGGTCATGGGGAGAGTGTCGCAAGTCAACCATGTGACATTGACCCTCTATTTCATGGTCGATGTCACATGGTCGGGCTCGAGCGGAGCGCGGCCCTACCGCCGCCGCCCCGCGAACTCCAGCACCTGCTGGAAGGTCGGCCGGTTGGTCGCCCTCATCGTGTTCGGGATCAGCCCAGGCGCGAACCCCGTCCGTGAGGCCTCCGAGCGCCACAGCCTCGGGTTGGGCTGGTTCTGCGAGGCCGCCAGCCGGTTGGCCCCCTCGGCGAGCGCGGTCCAGAGGGACGCGCGGCAGGCCGCGAGCTCACCGTTGCCGCAGTAGCGCAGGTTGAACCGGCCGCGAACCCGCTCGTCCAGGGCGGTGCGCAGGTCCTTGTCCACGTACGAGTGGCCCGACTGGCGGTCCAGGTCGCGCACGTAGTCGAGCGCCTCGAGCAGGTCACCGCTGAACACCGGTCGCATCACCGCATCGGCGATCCGGCGCCAGGCCTCGTCCATGATCGTCGGGCCGGGGCTGTCGTAGAAGCCGTTGTTGTCGGCGTCGAGGCGCGGGGCGTCGCGGCGCACCCACTGGTCGAGGATCTCCCTCACCTGCCCGGCCAGCGGGGTCGGCGGGCTGCCGCCGCGCAGCACCCTGCTCACCACCGGCCACACCGGCGAGCGCACGTCCTCGGTAGCTGCCCGGTTCATGACGCCCACGTTGCCGGTGACCGTCACGCGGCGCGGGTAGCGGTCGAACAGCTCCACCCGCTGCGCGGACCCGTAGGGCTCGTCGTCGCCGTGCATGAAGCCCGGCGCCGAGCGGTTGTTCCAGTTGAGCAGCAGACCGCCGGGGCCGCTGACCGCGTGCGGGTGCTCGTTCTGGGCCAGGAAGCCGCGCCACTCGTAGCGCCCCGTGCCGAGCGTGGGCAGCCGGCGGTCCAGGCCGCGGGGACGCTCGGGCAGCAGACCGGACGAGAAGTTCGCCGTCGCCGCCACGCGACACGTAGGCCCAGTTGAAGGTGAACTCGAACTGGTTCGCCGTGCGGTAGAAGCGCCGCGGCGTCGAGGCCTTGCCCTCCGTCATGTCCTTGAGCGCGGCCAGGTTGAGCGCGTCGCGGCCGAACGTCGAGCGCTTGCGCGCGAGCGCGTAGGGCCGGCCGCCGACGAGGGCCGTGCCGATGATCGGGCCGTGAACCGACTTGCGGAACCGGAGCGGCCGGCCCGCCAGCAGCCCGGCGTTGAAGTCCTCCAGCGGCCGGCAACTGCCCTTGTATAGATAGCTCGCGGAGGCGCGGGTCGGCTGGCCGCCGCCCGGCTCGCACAGCTGCTCGGCGTAGACGTCACGCACGTCGTGGCCGGCCGAGGTGAGGCTCCACGCGTAGTTCTCCGTGCGCCCGATGAGGATGTACATGGCCAGGCCCGGCACGGCCGCGCCCTGGGCCTTGATGCCCGGCCCCTCGAGGTGCATCTGCTGCACGATCTCGGGGTAGTAGTAGCCCAGCTGGGGCCCCATCACCGCGAGCGAGTTGCCGCTGCGCGAGCGCTCGGGAGCCACCGCCAGGAAGTTCGAGGCCCGTCGCCGCGGCGGCGCCGAGGCGGCATCCACCGCGGCCCCCGCCGGCGCGGCGGTGGGGTCGAATTCCTGGATCGACCCGGGGTCGATGACCACCGAACCTCTGACCCGGCCGCCGGTCAGCGGCCCGTAGGGGAAGCGGCGGTTGATGGTGGTGGGCGCCTCGGGATCGTTGGCCAGCATCACGTCCTCCCAGGCGGCCTGCCCCCGGGTCTGCCCCAGCGAGCCGCGCAGACGGGCGAGGAGATCGGAGTTGCGTGCCTCGCCACCGCCCCCGGCGCCGAAGATGGAGCCGATGAAGGCGGTCACGGCCAGCACGTCGTTGACCGTGGCCGGCCGCTCGTTCACGTTGTTGGCCTGCCAGTAGGCGTTGATGCCGTCGGCGTAGGCCTGGGCGTCCGCGATGATCTGGCGGCCCTTCGCGCCGTAGGTCCTGACGAGGAGGCGTCGCTGAGCCGTGACCAGCGCCTCGGTCTCCGGGCTGGCCTCGAAGGACTGACCGCTGGTGACCAGGCTGAAGGCGTCGATGCCGGGCACGTCGGCCACGGCCACGCGGGAGGGGCCACGGGCGAGCGTGATCAGCAGCGCCCGGTCACGCGCGGTCACCCAGCCGGCACCGAACGAGACGTCGGACCGCTTCTTGCCGTAGATGTGCGGCACGCCGTACTCGTCGTAGACGATCCGCAGTCCGGGCCGCCCCGTCGGCTCTACACGCCTGGCGCCGATGGGCTTGAAGTTCTCGGGCAGGAAGAGCCGGTTGATGTCGCGCCCCGAGACCTGGCCGCGCAGCGGCGTGAGTCCGTCGTAGAGCGGAAGCTGGTCGAGAGAGTTCTGCGTGGTCGGCAGACCGCCGTAGTTGCCCGGCGGCAGGATGTAGCGAGCGGTGTCGCCCGGCGCCGCGGCGGCGCCGGCGGGCACGGCCGCGAGCGCGACCAGGGTCAGGACGGCAAGGCAGAGCGAACGGCGCACGGGTGAGGCTCCTCTTCTCAGCATCGACCGGCAGGCGACCGGCCGCGGGCCGGGCACTCTTTCACATCCACTGCAAAATCATCCGCTTGGGATGATGCGGGCCTCCGGGCGCGGGGCGACGATAATTCCCGGCACGTGGACGACGAACCCGGCACTCCCACCGGCAACCAGGTCGGCTGGCAGCCGGCAAGACCGCGCCTGCGCCCCCTTCGCCTGCTGGTGGCCTGGATGGTCAGCGCGGCCTCCGTGTGGGTCGCCGCCGCGATCGTCCCCGGCTTCCGTCTGGGCGAGCTGGGCTCGGCCTTCGTGGTGGCGGCCGCTCTCGCGGTGTTCAACGCCATCCTGCCGCCGCTGGTGGCCGCTCTGCGCCTGCCGGCCACCCTGATCACCGGCTTCCTGCTCGTGCTGGCGGTCAACGCCGGCGCGCTGATGCTCGCCGACGCCCTGCTCCCCGAATTCGGCGGTGTGGGCTCGTTCTGGGACGCCCTGCTGGCCTCGCTGGTCATCACCGCGGTAGCCATCCCCCTCCAGGTCATGCTCGGCACCAACGACCACGACGACCACGCGTTCAGGGTCGTACGCCGGGTGGCCCGCCGCGGGCGGGGACAGGTGCCGCCCACCCCCGGCATCGTCTTCCTCGAGATCGACGGCCTGGCGCTGCCAGTGCTGCGCCGGGCGATGCGTGACGGGAACACCCCGGTGATGGCGCGATGGATGGACGAGCGCGGCTACCGCCTCGCCGAGTGGGAGACGGACCTCTCGTCGCAGACCGGCGCGAGCCAGGCCGGCATCCTGCTCGGCTCGAACGAGGACATCCCGGCCTTTCGCTGGGTGGACAAACCGTCGGGCAGGCTCGTGGCCTGCTCGTCACCCGCCGACTGCGCCGCCATCGAGCGGGAGCACTCGACGGGAGCGGGCCTGCTGGCCGACGGAGGCGCGAGCAGGGGCAACCTGCTCTCCGGCGATGCCGACGAAACGATCCTCACCGTGAGCCGCATGGACGCCGAGACGGGACGCAATCCCGGCTACCGGGCCTTCTTCGCCGACGGTGTGAACGTGACACGGGCGCTCGTACTCTTCTTCTGGGAGGTCATCCTCGAGTGGACCGCCGCGGCGCGGGCCGCCCGCCGGGACGTCCGGCCCCGCGGCCACCGGGGCGGCGTCTATCCGTTTCTGCGGGGAGCGATGTGCGTGATCGTGCGCAACGCCATCGTCTTCGGGGTGATGACCGACATGATGCGCGGCCGCCCCGCCGTGTACGCCACCTTCTCGAGCTACGACGAGGTGGCCCATCACTCGGGGCTCGAGCGAGCGGACACCCTCGAGGCGCTGCGCAAGCTCGACCAGGAGTTCGCCGCGATCGAGCGCGCGCTCAGCTATGCGCCGCGGCCGTACGAGATCGTCGTGCTCTCCGACCACGGCCAAACCCAGGGCGCCACCTTCAAGCAGCGCAACGGATACGGGCTGGACGAGCTCGTGGAGCGCAACCTGCGCAGCGGGGACGTGGCCGGCTACGCCGGCGGGGACGAGCAGCGCGCCATGGTCGGCCACGCGGTGAACGAGGCCACGGGGGCCAAGCCGAAGAAGCAACCCAAGAACGACGTCTCCGGCCGGACCGCCGTCGTGCTCGGCTCGGGGAACCTGGGACTGGTCTACCTGATGGACGAGCCGCGGCGCCTCACCCTCGAGGAGATGGATCAGCGCCACCCGCGGCTCGTGCCGTCGCTGAGGGAGCATCCCCACATCGCCTGGCTGCTCGTGCGCTCAGAGTCCCGGGGCGGGCTGGTGCTCGGCCCCGGCGGAACCCTCGAGCTCGGCAGCGGGCGCGTCGAGGGCGACGATCCCCTGGCCGCGTTCTCGCCCACCGCCGCGCGCCATCTGGCCAGGACGGACGGCTTCGCCCACGTGGCGGACATCATGGTCGGCAGCTTCTACGACCCGGAGCGCGAGGAGGGCTGCGCCTTCGAGGAGCTGATCTCGTTCCACGGCGGACTCGGAGGGCCCCAGACCAGGCCGTTCATCCTGCATCCGCGGTCGCTGCCAATACCGTCCGAGCCGATCATCGGCGCCGCTGCCGTGCACACCCTGCTGCTCGGCTGGCGCCGGCTGCTGCAGGACCCTCAGAAGACCCTTGACGGCGGTGCCCTGAGCCGATCGGCTAGGGCGGACTCGCGAGCTTGACGACCCAGCCCAAGTCCATCGTGAGCCGACCGGAGCGGCCGTTGCTAAGCCGGACGGGGTCGCGGTAGGGTCTTCAGGTCCACCATTTGGGGAGGTACGGCTTGACGACCGCTGACTCGGAGCTGAAGGGCCGGCATCGCAAGATGTGGGCTTCGGGCGACTATCCGGGCATGGTCGAGACCTTTCTACTGCCGCTCGGCCCGCGGCTCGTCGAGGCGTGCCGGATCGGCGCGGGCATGCGCGTTCTCGACGTCGCCGCCGGGACGGGCAACGCCTCGATCCCGGCTGCGCAAGCGGGCGCCAAGGTGACCGCGAGCGACCTTACGCCCGAGCTCTTCGAAGCCGGTCGCAAACGGGCGCGAGAGGCGGGCGTCGAGCTCGACTGGGTTGAGGCCGACGCCGAGAACCTGCCCTTCGAGGACGAGTCCTTCGACGTCGTCATGTCCTCGATCGGCGCGATGTTCGCGCCGTTGCATCAGCAGGTGGCCGACGAGCTTGTGCGCGTGTGCCGCCCGGGCGGGACGATCGGGATGCTCAACTGGACTCCCGAAGGGATGATCGGCGCCCTCTTTCGGACCATGGGCCCGTTCGCGCCGCCCCCGCCCCCGGGTGCACAGCCGCCGCCACTATGGGGCAGCGAGGACCATGTCAGGGAGGCGTTCGGGGATCGCGTCGATCTTCACACGCTCGATCGCGACATGCTCGAGATCACGGCCTTCGAGCAGCCGCAGGCCTACGGTGAGCACTTCAAGTCCAAGTACGGGCCCACGATCGTCGCGCGGGCAAACGCCGAGAAGGCCGGCCGCGAGGAGGAGCTCGACGCCGCCCTGCGCGCGTTCTGCGACGAGTGGAACATCGGCACGCCCGAGCAGGCGCGGTTCGAGCAGGAATACCTGGTCGTCGTCGGCACGCGGCGGTAGGGCGGGCAGGCGCCGAATCAGCGTGCGATTCTCGAGTTCGTAGCTGGTCGGCGTCGTGCTCGAGCATGACGAGCTCGAGCGCCCGGCGTCGCCGGCCAACCGGCGTTCGACGATCTCGGTCTAGTCCGCGCTCGGACGGAGCCCCTTGAAGCGCTTCATGTTCTCCGTCATGGCCACCTCGGTGGGCAGGCGCTCCATGCTCGAGGCGCCGAAGAAGCCCTTGATGCCGGTGGTCCGCTCGAGCACGTAGGCGGCATCCTCGGGCTCGGCCAGGGGGCCGCCGTGACAGAGCACGATCACCTCCGGGTTGACCGCCACCGCTGCGTCGCGCATGGCCTGGATCTCCTCCACGCACTCGTCGAGCGTCTTGGCCGTCGCGGCGCCGATCGTGCCCTTGGTGGTGAGGCCCATGTGGGGCACGAGCACGTCGGCCCCGGCCCGGGCCATGGCCTCCGCCGACTCCGGGTCGAAGACGTACGGCGAGGTGAGCAGCCCCAGCTCCGAGGCCGCGGCGATCATCTCGACCTCGAGGCCGTAGCTCATGCCCGTCTCCTCCAGGTTGGCCCGGAAGGTGCCGTCGATCAGCCCCACCGTGGGGAAGTTCTGCACCCCGGCGAACCCGGCGTCGCGCACTTCCTCGAGAAAGCGCGGGATCAGCCGGAACGGATCGGTGCCGCACACTCCCGCCAGCACCGGGGTGTGCTCGACCACGGGCAGCACCTCGCCGGCCATCTCCATGACGATCGCGTTGGCGTCGCCGTAGGGCATCAGCCCGGCCAGCGAGCCGCGGCCCGCCATCCGGTAGCGGCCCGAGTTGTAGATGATGATCAGATCGGTTCCGCCGGCCTCGGCGCACTTGGCCGACAGCCCCGTACCCGCGCCGGCGCCGATGATCGCCTTGCCGGAGTCGATGGTGGCGCGCAGCTTCGCGCGCGCCTCATCACCGGTCACGGACCTGCATGTACTCGTCGAGCTTGGCCACCATCGCGCGGGCGAACTCGGGGTCGTTCACGTCGAGGTCGAGCTCCACGAGCTCGACGTTGTCGCCCACCTTGCGCAGCTCCTCGAACAGCGCGGCGTCGGCGTCGGGGTCGTGGAAGGGCTGGCCCTCCACGTCGATCATCGACACGCCCTTCAGCGGCAGGAACAGGGCCGTAGGGCCCACGGCCGCCGACAGCTTGCGCGCGATGCGGCGCCCCAGCTCGGCGTTCTCGTCCTTGGTGGTGCGCATCAACGTGACCACCGGGTTGTGCACGTAGAGGTTGCGGTCCTCGAACTGCGACGGCACCGAGTCGCGCGCGCCGAAGTTGACCATGTCCAGCGCGCCGACCGACACCACCTGGGGCACCCCCAGCCGGCCGGCCATCTCGAGCCGGTCGGGTCCCGCCGAGAGCACCCCGCCCACCAGGTCGTCGCACAGCTCGGTGGTGGTCACGTCGAGCACGCCGCGCAGGAAGCCCGACTCGATCAGGCCCTCCATCGACTCGCCCCCCACTCCGGTGGCGTGGAAGACCACCGGCTCGTAGCCCAGCCGCTCGAGCTCCTCGCGGGCCACGGTCAGGCACGGGGTGGTCACGCCGAACATCGTGGCCCCCACGAGCGGCCGGTCCTCGCTCACGCCTGGCGGAGGCGCGTTGACCATTCCCGCCATAGCCGCGGCGGCGTTGGCCAGCACCCGCGCGGAGATCGGATTGACCCCGGCCACGTCGGCCACCGAGGCCATCATGGTCACGTCGCGCGAGCCCACGTAGTCGCGCGTGTCGCCGGCGGCCATGGTAGAGACCATCAGCTTGGGCACCCCCACCGGCAGCGCCTGCATGGCCTGGGTGGCGATGGCCGTGTTGCCCGAGCCGCCCGCAGCCAGCACGCCGTGGATCCGGTCCTCCTCGTGCAGGCGCCGCGCGAGCGTGCCCGCCGCGGCGGCCATCGCGCTCACCGCGGCGCCCCGGTCGCGTGCCTCGGCCAGGGCGGCCAGGTCAGCCCCGCCCGCGGCGGCCAGCTCCTCCCGGGTGATGTCCGGCTCGACCGACGGCGGATCGAGCGTGCCGGCGTCGGCCAGCAGCACGTCCACCCCCGCGTCCTGCAGCCGGTCCCGGAGAAACGCGTACTCGGCCCCCTTGGTGTCGAGGGTCCCGATCAGCAGGACGGTGGGGCTCACGAATTCAGGACCCAGCCGGGCCCGTCGCCCTCACGGAAGTCCGGCAGGTCACGCAGCGCCTTCTCCGCGCCGCCAGGGTTGTAGAGCGCCAGCAGGCGCAGTGTCTGCCACCCGGTGTTCACCGTCGAGTGGAACATGCCGGTGGGCACGTAGATGGTGTCTCCGGCGCTGATGGCAAAGGTGTTCTCGCCGTCGTCGTCGAGCATCTGCTCGCCCTCGCCGGCCAGCACGTAGAGGATCTCCTCCGACTCCGGGTGGTTGTGGCGCTCGTGACCCTTGCCGGGAAGAAGCACCACCTCGCCGAAGGTGAGCTTCGCGCCCTTGGTGTCGTCGGGCGTGACGAACCACTTGATCACTCCCCAGTCGAACGACTGGACCGGCTTCGAGCCGGCGTCTACGGCTTCCATCCTCTACTCCTCTGTGGCGATTGGCTCGACGCCCAGGAAGCGGCGCTGGGCGTCCGGATCGTCCTGCAGCTCGGTGGCGGATCTCTCGGCGGCGATCTCGCCGCCGACCATCACGTGCTGGCGCTCGGCGAGCGCAGTCGCGGGTAGAGCTTCTGCTCGACCACCAACAGCGCGCTGCCTCGGCGCCGTCCCCCGGTGCTCGTGGCCAAGACGAGCATCCCGTAGCCCAGCTCCTCCAGGGGCTCGCGGGTGCGCGTGACCGCCGGGGTGGTCACGCCGGACATCGTCGCGCCGACGAGCGGCGCCGGCCTCCCGCACGCGGGCGCACATGTACTCGAGCTCGTGCCCCTTCGTGTCCAGCGTCCCTACGAGGACGACGACGGGCTCGGCGGCCATCAGGCCCTCTCGACGCCCAGGTAGCGGCGCTGGGCGTCGGGATCGTTCGCGATCTCGCTGGCCGTGGTCTCGGTGAAGATGCGGCCCGCCACCATCACGAGCAACCGTTCGGCCAGCGTCGTGGCCACGGCCAGGTTCTGCTCGACGACCAGGATTGCGAGCCCCTCGCCGCTCAGGCGCCGGAAGGTCTCTGTGAGCGACTCGATGATGGCCGGCGCGAGCCCTTCGGACGGCTCGTCCATGACGAGCAGCCGCGGGTTGGTGAGTAGCGCCCGCCCGATCGCCAGCATCTGCTGCTCACCGCCCGAGAGCTGCATGCCGCCGTTTCGGCGACGCTCGGCGAGGCGGGGGAAGAGCTCGTATACGGCGTCGGGGGTCCAGCGCCGCTCACCGCGCGAGGCGACCATGCGCAGGTGCTCGTCGACGGTGAGCGACTCGAAGAGCCGCCGGCCCTGCGGGACGTAGCCGATGCCCGAGGCCGCGATCTTGTACGACGGGCGCCCGACGCATTCCTCTCCCCGGAAGCGGATGGAGCCGCGGGTGGTGGCCGGTCGGATCTGCATGATCGCGTTGCAGAGCGTCGTCTTACCCATGCCGTTGCGGCCGATGATGGCCACGGGCTCGTCCCCCATCGTGAAGGTCACGCCCTGCAGCACGTGCGCCGGGCCGTAGAATGCGTCCAGGTCCGAGACCTCGAGCAGGGGGCCGTCGTCGGGATCGATCTCGCTGACGACGTCGACGCCGACGTGCGGGGCGGCCCTGCCTTCGCTCTCGGCCGCTGCGCTCAAGTCTGCTCCTCGTCGTCGCCGACCTGGCCGCCCAGGTAGAGATCGTGCACCAGCTGGTTCGAGCGGATCTCCTCGGGGGTGCCCTCGACGATCTTCTCCCCGTCATGCATCATCGTCACCGTCTCGGCCACCCGCAGCGCGACGTCCATGTCGTGCTCGATGAGCACCAGGGTGATGTCTGGGTCGAGCTCGAGCAGCATGTCGGTCAGCGCGACGCGCTCGCCGCGCGAGAGCCCCGAAGCGGGCTCGTCGAGCAGCATCAGCTTGGGATCCACGGCTCGCGCCATGCCGACCTCGAGCTGGCGCTGCTCGCCGTGGGAGATCGAGCCCACCAGCGTCTCGAGCTTGGGGGCCAGGCCCACCTCGGCGGCGAGCACACGCGCGCGCTCGCGCAGCTCGCGGTCGACCGCCCGGCGATGCAGGCGCAGGTGGCCCTTGCGTGTGCCGAGCACCGCCAGGTAGAGGTTGTCCTCGACCGACAGGCCCAGGAACAGTCGCGACTTCTGATAGGTGCGGCCCATGCCCAGCCGCGCACGGCCGGGCGCCGACACCTCGGCGACGTCCCGGCCGAGGAAGAAGATCGAGCCCGACGTAGCCGGCATGTCGCCGGAGATCACGTTGAACAGCGTGGTCTTGCCGGCGCCGTTGGGACCGAGGATCGCACGGCGCTCGCCGTGCGCGACATCGAGGTCGACGTCGCGCACGGCATCGAGGCCGCCGAACCGCCGGCCGACCCCGCGCAAACGCAGGATCGGCTCGGCCTGTTCGGATACTGCTTCCGTCACGGACCCCCTAGCCCCCGATGACCTTCGGCTTCTCGGTCTTGCCGAGCCACGGGATGTCCCGCTTCTCGCAGGGCGGGTAGGTCCGGCCGGGCGCCGGGGTGTCGTCGCCGAACGTGCCCCCGAACGTCTGGTCCACGTCCGGCACGTTGCCCACGGTCTTCGTGGCCAGCCCCTTGTCGCCCTCGACCAGCTGCAGGTAGTACTGGTCGGTGATCGCCTGACGGTTCTCGTCGAGCGTGATCTTGCCGTACGGAGCGTTCAGCGAGATCTGCGCCAGCGCATCCTGCAACTTCTTCTGGTCGCCGGAGATGTCGCCCCCGACCTCCTTGAGCGCCTCGATCAGCCCCCAGGTGTTCACGAAGAAGCTGTAGGTGAACACGCTGGCCGCCTGCGGCGCTGATTCGCCACCGGGCGGGATCTCCTTGAACCACTTGCCGATGATCTGGTTGGCGTAGTACTGGGCCTCCGCCGTGTCCAGATCGCCCGCCGTGCCGGCACCGCCGGCGTACACACCCGCGACCCGCGGGCCGAGCTGCTCGAACTGCGACGGGGTGCCCCAGAACACGTTGCCCAGGAACTTCTTGGCGTCGATCGGCCCCTTGGCCTGCTCGTAGGCCTTCAGGAACGGGATCAGCCCCGCGCCGCCTACGGCGACGAACGTACCGTCGACGTCGTCCGGCAGCTGCTGCGCGAAGGACGAGTAGTCCGTCGTGTTCAGCGGCGGGAATACCCGCTTGGTCACCTGTCCTCCGGCCGCGCAGAACTCCGAGATGAAGCCGGCCATCGACGTCCAGCCGAAGCTGTAGTCGTCGCCGATCACGGCCGCCGTCTTCCAACCGAGCTCGTTGTAGGCCAGGTCGCCCAGGCCGGCGTTGAACTGCGCGCCGTCACCGTTGAAGCGGGCGAAGTTCGGCGCCCGCACCTTGAGCGTGGTGTCCTGCGCGCCGGCCGCACCGTTGACGAACGTCTTGTCCGGGTGCTGCTTGGCGTAGTTGGCCACCGCGATCGACTCGTCGCCCGAGAGCGGGCCGATCATGACGTCCGCGTCCTCCTGTTCCATCAGCCGCCGCGTCTCCTTGATGGCCGTGCCCGACGTGTCGTCGCCGCATCCGACGCCCACGAGCTCGAGCGGGTGCCCGTTGATCGCGCCGCCGGTCCAGCCGTCGCGCGGCTTGTCCGGATTCTTCGGCTTGGCGCCGGCGAACTGCGCCAGCGCCGAGACGGCGCCGGCCATGTTCTGGTTGTCGAACGTGCCGAACGCACCCTTGCACTCGGAGAGCACGGCCACCTTGATGGGCGACTTGCTGCCGCCCGTCTCCTGCTTGACCGGGGCGTAGCCCGGGGGCGC
This sequence comes from uncultured Thermoleophilaceae bacterium, assembly GCA_963751105.1. Lineage (GTDB taxonomy): Bacteria > Actinomycetota > Thermoleophilia > Solirubrobacterales > Thermoleophilaceae > JACVRW01. The sequence continues at coordinate 866,407 of CAVVTG010000002.1, read as the reverse complement.
CTTCGTGGTCGGCGCTGCCTCCTCGGAGGCGCCACCGCCGCCACCACTATCCTCGTCGTCGTCGCCGCAGCCCGCGAAGGCGAGCGCCGCGATGCCCAGGAGAAGCGCAAACCACATCAGGCCGCGCCTCCGTTTCCTTACCTCTGACATTTCCTGTTCTCCTCCTCCTGCCGTGGACCCATGCCCCGGCGGTGTCGTTCTACGAGCCCGTGAGCGTCGATGCTCCACGCTCACCTGCCGGCACAGCGCCGGCCGAACCTCCTTCCCCGGTTGCCTCCCCCGGGCTGGACGGACCGCGCAGCCGCCCGACGGTCCGCTCCCACAGGCCAACCAGCCCGTCGGGGGACACGAGCACGATGATCAGGAAGATCACCCCGATCAGGGTCTGAAACCGATCGGACATAAAGCCGACGTCCTGCGCGTAGTTGTTGATCAGGACGTATACGAAGGCCCCGATCCACGCCCCCTCGAGCCGAAACATCCCCCCGATCACCGCGATCAGGAGCACATTTATCGTCGCGGTGAGGTCGATGGTCGAGGGCGCGATCTGCGCGTTCCACCACACGAAGAGAATCCCGGCGATCGCCGCGATGAAGCCCGCGAAGGTGAACGCGAGCAGGCGGTGCAACGTGACCCTGTAGCCCAGCGAGCGCATCCGCACCGGGTCATCGCGAATTCCCTGCAACGTCAGCCCGAACGGGGTGCGCGCAACGTACCGCAGCCCGAGGTAGACGAGCGCCGCCACGAGCAGCGTCGCGAAGTAGAGACGGTCAGGGTGGACGGTGCGGTCGAGGAAGCCGGGGATGGGGATCCCACTGATCCCGCCGAAGCCCGACACGCTCGTCACCTGCCCGAAGAAGAGGTTGGCGATCACCGAGAAGACGAGCGTGATCATGAGGAAGTAGATGCCGTAGCTGCGGCTGGCCAGGAGGCCGAAGATGAAGGCGACGGCGACCGCGATGGCGATGGCGACCAGGATGCCGGGCACAGGCTCCCAACCGAGGTTCAGGCCCTTGGTGTTGCCGGAGGTCGTGAGGTTGCCCAGCGCGAACCCCGCGATGCCGTAGATCGCCACCTGGGCGAGCGACACCATCCCGCCGTTGGCCGAGAGGAAGATGAGGCTGGCGGCGACGATTCCCAGGAACATCGTCTGGGTCAGCAGCGTGGACACCCAGTACTCGCTGACGATGAGCGGTGCGAGCAGCGCGAGCGCCACGAGCAGGATCCCGACCGCGCGGTCGGGGGTGATGCGGGAGCTCCGTGCAGCGCTCATGCGGGCCGGCCGAACAGCCCGAGCGGCCGTGCGGCGAGCACGACCGCCAGCAGCACGAACGTGAAGATGATCGAGTAGAAGGTGTAGTCGGACGGGAGGTAGGCGGCGGCGAAGTTGGTGGTCAGCCCCAGCAGCAGCGCCCCGATGGCGGCTCCTCCCAGTGACCCCATGCCGCCGATGATCACGACCACCAGCGAGTTGAGAAGCCACAGCCCGTCGACTCCGGGGGCCAGGCTGGCGAACGACCCGCCCATGGCGCCTCCGATGCCGGCCAGCGCCGACCCGATGAAGAAGGCGATGGCGAACGTCAGCTGGATGTTCACGCCGAGGGCGGAGACCATGTCGCGGTCGTCGACGCCCGCCCGGATCACCATCCCGGTGCGGGTGCGCTTGAGCCAGAACCACAGCGCTCCGCCGATGAGCAGGCCTACGCCGAGGATCACGATGCGCGTGAGCGTGTACTCCACGCCCGCGACCTGCAGGTTCACGAACTTGTCGAAGGTCCGCGGCCAGGAGATGTCCTTCGCCACGCCGCCGAAGTGGGCAAGCATCTGGTCGGCGGCGATGATCGAGACCGCGATCGTGATGAGCGCCTGGCGCAGTTCCTGCCCCTGGTTCCAGCGCAGGAAGGCCTGCTGCATCAGCAGACCGACTCCGCCCACGATGAGACCCGCAGCCATCAGCGGAAGGAACCAGTTCATGAAGCCGACCTGGGCGCTGGAGATCCCGAGCGCCGAGTCCCCGCCCGAGATGGAATTGCGCTGCAGCTCCAGAGCGATATAGCCACCGAGCAGGAAGAACGCGCCGTGGGCCATGTTCACCACGCGCATGAGCCCGAAGATGAGGGTGAAGCCGCTGGCGACGATGAAGTACAGCGCCGCCGCGGTGACGCCGTTGAGGAGCGTGATGAGGAAGTTCTTGGGGTCGTCGATGGCCGGGCCGAAGGTCGTGTTCGACGCGATGAACAGGACCCAGACGATCGGGAACGCGATGACCAGGGCGAGCAGCACCAGACCCGTGATCCGCAGCGCCCTCCGCAGGGACACACTCGTGGAAGCCGAGCTGGGCGTAACTAACACCGCCCCGCATCCAAGCGCAAGACAATGTCCGGGCGGCCTGAGTCGACGAAAACGTTCGCCCGGTGCCGCGTGCGCCAGGCACAGCCGCGCGCGCCGCGCCTCATCGCTCTGGGGGCGCTCGTCGGCGAAGAGAGCGATTTCCCCCACGACCTCATGGTCCAGTGTCGAGGCATCCGGCGGTCGACCTCGCCGAGGTTGCCCGCGGGGTCGCGGAGATACATCTGTGCCGAGCCGTCGATGGACAGGGTCTCGGCCGACGGATCAACGGCCGCGGCCTGGTTACGTCGCAGCGGTACAAGCATGCTTGACACGTATTGAAAACTCATGCAGAGTTCGTTGTCAAGTCCTGAAAGCGTATGACGGCTTTTGTTAAGCAGCCTTAAGGAACCGCGTGACGTCGAGTAGCCCGCTGTCAACGGAGTACGGCCCGCCCGGAGTCGAGCCGGCCGCGCTCGACGCGCTTCGCTCTGAGCTCGTGGCCGAATTGGGCGAGAGCATGGTGAGCTCCGCCCCCGAGCGCCTCGACGCCTATACCGCCGACACCTACTGGATGGCCCTCCACGCGAGCGCCGCGGGCACCCCGCTGGGGCGCCCCGATCTGGTGGTCACGCCGCACGACGAGAGCGGCGTGGCCACCGTGCTCCGTCTGGCCGACGAGCGCCGCGTCCCGGTGGTGGCATGGGGCGGCGGCTCGGGCACGCAGGGCGGGTCGGTGCCGACCCATGGTGGCGTGGTCATCGACCTCACCCGGCTCGACCGCATCCTCGAGATCGACGAACGCTCGCTGACCGTCACCTGTGAGGCCGGGGTCAACGGCAACCGGCTCGAGCGGGAGCTCAACGAACGCGGACTGATGATGCCCCACTACCCCGCCTCGTCGGAGTGGGCCACCGTCGGCGGCTACGTGGCGGCCCGCGGCTCGGGAGTGCTCTCCACGCGCTACGGGAAGATCGAGGACCTCGTGCTCTCGATGCGGGTCGCGCTGCCCGGCGGCCAGGTGATCGGGACGGTGGAGGTGCCCCGCCATGCCGTGGGACCCGAGCTGACGCAGCTGTTCGTCGGCTCGGAGGGCACGCTGGGCGTGATCACGCAGGTCACCCTGCAGGTGGTGCCCCTTCCCTCCACGCGGCTGTTCGCCACTGTCCGCTTCTCCGACATCGGATCCGGCGTCGAGTCGATCCGCCGTGCGCTCGCCGCCGGCGCGCGCCCTTCGGTGGTGCGCATGTACGACGACGAGGCCACGCGGCTCGCCTTCTCACCGGTGGTCAAACAGGAGCTCGACGGCGTCTGCACGGTGCTCGCCTTCGAGGGCACCGACACGGGCATCGCGGAGGCCGAGCAGAACGCGACCCTGAACATCGCCCGCGAGGCCGGAGCCGAGCTGCTCGACCCGGAGCTCGGCCAGATCTGGTGGGACCGGCGCTACGACTTCTACCACCCCCCTCACCAGCCCGAGCTGCCCTCCGTCTGGGGCACGATCGACGTGGTGGCCACCTACAGCCGCATCGAGGCGGTCTACGACGCCCTGCGCGCGGCGGTCAAGGAGCCCTTCGCCGACACGGACCTCCAGCTGCGCATGCACTTCTCGCACTGGTACGCGTGGGGCACGATGATCTACGCCCGCTTCGTCGTGCCTGACGGCGGCGGCGGACCCGAGGCGGTGGCGCTCCACGACCGCATCTGGGAGGAGGGCCTCGAGGCGGCCTTCGCTGCGGGCGGGGTGATGAACGACCACCACGGCGTGGGGATGAAGCTCGCGCCGTACATGGAGCGTCAGCACGGCGCGGCGCTGGGAACGCTCCGGCAGATCAAGGCCGCGCTCGATCCCAACGGGATCATGAACCCCGGAAAACTCGGTTTCTAGTGGTCGCTCCTGGAGCGCCCACTAGGTCAAGAGGAGGAGCCACTTGAAGTTCGCCATGCACAACTGGATGCGCGCGGAGCCGATCGAGGACACGATCGAGCGCCTGGCGCGTTGCGGCTACGACGCGATCGAGATCTCGGGCGAGCCGTCCGTATGGGACACGGACGAGATCAAGGGCCTGCTCGACAAGCACGGCATCGGCTGCTGGGGAGCGGTGACGCTGATGACCGGCGGGCGCGACCTCGTGCACGAGGACACCTACGTGCGGCGCGGCTCGATCGAGTACGTGAAGGACACGATCAGCCAGATCGCCGACTGGGGCGGCGAGATCATCACCATCGTCCCCTCGACGGTCGGCAAGGTCGTGCCGATGGGCTCGCCCGAGGACGAGTGGAACTGGGCCGTGGAGGGACTCAAGGAGTGTCAGGCCCACGCCGAGGAGCGCGGCGTGCGCATCGGGCTCGAGCCGCTCAACCGCTTCGAGACCTACTTCGTCAACCGCGCCGACCAGACGCTGGCGCTGGCCGAGGACGTGGGCGGCAACTGCGGCGTGAGCCTCGACATCTTCCACATGAACATCGAGGAGGCCGACTGGGCCGAGGCGATCCGAAGCGCGGGCGACAAGCTCGTTGACTTCCATGTGGCCGATAACAACCGCATGCCCTGCGGCCAGGGGGCGCTCGACTGGGAGAAGCTCATGCAGACCCTGGACGAGGTGGGCTACGACGGCTGCGTGACGGTCGAGTTCGTGGCCACGGTCGACCGCAGCCGCATCTCTGACCGCACCGAGATCACCGACGCCTCCGAGAGCGAGGGCTCGCAGGGCATGGAGCAGTTCCTGCGTGACCACGGCACCGGCACGGTGCCGGCGCACCTGTACGACCAGTACACGCAGGACTCGATCGACCGGCTGAAGAAGGCGGCCGAGTCGGTGGGTCAGGCCGTTTGAGGGAATCGCCACAGATAGCGCTGGTGGCCACGCTCGACACGAAGGGCGAAGAGCTGGCCTACGTGCGCGACCGGATTCGCGCGCTCGGGGGGCGGACGGCGGTGATCGACTCGGGGATCCTGGGCGAGGCGGCCGGCTGTGAGCCCGACGTGTCGCGCGCACAGGTGGCCGAGGCGGCCGGGAGCGACCTCGAAACCGTGCGCGGGGCGGGCTCGCGTGGCGCCGCCGTTGAGCAGATGCAGCGTGGCGTGCGGGCGGTGGTCGATCGGCTGTGGGACGAGGGCCGGCTCGACGGCGTGCTGTGCCTCGGGGGCGCCGAGGGCGCCCTGCTCGGGGCCGCCGCCGTCGCCGGCCTGCCGGTGGGGGTGCCCAAGCTGATCGTGTCGCCGAGCGCATCGGGACGCCGGCCGTTCGGCCCGTTCGTGGGCGAAGGCGACACCCTCGTGATGCACTCGGTCACCGACATCCTGGGCATCAACCCAATCTCGCGGACGGTGTTCGACAACGCCGCCGCCGCCGTGATGGGAATGGCCCGGGACGCCGGGCGCCCGGCCGAGACCCTGGGCGAGCGCTGCGTGGGCATCACCATGCTCGGCCACACCACTCCGGCCGTGATGCGGATGCTGCCCCAGCTCGAGGAGGCCGGGCTCGCGCCGGTGGTCTTCCACGCCAACGGGGTCGGGGGCCCGGCGATGGAGCGGCTCATCGAGGCCGGCGCCATCGCCGGGGTGATCGACTTCACCCTCTCGGAGCTCGCCAACTCGATGCACCCCACGGGGATACACGCCACCGGCCCCTCGCGGCTGACGGTGGCCGGCGCCCATGGGCTGCCCCAGCTGGTGGTGCCGGGCTGCGTGGACTTCTTCAACCAGGGAGCCCTGGCCGACCTGCCCGAGCGCTACCGCGAGCGCAAGCGCTACTTCCACAATCCGGTGGCCACGCTCGTACGGCTGACCGCCGAGGAGGAGGCCGAGCTCGGCCGCGTGGTGGCGGCACGCCTGGCCGAGGCCCGCGGACCGGTGCAGGTGCTGTGCCCCAATCGCGGCTTCTCGCTCGCCGACGTGGAGGGCGGGGACCTGTGGGACCCGGAGGCCGACCAGGCCTTCATCGACGCGCTGCGCGCCGCGCTCCCGCCGTCCATCCCCTTCGAGGAGGTCGATGCGCACGTCGACGACCCCGACTTCGCCGATCTGACCGTGTCCCGTTACCTGTCGCTCGTGAAGGAGCCGCTGAATGCCCGAGTCTGAGAAACCCGTCTCCAATTGCCTGCTCGACCTGGCCCCGCCGGACATCGAGTGGTTTCGGGAGCGCTCGGACATCGTGCTCATCCCGATCGGCTCCTGCGAGCAGCACGGCGCCCACCTGCCGCTGGGCACCGACACCATCACGGCGCTCGAGGTCTCCCGGCGCGCGGCGGAGAAGGCCGACGTGCCCTACGCCCCGCCGTTCTGGGCCGGCTACTCCCCCCAGCACATGCGCGAGCCCGAGACCGGCGTGGGCACGATCACGTTCCGCACCTCCACCGTGGTCGAGGCCTGGTACGACATCGCCCGCTCGCTCATCCATCACGGCTGGAACAAGCTGATCTTCGTCAACGGGCACGGCTCGAACACGAAGGTGATCGACCCGCTGCTGCGGCGGATCAAGTACGAGACGGGCGCGATCGTCGGCCTGTACAAGCCCTACGCCGAGCGCTACATCGGGATGCTCGACGGCCTTCTCGAGAACCCGCCCGAGGAGACGCCGGGCTGGCACGCGTCCGAGCTCGAGACCTCACAGGTGCTCGCTCACAACGCCGAGCTCGTACACATGGAGCGTGCGACGGACGACCGGGCGCAGGTGCCCAAGTGGCTGCCCCAGAGCTTCATCAAGCAGGACGGGGCTCCGGACGTGGCCTTCCAGGGCTATCAGTACTTCGTGTTTCCCATGGACCACAACGAGTTCTCTCGGACCGGCGTGATCGGCAACCCGATGACGGCCACGGCCGAGAAGGGCGAGGAGGCCTTCGAGCGCTTCGCCGATCACCTCGTGGCGGCCATCGACGAGTTCCGTCCGCTTACCACCGACATCAAGCGGCGGGAGTTCGAGGACCGCGTTTGAGCTCGACGGTCCCACCCGCCCTGCGCCGCGCGCAGATGCTCGACCGGATCCGCCGCGAGGGCGGAGTCTCGGTGGCCGATCTGGCTCGCGACCATCAGGTCTCGGCGATCACCGTTCACCGAGACCTCGCGGAGTTGTCGGACGAGGGCCTGATCGAACGCGTGCACGGCGGCGCTCGCAAGGTCGACGGCAACACGGCCGAGCGGATCGAGACCGACTGGGAGAAGCGCGTGCGGCAGGCCGGCGCCGCCAAGGACGCGATAGCGGCCCGGGCCGAGCGCCTCGTGGAGGCCAACGCCACGATCTACATCGACGCCTCGTCCACCGGCCTGGCGCTGGCCCGCGCGCTGGCGGCGACTCCGCCCGGCCCCCTCACCGTGGTCACCAACTCGCCCGCCATCGCCTTCGAGATCACCTCGGACCCGCTGCACGTGATCGTCGTCCCGGGCGAGGTGGACCAGCACATGCGGCTGATCGCCGGGCGCTGGGCGATCGAGTTCCTGGCCGGCCTGCGCATGGACGTAGCCTTCCTGTCCTCGGCCGGGGTGACGCTGGACCAGGGACTCACGACCTCGCGCCGGCCGCTGGCCGACGTGGTCAACGCGGCCCGCGACAACGCCTCGCGCAGCGTGGGGCTCGTGGACTCGAGCAAGTTCGGCCGCCATTCGCTGCTCACAATCTGCCGAGCCGAGGAGCTCGACCTGCTGATCGTCGACACCGGCCTTGCCGCCCACGACGTCGAGCGCTACCGCAGCGCCGGCGTCTCGATCGAGGTGGCCGAAGACATCGTTCCCGCGACCTGAGATGAGGAGAGGAAGACATGGCTAGACCCGTCACGTTGTTCACCGGCCAGTGGGCCGACCTGCCGCTGGAGGAGCTGGCCGCGAAGTGCGGTGAGTGGAGCTTCGACGGCCTCGAGCTGGCCTGCTGGGGGGACCACTTCGAGGTCGACGAGGCGCTGGCCGACGAGGGCTACGTGCGCGCCAAGCGCGAGCTGCTCGAGCGCAACGGGCTCGAGTGCTGGGCGATCGGCACCCATCTGGTGGGCCAGGCGGTGTGCGATCCGATCGATTCGCGCCACCAGGGCGTGCTGCCCGAGGACGTATGGGGCGACGGCGACCCGGAGGGCGTGCGCCGGCGGGCGGCCGACAAGATGAAGGACACCGCGCGGGCTGCCGCGCGGCTGGGCGTGCAGGTGGTGACCGGCTTCACCGGATCGCCGATCTGGCACATGCTCTACTCGTTCCCGCCCAACGACTGGGAGGAGGTCGAGCGCGGCTACGAGGAGTTCGCCGAGCGCTGGAACCCGATCATCGACGTGTTCGACCAGGAGGGCGTGCGCTTCGCGCTCGAGGTCCACCCCACCGAGATCGCCTACGACTTTCCCACCACGCGCAAGACGCTCGACGCCATCGGGAAGCGCGAGGGCTTTGGGATCAACTTCGACCCCTCGCACTTCGCCCACCAGTTCCTCGACTCGGGCGCCTTCGTCGAGGAGTTCGCCGACCGCGTCTACCACGTGCACGTCAAGGACTCGATCAAGCGGCTCGACGGCCGCCGCTCGATCCTCGGCTCGCACATCGACTTCGGCGAACCCGAGCGCGGCTGGACGTTCGTGTCCCCCGGGCACGGTGACGTCGACTTCGAGGACCTGTTCCGCCAGCTCAACCGAATCGGCTACGAGGGTCCGCTGTCGATCGAGTGGGAGGACTCGGGCATGGACCGCGACTGGGGAGCGCCGGACGCGCTGGCCTTCGTGCGCGGCACCGACTTCGCGCCGTCCAACGTGGCCTTCGACGCCGCCTTCGCGAGGGACTGAGTCATGGCCGACGTGGAGACCATCGGGGTGGGGATGCTCGGCTACGCGTTCATGGGCAAGGCCCACTCGAACGCCTACAAGACGCTCCCCTACATGGCCTGGCCGCCGCCGCTCATGCCGGAGCTGGTGGCCATCGCGGGCCGCAACGAGGAGGGCGTGTCCGAAGCGGCTCAGCGCTATGGCTTCCAGGGCTACGTGACCGACTGGAAGGAGCTGGTGGCCGACGACCGCATCGGCCTGTTCGACAACTCTGGCCCGAACAACCTCCACACCGAGCCGTCGATTGCGGCCGCCGAGGCGGGCAAGCACGTGATCTGCGAGAAGCCGCTGGGGCGCGACGCCGACGAGTCGTACGAGGCCTGGACCCGGGTCGAGGCGGCCGGGGTCAAGCACATGTGCGCGTTCAACTATCGCTTCGTGCCGGCGGTGAGGCTCGCCCGACAGATGATCGAGGCGGGCGACCTCGGCGAGATCGTCCACTTCCGCGGGCGCTACCTGCAGGAGTGGGGCACCATCGACGACGAGGTCTGGCGCTTCGACAAGGCGGCGGCCGGCTCGGGGGCGCTCGGGGATCTCGGTGCGCACGTGATCGACCTGGCGCGCTACCTCGTGGGCGAGATCGAGTCGGTGGCGGCCACCACCGCGACCTTCAAGCCGGGACGTGAGGTGGACGACGCGTTCGAGTCGGTGGTGGCGTTCGACAACGGCGCGGTGGGCACGCTCGAGGCGTCGCGCTTCGCGACCGGGCGAAAGAACGCGCTGAGCTGGGAGATCAACGGCTCCAAGGGGTCGATCGCCTTCGACCTCGAGCGGCTGAACGAGCTACAGGTGCACCTGCCCGGCTCGGAGCCCGGAGCGCAGGCGCAGGGCTTCCGCACCGTGCTCGTCTCCGAAGCCGACCACCCCTTCTGGGAGTGGTGGTGGCCCCACGGCCACATCATCGGCTGGGAGCACAGCTTCGTTCACGAGCTCCACCACCTGCTCACCGCCATCCGCGACGACTCCGGCGTGGCGCCTCACGGCGCCACCTTCGAGGACGGCTACCGCTGCGCCGAGGTCTGCGACGCGGTGCTGCGCTCATCCGAGTCGGGGCGGCGCGAGGAGGTCAGCTACAGGGCGGCCTGAACGGGAGCGGCCCCGGTCAGAGCAGCTGCGTCGGCCAGCACGGCTCGCCGCGCCAACGCAGCGGCGCCGCGCACCGCCGCCTCTCCCCCCAGCCGAGCGCCGAGCACCTGGCAGCCCGAGCCGTCGCCGGCCAGCAGGCGCCGGTGCAGCTCGGCCTCGATCGGCTCTCGCAGCCAAGGGGTGAGCGGCGCGAAGTAACCGCCGAGCAGCATGGCCTGGGGGTTGAACAGGTTGACCACCGAGGCCGCGGCGATGCCGAGCGTGTGTCCCACCTGGCTGAGCGCCTCGACCGTCCTCGGGTGGCCCGCGGCCGCGGACTCGGCCAGCATCGCCCCCGGCCACTCCGGCCTGGTGCCGGGCCCGCGCCTGCGAGGGTCCCAGCCGGCGAGACGCAGCAGGGCGTCCTGGCCCGCCAGCCGTTCGAGACAGCCGCGCGAGCCGCACGGGCAGGGCGGCCCGAAGGGGTCGATGGTCAAATGGCCGATCTCGCCGCTGAAGCCGTGAGCTCCCCGGAACAGGTCTCCGCCCAGCACGATCCCCGCGCCGATACCCACCTCGGCCGACAGGTAGACGAAATCACGCAGGCCCTGTCCGGCGCCCTCGGTCAGCTCGGCCAGCGCACCGAGGTTGGCCTCGTTCTCGACGGCGATCGGGCCGAGCCCCGCGTCGATCATCCTCGGCAGAGGCACGGCCTGCCAGCCCAGGTTGGGGGCCACCACCACCTCGCCGTCACGGTCGACCAGCCCGGGCACGGCCACCGCCGACGCCGCGGGTCGCCGGCCGCGCAGGCCGGGCTGTTCGAGCGCCTCGCGGGCGAGCGCGCCGAGACGGGCCACCACGGTCTCGGGCTCCTCACGGTTGGCGCTCTCGGTGAAGGCCCGGTGGCGCACCGTCCCGGCCAGGTCGGTGGCCCACACCGCGAGGTAATCGACGTTGATCTCGAGCCCGAGGACGAACGGCCCGTCGGGGTCGAGCTCGACGTTCTGGGCGGGGCGCCCCACGGCCCCCGGGCGCTCCTGACCCGACTCCCTCAGCAGCCCTCCCGCGCACAGCTCGGCCACGAGGCTCGACACCGTGCTCTTGTTGAGCCCCGTCTCGACCGCCAGGGTCGCCCGCGATCGCGGCCCGCGCTTCGCCACCTCGCCCAGCACGAGGCTGAGGTTGTGGCGCCGTACGTCGCGCGGGTCAGCGGGCCTCATCGCAGGCCGAGCAGCAGGTCCGTCACCAGCTGGTCGAGGCGCTCGTTGAGCGTCTCGCGTGCCCGCAGCGCGGCCAGGTCGTGCTCCTCGGCCAGAAGCGACTCGGCAGCCTCCTTCGAGTACGGGCCAACGGTGTCGAGAGCCAGCTCGGGCACCCGGGCGGCCTGGAGCGCCTCGTTGATCTCGGCGTCCTCAGCCATCCGCGCCGCAGTCGCCTTGAGCGCCAGGTAGGTGCGCATGCAGCCCGAGGCGAAGTCCCAGATCCCCTCCTCGCCCTCCAGCCGCAGCGGCCTCGCGTCGAAGTGGCGGACGCCGTCGTAGCCGGACTCCTCGAGCAGCCTCACGAGGAACAGGCCGTCCTTGAGGCCGACGGCGCCGAAGCGGAAGTCCTGGTCGTAGCGGCCGATGCGCTGGCCGTTCAGGTCGATGTGGAAGAGCTTGTCCGCCCACAGCGCCTGGGCCACGGCGTGGAGGAAGGAGAGCCCGGCCATCGTCTCGTGGGCCACCTCGGGGTTGACGCCGACCATCTCCGGATGCTCGAGCTGCTCGATGAAGGCCAGCGCGTGTCCCACCGTCGGCAGGAAGATGTCCCCGCGCGGCTCGTTGGGCTTGGGCTCGATGGCGAAGCGCATGTCGTAGCCCTGGTCGAGCGCGTACTCGCAGGCGAAGTCCACACCCTCGCGGTAGCGCTCGAGCGCGTCGCGCGCGGGCTTGGCCACGTCGGCCTCCACGCCCTCGCGGCCGCCCCAGAACACGAATATCGGCGCGCCCAGCTCGGCCCCGAGATCGATTCCTCGCAGGACCTTCTGCAGCGCGAAGCGGCGGACGTCGCGGTTGTTCGAGGTGAAGGCACCGTCCTTGAAGACGGGGTCGGTGAAGAGGTTGGTCGTGGCCATCGACACCGCCATGCCGGTCTCGTCGAGGGCCTTGCGGAAGTCGGCCACGATGCGATCGCGGTCGGACGGGCTCGTGCCGATGGGAATCAGGTCGTTGTCGTGAAAGCAGACGCCGTAGGCCCCCAGGTCGGCCAGCCGGCGCACCGTGTCCGGCGGGGCCAGCCCGGGCCGGGTGGGGTCGCCGAAGGGGTCGTTGCCCTTGTGGCCGACCGTCCACAGCCCGAACGTGAACTTGTGCTCCGGACGCGGTGTAAGGTCGAGCTCCTGAGCTCGTGCTGCGGTGTCGGTGGCCATCCCTCTCCCCCTCGGGTTTGCAATTAGTCGGCGCCCGCAACAAACTATCGCGCCATGAGCCCGCTCGTGGCCGGCGTGGACTGCTCGACCCAGGGCACGAAGGTGCTGGTGGTCGACCCGGACGGCGGCGAGGTGGTGGCCTCCGGCCGCGCGCCCCACGAGGTCACCGGCAGCGACGGGGCGCGGGAGACCGATCCCGAGGCAGTGGTGGGAGGCGCTGCGCATCGCCCTCGGCGAGACGGGCCGCGCCGGCGAGATCGACGCGATCTCGGTCGCAGGCCAGCAGCACGGCCTGGTGGTGACCGATGCCGGCGGCCGGCCGCTGCGCCCGGCCATCCTCTGGAACGACACCCGCTCGGCGGCCGAGGCGCGCGAGCTGCGGGCGGCTCTCGGCGGTGCCGAGTGGTGGGCCGAGCAGATCGGTGTGGTGCCGGTGCCGTCCTTCACGGCCACCCGCTGGGCCTGGCTGCGCCGGCACGACCCGGACGCCGCGGCCGCCGCCGAGGCGGTGCGCCTTCCCCACGACTTCATCACCGAGCGTCTCTGCGGCCGCGGCGTCACCGACCGGGGCGACGCCTCGGGCACCGCCTGGTGGTCGACGCTCCACGAGGGCTACTCGGACGAGGTGCTCGAGCTGATCGAGCTGGATCGCGCGCTGCTGCCCGAGGTGCTGGGTGCACGCGAGAGCGCCGGGGAGGTCGGCGCCGACGCCGCGGAGGCGCTCGGCCTGACTCGCGGCGCCCTGGTGGGGCCGGGGACGGGCGACAACATGGGCGCGGCGCTCGGCCTGGGCGCGGCGCCGGGCGAGCCGGTGGTCAGCCTCGGCACCTCCGGCACGGCGTACGCGGTGATGGACGAGCGGGCGGCGGACCCGTCGGGAACCGTGGCCGGCTTCGCCGACGCCGGCGGGGGCTTTCTGCCGCTGGCCGCCACGCTGAACGCCACCCAGGCCGTGGATCGCTTCGCCGGCTGGCTCGGGCTCGACCGGGAGGCGGCGGCCGAGCGCACCTCCGCGGTCGTGTTGCCCTACCTCGACGGCGAGCGCACGCCCGACCTCCCCCGGGCTGCCGGGATGGTGGCCGGACTGCGCCACGGAACGACCCGAGAGGAGATCCTGCTGGCCGCGTACGAGGGGGCTGTCGCCTCGCTGGTGGAGGCGCTGGACGAGCTGTCACAGCTGGGCTCGGGCCTCGATCCCGACGCCGCCGTGCTGCTGATCGGCGGCGGTGCCCGCGGCTCGGTCTGGCAGCGCGTGGTGGCGCGGCTGTCGGGCCGCCGGGTGCTGGTGCCCGAGGCGGACGAGCTGGTGGCCCTGGGCGCCGCCGCCCAGGCGGCCGCCTGCCTCTCGGGTGAGGATGCCGGCGAGGTGGCGCGGCGCTGGGACGTGCGTGCCGGTCTGATGGTGGATCCACCCGCGGAGGCGGACGGCCCGGAGACGCTCGCCCGGATCCGCTCGGTGCGGGAGGCCACGTTGGAGTTGCATCGGGAGGAGTGAGGGAGTGCGCTGCGTGGCGGCCCGTGCGCCGATTCCCGAAGCTGTCCTGGGTTGACCCCCTGACAGGGGGTGAAGTCAGGATGGCCTCCTCCCGGCTCCGATCCAGACCCCTTTTGCTGCCTTGACAGGCGCCGGCCCCGCTGACTACGCTCAGGGCGGTAAACGTTTGCCGAGCGAGCGGAAGGCGGAGACCCGAACATCGTGAGCACCGAGACACCGGCCCCGCCCACCCCCTCGAACACCGACGAGTTCCGCACCGTCGGGATCGCCATGAACGGCGTGACCGGGCGGATGGGCACCAACCAGCACCTGGTCCGGTCGATCATGGCCATCCGCCACCAGGGCGGCGTGCGGGTGCCCGGCGGCCCCACGATCTGGCCCGAGCCGGTGCTGGTCGGGCGGAGCGAGCCAAAGCTGCGGGCGCTGGCGGGCGAGCACGGGCTCGACCGCTTCACCACGAGCCTCGACGAGGCGCTCGACGACCCCTCCTGCGAGATCTACTTCGACGCCGCGGCCACCGCGGCCCGCGCCGAGGGCATGGAGCGGGCGATCGCCGCCGGCAAGCACGTCTACTGCGAGAAGCCCTCGGCGCCCGACCTCGACACCGCCCTGCGCCTGGCCCGCCTCGCCGCCGAGGCGGGCGTCAAGCATGGCGTGGTGCAGGACAAGCTGTTCCTGCCCGGGCTGCGCAAGCTCCGGTTGCTGCGCGACAGCGGCTTCTTCGGGCGCATCCTGTCCGTGCGGGGTGAGTTCGGCTACTGGGTCTTCGAGGGGCCGGAGCCCGCCGGCCAGCGGCCCTCGTGGAACTACCGCGCGGAGGACGGCGGCGGGATCCTGGCCGACATGCTGCCGCACTGGCGCTACGTGCTCGACGACCTGTTCGCTCCGGTCAGGACCGTGTTCACCCTGGGCGCCACCCACATCCACGAGCGCGCGGACGAGGGGGCCGAGGCCTACCGGGCGACGGCAGAGGACGCGGCCTACGCGACCTTCGAGCTGGAGGGCGGCATCGTCGCGCAGCTCAACTCGTCCTGGTGCGTGCGGGTCAACCGCGACGAGCTGGTGGAGTTCCAGGTCGACGGGACGGATGGCAGCGCGGTGGCCGGGCTGCGCAGTTGCCGCGTGCAGCCGCGCGACGCCACTCCGCGAGCCCTGTGGAATCCCGACATCGAAAACCCGATCGACTTCCGTTCCGGCTGGCTCGAGCTGCCCGACCAGAGCGAGTACGACAACGGCTTCAAGATCCAGTGGGAGCTGTTCCTGCGTCACGTGGTGGCCGGCGAGCCGTTTCCGTGGGATCTCGTCGAGGGGGCGAAGGGGATCCAGCTCGCCGAGCTGGCCGCGCGGTCCTGGCGGGAGCGGCGGATGGTCGAGGTGCCGGAGCTCCACGCGTGAGCATCGCCGCCACCGGCGAGCTGATGCTTCCGCGCGCCGACGGCACGCTCGAGCGCTTCGCGCCCGGGCCGCCGGGCGGCTTCGAGCGCCCCCAGGAGCCTTTGCGCTCGAGAATGTTCTATGCCGCCGCCCACGTGGTGGCCGATCCGCTGGCCCCGGGCGAGTCGGTGCGGGCCGCGCTCGACTGGGAGGCGACCCTCGCCTATCGCCGCCACCTCTGGTCCTGGGGTCTCGGGGTGGCCGAGGCCATGGACACCGCTCAGCGGGGGATGGGCCTGGGCTGGACCGAGGCCCGCGACCTGATCCGCCGCTCGGCGGCCGAGGCGCGAGCCTGCGGCGGTGAGATCAGCGCGGGAGCGGGCACCGACCAGCTGCCGCCGGGGCGGGCCACGCTCGACGCCATCCGTGAGGCCTACCTGGAGCAGATGGCCTTCGTGGAGGATCAGGGCGCGCGGCCGATCCTCATGGCCAGCCGCGCGCTGGCCGCCGCGGCGCGCGGGCCGGACGACTACCGCGCGGTGCTCGAACCGGTGCTCGACCAGGCCGCGGGGCCAGTGATCCTGCACTGGCTCGGGGAGATGTTCGACCCCACGCTGGCCGGCTACTGGGGCGACGACGACCCGGTGGGGGCCAGCGCAATCGTGCTCGCGCTGATCGCCGACCACGCCGAGCGCATCGATGGCATCAAGATCTCGCTGCTCGACGACGAGCTCGAGCGCCACATGCGCGACGAGCTGCCGGCCGGTGTGCGCCTCTACACCGGCGATGACTACAACTACCCGGGCCTCATCGCCGGCGGCAGCCATGCCCTCCTCGGCGTGTTCGACGCCATCGCACCGGCCGCGGCCACCGCTCTGCAGGCGCTGGACGCCGGCGACGAGGAGCGCTTCGGCGCGGTGCTGGCCCCCACCGTGCCGCTGGCCCGCACGCTGTTCTCCTCGCCCACCTTCCACTACAAGACCGGCATCGTCTTCCTGGCCTGGCTCAACGGCCACCAGGACGGGTTCCGCATGGTCGGCGGACTCGAGAGCGCCCGCACGCTGACCCACCTGGCCGAGCTCTTCCGGCTGGCCGACGCCGCCGGACTGCTCGCCGATCCACCGTTGGCGGTGCAGCGGATGCGGCAGCTGCTCGCCGTGGCCGGGGTCCGCCCGTGAGCCTCGACACCGGGCGCCTCTCCTTCAATGAGATAACCGCCGACCACCTCGATCTCCAGGACGCGGTCGAGGCGTGCGCCGAGGCGGGGATCGGCTGGTTCGCACCCTGGCGGCACAAGCTCGTGCCGGGCGCGGCACAGCTGATCCGCGACGCGGGCCTTAGGGTGTCGAGCCTGTGCCGCGGAGGGTTCTTCCCCGCCCTCGACGATGCCGGGCGGCGCCGCAGCGACGCGGACAACCGCCTCGCGGTGGACGAGGCGGCCGAGCTGGGCGCCGAGGTCCTCGTGCTCGTGTGCGGGCCGGCCCCCGATGGGAACCTCGAGGCCGCCCGGACCCAGGTGCTGCACGGCATCGAGGCGCTCACCCCGCACGCGGTGGAGCTGGGTGTCCGCCTGGGCATCGAGCCGCTTCACCCGATGATGATCGCCGAGCGCTCGGTGGTCGTGACCCTCGCACAGGCCCTGCAGCTGGCCGAGCGGTTCGACCCGGCACACGTGGGGGTGGTGATCGACGCCTATCACGTCTGGTGGGACCCCCAGCTCGAACACCAGATCGAGCGGGCCGAGGGCCGCATCGCCGGCTACCACGTCTCCGACTGGCTCTCCCCCACCCCGGACGTGCTGGCGGGTCGCGGCATGATGGGCGACGGCGTGATCGACCTGCCCCACATCCGCGGGCTGGTGGAGGCGGCGGGATACGACGGGCCCATCGAGGTCGAGGTGATCAACCCGGTCCTCGCCGAGCTGCCTGCGGCCGAGCTGCTGGCCACGGTCCGCGAGCGCTTCGCCTCGCGCTGCTAACCACCCGCCGGCGCCGGCACGCGCCGGCGTGCGGTGGTGGAGCGCGGCACGACGCGGTGGGGCAGGATGGTCCGCGCGGGCGGGTCCTCGTCGGCCACGATGCGCTGGGCCGCCGCGGCGCCGAACTGGTACATGGGCACGCTGACCGTCGTCATGTCGCTGAAACGAGCGGTCCGCGTGTCGGTCATTCCCGCCACCGAGATGCGGGCAGGCACCTCGATGCGCGCCTGGCGGAGCGCAGCGAGGACTCCCACCGCGGTCTCGTCGTTGGCTCCGATGATCGCGTGAGGCGGCTCGGGCTCGGCGATCATCTGGAGGGTGGCGGCATAGCCCTGCTCGTAGGAGAAATCCCCCTCGTATACGAGCCCGGCCTCGGCTCCCGCAGCAGCGATCGCGGCACGGAAGCCGGCCTCTCGCTCGCGGCTCGCGTAGAGCCCGGCCGGACCGCCGATAAGGGCCACCCGCCGATGCCCGAGCGAGAGCACGTAGTCGGTGATGTCGAACGCCGCGCCGTGGTTGTCGCCGCCGATGCACGGGGCGTCGAAGTCGCGGGTGGCCAGCGCCACCACACGTACGCCGCGCTCGCGCGCTCGCTCCACGGCGGAGGCGAGCTCGGGTCCGCGGGGATCGTCGGCGAAGCCGCTGCCCGCGAACACCACGCCCTCGGCCAGGTAGTCGCTCAGCACCGCCAGCTGCTCGATCTCGAGCTCGGTGCGGCGGTCGGCGTTGCAGACGATGGTCATGTAGCCGGCGCGGGCGGCCACGTCCTCCACCCCGCGCGCGATCTCCGCGAAGTACGCGTCGACGATGTCGCCCACCATCACCCCGATGATGCGGCTGCGCTGCGTGACCAGCGCCCGGGCAAGCGCGCTCGGGGAGTAGCCGAGCTTCGCCGCGGCGGCCACCACCCTCGCCCGCGTGCCCTCGGACACCGGATGCGAGGAACCGTTCAGCACCCGCGACGCGGTGGCGATCGACACTCCGGCCGCTTCGGCCACGTGCGACAGGGACCCCGACGAGCGCGCGCGCCTCACGGCGCACCGCCTCTCTGGCAAACGTTTACATAGGATTCGCTTGACATCGCTGGAGGGACGCCTTTAGCGTCACGGAAAACGATAACCGGGGAGGGAGGAGTCCGCTATGGCCACCGTGGTGCAGGAGCGGCCGTGGGTCGGCAGGATCTTCGTCGACGGCGAGTTCCGGGAGCCGGAGGGCGGACGCCGGTCGCCGATCACCGACAAGGCGACGGGTGAGGAACTGGCCCAGGCGGGACTGGCCTCGGAGGCGGACGTCGACCGCGCCGTGCGCTCGGCCCAGGCGGCCCAGCCGGGCTGGGCGGCGCTGGGCTACGACGAGCGTGCCGGGCTTCTGCGCCGGGTCGCCCGGCTGATCGAGGAGCGGGCGGAGGAGATCGCCGCCCTGATCGTGCGCGAGACGGGAGGCATTCCGGGCAAGGCCGAGTACGAGGTCGGGGCCGCCCAGAACGAGCTCTACGAGGCGGCCGCGCTCGCCTCCCGCGCCACCGCCGAGGTGCTTCCCTCCCACAACCCCGGCAAGCTCAGCCTGGTCCAGCGGGTGCCCGTGGGCGTGGTGGCCGCCATCACGCCCTGGAACTTCCCGGTGGTGCTCGGCTTCCGGGTGATCGCCCCCGCTCTCGCCCTCGGCAACACGGTGGTGCTCAAGCCGGCGCCGGAGACACCGCTGACAGGCGCGCTGCTGATCGCCGAGCTGTTCGCGGACGCCGGTGCCCCTCCGGGCATCCTGCACGGGCTCTCGGGCGACGACGACACCGGCCGGGCGCTCGTGGCTCACCCCGGGGTCAGCATGATCCACTTCACCGGCTCGTCCTCGGTGGGTCGCGAGATCGCCGTCCAGGCGGCGGGCGACTTCAAGCGTGTGTCGCTCGAGCTGGGCGGCAACAACGCCTTCGTTGTGCTCGACGACGCCGACGTCGAGCAGGCGACCATGGTCGGCGCCTGGTCGACCTTCCACTACATGGGCCAGACCTGCATCACCGCCGGGCGCCACATCGTCGCGCGTGAGCTGTTCGACGACTACGTGGAGCGGCTCGCCGTGCGGGCGAGGGCGATCGCGCTCGGCGATCCCAACACCGAGGAGGTGGGGCTCGGGCCGATGATCTCGGAGCCCCAGGTGAACCGCGCTCACGATCTGCTCGAGCGCTCCGTGGAGATGGGCGCCCGGGTGCTCGAGGGCGGTACCTACGAGGGCCTGTTCTACCGCCCCACCGTCATGGTCGACGTGACCCCGGACATGCCGATCTGGAGCGAGGAGATCTTCGGCCCGGTGGCCCCGGTGCTCGCGGTGGACGATGAGCAGGAGGCGCTGGCGATGGTCAACGACACGCCCTACGGGCTCGTCAACGCCGTCTACACCGGCTCCCCGGCGAGGGGGCTCGCCTTCGCCGAGGGCGTGCGCTCGGGCATGGTCCACGTGAACGACTCCACCGCCCTCGACGAGGCCCATGTCCCCTTCGGCGGGATGGGCAGCTCGGGCCTGGGCGGTCGCTCCGGCGGCGAGGCAAACCTGGAGGAGTTCACCGAGCGCCGCTGGATCGGGGTGCAGCGGACGCCGGTCGAATACCCGTACTAGTGGCGGCGGGCGATCTCGACCTGCTGGTGGCCGGCGGCGGCGTGGCGGGGATGGCCGCCGCCGCACACGCCGCGCGCCAGGGGGCCCGCGTGCTGGTAGCGGAGAAGGGCGATCGCCTCGGCGGATCGGGCGCGCTGTCGGCGGGGATCCTCTGGACGGCTCCGGACCTCCACGCCTTCGAGGAGGTCTGCCCGCGCGGCGATCGCGAGCTCGGAAGGGTGCTGGTCGAGGGCTTCGACGGCGCCGTCGAGCTCGTCCGCCAGGCGGGAGTCGAGGTCTCCGAGCGCTGGACGGGCCAGATGGGCTTCGGCGTAGCCGTGCAGATCGACATCCACGCCCTGCTCGAGCGCTGGGCCGAGGACGTGGCCGAGGCCGGCGGGGAGATCCGGCTCGACGCCGCGGTGAGCGAGCTGCTCGTGGACGGCGACGGCTCGGTGAGCGGCGCGGTGCTCGACTCCGGGCACGAGGAGCAGCCGGCCCGGTCTGTGCTGTTGGCCACCGGCGGATTCCAGGGTGACCCGCAAGCGGTGCGGGAGTTTCTCGGCGACGGCGCCGAGGCCATGCCGGTGCGCTCCAATCCCCATTCCACCGGCGACGGCCTTCGCTTGGGCCGCGCCGCAGGGGCCGCGCTGGCCGGACCGATGACCGGCTTCTACGGGCACCTGGTGCCGAGCCCGCTCGATCGATTGGGGCCCGATGACTTCCTGCCGCTGACCCAGTACCACTCCCGCGAGTGCGTGCTCGTCAATCGCGAGGGCAGCCGCTTCACCTGCGAGAAATGGGGCGACGAGGTGTCCAACCAGGCGCTGCTGCGCGAGCCTGGCAGCCGCGGCCTGCTCCTGTGCGACGAGCGCATCCGCCGCGAGCACGCCGTGGGTCCCCCCTACCCCCACGGCCAGGAGGTGGACCGCTTCGAGCTGGCCGCAGCGGCCGGGGCCAGCCTCACCAGCGTCGGGACCCTGAAGGAGCTGGCGGATCTCAGCGGCGCCGGGGCGGCGATGCTGGCCGAGCGCGGGCTGAGCGAGCCGCCCTTCTGGGCCCTCGAGGTGCAGCCCACGCTCACCTTCACCTTCGGCGGCCTGGCGGCGGACGCCGGCGGGCAGGTGCGCGACGAGCACGGACGGCCAATCCCCGGCCTGTTCGCGGCGGGCGCCGACGTGGGCGGCCTGCAGGACACGGGCTACGTGGGCGGCCTGGTGCTCGGCCTCGTGTTCGGACCGCTCGCGGCGGACGCCGCCCTGAAGAGGGGCGAATCCCTTGTCCGATCCTGATGCGCTGATCATCGGCGCGGGGCCCACCGGCGCGGTGGCCGCCAAGCGCCTGTCCGAGGCCGGAATGTCGGTGGTCTGCCTCGAGCAGGGCGAGTGGCCCGACTACGAGCAGGCGCGCTCCCGCCACCCCGACTACGAGCTCACCTCCGGCCAGTACTGGGCCTGGGACCCGAACGTGCGCGGGGCGCCGGCCGACTACCCGATCGAGGACTCCGACTCCGACATCACCGCGCTCATGTGGAACGGCGTGGGCGGCGGGTCGGTCGTGTTCGCCGCGCACTGGCAGCGCAACCTGCCCTCGGACTTCCGGGTGCGCTCGCTCGACGGGGTGGCCGACGACTGGCCGGTCAGCTACGAGGAGCTCGAGCCCTACTACGTGCGGGTGGAGCGCGACTGGGGCGTGTCCGGCCACCCCAACGACACCGCCTTCCCGCCGGGCGAGGGCCCGCCGATGCCCCCGGTCCCCCTGTCGCCGATGGGTCACCGGGTGGCCCGCGCGCACAATGAGCTCGGCTGGCACTGGTGGCCGGGGCCGAACGCGATCGCCACCGAGCGCTACGGCGCGCTCAATCCCTGCGTGCAGCGCGCCACCTGTCTGTGGGGCTGTGCCGATGGAGCCAAGGCCACCGTGGACCGCACCTACTGGCCCGGCAACCAGAAGGCCGGCGTGGACCTCAGGATCCGCTCCCGCGTGCGCCGGCTCCTCCGGCGCGCCGACGGCCTGATCGAAGGCGCGGAGTACCTCGACGCCGACGGCAACGAGCACGTTCAGCGGGCGGGCATCACGATCGTCGCCGCCAACGGCATCGGCACGCCGCGGCTGCTGTTCCTGTCCGACGACAACGGCGGGCTGGCCAACTCGTCCGGCCTGGTGGGCAAGCGCCTCATGCTGCACCCCTTCGGCACGGTCACCGGGCTGTTCGATGACGATCTCGAGAGCTGGCAGGGGGTCTGGGGCCAGCACATCCACTCGCTCGAGTTCTACGAGACCGAAGAGTCACGCGGCTTCCTGCGCGGCGCCAAGTGGGGCCTGCAGCCCACGGGCGGGCCGTTGTCGATGACCCGCTCCTACCCGTGGGGCGCGGAGAACGCCGTCTGGGGCGAGAGCTTCCACCGCGAGCTGCGGCGGCGGCTCGGACGCTCGGCCATGTGGGGGATCATCGCCGAGGACCTGCCCGAGGAGTCGAACACGGTGGCCCTCGACCCCGACCACCCCGACGAGTTCGGCATCCCGGGGGTGAAGATCGACTACACCAACTCGGAGAACTCGCAGAACCTGATGGCCTTCCACCGCGAGCGGGCGCGCGAGTCGCTCCTCGCGGCCGGCGCCCACGACGTGATCATCGCTCCCTTCATCGAGGCCACCGGCTGGCACATACTCGGCACCTGCAAGATGGGCGACGACCCCGCCACCTCGGTGGTCGATCGCTGGGGCCGCAGCCACGACATCGAGAACCTGTTCATCTTCGACGGCTCGGTCTGGCCCACCTCGTCCGGCATGAACCCCACCGCGACCATCGCCGCGATGGCGCTCCGCTCCGCCGAGCACATCGTGGAGACACGACGGGATCAGAAGGAGGCGCGGTGAGCCTCGATCGCGAGACGCTGGCCGCGCTGGCCGACACCCTGATCCCCGCCGGCGACGGCATGCCCTCGGCCAGCGAGGCCGGCGCCGTGCACGACCTGCTGGACGAGGTGCTGCGCGTGCGGGGCGACCTCGAGGAGCCGCTGCGGGCGATCGCCGCGAGCGCACAGGGCAAGGACCCTGCCGCCGAGGTGGCCCGCATCGAGACGCAGGAGCCCGAGCTGTTCGAGGCGCTGACCACCGCCATAGCCGGCGGGTACTTCCTCAGCGCGGACGTGCGCGAGCGCCTGGGCTACCCCGGCCAGCAGGCGAAGAAGCTCCAGGACGACTTCGACCCGGAGCTGCTCCAGCCGGTGATCGACCGCGGCACGATCTTCCGGCCCACGCCCGCCGACTGAGGGCACAGGCTCATGCCGGGCCGGCCCGTTCGGCCGAGTCGGGAGCCCCAACCTCGGAGAACGGCGGAGCTACATAGGCGCGGCCGGGGCAGCCGCCGATGACGAGGAAGCGCACGCCCTTCGGCCCCGCGACCAGCTTTCGACGGCAACCCCAGCCGATGCGCACGAGCGTCTCGCGATCTAGCTCGACCGGCTCGCCGTCGATCATCAGGGTCGCCGATCCCTCGAGGACCACGATGACCTCCTCTTGGCGGTCCACCTCGTGGCTGTGTTCCGGATAGCCCGCGAAGTTTGGGCTGAACCGCAGGATCGACAGGCCGAAGGAGCTCACGCCGAGGGACGCTCGGGCTCGCACGAAATGACCCGCGAACCCGGCGTCCATCTCGTCGATGCGAAGGGCGGTGTAGGCGCCCGCTTGGCTGTTCATACGCTCAGCCTGGCATCACCCGGCCACCTACGTCCACGATCTGCGCGGTGGTGCCGCTGGACAGGTCGGAGGCGAGGAACGCGGCGGTGGCCGCCGTCTCGGCGACGCTGATCGGCCGCCCGAGGGGCGTGCCGGGGGGCGGCGGCGCGTCGGCCGGGTCGATTCCGAGGACACGCGCCGTACCCGCGAACGTCTCCTGAATCGTGCTGGTCTCCGGCATGGCGTCACCGCGCACGCAGTTGACGCGCACCCCGCCGGGACTGAGCTCGGCCGCCAGCGAGCGGGTCATCGCCTCGATCGCCCCGCAGGTGGCGCTCAGCGCGACCATGAAGGGAATCGGCGTGCCGCTGAGCGAGGCCGACAGGTTCACGATCGAACCGCTTCCCTGCGCGGCCATGGCCGCTCCGGCGACCTTGGAGGTCACGAACGTGGACGCGAGGATCTTCTCCTGGGGGACCATGAAGTCCTCCAGCGAGAGCGAGGCCGTGGCCGCCGGATACTTCAGGTCGGCGGGCCGGCCCCCGATCCCGTTGAACACCACGTCGATGCTCCCGGCGGCATCGCCAACCCGGCCGACATAGGCGGCCACCTCGTCCTCGCTGGTGGCGTCGACGACGTCCACCTCGATCTTGCCTCCCGCTCCGGCCACCTCCGCCTTGAGAGCGTCGAGGGCGGCCTGGTCACGGCCGGACGCGTAGACCGTCGCGCCGTGAGTGGCGAAGGTCCGGGCCACCTCCCCTCCAATCGCGCCCGTGGCCGCGAATACGAGCGCCGTCTTGTTCTCCAGCATGTCGACTCCTTGTGGTTGCGGATCCGGCTGCTGCCGGTTCCACCCCTACACGAACGGGGCCGATGCGGATCGACAGGCAGGCTCGACCTGGCGCGTCGGAGCCGCCGGGGCCCACGGGGGTCGCCCGCCCCCGTGAGCCCCGCGGCGGGGGGTGCTCGGTCTAGCTCGCGCTACTGGGCCGGTTCGGCGCTCATCGCGTCCGCGAACCGGATGAAGCGTTCGAGCGCCGCGTCCATTTCGACCAGCGGCTGTACGTCGAAATCGACGAACGGCGACAGCGGGTAGTCCATGAGCTGGTCCATCAGCTGCTCATGAGAATCGTTGTCGCCGATGCTGCAACCGCCACCCTCGGGATACGCGTACACGACCTCGAAGGTGCCGTCGTCCAGCTTGGCGTGCAGCCAGGTTTGAGCCTCGCGCACGAGATCGGCCGGCGGCGGAAGCGGCCGGGGCCTTGCGGTGACCATGAATTTCATGGTCCTCCTTCGTACTTCGGGGATGCGAGTCCGAAGGCGAGCCTCTCACCCGGGGCGACCCGGGCGCAAGGGACCCGTTCGGCCATGAGACCCCCGGTTGGGTTGCCTCCACAGGCCGGGCCAGCTCTCGACCGGATCGGTGGAGCGCACCACGTGCATGCCCGCCGCCTCGTAGCGCTCGAACGCGGCGTCCGCCTGATCGGTCCAGTCCACGACGCCGGGCACCACCACCGGCGACGTGCAGTCCTCCAGCAGGTAGGTGCGCTCCGCCAGTTCGCGCTCGCGCGCGTCGTCGTCGGTGAGCAGGTCGTCGATCGTCCACGCCAGGCAGTGGCTCTTGGCCTGACCGGCCACGATCACGGCGTCGAACTCGAGCAGCTGCGTGATGAGCTCGGTGTTCTTCTGTCCCAGGGTCTCGCGGTCGGGGCCCTGCGTGACCTCCGGCCCGAGCATCGAGTAGTGCTCGGTCAGCGCGTGCTCGCCCTTGACCTGGAAGGCGGGGCGGCTGTGCCGGGCCAGGCCGTGGAAGAAGATCGCCTCCTCCACGGCCGAGACCAGCGCGTGGCCGATGCCGCCGAGCAGAGCGTGATAGGGCCAGACGGTCAGGTCGTATTTGCCTCCCTCGGCAAGGCTGCGCGTGTAGTGCACGAGCTGGCGCTCGGCGTAATCCTGGCCGAGTCCGAGCGCCTCGGCGACCTCCGGGTTGACGCGCCAGCGCCCGTCCTCAACGTCCGGTGCGGAGATGAGCGAGTAGGGCTCGGGGTGCCGGCCCTGCTCGTCCACGATCCAGGCCGCGTGGAACACCTGCATGGCGTGATGGGTGTCGAGGCTCGGGACGATCTGCGTGATCGCACCGAGGTTGCGGTAGACGAACTCGCACAGGCGCCGGCTGTCGTCCACGGCGCCGGTGCCCGATGGGCCGGCCACGAACAGCTCGAAGTCCGGGATGCAGAACGTGTTCTGGACGTCGACTACCAGCAGGCACACGCGGCGCTGGTCACGAGTGGCGGGCTGCAGGTCGTGACGCCCCGCCCACTCCTCGGCCTCGCGCGCCCGAGCCTCGTAGTCCACACGCCATACCTCGCCCACGCGCGCGGGATCGAAGTGGCCGGGTAACGGAAGGCCGGTCAGAAGCCGAGCGCTGCGCCGCCGCCCACCACGGGCAGGCTGATGCGGCTGTCCGCGGGGTACAGCGTGAGCCGCGTGCCCGGCGCCGGGCGGATGGTGTAGTCGTGGTCGGTCGACACCACCACCAGGCCGATGCGGTGCCCGGCCCGGAAGAGATAATCGTCCGGCTGCAGGTCCCAGCGGAAGCTGTAGCTCCTGCCCTGGCGGATCGGGCGGCTGCGGCTGATGCTCGAGCGGTTCTGGGGATCGAGCCAGCCGCGGGTGACCATCACCGGCGCGTCCGCGGAGCCCTCGGCTCCGTAGTCGACGAGCACCGCGGTGAGGTTCGCCGCGTTGCGGTTGTCGACCGACATCCTGAGCCTCACGAAAGGCGTACCGCTGAGGCGAAGGTCCTGTCGGAGCTGGGGCGAGCGGTAGATCAGCCGGTCGGGCCGGATCTGGTCGGGACCCTGGATCAGCACGTCGTCGGTGTCGAACAGGCGGCCCCGGTCGACGAAGCTCTGGCTGGCGCGACGGCCGCGCGAGGGACGCGCCCCGGTCAGCTCGCCGGGCGCGTTCGCCCTGCGGGCGGACAGGCGCAGCGTGGCCAGTCGCGAGCCGCGCGCCGGCCAGTCCGCCTCCTGGGTGTAAGCGCCGTCCTCGCGCTGGATCGTGGCTCGCGGCTCGTTCTCGATTCCGTTGCGCACTCCGAACAGCCAGCGGTCGAGCCAGCGGTTCTCCGCCTGCTCGTAGGCCACCGCGCCCTCGTCCTGCGGGCCGCCGTGACCCCCGTTGTGCAGCCAGAGCTTGCGCTCGACGCCATAGCGGTCGAGGCGGTACCACCACTCGGCGAAGGCCTTGGTCTTCACGTTCCAGTCGTTGAGCCCGTGCACCACGAACACGCTGGCCCGGATGCGGCGGACGTCGTCGAGATAGTCGCGCGCGCGCCAGAACGGGCTCCAGTCACCGGTCACGCGGTCCTGCTCGCGAATCAGGAACGGAATGGTGGCCGCGCAGCGATCGGCCATCCGACTACCGCCGATGAACGACGCGAGCACGTCGGTGTCCTCACCGAGGTAGGCGTTCTCGCCCACGCCCTGGGTCTCGGAGTGCGGGGCGACGACCAGCCCGTTGGCCCGGTAGTAGTCGTACCAGCTCGAGATCGCCGAGACGGGGATGATCGTCTCGAGGCCCTCCACGCCCGTGGTGGCCACCTGGTTGGGAAGGGTGCCGTTGTAAGAGACGCCGGTCATCCCCACCGCGCCGGTGGTCCACTCGGCGGTCACCGGGTTGCCGGCCTGGTCGACTGCGCGGGCGCGACCGTTGAGCCAGTCGATCACCGCCTTGGTGCCGAGCGTCTCCGTGCGGTCGCCGACGGTGGGACATCCGTCCGAGTTGAAGGTGCCGATGCTCTCGCCGAGCACCACGGCATAGCCACGCGGGACGTAGTAGTTGTCGAGCGAGCTGTCGGGCAGGTCGGCGCGCGCGTCGAGTCGCGCACGGGCGGCGCGCGCGCTTACCTTGCGGCGCAGCCGGGCCGCGCGCGACCCGGTCGCCCGCCTGCCCTCCCCCCTCAGGAACTCCTGCGGCAGGGTGTCGAGATCCACCGGATGGTTCACCGCGTCGCCGAAGTCGCCCCGGTAGGGGCTGTGCTCGAACACCACCGGGACCTTGTAACCCTGAGTGTCGGTCTCGCGTGGACGGCTGACCTGGATCCGGACCCGGTCGCGGCGACCGTCGCCGTCGCTGTCCAGCGGGGTCTCGACGAAGACCGTCTGCTCGACCGCCTCTTCGAATGAGAACTGCGGCTGGGTCTGCCCGTTCTCGACCTCGAGCCACGGCGGGGGCGTGGGCTCGTCCGCAACTGCCGGGCCGGCGCCTGCGGCCATCGCCAGCCCGAGCGCGATCACGGTCACCGTCGTCGTGCGTCGTGGGGACACCGCTCCGAGGATTCCCCGGCTCGTGTGTTCCTGAACACCACGACGTTTTAGAGTGTATCCTCTATAATTCGCCTATCAGGTTCGACCTCACAGGGATCGGAGCTTCCGTGGAGAGAAGCGCAGACGTGGTGCTGAGCGCCTTTCGAGCAATCGAGGCACGCGACCGGGACGGCCTGTTCGCCGTCTTTCACGACGACGTCGAGCTCCACGACGCGCCGTCGCTGCCCTACGGCGGCAGCTTGCGCGGCAAGGAGACCATGCGCGAGCGGCTGGAGACCGCTCCGGAGACGACCTGGCTCGGCACGTGGGGGCCGCTGCAGCCGACGGAGACCGAGCGCCGGATGGATCCGCGGATCGTGGCCGCCGAGGGTGAGGAGGTCACCGTCGAGTACACGCAGCGGGCTCTGAGTCCGAGCGGCGAGCGCTTCGAGTCGCCGGTCCTGGCCATCTATCGGGTGCGCGACGGCAAGTTCGCCCGCGCCCAGATGTTCCACTACGACACCGCGGCCATCCTCGCCTTTCTAGCCCGCGCCGCGGGCTAGTGCATCACGAGGCCACCGCTCACGTTGAGGTCCTCGCCGACGACATAGGCGCCTGCGGGACCGGCGAGGGCAGCGATCACCTCGGCGACCTCCTCCGCGGTCCCGGCGCGAACGATCGGAAGGTCGGCGACTCGGTCGGCGAGGCTGGTTCCCGGTCCGGCGTTCAACTCCTCGAGGCGCCGATCCATGTCGCGCCACATCGGTGTATCGATCAATCCTGGACAGACGCTGTTCACGAGCACTTCCGGGGCCCACGCGGCGGCGGCCGTTCGCGACAGGCTGATCACCGCCGCTTTCGAGGCGTTGTAGGGGGCGGTGAACGGACCGGCACGCTTGGCGGCCGCAGAGGCCACGTTGATCACGCGAGCCGGCTCCTCCGCAGCTTGCAGCCCCGGCAGCGCCGCCACCATCGCGAGGTAGGTGCCGATGACGTTGACCTCGTAGGTGCGCCGCCAGACCTCAGGCGAGAACTCCTCGAAGGGGGCCACGGCCACTACGCCCGCGCTGTTCACGAGCACCGACAGGTCCGTCTGGATGCCGCGAACGCGCTCGAAGGCCGAGGTGACCCCGTCGGCGTCGGTCACGTCCAGCTCCAGTGAGTAGGCCGTCCCACCGCGCACCGCGATGTCGCGCTCTACTGCGGCGCCCGCGTCTCCGCGCAGGTCGAGCAACCCCACTCGAAACCCGTCGCGCGCGAGCGCCTTGGCGGTGGCGGCGCCTATTCCGCTACCGGCCCCCGTGACCACCGCATGCTTCACGTCAGTCCCCGGCGGGTCAGGCTCGAACCGGCGCGCCGTCCATGCTCGCCTCGAGCCCGTCAGAGACGGCGACGTCCTCGGGGAGCAGGTCGAGCCCCGATCCGAGCGCCTCGATCTCGAGCAGGGCGGCAAAGTCCTTGTCCTCGTACCCCGAGCCTCGCATGGCCCGGACGATCTCGGCAGCGACAGCGGCCACCGGCATCGGCACGCCGTGACCCCGGGCGGCCTCGAAGCCGAGGTCAAAGTCCTTGAGCAGCAGCTCCGGAGTGAAGGTGGGCGTGAAGTCCAGGTTCACCAGTGCGGGGGTCTTGTAGCGCGTGAACATCGACCCCATGACGCTGTTGTTCAGGAAGTCGAGGAAGTCGGCTCTTGCTATGCCCCCCTTTTCGGCCAGTACGGTGATCTCCGCAAGCGACTGGGCCACCACCCCGAGCATGACGTTGTGGCAGATCTTCACGAGCCGGGCCCGCTCGCCTTCGCCGACATAGGTCACGCCCGCGCCCAACAGCTCGAGCAGTGGGCGCACCATCTCGAAGGCGTCCTCGGGCCCCGAGGCCACGATCGTGAGCTTCCCGACGTCGACGACCTTGGGGTTGCCGCTCACCGGCGCAGCCACCAGCTGCGTGCCGCGCCGCTCGGTCTCGACACGGACCTCGGCCGAGGCGGCCGGCGAGACGGTCGTGCTGTCGACTATGACCTGCGGCGCGTGGTCTGCGGCAAGCAAGCCATGCTCTCCGCAGACCACCTCCTTGAAGTCGGCCGGCCCCGCGACCATCGTGAACACGATCTCGCGATCCGCGAGGTCGCGCGGTGAGTCGACCACCGTGGCTCCGAGGTCGGCCAGAGGCGCGGTCTTGGCCTTGGTGCGGTTGTACACCGCCACATCGCAGCCGGCGTTGAGCAGGCGCGAGGCCAGCGACGATCCCATGCGCCCGGCGCCCACCCAGCCAAGCTTCCTGTCGTTGAGCCCGCCATCGGCCATCGTCTCGGTCCTCCGCCTCTCTACCCGTCCTGCTTTTGCAAACGATTGCACACTCTACCGGGCCAAAAGCGGACGGTCAATCTCAGGCTGTCCGCGCCGTGATAGCCTGCAATCGATTGCACACCGACACCGCCGAACGGCGGTGCAACCGGCTGGGAGTGAAGACCGATGGCGTTGCACACCTACGGCTTGATGGGCGTCGACTGGGAGGAGCGCATTCGCTACGACCGGCTCCGCGAGGAGCGCCTCGCGCGGGTGAGCTCCCTTCTGGCGAGCTCGGAGCTGGGAGCCCTCCTGTGCTTCGACATGACCAATATTCGTTACGTCACGGCCACGCACATCGGCACCTGGGCGCAGGACAAGCTCAACCGCTTCTGTCTCCTCCCCCAGGGCGAGGCCCCGATCATGTGGGACTTCGGCTCAGCCGCCCGCCACCACGAGCTCTACAACCCGTGGCTCGGCGACGGCCGCTCGCGCGCGGGTATATCGACCATGCGGGGCGCGATGTCGAAGGAGTCCGGCCGGGCCGAGAGCGTGGCGCGCAAGATCCGCATCGAGCTCGAAGAACGTGACCTGTTGTCGGAGCCGGTGGGAGTGGACGCAGCGGAGACCGCCGTGTTCTTTGCGCTTCAGGCCGAGGGCATACAGGTGGTCGACGGTCAGCAGCTGATGCAGGAAGCGCGGCAGATCAAGACCAAGGACGAGATCACTCTCCTCAACACGGCCTGCATGATGGTCGACGCCGCCTACGAGGAGCTCTACCGGGAGATGCGGCCGGGCATGCGCGAGAACGAGTGTGTCGCCCTCGTCAACCGGGTGCTGTACGAGATGGGTTCCGAGTTCGTGGAAGGGGTCAACGCGATCTCGGGCGAGCGCTGCAACCCCCATCCCCACGTCTATACCGACCGCTCGCTGCGCCCCGGTGATCCGGCCTACTTCGACATCCTGCACAGCTTCAACGGCTACCGGACCTGCTACTACCGCACCTTTGCAGTGGGCAGCGCTTCGCGCGCTCTGGTCGACGCGTACAAGCGGTGCCGCTACTACCTCGACGCGGCCATCGACCTCATACGCCCCGGTGTGACCACCGCCGAGGTGGTCTCGATCTGGCCCCGGGCCGAGGAGTTCGGCTTCCCCAACGAGGAGGCGGCCTTCGCCCTGCAGTTCGGGCACGGTGTGGGGCTCGCCATCTGGGAGAAGCCGATCTTCAGCCGCCTGGTGTCACTCGATCATCCCGAGGAGATCCAGGAGGGAATGGTGTTCGCGCTCGAGACGTTCTGGCCGGCGGCTGACGGCTGGAGCGCAGCTCGCATCGAAGAGCAGCTCGTGGTGACCAAGCAGGGCTGCGAGGTGATCACCCGCTTCCCCGCCGAGGACCTGCTCGTGGCCGGCAAGCCCTACTACACCGTCGGCGGCACCCTCCCACTCGAGCGCGAACCGCAGTCGAATCTCAATACGAGGCTCGATCCCGACGTCCAGGAGGCGGCGCCGATCAACGGCCGTCCGATTGGCGACACCGGCGCTGCGGCCGTCCTGCCCTGAACCAGGAGCTCCTCGACTCATCGCCCTACCCCCGCTTCAGCGACGCGGAGATGGGCCGGCGCCACGATGCGCTGGCCGTCGCGATGGAAGCGCACGATGTCGAGCACGTCCTCCTGTACGGGGCGAACCGCTCTGGGCCGGCGGTCGCCTGGCTCACGCGCTGGCCGGTCACTCGTGAGGCGCTCGCGCTGATCTCACGCGGCGAGCGCGACCTCCTCTTGGTCAACTTCTACAACCACGTTCCCAACGCTCAGCGTGTGGCCACGGAATGCGATGTGCGCTGGGCAGGGGCCCAGCCGATGGCCACGGCCGTGGACGAGCTCAGGCGCCGGGGCGCGTCCGGTGCGGGCGTGGGAGTGATCGGGCCGCTCGGCTACCGCGCTCACAGCACCCTCGGGGAGCTCGCGGGACGCGTGGTGTCGCTGGACGCCGCCTACACCGAGCTGCGCCTGCGCAAGTCCGCGGAGGAGATCGACTGGCTCACGGTGGGCGCCGAGCTCACCGACGCCGGCCTGGCTGCTCTACGAGGCGAGGCGGCTGCCGGAGTCGACGAACGCGAGCTGGGCAACATCGTCGAGCGCGCTTACGCGGGCCGCGGGGCGACCACCCACATCCATTACTTCGGCGTGACGGCGATGGGAGCTCCCGCGATGAGCGTGCCGGCCCAGTGGCCGGCACGGCGGGAGCTGCAACGCGGCGATGCGCTTACCTGCGAGTTGAGCGCGTCGTTCTGGGGCTACACGGGCCAGGTGCTGCGCACGTTCACCGTCGGCGACGAGCCAACCGCCTTGTTTCGTGAACTGCACGAGGTGGCCGACGCCGCCTTCGATGCCCTGCTCGCGTGCCTACGGCCAGGGGCGACGGCGCTGGAGCTCGTGGAAGCCTCGAGCGTGATCGAGGAGGCCGGCTTCACCATTCGCGACGACCTCGTACACGGTTTCGTCGGCGGCTATCTGCCACCGGTCCTCGGCAGCGCCAGCCGGGCGCTCGAGAAGGTACCCGACTTCGTTCTCGAGGAAGGGATGACCCTGGTGATCCAGCCAAACGTGATCACCACGGACGAGCGAGCCGGGGTGCAGACGGGCGAGCTGGTGCGCGTCACGCACGACGGCGCGGAGCGTCTGCACCGGGCTGAGCGCGGACTCGTACGCCTCTAGCGGTCCTGGCTCGTAGCCATCACCATGATCTCGTTGAGCTCGACGTCCGGCGGCTGGGCCAGCGCATAGGTGGCCGCGCGCGCCACGTCCTCGGCACGAATCATCGACTCGGGCCTCAGCTCTGGCCGGTTGTCGAAGATCTCGGTGTCGGTCATGCCCGGTTCGAGGATGGTCACGCGGATGCGCTTGTTGTCGTGGAGTTGCCGCAACTCGGCTCGCAGTCCGAGCCCGATGGCGGTGACGGCGTGTTTGGTGGCCGAGTAGAGCGAGCCCGCCATCACCCGCCGCCCCCCGACCGAGCTGGTGATGAGGTAGTCGCCGGTGCCACGGTCGAGCATGTGGGGCAGGGTCGCCCGGATGGTCAGCGCAACTCCGAGCACGTTGGTCAGGACCATGCCTCGCCACTGCTCGACGTCGTCCGCCAAGAAGCTGCGGCGCCCCGCCACCCCAGCATTGGCCAGAACGGCGTCGACGCGGCCGAAGTGATCGAGGGCCGACGCAACGAAGCGCTGCTGGTCGTCCCAGTCGGCCACGTCGCCGGCTGTAGCCAGTGCTCTCTCGGGGCCGCCGAGCTCCTCCGCCAGCCGACGCAGCTCGGGTTCGCGCCGAGCCGCAAGCACCAGCCGATAGCCGGCTGCGGCGGCGGTCCGGGCGGTGGCGGCGCCGATGCCGCTCGACGCACCGGTGATGAACAGGACCGGGTCGGGGCTCACGGCTCAATCCGAAGGACGAGCTTTCGCCGCGGCGACGTGGCCTGTCGGCGCCAGGCCTCGGCCACCTGCTCCAGCGGCAGTACATCGTGGTCGACCTGAACACGCCCACTCGCAACCAGGTCGAGCACACGGGCGCAGCGCTCGCGACGCAGCTCCGGCGGGTCCATCGCCGTGGAGATCCCGAGCACGGTGGCGCGGTTGTTGCGCAGCGGAACGGACGACATGGTGGTCTCGCCCGCGGCCGCCTGGCCGAAGTTGACCAGGCGCACCCCGAAGGCGCCGGCGGACAGAGCCGCCATCGCCGGCTCGCCCCAGAGCGGATCAACCACCGCGTCCACTCCTCGGCCACCGGCCGCGTCCCTGAAGGCACCCGCCAGCTCGTCGCGGTCGCGACCGTCCAGCTCAACGGCCGAGTCGGCCCCCAGCTCGCAAGCGCGCGCCAAGCCCTGCCGATTGCGACCCGCGGCGATCACGCGCCCGGCGCCGGCAATCCGGGCCAGTTGCACGGCTAGCTGTCCAATCGCGCCGGTGGCGCCCAGCACCAGCACGCTTTCCCCTTCGCCGAGCTCGAGCAGGTCGAGCGCCCGCATCGCCGTGATGCCGGCCACGCCGACCGCGGCAGCACTGTCGTCGTCGACCTCCTCGGGGAGCTCCACGAGCGTTGAGTCGGGTGCTACGGCCCGCTCCACCAGCGAGCCGTTGGTCCCGTATCCGGGATGACCGACCTCGAAGCGCACGCGCGTGCCCGGCGGGACGGCCTCGGAGCGCACCACCACGCCGGCGCCCTCCACACCGGGCGCGTACGGAACCTGCGGCGGACCCTGAAAGAAGCGCCCGGCTCCGACGTGGAGGTCAAGCGGGTTCAGCGAGCCGCTGCGCACGTCGATCAGCGTCAGGGGAGGCGGGACCGGGGTCCCGCCCTCAGAGCTGGCGACCGGCCACTCCGGCGCCACAAGCGCCTCGGGATCCGGATCGGGCAACTCGCCGAGAGTTGGCTCAGTCCCGATCTGAGAGATCACGGCAGCGCGCATCGACATCTACTCCTCAAAACGGATGGACAGCCGGCCAAGCGGATCGAGCCGGTAGTCGACCCGGTCGCCCGGCGTGACGGACAGCGGCGGCACCACCGAACCGGTGATCACGATCTCGCCGGCCCGCAGTCGTTCTCCGAATGCAGCGAGCAGGTCGGCGGCGTGGCGCACGAGGCCCAGCGTCTCGCCGGTGAGCTCCTCGACGTCATCCACGCGTACGGGCTCCGCATCGTTGATCGACACGTGGGCGGTCAAGCCCGCGACAGAACCGACCTCGGCCGGCGCTCCGACGACGCTCCCGCGTTGAAAGATGTCTCCACTCAGGATCTGCTCCACGTCCTCCGGGGGCGGGTCTACGTCAGCCAGCTCGAAGGCCGGGCCGATTCCGGCTATCGCGCCGCGCAGCGTCTCGGGATCCGCGCCGGCGGGAACGTCCTGCCCCAGATGGACGGCGACCTCCGGCTCAAGCGCCGGATTGACCCAATCGCCGAGCGGCACGCAGATTCCCGAGTCGTGGCGCCCCGACGCCAGGAGGAAGCCGACCAGCGGTGCGGCGATATCGAGCTTCTGCAGAGCGGCGGGCGACCCGAACCCGAGCTTCCAGCCGAGTGCGCGATCTCCGGCCGCCAGCGCTTCACCGCGTCGCCTCAGCTGTGCCGCCATCCCGCGGGCCACGCGGGGATCGGCGGCGAGATCATCCGTCGCCGGGGAGGCCATAGCCGGCCGCCTCCAGCGAGCCCGCGCCGCTCCAGCCCCAGAAGAGCAGCACTTCGCCGTCCGAGGTGTTGTTGAAGCCGTGCCAGTGGCCGCGGGGAGTGAACAGCACGTCCCCCTCGCCCGCCGGCTCTTCCCCGTCGTCGGTGTAGATCTCCCCGTGGCCGCTCAGCACCACGAGAAACTCGTCCGCGTTGGGATGCAGATGGCGTTCATGACGCGCACCGGCCGGCAGGACCGTGCGTCCCACCACGAGGCCATCCGAGCCCGCGCTCTGAGCATCGATCAAGAACTGCACCTGCATGTCGATCCAGCCCTCGTCCTCACGGAGGCCCTTGGCGAGGGGCACGTCTCCGATCCGGGTGCGGTAGGGCTTCACTGCGGCGCTCCGGCCAGCGCGCGGTACACCCGATGGACGACGACGAAGTCCTGACCTCCGATGCCCAGCCCTCGGCAGGCATTGAGCATCTCGTTGGCCGTGGCGGTCAGGGGCAGCGGCGAGCCCAGCTTGCGGCCCAGTTCGAGCGCCAACAGCATGTCCTTCTGCTGGAGGGTCACGTCGGCGAGCGCCTCCTCGGGCATCTGGCCTTCGAGGATGAACGGACCCCGGTAGTTGAGGACCGGCGAGGCGATCACGCTCTTGAGCATCGCCTCGACCACCGCCTCACGCTCGACGCCTCCCTCTTCGGCCAGCGCCACCCCTTCGCAGAAGGCGGTCACCTGCACCACAAGGGCCAGGTTGATCGCGATCTTCGTGTACAGCGCCATGCCGTTCGCTCCGATGCGGGTGACCTTCGGCCCGAGCTCGAGAAGCACCGGCTCGATGCGCTCGAAGGCCGACTGGTCCCCACCGACCATGATCGCGAGCTTGCCCTGCGCAAGGGTCTCCGGACTCCCCGACACAGGTGCGTCGAGCATCGTGGCCCCGGCCTCGTCGACCTTCTCGGCCAGAGCGCGACTGGCGTCCGGTGAGATCGTGCTCATGTCGGCGTAGACCGCGCCGGGGAGCAGCCCGGCAAGGAATCCATCCGGCCCGTCGGCCATCGCCTCGACGGCCGCGGCGTCTGTGACCATCGAGAACAGCACGTCGCTGTGTTGTGCCACGTCGCGGGGACTCTCCCCCCAACGCATGCCCTTCGCCACGAGGGCCTCGCCCTTGTGCGACGTTCGATTCCAGCCGCTGACCTCCCGCCCGGCTGCGAGGAGCCGCTCGACCGCGAGGCTGCCCATCGAGCCGAGGCCGAGCCAGCCGACCCTCAGCGTTTCGCCGCCGTTGGCACTCATGAGGGCCACAAGCTATAACCGCCGGCGATGCGTTGCAACCGTTTGCAGTGAGGCGTCGGCGTTCAGGTCGGCTTCATCTCCCGGGCGGCCTGCTGAACCGCCTCGACGATCCCCAGGTAGCCCGTGCAGCGGCAGAGGTTGCCGGCGAGAGCCTCTCGGATCTCCTTCTCATCGGGCTCGGGGTTGTCGCGGAGAAACGGCTCGAGCGACATCAAGAAGCCGGCCGTGCAGAAGCCGCACTGCAGAGCGTGGTGTTCGTGGAAAGCCCTCAGCAGCGGATGCGCGAGCTCCTCACCCAGGCTCTCGATCGTCTGCAGCGAAAGACCATCGGCCTGCACGGCCAGCATCAGGCAGGAGCGAACCGGCTCGCCCTCCAGCTGCACCGTGCACGCCCCACAGACGCCGTGCTCACATCCCACCTTCGTTCCCGTCAGTCCGAGCTCGTGGCGGATGAAGTCCGACAGAAGGGTACGGGGCTCGACCTCCCGCTCGTGACGGTCGCCGTTGATCTCGACGGCGACTCTCATGCCCCGGCCTGCTCTGCGGCCCGCCGCACGAGGTCGGCCATGAGCGCGCGTGGGTGGCCCTCGCCCGACAACGCGGACGCGAGTTCCGCCACCTCCCGAGCCGATGCTCCCTGCAGAAGCGCAGATTCCGCCTGCTCCGCCCGTACCGGCTTGGGGCCCACGCCGAGGAGCGCCACAGCGGCATGCCGACCCGGAGCGAGAACCACCGCGGCGCCCGCCACGGCAAAGTCGCCGTGGGTGCGCGCATGCTCGACGAAGCCGGCCCGAGCTCCTTCCGGCAGCGGCGGAACCTCGATCTCCAGCAGCAGCTCGTCGGGAGCGAGGGCAGTCATGTAGGGCCAGCGAAACAGCTCCTCGCTGTCGAGCGTCCGCGCCCCGTTCGAAGAGCGAACGTGAAAGCGGGCGTCCAGTGCGGCGAAGGCCACAGGCAGCTCCGCGGTCGGGTCGGCATGAGCCACCGAGCCGCCCACCGTGCCCCGTGAGCGGATCTGCGCGTGCCCGACGTTGCGGATGGCGAGCCGCAGCAGCGGCCACCGGGCCGCCACTAGTGGCGAGTGCTCGAGCGCAGCCTGGCGGGTGAGCGCTCCGATCCGGAGGGTCGCGCCGTCCGTGCGCAGGTAGGCCAGCTCGGCTATGCGGTTGAGGTCCACCAGGCGATCGGGACGGGCGAGGCGGAAGTTGAGCATCGGCACGAGGCTCTGCCCGCCGGCCAGCGGCCGGGACTCTCCTCCCACCAGCTCGAGCGCCTCCTCGAGGGTGTCGGGCACCGCGTAGTCGAAGGCAGCCGGCTTCACCGCTCCGCCGACTCTTGAATCGCCAGCCACAGCTTCTCCTCGGTGTACGGGGGATCGAGGCGGCGGCCGGCGAGAGCGTTGGCCACCGCGTTGCCCACGGCGGCCGGGGTCCCGATCGCGCCGCCCTCGCCGATCCCCTTGGCTCCCAACGGGTTGAGCGGGGTCGGCGACTCCACGAAGGCGGTCTCGACGGGCGGCATCTCCGCAGCGGTGAGAAGGCTGTACTTCGCGAATGAAGCGGTGGTGGGCTGGCCCTCGTCGTTGTAGACCATCTCCTCGACCAGGCACTGGCCGAGACCCTGCGCGGTGCCGCCGAGCACCTGGCCCTCGGCCAGCAATGGGTTCACGATCGTTCCGGCGTCGTCGACGGCCACCACTCGCTTGATGCTCAGTCGCCCCGTGGCACGCTCGATTTCGATGTCGGCGGCGTAGGCACCCGACGAGAAGACCAGATCGGACTCGAAGCGCGCCTCCGCCTCGAGGCCCGGCACGGCGGCCGCCAGCTCGCGCAGCGACAGCGAGCGGCCGTCCGCGCTGAGCACACCGCCCGCTTGCCAGGAGACCTCATCCGGGGCCAGGCTCAACAGCTCGGCCACGGCGTGCCGGCAGCGGTCCGCCAGCCCCTCGGCGGCGAGGGCCACGGCGGACCCGCCCATGGCCACGGAGCGGCTGGCGAAGGTGCCGATCCCTGCGGGTGAAACCGCTGAGTCCGAGAAGGTCAGCTTCACTCGCCCGGGGTCGAGCCGGAGGCGCTCGGCCGCGATCTGTCCAAAGGTCGTGTCGTGACCCTGCCCGTGGGGCGAGGTGCTGCTGGCGATCGAGACGCTGCCGTCGGATTCCAGGCCGGCGCGGGCGCTCTCGAACTGGCCGCCGGCCCGCTCGACGTACATCGCCATGCCCCGGCCCGCCAGGCTTTCACTGTTCGGCTGAGGCGGCGGCCCGGCCAGCTCCATGGCCAGATCGAGGCAGCGCCTGTAGTCACCCGAGTCGTAGGTCCATCCCAGGGGCGACGGATGCGGGAAGCGGGAGACCAGGTTGTCTCTGCGCAGCTCGACCGGGTCGATTCCCAGTTGCCGTGCCGCATCGTCCACCACGCTCTCCACGAAGTAGGCGGCCTCCGGACGCCCTGCGCCGCGATACGGACCGGTGGGCACCTTGTTGGTGCGCATCCCGTCCACCTCGACGCGGGCCGCGGGGATGTCGTAGCAACCGGTCATGAGCATGGCCGTCGTATGCGGCGGAATAGCCGTGGTGGGCAGCAGGTAGGCCCCCAGATCGGCCACGATGTGTGCGCGCAGCCCGAGCATGCGGCCGCCGGAGGTCAGCGCCAGCTCGACGTCGGCCTGCACTCCCCGGCCCTGGTAGGCCGCCACGAAGTTCTCGAAACGGTCCTCCGCCCATTTGACTGGTCGCCCTATCCTCATCGCGGCCACCGCCGCCACCGCCGCCTCGGGCGCCAGAGCTCCCTTGCTCCCGAAGGCACCCCCGACATCAGGGATCACCACTCGGATCGACTCGGCGGGTCGGCCGAGAACCGCGGCCAGCTGCTTGAGCTGGCGGTGCGTGTCCTGGGCCGAGCACCAGATGGTCAGCAGGTCGTCGGCGCTGGAGAACGAGGCTACGGCGCCGCGCGTCTCCATGGGCACGGCCGCCAGCCGGGGCATGGCGTAGCGTCCGCTCACCACCTCGTCCGCCGCCGCGAACGCTCCGTCCACGTCGCCCCCCTCGTCCCACCAACGGAGCAGGGTGAATTGTGAGAGGGCGGGGTCGACCACCACGTCGAGCGCCTCGTACTCGACTTCGACCCGCTCGGCCACGTCCTCGGCCAGCGCCCGCGACTCCGCCACCACGGCCGCAACCGGCTCGCCCACGTAGCGAACCACGTCGCCGGCCAGCACCGGGTGGGGCTCGTCGGCCGCCTCGGCCCCGTCGGGCGCCTGAATGGGCAGCGGCCCGGCCTGGTCCTCGAGGTCCCGGCCGGTGAGGACGGCGATCAGACCCGGCGCGTCCTCCGGAATCCTGACCGCGGCAACCCGCGCATGAGCTTCGGGGCTGCGGACGAACGCCAGATGCGCGAGGTCGGGCAACTCGATGTCGTCGAGGTAGCGCGAGCGACCGCTCAGGATCCGCGCGTCCTCCCGTCGCGCAAGCGGACGGCCGATCAGCCGTCCGCCCACGGTCTCGGTTGTCACGGCCCTGCCTCCACCGCGTCGTCGGTGGTGCGGATCACGAGCTTGCGTCCCGGCGAGCCGGACTGGCGTTCCCAGGCCTCCGTCACCTGGGCGAGGGGCACGACCTCGTGGTCGACCTGGATGCGCTGCGCGACCACGTGGTCGAGAAGGCGTCGGTAGATCTCCAGCTTGCTGTCGGGCGTCATCCAGCCGGACGACAAGGTCAGGATGGCGCCCTGCTTGTTGCGGACCTGGGCCAGTGGAAGGGTTACGTCGGTGCCGGCCGCTTCGCCCACGTTCACGAGCCGGCCGCCCACGTCGAGCGCCGCGAGCGCGGCCATGGCCGGCGCCCCCCAGAGAGGATCGATCACAACGTCCAATGCTCCGCCGGCGGCGGCTGAGAACGCATCCCGGAGATCGGCGTCCTCCCTCAGGGCGACGGTCTCGTCCGCACCGAGCTCGCGGCTGTGCTCGAGCCGTTCCGATTCGCGTCCGGCGGCAACCACCCGCTCCGCGCCCATCAGCTTCGCGAGCTGAACCGCCATCTGTCCCACCGCCCCCGTGGCGCCGAGCACGAGCACCCGGTCGCCGCCCGAGACGCCGGCGCGCTCGAGCGCCGCCAGCGCGGTGACGCCCACCGTCCCGATGGCGGCCGCCGGCGCGTCCTCCACCTCCTCGGGCAGCTCGACGAGCGTCTCCTCGGGCACGCTGGCGAGCTCGGCCAGCACGCCGTCCTCGCCGAAGCCGGGCAGCGCGGCGGCCTCGAATCTAACCCTGACTCCCTGTTCGAAGCCATCTGCCTCCACCACCAAACCGGAGCCCTCGAGCCCCGGCACGTAAGGTGGCTGGGGTTCGCGCGCAAAGCGGCCCGAGGCCACCCTGATCTCGATCGGGTTCAGTGAGGCCGCAGCCACACGCACCAGTGCGCGGCCCGTCTCGCGTGCCGGCTCCGGCCGGTCATCGACTCTCGGTGGCGAGCCGATCTCCGAGATCACCGCGGCGCGCATCAGCGCACTGCCTCGGCCTGGGTGGCGAGCGCCTCCGACACCGCTTCGAGGGCGGCCAGGCCCTCGGCCGCCCCCGTCTCCGGTACCGCCTCGCCGCGGATGCACCGGCCGAACTCCTCGAGCTCGTCGCCGAGCATGTCGCGCACATCGAACTCGACCGACTCACCGCCGAGCGCGAGAGTGGTCACTCGGTCGAGTGCCTGGGCGTCGGGCCACACCGAGAAGTCCGTGTCGTACTCGAGCACGCCTTCGCTGCCCATCAAGCGCAGGGAGAGGGTCTTGGGCGAGACGTAGCTTCCGGTGACCGTTCCCAGGGCCCCGGACTCGAACTCGAGGATCACGGCGCCGGCGTCGTCGATGTCCGCCGTGGTGTGGACGTGAGCGAAGCGCCCGCTGGCCCGGCTGATGGGTCCGAGCCAGTAGGCCAGGGTGTCGACGTGGTGGATCCCCAGCTGCATGATCGGTCCGCCGGGGTTGCGCTCGCGCTGAGCTCGCCACGCCTCGGGCTTGAAGGTCCCGGGGAGCGACATGTTGGCCTCGGCCAGCACCACCCGCCCCAGCGCGCCTTCGTCGATCAGCTGCTTGGCCCGGCGGGCGGCGCCGAGTCGCCGGAAGGCGTGTCCGACCATCAGCGTGACCGCGGCGTGCGCGCAGGCGTCGCGCATCTGCTCGCCGGCCGCCACCGTGTCGGCGATCGGCTTCTCGACGAAGACGTGCCGGCCTTGCGCGGCGCACAGCAGCGTCTGCTCGAGATGTACGTCGTTGGGGGTGGCCAGCACAACGCCCTCGACTCCCGGATGCCCGATCGCCTCCTCGAGCGTGGCGGCCGCCGGGCAGCCGAAACGCACCGCGAACTCCTTCCGGCGCTCCTCATTGCGGCTGAAGCAGGTGACGAGCTCGAGACCGGCTCGCTGCGACGCCGCGGCCAGGCGCGGCGCCCACATCCCAGTGCCCACTATGGCGACGCCGGTCAAGCGAGTTGCTCGCGCAGCCAGTCCGCTGCGGGTGGACGCGTCTTGTAGGGGACATTGGCGCAACCGTGATTGCCGTCTTCGTGCAGGACGAAAACGCCGTTCGGCGCCTCGGCGGCGGCTCGCTTGGTCTGTTGCCAGGGGATCAGCCGGTCGAGCTTCCCGGTTATGGCCAGGTAGGGCTGACCGATTCGCTCGGCCACACCGGAGAGATTGAGCTCCCTCGCCTTGTCCCTTCCCTCGTCGTCATCGCTCGAGAAGGACTTGGCCACGAACGTCTCCCGCGTGAGCACAGGCAGGTCATCCCAGATCTCGCTGAAGTCGTAGGGGCCACTGAGCCCCACCGCGGCCTTCACCCGCGGCTCGAACGCCGCCACCCGCGGCGCGTAGTAGCCGCCTAGGCTCACCCCCAGGAGACCGACCCGGTCGAGGTCGAGGTCTTCGCGGCCGACCAGGTGATCCAGCACGGCGGCGACCGCAACCTCGTAGTCGGCCCTGATCGGCAACTCGAAGCCGCACTCACCCTGCCCCGGCCCGTCCATGGAGAGGGTGGCCATCCCGCGGTCGAGAAACACGTCCTCTAGGCGCAGGAACTCCTCCTTGGTCGAGTCCAGGCCGGGCACCAGCAGAACGAGCGGCGGGCGCTCCTCATCCGCAGGGCGGCGCAGATTCCCCACCACGGTCCCTCCGTCCAGGGCGACCTCGAGACGCTCGGCGGTGGGATCGAGGTGTTCGTAGGCCTTCGCCAGAGCTGCGATCGCC
This sequence comes from uncultured Thermoleophilaceae bacterium, assembly GCA_963751105.1. Lineage (GTDB taxonomy): Bacteria > Actinomycetota > Thermoleophilia > Solirubrobacterales > Thermoleophilaceae > JACVRW01. The sequence goes on along the minus strand of CAVVTG010000002.1, from coordinate 823,403 downwards.
TTCTCGGCGGCGGCCCTGCTTCGGCCGGCGTCGAGCACCCACACGAATTTGGCGAAGTGGTACGCCGCCGCCGCGCGGGCCCAGGCCTCACCGGCGCTGCGCCGGCGCCCCGCCGCCTCGGCCTCGGTGGCCAGGCCGGCGTGAAGGTCGCCGTTCTCGCACCACACGTCCAGCCACTCATCCCACGTGTCGGACCGCGACGTGGTGGCCAGGAAGTCGTTGTAGTCCACGCCGGCCTGCACGAAGCGCGGCGCCCAGTGATCAATGGCTGCCTGCACGCGCGCGTCCGGCACCGGTCATCACCTCCTCGGGGTCATACCCCAGATCGCTCAACATGACCATCGCGGCGTTCCGTCCCGGCACGCCTGTGATCGAGCCGCCCACGCTGGTCGTGCCGCCGGTCTGGTACAGCCCGCTGATCGGCATCCGGTGTGCGGCCCAGCCCGGCACGGGCCGGTTGCCACCGCTGAAGGCGTAGCTGCGGTCGCCGCCGTGGAAGGCGCCGTGGATCATGTGCGGGTTGCTCCGCTCGATGTCCTCGGGGCTCTTGATGAAGGAGGCGACGATGTGGTCGTCGCTCAGGTTCGGGATCAGGCGCTGGACGTGCTCGAGCTGGCGCTTGGTGAGCTCTTGCTTGTGCTCCTCCCAGCCCGAGACCCCTTCCGGCAGCTCCCAGGTCTGCGGGCTCAGCAGCTTGACGGTGTGGTGGCCCTCGGGAGCTCGTTCGGGATCGACCAGAGTCGGGCTCGCCACCAACAGCCACGGGATCCCGTCGTCGTAGGGCCGCCGGTCGCGGACTGCCCGGCCGAACTCGAGCAGCTGCTCGGGCCAGCCCACGGTGCCGGCGGAAACGGCGGCACGCGGACCATCCGGGGTGTCGAAGAGCGGCGGCGCGGTGGTCGCGAAGTAGGCCGCCATGCCCGATATGCCTACGTCGTACGTATCGACCCCGTAGAGAAACTCTTCGCCCCATCTCTCCGGCGGGGCCATCTCGACCAGGCGCTTGACGTGAATCGTCGACAGCACGGCGGTGCGACCCAGGTAGCGCTCGCCGTCCTCGGTCTCCACGCCCGTGCAGCGGTCGCCGTCCAGCACCAGCCCGGTGACGGTGCGGTCGCACAAGATGGTGGCGCCGTGGTCCTCGAGAAAGCGAGACAGCGCCTCGGTGAGCGCCCCCGACCCCCCGCGCGGGATCGACCAGCTGCGGCGCTGGCGCCCGAAGATGATCGAATAGGCCAGCACTCCGGAGCCCGCCGCATCCAGCGCAACCAGGGTCTGAAAGGCCTGCCACGCCATGAAGGCCTGCACGTGGCGGCTCTCGAACTCTCGCCGGATCACGTCCCACGCGCTCATCGCGTTGCGGCGCAGCCAGATTCGACCGCGCGGATGCTCGAGCAGCATCTCCTCCAGCGTGGGCCCGAAGCCCGGCGGAGTGATGCGCGAACGCCCGTAGATCTCCTTGACCTCGTCGTACTCGGCGATCATGCGCCTGTAGGCCTCCGCATCCCGCTCGGAGAAGCGTGCTATCTCCTCACAGGTGCGGTCCAGGTCGAGCCACATCGTGAGCTGCTCGCCGTCGGGGAAGACCACGAGGGCCACGGGGTCGGGCTCGAGATACTCGAGGCCGTAGTCGGAGATCAGGCCGAGCTCGTCGTTGAGCAGCAGAGGGTTGACGCGAATCAGTGTCTGCCCGGTGGAGCAGGAGTCGATCCGGTACCCCGGGAGGAGCAGTTCCTCGGTGGCCGCGCCGCCGCCCGGTATGGGCCGGGCATCCAGCACAAGGCACTCGTAGCCCGCCTTGGCCAGGTAGGCGGCGGTGATCAGGCTGTTGTGCCCGCCCCCGGCAACCACGACATCGGCGCTCTGGCTCACCTGATCTCCTCCTTGGTGAAAGCCCGCTGCGGAGAGAGCAGACGGGCCGGGTTGCCGCCGGCGATGGCCGCCTCGGCTTCGGGGTCGAGCCCGGCCGAGCGCAGGGTCTCGGACGGGTGCGAATCAGACATGTCGAACGGGTAGTCGCTGCCGAGCACCACCTGTCCGGCGCCCGCGAAGGCCACAAGCTCGCGCAGCAGCTGCGGGTCGTGGGTGACGCTGTCGAAGTAGAAGCGCCGGATCGAGTCCACCGGTGACTCCTCCAGGCGGAGGCGGGCCTGCGGCTGGAAGGAGTGCGCGTGGGCCACGCGCCCGCGCAAAGCGGGCAGCGCGCCGCCCCCGTGAGCCAAGAGGACGCGCAGGCCCGGGTGGCGCTCCATGGTTCCGGCGAGAGTCATGTGGGCAGCCGTGAGTGTCGTCTCGAAGGGATTGCCCACCGTGTTCCACAGGTAGTAGTCGCCCAGCACAGGGGCGTCGAAGCCGCGGGTGGTCGGATGAATGAACACCAGCGCACCGGTCTCCTCGGCCGCGGCCCAGAAGACCTCGAAGCGATCGTCCCCGAGGTAGATGCCGCGGACGCTGGCCGCCAGCTCGACTCCGGACAGGACGCCGGCGGACATCAGCTCGCGCAGCTCCTCCGCGGCCAGCTCCGGATCCTGGAGAGGGACCGCCCCGAGGGCGCTCACGCGATCCGGACGTGTGCGTGCCAGCGTCGTCAGCGCCTCGTTCTGAATCCGACAGCGGCGCAGGCCCTCCGCGGGGTCGACGTCGTAGAACAGAAGCGGGACCCAGGGGGACAACAGCGTGTGCTCCACGCCCGCCTCTTCCTGGCGGGCGACGATCACGTCCACGTCCACGAACTCCTCCACGGCCGAGCGAATCGGGCGGCCGTCGAACTCCACCACCTGGACGCCGTCCTCGCGATACACCCGTGCGGTCGCCAGTCTTCCGACGGCTCCGCGTCCCGGGTCAGCTCCGGGACGATCACATGCGCGTGCAGGTCGAACGTCATCGGCTCAGTCCAGAACGATCAGCAGCAGTGATCCGCCGACCACCAGAGCGGCGCCGATCCAAACTCGCGCGGGCACCCGCTCCGCCTTGCTCTCCGCGATCAGCGGCGCGAGCAGCAGCACGGAGGGCACCGACAACAGGTTCAGAGCCAGCACTACGCCGATGGCCACCAGATCGAGAGCCACCCAGCGGCCCCAGGTGGCGAGGGCGACGATCGCCCCGCAGAGCATCTTCAGCGCGAGCCCAGCTCGCGAGGCGTTGCGCAGCTGCTTGCGTCCGTGAGGCCAGAGCGCCAGCAACAGCCCGAAGCCGACGGCTGACGCGACCACGCCGATGGTGACGCCGAGGATCGGCGAGTCCAGTTCCTCGAGCCCTTCGAGGGTGAACACGGGACTCAGGGCCCAGAGAAAGGCGGTGCCCAGAGCGCAAAGCTCGAGTCCTGCCAGCGCGTTGCTGCCACCGCCCCCGGCGACGAGACCGTGAGAGCCCCGGCCACCATCAGCAAGATCGCGAGAATCGCCTCGGCCGGCGGAAACTGACCTCGCACCAGCGCGGCGATCGCCAATCCCCACAGAGGGACGGTGGCGAGCAGCGGGGCGCTGCGGGAGGCGCCGATTCGCTGCTGGCTGACGTTGAGGAAGGTCCAGCCCAGTAAGAAGTGCAGAACACCGGCCAACACGAAGCTCGTCACGGCCCAGGCGTTCAGCTCGCTCAACCGCTCCAGCTCCCCGGACATCGCGCAGATGGCGACGAGCACGGCGGTCGCCACCATCAGCTGCACGAACGTCGAGAAGTAGGGATCGCCCAGACGGCGCACGGCTCGGGCGTTCACCGCTTGGAACAGCCCGAAGCCGATGCCGGCCGCGGCGGCCCAGACCACGCCTGTCACCGGTTTGGAGCACCTCGCCCACGCGTCACCCTCGACCGAGCTCCAGCCGCTCGACGTCTCGGCTCAGCTGCGAGTGCTGCTCCGAGGTGAGCGGCGTGAGCGGGGCCCGGACCGGCCCCTGCGGGAGGCCCAGCAGCTCCAGCCAGGCCTTCAGCTGGGCGATGGGCACGATTCTCTGCTCGAGCCAGGGCTTGCGCATCCAGCGGTCGAACAGGTCGCGCTCCTGCTCGAGTCCGCCCTGAATCTCCCAGGCTGCGTCGAGGTCGCCGGCCCGGGCGCAGCGGGTGTAGTCGGCCACGGGCGTGTGTCCGGCCGTTTGAAAGAGCGCGAGCGCGGGAGTGGACATGAGCGCCTGGAAGCCGTGTTCGAGATACAGCTGGAGCCAGTCCCGTTCGGACGCGTCGGCCACGACGATGCGGTCACCGACGAGCTCTTGGACCTTCATCAGGTGCTCGCGGCCCTGGGGGTTCTTGATTCCGCAGATGTTGTCGAGGTCGGCCAGGTCCGCGATCAGCTCGGGCGAGAGCCTCGAACCGGAGTAGGGCGTGTTGAACAGGAACATCGGCAGCCGCGAGGCCTCTGCGAGCCGTTCGTACCAATTGCGTACGAGCTCGTCGGGCAGCGCCGGCGGGTAGTACGGGTTCATCGCGATCCCGAAATCGATTCCGTTGCTCTCGGCGTGGTCGCACAGCCTCACGGTGTCGGCAAGCGCGTGGTGGCCCACCTGGGCCATGACCGGCACTCGCCCGTCCACCCGTTCGGCGACCAGCTCGTGCACCGTCTCGCGCTCGCGGATCGACAGAGCCCAGAATTCACCCATCACCCCGCCGCAGAAGATGCCGTCGACCTTCAGCGCGTCCACGTAGTGGTCGACCGAACGAGCGAGCCGGTCCTCGTCGACTCGCGAGCCGTCGTCGGTGAACGGCGTGGGGATGGCCACCCAGACGCCGTGCACCTTGTCGCGGGCCAGCTGCTTGGCCCCGCTCATCTGCGTCGTGCTCATGGCTGGCTATCCGGGACGCCGGTAGAGATCCGCGCCCGCCGGTGCCTTGGCGCCGTTCTCCGCGCCCTGCTCGACGGTGCCGCCGAAGTAGAGCGCCGACATCTCGGGGTTGTTGAGCACGTCGTCGGCCTTCCCCGTCAGGAGCACCCGCCCGCTCTCCATCACCACGCCATCGTCGGCGATGCGCAGGCCAAAGCGCACGTTCTGCTCGACGAGCAGGATCGTCTTGCCGGCCTGTGACATGCGCCCGATCGACTGGAAGACATGCTGCAGCGCCTTGGGGTCGAGGCCCAGAGACGGCTCGTCCAGCAGAACGAGCCGGGGCTCGAGCATCAGCGAGCGCGCGAACTCCACCATGCGGCGCTGTCCCCCCGACAGGTTGCCCGCGCTGTCGTCGGCTCGTTCCTTGACCACCGGAAAGAGCTCGGCGACTTCGTCGTACCGTCGCCGTACGAGCCCCCGGTCGCGGCGGGCGATGTAGGCCCCCATCAACACGTTCTCACGCACGGTGATGTTCGCGAACAGCGCGTTCGACTGCGGGACCTGGGAGATGCCCATGGAGAGAATCTCGGCCGGCGGCCGGCCCGTGATGTCCTGACCCTCGAGCTCGATGTCACCCAGACGGGGACAGAGCAGCCCACTCACGGCCCGCAGGACAGTCGACTTGCCGGCTCCGTTGGGTCCGACTATGCAGGCCACCGAGCCCTTGGGTACGTCCAGGTCGACTCCTTGGAGCACGTCGCCCCCGCCGTATCCGGCCACCACGTTCTTCAGCTTCAGCACGGCCTCACGCCTTCACCGTCTCCTCGAGCACGAAGTCCTCGCCGAGGTAAGCGTCGAGCACCTGCGGATCGCGCTGGATCTCGTCCGGCCCGCCCTGGGCGATCCGCTTGCCGCGGGCCAGCACGAGCACCGGTTGGCAGAGCCCGAGCACGAAGGGCATGTTGTGCTCGACGATCAGGAAGGTCTTCCCCTGGGAGTTGAGCTCGCGGATCGTCTCCCCGAGGCGCGCGATGAGGGTCGGGTTGATGCCGCCCGCCGGCTCGTCGAGCATGATCAGCTTCGGGTCGAGCATCAGCACCTGCGCCAGCTCGACGAGCTTCTGCTGTCCGAACGACAGGGCGTGGGCGGGCTGGTCGATGTAGGCGGCCATCCCGACGAAATCGAGCAGCTCCTCGGCGCGCTTGGCCTCTGAGCCGCTCACCGCGCCGGCCGTGAGCTGGCGCAGGCTGAAGGAGCGCAGCGGCGCGACCAGGTTCTCCAGCACAGTCATCTCGCGAAACAGGCGCGTGATCTGAAACGTCCGGCCGAGGCCTCGGTGGGCGCGGGCCCAGGGACGCATCCGGTCGATGCGCTCGCCGTCGAACCAGACTTCGCCGGCGTCGGGGGCCATGGTGCCATCGATGAGGTTGAAGGCGGTGGTCTTGCCCGAGCCGTTAGGGCCGATCAGAGCGGTGATGGATCCCTCGGGAACGGCGAAGGAACAGCCGTCGATGGCGCGCACCCCGCCGAAGTGCTTCTCCAGGCCCTTCACCTCGAGCAACGGCTTGTCTGACGGCGCCGCCGGCGGCGGCGGCTCCCGCTCCTGGATCTCGATCCTGCCGTCGAGCCTCTGACCGACGACGCCGGCCTTCCCGCGGGTGCGCCGTTGCTCGATCAGGCGCTGAACGCTGGGAATGATGCCGCGCGGCAGGAACAGCACGACCAGCGCCAGCAATCCGCCGAAGATCAGCAGGCGCGTATTTCCCCCGAACTCGTTGTTGGTGATCTCGTTGAGCGGCTCGATGATGAACGCGCCCAGCACCGGCCCCCAGATGGTCGCTCGGCCACCCAGCAGCAGCGAGAGGATGATCTGCACGCTGAGCAGGATGTTGAACATCCCGGCAGGGTCGATGAAGGTCAGGTAGTAGCCGTATACGGCTCCGCCCATTCCGACGAACACCGCGCTGGCCACGAACGCGAGCAGCTTGTACGCGCGCGTGTTCACCCCGACTGTGGCCGCCTTGTCCTCGTCCTCGCGGATGGCGATCAGCCCCATGCCGAACTTCACTCGCCGGATCCACCAGGACATCAGCACGGAGGCGGCGAGGATGGCGAACAGCGCGTAGTAGAAGGGCCAGTTGGCGTACTCGGGGCTCCACAAGGGAATGGGCAGCGTGAGCCCGCCCGTCCCGTTCGTGAGGCTCTTCCAGTTCGTGGCCACGAGCTGAACCAGGAAGAGAAAGGCAATCGTCAGGATCACGAAGGAGTGTCCTCGGGCGCGCATGGCCACCACTCCGAGGAAGGCGGCCACGACGCCGGTGAGCAGCCCCGCGACGGGCACCCACACGAAAGGATCGCCGCCCACTCTCGTGGTGAGGATCGCCGTGGTGTAGGCGCCGAGCCCGAGGAACGCGCCCTGTCCCAGCGACACGTAGCCGGCGAAGCCGGTGATGATGTTCAGCCCCGTCGCGCCGATCGCGAAGACGAGCGAGAGGATGATCATGTTCTGGTAGTAGAGATCGTCCGAGAGGACCGGGTAGAGCGCGACGAACACGACGGCCGCCACGATCAGCGCCGTCCACGGGGAGCGAAGACCTGAGCGCCTCGGATTCGGAGCGGTTGCCTCCGGCGTCGACGCGGCGGCCTGACTCATGCCGTAGCCACGTCCTCACGCAGCCGAGAGCCGAGCAGGCCCTGGGGCCGGAGCAGAAGGACCACGAACACGAACAGGTAGGGCACTCCCGTGGCCCAGGCCGGCGAGATGTACACCGCGGTCATCGTCTCCGCCACACCGAGGGCAAGCGCTCCCAGCAGAGCGCCCGGAAGACTGCCCATGCCCCCGAGCACGATGATGCCGAGCAGGCGCGCAATCCACTGGTAGTGCGACCCGGGTAGGAACGGGTAGAGCACGCTGACGATCGAGCCTCCCGCGCCGGCGGTGGCAACGCCGATCGCGAACGTGAGCGCCGCGACGCTGGCCACGCTCACCCCCACCAGCTCAGCGCCCTGCGGGTTGACCGCGCTCGCGCGGATGGCCCGGCCGGTCCACGTGCGGGTGAGCATGAGGTAGAGGCCCAAGAGCACGAGCAGCGCCACGACTCCGCCAAAGACCTGGGCCTTAGGCAGGAAGAGGCTCCCGACTTCGAACGACTCGTTGGCGTAGGGAGGCCGAACGGAGTGGGACGTGTTTCCCCAGATCTCTCCCATCACGCCCTCCAGCACCAGCGCCAGGCCGAAGGTCAGCAGCACAGATGCGGCCACCGGGGCCTTGCGGATGTTCCTGACGGTCCCGTTGTAGAGCAGCCACCCGAAGGCGAACATTGCCGGCGTGGTCACGAAGATCGCCAGCAGTGGATCGAGGCCGATTGCGCTCCAGAGCGAGTAGGTCAGGAACGCCGCCAGGATCAGGAACGCTCCGTGCGCGATGTTGATGACGTTCATCACGCCGAAGATCAGCGTGAGTCCCGAAGCGAGCAGGGCGTAGACGCCACCCACCAACAGGCCGAGAATCAGGGTCTGGACGAACTCGGTCAACGGGATACCCAGTGTTCGAGTTCGCGAGGCCGCCGCGCCCGGCGGCCTCGCAAGCTCCGAATCAGCGCGCCTCCTACTCAGGCTTCCATCCGGGGATGATCTGCTCCGTCGTGGCCGCGTCCTCGGGCAGGATGATCTCGGGTACGCCGTCCTGCCACTGGCCCACGAGGAACTCGCCCTGCGGCCGGCCGGCCTCGTCCCAGCTGAGCGTCCCGAGGATCGTGTCGACCTCGTTCTCGCGCAGCCAGTCGGCGAGCTTCAGCTGGTCCTCGCGCGCCACGCTGCCCACAGCCCGGACCGCGGCCTCCATCACCTGAGCGGTGGCGTAGGCGTCGGCCGCGTCCTCCGGAACCTCCGTGCCGCCGAACATCTCCCGGTACTTCTTGACGAACTCGGCGTTGCCCGGCGTGTCGGCCTCCTTGCTGTGGCTCACGCCGTAGAAGATGCCCTCGGTCGTCTCGCGCCCGATGGCCTTCGCGTACTGGTCGCCGAGCGACGGCGCCGTCGTCTGGTAGAGGATGTCCGGCGTGAAGTTCGCCTTGCGCAGGGCGCGCACCATGCTCACGCCGTCCTCGAAGGTGGCGCCGTGGACCACCACGTCGGCGTTCGAAGACTTCACCGAGTTGGCGATTGCGTCGAGGTTGGGGTTGTCGATCGTGTAGGTCTTGCGGTACACGGTCTCCACGCCCCCGTCCGTGAGGATCTTCTCGATCCCTTCGGAGGTGGGCCCGGCGAAGGGATCGTCGAGGGTCGGGTAGGCCGCCGTCTTCGGGCGCTGATCCTCCGGCAACTGGGTGATGTATTCGGCGAACAGGTCGCCCTGATGGTCGGCGGTCGCCTGTTGAGCGAAGAAGAGGTACTTGAAGCCGCGGTCGAAGAGCTCGGGAGCCCCGCCCGCGGGTTCCACGAACAACATGCGGTTGCGCTCAGCCACCGCCGAGGCGGGCAGGTTCAGCAACGACGAGAACGTTCCCAGCAGGAGATCGACCTTGTCGCGGCTGATCAACGCGTTGTAGTCAGAGACGATGGTGTTCTGGTTGCTGGCGTCGTCCTTCACGACCATCTCGACGTCGCGGTCGAGCAGCCCGCCCTTCTCGTTGGTCAGGGCCTCCCACACCTCGTATCCCTGCTTGGCCGCCTTGCCGGGCTCGGAGAACTCGCCGGTCAGGGGAAGCGATGTGCCGACCTTGATCGGGTCGTCGCTGCCGCCGCCCCCTCCGCCGCCACCTCCGTCGTCGTCGTCGCCACAGGCTGCCACCGATATGGCGAGCACCAGCAGCATGGCCCCCAGAAGCCGACGCAACTTACTCATACGTTTCCTCTCCTCCGTGATCCCTCGACGCGCGCCGCGCGCTTAGGCACGACGGGATGCAATCGTTTGCGGCAATCGTTTGTGACCCTACACCTAGAGCCGCGCGAATGCAACCGGGCCTAACCGCCGCTTAAGATCCCGCGATCACTGGTCGTCCACCCAACCGCGTGGGTCGTGGACGGGGTCTCCACCCAGCAGGGTCAGCACCGACCGGATCTCACTGATCTCCGTAGCCGGGACCCGGAGGTATGAAGCGTCGAGCACCGCCAGGTCCGCCAGCTTGCCTGCCTCGAGCGAGCCACGGTCGTCGTCGTCGAAGGCCAGCCACGCCGAGTCGAGGGTGTAGGCCCGCAGCGCCTCGAGACGGGTGAGCCGCTGGCCGGGGGGGCGTACCACAGCGTTGCCCAGCGACGCCCCCGTGATGTGGAACTCCAAGCCGGGCCACACCCGGTAGTCACCGATCCGGGTCGCGTCGGTGCCACCGGCAACGCGCACCCCCTGGTCGATCGCACTCCTCGCCGCGGACCGCTCTGCCACCTCCGGGCCGTTGGCCTCGAGGATCGCTGGAGCCTCGAAGTACGGGCCCATCTGGACGGAGAAGGCGAGGCCCAGCGCCTTCATCCGGGCCACGGTCTCCGGCGACCCGGTGTTGAGGTGCGCGATCGCCCACCGCAGATCACCAATCGGGTAGGTCTCGTTCACATCCTCGAACACGTCGAGGATCTGCGACGCGGCGTCGTCGGTGTAGGCGTGTATCTCCAGCGGGATGCGACGTGAGGCGGCCAACGAGGCCACCTCCTCGAGCTCGGCCAGCGCTTCGGGCGCCGCCTGGAAGCCCGGACCCATCCTCACGCCGTCGTTGACGCCGAAGACCTCGACCTCGCCGATGCCCACGAACGGCGTGAGGCCCTCGGGATGCCGTGGCGCCCGGAACGCCATCAAGCTCTCGAAGAAGGCGGACTCGTTCCCTGGCGCCTGGGCGGGCACGCGGTAGCCGGCGCGAGCGGTCAGTCTGCCTTCGTCGTTGAGCGCGAACAGAGTCTCGTAGCTCGCCGCCGGGCCGGCGCTGTCGTCGATGAACCCTGTGACGCCCGACCGGTTGAGAGCTGTGATGTAGTCGGCAAGGCTGTTCTTCTTCTCCTCCAAGGTCGCCGGCAGGAGGGTCGCGAGCAGCGCGTTGAACGGCCCGATCCCTCCGAACAGCCGGCCGGTGGCCTGCCCGTTCGGGTCGCGCTCGACGACGATGCCCGGTACGGGCGGGGTCTGAGAGCTGTCGAGCCCGAGTGCGTCGATCCCCGCCTCGTTGACCAGCGCGTAGTCGTAGAGGTACTGGACGTAGGCCGGGTTGGTCGGAGACGCGTCCGTCAGGTCGGCCACCGTGGGCGGCCGTTTCTCGCTGAACTGGTTCGGGTGCCACGACCCGACCACGGCCACCCACTCGTCCGGCTCCCGATCGGCGGCCGCGGCGCCGAGCAGGTCGAGCGCGTCTGCGAGCGAGCCGATGCCCAGCCAGTAGGTCTCTCGGTCGAAGGTCTGCCCGCCGCGGATCGCGTGTGTATGTCCGTCGACCAGTCCCGGTATGACCGTGCGCCGGCGCAGGTTGATCACCTGCGTGCCCTCACCCGCCAACCCCCTGATCTCGCGGTTGGAGCCGACCCGGACGATCTGATCGCCGGTCATGGCGATCGCTCGCGCCCGCGGCTTGTCCTCGTCCATGGTGAGGACGACCCCGTTGATGAGGATCAGGTCGGGCTCCTGGAGCGAATCGCCACCCCAGTACCCGCTGCCGGCGCCGGCCACGGCGGCTGCCAGTCCTGTGGTGGCCAGAACGGCCAGGGCGACGGTCAGAACCGGGCGGCGCCTGTTCTGGACGAACCTCCGGACAGTGGTCATCAGGTCTCCTCCTGCGGACAGACCGGCGCGGGCAGCTGCTGCAATCGTGTGCAGCATACGGTCGCTGTCAACGTGGCGATGGCTTCGCTTGACGGTCGGAGGCACCCGCGTTAGGCTTCTGAGCTCAGTTGGCAATCGATTGCCAACTCCGTGTTTCGATGATGAAGGAGGAGCAGCGGTGGCCGGCAAGCAGCGCATCAGTTACGTGCCCGCGGAGGACATGACCGACGACATGAGGGCTGAGTTGGAGCGCTGCGCGCGGGAAGGAACCCCGCGGCCTGAGAGCTCAGCCATTCGAGCGCACGTCCCGGCGGCGTTCTGGTTCTTCGCCAAGAGCTGGAACGACCTGTTTCGCGAGGGGGTGTGTGACCACGAGATCAAGGAGCTCTGCCGGGTCTACATCTCGCGCACGGTCAAGTGCGAGTACTGCGGCAATCAACGCTCGGTCAAGGGCGCCGAAGGCGGCCTCGTGGAGGGTCAGTACGACGAGTTGCTGAACTTCGAGTCCTCGCCGGCCTTCGACGAGCGCCAGAAGGCAGCCCTGGCCTACGCCGAGGCGATTGCCTGGGGCATCGAGACCGACGACGAGTTCTGGGAGCGGCTGCACGGCCTGTTCTCCGAACCCGAGCTGGTGGAGCTGGGCTGCTTCATCGGATTGACCTTCGGCCAGCAGAGCTGGTTGCGTCACCTCAACATCGAGCACCACGAAGTACTCGCCGGCTCGGCCGCCTCCATGGCCCCGGGGTTCGAGACCCGCGAGGAGCTAGACGCCCGAAAGGCCTCGACGGACTACTGGGCTCGCGTCTGAGCCCCCCTGGGCGGGGCCGGCGGCCCGCGACTCTGCGCGACGTGGCCGAGCGGGCCGGCGTTCACCCCGGCACCGTTTCGCGCGCCCTCGATCCGGCCCTCGAGGGCCGTGTCACGGTCGAGACCAAACGCAAGGTGGAGGAAGCGGCCCGCGAGCTCGGCTACGCGCCGGATCCGACGGCGCGCAGCCTTAGGACGCGACGATCCGGCTTTGTCGGACTGGTGGTACCGGACCTGACCAACCCGGTGATTCCTCCGATCGTGCGCGGGATCGAGCAGGTGTTGTGGAGCGCCGGCCTGGCGTGCCTGCTGGCCGATACCGACAACGACGTGGACCGTGAGCGGGCCGTGGTCACCGAGCTGCAGGCACGGCGCTGCGAGGGGCTGATCGTCTCTACGGCAACTCGCCAGAGCAGGACCGTGGCCGACCTGGGCGGCGGGCCCATTCCCACCGTGCTCGTGACCCGCGACGTCGACGAAGGCTCGCTCCCGTTCGTCGGTGCCGATGACGGCTCCGGCGTAAAGCGCGCAGTCGGCCATCTCACGGAGCTCGGGCACGAACGCATCGCCCACGTGACCGGCCCCGTGAACCTATCGACGACGGTTGTCCGCGAGCGGGCCTTCCGGGAGGCCATGACCCGGCGTGTGGCCGGCGAGCCGGCCCCGATCCTCCACGGCGAGGGCTTCACCATTCCCGCCGGCTGCAGCGCCGCCCGCGACCTGCTGCGCCGACGTGACGACATCACGGCCATCGTCGCCGGCAACGACATGATCGCCCTCGGTTGCTACGCCGCGCTGGCCGAAGCCGGCCTGCGCTGCCCGGACGACATATCGATCGTCGGGCACAACGACATGCCGCTGGCGAGCTTTCTCCAGCCGCCGCTGACCACAGTCGCCATTCCGCAGTACGAGATCGGCCGAGAGGCAGCACGCACCCTGCTCGACCGTCTGTCCGGCGAAGGCGAGGGCGAGCCGCGCGTGCTGCTGGAGACGAAGCTGGTCGTCCGGGACTCCACCGGGCCTAGCCGGGCGGCGGCCCCGTCGAGTCGCGAACTACGAGCTCGGGTTTGAGCTGTACCTGGCGGGGCTCGGAATCGGCACTGCGCAGAACCTCGAGCATCAGCTCGGCGGCCGCCACGCCCACGTCGTAGGGCCGTATGCGAACGGTCGTGAGCGGTGGCTGGAAGCGCCCGGCGAAGGGCATGTCGTTGAAGCCGGTTACGGAGACATCGTCAGGGCAGGCGATGGAACGTTCGATGAAGACGTCGTAGCAGCCGAGGGCAATCAGGTCATTGCTGGCCGCGATCGCCGTCGCGCCCCCGCCCCGGTCGAGAAGCTCGCGGCAGGCCCGTGCTCCCTCGGGTTCCGTGAACGCCCGGCTCACCACCACCAGGCCGGGGTCGGGTTCGAGGCCGTTGTCTCTCATCGCCTCGAGAAATCCCTCGTGCCGGTCGTGGCCGCTCGAGAACTCGCGTGGCCCGGCGATGTGCGCGATCTGCCGGTGCCCGAGGCTCATCAGGTGCTCCACCGCGAGCCGTATCCCCGCTCGATCGTCGGGGGTTGCGGCCCGGATCGCCGGATCGTCCACCCGGCGGTTGGCCAGAACGAGAGGGACGCCCGCGGCCGTGATCTCGTCGGCGAGCGAGTCGGTGCGGTCCGCGGTGGCGGTGATGATGCCGTCCACCTGACGGGCCCGCATCGTCTGCCAGTCGATCCGCTCGCGCTCACGGTCGTTGTCGGTATTGGCCATCAGCGGCGTGTACCCGTCCTCCTCCAGACGGTCCTCTATCCCTCGGAGAATGGGCGGGAAGAGCGGATTGGTGATGTCCGGCACCAGAACGCCGATGGTGTAGGAGCGGTTGGTCTTCAGCCCGCGAGCGATCGGGTTGGGCCGGTAGCCGAGCTGCTCGGCCGCGCCGAGCACTCGCCGGGCCGTCTCCTCGTTGACCAGCGAACGCGTTTCCACGTTCAGGGCCCTGGAGGCCGTTCCCGGGTGAACATCAGCCGCACGAGCCACATCGCGAAGCGTCACCCGCGCGGAGTTCATCTCACGCTCCTCAGCCATCGTCGATGATTATGCACACGTTTGCGGCCGTCTCGAGGCCCGCGCGACCGTGTTGCGCTCGCTCTTTCATCGCATGACTCAGACCACGACCACCACTGCCTCCGCCACCCCGGTCGGGAGCTGGGGGCTGCTCAAGCGGCCTGGATTCCGGTCGCTCTGGGGCGCGTTCTTCGGCTCCCAGCTGGTGGTCTGGATGCACAGCGTCGGCGCCGTGACCGTCGTGGCCTCGCTCACCGATTCGGCTTTCTTGATCGCGATGGTCCAGACGGCGGTGAGCCTGCCGGCGGTTGCGCTCAGCCTGGTGGTGGGCGCAACGGCCGACATCGTCGACCGGCGTCGGCTGATACTCGCCGCCCAGGTGGGCATGGCAGCGGCGGTGGCTGCGTTGTCCGTTCTCACGCTCAGCGACGCCGTCACACCCGCGGTCGTGCTCGTGCTCACGTTCGCGCTCGGCGCGGGGTCGGCCACGAGCATCATCGCCTATCAGGCGCTCACTCCCGACTTCGTCGACCACGACGAGCTGCCCCAGGCCGTGGCGCTGAATGGAGTGGCGATCAACCTGGCCCGCGCTCTGGGCCCCGCCGCGGCCGGACTGCTGATCGTCGCGTTCAGCGCGGGCTGGCTGTTTGCACTCGAGGCTGCCGGCGTGCTCGTACTGATGGTGGTCGTCTCTCGGCTGCGCACCCCGAAGCGCGAGGAGGCCGAGGGCGAGCAGCTGGGCGCGGCTCTTCGCGCCGGCGCACGCTACGTCCGCTTCTCCCCGCTGGCCCGGCCGGTGCTCGTGCGCGCGGCGCTCTTCTCCCTCGGAGCCAGCGCCCTGTGGTCCCTGCTTCCGGTGGTTGCGGTCGGACCTCTCGATCTCGAGTCGAGCGGCCTGGGCCTGCTGATGGGCTGCGTGGGCGCGGGGGCGATCCTCGGCGCCGTTGTGCTGCCCCGGCTGCGTCGGCGGCTGCCGCTCGACGTCCTGGTCGCGGCGGCAACGGTCGGCCTGGCCGCCGGTCTGAGCGGCCTCGCCTGGATTCGTGAGCCGGTCGCCGTGGGGATCGTGCTCGTGTTCGCCGGAGCGTCGTGGCTCAGCGTGCTCGCGTCGCTCAACACCGCCGCACAGCGCGCGGCGCCCGGATGGGTTCGAGCGCGCACGCTGGCCAGCTTCCAGCTCGTGTTCCAGGGCTGCCTGGCCGCGGGCAGCTTGGCCTGGGGATTCACCGCCGGCGTGGCCGGAGTCCGCACGGCTTTGATGGTGGCCGTGGCGGTCCTGCTGGCCGGAGTCGTGGCGGCGCGGCGCTGGCCGCTGGGACCGGGCGAGGACGCCGACCTCAGGCCCGCCACGGCCTGGGCTCATCCGGACATCATCTTCGAGCCCGCGCCGAGCGACGGGCCGGTCCTGGTGACGCTCGAATACCAGGTGGGGACGGAGCAGGCGGAGGAGTTCGTGGCGGCGATGCAAGAGCTCGGACGCGTGCGCCGCCGCGACGGCGCCTACGCCTGGGACCTGTACGAGGACCTCGCCGCGCCCGGACGGTACCTCGAGCAGTTCACGGTGGGCTCGTGGAGCGAGCACTTGCGCCAGCACGGCCGCCGTACCGTTTCAGACCTCGAAGTGGAGCAACGGGTCGAGTCTCTGCACCAGGATGATGGCGCGCCGCCGGCCCGTCACCTGCTGTGGGCGCCAGCCGCGCTCAGGACCCGACGCGAGCGCTGATCTCGGCCGCAATCGACTCTGCGCTCGGCATGAACGCGTCCTCGAGCGGGGGGCTGTAGGGAATGGGCGTTTCGGCCGTCGCGATCACCCAGGCATCGTCCAGATCGTGTAGGCCCTCCGCGGCGACCAGTCCGAGCAGGTTGGCCGCCCAGCCGCCCAGGCGCGGCCCCTCTTCCACAGCCACGATGCGGTTGGTCTTGGCCACCGACTCGAGTACCGCCGAAGTGTCGAGCGGGCGCAGCGTACGCAGGTCGAGCACCTCCGCTTCGATCCCGTCTTCCGCCAGCAGCTCGGCGGCCTTCAAGGAGTCGGGCACGCCTTTGGCGATCGACACGATCGTCACGTCCGAGCCCTTGCGCGCGATCCGTGCCTGGCCGAGTGGAGGCGGCTCGGCGTCGTCCGCCGGAGGGCCCTTCACGGAGTAGAGGCGCTTGTGCTCCAGAAAGACGACGGGGTTGTCGTCACGAATGGCCGCCTTGAGCAGCCCCTTGGCCTCGGCGGGCGTCGACGGCGCCACGATCTTGAGGCCGGGAATGCCCTGAAACCAGGTTCCGTGGATTTGAGAGTGCATCGCGCCGAAGCGACCCCCTCCCCCCACGGCGGAGCGCACCACCAGCGGCGCAGGCCCCTGTTCGTTCGAGACATACCAATACTTGGCCGACTGGTTGACCAGGCTGTCCATGGGCAGCGCCATGAAGTCGCCGAACATGATCTCGAAGATCGGCCGCAGCCCGGTGACCGCCGCGCCGAAGGCGGCGCCGGCAAGGGCCAGCTCGGAGATCGGAGTGTCGAACACGCGTTCTTCCCCGAAGCGCTCCTGAAGCTCGGGGGTGGCCTTGAACACCCCTCCCGCGGCGGCCACGTCCTCTCCGAAGAAGATCACCGACTCGTCGCGCTCCATCTCCTCCGCGATCGCGTCGCGAATCGCGACCCGAAACTCGAGCTTGGCCTCGGCGGCGACGCTCACGGTGCGAATTCCGTGGCGGCCTCGCCGTCCGCGTCTGGATACGGGGCGGCCAGTGCGCGCTCGCTTGCCTCGCGCATCGCCTCTTTCGCTCGCTCGGCTGCGGCGTCCAGGTCGGCTTCCTCGACGCCGAGCTCGGTAAGCCGGGCCCTCGCGATGTCGAGCGGGTCGCGACCCAACCAGCGCTCCACCTCGTCCTTGGGGCGGTAGTGGGCGGGATCGGACTTCGAGTGTCCGTAGTGCCGGTACGTCTGGCACTCGAGCAGGGAGGGGCCGCCGCCCGAGCGAGCCCGTTCGACGGCCGCTTCCGCAGCTTCGTGTACGGCTAGCACGTCGTTGCCGTCCACCGTTTGCGCGGGCATGCCCAGGACCGCTCCGCGGGCGGTGATGTCCTGACCGGCGGTCACCTGCTGCATGGGTGTGAACTCGCCGTAGAAGTTGTTCTCGCACACGAATACGCACGGCAGCCGGAGTACTTCCGCGAAGTTGAGGCACTCGTGGAAGTAGCCGTGGTTGGTCGCGCCGTCTCCGAAGAACGCCACGGACACAGCGCCGCGCTGCCGGGCGGTCAAGGCCGCGCCGGTGGCCGCGGCAATGCTCCCGCCGACGATCCCGAAGCAGCCCACCAATCCATGCTCGCGATCGATCACGTTCATCGAGCCCGCGCGGCCACCGCACACCCCGGTCGCCCGGCCGAGCATCTCGGCGGCCAGCGGCTCAGGGCCGGTGCCCTTGGCAAGGGCGTGCCCATGGCCGCGGTAGGTGCCGGCCACGAAGTCCTCGGGCTCGAGAGCCATGCAGACTCCCACCGGCACCGCCTCCTGGCCGGCCGAAAGATGTGTGGTGCCGTGCACCTCTCCCTTCAGGAAGAGCCGGTGGATCTCGGTCTCGAACTCCCGGATCAGCACCATTCGCTCATAGGCCTCGAGGTATCGGCCAGAATCGACGGCGCCATCGCCCTGAGAGGCGACGGCCCCCGGCTTTGTCGCGGTTTCTGCTCGTGTTGCCAAGCTGCTCCAAGGGTGGCGGGACCTAGGTGGCCGGAGGATAGCGCAAACGATTGCAGTAACCCGTCGCTAGCTGGAGCCGCCGGGCTCGAGCGGGCCGTCGAGCACGGCGAGCACGGCCCGGCGAAGATCGGCTCTCAGGCCGGACGGCAGCGGCCGTCCGCTGATCAGGTGGCGTCGCGTGGCGCCGTAGGGAAGATCGAACACGGCCAGGAGCGTGCGGTCGAGCGCAACCCGGCTGCGACTGCCGTAGAGCCGCCGCGCCAGCTCCGCCACCGCACGCTCGACGGGCCGGTTGAGCGTCGTCAGCTCATCGGCGACCGTGCCCGCCGGAATCGCCCGGACGAGATCCTCGCGCCGGAACGCCACCAGCAACTGTGCGTCGGCCGGATGTTGCTCGCAGAAATCCACGATGGAAGCGCCCGCCGCCAGTGCTGCCTCTCGGGCGTCCTCCTGCTCGAGCGCAGCGAGCCACGACGCCTGGGACCGCTGGACCGCCCGGATCCACAGCCTCGCGATCAGCTCGTCCCGGGATCCGAATCGGTGGTAGATCGATCCGGTAGGAGCACCGCTGGCGCCGGCGATGGCCTCCATCGTCGCGCCCCGTGAGCCCTCGCCGAGCAGGAGATCGCGCGCAGCGTCGAGCATGGTGTCCGTGGGATGTAGCTGCGGCCTCGCCATGGTCAGGTGCGCCGAGAAATAGAGTAGCCGCTCCATATCGTCCCTGGAGTCCGGGCTGGGCGACAGGCTCAGGACAGCGGCGCCCGGGCGAAGTTGACCGAGAAGGCGCGGCACCAGATGACCACGGTGGTGTAGCGCTCGAGGCTCACGCCTCCCGGGACCTCGTACTGCTGATTGCCCACGTTCCCCTTCAGGGCGCCGAGGTCCTTGAAATCCTCGACGCCGGACTCGTTGCGCGCGGGACCCCTCACCAGGTAGACCCGCAGATCGGGCCCGTTGTCCACCTCGAAGCCGGTCAGCGTCAGCACCTTGCCGCCGGCGGCTCGCCGGATCGCGCTCGCCGTGCCCTGGGCGGGGTGGGCGACCGGCTGAAATCGGCCCCGGCCGAGCAGCACGTTGCGTGGTGGAGCCTCTCGCCTCTCCTCGGGGCCGGCCGGCTCGGCCGGCGCGGGGGCGGCCTTCACGACCCTCTCGTTCACCTCGTCGTCGAGGAACATCGAGCGGCCCAGATAGACGCCCACCACCACCGCCGTCAGGAGGTAGGCGCCGGCCACCGGGACGCGCAGCGACGGACTGCGCCAGGCGATCAGCGCACAGACCACGAAGGCGATCCCCATCCACAGGACCGTGAGCAGCATCGCGACGGTGAAGTCGTTTGTGATCACCCCGCCTGCCACCCAGATGCCGGCCAGCAGGACGATCACCACGAGGACCGCCGTCAGCAGCTTCATGAGAACGCTGACTCGGGGCGAAGGCGATGCGTTACAGGCGGGCCGGGCGGGTGCTCACGGCGCGCGCCGGCCGCGGAAGGCTTCGAGGAGCTCCTCCCGGGTCTCCGAGCGCATGGAGAGCTCCTCGAGGTTGCGCAGTGCGCTCATCGTCGTGCCGAATTGCTCGACGTACGTCGAGCAGTACTCGCAATCGGCGAGGTGGGCTTCCAGCCGCCCCACCTCGTGCCGGTCGAGGCGTCCCTCGAGATAGTCGGTCACGCGCTCCACTAGCTCCCGGCACGTCATTTCCTCGGGCCGGCTCACTAGACCTCCTCGGTCGCGCCGAAGTAGCGCTCGAGGGCCGCTCGGACCTTCGTGCGCGCGCGATGAAGGAGAACGCGCTGGTTGCCCTCGGTCAGCTCGAGGACCGAGCAGCATTCCTCGGCCGTCGCTCCCTCCACGTCTCGCATCGTAATCACCTCGCGCTGGCGCACCGGCAGGTCGGCGATGGCGGCTCCGATGACGTCCTCGGTCTCGCCCGCGAGCAGTCCCTCCTCGGGAGTCGGCCACTGGCTGGGTCCCAGGGCCCAGTGCCCCGGATAGCGGGTCTCGGTGTCGGGATAGAAGCGGTCCGGATCGAGGCCGGAGTCGTCGGCCACGGACGAGAAGGGAAGGCTGCGCCGCTCGCGCGTCCCCCGCGTCTTGGCCGTGTTGACCAGGATCCGGTACACCCAGGTCTTGAGCGACGAGCGTCCCTCGAACCGGTCGATCCCGCGGATCACGCCGAGCCACGTCTCCTGCAGCACCTCTTCGGCGACCGCGCGGCTGGGCACGTAGACCATCGCCAGCCGCAACATCGACGAGTCCCACTCGTCCATCAGCAGACCGAACACGTCGTCGTCGCCGCGCTTCAGGGCCGCGACCACCTGCGCGTCGTCGTTGAGCAGGGCCTCCCGGTTCACCGGCGGCAGACTACGGGGCGGGGTGCTCCCTCAGGGCGTCCCCCACCTTCACGGCGCCCGGCCGGTTGACGAGCGCTCCCACCGCGAGACGGGCGTCGCGCTCACGGGCGATCGTGCGCAGCACCTGCAGGTCGCGCTCGATCCCGCCGGGCTGGGGCCGCGTGGTCATCACGCAGCGTTGGATGCGCTCGCCCACGTCGAGGATCGCGTCGCCCAGAGCGACTCTCCGCCCGACCAACCCGTCCTCGCCACCGCTGGCGAGCAGCACGTTGGAGCGAAACCGGCGCCGGTCCCACGAGCCGATCGTGGCCTGCGACACGAGCGACACCCGGAAGTCGGCCGAGTCGTGAAACGGCCCCGCCGCCCCGGTGAACTCCGCCCACTCGCTGCCCTGCTCGTGCTCGAAGTCGACCACGTCCTCGTAACTCAGGGCGACCTTCTCCTCGGCCGATCGGAGGGTCACCGCACGGCCAAGCCATGCCGACAGCGCGTCGTCATCGTGCGCCCGCGTGCCGTCGGGCAGGGTGATGTGCACCGTGCCGTCGTCGGCGAGACTCGCCGACGCGAACAACAGCTCGGGCACACGGCGCGCGGTGAGCCCGAGGCCGGTCTCGACGTCGTACAGGGCATGGCGCCGGTCTCCCCGGAGCCCGCCCGACCCGATCTCGACCTCGGTGAGCTGTTCGCCCTGGAGCGACTTGACCGGGTAGCGCCAGAGCTCCAGCACCTTCATGGCGCCGGCCTGACGGCTCCGATCAGTCGTTGGAGTCGTACTTGAACGAGATCCCGAGACGGACCCGGTAGCTGCTCACGCCGCCGTTCTCGATCGTCACGTCCTGGCGAATCACCTCGGCGATGCGCAGGTCGCGCACGGTCTTGCCCGCCGTCTCGACGGCGTTGCGGGCCGCCGCGTCCCACGACTCGCTGCTGGTGCCGATCACCTCGGTCACTCGGTACACGCCGTCAGTCATTTCTCTCTCCCATCGCCGATTGCTACGACCCGATGACCGGGGCACTATATGACGCCGCGAAGCGCTCGCGCAGCAGCGGCAGGACATCCTCCGAGAACTGCTCGAGGAAGCGTCGCTGATCCGTCCCCGGACCGTGAAAGACGAGACGGGTGAAGCCGAGCTCCACGTACGGGCGGATTCGCTCGGCGCACTCGTCGGGGTCGTCCGTGACGATGAAGCGGGTGTGGGCCTGATCGAGATTGGCGTCGGCGAGCCGTTCCATCTCGAGCGGGTCCTCCACCCCACTCTTCTCCTCGCCCGAGAGCGCCAGCGCCGCCCACCAGTGGCAGTTGGTCCGCGCGAGCTCGGCGTCGCGGTCGTAGGAGACCTTGATCTCGATCATCCGGTCGATCGCATCCGGATCGCGGCCGGCGTCCTCCGCTCCCTCGCGCACCTTGCCGAGCAGTTCCTCGTAGAGCTCGGAGGGCTTGCCGCTCGTGCAGATGAAGCCGTCGCCGGTGCGGCCGGCCAGCTTGGCGGCGAGCGGGCCCGACGCAGCCACGTAGATCGGAACCTGATCGCTCGGGCGGTCGTAGATCGTGGCGTGACGCGTCTCGTAGTACTCGCCCTCGAAGGTCACCCGCTCCTCGGACCAGAGCTGCCGGATCAGCTCGATCGCCTCGGCCAGGCGCATGCGGCGCTCCTTCGGGCCGGGCCAGTCCATCATCGTCGCCGGCGTCTCGTTCATCGACTCGCCGGTGCCCACGCCCAGGATCACCCGCCCGGGGTCGAGGGTTCCGAGCGTGCCGAAGGCCTGAGCGATGATCGACGGGTGATAGCGAAGCGTGGGCGTGAGCACGCTGGTGATCATGGTCGCCCGCTCGGTGGCCTGTCCCAGCGCACCCAGCCAGACCAGGGCGTTGGGGGCGTGGCCCGTGTTGTGGCGCCAGGGCTGGAAATGGTCGGACACCGCGATGGTGTCGAAGCCCACCTGCTCGGCCAGCACGGAGAACTCGAGTAGCTCGCGCGGCCCGAACTGCTCGCCCGACGCCTTGTATCCGAACCGCATGCTCTAGAACACCGGCGTTTCGGTGTAGGTACCGAAGACCCGTTGCAGAGAGGTGATGATCTCGCCCTCGGTGGCGTGCGCGCGGGCGCAGTCGAGCAGCGGGTACATGAGGTTGCGGTCGGCGGCGGCGGCGTCGGCCAGCTCGGTGAGCGCTGCCTCGGCGGCGGCGCCGTCGCGGCGGGCGCGGACCGCTTGCACGCGACCGATCTGCTTGCGTTCGAGCTCGGCCGGGATGCGCAGCGTGTCGGTGGCCTCGGCGTCCTCGTGCTGGTAGCGGTTGACTCCGACGATCACCCTCTGGCCGGTCTCGATCTCCTGCTGCAGCCGGAAGCTGGCGTCCGCGATCTCGGTCTGGGGGTAGTTCTGCTTGATGGCCTCGACCATCCCGCCGAGCTGGTCGATTCGGTGGAAATAGTCGTAGGCTTCGGCCTCGAGGCGGTCGGTGAGCGCCTCGACGAACCATGAGCCGCCGAGCGGGTCGATGGTGTTGGTCACACCCGTCTCGTGGGCCAGGATCTGCTGGGTTCTGAGCGCGACCCTGACCGCTCCCTCCGTGGGCAGAGCAAGCGCCTCGTCGAAGCTGTTGGTGTGCAGCGACTGGGTGCCGCCCAGTACCGCCGACAGAGCCTCGGTGGCGGTCCGGACGATGTTGTTGAGCGGCTGCTGCGCGGTCAGGCTGACGCCGGCCGTCTGGGTGTGGAAGCGCATCAGCAGCGACCGCTCGTCGCGGGCGCCGTAGGTGTCTCTCAGCTCCTTGGCCCAGATCCGCCGGGCGGCGCGGTACTTCGCGATCTCCTCGAAGAAGTCGATATGAGCGTTGAAGAAGAACGACAGCCGCGGCGCGAAAGCGTCCACGTCCAGCCCACGCTCGAGCGCCTGCTCCACGTAGGTGAACCCGTCCTTGAGGGTGAACGCCAGCTCCTGCGCCGCCGTCGAGCCGGCCTCGCGAATGTGATAGCCGCTGATCGAGATCGGGTGCCAGCGGGGCATCCGCTCCGCGCAGAACTCGACCATGTCGGTCACCAGCCGCATCGCCGGATCGATCGGGAAGCACCACTCCTTCTGAGCGATGTACTCCTTCAGGATGTCGGTCTGAATCGTCCCCGCCAACCTGTCCGCCGGCACCCCCTGGTGCTCCGCCGCCACCACATAGAACGCCAGCATCACCGCCGCCGGCGCGTTGATCGTCATCGAGGTCGACACCGAACCCGTGTCGATCCCCGAGAACAACGTCTCCATGTCGTCCAGGGAGTCGACCGCCACCCCCTCGCGGCCCACCTCCCCCTCGCTGCGCGGACTGTCGGAGTCGTGGCCCATCAACGACGGCATGTCGAACGCCGTCGACAGACCCGTCTGGCCGTGCTCGAGCAGATAGCGAAAGCGCTCGTTGGTCTCGTCGGCAGTGCCGAACCCCGCGAACTGGCGCATCGTCCACAGCCGGCCCCGATACATCGACGGGTACACACCGCGCGTGTACGGAAACTCACCCGGGAAGCCCACCTGATCGAACGGAGGCGCGTCGTCGGGCCCGTACAACGGCGCCACCGGCTCCCCGCTCAGCGTCGAGAACAGGGCATCCCGCTCCGGCACAGTCGAAAAACGCTCACGAAACCATCGCTCGGCATCGGTGATCGGCTCCGTCGTCGTGGTCGCTCGTGTGGGTGGCATTCCGATAGCAGGAAGGTTACGACCTGACCTTCTCGCGCTACGAGCCGCTGGCGAGGACCGATTCCACGGGCCGGGTGTTGACCACGTCCGCCGCCGTCGCCCAACCGCGCCGGGCCGTGGCCACCGACAGAGCCATGTTCCCGAGGCCGGCCGGTGAGTGGGCGTCGGTCGAGCAGACCACCTGGAGCCCGGCGGCCAGGGCGTCGCGGACGTGCTCACCGCGAAGATCGAGGCGGCTCGGCAGTCCGTTGACCTCCAGGGCGACACCCTCCTCGAGTGCGACCTCGAACAGCCGTTCCATGTCGAGGGCGTTCTCGGGTCGCCGGTTGATGTAGCGGCCCTTGGGGTGGCTCAGGCAGCGTGCGTAGGGATTGCGAAGCGCCTCCTCGACCCTCTTCGTCATCTCGGGCCCAGGCATTCGCTGCCCGCCGTGAACGCTCACCTGCACCCAGTCGAGGTCGGCGAGCACGTCGTCGGGAAGGTCGAGCCGGCCGTCGGGGAGGATGTCGCACTCGATCCCGCGCAGGACGCGAAACGGCGCGAGCAGTTCGTTGGCATCAGCGATCTCCACCGCCTGGCGGCGCACGTCGTCCGCGCTGAGCCCGCGGACGGCCCCGACCGCGGGCGTGTGGTCACAGATCGCGAGGTAGTCGTAGCCGCGCTCGATGGCGGCGCGAGCCATGCCCTCGACACTCTCGCGCCCGTCCGACCAGGTGGTGTGGCAGTGGAGGTCGCCGCGTATGTCCCTGGGCTGGAGCAGCGGCGGCGCCTCGCCGCGGAACGGGTCCTCCCGCAGCTCGGGCGGACACCACGGAACGCCCAAGGCGCGGTAGAGAGAGTCCTCGTCGGGCGCGTCGGGCAGCGGCTCGAGCGCCTCGACGTACGCGGGCGAGCCGGTCGCGCGGACGAAGGCGGTGCCGAATCGCTCCGGCTCTGCGGCGACGAGCTCCACCGGCACACCCTCGACGGTCACTCCCACCGCCCGTCGCTCGTCCTCCTCGATCAGCGAGACGATCTGGGGCAGCTCGCCGAAGCGGGCGAGCACCGGACCTGGATCCGGCGCCCGGCATACGACCGCGAGCAGCTCGCACGAGTCGCGCCAGCGCCGCACGTCGCCCGCCGGCTCACCGCCCAGGGCCGCCGCGATCCCTCCCACCAGCTCCCAGGCTTGGTTGAGCAGGAGCCCGGCGCGCGGCCGGGGCTCGTCCTCACGGCGCAGGGCCTCGAGCAGCCGCGCCTCGGTCTTGGGCCCGATGCCCGGCACGCCCCGCAGCCGCCCCTCTGCCGCGGCCTCGCGGAGCTCGTCCGCGGTGCGAACCTCGAGGGCGCGGGCGAGGTCCACGGAGCGCTTGGCCCCGAGCCCGAGATAGCGGCCCAGGCCCACGAGATCAGGCGAGACCTCGCTCTCCAGCTCCGCGAGCTCGGCGATCGAGCCGGTCTCGACCAGCTCGCCCAGCCGGGCCTCGATCCCCGCGCCGACGCCGCGCAGCTCTCGCGCGCGCCCGGAGCGCACGAGCTGCGCCACCGGCACGGCCGCACCGCGGATCGATTCAGAGGCACGCCGGTAGGCGCGAACCGTGTACGGGTTGCCGTCGGCGAGCTCGAGGGAAGTCGCCAGGGCGTCGAGGCGGTCGGCGATCTCGCGGTTGTCCACGGCCACAGTGTGCCCGCATCTCCTCGGTCGACATCGTGTCTCCTACTCCTCCGTCCGCTGACCGGCCGCGTCTTCGTTGCACTCGATCTGCGGCGGCTCCTCGCCGGGGAACGCCATCAGGTCGAGCTGGGCCGGCCTGTGGCCGCGCATGTCGAACGAGAGTGCGGAGCGCCGGCGACGCGAGCCGCGACGGCCCTGGTAGACGTACCCGGCGCGACTCTGCGCCCCGACGGTGTACAGGCATTCGTCGAACTGCGTGATCTCTTCGACGGGCTCGCCGAGGTCCTCCACCCTCTCCGCGAGGCGCTCGAGCCGCTCAGCGCGTTCCGCCGACTGTGCCGCCGCAGCCTCGACGGCGGCCGGCAGCCGGAAGTCCCCCTCCCCGGGCTCGGTTTCGCACTCGCGCCGCCCGAACGGGCGATCGCGGCCCACGAACGCTGCCAGTTGGTAATCGGGGTCGTCCCACTCGCCGGTGTCGATGTCGATCGCCGGGTCGTGACGGCGCGTGGCCGGCGTGCCCGGCTGCCGGACGTAGCCGAGGTTCTGGTCGTGGTCGCCCGATTCGGTGACGGGCAACCAGGTGAGACACGACTCCCAGTCGTCGAAGCGCTCGGTTCGGCGCTCGACCCGTGCGGCGAGACGCTCCAGGGTGGCCAGCCCGGGGCTGGCGCTGCTCGCGGCCTCGCCGGTTCCGTTGGGGTCCGGTGCCGCGCTCAGGCAGCGTTCGCTGCGCGCGAGACGCAGGAGGCGGAGATCCGGGCGGCCTCCCCCTCGATGGCGCACCAGCGCCGTGCGCTTGTCGATGCCGGTGCCGTCGCGCTCGTCATAGCGGAAGCCCCAGCGGTGGCGAACGTCACCGGCCTGGTCGACCTGGATCTCGGTCGTGCACGCGCGCATTTCGTCGAAGCGCCGGGCGAGCGAGTCCAGCCTGCCGAGCCGCCTGCCCAGGACCGCCAGTTGCGATCCCGCCGAGCCGGCCGGCTCGCTCGCGCGCGCGATCGGGGTGGAGCGCGAGGACGTTCGAGGGTCCGGGTCTGGGCGCTGCTCCGGGACCCTGGCTGCCGCGGCGACCCGGTCGGCCGGGGGCGGCTCGGCCGGACGAGGAGGCGACTGAACGGCCCCGATGTCACAGGGCACGCCGCGGTCTCGCGGGGTTCCCTTCGCGTCGTGGGCCAGCACCTCGGCCCAGTCGACGTGCGCTGCCAGCAGCTGTCCGGCGGACAGCGGCCGGGGTAGAGCCGGGACGCACGAGCCGCTTGGAATCCGACCGCGCACGGGGCTGCCGTCGAACGGCGTCAGCACGAAGCCCACAGGGTCGTCCTCCAGCCGCCGGAGCAACGGGTCATGCCCCAGGATGTCGGTGGGGTGATGGAGCTCGCAGGAGCGGTCGCTGACGAAGTTGTATCCCGCGGACTTCGCGTCGTACACGCGGCAGTTGCGTCGAGTCGGGCGCGTGTCGCCGGTGGTGGCGTCGACATTTGTGGGCCCGATGATCGAGCCGAAGGCGCGCAGGGTCCCGGCCGATCCGAGGTTGCCGCCGACGGAGGCGATGTTGCCGCTCACCGTGGAGCCGAGCAAGGTCAGGTGACCCGCTGCGAGCAGGCCGCCGCCCTCGCCTTCGGCATAGTTGTCCGTGACGGTCGAGTTGACCAGCACGAGGTCGTCGCGGGCCCAGACACCTCCTCCGGCGTGCGCGACGGCCAGGTTGCGGGCCACGGTGGAGTTGACGAGCAGCACGTCGGCCTCGCCGGCCACGGCTCCCCCGCGGTCATCGGCCCGGTTGCCGACCAGGGACGAATCGAAGACGGCCACGTCGCCCTCGAGCGTGAAGATGGCGCCTCCGGGGCCGTCGGCGTCGCTTCCGTCGATCAGCGAGCCGATGACCGTGACGTCGCCGTCCTCATCCGCGTAGAGCGCTCCGCCGTCGCCGTCCGTGGTGTTGCCGTCGACCTCGGAGCCCACCACCAGGATGTCGCCGGTAGATCCCACGGCTCCCCCGGAGCCGTCGACCAGGTTGTTGCTGACCACCGAGTCGTAGACCTGGACGCCGCCGCGGCGGGCGTAGATGCCGCCACCGTCGTCGTTGGCGAGGTTGCCGCTGATCCGCGATCTGCGAACCGTGATGCGACGCATCGAGAACAACCCGCCGCCGGGCTCCTCAGACAAGTTCTGACTCACCACGCCGTCGACCAGCGTGAGTTCCCCGCGGGTCGTCACGGCGGCCCCCGGTCCGTCCGAACCGCCGCGGGTCAACGTCACGCGGCGCAACTCGAGGTACCCCGTCCCGTCCTGGCGCAGCACGCGCTTCTCGAAGCATGTCTGCCGAAGGGTGTGGCCGTGTCCGTCGAGCAGCAGGGGGTAGGGCGACTCCCGGATCGGGTCGCCGGTCCGGCAGTCGCGCAGGAAGATGTCGGCGGTCAGGTCTATCCGCCTCGTCCGCGGATCGGTCCAGGCACGGCGAAGCTCAGCCTCGTTCGCGACTCCCCGTCGCCCGGCCTCGGCCTGCTCGCCGGCGTCGGCCTCCGCTGCGGGCGGTCCCGCCCCGGCCAGCGTCAGGACCGACACGAGCGCCGCCAGCGCCACGGCCAGATGCACCGAATAGCCCTCCCTTGCAGGCCGTCGCCGAGGTGGAGTCGCCCCGAACGCTACGCCGGCGCCTGAGCGGGCCGCTTGTCGGCCGGATCGTCGCCCGGGCGATTCGCCTCCCACCAGGCGTTGATCGCCGCGACGGCGGGGGCCATGATCAGGTTCTTCTGGAAGTTCTCGGTGTCGTTGACATTCGGGAGCGGGGTGTCGGGCACCGGCACGTCGAGGAGCTCGCATATGGGCTCCCAGCCGTCCTTGGGGTCCCAGACCAACAGGCGGTCGGAGGGGACGGTGTCGATGACCTCCCGGTTCCAGCGCTCCATGCCGGCGGCCATCTCAGCGGCGTCGCCGCCGCTGGTGACCATGATGTCCGCCTTGGTCCACATGTCGTTCAGGAGGTCGAGCCACGAGGCGTACAGCGGGTCGACGTGGTACTGCGCTTGAGCGAGGTGATGCATGAGGTTGTCGCCGAACCAGATCGCGGCGATCGTGTTGTTCATGCTCTCGACCCAGCTCTCGGCGGAGCGGACGCTCAGCAGCACCTTGGCCTCGGGATAGACGTCCATCAGCTCGCGCCAGTGGTACGAACCGGGCCAGTCCACGATCGACTCCTTGCCGGCGAAGAGCTCGTCCCACGGACCGTTCCCCTCGAACGCCTGTCGCCACTGCGGGATGGTCGTGGACGGGTCGGCCATCATGTCGCGCATGTGGTAGCAGGGCAGGCCGAGCATCTCGAGCGCGATCATCTGGGTCGTGGTGGCCGTGCGCGGCAACCCGGCACCAATCAGCTTCATGGGTGTCTCCTGACGTTTGTTCAACGGTTCTTGCGACCGCGGGACGACGCTGGCGTCCCTTGGCGACCTTAGCCCCCCAGCCAACCAGTCGCCTGCCGGGTGGTCAACGAGCAAGCGCAGTGCCTGCAGATGCGTCAATAGCAGGTGCCACTCCCTGTCGCTCGTCGCGGCCGCGAACGAGATGGCTCCTCTGCTGGGCGGCACACAACCTGTCGACCCACCCTCGCCGTGGTGAAGGCCATCCCAGACGTGGCGAGTGTCGCGCCGGCCAAGGCCGGGAGAAGGCACCCCGGCGGCTTCGCACCAGGTGTGCTCGCCAAACCCGAACGTCCGCTAGGGCTCGCTCGGATTTGACTTCAACCGTGCTTGAACTCCTAGGGTGCGGACCATGACCGCTTCTGGGATGCAAGTCCGCAAGCTGACCACTGAGAACGCCGGGACGTGGTCGAAGATCGGCGATCAGCAGATCTTCGTGAGCGACATCGTCGACCAGGCCACCGTCCCCGCCGCCAAGATGACGGTCGGCTTCGCACTGCTCGCCGAGGGCGAGGCCCTGGACATCTCGTTTCCCTACGACGAGGTGCTGGTGCTGACCAAGGGCTCCTACACCATCCGCACGGAGGACGGCGAGGCGATCACCGCGAGAGCCGGCGAGGTCATCTACCTCCCGGCCGGGTCTTCGAACTCGTCTTATGCCAAGGAGGAGACCGAGATGGTCTATGTGGCGAGTCCACCATCCGTCTATGCCGAGCACGTGGCGGCGTCGGCTTGAGCCACCTGCCGCCTCCCGTCCACGCCTCAGGCGCCTTCGCCATCGGCGGCGAGCTCACCGTTCACCGCCTCGGATTCGGCGCGATGCGCCTCCCCGGCGTGCGCGGCGAGCCGCGCCCGAGCGAGGCACGCGAGGTGCTGCGCGAGGCGGTTCGGCTGGGAGTGGACTTCGTGGACACGGCGCACGCGTATGGTCGCTCCGAGGAGATGATCGCCGACGCGCTGCACCCCTATCCCGAGGGGCTGGTCATCGCCACCAAGGGCGGGCTGGCCCGCGGGGGTGACCCCGACGGGCGCCCCGAGCGTCTGCGCGCCGACTGCGAGGAGAGCCTGCAGCGGCTGCGACTCGACACGATCGACGTTTGGCAGCTGCACCGGATCGACACCGAGGTCCCGCTCGAGGAGCAATTTGGCGCCATCCGCGAGCTGCGCGAGGAGGGCAAGGTCCGCTTCGTGGGCGTCTCGGAGGTATCCGTCGACGAGCTACACCAAGTCCAGAGGCTGGTCGAGGTCGCCACCGTGCAGAACCGCTTTAACGTCGCCGAGCCCGCGGCCGACGACGTCCTGGCGACATGCGAAGCGCAGGGCATCGGGTTCATGCCCTGGGCCCCAATGGCGATGGGCGATCTCCTCGCCGGGAACGGCCCGCTCGCCCGCGCCGCCAAGGCGAGCAGCGCCACACCGGCCCAGCTCGCGCTTGCCTGGCTGCTAGGACGATCACCGGTGATGCTGCCGATCCCCGGCACCGGTTCGCTCGAGCACCTGCGCGAAAATGTGCGCGCCGCGCTGCTCGACCCGGCTCCGGCCAGGATCGATCTCGAGTCCGCTCCTACCTGACCGCACAGCCCACCTTGCGGCGCCTGGCGGCTGAGAGCCTGGTCTCGACCACCTCCCGGTGCTCGGGCGAGAGGCTTGTACTGAGCCGGGGCTGGAACCTGCGGCTTTGCAGCGTCGTCGTGAGGGTGAGCGACGGGACTCGAACCCGCGACCGCCTGGACCACAACCAGGAGCTCTACCGACTGAGCTACGCCCACCGCGAGACGTTCGGAATGTAGCAGCGGTCCGGGCCGCGGCCGGGAGCCTCAGCGGCGCAGCGACGACGTTCTGTCGGCCTTGCGGGTCGGGCCGGAAGACGGCCCGGCCACCGCCGTGAGCCGCGCGCTCAGGCGCTTCTGGCGGGCCGCCGCGGCGCGGGTGGAGCGGGCCATCTTCAGCGTCAGCTTGCTGCCGCGCGTGGAGACCGTGGGTCGCTTTCTCGCCACTCGGATGCGCTTCGCTCCCTTGGTCTTGAGACCGAGCCGCCGTGCGGTCCGGGCATCGAGCCACAGTGCCACCGCAAGCGGGCACCTGCTGGAGCAGGCCGCTCGCAGCGGCAGCCCCCGGCGAGCGATCGTGGCGAGGCCGGCAGAGGCCCTCAGGTCCACGGTGTGGCTGTACTTGACCCGCCGCGCACCGGTGACCGTGATCGTCACCGCGAGCTTGGCCGACAGCCGCTTCTCCCCGCGCAGCGCGGCGCGGGCGCGACGGTCGAGCTTGACCCGCCAGCGGAGCGGACCGGCCGAGCGCCGGCCGTCCGAGTCGCTGCCCAGCGACACCGGCCGCCTGCCGGCCTTCTTGGTCAGGCCGATGCTGCGGGCGACCTTCCCGGACACGGTGAGCTTGGCGGTGGCGCGGCAGGCCGCGGCGCAGGCGCCGAGCACGGTCAGCCGCCCGGCTGCGACGTCGGCCGGTCGCTCCGCGACCGGCGACAGCGCGAACGAGGGTGCCGACGCCGGGCTGGCCGGACCGGCACCACTCGAGTAGTTGCACACGGCCGAGCTGATGTTCACGCCCCAGCTGAGCAGCGCCCCCGCCTGCCCTTCGAACAGGTCCTTCACGCGCAGGGTCCACACACCCTGCTTGTCCTTGCCGTCAAGGCGAGACAACTGGTCGTTCTGGGGCCGGAAACGCCCCGTGTACGGCGCGGCTCCCTGCGAGATGTTCAGTGCGGCCTCGTCGTCGAAGATCGTGCTTCGGAGGTTGTCGCCGAGGTTGTCGGGTCCGCCGGGGTGGCGAGCCAACTCGACGGTCGTACCGTCGGGATGGCGAAGCTCGAGGGCCAGGTCGCCGACCCACGTGTGCGCGATGCCGCCGATCACCACGTCCACGTCCTTGATGCGCCCGGAGCCGGACACGTTCAGGCTGGACTCGGTGCCCCCGCTGTTGTCGTCGGGAATCGCGCGCGACACGGTGCCGGATGAGGTCGAGGTGACGGGACCGGCAGCGCCGGTGCCCAGCGCCAGCGGCACGGACTGCGGCGGGTTGCCGGCGGTGGTGAGGCTGAGCGTGGCGGGAACGTCGGCGCCGCAGGTCGCGGCGGCGCTGAGGGTGCCGGCAAAAGCGGACTGGCTCGTGGTGGTCGCGCCGGGCGCAGCGTTGGCGAATGCCGACCCGCCCCGCGTGACCGTGAGCCCGCCCGCGCCGCTGAGCGTCCCCGAGACGCCCGTGGCCGTGGCGGCGCCCTCGTTGCGCACCGTTGAGCTGATCGAGACCGCCTCGCCCGGCTCCAGGGCGCCGTCGTGGTCCGCGCCGGCCCCTGCATCGCTGGTCGACGCCTGATCGGCGGTCAGTTGCGGCCAGCTCGAGGGCGCGGAGGCGTTCGACACCACCAGCGCGAAGTCCTGATCGGTCGTGTCGCCGTTGCCGGGCACGCCGTCACCGGGCACGTTGGTCGCGCCCACCTTGATCGAGAAGCGGCCGCTGAACCCCGCCGGGAGGATCACACTCTCCACGTTGTTACGCGTGTCCGGCGTGCCACCGGTCCTCGAGGCGCCACCGGTCAGCACGTTGCCGAGATACCTGCGACCTCCGGCCGCCACCACCAGATCGAGATCGTTGACCAGGCTGGGGCCGGGGCCCACCGCGGCGGGCGGGTCGGTCCACGCGAGCGTGACCTTCACCGGCTGGGAGGGATTGACGATCCCGTAGCCGCGCCGGTAGCTGGCTCCCGGGGCTCCAAACACGGACGTCTGGTCAACGTACTGACGAGGCGTTGTCCCCACCGCAGCGCCGGCGTTCACGCGGCCCCAGCCCTGATCGGCGTTCGGAGCGCCGGCCGTGACGGCGCCCTTGCCGTTGGAGCCGCCGGCGAGATCGGTGGCCGAGTTGATCAGCAGCGCCTTGGTCATCGCCGGCGAGGGCGGGATGCCGCGGTCATCGGTGAAGTCGTCGCGGACCAGCGCGGCGGCGCCGGACACCGCTGCGGTGGCCTGCGAAGTGCCGGAGATCAGCGAGTAGAAGGGGTTCCCGGTGGGGAATGATTCCGCACAGGTGGACGCACCGGCGTAGCCGGGGTGCTGCGGCGACGCCCCGGCCATGTGTGTACCGGGGGCGACGAGGTCGGGCTTCATCCGCAGGTCGTCGGTGGGCCCGCGGCTCGAGAAGTCGAGCAGGTCACGGGCGTTGTTGGACGCGGCGTCGCTGACCCCGCAGCCGTCCGTGCCCCCGAAGGCACGGACGTTCTCCGAGGCGCCCACCGTGATGACGTTCTTGGCCGTCCCGGGCGAGTTGATGGTGCCGTAGCCCTCGTTGCCCGCCCCCGTCTCGCGGTCGCCGGTGTTGCCGGCGGCGAACACCTCCACCAGCTCCTGGTTGCCGGCCACGGTCGACCGGGCGTCGCGCACCAGACGGTCGAAATCCTGCGAGTCGGGGCTGTACGCGCCTCTGTCCTGGTTGCCCCACGAGTTGTTGGAGATCCTGGCCCCATCCTCGTGGGCGTTGCTAGCCACCTGGTCCAGGTCGCTGGTCGGGTTGAACACCCCGTTGCAGGCGAAGACCTTCGACCCACCGACCTGGGCGCGCGGGGCCACGCCGAGGCCGTAGTTGTAGCCATCGCTGTCGTTGTAGTTGTTGGGAGTGGGAGCATCCGCCTGGGTGTTGTAGCCCGCGGCGATCGAGGCAACGTTGGTCCCGTGACCGCCGCAGTCCGCCGAGGACGGGTCGGTGGTGTAGTCCTCGTTGTAGGCGATGCGACTGGCCCCGGCTGCGGTGCCGTTCTCCCGGAAGTCGGGGTGCCCCGGCGCCGTGGCGCTTCCGTTGTCGATCCCCTCGTCGGTGACGTCGACGACGAAGTTGAAGGTGGGCCCGGCGAACGTGCCCGGGCCGCCGTCGTGCCAGGCGAGGTATCCGGCCGCCGCCGGGCCGAAGCCGCTCAGGTTGCCGGCCACGATCTGCGAGGCCCGCTCGTCGGCCAGCACGGGCAGCGAGTACGGCGTGACGCTGACCACCGCCGGGTCGGCCGCCAGCGCCTCGATCTCATCCGCGCTGAGCCTCAGGTACTGGGTCGCCAGTCCCCCACCGTCAGACGACGAGCGCGCCGGGGCGCCGGCCGCCGCGGCCTCGCGCCGCGCCTCGGCCCCCTCCGCGCCGGCGATCGTCTGCACCGCGACCAGCCCGCTCCCGCGAGCCACCTCGTCGCTCACCTTGTCGGCCGCCGTCACGCGGGTCACCGCACGCACCGCCGGATTGGTGCCCACGAGGGCCGCCAGCCGGTCGACCTCGGCGCCGACAGCGTGGACCACGTAGCCGTTCTGAGCCACGTACTCCACGACGCGCGCGCCGGTGGAGCGGAGAAGCTCGAGCCAGGGCCCCTTGATCGGCCCGGCGAACTGGACGAGCACCAGCGCCTCGCCGGGCTCGGGCCTCCCCTTGGCCGCCAGCGAATCCCGGTCGGTGAGCGGGTCGAAGCCGACCGTGCCCGGCAGGCTGACCTCGCTCAGGTCGTCCCGGCGCACCGCGCCGGCCGAGCGCAGGTCCGCGAAATCCTGCCCGTGGGCAGAGACGAGCGTGAAATCTTCGTAGTCGGCCACCACACGCACGTCCGAGCGGCTGAGCGTGGCCTGAGCGCCGGTGTCGTCGGGCACCAGCAGGAGGTGCGCAGCAGTATCGGGCGAGGAGGACTGCGCGCCCGCAAGGGTCGCATACAGAATGAGGCCGCCCAAGGCGGCCACGGCTACGGCCAGACTGCGAATGCGCCAGACGTCGATGTGCGAACCCTTACCGCGTTGGGGGACTCGACCTAGGGTAGTCGGACTTTGGCTCTCGCGCCGAGGTTATGGTTTGCGCGATGCAGGCCACCGCCCTACTCGTGCTCGACGTGCAGAAGGCCTTCGACGATCCGGCCTGGGGTACTCGCAACAACCCGTCCTGCGAGGACAACATCGCGAAGCTGATCGCCGCCTGGCGCGGGCGAGGCCGGCCGGTCGTCTTCATCCGCCACGACGGCCTCGAGCCGGATTCGCCCTACAACACGCTCGCTCGCGACCACCCCGGTAACGCCTTCAAGGATGCGTTGTCGGGCGAACCGGACCTGCTGGTGATCAAGCACGTGAACTCCGCCTTTCACGGCGAGCCCGACCTCGAGGCCTGGTTGCGGGCCAACGAGGTCGAGGCAATCGCGGTGTGCGGTATCCAGACCCAGATGTGCGCCGAGACCACCGCTCGCGTGGGCGCCAACCTCGGCTTCGACATGAGCTTCGTGCTCGACGCCACCCACACCTTCGACCTGGCCGCCTATGGCGGGGGCACGCTCACGGCGGACGAGGTGGCCCGGGTCACGGCCTCGAACCTCGACCCGGAGTTCGGCCGTGTGGTGAATACCGCCGACCTGGTCAGCGCACCGGCGTGAGCTCGGCGGGCACGGTCTGGTCCGCCACCGCCTCGACTGCCTCTTCCTCTGGCTCGCCCTGCTCGCGAGCGCACACCACTCGAAACGCGCCGGTGCCCATCTCGGGATTGGGGTGAATCGGCAGGCCTCGGATCGTGTCCCAGCCGAGCCGCTCGACCTCGAAGGGGTTCATCTCGATCGCCACCGCGGGCCACTCGCAGTGCGCGGCGTGCTCGTCGATCGCCTTGTAGATGGCCTCGAGGTTCTTCGACTCGGCCGAGCTCATCGCGTGGCCCCCTTCTGCAGGACTCCCTGGTAATGGTCGATGGTGCGCCGCAGTCCCTCGCGGAAGTCGATCTCGGGCTCCCAGCCCAATAGCTCACGCGCGCGCGTGATATCCGGCTGGCGCACCTGGGGATCGTCGACCGGTAGGGCCTCGTACACGACCTCCGAACTGGACTCGGTGAGCTCGATAATCGCCTGGGCCAGGTCGAGAAGGTTCATCTCGTCGGGGTTACCGATGTTGATCGGGTCGTGCAGACCCGACTCGGCCAGCAGGACGAGGCCGCGGATGAGGTCGTCGACGAAGCAGAAGCTGCGCGTCTGGGAGCCGTCGCCGAACACCGTCAGCGGACGGTCGGTGAGCGCCTGGCGCAGGAAGGTCGGGACCGCTCGCCCGTCGTGCGGCCGCATCCTCGGCCCGAAGGTGTTGAAGATGCGGACGATCGCAGTGTCCACCCCCTGCTGGCGGCGATAGGCCATCGTCAGAGCTTCGGCGTAACGCTTGGCCTCGTCGTAGACGCCGCGCGGCCCGATCGGGTTGACGTTGCCCCAGTAGCTCTCCGGCTGCGGATGGACGAGCGGGTCGCCGTAGACCTCGGAGGTGGAGGCCAGCAGGAAGCGAGCCCGGTGCTTCTTGGCCAGCCCGAGAGTGTTGTGGGTTCCGTAGGCGCCGACCTTGAGGGTGTGCAGCGGCAGCCGCGAGTAGTCGATCGGCGACGCGGGCGAGGCCATGTGGTAGACGAAGTCGACCGGCTCGTCGATCTCGTAGTGGCCGGTGATGTCGATCATCTCGAACCGGAACTCCACGGCTTTGGCGACGTGGGAGATGTTCTCCAGCGACCCGGTGTCGAGGTTGTCGATGCACACCACCCGGTGGCCGCGGGCCAGGAGGTAGTCGCAGAGATGTGAGCCGAGGAAGCCGGCGCCCCCGGTAACGAGCGAGGTGGGCATCGCGCGGCAGGCTAGCGGTCGGCGGCCGGAAACTCGACCAGGACCTTGATGTCCTCGTCTGCCTTGTCGAGCGCCTCCCGCCAGCGCTCGAGCGGGACCCGGCGCGTGATCAGGCGCCCGAGCCACGCCGGGTCGGCCTGCCGCAGCGCCTCGGCGGCCTGCTCGAAGTGGCGCCGGTTGGCGTTTACCGAGCCGAACACCACGTCGTTCTCCAGCACGAGCTCGGTGTTCAGCTCGCCCACGTCCACGTCGAGCGTGCGCTGCGGACCCACGCCCGTGAGGCACACCACAGCGCCCGGGGCGGTGTGGCGCATCGCCCCGATCACGAGCTCTCCCACCCCGGTGCACTCGATCACGATGTCCGCGTGGAGGCGCTCCGAGACCTCGGTGATCGGGCCCGTGTGGTACTTCGCCCCCAGGTCCCGGACCAGCTCCGGCTTGGATCCCTCGGTGGCACGGTCGAGCACGTGCACCTCGTGGCCGCGCTGGCTGCCCATCAGCGCCGCGAGCAGGCCGATCGGCCCCGCGCCGGTCACCAGCACCCGGTGGCCGCCGGTGCAGGCCCGTGCCCGGATGCGCTCCACGTGCTCCCAGGCCTTGGCCAGCACGCTGGCCGGCTCGGTGAGGACGGCCAGGTCGCCCAGCTCGGGCGCGACCGGGATCGCGAAGTCCGCCTCGAGCGTCACGAGCTCGGCTCCGTAGCCGTCCCTGCCCTTGATCCCGCGCTCGGTGTAGAGCCCGTTGCGGCACATGTCCCATTCCCCGGCAGCGCAACAGCTGCAAGGCACGGGATCGGGCCGCCGCACGACCGCGGCCACCGGCTGGCCTGGCTCGAAGTCGCTCCCGGCGGGCGCCTCGAGCACGCGGGCCAGCAGCTCGTGGCCCAGCACCAGGCGCTCGCGGCCCTCGGGTGCCGAGCCGTGGGTCCCCTCGAGGATCTCGCGATCGGTGCCGCACACCCCCAGCACCAGCGGGGCCACCAGCAGCTCGCCCGGGCCCGGCTGGGGATTCGGCAGCTCCGTGAGCCCGGCGCTGTCCGGCTGCCCCGGGATCAGAGTGATCGCCCGCACCACCGCGAGTATTCCGTTTGTCTAGCGTTGCCGCCGTGACGCAGGCCACCACCCCCCGCACGCGCCTCGCCCCCGAGGTGTTCCGGCTTCCGGTGGAGCGAATCCGTTCCGGCTGGTACTCCGACCAGTACTTCAACCTCACCAAGGAGCTGCTCGAGGAGCGCGATCGCCATCCGCGCGTGACCATGCAGGTCTTCCAGCGTCACCGCTCGCTCCTCGGCGGGATCGACGAGGCGGTGGCCATCCTCAAGCTCTGCGCCGGGCGACAGGGAGCCGCGGAGTGGGAGCCCGGGTGGGACGAGCTCGAGGTGCGCGCGCTCTATGAGGGTGACGAGATCGAGCCGTGGGAGACCGTGATGACGATCGAGGGCGAGTACTCGCTGTTCGCCCATCTCGAGACCGTCTATCTCGGCTCGCTCGCCCGGCGTTCGCTCGTGATGCGCAACGTCCGCGACGTGGTGCAGGCGGCCCGCGGCAAGCCGATCCTCTACTTCCCGGCGCGGCACGACCACTGGCAGGTCCAGACCGGCGACGGCTGGGCGGCCCACGTGGCCGGCGCGATCGGCGTATCGACCGACGCCCAGGCGTCGTGGTGGGGCGGCCGCGGGGTGGGCACGGTGCCGCATTCGCTGATCGCGGCCTACGACGGCGACACCGTTGCCGCCGCCGAGGCCTTCGCCGACCGCTACGCCGCCGGGATGAACGTGACCGTGCTGGTGGACTTCGTCAACGACTCGGTCTCCACTGCGGTCGCGGTGGCCGACGAGCTGGGTGACCGGCTGTGGGGCGTGCGCCTCGACACCTCGGGCCAGCTCGTGGACCGGGCGCTGTGGAGCGAGATGGGCGACTTCAAGCCCACGGGCGTGAACCCGGTGCTGGCCGAGCGGGTGCGCAACGCGCTCGACGACGCCGGTCACAGCCGGGTGAAGATCGTGGCCTCCGGGGGATTCGATTCGGCGCGCATCGAGGAGTTCGAGGCCTCCGGCGCGCCCGTGGACGCCTACGGGGTGGGGTCAGCCCTGCTGCGCGGCTCGAACGACTACACGGCCGACATCGTCCAGGTCGACGGCGTCGAGCGGGCGAAGGTGGGCCGCCGCCTGAGGCCGAACCCGCGGCTCGAGCTCGTCAGCTGAGCCCGAAGCACTCGCGGTCGCCCGCCGGCAGCGCCGTTTCTATCCTCGGGATCATGGCCGCCCAACCCCCCATCCCCAGCGAAGGCATCCTGCTCACCCACTTCATCGTCAGCGACGACGTCGAACGCTCGCGTGACTTCTACGTCGACGTACTGGGAGGTGAGCTGGTCCGCGACGGCGAGCCCACCTTCGTCCAGCTGGCGAACGGCTGGATCATCATCAACGTCGGCGGCGGTCCCACCGAGGACAAGCCCGAGGTGACCCTGGAGACCCCGCCCGAACTCACTCGCACGAGCGCGTTCCTCAACATCCGGGTCGCCGACATCCAGGCGGTCTACGAGGAGTGGAGCGGCCGCGGAGCCGAGTTCCTCACGCCGCCGCAGGACCGCGGAGCCGAGATCCGCTGCTACATCCGCGATCCGGACGGCCACCTGATCGAGGTGGGCCAGACCACGAGCTGACGAGCCTCAAGGCGCCCCCGGCCACCAGGCGCGGTCGCCGAGCCGGTAGGTGACGGCCGGCACGAGCAGGGCGCGGACCAGGAAGGTGTCGAGCATCACGCCGAGCGCGACCGTGCCGCCGATTTGCACCAGCGCCTCGAGCGGCAGGATGGTGCGGCTTGGGCTCTACCGGCGTCGGCGACCCGAGCTCCCGCCCCCCAAGAAGCCGCGAACGAATCCGGATACCTTGGACCCGATCGAGCCGCCCGTGTTGGAGCCACGGCCGCGGGAACGACCAAACCGGCCGGTCAGCTGGTTGAGCCGCCCTTGAGCGCCGCCTGACTTGCTGGAGCCGCGGCGACCGCGGCGTGTCTTCTGGGTGGTCTGCTTTGTCGATCCGCGAGCCATTTCACTCCTGGTTGGGAATCTGCTGTCTACCCGGACAGGGCGCGCGAAACCGGCAGCGGCCTAGCCGGACCGCAGCCAATACCGGGCTCTTCGTCATCCACAGGTTTGCGCGTCTCATTTTGGGGCATTGATGTCTCAGCAAGTGGCCGCGTACTGGCACCGCTCGGCCCTTGCCCGGACCCCTGCGCCGTTCTCTCCTCGCTCCTGCGAGGAACAAGTTCGGCGTCTCGAAAGGAACAACAATGGCAGCAACAGACGTAACCCGCGGCAACGTCCGCGCAGATAGAGCACCCACGCTCGGCCGGGCCGCCCGCCGGCTCGCGACCGAGACCAAGCAGGCGTTCAAGACCACCGAGTTCTGGGCGATGGTCGGCCTGATCGTGGCCATCCTGGTCAGCGCCGCCGTCATCAACGGTGGCGACAGCGGCACCGATGAGTTCATCGCGCGCCAGGCATGGCTGTACGTGGCCATTCTCGGCGCCGGTTACTTCATCTCGCGTGGCCTGGCCAAGTCCGGCAGCTACGAGCCCTACACCGAGGACCTCGACGATCAAGACCGGCACGGCCGCGTCGACGCCGGCGTCAATCGGTAGCGATCCTCGTCTCACCAGGCGGCCGGGCAGGCTGGCTCAGTCTCAGCTTCCCGGCCGCCTGGGGTAGGCGCCGCGGGTTACTTCTGTTCTGGATGCGGGTCCTGAGCGCTGTCGCCGCCGCTCAGCGTCTCCCAGCTGTTGTTGCCGCAGTTCGGGCAGGGCGGCATCGACTTGACGGATCCGACGTCGATCGTCTCCCCGCAGTTAGTGCATCTGTAGGTCCCTGCGGATACGTCGCTCCCGGTCGGGACTGGCTCAGCCATGAAAACCCCTCAGGTCGTGTTGCCTTCGACTACCCGGGTGTATTGGCGCCAACCCGGGCGCAGGGGACCTCGTCGCGCCGACCGAAGACTGTTGTGCCTGAAGCGGACGACGGGTCTCGAACCCGCGACCTTTGGCTTGGGAACTCAGATTCCTACCCAATCGCAGAGCGGCATTAAGAGGGTTATGCGACCCTGGCTGCTCGGTGTCACGCCGTTCGTCCCGTGCGTCCGCGCAAGACGAGCGCCCAGGCAAGGCAGCCGAAGGCCGCCGTCAATGCCAGCGTCCGGATGATGTTCCAGGCGACCCACGGGGTCACGAAGTCGTCGCGCACAGCGGCCAGGTTGTCGATGCGGGCGGGATCACCCGCCTGCTTGAGGTCCTCGTTGAGCGGGAAGTGAACGACGACGGTGACGACGACCATCACCGCGTAGAGGGCGAGGCTGGCGACGATCCAGCGTGCGGTCTGAGGCGAGCCGGAGCGACGCGCCTGAAAGAGGGCGACCGCGGCGAGCGCCGGGGCAACGAGCGAGGTCAAGGGAAGGCCGGAAGGTCGATCATCTGTTGCATCGCATCGACCAGCGTGCGGTCGTCGGCCGCGGTCAGCCCCGGCATGACGGCGACGTCGAAGGCGTAGAAGAGCCCGGTGAGCAAGCCCGTGGCGGACTTGGTCCTGGTCGCGGCCGTGGTCGCCGGCGCAGGTGACGGCGGCGGCGCTTGGCGAGCCAGGCCAGCGGCGCGAGGACGATGCGCTGCAACCAGCGAGGCGGAAAGGCTCCCTGTACTTCGTCCTCGAACTCTTGGGTGAAGACGGCGAGGTCGAGCGGCCTCGGGATGCCGCCCGGCATCGTGCGGCCCTCCTCGGCTAGGCCGACGGCGGTCTCGAACAGCTGCTCCATCTTCAGGGCCGGGCGCACCTCCACGCGGACGAGCGCGTCACCGTCGCCGACATTGGCGAAGTCGTGCTTCTGGCCAGGCGGGACGGTGACCAGCTCGCCAGGCCCAGCTACGACCCGCTTGCGTCCCATGCTGAAGCGCATCGTGCCCTCGACGACCTCGAAGCGCTCCTCCTGGTTCGGGTGGATGTGCTGGCCACCCGGAACGCGCCGGCCCGCGGGAAGCTCGAGGTTGATCGCCAGCAGCTCGCCGCCCGTGTCGGCCGATGTCTGGCGGAACGTGATGCGCTCGCCGCTGGCCGGGTTCTCGAGGGTCTGTCCTGTGTAAGCCATAATCGCTCCGATCTCGCTGTTAGTGCAACGCGTCCAGCTTTTCGCGTTCGTGCGGGACCGTCTATGCCCAAACCGCGTCGATATGTGCTCAATCGTCCACCACGATGGACGAGCCGGGTCAGGACATGGATACTTGGCCTCATGGAAGCGCCCGACCCCTTCCCGCCGTCGGATCCCCTCGGCGAGGCACTGCACTTCCTGCGGATGAACGGGGCGTACTACTGCCGCTCCGAGCTCACCGCGCCCTGGGGACTCACGCTGCCGCCGACGCCGGGGTACATGTGGTTTCACGTGGTCACCTCGGGCCGGCTATCGCTCGAGACCGGGGCGGACGAGCAGGATTGGATCCAGCTCGGAGACCTCGCCCTCGTGCCGCACGGGGACGGCCACGTCCTATGCAGCGAACCGGGAGCTCCTGCGCCGGGCATTCTCGACCTCGAGCGTGAAGCGGTCAGCGATCGCTACGAGATCCTTCGCCACGGCGGGGGCGGCGCGCCCACCGGCCTGATCTGCGGGGCCGTGCGCTTCGGGCACCCGGCCGCCGGCAACCTCGTCGAGATCCTGCCGAGCACGATCCACATCGAGGCGTCCAGCTCGCCCAGGCTGGAATGGATGCAGAGCATGCTGCGGCTGATGGCCTCCGAGGCCGCCGAGCTGCGGCCCGGCGGCGAGGCCGTGATCACGCGCATCGGGGACATCCTCGTGATCCAGGCGATTCGGGCCTGGATGGAGAGCGACCCGGCCGCGCAACGGGGCTGGCTGGGAGCTCTCCAGGATCCCCAGATCGGCCGCGCCATCTCGAACATTCATCGCGACCCCGCTCGGAACTGGACCGTCGCCTCGCTGGCCCACGAGCTGGCGATGTCGCGCTCGGCATTCGCCGCCCGCTTCACCGAGCTCGTCGGCGAGCCGGTGATGAGCTACGTCGCCCGCTGGCGCATGCAGATCGCGGTAGCCGCGCTAAAGGAGGAGGGCGCCACGGTCGGCCAGCTGGCCGACCGGCTCGGCTACCGCTCCGAGGCCGCCTTCAGCCGCGCCTTCAAACGCGTGATCGGCGTCTCTCCGGGTGCGATGAGGCGAAGCGCCGGCGAGCAGGACAACGTGCTGATCGCCGCCGCGAGCTGAGACCTCGCGGGGTGTGGGGAGTATGAGCTTCATCGCCGGCACCGCCGGTGCCCCCGGCGGATCCCGGGGCGTCCCTGAACTCCTCTCCGGACGCTCGGCTCAGCCGGCCTTGCCGTACTCCCCCAGGCCGCCGGCGAACTCGTCGTATGCCCGGTCGGCGGTCACCCGGAGTCGGGCGGCGAGGTGCTCGGCGTCCTCTCCGGCCAGCAGGCCGTTCAGCGCGAGGAGGAAGATCGAGCGGTGTGTGAACCACAGCGTGCGGGCGACGATGGCGGGCACGAGGTCGTCGTCGGCCGCGCCGGACGTCTCGGCGATCACCGCGGTGATCGCTGCGGCCCCCGACTCCCACCCCACGGTCAGGCGCTCCTGCAGCGCGCGGCTGCCGCGGATGATCTTGGCCACCGCGAGGAGGTCCTCGTCCCCACCGGCGACGAAGACGTCGAGCACGGTGTGGGTCATCGCCCGGAAAACGTCGAGGACGGAGCTGCTGGGCGGGCGCTCGGCGATGGCG
Source organism: uncultured Thermoleophilaceae bacterium (assembly GCA_963751105.1). Classification (GTDB taxonomy): domain Bacteria; phylum Actinomycetota; class Thermoleophilia; order Solirubrobacterales; family Thermoleophilaceae; genus JACVRW01. Next base: position 779,870 of record CAVVTG010000002.1, on the reverse strand, counting down.
GCCACGAACTGCGCGATGCCCTCTTCGCGGCCGGCGAACGCGAGGTCCTCCTTCGTCGCGAAGTAGTTGAAGACCGTCTTCTCCGAGACGTCGGCGGCGACGGCGATCTCGGCGACGGTGACAGCGTCGAAGCCGCGCTCAGCGAAGAGCCGGCGGGCGGTAGCGGCGATCGCCTCGCGCGCGGCGCGCTTCTTGCGCTCGCGAAGGCCGTCGGGCGGTGCTCCCCGCATGGGACATAACGCTACAGTAACAGTAGACTTTTAGCGACTATAAGATTAGGATGCCGCGCCATGGATCGCTCCAGCCCACCCGCGTCGCCTGATCGCTTACGCCGCGATCTTGTTCAGCTCGTACATCGCGGTCGCGGCGTACGAGACTTCTCGCTCGGCGCGAGCCAGATCCTCGCTCGCTGGGTGTCGTTCGATGGCGTGTGCATGCTGACCATGGACCCGGCTACGCGCCTGGCCACGAACGCGTTCGTCGAGAACGGGCTTCCTGCTGAAGCGACGGTGCGGATGACCGAGATCGAGTACCGCGAAGGCGACGTCAACACCTTCGACGGGCTCGTGCGCTCCGGCCGACTTGCGGCGAGCCTGAGCCTGACGACCGGCGGCGACCTAGCCCGGAGCCTGCGTCATCGCGAGCTCAGGGGGCCTGCCGGCTTCGGCGACGAGCTTCGAGCCGTCCTGGTGAGCGATTCGGCTACCTGGGGCGGCCTCACACTGGGCCGCGCCACTGATCGCGAACCCTTTGCCCGCGCCGACGTAGCGTTGATCGCGTCCGTGTCCCACTATCTCGCCGAGGGGCTAAGGCGCGCGCTGGTGCTCACCGCGCTGTCCGCCGAGCGGCACGAGCAAGACAGGTCAGCCGGCCTCGCGTTGCTCGCCCCCGACAACACGATCACAGTGGAAGACCCCCCAGCCGACGAATGGCTGGCGGAACTGGGGGCCACCGGCCCGGACGCTCCCCTCCCGCCGGTCGTGCACGCCGTCGCGAGCCGCGCTCGCAGCATCGCGGCGGGGCGCGAACCGAGCGGCGCCCTCGCCCGGGCACGAGCCCGGACACCGTCGGGCACTTGGCTGACCGTGCGCGGCTCGACGCTCGGCCACGAGGCCGGCGCCCCGACCGCTGTGACGTTCGAGCCCGCTCGCTCACATGAGCTCGCGCCCCTCATCGCCGACGCGTACGAGCTCACAGACCGCGAGCGCGCTGTCGCGCAGCTCGTCGCCCAAGGTCTAGCCACAGATGCGATCGCCGGTCGCCTGCACCTCTCCCCGTGGACTGTCCAGGATCACCTCAAGGCCATCTTCGAGAAGGTCGGAGTGAGCACGCGCGGCGAGCTCATCAGCCGCATCTTCTTCGGTCACTATGCGCCTCGGCTCACCGAGGGCGCGCCGATCGGATCGACCGGTTGGTTCGAGCCCGGCCGGCCTGTGGCTGCGCCGCCGACGGGGGCGCGTCGCTGACCCCCGTGGGCGTGCGAAATCACCCAGGTTCCTGGGATTGTCGACTGGCGAGACGGCGTGCAAGGTCCGGTTTCCCGATCACCGAAGGAGCAGCAGCCATGTCACTCGTCTACGTCCACTTCTTCTCCGTCTCACTCGACGGTTTCGGCACCGGTGAGGGCCAGAACCGCGACGCACATTTCGGCCACGCCGGGGAGAGGCTGCACACATGGATGTTCAACACACGGTCGTGGCAGCCCGGCGGTAGCGGCGGCGTCGACGACGTCTTCGTCCAGCGGCACGATCAGGGGATCGGTGCCGAGATCATGGGGGCCGGGAAGTTCGGCCACCCCGGATGGGAGGAGGACCCGGAGTGGAAGGGCGCGTGGGGTCGCCAACCCGCCGTTTCACACACCGGTCTTCGTCCTCACCCATCACACGCGCCCGTCGATCGAGATGGAGGGCGGCACGACGTTCCACTTCCTCGACGCGTCACCTGCCGAGGCGCTGGAGACCGCCCGCGAGGCCGCGGACGGCAAGGACATCCGTATCGGTGGAGGCCCGACCGTGATCCGCGACTTCCTCGCTGCACGGCTCGTCGACCACATGCACGTCGTGGTGGTCCCGATTCTGCTCGGCCGGGGCGTCCGGCTCTGGGACGGACTGGAGGGCCTCGAGAAGGACTACGAGGTCGAGGCCACCTCCTCGCCCAGCGGAGTCACGCATGTGACGTTCACCCGCACGGGTGTCTGAACCAGTGACCATGAAAGAGCATGCTGTGGTGATCGCCGGTGGTGGTCCGACGGGGCTGATGCTGGCGGGCGAGCTGGCGTTGGCGGGCGTGGATGTTGTGATCGTCGAGCGGCGCCCGAACCAGGAGCTGGAGAGTCGGCGTGCCGGTGGCCAGTACTCGCGCACCCTCGAGGTGCTCGATCAGCGCGGGATCGCCGATCGGTTCCTCTCGGAGGGCCAGGAGGCCCAGGTCACGGGCTTCGCGAAGTCCCGCCTGGACATCAGCGACTTCCCGACCCGCCACAGCTACGGGCTGGCGCTGTGGCAGAACGACTTCGAGCGCATCCTGGCGGGCTGGATCTCCGAGCTCGAAGTGCCGATCCACCGCGAACTCGAGGTGACGGGCTTCGCGCAGGACGACACCGGCGTCGACGTGGAGGTATCGAACGGGAGGTCGCTGCGGGCGAAGTACCTGGTCGGCTGCGACGGGGCGCGCAGCCTGGTCCGCAAGGCAGCCGGGATCGAGTTCCCGGGCTGGGAGCCGACGACCAGCAGCCTGATCGCCGAGGTCGAGATGGAAGAGGAGCCAGAGCTGGGCATACGAACCGACGACAGGGGGACTCACGCCATCGGCAAGGTGGAGTACGAGATCGTCGACGGCGAGATCATCTACAAGGAAGGCGGGACGGCGGGCGTCATGCTGACCGAAGAGCAGGTGGCGCAGAACGGTGAGGAGCCCACCCTGCGCGATCTCAGCGAGGCGCTCATCTCCGTCTACGGAACCGACTACGGGGTCCACAGTCCCACCTCGATCTCGAGGTTCACCGACATGGCCCGGCAGGCCGCGACCTACCGCGACCGACGGGTTCTGCTGGCCGGCGACGCTGCTCACGTGCATGCCCCGGACGGTGGACAGGGCCTCAACACAGGGGTGCAGGATGCGGTGAACCTGGGCTGGAAGCTCGCCCAGGTCGTCGACGAGACATCGCCGCCAAGCCTCCTGGATAGCTACCACGCCGAGCGCCACCCGGTTGCTGCCCGGGTGCTGCGCATCACGATGGCGCAGGTCGCGCTGCGCCGCCCCGACGAGCGCATCAAGGCCGTAGGCGAGATCGTTACCGAGCTTCTCAGCATGGACGAGCCGCGCAAACGGATCGCCGGAATGGTGTCGGGTCTGGACATCCACTACGACCTCGGCCAGGGACACCCACTGCTCGGACGCCGCATGCCCGACCTCGACCTGGTCACCACCGACGGCCCGCTGCGGGTCTTCGAGCTGCTTCACCAGGCCCGGCCGGTGCTCCTCAACCTCGGTGAGCCCGACAGCCTCGACATCACTCCGTGGGCAGACCGCGTCCCACTGATCGACGCCAACTACGAGGGCGAGTGGGAGCTCCCGGTCCTCGGTGTGGTCGCCGCTCCCGCCGCCGTGCTGATCCGGCCCGACGGACACGTCGCATGGGCGGGAGACGGCACGGACCGGGGGCTCGCCGAGGCCCTGAGCACCTGGTTCGGACCACCGAAGACGTGACACCACCCGACTACGCACCTACTCCGGTAGAGGACTTCCTGGATCCCGACGATCCGACGCTCTTCCCCCGGCTGACGCCCACGCAGATCGAGTACCTGGCGGAGATCGGCACCCGGTTGTCGTTCGCGCGTGGGGACCTCGTGTTCGAGCACGGCCAACGCGAGGCCCCGCTGTACGTGATCGTCAGCGGAGCCTTGGACATCATCGACCAAGCGCCGGAGGGCGACCGCTACTTCACCCAATGCAGGGAGGGAACCTTCGCGGCCGACATCTCCATGTTCACCGGCGAGCCGACGCTCGCCGCCGGGTTCGCGGCCGAGCCGACGTCGCTGCTCGCGCTCCCACCCGAGGACGTGCGCCGGGTGGTTGCGACCACGGCCGAGCTCGGCGACCTGCTGCTGCGAACGATGGTCACTCGCAGGGAGTGGCTGCAGGGCCGCGGCATAGGTCAGCAGCGACTGATCGGCTCACGATGGTCGAACGAGGCGTTCACGGTGCGCGAGCTGTTGGAGCGGAACCTCGTTCCCTTCACCTGGCACGACCTCGACACGGACGACGAGAGCCGGGCTCTGCTCGACGGCCTGGGCATCGGGGATGCGGAGTGCCCGGTCTTGGTCCGTTCCGACAGCGTCATCCGGAAAGCCACGGTGACCTCGGTCGCCGATGAGCTGGGTCTGCGAGCGCAGGTCGACGGACAGAGCTTCGACGTCGTCGTGCTCGGCGGTGGTCCGGCCGGGTTGGCGGCGGCGGTGTACGCGTCCTCCGAGGGCCTCAGCACGCTCGTGGTCGAGCGCTTTGCCCCGGGCGGTCAGGCGGGCACGAGCGCGCGAATCGAGAACTATCTCGGCTTCCCCACGGGCCTCACCGGCGCAGATCTCACCCGACGGGCGACGCTCCAGGCGCGAAAGTTCGGCGCAGTGGTCTCCAGTGCCCATGAGGCCTCCGGCGTGTCCCAGCCGGACGCCGCAGGATTGCGCGAGATCGCGCTTGCCGATGGTCAGCGGGCGCGCGGCCGATGCGTCGTCCTGGCTCCCGGCGCGGACTATCGCCGACTCCCGGCCGAGAACGCGGATCGGTTCGAGGGCCTGGGCCTGTACTACGCGGCGACCCACATCGAGGCCCAGCAGTGCTCGATGGAAGACGTCGTCGTCGTAGGTGGAGGAAACTCCGCCGGTCAGGCCGCCGTCAAGCTTGCCGATCACGCGCGCGAGGTGCACGTCGTTGCCCGGCGGCAACTCGAGCTGGCGATGTCGCGCTACCTGGTCGACCAGATCGAGGCCAAGTCGAACGTCCGCGTCTGGTCCGGGTGTGAGGTGAAGGCACTCGACGGCGACGAGCAGCTCGAGGCCGTCGTGATCTCAGGTGCGGGGCCCGATCGCCGAGTCGAGACCACCGCGGTGTTCGCGATGATCGGCGCCTCGCCGAGGTCGGAGGGGCTGGTGGACCTCGTCGGCCGGGACGACAAGGGCTTCGTGGTGACCGGCGAGGAGGCCCGCGGCCACGGCGACTTCTCTCGACACTGGGACGGGTCGGACCGCGGTCCGTTGATGCTCGAATGCACGCGCCGGGGGGTCTTTGCCATCGGCGACGTCCGCAGAGGCTCCACCAAGCGCGTTGCGGCGGCCGTGGGGGACGGGGCTCTGGTCGTCCGCTCCATTCACGCCTCGCTCGATCCTCGCCCGGGCTGATCGCGAACCTGCGCGCGCCCCGCAGGAGTAACCGCGGTGTTACAGTACAGGTGTAACCCAAAGGTTTCACCCGAGGAGGCACATGACTGAGGACAGGATCGAGCGGGACGTTCTTATCGACGCCCCGGTGGAGCGGGTGTGGGCGCTGATCACCCAGGCGGAGCACCTCGGGACGTGGTTCGGGGACGCGGGCGCGGACATCGATCTGCGCGAGGGCGGCGAACTCGAGCTGCGCTGGGAGAACGACGGGACGAGCCGTGGCCGGATCGAGCTCGTCGAGGAGCCCACGGCGTTCGCGTTCCGTTGGGCTCCGTACGAGGACCCAGGCGGTGCCAACCCCGTCGATGGGAACTCGACCCTGGTGGAGTTCACCCTCGTCGCCGAGGGCGGCGGCACGCGGCTCCGCGTGGTAGAGACCGGCTTCGCCGGCCTCGATACCTCGCCAGATCAGCAGGCCCGCAACCACGAGGCCAACTCGAGGGGTTGGTCGCGGGAGCTCGATGAGCTCATTGAATACGCGTCCCGGGTGGGGATGTGAGCGACGCCCGGACCGAGGTCTTCGCGGCTTTGGCCGACCCGACCCGTTGGCGCCTGCTCGAGGCGCTGGCGGGCCGCGGCCGTGGGACGGCGACGACGCTGGCGACCGAGATGCCGGTCTCGCGCCCGGCCGTGATCAAGCACCTCGGCGTGCTCGGTCGAGCCGGTCTGGTGGAGCGACGGCGGGTGGGACGCGAGGTCGTCTTCGCGGTTCGCACCGAGCCGCTCGCCGACACGGCGCATTGGATGGCGAGGCTCGCGTCGGATTGGGACACGCGGCTGGCCGCCTTGAAGCGACTGGCCGAGGAAGGACATGGCCGGGAGGGCGATCCCCGACGCCACCGCTGAAACGCCTTCTATCAACAACGTCGAGACCACTGATAACCAGATGAGAGGAGCCAAAATGAACACCCCACCTACCGTCTCACCGCAGGAATGGGAAGCCGCCCGAGAGGAGCTGCGGCTCAAGGACAAGGAGCTGATGCGGGCCCGCGACGCGCTGGCCGCCGAGCGACGGCTGATGCCGAGGATGGCCGTCGAGAAGGACTACCGCTTCGAAGGCCCCGACGGCCCGGCGAGCCTGCTCGACCTCTTCCAGGGACGCCGTCAGCTGGTCCTCTACCGCGCCTTCTACGAGCCCGGCGTGGCCGGCTGGCCCGAGCACGCCTGCGTGGGCTGCTCGTTCATGGCCGACCACGTTCCGAACCTGGCCCATCTCAACGCCCGCGACACGACGCTCGCGTACGCCTCGCGCGCGCCACAGGCCGACATCGCCCGCCTGAAGGACCGGATGGGGTGGGAGCACATCCCGTGGTACACGATCACCGACGATTTCGACGCCGACTTCGGCGTCGACGAGTGGCACGGCCACAACGCCTTCATCCGCGACGACGACCGGATCCTTCGCACCTACTTCAGCAACGGCCGCGGCGACGAGGTGACCGCCAACACCTGGAGCTACCTCGACATGACCGCGCTTGGGCGCCAAGAGCAGTGGGAGGACTCGCCCGAGGGCTACCCCCAGACGCCGCTCTACACATGGTGGAAGTGGCACGACGCTTACGACGCCGAGCCGTCGCAGGAGCACCTCGACCAGATCGCCCGCGCACCCGACGCACGACGCAGCGTCGGGTGAGGTTCGCATGACTAAGAAACTCGAAATGAACACACCCCCGGTCGTGTCGCCGCAGGACTGGGAAGCTGCGCGCCAGGAACTGCTGGTGGAAGAGAAGAAGCTCACCCGCGCCCGCGACGCGCTCGCCGCCAAGCGACGCCGGATGCCGTGGACGGCGGTGGACAAGGACTACCGCTTCGAGGGCCCGGAAGGGCCGGCGAGCCTCGCGGACATCTTCGAGGGCCGCCGCCAGCTGATCGTCTACCGCGCCTTCTACGCGCCCGACGTCACCACCTACGCGGAGGCGGGCGGCGCGTACCCGGAGCGGGCCTGCGCCGGCTGCTCCATGATCGCCGATCAGGTGGCACATCCCGCCCACCTGCATGCACGCGACACCACGCTCGCCTACGCGTCGCGCGCCCCTCAGGCCGAGATCCAGGGCCTGAAGGAGCGCCACGGATGGGAGCTCATCCCCTGGTACACGATCACCGACGACTTCGACGCCGACTTCGGCGTCGACGAGTGGCACGGCCACAACGCGTTCATCCGCGAGGGCGACCGCATCTTCCGCACCTACTTCGTCCACAGCCGCGGCGCGGAGCACATAGGAAGCACTTGGAGCCACCTCGACATCACGGCCCTCGGGCGCCAGGAGAAGTGGGAGGACTCGGCCGAGGGCTACCCCCAGACCCCGCTCGGGTGGTGGAACTATCACGACGCGTATAGCGAGGACGGATGATCGCCCACGTGGCCGGCGTGCCGGCAGAAGAGCTCCTGCTGGTGGTGTTGGCGAGCGGAGCGAGCGTCGGGGCGCTGGCCCGGGCCTGGGTTGCCCGATGGGTGGGCGCGCCGACCATGAGATTCTCGGTTACACCGCGCCAGCGGGCTCGGCCCGGCGATGGCGGCGACCGCCGTGCGAGTACTCCTGCGGGCGCAGCAGCATTGCGACGAGCATGCTCGGCAGCATCACGACGTGCTGAATCGTGAGCAGAGTGCCCATGTCGTCGACCAGCCATCAGCAGCGCGATCACGCCGGCGGTCGGGATCAGCATCGACGCGGCCATCTCGTTCGAGGCCCGCCAGCCGTGGCCGCGGTAGCGCATCCACGCGACCATCGGCACGGTCATCGTGAGACCCATGCCGAGCAGGAGCAGGGCCGGCGCGTCGCTTCGAAGCTCGGTCGAGCTCACGCCGGCGGCACCGAGCGCCAGGAGCGCGGGCATGCCCAGCACGGCCATGCCGAGGAACATCGCGACGACCATCTCGACGTAATGGCGAATGAAATGACGGGTGGCGGTGGTCATGGGGTCTCCCTTCTCGACTTGGTTATACCCCCAGGGGGTATATGAGGAGAGTGCAACCTAGGTCACCGCTCGCGGCGCGTCAAGCCGAAATCGGGCTTGGGTGACGCACCTCACACGTCGTGACTAACGTGGTCGCAATGTCCGCGAGCGACGCAGAACAGCGCGACCTTTGTCTTCGCCGACATCGCCGGCTATACCGCCCTGACCGAGGCGCACGGCGACGCCGACGCCGCCGATCTTGCCGCCACTTTCTGCGGTGAGATCTCCGCGATCGCGCGGTCTGGCGGCGGCGAGGTGATCAAGACGATCGGCGACGCGGTGATGGTCCGTCACTCCTACCCCGCCGAAGCGGTTGCGCTTGGCCTGCTGGCCGCGCACGAGGTGATTGCCGGTCACGGTTCCCCAGCCGTGCGCGTGGGGATGCATCATGGACCGGCGATCGACCGCGGCGGGGACTGGTTCGGTGCGACCGTCAACCTGGCCGCACGTGTCGCGGCCGCGGCTTCGGGTGGCGAGGTGCTCGTCACCGCCGCGGTGCGGGAAGGAGCCGGAGAGCTGGACGGCGTGGAATTCCACAGCCGAGGAGAGCAGCGGATGCGCAACGTGGCCGCACCGGTGCCGCTGTTCGCGGCGGTGAGCGACGAGCGCAGCAGCGAAACCCGCCACCTCGATCCCGTTTGCCACATGCTGGTCGCAGAAGGTCGCGAGGCCGGCAGCTTCCGACACGCTGACACGCTCTTTCGATTCTGCTCGCTCGACTGCGCCCGCCGGTTCCTGGAGAAGCCGGACGCCTATACCGCCCCCTAGCCCAACTCGCCTCACTAATCGATCACCGCTATCGCGTCGACCTCGAGCAGGCAGCCAGCATGCGCGAGCGTCTCGACTCCCAGCAGGGTGTCCACCGGCCTGTGATCCCCGAACAGCGCCACTCGCGCCGCTTCGATCGCGGGAAGGCAATTCTCATGAAGGGCGACCACGAAGATGCCGAGCCTCGCGACCTGATCGGGACTCGCGCCCGCCGCCGCGAGCGCTCGGCCGAGATTGGAGAACACCTGTCGGGCTTGGGCTGCAAAGTCGTCGCGACCGACAACGCTTCCGTCCTCGTCCTCGGCGACCTGTCCCGCGACAAACACAAGTCGGCTCCCTGCGGCGACGACAACATGGGTGTAGGTCTCCGGCCTCGCAAGGCCCTCGGGATCAATGCGTTCGAGGGTCATGCAGCAAGACATAGTCCACACCCGGCGCCACGCCGGGGCCGTCTTTTTTCCCCAAATCCCCGATGGGGATTAATTCACGCGAGAGGGTAGGTCTCTACCTCCATGAGCGATAGAAAAGTGATCCTCAAAATGGTCATGTCCCTCGACGGTTTTGCCACCAGCCCCGACGGGACCCATGAATGGATGTTCGAGTGGTTCGGCGACGACTCGAGTGAGCGGAGCCTCCGCGCGCTCGAGGAGGCCGGCGTTCACGCGATGGGCCGCCGCAGCTACGAGATCATGGGCCCGCACTGGGCCGCGTCGGAGGGGCCGATCGCAACCGCGATGAACGAGAAGCCGAAGGCAGTCTTCTCGCACACCCTGGAGAAGGCGGACTGGGGACCGGCCGAGATCTTCGGCGGGGACCTTGGCGCGGAGATCGCGGACCTGAAGGCCCGGGACGACGAAGGGACGGTCCTGGTCCACGGCGGTCCCGACTTCGCCAAGTCGCTGACCCGCCTGGGCCTAGTCGACGAATACCAGCTGTCGACGATCCCGATCGCGATCGGCGCGGGCCACAGCCCGTTCGCCGAGCTGGATGAGCACCTGAAGCTCGACGTCGTCGACGAGGAGCGCTTCCGAAGCGGGGCCCTCGCGCAGGTCCTCGTGCCGAAGCGATGAGCGACCGCCCAGAGCAGAACAGTTCGGGCCGATCATGGGCCGCTGGAGGGTCGAAGCGGATTTCGACTTCGATCCGCCGACGCACATATCTCGAAACCGGCGGCGCCATAGCCGTTGACTAGGCAGGGGAAGTCGCGGATCCGCCGTCGCCATGCATCCACACGCAGCCGGGTGTCAGCCCGGCGGCATCTCGGCGTGCTGCGGGGCGTCGTCGCCGATCTGGTGCCACTTGGCCTTGTACGCGACCTGCTGATGGAAGGCCGGTTCCATGTCGAGGTCGCTCATCAGCCCGGCGGCGACGAAGTACACCTCGCCGAGGTCGTCGAAGATGCTCGATCCGCAGTTGCCGCAGAAGTTGCGCGGCGCGAGCTCGCTCTCGTAGGTCTTGACCAGGTCCTCGCCCTTCGTGTAGCTGAAGTCGTCCTTCGCCACGACCACGCCGGCGAGGCTCGAGCCCGTCCACCGCTGGCAACGGGTGCAGTGGCAGTAAGCCAGGGCCTGGGGATCGTGAACCTCGTACTCCACGCCGGTGCACAGGCAAGTGCCCTTGAGCGTCTCAGTCATGGGAGTCCCCTCTCACGTTGACGATGAACGATCCGTGGCACGACCCTACCGTCCCCCAGAGGTTCAGCTGGCGAGATTCCGTTTCGCCTGAAGCGGACGACGGGTCTCGAACCCGCGACCTTTGGCTTGGGAAGCCCTTCGCTATCCGCAGCGACAAGGCGGTCGAGCGTCCCAATGGGACCCCGATGGGACCTTTCCGTCACCCCACCACCCGCTTGACGGCGTCATCGGAGCGACGTAGCGGATGTGTGTAGCGCGCCGTGGCCGTCTCGACCGTGTGTCCTGCGATCTCCGCCAGGTCGGCTGGGTCGATGCCAGCGGCACGGAGGTGGGTCACCCAGGAGTGGCGGAAGTCGTGCGGGGTGCAGCTGATCCCCGACGCCTCGACGGCAGGCGCCCACACGTCGCGGTAGAAGTTGCGCTCCCACCAGAGTCGTCCGGTCGGCGTGGGGAACAACAAGGGCGTGTCGATGCCGGTCGGCATCGCACCGAGCAGCTCGAGCAGCGACGGGGCTACAGGGACCGAGCGGACATGGCGTTTGGTCGGCTGGTCGCCCGGGGTGAACACGCTGTTGTGGGCGCTGCCCATGACGTGCAATCTGCCTTCAGCCAAGTCAGCGCGCTTGAGCCCGAGCAGCTCCCCGAGCCGCAGCCCGCAGTCAGACAGACAACGCAGCGCGGGCTCGTAGGCACCGGCCGCGGCGGCAACTGAGCGCATCTGGTCGAAGTCGAGCACCCACGTCCGCGACCTCGTCGGTGATCGCGTCTTCCGCCATAGCCGACAGGGTGCGGACCACGTTCTGCGCGCCACTGGTGGCCCGACCCTGGGTCAGAAGCATGTGGGCAACCAGCTCGAATGTGTGGCGCCTGCGCAGGTCGCGAAACGGCCAGTCGCGCAGCCGGCGCCCTTCGAGCTCCACGTCAAGCATTGCCTTGACCCGCGCGGCGTTTGTCGTGTTCGTCCGGGCCGACCGGGGATGGCGGTCGGTCCAGCCTTGGGCGTATGCGCCGAACGTCTCGGGAGTGCCGCGGTCCTCGGCCCGATAGGCGGCGTCGATCGCGGCCTGGGCCTCGTGCTTGCGCTGGAACGTACCGGCCTTGCGGCGCTTCCCATGACGGTCCGTGTAGCGCGCCATCCACACCTCTCGCCCGGATGGGTTGGTGCGCTTGATCGGCTGCTCGCGACGGCGCCTCATGCTGTTCCCCTCTCGCGGTTGTTGGCGAGGTAGGAATCTACGTCGGCTGGGTCTATCCGGCGGGCGCCTTCGATGCGGTAGGAGTCGATCTTTCCCGCTGCGAGCATGGAACGCACCGTGCGCTCGGACAGCGCCAGGTAGGCAGCGAGGGTCTTCGGGGTGAAGAACGCCCGACGTTTCGGTCGGCGCGAGGTCTTCATCGGCACCGTGGGCGCGGTGAGGGCGGTGCTGAACTACGCCGATCCCGATGGCGTCGAGCCTTCCGCAACCCCGACGGCCCGGGCTACGGCTTCAAGGCGCCGCTCGCCGTGCGCCGCGGCAAGGTCGTCACGATCGCGATCGCCCGCCCCGACCGTGACTGGGCCGGCATCAGCATCGACGGCCGCCGCCCTGCCGACCGGTGGCTGTTCACCGCTTGCCCCCGCCCGGCGCCGCGCTCGGTGGATCCGTACGAGCGGCACTGGTCCTCGTGGGCCGGCGGCTTCGCCGTCAAGCGGCTCGGCTGCGTTCACGTCGTGGCCCGCGAGCCGGGCAAGCGGCGCATCCACCGGGCGACGCTGTCGTTCGGCATGCGCGACGCCTGCGACTGACCCTTCGCGCGGCGCCCCCAGCGCCATTAGGGTCGCCCGATACCGAAGCGGCCTCGCGCGGTCGCCGCCGTGGCGGGGACCATCGGGCTCGCCTACGGCGTCACGCGCTGGCTGTTCATCGACCGCTTCCCCCACCTTCACGCGGAATCACGCGCAGGCGGCCGTGGCCCTCCCACCCATAGTGGTCAAGGTGGCAGGCGAGCGATGACTTCGGCCTGTCGTCCATTGCGACAGTGCGATATTCGGCCCGCGCTATCGCGTGTGCCTCATTGCGATAGCGCGGTTGCGCAGCTGCGGCCCTCGCGCCGCGCTGCTCGTAATCGTCCGAAGCAGAAGTGCGCCGGACCGGTGGCGGGCGATGCTGCCTCTGCCTGGCAGCAGCAGTGGATGTACGGATGTGTCTGCACAGCACCCGCACGTTGAACTTGGCTGCTGCCACTGTGCCCGCGGTCGAGCCGTGTGCGGCTAGTGCATGATGTGCCCAGCGCCGTTGCGGTCACGGCTCAGGGGGCGAGCAACGTTCCTTGGTCGATCGCCTGTTCGTGAGAAGGGAAGCGATATGGCCACGCACACTCAGAGCGTCCTGATCAACTGGTTTGGGGTGCTCTTCGTGATCTTGAATACGTTCGGGCTGGGCCTCAGGCTCGAGGTCGGCAAGATCCTGGGACAGGCCTTTGCTCATCGGAAACTGGCCGCATGGGCGTTGGTGACCAATTTCGTCGTCATCCCGCTCCTGTTCGTCGGCTATCTGCTGACGATCGCGTCGTCCATTCCCGGAGAGATCAAGGTCGGCTTCTGTGTCGCAGCACTCTGTGCGGGGATGCCGTTCGCCCCCCTCCTCGCACGGGTGGCTAAGGCAGATGTCCGCATCTCCACCACGCTGCTGGTGGTCTTGACGGTCGCGACAATCGTCGCGCTCCCGATTGGGTTGCCCATCGCGATCGATGCGGTTGACGCGCAACTCAAGGCCTCTGCCTGGGATATCGCTTGGCCGCTGCTGCTCTTCATGCTCCTGCCGCTGAGTCTCGGGTGCGGCTTCAGGCTCTGGCGGCCCGCCCTGACGCCACCAGTGGCACGGTGGGTTGTCCGCATTGCGATTCTGTGTCTGCTGGTCAATCTCAACGTCGCGCTTGCTGCCTATTGGGATCTGTTCAAGGAGACCTGGGGCACCGAGAGCTACATCGCCGCGCTTGCAGGCCCATTCGTCGGACTCGGGTGTGGCTACCTCCTCGTCTCCGGTCTTGGGGTTAAAGACGTGGGCATCAGGCATGCGACCGAGGTAACCACTGCGGTACGCAACATCGCCCCGATGCTCCTGATGATGATCTTTCCCTTTGGAGCCGACCCGCTGGTCACGGTATCGATCACGATCCTCAACACCATCGGCATCGTGACCGTTCTCCTATTCGTCCTGATGTGGCGGCGCGCTGCTTCACCATCGGACACCGACGGCAACCAACCAGTCAGCAAGCAAAGGCCTGCGCCCCCGCCAACTTCCGCGTGACACGTGACCCACCCGTCGTCGCGCGACTCCTGCTCTCCATGCATCTGGCAGCCGCGATGACGGCCGACCTGCCGCCGGCCGCGCTATCGCTATCGCCTGCTTGCACAAGTCGAGGTCGGCCGAGCGGAGTGCTGGTTTCCATGCAAACCGATAGTCGCTTTGCATGGGAAGCAGCAGTCCCGCGTGCGCCTGGCCGAGTGCCGCTGTCAGGCGAAAGCAGCAGCGCGGCAGCGGTCCGCGTCGCGCCGCTCCTTCCACGCGAAAGCGCAAGGCGCCAGATGCCGGTCATCATTGCCGCCAAACGTCAACACTGTGCATGGGCAGTGCAAGGCGGGCCGTGAAGCTCGCAGAGCTTCCCGTGTCTCGTCCATCGCGCGAGCGACGCTATCTCACGTTCCGCACTGCTCCTCCCTCCAAGCAGCAGTCCATTAGCGCGCGCCAGGGCGTCGTCAGGAGCCCGGCGACTGGCTTGCGGGGCGACGCTATCGTCGCCATGCTGATCCTTATGAGGCGGGCAGCGATTATCGGCAACGCTTGCGTGGTGTCCCTCCTTGGGCTGGCCGCCGCGTTGCCAGCGCAGGCCGCGTTCCCGGGGCGCAACGGGCGGATCGCCTGGGCGGTGGAAAACTACCCGAAGCTCAGCGATGCCGCAGGCTATTACGGGTTGGCCAGTGTCCTGCCGGATGGCAGCAAGCCCGTGAGGGTTGGTGGCGCTGCGTCAGGCCCGGTCGCGTTCTCTCCTGACGGACGCCGGGTTCTCTATGTCGACGGCTACGACGGAGACCTCCGGATCGCCCCAGTGAGGGGACGCGGACGTGAGCAGCGTCTAAAGGACTTCTCAAACGAAGCGGTCTACTCGAGCTACAGGTCGCCGGACTGGTCGCCGAGCGGCCGCCGCATCGTCTTTGAGCGGTCACCCGTAGATGGACCTAACGCGCTGTGGATCTACCACTTCAAGGGTGAGCGCCGGCTCACGGAAGGCCTCGACCCGGCATGGTCCGCAAAGGGTGATATCGCATTCACGCAGACCGGTCCCGACGGCGTTTCCGGCGGCATCGGCGTGATCCGCCCGGACGGCAGCGGGTTGCGGCAGCTGAGCAAGGCTGGGCGCAGTCCAGACTGGCCACCGGACGGAAGAACGATCGTGTTCACCCTCCGCTCGAAGATTGCCTTGGTGCGCGCGGACGGATCGCGCTTGCGTCGGCTACCCGTCACAGGCAGCGAACCGGCGTTCTCGCCCGACGGCAAGCAGATCGTGTTCGTGCGCGGCGACGATGTCTTCAAGATGACGTCCGCTGGCCGACAGGTGAAGCGGCTCCGGTCGTACGTGGGCGACGAGGAGTGGGGGTACGCGATCGGCGCGCCAGACTGGCAGCCCCGCCTACCGCGGAGGGGGTAAACGGCGCCTCGCCGACCGTAAAGAACATCGGCAGGGAGCCGTCCTGTGGGGGGGGCCGCCTCCGACCGCCGCCACTCTCAGAGGGGGAGCGGGCGGTGATGCGGACGGGCTCGCTTGACTTCGAGCCGCGGTCCGCGGCCCACAGGCCGAGCAGGTAGCGCCTATGGCCGGGGCGTCAGCCTCGCCAACATGGGGCGCTCGCGCCCGAGTGCGCGTGAAGCTCTACCGCCCGGTGAGCTGGGAGGAGAACACCGACCGCTTCACGCGGGCGCGGTTCAACTTCAATGGGCAAGGGATGGGGACCGGCGCTCGTGCTTCGACTCCACCAACCGCGACCGACCAGGGGGAGCATGGCCCCGGGGTCAGCGGGCGATCTGCTGTAGCCCGGCGAACACCGGCCCCTGCCCCGGCACGGGGTCGTGTGCGACCTCCACCGGCCCGGGCCGGCCCCACGCGAGCGCGGTCGTGAGCGACAGCCTCTCGGCGTGCAGCGCTTCGAGCTCGCCTTCGAGTCGGGCCAGGCGGTCGTCCACCTTCTCCAGCCGGCTGGCCAGCGGCCCGAACGCGGCGGAGTCGTGCTGCTGGGTGTCACCTCGGCCATCGCGCGGTCGAGCTCGGTCCCGAGCGCGATCTCGATCTGCTCGCCGGATGGAGCGATCACGGCAGCATCGGTCAGCTCGTTCTCCGTTGCGGACTCTCGGTCTCTTGCACGAGGTCGCGTTGCGCCAGGGTGAACAGCAGCGCGATCGACGGCAGCACGAGCACGACGGCGACGCCGAAGACGACCAGCACCGCGGTGAGCGTCGCGCTCGCGCCGGCGCCGTCGGCGATCGTGAGCGTCTCGCGGGAGCAGGTAGGGGTACTGCGCCACGCCCCAGCCCCAGATCACGGCCACCACCGCGCCGACCGCGAGCGGGCGGGCGCCGCGCGCGCGCCGCGCCGGAGCAGGACCAGCACCGCGCCAGCCGCAGACCAGCCGACAGGATCACGAGCGGCAGGCCGTCGCTGGTCAGGCCGTCGTAGATGTAGCGCGCGTCGGCGTGCAGCACGACGATCCCGGCGACCGCGAGCGCGCCCGCGACGACCGCCGGCGGCGAGCGCGCGCGACGCGAAGTAGCCGCTCGAGGTCGGCGCGCCGGCGCGGCGGGCGTCGCTGACCAGGAACACCGCGGCGAGGTAGGCGCCGGTGGCGACGAACAGCACGCCGATCAGCAGCGAGAGCGGGTTCAGCCAGCTCGTCACGGCGTCGCCCGCGGCGTTGCCGACCGGCACGCGGCCAGACGGCGACCGCGCCGACGACGGTGCCCATGAAGAACGGCGTGAGCAGCGACGAGAGCGCCGAACGCCGCACTCGGCCAGCGCGCCGCCCGCGCAGCCGGCGCGCGGTCTTGTGGAACGCGAACCCCGCGCCCCGCAGACGATCCCGAGCGCGGCGAGGCTGAGCGGGATGAACAGCGTCGAGAAGACCGCCGCGAACGCCGCGGAGAACGCCGTCCAGAGCACGACCAGCACGAAGATCAGCCAGACGTGGTTGGCCTCCCAGACCGGGCCGATCGCCCAGTCGATCAGCTCGCGCGCGCGCCTGCCGCGCTCGCCGCCGCCGGCCAGCAGCGCCCAGAAGCCGGCGCCGAAGTCCGCGCCGCCGAACACCGCGTACAACGTCACCCCGACCCAGAGCACGGCGGCGACGGCGTCCGCGCTGCTCACGCCGGCTCCGCCGATCGGCTCGCGGTGCGGGCCGTAGGGCACGTCGGTCGTCCTCGTCGGCCTCGCGCCAGCGCCGCGACATCGCGCGCAGGATCACGACAGTCGCCGCGCCGAGCGCGGTGTAGAGCACGACCACGGCGACGAAGCTGACCCACACGCCGTCGGCCTCGGTGACCGCGTCCTCGGTGCGCATGACCTTGTAGACGATCCATGGCTGGCGGCCGACCTCGGTCACGATCCAGCCGCACTCGAGCGCCACGATCGACGCCACGCCCGGAGACCGCCACGGCGCGCAGGAACCAGCGCGTCTGCGGGATGTCGCGCCTGCGCCACCAGGCGATGCCGAGCCACAGCGCCGAGCAGGATCAGCACGGTGCAGATGCCGACCATCGCGTCGAAGGCCCAGTGCAGCATCGTGTTCGCCGGCGGGCGGTCCTCGGGCGGCACGGTGTCGAGCCCGATCACCTTCGTGTCGGTGCTGAAGCCGACCAGCCACGAGTCGAGCCCGGGATCCCGATCCCGCCCTTCACGCCGTCCGACGTGCAGCGGCCGCCGATGTACTCGGTCACGTGCGTGAGGTCGTCTGCACGCACTCCATCGCGGCGAACTTGATCGGCTGGTCCTTGGCGATCGAGCGCGCGGCGGTGTCGCCGACCGCGAACTGGATCGGCGTCGCGATGCCGCCACCGTGAGCGGGATCAGCAGGCCGAGCCGGTGGTGGCGGTCGCGCCGGCCGCGCAGCATCCCGACGGCGTAGACGGAGGCGACGAGGAAGCCGGTGACGAGGTACGCGGCGAGGATCATGTGCGGGACCTCGTAGGGCACCGCCGGGTTGAAGATCACCTTCAGCGGCTCGACGTCGGTGACCGTCCCGTCGGCGCGAGCGTGAAGCCCTGCGGCTGGTTCATCCACGAGTTCACGGCGACCACCGAGAACGCGCCGCCGAGTCCGGCGATCACGACCGGCACGCCCGTCCAGAAGTGCGCCCAGCCGCGACAGGCGCTTCCAGCCGAAGATGTAGATCGCGATGAAGATCGCCTCGAGGAAGAAGAAGATCCCCTCGATCGCGAACGCACGCCCGAAGACCTCGCCGAAGCGGCCCGTGAACGCCGGCCACAGCAGCCCGAACTCGAACGAGAGCACGGTGCCCGTGACCGCGCCGACCGCGAACGTCACGGCCGCGACCTTCGACCAGCGCTGCGCCAGCTCGCAGCGCGTCCGCGTCGTCGCGGCGCAGCCCGCGGTAGTTGGCGATCAGCATGATCGCCGGGAAGGCCACGCCGATGCACGCCAGGATGATGTGGAAGCCGAGCGTGAACGCCATCTGGCTGCGCGCGGCCCGAGCTCCGACGGCGAGCGGGAAGGTCAGGTCCTGACTGCGAGCCACCTTGACGCCGCGGTCATCGGACGGGCTCGGCGGCGCCGGCGACTCCCGCTCGACGCTCGCGAGCTCGCCCTCGATCAGCGCGCTCTGGCGCTCGCCGAAGCGCGCTGCCGACCCACTCTGATGAGCACCTCCAGGCGCCGGCCGGTCTGGCCGCCGAGGTAGTAGAGGTGCACGCCCAGGTAGGTGAAGAACGCCGGCCGGCCCGAGAGCTCCAGCCCCCTGATCTCGCAGACCGCCTTGCCCCGGCCGACGACCGCGAGCGCGCCCTTGTCGAGGTACTTGAACGGCGTGGAGGCCCCGGCGCCGCCCGCGCGGATCGCCTTGGCCACGTGGTGGGCCTGCTGGATCGCGACCGTCGCGAGCCCGGGCAGCGGCTTGCCGTCCGGGCCCTCGAGGGATGCGCGACGTCGCCGATCACCGAGATCTCGGGATGGCCCGGCACGCGTCAGGTCGGGCTCGACCTCGATGCGCCCGCCCGGTCGGTGCTGCGCCCCGGTCGCGCGGGCGAGCGCCCCGGTCAGCGGGACGGCGTGCACGCCGGCCGCCCAGATGACCGTCCTGGCTGTCGATCCGCTCGGTCGCTCCGCCGACCTCGATCGTCACGCCGCGCGCGTCGATCGCGGTGGCGCGCGCGCCCTCGCGCACGGTCACGCCGAGCTCGGCCAGCTCCTCGGCGACCTTCGCCGACAGCCTCTCGCTGAACGCGGACACCACGCGCTCGCCCGCGTCGAGCAGGATCACCTGCGCGTCGCGCGGGGTCGATGCCGCGGAACTCGCGCTTCAGCGTGCCTGGCGCGTGATCGCGAGCTGCGCCCGCGATCTCCACGCCGGTGGGCCCGCCGCCGACGACGACGAAGGTCAGCCACTCGGCCCGCTCGCGCCGGGTCGTCGGTGCGCTCGGCCTCCTCGAACGCGCCGAAGAAGCGCTTGCGCAGGTCCACCGCGTCGGCCGAGCGTCTTCAGCCCGCACGTGACGTCCTGCCACTCGTCGTGGCCGAAGTAGGAGGTCTGCGCGCCGCACGCGACGATCAGGCTGTCGTAGTCGAGCCGGTCGCCGCGGTCGAGGACGACCTGCCGCGCGCTCCGCGTCGACGTCCGTGACCTCGGCCATCAGCGACGGTGGTGTTGGAGCTGCGCTTCAGCGCCGGCCGGATCGGCGCCGCGCAGTCGCTCGGCGACAGCCGCGCCGGCCGCCACCTGGTAGAGCAGCGGCTGGAACAGGTGGTGGTTCCTGCGGTCGACCACCGTCACGTCCACGTCGGCGTGCCGCAGCTTGCGCGCGGCGGCCAGCCCGCCGAACCCGCCGCCGACGATCACGACCCGGCGCCGCCGGCGCCGTCGGCCTCAGCCGGCACGGCGGGCTCCTTCTCGGCCTCGCCGCGCCCAGCCGCTCGAGCAGGTGGTCCCCGACGCGCAGCGCGTTGGCCATCGCGGTCAGCGCCGGGTTCACCGCGCCGATGCTCGGGAAGAAGCTCGTGTCGACCACGTAGAGGTTGTCGAGCTCGTGGGCGCGGCAGTCGGTGTTCGAGCACCGACGTCTCGGGGTCGGTGCCGAAGCGGCAGGTGCCGGCCTGGTGGGCACAGCCCGCGACCGGGATCTCGTTCTTCAGGTAGGCGTGGCGCGGGACGAGGTGGTCGGTCGTGCATCCCGAGCTGCGCCGAGCAGCGACTTGAGCTTGTGGTAGAGGCGCTTCTTGGGCTCCTCGTTGGTCGGCGTGTAGCTCAGCCGTGATGCTGCCCGTCCCGGTCGAGCGTGACGCGGTTCTCGGGTCGCGGCAGGTCCTCGGTCGAGAGCCAGAAGTCGACCGCGTGGCGGGCCATGTTCTCGAGCGTGCGCGTGGGCGCGAGCTTGGTCTCGAGCGGCTTCTCGCCGCGGTACATCGGCGCCGACGACTTGCCGACCATC
Organism: uncultured Thermoleophilaceae bacterium; assembly: GCA_963751105.1. Classification (GTDB taxonomy): domain Bacteria; phylum Actinomycetota; class Thermoleophilia; order Solirubrobacterales; family Thermoleophilaceae; genus JACVRW01. The sequence goes on along the minus strand of CAVVTG010000002.1, from coordinate 759,389 downwards.
TGGATGTTGCCCAGCGGGTACTCGAAGTCGTCGCTGCCGAAGTAGAAGTCGTTGACGCCGAGCGTCTTCTGGAAGACGGTCGGGTTCTCTTCCTTCGACAGGGCCAGCACGGCCTGGCTGTTGTGGAAGGTGTAGTTGCGCCCGAGCTGGTCGGAGCCGTTGGACGAGGCCGTTCGGGTGCTTGTCGGTGGCCGAGGCGAGCAGCAGCTTGGCCGAGTTGGCCGCCCCGCACGAGACGACGACGATGTCGGCGCTGAAGGTCTCCCGCGCACCCTCGCGCTCGACCACCACCTCGGTCACGGCGGTGCCGGCCGGGTTGGTGCGCAGCGCCACCGCCTCGGCGTTCGTCAGCAGCGTGACGTTCGGGTGCTCGAGCGCCGGCCGCACGGCCAGCACCTCGGCGTCGGACTTGGCGTGCACCAGGCACGGGAAGCCGTCGCAGGTGGAGCAGCGGACGCAGTCGCTGTACGGCATGTTCGTCCTCGTTGAGCATCACCCCGCAGGGGGCGTGGAAGGGGTGGTGCCCGGCGGCGGCGAGGTCGTCGGCGAGCTGCTGGATGCGCGGCTCGTGCGAGACCGCCGGGAAGGGATAGGGCGCGCTGGCCGGCGGCTCGGTCGGATCCTCGCCGCGGGCGCCGTGCACCTGGTAGAGCTGCTCGGCCTGCGTGTAGTACGGCTCCATCTCGTCGTAGCCGATCGGCCAGGCGGGCGAGATGCCGTCGTGGTGGCGCAGCTCGCCGAAGTCCTCCGCGCGCAGGCGGTAGAGCGCCGCGCCGTAGAGCTTGGTGGCGCCGCCGACGAAGTAGTGCACCTGCGGCTGGAAGGCCTTGGCCGTCTCGCGTCGTACCAGGTGTCCGGCGAGATGTAGCGGTTGTCGACGAACACGTCCGCCGCGCGTCCAGTTCTGCGGCTCGCGCGGCAGCCAGTCGCCGCGCTCGAGCAGCAGGATGCGCTTGCCCGAGGGAGCCAGGCGGTGGACGAGCGTGCCGCCGCCGGCGCCGCTGCCGATCACGATCACGTCGTAGGAGCTCATGCCGTGAACTCCTCCAGTCGCTCGGCGAGGATGATCCGCGCCGCCGCCTCGATCAGCGCGAGGTGGGAGAAGGCCTGCGGGAAGTTGCCGAGGTGCCGGCCGGTGCTGGTGTCGAACTCCTCGGCGTAGAGGCCGAGCGGCGAGGCGACGCTGAGCAGCCGCTCCATCAGGTCGCGGGCGCGCTGGCCGCTCGCCGACGATCGCCAGCGCCGACACGAGCCAGAACGAGCAGATCAGGAAGCTGCCCTCCTTGCCGGACAGGCCGTCGTCGGTCTCGTCGGTCCGGTAGCGCAGCACGAAGCCGTCCTCGGTCAGGTCGTCGGCGATCGCCTCGACGCTCTTGCGCAGGCGCTCGTCGTCGCCGGGCAGGAAGCCGAAGATCGCCGCCAGCAGCGTGGAGGCGTCGAGCGCGTCGGTGTCGTAGTGCTGGCGCAGCACGCCGTCGCGCACGCCGTGCTCGAGGATGTCCGCCTTGATCTCGTCGGCGGTGGCGCGCCAGGTCTCGCTCGAGCTCGGGGTCGCCGCGGATCTCGGCCAGCTTGGCGGCGCGGTCGAGCGCGACCCAGCACATCAGCTTCGACGACACGTAGTGCTGCGGCTCGCCGCGGGCCTCCCAGATGCCCTGGTCGGGTTCGCGCCAGACCTGCGGTCGCGCACTCCGCCTGCGCCTGGACGATCGGCCACAGCCGCCGCGGCAGGCGCTGGCTGCGGCGGGTGTGGAGCAGGATCGAGTCGAGCGCCGCGCCGAAGACGTCGTTCTGGCGCTGGTCGAAGGCGCCGTTGCCGATCCGCACCGGGCTGCGCTCCCGCGTACCCGGAGAGCTCGTCGCGCGTGGACTCGGTGAGGTCGCGGCGGCCGTCGATGCCGTACATGATCTGCAGCGCCCCGTCCTCGTTCGGCTCGAGGTCGGCGACGAACTGCATGAACTCGTCGGCCTCCCAGTCCAGGTTGAGGAAGTGCAGCGCCTGGAGGGTGAAGGTCGAGTCGCGCATCCAGGTGTAGCGGTAGTCCCAGTTGCGCTCGCCGCCGGGCGTCTCGGGCAGCGAGGTGGTGAGCGCGGCCACGGTCGCGCCGGTCGGCATGTAGGTGAGGCCCTTGATCGCCAGCGCCGAGCGCTGGATCGGCTCGCGCCAGCGGTGGTCGATGGCAGCGGGCGCGGCCCAGCCAGCGCGCGCCAGAAGCGCGTGGTGGCGGCGAGCCGCGCGTTGGCCTCGTCGATGTTCTGCGGCGAGGCGAGGCCCTCGGCCCAGGAGAGCGAGCAGTAGACCTGCTCGCCCTGCTTGAGCGTGTGCCGGGCCCGCACCCGGTCGCCCTCGATGCCGATCGCCATGTCGGTCTGGAGCCTGATCGTCTGGCCCGCCGCCGGTCGCGTCGGCCGTGTGGCGGTCGCCGCCGACCAGCGACCACTCCGCCGGCGCGCGCCCGTAGTCGAAGACCGGCTCGCAGACCAGCTCGACCTCGACGTTGCCCTCGAGGCAGAGGACCGTGCGCACCAGCATGTGGTCGCCGTCGTCGTCGGCCGGGGGCCGGGTGTGCGGCGTGATCTCGTCCTCGCCGTCGCCGCGGCCCCATGGTCAGCGCGTCGCGGACCAGGATCCAGCCGGTCGGCGTGTTCCACGTCGTGAGCAGGGTGTTCGTGCCGGGCTCGTAGATGCGCGGCCGTCGGGACGTTGATCCCGAACGGCCCGAGCCGGAACGACGCCGGCCTGGCGGTCGAGCAGCGTGCCGAACACGCTCGGCGAGTCGAAGCGCGGCACGCAGAGCCAGTCGATCGAGCCGTCGGGCGCCACCAGCGCGCCGGTGTGGCAGTTCGAGAGGAACGCGTAGTCGGCGATCGGCGGGAACGGCGACGGCGCCGCGGCGCTCTGCGGCTGCGGCTCGGCTCGGCTCCGTCGCTCATGACGCCACCCACGGCCCGCGCCAGCCGCCGTGCCCGGCGACGAGCTCGTCCGCCGCCGCCGGGCCCCACGATCCCTTCGCGTACGGCTGCACCGGCGGGGGCGAGTCGAGCAGCGGCTGCATCACCCGCCAGGCCTCCTCGACGCCGTCCTGGCGGGTGAAGCGCTTGCTGTCGCCGACCATCGCGGCGTGCAGCAGCACCTCGTAGGGCGTCGGCGCCCTCGCCGCCCTCCTCGGCGAACTCCATGTCCAGGTTGATCTGCTCGGGCTCGCGCGCGTCGGCGCGCTGGGCGTCGACGAGCAGCCTGATGCCGGTGGTGGGGTCGAGCTTGACGACGAGCTGGTTCGGCTCCGGGCCGTCGGCGCCGGCGAGGCCGAAGCCCAGCCGCGGCGGGTGCTTGAAGACGAGCCGCAGCTCGGTCTGCGTGACCGGCAGGTGCTTGCCGGTGCGGATGAAGAACGGGACGCCCGACCAGCGCCAGTTGTCGATCTCGAGCCGCAGCGCCGCGTAGGTCTCGGTCGTCGAGTCGGCGGCCACGCCGTCGATCTCGCGGTAGCCCTCGTACTGCCCGCGCACGTAGTGCGCCGGGTCGGCCGTCGGGCATGGCCTGGAAGACCGACACCATCGCGTTCTTCAGCGTCGTCGCGTCGCCGCCGGCGGGCGGCTCCATCGCGGCCGCGGCGACCACCTGCATCAGGTGGTTGACGACCACGTCGCGGAGCGCGCCCACGGGGTCGTAGAAGTGGCCGCGGTCCTCGACCCCGAAGCTCTCGGCCATCGTGATCTGCACCGACGAGACGTAGTTGCGGTTCCAGATCGGCTCGAACATCGTGTTCGCGAACCGCAGGTAGAGGATCTCGACGAGGCCCATCTTGCCCAGGAAGTGGTCGATCCGGTAGAGCTGGGACTCGTCGAGGTACTCGTGGACCTCCTCGGCGAGCGCGCGCGGCCGAGGCGACGTCGTGGCCGAACGGCTTCTCCACCACCACGCGCGCCGACTCGGTCAGGCCCGCGTCCGCCAGGCCCTTGATGACCATGCCGAACAGCGACGGCGGGATCTCGAGGTAGAAGACCGGGCTGCTGCGCGTCCCCGATCGCCGCCGCCACGCGCTCGTACGTGGCCGTCGTCGCCGAAGTCGCCGGACAGGTAGGACAGCCGCGCGGCGAAGCGATCGAACACCTCGTCGTCGATCGTCTCGCCGCAGTCCACGATGCACTTGCGCGCGTGCTCGCGCAGGTCGTCGACGGTCCAGTCGTCGACCGGCCACGCCCACGATCGGGCAGTCCAGCAGGCCGCGCCGCTCCAGCCGGTACAGCGAGTGGAAGGTCATCACCTTGGCGAGGTCGCCGGTGATGCCGAAGACGACGAACACGTCGGCGAGCTGCGCACCGTCTGCGTCGGGTCGCATCGTGGCCGTCCGTTGATCAGGTCGTACCGCGGTGCTCATTAGGGCGCCATTCCGTCGGGGAGGGTCACTCGCCGGCGGATTGTCGGCGCCGGTCCCCTGGTGTGCATCACCCGGATCGGGTGATCGCCATGGAGCTGCCATAGGGTGGCCAGAATGGACGGGAAGGAGAGCGTGCGAGCTCAAACCGTCGGCGAGCCGCGGTGGCCCATGGCGGCCGCGGTCGTGGCCTTCATCGTCGTGACCATCTTGCTCCCGCGCGAGCAACGGGTGCTCGCCGCGTGGGTGCTCCCGCTGGTCGAGGGCATCCTGCTCATGGCCCTCATAGTGGGCGACCCCGGGGCGATCGATCGTCGCTCGAAGGTGCTCCGGGGGCTCTCTATCGCGCTCGTTCTGATCCTCGTGCTGAGTGCGCTGGCCGCCACCGGGAAGCTGATCGACGTTCTGATCGCGGGCGGCCAGCAGACCAACTCCGCGAACGAGCTGCTCGAGGCGGGCTCGATCGTCTGGCTCGGTAACATCCTCGCTTTCGCCCTGCTCTACTGGGAGCTCGACGCCGGTGGTGCGGCCGCTCGCGCTCACCGGTCGCGCGAGCACGGCGATTTCGCTTTCCCGCAGCAGATGAACCCGGAGCTTGCTCCCGTGGACTGGATCCCGCGGTTCCCCGACTACCTGTACCTGGGCTTTACCAACGCGACCGCGTTCAGTCCCACCGACGCCATGCCCCTTGCCCACTGGGCCAAGCTCGCGATGATGCTGCAGTCGGTCAGCTCGCTCGCAATCCTCGGCCTGGTGATCGCCCGAGCCGTGAACGTATTCGCCTAGCCGCGGCTCGCCGGCCCGCGCTCATCCGATCGGGGTGACGACCGGGGCCCTCGCGTCTGGTTGGCTTACGTTACGTGGCCGATCGAGACGAGGCTCCGCCCTCACCTGACCGGGATGAGCCGCGCGCCCGCGCGCGCGGGCGCGCGGTGCTGGCATCGCTGATCCTGGTTGCGGCGGTCGCCAACCTCAACCTTGTCGCCGAGCAAGAGTCGGTCGAGGCTCCCGTTGCTCGGCCAGAGGGATAGTGCGCCGCCTGTCCTGTCCTCTCGTTGGCAAGCCCGCGGTGGTGCGCCGCGCGGAACCGCGCTCATACCGTCGCCGACCCGGCGGCCTGGCGATGATCGCTCGTTCGTGAGCGCGGGGTCACAGCCCGGCTCCGGCCAGGGGTCGCAGCCAGGCCCCGACGGTGTGGCGTTGACGCGGTCGCCGGGGTTCTGGCGGCTGATGGGGTATGCGGCGTTCTTCGGGGTGGTCCTCGCGTTCGCCAGCCTGGCGTTCTTGGGGTTGGTCAAGGGCGGGACCAACCTCTGGTTCACGCTTCCGAAGAACCCGGGCTGGTTCGACGGGAGCCTCTGGTGGGTGGCGGTGACCGCGGCGGCCGGGGTGCTCGTCGGCGTGCTTCGACGGCTGTTTCGGCTTCCGGCCAAGTTGCCCGGCACCGTCGAGGAGCTGAAGGACCAGCGTGTCGAGCCCTCGACGGTCCCGAAGGCGGTTGCCGTCTCGCTGGTGTCGCTGGCCGGCGGTGCGAGCCTCGGGCCCGAGGACGCACTAGGGAAGCTGGGGGGCGGGCTGGGGACCTGGGTCTCGGAGCGGAAGAAACTCAGCGAGGACATGCGAGCGACGAACACGCTCACCGGGATGTCCGCAGCGTATGGCGGCCTGTTGTCGGCTCCGATTTTGGCGACGATTCTGGTGCTCGAGATTGCGCGTCCGAAGGCCGCTCGCTTCTCGGAGACGCTGGTCGGGGGTCTGCTGGCCTCGTCGGTCGCGTTCGCGGTGTACTTTCCGATCGCGGGGTCGACGTTCGTCGGGATCTACTCGCTGCCGTCGTTCAAGTACGAGGACTGGCAGCTGCTGGCGGCCGTTCCCCTGGGCCTGGTCGCCGGGGCGCTCGCGCTGGTCACGATGGTCGCGATCGCGGTCATCACGCGGCTCGCCGCTCGTCTCGGCAATCGGACGATCCTTCGCTCGACGATCGGGGGAGTCGCGTTCGGGCTGGTCGGCGTGGCGCTGCCGCTGACGCTGTTCACCGGAACCGACCAGCTCACGACCGTGATCGACGAAGGAGCGGCGCTCGGCGCCGGTCTGTTGATCGCGGTCGTGTTCGCGAAGATCCTCGTGTTCGCGCTCTGTGAGGCCACCGGCTTCATCGGTGGGCCGTTCCTCGTGATGCTGTTCATCGGCGGCACGGCCGGGATCACCGCCCACGTGCTGATCCCGGGGCTGCCGGAGGGCCTCGCGTTCACAGCGATGTTCGCCGCCCTCCCGGGATCGCTCGTCGCCGCCCCCTTCTCGCTGATCCTGCTCGGCGTCATCACGACCCAGATCGGCGCCCTACAGGTAGTACCCGTCACGATCGCCGTCATCAGCGCCTACCTCGCCGTCTCCGGCTCCGGTCTGCTCATCGCGCTGGCGCAACGGCAACGCAAGCCCGCCGCCTCCGACGCATGAGCAAGGACACGCCGGGCAGCCAATGGTCGACGCGGCTCGCAGAGACGCCCGCGATGGACGAGCGACGCCCGCCGGGTGCTCAATTGGAGCCCGTCCCGCTCCTGCATCCGTGGGGGGCGGCAGCAACGCGCTGACTGCTCATATCCATGCAAGAGGGCAGCCGTTGCGACTCGGATGAACCGTAGGCGGCCTCCGCACTCCATCCTCCAGGCCTGAGCGGCGCGGCTCAGGTGGGCGCGGGCTCCCCCCGGGCGGCGTCGGCCTCCCCGCCCAGCATGGGCGGCCTTGGCACCTACGCAAGGGCATCTCGTTCCGACCCTGGCGATGATCTCCGGACCCTGGTCGCTCTACGCGCCGTCGTTCAAGCGCAAGACGATCAACTTCAAGCGGATGCGTTCTCAGCTGCTCGCCATCGGCGCCACCGTGCTGACACTCGACAAGATTCCGAGTGGGCAGATCGCCGGCGACTACCCCGTCGTTCCGCGAGCAGCGGGCACAGGAAGCGGCTACCTGCCCAACGCCGGAGAACCTGCCGCAGTTCGCGCCCGGTCCCGGTGCGTGAGATGCCGACCACCGCGCGGACTCGCGTGCTCGCAGGTGCCGTCCTGGCCAGTCTGACTCTGCTCGGCGCCCTGTTCGCGGGCGTCGGAGCGGCCGAAGCGGGCCCTGCGATTCGTCAGCCGCCACAGCCCAAGCACGGTCCCGGCGGCGCGACTACACCCACAAGAGCGTCCGGGTCAGCTCCGGAGCACCGGCGCCGACGCCTGGTACGTCTTCGAGCCGGTCAGGCCGCGCCCGAGGAAGGCTCCGCTCGCCGTGGTCATGCACGGCTACACCGAGTGCTCAGGCTACGAGTCGATGCGCGCGCTCATCCGCCACACGGTTCGCAAGGGCAGCATCGTGATCTACCCCCGCTGGCAGACCGATCTCGTCACCCCGTGCCCGGGTCCGTTCGACTTCGAGCCGTGCATGCGCTCCGTCGTCAACGGGATTCGCGGGGCTCTCGCGCATCTCCCTGCGCGCCCTCGTACGCCCAGAGCTCAGCCATCCGAGAAACTGGGGGGAAATTTGCTGACTGCGGGGGTCAACGGGGGGTGCAGGCCCAGTGGTGCCGAGGCCCCCCTTGGGCTGAGGCGGGGACGGGAGTGCTGGACCACGTCCCGTCCCTTGTGCCTCGGCTTCGGGCGAACCGAGCGGTCTCCCGAAGTTCTCCATGCAGCAGCGCCGCGGCCGTCCTCGCCTCGGCCTCCTCGCCCATGGTGTGGGGTTGGGCCGTGGGGTTGCGCCTGACGCTGCATGTCACGCACTCGTTCAGCCTTGCTCGATCGTGTGGACGCCCGTCACGACCCCTTCGGGAAAGAACCTGAACGGACCTGGGTTCATGTAGCCTCGGGGCCTCGGGGGTGCGTGCTGCACGAGCGTGTCCCGCTCGTCGGTGGTCAGCTTAACGTTGGAGTTCGGCACCGTGCCTGCGTGTACCGCTATCACGTTGCGGCCGAGGTGGTCGACGCGCAGAATGTCGACGGACGCCACGAGCTCGCTCGGCGGTTCGTGTTCGAACACCTCGATGTGCTCGCGGTAGCCCGAGCCACGCAGCCGCTCGAGTAGGTCCATGCCCGCCATCAGATCCCCGCGCTCGACGGGTTGGCGCGCCAGTCGCGGGAGCGGCGGGAGTGGCGCGAGTGTTTGAGCACATCAGGGACGTGTGGAGGCGCTGCTTTGAGCGGGAGGCCGCCACCGACGCTGAGCACGCACTGGTGGTCGTCAAGGACTTCATCGACCGCGACGGTTTGCCCGACCGGCCGTGCGAGGTGTGTGAGGCGCCGATCGACCGGCAAGACCCGACCGCCCGCGGCCTGAGCGCCTCGGGGTTGCGACACTGCCCTCGATGGCGGTGCTGCAGCGATGTCCCCGATACGGCGAGCACAAGCCGCTCGACGCCTACTTCCCCGTAGACCAAGGCCGCAAAGGCACCTACTGCCGCCCGTGCACCGTCCTCCGCAGCGTGAGTTCCGTAAGCAACATCGCGAACGCCTGAACGCCCCGAGACGCAAACCGCCGATCCCACCCAGGCCGTGTGATCTGTGTGGCACCGTGTTCACCCCGGTTCGTCGGACGCAGCACTTCTGTCGCACGTGGTGCCGCCAGCACGCCTACTTGCGACACCTCGATTCCGCCTAGCGCCTGGCGTGACTACTCGGCGAGTGGGAGCCGCCAAACGCCGCGCTGTGGGTTCTCGAGCCTCCCAGCAGCCTTCAAGTGCGTCAGGGCGAAGGACAACTCGAAACCGATCCGGTCGTCGAAGTGCCCCAGGTTGTTTGGTGGCGGTGGTTCAGCCAGCTGTGCGTCGTTGAACTGGCCGAGTTCTCTCGCTCGCCGATAAATCTCTTGCCGATTGGCCTGGCCATCTAGGTCCTCCAGCGTGCGAACCACGAGGTCTTGGAACCAGTCGTTGCTTGGCAGTGATCCGGCCACGCGCCGTGAGTCAATCAGAGCGCTGAGAGGCACCTGTGGCTGAACAACCTTGGCGGCCAGGGCGTCGAGCGCGTGAGCCGACGGAGTGTCCGCCAATGCGACGGTTCTTCCCTCGCCTTTGTGGTTAGCCGTTCTCCGCTTCAACGCGTCGATCTTCCACCCGGCCCCCCTTTCACTGGGTGCCCGGGCCCCTACCCGCCTTAGGAGGCTTCGTTGGGGTGTCGTTCCTCGAGCCGGAAACCCCGCCCGCTGTCGCGCTAACCCCTCTCGTGGGTTCGGCCGCGGGTCCTGGGGCGCCAATGGCTCGAGTTCTGCCGCTCGCGCGGCTGCTCGACGGTGCCTGTGTACCGGCTGGACACCTCCCAACCCCTGTAGGGGCTCGTGTCCGCCGGGTTAGTTGACTGCACTCGGAGTCCTCGGATATCGACAGCACGCGCCGAGGGGCCGCGTTGTCGCCGGCTACGGCGAGTCCGCGCGCTACCCTCCGGCGCCCCCTTCGCCAACAGGGAGACGACTGCGTTCGACAGGGGGCCGCGTGCAAGCGCGGCCTTCGTCGTTGAGGAAGATCGTTAGCGGCCGTCGGCCCCTCGCCGATGGGCCCTGGATGGGACCACCATGTGCGTCAGGGGTGCAGAATCTCGCATCTGCTCGCCGCTGACCGTTGGCTACCTGGTTTTCGGAATCCAGGCAGTTGCAGGCGATTGCACGACCTCGCCTAACCTCGCCTGAAGCGGACGACGGGTCTCGAACCCGCGACCTTTGGCTTGGGAAGCCAACGCTCTACCAACTGAGCTACGTCCGCGAAGAGAGGCGGATTCTAGCCGCGTTGGGGCTCTCCCTATCGTTGACGAGGCGAGATGAAGAAGGTGCTCTCCCCCGTTCCGGTGGCCGTTGTCTGCGCCCTGTTGGCGCTCGTGGCGCTGCTGGCCTACGGCCTCGTTCAGAACGAACCGGACCGCAACGTGGAGGAGTCGCTGGCCCGTGGCGAGCTCGAGCAGGCGCCGGCGGTCGAGCTGCCGGCCCTTGACGGCAACGGACGTGGCGCTCTCGCCGACTACCGCGGCGAGGTGGTGGTGCTGAACATCTGGGCCTCGTGGTGCGAGCCGTGCCGGGAGGAGTCTCCGCTGCTCGAGAAGTGGCACCGGCGGATGCGCGAGGGCGGCGGCACCGTGCTGGGTGTCGATGTGCTCGACGTGACCGCCGACGCGCAGGACTTCATCGATGAGTACGGGCTCAGCTACCCGATGCTGAAGGACAAGGACGGCGACACGCTCGAGAGCTTCGGCGTGGTGGCCTACCCGGAGACGTTCGTGATCGATCGCGAGGGCCGCATCCGGGCGGTGCGGCGCGGTCCGGTGGACGAGGAGTTCATGGCCGCCGAGGTCGCCCCGCTCCTGCGTTCCGGGGCCGGCTGAGCGATGGCCGGCTACCGGATCGCGATGATCCCCGGGGACGGGATCGGCAGGGAGGTGCTGCCCGAGGGCCGTCGCGTGCTCGAGGCCGCCGCCGACACTCCACGGCTTCGAGCTCTCCTTCGACGACTTCGAGTTCGCCAGCTGCGACTACTACGCCGAGCACGGGTCGATGCTTCCCGCCGACTGGCAACAGCAGCTGGCCGGTTACGACGCGATCTTCTTCGGCGCCGTGGGCTGGCCCGACGCCGTGCCCGACCACGTCTCCCTGTGGGGATCGCTGCTGCAGTTCCGTCGCCACTTCGACCAGTACGTCTGCCTGCGCCCGGTGCGCCTGATGCCCGGTGTCCCCTCCCCCCTGGCCGACCCGAAGGGCATCGACCTCGTAATAGTCCGCGAGAACACGGAGGGCGAATACTCCGAGGTCGGCGGGCGCATGTTCGAGGGCTCCGAACGCGAGCTGGTGCTCCAGGAGACCGTGATGACCCGGCACGGTGTCGACCGCATCCTGCGCTTCGCCTTCGAGCTGGCCGCGTCGCGCAAGGCCCGGCACCTGACCTCGGCCACCAAGTCCAACGGCGTGGCCGTGGCCATGCCCTACTGGGACGAGCGCGTGGAGGAGATCGCCGGCTCATACCCCACGGTCGACTGGGACAAGTTTCACATCGACAACCTGGCCGCGCAGTTCGTGCTGCGACCGGACCATTTCGACGTGGTCGTGGCCTCCAACCTGTTCGGCGACATCCTCTCGGACCTCGGGCCGGCTCTGACCGGGACGATCGGCATTGCGCCGTCGGCCAACATCAACCCCGAGCGGCATTTCCCCTCATTGTTCGAGCCGGTCCACGGCTCCGCTCCCGATATCGCCGGGCAGGGGATCGCCAACCCCGTCGGCACCATCTGGGCGGGGTCGATGCTGCTAGAGCACATCGGCGAGCCCGGTGCCGCCGCCGCGGTCATCTCCGCGATCGAACGGGTGCTGAGCGAGCCGGAGTTGCGCACCCCGGATCTCGGCGGAGCGGCTGCCACCGAGGCGTGCGGGAGAGCGGTGGCCGAAGCGGTCAGCCAGTCCTAAACGGTCGCCAGCACGCGGGCGCGGTCGGCGGCAGCCCGTCGCGTGACGTCGGCGTCCGGGGCGAGTACCTCGAAATCGTGGGGCACGCCGGGACGAACGATCAGCTCGACCTCGACGGCGGCGGCCGACAGCCGGCCGGCGTAGGCCACGTCCTCGTCGCGGAACGCGTCGAGCTGGCCCACCTCGATGTAGGCCGGCGCCACGCCGGCGAGGTCCTCAGCCCGAGCAGGCGCGGCGTAGATCGGCACGTCGGGCGTTCCGGCGCGGTCGCCCAGCAGGCATCCCCAACCGGTGACGTTGTCGTCGTAGTTCCACGCGAGGAACGGCTCGATCGCCGGATCGGGGCCCGTGGTCCGGTCGTCGAGCATCGGGTAGATGAGGATCTGACGCACCAGGGCGGGACCGCTACGGTCGCGCGCCATCAGCGCCACGCCGGCCGCCATGCCGCCGCCGGCGCTGTCCCCCATCACGGCCAGCCGGCCCGGGTCTCCGCCGAGCTCACCGGCGTGCTCCGCCGTCCAGCGCAGCACCGCATACGCGTCCTCGATGGCCGTCGGATAGGGATGCTCGGGCGCGAACCGATAGTCGACGGACACGAGGGTGGCGCCGGAGTTCGACGCGTACCAGCGGCAGCCCGGGTCGGCGGCCTCGATGTCGCAGCAGAAGTGCCCGCCGCCGTGCAGGTACACCACCAGCCCTCCGGTGCGATCGCCCTCCCGGCGGTAGATGCGCACGTCGATCGGCGTGCCGTCCGCCGCGGCGGTCTCCGCCGCCTCGACCTCCACGTCGTCCGGCAGGGCGAGCCGCGCGTTGAGATCGCGGGACATGGCGTCGAACAGACGCCGGCGCTCGCGCCACTCGCCGGGCGGCAGCGGCGGCGGGTCGGGCGGAAGCTGCTCGATCGCGGCCGCCACCTGAGGATCGAGAGCCAGGCCCATCGCGTCGCGAGTTATAGGCGTTTTGCGCGCAACTACCCTTCGTGAGGCCGATGTTCCGCGTCGTCCTCATCGTCGTCGCCCTGCTCGCCGTGCCCGGCTCGGCGCTGGCGCAGGAGTGCCCCAAGGCCACTCTGGGCGACGTGGAGAACGAGGTCATGTGCCCGGTGTGCGGCACTCCGCTGGCGCTGGCCACGGAGGCGCCACAGGCCCAGCGCGAGCGGGCCTACATTCAGGAGCTCATCGACGACTGCCGCTCGAAGGACGAGATCAAGTCGGCCCTGGTGGCCCAGTTCGGCGACGACGTCCTGGCCCTGCCCGGCGACGAGGGCGGCGGTGAGCTCGGCGACGTGCTCGTCTACCTCGTGCCTGCCCTCGGACTGCTGCTGGCCGGAGGAGGAATCGCCTTCGCCGTGCTGCGCTGGCGACGCACCACCCGCGGCGGCGGCCCGGGAGCACCCGCCCCGGCAGGCGCGTCGCCCGACCCGCGCCTCGAGGCCGACATGGAGCGCTACGACCTGTGATCGCCCAGGACACGGTCGACACCACCGTCGTCGCCGCCTTCGCCGTCGGCTTCATCTCCTTCGTTTCACCGTGCGTGCTGCCGCTCGTGCCCGGTTACCTCTCCACCATCTCCGGGGTCTCCTTCGCGGACATCCAGGAGGGCCGCGGGCGAACCCGCGTGCTCGGCCCGGCGGTCTTATTCTGCCTGGCCTTCACCGCGATGTTCGTGGCCCTGGGGATGACCGCTACCGGTCTCGGCCAGACGCTCCAGGACAACCGTGCGCTGCTGCGAGAGATCTCGGGCGTGGTGATCGCGCTGCTGGGGGTGCTCTTCATCGCCACCCTGTTCCTGCCCCGCCTGAACCGCGACTGGCGTCCCGAGGAGCTGATGCGCCGCGCCCACACGGGCGGGCCGATCATCGCCGGCGTCGCCTTCGCCGTGGCCTGGCTGCCCTGCACCGGACCCACGCTCGGCGCCATCCTCACCGCCGCGTCCACCGAGAACACCGTGGGCCAGGGAGCCGTGCTGCTGGCCTTCTATTCGCTCGGCCTGGCCGTGCCCTTCATCCTCAGCGCGCTCGCCTTCACGACCTTCTCGGGCGTCTTTCGCTTCTTTCGCAACCACTACACCGCGATCACGCTCATCTCCGGCACCGTGCTGATCGTGATGGGCGTGCTGCTCTACACCAACGAGCTCACCCGCCTGAACGCCGAGGCGCTCAGCCTGATGGACGATCTCGGGATCAACTTCTTCAGCGAGATCTAGTCGCGGCGGGCCGCGGGGCGCGTACGTTGGGCGCGAGCGCCGCCGCCACGAGGCAGCCGGCAACCACGAACAGCAGCCCGGCACGCAACCCCGCGAGCTCGGCCAGGCCGCCGATCACCGGTGGCCCGGCGAGGAAGCCGAGGTAGCCGCTGGCGGTCACGGCGGCCACGGACGGGCCCTCCACCTCGCCGCGCGCCGCCGCCGCGCGGAGTGCGAGCGGGAACAGCGCGGCCAGACCGAACCCGGCGCCGGCAAAACCCACGAGAGCGACGGCCGTCACGTCGGTGACAATCGCCGTGCCGATGCCGAGGGCTGCCAGCGCGCCTCCGGCGCGGGCCAGCCGCACAGCTCCGAGCCGTTCGTTCAGGCGGTCCCCGAACAGGCGCCCGACGGCCATCGTGAGCGAAAAGGCGGCGAGGCCGGCGGCGGCCGTGGCCTCCCCCGTGCCGACCTCGTTCGCGAGAAAGACAGCTGCCCAGTCGTTCACCGCGCCCTCGGACATCAGCACGCAGAAGGCGAAGACGCCGACCAGCACCAGCGCGCGGGACGGCACGGCGAACATCGGCCCCTCCGGCGCGGCGTCGGCGCTCGAGTCGAGCAGATAGTGGCGCGCCACCAGGATCGTGAGTGCGCCGAGCGCGGCCATGGCCGGCAGGTGCACCGGCACCTCGAGGCCGGCCCCCGCCACGAGCCCCCCGAGCGCCGCGCCGAACAGGGCTCCGAACGAGAAACACGCGTGCAGCGTGGAGAGAATCGGCCGGCCGAGCCGCCGCTCGACCGTCAAGCCGTGGATGTTCATGGCCACGTCCAGAAGCCCGTTGGCGAAGCCGGTGAGGAAGAGCGAGGCCGCGAGCGCCTCGAACGACGTCGCGAAGGCCACCGGCACGAGCCCCGCGGCATAACCCAGCGCTCCCACGGTCATCACCGGCCGGCTGCCGAGACGCTGCACGAGACCGCCGGCGACCGCCTGGCTGGCCAGCAGGCCCACCATCGCGCAGAGGAGCGCCAGGCCGAGCACGCCTTCGGACAGGCCCGTGCGCTCCTGAATCGCGGGCAGGCGCGAGAAGATGGTCGCGAACAGCGCCCCGTTGAGGGCGAAGAAGACGCTTACCGATACTCGGGCACGCTGCGCAGCGGACACCCGCCCAAAACTACGCGCCCGCGCGTGGGTGAGTCACGGGCTAGCGAGCGAACCGGCGCAGGAACGGCACGACCGACTTGAGGAAGCGGTTCCTCGCCGGTGCACCGGACAGCGGGTCCAGGTGGCTGGCCTTGCGGTCGTCCACCACCGTGGGCCGCTCGATCCTCGATCCCTTGGCCAGACGCCGCGCTCCGCGAGCCACGCCGCCGTCGGTGAGTGCCGTGCCGTACGCGTAGAGGGGGACGTCGATTCGGTTGGCGTGCCGGATCCGCAGCCCGAGGTAGCGGGCGGCGGGGGTCTGGCGCAGCGCGCTGGCCGCGTTGAGGTCGAGGCCCAGCCGGCGCGGGTAGTACCACTCGGTCGCGTTGGGGCCGTCGGCTGCGTAGGCCTTGGCGTGGCGGCGAATCGGGGTGAGCTCGCCGTCCTGCCAGCCGCGTGGGTCGCCGCCACCCGTCGCCAGGCCACCGCTGCGGACGTGGATGAGACCGAGGAAGCGCGGCGAGGTCGTCTCGTCGAAGGCGTACCCGAAGAGCCCCTCGTTGGTGACCGGGACGCTTGGCTTGAGGAAGTCGGGCACGAGCGGGAAGCGCTGCAGCACCGAGAGCTCGTCCGGGCGCTCGTAGGCCCAGAGCGCGCCCACCTGGGCGAAGATGCCGTTGATCTCGGGCAGTCCGAGCCCGAGCAGGTCGAGGAAGACGTTGCCCTTACGGATGTCGGCCAGCGTCGTCCTGGCGTCTTCGAGATCGGCCGAGTCGAAGCTGCCGCGCAGGCCGCCGTCGATCAGCACCAGCCCGTCGATGTCGCGGTAGCCGGCCCGGCCACCGAAGTCCCAGGCGGCGTAGGCCACGGCGGTGGAGGCTCCGGCCGAGTGGCCGCCGAGCATGACGCGGCGCCCGCCCCTGCGCGCACGCTGGATGACGCTGCGCAGGTCGGCGAGCTGCACGCGCAGACCCCAGTCGGCCACGTACTTGGCGTCGGTGCCGACGGTGCGCCTGTACTCGAAGCCGAGGTAGTAGTCCTGGACGCGCTGCGGATCCCGCGTACGGAAGACCGAGGTGTCCTCGAAGGCCTGCTGGCGGCGGTCGACGATCCACACCTGCGTGCTCGGCGTGCGCCGCACGATGTCGCGGGCCACCGGGGTGATGCCGCCGGCGCCTCCGTTGGTTCCGGGAACGAGCACGAGCACGTTCTCGGCGCGCGCGGGACCGAGCTGCTGCACGAAGACCTTGTCGTACTTGGCCGGGCCCGGCGCCGGCGGCGCCTTCATCGGCACGTAGCGGTCGACCGCGGCGGCGGGTGCCGCGAAGACGAGGCACGACACGATGGCAAGGCACAGAGCGGCTCTCACGAGGCGCGGGAGAGTAGCTGAGGGCCCTCGCTACATCGCCTCCGGCGCCTCGACCCCGAGCAGGTCGAGCGCCCTGGCCAGCACGCGCCTGGTCATCACGCAGACCGCGAGGCGCACGTCCTCGTCGCCCCCCTCCTCGGCTGCGCCCACCACGCGGCAGTCGCGGTAGAAGGCCGAGAACTCCTGGGCCGTCTCGATGGCGTAGGCGGCGATGCGGTGGGGCGCGCGCCGTTCGGCGGCGTCGCGCACGGCCTCGGGCAGCTCGAGCAGCCGCTTGACCAGCGCGCTCTGCGACGGGTGAAAGCTCTCCTCGCTCGCGCGCAGATCGGCGCCCAGCGCCTGCTCCACCCGCGCGTCGCCGGCCTTGCGCAGGATCGAGGCGATGCGCGCGTGGGCGTACTGCACGTAGTACACGGGGTTGTCCTGCGACTGGCGCCGGGCGAGCTCGAGGTCGAGGTCGATGCGCGTGTCGTGGCTCCGCGAGAGCAGGAACCAGCGCGCGGCGTCCACGCCGATGTCGTCGATCAGGTCGTCGAGCGTGACTATCGACCCGGCGCGCTTCGACATCTGAACCGGCTGCCCGGCCTCGAGGAGGTTGACGAACTGCATGATCACCACCTCGTAGGCGGCGGGGTCGCCGCCGAGGCGCCGCCACGCGGCGAGGATGCGCTTGACGTAGCCGTGGTGGTCCGAGCCCAGCACGTTGATCCAGTGGTCGAAGCCGTGAGCCAGCTTGTCGGCGTGGTGAGGGATGTCGGTGGCGAAGTAGGTGAGCTCCCCGTTCGAGCGGCGCAGCACCCGGTCCTTGTCGTCGCCGTCGTCTGTCGTGCGCAGCCACTGCGCTCCCTCGGACTCGTAGACCCCGTCGAGGCCGCCGAGAACCTCCTCGAGGACACCCGATTCGTGCACCGAGCTCTCGCGGAAGAAGCGGTCCATGTGCACGCGGAAGCGCGCGAGCGTCCGCTCCACCCCCTCGTGGAGGAGCTCGATCGCGCGCCGGGCCACCTCGTCCGGGTCGTCATCGGCCGCGCCCGGTATCTGCTCCGCGAGCACGCTCACGTAGGCGGCCCCGTATTCCTCGGGCTCCTCTCCCCGCGCGCGAGCCTGAATCGCCTCCCCGAGCTTGCGCACCTGGCTGCCCGCGTCGTTCACGTAGTACTCCCGCTCCACCCGGTTGCCCGCGAGCTCGAGGATTCGCGAGAGCGAGTCGCCGTAGGCGGCGTGGCGCGCGGAGGCGACGGTCACCGGGCCGGTGGGGTTGGCCGAGACGAACTCGACCTGGACCCGCTCGTCCTGGTCCCCCTGCCCGAAGCGATCCTCCGCCTCGAGCATCGCCGCGAGCGCGTCGAGGTACCAGAGGTCGGCCATGAAGAGGTTGAGGAAGCCCGGGCCGGCGATCTCCACGCGCTCGACCGACTCCCCGAGACGCTGGCCCACCGCGTCGCTCAGCCGGCCGGCGATCTCGCGCGGCGGCTCACCAAGGGTCGGCGCGAGGAGCATTGCGGCGTTGCTCGAATAGTCGCCGAAGCTCGCCTGCTTGGGCCGCTCGAGCCTGGTGTGGGCGAGCGCCCCGTTGCCCGACAGCTCGGCGGCGGTCTGCTCGACCTCTCTGGAAAGCTCGGCTACGGGGTCCATCACGCCCTCAATTAATAGTGATACGGCTCGCCCGCGAGGATCTTGTGGCCTCGGTAGAGCTGCTCCAGCAGCACCACCCGGGCGAGCTGGTGCGGCAGCGTCATCGCGCCCAGCGACAGACGCATGTCCGCCTCGAGCTCGAGCCCCGTCGGGCCGCCGATCACGAAGCAGAGATCGCGTCCCGCCTGGCGGCGCTCCTCCAGCCAGCGCGAGAACTCGAGCGAGTCCAACGTGCGCCCGTCCCCGGCGAGCAGGACGGTGAAGGCTCGCTCGGGAATGCGGGCCGGGACCTTGTCGTCCTCGCGCACCTCCACCATCTCGATCCGGGCCTGCCCGGCCAGGAGCTTGCGGTAGTGCTCGACGTCATCCTGGTAGGGAGGCCGCAGGCGGCCTACGGCGATGACCGAGATCCGCATGGGCGGGTGCGATACTACGTGCGTGCCAGACGACGACGACGGCGAGCGCCACTTCAACATTCACACCGACCCGGAGACGATGGCGGGCCATTACGCCAACTTCGCCAACGTCTCCCACTCGGACTACGAGTTCACCATCACCTTCGCGCGGGTCGACCACGAGGTCGACGAGGGCGAGGTGCCCGGTGTCGTGGTCTCCCGGGTGAACCTCTCGCCGCGCTTCATGCGCGAGCTGATCGACGCCATGGAGGACAACTTCTCCAAATGGCAGACCCGCGAGGGGATCCGCGACCTGCCCGAGTTCGGGCCGGGCGGCGGCGAGAGCACGGAGTCGAGCTAGCCCGGCTGGCCGGTTCGCGGCCGCTCACGGCCGCGCACGAACTGCTCGCAGACCGTGACGGCGCCGTCGATGCTCGACCAGTCGAGGTTGTCGGGCGTGTCGGTGGGCCAGTGGTAGTTCGAGGGGAACTTGGTCTCGTCCACCCCACCGAGCGTGCAGGTGGGATAGCCGGCGCGCAGGGCGATCAGACCGTCCGTGGCCGCCACGGTCCGCAGGCCGCGGCGCAGGCGCACACCGGCGTCGAGGCCCGCTCGGGCCAGCCGCTCGCGGGTGGCGTCGGTGTACCAGCGCATTCTCAGCATGCCCTCGCCCTCCACGACGCAGAGCTCGGGTGAACCCACGCACTCCAGGCAGACGACCTCGGTGGTGGCCGGGTCGAGCGCCGCGAAGTGGCGACGCCCGAAGCCCTGCATGCCCTCCATGAACGACTCCTCCGAGCCGGTCGAGACGAGCAGCACGCGCACGCCCTCGGGTCGGTTCTCGCGCAGTTCGTGGGCCAGGGCTACGACGGTGGCCACCGCGCTGAGGTTGTCGTTGGCCCCCGGCACCACGCGGCTGGCGCCGATGTTGGCCATCGCCGCCGTCGCCCCGGTGCAGAAGAACAGCCCGGCGCCGCGCAGCGCCCGCCCGCCCAGCAGTCCCCACAGGGCGAGGAGCAGAGGACCGAGGAACACCCCGTAGAGGATCGGCAGGCTCTGGTCGGCCTTCTCGTGCAGCCTGGGCGTGCGCTTCATGGCGACACGCGGCAGGGCGGGGTGAAAGACCAGGCCGCTGTGGGCGGCGTCGTGGTGGGCCACGAACACCACGGTGCGAGTGCCATCAGGGTCGCCCGCCTCGGCCACGACGTTCCAGGTCGGCCGGCTGGGCAGCGCGCGGCGGCGAAACCAGAGTCGTCCGCCGCCCACGTCGTCGTAGACGGCCGCCGCCGCGGCGCCACCGACCAGGGTGGCGGCGCGGCGCCCTCCGGCGAGCGCGGCCAGCCCCGCCGCCGCGTTGAGGATCCCCAGCGGCCACCAGTAGCCGCCGTGGGCGCGCTCCTCCTCCACCCGCACCTCGCGGCAGCCGGCGGAGCGCAGCTCACCGGCGAGCCACTCGGCCGCGCGGTGCTCGCCCTCGGAGGCCGAGGGACGCTCGTACGACGCGAGCTCGCGCACCACTTGCTCGATCAGCTCACGTCGGGCCACGGGCGCGGCAGCCTACTCAAGCCGCTCCCAGGCCTCGCCGAAGCCGATGCGCTCCCTGATCGTGGGATGGGTGTCGAACAGCGCGTGCAGCAGCCCGGGCGGGTCGGTGTCGGTGACGTTGCGCAGCGCGATGCGGCGCTCGAACTGGACGAACGACGCCGGATCGCGGGTGAGATCGAGGGCGAAGGCGTCGGCCCGCGCCTCGACCTGGCGTGACAGCACGTTGGACGCGGTGCCCAGGCCGAGCGACACGAGCGTCACGGCCAGCGCCACCGCGGGGATCACGACCGGGCCCGGCTTGACTCCCGGATCGTCCATGCCGAAGCGGCGGCCGAAGCGCTCGGCCAGCCGCTGGGCCAGAAGCGTGCCGGCCGGCGCCACGATCGCCAGCCACAGCAGCCCGCGGGGCAGATCGTTGTTCTTTTGGTGGCCCAGCTCGTGAGCCACGACCAGGCGCACCTGGTCGCGCGGAAAGGAGCTGAGCAGGTTGTCGTAGAGCACCACCCGCTTGCTGTGACCCAGGCCGCCCACGTAGGCGTTGGCCGCGGTGGTGCGCCGGCTGGCGTCCACCCGGTAGACCTCGCCGACGTCCACATCGGCCTCGCGCGCGAGCTCGAGCACGTCCTCGCGCACCGGCCCGGGACGCAGCTTCTCGAAGTCGTTGAACAGCGGGTCGATCGCCACCGGGTAGAGCCAGATCGTGAAGACGCCGAACGCCACCACCAGGCCGGCCGCCGGCGCCCACCAGTTGCGCCGGAAGCGCCGCACCAGCGCCAGCGCGACGAGGCCCCCGACGCCCGCCAGCGCGGCGTTGATGGCCGAAGACAGCAGCAGATCGCCGGCCCAGTCGGTCCAGGTCTGGGTGATCAGCCCGACGTCGATTGCCCGCTCGCGCCGGAGCGCAGACAGCGGCAGCTCGACCACCACCAGGAGCAGGGAGATTCCCGCCCCGGCGACAGCGGCCCCCAGCAGCGGCCGCCGGCCCAGCCACTCGAAGGGACGGCGCGGCGGTCGCCACGCCAGCAGCGCCAGAGTGGCGGTGCTGACGACGATGCCGGCCAGGCCGAGCACCCGCTGAACGCTGCGGAAATCCTCGGCTCGCTCGAGCTGAAAGGCCGTGAAGTACGCTTGGACGTCGACCGGCGCGGGCTCGATCAGGCCGCTGCGCGGGCGAAGCAGGAAGGTGGCAGCACCGGCGGCGGCCACCGCCACCAGGATCGCCAGCGGCAGCCGCAAACGCCCCATCTCGCCACATCGTAGAAGGCTCTCAATTGCGAATCGCGCTTCTTTCCGACGTCCACGGCAACCTGCCCGCCTTCGAGGCGGTGCTGGCCGACGTCCGGGACGCGGGCGCCGAGCGGACGTGGTGCCTGGGCGACCTCGTGGGCTACGGAGCCAAGCCCGACGAGTGCGTCGCGCTGGCCCGCGAGCACTGCGACGTCTGCCTCGCAGGCAACCATGACCTCGTGGTTACCGAGGAGATCTCCATCGCCGACTTCTCCCCCGCCGCGGCGGAGGCAGCGAAGTGGACGCGCGAGCACGTCTCCCCCGAGACGCTCGAGTTCCTTCGCGGCCGCGCGCCCCAGGACCCCGGGCTCGAGCCCGCCCTCTACCACGCGAGCCCGCGCGACCCCGTCTGGGAATACGTGCTCTCAGAGCGCCAGGCGGAGGAGTGCATGGACGCCATGGACGGGCGGATGGCCGTGGTGGGCCACTCGCACTTCGCGCTGTGGTTCAGCCGCGACGCCGAGGGGGAGCTCGACGGCGGGCAGGCCCATGCCGGCGACCAGGCCGATGTCTCGCGCGGCGAGTGGCTGCTCAACCCGGGCAGCGTGGGCCAGCCGAGAGATGGTGATTCCCGGGCCGCGTGGCTCCTGCTAGACACAGAGGGGTGGACCGCGCGCTGGCGGCGGGTCGAATATCCGATCGACGAGGCCGCCGGCGCCATCAGGGAGGCCGGGCTCCCCGACGACCTGGCCAAGCGGCTCTACGAAGGCAGGTGAGACCGATCGAGCGAACAGCCCTAATCGTCCTGCTGGGCGTCTGCCTGGCCGCGGCGGGCTGTGGCTCGGACGAGGAGGGCGCGCCCATCCCTGCCGAGTCGGCCGCCGTGCTTCAGAACCAGCTGAACTCGGTGGAGAGCCGCATCAACGGCAGCCTTGGGGCCTGTGAGGACGTGACGGAGCCGGGGGACCCCAACACCACACCGGTCCAGGACGCGATCGACGGCCTGCCGGGCGACGTCGACCAGGACGTGCGGGACGCCTTGCAACAGGGCTTCGACCGACTGTTCGAGTTGGTCGAGCAACGCTGCGCCGAGCGGCAGGAGGAGACGGACACCGAGACCACGCCCGAGCCGGCCCCGGAGACCGACACCGAGACCGAGACCGAGACGGACACCACCGACACCACGGACACCTTCCCCACGGAGACCGAGCCCACCACGCCCACGGACACCACCGAGGAGCCCACCACGCCGACGGTGCCCGAGGAGCCCTCCGATGGCGAGGGCGCCGATGGGCAGGGCGGCGGCAGCCTCTTCGAGGGAGACAACGGATGAGCCCGCCCACCGAGGTCGCGCGCCGCTACGTGATCGAGAGCCGGCTGGGCGCCGGTGGCATGTCCACGGTGTTCAAGGCCAACGACACCGTGCTGGAGCGCCCCGTGGCCGTCAAGCTGCTGGCCGAGCACCTGGCGGACGACGACGCCTTCGTCGCACGCTTTCGGCGGGAGGCGCTCTCCGCCGCCCGCCTCCAGCACCCGAACATCGTCCAGGTCTTCGACTCCGGCCAGGACCCGGACAGCCAGCGCCACTACATCGTCATGGAGTACGTGGACGGCCCCTCATGCGCGAACCTCCTGCGTGAGCGCAAGGAGCTCAGTATCGACGACACCGTGCGGGTGGTGCGCGACGCCTGTCACGGCCTGGACTACGCCCACCGCGCCGGCGTCATCCATCGCGACGTGAAGCCCGGCAACCTGCTGGTCACGCGCGACTCGTTTCTGACCAAGCTGGCCGACTTCGGGATTGCCAAGGCGGCCGAGCAGACCCGGATAACCCAGGTGGGGTCGATCCTCGGCACCGCCGCCTACCTCTCGCCCGAGCAGGCCCGCGGGGACGAGGCGGGGCCAGCGTCCGACATCTACTCACTGGGTGTCTGCGCCTACCAGTTCCTGGCCGGCCGCCTGCCGCACGAGTACACGTCGCTGACCGAGCTCGCGCTCAAGCAGCAGCAGGATGCGGTGCGGCCCCTGAGCGACTATCGCCCCGAGGTGCCCCACGCGCTGGACCTGGCCGTACGGGTTGCGCTCGATGCCGATCCCGGCGCCCGCTACTCCTCCGCGATCGACATGGCGCGGGCGGTGGAGGCCGGCCTGCACGGCGAGACCACGGAGGTCACCCGCCGGCTGGCCCTGGGCACCGGAGACACCGACGCCACCCGGGCGCTCGACGCCACCGCGGCCACCCGCGCGCTGTCGGCCACTCGGCCTCAGCAGAACGTCCCGATCCTGCCGCGCGAGCCGGCACGGCCCGCGGCCCGTGCCTCTGATCGCCGCGAGCCCGACCCCAAGGAGGCACGCCGGGCCGCGGCTCGTCGTCGCTGGGGAGTCTTCCTGGCGCTGCTCGCCGTGCTGGCAGCCGTGGCCGTCGTGGTCATCGCGCTCAGCTCCACCGACGCGGGCGGCGGCGCCCAGGCGCCGGACGCCAACGACGTCGACCAGCAGATTCAGGAGCTGCGCGACTTCATCGAGCAGAACACGCGCTAGAGGGCATCAACGATCGGCGGGAAACAGCGGTGGCTCGCTCGCCACTCCCGCGATCCGGTCGGCCAGCTCCCTGCCCGCGAGAAACCCGGGCACGTTCCCGTGGCCCGAGTACCCGCCCGCCACCCACAGGCCGGGCCGGCCTGGCGTCTCCCCCACGTAGGGCAGCTGGTCGTCGCTGTAGCCCACCACTCCGGCCCAGCGATGCGTGACCGGCTCGCCGACGCCCAGGTCCTCGCGCAGGAACTCCTCGATGCGGGCCCAGATGCGTGGGCTGCCCGCGTCGCTGTCGGTGTATGAGTCCGCGCCGTCGAGATCGCCGAAGCCGCCGCATAGCACGCGGCCGTCGGGCCGCTGCTGCAGGTACTCGTAGCCCCAGCGCGAGTAGACCATCGGCTCGATCACCCGCTCCCGAAGCGGGGCGGTGGCCACCATGTGGAGGCGCCGTGAGCGCACCCGCCCGGCGAACTCGGGAACGAGCGCGGGCAGCTGGCCGTCGGCGGTCACGACCACGTGGCGCGCGCTGAGGCGCCCAGCCGGCGCCACCAGCTCACTTCCCTCGGAGGGAGCGGGCACCGGCAGCTCCACCGGCGTGCCCTCGTGGATACGGGCCCCGGCGGCCTCCGCGTCGCGGGCCAGCGCGCGGATCCAGCGCGCCGGCTGGAGCGCGCCGTCGTGCTCGGTCAGTACCCCGTTGCGGGCGAAGCGGCCGATCCGCTCGGGCAGCGAGGCGTGCTCCACCAGCTCCGCCGGGAAGCCGTCCTCCTGAAGAGCGCGGGCGTGGGAGCGCACGTGCTCGGCCTCCTCGTCCGAGGCGCTCACGCGCAACAGCCCGACGCGCCGCATCGAGTCGCCCACCCCCAGAGCCTCGCCCAGGGCATACATCTCCTCCTGGGCCTCGAGGGTGGCGGCGTACATCCGCCGGGCCCGGTCGGCGCCGTACTTCTCGCGCGCATCCGGATAGAAGGGAGCGGGCCCGGCCAGCAGGAAACCGCCGTTGCGCCCGCTGGCCCCGCCCGCGACCGTGCCGCGCTCGAGCACTACGGTGTCCAGCCCATGGGCCGCCGCGCGGCGGGCACAGGACAGGCCGGCCACGCCCGCTCCGATCACGCAGACGTCGGCCTCCGTCCGGCCTTCGAGCGCGGCCCTGGGGTCGTAGTGCTCGTCGAGCCAGAACGGGACGGCGCTGACGCTCATCCCATGTCCCTCGGCGTCTCGAACTTCCAGCTGCGCTTGCGCACCTCCCGGCCGTTCTCGGTGGCCTCGAGCTGCGTCTCGATACGGAAGCGCTCGGCGTCGGCCTCCATCACGGCGTCGATCTCGGCCCGGGTAGACAGGCCGTCGCGGCCGAACTCGGTGGCGCACAGGCAGCGCACCCGGGCGGAGAGCGGGTCACCGGGCACGATGGAGTAGATCGTGGTGGCCCAATAGCCGGCGATGATGCCGGAGTCCGGCAGGCGGTAGCGCCCGCCCTGGTCCCAGTGGAAGGTGAGCTCGGTCTCACCCGAGCTGAACTCGCGCCGCAGCGTGCGCGCCCGGGTCCGGCTCGAGCGTCTCCACGGGCACCGGGCTCTGCTCGGCGTCCTCGGGCAGCCAGATGCGCGCGCCCAGCCGAGTGCCGTCGGACAGCGGTATCCACACGTGCTCGAGGACGCGGACCGGGCGCGGAAGTTCGCTGACCACGCGCATCGACTACGGCAGCTCGCCCGCCAGGACCGCCCGGGCCTGCTCGGTATAGCGGCCCGACAGGATCGCCTCCCTCAAGCCGGCCATCAGTCGCTGCATGAAGGTCAGGTTGTGCAGCGTCACCAGCCGCTTGCCGGTGAGCTCGCCGGCGCGGATCAGGTAGTGCAGGTAGCCGCGCGTATGTTCGCGGCAGCCGGGGCAGGGGCAGCGCT
The DNA here is from genome assembly GCA_963751105.1 of uncultured Thermoleophilaceae bacterium. Classification (GTDB taxonomy): domain Bacteria; phylum Actinomycetota; class Thermoleophilia; order Solirubrobacterales; family Thermoleophilaceae; genus JACVRW01. The sequence continues at coordinate 733,659 of CAVVTG010000002.1, read as the reverse complement.
CGTCGATCGGCTCGCTGCTCGCTCGCATGCCGGCCTTCGTCAGGTCCAGGCGCCAGCGCCGCTCGGGGTCGGGCACGAGCGCGGTGCCGTGGCGGGCCAGGCGGGTGGGCGTGGCGCAGTCGAAGGTGTCGATGCCCGCGCCCACGGAGTGGACCAGGTCGTCCACGTCGCCGATGCCGAGCAGGTGGCGGGGCGGTTCGTCGGGCAGCGTCCGCAGCGACCAGCCCACCACCTCGCGCATCTGCTCCTTCTCCTGGCCGAGCGAGCCACCGATGGCGATTCCCGGGACACCCGAGTCGGCCACGTAGGCCGTCGACTCCGTGCGCAGATCCTCGTGCACGCCCCCCTGGACGATCCCGTAGAGGAGCTGGCCCGGCGGCGCGTTCTCCGCGCACCAGGCGATGCAGCGCTCGAGCCAGCGGTGGGTGCGCTCCATCGAGCGAGCGGTGTAGTCGCGCTCCACGTGAAAGGGAGTGCACTCGTCGAAGGCGAGCGCGATGTCGGAGCCGAGCTTGGCCTGGACCTCCATCGAGGTCTCCGGCCCCATGAAGCGCTCGCGTCCGTCGAGGTAGGAGCGAAAGCGCACGCCCTCCTCCTCGATCGAGATGACCATCGATTGCCGGCGGTCGCGCCGCCGCTTGATCTCCTCCGCCACCGAGCCGTGCCCCATGGAGAACACCTGGTAGCCGCCCGAGTCGGTGATGATGGCCCGCCTCCAGCCCATGAACTCGTGCAGGCCGCCCAGCTCCTCGATCAGCTCGGGCTCGGGCTGGATGAAGAGGTGGAAGGTGTTGCCGAGGACCATGTCGTAGCCCAGCTCGGCCACCTCGGCCGCATGGAGCGACTTGACCGTGGCCGTGGAGGCCAGCGGCACGAAGGCGGGGGTGCGCACGTCGCCGTGCGGGGTGTGGATCAGCCCGGCGCGGGCGTCCCCGTCACGGGCCTCGATGGTGAACGGGGACGGCCTCACCGAAGCAGCGACGAGCCCGTCATCTGCTCCGGCTGCTCCTGCCCGAGGAGCTCGAGGATCGTCGGCGCCACGTCGGCCAGGATGCCGTCCTCGCGCAGGGCTCCCACGTCCTCGGTGATCACCAGGGGCACCGGATTCATCGAGTGCGCGGTGTTCGGGCTGCCGTCGGGCTCGAGCATGTGGTCGGCGTTGCCGTGGTCGGCGGTGACCACGCAGACGCCGCCGCGGCCCTCCACCGCGTCCACGATCCGGCGCAGACACCCGTCCACCGTCTCGATCGCCTCCACCGCGGCGGGGATGACGCCGGTGTGGCCGACCATGTCGGGATTGGCGAAGTTGATGATTCCGAAGCCGTAGTCCCCGTCGGCCCAGGCCTCGACGAAGGCGTCGGTGGCCGCCCCGGCGCTCATCTCGGGCTTCTTGTCGTAGGTCGGCACGTCTCGCGGGGAGTCCACCAGCCGCCGCTCCTCACCCTCGTACGGGGTCTCCTCGCCGCCGTTCAGGAAGTAGGTGACGTGGGCGTACTTCTCCGTCTCGGCCACGTGGAGCTGAGCCACGCCGCGCTCGGCCAGCACCGAAGCGAGCGTGACCTCCGGCCGGGCGGGCGGAAACGCCACCGGGTAGTCCCACTCCTCGTTGTACTCCGTGAGCGTGGTGAGCCGAAGGTCGAGCTTGTCGTCCAGCGCCTGAGTCAGCTGCCGGGCGCGGTCCGGGCGGAAGTTGAAGAAGATGACGCTGTCGCGGTCGCGGATGCGGCCCTCCTCCCCCACCAGCGTCGGCTTGATGAACTCGTCCGTCTCGTCGCGGTCGTAGGCCGCTCGCACCGCGGCCTCGCCGCTCTCCGCGGAGAACTCGGCCTCGCCCTCCACCAGCGCAGCGAGCGCCAGCTCGGTGCGGTCCCAGCGCTTGTCCCGGTCCATCGCGTAGTAGCGACCGGTCACCGAGGCGATGCGCGCACCGCCCCAGCCCTCCACGTCGGCCAGATAGCCGGCGCCCGAGTCGGGCAGGGTGTCGCGGCCGTCGGTGAAGGCGTGAATCACGACATCGGCGACCTCCTCCCGTCCCGCCAGCTCGATCAGCGCCCTCAGGTGCTTCATGCTCGCGTGCACCCCGCCCTCGGAGACGAGGCCGATCAGGTGCAGCCTCTCGCTCTCACAGGCGGCCCGCAGTGCCTCGTTGTCGTGGAAGGAGCCGTCCTCCACCGCCTCGTCGATGCGCAGCAGGTCCTGCTTGACGATCGCCCCCGCACCCAGGTTGAGATGGCCGACCTCCGAGTTGCCCATCTGGCCCTCCGGCAACCCCACCGAGGGGCCCCACGCGGTGAGCGTCGTGTGCGGGTGCTGCTCCCAGAGCTCGTCGAAGACAGGGGTGTCGGCCAAGGACACCGCATTGCCCGGTCCCGGCTCGGCCAGGCCCCAGCCGTCGAGGACGATCAGACAGGCCCGCTCGAAGCTCACGATGCGGCGGGCAGCGCAGCGGCGGCCACGATCCGGGCGAAGCCCTCGGGATCGAGGCTCGCACCGCCCACGAGCGCGCCGTCCACGTCCTCCTCGGCCAGGATCTCGCCCGCGTTGTCGGGCTTGACGCTGCCGCCGTAGAGCACGCGGACCAGGGCGGCGGCTTCGCGCGAGCGATCGCCCACCAGGGCGCGGATGAAGGCGATGGCCTCCTGCGCGATGTCGGGCGTGGCGACCTTGCCGGTGCCGATGGCCCACACCGGCTCGTAGGCGATCACCACTTCGGCCAGCCGTTCGACCGGCACCTTCTCGAGCGCTTCCTGGACCTGATGGCGCAGCTTGCGCTCGGTCTCGCCGCTTTCGCGCTCCTCCTCGGTCTCGCCCACGCACAGGATCGGCAGCAGGCCGGCGTCGAACGCAGCCGGCAGCTTGTCCTGCAGCGCGCGGTCGGTCTCGCCGTCGTTGGCGCGCCGCTCGGAGTGGCCGAGCACCACGCCGTCCACGTCGAGCTCGGTGAGCATCGCCGCAGACACCTCACCCGTGTAGGCCCCCTCTTCGTGGGCGGCCATCGTCTGCGCGCAGACGATCACGCCGCTGCCCGAGAGCCTCTCCACCACGGTGTCCAGAGCGGTGAACGGCACGCAGAGACCCACGTCGGCCGGCCGGCGCGACTGGTCGGGCAGTAGCTCGAGCAGCCGCTCGCAGTACTCCGCGGCCTGGGCCCGGGTGCCCCAGAGCTTCCAGTTGCCGGCGATGAAGGGGCGGCGCTCCGATTCAGTCGTCATCGAGCGCCTCCACGCCGGGCAGCTCCTTGCCCTCGAGCAGCTCGAGCGAGGCCCCGCCGCCGGTGGAGAGGTGATCCACGCGATCGGCCAGGCCGAACTCGACCATCGCCGCGCCCGAGTCGCCTCCGCCCACCACCGTGGAGCCCGGCGCGTCGGCCACCGCCTCGGCCACCACCCGCGTGCCGTCGGCGAACGGCTCCATCTCGAATGCGCCCATCGGCCCGTTCCAGAACACCGTGCCCGCGGAGGCGATCTCGTCCGCGTAGGCCTTCGCCGTCTGCGGGCCGACGTCGAGGCCCATCCAGCCGTCGGGCACCTCGGTCCCGTCCTCCACGCGGCGCTCGGCCTCGGCGTCGAAGCGGTCGCCGAGCACCAGGTCCGTGGGGAGCATCAGCCGGCAGTCGGAGCTCTCCGCTTTCTCCAGCGCCTTGGCCGCCAGCTCCACGCCCTCGTCCTCCACCAGCGAGTCGCCCGTGGACATCCCCTGCGCACGGAAGAAGGAGAAGCACATCGCGCCGCCGATCAGGAGGGTGTCGGCCGTGTCGAGAAAGCGGTCGATCAGGGCGATCTTGTCGGTGACCTTGGCGCCGCCGAGCACCACGACCAGCGGCCGCTCCGGCGCCTCGATCATCGAGCGCAGCGTGACCACCTCGCGCTCGAGCAGCAGCCCGGCCACCGCGGGCCGCAGGAACTCCGTCACCCCCGCCGTGGAGGCGTGCGCACGGTGGGCCGCGCCGAACGCGTCGTCGACGTAGGCGTCGCCGAGCGCCGCCAGCTCTCGGGCCAGATCGGGGTCGTTCTCGGTCTCGCCGGGCTCCCAGCGGGTGTTCTCGAGCACGAGGACGCTGCCCGGGTCGAGCTCGTCCACCGCGCGGCGGACCTCCGGGCCGACCACGTCGGGTGCCTGGTGCACCGGCGCCTCGATCAGCTCGCCGAGCCGCTCCGACACGGGCGCCAGCGAGGTGTCCGGATCGCGTCCGTCCGGACGGCCCAGGTGCGAGCAGAGCACCAGCCGCACGTCCTGCTCGAGCAGCAGCTCGATGGTGGGCAGCGCCGCCTTGATGCGGGCGTCGTCGCCCACCCGCCCGTCCTCCAGAGGGACGTTGAAGTCCACCCGCGCGAGCACGGCCTCGCCCGCCGCGACCTCCAGGTCACGCACGGTGCGCTTGCCCAGCCCCGTGGCGGCGTCAGGCAACCGGCGTCCCCGCCAGCACGCGCTGCGCCAGGTCGACGACCCGGTTCGAGTAGCCCCACTCGTTGTCGTACCAGGCCACGACCTTGACCAGCTTCTCGTCGATGACCATGGTCAGCGGCGAGTCGAAGATCGACGAGTAGGCCGAGCTGACGATGTCGGTCGAGACGATCGGGTCCTCGTTGTACTCGAGGATGCCCTCGAGCGCGCCGGTGTCGGCCTTGTCGGCAAAGGCGGAGTTGATCTCCTCCTTGGACGTCGGCTGGGACACCTCGCACACCAGGTCGACCACCGAGCCGGTGATCACCGGCGCGCGAATGGCCATGCCGTTGAGCTTGCCCTCAAGCTCGGGCAGCACAAGGCCCACAGCCTTGGCCGCTCCGGTGGTGGTGGGCACGAGGTTGACCGCCGCCGCGCGGGCCCGGCGAAGGTCCTTGTGCGGCGCGTCCTGGAGGTTCTGGTCGGCCGTGTAGGCGTGGATCGTGGTCATGATCCCGCGCTCGATGCCCACCGAGTCGTTCAGCACCTTGGCCACCGGAGCCAGGCAGTTGGTGGTGCAGGAGGCGTTCGAGATCACGTCGTGGCTGTCGGGGTCGTAGGCGTCGTCGTTGACCCCCAGCGCGATGGTCACGTCCGGCTCGGTGGCCGGTGCCGTGATGATGACCTTCTTGGCGCCCGCCTCGAGATGCTTGGCGGCGTCGTCGCGCTTGGTGAACAGCCCGGTGGACTCGATCACCACCTCCGCGCCCGAATCGCCCCACGGCAGGGCCGCCGGGTCGCGCTCGGAGAACACCTTCAGCTCGTCGCCGTCGACCACGAGCGCGTCGTCGGTGTAGTCGATCTCTCCCTGGAACGGGCCCAGGATCGAGTCGTACTTGAGCAGGTGGGCGAGGGTCTTCGTGTCGGTGATGTCGTTGACGCCGACCCAGTCGATGTCTGCTCCGCGGGCGTGAGCCGCCCGGAAGACGTTGCGCCCGATGCGGCCGAAGCCGTTGATGCCGGCCTTCAAGGCCATTCAGGTGCTCCCTTCTATACCTGGTCAGATGCGGTGTGAATCTAGCGTTACGGTCGTCGCGGGGGCTTGTCGATGTCGCGATGCACGACGTCGATCATGTAGTCCCCGCGCTCCCCGTATACCCGGGCGAGGTGCTCGGCGATCACCACCGAGCGGTGACGGCCGCCGGTGCAGCCCACGCCGACCATCAGATGGGACTTGCCCTCCCGCTCGTAGGCCGGCAGCAGGTAGTCGAGCAGAGGAGTGAGGCGCTGATAGAAGTCGCCGAGTCCGTCGGACTCCGTGACGTACTTCACCACGCTCTCGTCCAGCCCGGTGAGCTCGCGCAGATGAGCTTCGTAGTGCGGGTTGGGCAGGAAGCGCACGTCGAAGGTCAGGTCGGCGTCGCGCGGGCTTCCGTGCTTGAAGCCGAAGGTCATGAACGTCACGGCCAGCCGGCCGACGTGCGTCCGCGGGAGCATCTTGTCGGCCACGACCTTGCGCAGCCGGCTGGCCGACAGGTCGCTGGTGTCGATCGAGACGTCGGCGCGCTCCCTCACCGGCTCCAGCAGGTCGTGCTCCTTGCCGATGGCCTCGCTCACCGAGCCGCCGTTGGCCAGTGGGTGGCGGCGACGGGTCTCCTTGAAGCGATTGATCAGGACGTCCTCGCTCGCCTCCAGGAAGAGCACGCGGTAGGGCACATCGTGGGCGTCCAGGTCGTCCAGCACGCGCACGAGGCCGTCGATGTCGAGCCCGCGCACGTCCGAGGCCACCGCGGCGCGCTCGATGCTCGAGCCCTCCAGCCCGAACAGGTCGGCCAGCGAGCGGATCATCTCGGGCGGCAGGTTGTCGACGCAGAAGTAGCCGGCGTCCTCGAAGGTGGCCATCGCCTGGGACTTGCCCGCACCGGAGAAGCCGGTGATGACCACGAAATCCTCGATGCTCCCTTTATACGCGGCGGTCACCGGACCTTGTTGACGTAGTTGTGAATATCGCGGGCGACCTTGCCGGGCAGCCCGGGTACCGCCTCGAGCTCCTCCCGGCTGGCGCCGAGAAAGCGCTCCGGCGAACCGAAGTGCTGGAGGATGCTGCGCTTGCGCGCCGGTCCGACCCCGGGCAGGTCGTCGAGCACCGACCGGGTCATCGCCTTGTCGCGGCGCCCGCGGTGGAACTCGATGGCGAACCGGTGCGCCTCGTCGCGTACCCGCTGGAGGAGCTGCAGCTCGGGCGTCTCGTGTGACATCAGGAGGGGCATCCTCTTTCCAGGCAGGAAGACCTCCTCGATGCGCTTGGCCAGGCTCACCACGGTGACCCCGAGGTCGCGAAAGGGACCCACTTCCCTCAGGCCCGCCGACAGCTGCCCCTTGCCTCCGTCGATCACGATCAGCGACGGGAGCGAGGCGAAGCTCTCGTCGTATTCGCGGTCGTGCGGGCTGCGCTCGCGTTGAGCGACGTACTGGCCCATGCGGCGGGAGAGGACTTCGGCCATGGCGGCAAAGTCATCTTGAACGGAGTCCCGGATGCCGAAGCGCCGGTAGTCGGCCTTCTTGGGTGCGCCGCCCTCGAACACCACCATCGAGGCGACCGTGTGCGAGCCCATGAGGTTGGAGATGTCGAAGCACTCGATCCGCATCGGGATCGTCTCCATTCCCAGCGCCTGCTGGAGCCCCTCGAGCGCCTCGATCCGCTGCGTGCGGCGACGTTCGGAGCGCAACCGGTCCTGGTCGAGGGCCAGGCGCGCGTTGCGCTCGGCCAGCTCGAAGATGCGCCGTTTGTCGCCGCGCTCGGCGTGGCGCACCTCGACCGGGGCGCCGCGGCGCTCGGCTAGCGCCTCCGAGAGCGTCTTCGCCGTCTGAACCGCGGGCGGGACGATCACCTGGGGCGGCACCGCCAGCGCGCTGGCGTAGTACTGGAGCACGAACTCCTCCGCCACCTCGCCCTCGTCCCGCTCCGCCGCGTTCTCCAGGTAGAAGCTCTGGCGATCGGCCAGCACCCCATCGCGCACCTGGAACACCTGGGCGTTGGCGTCGGTCCCCTCGGCCGCCACCGCGATCGCGTCGAGCGTGCCCACCGCCTCGTTGGAGATGCGCTGACGCTCGAGCAGGGAGCGCACGGCGTTCAGCTTGTTGCGGTACTGGGCGGCCTGCTCGAACTCCTGCTCGTCCGAGGCGCTCTTCATCCCCTGCTGGAGCGCCCGCTCGATCTGGCGGTAGCGCCCGGAGAGGAAGTCGATGATCGTCTCGACGTTCTCCCGGTACTCCTCCTTCGAGATGTAGCCCACGCAGGGGGCCTGGCAGCGCTTGAGGTGATAGTCGAGACAGGGGCTTCCGCTGGCCCGGCCCGGCTCCGGGCCGTCGCAGGTGCGGTACTGGAAGACCTTGCCCAGCAGATCGAGCGTCTCGCGCACCCGCTTGGCGTTGGAGAACGGGCCGAAGTAGGCGCGGCTGCGCCGGTGGCGCTCGCGCGTGAAGTAGATGCGTGGGTACTCCTCATCCAGGCTGATGGCGATGTAGGGGTACGACTTGTCGTCGCGCAGCCGGACGTTGAACACCGGCCGGTAACGCTTGATGAACTCCTGCTCGGCCAGCAGCGCCTCGGCCTCGGTCTCGGTGGCGATGAACTCGATGTCGCGGATCGCCGAGACCATGTCCCCCGCGCCGCGCGCGCCGGGCTTGGAGAAGTGCCCGGCCACCCGCTTGCGCATCGAGCGGGCCTTGCCGACGTACAGGACCTTGTTCTTCTCGTCCCGGAAGATGTAGACGCCAGGGGCGTCCGGCAGCGCGCGGCGCTGCTCCCGGATTCGCTCCTCGGTGGCGGACTCTGCGGTGGCCATCCCCTCAATCGAGGATAGGCCTGCGCTCTACTCGAGCAGGCGGACGACCGACTCGGCCACGCACACGGGCTTCTCGTTGCCCTCGACCTCGACGGTCCACTTCTGGGTGAGCTGGTGCCAGCCGCCGCCCACCTCGTCGACCGACAGGGTCTCGAGGCTGGCGCGAATGCGGCTGCCGCTGGGCACAGGGGCCGGGAAGCGGACCTTGTTCCAGCCGTAGTTCACGCCCATGGTGAAGCCGGTGGACTGAAACAGCTGGTCGCGGAAGCCGTCGATCATGGACAGGGTCAGGTTCCCATGGGCGATGGTCCTGCCGAACGGGCTCTCGGTCTTCGCGCGCTCCACGTCGACATGGATCCACTGGTGATCGCCCGAGACCTCGGCGAACTTGTCGATGATCTCCTGGGTCACCTCGCGCCAGTCGCTGGGGCCGACCTTCTGTCCCACGAGCGCCTTGAGCTCGTCGATTCCGTTGACTGTTGTGGTCATGGCGCGGCAGCCTACCGGCGTCGCCTGGGTGCTTCCGCTCAGGCCCGTTGGTTCCAGGGCTTCGAGCGCAGCGCCGAGGCCAGGGCGCGCCGCCCGTCCTTCATCACCGGCTCGCCGTGGGTGACGAGCACACGGTCGAAGTCGAGCTTCAGCAGTGGCTTGAGCGTCGGGTTGAAGCGCTCGCGATAGAAGCGCTCGACCTTGTCGTCCACGCGGCCGTCCGCCCATACGCGCAGGCGCCCGCCGGTCTCCGCCACCGCGTCCCCGAAAACGAGCGCCCGGTGGGAGGTGAGCAGCAATGGCGTCTCGTGGCGGCGGGGCTTGCCTATGGCAAAGGCCTCGACGCCACCGGGGAGCTCGGCGCCCGGCTCGATCGCGCTGAGCGCCGTGGGGGTGCGGAGACGCTTGGCGGCGGCCGGATGGCCCCAGATCTCCACGTCGCTGTCCTTGCGGTAGCGATCACGCAGCTTCTGGGCGCTGCGGACGTGGTACGGGATCGTGATGAAGATGAGGAGCCGCGGACCGTAGTGCTTCTCGATCAGCTCGTGGACTGGCGCCGGGTCGGGCGGCAACAGCGGATCGATCAGGAGCAGGTCGTCGCCCGCCTTCGCGGCGAAGCTCACCACCTCGGCGCCGAACTCGCCGGGGTGCCACTCGGGGTGGCGGGCCGTCCAGCGCCAGAGACCCGGGACCAGCCTCTTTGGTGAGCCGCTCATGTGCGGCGCATCCTAAGCGGAGGGATACTGCTCGTGCCGTGGCGCAGACCCATCTCGACGTGGTGAAGATCCTGATCGACGCCGGCAACCGCGAGGCGTCGGAATGGGCGCTGGCCGAGTACTTCACCGACGACGCCGAGTTCGAGCCCGCGCGCGAGTTCGCCGCGCTCAGCCAACCGGTCTTCCGCGGCCACGAAGAGCTGGCGCACGCCTGGGAACTGTTCCACGAGGCCTTCGCCGACAGCCGCCAGGAGATCGGCGAGCTGACCGACGCCGGCGATCACGTGCTGGCCGTGGTGCACTGGACGGTGCGCGGCCAAGCAAGCGACGTGGAGGTGACCTTCGACCTGTTCGAGGACTACGAATTCCGCGGCGACAAGGTCAGCCGGATGCGCTTCTTCCTCGAGCGCGAGGAGGCGCTCGAGGCGGCCGGGCTGGACGGCTGAGGGGCGGCGCGCCACTCATTGGACCAGGCGCACCTCGAAGCCCCCCACCACAGGGATCTCGCCCGCGCCGCCAAGGAGCCCCAGGATCTTGGCCACGTAGGCTCGCGTCTCGGCGAACGGCGGGACGCCACCGTACTGCTGGACCGCGCCCGCGCCGGCGTTGTAGCCGGCCAGCGCCAGCGCCACCTTGCCGCCGAACTGCTTGAGCAGATCGCTCATCAGGTGGGCTTGGGCGTCGATCGCCGCCACCGGGTCGAACGGGTTGCGCAGCCCATAGGTGTCGGCCGTGCCCGGCATGAACTGGGCGATGCCCTCGGCGCCGGCCGGGCTGCGTGCGAACGGATTGAAACCCGACTCCGCGTAGAGCTGGGCCGCCAGCACGTTCATCGGGACGTTCCAGCGCAGCGCCGCGCGGGCGATCGGATCGTGGAAGCGCGGCGGCACGAAGCTCGGCAGCCGGTGGTGGATGCGCCCGTGGTCGCCGCCCGGAGGCTCCCACGAGCCCTGGTCGTAGCGGGCCGGGTGCCCGCGATCGCGCGGGTTGGCCCCGAAGCCGTAGTGCCAGGGTTCCCACTTGTAGCGCCATATGAAGCCGAAGCGGCGGTGGTTCTCCTGTAGCCACCGGTAGGCGGTGGGTGGGCCCAGGTCGAGCTCGGTGGCGTAGCGGTGCAGGCTGGTGCCCGGTGGGGCGACCCATTTCGGGTTGGGGTTGGCGGCGAACAGCTTGGCCTGTTCGGCGTCGGAGCGAAAGGCACTGGTGACCGAGAGGTAGAGGCCGGCCTCTTTGCGGGCGGCGGCGGCCATGCGGTCGAACGCCAGCGCCACATCGGGTCGCATCGGCTTGCCCATCCGGTAGGCCAAAGGGCCGTCATAGCCGCCGCCCGAGCCGAACGCGGGCTGGCCGTAGGCGGCGCCCAGGTCTGGGGAGATCTCCGCCGCCGCCCGCGCCTGTACCGGGATCGGCGCCCCGTCGCCGTGCTCGTCCAACCGGGTCCTGACGCGCGCCTGCCCGGTCACCCGGACCGCCACCCGCGTCGGCGCAAACCCACCACCGGGAAACGTCACGTCCCCCGGTCTGACCGCAACCCCGTTGCGCCGCCCCCCGCGAACCGCGGCCGCGCGCGCCCGCGCGAGATAGACCGTCAACGGCAGATGCCGCGGATTCGGCAGCCCGTTGACCAGCACCGGCGGCTCGAACAGATGCGGATACAGATCGCGCATCACCTGCGCAGCCGACACCGCCGACAGATCCGCGCCGCGCTGATGCTTGCCCCGCGCCCCCAGCGCGGACCCAAACGCAAACAACACCACCGCACCGACCAACAGCAAGAACATGACCCCAACCAGCAGCAGCGACGCCTGGCCCCGCTGCTCCAAAAACCCGCCCCTCGGCCTGCCCGCCATGACCCGCCACGATTACGGGGCCCGCGTTACAGCTCAACACCGCCACGCAACAAGTGCGAGACGAAGCTACGCGAAGTCGGGATCAACTCATGTGTTCCCACTGCCGAACGGACACTTCGCTGCTGCGCTCCCCTTTCTCGCTGGGTGACTCAACGACTCGTCCTCGCGGCTCCGCCGGCAAGAGCGAGCCTCAACGAACTCGGAAGGCTTGGTCAGGAACCGATTAAGAACCGATCGGGAGCCGCCCCCGCCGTGGCCGACGCTCTGGCGCCTTCGCGCAGCTAGCGACGAGTGATGGTGCGATCGCCGGCGACCAGGCGGCCTGCGCTGGGCACATCCATGCGTCTGCCGAGGTTCCGCGCCACCGCGGTGGGCGCTTTCCGGGAAGGCGAATGCGCCCCTAGCATCGTTGAAGGGAAGGGCGCCGGCGACCTTGCCCTGGCGTTCCCAGAGCGTCTCGGCGGACCCGGGCTTTCGCGGCGGGCACAAGCTCGCCCGGTTCGCGCAAGCTCCACGACAGGTCTGATGCAGTCGCCCCGTTTAGAAGGTCGTCCCCGAATCGAGAGTTGCAGGTCCCCCTACGAGCCGAGATCCTTGGCGGCCTCTTCGAACTGGCCCATCAGCCGCCCGAGCGCTTCGCCCGTGTAGGCGGGGACGGTCCCCGTCCCGTGAACGATCATCGCAGAGCGGGTCTGAAGACGCTCGAACTCCGGGGTGCGCTCGATCTCGTCGAGCTGGCTGCGCTCGCCGCGCAAAAGCACGAAGCCGCCGAGTTCCCCTCCGTGCGGGCCAAGGAAGAAGACCTCGAAGCCCTCGATCCTTCCGTCCTGCTGAAGCTGGCCGTAATACTGGATCGACTCGTTGAAGACCTCGACGGCCTTCTGCTCCCGGCCCATCACGACTTCGCCCCACCCAATAAACAACGCGTCGTCAGCCATGCGGTCCCCCTGGGGTTCGGTGTACAGACCGACTCTACGCCTAACGCTCGGCGCTCAGCAACTACCCGCGAGGCGAGCGTCCCGCCGCGCTCGACGACTCCGACGACCCTCCCTCGAGCTACATAGAGCCCACCGTTGACGCGCCGCTCCTGGGAGCTGCGCCGCAACTTCAACTGCTACTGACGCGCTGTTCGTCGCGCTCGCCGAACGACTCGAAGAACCGCTCGCCACCAAGGACACGGCCCTGGCCCGCGCCGCCTCCAAGCACACGACCATCATGACCGTACTAGGGCTGCGTTTCGCGCATTGCGACAGCGGCCGGTCGTAGACCGATGGTCGTCGTCCCTTTGTCGGGATCGTCCAAAGCGGCAGTTTCGCCCCCTCCCTCAGCCCGGCGGCTCCGAGGGCCTGCACGCTGGCCGGGCTATAGGTTCGGACGAACGCAACCCTGGGAGGACTCGTGCCAGCAATGCCCATCCACCATGTCGATCTCGCTGTCGCCGATGTCGAGCGATCCCTCGCGTTCTATCGCGCCCTTCTGGGGCCGCTCGGTTGGACAAAGGAGCTCCGATACCCGACGTATCGAGGAACGGAGGAAGTCGTGTACCTGCAGGAACCGACAACCCGCGCGGGGCTTGGGCTACGACCGGCCGAAGAAGGTCAGTACCGCTACTACTCAGTGGGAATCGAGCACCTTGCGTTCGAGGTCGACGAGCGGGATGAGGTCGACGCCGCTTACACGAGATGCCTCGCACGCGACGCGAACATTCACTTCCCTCCCGAGCAAGATCGCGACATCGAGGGCTACTACGCATTCTTCGTTTTCGATCCAGACGGGATTCGAGTGGAAGTCTTGTGGTGGCCTCGTGACGAGACGGCGGGCTAGCTACCGGCTTCCTCAACCCCGACAGCCCCCGGCCTCGAGAGCCGACTTGAGATCCTGCCCCCACTCGAACCGAGCGATCCTGCCCTCGCGCAGGGTCCAGGTGTGGGCCTCGTTGTTGACGAGCTCGCGCTCGCTTCCCCGGTTGCGAATGTGCCAGCTGACGGCGGCCACGACAGTCTCCCCACAGTCGTAGAGCTCCCGTAGCTCGTGGCGTGATTCCTCCCAAACTTCGGCGAAACGGCGCATGGCCTGGGCTACCTCGACGAGCCCGCGGCGCACACCAGGTTCGACCGCGTAGGGCGGATTGACGTACTCAACGTCCGAGGTAGCGAGCCTCAAGAGCTCCTCAGGATCTCGATCGAGCAGCCCCGATTCGTAGAGCTGGCGCACGATCTCGACGTTCTCCTGCGACATCCCCACGGAGTCTCTCGCGAACGCGGCTTTCCATGGCGACTCGACACTGGGCCGCCAGCTCCCTCGGGCAACGCACCAACTGCTCCTATCGCGTCAAGGGAGCGGTAGGCCTTCCGAACGGTGCAATGTGGAGTGGAAGACAAACCGGGTCGTTGATTCCCCTTCGGCGGCATCACCGACGACCATGCCGGGGCATTCGTAACGCCTCAAGACACGGATGTGACAAGTACGAGACAACCCCGCCCCAGGCCATCCGGTCGCCGCGAAACCCGGCCCGGCTCAGTCGCGTCGCACCCGCAGCGTGGATGGTTTAGGTTGTGGCGCCTGGCAACGAAGCTCCGGCGGCTCGGGCTCGAGGGTCGTGCGGCGCGAAGCACGCGAGGGGGAGTCAATGTCCGGTCATCTGGTGGCGGCGCCGAAGCGGGTGCGGCTGCGACTGTTGTGGATCGGTGTAGGCCTGCTGCTGTTGGCGGCGCTGCTGCCGAGCCAGGCATCAGCCCAAGGCAACGCGTGCGAGAACGCGACCAACAACACCTACGCCAAGCTGTTGGACTGCGTGACGCTGGAAGGCGTGCGCGAGCATCAGGCCGCGTTCCAAGCGATCGCCGACGCCAACGATGATCCCTACTACCCGGGCACTCGCGCCGCCGGTACGGAGGGCTATGCCGACAGCGTCGAGTACGTCGCGGGCTTGCTCAGGGACGCCGGCTATGAGGTGACGCTCGACCCGGTTGAGATCACGTTCAACTTCCCGGCGGTGCTCCGCCAGCTCACACCGGTCGAGGCGGAGTACGAGACCGGCGTCTTCACCGGCAGCGGCTCGGGCACGGTCGAGGGCCAGGTGATCCCGGTCGACATCAACCTCGTGGGCGATCGCGCGTCGACGAGCGGCTGCGAGGCCGCCGACTTCGCCGGGCTGGACTTCAGCGGCCCGAACGACATCGCGCTGGTCCAGCGCGGCACCTGCTTCTTCGGCACGAAGGCGTACTACGCCGAGCAGGCGGGCGCCGAGGCGGTGATCATCTTCAACCAGGGCAATACGCCGGATCGCGAGGGCCTGATCGTCGCGGACGGCACGAGCGTGGATGAACCAATTCCGGGGGCGCCCGGCCCCATCACCCATGGCATCCCGGTCGTGGGCGCGAGCTTCGCTGACGGCGTCGCGCTGGCACAGCCGGGTTCGACCGCTTTCATCGAGGTGCTCCCAGCCGAGACCCGCACGGACTACAACGTCATCGCGGAGCTGGAGGGCAAGAACGACGCCAACGTGGTGATGGCCGGCGCCCATCTGGACAGCGTCATCGAGGGGCCGGGGATCAACGACAACGGCTCCGGTTCGGCCGCGCTGTTGGAGACGGCCCTGAAGATGGCCAAGGTGAACCCGGAGAACACCGTCCGGTTCGCCTGGTGGGCGGCTGAGGAGCAGGGCCTGGTCGGCTCGACCGACTACGTCGCGGGGCTGTCACCGGCCGAGCTTGACCGCATCGCCCTGTACCTGAACTACGACATGGTCGGCTCGCCGAACTACATCTTCATGGTGTACGACGCGGACGAGTCCACGTTCCCTGCCCCGGAGGGCGTGACCATCCCGCCAGGGTCGGTGGCGATCGAGGACCTGTACGAGCAGTACTACACCCAGATCGGTGAGCCCTACGACGACACCGAGTTCTCGGGACGCAGCGACTATGAGGCGTTCATCCTGGCGGGCATCCCCTCGGGCGGCCTGTTCACCGGGGCCGAGGAGATCAAGACGGCGGAGCAGGCGGCGATCTGGGGCGGTACGGCCGGGGAGCAGTTCGACCCCTGTTATCACCTGGCGTGCGACACGTTCGACAACGTCGATCTGAACGCGCTCGACGTGAACAGCGACCTGATCGCCTACGCGCAGCTGACCTTCGCCTATTCGACCGAGTCGGTCAACGGCGTCCCGGGCAAGAGGGTCCCCGGCCCGCCGCCGGCCCTGCCGGCTCCGGCAGGCCCGGAGGGCACCTTCGCCGGCGAAGACGGCGGCCGCGGGCCGGGCGTCCCAGCCTCGTAGGGCGAACCCTGCTGTCTCGATGGGGGCGGTCCACGCGACCGCCCCCATCACCCCCTCTGCCGAGCCTCAGTCGATAACGGCAGTGACCTCGGCCTCGACGAGGATGCCCGGCTCGAAGAGGATGCTCACCCCGATGAGCGCCGCCGGCGGCGTCGACAGCTCGAACTCGCGCGCCGCCTGTTCGACACCGGCCTCGAACGCCTCCATCTTCTCCTTCTCCCAATCCACGGCGTACCAGGTGAAGCGAACGACATCCTTGAATGTCGCGCCGGCGGCGTCGAGCGATTTGGCGACGTTCCGGTAGATCTGCGCGACCTGGCCCGCCAGATCACCGGCCACCAGGATCCCCTCCGCGTCCCATCCGACTTGGCCGGCGATGTGGACCTGCTTGCTGCCCGTCGCGACTGCGACATGGTGATAGAGCGGGATCTCGACGTGTCCCTCCGGATTGATAAGCGAAACAGCCACGGTCACTCCTTTGTGATTTCGCGATGCATGTGTCACGCATGATATGCTGCTGTCGCGTATGGGCACCCTGGTGCAGATCCGTGATGTACCCGATGAAGTGCACCGCACCCTCAAGTCTCGGGCCGCGGCCGCCGGCGTTTCGCTCTCGGAGTACCTGCGCACCGTGCTCGAACGAACGGCTTCACGCCCCACTCCCGCGGAGCTCGCCACGCGAATACAGACGCGCGGGGCGATCAAGCTGACGCAGCCCACCGAGAAGGCAGTCCGCTCCCTCCGCGACGGCGGCGAGTGACCGTCCTCGACACCTCAGCAGTCATCGACTTCCTGCTCGGCAGCGGAACCGCGCCCGAGGTGGAGAATCTGATGACCGACGAAGGCGAACTCGCCGCGCCCGACCTGATCGTCTTCGAAGTTCTCGCCGTCCTGCGACGAGCCGCAATCGGCAAAGAGCTACCGGCCAAGCGAGCGACCGCCGCGCTCGACGATCTCGCCGATCTCCCCCTCGAGCTGTTTCCCAGCCTGCCCTTGAGATGCCGCGCATGGGAGCTACGCCACAACCTCACCGCCCCGGACGCGTTGTTTGTCGCGCTGGCCGAACGCCTCGACGAACCGCTGGCCACCAAAGACACGGCTCTGGCCCGCGCTGCCTCCAAGCACACGACCATCACGACGGTCGTCCTCTCCTGACCCGGGCAGGCTGCTCGAACCAGTCGTGAGCGGTTTCCGTGCCTGCCCAGTGGAGGTGGCCGGCGGGGCTCCGATCGCCGCTCCCTAGGCTGGCATGAGTGAGCGCGCGCGGGACCGACTGGAGCCTCGCCCTGGTGGTCACGGTGCTCGCCCTCACCGGCATCGGGACGGCGTTTGGCGGGGGTGTTGGCGACGCCTGGGTGTTCACCGTCCACGGAGCCGCCGGCTTCGCGCTCGCGGCGGTGCTCGGCTGGAAGCTACGTCGTGTCGGGGCGCGGCTGCGGCGCCCGTCGAGCTGGGATCGGCGAGCGCGTGTCGGCGTCCTGGCCTTCCTGCTCGTCGCCGCGACGGTCGCATCCGGGTGGCTGTGGTCAGCCGGGCTCGGCCTCTCCTGGCGCGTGGCGGGCTACAACCTCCTGAACCTCCACTTCGCCGCCGGGGCGGTGCTGGCCCTCGTCGTGCTCGGCCATGCCCTGCTCCGCGCGCGCCGGCCTCGGCGCTCGGATCTCGCGAGCCGGCGCCAGTTCCTGCTCACGGGCGGGGTCGCCGGCGGCGCGCTGCTGGCCTGGTGGCTTCAGGGACCGCTCTTCGACCTTGCGGGCCTACGCGGCGCCGCGCGGCGATTCACCGGCTCCTATGAGGCCGACTCCTTCGAGGGAAACGAGTTCCCCACCACCTCCTGGATCGCCGACGCCCCGCGGCTCCTCCCAGCATCCGAACACGTGGTGCGCGTCGACGGCAAGGTCGCGAAATCACTGGAGCTGACCATCGCCGACCTGGACGCGGGAGACGAGCTGACGGCAGTCCTCGACTGCACCGGCGGATTCGTGTCGACGCAGCGTTGGAGCGGAGTGCGGATCCACCACCTGCTCGATCGCGCGCGTCCAGGCCGCGACGCCAGCCACGTACGCGTGATCTCGCACACCGGTTACCGCTACAGCTTCGCGATCGAGGACGCACGTTCCATGCTCCTCGCCACCCAGGTCGCCGGCGAGCCGATCTCTCACGGCCACGGTGCTCCGGTCCGGCTGGTCGCGCCCGGCCACCGCGGCTTCCAGTGGGTCAAATGGGTGGTCGCCGTCGAGGTTCACGACGGACCCGACCCCGGTGCCTTCGCCTCGACGATCTGGAGCAGCTACACCCCCGAAGGACGCGGCGAAGCCTGACGCAGGTCTAGGGTGATTCGCGTGAAAATCGATCTCTTCACCGTGATCGTCGACGATTACGACGATGCGATCGAGTTCTTCGTGGGGAAGCTCGGGTTCGATCTGGTCGAGGATTCGCCGTCGCTCAGCAACGCCGGCGACGCCAAGCGGTGGGTGGTCGTTCGGCCGCCCCGGGCGCAAACGGGCGTTCTCCTCGCCCGAGCTGACGGCGAGCGCCAACGTGCCCGTGTCGGTGAGCAGGCCGCCGGCAGGGTCGGGTTCTTCCTGCGCGTCGACGACTTCGCCGACGCCCATCAGCGCATGCAGGCGGCGGGCGTCGAGTTCGTCACCGAGCCACGACATGAGCCCTACGGTGAGATCTGCGTCTTCCTGGACGTCTCTGGCAATCGCTGGGATCTCGTGGGACCGCCAGGGTCCCCGGAGGGCTGAAAGGCCGGAGCGAGGCCAAACCAGGTCGGCGTCGGCACGTTCACTCCTTTGCGGTCTCTGACGGACGCAGAGTGTCCCAGGGGTCCGCTTGGAGCCCGACGAGCTGGCCCAGGTGCGCTTCGAGGGCACTCAGCTGGCGAACACCGATCTGCGCCGCCCAGCGCTCGCGCACGTCGTCGAACAGGGCCCCGCCGATGGCGATCATCTCGTAGCCGCGGGGCGTCACCCGGAGCCGCTTGCGGCGTGCATCGTTCGGGTCGACCTCTCGGTCGACGTACCCGAGCTCTTGCAGGGCGGCGATCGTCTTTGCGGCCGCCTGCTTCGAGACCGACAGCCGGCGCCCAAGCTCGGAGGCCGTGTCGGCTCCGGCCTCGATGGCTCGAAGTGCGAACTCATGGGCAGGGCGCACGCCCGTGTGCCCGCGCCGGTGGAGTTCGGCGACTACTTCGTCCACCATCGAGTGAAACCCGCCGAGCAGAAGGAGCGCAAGCTCTGCACCCTGAGATCGGGCCATAGCGGAGAGCCTAACCAGCTCCGCGGCTATAGACAATTTGGTTGTCGAATCGACTATACTTGGACAACCATGTTGTCGAAACGATCCGAGGAGAAGCGCATGGAAGGCATGTCACCGGCCGCCACCGTCGCGGGTGTCGATCATCACCGCGTCGACGTCAACGGGACCGAGCTGCACTACGTCTCAGCCGGAGCCGAGGGTTCCCCGGTGCTGCTCGTCCACGGGTTCCCTGAGACGTGGTGGATCTTCCACAAGCTGCTCCCGCTCCTCAGCGAGCATCACCGCGTCTTCGCCGTCGACCTCCGTGGCTTCGGGGACTCCGCGCCCGCAGAGCCAGGCCACGACAGCGCGACCGCGGCCCAGGATGTGGCTGCGCTCATCGCCCACCTGAACATCGGACCCGTCCACCTGACGGGGCAGGACATCAGCGGCCCCACGACCTTCCGCGTTGCTGCCGCACACCCCGAGCTCGTGCAGAGCTACACGGCGATCGAGACCGGCCTCCCCGGGTTCGGCCTGGAAATGCTCGCCGACGTCACCCATGGCGGCGCCTGGCACATCGGCGTGCTCGCGGCACCCGGCATCCCCGAGATGCTGCTCGCAGGACGAGAGCGCGCGTTCCTCGCCGACTACGCGTTCCCGTCACTCAACGCAACCCCCGACGCGTTCACCGACGACGACATCGACGAGTTCGTCCGCGCCTACGCACGGCAAGATGGCTTCAGCGGCGCGGCCGCCCTGTACCGATCGGCGTTGGCGGAAGCCGACGAGATCCGCGAGCTGGCTTCCCGAAAGCTCGGCATGCCTGTGCTCGCGATCGGCGGCGGATCGGGAGAATTCACGTCCGCCGCGATCCGGCAAGTCGCGACCGACGTCACGGCTGTGTCGCTGGACGGCATCGGGCACTACGCCGCGATGGAGGCGCCTGACCGACTCGCCGAAGCGCTCGTCTCGTTCTACCGCAGTTCGAGCCTCCGCACGTAGTGGGTGGGGTGAGCGACTCGCCCGCCGGCCGCACCGATCACTGCTGCCCTTGACGGACCATGTCGGCCACAACGTCCCGGCGCTCGCCCAGGTCCGCCCAGACCCGCGAGTGCTCCGGATGTCTCCTACGCACCGACATGGCGCCCCCGCCGCGGTGCACGGCCACCGGTCGGCGCAGCAGCACGGCGACCACGGTCCACAAGGCGATTCGCGCGTCCATTCTCAGCGTCGCTTGGCTGACGTACAGGCGGTCCAGCCCGCACTTCTGCGGAAGGATGCGCTGAATGTAGTCCCCGACCGGATCGTCTCGGCTCAGGATGCGAGGCTCATCGGCGAAAGCGAGCTGCGAGAAACCGGAGATGCCCGGCCGCACCTTCAGGATCTCCGCGAAGTCGTCCGGGCGGCAGCGCACGAAGAAGGGGTCCTCCGGACGAGGCCCGATTATGCTCATCTCCCCGCGGAGGACGTGCCAGAACTGCGGCAGCTCATCCAGCCGCGTCCGGGTGAGCACGGCGCCGACTCGCGTCAGGCGCCTGTCGCCGTGAGCCGTCAGCGGGCGACCCACAGCGTCCCGGTGCATCTTGCGGAACTTGAGCATCCACAGCGTCTTCCCGCGGAATCCGACGCGCTCCGCCCGATAGAACAGGCCGCCGGGCGACTCGAGCACGATGGCGAGCGCCACCAGTCCCAGGAGCGGGGCCGAAAGCAGCAGGATCACCGCAGCGACGACGATGTCGATCAAGCGCTTGACGGCAGGCGAGAACTGGGCGCCTTCCCGAACCCGTCCGCGTGGGCCCATCTCGCCCCCCCGCATCTCCTCGGCGCCGCCGACCGAGATCAGGGCATGTCGCTTCGTCTCGGACCGCTCCGGCGGTGGCGTCGACGGTTCGGCGAGGCTGGTGCCGGCCGGTGGGCCCCCTCCGTTTGTCGAGTTGGCTTCGATCCCCTGCTTCATGCCGTGGACCTCATGTCAGCGGCCTCGCTGCCGGTGCTCGTGCCGGTGTCGAGACCGTCGTCGACTGCCACGACGCGCGTGTCTTGCCGCCGAAGCCAGTCGACGATGTGCTCGACCTCGGGGGCCGAGTGGCTCAGCTGCCCCAGTTCCGCCACCACCAGGCATGAGGCCTCCCCGGCCGCGAGTCGCTGAAGGGCGGACTGCAAGCCACGACGCCCTGGCCGGGTGTCCTCGACCTGTGCGACATCGGTGATGACTTCGTCCAGAACCAGGCCACGCTGACTGCAGGCCGTGTAGATGGTGGCCATTTGGTCGCGGAGCCCCGGTCCGTCTGCGGCTTCGGGCTCACAGGCGCTCACGTAGCCGAGCGCATCGACCCCGTCGCCCTGGCCGGCGGTTGCCTTGGCCGCATGCCGGCTGCCGGTCGGGATGGGAATTGGCGTCAGTGGGTGGCCTGCCGCGCCGCTTGGGCCCGGCCTGCGACGCATTGCCATGAGCCGGCCCGCGATCAGAACCCCAACGGCGCCCGCCGCGAGCAGCATTACCACCAACAGCACGGCAGCAGTCAAATCCGATCCATCCTTCTCGTCGATGCGACTGTCGCCAGCCGTCGTGGTTGGGCTCTCCTCGGATACAACGGTCGGCCTGCCGCCGTCCGTTCGACCCGCTCGGTCATTCGCGCCGGAATCCGCCGCCGGACTCGCCGGACTTTGGGCCTGCTGGCTCGGCTTGTCGGGGCCGGTACGCGCAAGGGCCGCGGCCGTCGCCAGCGACAGCTCGCCACTGGGGTGTATTCCGGCTGTGCGCTGGAAGCGCTCGATCGCAGCCTGCGTACGGGGGCCGGACCGGCCGTCAATCGGGCCCGGTCGCTGGCCGAGGGCACGCAGTCGTCGTTGGACGTCACGTACCTGCGGCGAGCCGCCGGGCTGTCCGTATCCCGCTCCCGGGGCGAGCGGCGGCGCTTCGGCGTTCAGCACACGACGGGTCTGCGGTCCGACGATTCCGTCGACCGACACCCCGCTGTCGCGCTGGACGCGTTCAACGGCCGCCTCCGTCAGCGGGCCGTACAGGCCATCAACCGGTCCCGGCTCGTGACCTTCGGCCCGCAACTTGCGCTGCAGCGCCCGCACCCGCGGCGAGCCTCCCGGCTGTCCGTAGCCGAACCCGCTAGCGAGCTGTGCGCTCGAACGGTCAGCGGCTTCGGCGCGGGAATCGCTAGGGGCGGCCGCACTGCTCATGGTCGGCATGCAGAGCAGCGCAAGGCAAGCCATGACGCTCACCGCCGCCGCCTGCGTGACCTCCACACAATGTTTCCTGTTCATGCCCTACTCCCGAATCGAACGATGCACCCGCGCGTATACGGCGCACAGGTCGGACTGACTGGCCTAGAAAGGCGTCAGCCGGGTCGTTCGTTCAGAGCGACGATCGCCACCGAGCGAGCGCGCACCGGAACCAGTTGCAACCGGCTCCAGAGTCCAGCGGCGACCGCCGCGGCGACGAACAAAAGCGCATAGAGACCGGACCCGCCGCCCGACGAGGCGGCTCCCGCTGCCCCGGACGCCGCGCCCCCTGACAGCGGTAGCGGCTCCGGAGGCGGAGCCGGGGAAAAATCATCAGGAACCGGCTCGCCATCCGGCCGCGAAGTCGACACGGCAGAGGCCGGCCCCCGGCCGTCCGCCGTCAAGATGGACATCACGGCCGTCGCCCCAAGCGGCGTGTCCATCAGGCTGAGCACCTCACGCAAGGCCGCCTCCGCCGGCGTTTCCGGACCGGCCGGCGTACCCGCAACCCGCTCAGGATCCTCGCCGGCAGGCGTGCTCAGCCCCGACGTAGGCACGAGCGTCGGCTCCAGAGCCGGTCCCGGTGCGGGCTCAAGGGCCGGCTCAGGCGTCGGCTCCGAGGCTGGACCCGACGCGGTCTCCGTTGTCGAGCCCGCCGTCGAGGCCGGTGCGGAGGGCAGCCCAGCTGGGGATTCGAGAGCTGGCTCCGGGGCGGGCTCAGCGACCGGCACGGGCCTGGGCTCAGGCGTCGCTGCCGGGGCGGGCTCGGCGCGGGGTGCCGGTGCGGGCTCGGGCGTGGGCTCCGCGACCGGTGCGGGTGCGGGCTCCGCGACCGGCTCCGGGGAAGGCTCAGGCGTCGGAACCGGGGCGGGCCCAGGCGTCGGAGCCGGGGCAGGCTCGGGGACCGGCTCCAGGACAGGCTCAGGCGTCGGAACCGGCGCAGGCTCGGGCGTCGGAACCGGGCCGGGCTCAGGCGTCGGTACCGGGCCGGGCTCAGGCGTCGGCTCCAGGACAGGCTCAGGCACCGGCTCAAGGACAGGCTCAGGCGTCGGAGCCGGGCCGGGCTCAGGCGTCGGAACCGGGCCGGGCTCAGGCGTCGGAACCAGGACAGGCTCAGGCACCGGCTCAAGGACAGGCTCAGGCACCGGCTCAAGGACAGGCTCAGGCACCGGAACCGGGACCGGCTCAGGCACCGGCTCAAGGACAGGCTCAGGGCTCGGAGCCGGAACAGGCTCAGGCACCGGCTCAGGCGTCGGAGCCGGGACCGGCTCTACGACCGGCTCCGGCGCGGGCTCCAGGACCGGCTCCGGGACCGGCTCAGGCGTCGGAACCGGGGCGGGCTCCAGGACCGGCTCCGGGACCGGCTCAGGCGTCGGAACCGGGGCGGGCTCCAGGACCGGCTCAGTCGTCGGCACCGGGGCGGGCTCTACGACCGGCTCCGGGACCGGCTCAGGCGTCGGAACCGGGGCGGGCTCTACGACCGGCTCCGGGGCGGGCTCAGCCACCGGATCCGGGACCGGCTCAGGCGTCGGAGCCGGGGCCGGCTCGGCCACCGGCTCTGGGACAGGCTCCAGGACCGGCTCAAGGACAGGCTCAGGCGTCGGAGCCGGCTCAGGCGTCGGAGCCGGCTCAGCCACCGGCTCCGGGACAGGGTCCAGGATCGGCTCAGGCGTCGGAGCCGGCTCGGCCACCGGCTCCACGACCGGCTCCGGGACCGGCTCCACAACCGGCTCCGGGACCGGCTCAGGCGTCGGAGCCGGCTCGGCCACCGGCTCCACGACCGGCTCCGGGGCCGGCTCGGCCACCGGGAGAGCCTCTTGGGCCGGGTCCGTGGGGTCGGCAACCTGCGCCGACGCGGGTGCAGCCAGTAGCAAGCAAGCCACAGCGGCGATCAGGGCGACCAGCGGCATGCGGACGTCGAGGCCCGTGCCACTGTTGCTCGTGGAATTGTCTCCGCTCAAGCGGGTCCTATCCGCCATGTCCCGAATTGCCAACGTCAGATCCTTCTGACCCTCGTAACAGCCACGCCGCACAAAGCGGAGGGGCCGACCCCGCTTTACGCAACTCACGAAGAGACCTCGAAGAGATTTTCCTCGCTGTTTCCGGAGCTTTCTGAACCTGCAAATCCAACCGATTGCTGGGCCTTCGCCACAGATAACTGAACGCTGCCCGCGCAATCTTCTTACCTATCTAGCACCTTGCGTAGTTTTCGCGCCCTAAATGTCCGATTTTCCGACCTCGGCGTCCTTGGCCTTCGCGGACGAGTCGTGCGGGCCGCTCCCGCGGTCGCGCGGGCGGAGCTGCGCCTTGAGCCACCGTTTAGAGAGGCGCCTACGCTCTGGCCGTGGACACGCGGCGCGCTCGACTCGACGGTCTCACCTTGCCGTTCGCCCTGGACCTGGTGGCTTCGCCCCCGATCGCGTTCGTCTCCGAGCGAAGCGGATCCGCGACGATCATGGGCGCGATGTGCCTCGCCGGGCTCGTCGCCGGGCGGATCGTCGGCGTGCCCGGCAGGGTGCTGCTACCCGTCGCCTTTGGGCTCGTCGTGGTCCTCTGGATGGTGTGGATCGATCCTCCCGCCAGCTCGGAGACGACGAGTGCACTCGCGCACGCGATCGGCGGTGCGCTCGTTGGATGGGCCCTCGTCGAGGCGCTGCGTCCCCGGATCCGCGGCTGGCTCACGGTGGCGCTCGTGGCGCTCTCGCTGGTGATCGTGCTCACCCTCGTCTGGGAGCTCGGCGAGTGGGCCGGCGATCGGCTGTTTGGCACGTCCCTGATCCCGAGCACGACCGACTCGGCGGAAGACATCCTCCTCGGCACCGTTGGGGGCCTGGTCGGAATCACGTTCGCTCGGGTCGGCGCGTTATGGTGGCGCCGCGGTTGAACCAATCCGCCCGCCGCTGGGGCGGCTGCTCCGTAGGCTCTAAGGTCCGGCGGGACTAGTCGGGAGGCAAGCCCGACGCGAGCGGACGCAACAGCTGTCACGAGGAGGCCGTAAGGACGTTGTTTGGACTTGGATCCAGGAGGGCGATCGTCACCCTTGTCGCATTCGCCACGCTCATCGCGGTTCTCGTCGGGCTCTTGCCGGGCGCCAACGCGTCCGCCGACGTCAAGACCTTCTCCCCGGTCGCCAAGACGCGCAAGGCGCTGATCTTCAAGATCGAGGGGGTCGACCCGAAATCGATCCGTAAGGCCTCCGCGACCCTTCGGTTGCGGCGCGGCAAGCTGCGCAAGAAGAAGCTCAGCCTGCGCAGGGTGCGTGCGGCGGCCCGGCGAGGAACGCTCAAGCTCCGGCGCGGACGAAGCGGACGAAACAGGGCGAAGGGAGGCAAGGTCCGGATCGTGGTCGAGAAGCCCACCCGGCACACGGTGCCTGGGTCGGTGCCGTCCGGGCCGGTGCCGTCCCGGTGCGCGGTCGACGCGACGAGCGAGATCCGCTCCTGGATCGCCTCGGTGCCGAACAACGCGACGCTGGTGTTCGCCGCGGGCGCCTGCTATCGCATCGAGGGCACGCTCGAGCTTCGTGGCCGGACCATCACACTTGATGGCAACGGTTCGACGTTCAAGTCGCTCAACCCGCCGTCCGACCAGCGCGCGATGTGGCGGGCGTGGGATTCGAACGTCGTCTTCCGCGACATGACGATCGTCGGGTCATACGCCAACGGCGGTGTCCATACCCCAAGCCTTCAGCATGCGCACGGAATTGACCTGCGCGGCACGCACGGCGTCGTGGAGAACGTCTCGATGAGCGACCTGGCTGGTGATTGTGTGTACTTCGGGTTCGGCGCCTCCCGGTCGTCGGGTGACGTGCATGACAGCTCATGCCGGGGGATCGGCCGCAACGCCGTCTCCGTCACTGCGGGCGACGACATTCGCGTGGCGCGCGTCACCACGGATCGAATCGGCTATATCGCCTTCGACGTGGAGCCCAATGAGGGGCCTGGCAACGGCTCGTCTCGAGTCTGGTTCAACTCGAACACGATCGGGGCCTTCAAGATTGCGGCCTATTCGGTGATTGGCAACGCGCCGATCGCTGACCACGCGTTCACGAACAATCGCGTCGTCGGCCAACGCATGAAGATCGAAGTGACCAATCGGGCCCACCGGCCGCAGCGGCTAAGGATCAGCGGCAACAGCTCGGACACGGCCGGCCCGCCGAGCGCGATGAACCTCTACGGCGTGGATGGGCTCACTGTCAGCGGCAACCTGGTGCCCATGACCGGCGGGCCCATGGCGTACATCGACAGCTCCTGCGGCGTCAGCGTGTCCGGCAACTCCTTCCCCGGCGGGTACCAGGAGGCAGTGATCGCCAACCCGGGGTGCTAGTGGTGCCGGGCTAGGTCGCCGCTTGAGAGGCTTCGCCGGCGGCTTCCCGCGCTGCGAGCTCTCCCATCGGCAGCACGTCCAGCTCCGCGCGCTCTCGCCGGCGTGCCACCTCGGCGAACACGGTCCGCAACCCAGCCAGCATCGCATCGGTCTCATCCGCGAGGTTGGTGGGGTGAAACCAGAGGTGCATGATGCGCTGCTCGCGCGCTGCGCTCTCGACCCCTCTCAAGGCTCGGCGTACCCGCCGTGAGACCGGGATGTGGCGGCGCACGCCGTGCGCCGGGAAGAACATCATCGATGCGGGGATGTTGATCAGGCCCTGCGTCCGCTCGGGCAGGACAACCGGCGGCCGGCGGGCCGCGATCACGTCGGCGGCATGTGCCGCCCGTTTCAGTCGTCCCTCTGCACGTCCGCCGGCCATGTACCAGGTGGGTTCCACTCCTCGGAAGCACGTGAAACCGAACTCGCGCAGAACGTCGAGGTGACCGACGCGGTTGCGGGGGAACGCGAACGAGCGGGGCGTGACGCCCAACTCACCAGCCGCCTCCATGCACGCGCGAACCTCGCTTACGGCTGTCTCGCGCGAACAGCCCGGATCGCCAAAGATGGCGTGCGAGAAGCTGTGGCAGCCGATTTCCTGCGGGACTCGGCTCTCGAGGAGCCTCTCCACGAGGCTTCGTCCGTAGAAGATGGGAGCGCCGTCCTCGTCGCTACAGGGATCGTGCGTGAACCAGTCCCCCTGTTGCCACGCGTGCGTCGGGCGGACGATCTCAGGGTGCTTGTGGCCGTTGACCGGCGCGCATGAATCCAACATCACGTGACCCAGGACGCACCATGTCGCTGGGATCTCGTACTCCTCCAACAGACCGAGCAACGGTCCGAAAACCTCGGAGCGCTCGCGTTCGCAGGCCCGGCGGAACGCCTCCGGGCCGCGTTTGTCCAAGGTGCCCCAGATCAGCTCGAAGTCGAGGCTGAGGATGAACGCTCCGCGTCCCAGGCTCATGCGCGCAGGACTCTAGTCGGCGGGCCCATGTCAGACTCGCAGCTCGTGTTCTACGTCGTGACGCCCTACGGGCGCAAGGCCGGGAGCTCCCGCGTGCGCGTGTTCGAGTGGCTGGACCGGATCGCCGAAACGCCGGTCGTCAGCAGCTACATCTCCCACCACAACGCCAGCGCGTCCGAGGTGGTGCGGCACCCTGTCGCCGTGTTGGCAGCGGAGCGCCGGCTGCGGCGGATGGCCGCCCAGCCGGCGGAGCGCCTGCTCCTGCATCGGGAGGCCTCGCCGCTGAGCCGAGGAGCTCTCGAGCGGAGTCTGCTCTCGAGCTCGGCCTTCTCGATCTACGACTTCGACGACGCCCTTCAGTGGGATTACGGGGCCGGCAGCCGACTCAGGCGGATCGCGCCAAAGGCACCCAAGACGCTGATTTCCGCACAGGCCGCGGACCGGGTCGTGGCCGGAAATCCCGTGCTGGCCGAGTGGGCCGCCGAGCACTGCCGGGACGTCGTCATGATCCCCAGCTGCGTTGCGCCCGACCGCTATGGCAGAAAGACCGACTACACGGTGCACGATCCCCCGCGCCTGGGCTGGATCGGGTCCGCGGGCAACGAGACCTACCTTCGAGACGTTGAATCGCCACTTCTTGAGGTGCACCGCCGCACCGGAGCCCGGCTCACTCTCATCGGTACGACTCGTCGGACGCTCGGAGACCTCGAGGACATGATCGATCGGGTGGCGTGGTCGGAGTCGACCCAGTATGCACTTCTCTCGGAGCTCGACGTCGGTCTGGCCCCTGTGCCCGACGGGCCCTACACCCGAGGCAAGAGCGGCTACAAGCTCTTGCAGTACGGGGCCGCCGGCACGCCGCTGGTCGCCAGCCCGGTCGGCGTGAACCGCGAGATTCTGTCTGCGCTCCACATGCCGGCGCCCGAGAGCGCCGACGAGTGGGCCGACGCCATCCTCGACCTACTCACACGGCCGGCGGAGGTGCGCGCAGCACTGGGCCGTCGTGCTCGCGAGGTGACCGAGCTCCGCTATTCCTTCGACGCCTGGCTGCCCAGGTGGCGAGATGCGATGGGACTCGAGGGTTAGTGGCCGGACCTGTGTCTGGGTCGATACACATCGTCATCGTCAACTGGAACACGGGCGCCTACCTCAGTGAATGCCTGGATTCCGTGGTGCTCGCCGACCGGGACGACGTGACAGTCGAGCGGGTGACGGTGATCGACAACGCCTCCACCGACGGATCGGCGGCCGGCCTCGATGATCTTGACTTGCCGCTCGAGGTGGTGCACAACAGCAGCAACATCGGCTTCGCGGCGGCCTGCAACCAGGGGGCGGCGGGCAGCGAGGCCGACTACCTGCTCTTCCTCAACCCTGACACGCGCCTCTTCGAAGACACTCTCGCGGTCGTCACGAGCTTCATGGACAGCGAGCGGGCGGCGCAGATCGGCATCTGCGGCGGTCAGGTGCTCGATCCTACG
The DNA here is from genome assembly GCA_963751105.1 of uncultured Thermoleophilaceae bacterium. Lineage (GTDB taxonomy): Bacteria > Actinomycetota > Thermoleophilia > Solirubrobacterales > Thermoleophilaceae > JACVRW01. The sequence goes on along the minus strand of CAVVTG010000002.1, from coordinate 704,807 downwards.
GGCGGTCCAGCAATCTCATGCGCTCGATTCCCCACGTTGCCGGTGCTCTTCGGCAAGATGACCCGTCTCTCCCTCGTCCTGCCGCGTTTCTTTCCGGGCCACCATCTGACGCCGGCGGAGACAAGCCACAGCGGCATCGTCGACCAGGTCATCGGCGCGTTCTTCCTGGTGCGGCGCGGGCTGTTCACCCGGTCGGACGGCTTCGACACCAGCTACTTCGTCTACTACGAGGAAGTGGACTTCGCGCGGCGGGCGCTCCAGCAGGGATTCCGCTCGTATTTCCTCAAGGAGGCAAGGGTCCTTCACGCCGGCAACGTCAGCTCCGACCAGGTGCGCGACGTACGGCTCTATCACTCTCTGCGCAGCAGGCAGGTCTACGCGCTACGGCACTGGCCTCGCTGGCAGGCCGGCCTTCTCGTATTGCTCACGCTCGGCATCGAGCTGCCGGCCCGCCTGACAATGGCGTTGCTCCAACGCAGCAGGTCCGACTTTTCCGCGACGGTCTCCGCCTACAGAATGCTGATCGGCGATCTCCGAGGCGCGGGCTGACCAGCGCATCGCTGGGCTAGGATGGCGGGTCTCATGGGGCTGGTGCACCTCGGCGACGTCTCGCCCTTACTTGCCTGCCCGCGGTGCGGATGCGGTGTCGTGCAAGAGGAAGAGGGCTTTCGCTGCAGCTCGGACTCGTGCGTATACAACGCGCCGGGTTCGTTCCCGCTCATTGAACAATGGCCGGTCCTCGCCGACTTCGAGCGCAGCATCCTCGAGCCGGTCGGAGTGCGGGGACAGGAGTCCGGCAGTGGGAATCGATGGTCGATCGACCGGCTCCCGCGGCGCTTGCGATCGTGGGCGAAGCCCCGCAACCGGGTGGCCGTGAAGAACGTGGAGACACTGCTCGGGCTCCTGCGAGGACCAGCGCCGTTGATCCTTGTGATCGGCGGCGGGGTGATAGGGAACGGCGTCGAGGAGATCTATGCCGATCGACGACCGCGGGTCCTGGCGTTCGACATCTACGGAACCCCGCTGGTCCAGTTCATCGCCGACGCGCATCAGATACCGCTTGCCAGTGAGAGTGTCGACGCCGTGATCGTGCAGGCGGTTCTCCAGCAGATTCTCGACCCCGGACAGGTCGTCGAGGAGATCCACCGGGTGCTCCGGCCGTCTGGCCTCGTCTACGCCGAGACGCCGTTCCTGCAACAGGTCGGACATGCGGGGCCCGACTTCACGCGCTACACCAGCAGCGGTCACCGCCACCTGTTTCGCGCGTTCGAGGAGGTGGCCGCCGGCCCCGTGGCCGGACCGGGCGCACAGATGCTGACCAGCGTCGATCACCTCGTGCGCGGTCTGCTGCGCTCCGAGCTGGCCGGAAAGCTGGCGAGGCTGCCCTTCTTCTGGCTGCGCTACCTCGACCGCTTGGTGCCGACCGCCTTCGCGATGGACAACGCGTCCGCCTACTACTTCCTGGGGCGGCGCTCCGAGCGCGAGCTGTCGCCCGATGAGATCGTGGCCTACTACCGCGGCGCCCATCGCGTGGCTGCGAAGGCCGACTGACGAGCGCAAGCGAAGCTGCGGCCGGTTTCGGCTTCATCACCTATCCTGGCCGGACCCGGCGATTCAGGCCGTCCAGGACCGAATGGACACCAAGCAATACCTCCACGTGCTGTACGCCCACCGGGTGCTCATCGTCGTGGCGATGGTGGTGTGCACCGCCGCGGCCGGCGCGTATGCGTGGACTCGCGAGCCGCTCTACGCGGCGCACACACAGTTGTTCGTATCCACGAGCGCCAAGTCGTCCGACCAGAGCCCAACCGAGGTCTACCAGGGCGGCCTGGCGGCGCAGGCGCGCGCCCAGTCCTACACGGCGATCCTCTCCAGTCCGGCTGTGGCCGAGGCCGTGGTCCGGAAACTGGGCCTGTCCGAGAGCGCGGAAGACGTTTCGTCGGCGATCACCGCCACCGCGCCGGAGGAGACGGTGCTGATCAACGTCACCGTCGAGGATGCCTCTCCGGCGCAGGCCAGGGACATCGCCAACGCCGTAGCTGAGGAGTTTCCGCGATTCGTCAAGACGCTGGAGTCGTCTCCCGCGCCCGAGGGATCGGACGTCGACATCACCGTCGCGAGCCGTGCGGCCCTTCCAACCAGTCCGGAGTCCCTGCCGAAGGGCCTGTATCTCGCTGCGGGCGCCCTGCTCGGTCTCATCCTCGGTGTCGCTCTTGTCGCGCTGCGCGAGCTGCTCGACAGGCGGATCAGGGACGACGAGGCCGCCGAGGTGATCGCAGGGGCGCCCGTCATCGGCCATATTCCGCGCGACTCACGGGCCTCCAAGCGGCCCCTCGTAGTGGTCGACGACCCCGACTCTCCCGAGGCCGAGGCCTACCGCCGGCTGCGAACGAATCTGCGCGTCGTGACGATCGACGCTGACCGGCGGTCCCTGCTCCTGACGAGCGCAGTCCCGGGCGAGGGCAAGACTCTGCTGGCCGCCAACCTGGGCATCGTCTTCGCGCAGGCCGGCCATCGCGTCGTGCTGGTGGACGCGGACCTGCGCCGGCCCAGGCTGGGCCGTCTACTGGGGCTCGAGCCGTCCCCGGGCTTGAGCGAACTGCTGTCGGCCGACGCGCCGACGAGCGAACTGGTTTCGGGTGACCTGCTGGAAGAGACAATGCACCACGAGCAGGAGCTTCCGCTGGAGATGCTCACCAGCGGTTCGCCGCCGCCGAATCCGAGCGAGCTGCTCGGTTCGGAGCGCTTCGAGGTGCTGCTCGAGGGGCTGACCCGCAGAGCCGACATCGTGATCGTGGACTCCCCCGCGCTGCTGTCCGTCGGCGATGCCGCGGTCATCGCGCGAGTGAGTGCGGCGATCCTGATGGTGGCCCGTGTGCCCTCGACGCGCGCCGAGCAATTCGACGCGGCGGCCGAGGCCCTCCACGCCGTCGGCGAGCCGCCCGTCGGGGCGGTGCTGAACGGGTTTTCAGGGCGGACCGGCGGCGGGTATGCCTACGGTCAGAAGACGAAGAGGGCGCCGGCGTCCCCCTCACCCGTCTGGGCCCCGTGAGCATCGTCCGGACGCGGCCCGCCCGCTCGTATACTGGCCGCTCGTGACGGTCTTGGTCACCGGCGGCGCCGGATTCATAGGGTCGAATCTCGTCCGGAGGTTGCAGGAGGAGGGACGCGAGGTCCGCGTGCATGACAACTTCTCTACCGGCGATAGAGCCAATCTCGAAGGATTGGGCGTCGAGCTGGTGGAGGGAGACCTGCGCTCATACGAGCGGGTCGCGACTGCCGCGCGCGGCGTCGATGTGATCTTCCACCAAGGTGCTCTGCCGTCGGTGCCGAGGTCGATTCAGGACCCTCTGACGACCAGCGCGGTGAATGTCGAAGGCACGCTGAACGTGCTGCTGGCGGCGCGTGACCACGGCGTGAGGCGCGTCGTTTTCGCGTCGTCCAGCTCGGTCTACGGGGACGCTCCGGGGATGCCTCGCCGTGAGACCGGGCCGGCGCGGCCCTTGGCGCCATACGCCGTTTCGAAGCTCGCGGCGGAGCAGTACTGCCTCGTCGCACAGAAGGTGTATGAGCTCGAGGTGGTTGCGCTCCGCTACTTCAACGTCTTCGGTGATCACCAGGATCCCTACTCAGGCTACGCGGCGGTGATCCCTAAGTTCATCAGGCTGATGCGCGCCGGCGAACGCCCGACGATCTTCGGTGACGGGTCGGCCGCGCGCGATTTCACATATGTCTCGAACGTCGTGGACGCGAACATCGCGGCCGCGCACGCGCCGAACGCGGCCGGACTGACGATCAACGTGGCCAGCGGAACCTCTCATACGCTGCTGGAGCTGGTCGCCATGCTGAATGAGCTGATGGGGACGGAACTGGAACCCGTCCACCTTGATCCTCGACCGGGAGACGTACTGCTGAGCGAGGCCGACATTTCCCTCGCACACGAGAGGCTCGGCTATGAGCCGGCGGTCCACTTCGGCGAGGGACTGCGCCGGACGATCGACTGGGCCGCCTCGACCAGCGCGCCAGAAGTCGCAGCGCCCTAGCCTCTCTCGGCAAGCAGCCGTGTGTAGAGGTCGTCGATGTCCCGGACGAGCCTGGCGAGCGTGAACCGCGACAGCGAGTGCGTGCGGCCGGCGGCGGCGAAACGGGACGCGAGGGCAGGGTCGTCCAGGATCTCCGCGATGGCGTCTGCCATCCCTGACACATCCTCCGCATCCAGAACTCGGCCGGTCACCTCATCCTCCACGACGTCACGAGCCCCGCCCACGTCCGTCGTCACCACCGGGACGCCGGCGGCCTGTGCCTCGATCAGGCTGACCGGTGTTCCCTCGTTGTCGGAGGTGATGGCAACGACGTCGCTGGCGCAATAGATGGCCGGCAGGTCCCGGCGGAACCCGGTCCACGTGACGCGATCGCCAAGTGCTCGTGCAGCCGCCGAGGACTCAAGCTCTGGGCGCAGATCACCGTCGCCGACGATGAGGAAATGAATGTCCTCGCGTTGCCGGAGTCGCTGAGCGACCGCGAGGAAGCGGTCCAAACGCTTGATCGGGACGATCCTGCCCACGAAGGTGACGACTCTCCGGTCCAGCGGGATCGACAAATCCGACCGCAATGACTCGCGAAGCTCTCTCCGCTCTTCGTCGGAAACGACGAACGGTTCGAGGTCGAAGCCCAGCCGCACCAGTTCGATCCGATCAGCGTCGGCGACCTTCAAGCGAACCAGAGCCCGTCCGACCTCGTCCGAAACAACGATCAGCCTCGTGCTGACTCTGGCCAGGATCCGCTCGATCCAGGTGAAGAGGGTGGATCGCAGGGGCGAGAAGTAGCCCTCGAGCACGTGGCCATGGAACGTGTGGACGATCACCGAGGGGCGGGAACGGCCAGCGAGGACCGCGGCAAGGCGGCCAACGCCGCCCGCCTTCGCCCCGTGGGTGTGCAGGATCGCCGGCCGCTCGCTTCTCAGGATCCTGATGACTTCCCACACGGCCCGGATGTCGTTCGCTGAGACCTCGCGGCGAAGGCTCGGTACGACCACCGGCTGCACGCCGAAGGCCTTCGCCAACGGGAACATGTCTCCCTCGCGGCTCCCCTCGACTCCCTTCACGAGGGTCGTTCGATAGCGCGGCTCGAGCAGCGCCGTGAGTGAGATCGCCTGGATCGGAGAGCCCCCGAACGCGAGGCGACTGATGACGCGCACCATGGGGATGGGGCGTTGAGCGCTATCCATTGGGCGCAACCGTGCGCGATCGACTTCGACCTGGCGAGGGCGGGTCCTCCCGGTATAGACGGTTATCCCGCTCGGGGACCCGGTTGAGCACCACACCGAGCGCGCGCTTGTCGACTGCGCGCAAGACACGCCGAGCGGCCTCGAGTTCGTCGGTGCTCGTCGATGCGGCGCGGGCCACGAGTATCACCGCCGACGCATGTCGGGCGAGGATGGCGGCATCGGAGACCGAAAGCAGGGCCGGGCTGTCCACGATGACGAAGTCGAACAGCTCCGCAAGCGCGTGAAGCACCTCGTCGAAGGTCTCGGAGTCCAGTAGCTCGCTCGGATCCGGTTGTACCGATCCGCTGGTGAGGACCGCGAGCGGTGCCGTGGGGTACCAGTGAAGCGCAAGCAACACCCAGATCGGGAACGGCAACTCGCTCTCAGTCTCAGTCGATTCGATCGGCCGGGGTGCGGCGATCAAATCGGTCAGTCCCTTGCTTGACCCCACCTCGAGCAGGTCACCGAGCCTGGGCGAGCGTAAGTTCGCGTCGACGACCACCACGCGGGCGCCCGCCTGCGCCAACGCAATGCCGAGGTTGGCCACAACCTCGGTCTTGCCCTCCCCCGCAACCGCGCTTGACACGACAAAGGACCGCAGGTCGTGCTCAGCACTGACTGCCCGGAGATTCGCCCGCAGCTCGCGATATCCATCGGCCCCGGCGGAGAGAGGATCGGCCAGCATCACGGGGGAAATACCGCGATCGGGATGCTCGGCAATCTTGGCGAGCACGGGGGCGCTGGCGGTGGCGCTGGCGACCGCAGGACTTCTGATCCGGCGGTCGAGGCCGCTTCGCAGCGCCGCGCCGCCGACCCCGACCGCGAGACCGATAAGAGCTCCCAGGGCGAGGTAGATCGGCTTTCGCGGCGAGACCGGGTCGGCCGGCAGCTGCGCCGGCCTCGTGACGGTCACATCAACGGGAGAACGCTTGCCGGCCTCTGCTTCGAGGCGATCGACCAACGTGGGCAGCTGGTCACCGAGCGAATCCGCGATCGCCTTCGCCAGCCGAGGCGAGCGATCTCTCACCGTCACGTTCACCAGGACGCTGTTCGGCGGCACGGACGCACGAATCTTGTTCTGGACGCTGTCGACGCTCTCTGGCAGACCCAGCTCTTCGATCACCGCTCTGGCTCCACGTTGGCCGGAGATGATCTCCGCATAGGAACGCGCGCGCTGCTGGGCGTAGAGTCCGCCTTCGTAGGCCTGTTCCGTCTCTCGCAAGAGGAGCCCGGTGGACACGAACAGCTGGGTTCTCGCTTCGTAGGTCGGCGCCTCCGTCCAGGCGAGCGCGCCTGCCCCGACCGTGAACGCGACGATGCTCGAGACCACCAGCACCCAGTGTGCACGGAGCACATGCCTGTATCGCCCGATCTCCACGGACCAGCTCTACCCGGACGGGACGGCCACGCGGCTCTGATGGCGAGCACGGGACGGCTCTGCCCCTGCGCCCGGCTCGGCCTCTGCCCGCGCCCCGGCTCTGGTCGGGCCCAGAAGGATGAGCGCAATCAAGGAGAACGAGACGAAGTCCGCAGCTCCGATCAACCAGGCCCTTTCGGTCGTCCCGATCATGAAGATCGCGGCTAAGACGATCAGGACAGCGGGGCGTGCGGGTCCCGCCGACCAGAGCATCGCGGCGATCATACCCGCGAGAAGCGCGGCGCCGATCCAACCGGCGTTGAACACGACGTCGACCCACTGGTTGTGCGTCGAGTGCTGCGCAGATCGTGGGATCTCCCCGGTCTCGACGTAGAGCGTCTCCCACTTTTCTGGACCGTAGCCGAACAGCGGCGCGTCCTGGCGGTAGTCCGAAGCCACAGTCCACAGTTCGGGCCGGTCGTCCAGCGACTGCGCGGACGAGGCCCAGTCGTGTTGCACGATGTAGACGGAGGCGAGCAGCGCTGCGGCCAGGAGCAGCCCGGCGAACGCGGTACGAGCAGGGCTCGAGCGATCGGCATCGAGCCGCGGGCGCACGACGAGCAGAGCGGCCAGGATGATGACCACTGTCAGGATTGCCCCCCTGCTTCCAGTCGCCACGGCCATGCCCGCCACGTAGGCGACCAACCACATGCGGGTCCGGCCGCGGAAACCGAGATAGACGAACGGAAGCGCGGCCACGAGCGCTGTGCCGAGCAGGTTCTCGTTGGGTAACACACCCGTGAGAGCCGCGCCGAGCACGCAGTCATCTCGGCACTCCACAGACGCCGTGTCGAATTGCACTGCGGCCAGGAGGCCGCTCGCGGCGGCGAGCGTGACCCCGAAGAGCCCAGCACCCACGCACGCGCCGCGCCCGCGCGGAAGCACCGTCGCGGCCACCAGGCATGCGAGCAGCGTGACACCGCTGAGCGACAGCAGCGGACCGCCGTTCAGCCCGGACGCCAACCATGCGACCGCCCACAGAACGATGGCGATGAGACCCGCCGTATGGACCGTGACGCGACGCGTCTCCGAGACAAATCGCTTGACCAGCAGCGCGCTCGCGAGGGCGATCACGAGAGCAAGGGAGAGGTATGCCGCAGGCTCGTACCAAGAGGGAAGCACCGGGACGAGCTCGCGGGCGGTATCCAGCCGCCGGACCAGTCCTCCCGAGAACGCCACGATGACGATTGGCAGGCTGACCAGCCATCCCAGCGCCAGCGTCAGCGCTGTCGAGGCGTCGAGATCACCCGCAGCCCGTGCTCCCCTGACCGCGGGAACAAGCAGCCCCAGCGCGCCGAGCGCACTACCGGCCATGATGATCGTGATCGCTTGGTCCCTCACTCGGCTATCCCTTCGGGGTACATCTTGGCATCGGTAGGCTGCGGCTGATGTCGGTAGAGGAACGCGCGCGGGTGCATCAACCTGCCGAAGACCCTAAGCGCATCCTCATCGTCTGCGAGCTCGACGGCTACGCCAACGGGCAGAAACCGGTTGAGATCGAACGCTTCCTGCGCTCGCGCGGCCACGATGTGCAGATGGCCAACGCCCTGTTCCTGGGCCGCGCATCCGACAAGCCCGGGTCTCTGCTCAGAAAGCTCCCTTCACTGCATCCCAAACGGTTCGTCCTGTATCTGGTGGAGCTCGCCCAATTGTTGTTCACTCGTCGCTGGAAGTTTGGGCGTCGCCATCTCTCGTACGGTCTGGTTCGCGCTGACCTTCGGCTGAGGCGCAGCATCCTGGGCTCGTCCTTGCCCCTCGACGACTTCGACATGATCATCGGCGAGCACCCCAATGAGTCGGAGCTGATGACGGCCCCCACTTCAGCTCGGGTCTTGTACGACTGCATGACCCCCTGGGCGGATGAGCTGTATTTCGAGGGAAGGTTGACCGACAGGCAGCGTGAGAAACTTCGCCGGCACGAGGCGAAGATCCTGGACAGTGTCGATCTCCTGTCGTTCTCCTGGGAGACGTACGCTCCCTACGCTGTCACCCACTACGGGATCAGCGGGCGCAATCTGGCGCAGCTGAATTGGGGGTGCACCCCGGTTACCGAGCGTGTGCGGTTCAAGGATCCTCCGCGCGTGGTCCTGCTCAGCTCACTCAGCTCCCACTTCATCAACCTGCCGTTGCTTTCACGTCTCTCCAAGCTGTACCCCATCGATGTGTACGGGGGCCCGCCGCCGGACCCGTCACTTGGCCTGAACTATTTGGGGTGGGCACCGCCTTCGGTGTTGGACGGCTACCAGATCGGGCTCATCACCTGCTCCAAGGACGAGTTGCGCCGGGACGGGTTCTCCGCCAAGAACATGGCTTACATCGCTCACGGCCTACCGGTCCTGGTGCCCGCATGGCGACGTCACATGGACCTCATACGCGGCTCAGTCGCCTACGACGAGGACACCTTCCTGTCGGTGATGGAAATGCTCAGCGACGAGGGGGAGTGGCGGCGCGTGAGCGACGAAGCATTCGCGCAGGCGCACGAGTTGACCTGGGAGCGAACGATCGAGCCGCTGGAACACGCGCTGCGCGACCCGTCATATCGCTATCTCACCCCGCATATGCAAGCCATGATCGACGGCCGACCGAAGGACTCACCGAACCGACCTGACTAGACGGTCGCCGGCCTCGCCCGGAGAACTTGTCGCCAACCGCCGGCGACGATGGCCCACCCGGCTAGCGCCGGTATGCCCGTGAGCGCCAGCGCGAGGAACCCGTGGAAGTCGGTGTACACGATGGCGAGCTCGCCGGCCACCGTCACGGCGGCCGCCGCCAGCAGCCACCAGCCCCTGTTCAGCCCGATCATCGGCAGCCGCTCCTCGCGACGGCATAGACCCACGAAGTACACGGACGCCACCATGCCGGCAACGGCTGTCGCGGTGACCACTCCCAAGACACCGAACAGCAGCGCCAGGGGAACGGTGAGGACGGCGTTGATGACGGTCCAGGTGGCCGAGCAGCGTGTCTCGAGCCCCGGGCGGCCGACGGCACGCACGTAGCACGTGCGCATCCCGGTGAGGCCGACGTGGATCGTGTAGCCGGCCAGCAAGATCGCCGCCACCGCGCCGCTCACCACGTAGCGGTCGCCGAGCCATACGGGGACGCTGAACCCAATGGCGGCTATCGCCACGACGCCGTAGCCAGCCACGGCCGGCAGCCACACACGCTCCAAGCGTTCGAACTCCGAGGCCGTCTTGCGGCGTCCCTCCAAGCGGAAGATGGTGGTGAGGCGTGTCAGAAGCGGGGGGAAGGCATACAGGGGCAGGCTGCGCACAGCGGATGCCATCTGCATTCCGATCTGGTACAGGCCCACGTACCGAATCGGCAGCACGGCCGCGATCACGAGCGCGTCCAGCTCCGTGTTGACGAAACCCGTCAAGGCCGACAGCTGCATCCAACCCGAGTAGCCGCCCACTTCCCGCACGGTGGCGAGGGACGGCAGGAAGGGCCACCGGATCGATAGGTGTCGGGCGCCGAACACCAGGTTCGCGGCAATGAGCACGACGTAGCGCGCAGCGGCCGCCGCCATCAGAGCCTCGATGTGAGCGCCCGGATCCACGAAGACGAAGACCGCGAACGCAAACGCCCCCGCCGACGTCCACATGGTGAGAGCGAGGGCCCTGAACCTGCCGTGGCCCACCAGCAAGGCCGACGTTGACTCGCCCATCAGAGCAAGAGTCGCCAGAGCCGGCACCCAGCGGAACGCCTGCGCGGCCTCACCTTCCAGGTCCGCGGGGACGTTCACGAGATTTACGAGAGCCGGGGCCAGCGCGAACATGGCAAGGCTCAGCACCAGCCCAATCACCGCCAGGCCCAGAAGCGAGCCCACCAGCAAGCGACCGGCCGCCTCTCGCTCGTCCTTCGCGGCGTGAATCGCATAGAAGCGGGCGAGGGAGGCGGCGATGCCACCGTCCACCAGCCGCAACGTATTCACGGTCACCAGCACGAGGGCCCAGATGCCGAACCGGTCGAGGCCGAGCCGGCTGAGAAGCAGCGGCGTGATCGCCAGGACCACGACCACCGGGGCGAGCTGGGCAAGCCCGTTGAACCCGACGCGAACCGCGAGCTCAGGCGGCGCGGCAGCCAGCGCTCGGAGGGTCGGCCAGCGATTTCTCATTGAACCCGTTATAGCGCCGAAGCAGCAGGAGGCCTGGGCAAGAAGTCCTCCAGGTGGCACATGCGATGGTCGTGCAGAGCCACTGGACTCACCTTTCCAGCCTCCAACGCCTCATCGCATGCCTGCAGTCTCTATGGGGATGCCGTGATCGATTCAGCAGTGAGCCGGCTGCGTAGTGCGTTGCGGAGCTCGGCCGCGTCGGCGGAATTCAAAGTGTCGAGTAGCGCAAGCAGCTCGTCGGCGAACTTCCCCCGGGCCTGGGCGCGGTCGCGGTACGCGCGCTCGTTCACTGTCGGCTCGAGGGAGCTGGTGTCTTGGGTTCGCTTGAGATCATGACTGGCCCGCTTGGCGCGGTATTGGTCGAGGTCGGCGGCGCGCAACAGGGCCGCCGGGCGAGCGTGCTCGGACCCGAAGGCCGCGATCCCGCACGACATCCCGATCGCGATGCCGTCGCCGGCTGCCAGGCGGGCCGCGGCGCCGTCCGCCAGCTCCCGCGCCGCGTCGGCGTCGCCGTTGGGGAGCAGAACACAGAACTCGTCACCCCCCATCCGGGCCACGACAGCGCCCGGGTAACCAGCTGCGGACTCGGTGAGGGCGGCGGCCACACGCAAGATGGTTCTGTCACCGGCGTCATGGCCAAAGTTGTCGTTGATCGCCTTGAGGCCATCGATATCGCACAGCAGCAGCGCCGGCGTGCCCCCACCTGGCGAGGCCGTGCAGGCTCGCTCGAGCGCTTCTTCGAGCACGCGTCGGTTCGACACCTCGGTGAGAGGGTCCGTGTAGGCAAGCGCTTCCACCTGCAAGAACAGCTCGGCCCGGCCGATCGCGGCGGCGATCTGATCCGCGATCGCGCGCAAGAAGAAGCCATCGCGCTCGACAAAGCGCGGCTGGCCGGTCTCCGATGTGGCCCAGAGCTCGCCCCACGTCTCGCCCTCGTAGACGATCGGGACCGTCAGGCTGGTTTCCTTGCCGAGAGCCCGCAACAGGCCGCGATGGGCCGAGTCGGACGAGGGATCGTCCACCCCGGATACGAGTACCCCTCCCCCAGTCAGCACCCGCAGCGTCTTGGGAAACTGCGATAGCGGGTAGCGCTCGTCCGCGGGGAAGCGCTGCTCCCCAGGCCCCAACTCACCGACATTGATGAGGGTGATCACCTCGCCCGCTTCCCAGCGACTTATGGACAGCGAGCAGCCACCGATCGCCGCAAGCGCACGCTCAGCCGCAAGCTCCAATACATCCTCCAGACGGTGCGCGCCCGCAGCCCCCGCCGACACCTCGACCAGCGCGTAGAGCTGCGCCTCCAGCAGGCTTCGCCCGTCCGTATCCTCCATAACACAATGATCGGGCCGGGAAGCCCGGGGCTTGAACTTCACGATGGCATTGCCGCGCCGCCCCGCCACTCAGGGCCAGGATCAGGGAGCGACATCAGGTTGCTCACGGACGCGGCGGCCCGCGTGATGCCCGTAGCGTCGGCTGCATGATCGAAGCAGGCGACGCCAGGCGGCCCCCGGTTCTGCTCCTGCACGGAATCTTCAGCCGACCGAAATTCTTCGCCCCCTGGGTCGAGCGCTTCGAGGCGGCCGGGTTCGAGTGCCACGCGCCGGCCAATCCCGGCAGAGACCCGAACGCCCCATCGCGTGCAACGCCGATTCCTCGGCGTCGAGCGCCGGCAGATCCGGGAACAGCCTGCCGTACCCGCCCGAGCGAACGGGTGCGTCTACGCGCGACGGACGGCAGTGATCTCGCTCCAGCCGTGCCTGATGCTCGCTCACGACCGACGAGGCTAGGGCACGATCGCGGGGTGCTTCGCGCCGAACTCCGCGGCGCCTGTTGCCGAGCCGTCAGGCTCGCCGCCGCTTCAGAGAACCCGGATCAAGACGTTGATCAGAACGGTCAGCAGAACCGACAGCAACAGCGACATCAGCAGGCAGCCCGGCATGAAGCGCACCTGAGCGCGCCTGCCGGGCTGCTTGCTGAAGAACGCCACCGCGGAAGCGCGCTACGAACCGGCTTCTTCGCCCCGATTGCGGAGCGAAGAGATGGCCGCGCTCACCGCGGTGAGGCCCGCCAGGCCGCCGGCGGCGATCAGGCCCGTCTTGGTGGCCTTGCCCGATCGTCCTTTCGGCAGCTCGACGGAGTCGTTGAGGCTGTCCAGCATCTGCTGGAACTGGTTCTTCTTCTTGAAGGGTCTGTTCATGACCGGTCTCCGTTCAGCGTGAGCTGCGCGACGCCTTCGCGATGGCGTTCACCAGCTCTCCCTTGTTCATCGTCGTCCGGCCTTCGATGCCGATCGAGGCCGCCAGATCCACGAGCTCGGGCTTGTTGTACGAGTCGAGGCCGCCGTTCTCGTCCTTGCGCCCGACCTCGCGTGCCGCGTGCTTTGCTGTCGCCTTCGGCTTCTCCTGTAGCCGCTCGGCTGCGGCCACCTGGGCCTTGGCCGCACCGGCCTGCTGCTCCGCCTCGTCCGCCAGCTCCTGCGCCTGACGCTGCGCCTCCTCGGCTGCGGCGCGGGCCGCCTGAACGCTCTCGTCGGCCAGCCGCCGTGCCTCCGCCAGCCTCTCCGCGGCCTCCTCCATGAGCTCGTCGGCCTGCTCCTGGGACTCGTCGGCTTCACGCTCGGCCTCGTCGACGTCCTCCTCGACCTCGGCGTGGGCCTCCTGCTGCTGCTCCTCGGCGTCGGCCTCGGCCGACCGCCGCTCCCGCTCCACCGCCTCGTCGGCGGCCTTCTGGGCCTCGGCCACCCGCTGCTTGACCGTCTTCTCGGTGTCTCGGTCCACCTGCTTGAGGTGGGCCTGGCCCTGCTCGCGCACCTTCTCCGCGTGCTCGGCGCGCTCCCTGGCCTCCTCGACGGCTTCCACCGCGCGGTTCTCGGCCTCTCGCGCGCGCTCCGCGGCGTCGCGGGCGCGCTCCACGCGGATCTCGACGGAGTTGCTGTCGCCGGGAGCGGCGTCGACCACGGCGGCCTTGAGCCTCCGTCCGCGGTCGCGCACCCGGGCGGTCGCGGATCCCGCTTCCTGGCCGGCCTCCTCCGTCGGCTTGAGAGCCTTGGACAGGAGCCACCCGGCGTTGGACGGCATCTCGCGCAGGCCAGTGCGAGTTCGCTCTGACAACGACATCTTCTAAAACCTCCAGTGACAGCGTTGGACAAGCACGAGTCTACTTGAGACAATGATGTCTCGTCAAGCGAGAGCGTAGACTGCCGAGGAGACGACCATGTCAGAGACCAGCACCGAGACAGGGATTGCAGCTGAGGGTGGCCGCGGCGATCCTCGACGGCGCGGCGCGGGTCTTCGCTCTCGAGGGTGAGCAGGCGAGCATGAACGACGTGGCCGCCGCGGCCGGCGTGGCCCGGGCCACGGTCTACCGCTACTTCCCCAATCGCCAGGCGCTGCTCGACGAGCTCACCCAAGCCGCGCTGAGCGACGCCGAGGAGCGACTGGCTTCGGCGCGGATCGACGAAGTGACACCCGAGGAGGGAATCGCCCGTGCCGTGCGCGCCCTGGTCGACGTCGGCGACTCCTTCGTCCTGCTGGCTCGCCAACGGGTGAGGGCCGACCCCGAGCGCTTCGAGCGCACGCTCATCCAGCCGCTCAGCCGCCTGCTCGAGCGAGGCCAGGCCGCTGGCGACATCCGCGACGACATCAGTGGCGCCCGGCTGACCGAGTCTCTGATCGGATCGATCATCGGGATGCTCGTGTCGACTCGGCCGCTCGGCAGGGACGACGTCATCACCACCATCACCGGCCTCTTCCTCGACGGAGCCCGCTCCCGCGGTCCCCGCCCCTTGTGAACGAGATCGCCAATCAGACACCCGAGGAGGAAGAGATGGACAGCGACACCGAGCGCGCGGATAAGGACGAGGAGCAGGAGCAAGGCACAGGGGACCAGCAACCGGAGCCCGCGGAGGACAACGACCCCAGCGACCTGTTGCGAGAACTGGTGGCCTACCTGCGCGACAACCGCACCGACCTGCGCGAGGAATGGGCTCGGCGCATCAGCGAAGCGGAGCTGCTCGGCGTGATGTCGGACGAGGAGATCTTCTCGGAGGCAACGGCCGTCTACGACAACTACGTGGACGCGCTCGAGACCGGCAGCATCGAGACGCTTCGCAGCTACGCCCGCGAGCTGTCCGAGAGGATCATTCCCCGCGGGGTCGAGACGCACGAGGTCCTCGGCATCGTGCTCCTCCTCAGGGACGTGCTCGCGCGCGCTCTGTTCACCAAGTACCAGGACGATCTCGAGCTCCTCAATCGCATCCTGGACGAGTACGAGCCGGCGGCCAACCGGATCGCGGTCACCGTCGGGGTCAGCTTCGTGGAGGAGCGGGAGCGGGTGATCAGCGACCAGCAGGAGTCGCTGCGCGAACTGTCCACGCCGGTCCTGCAGCTGCGCGAGCGCCTGCTGATCCTGCCGATCATCGGAGTACTCGACTCCTCGCGCGCGCGCCAGCTGACCGAGCAGCTCCTCGGGGCCATTCAGGAGAACCGGGCGAAGGTCGTGGTGATCGACATCACCGGAGTGGCCACCATCGATCGCACCGTGGCCAACCACCTCGTCCAGACCGTCGAGGCGTCGCGGCTCATGGGCGCCAGCACCATTCTCACCGGCCTGTCCTCCGAGATCGCCCAGACGCTCGTGGACCTCGAGGTTGACCTCGGCATGATGAAGACGGTCGGCGACCTCCAGGGTGGCCTCGAGGAGGCGGAGCGGTTGGCCGGCTACCGGGATGTCTCGGCACACGAGACGGTCGACGAGCTCGAGGGCTAGCCCGGAGACAAGCCGATGCCGGTAGCGATCCTGCGGCAGGGCGATTACCTGATCGCGTCCATCCAGTCGGACCTGTCCGACAGCGAGGTCCTCGAGCTGCGCCACGACCTCTCCGAGCGCGTGGGACGCGTCCGCGCCCGCGGGATCGTGATCGACGTGGCCGCCCTCGATGTGATCGACTCCTTCGTCGCGCGTGCGCTGCGCTCAATCGTCCAGACGGCGCGGCTGCGAGGCGCCGAGACCGTCATCGTCGGCATACAGTCCGACGTGGCCATTGCCATGGTTCAGTTCCGCCTCAACCTCGAGGAACTGCGGGTGGCCCTCGACCTCGACGAGGCACGGGAGCTGCTCGACCGGATCACGGAGGAGGACGTCGAGGATGGACGATGAGGTCCGCGTCGCGCTGAGCGCCGACGCCGACCTGGTGACCGCCCGAGCAGAGGCTCGCGCCATGGCCGAGCGGCTCGGCTTCCCCCGGCCCGACCCCACCCTGATCGCCACCGCGATCTCGGAGGTGGGGCGCAACATCATCGTGCACGTAGGGGAGGGCGAGATCCACCTACTGGCGGTCCAGGAGGCCGACCGCTACGGGATGGTGGTGATCGCCCGTGACGAGGGAGCGGGCATCCGCGACCTGGACGCCGCTCTCCGAGGCGGTTACAGCGGCAGAGGCGGCCTGGGGCTGGGCCTGGCCGGGGCCCGGCGCCTGATGGACGAGTTCGACGTCACGTCGAGCCCGGACACCGGCACGACCGTGACCATGAGCAAATGGAGACTCCGTGACGAGCTCGAGCTTCTTCGCGAGCAGCGGCGCCGCCGCGCCTGAGCGCACGGCTCCCGGGCCGATCGAGTGGGCTGTGGCGGGCAGCTCACGACGAGGCGAGGGGGTCAGCGGCGACCTCGCGGTCGTGTGCATGTTGCCGGACGGGGCGCTGGTCGCGGCGGTGGACGGTCTGGGGCACGGCAGCGAGGCCGCCCGTGCCGCCGAGACCGTCGCCCAGGTGCTGCGCGACGGCGCCACCCGTGATCTCGTTGCGCTCGTCGAGCGCTGTCACGTCGCCCTTGGCGCGACCCGCGGCGCGGCGATCAGCCTCGCCTTCGTCGCTCCGTCCGAGAAGCGGATGACCTGGCTCGGCGTGGGCACTGTCGAGGGGCGCGTGCTGAGCGGCAATCCCGCGGCCGCGCGTCCCCAACGGTCGCTTGCGCTTGAACGAGGCGTCGCCGGGCATGAGCTACCGAGCGTGAGCATCGAGACGCTCGATCTGCGTCCGGGAGACGTACTCCTGCTGGCCACCGACGGCATCGAGGCCGCTTTCGCGGACTCGCCGAATGTCTCCGGCTCCCCAGGGGCGATCGCCGAGCGCATACTCGGCGCGCACCGCAGGTCCGCAGATGACGCCCTCGTGGTGGCCGTCCGTTACCTCGGCGCCCGACGGTGACGGGGCGCGTCGGAAGGGGGCCGACGGCCATCGGCACCGCGTACGCGTCGGCTCTGCGGGACTACCTGGCGGAGCCGACCGAGCATTCGCTGCGGGAGGCGTATGAGCTGGGCCGCGACGCGGTCAGCCGGCAGCTGAGCGTCCTCGACCTGGCCTTGGCCCACCAGGAGGCCCTGCTCTCGGTGGTCGATGGAGCCTCGAAGGTGGAGGACGTCCAGCAGTTGGTGCGAACGGCCGGGAATTTCCTGCTCGAGAGCCTGGGCGCATTCGAGATGGTGCAGCGCGGAGTCGCCGAGGCACGGGAAGCCGCTGAGACGGAACGCCGCCAGACCGCGATGTCACGCCAGCTGTCGACCTTCCTCGCGGACGCCTCGCTGTGGCTGGGCGCCGCCGACTCCCTCCCCGAGATGCTGCGGCTCGTGGTGGAGCAGGCAGGCGAGCTGTTGAACGCCGAGTGCTGCCTCGCGACGGTCGCGGGTGACGGCCGGCCGCGAATCGCCGAGGCGGTCTCGTGCGTGCGCGACGAAAGACGCTGGGCGAAGGTCGTTCAGTGGCTCGACCTGTTCGCCGTCTACAGGCAGGTCCGCCTGAACGGCGGGTCGATGAGGGCGGAGGGCAGGCAACTGCGTCAGCTGTCGTCGTTCGACTCGGTGGGCGGCGAACCGGCTGCGAGGGGGTGGCTCGCCGCCTCGCTGACGACGTTCGACGGCGGAGAGCTTGGCGCAATCCAGCTCTTCGACAAGCTGGACGGCGGCTTCACCGCGGACGACGAGGCCTCACTCGTGCACCTGGCCCAGATCGCGTCGGCGGCCATCGAGAGAGCCCAGCTGCACGGAACGCCAAGCTAGCTGTTCGCGTGCTTTTCGGGTGTAGCCCGACGTGATCCAGGGAATCCCCCAGTTATGGCGGATTGGCCTGAATCGGGCCGACGGAGGCGCTTGGCGGAGCTCGTTCGCCGCCGGGCCGCGACGGAACGGCAGCGCGCCGACCGGAGAAGGCTGGCCGCGCGGCGCGAGCGGCGGCCCGAGATCGCCGAGAGCCTGGAGGGCCTCGCCCGGGCCCATCGGGACGCAGCAGACTTCTACGTCAGGCAGGCCGAGCGACTGGAGGAGCAGGCCGATCGCGCCACCAGGAGCCCAAGTGCAGCGCGCCCGCCGGCCGCCGCTCCCGAGGCGGAGGAGACACCGGGTGCCCGGGCGCGCTTGACGGCGATAGGCCGCCGCGCCGTGCCCCAGCGCTCGGGGCCTTCGGGACGGCCGGGCGCTGCGGCGCGACTGCGCCTCGTTCCTCCGCAGGGCTAGAGAACTGGCCGCCGAGGGACGGGTGGGGAGCGACGGCTCGGCTCACGGTGAGGTCCAGCCCAGGATCAGCTGCTCCGTTTCCAGGGGGGTGTCGAGTTGCGGGCAGTGCCCGATTCCCTCGAGCTCGACCCAATCGGCGTTGGGCAGCCAGTCGGTGCGATACCGCGCGGCAGCGGCCGGCCACGCCAACAGTTGATCGGCGGTTCCCCACACGATCCGTACCGGGCACTCGATCAGCTCCGCGTCGAGGGTCCAGCCCTCACGGAGTGCCTGGTCGACGAGGGGGCGCACGTCGCAGCTCGCGGCGCCGCGCAGCTGGTGGACGAGCAGCTCGACGGGCAGGTGCTCGAAGCTCGCGGTGATGAGCCGCGTCGCGCGGCGGCGGCCGTCCGCGGTGGACAGGATCGCCTCCGCGTGCGGGGCAGCTTCCTGTTGCAGGGTGTGCATGACCGACTGGAGGCGCAACGTGGACCTGTACGACCGGTCGCCCAACGCCCACCCGCCCGCCGGGGCCAGTGCCACCACGGACTCGGCTCGGCCCCGTGCGGCGAGCTGGAGCGCGACCCAGCCCCCGAGCGAGTTGCCGACCACGTGGGCGGTGCTGAATCCGGCCTCGTCCATCGCGTCCTCGACCGCGTCGGTGACTCCCGCGCCGCTCAGCTCCGGCCGGATCGGCGGACCGCCAGCGTGTCCGGCCAGCGTGGGCGCGAGCACGTCGTGCCGGCGCTCGAGTGCGGGGAGCACGAGTTCCCACGTGCGCCAGGTGTCGGCGAAGCCGTGGAGGCACACCAGCGGTGGCCCCTGGCCACCACGATGAGCAGGAGTGAAGACGCCGTGCACCGCCGCGACGCTACCGGCGGCGCTCGTTGATCGCCTCACACCGGTCGGCCAGGGCGGCCACCGCTCGGCCGAGCTCCCCACGAGGCTCTCGACCGCCGAGAGCCAGCTGGGCGCCGAGACGCGAATCCGGGAGCACACACAGGTGATCACCCAGTCCCGAGGCGAGGGCCGCCCGGCCGGACCCATCCTCGTCCGAAACGAGCTCGCGGCCAGGGCGATCGCCACGGTTGAGCACCACGACCGGCTTGGGGCCCACGCGTTCGAGGCATTCGACGGCCACCCGCGCCAGCGCCGGCTCGATCGCCGGAACGGTGACCACGACGCTCAGGTCGGCCAGAGCGGCCGGGACGCCGCCGAGGGCCGAAGCGCCCGCGTCCACCACGAGCGGCGCCAGATGGCGGGCGCTCTCGGCCACGGCCAAGGGATCCGCCGAGCCGACCAGAGCAAGCCTGCCCACCGCGCGGGCGATCGCGCCCGGCAGCTCTTCGAAGGCCTTGGCCAAACGGGACGCGTCGGGTGTGGCCAGCGGAATCGCCGAGGCCCGGGCTTCGCACATCACCGCGGCCGCTCCCGCCCCGTCGCGCGCCGCGAGCTCCGCGGCAAGGGCACGGGCGACCGACGTGGTGCCGCATCCCCTCCTCAGCCCGTACACGGCGATCACCGGGCGGGTGGCCCGCGAGGCCGTGGGCAGGTGGGCGACCGCCGGCTCGACCGGCTTGAGGAAGAAGCCCTCCGCGCCGGCCAGCACGCCCGACATCAGGCCACCTCGACGCGAGTCCGGCGCCGGCCCGGTCACGGCGCCTCCACCGCGGCGCGGGCCGACACCTCCAGGCGCTCGGATAGAGCGCGCAGGAGCGAGGGTGGCCGCAACCGAACCTTCACCTCGCCAGCGACCACCTCGACCTTCGCCCTGCTCCGCGACCAGCCGGGCAGCGCCTCCCGCACCCCCGCTCTCGCGTCTCCGCCCGCTGCCAGCGCGAGAGCCCCCGCCTCCGACGCACTCCCCGCGAGCACGCCCGCGTAGCCGACGGCCAGCAGTTGCAGGATGACCAGGCCGAGGACGACCAGCACGGGAAGGAGGCCGAGCAGCTCGACGCTGGCCTGACCGCCCTCGCCCACCCTTCCCGTGCGCTCGCGCTCGAGCCGGGTCAACGCTCTCTCCCCATGGAGGAGGACGCGGACACCTCGACCGGCGAGCTCCAGCGGCGAAGAAGCAACGGAACCCTGACCTGCACGCGGATCCCGCCCTCTCGCCTCCGTTGCACCGACAGACCGCGCTCCATCGAGGCGGGCAACGCGCTGCGGGCCGCCCGTTCGGGATCGGCTCCGACGGTGTCGGCCCGCGCGGCGACCCGGGCCGCGCCCGCCGCGAGCCAGAGCGTGTGGCCGGCCAGCGCCATCTGCCAGACGGCCAGCGCCGCCAGAATCACGAACGGAAGAACGGCCACGGTCTCGACGCTGGCCTGTCCGCTTTCCGATCCCTTACCGGTCACCTCGCACACGCTGGCGCGTTGCGGGTGACGGAACAACACCCGCGGGTTACGTCTCGCTCACGCCCGAGTGAAAAGGGAGAGCGGTCCGGTCAGTCGTAACGCCGGTAGCGGGTCCAGACAGCTTTCCTGTCGGTCGTCTACGGATCCCGGTACCGCGATTGCATGAGATTGCTTGCCAAGTCGGTCAAATGGCGATAGGGCTGAGGCGTTAGCTCTGGCCCCATGGGACCGGCCCGACCGAAAGGACACGGCATGAAGGGCAGACGGTGGATCACTCTCGTAAGCGCGATGCTGTGCGGGGCGGCGGTGATTGCCGTAACCGCGGTCCCGGCTTCGGCCAGCGTGCCGGGAGGCCAAGGTTTAGGGATCTTCGGCTTGTTTGAATGCGGGGAACCCCTCGGTGTGGTCGAGGTTTACGGAGCACCCGCCGTGGAAGCCGCCAACGCCTACCTGATCGACACGGACGGGAACGGCCCCCACGTCGTCGCGACGCGCTTCGAATTCAAGTCTGCTGCTGGCGAGGTTTTCTTCGAGAAGAACTTCGGCCAGAAGGCCGGCTTGACCACCTTCACGTGCACGCAGACTGGGGACTTTGGGGATGTCTTCACCCTGACGGTCGCCGTTGTTCCACAGCACTAGCGGAGCATCGCTCTCCTGACCGTGAGAGCGGCGCTCTCGGCTCAGATACTGTTTTTGCGATATTGCGTCCAGGTCCAGAACAGTCCGTACGACGCCAGGGCGAGCAGCCCGAACCACAGCAGCACACCGCCGCCGCCCGCGTCGAACAGACGGTTGGTGGCGGTGAAGGTCAGCACCGCGAGCGCCAGCGAGCCGTACAGCCCGAACCGCAGGTTGGGCGCGAGCGCGTCCAGGTCGAAGCTGTACTGGCGATACAGCCGGTAGACGAGAAAGGCGATCGCGGCGAAGAAGGTGACCGTGAGCAGCGTGAGCACGACGTCGAGCGCGTTGCCGCCTCCGGGCAGCACGGTGAACGCGAGCGCGATGAGCATGATGACGCCGAACTTCCATGCGAACTGCACGCCCGGAAGGCTATCTGGGTGAGATCGGGCCGACCTACTCGATCGCGCCCGACCCCACCAGCACCAGCACCAGCACGCCCAGCGCCACCCGGTAGACGACGAAGATCGTCATCGAGTGGCTGGTGAGCCAGCGCAGCAGGAAGGCGATGGAGAGGTAACCGGTGATGAAGGCCAGGACGGTGGCCACGATCAGCTCGGAGGTCCCCACCTGCTCCCCCTCCTCCCCGCTCGCGATCGAGCCGAGCTCGAGCAGCCCGCTCAGCACGACGGCCGGGATCGAGAGGAGGAAGGAGAAGCGCGCGGCTGAGGTGCGGTCGAAGCCGAGGAAGAGTCCCGCGGTGATGGTCGAGCCGGAGCGCGACACCCCCGGTATCAGCGCCAGCGCCTGGGCCAGGCCCATGTACAGGCCGTCGCGGGCCTTGATCGACTCGATCACCCGGGTGCGCTTGCCCAGCTGGTCGGCCGCCAGCAGGACCAGTCCCAGCACGATCAGCGCGACGCCGATCAGGTACAGGTCGCGCGCGCCGGTCTCGATCTGATCCTTGAACACCAGCCCGAAGATCCCGATCGGGATCGTGCCCAGCAGGATGTACCAGCCGAGCCGCGCGTCGAGCGTGCCCCGAACCGCCGGATCGCGCAGCGAGCGCACCCAGGCCTGCACGATGCGGGCGAGGTCCTTGCGGAAGTACAGGAGGACGGCCGCCATGGTTCCGAGCTGGGTCACCGCCGTGAAGGCGGCGCCGGGGTCCTCCCAGCCGGCGAAGGCGGGGATTATCCGCAGGTGTCCGGTGCTCGAGATCGGCAGGAACTCGGTGAGGCCCTGCGCGATCCCGAGGACGATGGCCTCTAGGAGCGACACAGCCGCGCAACCCTAGTGACCTGAGTATCGTTAGGGGCCGATGCGACGCCTCGTCCCCGTCCTGGTGCTGGTGACCTCGCTCGTGCTGGCGGCACCCGCGTTCGCCGGCGACAACGGCGAGGGCCTCGTGGGCGAGACCGACGACCGCATCATCACCTTCGCCTCCCTCGGCGTGGTGCTCTTCTTCGCCGTCTTCGTGCTCGTCATGTCGGTCATCCAGGCCCGGCTCGAGCGGCGCAAGGAAGCACGCAAGGCCGTGGAGCTGCGCAAGCGCGTCGGCTGGTGAGAGATCGACGACGCTGCGGTGCTCGCCCGACCAGCGCTCGGGCTGCGCTCCTCGCGTAGAGATCGACGACGCTGCGGTGCTCGCCCGACCAGCGCTCGGGCTGCGCTCCTCGCGTAGAGCCCCCTGAAGAGCCGTGGCCCCGGCGGGGACCGGGGCCACGAGCGAGGAGGGATCTGCAGCGCCCATACTGTCGGCACCCTGACCTGAAGGTGTGAACAGTCTGAGAAGTGAGAGGGTTGCCGCGTGGAGCCGGTGACCTACGAGCGACGTGGTGCGGCCGCGGTGGTCACGATCGACCGCCAAGAGCGTCGCAACGCGATCGACGGGCCCACCGCGCAACTGCTCGGTGAGGCCTACGAGCGCTTCGAAGGCGATGAGGAGGCCCGCGTCCTGATCTTCACCGGCGCCGGGGAGGTGGCCTTCTGCGCCGGAGCCGACCTGAAGGCCATCGAGAGCTTCGGGCCCCGCCTCGACGATCCGCGCGGCCCCCTCGGGATGAGCCGCGTGATCTCCTCCAAGCCCACCATCGCCGCCATCTCGGGCTGGTGCCTTGCGGGTGGCCTCGAGCTCGCGCTGTGGTGCGACCTGAGGATCGCCACCGGGGAATCCCGGCTCGGCTTTCCCGAGCGTCGCTGGGGGGTGCCCCTGATTGACGGCGGAACACAGCGGCTGCCGCGGATCGTCGGGCTGGGACGAGCCCTCGACCTCATCCTCACCGGCCGCATCGCCGACGCCGAGGAGTGCCTGGCCATGGGGCTGTTGACGGAGATCGTCCCGGCCGGACGTCACCTGGAGCGCTCGCTCGAGATCGCCGACGCTCTGGCCGGCTTTCCCCAGGACACGATGCTCGCCGACCGCCGGGCGGCCATCGAGGGAGTGGGCCTGACCTTCACCGAGGGCCTCGCCCTCGAGGCCCGCAACGGCCGGCCCACGCTCGAGACGGCCTGGCGCGGCGCGGCCCGCTTCGCCGGCGGCGAGGGCCGCGGCGGCGCCGGCGCGGGCGCCTGACCCGCCCCTGCGAGACTCTCGCTCGTGGCCGCACCCGCCATCGAGGTCTCGGACCTGCACAAGTCCTACGGGCCCATCGAGGCCGTACGCGGTGTGTCCTTCGAGGTCGGCACAGGCGAGGTGTTCGGCCTGCTCGGACCCAACGGCGCGGGCAAGACGACCACGGTCGAGATCCTGGAGGGCTACCGCTCGCGTTCGGGCGGGGACGTGCGCGTGCTGGGCCAGGATCCGGCGGAACGGGACCGCCGCCACCAGGAACGGGTCGGCATCGTCCTCCAGAGCTGCGGCTTCTACAAGCGGGCGACGGTTCGCGAGGCGGTCGAGCACTTCGGCAAGGCCTATCCCACCCCCCGCGACGTGGGCGAGACGATCGAGCTCGTCGGCCTGGAGGAGAAGGCGGACGAGCCGACCAAGAAGCTCTCCGGGGGCCAGCAGCGGCGGCTCGATCTCGCGCTCGCGCTGGTCGGGGATCCCGAGCTCGTGTTCCTCGACGAGCCCACCACGGGCTTCGACCCGGCCGCCCGTCGCATCGCCTGGGACGTGGTGCGCCGCCTGCGCGATCTGGACAAGACCGTTCTGCTCACCACGCACTACCTCGACGAGGCGCAGGAGCTGGCCGACCGGGTGGCGATCATCAAGGACGGCCGCATCGTGGCCGAGGGTCCGCCCGCGGAGCTCGGCCCCGGCAGCTCGGGGTACCGCGTGTCGTACCTGACCGAGGGGCGCCGGGTGGAGCACCAGACCGATGACCCGACGGACCTCCTTCATCGCCTGACCGGCGACGCCCTGGCCCGCGGGGAGCAGCTGCACGGGCTCGAGGTCGCCCGGCCCACGCTGGAGGAGGTCTATCTCGAGCTGACCCGCGAGGACGACTCCCGGTGACCTCCATGGCCCTCGCCTGGGAGCAGTTTCGCTTCGAGCGCAAGATGTTCTGGCGCAATCCGAGCGCGGCCTTCTTCAACTTCCTCCTGCCGCTGCTTCTGCTCGTGCTCACCGCCACCGCGTTCGGGGTGGACGACGACGGCCTGAACACGCTCATCCCCGGCATCGCCGGCATGGGCGTGCTGGCCACCACCTTCACGGCGCTGTCCTTCAACATCACCGTCCTGCGCGAGGACGGCGTGCTCAAGCGGGTGCGCGGCACGCCCATACCGGCCGGCGCCTACCTCGGCGGGCTGATGGGATCGGTCACCCTCAACGCCTTTCTGCAGGTGATCATGGTGGTGGCGGTGGGTCACTTCGCCTACGGCGTGGAGTGGCCGGCGGAGCCCGGGCTGCTCGTCCTCTTCACCGCGCTCGGGGTGGTCTGCTTCGCGGCCCTCGGCGTCGCCTTCTCCCACGCGATCCCCAACGAGGACGCCGCTCCGGCCTACACCAACGCGGTCTTCCTCCCGCTGATCTTCATCTCCGGGGTCTTCTACTCCACCGACGACCTGCCCGAGGCGCTCAAGGTGATCGCCGAGGTCTTCCCGCTGACCCACCTGATCGACGGGCTGTCGGAGGCCATCGTGGGCGGTTCGGGCGAGGTCTGGACGGCCGCGGCCGTGCTGGGTGTGTGGGCGGTGGCCGGTCTCGTGCTCGCCGTGCGCTTCTTTCGCTGGGAGTAGGACTAGAAGCGCAGCGCGTGGCCGTGCCGGCGCAGCCAGCGCTCGTGCTCTCGCCAGTCGGGGCTGCGCGACGCCAGCAGCCCCCAGAAGCGATCCGAGTGGTCGTGAATCGTCGAGGTGGGCCACCTCGTGCTCGACCACGTAGTCGAGGATCTCGGCCGGCGCGAGCAGCAGGCGCCAGTTGAAGCTCATCGCTCCCGACGACGAGCAGCTGGCCCAGCGCGTGCGCTGGCCCCGGATCTGGAGGCTCGCGTACGCCGTGCCGGCCCTGGTCACCGCGGCGTCCAGACGCGGGGCGATCTCCGCGCGCGCCCGGCGGCGAAACCAGGCCTCGAGCGCGACGGCGGGGTCGGCGCCGGGCGGCAGCCTCAGCTCGAGCGTGTCGCCGCGCCGGGCCACGTGAGCGCGGCTGCGGTCCCGCTCCTCGCGAATCCCGAGCACGAGCCGTTCGCCCAGATAGGGGACCGCCTCGCCGTGCTCGAGCCGGACGAGCGGAAACTCGGTCTCCGACTCGCGAATCCTTTGCAGCGTGCGCTCGATCCAGGGTCGCTTCTCCTCCACGAAGCCCTCCACCTCGGACAGCGGGAAGCGCCGCGGAAGCACCACCTCCACCCCGTCGCCGCCGACCATGATGCGGGCGCGGCGAGCGCGGTCGGAGCGGCGAATCGTGTAGGGCACGGCGGACACCCGGGCGCCGAGGATAGGCGGCGTCCGGGACGACTCAGAAGATCGAGGGCGTGGACCCGCCGTCGGCGGTCCAGGCCGCACCCGCCACGTTGGAGGCGAGCCGCGAGCAGAGAAAGACGACCACGGCCGCGATCTCGTCCTCGCTGCTCATGCGGCCGGTGAGGGCCTTGGCGTGCGTGGACTCGAGCACCTCGTCGCGCGAGCGCCCGCTCCGTTGTGCCACCTGGTCGGCCAGGCCGCCCTCGGCCGTCCACAGCGGCGTGTCCGTCGGGCCCGGCACCACTGAGTTGACGAGCACATCCTCGGCACCCCAACGCTCAGCCAGAACGCGCGACAGCGAGAGCTGCGCGGCCTTGGTGACCGAGTAGGCGGCGTCGAGCGTCTGCGACGGCCGCTTTCCCGACGACGAAGTGACGTTCACGATCCGCCCGCCGCCTGCGGCGGCCATGGCGGGCGCCAGAGCGGCGGTCAGACGCAGCGGCGCCATCACGTGCAGCGCCCACTGCTCGTCCCAGTCGGCGTCGGTGAGCTCCTCGAGCGAACGCGCCCGGCTCGTTCCGGCGCCGTTGACCAGCGCCCAGGGCGCCTGCGGGCACGCCGCGAGGAGCCGCTCGCCGGCGTCGGGGGCCGACACGTCGAGCTCCACCTCGGCGCCCTTCCGGGCGACGGTGAGCACCTGCGCACCCTCGGCGCTCAGCAGACGGGCGGTGGCCGCCCCGATGCCGCGGGTGCCGCCCGTGACCAGACACAGCCTGCCGTCGAGACCGAGGTCCATCGAGTGGGCATGATGGCGCAATGAAGTCCACGACCAAGTACATGACCTTCGAGACCGAGCGGCGCCGTGAGCTGATCCGGATCACCGACGACGTTCAGGCCGCGGTGGACGAGGCCGGCATCGCCGAGGGCCTCGCGCTCGTGGCCGCCATGCACATCACCGCCGCCGTGTGGATCAACGACGACGAGCCCGGCCTCCACGAGGACACGCTCGAATGGCTCGACAAGATCGCGCCGCCGAGCTGGAAGGAGCCCGCGAACGAGGTGGCTCGCGAGCTGCTCCCGGAGCCCGGCGACTATCGCCATCACGCGGGCGGAGAGGACAACGGCGACGCCCACCTGAAGAACCTCCTGGTCCATCACCAGGTGATCGTCCCCGTGACCGAGGGGCGCCTGGACCTCGGGCCGTGGCAGCAGGTCTTCTACTGCGAGTTCGACGGACGGCGGGCCAAGCGGATGATCATCAAGATCTTGGGGGAGTAGTTCCGCGCGCTCCTGTCCTAGTCCTCGTACACCTCCGGGTTCGCGCAGTGCGGCATCCGCTCTCCCGCCAACCCGGCCAACAGGTTGTCCACCGCGATATCGGCCATTCGCTCGCGGGTGGCGTGCGTGGCCGAGCCCAGATGGGGGATCACCAGGAGGTTGGGCACGCCGAGCAGCGGATGGCCCGCGGGCAGCGGCTCGGGATCGGTCACGTCGAGCGCGGCGCCGGCGATCTCGCCGTTCTGCAGGGCATCGATCAGGGCGTCGGTGTCGACCATCGGCCCGCGGGCGGTGTTGACCAGGTAGGCGGTGGGCCTCATGCGTCGCAGGGCCTCGGGACCGATCAACCCACGCGTGTCGGGCGTGAGGGGCGCGTGGAGAGTCACGAAGTCGGAGCGCTCGAGCAGCTCGTCCAGAGCCACGCCGCCATCGCGGCCGGTGTGGATGACCTCGCATCCGAAGCCCTCGAGGCGACGCGCCACCGCCTGACCGATCCGTCCCAGCCCGATGATGCCCACGGTGGCGGCGTGCAGGTCGTAGCCGAGGAACAGCACCGGGTCCCAGGTGCGCCACTCGCCCGCGCGCACGTAGGCCTCGCCCTCCGCGAGGCGCCGCGCCGCCCCCAGCATCAGCGCCAGCGCAAGGTCGGCGGTCGAATCCGTGAGTACCCCCGGGGTGTTCCCCACCGGTAGGCCACGCTCGGTGGCCGCGGCCAGGTCGACGTTGTCGACCCCCACGGCGTAGTTCGAGATCGCCCGCAGCTCGGCGCAGGCCGCGATCAGCTCGGCATCCACCGGATCGGTCAACAGCGAGAGCAGGCCCTCGGCCTCCACGGAGCCCGCGCGCAGCTCCTCGGCCGACGGGGGGCGGCGCTCCGGCCACAGGTCGACCTGATGCTCCGCGCGAAGCCGGTCGAGTGCCCCACCGGGCAGCGAGCGAGTGACGAACACGGATGCCATTGCGGCGGGAAGCTACCTTCGCCGCCGTGCGCCTGCCAGGATTGCCCGCCGTGCGTCGCCTCCTTGCCCTCTCAGCGGCCATCGCCGCTGCCCTCGCCTGCGCCCCGCCCGCCCTCGCGCAGGGCGGTGTGCCCGCACCCGACTTCGATGATCCCTGTCCCGCGGTGTACCCGGGCGACGGCGCGGGCAAGGCGCAGATCGCGCGCTGGATGGCGGGCGCGGCGGCGGCCCGCGGCCTGCCCTGGGAGCTCCCGGTGATGGCCGGACTGGCCGAGAGCGGCCTGACCAACCTGCGCGGGCAGAGCTACGCGGGCTTCTTCGGCATGAGCCAGGCGCTGAACGACGGCGACTACCGGGGCTTTCCCAAGAAGCCGGACCTGCAGCTGCGCTGGTTCCTCGACAGCGCCACCCTCGTGCGCCAGCAGCGCGTGGCCGAGGGTCGTCCCGACCCGGCCGCCGATCCCGAGGCCTTCGGAATCTGGATCGCGGACGTGGAGCGGCCCGCGCCGGAGAACCGCTCCGGCTACCAGAAGTACCTCGAGGAGGCGGTGGAGCTCGCCGGGAGCCGCTGCCCGGCGCCGGAGAGGACCGACGTCGTCCCGCCGGCGCTGCGGGTGCGGGTGGCCGCGCGGCAGCGGCCGCTGCGCACGGCGGGAGTCGTGGTCCGCGTGCGCTGCCCCGGTGAGGACTGCCTGGCCGGCGCCTTCGCCACCGTGTCGGCGGGCGGCCGCGGGCTACTCGCTCGCGCGCCCGCGCGCTGGATCCCGAGGACGGCTGGGCCGTGCTCACCCTGAGGCTTCCGCGTGCGGCGCGCAAGCAGCTGGCCCGGCGCCGGAGCCTGCGGGCCCGGGTCACCGGCGTGGCGGCCGACGCCGCCGCGAACGTCGCCCGCGCCGAGCGTTCCGTGCGACTGCTGCCGTAGACACCGTCGTTACTCCCGCCTAAGGCGCGGTCAGTATCTTCGGTGGATGGCCAGGGACACCGGTCTTCCGAGCGCTGACGCGCAGTTCGACTTCAACCGCGCACGGCGGCGGCGCGCCCTTGCCGGCCTGAGCGCGCGCCTCCGCGGCGAGCCGAGCGACGTCAACCACATCCTGCCCTTCGAGGAGGTCCTGCAGGCCCTCGGCCAGACCGGCGAGCGCCGGCTCGGCCAGGAGGTGATCACGCTCGATTCGATCGTCGGCACGGTCGACCGCTCGCGCGAGTTCGACCGGCGCTTCCGGCCCACCACACAGCGCGTGCGGCCGCGCTGGGAGCGGATCGCCGTGGCCCAGCGGCGGGGCGAGGGCATGCCGCCGATCGACGTGTACCGCATCGGGGACATGCACTTCGTCAAGGACGGGCACCACCGCGTGTCGGTGGCCCGGGCGCTCGGCCACAAGGACATCAACGCCTACGTGACCGAGGTGCTCACCCAGGTGGGCGCCAACCGCGAGATCCGGATGTCGGACCTGCCGCTCAAGAGCCACGAGCGGCTCTTCTACGAGCGCGTGCCTCTGCCCCAGGACGCGCGAGCTCGCATCAACCTGTCGGACGAGTGGCGCTACGCGGCGCTGGCCGAGGCCATCGAGGCCTGGGGCTTCCGCGCCATCCAGGACCGCGGCGAGGTGCTTAGCCGAGCCGAGGTCGCCCTCTCATGGTTCAAGGACGAGTACGAGCCGGTCATCGAACTGCTGACCGAGGCCGACCTGATCGGCCGCGGCACTGAGACCGAGGCCTACATGCGCGTCTCGCACCTGCGCTATCTCGTGCTGCGCACCCACGAGTGGGACGACGCGATCGTCGAAGCCGTGCGCCAGGACCTCGCCCACCCGGGCGTCGACGACGACACGATGGTCCGTCGGCTGCGGCGCGAGCTCAAGTAGGGCCGGCCGGGCTCCCATAGCTCACCGGCTGGACGTGCGAGACCAGCTCTCCGTCGCGCAACGCATGAATCGCGAAGCCGGCGGCGCCCCCGACCAGCGCGAGGCTCTCCATGTCGAAGTCGAGCTCCATCTGGGCGAACGTGCTGGGCACCACGAGCACGGGGCGGCCGCCGACCTCGCCCACCATCGTGCGATGGAGGTGGCCGGCCACCAGCCGCGCCACCTGGTCGTGCGAGGCCACGAGCTCGGCGAGCGCGCGCCGGTCGGCGGCCGGCAGGCCCATCCCGTCGAGGGCCGGGATGCCCGTCGACAGCGGCGGGTGGTGCATGGCGATCAGGGTCGGAGCGTCCGGGTGGGCGCTCAGCTCCGTTTCGAGCCAGTCGAGCCGCTCGGCGTCGAGCGCGCCGGCGTCCTCCCCGGGCCGCGTGCTGTCCAGGGCGAGGAGGCGCAGCGAGCCCAGGTCCACCGCGTACTGGACGGGTTCGTCACCAGAGCCCGGCAGATCGAAGTGGCGCCGCAGCACTCCGCGATCGTCGTGGTTGCCCGGCAGGACGTGCAGCGGCGCGCCGAGCGGCGCCAGCAGCTCCAGGAAGAGCGCGTACTCCTCGTCGGACCTGTTCTCCACGAGATCTCCCGACACGAGCACGGCATCCGGCATCTGAGGCAGCGCCAGCACCGCCGCCACCGTCGCGCGCAGGCCGGCGACCGGGTCGCCGACGCTCCAGTCGGCACCGATGTGCGTGTCGCTGAGCTGTAGGAGGAGAAGGCGGTCGCTAGGCCCTGGCGTCCGGCTCATCGACACTGCCGCCCGTGGCTCCGGGCTGGGGATTGGCCGACTCCTCCCCAGCCACCTCGCGCTCGGTGTCGCGGCCGTGGCCGTCACCCGTGGTGGCGGCCGGCCCGCGCTCGCCCACCATCAGGTTGCGCCCGTCCTCGGGATCGAAGAGCTGGAGCCGGGTGGCGTCCACCCAGAGCTCGGCCTCCTCGCCGACCTTCACCTCGCTGGCCGGATCGAGCCGGGCGACGATGCGTCCCTCCTCGCTCTCCATCGGGACGTCGCCCCCGCCGGCGTCCTGCGCCAGCTCGCGCAGCTCGGCTGAGTCGATCGCCTGATCGGTCTCCACGGTGAAATGCGCGTACAGCTCGGCGCCCATGGACTCCACGACCTCGATGTGGGCGTTGAAGGTGCTGCCCTTGTCCTTGGCCTCGCCCACCAGTGCGGCGTCCTCGAAGTGCTCGGGCCGGATGCCGGCGATCAGGTTCTTCCCGCTGTGGTCGCGCACCGCGTCGTGCAGCTCGCTGGGCAGCTCCACGTCCCCGATGGGCAGCTTGACCGTGCCGCCGTCCACGGTGGCGGGCATGAAGTTCATCGCCGGGGAGCCCACGAAGCCGGCCACGAACAGGTTCACCGGCTCGTTGTAGAGCTCCATGGGCGAGCCCACCTGCTGGATCAGGCCCGCGCGCATCACGGCCACCCGGTCGCCCAGGGTCATGGCCTCGGTCTGGTCGTGGGTCACGTAGACCGTGGTGGTGCCGAGCGACTGCTGGATGCGCGCCACCTCGGTGCGCATGGCCACGCGCAGCTTGGCGTCGAGGTTCGACAGCGGCTCGTCCATCAGGAAGGCCGAGGGCTCGCGCACGATCGCGCGCCCCATGGCCACGCGCTGACGCTGACCGCCCGAGAGCTGCGAGGGCTTGCGGTCGAGGTGCGCCTCGAGGTCGAGCACCTTGGCGGCGTCGCCCACCTTCTGGTCGATCTCACCCTTGTCGACACCGCGCAGCTTCAGCGCGAAGCCCATGTTGTCGCGCACGCTCATGTGCGGATAGAGCGCGTAGTTCTGGAACACCATCGCGATGTCGCGGTCCTTGGGCGCCTTGTCGTTGACCACCTCGTCGCCGATGCGCAGCTCGCCCTCGGTGATGTCCTCCAGCCCGGCGATCATGCGCAGCGCCGTGGACTTGCCGCAGCCCGACGGGCCCACGAGGATCACGAACTCGCCGTCGGCGATCTCGAGGTCCATCTCCTTGACGGCCTCGAAGCCGTCCGGATAGCGCTTGGTCAGGTTGCTGAGGGTGATGCCTGCCATGAGAGGGCCTCCTTATCCCTTCACGGCGCCGGCGGTGAGGCCCGCGACGATCCGGCGCTGGAAGATCAGGACCATGATGATGATGGGCACGGTGACCACCACCGAAGCGGCACAGATGGCCGCTATCGGCTGCTCGAACTGCGACGCGCCGGTGAAGAAGGCCAGCGCTGCGGGCACGGTTCGAGCGGCGTCGGTGGAGGTGAGGGTGTTGGCGAAGATGAAGTCGTTCCAGGCGAAGATGAAGACCAGGATCGCGGCGGTGAACACGCCGGGCGCGGCCAGCGGCACGATGATCTTTCGGAACGCCTGGAAGGGCGTGGCCCCGTCGACCTGGGCCGCCTGTTCGAGCTCCCATGGGATCTCGCGGAAGAAGGCCGACAGCGTGTAGATGGCCAGCGGCAGCGTGAAGGTCATGTAGGGAATGATCAGCCCGGGCCAGGTGTCGTAAAGGCCGAGCGAGCGCCACATGTCGAACAGCGAGCCGACGATCGAGATCGGCGGGAACATGGCCACCGCCAGCGCCCCCGACAGGATCAGGACCTTGCCCGGGAAGTCGAGCCGCGAGGTGGCGTAGGCCGCCATGGCCGCGAGCACGATCGATATGAACGTGGCGATCGCCGCGATGCCGATCGAGTTGATCAGCGCAGCGATGAACTGGTCGTCGGAGAAGATGACCTCGTAGTTCTCGAACGAGAAGCCCGAGAAGAACTTGCCGTCGCCGACCTGCTCCGGCTTCTTGAGCGACAGCGACGCGATCCAGGCCACGGGGATGAGTGCGTAGAGGAGGACGACGAGGATGCCGATCCCCCAGAGCAGGCGCTCCTTGTTGGTATGGCCTTCCACCTCAGGTCTCTCCCCTCTGCTGGGCGGTGCTCGTGCCCAGACCCTTGACGAACAGCAGGGCGATCAGGATCACGCAGACGAAGATCAGGATCGAGATCGCGGAGCCGAGGCCCAGGTTCACACGGTTGATGAGGACGTTGTAGCCCAGGATGGACACCGTTTCGGTGCCCAGCGCCCCTCCCGGTTGGATGATGAACGGGGCGTCGAATATTCGGAACGCGTCGAGCGTGCGGAACAGCAGCGCCACCAGGATCGCGGGCTTCATGAGCGGTAGCGTGATGCGGAAGAAGCGCTGCACGGTGCTGGCGCCGTCCACCTTGGCCGCCTCGTGCAGCTCGTCCGGCACGAGCGCCAGACCGGCGAGCAGGAGCAGGGCCATGAACGGGGTGGTCTTCCAGATCTCCGCCAGGATGATCACCACCAGCGAGCCCTCCTTGGTGTTGAGGGGCTGTGCGGTGTCGGAGATGAGCGGCAGGCCGGCGACGAAGCCGCTGGTGGGATCGAACGCGTACTTCCAGGCGAACGCTGCGACCACGGTGATGATTCCGTAGGGGATCAGGATGGCCGCCCGCACGGGACCGCGGCCGAAGATGGCCCGGTGCATGACGAGCGCGATGGCCATGCCGAGCACCAGCTCGACCGAGACCGAGACGACCGTGATGATCACGGTGGTGAGCACGTCGCTCCACCAGGTGGTCGACGTGAGCACGTCGCCGTAGTTGGCGAGGCCGACGAACTCCTTGTCGTCGGGGAAGCGCAGGTCGAACTTCTGCAGCGAGAGGTAGAAGGCGTAGGCGATCGGATAGCCGGTCACGACCAGCATCGCGATCACGGCCGGCGCGCACAGCATGTACGCGAGCTTGCGCTCAGCCTTGGTCTTGTCGGTGACCTTCTTCTTCTCGGGCGGCGCCTCTCGCTCCCGGATTGCCTCTGACGCGGCGGCTTCCATCAGAAGATGCTCCCCTCGCTCGCCAGCTCGATCCGTTTACGAAGCGTGTCCACGATGTTGTCCGGAGAGATGCCGTCGGGCGGGTGGTAGGTCTTCTGGATGGCCAGCGAGATGTCGCTGTAGGCGGGCGTGACCGGCCGCGGCGCGGCCGCGTCGATGGACTCACGCATGATGTCGGCGAACGGGAACGCCTTCGTCACCTGCTCGGTCTCATAGACCGACTCGGTGGTGGGCGGCAGCCCGCCCAGCTCCGCGGCGTCGCCCTGGTGCGCCTCGTTGGTGATGCACTCCGCGGCGTCGAAGGCGAGCTCGGGCTCGGGGGCGAACGCGGAGACGCCGATGTTGATCCCGCCGAGCGGCGGCCGGCTCTCCTTGTCCTTGTCCGTGCGCGGGTAGCGGGCCCAGCCGATGTTCTTCTGGAAGTCCTTGGACACGGCTTCGGCGCTCGGGTAGATGAACGAGTAGTTGAGCTGGTAGTCCGAGCGCTCCGACTCGAAGCCCAGGCGCGCCTGGTCCTCGCGGTTGGTGGACATTCCCGGCGGCGCCGCGGCCGAGTTGGCCAGCTTGTCCTCGATCTCCGCGGCTCGCTTGGCCGTGTCGTTGACCTTCACGTCGCCGTTCTGATCGACGATCTGTCCACCGGCCCCCGCGATGAGCGAGTTGATCCACACGGTGAGGCCCTCGTACTGGGCGCCCTGCACCTCGACCGCGGTCTTGTTCTGCACGGCCTGGTCGATCATCTCGTCCCAGGTGAAGTCGTCCGGCGGCGGGTCCACCCGGTCCTTGCGGTACCACAGGAGCTGGGTGTTGCTGGTGAAGGGGATGGCCCAGGTCTTGCCCTGGTACTGGACCGTCTTGAGTGGACCCTCGAGCTTGCCCTCCTCGGCGGCGGTCTTGCGCTCGCCCTCCCAGGGCAGGATCCAGCCGGCCTCGGCCAGCTCGGCGGTCCAGATCACGTCCATGCCGACCAGGGTCAGCGTTTCGTCCTCGGCGGCCAGCCGGCGCACGATCAGCTCGCGCTGCTGGTTGGCGTCGGTCGGGAGCTTCACGTAGTTGATCTGGTACTTGCCGTCGGCCTCCTTGTTGCAGTCGGCCACGGCCTTGTCGAACGCGCCGCCCGGCTCGTTGAAGACGTACCAGTTGATCTGGCGAGCGCCCTCGCCGCCCTCGGTGCCGCCGACGCCGCATCCCACGGCCAGGGCAAGGGTCATTGCCGTTGCGACTACGCACAGCGTCCGCATTCTGCGCCTGCTCCCCTCCTGCTCCGCCTTCACCTCAGCGGGGACTTACCCACTGAGCACTCCGTTGAAGCCAAGGGCCTTTACGCACCCTCAGACAACGTTTTCCGAACACTAGACAGATTGTGCGGCTCGTGTCAAGGTGGGCTCCGATTGAGCCCGTTATCGGGGAGCCCGGCAGCAGACGGCTCGATGGGGCGGGCGGCCGGGAAAGCTCGAGAAACGTTTTCTGCATGGCCGATACCACGCCCACACCGCCGCAGCGCGGAGACTCCTCGCGTCACCCCACCATGCACGACGTGGCGGCCGTGGCGGGGGTGAGCCTGAGCACGGTGTCGCGCGTCGTCAACGGTCACGGCGGCGTGCGGGAGGACCTCGCCGAGCGCGTGCGCGACGCGGTGGCCGTGCTGGGCTATCGCCGCGACCTGACCGCCAGCAACCTGCGCCGCGCCGACCGGGCGTCGGCCAGCGTGGGGCTCGTCCTGGGCGACGTGTCCAATCCCTTCTTCTCGGCGATCCACCGTGGCGTTGAGGAGGTGGCCCGTTCCCGTGGAGTGCTGACCTTCGTGGGCAGCTCCGACGAGGATCCGGAACGCGAGCGCGAGCTGGTGCAGGGCTTCTGCGGCCGGCGTGTGGACGGCCTCGTGCTCGCCTCCGTCGCCCGCGATCAGACCTACCTGCTGCGCGACGTCCACGCCGGCATGGCCGTGGTGTTCATCGACCGGCCGCCCGAGGCGATCGAAGCCGACACGGTGCTGATCGACAACGCCGGCGCGGCCGCCGCCGCGGTCGACCATCTCGTCGGGAACGGGCACACCCGCATCGCCTTCCTGGGCGACCGCGAGCAGATCTTCACCGCTCGCGAGCGTCGCGCCGGCTACCGCGACGCTCTCGCGCGCCATCTCGTTCGCTACGACCCGGATCTCGTCCTGGGCGGCCTCGACTCGAGCGAATCGGCGTTCGAGGCCACCCGCTCGCTGCTGGCGCTGGACGAGCCGCCGACGGCCCTGCTCGCCAGCCAGAACCTGATCACCTCGGGCGCCGTGCGGGCGCTGCAGGCCGACGCTCGCCAGCACGACGTGGCCGTGGTCGGCATCGACGACCTCACCCTCGCGGACGCGGTGGAGCCGGCCATCACCGTGGTGGCGCAGGATCCGATCGGCCTGGGGCATGCGGCCGCGGACCTGCTCTTCGCCCGCCTCGACGGTGAGACGGGCCCCGCGCGCGAGGTACTCATGCCCACCCGGCTGATCGTGCGGGGGTCGGGCGAGATCGCGCCGGCCGCGAAGGTCTAGGCGGCGGAGCCGGCGAGTACGCCGGCGTGCGGGGCGAGGGCGCCCGCGCTAACGGCGCCCTCCGTGCTCTGGACCAGCGGCGCGCCGAGCGGGGGAGCGGGCGCAGGGTCGGCCGTGGTGTTGATGGCCACGGTGTGGTCGCCACGGCGAAAGGCCAGCACGCCCGGCGCGGCGTCCAACAGCTCGAGGTCGC
This sequence comes from uncultured Thermoleophilaceae bacterium, assembly GCA_963751105.1. Classification (GTDB taxonomy): domain Bacteria; phylum Actinomycetota; class Thermoleophilia; order Solirubrobacterales; family Thermoleophilaceae; genus JACVRW01. The sequence continues at coordinate 667,997 of CAVVTG010000002.1, read as the reverse complement.
CCTCGAGGCTGCGGCGGATCCGGATCAGCTCTCGCACGAGGCTCAGCGTCGAGCCGGGAACCTCGCGCTGGGCGTCCACGTTGGTCGTGCGCGGATCGATCACGGGCAGCCAGGCGTCGCCCGTGGTGAAGCCGCCGCCGGGGGTGGCGTCCCACTGCATCGGATGACGGAACCGGTCGCGTCCGGCGCGATCGAAGCGGCGCTCGCCCTGCGGCCCCTCCCCCTGGCCGATCTCGTCGCCGTAGTAGAGGAAGGCGGGGCCGGGGAGGGTCATCAGCAGCAGTGCCGCGGCCCGGGCGTTCTCCGGTCCGAAGCGGGTGGCCAGCCGCCCAAAGTCGTGGTTCGACATCGCCCAGGCGGCGCCGGGGCGGCGGGTCGAGGCGTCGATGGCCTCGCGCAACCTGTCCGCGCGCCAGGGCGCGAGCAGCAGCTCGAAGGCGAAGGCCGCGTCGAAGTGTTCGAGATAGGGCTGCCACTTCGCGCTCGGCAGGTACACCTCGCCCACCAGGTACGCGTCCCCCACCGCCTCGCGCATCTTGGCCAGCGCGGCACCGGTGTCGGGGGCGTTGCGGGAGTTGGTCAGAGCGAGCTTGGCCTCGTGCTCGCTCAGCGGGAGGCCGTAGGCCTTCGTGGCCGGCGGATCGTCGCGCAGCTGGGAGTCCTTGAGCAGGCGATCGATCGCGTCCACCCGGTAGCCGGCGACGCCGCGGTCGAGCCAGAAACGCAGCGCGTCCTGCATGGCCGCCACGACCTCCGGGTTGCGCCAGTCGAGGTCGGGCTGCTCGGGATAGAAGGAGTGGAGGTAGTACCGCCCGTTCAGCGGGCTCCAGGCCGAGCCGCCGAAGGTCGACGACCAGTTGTTGGGCCGGTCGGCCCAGATGTACCAATCCGGATGCTCGCTGAACCATGGGTGCTCGATGGACGTATGGCACGGCACGATGTCCATCAGCACCTCGAGGTCGCGCGCGTGAGCAGCGCGGACGAGCGAGTCGAAGTCATCCAGCGTCCCGAACACGGGATCGACCCCGGTGTAGTCCGAGACGTCGTATCCGAAGTCGGCCATCGGCGACGGGTAGATGGGCGACAGCCACAGGGCGTCCACGCCCAGCCAGGCCAGGTGATCGAGGCGCGACTCGATGCCCGGAAGGTCCCCTATGCCGTCCCCGTTGTTGTCTTGAAAGGAGCGCGGATAGATCTGGTAGATGACGGCGTCCGGTCGCATCGGGAGAGCCAGGCTAGAGGACGAGAACGGGTGTCCCTTGGAATCAAGGAGGCCGGTATGGACGAGCGCAGGTTCCGCAGTACCAAGGTGGCCGGCAGTTTGGCTGCGGCCCTGGCTTTAGGGGCGGTGGTGGTGCCGGGGAGTGCGGCGGCCGCGGACTCACAGCCGTGACTGTGGCGAACAACTTCTTCGATGCCTGACCGAAGTCGACCATCATTGTGGGCGACACGGTCACTTGGACCGACACCGCCGGCGGGCACCCGCACAACGTCCGCTTCGATGGCGAAGCTGGTCGGACGAGACCCGTGATGCCGGCGCATGGGCTGGTCGCTACCCGAGGCCATTCACGGCGCGTCGGCACCTTCTCGTACTACTGCGAACCGCACGCGACCCGAGCGGCGTCGGAATGTCGGGCACGAGTCATCGTTACAGCCGCCCCACCCCCCGGCACGCCCCCACCCCCCGGCACCCCTCCCCCACCCGGCGGCAACCCCGGCACGCCCGGCGGCATCCGGGTACGCCCGGCGGTCAGCCCGGCCCGGGGGAGCAGAAGACGAAGATCACCCTCAAGGTCAGTGACTCCACGCCGCGCCTCAACAGCCGCGTCCGCTTCTACGGCAGCGTGACCCCGGCCCGCGACGGTCGCAAGGTCAAGCTCCAGAAGCGCGGCCGCGGCGGCACGTTCAAGACGGTCGCCGAGACCACCCTGAAAGACGCCGGCGACGCCCGGTCCACCTTCAGCAAGCGTCTCAAGGTCAAGGCCGACGGTGTCTACCGGGCACGCTTCGGCTCGGCGCTGAGCGGCAAGCGCAAGCTCAACGTCGGCGCCTGACCTCGCCCGAAACGGCGCCGGGGCGCGGCCCGCGCCCCGGCGCTGGTCGGGGATTTCGCAGACCGGCTACGAAGTCTTCAGGGCCTGCTCCTCGTGGCGGCCCTCGCAGATCTCCTCGGCGAGCTTGTCGCAGAACGCGGGGAGATCGTCCGGGTTGCGGCTCGTGACCAGCCCGCTGTCCACGTGGACCTCCTCGTCGACCCAGGTGCCGCCAGCGTTGCGGATGTCGGTCTCGAGGCTCGGCCACGAGGTGACCGTGCGGCCCCGCACCACGTCCGCCTCCACGAGCAGCCAAGGTCCGTGGCAGATCGCCGCCACCGGCTTGCCCGCATCGAAGAACGAGCGCACGAAGCTCACGGCGTCGTCGTCGGTGCGCAGCGTGTCCGGGTTGTGCACGCCGCCGGGCAGCACCAGCCCGTCGTAGTCGCTCTGGTCGGCATCCGCCACCACGCGGTCGACGGAGAAGGTGTCGGCCTTCTCGTCGTGGTTGAAGCCCTGGACCTCGCCGCTCTCCAGCGAGATCAGCTCGGGGGTTCCGCCCTCGTCCTCGACGGTCTTCCACGGCTCGGTCAACTCCACCTGCTCCACACCGTCGGTCAGCAGGAAAGCAACCTTCTTTCCTTCGAGTCTGTCAGCCATTTCGTCTCCTTCGCTCCTGTCTCGAACTCCTCTCTACGCGGGTACCGGGATGAACTGGGCCTAAACGGGAGAGAACCCGGGTAGGGAGCCCGAAATGTCAGCTGCCACGCGCCCAGGCCCCTTCGCCACCAAGTCCGTCGACCAGCTCCTGGAGACGGCGGAGGGAACGCGTCTCAACCGGGCGGTGGGTGCTCTCGACCTAACCGCCCTGGGCATCGGCGCGATCATCGGGACCGGGATCTTCGTGATCGTCGGCGAGGCGATCACCCAGTCGGGCCCGGCGCTGGTGATCTCGTTCGTGCTGGCGGGGATCACGTGCATCTTCTCCGCCCTCGCCTACGCCGAGCTGGCCTCGACCATCCCGGTGTCGGGCTCGGCCTACACCTACGCCTACGCGACCATGGGCGAGCTGCTCGCCTGGATCATCGGCTGGGACCTGATCCTCGAGTACGGCGTGTCGGTGGCCGCGGTGGCCGTGGGCTGGGGCTCCTACCTCACGGAGCTGCTCGACTCCCTGTTCGGGATCACCCTGCCCGACTCGGTCAGCCTGCCGCCGGGCGAGGGGGGCGACGTCAACGTCCCCGCCCTGTTCCTGGTGCTGGCCGTGGCGGCCCTCCTCATCTCCGGGATCCGCCAGTCGACGCGCTCCAACACCGTCATGGTGATCATCAAGCTGCTGGTACTGGCGTTCTTCATCGTCGTCGCGTTCAGCGCATTCGACGGGAACAACTTCTCGCCCTTCGCGCCCAACGGCTTCAGCGGGATCGAGTCTGCGGCGGCCCTGATCTTCTTCGCCTACATCGGCTTCGACGCTGTCTCCACCGGCAGCGAGGAGTGCAAGGAGCCGAGCCGGGACCTCCCCATCGCCATCATCGGCTCGCTGGTGATCGCCACGGTCATCTACATCCTGGTGGCGGTGGCCGCGGTGGGCGCGCTGCCCGCCGACCAGCTCGCCGGGCAGGACGCCCCGCTGGCAATTGCCCTCTCGGAGGGCGCCGGTATCGCCTGGGGCGCGGACATCGTCTCCTTCGGCGCGCTCGTGGCCATCACCAGCGTGGTGCTCACGATCCTCTACGGGCAGACCCGGGTGGCGTTCTCCATGTGCCGGGACGGCCTCCTGCCGGAGCGTCTGGCCAACGTGTGGGAGCGCACGCGCACACCCGTGATTCTCACCCTGGTGTTCGCGATCCCCATCGCCGCCCTCGCCGCCTTCGTGCCGCTCAAGGAGATCGCCGAGCTGGTGAACATCGGCACGCTGTTCGCGTTCTTCATCGTCAACATCGCGGTGATCTGGCTGCGGCGCAGCAAGCCGGAGATGGAGCGCGGCTTCCGAGTGCCCCTCGTTCCGGTGGTGCCGGTGATCGGCGCGGCGCTGTGCCTGTACCTGATGAGCAAGCTCCCGGCCGAGACCTGGGCGCGCTTCGGCGCCTGGCTGCTGCTCGGCATGGTGATCTATGCCCTGTTCGGTTACCGCAACTCGCGCCTGCGCCAGGGCAAGGAGCCCGCCCCGGAGCAGTAGCTTGCGCGGCGTGGAAGCGCCGCTCGTGCTGGAGACGATCGACTACCACACCGCCGGCGAGCCGTTTCGGATCGTCACCGGCGGCGCGCCCGCGATCCCGGGACGGACGGTGCGCGAGCGCAGAGAGGCCGCTCGGAAGAGCGCCGAGGTCGAGACAGCTCGCAAGCTGCTCTGTCACGAGCCGCGCGGGCACGCGGACATGTACGGCTGCTTCATGGTGGAGCCGGACGACGACGGCGCCGAACTGGGTGTCCTGTTCTGGCACAAGGACGGCTACTCCACGGCCTGCGGTCACGGAACGATCGCGCTGGCAACCTGGGCGGTCGAGAGCGGCATGGTCGCCGCCGAGCGCGACGGTGAGACAGAGCTGACGATCGACGTGCCGTCCGGGCGAGTGACGGCGCGGGTCCACTGCCGTGACGGCCGGGTGCGATCCGTCGCCTTCCGCAACGTCCCCGCCTACGTGCTGGCGCGCTCCGTGGCCGTCGAGACCTCGCGCGGGCGCGTGGAGGTCGACCTCTCCTGGGGCGGGGCGATATACGCCTCGCTCGACGCCGCCGCGGTCGGCCTGCAGGTCTCGCCCGAACACCACGACGAGCTCGTCGCCCTGGGCCGGGAGGTCAAGCGAGCGCTCGACGGCGGCGAGCACTCCCGGCACCCGAGCGACGAGCGGCTCTCCGGGGTCTACGGGACGATCCTCTTCGAGGCGCTGGCCGACGGCGCCGGAGGAGCTCCACCAGCGCAACGTCACCGTCTTCGCCGACGGCGAGGTCGACCGCTCCCCCTGCGGCTCCGGCACCTCCGCCCGCCTCGCCCTGCTTCACGCCGACGGCCTGCTGGCCGGCCGCACGCTGCGGCACGAGTCGATCGTGGGTACGGAGTTCCGGGCGCGCGTGGTCGAGGAGCTCCGGGCCGAGGACCGCGACGCGGTGGTCACGGAGGTCGACGGCATGGCCTTCCGCACCGGCGAGCACCGCTTCCTGCTCGACCCCGACGATCCCCTCGGCACCGGGTTCGTGCTGCGGTGAGCACCGAAGCGCCGCCGTTCATCGACGCCGAGCAGGTGGAGCGCCTGCTGTCGCCCGCCGACGCGGTGGCTGCTCTCGGCGACGCCCTGCGCGCCGGCCTCGACCCCGAGAGCGACGCGCCGCGCACCGGCGTGCCCGCGGGCGCCGGCGAGCTGCTGATGATGCCTGCGGAATGGGGCGACGCGTTGGGCGTCAAGCTCGCCACCGTCGCTCCCGGCAACCCCGGGCGTGGTCTGCCGCGCATCCAGGGCGTGTACGTCCTCTTCGACGCCGCCACGCTTGCGCCGCGCGCCCTCATCGACGGCATCGCGCTGACCTCGCTGCGAACCGCGGCCGTGTCGGCCCTGGCCGTGAGCCTGCTGTCGCGCGAGAACGCGGCGCGGCTGGTGGTGTTCGGCAGCGGCCCGCAGGCCTGGCACCACGTGCGGGCGTTGCGCGCCGTGCGGCCGATCGAGAGCGTGCGGGTAGTGGCTCGCGATCGCGCCCGCCTCGCCGGCTTCGTCGAGCGTTGCCGGGCTGAGGGCGTCGCGACCGACGCCGCGGACGCGGCAGCGGTGGAGCACGCCGACCTGGTGTGCTGCTGCACCACCGCCCGCGAGCCCCTGTTCGACGGCTCGGCCGTCGGGCCCGGAGTCACGGTGGTGGCCGTGGGCTCTCATGAGCCGGGCGCGCGGGAGCTCGACGAGCGGCTTATGGGTCGCTCGCTGGTGGTGGTCGAGGCCCGTTCGGCGGCGCTGCGCGAGGCCGGCGAGGTCGTGCAGGCGGTGTCCGCCGGCCTTCTCGATGCGGATGCGTTGCGGACCATCGACGAGCTCACTCGCGGCGACGTGTCGCTCGAGGACGACCGGCCGCGCGTGTTCAAGAGCACGGGCATGGCGTGGGAGGACGCGGTGGTGGCGGCGGAGCTGGCCCGGCGGGCGGGTGCATGTTGACCGGTGCGCTTGAATGCCGAGCAGTGCTAGAGGCGGTCCAGCGCCTCGCGGGCGGAGTGCTCGCCCGACCGGATCGCGCCGTCCATGTAGCCGTTCCAGACGGTGGCGTACTCGGCGCCCGCCCAGTGCAGCGGGCCGATCGGCTCGCGCAGCGCCGGCCCGTATGCCGTCCATGCGCCGGTGGGCAGATGGCAGCCGTAGCAGCCCCTCGACCACTCCTCCTCGGCCCAGAGGCGCTCGACGTAGTCCACCGGCCGCGCCGCCCGCGGTCCGTAGAGGCGGGCGAAGCAGTCGACCACAGCCGCACGCCGCTCGCCGGCCGGCAGCCGCCCGAGCTCGCGCGCCTGTCGTCCCTCGAGGAAGCCGAGCAGCACGCCGGGCAAGCCGTCCGGGGGCGAGTTGTCGAAGGTCAGCTTCACCGGCCCGGTGTCGCTCAGTCCCTGGCCCGACAACCCCTCGTCGCGCCAGAAGGGCTTCTCGTAGAGCGCCATGCACTTGGCCACCGTCCCCAGCGGCATGCGCTGCGTGAGCTGGTCGCGATAGCCGGGCAGCGGAGGGCCGTAGGCGATACGGCCCGCGAGCGTCGGGGCGATGGCCACGATCGCCCGGCGGCCCCGGGCCACCACGTTGTCGGCGTGTACCGTCACGCCGTCGTCGCCGTGCTCGATCCGGCGGGCGGGAGCAGAGAGCACGATCCGCTCCTCGCCCAGGCCGGCGGCAAGCCGCAGGGCCACGAGCTGCGAGCCGCCCACGAAGCGGTCTTGCTGCGCCCCGCCCTCGGTTTCGAACAGCCGGTTGAGACCGCCCGCGGAGTGGATGTAGAACAGCACGTGCAGCAGCGAGACGTCCTCGGGCTGAGCGGCCCACACGGACTCGATCCCCAGCTCCAACAGCATTCGCCCGGCCTTCGTGGCGAGGTTGTGACGCATCCAGGTGGCCACCGTCTGCCCGTCGAGCCGCGCGGCGCCGGCGGCCTCCCACGGTGCCTGCAGCGGCACGCGGCGCGCGAGCCGGTCGAGCTTGCGCTGCGCCCGTTCCACGTCCAGCAGAACCACCGGGTTGATTCGCGGTACGGCGCCTCGGTAGCGGCGCAGGCGGCCGCCGTACTCGAGCAGGTTGAAGCCCTCTCCGTGGGTGGGGAAGGTGGCCACTCCCGTTTCCTGGGCCAGCGCGGCGAGCCGGTCCTGGGTCGGGCCGATCCACTGCGCGCCGACCTCCACCACCTTACCCTCGCCGATGGAGTGGTTGAGCACGCGCCCGCCCACGCGATCGCGCGCCTCCAGCACGATCACGGAGGCTCCCCGCGCCGTCAGCTCCCGGGCCGCGGCGAGGCCTGCGAATCCCGCGCCCACCACCACGACGTCCGCGTCGTGGGTCTGCCGCGCGGCCATCGGCGCGGAGCCTAACGTCCATACTCGCGGCGATGGCCCTGCTCTTGGCGAACGCCGCCGCCACGCTGTTCATGACCGGGGTGACCTGGTTCGTGCAGGTGGTCCACTACCCGCTGTTCGCGGCGGTGGGCAGCGACCGTTTCAGCGCCTACCACGACGCCCACTCACGCCTGACCACGTTCGTCGTGCTGCCTCCGATGACGATCGAGCTGGTGACCTCGGTTGCGCTGCTGTTCGAGCGACCGGCCGGAGTGAGCCTTGCGCTCGCAGCCACAGGTGCCGGCCTCGCCGCCGCGACCTGGCTGTCCACCACGCTGATTCAGATCCCTCAGCACGGCAGGCTCTCACCCGACGGCGTACCGGGGCTCGTGACCGGCTCATGGGTGCGGACCATCGCCTGGACGGCCCACTCGGCCGTGGTCCTGGCCATGCTCGCCGCCGCCGACTGAGGGAGCTCGCAAGGGCTCGTTATCGTGCGAGCGGATGGCTTCGACCCCGCGCACCCCTGAGCGCGAGGAGGAGCGCCGGCTCAACGTCAGGACGCTCGTGATCGCGAGCGCCGCCTCGGCTTCGGCGGCCGCCGTCACCTCGCAGCTCTGGATCGCCGGCACGTGGCTTGCCGCGGCGGTCACCCCTGTGCTGGTGACCTTGCTGAGCGAGGCGCTTCATCGCCCCACCGAGAAGCTCGCGCGAGCCTGGACGAGCGACCGCGCGACCGTCCGGCCGGCGGAGCGCGTGCCGGCCGACGCACCGAGCCGCTCGCTGCCCCCCGCCCGGCCCTCCAACGGCTCGGATCCGCCCGTGCGCATCTACCGCCAGCCGTCCTCGCGCGCCCCCGAGCGCTCCGGGCGGATCGCCATCCGCGTGGTGGCCGTCACCGCCGCCCTGGCCTTCGCGATCGCCGTGGTCACCATCACGGCCGGAGAGCTGATCGCCGGCGACTCGATCGGCGGTGGGGAGCAGCGCACGACGTTCGGCCTGGGCGGGACGAAGAAGAGCGACAGGGACCGGCAGCAGGAGGAGACGACCCCCACCGGCGAGGATCGCGCGCCGACGACGCCAGATCGGACCGAGCCCGAGACCACTCCGGAGCCCACACCGGCCAAGCCCACGCAGCCGAGCGAGCCTCCGCCCACGGAGACCGTGCCCAGTCAGCCGGCCCCTTCAACTGGAACGCCCGGCGAGACGGCGCCGGTCCCCTGATCAGCTAGCCCGTCCGCGAGCCGACGCCGCTCGCGAACTCGCGGCTGCGGGCGAACCCCGCCCCGCCGGGCTCGAGCGGCGGAGTGTCGAGCCCCGCTCCCTCGCGAATGCCGTCCAGCAGGTCGCTCAGGGCGTCGGTCGAGCTTCGCTCGGGCCGCCAGCCCAGCTCGGCGCGAGCTCGCTCGGTGTCCATCAGCGGCACGCCGAGGGCGATGTCCAGCCAGCCCGGCTCGCTCGGCTGCAGGTGCAGCCGGTAGGTCAGGGCGGCGGCTCCGCGCAGCAGCCGTTCGGGCGTGGGGACCGGGCGGGCTCCGAGCAGCCTCCCAAGCTCGGGTGGATCGAGTATCGGCTCGGCCGCCACGTTGAACGGACCGCGGGCATCGCTCAGCAGCGCCAGCCGGAACGCCTCGCCCACGTCGTATGAGTGGACAGCCTGAAAGCGAAGGCGCGGCGTAGCGGGCACCACCGGTATCAGCTGCGGACGCAGCAGGAAGCCGGGCAGCAGGGGTCCGGCGAACAGGCGCCGAATCTCCGAGCCAGCCTCCCGCTTGAACACGAGTCCCGGGCGCAGTCGCACCGTGCGGACCCGAGGCTGCTCGAGCTCGAAGCGGTCGAGCAGCCGCTCGACCTCGGCCTTGTGGCGCGAGTAGGAGGACGTCGGGATGCCGGTGGTGGGCCAGCTCTCATCCACGCGGCGGTCCTTCGGCCCGCTCGCGTAGGCACCGACCGACGAGGCGTAGAGAAGGGTGCCCACGCCCGCATCCGCGGCGGCGCGGAAGACGCGGGCGCTGCCGTCCACGTTCACGGCGCGCAGGGTCGCCATGTCCCGTCCGGGCTGGATGAGCCAGGCGAGATGGATGACCGCGTCGGCGCCGTCGAACAACGGTCTCAGCGACCCGCGAGCGATGTCGGCCTGCCGCCACTCGGCCTTGTCGAAGGCGTCGAACGCGCTACCCGGCGGCCGCCGGCTGACCCCCACCACGGACTCCACCGCCGGCTCGGCGGCCAGCGAGCGCACCACGCTCGTGCCCAGGTTCCCGGTCGCGCCCACCACGATGACTCTCATGGCCCCCGGCTACCCATGCCCCGGCGGCGAAAAAGCACGCGTGCGACCATCATCGGTGATGGCGCATACCCATCACCACGGCCACGCGCACGGCGGCCCGGCCCACACCGGCGACTCACGCCGGCTGACGGCCGCGCTCGTCCTGATCGTCGCGTTCATGGCCGTGGAGGTCGTGGTGGGCCTGCTGGCGTCCTCGCTGGCTCTGCTGTCGGACGCGGCGCACATGCTCACCGACGCCGGGGCGATCGCGCTCGCCCTGTTCGCGGCCCACATCGCGCGGCGGCCCGCAGAGGGCGGCTTCACGTTCGGCTGGCGGCGGGCCGAGATCCTGTCGGCCCAGCTCAACGGCGCGACGCTGGTGGCACTGGGCGCGGTGATCGTCTTCGAGGGCGTGCGCCGGCTGATCAGCCCTCCCGACGTGGAGGGTGCCGCGGTGCTCGTGGTCGCCGTGGTGGGCATCGCAGTGAACCTGCTGGCCACGATGATCCTGTCGGGGGCCAACCGCCGCAGCCTCAACGTCGAGGGCGCGTTCCAGCACGTCCTCAACGACCTGTTCGCCTTCGTGGCCACCGCGGTGGCGGGCGCGGTCGTCCTGCTCACCGGCTTCTCTCGCGCGGACGGCATCGCGGCGCTGCTGGTGGCGGGCCTGATGCTGTACTCCGGCTTCGGCCTCCTGCGCGACTCCGGACGGGTTCTGCTCGAGGCCGCGCCGCGCGACCTCGATCCGAACGAGATCGGCACCGCTCTCGCGGGCGAGGACCACGTGGTCGAGGTGCACGACCTGCACGTGTGGGAGGTCACCTCCGGCTTCCCCGCGCTGTCGGCGCACGTCACCGTCCGCCCCGGCTGCGACACCCAGGCGCATCGCCGCCGGCTGGCCGAGATGCTCCACGAGCGCTTCGGCATCACCCATTCCACGCTGCAGGTCGAGGCGCTGCACGAGGGTCCCCTGTCGATCGCGCCGCTCGAGCGGCGAAGCCAGACCTGAGCATCGCCATGGACGTGACGATCACCCATCCTGACAAGGTCCTGTTCCCCGGCGACGGCGTGACCAAGGGCGACCTGGCCGCCTACTACGAGCGCGTGGCGGAGTGGATGCTGCCTCACGTCAAGCGACGGCCTGTGAGCATGCAGCGCTTCCCCGACGGCATCGAGCGCAAGGGCTTCTTCCACAAGGACGTGCCCGACTACTTCCCGGACTGGATTCCGCGCGTGGAGGTGCACAAGGCCGGGGGCACGCTGACCCAGCTGACCGTCGACAAGGCGGACACGCTCGTCTACCTCGTGGGCCAGAACTGCATCACGCCTCACGTATGGCTGTCCCGCGCGGACCGCATCGAGCAGCCGGACCGGCTCGTGTTCGATCTCGATCCCGCCCCGGGCACCGACTTCCCCGCGGTGCGCCGTGCCGCGCGCTGGACCGGCGAGTTGCTCGAGGAGCTCGGCTTCACCCCGTTCGCCCAGGTCACCGGCTCCAAGGGCATTCACGTCTGGACGCCGCTGCGCCGGCGGGGGAGCTTCGACGAGGTGGGCGACTTCGCTCGCGCGGCCGCAGAGGTGCTCGCGCTGCGCCATCCCGACCACCTGACGACCGAGTTCCGGAAGGCCAAGCGCGGCGGGCGCATCCTCGTGGACGTGGCCCGCAACCGCTATGCGCAGACCGCCGTGCCGCCCTACGCGGTGCGGCCCCGCCCGGGCGCCCCGGTGGCCACCCCGATCGCGTGGGATGAGCTGTCGGACTCGCGCCTGCGCCCCGACCGCTGGACCGTCCGCAACGTGATCCGCCGTCTGGAGGCCAAGGGAGATCCCTGGGCCGGCATGAACCGCCACGCCCGCGGCATCGCGAAGGCCCGGCGCCAAGTGGACTCCCTGGTCGGAGCGGGCGGCCGCCGCTGAACCACCGTTTCCCATCCCGGCTGTCGGGTAGTCGTGCCAGATGAGGCCGCGGCACACCGATCCTCTGACCCTGAACGAGGACGAGCTCGGCGCGGACGACCTGCTGGGGCTCTCGCGCCTCCCAGATGAGTCCTCCCCCGTCGACTCCGGCGACGCGCTCGAGCTGTTCCTCCGCGACGTCCGTCGGCACTCTCTGCTGAGCGCCAGCGAGGAGGTCGAGCTGGCCAAGCGCATCGAGCGCGGCGACCTCGAGGCCAAGGAGCGCATGATCAACGCCAACCTGCGGCTGGTGGTCTCGCTCGCCAAGCGATTCCGGGGATACGAACTGACGCTGCTCGATCTGGTCCAGGAGGGCGTGCTCGGACTGGTGCGGGCCACCGAGAAGTTCGACTGGCGGCGCGGCTACAAGTTCTCGACCTACGCGACCTTCTGGATCCGTCAGGCCATCCAGCGGGGCCTGGCCAACCACGGGCGGGCCATCCGCATCCCGGTGCACATCGGCCAGCGCGAGCGCAGCATCCTCCGAGCCGAGCGTGACCTCTCCCTCCGGCTCGGCCGGGTCCCCTCCGACGAGGAGATAGCCGGCGAGGCCTACCTGAGCCTGCCCGAGGTTCGTGAGACCCGGGTGATCAGCCGTGCCGTGACGAGCCTGGACCGTCCAGTGGGCGAGAACGGGACCGCCGGCCTCGGCGATCTGATTCCCAGCGACGAGCGCAGTCCCTTCGACGAGGTCGAGCGTGGCCTGCGAGAGCAGGCCGTACACAGCGCGCTCAAGCGCCTGCCCGAACGGGAGAGAGAGGTCATCCGGCTGCGCTTCGGCATGGACGGCTCGGGGCCGACGCCGTTACGCGAGACGGGACGGCGCCTGGGCGTGTCGCCCGAGCGGGTCCGGCGCATCGAGCGCGACGCGCTCGACCGGCTGGCCGGGATCCGAGAGCTGGCCGCCGCAGCCGACGCCGCCTGAGCCATGCCGAGTTGACAATGGCTTCCGGCGGCGACGAGCGGGCCCCCGACAGCCCGACCGGCCTGAGCAGGCGCTCCTGGGTAAACACGCTCAAGCGGTCGGCGAAGGAGTTCCAGGAGGACAACCTCACCGATTGGGCGGCCGCCCTCACCTACTACGGCGTGCTGTCCATCTTCCCCGCCCTGCTGGTGCTCGTTTCGGTGCTCGGCCTGATCGGGCAGTCGGTCACCCAGCCACTGCTCGACAACCTCGCCACGGTGGCGCCCGGCCCCGCACAGGACATCTTCACGAGCGCCATCAAGAACCTGCAACGGAGCCAGGGCGCCTCGGGTGTCTTCCTCGTGATCGGTCTGCTGGCCGCCGTGTGGTCGGCCTCCGGTTACGTGGCGGCCTTCATGCGGGCCTCGAACTCCATCTACGACATCGAGGAAGGGCGGCCGTTCACGAAGACTCTGCCCACCCGGGTCGGTCTGACCATCCTGCTGATGGTGCTAACCGCCATCAGCGCGGTGGGGGTGACGCTGTCGGGCAGCTTCGCGAGGGAGGTCGGCGGGCTCGTCGGAGTCGGCGACACCGCGGTTCAGATCTGGAACCTGGCGAAGTGGCCGGTGCTGCTCCTGTTCGTGTCGTTCATGTTCGGCATCCTCTACTGGGCGGCGCCCAACGTGAGGCAGCCGGGCTTCAAGTGGGTGACCCCGGGCGGCCTGCTGGCCGTGCTGGGCTGGCTGATCGCGTCGCTGGCCTTTGCCTTCTACGTGTCGAACTTCGGCTCGTACAACGAGATCTACGGCACCTTGGCGGGACCGATCGTGTTCCTAGTCTGGCTCTGGGTGTCGAACATCATGATCCTGCTGGGAGCAGAGCTCAACGCGGAGCTGGAGCGCAGCCGGGCCATAGAGGGCGGCCTGCGCCTCGAGGACAAGGAGCCCTACGTGAAGCCGCGCGACACCAGCAGTTAGTGAGCGTCGCCGGGGTCGTCGAGCACGAAGAACTCGAAGCCCACGTCGGGCGAGAGCGTGAGCTGGCTGTGGTACGAAGCGACCCGGCGACCCATCGCCTGCTCCACGACGCCCATGAACGAGTCGGCCATGGCCTCTTGGAAGGCGAGGCGTGTGCTGCGGACCATCTCGCCGCGCCCGGTGTCGACGAGCGTGCGCTCGACTGTGGTCATCGTCTCGTGGAGCACGCAGACGACATAGGAATCGTCCAGCAGGTAGCTCTTGGCCTTGGTCGGCCCACGGCCGTAATAGTCCCGAAACAGCTTCACGATCCCGTTGGTGGCGGCGGCCAGCTGCTCGCCGAGTTGTGTGCCATCTTGGACGTCGCTCATCAGGCCCCAGCCTATTGCAGCAGCCTGGGCTTTTCACCAACCGCGCGCAGCTTCTTACCCTGGACATCGCGCGCCAAACGTGCCATTGCGTTTCGCGGATGGACCCGAAGGGCATACTCTGTGGTGGCCACGAGCGGGCTGATGAGGCTCGGCTCGGGACTACATATCGAAGGGGGACGCGACGTCGCCGCTCCAGCGGTGACGAATCGGACCTCACGTCAATCAAGACGGAGGTTCATAGCTGATGAGTGCCATCGCACTCGCGTCCCCTGGGGGTTTGCGGACCCGCCATCAACTTCACCAACCGCACCGGGCCAACGGCAACCGAGGCCATGACCGCGAGGCGGAGCGGCGTCTACTCGTCCGCTACCACGAGGAGGGCGACCTGGCCGCCCGGGACGAGCTAGCGGAGCGCTTCCTGCCTCTGGCCAGGGACCTCGCGCTGCGCTACTCCTACACCGACGAGCCGATGGACGACCTGCTTCAGGTGGCGAGCCTGGGCCTGGTCAAGGCGATCGACCGCTTCGAGCCCGGCCGGGGCACCAAGTTCACGAGCTACGCGGCGCCGACGATCCTCGGGGAGCTCAAGCGGCATTTCCGCGACAAGGGCTGGTCGCTCCACGTCCCGCGGGATCTGCAGGAGCGCACGCTGGCGGTCAGCCGCGAGACCGAGGCGCTCTCCAAGGATCTGGGCCGGTCGCCCAAGGTGCGCGAGGTGGCTGCGGCGCTGGGCTGCACGACCGAGGAGGTGCTGGAGGCGCAGGAGGCGGCCGCGTCCTACGAGGCGGCCTCACTCGATGCTCCGTCCACACCCGATGACGGGGAGTCGGCCGCGCTGGTGGATCTGCTGGGAGGCGAGGACTCGGGCTACGAGCTCGTCGAGGACCGTCACGCGATTGCCACCACCTGGCGCGAGCTGCCCGAGGTGGAACGCCACGTGCTCGAGCTGCGCTTCCTCCATGACATGACCCAGCGCGAGATCGGGGAGCAGATCGGCTACTCGCAGATGCACGTGTCGCGCCTGCTGCGTCGGGCGCTCACCCGTCTGGAGACGGCCGCAGCCGCCGCGTGAGCGACAGGACGTTCTTCGGGGCGAAGCCCTCCCAGTCGTTGTTGAAGTAGACGAAGACCTCGGCCCGGCGCCGCCATTGCGCGATTCGCCGGGCCCACTCGGTCAGCTCTGAGTCGGAGTAGTTGCCCCTGCGCCCACGCCGGCCGTGGTGCAGACGGACCAGCGTCCAGTCGGCGGTGAGCTGGGGGGTCTGCTCGACCCAGCGCCGGGCGGCGTCACGCGAGGCAGGCGGTAGAAGGTCGAATTGATCTCGACCGTGTCGAAGCTCTCGGCGTAGAGCCCGAGCCAGCGCGCGGTGCCGACGCCCTCGGGGTAGAGGCGGCCGCGCCAGTCCTGGTAGTTCCAGCCCGAGCAGCCGACGCGCACGGGCTTCATTCGCTCAGGGGCGCGGCAAACGACTCGTGTCGACCACCTCGAACGCACGCCCCGGGACTCGCTGGAGGCTGTGGAGGTCGTCGTTGTCCCAGCCCGGATCGGGGGCGCCGGTCACAAACCACGGCGCGCCGTTGTCGGCCAGGATCATCCCGTAGCGCTTGAGCGCGCGAAGCACCACACGCGACTGGCGCGGGAAGCTCCCGATGCGAAAGCCGCGCCTGAGTCGCAGGCGCTGGCCCATCGCCGGCAGGTTCGGATCGGTCTCGTCCGAGGCGAAGTGGCGAGCCGGGTAGACGAACGCGCGCCGCGTACGGGCGGCGGTGAAGCGCAGCGCGTGGTCGATGCGCCCGCGGCGCACCTCGTCGTAGCGGGCGAGGCCGGGCAGGATCGGCAGCCCCGCGGCGTCGGCCGAGGTCCAGCCTCTGGGACGGAGTCGGTTGCGGCGCAGTTTCCAGACGGCGCCCGAGCCCGCTCGCCAGCGCGTCCCGCCCTCATCGGGGTAGGCCGCGAACAGCTCGTGCAGCCGGCAACGCGAGCGGTCCACCACGATCACGTGGCGGTCGCCGTCCGAGCCGGGCCCGCCCTCGATCGGCACGCCGCGCGGTATCGGATAGCGGCCGCGGTCGGATTCGCTCGCGTAGTCGAAGCTCACCGGCACTCGCCTGGTCCGCCTGCCGACCGTGACGAACGGGATTCCGATCGGCGCGCCCTCGTACAGACCCGAGCCGAAGTCCGCGTGCATGTGGTCCTCGAGGCCGATCGAGCGGACGATGGCGTCCGAGTTTTGGTGTGGCGGCAGCCGGTCGACCCTGAGGTTCCAATGATTGTTCGCCGGAAAGATCGGACACCTGGGCGCGCCCGGGAGGGGGCGCCCCTCGGAAGACCCGGCCGGTCCCGCGACGATCACGGTCAGCGCCAGCACCGCCGCCAGGGCGGTGCCGAGGAGGAGCTTCAGGGCGATCCTTTGGCTCCGAAGCGGCTGGTCTCGCCCTCGGCGAGCCGGCCGTCGCGGCCCACGTACCCGTCCTTGCCGCCCGCGACCAGAAAGAGCGCCGGCTCATCACCCAGGCACTTGACCTTGCGTACCGTGGCCGCGTCCACGCGGGCCAGGCCTCCCGGCCCGAGCTCGCGGACCTCTCCGTCGCCGAAGGTCATCTGTACCCGGCCCCGGTGGACGAAGTAGAGCTCCTCCTGCTCGTCGTGGAAGTGGCTTCCGGTCTCGTAGCCCGGCGGTATCTCGATCGCGTTGACCCCGAAGGCCGTCACGCCCAGCTCGCGCCGGACCTTGCGAAAGCCCGGGCCGTCGCCCAGCGACTCGACGTTGGCGAGCGCGTAGCCCTCGCCCTCTTCGACCTCCTGCACCAGTTTGCTCATGCGGGCAGGTTAGGCCACGCGCTCGGCGCTGCGCAGGCCGCCCCGGGCCCACAGAACCGTGATGGCCACCAGCAGCAGCATGACCCCGAAGGCGGGCAGCACCTCGGTGGGATCGCCGTCCAGGAAACCCCTTATCGACTCGAGCACCAGCGTAATCGGGTTGACCGAAGCCGCGGCCTTGACCCACCCGGTGAGCAGGTCGTAGGGCACCCAGACCGGCGCGAGGAACAGGATGAGGAAGGCGGGCGTCTGGATCAGTGGGCCGGCCTGCATGGTGCGCAGGCGCATGGCCACACCGGTGCCGAACAGCATGGCCGCCGCGTTGACCAGCAGCGCGAGCGTGTAGAGCCCGACGATGTCGACGGCGCTCCCGTCGATCTCGAGGCCGGCGAGCAGAGCTACGGCGGTGATCACGGCAATCGTGAACAGGGCGCGCACCACGGCAGCGAGCCAGTAGCCGGCCACGATGCCGTCGCGGTTCGAGGCGGCGAGCATCACGCGCCGCGAGAAGCCGGACTCGAAGTCGCGGGCCACGGCAAACCCGGTGAACACGCCACCGAAGGCCGAGGCCTGCAGCAGAACGAAGCCGTAGACGAAGGTCGTGTAGCCGCCGGCGAAGTCGAACCCCGGCACGGACTCCACGCGCGACAGACCGCCCGCGAAGGCGATGAAGAAGAACATCGGGAACAGCAGGGCCGGGATGATCATCGCCGGGTTGGTGAAGAAGTTGTGGGCGTTGCGCCAGGCCACCGCACGCGCCACGGACCAGAAACCGCCACGGCTGGTCAAGTGCGCACCATCCTCGTGCGCAGCGCCGACGAGGCGGCCACCAGCGCGACCACCGCGAGCCCGCCGGCGCAGGCGAACCCGAGCGCCAGGGCCTCGGGGTCCCAGCCGTCGATCATCAGCGAGCGGATGCACTCGAGCATGTAGGAGACCGGGTTCCAGTCGGCCACCGTGCGGAACCAGTCGGTCTCGATGAGGTCGCGGGGGAGCGCCATCGAGGACAGGAACAGGGCGGCGAAGAACAGCGGGAACACGCCCTGCACCGTCTCGCCGCTGCCCGAGCGAAGCGCCACGAACGCCCCGATGCAGCCGAAGGCCAGCGAGATCACGAGCGAGAAGAGGACGATCACCGCCGCGCCGGCCAGCCCGGTCTCGATCCCTGCTCCGAAGGCCACCCCCACGATGAGGAAGGTCAGCGCCTGGATCAGCCCGAGGGCGACGATCCCGGCCAGCTGGCCCATCATCAGGGCGACTCGGCGCAGCGGCGTGAGCGAGAGGCGGTTGAGGAAGCCGCTCTCGATGTCGCTGGCCACGTTGGTGCCGGCGCTGTTGGCCGAGAACAGCGCGCCCTGGACGAAGGTGATGGCGAGAGCGAACTGGAAGTAGGAATCGGTGGGAAAGCCCGGCAGCTCGGTGGCCGAGTCGAGGCCGCTGGAGTTGATCGAGAGCAGCATCAGCGGGAAGACGAGCGAGGGCACCACCAT
This sequence comes from uncultured Thermoleophilaceae bacterium, assembly GCA_963751105.1. Taxonomy (GTDB): domain Bacteria; phylum Actinomycetota; class Thermoleophilia; order Solirubrobacterales; family Thermoleophilaceae; genus JACVRW01. The sequence goes on along the minus strand of CAVVTG010000002.1, from coordinate 649,664 downwards.
CGCCGGCTGGCGCAGCGTGCGCACCACCGAGCGGCGGGCGAGCATGCCCACCTGCATGGGAAGCGCTGAGCGGCTCACGCCGCCACGGTCTCCTGCTCGGCCTCCTCCTCGGTGGCCTCCTCGCGTGCCGCTCCTTCCAGCGAGCGTCCGGTCTTGGCGAGAAAGACGTCGTCGAGGCTGGGGGCGTGCAGCTGGAGGTCCTGTATGCCGACGTTCTCGGCGTCGAGCGCGCGCACCACGTCGGCCAGCTGAGCGTCGCCGCCGGCGAGCCGCGCCGAGGCTCCCTTCACCGAGCCCGTGACCGACTCGCCGAAGCGCGACAGCACGGCCTTGGTGCGCTCGAGGTCCTCGGCCTCCGCGGGAACGACCTCCACGCTGGGCCGGCCGATCTCGTCCTTGAGCGCCTCGGGGGTGCCCTCGGCCACGATCTTGCCGCGGTCGATGATCCCCACGCGGTCGGCCAGGACGTCGGCCTCCTCCAGGTACTGCGTGGTGAGGAAGACGGTCACGCCGCGATCGGAGGCCAGTCGCTGCACCTCCTCCCACAGCGCGCTGCGGCTCTGCGGGTCGAGGCCCGTGGTGGGCTCGTCGAGGAACAGTATGCGCGGCCGGTGAACGAGCGCCAGCGCCAGGTCGAGCCTGCGCTTCATGCCGCCGGAGTAGCCGCCCACGCGCCGGTCCGCGGCCTCGGTCAGCCCGACCCGCTCGAGCAGCGTGTGCGTGCGCTCGCGGGCCTCGTCGCCGGTCATCCCGTGCAGGGCGGTCTGAAGCTTCATGTGCTCGCGCCCGCTGAGAAACGGGTCCAGGGCCGCCTCCTGCAGTGCCGCGCCGATGACCCCGCGAACGGCCGGGCCGTCGTCGACCACGTCGTACCCGGCCACGCGCGCGCTGCCCTCGGTGGGCGGCAGCAACGTGGTCAACATGTGCACGGTGGTGCTCTTTCCCGCGCCGTTGGGCCCGAGGAAGCCGTACACCTCGCCCGGCTCGACGCGCAGCTCGATCCCGTCGACCGCGCGCGGGCCCTTCTTGAAGTCTCGGACGAGGCCGAGCGCCTCGATTGCCGGTTCTGACATGGGCCCGAAGCTAGTGGAATTAGTTGAGGTTGTCAATTATCGACGTCCTCGACTATGATGCCCTTCAAGGTCATGGCCGAGAGATCACCCGCAGAGGAAGCTTGGGCACTGATCTGGCAGATCATGCAGAGCAACAAGCCGCGCATGATCGAGCTGGCGCGCGAGCTCGACTTCTCGCCCGTCCAGCTGCACTCCCTGCGAATGCTCGAACCCGGCCGCGAGACGCCGATGAGGGCCCTGGCCCAGCAGCTCTTCTGCGATCCGTCCAACGTGACCGGGATCGTCGATCGCCTCGAGGCGCGCGGGATGATCGAGCGTCGTGAGTCCGACCGCGACCGGCGCATGAAGATCATCCGGCTGACCCCGGAGGGTGAGCGCATGCGAGCGCGAATCGTGCGCGACATGTCCGCCCCCCCGCCCGAGATCGCCGGGCTTCCGCTCGCCCACCAGCGTGCTCTGCGCGATGCCCTTCGCGAGGCGGTGGGGCGCCTGGAGCCGTCGCCGGAGCCCAAGCCGGGGCCGGCTGCGCAGGCCGGCGTCCCGTCGGGCGCCTGATCTAGAAGCGCAGCAGCGCCGCCGCCCCACCCACGTCGGCGAGCGCGTCGGCGTTATGGCGCATGGCCACCACCTCGGCGTCCTGCTGCACCGCGAGCTCGATCGCCGCGTCGGTCAGGTCCTCGAGCTCGAGCATCGGAGCGCCGTCGGCGGGGCAGCTCTCGCCCTCCAGCGCGAGCAGTCCGCAGACGGTGCACTGGGCGCCGTGCACGCCGCCGAACTGCTCATCGAGCATCAGCACCTCGACCCTACGCTCGTTCAGGGTCGGCAGCACCTGTTCGATCCCGGTGGCACCGCGTTCACCGAGCCGTTCGAGCAGCTGGCTCTCGCGCCGGCTGTCGGCCTCGTCGAAGCTCGGCCGTGCCGCCTCGAGCACGCCGTCGGCGTTCGTGTTCTCCACGTCCACCTCGATCAGCCCGGCGAGCCGTTCGCGCAGGTAGTGGTGAAGCTTCGACTCGAAGTCCGTGGCTATCTCGCGCGGACCCCCGAGCAGCAGCCGCTGGAACGGGTTGCGCTTGAAGTGGCCCATCAGCGCCTCGCTCGTGTGCTTCAGGTGGTCGTCCTTCTCCTTCTCGATCCCGCGCGCGTAGCGAGCCTGGGCCAGCCCGCCACGGTCGTGCTGGCCGAAGACCACGTCGTGGATCTGATCGATCTCGCGCAGGCCGTCGGGCGAGCCGCGGAAGATGCGCGCGTCACGGCGGTTGACCAGTGCCACACACCAGCGCTCGCGCCGCTCGAGCCGCGCCAGTGGCCCGACCAGGGGCGAGCGGCCGATCGCCACCCGGCTCGTCACAGAGCGCGGCAGCCGGATGGCCTCGAACAGGTCGGCCGGCACGCTGCTGAACACCGCCACGCCGTGGGCCCCCTCGGTGGGGAGCTCGTGCTCGAGGAACTCGGCCGCTCGGTCGACGCTCGCCTCGAGTTGCTTGCGGTCGTCGTGCGAGAGGCCGTTGCTGTCGCGCACGCGCCGCTCGGCTTCGTCGACCAGTGAGCGCACAGCCGTCGCCCGGGCGGGCGGGGTGCCGAACTCGGAGGGGTCGAGATCGAGGTAGAGGCTCAACACCAGTGGCCGCTCGAGCCTCAGCTCGGCGAGTCGCCGCAGCTGGTCACGGTCGGGAGAGGTCACCTGCATGCCCTGCCCTCCTTCGCCGGGGACGTCCTGCGGGCTGGCGCTACCCGAAAGGTACGCCGCCGACACCGGGCGTGCAATCGCGGGGTGCCCGCGGAGGCGCCGATCTCGCTGACCGCCGGAGAGCCGGCGCGCGTATCACCTTCAGGAGCTACGCAGGGCACTCAAAAGCTGCACCCGGTGCTATAATTGCACGTGCAAACAACTAGTAGTAGGGCGATATACGTTTCGGCGAAACGCCGCACTGGAAAGCCTCAAAGAACATGCCCAAGGGGTCGCAGGTAACCCTTGTGCTGAGTTTGTGTATAATTTTCGACGAACTTCGAACTATCGAAACCAGGGTTTGCTTTGACTACTGACACGCTGATTCGTCCCGCAGAGACTCCCGAGTCCCGCCAGGTTGTCCCGGTGGAGCTCGAGGATTCCCTGCAGCTGTTCTTCAATGAAGCACGCCGCCATCCCCTCCTCACCGCAGAGGAGGAGATCGAGCTGGCCAAGCGCATCGAGAAGGGTGATCTCGCGGCCAAGGACCGCATGATCAACGCCAACCTGCGCCTGGTGATCTCGGTCGCGCGCAAGTACCAGGGCCAGGGTCTGCCTCTGGGTGATCTCATCCAGGAGGGAATGCTCGGCCTGATCCGCGCCGTCGAGAAGTTCGACTGGCGCAAGGGCTTCAAGTTCTCCACCTACGGCACGCTCTGGATCCGCCAGGCGATCGGTCGCGGGCTCGCCAACTCGGGCCGCACGGTTCGCCTGCCGGTTCACATCGTGGCGCGGGCGCGCAAGATCCAGGACGCCGAGCGCAAGCTCGCCGTTCAGCTCGGGCGCCAGCCGACGGAGGAGGAGATCGCGGAGTTCGTGGACCTCCCCATCGACGAGGTGGCCGACATCCGGCGGGCCGATCGCGGGCCCACCAGTCTCGACCAGGGGGTCGGCGAGGACGGCGAGACCGCCCTGGGCGACCTGATCGCCGGCGAGGGTCCCACCGTGGAGGACGAGGTCGTGACCGGCCTCGGCGACGAGCGCCTTCGTGAGGCGGTCGACACCCTCCCGGACGTGGAGCGCGACGTCATCACTCTGCGCTTCGGACTGGATCGCGAGGAGCCCCACGCGCTGCGCGAGACCGGCCGCCGTCTGGGCCTCTCGAGCGAGCGAGTGCGTCAGCTCGAGGACCGCGCCCTGCGCCGGCTGGCTCAGGACGACGTCGTCGCGGCGCTGCGCGAAGCCGCCTAGGCACCGCTTCCCACCAACGATTCCACGAGAGCCCGGTCGCTCAGGCGGCCGGGCTCTCGTCGTTTCGGGTCGCACTCGGCGAGCCCGCGAAGGGCCGAGCCGTCTCGTCGGCCAGGAAGCGCAGGAGACCGGGCATCCCGCCCCGTGCGAAGGCCGCGCGCTGGCGGTCCGCGCCGTTACCCTCCACGAGAATGCGCTCGATGCCCTCGAGCGCGGGGTCGTCACGTCCGAGCCCCGCGAGGGTCGCCCGAGCGGCCTCCCGCACGGGTACGAGGTCGCCGTGGTGGGCGATGGTGGCGGCCAGCCCGTCGCGCGACGCGCGAAACCACGACCACGCGATCGCTTGGGCCGGAGACGGCTCGGTGACCGGTTGCTCGACCGCGCGTACGGCCAGCGCGCGGACCAGAGCCGCCACTGCCGCCGCCTCCTCGAGCGGGGTCTGGACATCGAGCTCCCGCAGCTCCACGGTGCCCAGGCCCGGCTGGAGCCGGATGTCCCACCAGACCATGGTGCGGTCGGTGGGCCCGCCGCCGGCCCGGATGGCATCGAGTTGCTCGAGATAGTCGTCCCAGGTGCGCAGCGGCGGCGGCGCGCCGCGTCCCGGGTAGCCCCTCACGAGGGCCGACCGCGAGCTGGCGAGCCCCGAGTCCAGCCCGAACCAGAACGGTGAGTTCGCTCCGAGCGCCATGATCAGCGGCAGTGCCTCGCGCAGGCCGGTGATGGCGGCCACGGCCGCCTCGCGGCTCGGAAGGCCCACGTGCACGTGGAGAGCGCACTCGGGCGTCCTGCGGATGAGGCCGCGCATCTCTCCCTCCACCCGGCGGTAGCGCTCGCTGTCGACGAGTGTGACGTCTCCGTAGCGGCCGTCGGGGTGCACGCCCACGGCCATCAGGGTGGCCCCGGCCGCGCGTGCCCGGACACGACCCTCGGCCAGCTGCCTCACCGCGTCCTCGGTGGTGGCGCAGGGGTTGGAGCGAAGCTCGATCTCCGCCAGAAAGGCCTCGTGCCCTGCACGCCCCTCGGGCAGGTCGATCGCGGGCACGATTCGGTCTGCCACCTCGGCCAGTCCCAGCGTCCCCTCGTGTACGAGGAGCAGCTCCTCCTCGAGTCCGATCGAGAACGGCTCCCCCCTGCCGAACGCGTGATCCATCCCCGACAAGGGTCTCCGGCCGCTCGGACGGCTGGGCGTCAGCGGCCGCCGGCGGCCTGGGCTATCTCATCCTGCTCGTCGGCGTTCAGCTCGAGCTGCGCCGCGGCCACGTTCTCCTCGAGGTGCTCGACCGAGGAGGTGCCGGGGATCGGGAGCATCACCGGCGACCGCGCCAAGAGCCAGGCCAGCGCCACCTGGCCGGCCGTGGCCCCGTGACGTCCCGCGAGGTCGTCCAGCGGGCCGCCGTCGTCGGCCAGCGAGCCGACGGCCAGCGGAAACCAGGGAATGAAGCCGATCCCGGCCTCCTCGCAGGCATCGAGCACGTCCTCGGACGACCGGTGGGTGAGGTTGTAGCGGTTCTGCACGGTCACGACGTCGACGATCCCGCGAGCCTGCTCGAGCTGGCCGACCGACACGTTGGAGACACCGACGTGACGGATCTTGCCCTCGTCCTGCAGCTCCTTGAGAGCGCCCACCGAGTCCTCGTAGGGGACGTCGTCGTCCGGGGAGTGCAGCTGGTACAGGTCGATCCGGTCGACGCGCAGCCGCCTGAGGCTGCCCTCGCACGCCTGCTTGAGGTGCTCCGGCCGGCCGTTGCGCGGCCACTCACCGGGGCCCGTGCGCTCGAGACCGCCCTTGGTCGCGATCACCAGGCCGTCGTCGTAGGGATGAAGCGCCTCGGCGATCAGGTTCTCGCTCACCTCGGGGCCATACGAGTCGGCCGTGTCGATCAGGTTGATGCCCAGCTCCGGCACGCGCCGCAGCAGGCTGCGGGCGGCGTCGGGATCGTCGGGCGGGCCCCAGATCCCGTCGCCGGTGATCCGCATCGCGCCGAAGCCGAGGCGGCGGACCTCGAGGTCCCCGCCGATGGTGAAGGTGTCGCTCATGGCCGTCCTGTATAGCGATACCGGGGGGCTCGCGGGCACCGCCCGCTCGCCGTCCAGGCCACGTGCGGACCCTCGTTTGGCGCGATCTCAGTCGTCGCGGTAGTCGAACGGACCCCAGATCGCGTAGGTCAGGGCCGAGAGCGTGTCGTCCACCACGCCGCGGTCGCCCTGCTGGTTGAGGAAGAACGTTCGCCCGTCGGGGCTGAACGTCCCACCGCAGAACTCGGTCTGGTTGAGCGCCGTGCGGGCGAAGTCGTAGATCCGCCCTCGCCTGGTCACACCGCGGACGAACTGCTCGTCGCCACCGTCCTCCTGAAGGAAGACGTCCCCGGTCTGCGGGACCAGCACCAGGTTGTCCGGGCTGTCCAGATCCTCGACGGCCGTGGACTCGTACACGAGCCTGAGCTGGCCGTTGTTGCGGCCGCGGGGCCGGTACTCCCAGAGCTGGCCCAGCTGCGCCTCGCCCCCGGTGGTGCAGTCGAAGAACACGCTCCTCTCCCCCGCCCAGATGCCCTCGGTGCGGTCGAAGATGGCCGCGTCCTTGGACTGGGCCTCGGTGCGCACCGTGTCGGTCTGCGGGTTGGGCTCCTCGATCGTCACCCACTCGCACGGGTAGGACTCGCCCGGGTTGGCGGTGTTGGCGTCGAAGTTCGGCCGGCCGCTGATCACGAGAGCCTGCAGCACCCCTCCGAAGGAGAGATCGCCGATCTCGTCCGGACGCCGGCGCGGCAGGAAGCGGTAGAAGCAAGCGTCGCCGCGATCCTCGGTCTCGTACAGGACACCGTCGAGCCAGGCCACCGCCTCGTGCGAGAAGCGCCCTGCCGCGGTGATCGGCACCGGGTCCACCGGGCCGTCGGCGTCGGCGTCCACCTCGAAGATGTAGCCGTGCGGCACGCCCGTCCCGGGCGTGACGTTGGCCTCCACCGAGCCGTAGTTGAAGATCTCCTCGCAGGTGATCCACGACCGCCAGGGAGCGAACCCGCCCGCGCAGTTGGTGTGGGTGCCGCCCAGGACGGCGAACTCCTCGAGCAGCTCGCGCTGCCGGCTGACCACGAGCTTCGTGTTGCCCCCGCGCACGTTCAGGTCCGGGTCGTAGCGCTTGCTCAGCGGGACGTCGACCGTGATCTCACCGTCGCGCGAGCGGTTCTCGTGGTTGCGAATGAGGATCGTCTCGCCGCGGCGGCCCGGGTAGGCGGCCATGCCGTCGAAGATTCCCGGCGTGGGGTTGCCGTCGTCCATGGTCGTTCCCTGGCGGGAGATCACGCGGTACTCGAAGCCCGGCGGCAGATCGAGGTACACCCTGCCGGTGTCGATGTCCGGCGTGGGCTCGAGCGCCCCGTAGCCGAGGGCGCGGACGCGGCGCCCGTTGCCCGACTGATTGGCCAGAGCCGACATCGGCCCTCCCAGAGCCACTCCTCCGGCCAGTGCGGCCGAACCACCCACAAATCCGCGACGGCTTACGTCGATCGCCATGCCTGTCTTCCTCCCGAGCGTCGTGGTCTCCCGCGATCCTTGCGGAGCCTTCCGCCCAGGTTGTGACCTTCGCGTAACCGTGGGCCGGCGGCGGGTTGAGAGCGCCTAGGATCGCCCAACATGGCGCTGCGAGACCTGTACGGACAGCCCCCACGCAAGCGCCCGGGCGAAGCGGCGCTCACGCGGCGCGCCATGCTCCGTATTCCCCGCACCGCAGTCGGCGCCGTGGACATCGACTACGAGGCCGCCACCGAGCGGAGCCGCCGGGCCTTCGCAAGCGGAGGGCCACGAGGTCCTGCTGCGGCAGCTCGAGCCCGTGGCCGCGTCTTCTCGTCGAGCTGGCCGGGGCCGAGCCCGGCGGCCGCGTGCTCGACGCCGGAGCCGGGGACGGCAACGTGGCGCTGGCGGCGGCTGCCCGCGGCGCGCGGGTCGACGCCTGCGAGCTGTCGGCGCGCATGGCCGAGCGGGGGCGTGCCCGCAGCGAGCAGGCCGGCCGCGACGTCTCCTGGAGCACCGGCGACGTTCAGCAGCTCCCGTACGGAGACGACACCTACGACAGCGTGCTGTCGGCCTTCGGCGCCGCCCTCGCGGCTCGTCCGGTCCGCACCGCCGCAGAGCTCGTGCGAGTGGCTCGCCCGGGCGGGGTGGTGGCCCTCAGCGCCTGGAGCCCGCGCGGCCTGCCTGGCGGCTTGGACCAACTGGTCGAACCTCTCGGCCTGCGGCCCGCGGGCGTCCCGCGGCCGTCCGCCTGGGGCACCGAGGCCGTGCTCCGGAGGCGCTTCGAGGGTCTGCTGGAGGGATTGGCGGTGCGCACACGCACGGTGCGCCTGAGCTTTTCCTCACCTGACGAGGCTTTCCTCGCGCTGGTCCGGACCTACGGGCCGGCGGCCGAAGAGCAAGCCGCGCTGCGCCCGGGCTTCGACCGGCTGCTGGCCTCCTGCAACGACCGTCCGCCGCGGGTGGAGATTGCGGCGCGCTACGTGGTAGCGGTGGGCCGCAGACCGGCGCCCTGACCGGCCCGCAAGCGCTTCAGTCCCGCCTCGACCCGCTTGCGGTAGAGCGTGACGTTGCGCAGCTTGATCTCCTCGTAGCCGCGGATCACGTCGGGTAGCTCCAGGAGCTCCACGGCGGCGGCATGATTGTCCGGCCTGACCAGGTCGAGCGCCTCGGCCACCACGGCCTCGTACTCGCCCACCAGCTCGCGCTCGACCCGCCGCACCTCGGCCCGGCCGAAGGGATCGAGGCGCCGGCCGCGCAGGCGCCGCATGCGGTACAGCGTCCGGAAGGCGGGGACGAACCACGCGCCGAGCTTGAGCTTGCGCTCGAGGCCCAGCGCTCGGAGCAGCGGCGGGTGAAGCATGAAATAGATCTTGGCGCCCTCACCGAACTCGGCGTCGAGCCGGGCCCGCTCCACCGAATCGAGGTGCAGACGGGCCACCTCGTACTCGTCCTTGTAGGCCATTAGTTTGAACAGCTGCCGGGCGACCGTCTCGGTCAGCTCCGAGTGGCCAGGGGTCCGCTCCTGCTCGGCCACATGGACGCGCCGGACGAGCTCGGCGTAGTGCTCCGCATAGGCCTCGTCCTGGTAGGCGACCAACTCGGGAATGCGCTTCTCCACCAGAGCGCGCAGCTCGCCCTGGCTGCCGTCGACGGCCAGCGTCACCAGCCCGCGCTCCGCCTCGGTCAGCTCGTGCAGCGCGACGACGGCCTCCGGCTCGCGGGTGGCCGCCTCCACGGCGTCGGGCGCCGCGACCACCGCGCGGCCCCACGCGAAGGCGGCCAGGTTCTTCTCCACCGCGGCGCCGTTGAGACCGATCGCCTGCTCGAGCGCGGTCGCGGAGACCGGCACGAGTCCGCGCTGGAAGGCGGCGCCGAGAGCGAGCGTGTTGGTCATCATGTGGTCGCCGAAGAGGCGCTCGGAGAGCCGCTGGGCGTCGAGGTAGAGGTTGTGCTCACTGCGCGTCACGGCGTCGATGCGATCGAGCTGTAGCGACAGCTCGGGGAAGCGCTCCTCCGTGTCGATCACCATCCGGCCGGTGGGAACCGCGCTGGTCGAGACCACCGCCATGGTGCGGTCGGGGTGGGCGCTCACCAGGTTCGTCTCGTTCGCGGCTCCGAGCAAGTCGAAGCCCAGATAGAGGTCGACCTCGCCCGCCGGGGTCTTGCTGGCCGACGGCAGGGGGTCCCGCGTGATGCGGAGGTCGGAGATCACGGGACCGCCCTTCTGCGAGAGGCCCGTCTGGTCGAGCCCCGACACGTGCAGTCCGTCGATCAGGGCGGCCATGCCGAGCACCTGGTTGACCGTGACCACGCCGGTGCCGCCGATGCCCAGCATGCGCACGCTGAAGTCCGCGTCGGAGACCAGCCGTGCCGGATCGTCGAGCGAGGCCGGAGGCTCTGGAATGTGGTGTCGCTGCTTTTCGCCGGGCACCACGGTGAGGAAGGAGGGGCAGTCGCCGTCGAGGCAGGACAGGTCCTTGTTGCACGACGCCTGATGGATCTGGGTCTTGCGACCGAACTCCGTCTCCACGGGAATCACCGACAGGCAGTTCGACTTGCGGCCGCAGTCGCCGCAGCCCTCGCACACCCGCTCGTTGATCCACACGCGCTCCGCCGGCTCCTCGGCCTTGCCGCGCTTGCGCTTGCGGCGCAGCTCGGCGGCGCACTCCTGGTCGTGGATGAGCACGGTCACGCCCTCGATCCGGGCGAGCTCCTGCTGGGCGCTGAGCAGCTCCTTACGATCGCGCACATCGGCGATCGGCGCCAGCTCCACGCCGCGATAGCGGCCCGTGTCCTCGGTGGTGACGATGATGCGGCGGACACCCTCGAGCTCGAGCCAGCGCGTGAGCTCGGGCACGCTGAGCTGGCCCTCGATCGCCTGGCCGCCCGTCATGGCCACGTGCTCGTTATAGAGCAGCTTGTAGGTGATGTTCACGCCGGCGGCCACCGCGGCGCGCACGGCCAGCGAGCCCGAGTGATGGAAGGTCCCGTCGCCGAGGTTCTGCACGAGGTGGGAGTCGTCGGTGAACGGCGCCTGGCCGATCCACTGCGCGCCCTCGCCGCCCATCTGGGTGATGCCGGTGATCTCGCCCTTGCCCTCCGGGTTGAGCAGGATCATGGTGTGGCAGCCGATGCCGCCACCCACCAGCGTGCCCTCGGGCGCCTTGACCGAGGAGTTGTGCGGGCACCCCGAGCAGAAGAACGGGGTGCGCTGGGCCATCGGCAGGTCGGCCGGGCGGCTCTCGATCTCCTGGAGCTTGCGCATGCGCGCCTCCACGGAGTCGATCGTCACGCCGCGGGCACGGAGGCGGGCGGCCACGGCACGGGCGATCAGGTCGGCGTCGAGGTCGAGGTCGGCCGGGAGCAGACGCTCGCCCCGCTCGTCGCGCTTGCCCAGGATGCGCGGCGCCCCGGCCATCCCGTAGAGCGCGTCCTTGAGAAGTGGCTCGACGAACGGGCCCTTCTCCTCGGCGACCAGGATCTCCTGGAGACCGTCGGCGAAGTCGCGGGCGATCTGCGGCTCGAGGGGCGACACCATCCCGAGCTTGAGCACCCGGATCCCGGCCCGCTCCAGCGCGGGGCCGTCGAGGCCCAGCCCGCGCAGGGCGTGCATGAGATCGAAGTAGGCCTTGCCGGGAACGACGACTCCCAGCCATGCGTCACGTGCGCCCTCGATGCGATTGACCCCGTTCTCTCGCGCGTAGGCGAGCGCCAGCTCCGTGCGCGGGCCGAGCAGGGTGCGCTCCATCTCGAGCGAGGCGGGCGCGAGCAGGTTGGCGTTCGGCACGTGCTCGTAGGGGCGGCCGTTGTCGATGACCTCGGGGATCACCGGCACGACGCGCGCCGGAGCGACGGAGGCGCTGCTGAGCGCGTCGGCCACGCTCGTGACGACCTTGAAGCCGACCCAGAGCCCGGACGTGCGCGAGCAGGCGAGCGCGTGGAGTCCGAGGTCGAGGACCTCCTGGACGCTGCCCGGGAAGAAGACGGGCATGTGCAGTCCGGCGAGCATCGGCTCGGAAGCGCTGGGGATCGTGGAGGACTTGCAGCTCGGGTCGTCGCCCACCACGGCGAGCGCGCCCCCGGTGCGCGAGACGCCCACGAAGTTCCCATGGCGCAGGGAGTCCGCGGCGCGGTCGAGCCCGGGAGCCTTGCCGTACCACAGCGCGAGCACTCCGTCGTAGCGAGCGCCCGGCAGGTCGGCCGCCAGCTGGCTGCCCCAGGCCGAGGTGGCCCCGAGCTCCTCGTTGAGCCCGGGCACGTGGTGGACGTGGTGCTCTTGGGCGAGCTCGCGGTTGCGGGCGAGCTCTTGGTCGAGGCCTCCGAGGGGGGAGCCCTGATAGCCGGAGATCATCGTGGCGGTGTGCAGGCCGGCGCGGCGGTCGGCGCGATGCTGGTCGAGCGGGAGACGTACGAGGCCCTGCACGCCGGTGAGGAGGATCCGGCCCTCGTCGAGCGTGTACTTGTCCGCCAGGGAGACCTCGTGCCTCATTCCGCCCGGAGGGCCCCCGTTGGCCGCCGCGCCGCGGCTGCCCCTGCGCTGGGCGGCCGGTTCCCGGCCGGCATGGCGGCGTACTGCGGTGGACGTCATGCGGCTCCCTTCTCCTCCCGGCCGGGGTTATGGGCAAGTGACCTTACCAATGGTGGTACCCGGAAGGCGATTCGTCAAGTCCATGCTCTAGCGTTGGCAAACGTTCATGGTCGGGTATAAGGTCAATTGAGATGACCATTGTCGCGCAACCGGCAGCCGGCCGGGCAATCGAGCTCGGCGCCGACGACCACGAACAGATCGTGATCCGCCAAGACGCCGCCACCGGCCTCCGTTTCATCGTGGCCGTGCACTCCACGGTGCTGGGGCCCGCCCTTGGTGGGATGCGGTTCAAGCGCTACGCCGGCGGCCTGCGCGAGGCGCTCGACGACGTGATGGGCCTGGCCCGCACCATGACGCTCAAGGCGTCGGCAGCGGGACTCACGCTCGGCGGCGGCAAGGCGGTGATGATCGACGACGGTCGCCTGGACATGCACGAGGCCCGTCTCGAGGCCGCCGCACAGGTGATCGAGGAGCTCGGCGGGGCGTACATCACCGCCGAGGACATCGGCACCACCACCGCCGACATGGATCACCTTGCGCGCTTCACCAGTTTCGTCACCGGCCGCTCGGAGGCCTTGGGCGGTGGGGGCGATCCCTCCCCCGTGACCGCCGAGAGCGTCTATCAGGCCATCGGACGTGGCCTTACCAACGTCTCCGGCTCGGCTGACCTGGACGGCCGCCGGGTGGGCGTGATCGGGCTCGGCAAGGTGGGTGGGGCGCTGGCCGCGCGACTCGCCGGCGCCGGCGCGTCCCTGGTGGTCTGCGACCTCGACCCGGAACGCTGTGAGCGCTTCGTGAGCGAGCACGGTGGGCAGATCGCCGGCGCGGATGTGATCATGGCCCTGCCGCTCGACGTGCTCGCGCCCTGCGCAGCCGGCGGGGGCATCGACCACGCCGTGGCCGGCTCGCTCAGTTGCCGCGTCGTCGCCGGGGCGGCCAACAACCCGCTGACCAGCATCGACGTCGCCCACCGGCTGGCCGGTCGCGGGATCCTCTACGTGCCCGACTTCCTCGCCAACTGCGGCGGTCTCATCCACGTGGCGGCCGAATGGCACCACGAGCGCGGCCCCCGCGAAGCCGAGCTGATCGCCGGCGCGATGGATCGCCTCGACGCCGCCATCGACACCGCAAGGCTCGAGGGCTCCACACCTGTCGAGGTGGCCGAGCGTCACGCTCGTGAGCGCATCGCCGCCGCGGGAGCGTGAATCCGACGTGAGCCCGCCGCAGACGAGCGAGCGCCGGCCGTATAGTGGTTCGGCTTTGGACCGCTCGTTCGAGCCCGTCGCCACCCGCCGGACCTTCGAGGAGGCCGTCGAGCAGATCGCGGAGAAGATCAGGGGCGGCGACCTGCACACCGGTGACCGCCTCCCCTCGGAGCGGGACCTGGCCGCGCAGATGCGGATCAGCCGGCCGACCCTGCGCGAAGCCATCAAGACCTTGGCCGAGGCCGGAGTGCTGGACGTGCGACGGGGGCATTCCGGCGGAATCTTCGTGGCCTCGGAACTGGTGCCGCGCGAGCTCGTGCAGTCCCGGCAGGAGATCCGCTTCTCGGAGATCGCCGGCGTACTCGAGGCTCGGCGGCTGCTCGAGCCGCGCGTGGCGCAGCTCGCCGCCACCCACGCCTCCGACGACGACTTCGCCGTGATGAGCAACAGCATCGAGCGCCAGCGCGAGCTCGCCGCCGGCGATGACTTCCTGCGTCACGAGGACCTGTTCCTTCAGCTCGACCTCAAGTTCCACCTCGCGATGGCCCGGGCCACCCGCAACTCCACGATCGTGGGGCTGATGCGCACGCTCCTGCGCCAGCTCGAGATCGCACGGGACATGGCCATGCACGCGCCACTCGTGCCCGACTGGACCATCGAGATCCACGAGCGGACCCTGGCCGCGGTGCGCGCGGCCGACTTCGAGCTGATCGAAGTCGTCATGGACGAGCACCTCGCCCAGCTCGAGCAGATCTGGGAGCGGGAGACGGGCAGGGGGCCGGTGCGCCCGCTGCCCGACTTCCTTCAGCCCGTGGCGGAGCGCTCGCGAACGCTTCGCTCAGCCGACTCGGGCTGAGCGGCCGGCCGGCTCGAGCTCGGCCAGCCGTCTGAGGTTCTTGGCCGCACGGCCCACGAGCGCCGCCACCATCACCCCGGCGATGGCGAGCCCGATCAGGTCGAGAACCGTCAGGCCGAGCTGCCCGACGCTGAAGCCGAGACCCACTCCCAGCGCGATCGCGGTGTTGAGCCCGATGAGAACGAGCCGCACCTCGGTGGGCCCGACGCCTCCGTAGCCGAGGGCGAACACCCCGAAGCTCTGGGTCTCCAGATAGGTGTTGATCGACAGGATCAGGTAGGCCACCACGATCACGAGACCCACGGACAGGAGCATGTAGGGGGACAGGCCGAGGCCCAGTCCGATCACCGCCGTGGCGAGCGCGTCGACGAGGTGGTCGAGGTAATAGCCGTACCTGGGCCGCTCGATGCGCCGCACGCGCGCGAGCGTTCCGTCGAGCGAGTCGCCGAGCCAGTGCACGATCAGCAGCGCGGATGCCGCCCACAGCCAGACCGCGTCGCCGTTGGAGAGCAAATAGGCCCCCGCGATGCCGAAGGCCGCCACCACTCCCAGCGCCGTGAGGTGGTCGGGCATGACCCGCGCGGGCAGGCGACGCGCGATCCACTCGAGCAGGCGTGCCTCGTGAACGGCGAGGACGAACCGCTTGGCCCGGGGCGCGTGGGCCCCGGCGGCTGCGTCGGTGTGAGTGACGGGCATGGCTCTTCTCCTTATTGACCGTCGGTCAACAGTACTCCGGAGGCGAAAGCCGGTTACCCCGCGAGCGCCCTGGCCACCAGCTTCAGGTCGTCGACCAGTGAGGCACGGCGCTCGTCGCGCTCCTCCTGTGGCCCGCGCAGGATGACCGAGGGATGGATCGTCGCCGTAACGAGACCGGCCAGGTCCGAGTCGAGGAACTCGCCGCGGTGCCGGGTCAGCCGGAACGAGCTGCCGAGCAGAGCCTTGGCCGCGGTGGCGCCGAGCATCACCAGGACCTCGGGAGCCACCGCCCGAAGCTCCTCGGACAGCCACGGGGTGCACGCCTTGACCTCGAACCGCTTGGGCGTCTGATGAATGCGGCGGCCGCCACGCTCCTCGAACTTGAAGTGCTTGACCACGTTCGTGACGTAGGCGTCGCTGCGCTCGAGCCCCGCCCCTTCAAGAGCGAGGTCGAGCCGCGACAGCCCGCGGCGGCCTCGCGCAGCGAATCGAGGTCGGTGCGCTCCGGGAGGAACGGAGGGCGTCGTCGGGCTCGGGGCGCAGGGCCTAGGTCCTGAACAGCTCGCCGTGGAAGCCGAACGGGATGTGGTGGGGCACCTCGGCGCGCGCCACCTCGGTGAAGGAGCGCGCGTCGAGCACGAGCAGGAAGGAGCGGCGCCGGCGGGTGTCGAGCACCACCGACAGCGCCACGCCGTCGTCCTCGCGGCGGGCGCGGGGCGAGGGCACGAAGACGGCCTCGCCCGGGAAGCAGCCTCGCTCGCGCCAGATCCGGGCCTCCCCCTCCCGCACGTCGGCTTTCACGAGCTGGTCGATGAAGCCGCTGGTGCGGGCGCTGCGCAGCCCGGCGCCGTAGACGTAGCGGTAGTCACCGCCGTTGGCCCGGGCGTAGTTGACGCGCGGCAGCTCGAGCGCCGGCTCGACCAGCTGGCGGGTCCGCACGCGGCGGCGTCCCAGGTCGATCTCGTAGCGACGCAGCCCGCCAACGTCCGCCGGGCGGCCCGGGCCGCGCAGCCGCTCGAGGTAGAGCGCGTCGATGAGGTCGGCGTCGTCGTATCCGATCAGGTCGACGTAGATCCGGTTGCCCTGCTCGAAGGCGTTCACGTGGTGGAAGGTGAAGAAGGGATCGGTCTCGAACGACCGCGAGCGCCCGGTGCGACGGTCGACCACGATGAAGCGGGCGCCGCGCGACGGGTGCCAGCGGTAGTTGCGGATGAACGGCTCCCAGTCGGTGGCCAGCTTGAGCGGGTCGACCACGAAGGGGCTCTCGCCCAGCACGAGGTAACGCTCGGTGAGCCCGAACGAGTGCATGTAGGCCGGCCGCTCGACGGGGATCTTCGCGACCGTGCGCGTGCGGGCGCCGCGCTGGGACAGCACGTGGTACTCCGCCGGCGGGAGCAGCTTGACCTCGTAGAACAGCCGCTCGCGCCGGCTGCGGTGCGGGTGGGCGGTGCCGAGCTGGGCGAAGGGGACCTCCCCGGCCACTCCCAGCGTCTTCAGCTGGCGGGGGTCGAAGCGCACCGGCATGGGGATCTCGGTGAGGGCAGCGAAGCGGTCGGCGATCCGGGCCACGTTGACGTTGGCGTTCGGCACCGGAGCGATGGCGAACATCGACTGGGCCCCGTTGAAGATCGCGCGGCACGGATCCGTGGCGAACTCGGAGTAGCGAATCGTCTGATCGTCGCGCGCGGCCTCCCAGGCCGAGCTGCGCAGGAAGCGATTGCGATAGCCCACTCGGCCGCGCTCGAACGAGAAGGCGTGCAGCATCCCGAGGCCGTCGAACCAATGCTCGAAGGCGCGTTCGCCCACCTCGAACTGGGCCGGCCCGTTGCGCACCAGCGTCCCGCTCAGCCAGTCAGGCAGGCGACCGTCCACCTCGAGGCGGGGCAGGGTGACCTCGCGGCGGAGACTCGAGAAGCCGAGGCGGTAGTCGGCCTCGCGGCGAGCCGCCAGGGCCGACACGTCAAGTGAGGTTGCGGCCAGTGCCGCCGCTCCGGCGCCGCGCTTGAGCAGCGTCCTGCGGGTGAGGGCCATCGCGGCGATCGTCTCACAGAGGGGCGTGAGGAGCTAGCGTCTGCGTGCGATGGCCCAGCCCCTGCTCGTGATCGACGCCCCGTCGCTGCTGTTTCGCGCGTTCTACGCCCTTCCGGACACGATCAAGGGAAAGGACGGGCGACCCGTCAACGCCCTGCTCGGCACGGCCAACCTGGTGCTTCGCGAGATCGAGGAGCACGATCCCCGCGCCGTGGTGCTGTGCTTCGGTCCCGACGCCGCGGACTACCGCGTGGAGCTCTTCGACGGCTACCACGCCGAGCGGCCCGAGGTGCCGGACAAGCTCGCACCCCAGTTCGCCGACGCTCGCGACTTCTTCGAGGCCTTCGGCTGGACCGTGGCGGTGAGCGAGAACCTGGAGGCCGACGACCTGCTCGGCTCCTTCGCCCGGCGCGAGTCGGAGGCCGGCGGCACCACGCTCGTGATGACCGGCGACCGCGACATGTTCCAGTGCGCCAGCGATTCGGTGACGATCCTCTACGTGAGCACTGGGCGCCAGGGAGCCGACATCGTGGATCCGAAGGAGGTCAAGCGGCGTTACGGGGTGGAGCCCGCCCTGGTGCCCGACTTCATCGCTCTCCGCGGCGATCCCTCGGACGGCATCCCCGGCGCGAAGGGGATCGGCGAAAAGGGTGCGGCCGACCTGCTCCAGCGCCATGGCTCCCTGGAAGCCGCGCTCGACGGCGCGCTGCGGGAATCGCGGCCGCGGGTGCGGGCTGCCCTCACCGACCAGCGTGACGAGCTCCTGCGCTTCAAGGACATTGCCACGCTGCGCGATGCCGACGTGAAGCTCCCGCCCGACCGCCCCACCAACCTGAAGGGGGCCTCGCAGGCCGCTGAGGAGCGGGGGATGAACCGGCTGGCCGCGCGGCTGGCGCCGGATCCGGACGCCTGACGCTCCGCCATCTCACACCTTCCGGGTGATGTGGCTGCTCCTCACATGCGGTTGAATCCGCGGTCAACCACCAAGGAGGAGCAACTCAGAACATGAGCGACCTGATAGCCATCGCCTATCCCGACATCGCCACCGCCGAACGCGTTCGCGGCCGACTCGACGAAGCCATCAAGGGCAAGATCATCGAGGTCGACGACGCCGTGATCGTCACCCGCGAAGGGGACGGAAAGGTCAAGCTCCATCAGGCCACCAGCCCCGCTGCCGTGGGAGCGGCCGGTGGTGCGCTCTGGGGCGGCCTCATCGGTCTCCTGTTCCTGGCCCCGCTGCTTGGCATGGCAGTGGGCGCGGCCGCCGGTGCCGCGGGCGGAGCGCTGGCCGACTACGGAGTGGACGATCGCTTCATGAAGGAGCTGGGCGAGAAGCTCACGCCCGGCTCAGCCGCGCTGATCGTGCTCGTCCGCAGCATGACCGCCGACAAGATCCTGCCCAACCTGCAGGAGCAGGGCCACGTGATCCAGAGCTCGCTCTCGAACGACGCGGAGGCGAGCCTGGAGGCCGCGCTGCAGGCGGCCGGTACGCGCCCGGCCTGATTTCGAGCCCTCAGGAAACGACCTGGCCCCCGAGGTCGGGGGCCAGGTCGTATTCATGTGAGGTGGAGGCGGCCGGTACTGCCCCGGCGTCCGCGGAACTCCATCTCGATGCTTGCTACGAGCGTTCCCGTCGGAGTCGAATCTCGGCGACCGGTTCGGTCAATCCGCGGGGCACGTCCCCGGCGCCACACCTGCTGAAGTTGTCCCCGAAGCGGCCACAGGTCATGCCGTTCGGGTAAGCCCGCTATCTGAAGCCGCGAACCCGGACCGCGGGCCGCCCGGCGCGACTCCCTCACCTAATTAAGCGGCAAGGGCGAACTCATGCTTCTCGGAGTTCGCAATTATTGGTTTCCGGATTTTTTTACGAGGCCAACCGGAATCCTCGACTCGCCACATCGAGACGGAACAGCCCCACGTCGAAGCTGCTTCGCCCCCTTGCAGCGGTCAATTCTAGCGGGGGCGTGGCCCACGCGCCCGTCATCTAGGGGATGCCGACTAGCGTTCCCTAAGGATCATTCCCAATAGGCAGATCGCCCGGGTGGCGGCAGTCTCGATGGCACGCCAAACGCAAGCCATCGGAGGACAGCATGACCGTGGACGACAGGGACGAGCAGAGCCAGGATCGAGAGCAGCCCCAGCCGGACGAACCGCGGGCCGAGGGGCCTGAGGACCCCCGGGCCGAGGGGCCGCAAGCGCCCCCAGACGAAGCACCCACCCAGCCGCTCGGCGCAGGCGCCGGCGGCGGTTCCGAGCCCCCTCCGGCGCGGCGCTTGGTCAGGCCTCGTGACGGCCGGGTGATCGGCGGCGTGTGCGCCGGCGTCGCCCGCTACTTCAACACCGACCCGGTGATCATCCGCATCGCCGCGGTGGTGCTGGCTCTGGTCGGCGGAGCGGGCGTGCTGCTGTACGTCGCGGCGCTGTTGCTCATGCCCGCGGAGCAGGCCGGCGGCTCAACCGCTGCTGCCGTCCCGGTCGAGGGCCGCAATCGCGCCCTGGTGATCGCGGGCGTGGTGGTGCTGCTGCTGATCAGCTGGCCCTTTCTTCTCGGCGGTGGACTTCTCTTTGCGGGGATTCTCATCCCCCTCGCCTTCCTGGTCGCGGCCGGTGTCCTTGTCTGGTGGCTCGTCTCCGGAGAGGGACCCAGCGGTGAGGCGAAGGACATCGCCCGCCGAGCCGCGCTCGGAGTCGGGGTCATCGTCCTCTGCGGCGTCGTCGCGATCGGCGGAGCGTGGGCCGCGGCAGCGGGAGGCGGGGCGCTCGTCGCCGCGCTGGTGATCGGCGCGGGCGCAGCGATCGTCGCCGGGGCCTTCTTCAAGCCCGTGCGCTGGCTGATCCTGCCGGCCGTCGTGCTCGGCCTGTCGGCCGGGACGGTCCAGGCCGCCGGAATCGACCTCGACGGCGGTGTCGGCGACCGCGAGTACCGTCCGGCGTCGGTGAACGACCTGCGGGAGCGCTACGAGCTCGGCATGGGCGAGCTGCGGATCGACCTGCGCGAGGCCGACCTGCCCGCCGGCGACACTCCGCTCGAAATCGATCTGGGAGTGGGTCAGGCGTCGCTGATCGTGCCCGACGACGTGTGCGTGGCCACGAGCGCCAACGTGGGCGTGGGCGCGGTCACGGCCTTCGACACCGACAACGGTGGCGTGGACGTGGACTTCCAGGACTCGAGGGACGCCCCTCCCGAGACCAGCCGATTGGTGGTGGACGCCGACCTCGGGGTCGGCGAGCTGCTCGTGGGCAACGCCAGCGGCGCGCTCAGCAGTGCGTCGTTCGATGAGTTCGACAGTCACAACTGGCGCGATGAGTACGGCGATCTGGGCACCAACGGCGCCTGTCTGAACACGGGTGAGCGTGAGAGCGGCTAGACCAGAGCTCGCCTCGCTGGTGGCGGGCGCCGCCGTGCTGTGCCTCGGCGCCCTGCTGCTCCTCGACGCCACCGGAGCGTTCGAGCTCACCTTTGCCGTGTTCGCCCCCGTCGCCTGCGCCGCGACGGGGGCGATCCTGCTTGCGCGCGGCCTGAGCCGCGAGCGATGAGCGCGTCGGGAGCCGGTCACCCGCCGGCGTCCAGCCGTAACCGCAGCGCCGGCGGGCTGCTCCGGCGTGATCGCGAGGGTCGCTGGCTCGGCGGCGTGGCCGCCGGCATCGCTCGCCGCTACGGCATCGACGTGTGGCTGGTGCGCTTCGGCTTCGTGGTCACGGCCGCGGCCGGCGGCCTGGGCGTGGTGGCCTACGCCCTCGGCTGGCTGCTCATCCCGCGCGGCGAGGCCGACGTTGCGACGCCGCGCGGCGTCCCGACCGGCCGGGCGGCGGTGGAGGTGGCGCTCGGCACCGGGCTTCTGTTGCTGAGCGCTCTCCTGACCTTCCGGGCGCTCGGGATCTGGTTCTCGGACGCGATCGTCTGGCCGCTCGTGCTCGTGGCGAGCGGCGGAGCCCTGATCTGGCGCTCTTCGCTCGGCACGAGGCAGGCGCCCGAGCCGGAGACCCCGCCGACCGCCACGCTGGTGGCGCCGGAGTCCGCGGCCCAGCCGGTCTCCTCGCCCGCGCCGGCACCCGAGCGATCAGCGACCGCGCTGCGCGACCTCACCGGCCCCGAGGGCCGGCGCACCGCCGCCTCGATCTCCCGCACGGGCATCGGCATCGCTCTGGTGGTGGCCGCCGGCTTCGTCTTCCTGCAGACCACCGGAGCGCTCAGTGCCGCGCGCGACGTGCTGCTCTCCGTGCTGGTGGCGGTGGTGGTGCTCGGCATCATCTTCGCCCCCTTCATCCTGCGTCTGGTTCGCTCGCTCACCAGCGAGCGCTCGGAGCGCATCCGTTCTCAGGAGCGCGCCGAGGTGGCCGCGCACCTGCACGACTCGGTGCTCCAGACGCTCGCCATGGTGCAGCGCAGCAGCGACGATCCCCAGGAGGTGGCCACCCTGGCGCGCCGCCAGGAGCGCGAGCTGCGCGCGTGGCTCGCCGGCAGGCCGGCGCCCGGCCAGGCCGCCCGCCTGGCGCCCGCGCTCGAGGCGGCGGCCGCCGACGTCGAGCGGCGCCACGGAGTGCCGGTGGAGGTGGTGATCGTGGGCGACCGCGAGCTCGACCCGGGGCTCGAGGCGGTGGTGGCCGCCGCCCGCGAGGCGATGACCAACTCAGCCAAGTTCGGCGAGGGCTCGCCGGTGGACGTATACGGGGAGAGCGCGGACGGCCGCACCCAGGTGTTCATCCGCGACCGCGGCCCCGGCTTCGACCCGGGCGCAGTGCCGGACGACCGGCGCGGGGTCAGCGAGTCGATCGTGGGCCGTATGCAGCGCCACGGTGGGCGGGCCACCATCACGAGCACAGCCGAGAGCGGAACCGAGGTGGAGCTGTTCCTGGAGGAGCGAGGTTGAGCGCGCCGCGAGTGCTCATCGTGGACGACCACCAGCTCTTTCGGGCGGGGGTCCGAGCCGAGCTCGAGACCCTGCTCGAGGTGGTGGGCGAGGCCGGCGGGGTGGCCGAGGCGGTGGAGGCCATAGCCGCGGGCCGTCCGGACGTGGTCCTGCTGGACGTGCACATGCCCGACGGCGGCGGGGTCGAGGTGATCCGCCAGGTGGGCGCGGCCACCGACCAGCCGCCGTGCTTCCTGGCGCTGTCGGTGTCCGACGCCGCGGAGGACGTGATCGCCGTGATCCGGGCGGGCGCCCGCGGCTACGTGACCAAGAACATCTCCGGCGAGGAGCTGGCCGCCGCGGTCCGGCGGGTCAACGACGGCGACGCCTTCTTCTCACCGCGGCTTGCCGGGTTCGTGCTCGACGCCTTCGCCGGCCCGGCGCCCCAGCCGGAGTCGGAGCTCGACGACCTCACGCCCCGGGAGCGGGAAGTGCTCCAGCACATCGCGCGCGGCTACATGTACAAGGAGATCGCCCTGCGGCTCGACATCTCGCCGAAGACGGTAGAGGCCCACGTGTCCTCGGTGCTGCGAAAGCTCCAGCTGTCCTCGCGCCACGAGCTCACGCGCTGGGCCACCGAGCGCGGCCTGGGGCTCTGATGGAGATCCGGCCCGCCGGACCGTCCGACGCCGGCGCCGTAGCCGCGCTCGTCGACCGCGCCTACGGGCACTACGTGGGCCGCATCGGTCAACGACCCGGCCCGATGGACGACGATCACCCGGCCGATATCGCCGCCGGCCACACCTATCTGGCGGTGGACGGCTCGCCGGCCGGCGTGATCGTGATCCACCCTCACTCCGACCACCTGCTCATCCGC
The DNA here is from genome assembly GCA_963751105.1 of uncultured Thermoleophilaceae bacterium. Classification (GTDB taxonomy): domain Bacteria; phylum Actinomycetota; class Thermoleophilia; order Solirubrobacterales; family Thermoleophilaceae; genus JACVRW01. The sequence continues at coordinate 627,061 of CAVVTG010000002.1, read as the reverse complement.
AACGTCGCGGTGGCGCCCGAGCGGCAGGGTGAGGGCATCGGCGCCACGCTGCTCGAGTTCGCCGCGGACCGCGCGCGCGAGCGTGGGCTGCCCGAACTGCGGCTCTACACCCACGAAAAGATGACCGAGAACCGCGCTCTCTACGAGCACCTGGGCTGGGAGCGGTACGAGCCTCCCGGGGAGTCTGGCCCCCGTATCCACCTGCGCAAGTCCATCAACCCGTGAGCTCGAGCCGAGGTGGGTCCGCCGCCAGCAGGCTCACGTCGCTCAGGTTGCGGGCCGCGAGCTGCGCCTCCGCGAGCTCTTGGCGGCTGTGGGTGGTGAGCAGCGCGAGCACGGTGGCGCCGGCGGCCCGGCCGGCGGCCACGCCCGCCGGGGCGTTCTCCACCACCAGGCAGTCCGCAGGGGCCACGCCCAGGCGCTCGGCCGCGGCCACGTAGCCGTCGGGGGCCGGCTTGCCGTGCTCCACGTGGTCGAAGGTGAGGAGCGCCTCCGGCTGCGGCAGCCCGGCGGCGGCGATGCGCGCCTGCGCGAGCGGCACGGTGCCCCCGGTGACGATCGCCCAACGGCGGGACGGGAGCGCGTCCAGCAGCTCGGTCGCGCCCGGAAGCGGCACCACTCCCTCGGTGTCCGCCGCCTGCTCGGCCTCGAGCGCGTCGGCCTCAGCAGCCGCGTCGAGCCCGGGCGCCAGGGCGCTGACGCTGTCGAAGGCCGAGCCGTTGTGAATCGTGGCGTCCAGGCGCGCGCGGTCCACGCCGTGGCGGTCACCCCAGCGGCGCCAGATCCGCTCGCTGGCGGCGATCGAGTCGATCAGCACCCCGTCGAGATCGAACAGGACAGCCTGCCCGGCCCAGCCGCGCACTCAGTGGCGCTCCGACATCGCCCGGTCGATCTCGCGCTTCTGCTCGCGGTCCTTGATCGAGCGGCGCTTGTCGTGCATCTCCTTGCCCTTGGCCAGCGCGAGCTCCACCTTTGCGCGGGACCCGTTGAAGTACAGGCGGGTGGGAACCAGGGTCAGACCCTTCTCGGCGGTCTTGCCGATCAGCCGCTCGATCTCGCGCCGGTGCAGCAGCAGCTTGCGGGAGCGGTCGGGCTCGTGGTTCTCGCGGGCGGGTCCGTAGGGCGCGATGTGCATGTTGTGCAGCCAGACCTCGCCGTCGCGCACGTCGGCGTAGGAGTCCTTCATCTGGGCGCCGCCGTTGCGCAGCGACTTGACCTCGGATCCCTGCAGCACCACACCCGCCTCCACCTTCTCGAGCAGGTTGTAGCGAAAGCCTGCCTGCCGGTTGGTGGCCACGTCGCCCGCCGCTGCCTTGCGCTTTCCCTTCTTGGCCATCGCTACGAGTATGCACCGGCCGGCGATAGATCCACGCGGCCGCGCGCGGTCTCCACCCGATCGACCGTCACCTCGATCGAGTCCCCGAGGCGCAGCCTGCGGCCCGAGCCGTCGGCCTCGAGGGCGGTGCCGAGCTCGTTGAGAACCCACCAGTCGCGCAGGCGGCGCACCGGGAGGAAGCCCTCGAAGCCCTCCTCGCCGAAGCGCACGAAGGCCCCTTTCTCGATCAGCCCCACCACCTCGCCCTCGAACGACGGCGGCTCGCCCGGGTCGCTCTCGGACAGCACCCGGTCGAGCAGGAAGGCGAGGCAGACGTCGTCCGCCGCCCGCTCCACCTGCATCGCCGCGCGCTCGGCCGCCGAGGTGAGCACCGCAGCCTCGTCGAGCTCGTGGGCCGGGGCCGCGGTCTGGTCGATGCCGAGCCCCTGGAGGAGGGCGCGGTGGACGACCACGTCGGGGTAACGCCGGATGGGCGAGGTGAAGTGGCAGTAGCGCGAGCTCGAGAGCCCGGCATGACCGAGATTGCGGGGCGAGTACGAGGCCTGCTTGAGCGAGCGCAGCACGAGGATTCCGGGCGCCACCCGTCCGTCGGCGTAGTCCGCGACGAGATGCGACATCTCGGTGGACAGATCGGCGGCCTGCTGCGGCGTGGGGTTCTTCGGCAGCGGCGGGGTGGGCAGGTCGAGGCTCGCGAGCTGATCGGCGAGGAAGACGACCGAGCTCGGCTCCGGCCGTTCGTGCACTCGGTAGAGGGTGGGCAGACGGTGGTCGGCCAGGTAGCCCGCCACCTGCTCGTTGGCGAGGACCATCAGCTGCTCGATCAGCGAGTGCGACTCGGTCTGCGCTTCACGCCGGACGCCGGTCACGTTGCCCTCCGAGTCGAACGCAAAGGTGGGTTCGGAGCTGCCGAGCTCGAGCGAGTCGCGCTTGCCGCGCAGCGCCGCCGACACCTCGCGGGCAGCCTCGAGCGGCTCGGCCCAGGGGCCCTCCGCCCGCTCGCGCCCGTCGAAGATGGCGTCCACCTCGCCGTAGGTGAGCCGGCGGTCGCTGCGGATCCGAGAGCGGTGGAAGGCCACGCTGCGGGCCTCCGACCCGTGCATCTCCATCTCGACCGTCACCGCCAGGCGTTCCTCGCCCGGTCGCAGCGAACAGGCGCGGCTGGAGAGCGCCTCGGGCAGCATCGGCTCCACGGCGCCGGGCACGTAGACGCTGGTGGAGCGCCGGAAGACCTCGCCCTCGAGCGGCCCGCCGGGACGCAGGTAGGCGGTCACGTCGGCGATGTGGACCCACAGGCGGATGTGCCCGTCCTCGCGGGTGGCCGAGATGGCGTCGTCGAAGTCCTGCGCGTCGTCGGGGTCGACCGTGAACGTGGGCAGCGCGGTGAGGTCGACCCTGGCGTCGGCGGCGTAGGGGTCGGTCACCGCGTGCTCGGCCTCGGCCTCCGCCGAGCGGGGAAAGGAGCGGTGAAGGCCGCGGTCGAGCATCAGTCCCTCGAGGACGTCGCGGGCCCGGTCGGGCCGGCCGAGGATGCGGATCACGCGGGCGCCCCGCTTGCCCGAGCCCACCAGCACGAGGTCACCGCTGCCCGCGCCGCGCGGCTCCACCGCCGTGCGCGGGCCGCGGCCGAACAGGGGCTCGGCCACGAGGAAGCGGCCACGCTTGTTCAGCACGGCCACCAGCGGCTGGTGAAGCCGCATCGCGGCTGATCTCATTTTGGCGACGGGGCGAACAGGGTGTCGATCGCGGTGGGCAGCGCCTCGTCGCGCTCGGTGTCCAGATCGTCCTGGGCCTTCACCTGGGGCTTTATCCCCGCCTTGGTGATCGTCTTGCCGCCCGGCAGGTAGTAGTTGGCCACCGTGAGGTCGAGCACGCCGCCGTTGGACAGCCGCTCCACCTCCTGCACGAGACCCTTGCCGAAGGTGCGGGTGCCGACGATCGTGGCGCGATCCAGGTCCCGCAGGGCGCCGGTCACGATCTCCGAGGCGCTGGCGCTGCCGCCGTTCACGAGCACCACGACCGGGACGTCCTCGTCGATGGCGTCCCCCTGCGCTTCCTGCGTGCGCTCCGAGCGCGAGCGCCCTCTCACCGAGACGATCTCGCCGTCCTCCACGAAGATGCTGGAAACCAGCACGGCCTCCGAGAGCAGCCCGCCGCCGTTGCCGCGCAGGTCGAGCACGATCCCCTCGGCCCCCTGCTCGAGAAGCTTCTCGATCTGCGCCTTGAGCAGGCCGTGGGCTCCCGCGCTGAAGCCGGTGAGCTCCACCACGCCGGCCTTCTTGCCGTCGCGCTCCACGATGCGGCCAGTGGCCACCGGCACCTCGATGCGCTCGCGCTCCACGCTGACCCGGCGGGTGGCGTCGTCTCCCGGGCTGATGACGCGCAGCTGGACGCTGGTGCCTGAGGGACCCTTGATGCGACTGGTGGCCACATCGCTGTTGACCCCGGCCAGCGAGCGGCCGTCGACCTCGACGATCAGGTCGCCCGGCTTGATGCCGGCCTGAGCCGCGGGGGCCTTGTCGAACACCCGCAGCACCTTGAGGCCGCGCCGGTCCTCCTCCACGTTCATGCCGACGCCCTCGAACTCGCCGCTCACCGACTCGTCGAAGCGGGCCGCCTCCTTCGGGGTGAGGTAGTGCGAGAACGGATCGTCGAGCGAGTCGACGATGCCCTTGAGCGAGGCCTCGTCGAGCTCTTCCTCGTCCACCGGCTTGTAGAAGTTGCTCTCGATCGAGTCGATCACCTCGGCCCTCAGGGCTCGGTCCTCGTCCACGAACGCGTCCTGGATCGGGCCCGGGAGCCGCTCGGGGTGGCCGCCGAGCCAGATGCCGACGAACAGCGCGAAGACCGCGCACAGGAAGGCCACCAGTGCGGAGCGAGCCGAGTTCATGCGACCCACCAGATTAGTGGCGGGCCGAAAGCGGCCCTAAAGGCGACTCAGACGCGCAGGAAGCGGCGCAGCGTGATGCCGCTGCCGAGCGCCGACACCGCGATGCAGGCCAGCATGAGGACGATCACCAGCAGGGGGAAGTCGATCGTCTCCGGCGCCGCCAGCAGCTCGAAGCGTTCCGACAGCGGATCGATGAAGGTCTCCTTGGCCACCAGCAGCAGCAGCACCGCCAGCAACCCGCCGAAGAAGCCGACGATCACTCCCTCGATCACGAAGGGCCAGCGGATGAACCAGTTGGTGGCGCCCACGAGCTTCATCACCTCGACCTCCCGCCGGCGTGCGAACACAGACAGCCTGATCGTGTTTGCGATCAGGGCCACCGAGGCGAACACGAGCAGCACGGCGAGGCCGGCGGTCAGGGCCTTGACCAGCCCGGTGGCCGAGAGGATCTCGTCGGTGTCCTCCTCGCGGTCGCGCACCTCGTCGATGGCGGCCAGCTGCGGCCCGCCCCCGGCCTCGAGCCGGCTGACGATGTCGTCGAGCCGGTCGGGGTCCTCCGGGGTGACGCGGAAGGAGGCGGGCAGCGGGTTCGACCCGAGCAGCTCGGCGCCCTCCCTGAAGGCCCGCGGGTTCTTCTCCTGAGCGCGGGCGAGCGCCTCTCCCTTCGAGATGAACTCCACCGACTTGACGTTGGAGGTGGTCACGAGGGCCTGCTTGAGCTCGGCCTGCTCGACCTGGGTGGCCGAGTCCTTGACGTAGACGTCCACCACCACGCGGCTGCGCACCTCGTTGGCGGTGCCCGTGGTGGCCTGGACGATCGGGATGAACACGCCCAGCACGAGCGCGGTGAGCAACACCGTGAGCAGGGCGGCGAGAGCCGGCGCGGAGCTGCGACGCAGGCCGCGCAGCGCCTCGCGCAGAAAGAAGCTCCAGCGCATGGCTAGTTGGGGTGGCCCTCGGGGCCGACGCCCAACTCGCCGCGCAGGCGGATGGCGAACTCGGTGGTGGACTCGTCCGGCCGGTAGAGGCCGGAGTTCTCGTCGCGTACGATGCGACCCTCGCGCAGCTCGATCACGCGCCGGCGCATCTTGTCGACCATCTCCTTGTCGTGGGTGGCCACGACAACCGTGGTGCCGGTCCGGTTGATCCTGTAGATCAGCTGCATGATCCCGATCGAGGTCTCGGGATCGAGGTTGCCGGTGGGCTCGTCCGCCAGCAGCAGCGGGGGGTGGTTTACGAAGGCACGGGCGATCGAGACGCGCTGCTGCTCTCCCCCCGACAGCTCGTCGGGAAAGTTGTGCAGCTTGGTGGAGAGCCCCACCAGCCGCAGGATGTCCGGCACCTTGCGCCGGATCTCCTGGCGCGCCTCGCCGATCACCTGGAGCGAGTAGGCCACGTTGTCGTACACCGTGCGGTTGGGCAGCAGCTTGTAGTCCTGGAAGACCACGCCGATGTTGCGCCGCAGGTAGGGCACGCGGCTGCGCGGGATCTCGCCCAGCTCACGGCCGGCGATCGAGATGGTGCCCTTGGAGGGCTCGATCTCCTTCTGGAGGAGCCGGATGCAGGTGGACTTGCCGCAGCCGGTGGGTCCGACGAGGAAGACGAACTCGCCGCGCCCGATGCGGATCGACGCCTGATCCACGGCCACCGAGCCGCCGTCGTAGACCTTGGTCACGTTCTTCAGCTCGACCACCGCAACGTCGGTCTGCGGCGCGGGTCGCGGCTGAGCCGGCGCCGCGGCCGGCCTTGTCTTCAGGGTCGCCATGAGGACGGTCAGTTCTAGCGGAAAGCCCTGCAAAGCCGGAACGGCTGCAAGCGTTTCTGCAGCAGGCTCAGCCGCGCACGCGCCAGCGCGTGAACAGCTCGCCGCCCGCATCGGCGAGGCTCACCAGCTCGAGCTGCGCCGGCTCCACGAGCCCGCGGCCGGCGATGATGGTCGGCACATCCAATCCACCCACTAGCTGCGGGCTGACCGTGAGGAAGAGCTCGTCCACGAGCCCCGCCGAGAACAGGTGCGAGTTCAGGGTGGGACCGCCCTCGCCCAGCACCGAGCGCACGCCGTGCTCCTCGGCCAGGCGGGCCATCAGCACCGCAAGGTCGTCCCCCACCCGGGCGTAATTCACCTGGTCCCCCACCCCGTCCAGGCGCCGCTCCGAGGCCGTGGCGATCAGCACCGGCTGTTCGGGCTCGTTGAGGATCGGGAGGTCCGGCTGGAGGTTGAGGCTGGCGCTCACGATCACCGCCAGCGGGTCGGGAGCCAGCCCCTCGGCCACCCGCCGCTCGCGCAGCTCCTCGCTCTTCGTTATCCGCCCGTAGCGCTCGTCCCGAACCGTCCCCGCGCCCACCAGCACGGCGTCGGCCTGCGTGCGCAGCTGATGAAAGAGGCGCCGGTCGAGCTCGGTGGACAGTCGCTGCGTACGCCAGTCGAGGGTGGCCTTGCCGTCGACCGAGGAGACCATGTTCACGCCGAGCCACGGCCGCCCGGGCGGCGCGAGGTCGGCCAGACGCAGGCCCGAGCCCAACTCCTCGGGCGAGGTCTGGCGACGCTCCGGCAGCAGGAGTTGCACGTCCTCCAGCCTCTCAGTTGGCCCGCAGCACGCAGTAGCCGGGAAACTCGAAGTTCTTCGAGTTGAGGCCGCGCCCGGCGCGGTAGATGCCGCCGTCGCTGGGCTGCTCCATGATGAAGGCGTTCTCGGCCCCGCAGCACTCCTTCGACTGGTCCACGCGGATTCGCCGCGACACGACCTGGAGCAGGCCGGCGGCGCCCCGCCGGCCGTAGGCGTCGGTCCGGAAGCGGCTCGGCCCGCGGTTGCGCAACCGCCAGCGCGGGTGCAGCACGGTGCGCTTGTCGCCCTTGCAGTACGAGTCCCAGCCCGCGGGATCGTTCGGCCCGCAGGCAAAGCGCTTGTTGAACACCACGCGCTCGGGTGCGGCGGCGTCGAACTGCGTGATCGCGTTGTCGATCGCGAATCCCGGCGCTCCGGAGAACACGCCGCCCACGTCGAACGCGGTATCCCACTCCTCGTACACGGACTCGCAGCCCGGAGTGGGCATCAGGCGCATGCTCGGGCGCAGCTCGGCATCGGGACAATTGGCCACGGCCTCGCCGAAGTCGGCCATGTGGCGGGTGTGAGCAGCCAGGCGGCGGCCCTTGCGCCGAAACAGCCAGGTCTCGAGCGAGTGAAAGCGGACCGTGCCCCGCCGCGGCGAGCCCGACCCCTGATGCAGGACGAGCATCCAGGCGAGGCCCTTGCGGTCGCGGTTGACCACGAAGACCTTGAAGCCCGGATGCGGCTCGTCGCTGCCGGCGTAGCGGCCGGTGGGGCCGAACGCGGGCATCCCCGTGCGCGAGAAGTGAGCGAACGCGCGCGGATTGGAGCCGTGCTCATGCCCGAAGGCGCAGCGGTAGCGAGGATCCCGCGGCGGATGCCAGGTGGGCCAGCGCCGGCCGCCGCGCTCGACGGTGTGACGCTCGTGGACCCAGTCGGCGCACATCGGGGTGCCGTCGGGGGCGGCGGGCCGGGAGTGATCCACCGGGTCGGGCGCCGCCAGCGCCGCGGCGGTCGGAGCCACGAAGACGGCCACGAGCGCGCCGACGCAGGCGCTGAGCGAGCGGACCATGTCCCTCAGGTTGGCAGGCGGTCAGCCGATGGCGACCATGCGGTCGATCGGCACCCGCGCGCGGCGCGCGAGCTCGGGCTCGACCTTCACCACCGGGCTCAGGTCGCGCAGGCAGTCGCGCAGCCCCGGGAGGGTGATCATCTTCATGTACTTGCAGGCCGCGGCCCGGTTGGCCGGGATGAACTGCTTGCCGGGATTCTCCTTGGCCAGCGGGTGGAGCATCCCGGTCTCGGTGGCGACGATGAAGGTGTCGGCGTCCGATTCCCGCGCGAAGGTCAGCATCCCGCCGGTGGACAGCATGTGGGTGTGCTCGGGGTCGACGTCGCCGGCGGCCACGTACTCCATCACCTGGGTGGTGCAGCCGCACTCGGGATGGATCATGAACTCGGCTCCAGGGTGCTCGGCCCGCACGTCGGCGATGTCGCGCGGGCGTATCCCCGCGTGCACATGGCACTCGCCGTCCCACACGTGCAGGCGCCGGCCGATCATGCGCTCGACGTAGGCGCCCAGCCACATGTCCGGACCGAACAGGATCTCGGTGTCCTGGCCGTGCTCGGCCAGGATGTGCTCCACCACCTGGACCGCGTTCGCCGAGGTGCAGCAGTAATCGGTCTCGGCCTTGACCTCGGCGGTGGTGTTCACGTACATCACCACGATCGCGCCGGGGTGCTCGGCCTTCCAAGCCCGCAGCTGATCGGCGGTGATCGAATCGGCCAGGGAGCAGCCGGCCCCGAGATCGGGCAGCAGGACGGTCTTGCCGGGGGACAGGATCGAGGCCGTCTCGGCCATGAAGTGGACCCCGCAGAAGGCGATCACGTCGGAGGCCGTCTCCGCGGCTTGGCGCGAGAGGCCGAGGGAGTCGCCCACGAAGTGGGCCACGTCCTGCACCTCGGGCACCTGGTAGTTGTGAGCGAGGATGACCGCATTGCGCTCCTGGGCCAGAGCACGGACCTCGTCCTGCATACGCCCGATCTCAGCAGCGCCCAGCGACGGCGCACCGGTCGGGGTGAGAGTGGGGAGTTCGATTGGCTTCATGGGGGGCGATCTCCTTGCGGAGGCGGTTTTTGCCTTATAATCGAAAACCGTGCAGAGCGAGGATACCACGGCCCCGGCCGACGCGGCGATGATCGGGCGCCCCTCCCCCACCCACGTGACGCTCGCCGCCGTGCTGCAGGTCCGCGACGACGAGCTCTGCGTGCTTCTGTGGGAGCGTGCGCGGGAGCCCTTCAGCGGCGCCTGGTCGCTGCCGGGCGGCTATCTCGAGCCCGGTCACACGCTCGAATCGTCCATACGCCTGCAGCTGGCGGGCAAGGTCGACGTAGCCGAGCTGTCGTGGCTCGAGCAGCTGGAGACGGCGGGCGACCCCGATCGCCATCCCGGCGAGTGGCAGCTGGCCACCGCCTACCTCGGCCTCGTTCCGCTCGGGCTGGATCCCGCCCTGCCGCACGACACGGCCTGGCACCCCGTGGAGCGCCTGCCCGAGCCGATGGCCTTCGACCACCGCGCGATCGTGCGTGACGCTCGCGGCCGGCTGCAGGCCAAGCTGTCCTACACCAACATCGGCTTCGCGCTGGCACCGGCCTCGTTCGCCATCTCCGAGCTGGCGGGGATCTACACCGCGGCGCTCGGCTACGCCGTCGACCCCACCAACCTGCGTCGTGTGCTGGAGCGCCGCGGCGTGCTCGAGGCCACCGGGGAGCGGCGCTCCTCGGGCGCGGCCGGCGGGCGCCCGGCGGCGGTCTACCGCTTCGGCTCGCGCGACCTCGAGGTCACGGACCCGTTCGCGGTCCTGAGGCCTCCGGCCCGCTCGGATCGAACAGCAGGCTGAAGTCGAGCGCGGGCGCCGAGTGGGTCAGCGCGCCGACGCTGATGAAGTCGACTCCGCTCTCGGCCACCGCACGGATGGTGTCGAGCGTGATCCCGCCCGACGCCTCGAGCTCGGCCCGCCCGCCGCTCGCCGCCACCGCCTGGCGGAGCTGCTCCGGGGTCATGTTGTCGAGCAGGATCCGCGGCACTCCGGCCTGCACCGCCTCGACGACCTCATCGAGCGTGGCGCACTCCACCTCGACGGTCACGCCGTCCGGTGCGTTGGCCAGCGCGCGACGCGTGGCCTCGCCCACCCCGCCCGCCATCAGGGCGTGGTTCTCCTTGACCAGGATCGCGTCGAACAGCCCGGCACGGTGGCTCGTCCCTCCTCCGTCGCGGACCGCCTGCTTCTCGAGCGCGCGCAGGCCGGGCGTGGTCTTGCGCGTGTCGAGGATCCTCACTCCGGTGCCCTCCACGGCCTTCACGTAGCTCGCCGTCACCGTCGCGACGCCCGACAGGCGGCCGAGCAGGTTCAGCGCCACGCGCTCTGCGGCCAGGATCGAGGCGGCCTCGCCCTCCACCTCGGCCAGCGGCCCGGGTTCGCGCCACTCGCCGTCCCGCGCCCGCGGCGTCCAGCGCAGGCCGGCGTCCACGCGCTCGAACACGGTCCGGGCCACGTCCATCCCGCTGGGCACGCCCGCCTGCTTCTGGACGATCGAGGCGTGGGCGCTCGCGTTGGCGGGGACGACCGCCCGGGTGGTGAGATCGCCGCTGCCGAGATCCTCGGCCAGTGCGCGGTCGATCAGCTCGAGATCGGTCGCGCGAGAGCCGGCGATCACGGTCAAGCCGGTGCCGGCTCCTCGGTGGCCACGCGGCCGCGCTCGATGCCGGCGGCCGCGTAGGCGTCCACCTCGTCGAGCGTCTCGTGCTCGAGCAGGGCCTCGGCCAGCGCGTCGAGCCGGTCCCGCTGCTCGGCCATCACCCGGCGCGCGGCCTCCTGTTCCTCGTCCACGATGCGGCGCACCTCGGCGTCCACCAGCTCCTGCGTCGCGGCGGACACCGGCTCGGAGCCCGGGAGCAGGAAGCTCTGCTGCTCGACCGGCACGACGGTGAGGAAGCCGACCTTCTCGCTCATCCCCCAGCGGCCGACCATGCCGCGGGCGATGCGGGTCACGTGCTGGATGTCGGACTCGGCGCCGGTGGTGATGTCGCCGAACACCTCCTCCTCGGCCACACGACCGCCGAGGGCCACCCGGATCTTGGCCCGGAGCTCCTCCTCGGAGAGGTTGAACACGTCCTCGTCCGGGGTGGAGAGCGTCACGCCGAGCGCCTGGCCACGAGGGATGATCGACACCTTGCGCACCGGGTCGGCGCCGGGGGTGAGCATGCCCAGGACGGCGTGGCCACCCTCGTGGTAGGCGATGCGGCGGCGGTCGTTCTCGTTGAGCACGATCTTGCGCTCGGCCCCGAGCATGATCCGCTCGAGGGCGTCGGTGAAGTCGGAGCGCTGAACCTTCTCGTGGCTGCGCCGGGCGGCCAGCAGCGCCGCCTCGTTGGCCAGGTTGGCCAGGTCGGCGCCCACCATGCCCGGCGTGGACGAGGCGATGCGGTCGAGGTCGACGTCGGCGTCCAGGGGGAGCGAACGGGTATGCACCCGCAGGATCGCCGCGCGTCCCGCGGCGTCCGGCGGCTGGACGGTCACGCGCCGGTCGAAGCGGCCGGGGCGCAGCAGCGCGGGGTCGAGCACGTCGGGGCGGTTGGTGGCGCCGGTGACCACCACCTGGTCGCTCGAATCGAAGCCGTCCATCTCGGTGAGGATCTGGTTGAGCGTCTGCTCGCGCTCGTCGTGGCCACCCAGGCTGGCGCCCCCGCCGCCGCGGGCCCGGCCGATGGCGTCGAGCTCGTCGATGAAGATGATCGCCGGCGCGGCCTCCTTGGCCTGCTGGAAGAGATCGCGGACGCGCGAGGCGCCGATGCCCACGATCGCCTCGATGAACTCGGAGGCGGAGGCCGAGAAGAAGGGCACGCCGGCCTCGCCGGCCACGGCGCGCGCGAGCAGGGTCTTGCCCGTGCCGGGCGGGCCCTGCAGCAGGACTCCGCGCGGGATGCGCGCGCCGAGCTTGCGGTAGCGCTCGGGATTGCGCAGGAAGTCCACCACCTCGGCCAGCTCGGCCTTGGCCTCGTCGATGCCGGCCACGTCGTCGAAGGTGACCGTCTGCGTCTCCGGCTCCACCCGGCGGGCCCGGCTGCGGCTGAACTGGCTGAGCATCCCGCCGCCGCCCGCGCTCTGGGCCGCGCGGCGAAACAGCCAGACGAACAGGAGCACCAGCAGGATGGTGGGGCCGAAGCTGAACAGGATCGTCTCGAGCAGCGAGCGCTCACCCGGCGGGTTGGCGCTCACCACCACGTCGTTCTCCTCGAGCAGGCTGGCCAGCTCGTCCTCGTTGGCGAAGGTCGGGACCTCGGTCTCGAAGTCCTTGGCCTTGTCGCCGTCGTAGGAGACGTCCTTGCGGAACTCGCCCTTCACCGTCTCGCCGGTGGAGGAGATCTCCTTGACGTTGCTCTCTCGCACCTCCGTGAGGAAGGTCGGGTTGTAGGGCACCGTGATGCGCTCGGTGGGCGGCGCGAAGATCTGGACGATCACCCAGTTCAGGAAGAAGAGCGCGATGAGGATGACGAAGAAGCGGCGGGGGCTCCACGGGAGCATCGGCGTCTTCTTGGCGGGCGCCCCACGGCCGTCCGGGCTGGGCGTGACCTTGAAGCGCGGCCTCTTCTCGTCGTTCGTTGCTGCGCGAGCGTCATCGGCCATGCCCCAACTGTAGGGGTCGTACTTCTATCTTTCCTAAGCACGTGAGACAGCAACTCAGACCTCTGTTCGACCAGGTGGTGATCAAGGAACTCGAGCCCGACCGGGTGCGGCGCTCCGGTCTCGTGCTGCCGCCGGGAGAGCACCAGGCGCCACCGCAGCACGGGATCGTGCTGGCCGTGGGCCCCGGCATCGACTGGTGGGGCCAGGTGGGCATGAAGATGCCGGTCAAGCCCGGCGACCACGTGGTCTTCCCCGCTCAGGCGGGGGTCTGGGTGGAGGTCGAGGAGGAGCGTCTGCTGGTGTGCCGGGTGGGCCAGCTGCTGGGGGTGCTGGAGGAGCTCCAGGACCGCAGCGAGGGCTCGCTGCCGGCGGTGGAGGAGGAGGACGCTTAGAGCAGTAGGAGCTGCCGCAGCTCGGCGAGCAGTCGGCGCCGGGTCCTCGATGACGTCATCCCATGTGTAGCGGCGAAAGTCGGTCGCCGCGAGCGAGCGCGGCGCGCTCGCGTTGCCTGTCCTGCTCCCACGCGTGGCGGGGCGGTGGTAGCGATACGAGTCGAGCTCGACGTGAGCTGCTGGCTCGGGCCAGCGGCAATCGACGTGTTGGGCGCCGGCCGGACGGTTGGTGACGGGCCGCGGCAGTCGTGGGTCTTCAGCAGTCGCAGGAAGCGTTGCTCGAGGTCGCTGAGGGTGATGTCGGAGCGTCGCCGCTCGACGATCGTCTCAGGAGGATCTTGGCGCCCTTGGCGTTTGGGTGGCGCTCGAGGGCGGTCTCGATGTGCTCGGGGCGGTCGTGCCGTGGCGACGTCCGCCTCGTGGACCGCTGCGCCAGGTTCTCGAACGACAGCAGTGAGGGAAGGCAGATCAGCGTGACGGGCACGGTCGTGATCGGCATGCCGCGGTGCATTCGGTGCGCGTCCTTCGGGTCGCATGCGGCGGCGGCGCGTGGTTCACGCCCTTCGGTCGACGCCTGTCTGAGTCGGCGCCGTGACCACCGGCTTGGGCGCCGAGCCCCCGACGAGGCCCCATAACCACGCCGCCGCAAGCCCACTCAGCACGGCTTCTTCGCCGCAGGCCTTGACGGCGGCCATGTAGCGCGTCTCCGGAGCTCGGCGCTCGGTGGCCCGGCCCGGTAGACGCCGCGGAACTCGACGATCAGCAGGCCGATCGCCACGCGATGGTCCACCTCCTTGCGCGAGAGCCCGGCGGCCAGCAGCTCTCGGCGCGTGACCACCCCATGGGCGCGGCCGCCCGATCCAGGCGATCGCCCTTCGGGCATGTGCTCGGTCGACCCCCCACCAGGGGGTGAAGTGGCACGGACAATCGCCGCCCGGACATCTATCCGGCGGTCGCCGCGCCGTCCCCCGAGCGCCGCAGCAGTTCGGCGCGCACGAACGCGTCGAGGTCGCCGTCCAGGACGCCCTGGGCGTTGCCGGCCTCCACGTTGGTGCGGTGGTCCTTGACCATCGTGTACGGGTGCAGGACGTAGGAGCGGATCTGGGAGCCCCAGCCGACGTCCTGGGCCTCGCCGCGCTCCTTCGCGATCTCCTCCTGGCGGCGGCGCTCCTCCTGCTCGATCAGCTTGGCCCGCAGCATCTTCATCGCCGTGTCGCGGTTGGACGACTGTGAGCGCTCGTTCTGGCACTGGACCACGAGCCCGGAGGGGCGGTGGGTGATGCGAACGGCGGAGTCGGTCTTGTTCACGTGCTGCCCGCCGGCGCCCGAGGCGCGATAGGTGTCGATCTGGATGTCGTCGGGCTCGATCTGCACGTCCACCGAGTCCTCCACCAGCGGCGCGACCTCCACGCCGGCGAAGGCCGTGTGGCGGCGTGACTGGGAGTCGTAGGGCGAGATCCGCACCAGCCGGTGCACACCCTTCTCGGCCGAGAACAGCCCGTAGGCGTTGTCGCCACGCGCGATGAACGACGCGGACTTGATGCCGGCCTCCTCCCCCTCCGACGCTTCCTTGATCTCGACCTTCATGCCGCGGCGCTCGGCCCAGCGCATCTCCATGCGCAGCAGCATCTCGGCCCAATCCTGGGAGTCGGTGCCCCCCGCGCCGGCGTTCACGGTGACCACGGCGTCGCCCGCGTCGTAGTCGCCCGCGAAAAGGCGAGCCTCCTCGAGCTCGGCGAGCCGACCGTCGATCGACGCCAGCTGCTCCTCGAACTCGGTCGCCATCGACTCGTCCTCGGCCGCGAGCTCGTCGAGCGTGTCGAGGTCGCCGATGTCCGACTCCAGCGAGCGGTAGATCTCGAGCCGGCGTCCCAGCGAGGAGTGCTCGGCCGAGACGCGGGCCGCCTGCTCCTGGTCGTCCCAGAAGCCGGGCTCCCCCATCAGGCCCTCGAGCTCCGCTAGACGAGCATCCAGCCGAGCCGGGTCAAAGGTAATCCGCGAGCAGCGTCAACCGGTCGCGGAGGGCCTGCGTGTTCTCGCTAGGCGCCATGGCACTTCTTGAACTTCTTGCCCGAGCCGCACCAACACGGATCGTTGCGGCCGATCTTCTCGTGCTCGTCGAGACGGCGAGTCTCTACCGGGGCGGGCGCCGGCACGGTGACCTCGTCTGCGGCCAGCTCGGCCGCCTCGGCCACGCCGCTCGGCACCGCGGCACCGCCCGCGGCGGCGGCGATCGCCTCGCGGCCGGACGCGGAGCGGCCGCCCGAGGTGGTGAGGCGGCCGGTGTTCGAGCTGTTGGCCCCGAAGCCCCAGTTGGGCCCGTTCTGAGCGGGAGCGGCCTGCTGCTGCTGGGGCTCCTGCACCTCGATCTCCACGTTGAACACGTAGCGCGCGAACTCGTCCCAGATGTTGTTCATGAGCTCCGTGAACATGTCGAAGCCCTCGTTCTTGTAGGCCACGAGCGGGTCGATCTGGGCGAAGCCGCGAAGGTGGATGCCCTCGCGCAGATAGTCCATGTCGTGCAGGTGCTCGCGCCAGCGCTCGTCGATGATCTGCAGCAGCATGAACCGCTCGAGCGCGCGCATCAGCTCGTCGCCGAGGTCCTCCTCGCGCTCGTCGTAGGCGTCGACGACGTCCTTGCGCAGGTCCTCCACGAGGCCTTCGCGGTCGGCGCCCTCCTTGACGTCGTCGAGCTCGTAGGAGACGGGATAGATCTGCTCGAGCTGCGTGAACAGGGACTCGAGCTCCCAGTCCTCCTGGTAGTCGCCCTCGGTGTACTCGCGGACGATGCGCTCGATCGCGTCGGCAATCTGGGTGCGAGCCACGTCCGACATGTCCTCGCCCTCGAGGATGCGGTCGCGGTACTCGTAGATGATCTCGCGCTGCTGGTTCATCACGTCGTCGTACTCGAGGACGCGCTTGCGGATGAGGAAGTTCTGCTCCTCGACCTTCTTCTGGGCTCCCTCGATCTGCTTGGAGAGCATCTTGTGCTCGATCGGCAGCTCGTTGCCGGTGTCGTCGGCCTGGGCCAGGAACTTGTTGTCGAGGATCTTGTAGATGCGGTCGCCGGCGAACAGGCGCACGAGGTCGTCCTCGGCCGAGAGGTAGAAGCGTGACTCGCCGGGATCGCCCTGGCGGCCGGAGCGGCCGCGCAGCTGGTTGTCGATGCGCCGCGACTCGTGGCGCTCGGTGCCGCAGATGAACAGGCCGCCGGCCTCCTTGACCTTCTCCCGCTGCTCCACCACCTGCTGCTCCATCTGCGGGAACAGCTCGTCCCAGGCCTTGTTCCACTCGTCGCTGCCCTGCTCGACGCCGCGCTTCGTGAGCTCCTGCTGGGTGAGGTGCTCCTCGTTGCCACCCAGCTTGATGTCCACCCCGCGGCCCGCCATGTTGGTGGCGATCGTGACCGCAAATGGCTGCCCGGCCTCGGCGATGACCTGACCCTCGCGCTCGGCGTGCTCGGGCTTGGCGTTGAGCACGCTGTGGTCGATGCCGCGCCTGTTCAGCTCTTGCGAGAGCAGTTCCGACACCTCGACCGAAATGGTGCCCACCAGCACCGGCTGTCCAGTGCCGTTGCGGTCCGCGATCTCCGTGGCCACGGCGGCCCACTTGCCGTCCTTGGTCTTGTAGATCTGGTCGTTCTGGTCGTCGCGGACCATCGGCCGGTTGGTGGGAATCTCCACCACCTGAAGCTCGTAGATCTTCATGAACTCGGTGGCCTCGGTGAGGGCCGTGCCCGTCATGCCCGCGAGCTTGTCGTAGCGCCGGAAGTAGTTCTGGTAGGTGATCGTGGCGACCGTCTGCGACTCCTCCTGGATCGCCACGCCCTCCTTGGCCTCCACGGCCTGGTGCAGGCCCTCCGACCAGCGGCGGCCCTCGAGGATGCGGCCCGTGAACTCGTCGATGATCTTGACCTCGCCGTCGATCACGGCGTAGTCCACGTCGCGCTTGTAGAGCGACTCGGCCTTGAGCGACTGCTGGAGATGGTTGACGAGGTTGCCCGTGTCGGCCCGGTACAGGTTGCCGACGCCTAGGAACTTCTCGGCCTTCTCGACGCCCCGCTCGGTCACCGCCACCGTCTTGTGCTTCTCCTCGGGCTCGAAGTCGAAGTCGGCCTCGTACTCCTTCGACTTGGCCTCGAGGCCCTCGGGCTTCTTGCCCGGCTCCATGATCTTGGCCAGGGAGGCGAACTTGTAGTAGAGGTCGGCGGCCTGCTCGGGCTGACCGGAGATGATCAGCGGCGTCCGGGCCTCGTCGATGAGGATGTTGTCGACCTCGTCGACGATCGAGAAGCCGTGGCCGCGCTGGGCCTTGTTCGACATCTCCACCGCGAGGTTGTCGCGCAGGTAGTCGAAGCCGAACTCGGAGTTGGTGCCGTAGACGACGTCGCGGGAGTAGGCCTCCTGCTTGTCGATCTCGTTCATCCCCGACTGGATGATTCCGACGGTCACCCCCAGCAGGTCGTAGATCGGCTTCATCCAGAGGGCGTCGCGCCGGGCCAGGTAGTCGTTGACCGTGACCAGGTGCACGCCCTTGCCGCGGACGGCGTGGCCCTTCTCGTCGCGTGAGGCGAGTCCGTTGAGCACGATCGGCAGCGTGGCCGTGAGGGTCTTGCCCTCACCGGTCTTCATCTCGGCGATCGAGCCGTCGTGGAGGACCATCCCCCCGATCAGCTGGACGTCGAAATGGCGCTGCCCGAGGGCGCGCTTGCCGGCCTCGCGCGTCAGCGCGAAGGACTCGTAGAGGAGCTCCTCGAGCGGCTCACCATCGAGGTTGCGCTCGCGCAGGGACGCGTAGCGCTGGCGAAGCTCGTCGTCGGATTCCAGCTCGAGCTCAGGCTCGAAGTCGTTGATGCGGGCGACGTTGCGCTCGAAGGCTTTGAACTTCTTCGACTCGCCGACCCGCAGGGCGCGGTCGAGAATGGACATTCGAAGCTACGGTAGCAAGCGTTCGCGGGGCTCTCAGAGCTACGCGGCGTGCGGCTCCTGCGGCTTTTGCGACTCCCGGCGGCCGCGACGCTTGACGCGGTGCTTCTTAACCTGACGCGCGATGTCGTCGGCCACCAGGTTCAGCGCCCGGCCCATGTCGTTCGCGCTCTCGGTGGCACGCAGCGTGGTGCCCTTCAGCGCCAGCACGGCCTCGGCCACGTAGGTGTCTCCCGGGGAGCTGCCGCGTTCCTCCCTGACCTCGATGTCGAGCTCGGCGAGCGGTGAGACCTGGCGACCGACCTTCTGGAGCTTCTTCTCCACCCGAGCGACGAGGTCCTCGTCGACGGTCGTGTCGGTGCGGCTCTTCACCTGGATGCGCATCTGCCCTCCTGGGTACCGGGGCGACCGATGGTAGACCGGTGGCCCCCGGCTTTGAAGGGGGAGCGCCTTCATCGGCCCAGCGTGCGGGCGAACGTGACCGCCACCACCTCCTCGGCTCCTCCGGCTCGCAGCGCCGCCGCGCAGGCCGCAAGGGTGCCGCCCGTGGTGGCCACGTCGTCCACGAGCACCACGCGCCGAGGCGGCGGCCCGGCGCGAAGGCGCACGGCACCCGCCGGCCCGGCGCGGCGTTCGCGCCGCCCCCGGCCGACCTGAGTGGGGCCCGCTCCTCGCTTCGCGCCCGCGCGCGCGAGGCAGTCGTGCACCGCCAGACCCGTGCGCCCGGCCAGGGCGTCGGCCAGCAGCCGCGCCTGGTTGAAGCCGCGGCGCCGGCGCCGCGCCGGATGAAGCGGCACCGGCACCAGGCGCCCTTCGGCCAGTAGACCGTCCGGCGCCCCGGCGGCGACCTGGGCCGCCATCGCCTCGGCCACCCTCACGGCCCCGCGGAACTTGAGCGCCCGCACCAGCTCCCGCGCGGCGCCCTCGTAGGCGAGCGGCGCCCAGACCGTGACCCCCTCGACCACCACCGGGTGAGACGGAAGCCGGCGCAGGGCCCGGCGACAGGCACCACAGAGCGGCTCCGCCCGCCGGGCCAGACCTCCACAACCCCAGCACAGCGGCGGTGTGAGCATGCAGTCGAGGATCCGCGAAGCCGCGTCACCCGTGGGGACGCCACTGCGACAATTCGGCGACAGTGGACCACCCGCAACTGCATTGGCTCGCCGATCCGGCGGTGCTCGCCCCGCTGGCCCTGCTCGCGGGCGTCTACGTGTGGCGCTTTCGCGAGGTGCGCCGGCAGACCGGCGGCCGCGGGGCCGGAGCCGTCCAGGCACTGGCCTTCAGCGGCGCGATGGTCGCTCTCCTGATCGCGCTGGCCTCCCCCCTGGACGGCCTGGGCGAGGACTACCTCTTCTCGGCCCACATGGTCCAGCACGTTCTGCTCGGTGACGTCGCCCCGCTGTTGCTGCTCCTCGCCCTGTCTCGCGTGATGATGCGGCCGGCCACGCGCAGGCTGATGCGTATCGAGCGCGCTCTCGGTCCGCTGGCCAACCCCGTCACCGGCATCGCGATCTGGCTGTTCCTGATGTACCTGTGGCACGTCCCGGCCCTCTACGACGCCGCCACCCAGTCCCCGCTGCTGCACGTGCTCGAGCACGCCTGCTTCTTCGCCGCCGGGCTGGCGCTGTGGTGGCCGCTGATCCAGCCGGTGCCGATGCGCCGTCGCCTGACCGGCATGCAGCCGCTCGCCTACATCGCATCGGCCAAGGCCTCCCTCGCGGCGCTCGGCCTCTACCTCGCCTGGTCCACGAGCGTGTTCTACCCCTACTACGAGACCACGCCGCGGATCTGGGGACTCAGCCCCGTGGAGGATCAGAACGTGGGCGGGGTGATCATGATGGTCGAGCAGTCGCTGACGCTCGTGCTGGTGATGGTCGTGCTCTTCGTCAGGATGCTCACCCACTCCGAGGAGGAGGAGCGCAGGCGCGAGCGGCGGGAGGACGCCGCGGCGGCGGCTCAGCCCTCGAGCAGCGCGCCGTCCTCCACCTGACGCGGGCCCTCGAGGTGCACCCGGCCGCGGACGGTCACGTCACGGCCGAAGCGCACGTCGCCCTCCACCTCGAGCCGCTCGCAGCCGGCCAGCGAGGGGGCTCCGGCCGGAAAGCGCTCCTCGAAGTCACCCACCAGCTTGTAGTGGTCGGGGTCCAGGTCCACGTGCGGCGGCCGGCCGTCGCGCTCGGGCGCCAGCCGGACGGTCCAGTCGTCGCCCAGCAGGTAGGCGTCGGAGCGCACCACGAGCAGGTCGTTGGTCTTCTTGACGGGTACGAAGCGCGAACGCGGCACGTGGACGGCGCCCGCTCCCTCGAACACGCCCACCGCGGCGCCCATCGCCGTCTCCAGCTGGACCACCTCGGGTGACGAGCCGTCCGTCGGGTCGACCGTCTTGCGGTTGACGATCATCGGCAGCTCGAGCACGCCGTCGCGCTCGCCGAGCGTGCGCTCCAGCGCCTCGAGGTTCACCCAGATGCTGTTCGCGTTGAAGTAGCGGTGCACCGAGATGTCCTCGAAGGCCTCCTGATCCTCGCTCGGCACCTGGGCGGTCTCGCGCAGCAGCAGCCCGCCGTCGTCGCGGCGGCGAGCGAGGTGGCCGCCCTTCTTGTCGCTCTCCGTGCGGTCCACCACCTCGGACACGAAGGGCAGGCCCTCGGCGGCGAACCAGCCGGCTATGCGCGGGTCGAGCGCGGCGCCGAGGTTGTCGGCGTTCGACAGGAAGAGATAGCGGTAGCCGCTCTCGAGCAGGCGGCCCAGCAGGCCGGTGGAGGCCAGCGAGACGAACACGTCCCCGTGCCCCGGCGGCGCCCATTCGAGCCCCGGGTCGCCGGACCAGTCCGCGGGCTCGAACCCGTCGGCCAGAAGCTTCGGCACCCGGCCCTGCAGGAAGTCGAGCGGCAGGTCATCCAGCGCGAGCTCGTCGTAGGACTCGAGCGCCGCGAGGGTGTCGTCGCGAGTGGCGAAGCTGTTCATCAGCAGCAGCGGGATGCGGGCCTCGTGACGCTCGCGCAGGTGGAGGATCTGACGCACGATCACGTCGAGGAAGGTGTGCCCGTCCTTGACCTCGAGCAGCGACTTCGCCTTGGTCATGCCCATGCTCGTGCCCAGGCCGCCGTTCAGCTTGAGCACGACTGTCTGCTCGAGCGCAGCGGAATCACCGTCGGGAAGGTCGTCGAGCGAGGGCGCGTCGTCGAGCGGCTCGATGTCCGCCTCCGGCACCATTCCCTCCTCGCCCGCCCGCAGGCGCTCCTCGTAACGGGCGAAGGTCTCGACAGCGGCCTCGGGGAGGTCCTCGCTGCGCATCTTGTCGGTGGCGGCGCTCACGGCGGCTAGCGCCCGCATCCGCTCCCAGGCCTGATTGAGGTTGCTCTGCATGAGGAACCACGCGATCAGGTGAATCAGAAGGGAACAGCGACAGGATGAAGGAAAGGACGGGGCTGAAGTTGTTGGTGCCCAGGATCGTGGTTCTGGATCCTCTCGATCGCGGCGACAGGTGCGCCAGATCGAAACCAGCGCCGGGATGATCATCAGGGCGCCGATGGTCACCGCCACGACGGAGAGGAGGGGTTGTCGCCCAGCTCCGGCACGTCGTTGGCCTGGCCGTAGTCGGCCATCTCCCGGTTGATGAAGTACCACCAGAAGATCCAGTAGATCCCGAGGGTGACGATGAACAGCAGGACCACCGCCAGCGGGTTGCGGACCTTCGCCGTGGAGGGCGCGTTCGGTATTGCGATCTCTTGGGCCATGTGCGGTTCCTATCACCCCGAGGGTCCAAAGCGCTCGGTGCGGATCTCCCGCGGCTCGAAGCCGGCTTCGAGTGCCAGCGCAGCGGCCGCCTCCACGAAGCCGTTGGAGCCGCAGATGAAGGCGATGCCCGATCGGACGCCCGCGCTCTCGATCAGCCGTGAGTCGATTCTCCCCGTGGCTCCGCCCCATTCCGCGGGCGCCTCGCGCGTGAAGGTGACCAGGGTCTCCTCGCCGAGCTCGTCCGCGTAGATCACCTCGTCGGGCGCGCGGACCGAGTAGACCAGCCGCATCTCGAGGTCGGGCATCGTCCTGCGCCGATGGCGCAGCATGGCCATCAGCGGCACCACGCCCGACCCTCCGCCGAGCAGCAGCGCCGGCGACTCGCCGCGCCAGACGAAGTAGGAGGCGAACGGGCCGCGCAGCTCCACCTGATCGCCCTCCTCCACGACCTCGTGGAAGTAGGGCGACACCTCTCCGTCGTCGAGCCGGTCGATGGTCAGCTCGATCTGACCCTCGTCGAGCGGAGACGAGGCCACCGAGTAGGAACGCTGGGCGGTGTAGCCGTCGGGTGCGGTGAGACGCACGTCGTAGTGCTGGCCCGGGAGGTGGGCGACCCACATGGGCAGGTCGAAGCGAAAGGACTTGACCCGCGCCGTCTCCTCCCTGATCGCGCCTACCGTGGCGAGCTGCCAGCGGCCCGGCGCGCGCTGCTCGACCGGCGTCAGTCGGTCCAATAGCGCTCCTCGCGCCAGGGGTCGCCGCGGTTGTGGTAGCCGTTGGACTCCCAGAAGCCCGGCTCGTCGTGGTCCAGGATTCGCAGCCCGGCGACCCACTTGGCGCTCTTCCAGAAGTACAGGTGGGGAACGAGCAGGCGCGCCGGCCCACCGTGCTCGCGCGGCAGCGGGTCGCCCTCGTGCTCGGTGACGACCCAGCCCTTGCCTCCGGTGAGGTCGGCCAGCGACAGGTTGGTGGTGTAGCCGCCGTAGGCGAAGGCCGTGGCGAACTCGCCCTGCGGCTGCGCCTGGTCGAGCAGCAGGTCCAATGGCACTCCGCGGAAGCTCGTGTCGAGCTTCGACCACTTGGTCACGCAGTGGATGTCACACGGGACGTTCTCGCTGGGGAGGGCCTGAAACTCGTCCCAGCTCCACTCGCGCTCCTCCCCGACCATCCCGTCGATCCGGAAGGCCCACTCGGCCGTGTCGACGCGAGGCGTAGGCCCGGCGGTGAGGACGGGAAAGCCCGACTCGTAGTACTGGCCCGGGGGCAGGCGGGCGGCGAGCTCACCCGGGGCGCGGCGCCGCCCCTTGAAGCCGCGTGAGATGAAGTTGGCCACGCCGTGGCCAGAGTACCGCCGCTGACCGGCTCAGGCGGCGAGGGCGGTGCCGGACGGCAGCTCGAAGCGGTCGGCCACCTCGTGCAGGATGTCCAGCATCGCCTCCGCCGCCGGGGAGCGGTAGCGGCCCGCCAGCACGGCCGAGGCGATGCGGCGGGCGGGCGCCTTCGGGCCGAGTGAGCGGACGACGATGTCCTCCCGGACGTTGGTCAGAGAGAGCGCGGGCAGCAGGGAAACGCCGACTCCTGCCGCGATGAGCCCCTGCACGACGTTGTAGTCGTCCGACACGTAGCCGATCTTCGGCTCGAAGCCTGCGCCGACGCAGGCCGCGAGGTGGAGACGGCCGCAGGGTCCGCGGGTGTCGTTCTGTATCCAGACGTCATCGCTGAAATCTCCGAGGCGGACCCGCGGCTTGCGGGCCGCCGGGTGGTCGAAGGGCATGGCGACGTACATCGGGTCGTCGATCAGGTGACGCAGCTCGATGCCCTCGTAGAGACGCTCGAACTCGGGCTGGGAGAGATCGCGGTACTCGAACACCAGCGCCAGCTCGAGCTCGGCGGCGCGCAGCTTGGCCACGGCCTCCTCGGGCTCCTGTTCGGTGAAGGTGAGCTCGACCTCGGGATGGCGCTTCGTGAACAGCGCCACGGCGGGCGGCAGCAGGGAGGCGCCGGCGGTGGGAAACGAGGACATCCGCACGCGTCCGCCGCGCACGCCGGCGATCGCCTCCAGCTCGGCCTCCGCAGCGGCCAGGCGCGCCAGCACCACGTCGGCATGATCGACCAGCGCGCGGCCGGCGTCGGTGAGCGTCACACCGCGGCTTCCGCGGTCCACGAGCGTGGCGTTGGCCTGCTTCTCGAGGGCCGCGATCTGCTGCGAGATGGCGGGCTGGGTGTAGGACAGGGAGTCGGCCGCGGCGGAGAACGAGCCATGCTCGGAGACCGCCTTGAGGACCTTCAGCTGTTTCACATCGAGCATAACCTGAGCTTATCGGAGGTGTCACAAGTCCGAATTTGAACTTATGCACTTCGTCCGCGACCATAGTTCGAGATAAGTCAAACGATCTAACCGAGGAGGCATCATGACCAACACCACCTTCACCGTCCGCCAGGCCGACGCTCATGATGGATACGCGATCCACCGTCTGGCGGCGATCGACAGCTCCGCGGCGCCGACCGGCGACGTGCTGCTGGCCGAGGTCGGCGACGAGCTGTGGGCGGCCCTCGACGTCGACACCGGCGAGGCGATCGCGGATCCGTTCCGCCCCAGTGGCGAGCTGGTCGAGCTGCTGCGCTTCCACGCCGCGAGCGAGTTGCGCCGGCGCCGTGACGAGCGCCCTCGTCTGCAGCGGCTGATCCCCCGCGCGGCCTAGATCCCGCCTCGTCGAGCGGCGCGGCTGCGCTCCGCCTCCCATTCGATCGGATCGCCGGAGGTGGGCACGGCTGCGCCGAGCTCGCGCAGAACGCCTGACAGGGCCTCGCGGCGCACGGCGCCGTAGCTCAGGACGTGCGCGAGCACCCCGCCGTAGGTGAAGGTCTGGGGCGGCTCGCAGAGCGCGTCCACGAAGGCGGCGTCCCAGGCTCCGCGGTCGCGGATGCGGCGCGCGACACGCTCGAAATCGCGCGCCGCCCGCTCGAAGCGGCGGCGCAGGTCGCTCCGGCCCAGTTCCGGCCCGGGCTCGCCCGTGATGGCGGCCACCCAGACCTCGAGCGTGTAGACGAGCCGCTCCGCCATCACGGACGCGCTCACCTCCTCGCCCTCGAACCAGACCGCCACGAAGCCGGGGCGAAGCGGGCGCTCGAGCTGCTCGCCGGGCAGCTCCGAAGCCACGGCGAGCAGCTCCCGCACGCGGTCGAGGTGGTGCGCCACCATGCGCTCGGTTAGATCGCCTCCGGCCTGCGGTTCTCCCTCCGCCGGAATCAACAGGCCCGCCGGCGGGTGGAAGTGGATCCCGTTCGGCGCCTCGATCTCGATCGCGCCGCGTCCCGCGGCGAACTCGCTCGGCGGGACGCCGTGGGCGCGGGCGAAGGCGCGCGAGAATGCTGCGAGCGAGCCGTAGCCGGCCGCCGGCGCGACGTCGGAGGGCGGGAGCGACTCGAAGCGCAACTGCCATGCAGCCCGCTCGAGCAGCAGCCGGCGCCGCAGGGCGACCGGCGACTCACCGGTGGCTGCCGCCAGCAGGCGGTCGAGGTGGTCACGCGAGAAATGGGCCCGCCGGGCCAGGGCCTCGCCGGCGATGCGTGGCTCATCGAGCGTCTCCACCACCAGGTCGATCAGTTCGCGCAGGCGATCCGCCATGTCCGGATCCTCCCGCTTGATCGCTTTCGACCTCCTCCTGGACCTGCCCGGCGCGCTGCGCGAGGGTGGCCGCCATGCCCAGCTGGTCCGAATTCGAGGCCGAGGCGCCGGAGCTCGCCGAGACGGTGAGGGCTCGGCTCGACGCCCACACCCACAAGACACTGGCCACCCTCCGCCGCGACGGCTCGCCGCGCATCTCGGGCACCGAGACGGCATTGATCGACGGCGAGCTCTGGATCGGATCGATGTGGCAGGCGAGGAAGGCGCATGACCTCCAGCGCGACGCCCGGTTTGCCCTGCACAGCGGATCCGAGGATCCGCCCGGCTGGAGCGGCGACGCCAAGCTCGCCGGCCTGGCGGAGGAGATCACCGACTCCGAGCGCGTCCGCGAGATCAACGGCGACAGGGCTCCGCCCGGCCCCTCGCATCTGTTTCGCCTCGATCTCCGCCAGGTCTCGACCGTGGGGCTCGACGACGAGCGCAAGGCCCTCGTGATCGAGCTCTGGACGCCGGGGCGTGGCGTCGGGACGATGAGGCGGGCGTGAGCGAGCGGCTGAGAGCCGCGGTGGACCGGCTCGACGTCGGGCCCGCCGACCTCGTGCTGGAGATCGGCTGTGGCCACGGCGTGGCCGCCACGATGGTCTGCGAACGGCTCGTGAGCGGGAGGCTGACCGCGATCGACCGCTCACCCAAGATGATCGAGGCGGCCTCGCGCAGGAACGGCGAGTACGTCGAGGCGGGCCGGGCGGAGTTCGTGGTGGCGAGCCTCGAGGAGGTAGACCTGGGCGAGCAGCGCTTCGACAAGATCCTCGCGCTGCGCGTCGGGCTGTTCCTCCGCGAGCCCGAGCGGGCGCGCGGCCTGGCCGAGCGCTGGCTTGCGCCGGGCGGAACGCTGCTGGCCGCGTTCGACGAGCCCTGATCCGCCGAGTCGCCCGCTGCGTTGTAATGGGAGGATGCGCGCACCGCCCTTTGCTGCCGTCGTTCTGATAGCCCTGCTCGGGGCAACGGGCTGCGGCAGCAAGGGCGAGGAGCCTGGGAGCGCGGGCTCCGAAGTCGAGACAGGCCGGCAGGTCCTCCGCTTCACCCTCCCTCGGCTCAACGGGGAGCCGGACGATCTGTCGCGCTACCGCGGCAGCGTGGTGCTGGTGGTCAACACAGCATCGGAGTGCGGCTTCACCCCCCAGTTCGAGCAGCTCGAGCGGCTCTGGGAGGAGCGCCGCGACGATGGCCTCGTGGTGCTCGGCTTCCCGGCCAACGACTTCGCCGGCCAGGAGCCGCGCTCGAATGCGGAGATCGGAGAGTTCTGTCGGGCGAACTTCGGCGTCTCCTTTCCGATGTTCGCCAAGGTCAGGGTCACCGGCGACGACGCCCATCCCCTGTTCCGGGCCCTCGGCGCTCCCGACTGGAACTTCAACAAGTACGTGCTCGATCGGCGAGGCCGACTGGTCGCGCGGTTCGGCGCGGGCACCGAGCCCGACGACCCGGAGCTGACCGACCGGATCGACTCGTTGCTGCGCTCCTAGGCGCCGCTCCAGGAGCTCAGGTACTCCTGCTGATCGGGGGTGAGCTCGTCGATCTGCACGCCCAGCGACTCGAGCTTCAGCCGGGCGATCTCCTCATCGAGCTCCTGCGGCACGTCGAGCACGCGGTGCTCGAGCTCGTCGCCGTGCAGAGCCAGGTGCTCCACCGCGAGCGCGAGGTTGGCGAAGCTCATGTCCATCGCCGCCGCGGGATGGCCCTCGCCGGCCGCGAGATTGACCACGCGTCCCTGGGCGAGGAGGTTCAGGCGGCGCCCATCGGGCAGCACGTACTGCTCCACCAGAGGCAGCACCTGGCGCACTTCGTCGGCGATCTCGTGCAGGCCGGGGAGGTCGATCTCCACGTCGAAGTGGCCGGCGTTGGCCAGCACGGCCCCATCCTTCATCCGCTCGAAATGCTCGCGGCGCAGCACCGAGCGCGAGCCGGTGACGGTCACGAACAGGTCGCCCGCCGCCGCCGCCTCCAGCGCGGGCATCACCTGCAGGCCGTCCATCCGCGCCTCGAGCGCGCGCAGCGGGTCGACCTCGCACACGATCACGGCGGCGCCCGCGCCGCGCGCCCGCTGGGCGATCCCGCGGCCGGTCGGCCCGTAGCCGCAGAGCACGAGCGAGCGCCCCGCCAACAGCAGGTTGGTGGCGCGCAGGATGCCGTCGAGCGCCGATTGGCCGGTGCCGTAGCGGTCGTTGAACGTGCGCTCGGTGCGCGACTCGTTGACGGCGATAACGGGGCAGGCCAACCGGCCCTCGTTCTCGAGCCGGCGGAGCCTCAGGAGGCCGGTGGTGGTCTCCTCCGCGCCGCCGCGCACCCCCTCGGCCTCGCCCTGCTCGTGGAGCAGGACGAGCAGGTCGGCGCCGTCGTCGAGGGTCACGTCGGGCCTCCACGCAGCCAGCGCGTGAACGTGGCGCGCGTAGGCCTCCAGGTCCTCTCCGCGCGCCGCCTGGACGGGCACGCCATCCGCCACCAGCGCGGCCGCCACCTCGTCCTGGGTGGTGAGCGGGTTGGCCGAGCAGAGCGCCACCTCGGCCCCGCCCGCGCTCAGCGCCTTCATCAGGGTGGCCGTCTCGGCCGTCACGTGCAGGCAGGCCGCCACCTTGGTGTCGGCCAGCGGCCTGTCGCGCTCGAAGCGCTCGCGGATCGAGCGCAGCACCGGCATCTGGCCCTCGGCCCAATCGACGCGGGCCCGCCCCTGAGGGGCGAGCGCCGCGTCGCGGACCTCGGGCTTGAGAGTGCTAGTAGCGATACTGGTCGGACTTGTAGGGCCCGTCGACCGGCACGCCGATGTAGGCCGCCTGGTCGGCGCTGAGCTCGGTGAGCCTGACGCCGAGCGCATCGAGGTGCAGCCGCGCGACCTTCTCGTCGAGGTGCTTGGGCAGCACGTACACCCGCTTCTCGTAGTCCTCGTTCTTCCCGAACAGCTCGACCTGGGCGATCGTCTGGTTGGTGAAGGAGTTGGACATCACGAAGCTCGGATGCCCGGTGGCGTTGCCGAGGTTGAGCAGCCGGCCCTCGGACAGCACGATGATCGAGTGGCCGTCGGCGAAGCGCCACTCGTCGACCTGGGGCTTGATGTTGATGCGCTCCACGCCGTCGACCTTGGTCAGGCCCGCCATGTCGATCTCGTTGTCGAAATGGCCGATGTTGCCCACGATGGCCTGATGCTTCATGCGGCCCATGTGGTCGGCGGTGATGATGTCCTTGTTCCCGGTGGCGGTGACGAAGATGTCGATCTCGCCCACCACGTCGTCGAGGCGCACCACCTGGTAGCCGTCCATCGCGGCCTGCAGCGCGCAGATCGGGTCGATCTCGGCGATCAGCACGCGCGCGCCCTGACCCTTGAGCGACTGGGCGCAGCCCTTGCCGACGTCGCCGTAGCCGCAGATCAGGGCGGTCTTGCCGGCGATCATCACGTCCACGCCGCGGTTGATGCCGTCGATCAGCGAGTGGCGGCAGCCGTAGAGGTTGTCGAACTTCGACTTGGTCACCGAGTCGTTGACGTTGATGGCCGGGAACAGCAGCGTGCCCTGCTCGTACATCTCATAGAGCCGGTGGACGCCGGTGGTGGTCTCCTCGGTCACGCCCTGGATGTCGGCGGCCATGCGGGTCCACTTCTGCGGGTCCTCGGTCAGGTTGCGCTGCAGCAGGCCGAGCACCACCTGAAACTCCTCGGACTCGGCCGAGGCGGGATCGGGCACCGCGCCCGCCTTCTCGAACTCCACGCCCTTGTGGATCAGGAGAGTGGCGTCGCCACCGTCGTCGAGGATCATGTTGGGGCCGTCGTGGCCCGGCCAGTCGAGCGCCTGCTCGGTGCACCACCAGTACTCCTCGAGCGTCTCGCCCTTCCAGGCGAAGACCGGGACGCCGGCCGCGGCGATGGCGGCGGCGGCGTGATCCTGGGTCGAGAAGATGTTGCACGACACCCAGCGCACCTCGGCGCCGAGGGCGGTCAGAGTCTCGATCAGCACCGCCGTCTGAACGGTCATGTGGAGCGAGCCCATGATGCGGGCACCCTTGAGCGGCTGCTCGGCGGCGTACTCCTCGCGCATGGCCATCAGACCCGGCATCTCGTGCTCGGCCAGAGAAATCTCCTTGCGGCCGAAGTCGGCCAGCGAGATGTCGGCGACCTTGTAGTCGGTGGTGGTGGCGGCGTCGGTAACGGTCATGCGGCAGTCTCCGTGACTTTCGGGTTGGGTTCGGCAATGAGGAGGCGCTGGTGCTTCTGCTGCTCCCAGGAGAGCCAGTCGCCCGTACTGACCTCCGCGGGCTTCTCCGGGCGCTCCTCGAACCAGCGATCGACGGCCGCCCTCAGACTCGCGTCCGTGGTCAGCCGGCGGGCGAAGGCGACATCCGTGAGGCCGCAGTCGAACCGGGTGAGCAGCTCGCGCAGCGTACGCAGACGCTGCAGCTCACCCGGCCCGAAGACGCGGTACCCCTTGGGCGTGCGCTCGGGCTCGATCAGACCGGCGCTCTCTATGTAGCGCAGCATGCGAGCCGACCAGCCGGTCGTCTCCGCGGCCTCGTTGATCGTGAGTCCCTCCATCGCGACGGACCAACCTTACCACGATCGTGTCAAGGTTTGTGGGGCCGGGCGTCGCCCGATGCGCTCAGGCCAGCGCCCGCTTGAAGCGCTCGATCGCCTCCGCAGGGGTGGGATCGATCCCCTCGAGGGTCGCCAGGTAGACGCTCACCAGATCTCCGAGCAGGAGATGCGACAGGACTCGCTCGAAGCGGCTCTCGCCGCGGGGCTCGACCGTGATCGACGGCGCTCCGGCGCTCGCCACCTCCTCGGCGGTGAGCTCCATTCGCCGCACGACACGCGGGTGGAGGTCGGGATCGCCGAGGAACACGGCCGAGAGCGGCGCGCGCTGCGCCCCCCGCGCCCAGCCGCAGATCTCGTTGTGGTTGGCCTCCGGCAGCTCGGCCCACGAGGCACTGGTCTTCACGTTCTCGTTGATCTGCGTGTGCCAGCGCCGCGCCAGGCCCACGGTCGGCCCGGACCCGTGGATCACCGGAATCGTCCCCTTCAGGTCGCGCGCGATGGACTTGGCCAGGGAGTCCTCCGGCGAGTCCGGGCCCCATTGCCCCACCAGCCGCTCGAGCAGCGCGCTCGCGCCGTCGATCTCCGCGTGGAGCGACGGCGCGGCCCCACACAGCGCCGCGCACTCGAGCGCGCCGACCGTGCCGTAGAGCACGGAGGCCCGGGGCTGCATTCCGGACGGCACGCCGATGACGGGCACGCCCTCGGCCCGAGCCAGCTCGGCCAGCTCGCCGCCCGTGGTCAGCACCGCGCGCCGGGCGCCGGCCGCTCCCGCGGCCTCGAAGCAGGCGAGCGTCTCCTCGGTGTCACCCGAGTAGCTGGAGCAGAGCACGAGCGTCTCGGGGGGCGTCCAGGACTCGATCGCGTAGCCGCGGACGACCGAGATCGGTCGGGTGGCCCGGTCCCCCAGGGCGCCGACGGCCAGGTCCCCGCCGATGGCCGATCCGCCCATCCCGCACACCACCAGCCCGGCGGAGCTGTCGCCGGCGCTTATCCCCGCCGACTGGGCGCGCCACAGCGCGTCGCCGAGCTGAAGGGGCATCGCGAGCACGTCGTCGAGCATCCGACTGGGATCGCCGGCCTCGATGGTCTCGCGGTCGAGTGCCGGTCCGCTCACGAGACGTGTTCCGTGGCCGCGACGCGCGTGCCGGGCGCCACCACGGCGCCGGGATCGATCCTGGCTCTCTCCTCGATGACGGCATCTTCGCCGATCACGGCGCCGGAGCCCACGATGGCCTGAGGTTCCACCCGCGCGCGCTCCCCCACGCGCACCCGCTCGGCCAGCACGGCCTCGATCACCGCGGCGTCGGCGCCCACGTGGACGCGGTCGTGGAGAACCGCCCGCTCGACGCGCGCGTCGGTGCCGACCGAGCAGTGGCGGCCGACCACGCTCTGCGGCCCCACGTGGGCGCCGGCCAGCAGCGAGCCCGGGTAGATCAGCGAGCCGGTCTGGTCACGCGCCGGCAGCTTCGACTCGACGCGGCCGGCGAGCAGGTCCCAGGTGGCCTCCAGGTAGCGCAGCGGCTGGCCGATGTCCACCCAGTAGCCCTCCGCCGCGTAGCCGTAGAGGCCGTCACCCGGCAGCAGCGGGAAGATCTCGCGCTCGAAGGAGACGGCGCGGCCCCCGGGCACCATCGTCTCCACCACCTCGCGCTCGAGCACGTACGCGCCCGCGTTGATCCGGTTGGTGGGGGCCGGCCCCTCGCTCTTCTCCAGGAACTCGATCACCTGCCCGTCCTCCGCCGTGGGCACCACGCCGTAGCTGGCGGTGTCCTCCACGGGATACAGGGCGAGCGTCACGCGGGCGCCCGTGGCCTCGTGCTGGGCGACTTCGACGGTGAGGTCGATGTCGGTGAGCACATCGCCGTTGAGCACGAGGAAGCGTTCGTCCAAGACTCCCTCGTCGAGGGCCAGCCGCACCGGCCCGGCGGTGCCGAGCGGCACCTCCTCGACCACGTAGCGCAGGCGCATGCCGTCGTAGATGTCGCCCAGCACGCTCCTGACGGCATCGGACATGAAGCCACAGGAGAGGATCACCTGGTCGACCCCGTGCCCGTTGAGCCAGTCGAGCATGAAGGACAGGAACGGCCTCCCGGCCAGGGGCATCACCGGCTTCGGCGTGGTGTAGGTGAGCGGTCGCAGCCGCGTGCCCTCACCGCCGGCCAGGACGAGGGCCTGCACCTAGCGGCCGATGCCCTCGTAGGTGAAGCCGGCCTCCAAGAGCGCCTCACGGTCGAGGAAGTTACGGCCGTCGATGACCACCGGCGTCCTCAGCCGGCGCTTTACCTCACCCGCCCAGTCGAGCTCGGCGAACTCGGGCCACTCGGTCACGAGCACCACGGCGTCGGCGCCGTCGATGGCCTCTAGAGCGGAGTCCGCCACCCGTGCTCCGGCGAGCAGCCCATCGGCCTTGGACGCCGCCACCGGGTCGTAGACGCGCACGCTCGCCCCCTCGCCCGCCAGCCGTCCGGCGAGCACGAGGCTGGTGGCCTCGCGGATGTCGTCGGTGTCGGGCTTGAAGGCCACGCCGAGCAGCGCCACCTCCTTGCCCACCAGCGGTCCGAGGTGCTTTTGGAGCTTGCCGATGGTGCGCCGCTTCTGGAGCTCGTTGACCTCGATCACCGCGGTGAGCAGTTGAAAGTGGTAGCCGGTGTTGCCGGCGAGCTGCTTGAGAGCGGCGACGTCCTTGGGAAAGCAGGAGCCCCCGTAGCCGATGCCGGCCCTGAGGAACTGGGGACCGATGCGGTCATCCAATCCCATTCCGCGGGCCACCTCGGAGACGTTGGCTCCGAGCTCCTCCGAGACGTTGGCGATCTCGTTGATGAAGCTGATCTTCGTGGCCAGGAACGCGTTCGAGGCGAGCTTGATCATCTCGGCAGAAGCGATGTCGGTGTGCACGACCGGCGCTTCCAGCGGCGCGTACAGCGCCTCCACCCGCTGCGCGTACTCCTCCGAGCCCTCGTCCGCTCCGATCACCACGCGGTCGGGCTTCATGAAGTCCGAGACGGCGCTGCCCTCCTTCAGGAACTCCGGGTTGGAGATGTAGCCGGTTCCGGGCCGGCGGCGCCGGATCGACCGTCCGGTGCCCACCGGCACGGTGCTCTTCATGACCAGGGCGTGCTCGCTCGAGTCGCCCAGCTCCGCGAGCACGGCCTCCACGCGCGAGAGGTCGGCGTCGCCCGAGTACGTAGGCGGCGTGTCCACGCAGACGAACAGCAGGCGGGCGTGCTCGAGCAGCTCCGCCATGTCGGTGGTGAAGTGCAGGCGCTCGGCGTTCTTGACCACCAGCTCGGGCAGGCCGGGCTCGTGGATGGGGACCTCGCCCCGGCGTAGCGACTCGACCTTCTCGGGCACGATGTCGCGCGCCCACACCTCGTGGCCGAGCTCGGCGAAGCACGCGGCCGTGACCAGGCCCACCCAGCCCACACCGACGACGCCGATAGGCTCCAGCTCTTCGCTCATTGGCCCGAGCAGGCTAGTGACCTGCGGTCACTGGTGAGGTTGTCAGCAACAGCGGCGCGTGGAGCGCGCGATGGCGAGCATCTGCTTGTTGGTGAGGGTCTGCAGCAGGGTGTTGGAGATCCAGTAGGCGGCCTTCGGCGTGTGCCAGGCCACCAGGCGCAGGCGGTCGCCGGCGTAGTGGAGCTCGTACTCGCGGCCGCCGATCCTGCGCTTCTCGGTGGGGCCGTCGAGGATCGGCGGGTCCTGCCAGGTGGTGCCCTGCAGCCCGTAGTACTCCCCGTTGGCGTTGTACTTGTTCATGACCATCCGGTAGGCGCCGTAGCGCTTGCCGTCCTGGCCCCTCAGCTTGTACACGCGCGGTTCCTGCGCGAACTCGGACGAGTTGATCAGCAGGGTCGGGTAGAGCACGGGCAGCGAGCCACCGGCGCCGTTTTGCACGGCCACCAGGCCCTGCTCCTCTCCGAGTGCGGTGGCGTCGAACAGCCCGAGGGCTGCGGCGTCGGGGCGCGCGCGCTTGCGCTTGCGCCGCTTGGGCTCGTTCGTCGGCCCCGGCGCCTGGCCTCGGGGGCCGGGAGTGTCCTCCACCAGCAGGAACTGCTGGACGAGCTTCTTGATCTGCTCGTTGCTCGCCTCCACGTAGCTCTCGCCGATCGTGCCCTCGAAGTGGATCTCCTGGATCGGCCGGCGGGCTGAGAAGACGGCCAGCTTGAGCAGCCGCAGCACCTCGGAGCGCGAGCGCAGAGCCGCGTCGGTGGAGGTGTTGCGGCCGAAGATCCTCATCAGCCGCTCCGACTCGTCGATCAGCTTGGTGGTGGTGATCTGCTGCTTGGCCTGGCGCAGGAAGTCCTGCTGGCGGGCCGAGCGCACCAGGTCAGAGTCGGTGTGCCGGTAGCGCACGTACTGGAGCGCCTGGCGCGAGCACAGGCGCTGGTAGCCCGGGTCGATGTCGATGGCCCGGTACTCGGCGCTGTCGTTGTAGTAGTCGCGGTCGATGTCGGTATACACGCAGCCGATCGCCTTGACCGCGCGCCAGAAGCCCTTGAAGCTCACGTTGACCATGTGGTTGATGGGCAGGCCGGTGAGGGCCTTGACCGTCTCGAGCGTCTTCTGCGGTCCGCCGTAGGAGTAGGCGGCGTTGATCTTGTCGGTGCCCACGCCCGGGATATCGACCTTCAGGTCGCGGGGCAGCGACATGATCGCCGTGGCCTCCTTGTCCGGGTTGAGCCGGACGAGGATGATCGTGTCCGAGAGGCCCCTGCCCGCCGCCCCCTCCAGGTTGTTCTTCGGGCGCTTGTCCGACCCGAGAACCAGCAGAGTCTGAGGCTCGCCCGGATCGGTCTCGGCCAGCGTGCCCTCCCTCAGATCGAGCTCGGGGCTCAGCTTCAGCGCGTCGACCACCTTGTCGACCTCGTTGAAGGCCGCCACCGCCGTGGCCGCCGCCGACGCGAACACCACCAGCACCGCACCGAGCAGCACGCGCTTCCACAGTCCGGGTCGGGGAATGTTGTCGAAGTACATCAGGCGATCTTGAGCCGGCGATCCTCCTCGCCGGGCTCGAGGCGGGAGGGGAGGAGTGTGACGAACTCCACGAGAGCCTCCCGATACTGGCCGAGCGACCGGATCGAAACCCATTCCTCGGGGCCGTGATGACCTTCGCCGGTGGGGCCGCACTCGACCGCGGGCACGCCCGCCTCGATGAAGGAGATGGCGTCCGAGGCGCCGTCGCGCCCCACGCCGAGCCGCTCGCTGGTGGGCGGCGCCACCCGCGAGATGGCCTCGCCGAGCGTCTGCACGTAGACGTTTTCGCGCGCGACGATCACAGGCCTGCGTTGAAACACCTTGACGACGGCGGTGTCCGGGATCTTGTCGACCTCGCTCAGGA
This sequence comes from uncultured Thermoleophilaceae bacterium, assembly GCA_963751105.1. Classification (GTDB taxonomy): domain Bacteria; phylum Actinomycetota; class Thermoleophilia; order Solirubrobacterales; family Thermoleophilaceae; genus JACVRW01. The sequence goes on along the minus strand of CAVVTG010000002.1, from coordinate 592,002 downwards.
TGTCCTCCGGCTCCTGGCCGGGCAGGTAGCGGATGTCCACGTCGATCGCGCACAGGTCGGGCACCCGGTTGAGGGCGTCCCCGCCGAGGATCCGCCCGAGGTTGATCGACGGGCGGTCGAAGAGGTCGGAGGACTCGCGGGCGAAGGACAGGCCCTCGATCGCCCGGAAGACGTCGAGCGCCTTCAGCACCGCGTTGTCGCCGAGCCAGGGCGTGGAGCCGTGGGCCGCCTTGCCGGTCACCTCGATCCGCATCGCCAGGACGCCCTTGGCCTGGATGCCGATGTGCATGTTGGTGGGCTCGCCGGTGATCGCGAAGTCACCGAGGTAGCCGCTCTCGACCAGATGGTCCGAGCCGCGCGCCTCGAGGTCCTCGGACTCCTCGTCGGCGACGCATACGAAGTGCACCCGCACGCGGCCCTGCGCGGTCAGGTCGTGGAGCGCGCACATCATCGAGGCCAGGCCGCCCTTCATGTCGTAGGCGCCGCGGCCGTAGAGCCGGTCGCCGTCGATGCGCGGCGTGAACTGCTCGGGCCGGGCGGGCACCACGTCGAGATGGCCGTGCAGCACGATCGTCGGCCCCTCGCGGGGTCCGATCGTGGCGGCCAGCACGGGCCGGCCGTTGTGCGTCGTGCCCGTCACCTCCACGTCCCGGGCCTCCAGCCAGCCCTTGACGAAGCCGGCGGCGGCCTGCATTCCCTCCAGGGTGGACGTGTCGTAGGTGATCAGGCGCTCGGTGAGAGCGCGTTCATCCATCCCGGCGCCCAGGATAGCCGCGGACGGCCGAGCGCTTCTTTTCGACCTCGTCCCGGACCCAGCAGGCGGCCAGGTGGTCGTTCACGACGCCGCAGGCCTGCATTGCCGCGTAGGCGGTGGTGGGGCCGACGAAGCGGAAGCCACGGCGCTTGAGTTCCTTCGAGAGCGCCGTGGACTCGGGCGTGAGCGAGGGCACCTCCTCGAAGCTGCGCGGCGCCGGCCCTTCCCGCGCCGGAGCGTGCGACCACACCAGCTCGGCCAGCGGCAGCTCCAGCGCCGCGGCGGCCCGGGCGTTGGCGACGGCCGCCTCGATCTTGCCCCGGTGGCGAACGATCCCGGCGTCGGCCAGGAGCCGCGCGACGTCGTCGTCACTGAAGCCGGCCACCTTCTCGATCTCGAAGTTCGCGAACGCCGCCCGGAAGTTCTCGCGCTTGCGCAGGATGGTCAGCCACGAAAGGCCGGACTGGAAGCCCTCGAGCACGAGGCGCTCGAACAGGTCGCGGTCGTCCGTGACCGGCCGGCCCCACTCCTTATCGTGGTAGGCGGCGTAGTCGGGCGAGGCGTCGCCGAAGCAGCGACGGGGACTGGCGGCATCGCCGGAGGGTGAGCTATCCCTGGCCGCCACGCAGCTCCGATGCCCGCCCGTCGACCACGGCGAATACACGTAGGCGGTCGGGGCCACCGCGAGCCTCGCCGGCGTCGACGCCGGTGAACTCGAAGCCGGCGAGTGCGACCCCCGGTCCGTACTGCGCGGCCAGATCCTCGCGCGGACCCGTGAGGGTCCCCGCCTGGATGAGCCGCTCGCCGCTGAAGAGGAGCACCCGCTCTGCGGCCTGTCCGTGCCCAGCGTCCGTGGCCCACCCGGCCACGCTGACCGTGTCTCCGTCGGCCTTCACGCTGTCGATGTAGCCGTCGGCCACTCCCTCCTCCACCGGGATCTCGCGCTCTCCCACGCCCACCAGGGCCTCGCCTCCGTCCTCACGGTCGACCCGCCCCGCCAAGCTCTCGGCCCGTCCCGCGCCGGCCAGCCGGGTGGCGGATCCCGAGCCCGACAGGGCGTACGCCTCCACCCGGTTCGTCCCCTCGCGAAAGACCTCGGGCGGGACGATCACGCCAATGCGGATGTCGGCTCCCGCCCGATAGCTGCGCGTGACCGCCGCCAGGCGGCCGTTCACCGCCACCGCGACCTCCTCACCGCCGCGTGCCGGCCCCGTGAGGACGCCGGTGATGAAGGCGGGAACGCCGCTGCTGCCCGGGCTGAAGGCCCCGTAACCCTCCCGGAAGTCGAACTCCACGCCGAAGGCCGCGGCCGAGGACACGGGAAGCTCGGCCACCCGGCGCCCGACCAGCTCCCGCCGCGCGGGCGGGGCGAATACACCCGCGAAGCCGTTGCCCGCACCGAAGAGCCCGATGCGCCGCCGCACTTCCCGGTCGCGTTGCCGAGTGAACTCGCCGAAGGTCGTGGTCACGTCGTCGCCGCTGAAGGTGCGCACCTCGATCTGCTCGCCCGCTGAGCCCCCGTGCGGCAACGGCCGCCCATCCACGCCTTCGCCCGCGCCGGCATCCAGGAGCTCGGCGATCGTCGGCAGAACGTCGATCGTGAGCGCGGGCCCGTCGTCGACTCGGCCCCGCGTCTGACCGGGCGTCTTGACGAACAGGGGGACGTTGGCGATCTCGGCCAGGCTGCCGCCGTCCGCGGCCCGGCGACCCTGCCCCGCCCGGAATCCGATCCCGTGGTCGGCGGTCACGACCAGGAGCGACCGGTCGAGCCTCCCGGTCTCGCGCATGCGCTCCAGGAGCCTGCCGATCTGGCGGTCCGCGTAGCCCAGCTGAAGCAGGTAACGCTGGTAGGCCTGAGTGGGAAGCTCGGCGTCGGCGGCCCACTCGTCCCCGCTCACCCCCGGGATGTCCGGTCCGCTGACCGGGTAGGTCTGGCCCGAGGGCAGGTACTCCCACGGCGAGTGCGGCAGGGCGATGTGGATGAAGTCGAGCGTCGGCCGGTCAGCGGGTCGTCCAAGCTTCGAGAGGAAGCGATCGAACTGGCCGGCCCGGTTCTCGAGGCCACCCTCCGGAATGTCGGCGGCGGTTCCGGCGGCGCTGCCGCCGTCATCCTCACGGAAACCGGCGAAGTTCTGGTCCACGGCCGGAAGCCGGTCCTCGACTCCCTCCGGCAGGACCAGATAGGCGGACACGACACTGAGGTCGTCGAAGAGGCCCCGCAGGCGGGTGTCGGCGCCGGCCCTCTCCTCGCCCCCGCACAGCCGCTCGGGGCAGAGATCGGTGGCCGGCTCGCTCACGTTCAGGCGATAGTCGTCGCCCAGCATCGTGAACAGGTTGTCCGGGTGATCGGCGGCGATCGGCAGCTGGTCCCCGACAGGACGCCGCCCGCTGAGGAGCGCCGGCACCGCCTCAGGGGTCTCGTCGGCCACCGTGGTCGCGTTGCGGTACCAGGTGGAGCTGCGGGCCAGCCTCGCGAAGTTCGGGTAGCGGCTGGCGTCGATTCGCCCGTCACGGCCGGTCAGCGAGGCTCCGGAGAACTCGTCGAACAGCACCACCACCACCGGAACGGGGTTCTCCACGCTCGAGGACTCCGCTCCCTCGCCGTCATTGGACAGGACCAGGTCCGAGACCGGCGAGACGAACAGGAAGTTGAGCAGGAACAACACGGGCGCGAGGGCCAGCACCGACATGACGCGCGGGCACGAAGCGGGTACTCGCGTACAGCAGCGCGCCGGTCACCCCGATCGCCACGGACAGCAGGCTCAGCGCGAGCGTCGAGCCGATCCCGAGCTCCTCCAGCAGCTGGAGGGCGATCACGGCCATCAGGACCGCTACGAAGAACAGGTGCAACCCCCGCCGCACGCTCCCCCATCGGAACAGCAGGGCCTCGAGCGCCAGCAGCAACGTCGGCGGAACCAGCGTCACCGCCAGCGCCAGCAGCACGATGTCGAAGCTGGTGTTGCCGCGGGCGACGAAGAACTCGGGGCTGTCCTCCAGCACGGCGAACAGCGGCCGCGCCAGGGCGAAGGCCCACAGCGCGGTGAGATGCAGCCACGCCACGAGCAACTGCCGCCCGACGCCCGCTGTCCGCCGCTCCTCGGTCACCGAGGCAACTTGAGCTTCGAGGCGCCCTCTCCGGCCAGCGCAACCGCCACGAGCCGGCCCGACCTCACGGCTTCGCTCCCCCCGGAGATGCCCGCGAAGCGAAAACCTGACTTGGCCACGCCCAGGCTCTGGAACTCCTTGGCCACGTCGGCCCTGACCACCGACGGCGCTGTGGCCTCGACCAGGCGGCCGTCGTCGAACAGCAGAACGCGGTCGGCCGCACGGCGATGCCGGGCGTCCGTGGCCCATCCGCTGATCGTGGCCGTGTCGTCCGCGGAGGAGGCATCCAGCCACCCGTCCGCTGCTCCCGGGGTCACCGGGATGCGGTCTCCGCCGATCACCATCACGAGCTCTTCCCCGTCGCGGACCAACGAAGCGTCCTCGCCTCCGGTGCTGCCGACGCGGGCAAGGCGGAGCGTGGCGCCGCTGCCGTTCACAGCGAGCGCATCGACCCGGTTCGCACCGGTCCGAAGCACCCGCGGCGAGATCATCGCCCCGACGCGGATGTCCGCCCCGTCGCGAAAGCTCTTCGTAACCGCGGCAATGCGGCCGTTGACCGCGATCGCCACCAGCTCGCCGGCGTCGGCCGCTCCGGTCACGCGTCCCGTCACGAACGCAGGGACGCTCGTGGAGCCGGGCGAAAACGCCGCGAACCCGCTCCGGAAGTCGAGCTCCACCCGGAACTTCGCCGGCCCGCCGGCCGGAACAGAGCGGACGGGCTCGCCGACCAGCCCGGCGCTCGGCGCCGAGGCGAACACTCCGTCGAAGCCGTCACCCGGAAAGAGCCGTCGCCGGCGCGCCACCTCGGCGTCGCGCCGGCGCACGAAATCGCCGAACGACAGCTCGACGGGATTGCCGGTGTAGGAGCTGACCCTGACCCGGCCTTCGCGCGCGCCCGGCTGTCCCAGCGGACGCCCGTCCACCTCGTCGCCAAGCCGTATGCCGACGGCCTCCGCGACGGTCGGCAGGACGTCGATCGTCCGCGCATGGCCTTCGTCCACGCGGCCGGATTCCTGCCCCGGCTGCTTGACGAACAGCGGCACGTTGGCGATGTCGGGGGCGTTGCCGGGAACGACCACGCGCCGGTTGAGGTCGGCCCGGAAGCTGATGCCGTGGTCGGCGGTCACGACGATCAGCGAGCGGTCGTAGAGGCCCTCGGCGCGCAACCGCTCGATCAGGCGGCCGAGCAGCCTGTCCACGTAGCCCAGCTGGAGGAGGTAGCGCTGATAGCCCTGCCGGCTCAACCACGGTTCAGGTGACCAGTGTTCGCTGGACAGGCCGGGCGGGTCGGGGCCGGCGACGTCGTACGACTGCCCCGAGGGCAGGTACTGCCAGGGGAAATGCGGGAGGGCGAGGTGCAGGAAGTCGAGCTGAGGCCTGGACGCGGTTCCGTCGATGCCCCGCATGTACTGCGCGAATTGACCCGGGCGGTTCTCCAGTCCGGCGGCCGGGACGCCGGCGCTCTCGGGCAGCATCGTCTCGCCCGCCTTCGCGGAAGCCGGCGAAGGTCCGGTCCACCTCGGGCAGCCCGTCCTCGAGGTCGGCCGGCAGCAACTGGTACGCCGAGACCACGCTCAGGTCGTCGGCCAGGGCACGCAGCCGGCTGCGCAGCGACGGTCGCGCCTGCGAGCAGAGGCGCTCGGGACACAGGTCGGTGGCGGGCTCGACGACGTTGAGGGAATGGCTGTCCTCGAGCGCCGTGAACAGATTCACCGGATGGTCCGACGCGATCGGCAGCTTGCCCTTCTCAGGGCGCTGTCCGGAGAGCAGCGCCGGCACGGCCGCGGTGGTCTCGTCGGCGACCGTGGTGGCGTTCGGGTACCAGGTCGCGTCCCCGGAGAGGGCCGCCAGGTTGGGAAAGCGCGACGCGTCCACCTTCCCGCTCGAATCCGCCAGCGAGGCGCCCGAGAACTCGTCGAAGACCACGAAGACCACCGGGGTGGAGCTGCGGCTCTTGCCCGCGCCCGCCGCCTCCACGTCCTCGGGCAGCACCAGGTCGGACACGGGCGACAGCAGCAGGAAGTAGGCGACCAGGAGGACCGGTACGGGCGACAACACCGTGAGCACGGCCGGTGCGAAGCGGGTGCGGGCGTAGGCCCACGCGCCCCCTGCGCCGATCGCGAGCGCGGCCGCGATCAGCAGTACGGCCGGCCCGCCGGCCAGGCCGTCGAGGGCCTGGAGCACGATCGCGGCGACCAGGACGGCGACGAACACCAGATGGAGCGCCCGGCGGGCGGCGCGCAGCGGGATCAGCACGGCCTCGCAGAGCACCAGCAGGGTGGGCGGGACGAAGGCGGCGCCCAGAGCGAGGAGGACGATGTCGGCGGTGGTGTTGCCGCGCGCGACGAAGAACGCCGGACTGTCCTCGAGCACCTGGAACAGAGGGCGGGCGAAGGCGAACATCCACAGCACGGCGAGATGCAGCCAGGCGACGGCCAGCTCGCGGATGACCGCGCGCTTGGGGGAACTCGATTCTGCCGGCGCCTCAGTCCCCGCGGCGCCGGGCGGGGTCAGAGCAGACCTCCCACGCGGCGGCGATGCTAGTCGCGCAGCGTCGAAAACGAAGGCTCGGGGGTAGTCTGGCGCCGTGCGCGCGCCGGGTATCTCTCGCCGCCGGTCAAGCGGCCTGCGGGCGCTGATGGCCGACCTGACCCGATCCGACACCGGCCGGGCGGCCGGCATGGGCGCCGCCGTGATCGCTCAGAACGTCCTGGCGCTCGTGTTCACGGTCATCTTCGCGCGCCTCCTCGGCGCCACCGGTTACGGCTCGCTGGCGGTGCTGGTGTCGGCCTACATCATCCTCATGGTCCCGGGGTCGGCGCTGCAGATCGCCGTGGCCCGAGAGGTGAGCGGAGAGCTCGCCGAGGGCGTCCCGAACGTGGGTGCCGGCGTGCGCAGGTGGCTGGTGCGGCTGGCCATCGCCACCGTGGTGGTGGCCCTGGCCGCCATTCCGCTGCGTTCGGTGATCGGGGCGATCATCAACGTCGACGACGTGTGGGGCGCGGCCGCGGTCCCGCTCACGGCGATGCTGTGGGTGATCGTGTGCGTGGAGCGCGGCGTGCTGCAGGGCTTCCAGCGCTACCGCGCCGTGGCCTTCTCGATCGTCGGCGAGGCCACGTCGCGGATCGTCTTCGGTCTGCTGCTGGTGGGTGTCGGGCTCGACGTGACCGGCGCCTTCCTGGGCGCCGCCCTCGCGTTCGCGGCCATGGCGCTCGTTCTGCTCGTGCCGCTCGGCCGCGAGCTGCCTCCCGCCGATCCCCAGTCGGCGGCCGAGTCTCCGCTGCGCGAGCTGCTCGTGGGCGCGCGGGCCCCCGTGATCGCTCTGACCCTGCTGCTGGCCATCCAGGAGCTCCACGTGATCGTGGTCAAGCACGAGGTCTCGGGCGACGCCGCCGGCTCCTACGCCGTGGCCGCCGTGGCCGCGAAGGCGATCATCTGGATCGCGGTGGGTCTCGGCATGTACCTCGTTCCGGAGGCGGCGCGCCGCGTGACGACCGGCGAGGACGCGCGCTCCATCCTGGTGCGCTGCCTGGGCCTGATCGTGGCCGGCGGAGTTCCCATGGTGCTGATCTACGTCGCGGCGGGCAAGCCCCTGCTCGAGGCGGTCTTCGGCGAGGACCTGACGCTGGCGTCCGACGCCCTGCCCTGGCTCGGCCTGGCGATGGTGCTCCTCGCCTGCACCTATCTGGCCGTGCAGTATCTGCTGGCGCTTCGCCAGTACCGCTTCATCTGGATCCTGGCCGCCGGCGTGGTGGCGGAGGTGCTGGCCCTGGTGGCGGTGGGCGACGATCTCACGCGCGTGGCGATGGCCCTGCTGGCCGTGCAGGCCGTGTGCGCCGCCGTGGTGCTGTTCCTGGCGCTGGGGCGACCGGCTCCCGCCGGCTCCGTTGCTGCGCCGATCGCCGAGCCGACGACGTGAGAGCACCCTTTCCGCCTCCCGAGCTCGCGAACCGCGTGTGCTCGCTCGACGGCAGCGACGAGCCCTACGTGATCTACGACCAGCACGGCGCGGAGGCGCGCGGCGCGCTGCTGAGCCTGCTGCCCGACGACTGGTCGTTCGAGGGCCGGCGCGTGCTGGACTTCGGCTGCGGGGCGGGCCGCACGCTTCGTCACTTCCTCGACGAGGCCGGGCAGGGCGAGCTGTGGGGGGCCGACATCGACTCCCGCAGCATCGAGTGGCTCGACCAGACGCTGTGCCCTCCGCTGCATGTCCGCCTGTCGGGCGAGGCGCCACCGCTGGGGCTCGAGCCGGCGAGCTTCGACCTGATCTGGGCCCTGTCGGTGTTCACCCACCTCACCGATTCATCGATTCCCTGGCTGCTCGAGCTGCACCGGCTGCTGAAGCCGGACGGGCTGCTGATCGCCACCTACATGGGCCGCTGGACCTCCGAGGAGCTGATCGGCGAGCCCTGGGACGAGGACCGGGTGGGCATGAACGCGTTGCGCCACGACCAGGATTGGGAGATCGGCGGCCCCATGGTCCTCATGTCCGACTGGTGGGTGAGCGCTCACTGGGGACGGCTCTTCGAGATCGTGCGCGTTGAGCCGATGGTCCACGGTCAGAGCTGGGCGCTGCTGCGCAAGCGCGACGTCGAGCTGACGGTGGAGGAGGTCGAGCGACCCGAGCCCGGCGAGCCCCGCGAGTTCGCCGCCCTGCGCCACAACCTGCTCCAGCTGCGCCGCGACCACGTCGCGGAGCTCGTCCGGCTGCGCAGCTTCTACGAGTCGTCACGCAGCTGGCAGCTGACCGCGCCGCTGCGAGCCGGCCTGGGGGCGGCGCGCTCCTTCAGGCGACGCCGGACGGACTGAGGCAGGCGGCGTCAGCCACGCAGGCGCCGTCGCAGCCGGCGCGCGGGCTCGGCCCAGCGCGAGGCGCGGAGCGCGTCGCGTGCTCGCGACCGGGCCATGGCCGCCAGCGAGACGTCCGCCGTCAGCGCCGCGATCTCGTAGCGCTGCACCCTGAGGCTCGTCTGCAGCGCCGCAAGCTCACGGGCCTCGCCGGGATCGATGTGCTGGAGCTGCTCCACCGTGAACGTGCCCGCCCGCTTCTTCAGCACGATGTGACTCTGGGCCGCGGGCGCCGACCCGTTTTGCTCGGGCGGGCGAGCCACCTCGAGCACATCGAAGGCGCGCCCCCAGTGCTCACGCAGCCACCATTCCGAATGCAGGACATCGGCATCCGGACCCCTCCAGTGGCCGACGATCGTCATGCCCACCTCGTCCTCTCGGTAGGGCTCCCGGACCCGGGCCTCCCACATTCCCGTTCCCAGGAAGCTCGCGATCAGGAGCCCGTCGGCAGCCAGGATTCGGTGCAGTTCGAGCAGCCAATCCGCCCACAGGTCGCCGATGTGCGTGAACACGGAGGTGGCCCAGACGAGATCCATAGTCGCGTCCGGTAGGTCGAGTGGAGGGGTGTAACCGTTCTGGAAGCAGCGCAGCGGCGGGCTCAGGTTGGCCTCGACCCACTCGATGCTCGGGCCGTCGATGTCGCAGCCCCAGAGCTCAGCGCGGTCGGCCTCGTCTAGGAAGTGACGCAGCACCCGCGCCGAGCCGCAGCCGAAGTCGAGTACCCGCTTGCCCTCAAAGCTCCAGTCCGCAGGCAGAAGCTCCTCGATTCGCCTGCGGACCGCGGCGCCCTCGTTGAGATACGCAGCAAAGGTGTTCGCGCCGATGCCCGGTCCGACACGCGCGGCCAGCTCGACAGGCGGAAGCGGTGCGCTCACGTCCACACCCTCCACGGCGCCTCGCCGCGCGCCCACAGGTCGTTGAGCAGCGCGGCGTCCTTGTAGGTGTCCATGCAGTCCCAGAAGCCCTCGTGGCGGAAGGCGTGGAGCTGGCCGTCGGCGGCCAGCCGCTCCAGCGGCTCCCGCTCGAGCACCGAGTCGGCGTTCAGATACTCGAGCGCCTCCGCCTCGAAGCAGAAGAAGCCGCCGTTCACCCAGCCTGCCGCCCGCGGCTTCTCCTGGAAGCCACGCACCCGGTCGTCGCCGTTGAGCTCGGCCATGCCGAACGGAAGGTGGGGCCGCACCACCGTCATCGTGGCCAGCCCGCCGTGAGCGCGGTGGAAGGCGAGCAGGCGCTGGAGGTCGATGTCGGCCACGCCGTCGGCGTAGGTGGCGCAAAAAGCGCGCCCCTCGAGCATCGCTCCCACCTGCTGGATGCGGCCCCCCGTCGGGGTGTCGAGGCCGGTGTCCACACAGGTGACGGTCACGCCATGGGGCCACTCGTGCGAGTCGACCGCCGCCTCGATCAGCTCGCCCTTGAAGCCGGTGCACAGGATGAAGCTCTCGAGGCCCTGGGCCGCGTAGATCCGGATCACGTGCCAGAGGATCGGCTCACCCCCGATCTCCACCAGGGGCTTGGGGATGGAGGGGCTCTGCTCCTGCAGGCGGGTTCCACGTCCCCCGCAGAGAATCACCACGTCGGCCAGGTCCGGCATCAGGGGGCGACGTATAGCATCGCCGGTCGCTCACCGATGTCATTGCACGCGACCAAGGGCAGGCGCGGCCTCAGCTCCCTGGGCCGTTGGGGCCGGATCGGGCGGTCGGCGCGTCGGCCGGATCCCACGCTGCCCGACAGCCTCACACCGGGCGCCTACGACTCGTGGCTCGAACAGTTCCGGGATCTGCTGGAACCCCTCGACGAGGCCTGTGCGGGTGGCGGGCCGGAGAAGCTCGAGCTCTTCCGGGAGCTGGACGACGACCTCTGGGCGCTGCTGCTGACCCAGGAGTACGAGGTCTTCCCGAACATCCGCCGGCTGCTCCCGGACGTGCCCGAGCCCGGTCTGCAGCAGATCTGGAACGGAGCGAGCGGAGCCGCGCTGGCCGGCCAGAGCAGCGCGTTCTACACGAAGCTGCGCGGCCGCTTCGGGCAGCATTCGACCCGCCTGCTGCCCAGCGCACGCGTGCTCGACTTCGGCTGCGGATGGGGCCGGCTGACCCGCTTTCTCAGCCGCGACGTCGCGCCCGGCCGGCTCTATGGATGCGACCCGTCCGAACCGATCCTCGAGCTCTGTCGGGAGCACGGCGTGCCGGCCCGATTCGGTCGCACCGACTTTCTCCCCGAGCGCCTTCCCTTCGACGGGCCCTTCGACCTCGCCTTCTCCTTCTCGGTCTTCACCCACATCTCCGAGGCCGCCCACCAAAGCTGCCTACGGGCCCTCCACGCGGGCATGGCGCCCGGAGGCGTTCTCGTGGTGACCGTGCGGCCGCCCGACTACCTGCGGCTGTCGCCGGCGATGCACCCGACCTTGGCGTCGCTCGGACCCGGCTACCTGGCCGAGCTGCGAAAGCCGCGTTACCTCTTCGTCCCGCATCCGGTGGACAAGCACCCTCAGTACGAGGGAGGTGAGATGACCTACGGCGAGGCGGTCATCACGCTCCCGTACATACGCGAGCGCTGGTCGGACATGTTCGAGCTGCTCGAGGTCGACCTGCTCGTCGGAGACCTCCACCAAATGATGATCACCCTCAGGCGGCGCTGAGCACTACACTGCCGGACCCCGTGGAACAGCTCAGCCTGAAAATCGATCCGTACGCCAACGATCCCGGCCACTGGGGCGCGTCCCTGGTGAACGTCGCCGAAGTGATGATTCCGTGCCTGGATGTCGTGTCGGCGCGGTCGATCGTGGAGGTGGGCGCCTACGCGGGTGACCTCACCGGGCTGTTGCTGCAGTGGGCCAAGGGCGCGAACGCGCAGGTGAGCGCCGTCGACCCCTTCCCGCAGAAGGAACTCGTCCAGCTGAGCGAGGAGAACGCCGAGCTCGACCTGGTTCGTGAGACGAGCCTCGAGGCGCTCAAGCACATCGCCATGCCCGACGTGATGATCATCGACGGCGACCACAACTACTGGACCGTCTCCCAAGAGCTCGAGCTGATCGCCGCGAGGGCCGAGGGAGCAGAGCTCCCGCTGCTCATGTTCCACGACGTGTGCTGGCCCCACGCCCGCCGCGACGACTACTACGACCCCGAGCTGATTCCCGAGGAGTACCGCCAGCCCTACGAGCGGGGCGCGGGCCTGTTCCCCGGAATCGAAGGCGTGCGCGAGGGCGGTCTGCCCTACCGCTCGCCCGCGGCTCGCGAGGGCGGCCCCCGCAACGGCGTGCTCACGGCGGTGGAGGACTTCGTGGAGGCTCGCGAGGGACTACAGCTGGCCGTGGTGCCCGCGTTCTACGGGCTCGGCGTGGTCTGGCACGTGGACGCGCCCTGGGCCGCCGCGGTGGCCGAGACGCTCGAGCCGTATGACCGCAACCCGATGCTCGAGCGTCTCGAGAGCAACCGGGTGGCCCACCTCGCCACCTCGATGCTCCAGATGTCCGAGCTGGGCAAGGAGCGCGCACGTATCCAGCGGCAGCGGATTCTGCTGCAGCGCCTGCTCGACTCGAGCGCGTTCTCCGTGGCCGAGCGCCTGTCGCGGCTGCGGCTGAAGCTCGGCATCGGCAGCCACCAGTCGGAGATCTCGAAGGAAGACGTGCGCCGGATCCTGTCCGATTACTGATCGCCCAGCCGTCAGGAACGACGTTCCCGGGCGGCCACCTTGGCCCTCTTGCGCATCTTGTTAGCCCAGCGCAGGGGCTCCGTGAGCTTCCAGCCGATGCTGCCCGTCATCGAGTCGATCTGGGTCTCGAGCTGCTGGGTTCGCGCGTTGAGCTGGAGCGCCCTGGACACGGCAGCCGCGCGTGCGACCTCCGATTCGGCCTCCGCTCGGCGGGCGCGTTCCTTCCAGGTGCCTCCCCCGTTGCCCACCCCGGGCATGCGGCCGTCCCACTTTTCGGCGATCCGCATGTGCGCCTCGACCCAGGTCTCCGGCTCGTTGACCAGGTCGAGCGAGTGGTAGTGGATCGCCCGGAAGTACTCGGTGAGCACCTTCTTGCCGGCCGAGCGCACCTGCAGGCAGAAGTCGAGGTCGTAGCCGTGCAACTGCCCGAGCGACTCGTCGAAGCGCACGTTCCGGACGACCCAGGGGGACAGGGCGATCAGAAAGCCGTCGACGGTGTCGACCTCGCCCGTCTGCGCGTAGGCCGGCATGTTCTCCCTGGCCCAGGAGAAGGCCTCGATGTCTCCGCCGCCGAACTCGCCGTAGCGGTGGATGAACGACGCCCAGGTGACCGATCCCTCCCACCACGCGATGCTGCGGACTCCCAGGGCGCCCACGCACCCGACGACGCCTACCTCGGGATCGCTCAGGGCGCTGCGCACCTTGCCGCAGAAGTCGTCGTCGACGATCTCGGCGTCCTGATGCACGAGAACCAGGGCTTCGAGGTCGTCGAGCTTGGCGGCCTTCTCGAGCAGGAGGTTGTAGCTGCGGAAGATCGACCCGGTCGCCCCGTAGGCGAAGATCGTGGAATCGGGCTCCGCCACGCGCTGGATTCCCGGCTCGGCGCAGCGGTGATACAGCTCCGAGTCGGTTATCGAGGTGCCGAAGGCGATCATGCTGGTTTGGTCCCTGGGTTCTGCACGGGCCGGGCATCCTAGCCAGTTCGCGCGATCCGGCGCTTGACAGACGCGCCCGGGCGGGGGCGGCGGCCCGCACCGGCGACTGAGGCTAGAATCGCGCCGCCGGTGCAGGTTTCGACGCGCGGAGGCGCAGCTGATGTGGGATGGCAAGCGAGTCTCTGTCGTGCTCATGACCTACGCTGAGCGCGACTCGATACGCCGAGTAATTGAAGGCTTTTTTGGTACCGGCGTCGTCGACGAGGTGCTCGTCATCGACAACAACGCCCAGCCCGGGACGGTCGAGGAAGTGCGCCAGACCGCCGCTCGCCTGGTGCGCGAGCCGCTCCAGGGCTACGGGCACGCGATCAGGCGAGGGCTGTCCGAGGCGCAGGGGGATCTCGTGGTGCTGGCCGAGCCGGACGGGACGTTCCTGCCGCCCGACATCGTGAAGCTCCTGGCCTACAGCAACGAGTGCGAGGTGGTCTTCGGCACCCGCACCACGCGCGAGCTGATCTGGTCCGGAGCCAACATGGAGTGGTTCCTGCGCTGGGGCAACTGGGGGGTGGCGAAGCTCATGGAGGCCCTCTACAACACGAGCCACCTGAGCGACGTGGGCTGCACCTATCGGCTGCTCAAACGACCCTCTGCTCAGCACGTGGCCGCCAACATGACCGTCGGGGGCAGTCACGCGGGCGTCGAGATCATGCTGCTCACCATCCTCTCCGGGGTGCGCTTCGTGGAGGTCCCGGTGAACTACCTGCCCCGGGTCGGCACGTCGTCGGTGACCGGCAAGCCGATCACCGCGGTGGTGCTGGGGCTGCGGATGATCGCGCTGATCCTTCGCTACCGACGGCGGGCTCCTCGACGGCCTCGGCGCCCGTCACCATTCGCGCTCGACCATTCGGCGGCGGAGGACGAGGCGGCGTGACGAGCACGGACCTCGACCAGAGCGGTCATTTCAACGCGATCTCGGAGGCCTACGACGAGTCGCTGCCGGCTCACGTCGTCCAGCACTACCTGGACAAGCGCGTCGCATTCGTGGTCCGCCACTGCCCGGGCGGCTCCGTGCTCGACGTGGGCTGTGGCACCGGCGTGCTGGCCGCGCGGCTGGCGGACGCCGGGTACGAGGTCACCGGCATCGATCCGTCGGACGGCATGCTCGAGCACCTGCGCGCGCGGGCTCCGCGGGTGAATGCCGTGACCGGCTCCGGCACCTCGTTGCCGTTCTCCGACGGGAGCTTCGACGTCGTGCTGTGCGTGGCCGTCATGCACCACATCGCGGCGCCGGCGGACGTGCGGCGCACGCTCGGCGAGATGGTGCGTGTGGCGAAGACCGGTGGCCGAGTCCTCGTCTGGGATCACAACCCGCGCAACCCCTACTGGGGACGCCTCATGGCTCGCGTGCCCCAGGACACCGGCGACGAACGGCTGATCCCCGAGCACGAGGTGCTGGGCGGGCTGCGGGCCGGCGGGGCGGAGATCCTGGCCTCCGAACAGCTCGGGCTGGTTCCCGACTTCGTTCCACCGCGACTGATTCGGGGCGCCGCCGCGGTGGAGGCGATCGCCGAACGCGTCCCGCTGGTGCGCCGCCTGTGCGCGCACAACGTGGTGCTCGCCGCAAAGGACGGCCCGCCGCGAGCCCGCGACTAGGATCGTAGGACTCGCAGATGGCGATCTCCGCAGACAAGCGGTGGCGAGAGCTCGTCACCCCGGGCCGTCCCCACCTGCCGTCCGCCACGCGAGCCGCACCCGCCGCCCTGGGCCCCACGCTGGCGCTCACGGTCACTCTGGCCATCGCCTGCTTCGCAGCGGTGATGGTCCCGGTCGAGCTCCTGGTCGAGCCCACCCGTCTGCCGCCGCCACTCAACGTGGAGCAGAAGCAGAACGCGGAGACCGGGCTCTACCTGTTGAGCTTCGGCGTCATCCTGCCGCTGGCGCTGCTGTGGGTGCCGCGCCTGGCCGATTCGATCTCCACCTCGCCCAGCGGCGCCGGTCTGGCGTCGCTCACGGCGCTGCTCGCGCTCACGCTCACCGCGGCCCTCGTGGCCGCGCACCTGGTGCCGGACGGAGGACTCCTCGAGACGCTCGCGGCGGTGTCGCTGTGGTGGGTCGCGGCGGGGTCCGTGCTGTGGCGGGCGCTCCGGCCGCGGCCCTGGGACGCCCTGCTGCGCCTGGCGCCCCGGGCCACGCTGCTGTGGACGCTCACGGGCGCCTTCCTGCTCGGCTCTCTGCTCGCCTTCACGGTCGTGGAGTCGGTCAGTCCCGTGGCGCTCGGGCTGGGCCTGGTGGCCGCCGCGGCCGTCTGGGTGGTGTTCGCCCGCCTCGGGCCTGGCCGCCTGCCCAGGCCGTCACGACGCCTGGGCGTGGTCCTCGACCTGGCGGTGATCGCCCTGGTCGTGCTGGCGGTGCCGGACCTCGTGATCTTCGACCCGGCCGACAGGACCGGCGGTCTCGTCCAGGCCCTGCGGATACCGGTCGCGCAGTTCCATCACGACTTCGTCCTCGGCCCGTCCAACGTCGTGCTGCACGGCGGCGCAATGCTGGTCGACACCGCCTCGCAGTACGGCGTGGGATCGATCTACTTCCTCACCGGGTGGTTCCAGCTGGCCCCGATCGGCTACGGCACGCTCGGGCTGCTCGACGGGCTCCTGTTCGCACTGGTCTACGCGGCCGGGTACGGCGTCCTGCGGCTGGCCGGCACGCCGCGGCTGCTGGCGGCGGCGGCCATGACAGTCGCGGTGGTGGTGCTGATCTACAACCTGCTCTGGTCGGTCGGCAGCCTTCCCGCTCAGCACGGGCCGCTTCGCTTCGGGCTGCCGATGCTGGTAGTGGTGGCCGCGGTGATCGCCGCGCGCCGGCCCGATCGCGGGCGCCTGCTCGAAGGGCTTCAGCTGGCGGTGGTAGGCCTGTCCTCGGTCTGGGCGATCGAGGGGTTCATCTACACCGCGGGCACGTTCGCCGCGCTGGCCGTTTTCCGAGCCGTCACCATGCCGCCCGGCGGCCGTCTGGCGTGGCTCACACGCCGGGCCGGCCTGGCGCTCGTGGCCTGCTTGGCCGCTCATCTGCTGCTGGTGGTGGGCACGCTGGCCTTCGCGGGCGAGCTTCCCGACTACGGCTGGTACCTCGCCTTTTTGAAGGAGTTCGCGTTCGGCGAGCTCGGTGACCTCACCTACGACTTCTCGGCCTGGTCGCCGGGTCTACCGGTGGCCGCGCTCTACGCCGCCTCGGCCGCCGCACTGGTGCTCGTACTGCGCCGCCACCCGGGCTCGGTCGAGCCGGAGCGCGCGGCCTTCACGGCGATAGCCGGCCTCACCGGCTACGGGATCCTGCTGTTCAGCTACTTCGTGGACCGGTCGGCCGACTACATCCTCGCGTACGTCTCCCTGCCGGCTCTGCTGCTGGTGGTGCTCTGGCTGGCGCTGATCCTGCGCCGGGCGCCCGAGGGCGCGCGGGCCTACCGCCAGGGGGCGCTCGCGTTTGCTCTCGGCCTGGCGGTACTGGTGGCCTCGGTGGCGTGGTCCTCGCTGGACGACCGATTCGAGCGCTCCGCCCTGGCCCACGCGGCCCCGGGAGGGAACTCGCTCGGCGGGGCGCTCGACCGGCTCTGGCATCTCCCACCGCTCGACGAGCGCAGCCCGCAGGGCGAGGCGCTGGTGGCTCGGTGGATGCCCGGCACCGGCCCCGTGCTCAGCGTGGTTCAGCCCGACCTGGAGACCGAGATCATGATGCGCAGCGACCGCGTGAACCGGCTCCCGCTGAGCTTCGCACCCGAGGACAGCTTCATCAGCTCGCGTCACGTTCCCGAGCTGCGTGAGACTGTGGCCGAGCTCGACGCCGGCGACCGTCTGCTGACGCAGCAGGTGGCCCTGGACGTGCTGCGTACCCTCGACGCCGACCCGTCGCGCAACCCGCTCGACGAGCCGGTGGCCCCCGCCAAGCTGGCGCCACTGCAGGAGTGGGTGCTGCAGCGAATCGATGAGCGCTTCAGCCTGCGCATTCTGGAGCGCGCGCCCGGCGGGCTTGTGGTGGCCGCCCTGGTACCGCGCGGGTGAGATCGCGATGAACGTCGCCGCACCACGCTTCCCTCTCTTCGACTCGTTGCGCGCGATCGCCGCGCTCAGCGTCTTCGCCGTCCACCTGCCGCTCGTCGCGACGATGTCGCCCGATCACTTCCTCAAGCCCTACCTGCTCGAGCTGAACCTGGGCGTGGCGGTGTTCTTCCTCATCTCCGGCTTCCTGCTCTACCGGCCCTTCGTGCAGGCGCGCTACCTCGGCGAGCCCGCCCCCTCGGCGCGTCTGTTCGGCACCCGGCGGGCGCTTCGGATCGTCCCGGCGTACTGGGTGGCGTTGCCCATCGTGGTGCTGATGCTGGGTGCCTCTGGCGAGGCCGCGAGCGCCAGCCCGGTGTTCACGCCCAGCGGGGTGATCACGTACTTCGGCTTCCTCCAGGTCTACGACTCGGACACCCTGCTGGGCGGCATCAGCGCGGCCTGGACCCTGTGCGTGGAGGTGACGTTCTACGCCATGCTGCCGCTGTGGGCGCTGCTCATGCGCCGGTTCGCCTCCCGCTCGCGCGGCCAGTTCGTGCGTACCGAGCTGGTGGGGCTCGCCGGGCTGTTCGTGGTGGGCTTCACGTGGACCGCGGTGGCGGCGTCCAACACCACCCCCACGGCCAACGTGTTCCTGGATCCGACCCAGATCAAGCCGTGGCTCTACGTCCTGCCGGCCTACCTGGACCACTTCGCCGTGGGCATGGCGCTGGCCGTGGCCAGCGTCGCGCTGGCCGACCGCGAGAGTCAGCCGCGGGCGGTCACGCTCATCGAGCGCGCGCCGTGGCTGCCCTGGCTGGTGGCGGCGCTGGCCTTCGCCGTCACGGCTCAGCTCTCCGACTGGTTCTCCGGCAACTGGGGCGCTCGTTTCCTCGCCACCCACGAGCTGCAGGCGGTCGTGGCCCTGGGCCTGCTGTTGCCCGCCGTGTTCGGCCGCCCCGAGGCGGGATGGGTGCGGCGGCTGCTGGCCAATCGCGTCCTGCTCTGGGTCGGGCTGGTGTCCTACGGCATCTACCTCTGGCACGCGGCGGTGATCGCGAAGCTGGTGGACCTTGGCGCCCTGGACTCGATGAGCGACCTGCCCTTCACGGCCTCGGCGCTGGCTCTCACCGTGGTGGCCGCGGCGGCCAGCTTCTACCTCGTCGAGCGGCGCGCCCTGCGCCTGGGCCGCCGGCTCTCCCACCGCCGCCGCTCCCAGGACGCGGACGTGCGGATGGGTGACCTCGCCCGCCACGAGCGGCCCGAGCCCGAGCCGGGCGTGCCCTGACCGCCCCTCAGGGCTCGAACTTGCGCGACCGGAACAGGCCCGTACGGTGCAGCCGGAGCCGGACGCCCGTCCGCAGGGTCTTCATGCCGTACACCGCGCCGCTCTTGAAGCCCACCGAGGACGCGTCCTCGAAGTAGCGGCAGCGAGCGGGCACCTCCTTGATGGTGAAGCCGAAGTGAGCCGCCTGCATCAGCAGCTCGGTGTCGAACACGAAGTCGAGTGAGTTGCGCAGGAACGGAACGGTGAGCAGCAGCCGGCGCGAGTAGGCCCGGTAGCCGGTGTGGGCCTCCGACAGGTGCGTGCCCATGATGCGGTTCTCGAAGCTGGTCAGGAAGCGGTTGGCCAGGTACTTCCAGCGCGGCATGCCGGCCGCGAGGGCCGCTCCCGGCACCAGCAGGCGCGAGCCCATCACGAGGTCGGCCTCTCCGGACACGATCGGCTCGATCATGCTCGGGATCAGCTCGGGCTCGTACTGGCCGTCGGGATGCAGCATCACCACCACGTCGGCATCGCGCTGGAGCGCCTCCAGGTAACACGTCTTCTGGTTCGCGCCGTAGCCGGTCTGGTGGGGGTGCCACACCAGGTGCAGCGGGAGCTCGCGGGCCAGACGCACGGTGTCGTCGGTCGAGTGGTCGTCCACGAGGATCACCTCGTCCACCACGTCCGTCGGGATGGCGGCGAAGGTTTGCTCGAGCGTGGCGGCGGCCTGGCGCGCGGGCATGACCACGATGACCTTGGGCGCGCGCAGGTCAGACACGGTGAGCCTCCACGTAGACCGTGCCCGCGTTTCCGAGGGCGACCTCGAGCGTCGCACCGGCGACCGCGACCGGGAGCAGGAGGGCGGCGGCCAGCAGGGTCAGGGCGCGCTCTCGAGGCGAGACCGGCCGGTTGCGCGCCTCGGGCTGGCGCAGCGCCTGGTAGAGGCTGAGCTCGCCCGGCAGCCGACCCACCAGGCCGTCGAGCCAGCCGATCACCACCTGGCCGCCCCGGGTGTTCGAGACCCGATCCACGGTGAAGCCCGACTCCTCGAGGCGGGCTATCAGCGAGCGCCGCGAGAGATGGACGAGATGCAGCGGCGGGTCGAGGTGCAGCCAGCGATCGCCGAAGGCCCTCGCTTGGAGACTGTCCGAATTCGGTACCGCCACCACGAGCACGCCCCCAGGCTTGAGCAGCCGCGCGGCCTCGCCGATCGCCTCGCCGGGATCGGGCAGGTGCTCGAGCGAGTGCCAGAAGACCACGGCGGCCCACTCCCCCTCGAGGTCACCCAGGGGCTGGTCCCACACATCCGGGCGACGCGAATCGCGCTCCAGACCGATCGCCTGACGCCCGTGACGACGTAGCGCGTCGATCAGCACACCCTCACCGGCCCCCACGTCGAGCACGCGGCCCGGAGGAGCGATCTGGCTCACCCGTCCCGCCAGGAGCGCGCGGGTGCGGCTGAGCACGGCGTCACCGATGAAGCTGAAGCGCCCCGCCTCGGGCCGGTACCAGGTGCCGTAGGCCGCCTGGAGCTCGGTCTCCGAGGGCCAGGGGTCAGTGGTGGCCGCGCCGCAGTGCGCGCAGCGGGTCCGCCCCTTGAGCCGAGTCGCCTCGGCGCCGAGCGGCCGGCCGCACCAGGCGCAGCTGGACACGCGGCGGTCGACGTCCGTCGCTTGAGCGCTCACGATCAGTGGGGCCTATGCCCGCGGCGAGCGGCAGATGGCGACCACGTCCATGCACTCGTCCAGATCGTGGCTGCGGAGCTCGAAGTCGTCCGTGGTGATCGCCTCCGAGCGTGGGTCCTCGGACGGGCGGTAGTGGCGCAGCATGCGGTCGTAGAGCCACTGGCGCGCGCGCCGCGGTGCCAGCCGCCGGAGCCGCAGCGGGTCGAGCCGCAGCAGCTTGTTCATCGTCACGCGCTCCTCGCCGAAGAGCTCCAGGTAGCGCTCTGAGCCGAACAGGCCGCGGACCTCCACCTGACCGAACGCGCCGGCGCACAGCGATTCGAGCTCGCGCGGGTCGAACTCGACGAAGTGATAGGGGTCGATGATCTCGTCCGGCCGGCCCAGCGTCAGGCGGTTGGGCGTCACGAAGACCGCCACGCCGGCGGGCTCGAGCACGCGGGCCACCTCGGCCACCACGCGCTCGGGATCGGGCACGTGCTCGACCGACTGCACCGAGACCACCGAGGCGAAGGCCGCGTCGGCGAAGGGCAGGCGGCGCATGTCCGCCTGGATCGTCTCCCGCTCCTGGCCCTCCAGCGCACCGGCGTCGATGTCGACGCCCACGGTCTCCCGCGGCGCGAGCCGGTGAAAGCTGTGGCCCACCCCGCAGCCCAGGTCGAGCACCCGGCCGGGACCCAGGAACGGCTCGATCAGGACATAGGCCGCCACGTGGCGCTGCCAGGTCGCGTTGAAGCCGCCCTCGCGGGTTACGACCCGCTCGCCGGTGACCGCCGCGGGGGCGCCCGCCGCGGGGGCCGGGCCGGGAGAAGCGGTGACTGAGCTGCGATCCACGCGGGTGTGGATCTTCAGACGGCCAGCGGCGCGTAGCCCGCCGGAAAGGCCGACGGACCGAAGTACCAGCTCTCCACCGCGTAGCGCATGTTGGGCATGTCCGGCTCGGCGGCCGTCGCGTGGAGGAAGAGCTCGTCGAACAGCAGAACGTCGCCGGGCTCGAAGACCGGGCGCATGATGCTCGCTTCGCCCGCCGCCTCCTCGGTCACCGCCCGGGAGACCGACCAGTCGAAGATCGCGCCCTCCGTGCCCGTCGGCACGATCTCCTCGAGGCGGCGAGGGACGATGTCCAGTCCCGGCGCCACGTCCCCGCAGCGCGACAGCGACAGCCACACGTTGAGTGCCCGGACGTCGCCGAGGAAGGCGCCGTCCTGGTGCCAGGCGCTGGGGCTGCGCTCCTTGGAGCCGTCGGTGTCCTTGATCTGGGTCGGCTTGACCTTGCGCAGAAGCGACTTGTTGACCGAGATGGCCGGGCGCTCACCCAGGTACTCGGTCGCGAGACGGGTCAGGCCCGCCCGGTCGAACAGCTCGAGCACCTCGGCCATCATCCGCGGCGAGTCCGCCACCCACAGGCCGGCGCTGCCCAGGAGCAGAGCCCGCTCGAAGGCGAGATCGAACTGGGCGTCGGGGCGGAACTCCTCGAAGTAGCCGGATCCGCCGTTCGGCTGCCCCGCCTCGGCGCCGCGCGCTTCGTAGGCCCGGTCGATCTCGTCGCGCAGGCGGGCGGCCTCCTCCTGATCCACCAGGCCGCGGATGAGCAGGCATCCGTTTCGCAGAATTGCCGCCCGCAGCAGCTCCGGGGTGACCTCTCCGGCCTCGACCGTGGGCAGGTTCGAGTCCCCAAGCAGGTCGAAGTCGGGTTCGGGAAAGCCCGGCGTCTGCGAGCGGTTCTCGTCGAGCAGCTTCAGGCCCGCCCGGTGGCGCAGCTGGAGGATCCTCCGCGCTTCGTTCTCGTCGCCGTTGGTCGCGCCCCCGGCGTCGATCTCCTGCAGGAGGCTCTCGGCCGGTCTCCCGTCGTCCTCCACTGCTGCGGGCGCAGGCGCACCGGATGCGGGTTCGGCGTTGTTCGTGCGGCGCTTCCTGGAGCGAAAGATCATTGAATCGAGCGACTCGAGGTCGAGGGCCGGGCGGGCGTGCACGGTACCAGAGCACCGGGGGAGGGCGACCTCGCCGTCAGTGGTCGGCGCGCACGACGGGACGAGCGGGCACGCCGACCACGGTGGCGGCCTCGGGCACGTCGTCGACCACCACCGCGTTGGCTCCGATCTGCGCGCGCGCTCCAACGTGAATGCGGCCGAGCACCTTTGCGCCGGTGCCGACGCTCGCGCCCGGGCCGATCGTGGGTCCCATCAGGTCTGGGGCGCGCAGGCCGATCGTCACGAACGGACCGATGACGGCGCCCGGATGAATCTCGGAGAACCCGTCGATGACCACCTGTCCGTGGATGAAGTACACCCCCGGATGCACCAGCACGGGGTCCCCGATCGACACCTGCCCGGTCACGATGGCCAGGCGCTGGCAGAGCCGCGGCAACAGAGGCACCCCGAGGGCCTGCAGACGGGCCTTGGCGCGGTACAGGGCCTGGGCCAGGAAGGCGTCCGTCGACCAGGCGAGACGCAGCACCTGAAGAGCGGCGTCGAGGCCGGACCGGAACTCGTGCCGCTCGAAACGGTGAGCGGCGGTCACCCGCGCGTCCGCCACGAGCGCCTCACGTAGGCGGGGATGGGCCGCGCGGATCCGCCGCATGCGCTCCTCTCCCTCCATGTGCCGGTGTCGCTCCTCCACGGGCATCTCCTCAGGGCCGAGCCGGTTTGCCGCGCTCGTAGACGAGCACGCCCACGTCGAGGATGCCGGGATAGAGGCGAGAGCGCACCCGGCGGTACCCGTCCGGGAGGGCGCTCTCCACCTGCCGGGCCAGGTCCGTCGCGCCGGGCCGGCTCTCGTCGGGCGTGGCCCCGGCCACCAGGAAGATGGAGCCCGATGGCGCGGCCGAGACGGCCTGCCGGGTGACCGCGCCGGCCGGCAGGGTCCGGTCGAGGACGGTGAAGGGGTGGTCGCGCTCCTGAGGAGCACCCACGCGAAACACCTGATGGGGCCGGTCGAGCACGACGTCGAGCCCGCTGAGCGGCCCGGGAGACACCACCGCGGCGTCGATGACGGCCTCGCGCGCCCCCGCGTCCCGGTCGACCAGCCCGCCCGCGCCCTGGTAGTCCGGGCGGGCGAACGAGTCGTCGAGCATCTTGACCGCGCCGATCGCGAACGACGCGAGCACGAGCGTCACCGCGGCCACCCGCAGCCGCGGGCCACAGGCCACGAGGAGGGCGGCCAGCGCCAGCGCCAGGCCGGGCCACGAGCCGGCCAGGTTGCGAACGCCGAAGACGTTCGTGCCGATAGCGCTGGCCAGGACGGTCCCCACGGGTGTGGCCAGAGCCAGCACCACCACCAGCACCAGGCCGCGATCGATCTGCGAGAGCCGCCGCCCGAGGCCCTCGCCGGCCGCGCGCAGCGCCAGTCCCGCGGCGGCGAGCGTCACCCCGAGGCCGAGCAGCACGAGCGCCACCGGCCCCGGCAGGTCGAGCAGACCGGTGCTCGCGTACTGGTAGGGGTAGCCCACCGACCAGTGCGCCAGACCGCTGGTGACGGTGTCCAGCGTGACGGGAGCCAGCGCCGACAGGATGTCGGTGGTCGGCGAGTCGAGATCGGCCTTCAGCCCGGTCAGCCAGGGCAGGAAGCCGAGCGCCGCGGCTGCGTTGGCCACGAGCGCTGGACGCCGGGCCTGCGGATGGGCCCACAGCACCCACACGAGCTGCCCGGCCAGCACGAAGGCCATCGTGTAGTGGGTGAGCATGGCCCCGCACGAAGCGGCGGCGTACACCGCCCACCAGCGCGCGCCCCCTCCGTCCGCGGCCACCAGCAGAGCGAGCGTCGAGAGCGTGACGAGAGCCATGGCCAGCCCGTAGCCCCGGCCCTCGGCGGAGTAAAAGATCATGAACGGGGCGAGAGCGGTGAGCGCCGCCGCCACGAGCCCCGCCGCCCGGCCGACGGTCCGCGCTCCCACGAAGTAGACGAGGGGGATCGTCGCGGAGCCGGCCAGCACCGCGGGAGCGCGCAGCAGCTCCGGGGTCAGCTCGATACGAGTGGTGAACCAGGAGAGCACGAAGAACAGCGGAGGGGTGATCTCGGCGTCGGTGTGCACCGTCGAGACCACGCCCCAGAGGCCGTTCGTGTCGAGAATCCAGTAGGTGGACAGCTCGTCGGCGAACAGGCTCTGGCCGGCCACCGACAGCCGCAGGGCAGCTCCCACCGCCGTCGCGATGACGAGAACCAGCACGATGGCCGTGTCGCGGGCACCGACTCGCTCCGGGAGCCGGCTCCCGCCCTGTCCAGCCCTGGCTCGAGCCGATCCGACGGCCCGTGCTGCACGACCCTCGGAAACGTGCATACGGTCAACACCGTATAGCCGCGGGCCGCCCGGCGAGGCGACGGCGATGCACTAGATTCACCCGCCGTGAGCGGGACGCCGGACCTCAGGGTCAACCTCGAGAACCCGCTGCCGGCTCCACTGCCGGTGGGCACCGCCACCGCCGTGTTCTGCATCGGCACCTGCTTTCACCGGCGCGAGGCGATCGAGCAGGTCGAGATCGTGGTGGACGGACACGAGCGTCATCCGCCGGCGGCCTTTGCGATGCCGCGGCCGGACATCTTCGACATGCTGCACCCGGCGCTCTCGCGGAACGGCAGCTCGCAGCTGCGCGATCCTGGCTCGGAGGAGGATCCCGAGCTGCGCGCCTACCGGAGCGGCTTCTGGGCCACCGTGCCGATCGAGCCGCGCGACCAGCCGGGACAGATCGAGCTGGCCATCCGCGTGCGGCTGGCCGGCGGGGCGGAGGAGACGGCCCCGCTGGGGACGCTCGAGGTGGTGGAGCAGTCCGCGCCGCCGCGCCGGCCCGAGCTCGAGCAGCCCGGGCTGATAGCCGTCTGCATGGCCACATACGAGCCGGACATCGCTCTCTTCGAGGCGCAGATCGACTCGTTGAAGGCGCAGACCGACGATCGCTGGATCTGCGTGGTCAGCGACGACTGCTCCAGCCCGGAGCGCTTCGCGGAGATGCTCGAGGTGATTGACGACGACCCGCGTTTCGTCGTGTCGCGCGCGGAGGAGCGCGTGAGGTTCTACCGCAACTTCGAGCGGGCGCTCACCCTCGCCCCGGCCGAGGCGGAGCTGTTCGCGCTCTGCGATCAGGACGACCGCTGGTATCCGGACAAGCTCTCGGCCCTGCGCAGCTCGCTCGGCCAGGCGCAGCTCGTGTACTCGGATCAACGCCTGGTGGACGCCGAGGGGCGCGTACTGCGCGAGTCGATGTGGAAGGGGCGGCGCAACAACCACACGGATCTGGTCTCGATGCTGGTGGCGAACTCGATCACCGGCGCGGCCACCCTGTTTCGCCGTGAGGTGGCCGAGTTGGCTCTGCCCTTCCCCGAGACCCCCGGCATGCAGTTCCACGATCACTGGCTGGGCCTGGTGGCGCTGGCCGCGGGCGACATCGGCTACGTCGACCGGCCGCTCTACGACTACGTCCAGCACGGCGGAGCCATCTTCGGTGACGTGGCGGCGGGCGTCCCTGGCGGGTCCGCCGCCCCTCGTCGCTCGCTGCTCGCCGGGCTGCTCGACCGGCTGCGCGGGGGACGCGGCGCATACTTCCTCGGCTACCTGCCTCGCGACATGCAGGCGCGGGCCCTGCTCGTGCTGTGCGACAGCCGTCTGACCGACTCGAAGCGGCGTGCGCTCGGCCGCTTCGTCGCCAGCGCCCGATCCCCCCGCGCCTTCGTCTGGCTGGTGGCCCGCTCGCTGCGTACATTCACCGGCCGCAACGAGACGCTGGGGAGCGAGTCGGAGCTCGCTCGAGGCATTCTGTGGAGGTGGGCGGTGGAGGTCTTGGCCAAGGGATCCCGCACGCCCGGCCGGCGTCCCATCGACACCCGCTATCCGAATCCGCTGAGCTTCGAGCAGAAACGCATCCGGCGCTGGCGAGCGCGGGCCTGATGCCGCCGCGTCCGATGTGGGGCTGCTGCTAGCGTGCAGCAGCCCTTGCCAAGCACCAATTCCGTGCATCCAGCCACCGGCGAGGCGTCGGCCGCGCCCACCCGCGTGCCCAAGACCGACGGCCCCGTCGTGATCGAGGCGCGGGGCGTGGACAAGGCGTTTCGCCTCCCGTTGCACAGGGTCGATTCGCTCAAGGAACGGGCCACGCACCCGTTCACCAGGATGGAGTACCGCGAGCTTCAGGCGCTGCGCGACATCTCCTTCGACGTCCACAAGGGCGAGTTCTTCGGGATCGTCGGCCGTAACGGCTCGGGCAAGAGCACCCTGCTGAAGATCATGGCGAGCATCTACGGCGCCGACGCGGGCCGGATCCGGATGGCCGGCCGCCTGGCTCCCTTCATCGAGCTCGGCGTGGGCTTCAACATGGACCTCACCGCGCGGGAGAACGTACTGCTGAACGGCGTGATGATGGGCCTCAGCCGGCGCGAGGCGGGCAGACGGCTCGATGCCGTGCTCGACTTCGCCGAGCTGCAGGAGTTCGTCGAGCTGAGGCTCAAGAACTACTCGTCGGGCATGCTGGTGCGGCTCGCCTTCGCCACCATGGTCCAGGCCGACGCGGACATCATGTTGATCGACGAGGTCCTCGCCGTCGGCGACGCGGCCTTCTCCCAGAAGTGCATGGACGTGTTCCAGGACCGTCGCGAGGCCGGCAAGACGATCGTTCTCGTGACGCACGACATGGCCACCGTCCAGGGGCTCTGCGACCGCGCGATGCTCATCCACGACGGGGAGATGTGTTACATCGGCGATCCGGAGGAGACGGCGCTCCACTACTACCGCCGCAACTTCGGGAGCGCCAACGGCGACACCGGGGGGATGGCCGAGGGCTGGGGTCCGGACGTGCACGCTCGGGTCCTGGACGCCTGGCTCGAGAACGAGAACGGCGAGCAGACCCAGAACGTGGAGCAGGGCCGGCCGTTGCGGCTCAAGCTGGTGGTGGAGGCGCGCGAGGACCTCGAGCGGCCGGTCTTCAGCTTCCACATCCTGAACGAGAACGCGGTCGAGGTCTTCGGCTTCACCCAGACGCTCTCGATCGATGACCCTGAGCGAGACCGCATCATGGCCGGCCAGAGAGTTCGGATCACGGGTGAGATCGAGAACCCCCTGGTCCCCGGCCGCTACCACGTGAACGGGTGGATCTGCCGGAACCGCAACCAGGGCGATGTGGCGCTCCAGGTCGTGCGGCTGATCGACTTCCTGGTGTACGGCACACAGCCCGCGCCCGGCCTGGTGGCCGTGCAGGTGGACGCCGAGGCCGTGCTGGAGGAGGGACCGCGCAATGAATGAGGCGGCCCCTCAGCTGCGGGAGGTCCGCGGCCCCTCGGCCCTCGGCGGCGGCCTGCGCCGCTCCTGGGACCTGCTCCTCCTGACGGCCATCACCGAGTTCAAGAAGACCTACTTCGGGACCGTGCTCGGCTACGTGTGGTCGCTGGCGCGGCCGCTGATCCTGTTCGGCGTGCTCCTGGCGGTGTTCACGCAGATCTTCCGGCTCGGCTCGGCCGTGCCGAACTACGAGGTGCTGCTGCTGTTCAACATCGTGCTGTTCAGCTTCTTCCAGGAGGCCACGATCACCGCTGTCGGCTCGATCGTGGGCCAGGAGGGCGTGGTCAGAAAGACGCAGTTCCCGCGCCTGGTGATCCCGCTCGCCGCCGTGCTCACCGCGCTCTTCAACCTGGGGCTCAACCTGATCGTGGTGTTCGTGTTCATCCTCGCCTTCGGCGTCACGCCCGCCTGGACCTGGCTCCTCTTCCCCGTGTTCCTGGTGCTCCTGTTCGTCTTCACCACCGCGGTGTCGATGATCGTCTCCTCGCTGTTCCCTCGCTACCGCGACACGATGATCATCTGGACGGTGCTGGCCACGGTGCTCTTCTACGCCACCCCGGTCCTGTACCCGCTGGAGTTCGCGCCCGAGTCCTTCCAGAAGATCCTGCTGATCAACCCCCTGGCCCCGCTGTTCGAACTGGCCCGAGGCTGGGTGATCGATCCCGGCGCGCCCGGCCCCGCCGAGCTGGCCGGCGGGTACCTGGGGCTGGTGCCGGCGGCGGTGATCTTCGTGGCCACCTGCGTCTACGCGGTGTGGATCTTCAACCGCGAGGCGCCCCGCATCGCCGAGCAGCTCTAGGCCGTCGGGCGCTCCTTGCGGCGCAGGAACGGCAGCTCGACCACGTAGTAGCTCAGCGCCGCCACCGCGGTGGTGGCCGCCAGCGTGGCCGCGAGCAGGACGGCCGTCGTGCCCTGAGGGACCGCTCCCACGAGGTCGAGGCCCGCGCCCGACGTGAACGGGCTCGCCTCGGGCGACAGGCCGATCAGTTGAGCGAGCGGGAGATGCCACAGGTAGATCCCGTAGCTGATCAGGCCGAGCCAGGCCACCGGAGCGGCCGCCAGCAGCCGCCGGGGCAGCCCGCCTGCGCGGTCGGCGAAGACCGCCGGCAGCGCCAGCAGCAGGCTCATCAGCGCGGTGAGGACGATCGAGGCCAGAGTCTTCGGCACCGACTGCTTGCTCTCGAGCGCCTGGGCGATCTCGAACAGCCCGCCGGGATGAAGCAGCGCCGCCAGGCCGGCGAGCGCCCCGGCCGCCCCGAGCCAGAGCAGGCCGGGATGTGCGGCCACGATCCGCAACGGCCGCGATTCGGACCGGGCGTGGTGGACGGCCACACTGGCGACCGCCAGCGCCATGCCGAGGGCAAACCAGGTGGACTGACCGAGCACGCTCTGGCCGACCTCCATCGGCACCGCCCGGCGGGCCTCGGCGATCTGGATGCCCACCCCCACCGTGGCCACCAGCACGAGCGCCATGACCTCGGCCCGCAGCCACCCGCGGGGACCCTCACCCGGCGACAGGCGGCCCACGGCGAACGCGTAGAGCGGGAGGAGAACGTAGAAGGTGACCTCCACGCACAGCGTCCACGCCACGGCGATGCCGCCGGCGAACGTGGTCTCCGAGTAGAGCTGGAGAAAGAAGTAGTAGCGCCACCAGTCGTCGCTGAACACGCCCTCGATCCCGGGGTAGATCGCGAGCACGGTGAGCGCGAACCAGTACGCGGGAACGATCCGCAGGACGCGCCGGCGTGCGTAGCGCGTGCTGCTCGGGGCCCGGCGCCGCCCGGCCCGCGCGGCCACGAACGGCCGGTAGAGCAGGAAGCCCGAGATGACGAAGAACAGGATGACCCCGCGGCTGAGCATCGCCAGGACGTCCCCGGCAAAGCCCCGCTCGAGCGCCCCGGAGATCGCGGCGACGTGAAAGGTCAGGACCGACAGCGCCGCGATCGCCCGCAGTCCGTCGAAGAGCGGGAAGCGAGGGTTGCCGGGAGGTGGGGCGACCGCGGGCGCGGGCTTCTCGACCGCGGCACCGGTGCGGGCGCTCATGGACCGGGTTGCGCCCGCCTGCGCAGCACGACGATGAACTCGTGCCGGTTCGGGGTCAGCTCGAGTGTCTCCACCGGCAGGTCGTAGGCCCGGCGGGCCCGGTCGAGCATCCCGACGAACTCACTGCGGTCCCAGGCGTGAAAGTGGATGCTGTAGGAGCGCTCCTCCATGCTGCGAGCGTGCTCCTCGGCCTGCTCCGGTGCGATGTTGCCGAGTCGGGCGTCCACGAGCCGGGCCCACTCGGAGTAGTGATCGGAGCGCGACCACGACGGTCCTTCCTCGTGGTCGCGCTGGAGGTGCTCGAACGTCGTGGGTGAGCGCTCGACGTCGACTCCCTGGCGGCGATCGGGAACCGCCAGATAGGCGATCCCGCCCGGCCGCAGCACGCGCAGGAAGGCGATCAGCGCGCCGATCGGCTCCTCGCAGTGCTCGATGAAGTGATTGGCCACCACGAAGTCCTGGCTCGAGTCCGGGAGGCTCGAGAGCCGCTCGCCGTCGTCGACGATGTCCGGAGCCACGAGCGGCCTGTCGGCGAGCTCGGGGTAGTGAGCGCGCAGCCCGTCCAGGTCGAGGCGGTCGACGTAGCGGACGGTCACGCCCTCGGGAGGCGGCAGCGGCTCGTGCAGCGCGCCGATCTCGACGCCCGCGCCGCTCAGGTAGCGCTCGGCGATTCGCCGGCGCGTGCGGGCGACTCCGGCCGCCCCCGGCGAGAGCCAACGGTTCATGCCTCGAGAAAGGACTCGATGCGGGCCATCAGCTCATCCGGGAACGAGTCGTGCCAGGAGCGGCTCCAGCTCACGTGGCTTCCGGCCGCCCGCGCCTCGTGCTCGTCCACGCGCGCCGAGGCCTCCACCAGCCCGTCGGCGATGCCATCGAGGCTGGGCTCCGTCGTGATCAGGTTGGAGGAGATCGCGGACATCGCCTGGGGGGTCTTGTTCTCGAACGAGTTGGTCACCGTGAGCATCCCAGCCGAGGCCATCTCGATGGGCACGAGGCTGGGATGTGGTGTGTACATCAACGCCAGGCCGACGTCGTGCTCGCGCAGCACGTCGGCGTAGCCCCCCTGCTCGCGGCGCGGCGCCAGCTCCAGCGCCGCCCCGCCACCGAGCTCGAGGCGCTGCGCGCCCTCCACCGATCCGATGCCGTGCAGCTCCCAGCCCACCCCGAAGGCGCCCTTCTCCACCGCCCGGCCCAGCGCCAGCACGCCCAGCTCGAACATGTTCCGCGCGGCATGAGGCTCGGGACGTGCGTAGAACAGCAGCCGGCGAGATTCGCGCCGGGCCAGATCGCCCGCCGACGGCGGCTCCACCGCCGTGATCGCGTTCTGGAAGGAGACCGAGGCGGCGTCCCCGTCCAGCGCTCCGCCGGCGAAGACGCCGATGCCGTGGCCGCGGAAGTAGTCGCGCAGCAGCTCACTCGAGAAGACGCCGTAGTGCGGGAGCCGGTAGGAGTCGGTGGCCAGTGCCGCGTAGGTGCCCATCGGGAAGGTGAAGGGCTCGTACTCCTGGATGAGATAGACGAAGCGGCCGCCGTCGAGGGAGTCGAGCGCGCTGCGGGCGATGTGAGCCGTCCACCAGGTGCTGGCCACGAAGCGGTCCGAGCGGCTGACCTCGAGGCCCTGGGACTCGCGCCCGAACTCGACC
Organism: uncultured Thermoleophilaceae bacterium; assembly: GCA_963751105.1. GTDB lineage: Bacteria > Actinomycetota > Thermoleophilia > Solirubrobacterales > Thermoleophilaceae > JACVRW01. The sequence goes on along the minus strand of CAVVTG010000002.1, from coordinate 560,785 downwards.
TCCACCCGGTCGAACACTCCCTCGAGCCCGCTGTAGGACTCGAGCCGCTGCCGCCAGGTGGCGGGCAGCGTCGGCACCGGGTCCACGGTGACGATCCGCACCCGCGCGCCGCGCTCGGCCAGGCGGCGGGCCAGGTTGAGCTTGGTGATGTAGCCGCCGAAGAAGTGCTCCAGGTCGATCGTCGGGATGAGGATGTTCACCCGCTCCGGCGCGTCGTCGCGCACGGCCAGCTCGAGCGGCGCGATCTTGGCCCCGACCGTGCCGACGGCCACGTTGCTGGGATCGCGGCGGCCCGGCACGGGGAGAAGGGTCATCGGCGTCCGCGCGTCGATCCGCATTCGCCGCCTCGGGCGGTCGAGGCCGCGCGTGGCCGCCACCACCAGGCGCCGCCACGCGAAGGCGAAGAAGAGCGCAATCTCGGCGCCGAGCGTCTTCGACTCGCCGAGCAGCTCGCGCACGGCGCGCCGGCCCAGGTTGGCCAGCGCGAGCGGTGAGCGCTCGGCGTCGGGGAAGCGCCTCAGCGAGCGGCGGCGTCCGGAGCTCGTCGCCGGGCCGCAGCGCATCTCCAGGATCGTCGTGAACTGCATCAGCCGGCAGCAGTCCACGAAGTAGTGCAGCCGCCAGCTGCGCACCCGCTCCCTCGGGTCCTTCTTCAGCCAGTTGAGCCGGGTGCGCAACGGCGGCATCCAGTTCGCCCCGGCGTGTCCCAGGACCGCGTTGCCGTGCTGCACGTAGTCGTACAGCGGGCGCTCGACGAAGGCCACGTTGCCCAGCACCCGCGCCACCAGACCGATCCAGTGATCGTGGAAGTGGGAGAACTGGCGCGGCGGGAAGGGCAGCGCATAGCCCAGCAGGTCGCGCCGGAACAGCGACGCCGCGCCGGTCACCGAGTTGGCCATCAGCAGCGACAGGAGGTTGTCGTGGTTGGGACGGCGGATGCTCCAGTAGGTGTCCGAGATCAGCTCGCCCTCGCGGTCGATGATGCGCGCGTCGCTGTAGACCAGCTGCGCGCCGCCGATCTCGGCCAACAGCGTCTCGAGCTTGTCCGGGTGCCAGGCGTCGTCCTGGTCGGCCATGGCCACGAACTCCGCGCCGGCGGGCGCCAGGCCCAGCGCGCGCTCGAAGTTCCGGTAGAAGTGCAGCCGCTCGGGCGAGCGCGAGACGACGAAGCGCGGGTCGTCCGCCACCGCCTCCTCGAGGGCGGCGAAGCTCTCGGGACTCGAGCAGTCGTCGGAGATCACGCACACCCAGTTGCGATGCGTCTGGGCGCGGATCGAGTCCAGCTGGCGCCGCAACAGCTCGGGCGGCGGGTTGAAGGTGGCCATGCACACCGCGACCAACGGGCCTGCTGCGGGCTCCGGGGGGTCGATCTCGACCGGGCGAGCGGAGCCCTCGTCGACGGCGACGCGGGCGATCGCGGCCTCCGTCTCGCCTCCGCTGCCGAGCGTGGCGCGCAGGCGCAGGTCGAGCTCGGCGCCCTCGGGCCGCGGCCCGACCCTCACCAGACCCCAGAAGCCGCTGCGGAAGCTGCGCAGCTCGGGGTCCTCATCCGAGTCCGGGTCGGCGCTCAGGCCCTGGGTGCCGTAGGGGTCGATGGCCGGGTGCAGGGCCCTGAAGACGTCTCCTCGCGGCATCAGCTCCGCCATCACCGGCTGGGCCTCACCGTCGAGCACGAACGAGAGCGAGCTGACCCGGTCGTGCGGGGAGAAGCACCAGCCGCAGACAAACAGCGCCGTGCCCGCGCCCACCGCCAGCCGCTCGGGCAGCGGGTAGTCGAGCTGAAGGTGCAGCTCGGGCCCGGCGCGGTCGGCGGAGCCGACGGCCTCCCCCGCAGGGGCCGTGCCGGTGGTGGCAGCCATCAGGACGAGGCCTGGGGGTCGAGCCGTTCGAGCGTGCGCGCCCGCAGGGGATCCAGCTCGCGCACCTCCGCGATGGCGCGGTCGGCCCGTTCGCGCTCCCCGGCCGCCAGTGCGGCCGCCCACAGGGCGAACCAGGTGTCCACGTTGCGGGGCTCCGCGGCCACCACCGTCTCCGCCAGAGCCAGCGACTGCTCGGGCTTGCCGGTGATCGAGAGCAGGATCACCTCGTTGACCTCGGGATCCATGTCGGCGTTGAAGCTGCGGGCATCGCGCAGGAGGTCGAGCGCGCGCGCCGCCTCTGCCGGCGTCCGCTCCCCCTCTCTGTTCACGATCGCCGCGCCGTCGGAGGCCGCGTTGCTGGCCCGCAGTCCGGCGCCGAGCCAGACCACGGCCGCCACGCCGACGACCACGAGCGCCGCGCGCAGTAGGACTTGCGAGGACATTGGCGCGTCAGTCTAGGCCGCTCCTCCTCGCCTCGCCGACGGCCGCACGGCGCGAAACATGTGCTAGGAATAACTCGATGCGCACGATCAGGGGGCTGCTCGCTCTCGCGCTCGTCGCCGTTGTCGCTGTCGCCCTTCCCGCGACCGTGCTGGCACAGAGCGCCGGGGACGAGCAATACACCGACCCGTTTCAGGGTCAGAACAACTCAGGCGGCAACAGCGGGGGTGGCGGCGGAGGCAACGGCTCCAGCGGCTCCGGCACGCCCCAGAGCGGCGACGACGTGACGAGCGGCGACGACGTGACGAGCGGAGGCTCCGTCGACAGCGGCGACACCGGCAACACCACCACGGATCCCAGCACCGAATCGGGTGCGGCCACCACCGGCGCCACCGGTTCCGGCTCGGCCACCCTGCCGGTCACCGGTGGGCCGGTCACCATGCTGGCCGCCATCGGCGCCGCCTTCCTCCTGTCCGGGCTCGCTCTCCGGCGACGTGCGTGACCGGGGGCCGCGGTCGCGGTCCCCGATGCGGTGAGCCGAGCCCTCAGAGTCGGCGTAGACGGCCGTAGTCTCCGCGACCCGGCCCGCAGCCGCGGGATCGCGCGCTATCTGCGCGGCCTGCTCGGCTCGCTGGCAGGTGACTTCCCCCAGGATCGCTACGCCGTGCTGGTTCCCGGCGGGGCGCCCGGCACGGCCCGCGAGCTCGAGCGCGAGGGGATCGAGGTGCACGGCACCCGGCTGGGCAGCCGCCCGCTGTTCGCGGCCGCCGCGCTCAGCGGCCGTCCCCGCCTCGATCGGCTGGTGGGCGGCTGCGACGTGGTGCTGCTCCCGGGGATCGCCCCGGTGGCGGTCTCTCCCGAGGTGCCCGTGGTCCTCACCGTGCACGACCTGAGCTTCGAGCACCGGCCGCAGGACTTCAGCAGCTACGAGCGTGCCTGGCACCGTGCCGCCCGGCCGCGGCGCCAGGCTCGCCGCGCCTCGCGGCTGATCGCCGACTCGGCCGCGGTGGCCGGCCAGCTCGACACGGAATGGGGCGTGGCCCCGGAGCGGATCCGGACGATCGCGCCCGGGCCGGGCCGGCCGCCCGGCCCGGCCGGCGAGCTGCCGCGCGCAATCGCGCCCGGCTACGTGCTGGCCGTCGGCGCGCTCGAGCCGCGCAAGCGCCTCGACCTCGTGGTGGAGGCTCACTCGCTGGCGCGGGCCCGCGGCCTGGAGGCGGGCCTCGTGCTGGCCGGCGAGGGCCCGCTGCGCGAGCAGCTCGAGCAGAGCCAGGCCACGCTCACGGGCTTCGTGGCCGACCCCGTGCTGGAAGCGCTGTACGCCAACGCGCTCGTGCTCGCCTGCGTGTCGGAGGAGGAGGGGTACGGCTTCACGCCGCTCGAGGCCGTCAGCCGGGGAACCCCGGCGGTGGTCTCCGACCTGCCCGTGTTCGGCGAGACGCTGGGCGAGGCCGCGCTGCGCGTGCCGCGCGGGGACGCCCCGGCGCTGGCGGATGCGCTGCTGCGCCTGGAAAGCGACGCGGGGTTGCGCGAGCGCCTGGTGACCGCGGGCGCCGAGGCGCTCGGGCGCGTGTCCTGGGCCAACGCCGCGGCGCAGACGAGGGCGGTGCTCGCGGAGGCCGCAGGTTGAGCCGGTTCGCCATCGTCACGGTGATCCACGACTCGGCCCGCGAGCTCGAGTCGCTGCTGGCGAGCGTGGAGCGCCGGCTCGACCCCCGGCCGCGGGTGGTGGTGGTCGACAGCGGCTCGGGCGACGGAGGGGCCGAGCTCGCTCGCCGGTGGGGCGCCGAGGTGGTGGTGCTCGACGCCAACCGCGGCTTCGGCGCGGCCAACAACGCGGGACTCGAGCTCGTGACGGAGCCGGTCACCGTCCTCGTCAACCCCGACGTCGAGCTGCTCGACGACGGCCTGCTCGCCCTGGTGGCCGAGGCCGGCTCCCGCGACGCGCTGGTGGTGCCGCGGCTGCTGAACGCCGACGGCAGCGTCCAGGACAGCGCCCATCCCCTGCCGGGCACGCTGGAGGCGCTGGTGCCGGCCGCGCTGCCGCGGCCCCTGCTGCCCGCAGCGCTGCGGCGCCGCTACGAGCCCTGGCGCAGCGACAGCCCGCGCCCCGTGGGCTGGGCCATCGCCGCCTGCGTCGCGGCCCGCACCGAGCTGTTGCGGCGGGCCGGGCCCTTCGACCCGGCGGCCTTCCTCTTCTACGAGGACCTCGAGCTGTGCCTGCGGGCGGCGTCGCTCGGAGCGCCCACCCTGCTGCGACCCGCAGTGCGGGTGCGTCACCTCGGGGGCACCTCGGTGGCGCGCTCGCTCGGCGAGGGCGCCCTCACCCTGGCGGCGAGGCGGCGGCGGGCCGTCGTGGCCGGTCTCGGTGGCCGGGCACTGGCGCTGGACGACCTGGCCCAGGGCGTGACCTACGGCACGCGGGCGCTGGCGCGAACCGTCCTGCGTCGCGACCCGAGCTATGACCGGGCCCAGCTGCGCGCGCTCCGGAGTGCCGTGCGCCGGGGCGTAAGCCACTAACCTGGCCCGCCTATGCGGAGCTGGGTTCTCGCGGCCGGCGCGACGGCCCTGATCGTCCTCCCGACGGCGCTCGCGTTCTTCTCGGGTGCCTTCTTCGACGAGCCGCGCATCATCGGGGCGCTGGTGGCGTGGGCGCTCGTGGTGCTCGTCGCGGTGGCCTCGGCCACTCCGCTGCCGCTCTCCACCGCCGGGCGCCTGGCGCTGCTCGGCCTGGCGCTGCTCAGCGCGTGGACGGCCGTCTCGCTCACCTGGGCCCCGGTGGGCGGGCGCGCGCAGGACGACCTGCAACGGCTGCTCCTCTACCTGGGCGCGTTCACGGCGGCCCTGGCGCTGCTGCGCGAGCCGCCGGTGAGACGCGCCCTCGAGCCGGCTCTGGCTCTGGGCGCGTTCGTGGCGATCGCCTACGGGCTGTCCGAGCGCCTGCTGCCGTCGGTGATCGATCTCGAGCAGAGCGGCTCGTCGGCGGGCCGCCTGGAGCAGCCGCTCACGTACTGGAACGCCTACGGCCTCCTCGCCGCGCTGGGCTTCGTGCTGGCCGTGCGAGTGGCCGGCGACCCTTCGCGCAGCCGGGCGCTGCGGTCGGCTCTCGCGGCGGCCGGCGTGGTGCTCGGGCTCGGCGTGTATCTCAGCTTCGCCCGCGGAGCCCTGGCCGCCGTTGCCGTCGGGCTGCTCGTCCTGCTGGCCCTGGCGCCCGACTCGCGGCCCCAGGTGCGCAGCATCCTCACGATCGGCCTGGCCTCCGTGGCGGCGTCCCTGGTGGCCAGCGCGCTCACCACCGTCACCTCGCTCGAGGAGCGCGACGCGGGCCAGGGCCTGCTGATGCTCGCGGTGCTGGCGGCGGCCGCCGCCGCGGCCGCGCTGGTGGCGCCGCGTGAGGGCGGCGGGCGCATCCGGGGGCCGTCGCTGCCCGTCTCGCGTCCGGCGACCGTGGCCGGCGTGGCCCTGCTGGTGCTGGTGGTGGGCGGCCTCGTGCTGGCCGCGTTCGAGGGCAAGCCCCAGGGCGCCTCGCCCGCCCCCGGCGCCGATCCCTCTCGCCTCGGCTCGATCGACACCAACCGCTACCGCTATTGGGAGGTGGCCGCGCAGAACTTCGCCGACAACCCGGTGAGGGGCCTGGGCTCCGGCGGCTTCCAGGTCGAGTGGCTGGCCAACGCGGACCGGGTGGACGCCTCCGGCGACGCCCACTCGCTGTACCTCGAGACCGCCGCCGAGCTCGGGCTGGTGGGCCTGGCCTTCCTGCTGCTCTTCGCGGGCGGGGTCGGAGCCTCCCTCGTGCGCCTCTACCGCCGCGACGCCGCGGCGGCCACCGGCGTGGCCGCCGGGCTGGCCGCCTGGGCCTTCCACGCCGGGCTCGACTGGGACTGGGAGATGCCCGCCGTGACCCTGCCGGCGCTGTTGCTCGCCGCCGCGGCGGTGGCGTGGAGCGAGCAGCCCTCCGCCCGGGAAAGCGTGCTAGGAATGGACCGCGATGAGAGTCCTGCCGTCGTGACCGCCGACCGATCCGGAGCGCGCGCGTGAGCGAGATCCTGTCGCGCGATCCCGAGGTTTCGGCGAGCGCGCCGAGGGCGGACCCGGCCGGCGGCGCGAACGGGTCCCGCCGGGTGGCCACCCGCAGCGACGCCCCGGTGCTGATCAACGCTCGCGCCGCCGCGCGACGGGAGATCGGCGGCGTGGAGCGGGTGACGATCGAGATGGCGGCCCGCCTGCCGCGGCTCAACCCCGAGCGTTACGCGATGGCCCGTCCCCCTACGGCGCTGGCCTACCGGGCCGGCCATCTGTGGGAGCAGGCCCTCCTCCCCGCCGCCTCGCGCGAGGCTCGCGTGCTCTACTGCCCCGCCAACCTCGCGCCCGTGGCCTCGCGGCGCACCGTGGTCGTGATCAACGACCTTGCGGCTCTGAGGCATCCCGGCTGGTACTCCGCGGTCTACGCCTCGTACCAGAAGCGCATCGTCCCCCTGCTCGCCCAGCGCGCCCGGCGGGTGATCGCTCCGTCGGAGTTCTCCCGGCGCGAGCTGGCCGACGGGCTCGACCTCGATCCCGACCGCATCGTGGTGGTGCCCCACGGCGTGGACGCGCGCTTCTCGCCCCACGCCGACGTCGAGCCCGTGCGACAGGCCTACGGTCTCGAGCGGCCGTACATCCTCGTGGTCGGCACGCGCATCGCGCGCAAGAACCTGGCCTCGCTGGCCGAGGCCCGGGACCGCCTGGAGCGCGAGGGAATCGAGCTGGTGTCCGCGGGCTCGGGGAGGGCCTACATGAGACCGGGCGAGACGCCGCCCCTGCGCGCCCTCGGCTACGTGGACGACGGCGCGCTGCCCGGGCTCTACACAGGAGCGCTGGCCCTGGCCATGCCGTCGCTGTACGAGGGCTTCGGGCTGCCCGTGCTGGAGGCGATGGCCAGCGGCGTGCCCGTGGTGGCGGCCGACCGCACCGCTCTGCCGGAGACCTGCGGCGACGCGGCGCTGCTGGTGGACCCCGACGACGGCGCCGCGCTGGGCGACGCGCTGCTCACCGCCGCCGGGGACGCTCCGGTGCGCGAGCGCCTCGTGAGGAGCGGCCTCGAGCGCGCCGCGTACTTCAACTGGGACCGCAGCGCCCGGCTGACCGACGCCGCGATCGGCGAGGTGCTGGCCGAGGACGAGCCGATCCTCACCCAGCTTCGCCCCGCTCCCGTCAACGGCGGCAAGCCCGCCACCGGCACGGCCGTCTCGGCCATCATCGTCAACCACGAGCGCCGCAATCTCCTGCGGATGTGCCTGCAGTCGCTCGAGCGGGCCCTCGAGGCCGTGGACGAGGACACCGAGGTCATCGTGGTCGACAACGGCTCGCAGGACGGCTCCGTCGAGCTGGTGCGGGAGCACTTTCCGGACGTGCGCGTGATCTCGCTGGAGCGCAACGAGGGCTTCGCCGGCGGCGTGGCCCGAGGGATCGCCGAGAGCGGCGGAGAGTGGATCGCCGTGTTCAACAACGACACCACCGTCGAACCCGACGCCGTCTCCACCATGCTCGAGGCCGGGCGCCTCGATCCGCGCATCGGCTCGGTGGCGGCCCAGATGCGCTTCGCCGACCGGCGCGCGGTACTCAACTCCGCCGGGCTCGAGCTCGACCGCCTGGGCATCGCCGCGGACCGGCTGGTGGGCGAGCGCGTGAGCGACCATCCCGGAGGCGAGCCCTACGAGGTGTTCGGGGCCACCGGCGGCGCCGCCATCTTCCGGCGCGCCATGCTCGACCAGGCGGGAGCCTTCGACGAAACGTTCTTCGCCTTTTTCGAGGACGCCGACCTGGCCTGGCGCGCCCAGGCCCACGGCTGGCGGGCGCTCTACGCCCCGGGCGCCGTGGTCTATCACCATCACTCCGCCACCGCCCAGCACGGGTCCCCGGCCAAGCTCTACCTCGTCGGCCGCAACCGCGTGCGCACGCTGGCCAAGAACGCCTCCACCGAGATGCTCTGGCTGAACGGGCCCTGGATGGTGGCCTACGACACGGCCTACGTGATCTTCACCTCGGTGGCCGGGCGCACGCTTGCCCCCCTCCAGGGCCGCCTCGCCGGCCTGCGCGAGTGGCGCAGCTACCGGCGCCGGGGGCGCCCCTACCGCCGCTCGGTGCGCCTTCGCAAGCCGCTCGGCTTCCGGCGGGCCCTGCAGCGCCACAAGGGCTACACCGAGTACCAGGCGTCAGAGTTGGAAGCTGGGTGACGAGCCGGCCCGCAGCGCCCCCCGCCACTCCGAGCAGCGCCGCGGCCACCGAGCCGCTCAGCATGCGCACGGCGCTCGTGCACGACTGGTTTCAGGGCTACCACGGGGCCGAGCGCACCGTGGCCGCCATGCTGGACATGTTCGCGCGAGACCCGGAGATCTTCACCTTCCACGCCGCCCGTGAGCTGCTCCCGCCGCGGCTCGGCTCGGCGATCGTCCAGGAGTCGCGAGCGGGCGCCGTGCCGGGAGTGCGCCAGCGCGGCCATGACCCGGGCCGCTGGCGCTGGCTGCTGCCGTACATGCCGCGCTGGTTCGAGGGGCTCGACCTGTCGGGCTACGAGCTCGTGCTCAGCTCCTCGCACGCCTGCGCCGCGGGTGTGAGGACTCCCGAAAGCACGCTGCACGCCTGCTACTGCCACACCCCCATGCGCTACGTGTGGATGCCCGCCGCCGAGCAGAACCGCGTCAACGGGGTGAAGGGCGCGGGGCTGCGGGCGGTGCGGGGCCGTCTGCGCTCCTGGGACCGCGAGGCGTCCCGGAGGCCCGACCTCTACGTGGCCAACTCCACGGCGGTGGCGGAGCGGATACGCGACTTCTACGAACGCGACGCCGTGGTGGTGGCCCCGCCCGTGGCCACCACGGACTTCCCCCGCGACGTGACCCGCGACCCCGCACACTTCCTCTGGGTGCATCGCCTGGTCTCCTACAAGCGCCCGCTGGAGGTGGCCGAGGCCTTCCGCGAGCTCCCCGATCTGCGTCTGACCATGGTGGGCGTGGGACCGCTCGAGGCGGAGCTGAGAGCCGCTCTGCCCCCCAACGTCGAGCTGCTGGGCTGGCTGCCGCGCGAGCGCCTGGCCGAGCTGTTCGCCGGAGCGGGCGGGTTCGTCCACGTGGGCGAGGAGGACTTCGGCATCTCGATGGTCGAAGCCCTGGCCGCCGGCACCCCGGTGCTCGCGACCGAACGCGGCGGGGCGCGAGACATCGTGCGCCCGGGCGAGGACGGCGTGCTTGTGGGCGACGGCGCCGATCCGGAGCAGATCCGGGCCGGGGTGCGCGAGCTGGCCGGGCGCTCCTGGGATTCCGAGGCGCTGCGCCGAAGCGCCGAGCGCTTCTCCGAGGAGAGCTTCCGCGAGCGCCTCGCGAAGGTGCTGCGCGCGCACGGCGCGCACTGACGTGAGCTCGGACGCCGCCCGTCGCGTCGGGCGAAGCACGGCGGTCAACTGGACGGCGTGGATCCTGGCCCGGGCGCTCACCCTGGCCACACTGCTGCTGCTGGTGCGCAGCCTCGGCGCCGGCGAGCTCGGCGCGCTGCTGGCGGCGCTGGCGGCGGGCGTGCTCGGAGCGGCGCTGGCCACGGGCGGGCTGGCCGACGCCACCGCGCGTCAGGCCGCCGCGGCCGAGGACGGCGGGGGCTTCGGCCGCGGCGACCTGCGGCGGGCGGTGCGTCGCTTCGCCGCTGTCCTTCCGCTCGTTCTCGCCGCGGTGATCGTGATCTCCACCGGCAGCGGGGACGGGCTCGGGGCGTCCGGCGTGGCCGCGGCGCTCCTGCTGGCGGTGACCCAGGGCGCCACCACGATCGGGGCCTCCGTGTTCCGGGCCCGCAATCAGCCCGGGCGCTTCGCGCTCGCCACCAACCTGGCCGCCTCGGCCGGTCGCGCCGCGATCGCGGCCCTGGCCCTCGGGGTCGACCTGTCGGGCGACAGCGTGCTGTGGGCCTTCGCCGTGCTCAACCTTCTGGTGGCGGCGGTGACCTGGCGTCACGCCACCCGCGACCTGGCCCCCACCACCTCCGAGATGAGCGGCGTGGGGGCACTTCAGCTGGGCGGTGTGCTCTGGAGCCTGCTCGGCAACCTCGACGTGGTGATCGTCGGGCTGCTGCTGGGCGCCGCCCCGGCCGGGACCTACTCGGTGTCGCTGCGCGTGGCCGAGTTCGGCGCGCAGTTTCTCGTGGCCATCAGCCTGTTCTTCCTGCCGGAGGCCACCAGGCTGGTCGTGGGCGGCGCGCGCGAAGCGGCGCTCGCGCTGTACCGCACCGCGTGCCGCTGGTCGGCCTTCATCACGTTGCTGGTGGTGGGCATCGGGTTCGTGACCGCCCCGGAGCTCGCACGGATCGTCTACCCGGACGAGCAGGAGACGACCACCAAGCTGCTGCGCATCCTGTTGGCCGGCTACGGCGTTCAGGGCGCCCTCGGGGTCAGCTACGCAATGCTCAGCGCCCTGGGCGCCTACGCGGCGATCTGGCGCTCGTCGGTGGTCGGGCTGCCGTTGCTCCTGCTGGGCACGGTCGTGCTCACGGGCGTCTGGGAGCTGACGGGCGCCGCCGCGGCGACGGTGGCGGCCTACGCCCTGCTCAACGTCTGGTGGACGCGGAGCACCGTCGCCGAGCTGGGCGCCTCTCCCTTCGACGCCCGCTACGTCCGCTTCGTGGCCGCGGCTGCGGGAGGCTGGCTGGCGGCCGGGCTGGCCGACCTCGCGCTGGCCGGAGCTTCGGCGGGTGCCGTCCTCACGGTGGCGACCGTGGGGTCGGCCGGTCTCGCGGTGGGCGGTGCGGGGCTGCTGGTGCCCGGGACGCTCAGCCCGGGCGAGCGCGGTCTTGCGGCTCGGGCTCTTCACGTCCGAGCGCGCGGCGGTAGACCCGGTCGAGCCCGTCGGCCTGCGTCTCGAGGCTGAAGAGACGTCGGGCCCGTATCCGGCCGGCCGCGCCGAGGCGATCGCGCAGCTCGGGAGAGCCGGCCAGCTCGAGCACGGCGGCGGCCAGCCCGTCCACGTCCTCCGGCGCCACCAGCACGCCGGCGTCGGTGCCCACCTGCTCGGGGATGCCCCCCACGCTGGTGGCCACCACGGGGACGCCGACCACCATCGCCTCGAGCAGCGCCAGCGGACACGGGTCCATCCGGGAGGGCAGCACGAAGACGTGCCAGCTCGGCAGCTCGGCGAACGTGTCGATCCGGGGCTGGTGTCGGATGCCCGCCGCGGAGGCCTCGGCCAGGATGCTCTCGGCCCACGGTCGCTCGCCTCCCACCACGGGCTCGCCGGCCATGCGGAACTCGATCCCGTTGCGCCGCTCGGCCACGCGCCTCGCCGTGGCCACGAACAGGTCGCTGCCCTTGCGACGGGAGACGGTGCCGAGCGTTCCCACCACCAGTGGCTCGTCCCCGGGCGCCGCCGGCGACACCGGCCCGGGATCGGGCACGGCCGAGTAGACCACGGTCGACTCGATGCCGAAGCTCCGCAGCGCCCGGGCCGCCGCGGCCGACACCGAGATCACGGCGTCCGCCCGGCGCACGAGCAGTGCCGCGGCTGCGCCCTTGACCCCCGTCGGCAGCACCTCGTGGGTGTGCAGCACAAGCGGCGGCCCGTGGTTCGGCCGCGTGGCCACTTCGGGCAGAGCGAGGAGTGAGTTGGCGTGGACCAATGCGGGCTGCTGTGCCCGCAGCCAGGCACGCCAGCCGCGCAGGTAGGCGGGCACGCTCGCCAGTCGCCTCGCCGGGCCGGGCGGCATGCGCAGGCTGGCGCCGCTGAAGCGCATCAGCCGTTCGGCGCCCGCCACGTCCAGGCCGCGACGGCGAAGCTCCTGCTCGGCCGGCCCGCGACCCGGCACCCAGAAGGAGAAGCGCCAGCCCCGCGACTCGAGCAACGGCAGCGCCCGCAGCAGCGACATCGTGGCGCCACCCAGCTGCGGCTCGTGGAGCACCACGGCCACGTGCCGGCTCATGGGGCGCTCTCGCCGGCCTGGTCGCGCAGGGCCTCGGCGAGCGCCTCCTGGTCGCGCACGGCGCGCTCCAGGTAGCGGTTGTCGGCCAGTCGCCACTCGCCGTTCCCGCGCCGGAGAGCGAAGCTGCGCGGCAGGCGCACCACGTCCACCCGTCCGTTGGGATTATTCGTCCGGCTCTCGAGCAGCACCGTCACCGTCGCCCGGTTGGCGCCGTCGTCCCTCGTCTCCATCAGCCGCGGCCGCGCCCTGAAGGCGTCGATGGCCACCGCCAGCTGAGCTTCGAGCTCGCCGGCGGTGATGCCGAGCGCGGCGTCGTAGTAGCGGGCGGCGGCTTCGGTGTCGGCGTACTGCATGGCGCGCCACCAGGCGAACAGGGCACGCGAGGGGGAGCCGACCGGCTGCTCCGCCACGGCCGCCGCGCTGAGGAGCGTGGGCTGTCTGACGCGCTCGGCCACCTCGTCGCCTCCGAAACTGCAGCCGGCCACCAGGAAGGTGCACAGCACGAGCAACCCGGCGAGAGCGGGCCTCACGAGCTCTGCCGAGCCGCCGCCGGCAACCAGCGGTCGGGCAGGCGTCCGAACAGGTGCACCGCCACCACGAAGGGGAGGGCGAGCGTGAACACGTAGCCGAGCGCCAGCGAGAAGGTGTCGGCCACGAGCGTGTAGAGGATCACGAGCCCGATCGCGTAGAGGGCCACCCGGTACTCGCGGCCGGAGGCCGGCCCGCTGGTCAGGCCGAGCAGGGCGCGGGCCAGCAGGCCGATCAGCAGGCCGCCCACGGCCACGCCCGGGAAGCCGAAGTCGATCCACAAGTCCCCCACCGCCGTCGGCGGGCGCCCGCCGGTGAAGCTGCCGCCCCACACCGCCTCGCGCAGGGTGATGTCGCCGCCCTCGGGCTTGTCCGAGTCGATGGCCCGCGGCACGAACGAGCGCGCTCCGTCCAGCAGGAAGCCGCCGTTCTCGTGATCGCGTTCGCGACCGTAGATCGTGGTGGCGTAGACCACCTGGTCGAAGGAGGTGATGTCGTTCACGATCACCCGGGCGTCGAGCAGGTGGCGCGGCGCGGTCTCGGCGGCCTCGCTCAGCGAGCGCCGGTCGGCCGTCTCGCGGAATACCAGGAAGGAGCTCACGAAGGTCAGCGCCAGGATCAGCGCCACGAGCAGCTCGCGACGGCGCCACGGCCGCCACAGGTAGTGGACGATCACGGCCAGCGCGAGCAGCGCCACGGCCACGCGACTGCGCGAGCCGATCGCGACGGCGAAGCCGCACACCGCCATCACGCCGACGATGAGGGCGGCCCACGCGGCGGGAGTGCGCGGGCGCATCCACACCGCCCAGACGATCAGGCCGGCGGTGGCGAGCCCGCCGATCACGAACAGGACGAAGCCCTGTTTCAGCGCGGGCTGCGCGGCAGCGTTCTCGAAGGTCTCGCCGGGACCATCCGACCGCACCACGATCAGAGCCTGGGCCGCGAGCCCGATCGCCATCGAGCCGGCGATCGCCGCCGTGAGGTTGAGCGGCCTCCGCGGGCCGCGCAGCTGCGCGACCCGCCGCCCGAGCACCGCCCCCACGCCCAGGCGATATCCCACGAGCAGCGCGATCAGGAAGAGGGCGCAGGCGCCGGTGGCGCGCGCGAAGGCGTCGTCGAGCGGCTCGCGCAGCCGGTCGCTCACGAAGAAGGCCATCTCGGCGCTGTCGAGGAGCACCAGCTTGTCCACCGGGTCCGAGGGCGAGAAGGCGCTGTACAGGTCCCGCCAGCCGATGAACAGCTGGAGCGGGCGCACGACGAAGAACAGAGCGCAGGCGGCGGCCAGCAGCGGGAGCGGCTCGAAGAAACGGCCGCTCACGAAGCCCCAGGCGGCGACCGGCACCGTGGCGGCGGCGCAGACCGCCAGCAGGCCCCAGGCGGCCGGCACGTCGAGCAGGGGCAGCAGCGCCGCCACGACGAGCGCGGCGAGGATCAGGGCTACGACGGCCGCGATCGGAAGGATCTGCCCACCGCGATCGTCGCCGACCGAGCGGATCGTGCTGTTCGCGGCGGCCTGCGTCCGGGCAGACTAGATAATGGCGAGCCGACACGCTTCGGGAACCTGGATTAGAGTGAGCTGCCCGAGGTGCAGCCCGTCGGTACCACCCAAGCACGAGCTGCTTCCGCGCTTCACGAGGAGCCCGGCTCCGTACGCCGGGCACCAGCCGCACGGAAGGACGCGCTCAGGCGACGACTGCTATTTGCAGCCGACGTCGCATGCTTCCTTGTCGCCATCGGCGCCATGACGCTGGTGGAGGGCACCACCGACCCGCTCTGGGGGCTCATAACGCTGCCGCTGTGGCTCGTGGTGGCGAAGATGGAGGGGCTCTACGACGCCGACCATCCGAAGATCTGGCACCTCACCGTCGACGAGGCGCCGGCGATCTTCCACTGGGTGACCCTGTCGGTGGCGGGCACGCTGTTCTTCATCCGGGCCCTGCCCGACGAGACCCTCACCGTGGAGAGCGCGGTCGCCCTCTACGTCGCGGCGCTCGTCTCGGCCTTCGCCCTCCGGGCCGCCGCACGGGTGATCTGGCGCCGGCGCGTGCCCCCGGAACGGGCGCTCGTGCTCGGTAGCGGCGCTCTGGCCGATGCCGTGGCCCGCAAGCTGGCGCTCGAGCCCGGCCACCACCTGTCGGTGATGGAGCTCTCGTCCGGACACAACGGCGCCAACGGCGAGAGCGCGCCCCACGTGGTGGACGTCGAGCGTCTGGGCGAGCTCTCGAAGGAGGATCTCCAGTGGCTGCTGGCCGAGGCGCGAGTGGAGCGGGTGGTGCTGGCCGTGCCCGAGCTCGACGAAAGCACGCTCGCCCACGTGGTCTCGGCCTGTCGCTCCGGCGGGATCAAGCTCAGCGTGGTCCCCCCCATGCGGGCCATGCTCGGCACTGCGGTGGACCTGAACCACATCGCCGAGATGCCGGTGATCGAGTACCGCACCTGGGGCACTTCGCCGTCCACGATGGCCATCAAGCGCGCGCTCGACGTGGTCGTCTCCGCGGCCGCCCTCGTGGTGCTGTTTCCGCTCCTCGTGCTGATCGCGATCGCCGTCCGGCTCGACTCGCGCGGCCCGGCGCTGTTCACCCAGCTACGGGCCGGGCGCCACGGCCGGCCCTTCCGGATCCTGAAGTTCCGGACGATGTGCCAGGACGCCGAGGAACGAATTTCGGAGGTAATTGCCGTCGACGAGCTCGACGAGCCGATGTTCAAGCTGCGCGAGGACCCGCGCGTGACCCGCGTGGGCCGCTTCCTGCGGCGCACCAGCCTCGACGAGCTGCCCCAGCTCTTGAACGTGCTGCGGGGCGACATGAGCCTCGTGGGCCCACGGCCGGAGGAGGTCTGGCTCGTGGAGCGCTACGGCGAGACCCAGCGTTTCCGCCTCCAGATGCGCCCCGGCCTCACCGGGCCCATGCAGGTCCACGGTCGCGGCCAGCTGAACTTCCAGGAGCGCATGGCGGTGGAGCGGGAGTACGTCGAGAACTACAGCCTGCGCAAGGACATCAAGATCCTGTTCAGGACGGGATCGGCGATCTTCGGTGCGCGAGGGGCGTACTGAGCGGGTAGGACGATGGGGAATGCCTGACATCAGCGTCACCGGTCGCCCCCTCTCCGACCGTGAGCTACTCGGCTCTCTCGCGGGGTCGGACCTCCCCTTCGAGGAGGTTCACGTCCCGCTGCGTGCGCGTCGACGGGAAACCGTCGGGCGCTGGGCGCTGGTGGCCGCGGACATCGGCGCGGTCACGCTCTCGCTGTTGCTCACCTCGGCTCTGAGCGGCGCGCGCCTGACCCCTTGGCTCGTTGTCCTGCTGCCCTTCTACCTGCTGCTCAGCAAGGCGGCCGGACTGTACGACCGCGACCAGTTCGTGCTGCACAAGACGACACTCGACGAGATGCCGCGCCTGGTGGCCGTGGCGGCGATGTTCGTGCTGCTCGTGGAGGCCGTTCAGGGACTGGAGTTCACCGGCCGTTCGCATCCGCTGCTCCTCTGGGGAGCGCTGACCGGTGCGCTCGTCGCGCTCCGGGCCGGGGCGCGCTTCACCGTGGTGCGCAGCTCGCAACCCGAGCGCGTGCTGGTGGTCGGCGAAGCCGCGGCAGCGACATTGGTGCGGCGAAAGCTGGCGGAGGACCCCCGGCTGGAAGCCACCGTCGTGGGGCGGGCCTCGGTGGCCGCAGACACATCCCCGCCCCCCGACAAGCTGCTGGGCACGATCGACGAGCTTCCCTCCCTGCTCGCCGAGCACCGGGTCGACCGGGTCATCGTCGCCCCGAGGCAGGAGGGCGGCGAAGACGTGGTGGACGCCGTGAGGCTGGCCACCGCCTGCGGCGTGCGGGTGGCCGTCCTGCCCCGCATGCTGGAGGTGGTCGGGACGTCGGTCGAGTTCGACGACCTCGGAGGCCAGGTGCTGCTCGGGGTGCGCGGCTTCGGCCTCTCACCGTCGTCGAGACTGCTCAAGCGGGCCTTCGACCTGGCCGTAGGGGCGTTGCTCATCTTCCTGCTCGCCCCTACGCTCGTGGTCATCGCGCTTGCGGTGAAGCTGAGCTCGCCCGGTGGCGTGCTCTACCGGCAGACCCGCGTGGGCCGCCACGGAAACGAGTTCCAGCTGCTCAAGTTCCGCACGATGGTGAGCGACGCCGACGAACGCAAGCAGGAGCTGCTGGACCGCAACGAGGCGCCCGCACCGCTGTTCAAGATCGCCAACGATCCACGGACGACCCGGGTCGGCCGCCTGCTGCGAAGACTGTCACTCGACGAGCTTCCGCAGCTGCTGAACGTCCTCTGGGGCGACATGAGCCTCGTGGGCCCCAGACCGCTCGTGGTCGACGAGGACCGGCTGTTCTCGGGCTGGGAGCGGCGGCGACACCACGTGGCGCCCGGCATGACCGGTCCCTGGCAGATCCTGGGCTCGAGCCGCGTGCCCATGAGCGACATGGTCAAGATCGACTACCTGTACTGCGCGAACTGGTCCCTCTGGCTGGACGCGAAGATCCTGGCCCGGACGATCCCCTACGTGCTCAGCCGGCGCAGCGGGGAGTACCCCACCTCGCGAGTCCGCTAGCGGGAGTCGGGAGCCTGAGCGGTGACCGGCGCCGTCGACGAGGCTGGAGCGTAGGCGTACCCGGAGGCGGCCGACCCGCCATTGGCCACCACACCGACGACGCGGGCGTCGAGCGTCTCGAGCTGGTGCCGCAGGCGGTCCGCCTCGGGGCCGCTGGTCGAGTTGACCGAGGCGCATACGAGCACGCCGTCGACGCGGCGCAGCAGCGCGATCGCGTCGGCCACATGGGGGATCGGCGGTGTGTCGATCACCACGAGGTCGCCGGACACGAGCTCGAGCACACGGACCATCGCGGGCGACTGCATGAGCGCCCAGGGGTCGGGTGGAAGCTCGCCCGCGACCAGCACCTGCATCGGACGTGTGTGACCGTTGGTGGCGGAGGCGTCGGGCAGTGTGGGAACGCTCTGGAGCGCGTCGGCGATCAGCACCTCTCCCCGTAGGAGCTCGGACAGACCCGGGCCGGGCTTGAGTCCGTAGCGCTTGGCCAGGCTCGGTCGCCTCAGGTCCGCCTCTACGAGCGTCACGGAGAGGCCGGACGAAGCCGCGGCGCAGGCGAGGTTCCAGGCCACCGTGGTCTTCCCCTCGCGGCTGCGGGCCGAGGTCACGAGAACGCTGCGGACTGGCGGCTCGACTCCGAAGCGGAGGTTCATGTCCAGCATCCGAAACGATTCGGCGACCTCGAGGGGGAGCTCGCCGAAGGCCACGCCCTTCTTGAGCTTGCGATTGCGCGGCACCGTCGTGAGCACCGGAGCATCGAAGGCGGCCGACACCTCCGAGGCGTGATGCAGCCGGCGGTCCATCTGATCACGCAGAAGTGCGATGCCCACCCCGAGAATCAGACCGAAGAGCGTGCCCAGAAGGATGGTCTCGACCGGGCTGCCGCTCTTGGCTTCCGGCACGAAGCCCGGCTGAATCACCTGGGGGCTACCGGTTCCGACGTCGGCGAGCGTCGTCAGCGTTTCTCGTCGCTCGCGCAGTGAAGCGCCTCCGTCTCCGCGGCGCTGCTCCGGCGGGAGCTCACGGAGCTGCCGGGTGACGCTTCGCAGTGCAGCCAGCGTCACCGCCTCCTGGTCGGCCTGGGCCTGTTGCTGGGCGGCCTCGGCGTACGTATTGGCCAGTTCCGCGGCCCGCTCCGGCGAGTCGGCGGTGGCGACGACGTTGACGACGTCGCTGTCCTTCTGGCCGGCGACCTCGACGTCGCGCTCCACGTCCTCGGCGGAGATGTCCCCGAGCTCCTGAGCGGTGGCGTCGGCGACCCGCCGGGAATCTACGAACGCGACGTTGTTCTGGGCCAGGTTGTCGGCGTCAGGCGCGCCGGGTTGCAGCCCCTGGGCGTTCTGCTCCGGCCCGATGCTCTGGCGAAAGAGCAGCTGGGCGGTGGATTCGTACTCATCTTGGCCGGCGAAGGCGAAGGCGGCCGCCGCACCCGCCGACAGGAGCGTGACCAGGATGATGATCGGCGCACGGCGCAGCAAGACGGACAGCAGCGACGTCTGCTCGCGCGGGGCGGAATCACCGCCGTACCCATTGGTTGGCCGGTCTTCGGAAGACACCGAAGAGGTCAGGCTAGCGGAGGTTTGGCGCCTCGCGGCTGGTGCAGGGGGATGGTGTTTGGACCATGATCTGAGCAGTGCCGCTGCGGCTCCTGCTCATCGCCCCCTCCGCTCTCGTGACCGATCATCGTCCCCACGGCGATGGGCTCGTGGCCTTCGGCTTCATCCGCGAGCTGGGCGCCCGCGGGCACGAGATCCACGTCGCGGCGGGTCATGTGGACCTTCGCGCCCAGCCGGCGCCGAACGTCCACGTCCATCCTCTTGCCGGCTCCGACACCGGCCCGGTGCGCACACGGCTGCGGTTCATGTGGGAACTGCGCCGTCTGCATGCCCAACTTTCCGCAGGAGCGCCATTCGACGTGATCCACCAACTCACGCCGGCCGAGGTCGGCGTGACCCTCGCGCTGGGGGACGTGACCACCCCGCTCGTGCTCGGCCCCTACGTGCCCGACTGGGAGCCCGGGGAGGACGCCGCCACCCGGCAGAACCCGCTGGCTCGATTCATGCGTCACGGCCTGCGTGCGGCTCAACAGCTGACGGCGACGAGCGTGCTGCTCTCCAATCCCGCCGCCGAGCACAAGGTGGCTGCTCCGTCGAGGAGCGGGCTCAAGGTACGCGGGCTGCCGCTGGGGGTGGACGCCGCGACCTGGCGACCGATGCGAAACGGTGCGGACGCGGACGTTCTGTTCTTGGCCAACCTCGATACCCGGAAGGGAATCCACGTCCTCCTCGACGCGTTCTCGCGGCTGTCCTCCGAGTTGCCGGCCGCGCGGCTGCTGGTGGCCGGGGAAGGTCCCGAGAGCGCCTCGGTGCATCGACGCGTTGAGCGCTCTCCAGGTCTCGCGCACGTGGAGCTGCTGGGTCACCTCGACCGTGCCGGTGCCGTTGCGGCCATGCAGCGCTGCGCCGTCTACTGCCTGCCCGCCTTTGGCGACCCCAATCCACTGTCGGTGCTCGAGGCGATGGCCTGCGGCAAGCCGGTCGTGGTCACCGAGGCCGGCGGCCTGCGTCACGTCGTGTCCGAAGAGGGCGGTCGCAAGGTCGCACCCGGCGAAGCCGGTGCGCTGGCCTCGGCGCTGTCCGATCTTCTCACCGACCCCGATCTGCGCCGGAGAATGGGCGCGCACAATCGGCGGGTGGTCGAGGAAAGCTACGCCTGGGAGCGGGTGATCGACCGTCTGGAGGAGCTCTACGCGGAGGCGATGGACAAGCCGCGCTCACGGCGAGGCCGCCGGAGTGGTCGCGATGTGTGAGCATCGGCGGCGATGACCCGAGTCGCGCGATTCCTGGGCCAGGCCGTGTTCAACCTGGTGATCACCCACCTTCCCGGCCACTGGCTGAGGCTCGCCTGGCTGCGGGCCCTCGGTGCGGAGGTGGGACGCGGCGTGTGCGTATTTCGCGGCACGACGGTGATCGGTGCTCAGGAGCTCGTACTCGGCGACCGCGCCCAGGTGGGATTCCGGGTGGTGCTCGACGCCCGCGGAGGGCTGACCGTGGGTGAGGACGTGCTCGTTTCCTCCGACACCCAGCTCCTCACCGCGAACCACAACCTGTCCTCCGACGACTTCGAGCGCCAAGTGGCTCCGATCGAGATCGCCGATCACGCATGGATAGCAACGCGTGCAGTGGTTCTCGCGGGGGTGAAGGTGGGACGCGGCGGAGTCGTCGCCGCCGGCGGCGTGGCCACTCGGGACGTCTCGCCGCGAACCGTGGTCGGGGGCGTACCGGCACGTCCGGTGGGCGAGCGCAGCGGCGGCCTCGACTACCGCCTAGACGTTCGCCGTCCGCCCCTCTACTGAGCGCCGGCGAAAGCGCCGGCCGGCGCTCCAGGCCGCCGCGCGAAGGTGGAAGTACTCGTAGGCGAGCACCTGGCCGCCGATGAACCAGAAGATGACGGCGCTCACGCCGAAGAGCTGGTCACCCGATCCGAGCTGCACGATCGTGTACACGAACATCGCGAACAGGAGAAGCCTCAAGTCCTGCCCCGGCCCCCGGTCGCGCGCACCTCGCCACGCGGCCCTGAGCATCAGACCGATGGCCGTCATGACCAATAGGAAACCGATCGGGCCGATCTGGTACAGGAGCGCCAGGTAGCCGTTGTCGGGTGTGCGCAACCCTGGATCGCCGCTGAGCTTGGACTGCTCGCCGGCACTGCCCAGGCCGTGGCCGAGCGGGGCGCCGAGGGCCTCCGGCAGGGTGTCGGAGACGGTCGCGGAACGCTCGTTGGCCGATCGATCGTCGCCCAGGCTGCCGATCGTGTCGAAACGGTCGACCACGTCCTGAGCGGCGGGCAGGACCGGTGCGAGGGCCACCGTGACGACGGCGACCGCGGCAGCCGATCCGAGCAGGAGCCTGGCACTCTGCCCTCGCGAAGCCACGATGTGGGCCAGCGCCGCCACCATAAGGGCGATCCAGGCACTGCGAACGTAGGTCAGGGCAAGAGCCACCGAGAGCAGACCGGCGCCGGCGACGGCGATCGAGGGGTGCCGGGGCCTGACCGTCAGGTAACAGAGCAGCGACAGCGCGAGCAATGGGGCGAACGCACCGGGGCTGTTGAGTGTCGCGAACACCCGCACCTCCCCCTCGGCGGGGGCGCCGATGCTGTTGAAGTCGGTGGCGTCGATCCAGGCCTGGTCCCAGTCCGGAAGTGGCAGTACCCGCTGGAGGATCGCGTAGACGGCGATTGGCGGGATACCGAACAACAGGACGTTGCGCAGGGTGCTGTCGCCGGCCGAGACTCCGCGTTCGTTGAACCCCAGAAGCGAGGCGGAGAGGGCGGCCATGTAGGCGCAGAACGTGAAGACAGCCGCTTCGGGCCCTGCCACGAGGCCGGCTGGAAGCCCGATCGCGAACCCTGCGGCCGCCAGCAGCACGATCCGCCGCACCCGGGAAGGGACGTGCACCCGGACGAGCTCGGCGCCGACGATGGCAGCGGTGGCCGCGAACGGGGCGAGCGAGAGGGGATCGTTCTCCACGAAACCGGTGAGCAGGCCCAACAGCCGCCGGATTCCGGGCGCCAGGAACCAGAGGCCCAGCATCGCGGCGATTCCCCAGCGCCGGTCGTACTGGTGAAGGGCGACGACCAGCAACACGAGCACGAAGGCGGCGCCGGCCTGGATGTTGACCGTGAGCAGCCACCCCAGGAGCAGGATGCCGGGAGCACCGAGCAGGAGGGGCCAGCCGAGATCAGCGAGGTGGCCGCTTCCCAGGCGTCGAGCCGGGCCGCGGCGGCGTGCGGTCAGCCCGGCCACGCCGCCGCCCGTCCCCGCTCGTCGCTCTCACTGCGCGCCGAGCTGCCGTTGAGGACCCTTCGGTAGACGGCCAGCATGTCTCGCGCGTGCGCCGCGTCGTCGAAGCTCGCGGTCGCCTCGCGCGCTCGGGCGCCCATCACTGTCAGTGCCGGGGCGTCGTCCACGAGGCCGAGGATCGCCTCTGCCCAGAGCTCCGGCCGCTTCGGCGGGAGCAGGCGTCCGGAGACCCGGTCCTCGACCAACTCCGGCCCTCCACCCACGTCACTCACGAGCAGCGGCGTGCCCATGGCCATGCTCTCGAGCATGACGTTGGCAAAGGGCTCGTCCCACGACGGCAGAAGAGAGAGGTCGAGCGCCCGCATGAGCTCCGGCACGTCGGTGCGCCGCCCGAGGAAGTGAACCGCACCCTCCACGCCGAAATCGCTCGCCAGGGCGTGGAGGTCGCGCAGGAAGCCGGGGTTGTCGTAGCGGACGTTCTTGCCCGCAAAAGCAACCTCGCCCACGAGCAGCAGGTGAGCGTCGATCCCGCCGTCTCGCAGTTGAGCCACGGCACGAATCGCCGTGTCCTGTCCCTTCCAGGGCGTGATCTGGGCGATCTGGCCCAGGAGTGGCCCCGAGTTGCCGATGCCGAGCTGCTCCCGGATCGGCGCCGGCTGAACACGCTCGGGATCGAAGCGCGCGCGGTCGAAGCTGTTGTAGACGTGGGTGGCCAGGGGGCGGCGCAGGCCCTCGTTGAATCTCGCCGCCGTGTTCTTCGACACGGTGGTCACGGCCGCGGCGCAACGGGAGAGCACGAAGCGCACCCCCCGGCCCAACGGGGTCAGCGGCAGCTGCTCGTGCGCCCGGACCACAAGGGGTGGGCCGCCG
This sequence comes from uncultured Thermoleophilaceae bacterium, assembly GCA_963751105.1. GTDB lineage: Bacteria > Actinomycetota > Thermoleophilia > Solirubrobacterales > Thermoleophilaceae > JACVRW01. The sequence continues at coordinate 537,803 of CAVVTG010000002.1, read as the reverse complement.
GCCGCGCTGATCGCGGCGGCCATGAGACCGGCGCGGGGGGTATTGGCATGGACCAGGTCGGGCTGGTGGCGACGGACGACCCGCGCCGTGGCTGCGCCGCCGGCTCCCAGGCGCGCCAGGCCGACGGGGGTCTGCACGGGATCGAGCCGCAGGCTCGCCTCGAAAGCAGGGACGGCGAGGTGTTCGACCCCGGCCGCCCGGACGAGCTCGGCCAGCGGTCCGTCACCGGGACAGGCGACGGCCACGGAGTGCTCGGCCTTGAGACCCTCGACGAGGCGCATCAGGGCCAGCTCGGCCCCGCTGGAGGCGCCGGTGTGGTTCACGAACAGGATCCTCATGGCGAACGGCGCAGACTAGGGCCGAACGCCAGCTTAGACCGGGTTCGCCTATTCCGCCGCGTTGAGACGGCCGGCCATGAAACGCGCGACCGCGGCTTCTGAGCAGCGGTCGCGCCACCAGGCCAGCGCCGCTTCGTGGAGGCGACGCTGCTCGCCGGGCGCGTCGAGCAGTGGATCAAGCAACTGGGGCAGTTGGCGCCAGTGGTCGAGCCGGAGCACGGGCGCACCCTCGTAGAAGCTGTGTCGAGGCAAGCCCCCGCTGACCACCAGGCAGCCCGCGCGCAGGCCCTCGAAGAAGCGGAAGGTCTCGACCGAGGTGCCCCGAGGGGCGAGACACACCTTGGCGTTCATCAGGGCCTCGGAGTAGGTCACGGGCGAGGACGACGCCGAGGTCTCGAAGTTCGGCGTGGCGCGCACGTCCACGGTCAGACCCGGCCGCGCCTCGGCCGTACGCCGAACGGCACTCAGCATCTCGCGGCGCGCCCGTCCTTTGGGAGAGAGCAGCCGGTCGCGCATCTTGCCGAGGTGCTCGACGCTCCCGGCGAAGAAGACATCGGTGGGCCGCTGATCGATCGGCCTGAGCGGTAAGTCGATCTGGTTGTAGGTCCCGAGCGGGATCGTCTCGACCGGACGGGGTGCGGGCCGGCGGCGCAGCCGCCTCCCCGCGAGCAGTCGCCCATGGGCGGCGCCGTCGGGCAACCACCGCAGCCACCGGACTCCGTACTGGCCGAGGTTGGCCCAGCCGGTGGGGCTTCGATCGCCTAGCGGGCCGGTCCCCAAGGCCGGACGCGTGCCGTAGCACTTGAAGACCGAGCGCACCCGACCCACGTAGCGCGGGATGTGTCCCACCTCGTCGGACAACACCACCGCCACGACTCGGTCGCCGTACGCGGGTAGCCGCTCCCAGCTCCAGGTCAGATAGACGTCGAGCTCGGGCTCATCGAGGAGGTCCTCGAGCGCCCGGAACACGGCTCCGAAATAGCGGGTGTCGCCGCTTGCCGGGTGGGTCCCTTCGTCCGGATCCCAGCGAAGGGGAGCCGGCTCCCCTCTCAGATCGAGGTAGTAGCGGGCCACTGGCTCCCAAGACGCTTCTTCAGGTGGTCGCCGAGCCTGATCGCGAGGGCGGCGATCAGCAACGTGGGATTGGCAAAGCCGGCTATCGGAAACACGGAGGCGCCGGTCACGTACAGGCCGCTCACGCGGTGTACCTGGCCGTCGCTGTCGACCACGCTGTCCAGTGGGCTGGATCCGAGCCGGGTGGTGCCCATGTGGTGGTACGCGTCATGCAGGTGGCCGGCCCAGTCGCCGCCCGTCAGCCACTGCTCGGCCCGTACCTCGCCCAGACCGAGACGACGAAACTCGGCAGCCACGGTGTCCACCATGGCCTCTGTCGTGCGGCGATCCTGTTCGGTCAGGCGCCAGTCAACCCTCGGCAGGGGAACGCCGAGCGCGTCGCGACGATCCGACAGCGTCACCCGGCTGTCCGGGTTGGGAGCCTGCTCGGTGTAGGTCTGGAGGGTGATCTGGGCGGGCTCGAGATCGGCGGAACGGCCGCGCGTCAAGCGTCGGCGGGCAACCTGGCCGACACTCCGGGCGTCCCGGGCCATCCGTCCCAGCTCGAGGCGCAGTCTGTCCGGTACGTGCCCCGCCCGGGCGGCCCGATAGACGCGCCGCGCCGCCTCGATGCCCGACCCTTGGTCGAAGCGGAACACCGGGTGGGCCGCGCAGGCGAGCACCTCACGGGAGCGCTGCTCGCCGAAGCTCAGCGTCAGCCGCGGGAGATATCGGACGCGGCCCCGGTAGAACAGGCCATAGAGCTCTTGTAGGCGCCGTACGTCGCCGTCCGCGATTACGGCCGTGTGGCCGTTCGGATGCTCCTGAAAGAAGCGTCCGACGAGATCGTGCTCGTTCCCGATGCCGCCGGGCGCGTGCCGGTGGGAGACCAGCAGGAGCCGGCTGTTCTCGATGGCACCACCGCAGAGCACGCAGGCGCGCGCCCGCACCACCGCGGTGCGGCCCTCCGGAGTGGCCACGCGGACGCTGTCGAATCGCCGGCCGTCGGATGTCGTGACGATCTCGGTGGCGGTGGCGTTGAGCAGGACCTTCACGTTCGCCGCGGCGTCGAGACTCTTTCGGTAGAGCCGGCCGAGGTGCGGTTCGGGGCACCAGACCGTGAAGCGGTGCTCCAGCCGGTCGGCGTCGGTCGCGACGCGCCGGACGGCGAACGAGTCCCAGGTCCGCTCGTCGTAGACCTCGCCCTCGATCTGAAACAGGGCCTCGGCCCTATGGATGTAGGGCTCGAGCTCGCTCGCGGCGAACGGCCAGCCGCTGTGGGGGATCCAGGGCCGCTCGCGGAAGGTCTCGGGCTCGGGCGGGATGCATTGACCGGCCCACAGGGCGGTGGCGCCCCCGAAGAGCCGTCCACGGCCCTCGGTCAGCGACGCCGGGGGGAGGCCTTGCGAGTCTCCGTCGTTGAGCCCGTCCGTGGCGGCATGGCGTTTCAAACCTCCACTCTCGAGCACCACCACGTCGTTCTGGTGCTCGGCGGCCAACTCTCTTGCCAGCGCGATGCCCGCAGCGCCGGCGCCGACAATGCATAGGTCGGCCTCAAGCAGGGCATCCTCGGGTCGGTGACGCAGATCCTCTATCATCGCGCGCCCCCCCGGCCCGTTACGCGATGCGAACCATAACGCTGCCTGGGACAGACCTCGAGACCACCCACCTGGGTTTCGGCTCGGCTGCGCTGATGGCACGACTCGGAAGGCGCGAGTCCGTCAGGTTGCTCGAGCTGGCGTACGAGGCCGGGATCAGGCACTTCGACACCGCCCGAGCATACGGCTACGGCGAGGCCGAAAGCGCGGTGGGAGAGTTCCTGAAGCGGCATGGCGACGCCGTGACCGTCACCACCAAGTTCGGCCTCGTGCCGCCCCGCCGGTCGAGGACGCTGCGGGCGGTCAAGTCGGTGGCCCGCGTGGCTGCGCGCCGCACTCCGGCCCTGCGCCGCCGGCTGAGGCTCCGTGCAGCCGCCATGGTCCAGACCGGACGCTTTGGCCCCGACGAAGCGCGTGCGAGCTTCGAGACGAGCCTCTCCGAGCTCGGTGTCGAGTCCGTGGATGTGCTCCTGCTCCACGAATGCAGGCCCGCCGACCTTCGGACGGAAGGCCTGCTGGAGTTCCTCGAGAGCCTCGTGCAGGCGGGGAGGATCCGCTACTTCGGCACGGCGACCGACGAGGACTCCACCCGGACGATCCTGAACGAGAGCCCGGGCTTCGGCCGCATCACGCAGCTTCGCCACAACGCGCTCGAGCCCGCGCTAACCCGGTTGCCCGGCCTCGTCGGGCGCGCCACCATCACGCACTCTTCGATGAGGGTGCTGATGGCCCGTCTGACGGAGGCCATGCGCGACGAGGGGAGGCGGCAACGCTGGTCGGACGAGCTTGAAGTAGATTGTTCGCGCCGGGAGGTACTGGGTGGGCTGCTGATGAGCTATTCGCTGCAGTCGAACCCCGATGGAGTCGTGCTGTTTTCGTCTACCGACGAAACCAGGATCCGATCCAACGCCGCTCTGGTGGAGGGAGATCGCTTCTCGCCACAACAGGTGGAGCGATTCGCCCGGCTGAGCAGAGAGACGGTCCCCCACCCCGCAGCCGCCGTGGCGGCCTGACACCACTCAAAATGGCAAATCCAATACTCGCCCAGGACTATCTGCTCGTGATGCGAGGCGCAGAGCGCACCTTCGCCACGATCGCCGATATCTGGCCCCGAGCGCCGATCGCCACCCTTCTCTACGACGAGAAGGCAACGCATTCCCGCTTCGCCGGCCGCCGTTTGCGCACGTCCGCCCTGCAACGGCTGGGGATGCGCCAACGCACGTTCCGGGCGGCGTTGCCGCTCTACCAGAACGCCGTGAAGCATCTCGATCTCTCGGGTTACGACTGCGTCGTTTCGAGCAGCAGCGCGTTCGCCCACGGAATCCGCCCGCCCAGGGGCGCCGCCCACGTCTGCTACTGCCACGCGCCGTTCCGCTACGCCTGGCACGAGCAGGCACTGGCGCTGAGCGAGGTGCCCGGCGCATTGCGTCCGGCACTCAGCCTCCTGCTCCGCCGGCACCGCAGCTTCGACCGCCGGGCGGCTACCCGGGTAGACCAGTACATAGCCAACGGAAAGTTGACCCGCGAGCGCATCAGGCGGTACTGGGGCCGCGATGCGCCCATCGTCCACCCCCCGGTCGACGTCGAGCGCTTCTCCATCAGCGAACATGACGACCACGTGCTCTTCGTGGGGGAGCTCGTCCGGCACAAGCGCCCAGAGTTGGCCATCGAGGCCGCTCGCGCGGCCGGCCGTCGCATCAAGGTGGTCGGCTCGGGGCCAGAGCTCGGCTACCTGCAGGCTCGGTACGGCCGTGAGGTGGAGTTCCTGGGACGCGTCGACGACGACCAGCTTCCGGGGCTCTACGCCTCCGCCGCGGCACTCGTCGTGCCCGGAGTCGAGGAGTTCGGGATCTCGGCCGTAGAAGCGCAGGCCGCCGGCCGGCCGGTGATCGCCATCGACGCCGGCGGAGTGCGCGAAACCGTTAGGTCGGGCGAGACCGGCCTGCTGGTCGAGAACGGCGATGCGCGCGCGCTCACCCGCGCGCTGTCGCAGGATCTGAGCCAGTTCGACTCGCAGGAGATCCGAAACAACGCGCAGAGGTTCCGGCCCGCGGTGTTCCGGGAGCGCATCCGGGAGATCGTGGAGGCGACATGCCCGTAGAGAACCCGCGGTAGCCGTCCAGCGCGGCTCGGGTAAGGCCTTGGTCTGGCGACTGGCCGCGGTGCTGGCGGCTCTGCTGGTCGCTGCCGGGGCAATCGTGCTGTTCTCGGATCCCGGCGAGAACCCACCGCAGACGAGTGATGAGGCCCTCTCGGCGGAGGGGCTGGTGAACTCGATCGGGGTGAACGTCCACCTCGGATTTGCCGATACCGCCTACGCCGACCATCCCAGGATTCTCGGGCGTCTGCGCGAGCTCGGGGTCCGCCACATCCGGGACGCGACAGCCCACGCCAACCCGCTGCTCACCGCCGGTCTCCGCGCCGCGGCTGATTCCGGTCTTCGCGGAACGCTCATAGCCGACCCCGCTACGGATGCGGGTACTCAGGTGCGCGATTCGTTGACAGCGATGGGCGCTTCCGTCGAGGCCATCGAGGGGCCCAACGAATTGGACGACGGATCCACGCCAGGCTGGGCCACCACGCTCGCCGAGTTCATGCCGCGGCTGGCTGTGGAGGTGTCGAATCGGGCTCCGGGCGTTGTCCTGATCGGGCCGAGTTTCATCGACAGCTCGAGCCGCAGCGAGATCGAGGGCGATCAGGCGGGCCTCTTCAACGCCCATCCCTACGCCGGCGGGGATCCGCCGGAGCCGGCACTCGGCCGCACGCTCGCAGGCCGCGGGGGAGCGAACCGGTCACGCCCGGCGGTGTTCACCGAGGCCGGCTACCACAACGCTCTGGCGGCCCCCTCCTACCACACGCCGGTTTCGGAGCAGGCGGCAGCGATCTACATCCCGCGCACGCTCGTCAGCGCCTTCGGCGCGGGATCGCAGCGCACCTTTCTGTACGAGCTGGTCGACTCCAAGCCCGACCCGTCCCTGGCCGATCCTCAGCAACACTTCGGGCTCCTGCGCAACGACCTGACGCCGAAGCCGGCCTTCACCGCCGTCCAGACGCTGATTCGCGCGCTGGGGAGCTCCACCAGCGCAGGTGAGCCCCCTGCGCCGCTCCCCGATCTCGCCGTGGCCGGCGATGAGGAGGTGCACAGACTGTGGCTCGAGAAGCGCGGCGGCTCGATGGTCCTGGCGCTCTGGCGGCCGGTGTCAGTTTGGGACGAGGGTGCCCGCCGTGCTGTCGATCCCGGCACGGTGGACGTCGATCTGTCGTTCTCCGGCCGCGGAGCTCGCGGTCTCGAGGTGTGGCGCCCGTCGGTCTCCGCCGTGCCGGTCGAAGAGCGGGCGGCCGCGGGCTCGCTGTCGCTCGGGCTGGCCGGAGACCTCGTCCTGGTGAGCTGGCGATGAGATGACGGGCGTGCCGCCCTCGTCATCCGAGTCGTTCGGCCCGGAAGAGGCCCCGCGCCCCCTCGTGGCGGGCGGGCTGGTGCGAGCCGGGCTCATCACCTACCTGTTCTCGGGCCTTACCCTCATCGCGAACCTGGTGACGGGCGTGGTCACCGCACGGGCGCTGGGACCGGGCGGCCGGGGAATCACCGTTTCGCTCACCACCGTCAGTCAGCTGACCGGGTTCCTGTTCGCCCTGGGAGCGGCCCAGAGCCTCAGTTACTTCATCGCCCGCCGGCCACAGGACGGACCGAGCCTCCTGGCGACCTGGATGCTGATGCTGATTCCCGTCGCGGCGCTGGCGGTCGGTCTGGCGCAGCTGCTCCTGCCGGTGATCTTCCCCGACGACCCCGAGGCCGTGACCATCGGCCGCTGGTTCATGTTCACCATCGTCGTGGTGATCGGACAGGAGCTCAACTACGGGCTGCTGCTCGGTATTCAGGACTTCGTCGTCTACAACGTCCTGCGCTTCGCCCAACCGCTGCTCGTGGCCGTCGTGTTCGTGGTCCTCTGGGCGGTGGGAGACCTGACCGTGGAATCCGCACTGCTCGTGTCGACCCTGGCGGCGGCGGTCATCCTGATCGCCGGAATGATGCGAAGCGTGGGAAGCATGGGCGTCGGCCGCGTCGACCTCAGGCTCGGCCTGCGCACCGCCTGGTTCGGTATCCGCGGCCAAGGCTCGCTCGTGGCCTCGAACGTCACGGCGCGGCTCGACGTGGCCGTGCTGCCGGCCTTCGTTACCTCGGCCAGCGTCGGCCTCTACTCGGTGGCCACCAACATCTCGCTGATCGTCTACCAATTGTCGAACACCTTCGCGGGGCTGGTGCTGCCCTCGGCCGCTCGAGACCCGGAGCGCGGACGTCACAAGGTCGTGGGGTCCTTATGGGCATCGCTGGCCGTGGCCGGCCTCTTGGCAATCGTCCTGGCACTATTCGCCGAGCCTCTGCTCGGGCTCGTCTACGGAGACGACTTCCGCGAGGCCGCCGAGTCGCTGCGCCTTCTACTGCCGGGCGCCGTCCTGTTCGCCGGTTCCTCGATCCTGAACGCCGGTATCTACGCCGCCGGCCGTCCCTTCACCGCCACGGTCACCCAGGTCGTGGGCATGCTCGCCACGGTCGTCGGCCTGGCTCTGTTCCTCTCGGGCGGCGGCATCACCGCCGCCGCTCTGGTGTCCTCGGGCTCCTACGCGATGATCTTCGCGGTCAGCCTCGTGGCCTACCAGCGGGTCTCTGGCCTGAGCTGGCGAGAGCTGCTGCCCACACCACGCGCTCTACGAGCCCTCAGGGGCTAACGGCAGCGCCGGGCATTGGCCGACTTGCGACAGCCCTCGAAGCGAGCGGCCGTGCGGGCGAATGTCCTGAGGATGGGAAGCGGCTGAAAACCGTCGCCGCCACCGTCCCACCGGTTCAGGCCGGCGTACTGGAAGGTCGGCGTGCCCGGTCCAAAGGGAGTGAGCTGAGGCACGTACTCCGAGCCCCAGGTGTACCAATAGACCCTGCCGATCCCGAGTCGCTTGCGCCCCTTGGCGAGCGCCGGGAAAACGGTCCGCAGCCGCGCGGCCTGACCCTTGGGCGTGGTCTCGAAACCCAGCTGCGCGCTCTTGGGGATCTTGCCCTGGGCAGCCGTCCAAGTGAGTTCGGTGAACCAGATCTTTCGCTTTCGGTCGCGGCCGCGCTTCATCTCGCGGCGCAGCAGCGCCGCGACCTTGACGGTCTGCTGCGCGGTAACGCGAACGGAGGGCGCCGCCGAGAAGAAGTGCACCGACACCGCGTCGAAGAGACCCTTGGCGCCCGCTCGATAGAGCTGACGCAGTTGGCCCCACGGGGTCGAGCCGCCCACCCCGGTGAGGCTGCCGAGTACGACCGTCGCCTTGCGATCGGCGCGGTGAACGGCCCGATAGCCGGCCCGCAGCAGGCGCCTGTAGCTGGAGGGCCACGGACGGGTCGCCCAGAAGAAATCGGCGGCCGGCTCGTTCCAGATCTGCCAGTTGCGAATCGGCACCCGAGGCGTGCCCGAGCTGGCCCAGAACGATCCCCTGGGCCCGTAGCGACGCACGAGGGTCGTGAGGAAGTTGGCGTACAGCTGAGGATCAGTGGGGGCGTACAGGAGTGCCCGCAGGGGATCGGTCGGATTGGTCGACGCCCACACCGGGGTCCCCAGCACGATCGGCAGCACGTCCAGGCGGTGCGCTGCCGCCGCGCGTATCACGCGGTCGGTCTGGCGGAAGTCAAATGCACCCGGGGAGCGTTCGACGGACGCCCAGGTGACCGAGACTCTCACCGACTCGACGCCCGAGCGGGCCATGCTCGCCATCTGAGCGTCGAGGGCGGCGTCCGACATGCGGTCGCTCTGCGAGTTGTTCAGCACCGTGCCGAAGAAGCCGAAGGGCACCTTGCGGTTGGCGGCTTCGGCCGGAGCCGTCGCGGCGAAGGCGAGCAGCATCGCGAGGGCCAGGGACAGGGCGAGGCGAGGCGTCCTAGTCACCGGCGGCAACCTAGCAGTCCCGCCGCTACCCGCCCGCGCGCCCTCACTCGCAGATCCCCAGCACCGTCTTGACGCACCCCTGCAGCTGCCGCGCCTTGCGCTGGAAGGCTCCCAGGGCCGGCTGGGCGGTCCACTGGCCGTCCCTGAAGGCCTGCAGGCCCGAGTAGTTGAACACGCTTCCGCCCCGTCCGTAGGAGGAGGCCCAGGTGAACCAGTAGACACGCTCGAGTCCGAGCGAGCGGCGTCGCCGGGCCAGCGTGTCGTAGGCGCGCGCGAGCTTGATGGCCATGCTGCGCGGCGTCTCGTTGGCCAGGTACCGAATTCGGCGGGTCTTGCCCTTGGAGGCGGGCCAGGAGAGCTCGGTGAGGTAGATCGGCTTGCTGCGGTCGCCGCGGCGGTTCAGCACCTGGCGAAACAGCCGCGTGGCCAGCACCGAGCGCTTGACGGTCTGGGGGAAGATCTGCAGCGCCGCCACGTCGAAGTGGCCCTTGATGCCGCCGCGGGCGTACATGTCGTCCAGCTCCTCCCAGGCCCGCTGGGTGATGCCGGCCAGCACCACGCGGGCGCCGGGGTCGCGGGACTTGACCGCTCTGTACGACGCCTGGAGCAGCCGCCCGTACCCGCCGGGATGGCCCCAGCGGCTGTTCACCGAGGCGTTCCAGTACAGGCGCAGGTGCGGCTCGTTCCAGATCTGCCAGTCGCGCACCGGGCGCTTGGGCAGGTCGGGGTGGGCCGTCCAGAACGTGCCCTTGGACCCGTACCGGTCGACCAGTTCGCCCAGATACCGCGCGAACGTGGCGGGATCGCGAGGCGGGGACTTGAAGCGCGAGCGGTAGGCGCGCGCCCATCGCGGAGCGTCGGTGACCACCGGCAGCAGGTCGATGCCACGCAGCGCGGAGCGCCGGACCAAGCCGTCGGTTTTCGAGAAGTCGATTGGTCGATCACGCTTGGGCTGGGCGGTGATCCAGGTGAAGTCCGCGCGCACGGACTCCACCCCGGACGTGGCCATCAGGTCCCACTGGTAGTCCTGAGCGTCGTCGGCCACGGCCGTGAAGAAGGGGGTCATGTGCACGCCGAAGAAGCCTTGGGGCACGCTGCGCGGCGCCGCCGCGGCGGCCGGAACGGCCACGAGCAACGCGGCGAGCACGGCGAGAACAACCCTGTTGAGCATCTTCACGTCCAAGAGGAACCCGGGAGCATAGGGAGGGTTGCGGAGTCCCCTGGCCGCCCATGCCCGGCGCCCGATGAGGCAGACTTACGGGTCATGCTCACCTCCGGCGCCACGCACGAGGTAACCAATCAGGCCCCGCCCGTCGTCCCATACAACGTGTTCGAGGCCGACTTTCCTCTGCGCGAGGCGCTCGAGCGCGAGGGCGGCGGCTGGGGCGTCGACCGCCTGCGCGACACAGGGCAGCTGGCCGGAACCCGCGAGGCGCTCGAGCACTCCGAGCGGGCGGAGCGCAACGAGCCGGTGCTGCGCACGCACGACCGCTACGGCCAGCGCCTCGACGAGGTGGAGCTCGATCCGTCCTGGCACTGGTGCCTGCGGCAGGCGATCGAGCGGGAGATCCATTCGCTGCCGTGGAGGGGCAGGCAAGCCGCCGGCGGCGGCGCGCATTCCGATCTCCCCCAGCCGGGGGCCCATGTGGTCCGGGCCGCGCTCATGTACACGTGGAGCCAGGTCAACGCCGGGGTGATGTGCCCGGTGTCGATGACCTACTCCGTGATTCCCGCCCTGCGGGCCGAGCCCGAGCTGGCCGCCGAGTGGGAGCCGCGCATCACGAAGCCGTCCTACGAGGACGGGGCCCTGGCCGGCATGGCCATGACCGAGAAGCAGGGCGGCTCCGACGTGCGCGCCAACACCACCCGCGCCGAGCCGGCCGGCGACGGCGACTGGGAGCTCACCGGCCACAAGTGGTTCTGCTCCTACCCCTCCTGCGACGTGTTCCTCACGCTCGCCCAGACGCCGGCCGGGCTGTCCTGCTTCCTGTTCGAGTCGAGCGACCCCGGCTTTCGCATCCAGCGCCTCAAGGACAAGCTCGGCACGAGGTCGCTGCCCTCGAGCGAGGTGGAGTTCAATCGCCTGCGCGCCCGGCTGGTGGGTGAGGAGGGGCGCGGCGTCCAGACCATAATCCGGATGGTCAACCACACCCGGCTCGACTGCCTGATCGGGTCGGCGGCCTCCATGCGCTGGGGGCTCGTGCAGGCCGTCCACCACACGCGTCATCGCTCCGCCTTCGGCAAGCTCCTGGCCGACCAGCCCCTGATGCAGAACGTGCTGGCCGACCTGGCCGTCGAGTCCGAGGCAGCCACCGCGGTCGCCCTGCGCGTGGCCCGGGCCTACGACGAGGACGACGGGCAGTTCCGTCGCATCGCCACCGCGGTGATGAAGCACTGGGTCTGCAAGCGGGCTCCGTGGCACGCCACCGAGGCGCTCGAGTGCCTCGGTGGCAACGGCTACGTGGAGGAGTCCGGCATGCCGCGACTGCTGCGTGACTCTCCTCTGAACTCGATCTGGGAGGGATCGGGCAACGTCTCCGCCCTCGATGTGCTGCGAGCCCTGGCCAGGGAGCCCGAGGCCCTGCCCGCGTTCCTGGCCGAATGCGAGCTGGGGCGCGGCGCGGACCGCCGCCTCGACGCGCTGCTCGACCGGCTCGCCGGCCTCACCTCAGAGGATCCCGAGTTCGAGGCACGCCGCGTGGTCTCCGAGCTGGCACTCGCCCTCCAGGCGAGCCTGCTGGTGCGCACCGCCCCGCCGGCCGTGGCGGACGCGTTCTGTGCGGGTCGCCTCCAGGACGGCGGCGGCCGCGTGTTCGGGACGCTGCCCGCCGGGGTGGACACGGCCGCGATCACGGAGCGGGCGCTCGCTGCCTGACGCGCTCACCTACGAGGTCACGGGCCGCATCGCCCGGATCACGCTCGACCGCCCCGAGCGCGGCAACGGCATAACGATGGCGATGCCGGGAGAGCTGGCGGCCCGGGTGGAGGAGGCGAATCTCGATCCAGCGGTACACGTGATCGCCCTGGCGGGCAACGGCAAGGGCTTCTGCGGCGGCTACGACCTGGTCGACTACGCGGAGAGCCGGCCTCCCAACCACGATCCCTCCGAGCCCTGGGACCCGGTGACCGACTGGCAGATGATGAGCCGCAACCTGCGCGGCTTCATGAGCCTGTTCCACTCCGACAAGCCCGTCGTCTGCAAGGTGCACGGCTTCTGCGTGGCCGGCGGCACCGACATGGCGCTGTGCTCGGATCTGCTCGTGATCGCCGACGACGCCCGCATCGGCTACCCGCCCGCCCGGGTGTGGGGTGTTCCCACCTCCGCCCTGTGGGCGTACCGGGTCGGCGACCAGCGGGCCAAGCGGCTGCTCTTCACCGGCGACCTGATCGACGGCGCCACCGCGGCCGAGTGGGGGCTGGCCATCGAGGCCCACCCGGCCGCTGAGCTCGACGAGCGCTTCGACGCCCTGATCGAGCGGATCGCGCTCACGCCGGTCAACCAGCTGGTGATGATGAAGCTCATGGTCAACCAGGCGCTCTACGCCCAGGGCCTTCAGGCCACCCAGGCGCTCGGCGTGTTCTTTGACGGCATCGCCCGGCACACACCCGAGGGCTACGCCTTCCAGGAGCGCGCCCAGGAGTTGGGCTTCAAGGCGGCCGTGCGCGAGCGCGACGCGCCCTACGACGCGTGATGCGGATCCTCGCGGCTCTGCTCTGCCTCGCTCTGCTGGCCGGCGGCTGTGGCGGGGACGACGAGCCGCCATCGTCCGCGGCGAGCGGCGGCGACTCCACGGCCGAGCGGTCACCGGGCGAAGCGCCGGCCCCGGACCCGGCCCCGGACCCCGCCCCGAGCGAGGGCGGCCCGGACGGCGGCGATCAGGCGGCGCCCGAGGACGACCCGCCGGCTTCGCCGGAGGACGACCCGCCGGATGCTTCCGAGGCGGTTCCCCGTGACCCCTCTCCTCGCGCCGGCAGCGACGCCCGGCGGGTGCGCGCGACGATCACCCGCTTCCTGGCCGCGCTGCGCGCCAAGGACGCGGCCGCGAGTTGCTCGGCCTACACGCGCGAGCTGCGCAACCTGGTCGGCGGCACGCTCGGCGCCGGCTGCCCCAGGGGCATGGAGTTCATCTTCCAGGTGATCGTCCCGGACGCAAGGGCCTTCGAGCGAGTGCGGGTCAGATCGGTCAGGGTTCAGGGCAACCGGGCGGTCGCCCGCCTGCTCCTGCCGCGAGAGCTGCGAACGCTGCCGATCCTGGCGCTGATCGCGCCCGGTCAGCGCCTGACGCTCGAGCGGGAGGGCGCGCGCTGGCGGCTCGGGCTGCCGCTGCCCTGAGGACTAGGGCTCGGTCTCGCCGTCGAACAGGCCGAGCGGCGCGCCCTGCGGATCGGCCGCCACCGCCACGCCGCCCACCGGTATCTCCGTGCGGGGCATGATCGTCGATCCCCCCAGCTCCTCGACGCGCCCGCAGGCCGCGGCTGCGTCCTCCACGCTGAAGCTCACCTGCCAGGCGGGCGTGACCCCGGGCACCGGCAGCTGCATGGCACCGGCCGTCAGCCAGCCCTCGGAGTTGCGGGCGTTGGCGTAGCCGCCGCCCCCCTCGAGCTCCTCCCAGGTCCAGCCGAACACAGCGGAGTACCAGTCCTTGGCGGCGGGCAGGTCCGAGCTCGAGAGCTGCTGCCACACCATCGTGCCCTTGTCGTTGACGAGGCCCGCGCCCGCGAAATCGCCGGGTTCCCAGAGCGCGAACGGGGCTCCCTGCGGATCGCTCAGCGTGGCCGTGCGACCGGCGGGCAGTGCGTCGTGCGAGCCCTCGACCGTAGCCCCGGCCTCGCCTGCGCGCTCGGTGGTCGCGTCGACGTCCTCGACCGAGACGTACGAGAGCCAGAGGGGCTCGCCCTCGCGCAGGCCGGCCACCGTGGCGCCGTCCTTCGAGAAGAAGGTGTAGAGGCCGCCCGGGCCACTCTGGTCCTCGGCCTCCCAGCCAAAGAGCGCTCCGTAGAACGACTTGGCCGTGTCACGGTCCGACACTCCGAGGTCGGCCCAGCAGAACGTTCCGGGCGCGTAGCGCTCGCGCCGTCCCATCAGTCGTCGAACCGGCCGGCGAACAGAGCGAACACAGCTCCCTGGGGATCCTGGGCCACCACGATCTCGCCCCCCGGCACCTCGGTGCGGGGCATCATCACGACGCCTCCCTGTTCGGCGATCGTGGCCGCGGCGGCGTCCAGGTCGTCGGCGCCGAAGTACACGAGCCAGTGGGCGGGCGCGGGCGAGTCGTCGGGCAGCTGCATCATCCCGCCGTTGAGGGTCTCGCCCTGCCAGATGCCCCAGTAGGGCACGTCCTCGCCGGCGGGGGGGTCACCGGTGGCGGGCTCGATGCGCCAGCCGAACAGATCGGAGTAGAACTCGATGGCCCGCTCGGGGTCGCGGGTGTTGAGCTGGTTGAGCGTCAGCGCGCCGTGAGCGTTCACGTGCTCCGCGCCGATGCTCTCGCCCGCCTGCCAGACGGCGAAGATCGCTCCGGTGGGATCCTGGATCACGGCCATACGACCCGCCTCCATCACGTCGAACGGGCCGGCCATCACGCTGGCCCCCAGCCCGGCGGCCTTGGCGGCCGCCGCGTCGGCGTCGTCGACCGTCACGTAGGAGGTCCACGCCGGCGGCATGCCCGGTGGCCCGGTGGACAGCCCGGCCACGGTGCGCCCGCCGAGGCTCGCCATCGTGTACGTGCCCCCCTCGGGAATCGGCTCGTCACGGCTGTCCCAGCCGAACAGCCCGCTGTAGAAGCTCGTGGCCGCCTCCTGATCGGTGGTGCCCAGGTCAGCCCAGGAGAAGGTCCCGTGAGTGTGGTGCTCTCGCTCGCCCATGGCGGTACCTATACCGCAGCGCGGGCGGGCTTGACCTTGTCCTTGTGCAGGGCGAGGTACACCAGCCCGGCGAGCATCACCCCGAAGGCGAGCAGTGCCAGGACAACCGAGAGCGCGTCCTGGTGGATGGTCTCGTTGAAGGCGAGCACGCCCAGCAGCACGCTGACGATCGGGTCGAAGGACATCTGCGTGGCCACGGCCGGAGCCAGCGCGCCGGTCTGGAGCGCGGCCATGCTTAGCATCATGCTGATGTAGCCCACCACCACCAGGGCGTACAGCTGCCAGTGGACGAACGGGCCGAACAGGCCGTCTTCGAACTGGTCGACGGCCGCCTTGGTGAGCGCGGCGCTGAGCGCGAAAAGGATGCCGGCGGCTATCCCGAGCAGCGCGGCGCGCCGTGTGGCGTCCCGGCCGCGGGCCGCCACCACCAGCGCCGCACAGACCACGCCGCAGAGGACGAAGGAGATGATCCAGGCGCGGGCGGAGGCGTTGTCCACCCCGCCCTCGGGATCGGAGACCCACAGGAACGCCGCGAGGCCCACCGTGACGGCCACGGCCGCCACGAGATCGTTGCGGGAGGGCTTGCGGCCCCCAAGCCTTGCGTTCAGGGGCAGCGCGAACACCACCGCGGTGGCCAGCAGCGGCTGGACCACCACCAGGCGCCCGATGGCCAGCGCGCCCGCCTGGGCGGCGAACCCCAGGCCGGCGGCTGCGATGCCGGCGAGCCAGCGGGGCTTGCGGGCGAGCTCGAGCAGGAAGCCGGCCTTGGCCGCCTCCTCCTCGGAGGACTTGGAGGCCACCTGCGCCTGAAGGACGGTGCCGAGCGAGAACAGCAGCGCGGCGACGAGGGCAAGGACTACCTCCATGAGCGCGGACCCTACCGGCGGATGAGGTCACCCCTCCAGGCGTTCGGCGTCCACGTTCTCGGGCGGCCCGTCCACCAGCCGGTTGATCCCCCACAGCACCACACCGACGGCCAGGAGGATGAGCGCGCGCAGCACCAGCGAGAAGTCGTCGAGTGCCGTGTCCACCAGCAGCCAGGCCGCCACCAGCGCACCGAGGATCGGGAAGATCGCGGGGCCCTGGAAGTGATCGTGGTCGACCTGGCTGCTGCGCAGCACCAGCGCGGCCACGTTCACCACCGTGAACACCGACAGGAGCAGGATCACCGTGGTGTCGGCGAGCGTGGCCAGGTCCCCGGTGCAGATCAGCGCGATCGCGATCGCGGTGGTGAGGATGATCGCCACGAACGGCGTGCGGCGCGAGGGCAGCGTGCGGGAGAAGACGCGGGCCACGATCCCCTGGTCGGCCATCCCGTAGACGATGCGCGACGCCATGATCATGTTGATGAGCGCGCTGTTGGCCACCGCCATCAGCGCGATGAAGGCGAACAGCTTGGTGGAGATCCCGAGCGGACCCTGTTCCACCACCTCGAGCAGCGGCGCGTCGGATCCGGACAGGTCGGCGGTGGGCACCACGAGCGACGCCGTGAGGGTCACCAGCAGGTAGATCACTCCCGCCACCGCCAGGCCCGTGAACAGCGCTCGGGGGAACGTGCGCGCCGGGTGCTTGGTCTCCTCCGCGACGTTCACGGAGTCCTCGAACCCGATCATCGCGTAGAAGGACAGCGCCGTGCCGGCCACGATCGCCGTGACCACGCTCTCCCCCTCCTTGAACTCGAAGTTGCGGGAGAAGTCGCCCGAGCCCTCGCCCAGGGCGGCCACGCCGATCACCACGATCAGGATCAGCCCGATCACCTCGATGGAGGTGAGCACCAGGTTGAGCCTCACCGACTCGGCTATGCCGCGCATGTTGATGGCGGCGACGAGGATGATGAAGATGATCGCCGCCAGCACGAGCGGCAGGTCGACGAACTCGCTGAGGTAGTCGCCGGCGAAGGCCCGCGACAGGGTGCTCGCGGAGGCGATACCCGAGGACATGACCGCGAAGGCAACCATGAAGGTGAAGAACGGCATTCGAAACGCGCGCTGCGTGTAGAGCGCGGCGCCGGCGGCCCGCGGGTACTTCGACACGAGCTCGGCGTAGGAGAAGGCGGTGAACACCGCCAGTACGAAGGCGGCCATGAAGGCGGTCCAGATCGCGCCGCCCGTCTCGGCCCCCACCTCGCCCACCAGCGCGTAGATCCCGGCGCCGAGGATGTCCCCGATCACGAACACCGTGAGGAGGCCCGGCCCTATCGCGCGGTTCAGGTTGGTCTCGGGCTCATCCGAGCCGTCCACCCCTGCGCGCATCGCGCTTTCGTTCATGCGGACAGACCTGCCCGAGATCAGCGGGCGGGCAAACCTGCTGCTAGGAGGCGCCCACCTCGAGAAAGGCCTCGTAGCGCTGGATCTCGCGCTCGGCGCGTGCCCGTTCCTCCGACTCCTCGTCGGCACGCTCCAGGGTGTCCCGGGCCTCCTTGAGACGGCTCTCGATGGCCGAGCGGTCGATGTCGTCGGGTGCGATCGCGTCCTCCACCAGCACGAGCGCGCGGTTGTCCACCACCTGCAGGTAGCCCTCGCCCTGGGCGAAGCGGACCACGTCGGAGTCGGACTTGTAGAGCCGCAGCTCGGTGGGCTCGAGGATCGCCATCAGCGGAGCGTGATGGGCCAGGATGCCGATCGAGCCCGTGGTGGTTCGGGTGGAGACCATCTCCACCTCGTCGGCGAAAACCTGTCCCTCCGGGGTCAGGACCTCTACTTCGAAGCTGCTACGAGCCATCGCTCTCCTCGGAGGAGCGCGTGCCCGAGTCCTCTCCGGCTTCCTTGTCGGCCTCGGCCTCGCCCTCGCGCGACTCCTCGTCCTCGGCGTCCTGCTCCTCCTGCTCCTCCTCGTCCTTCGCCCCATCCGATCCGCGCGTGGCCTCGACCACCTCGTCGATCGAGCCCTTCATCAGGAAGGCGCGCTCCGGGATGTCGTCGTGCTTGCCTTCGATGATCTCGGCGAAGGAGCGCACGGTCTCCTCGATGGGCACGTACTTGCCCTCGAGGCCGGTGAACGCCGTGGCCACGAAGAACGGCTGGGACAGGAAGCGCTCCACCTTGCGGGCGCGCTGCACGGTCTGCTTGTCCTCGTCGGAGAGCTCGTCGATGCCGAGGATGGCGATGATGTCCTGCAGCTCGCGATAGCGCTGGAGGATCTCCCGCACCTCGTTGGCCACCCGGTAGTGCTCCTCGCCCACGATCTCCGGCTTGAGGATGGTGGAGGTCGAGTCCAGCGGGTCGACGGCCGGGTAGATGCCCTTCTCCGAGATCGCCCGCGACAGGGACGTGGTGGAGTTCAGGTGCGCGAACACCGAGGCCGGCGCCGGGTCGGTCAGGTCGTCGGCCGGCACGTAGATGGCCTGGATCGAGGTGACCGAGCCCTGGCGGGTCGACGTGATCCGCTCCTGCAGCTGGCCCATCTCCGTCTCGAGTGTGGGCTGGTAGCCCACCTGCGAGGGCATCCGGCCGAGCAGCGCCGACACCTCGGAGCCCGCCTGCACGAAACGGAAGATGTTGTCGATGAACAGCAGCACGTCCTGGCCGCCCTGCTCGCGGAAGTACTCCGCCATGGTCAGGCCCGACAGAGCCACGCGCATGCGCGCCCCGGGCGGCTCGTTCATCTGGCCGAACACGAGCATGGTCTTGTCGATCACACCCGACTCGGTCATCTCGAGCCAGAGGTCGTTGCCCTCGCGCGAGCGCTCGCCCACGCCGCAGAAGGCCGACAGGCCGCCGTGCTCCTGGGCGATGTTGTTGATCAGCTCCTGGATGAGCACGGTCTTGCCCACGCCCGCGCCGCCGAACAGGCCGACCTTGCCGCCCTTGGCGTAGGGGGCGAGCAGGTCCACGACCTTGATGCCGGTCTCGAACAGCTCCCGCGTGGGGGTCAGGTCCTCCACGCTCGGCGCGGGCCGGTGGATCGGCCAGCGCTCCTCGAACTCCACGTCTCCCTTCTCGTCGATCGGATCACCGAGAAGATTGAAGATGCGGCCCAGCACGCCCTCGCCCACGGGCACGGTGATCGGCCCGCCGGTGTCGATCACCTTCGTGCCGCGGGCCAGACCGTCGGTGGCGTCCATGGCCACCGCCCGGATGCGGTCGTCGCCGAGGTGCTGCTGCACCTCGAGCACGAGCCGGGTGTCGTTGCCCTCCTCCTCCGCCTGGTCGAGCTCGATCTCGAGCGCGTTGTAGATCTCGGGCAGGTGGCCGGCCGGGAAGGCCACCTCCACGACGACTCCCTGGACCTCCTCGACGGTGCCGGAGTTCTGGTCGCCGTCGCTCTTCTGCTCCGACGTCTGCGTTGCTGCTTCCACTGGGTTCGTTTCTCCTTGAACTGCTGTCGTGTCGCGCTAGCGAAGTCCCTCGGCGCCGGCCACCACTTCCATGATCTCCTGGGTGATCTCGGCCTGGCGCTGGCGGTTGGCGGCCAGGGTCAGGTCGTCGATCAGGTCCCCGGCGTTGTCCGATGCGTTGCGCATGGCGCTCATGCGGGCGCCGTGCTCGGAGGCGGTGGATTCGAGCATCGCGCGGTAGATCGAGATCTCCACGTAGTCGTGCACCAGCCGCACGAGGATCTCCTCGGGACCGGGCTCGTAGATCCAGAGGGCGCGCGTGTGCTCGCGCTCCTCGCCGTCTCCGCCGTCCCCGGCGTCCTCGTCCTCGTCCTGATCGATCACGTCGGCCTGCTGGAGGGGCAGGAGGGTCTCGTGCCGCACCTCCTGGTTGACCGGCGAGATGTAGCCGTTGTAGATGACCTCGACCTGATCCACCTTCTCGTCGACGTAGGCCGAGGTGAGGCCGTCCGCCACCGTGCGGGCGTCGGCGAAGGCCGGGCGGTCGGTGAAACCCGTCCAGGACCCGCCCACCTCGAGCTGGCGGAACTCCAGAGACGAGACTCCGCGCCGCCCCACCGCATACCAGAGAACCTGCTTGCCGTCGTTGCGCAGTTCGGCCGCGCGTCGGTTGCCGGCGCGCACGATCTGGGAGTTGAAGGGACCGGCCAGGCCGCGGTCGCCGGTGACGAGCAGGATGCCCACCGTCGAGATCTCCTCGCGCTCCTCGAGCACGGGCAGGTTAGGGATGCTGTCTGCCGCCTGGGAGGCGCGCGCGGTCATGCGGCGGATGGCGTCGGCGTACGGCCGCAGGTGCTCGATCCGCTGCTCGGCCTTGCGCAGGCGCGCAGCGGAGATCATCTCCATCGCGCGCGTGATCTTGCGGATGTTCTTGACCGAGCTGATGCGGCCGCGGATGTCCTTCAGGTTGGCCACTAGGTCTAAGCCGGCGCCCGCTCCTGCTCCTCCGCCTCCTGTGCGCTCTCGTCCTCATCGGACTCGTCGCCGCCGTCCTCGTCCTCGCCGCCATCGTCGTCGTCGGACTGCCCGCTTGTGCGGCCCTCCTTCTGACGCTCCTCCTCGGACAGGATGCGGTCGGACTCGCCCTCCTCGATCGGGTTGCCCTCGGCGTCGAAGTCCGGGCCGAAGTCGTCGATCGCCTCGGCGATGGCGTCGCCGAGCTTGGACTCGACCTCGTCACCCCATTCGCCCTCGTGAATCTTGCCCATGAGGTCCTCGTGCTCGGCGTGCAGCCGCGCGAGCAGGTTGTCGAGAAACTCCTTCACACGCTCGACCTTGATGCGGTCGAGGTAGCCGCCGGTGCCGGCGTAGATTGCCGCCACCTGGTCCTCGATCGACCAGGGGCTGCGCTCGTCCTGGTTGAGCGACTCCACCAGTCTCGCGCCGCGGTTGAGCGTGGCCTGGGTGTCGGCGTCCAGGTCGGATCCGAACTGCGCGAAGGCCTCGAGCTCGCGGTACTGGGACAGCTCGAGCCGCAGGCGGCCCGCCACCTTGCGCATCGGCGTGGTCTGGGCCGAGCCGCCCACACGGGATACCGAGATGCCCACGTTGATCGCCGGTCGCACGCCCGAGCGGAACAGGTCGGCCTCGAGGAAGATCTGGCCGTCGGTGATCGAGATGACGTTGGTGGGGATGTAGGCCGACACGTCGCCCGCCTGCGTCTCGATGATCGGCAGGGCGGTGAAGGACCCGCCGCCGAGGTCGTCGTTCAGCTTGACCGAGCGCTCGAGCAGGCGCGAGTGCAGGTAGAAGACGTCGCCCGGGTAGGCCTCGCGGCCGGGCGGGCGGCGCAGCAGCAGCGACATCTGCCGGTAGGCGTACGCGTGCTTGGTCAGGTCGTCGTACACCGCCAGCGCGTGACCGCCGTTGTAGAGGAAGTGCTCGGCCATCGCTGCCCCGGCATAGGGGGCGAGGTACTTGATCGGCGCCGCCTCGTCGGCGGGCGCGGCCACGATGATGGTGTGGTCGAGCGCGCCGTACTCGTCGAGCTGCTGGGCCACCTCGACCACCGTGGACATGCGCTGTCCGATGGCCACGTAGATGCAGACGACGTCGGTTTCCTTCTGGTTGATGATGGTGTCGATGCAGATCGAGCTCTTGCCGGTCTGACGGTCGCCGATGATCAGCTCGCGCTGGCCGCGGCCGACGTTGGTCATGGCGTCGATCGGCTTGATCCCGGTGGCCAGCGGCTCCTTCACCGGCTGGCGCTGCACCACGCCCGGCGCCTTGAACTCCACCGGGCGCGTGTCGGACGTGTTGATCTCACCCTTGCCGTCGAGCGGCAGGCCGAGCGGCGACACGATGCGCCCGAGCATCTCGTCGCCCACCGGCACCTGCATCAGGCGCCCGGTGCGCTTGACCTGATCGCCCTCCTCGATCTCGTCCCACTGGCCGAACAGCACGGCGCCGACGTTGTCTGACTCGAGGTTGAGCGCGAGGCCGGTCACGTCGTGGGGAAGCTCGAGCAGCTCGGTCGACATGCAGTTGTCGAGGCCGTGGACACGGGAGATGCCGTCTGCGATCGAGAGGACCGTGCCCACCTCGGACAGGTCGGCGCCGCCGTCCTCGAGTCCCTCGATGCGCTGCTTGAGGATGCTGGTGATCTCGTCTGGCTTGATCTGCACTGGAAAGAACTCCTTCGCGGCCTAGGCGGCCTTGGCCACTTGCTTTCTCAACGTTTCAAGTCTCTGGCGGACGGTGGCGTCGAGCACCATGTTGCCCACCTGCAGCTTCAGGCCTCCGAGTACGTCGGGATCGACGTTGCTCGCCAGCTCGACCTTGCGGCCGGTCTGCTTCTCGATCTGCCTTCCGATGTCCTCGACCACCGCCGAGTCGAGCTCGGTCGCGCTCGTGACCGACACCTCCAGCAGCTGGTTCTCCTCCGCCCACAGGCCGTCGAAGTGCCGGCGGATGCGAAACAGCGCGGGCATGCGATGCCGCTCCGCCAGCAGCTCCAGGAAGTTGACCAGCCGCTCGTCCGCGTCGCTGACGATGCGGGCCACGCCGTCCTTCTTCTCCTCGGACGAGAAGTAGGGCGAGAACAGGAAGACCTGCAGGTTGCGTTCGCTGTCGAGGGCGTCCGCGAACTCGCCGAGCTCGTCGTGCACGCGGTCGAGCGCGTCGTTCTCCTGGGCGGCGTCGAACAGCGCCCGCGCGTAGACCTCGGCGATCTCTTCCATTATTGGTTGCGACTCCCCTGCGTGCCCGCCAGGGCGGAGAAGTCCACCTCGTCGAGGGCGTCGTCTATCAGGCGGCGGTGGTCCTCGGGGGTCAGCGACTTGCGCGTGACCTTCTCGGTGGCGGTGACGGTGAGGTCGGCCACCTCGCGCCGGATCTCCTCGAGCGCGCGGCGCGTCTCGGTCTCGATGTCGCGACGGGACTGGGCCATCAGCTGCTCGCGCTGCTTGGTGGCGTCCACCTTGGCCTGGTCCTCCACGGACTCGCCCGCCTTGCGGGCGCGCGCCACGATGTCGTCCGCCTGCTCGCGGGCCTCGCGCAGCCGGGCGCGGTACTCCTCGAGCAGTTCGTCGGCCTCGGCGCGGGAGCGCTCCGCGGACGCGATCGAGTCCTCGATGGCCTGCCGGCGCCGGTCGAGTGCCTCGGCGATGCGCGGGAAGGCGAGCTTGTTGAGCAGGTACAGCGTCGTGCCGAACGCGAGCAGCGTCCAGATCATCAGCCCGACGTTGGGGCTGACCAGGAAGCTGCCGCCGCCCTCCTCCTCGGTGGCCGCCAGCAGCAGGATGTTGCCCAGGCCGTCCACCTAGAGGAAGAAGGCGATCAGGCCGAAGATGAAGGCGTAGAACACGATCGCCTCGGTGAGGGCGAACCCGAGCCACTGGATGCTCGTGATCTCCTCACGCATCTCGGGCTGTCGGGTGACCGACTCGATCACCTTGCCGAAGATGTAGCCCACGCCGATGCCCGGGCCGATCGTGCCGAGTCCGGCGCCGACGCCGAGAGCGATCGCCTTCAGACCGTCCGTGGGGTCGGCCGCCTGGGCGATGGGAATCAACACTGCGAGATCCATGGATCCTCCTTAGTGACCACCGGCGCTTGCCTCGCCGAAGTAGATGGATGTGAGCGTGGCGAAGATGAAGGCCTGCAGGGTGGCCACCAGCCCCACCTCGAAGATGAAGAAGGCGACCGCCAGCGGCAGGGTGATCCAGCCGAGCGCGGTGATGCCGAGCAGCACCGCCAGCCCTCCGCCCATGAACAGGATGAGCAGATGGCCGGCGAGGATGTTGGCGAACAGACGAACGGAGAGCGAGATGATCCGCACGAACTGCGAGATCACCTCGATGATGAAGATCGGAACGGCGGCCGCGCCGGTCACCCCGGCGGGGAGCCAGCCCTTGAGGTACTTGACGAAGCCGTGCCGGCGCACCCCCTCCACCTGGTAGATGAAGAACACGGCGAGGGTCAGCACGAGCGGGATCGACAGGTTGGCCGTGGCCGCGTAGAGGGCAAAGGCGGGGAAGTCGAGCCCGAAGATGTCGATCGTCTCGTGGTCGTTCACCGGCAGCGGGATGTAGCCGAGCATGTTCGAGAACCAGATGAAGAAGAACAGGGTGGCCACGAACGGGAACCACCTGGCCGCGGCCCGGTCGGGCATGTTGGTGCGGGTGATCTGGTTGTGGGTGAGGTCGTAGGCGCCCTCGATGATCGTCTGCGTGCGGTTGGGTTTGTCCTGCATCCGGCGCGCGATGTAGGTCATCGTGCCCACGGTGAGGATGCAGGTGAGCAACAGGTAGAGCACAGCCTTGTTGAACGAGAGGTCGAGCCCGCCGACGTTCAGCTCGATCCAGGGCTCGAGGCGAAACTCCTCCTGCGGCTGGAACTCGGTGTTCTCGCCGTCGCTGCCGAACACGAGGTAGAGCAGCACGGCGACGCCCAGGTAGATGCCGAAGCCGATGAGCACCTTGGCCTTGGTGCTCAGTCCCTTGCGCTCCTCGGTCTGTCGCTCCGGCGAGCCTGACGTGGCGGGCGCGCTGGCCTCGGCGGTGGTCACCGGCTCGGCTCGCTCTCGAACGGGCGGGTGAGCATCTGACTGGTGAAGTAGCAGGTGAAGAGCGTGATGGCGAGAATCGCCGCGGCGAGGCCCGCCTCGCGCTCGGTGAGGCCGACCACGAAGATCGAGCCGGCCACGATCCACCCCCTGGCGATCATGCTCCCGGTGAGCAGCCCGGCCACGGTGCGCGGGTCGTCGGATTCCCGGGCGCGCTTCTCGATGAAGTGCTGGACGAGCCGCTGCAGCAACCAGCCCCCGGCCGCCCCGGCCCAGCCCAGCAGCGGCAGGCCCGCGGCCAGGAAGATCGGCAGCGCGAGGGCGAGGACCACGAGATCGAGGTACCGCAACACACGCAGCGGCATGGGGTCAGGTGCTTTCAGGGCGTGACTCGTCAAGGGGTATTCCGGGAGGGGCGAGGCGGCGGGCTTGCGGTGAGGCTATTGGTACTCCTTACCCGGGGCTGGAAAGCTACATGACCCGAGGACTTTGTGACTACTTTGTGACACTTGTGGCGGGTGTGTCGATCCGAGCCGGACTGCGGCTGATCCGCCCTTCAGCGGGTGCGGCCCAGGCGTCGTGAGTGATGGGTCTGACCCGTTAGGAGACGGCGCCGGCGCGGAACGCATCGGCGCGGGGTGCAGCCGTTTCCAGCCGCACGCGTGCCACCTCGGCCCCGTAGATCAGGGCGCGCTGGCCGCCGCGGACGCGGGCCGCGCTCATCGCCTGCTCGGCCGCGGTGCGCAAGGCCCGGGCGTCGGCTCCGTGCCAAGGATGACTCGCCACGCCGAAGCTCATCGAGATCTGCACGGGCAGGTCTCCCAGGTTGAGCTGGGCGGCGCGGCGCAGCCGCTCGGCCAGGATCAGCGCGCCTCCCTCGTCGGTGTCGGGGAGGACAAGCGCGATCACGCCGTCACCGATGCGGGCGGCGTGGTCGCTGCGGCGCTTCCACTTGATCAGCTCGCCGGCGAGGCTCTGGAGTGCCGGACGGGCGCCAACCGAGTCGTGCGCCCGGCCCGTGCGGTCGAGGCCGGCGATGCTGCCGAGCACCACGGACAGCGGGCGCCCGCTCTCTCGCGCGCGCGAGAGCTCCAGCTCCAGCAGCTCCTCGAAGGCCCGCCGGTTGAGCAACCCGGTGAGGGAATCCGTGCGCGCGGTCTCGGAGACGTCGGCGCGGAACTCGATCAGATGGCCGTGCAGGCGCACGACGAGCGCCGCCAGAATCACGGCGAAAGCAGGGGGCGTGGTGAACACGAGGACCTCGGCCATCCTCATCTCGAACCTGTATCGGACCGAACTGGCCGCTCCTTGAAGCCCGGGCGCAAATTCCCGTTGGTCGCGGCGCGCCACAATGCGGCGCGTGTGGATTCAGAAGCAGATCTCGCTCCGAGCCCGACCGCGCGGATTTCACCTCGTCACGTCGGAGATCGTGGAAGAGCTTCCGGAGCTCGCGGCTTTGAGCATCGGCGTCGCCACCGTGTTCATGCAGCACACGTCGGCCTCGCTGACTCTGAACGAGAACGCCTCGCCGGACGTCCGGCGCGACTTCGACGCGTGGTTCGACAACGCGGTTCCCGACGGCTGGCCCGAGTTCGCCCACACGCTCGAAGGGCCGGATGACATGCCCGCCCACATCAAGGCCTCGCTGCTCGGCTCGTCGCTGACCATCCCGGTGTCGCGCGGGCGCCTGGCCCTCGGCACCTGGCAGGGGATCTACCTGTGCGAGCATCGCGACCACGGCGGCTCGCGCAGCGTGATGGTCACGGCGTTCGGCGAGGACGCTGACTGAGCCGCTCTTTCGTCCTCCTCGTGTGCGAACATGTGTTCGTATGCGCTGGGACAACCTGAGCGTCGAGGCCGAGGAGGGCCGGGCCCTGCCGGGCTACCGCGAACCGGCCACCGTCCGGACCTTCGACGCACCCGAGGCACTCGACACTCGCTTCTACGAAGTGCGCTCGAAATCGGCGCTCAACCGGGTGCCGAAAGCGTCGCGGATGCCGTTCCGCTGGACGATCAATCCTTACCGCGGATGCGCCCATGCGTGCACCTTTTGTAGCTCTGGCGACACCCCCATTCTGATGGCCGACGGCACGCACCAGCCGCTGGCCGAGCTACGCGTAGGGGACGAGATCTACGGCACGGTTCGCGACCCCTCCGGCAAGTACCGCCGCTACAAGACCACCGTGGTGCTGGACCGCTGGGCCTCCATCAAGCCGGCGTGGCGGGTCGTGCTCGACGACGGACGAGAGCTGATCACCAGCGCCGATCATCGCTTGCTCTCTCGCCGCGGCTGGAAGCACGTCTTCGGCACCGAGCACGGCGGCCCGCTGCAGCGTCCGCACCTGACTGTCGGAGCGGGGCTGGTCGGCACGGGTGAGTTCGTGACAGGCCCTGTGTTCTCGCGCGACTATCGCCGCGGCTACCTGTGCGGCATGGTGCGTGGGGACGGCCTCCTCCGGGCCTACCTCTACGACCGGCCGGGGGGTGGGAGGTCGCGGATCAATCACTTTCGCCTCGCTCTGACCGATCAGGAGGCGCTGACGCGCTCGCAGGAGTACCTCGCCCAGGAGGGGCTGCCGCTTCGGCGGGTGGCCTTTGCGACGGCGACGGAAAATCACCGGGCGATGCTCGCCATCCGCTCGGGCGCCCGGCCGGCGTTCGACCTGGTGACGAGCCTCGTCGACTGGCCGCTGTCGCCCAGCGACGAGTGGAGGAAGGGCTTTCTGGCGGGCATCTTCGACGCCGAGGGCTCCTGCTCTCGCGGCGTACTGCGAATAGCGAACTGTGACCCCGCCCTCCTCGCCTGGACGGAGGACTGCCTCCGACACTTCGGCTTCCGTACGAGAAGCGACATCCGGAGCAGCAATGACTGCGAAACGATCCGCTTCCTCGGCGGGCTGCCCGAGCGGCTGCGCTTCTTCCACCTGACCGAGCCCGCGATCACGCGCAAGCGCTCGATCGAGGGCATGGCCCTCAAGAATCCCAACCCGCCGAAGGTGGCATCCATCGAGCGGCTCGGGGTCGTGATGAAGCTCTACGACATCACCACCGGCACCGGCGACTTCATCGCCAACGGGGTGGTCAGCCACAACTGCTTCGCCCGGCCCACCCACACCTACCTCGACTTCAACGCCGGCCGCGACTTCGAGAAGGAGATCGTCGTCAAGGTCAACGTTCCCGAGGTGGCTCGGGCCGAGCTGATGCGGCCGCGCTGGAAGCGGGAGCACGTCGCTCTGGGCACGAACACCGATCCCGTACCAGTGGGTCGAGGGGCGCTACAGGCTGATGCCGGGGATCTGGGAGGCGATGCGCGACTCGCGCACGCCGTCCTCGGTGCTCACGAAATCACCGCTGCTGTTGCGTGACGTCGACCTGATGAAGCAGATCCACGAGGTGGCCGGCTTCGCCGCCAACCTCTCGATCCCGACGCTCGACGAGAAGGCCTGGCGCTCGAGCGAGCCGCACACCCCGCATCCGCGCAAACGCATCGAGGCGGTGGCCGAGCTCAACCGGCAGGGCATCCCGTGCGGGGTGCTGATAGCGCCGCTCATGCCCGGGATCAACGACTCGCCCGAGCAGGTCGAGGAGATCCTCGACCTGTGCGCGGAGGCGGGGGCGGTGAACATCGGCGGAATCTGCCTGCACCTCCGCGGCGAGGTGCGCGACGTGTTCATGGACTGGCTGCGCTCGTACCGGCCCGACCTGGTGCCGCGCTACGAGCGCCTCTACGCCCGCGGCGCCTACGCGCCCAAGGCGGAGCGGGATCGCCTCTCGGCCCTTGCCCGGCCGAAGCACCGGTTGCCGTCGGGCCCTGGAGGGACGGTTCCTCGTTTCCGCGGAGCGGCCGCGGACTCCACCCGACGCGATCCCGCCGCCGACGTCGACCCGGTCACCGTGCCTGGGCCACCACGCGAGGAGGTGGAACCCGCGCAGGGCAGCCTGTTCTGAAAGGCACCTACACCGCCTCGAACTCGCCAGTCTCCACCTCGCGCTCGATCTCGTCCTCGATCTGGTCCTCGCTGAGCGCCGGCATCTCGCCGGTCTCCACGGCGCGGCGGATCTCCCGCTCGCGGAAACGGCGGAACTTGAGGATCTCGAGTACGAGCACCAGGTAGACGCTGGCGGCGAGGGCAAGCGCGCCGAAGGCCAGGATCACCAGTGTCCAGCCCGCGTGCAGGGTGCCGTCGTCGTCGGAGTAGGGAATGAAGCGCATGGCCAGCGCCAGGGCGGCGAGCGACAGGGTCCATCCGTAGAGGTACAGCACCGTCCGGCGCTGCGAGAAGCCGATGTTCGCGAAACGGTGGTGGAAGTGCCAGCTGTCGGCGGCGTAGACCGGCCGGCGGTACTTGATGCGCTTGGCCACCACGAAGGTGGCGTCGAGAGCGGGCACGGCCAGGATGAGCAGCGGGAAGAACAGGGCCACCACGGCGGCCGTCTTGAGCACCCCCTGGATGGCCACGCAGGCCAGCAGCAGGCCGAGCAGGTTCGAGCCGGCGTCCCCCATGAAGATCGAGGCGGGGTGGAAGTTGTGCCACAGGAAGCCCACCGCGGCGCCCGCGGTGAGCGCCGCCAGGATGCCCGCCGAGTCGCGCTCGAGCGACAGCGCGATGATGGCGAAGGTGGCCGCCGCGATGGTGCACACCCCCGCGGCCAGGCCGTCGGCGCCGTCGGTGAAGTTGACCACGTTCATCACGGCCACGATCCCCACGAGGGTGAGCGGGTAGCCCCAGTCGCCGAGCTCGAAGGGCTCGATGAAGGGCAGGGTCATCTCGTCGACGCGGACCTCGCAGAACACCGGGATCGCCGCGGCGGCGAACTGGCCGGCCAGCTTGACCGCCGGATGAAGTCCCCCCGGCTTCCAGTCGTCGACCGCGCCGATCAGGGCGATGGCGATGGCCCCGGCCACGATGCCCCGCGTTTCGCGCCCGCCGGGCATGAACAGCAGCGCGGCCACCACGACCGCGACGAGGATCGCCAGGCCACCGAGGCCCGGAACCGGGCGCTCGTGTAGATCGCGGTCCCGAGGCTGGTGGATCACCCCCAGCCGGCGCGCCAGACGCGCGACCGGCGGTGTGGCTGCGAACGCGATCAGCGCGGCGACGAGAAACGCCCACAGGGCATCGAGCTCGTCCATCTCACAGCCAGCCTAATGACGCCTCGGAGGGAAACGAGGTGCCGAGCGGTGAACGAGCCACGCGTCCCGGGTACCCGTACCCCTGACGATGCCCGACCCCGAAGCCATCCCGGACCTCGAGCACGCGATCCTCGAGTTGCTGGCTCAGCGCGACGCCGGGGCCACGATCTGTCCCTCCGAAGCGGCCCGCGCGGTGGCCCCGGACGGCTGGCGGCCGCTCATGCAGCCCGCCCGCGAAGCGGCCTCGAACCTGTCAAAGCGGGGTCGTCTGGAGGTGGTGCAGGGCGGGCGGCGCGTGGATCCCGCCTCCGCGCGAGGCCCGATCCGGCTGAGGCTCGTCGACTGAACCGTACGGGCGGTCAGGCGCCCGGCAGCACGTAGAAGGCCACCACCGCGTACTGCAGCGCGGCGGCCACGATCACCAGGAGGTGAAAGATCTCGTGGTAGCCGAACACGGTCGGCGCCGGGTCGGGCCGCTTGACCGCGTAGATCACGGCGCCCGCCGTGTATAGAGCTCCGCCGGCGACGATGAGGCCCGTGCCGGTCAGGCCGAGCTCGCGGATCAGGTCCGGGAAGGCGGCCACGGCCACCCAGCCCAGCATCACGTAGGCGAGGGCCACCACCGGCTTGGGCGCGTCGATCCAGACCAGCTTCATGACTATCCCGCTCAGCGCCCCCGCCCAGACCACCACCAGGATCACGGTGGCCAGGGGACCGTCGAGCACGAGCAGGGCGAATGGCGTGTAGGTCCCGGCGATCAGTAGGAAGATGGCCGAGTGATCGAGCCGGCGCATCCAGCGCCGGGCGCCGATAGAGGCCCAGTCGATCCGGTGATAGAGAGCGCTGGTGCCGAACAGCGCGGCCACGGTGAAGGCGTAGATGGCCGCCGCCAGGCGGGGTGTGCCGGACGGCGCGAACAGCACGAGCGCCGCGCCCAGCACGCAGGCCACGTAGAACGCCCACTTGTGCGAGACCCCGCGCAGCCGTGGCTTGGCGAGCTGCGGCGCTGAAGGCAGGACGGGGTGAGGAGCGGCCTCGGTCATACCCAGTCGAGGGTACAACGGATGACCTGTGCTCAGGCCGGAACGGGCTCTGCGAGCTGCGGGTAGAGCGGGAAGCGATCGGCCAGCGCCGCGGTGCGCTCGCTCAGCTCGTTGCGCTTGGCGTCCGAGAAGTCGCCGCCCAGCGCCTCGCCGATCACGCGGCCGACCTCGCGGAACTCCTCGGCGCCGAAGCCGCGCGTGGCCAGCGCAGGCGTGCCGATCCTCAGGCCCGACGAGACGGCGGGCGGGCGCGGATCGAAGGGCACGGCGTTGCGGTTGACCGTGATGCCCACCTCGTGGAGCCGGTCCTCGGCCTGCTGGCCGTCGAGCTCGGACTCGCGCAGGTCGGCCAGCACGAGGTGAACGTCGGTGCCCCCGGTGAGCACGTTCACACCGGCGGCCACCATCTCCTCGCCCACCAGCGCCGCGCCCTCGACGGTGCGCCGCTGACGCTCGCGGAACAGCTCGGATTGGGCCACCTTGAAGGCCACGGCCTTACCGGCGATCGAGTGCATCAGCGGCCCGCCCTGGTTGCCCGGGAACACGCGGGAGTTGATCTTCTTGGCGTGCTCCTCCTTGCTGAGGATCATGCCGCCGCGCGGGCCGCACAGTGTCTTGTGCGTGGTGGTGGTGACCACGTCGCAGTGGGGCACCGGGCTGGGGTGCTCGCCCGCCGCGACGAGGCCGGCGAAGTGGGCCATGTCGGCCATGAGGTAGGCCCCCACCGAATCGGCGATCTCGCGGAAGCGGGCGAAGTCGAGCTGACGGGGATAGGCCGACCAGCCGGCGATGATCAGCTTGGGCTTGGTCTCCTCGGCGACGCGTGCGAGCTCGTCCATGTCGAGCCGCGAGTCCTCCTCGCGCACGCCGTAGGCCACGATGTCGAAGTAGAGCCCGGAGAAGTTGATCTTCATCCCGTGGGTGAGATGGCCGCCGTGATCGAGCTTCATCCCCAGGATCCGGTCACCGGGGTCGAGCAGGGACATGTAGACAGCGGCGTTGGCCTGCGCGCCGGCGTGCGGCTGGACGTTGGCGTGCTCGGCCCCGAACAACTCCTTCGCCCGGTCGATGGCCAGCTGCTCGGCCACGTCCACGTACTCGCAGCCGCCGTAGTAGCGCTTGCCGGGATAGCCCTCCGCGTACTTGTTGGTGAGCACCGATCCCTGGCAGTCGAGAATCGCCTGGGGAACGAAGTTCTCGGAGGCGATCATCTCGAGCGTCCGCTCCTGGCGACCGGCCTCGTCCTTGAGCACCTGGGCGATCTCCGGATCGACGTCGGCCACCGGCTTGGTGAAGAAATCAGGGGTGAGCTCACTCATCTCGTGCACCGTACCATCGGTTCCCGGGGCCTTTTCCTTCTATCCGAGCGCCCGTCTGACGTCGCTTCCCACCCACCGGGCGTTGCGCTCGGGTGCGCGGCGGAGGCCGCCAGCGGCCACGAGCTCGGTTAGGTCCTCATCGGGCACGGCAGGGCGCCGAGCCAGCAAAGCGATCAGCGTGAGCCGGCCCGCCGCACGAAGCCGTAGCGCGCCATCCCCGCGAGGTCATGCCCCGAGGCGCGCCGCTCCTCCAGCCAGTCGAGGACCTCCTGGACGGTCACCCGCCGCCGAGCGCCTCGGCCACCGCGCGGGCCGGCACCGCGCCCTCGCGCCGGACCTCCCAGCGGCCGGTCTCCTCGTAGGCGCCGAGATCCACCACCGTCGACGCCGTTCCGGGCAGCTCGCCGCCGTCGAGGATCAGGTCCACCCCCGCGCGGATCTCCTGTTCCACGTCGGCGATCCGCCGCACATCGGCCGCGCCCGACCGGTTGGCGCTCGACTGGAGCACGGGCCGCGCCGCGGCGGTCAGCGGCGCGAGCGCACCCGTCAGCGCAGGGACCCTCAGGCCGAGCCGCTCCGGCACGGGACCGCAGGCGAGCGGGAAGCGGCGCACCGGGTTGGGGAGCACCAGCGTCACGGCGCCCGGGAGGAGCCGCTCCACCGCCGCCGTGGTGGCCGGACCCAGCCCGGCGAGCGCCTCGAGCGCCTGCTCGAGGCCGAAGAACATCACCGCCGCGGGGCGGTCTGGAAGTCGCCCCTTGAGCGCGTACAGCCGCCGCACGCCCTCGCTCGAATCGGGGTCGGTGGCCAGGCCGTAGACCGTGTCGGCCGGGAACAGCGCCACCCCGCCGACCGAGACGCAGCGCTCGAAGGCCGCCACCTCATCAGCGGTCAGGGCACGCGTCCCACGGTGATGCGATCCCAGCGCGCGAGGTCCGGGTAGGTCTCGGCGTCCACGAGCAGCTCGCGCACCGCCGGTCCCTGCTCCCCGCCGTGCTCGAGACCCACGCGGGTGCCGGGCTCGGCCTGGTGTATCAGCTCGCGAATGGCGTCGAGGCCGTCCGGTCCCGAGACGAAGGCTTCGCGCGGCTCGTAACGCCGGATCTCGAGCTGCATGCCCTGCCAGTCGCCCTCGGGCACGTAGGGGAGGTTGGCCAGCACGAGGTCGTACTCGCCGGCGGGCAACCCGAAGTCCGAGCTGATCTCGAGCGGGAGGCCCAGCCGCGCCGCGTTCTCACGCGCCACGGCGGCCGCGGGCTCGTACGGCTCGGACGCCGTGACCGTCAGGTCCGGGCGCTCGTGCAGCAGGGCCAGCGCGATCGCCCCCGCGCCGGTGCCCACATCGTGCACCCGCGCGCCCTCCGGCAGGTCGAGGGCCAGCTCCACCAGGAGCTCCGTCTCGGGACGCGGGATGATCGCCCGCGGATCCACCCAGAGCTCCAGGTAGCGAAACCCGCGCCGCCCGAGGATGTAGGCCACCGGCTCCCGCTGGACGCGCCGGCGCACGTTCTCGGCGAGGACCCGGGCCGAGGCCGGCGGCACCTCGAGCTCGGGGTCCATGAACAGCTTCGCCCGGTCCACGCCCACGGCGTCGGCCACGAGCAGCTCGGCGTCCAGCCGTGGCGTGCTGGCGCCCGCGGCCTCGATGGCGGTCGAGGCGGCGTCCAGGGCGTCGCGCACCGTCATCCCGGTGGCGCGGCCGCCTTTCGGAGAGGCAGTCACCCGCCCACCGGCTCGGCCGCCTCGAGCGCGCGGCGCTTCTCCTCGCCCTGAAGCGTGGAGGTGAACTCGTCGAGGTCGCCGGCCAGGATGGCCGGAAGGTTGTTCTTGGTGAGCGACACGCGATGGTCGGTCACCCGGTCCTGCGGGAAGTTGTAGGTGCGGATCTTTTCGGCGCGCTCGCCTGTGCCCACCTGCGCCAGCCGGGCCGCGGCCTGCTCGGCCTGCTGGGCCGCGATCTCGCGCTCGAGCAGCCGGGCACGAAGGACGCGCATGGCCTTGTCCCGGTTCTGGAGCTGCGACTTCTCGTCCTGCATCGACACCACGAGGCCCGTGGGCTTGTGCGTGATGCGAACGGCCGAGTCGGTGGTGTTGACCGACTGTCCGCCCGGGCCGGACGAGCGGTAGACGTCGACCTGCAGGTCGCCCGGGTCCACGTGCACGTCCACGTCCTCGGCCTCGGGAAGCACCGCGATCGTGGCGGTGGACGTGTGGATGCGTCCCTGCGACTCCGTCTCGGGCACGCGCTGCACCCGGTGCGTGCCGCCCTCGTACTTGAACACGCTGTAGGCGCCGCGGCCCTTGACGGCGAAGGTGAAGTGCCCCTGCCCCACCTCGATCGGCTCCTGCCTGAAGCCGCGCCGCTCGGCGTAGCGGCCGAGCATCCGGAACAGGTCCGCCGCGAACAGGCCGGCCTCCTCGCCTCCGGCGCCGGGCCGGATCTCGACGATCACGTCCTTATCGTCGTTGGGATCCGGCTCGACCATGGCCAGCCGGATCTCCTCCTCGAGCTCGCTCAGACGCGCCTCGGAGCTGCGCAGCATCTCCCGCATCTCGGGGTCCTCGCCCTCGTCGAGCAGCTCGCGGGCGCCCGCGGCGTCGTCGGCCGCCCGCCGCCACTCGACCGCCAGCGCGTGGGCAGGCTCGAGCTGGTGCCAGGCCCGGCCCACGTCGGCGTAGCGGCTCTGGTCCGCGATCACGTCGGGGTCGGCCATCTGCTCGGAGAGCTCGCCGAAGCGGTCCTCGACCTGCTGAACGAGGCGTTCGATCATCGCCGACCCAGGTTAGCCCCGCGGCGCGGGCAACCTCAGAGCAGGCTGCCTCCGGGAGGCACGATCCAGAGCTTCTGGGCCCGCCCCACGATCTCCTCGGAGCTCACCTCGCCCACCAGGTCGACCCCCTGCTCGGCCATCAGGCGACCGAGAGCGCCCCACTCGCGCGCGACCGAGCCGACCCGGGCCGTGGGCCCCCAGCCCGATGCGTCGCGCAGCTCCTGAGCGCGCGCCTCGACCTCCGCGCGCGTGAGCTCGCCGAACGGCTTCGTCTCTCCCCCGGCGAAGACCTTCTCGGCGAGGATTGCCGTCACGTCCATCCGGCCTCCCGCGCCGCCGCCACCGCCAGCTGGCCGTAGGCGATGCCGCCGTCATTGGGAGGCAGCCGTTCCGGCACCAGGACCCTCAGCCCCGCGGCGCCGAGCATCGCCGAGGTCTGCTCGAGCAGCCGCCGGTTCTGGAACACGCCTCCGGAGAGCACCACTAGCTCCGTGTCGCCGCGCTCGGCGGCCAGCACGCAGCCCCGGGCCGTGACCTCAGCCACCGTGTTGTGGAAGCGAGCGGCCACCAGCGGGACCGCCACCCCCTCCCTCAGCTCCCGCGCGATCTCCGCCACCACGGGACGCGCGTCCATCACGAGCGGCCCACCGCCCCCTTCCACCAGCGGGAACGGGTAGGCCCCCCGCTCGCCCGGGTCGGAGCACGCCTCGAGCTCCACCGCGGCCTGGCCCTCGTAGTTGACCACGGGGCGAATGCCGCACAGGGCGGCCACCGCGTCGAACAGCCTGCCCATGCTGGTGGTGGGCGGCGACGCGACCTCGGTCCGCACCAGCTCCCACACCTGCCGCCAGGCCCGCGCCGTCACGCGCCCGCCGAGCGCACGCGGCATCGGTGCGGCCTCTCCGCGCGCCTCACCCAGCCACACGCAGGCCATCCTCCACGGCTGGCGGACCGCCGCGGCGCCTCCCGGCAGCCGAACGGGCCAGAGCATGCCGGCGCGCTCGAAGCCCCTGAGGTCTCCCAGCAGCAGCTCGCCGCCCCAGACCGTGCCGTCGCTGCCGTAGCCGGTGCCGTCGAAGATCGCTCCCACCGCCGGACCGGTCTCGCCGTGCTCGGCCAGGCACGCGGCCAGGTGTGCGTGGTGGTGCTGCACGCCGGCC
This sequence comes from uncultured Thermoleophilaceae bacterium, assembly GCA_963751105.1. Lineage (GTDB taxonomy): Bacteria > Actinomycetota > Thermoleophilia > Solirubrobacterales > Thermoleophilaceae > JACVRW01. The sequence goes on along the minus strand of CAVVTG010000002.1, from coordinate 502,260 downwards.
AGGCGCACCCCGTCGAGCTCCATCGCGTACTTCGTGGACAGATACTCGGGGTGCAGGTCGTGAGCCACGAGCTCGGGCTCCACGGCGAACAGCCGCTCGAAGTGGGCGATGCCCTCGGTGAACGAGCTGAGCGTCTCGTAGTTCTCGAGATCGCCGATGTGGTGGCCCACCCAGCCACGACCGCCCTTGGCGACGCCAAAGGTGTTCTTCAGCTCGGCGCCACAGGCGAGCAGCTGTGCCTCGCTCTCCACTGGCAGGGCCGTGACGTCGGGCACGTAGCCCCGCGAGCGGCGCAGCAGCTGTGGCCGCCCCGCCGCCACGCGAACGACCGAGTCATCGGTCCGCGTCTCGATCGGCCGGTCGTGCAGGAGAAACAGGTCGGCGATCTCGGCCAGCCGCTCACGGGCGTCCTCGTCGCGATAGGCGATCGGCTCGTCCGAGACGTTGCCGCTCGTCATCACGAGCGGCGCCCCCACGTCGGCCAGCAGCAGATGGTGAAGCGGTGAGTAGGGCAGCATCACGCCCAGCTCCCTCGACGCCGGCGCCACCGCCGCCGCCACGGGCGCGTCCGGCCGCCGGGGTGCGAGCACGACCGGCCGCTGCCGCGAGACGAGCAGCTCGGTCTCGAGAAGCTCCAGCCGCACGAGCCGGGTCGCGCTCTCGAGGTCGGGGCACATGAGGGCGAACGGCTTGTCCTCGCGGTGCTTGCGCGCCCGCAGCTCGGCAACGACGGATCCGTCGTCGGCCCGACAGGCGAGATGAAAGCCGCCGATTCCCTTCACCGCGACGATCGCGCCCTCCAGCAGGGCCTGGGCGGTGGCCGCGATCGGGTCGACCCCGGTGGTGTCGTCGGCGCCGAGGAGCTCCACGCGCGGCCCGCACTCCGGGCACGCGTTCGGCTGGGCGTGAAAACGGCGATCGCCCGGATCCTCGTACTCGCGCCGGCACGCCGCGCACATCTCGAAGCCGGCCATGGTCGTGAGCGGCCGGTCGTACGGGACCCCGCGGACGATGGTGAAGCGCGGACCGCAGTTGGTGCAGTTCGTGAACGGATAGCGAAAGCGGCGGTCCTCGGGATCGAACAGCTCCTCAAGGCAGTCGGAGCAGGTGGCGCTGTCGGCGGTGACCGCGGCGCGCGGCTCGCCGCCACCCGTGCTCTCGCGGATGACGAACCCGATCTTCCCCGTCTCCGCCACCGGCTCGGCGGTCACGCTCTCGACGTGAGCCAGCGGCGGCGCCTCCGCCTCCAGCCGGGAGAGGAAGCGCTCGACCGTCTCCGGCTCCGCCTCCACCTCCACGATCACGCCGCGCGAGTCGTTGAGGACGTGGCCGGCCACCCCCAGCTCGCCGGCCAGCCGGTAGACGTAGGGGCGGAAGCCCACGCCCTGGACCGTGCCCTCTACGCGCGCGCGTACGCGGCTCACTCAGTCACCCCACCAGCTCCCGCAGCACGTGGTACGCGCTGGCCTGCGCCTCCTGGATGCGCGGGATGTGCTCCGAGCGTGTGACCACCACGTGGTCCGCCAGCCGCTCCGCCGCCACGCTGCCGCCGTCGTAGCCGACCATCGCGATCGAGCTCAGCCCGCGCCGGCGGGCCTCCGCCAAAGCGGCGATCACGTTGGCCGAGTTCCCGCTCGTGGAGATCGCGAGCACGGTGTCGCCCTCTCGGCCGTGGGCGATCAGCTGGCGGGCGAAGATCGCCTCGGTCCCGATGTCGTTGGCGATCGCCGTGAGGATCCCGGCGTCCTCGGTGAGGTCGATGGCTCGCCGCGGCCGCCAGCGCGGGTCGGGCGGGCGGCAGAAGTCGGCCACCACGTCCATCGCGTCCGTGGCCGATCCGCCGTTGCCGAGCGCGAGCAGACGGCCGCCCCGGTCGAGGTCCGAGCGCAACGCCACCGCCGCGGCGGCCAGCTCCTCGCGGTTCTCGGTCAGGGTCTGCGCCCGCAGCTCCGCGACCTCCTGCGCCTTGGCCAGCACCGAGCGCCGCACGTCCTCGACCACGGCGTCGAGGTCGTGCTCGGCCTCGGCGAGGAAGGGATAGAGAAAGCTCGAGGCGCCGGTGTCGTGCACCTCCCGCGCCTGGCGTCCCTCGAGCAGGCCACGATGGTCGAAGAACACGTGCACCAGTTCCCAGAGCACGTGGTAGAGCGTCTCCACCAGCTCCTGCCGGATCGAGGGGTCCGAGCCCGGCGGCTCGAACTCCCATTCGGCTCCTGCTGGCGCGAAGGCGAGCGTCAGGCAGCCACGCTCGCCGGCGACGGCCAGCGCGGCGGCCGCCTCGCCGTCATCGTCGCCGGCGCCGAAGCCGATCGCGATGTCGTCCGGCTCGGCGGCGAGCTCCATCTGCGCGGCCAGCGACCCACCCTCGCCGGCCAGCGCGAGCGCGGGCAGGGCGCGCTTGCCCACTATCACGGGGTGCACGAACTCCACGGCCACGTGCCGGGCGTCCGAGCGGGCAGCCGGCGAGCGGCCGGCGGCGATCAGCCTGCCGCCACGAGCGAAGCGCTCAGCCATCCGGTGACACAGGTGCGCGAGCCGCTCGGACTCGGCTTCGAAGAACGTCGTGTTGGCCTGCGTGCGCTCGGCCAGCGCCCGGTCGAGGACGTCGCGACCGAGCGTTCGGGTCACGCGGGAGCCTCCGCCACCGCGGGCGCGCCCGCCCGCGCAAGCCAGTCTCGCCACTCGTCGATGCCCTCACCCGTCTTCGCGCTGACCAGGATGCGCTCCACGCCGGGGTGCACCGCCTCCAGGTGGTAGAGGAACTTGTCGAGGTCGAAGTCGAGGTGCGGGAGCAGGTCGATCTTGTTGATCAGCACCAGCTCGCAGGCACGGAACATGAGCGGGTACTTGGCCGGCTTCTCCTCGCCCTCGGTGACCGCCGAGACCATGATCCGCGCGTCCTCGCCCACCCTGAACTCAGCGGGACAGACGAGGTTGCCGACGTTCTCGATCACCAGCAGGTCGATCTCGTCCAGCGGCAGGTCGCCGAGCGCCGAGCGCACCATGTTCGCGTCCAGGTGGCACTCCCCGCCGAAGCTCGGGGCCGTGTTGAGCTGCGTCACGGGCACGTGCAGCGCGGACAGGCGGTCCGCGTCCATCGACCCCTGCACGTCGCCCTCGAGCACGCCGACGCGCACGCCCGGCAGGTCGGCGATGGTCCGCTCCAGCAGCGATGTCTTTCCCGCACCAGGGGCACTCATGAAGTTCACGACCTTCACCCCGGCGCGGTCGAAGTCCGCCCGGTTGGCCTGAGCGATCGTGTTGTTGGCGTCGAGTGCCTCCTCGACGATCTTCACCTTGGTGCGATGCAAGCTGCCTCCTCGACCTCGATCGACTCCACCTCGAATTCGTTCCCGCTGGCCACCTCCACCTTGCCACGCGTCACCACAGCCGGCGCAGCGGAAGATCGGCAGGTCCATCTCCCACTGCTGCTCACAGCACGTGCACTGCAGGCGCGCGGGCACGAGCTCCTGCTCGAGCCGAGCGCCCTCGCACACCGTTCCCTTGGCTACGAAGCCGAAGTAGAACTCGAGCGTGTCGGGAACCACCTGCCTCAGCGCGCCCACCCGCAGGTTGACGACGCCCACCGCGCGCTCCTGCGCGTGCTTGACGACCGTGTTGACGATCGCGCTGGAGAGCGACAGCTCGTGCATGGCTCAATCGGCGGCGGCGTCGGCGTAGGCGGCGTCGGTGCGCAGCTCCTCGATTGTCTGGAGCACCAGGTCGACCGCGCCGTCCACGGCACGCTCGACCTCGGCACCGAGACCCAGCCCCATCTCCTCGACCTCGGCGGGCTCGCAGGCCACCACAACGACCTTGCCGGGCCAGGCGCCGAGCGTCTTGACGAAGCGAAGGACGGTCTGCGGGTCCATCGCGTGCGGGTTGATGATCTGCCCGTCCTCGATGCCCGCCTCGACCTCCTCCTCGAGCGCCTCCATCACGTAGAGCGTGCCGGGCTCCCCGCCCTGGCGGCTGACGTCGATCAACACCAGGGCGTCGTACCCGCGCATGACCTCGTAGGCGAGGTCGAGGCCGCCGGTCCCGAAGTCGAACACGGCTGCGCCCTCGGGGAGCTCGCGCTCGTTGAGGCGCTTGACCACCTCGCCACCGAACCCGTCGTCCTTCAGCCAGGCGTTGCCGATTCCGGCGATCAGGATCTGTCTCATGGAAGTACCTCCACCTCCGGGGGAAAGAACCACAGAAAGCGGCCGGTCTCGCGCATGATCTCCTGACCGGGCTGATCGACGCTCACGCCGAGATGGATCTTGCCGTCGTAGTCGCGGTAGATCCGCTCCAGGGTCACCGTGCGGCCCTCGAGCATGCGGGCCTGCAGGTCCGCCTCGAGCCCGGGCCGCACCACGACCTTCGCGCCACGGCGGAACACCACGCCGTCGACCTCGGCCTCGGGGAGGCCGCGTGTGGGATCGCGCACGTCGGCGGAGGGACGAGGCGGTTCGAGCGTCACGGGGTCGCGAACCTCGACCCGGCCGTGCAGGTTCATGAGCTCGTCGGGGGTCACAGCGCTCGCCCGCTCGATCATCTCCCTCACCGCCGGGTCCTGATGCTCGAGCTCGGCGCGTTCCTCGTCGCTCAGCACCTGCACGTGCAGGACGAGCGCTTCCTCGATCTCGGTGTTGTCGAACAGGTTGCCGCGGCTCTCGGGCGCGATCTGCGGATGGTCCGGGAGCACGATGGCCGCGCCGAGCATCACGTCGTCCTGGGCCGAGGCGAGCACGGGCCAGGTGTTGACGCTGTCGCAGGGCGCCTCGAGCTGCGAGATGAAGCGCCCGCCGGCCACCCGGACGCTGGGATGCGCCGAGATCAGGGAGCGCCCGATGGCGGCCGCGCGGTCCATGCCCTCGGGCGTAGCCGTGTGGTTCTCGACCCGGTAGGACACGAGCCGCCGGTCGTCGCCGAGGTCGGTCGTCCCGAGCCGCGTCCGCACCGACAGCCCGCCGGCCTCGAAGTCGCCGCTGCCGGCGATCCGTTGCTCCTCGGCTCGATGGCGCTCGCCGCTCGGGGCCAGGAAGCGGACCTCCGCACTGACCTCCCCGTCACCCTCCACCACGCACTGGAGCTCCAGATGGTCGTAGGCGGTGGCGAGCGTGCCCGCGTAGGCCGGCGGATAAACGATGCCGAACGGCGTGGGCGTGGCGTTCTTGGTCGCCCCGGGGGTGTACGGGTAGAGGGCGTAACCCTCGTAGAGCAGGGTGTCGACGAGGTCCTCGACGCTCATGGGAGCTCCTCATGCAAGAGCTCCGCCACGCAGGCATCCAGCGTCGGGAGCGCGCGCTTGGCCTTCTCGCGCTGCAGCGCCCGCAGCGTCGCCTCCTGCACGGGGACCCAGCCCGTGCGCGGGTAGTAGTGCTCCATCAGCTCGCGCCAGACGCTCACCGGGAAGCGGAACTCCGCCGAGCAGGACCAGGGAATGAGCGACAGCTGCAGCCGCCCGTCGTCGCCGCGGTAGTGAACCGTGCCGTTGAAGTTGAAGGCCAGCGGCACCTCGCCGTCGGGCAGGCCGTAGAGATACTTGGCCGACGCCACCTCCATGTCGAAGCTGGCCGGCACGGCCACGCGGAAGGTCGTCGATCCGGTGAAGGCCGGCACCAGCACGTCGGCCTGGTGCCAGACGAGGCTGCGCGTGGTGGTGGCCCAGCGCTCCGGCGCGCCGAACAGCTCCACCAGCTTCTCGCGCGTCTCGGCGTCGTAGGACCGGCGCGCGGGCTCGATCATGATCATCGCGCTCAGCGCGATGACGTAGACCGCGCGACCGCCCGGCTCTGACACGTGGACGTCGAACTCCACGGCCGGGACGGCGGCGTGCCGGCGGCCGTGCGCGCTCAGGATCTGGAACTCGGGCTCCGGGGCGACCGGGGCTTGAATCGCCTGCGGCTGCGTCATTGCGAGGCCGCCCGCAGCTCGGCGAAGTAGTCCGCGATCGCCCGCTCCATCGCGGCCCCGCCCGAGATGCCCTCCCAGGAGGCCTTGATCAGGCCCACCAGCATGTAGCAGCGGTCGATCGGCGCTATGGCGAAGCGCATGCGGATCCGCCATCCGATTGACGATCAACGCCTCCGCGTCGGGCTCGAGCCGTTCGAGGACCGGGTTCATTCCGACCAGCCGGTTCCAGGTCTCGAAGTGGAGCTCCGACTCGGTGGCGCCGGCGGGGCTCGGATACATCGCGACGACGCAGTCCGTGACGCTCGAGTACATGAAGAAGGCGAGTCCGATCGGGATCCGGAACTGGGCCCAGATCTCCTCAGGCAGATGGAAGTCCTCGAGCCACAGCGTGCGGTGGCCGACCGGGCGGAACTCCGTATCGCCCGAGCGGAGCGCCCAGCAGGCCTCGCACACGCAGATGATCTGCCGCTCGTAGAGGTTGAGCATGTGCCGGTGGTCGGGCGGCAACGACGTCTGGCACAGGTCGCACCGTTCGATATCGGTGGCTGCGGTGCTCGCCCGGCCACCGCCCGGGCTGCGCTCCTCGCCGGGGCCGGCGTCGACCTCCGGCGCCTTCGGCTGGGCGAGCCCGCGCAGGCCGGAGACCATCATCGCCTTGCGGCGACTGGCCACTGCATCGTCGATGCGCTTCACAGAGCGACCTTTATCTCTGCCTCCTCGCGCAGCAGCGGGACCGGCTGCAGCTGCAGGCGGTCGTCGTCCATGGAGCGTCCGGCCTGCGGCAGGAAGTAGCTGCGCCCGCAGCCGGGACAACCGAGAGCCCCCTGTTCGAGCGCTCCCCCGTCCAGCGTCCCCCCGCAGCCGGCGCAGCTGTTGCGGTAGGCGAGCAGCGTCCCGTCGACGTTGGCCACCACCAGCGGCACCCCCTCGACGTCGGTGGCCACGAGCTCGTCGGTCCCGTCGATCCCGAGGGTGTGCCACGACGGGGCCCCGTTCACCTGCACGATTGGCAGCGGGATGCCCGAGATCTCCGGCTCCTCCTCTTCCTCCACGATGCCCTCGACGTCCATCCCGTCGAGGTCGGGGGCCGCCTCCTCGAGGGCCTGGCGCACGGCCAGCTCGAGCGTGGACGCCGACGCGCGGCACGACTTGCAGCTGCCCTCGAGCCGCAGCCTGGCTATGCCGTCCTCGATCCCCAGCAACTCGACGTTCCCGCCGTGGGACTCCATGTAGGGCCTCACGGTGTCGAGCGCTTCCGCCACTCGCTCCTCGATCGGGACCGGGTAGAGGTCGTGGATCATCAGGAGTCCCGCGACGAGATCGTCCTTGGCCATCCCGTCGCGGGTCGTGTCGTCAGCCAGCTCGACGATGCGCTCGAGCCCTGCCCCGTACATCTGCACGACGGCCGCGGTCAGCTCCTCGGCCAGGTCGCGCGACTCAGGGTCGTCGAGGTCCTCGAGTCGTCCCGTGAGCTCCTGGACACGGGCGATCAGCTGCTCGGCCTCCATCCGCTAGCAGAGGGCCGTGGGCGTGTGGACCACCTTGCGCACCGGCCCCTTCCCGCCGTACATGTGCACGCCGCACGGCAGACACGGGTCGAACGAGCGAACCGCCCGCATGATGTCGATGCCCTTGAAGTTCTCCGGGCCGTTCTCCTCGAAGATCGGTGTGTTCTGCACCGCGTCCTCGTAGGGGCCGGGAGTCCCGTAGACGTCGCGCGGACTCGCGTTCCACGGCGTCGGGGGATAGGGCTGGTAGTTCGCGATCTTGCCGTCCTCGATCACCATGTGGTGCGACAGCACGCCGCGCGCCGCCTCGTGGAAGCCGACGCTCACCGCTGACTCCGGAACCGTGAAGTCGTTCCAGCTCTTCGTCCGGCCGGCCTGCACCTCCTTCATCGCCCGCTCCAGGTTGTGCAGCGCGATCAGCGCCGAGTAGGCCTGGTGGTACGTGCGGGCGCGGTCACGCTCGATCGCGTTCGACTTCTCCGGAACGTGCCACTCCATCTCCATCTCCGGGAAGCTCGCCGAGCGCGGCAGAGCCATCTGGATGCTGTGGCCGGTGGCCCTGGCGTAGCCGAAGTCCACGAGGCCGGCCTTGGCCGTGCACCACTGGCGGGCGAACGGGCCGCCGCCGGTGTCGCAGCACACGTGCGTGTCGGTGCGCTTGTCGTAGATGCGCGGCGACACGACCCACGTGTACTTGTCGGCGAAGTCACGCTTCTGCGGCTTGGGCAGCGTGACCTTGTTCCACGGATGGTTCTTGTCCACCGGGTTGCCGAGCGGGTCCTTGGTCACGAACGTCCGCTCGTTCTCCCAGCTGTCGAAGTACGAGCTGCCGAGCAGGATCCGGATGGCGAGGTTGATCTCCACCAGGTCCGTGGTGATCAGCTCGCCGTTGATCGCGATACCGGGGGTGATGTAGCGCTTGCGCCCCCACTCGGTCATGTTCTCGTACTTGTAGTCGACGTAGTCGGGGTCGTCGAACGAGCCCCAGTTCACGAGGTTCGTCTCCCGGAAGCCCACCATGTCGTACCCCGGCAACTCCGTGAGGAAGAAGTCGTAGAGGTCGTCGTGCATCGGCACGCTGCGCTTCACGTAGTCGAAGTACTTCATGAGGCGCACGTAGTAGTCCGTGCACGTCTGGTGGGTGATGTCGGCGCTGACTCCGCCGGGCATGATCGTCGACGGGTGGGTGTGGCGTCCGCCGAACAGGCAGTACATCTCACGCGTGTAGCGGGCCACGTGCAGCGTCTCGAGATAGAACTCGCCCGTGAACGGGTTGAGCGCCCGCATGATGTCCGCGACCGTCTTGTAGCCGTGGATATCCGAGTGCGGCGCCGAGGTGTTCTCGGCCTTCGCGAGCAGGCTCGGGTTGGTCTCCTTGACCATCTGCTCGCAGAAGTCCACGTTCGCCATGCAGTCGTTGTAGATCGCGTGGTCGAAGATGTAGTCCGCGGTCTCGGCCAGGTTGTAGGCCATGTCCCCCAGCGGGGGCGGCTTGACGCCGTAGGCCATGTTCTGGTTCAGGCAGGAGGCCGTGCAGTGGTTGTCGCCGCAGATGCCGCAGATGCGGCTGGTGATGAAGTGGGCGTCGCGCGGGTCGATTCCCTTCATGAAGATGTCGAAGCCGCGGAACACCATCGACGTCGAGTAGCACTTCAGGACCTGCTGGTTCGAGAAGTCGATCTCCGTGTGGATCCCGAGCGACCCGACGATGCGGGTGATCGGGTCCCAGGACATCTCCTTGACGACGACCTTCTGCTCACGGGGCTGTTCAACGGTTGACATGCGCGCCTCCCTCTACCAGCGCTTGGAGTAGCCGGTGGTGAGCTCGGAGCGATTGTGTCTCCACTCGGGCTCCTTGTCGTATTCCCTCTTGATGTTGCGCTTGCGGAAGTAGCGGACCATCGGGCCGTAGGCGACCTTCGAGAAGTTCGAGGCCATGTTGCCCCACTTGTCCGGCTCCATGAACGGCATGTACTTGTCGGGGAAGCCGGGCATCGTGCAGGCCATGCAGATGCCGCCCACGTTGGGGCAGCCGCCGATGCCGTTGACCCAGCCGCGCACCGGCACGTTGCATTTGACCACCGGCCCCTTGCAGCCCAGCTTCACCAGGCAGCGGTGGTCCGAGCCGTACTCGGTGGCGAAATCGCCCTGCTCGGCGAAGCCGGCGCGGTTGCAGCCCTCGCGCACCGTGCGGCCGAACAGCCACTTCGGGCGCAGCTGCTCGTCGAGCTCGGGGGCGGGAGCGAGGCCGGCGAGGTGGAGCGCCAGGTAGAGCAGCGTCTCCGTCATGTTGTCCGGCTGGGCGGGACAGCCCGGAATGCAGACCACCGGCAGGCCGGCGCTCGACTTCCACTTCCAGCCGAGGTAGTCCGGCACCCCCATCGCGCCCGTGGGGTTGTTCTTCATCGCCGGAATGCCGCCGTAGGTGGCGCAGGTGCCGATGGCGACCACCGCGGCAGACTTCGGCGCCAGCCGGTCGATCCACTCGTTGGTCGTGATCGGCTGACCGTTCTCCGGGTTCACGCCGAACCCGGTCCAGTGCCCTTCGCCGTTGATCTTCTCGTTGCCCAGCGACCCCTCGATCACGAGCACGAACGGGTCGAGCTCACCCTTCTCGGCGTCGTACCAGGCCTGGATGTACTCGTCGCCCACCTCGTAGGCGATCACCTGGTTGTGCACCACGACCTTGGGCATCCCCGGGATCGCCTGGGTGATGATGTCCTCGAGGCTCGGATTGGTGGCCGAGGTCATCGCGACCGAATCGCCCTCACAGGAGAGGCCCGTGGTCATCCACAGGACATGCGCGGTGACCTCCTCGGTCTTCTTCTGTTCCGCGTATGCGTCGATAGTCGCCATGCGTCTCCTTCCTCGCTCAACAGATCCGCGGGAGCGGATCCCCAACCAGCTGGTCCATCACTCGCTTGCCGCCGAAGCCCGTCTCCACCAGCACCATCGCCGGCGGCTCCGTGCGTACCTCGCCGATCTCCGCCGCCCGCTCGCAGCCCGGCACGGACTGCATCGCGGCCAGCGCCCGATCCGCGGCCTCCGGCGCCACGAAGGCCACGAGCTTGCCCTCGTTGGCCACGTACATCGGGTCGATTCCCAGGATCTCCGACGCGCCGGCCACGGCGGGCTCGATCGGCACCGCCGCCTCGCGCACGAGCATCGCCACCTGCGACGAGCGAGCGAGCTCGTTCAGAGCCGAGGCCACACCTCCGCGGGTGGCGTCGCGCGCGCAGCGCAGCGCCGGGCCGGTCTCCTCGAGCAGCGCGTCCATCAGCGGCCAGAGCGAGCGCGTGTCCGACTCGATCGGCGCGTCGAGCTCGAACTCCCCTCGCGCCAGCATGATCGCGGTGCCGTGCTCGCCGATCGTCCCCGAGAGCAGGATGCGGTCGCCCGGTCGCAGGGCGTCCGCGGCGGTACGGGCGCGCGGGTCGCGCTGCCCGATGCCCGCCGTGCTGATGTACATCTGGTCGGCGGCGCCCCGCTCGACCACCTTGGTATCCCCCGTGACGATCTGCACCCCCGCCGCCTCGGCCGCGCTCGCGATCGCCTCGACCTCGGCCTTGAGCTCGTCCGCCCCCAAGCCCTCCTCGAGGATCAGCGACAGGCTCAGAGCCAAGGGACGCGCACCCGACACGGCGAGGTCGTTGACCGTCCCGTTGACGGCCAGGTCGCCGATGGAGCCGCCGGGAAAGCGCAGCGGCTTGACCACGAACGAGTCTGTCGTGAAAGCCAGCGCGGCGCCGTCCACCTCGAGCGAAGCGGCGTCCTCGGTCGCCTGAGCGCCGAACGAGGGAGCGAACAGCCCCTCGATCATGCTCTGGGTGGCCTTGCCGCCCGCGCCGTGGGCCATGTTGATGCGCTCGTCGCGGAACTTCGCGCGCTTGCCGCGGGCGGTCTCGATGATGCCGAGGATTTTCTCCTCCCTACCAGTTGGGGGCGCCGTGCTCACACGACCTCCCGCTCGCGCGCGAAGCGGCCGTAGTTGTAGTAGGCGGCGCAGGCGCCCTCGGACGAGACCATGCAGGTCCCGATCGGGCGCTCGGGCGTGCAGGCGGTGCCGAACACCTTGCACTCCCAGGGCTTGATGACGCCCTTGAGCACCTCGCCGCACTGGCACGCCTTCGGGTCGGCCACGCGCACGCCGGGCACGCTGAAGCGCAGCTCGGCGTCCAGGTCGGCGTAGGCCTCGGACAGCTTCAGGCCGCTCTGCGAGATGAAGCCGAGCCCGCGCCACTCGAAATGGGGCCGCAGCTCGAACACCTCGGCCATCACCTCGAGCGCCCGCGGGTTCCCCTCCTCGGGCACCACTCGCGCGTACTGGTTCTCGACCTCGCAGCGGCCCTCGGCGAGCTGCGCGAGGATCATCCGAATCGCCTGAAGGATGTCCAGCGGCTCGAAGCCGGCGACGACGATCGGCTTGCCGTAATCGGCCGGGATGAACCGGAACGGCCGCGACCCGACCACCGTCGACACGTGGCCCGGCCCCACGAAGCCGTCGAGGCGGAGGTCCGGCGAGTCGAGCAGGGCGCGCAGCGGCGGGACGATCGTCACGTGGCTGCACATGCAGGAGAAGTTCTCGATCCCCTCGGCCTTCGCCCGCTTCAGCGTGAGGGCCGTGGACGGCGCCGTGGTCTCGAAGCCGATGGCGAAGAAGACGACCTCGCGGTCGGGGTTCTGCTTGGCGATCCGCAGCGCGTCGAGCGGCGAGTAGACCATGCGGATGTCGGCGCCCTCGGCCTTGGCCTCCAGCAGGCTGCCCTCGGAGCCGGGCACGCGCATCATGTCGCCGAAGCAGGTGAAGATCACCTCGGGCCGCCGGGCGATGGCGATGCCGTCGTCCACGCGCCCCATCGGGATCACGCACACCGGGCAGCCCGGCCCGTGGACGAGCTCGACGTTGGCGGGCAGCAGGTCGTCGACGCCGTACTTGTAGATCGAGTGCGTGTGGCCGCCGCACACCTCCATGAACTTGTAGTGGCGACCGGGCTCGACCGCGCCCAGGATCTCGGTGGCGAGCACGCGCCCCAGCTCGGGATCGCGGAACTCGTCGACGTACTTCATGCCTCGAGACCCACCAGCGCGACCCCGGCGTGGACCAGCAGCCGGTCGCCGGGCGCCACCGGCTCCACCAGCGTTATCTCCACCGTGCTCTTCGACCCGTCCTCGGCCGCGCAGAGAGCCAGGCCCCGGTCCTCGTCGATCCGCTCGACCTGCATCGGGATGCCCTCGTCGGAGCAAGTGATGCAGTGATCACCGCAGTCGTTGACTGCGGTGACCAAGGGCTCCGGTGCTCGGCCGACCGACGCTCGGCCTGCGCTCCTCGCCAGCTGCTCGGTCATTCGATCACGCTCGCCTTGAGCTCCTCGAGCTCGGCCTCGTAGTCCTCGCCCATGCGCTCCAGCTGCCGGCGGGTGGCGATCGCCTCCTCCTCGTCGACGCGCGACATCGCGAAGCCCACGTGGATGAGCACCCAGTCGCCCGAGTCGACGCCCTGGCCGTCGTCGTCGAGCAGACCGATGTTGATCGTGCGCTGCACCCCGGCGACGTCGACCTGAGCAAGACGGTTCTCGCTGTCGACGATCTTCACGATCTGGCCGGGAATGGCCAGGCACATAGGCGCTCCTCCCACGGTGGCTCGCGCCGCGACCCTACGACGCCCGGCTTGGTCCCGCAAAGCCCAGGTGTTGCGGTTCAACGTTGCTTTTCAACATCGCCCGGGTTAGGCTCGCGCGCGCGAGGAGGGAGGACGGTCTGTCTATGGCGAACGACCGCGATCTTCAGGAGCAGGGTCACGAGCTGCCGGAGCAATCCGAAGGCCCGAGGGAGGCGCCGGTGCGCCTGCTCGAGCTCGACCCCGAGCTCGGCCTGCGGGTGCCGGCGGCGCAGATCCGGGAGGCCCGGCTCGAGCTCGTGGCCCGCGTGCGGACGCTCCCCTGCGGACGCTGGGAGGTGCCGCACGAGGAAGGCGACCGCGGGCGGCTCGGCTTCCTGATTCTGGAGGGGGTGCTCGCCCGGGACTTGATCCTGGCCGGCGCGACCTGCACCGAGCTGCTCGGCGAGGGCGACGTGCTCCAGCCGTGGGTTCCGGTTCGGGAAGGCGGGCTAGTCCGCTATCACGTGCGCTGGCACGTGCTCTCGCCGGTCCGTCTGGCGATCCTCGACGAGCAGCTCGCGCGCACGCTCGCTCGCTGGCCACAGGTCCTGCGCGCGCTGCTCGAGCGGGCCGTCAGGCGAACCCTGCGGATGTCGGTTCATCAGGCGCTGCTGCAGCTGTCGCCGATCGAGACTCGCCTCCTCGTCCTGTTCTGGCACCTGGCCGAGCGCTGGGGCCACGTCACGCCCGACGGCATCAGCATTCGGCTGCGGATGTCCCACGAGCTGCTCGGCCAGCTGGTCGGGAGCCGGCGCGCATCGGTGACGACCGGGCTGCGCCGGATCGACGAGAGCGGCCTGCTCATGCGCCGGGCCGATGGCACCTGGCTCCTGCGCGGAGACCCACCCGCCGAGCTGGCGGAGATCCACTGGGACCGGCGTGCCGGGTCGGACGAAGGCAGCGCGGACCGGCTCAGCATGGGGTAGCTTGAGGGCGTGCCCGTCGCGGTCGTCTTCAGGTGCGAGATCTGCGGGAGCAGACCTGGCCCGGAGACCCAGGCCAACCTCGAGCACCAGCTCCTCGACCTGCGCCACGGCGAGTACGTCGACGCCGAGCCGGAGCGCTGGCTCGTGTGGCACGGGCGCGGCATCTACGGTGCGAACCGCTACGCCTGCGGAGGCCACCGCGGCGACCTGAAGGCGCGCGTGCGTGAGCAGTACGGAATGCTGGGCTGGCATCCGTGGGCCATGGGTCCTCACCCGTGGCGAGGGCGGCGGGGCACCGACCGGGCGCGCGCGCTGCGACGCCGAACCAGCTCCGCCTTCGGCCCCTAGGTGGCCAGCTCGCGTTCCAAGAGCAGCGCGCCGACATCCTGGGCTCGCCGCGCGGCGGCATGATCGCCCTCTCCCGCCGCGACTATCGAGCCCTTCATGAGGATGTGCCACTGACAGGCCAGGCCCTCCGGGTCCTGTGCCCCGGCCTCCGCGGCGAGGCCGCGCACGAAGTCCCTGATGTTGGCCAGGTGCCTCACGCTCGCCGCTCGGACCTGGTCCTCCCGGTCCGAGATCTCCAGCAGGATGTTCACGAACGAGCAGCCCTCGAACGTCTCGAGAGCGAACCACTCGTCGAACACGTCGAAGATGGCCAGCAACCGCTCTGCGGGGGTGGAGCCGCGACGCACGGCCTCGGCCTGTAGCCACTCGCGGGTCCAGCGCTCCTCGCGTTGCTCCAGGAAGGCCAGCGCGAGGTCCGCCTTCGAGGGAAAGTGGCGGTACAGGGTCATCTTCGCCACCCCGGCCTCGGCGACGATCGTGTCGACCCCCACGGCGGCGATCCCCCGGCGGCTGAACAGGTCGTAGGCCGCCTCGAGAATCCGTTCGCGGGCGCCTCCCGCCGGGGGCATGCCTACCGGCTGTGGGACTGCCATGCGAAGGACTTTACGCGCTCAACGCGCCAGCTCCGAATCCTCGCGCTCCGCACGCCCCCAACGAGCGGCCTGCGCATAGTCCAGCAGGCGGCCAAAGTAGCCCTCCACGCGGGGGGCGGGGCCCAGTCGCCGGTCGTCGAAGCGCACATCCATATTGAAGTAGGGGAAGTAGACCTCGAGCTTGCGCAGCGCCGGCTTGCGCCGGCGCAGGATGGGGTGAAGCAGACGGCGGTACGCCAACGGCGGCAGCACCGTCGGCGGGCTGCGGTCGAGATGCTCGGAGGCCATATCGAGCAGACGGCCCACGCTCGTGGCGTTTCGCCCGGCCACCAGGTGGAAGGTCTCGTTCGCGCCGCCCGTGGCCAGCTCGTACGCGCGGTCGGCCACGTAATCCACCGGCACCACGTCCACCGGCGAGGACCGGCGGGCGGGAATCGCCCGCATCGTCCCCCGCGCGATGGCCTTGAGCGGCCCGTAGAGGACGTTGAAGGAGGAGGTGCGCCCCGTGCGGCTGTCGCCCACGACGATGCTGGGACGCAGCACCTGCACCGGGAGGTCGGCACCCCGGTCGCGCAGCATGACCTCGGCCTCGAACTTGGAGCGCTCGTAGGAGTTGCGAAAGCGCTGGCCGACGTCGAGCTGGTCCTCGCGAAACAGGCCGGGCGGCTCACCCGAGACGTAGGCGGTGGAGATGTAGCTGAGCCGTTCGAGGCTCTCACAGCGCTCGGCGAGCTCGACCACGCGACGGGTCCCATCCACGTTGATGCGGCGCGAGTCGGCCAGCGACAGATCGAACGAGACGGACGCGGCGCAGTGCACGACGGTGCTCACCTCTGCCGTTATGCGGTCGGCGGCGGCGGGCGTCAGCCCGAGGCCCGGGCGCTCGATGTCGCCGGCCACCGCGTGCAGCCGTGGGTGAGCCGGCAGCCGTTCGGCGGCGGCACGGTCGTCGGCGGCGCGCACGAGCGCGTAGACGTCGCGCTCGCTCCGCGACAGAAAGCGGTCGAGCAACTCCGTCCCCACGAAACCCGTGCCGCCGGTGAGAAGCACGGCACCCATCGGTACGACTGTAGCGTGGAGGTCCCGGGCCAAACTACGGCTCCCCATCTAGTCTCAGTCGTATGGCCTACTCCACCGCCGAGGCGCACCAAGAGCTGCTCGACACCGTGGCCGAGGCCACCGAGGAGCTCGGTCTGGCGCTCGCCTGCCTGACCGAGGCCTACGAACGGCTCGACGATCACAACGCCGAGCGCCTCGAGGAGAGCTTCTTTCGCCCCGTCCAGCTGGCCTACGGCCGGGCGCGGCGCACCCACACCGGCTTCGCCGAACGCCACGGGCTGCCCGGGCGCAGCTTCGAGCAGCCGCCGGCGGGCGTGTCCTCGAACGGCGCTCCCGGCTACATCGACCGCGCGGTGAGCGCGGTGGCCGAGGCGGACCTGACGCTGTCCTCGCTCCAGGACTCGATGCTGCCCGTCGAGGCCGGCGACGGCGAGTTGCGAAGCGGCCTGGCTGCCGTCCGCGACCTGCTCGACGGCCTGGCGGGGCAGGCGCGCGAGCTGGGCCGCACGCGCGGCCGCTGACTCGCTAGGCCACGACCTCCATGCCCACCTTGTCCTCGTCCGAGGCCGCGAGCGGGTTCTCCACCGCGAGCACGGCCTGAAGCGCGGCGATGGCCACGGCCAGCTGAGCCAGGTCGGGCTCGCGTGTGGTCAGCCGCTGCAGCTGGATGCCGGGCCACATGAGAATGCGGGCCCAGCGCTTGGTGCGGTTCTTCCCGAACCACTTGATCAGCTCGAAGGCGAGGCCGGCGACGATCGGGATGCCGACGATGCGCGAGATGAACAGCCAGTGCCAGTCGAGCTTGCCCAGCGGAGCGAAGACGACGATGGCCACGATCATCACCAGCAGCAGGAAGCTCGTGCCGCAGCGGGGGTGGAAGCGTGAATAGCGCTGCGCGTTCTCGGGGGTGAGCTCCTCGCCGGCCTCGTAGCAGGAGATCGTCTTGTGCTCCGCCCCGTGGTACTGGAACACTCGCTGAAGATCGGGCATGCGCGAGATCAGGGTGAGATAGGCGAGGAAGATCGTTATCCGCACCAGCTTCTCGATCACGACGAAGAGGATCGAGTTGGGGATCTCGTCCTTGAAGATGTTGGTCAGGCCGGCGGGAAGCAGAAAGAAGAGACCGACCGCGAACAGCAGCGCGAAGGCGATCGTTCCCGCCCAGGCGCCGCCCCCGATCTCCTGCTTGTCGCCCTCCTCGCCCGGAGGCACCTGTGCGTTGGCCGAGATACCGAGCGCGCGGAAGCCGATCTTGAGAGACTCGCCCAGCGCGGCCACGCCCCGGATGACCGGCACACGCAGGATGCGGTGGCGCTTGGTCCAGGAGACGAGCGGCTCGGAGACCACCTCGATCTCGCCCTTGGCCCCCTCCTTGGAGTCCGCCCCGCCGGCCGCGAGCTGCTCCGCCGAGGGCTTTCGCACCGCCACCGCCCAGGTGGAGATCCCGCGCATCATCACGCCCTCGAGCACGGCCTGGCCGCCGATCGGGGCGTCCCTCGTGGCCTCCCGCATGTGGTCGGGAGCGCTCCCGTTGGTCGACGGGCCGCTGTCGGTGGAGGACACGCTCACCTCGCTCATCGTAACGGCGGGTTCGCGCTCTTTCGCGGGAACCCGTTCAGAGCGGGGCGATGTCGGCGCAACGAAGCTCCTGGAGATTGTCCTGCTCGGAGCTCTCGACGATCACGCCGTCGGGATCCACGTGGGCTCTGACCGATGCGGCACAGGCGGGCCCGCGAAACCCGATGATCCGCTGCTGCGCGATCGCCAGCGCACTGACCGTGACGGTGTCGATCACGCCGCCGTCCACCCAGAAGCGCACCGAAGCCGCGGCCACCGGAGCAAGACCCGAGTTGGCGACCTGCACGCGGTAGCGCCGGACTCCCGGGACCTTGGTGTCGGCCGAGCCCACCAGGCGGAGGGTCAGGTTGGGCAGGGCCACGTACTGGCGACAGGAGCGGGAGGTGCGGCGGGTCTTCTCGATCACGTCTCCGTCCGCGCCGTACCAGCGGAAGTCGACCCGCATGCGATGGACGGCGTTTGCCGGCAACCCCTTCACCGCCTGGCGGTAGCCGAAGGTGCCCACGCCGGGCCGCGACCGCCGCCAGCGACCGAGGCCGGGCGCCTTCACCGGCTCGAATCCGGTGGCGTCGGTCCGCTCGAGCAGCGTGAAGCGGACCCCCATCCGCTGCGTGCCCGCGATCCGCTGCATGCGCGCCTTGAACGCGGCTTCGTGGGTGTCCACCGAGCAGATCACGAGCCTCACCGAGGCCTTCGCGGTCTCGGCGGGCCCGAGGGCCGGCGGGGACGCCGCGGCAGGCGCGCTCAGCGCCGCCAGGACGGCGGCGCCGAGAGCGATCGACATTGGCGCACGAGGCATGCTCCGTGAGAACAGAGACGAGCCGGAAGAGTTGCGGCGGCGGTGCGCGCAGCGCCGCAAGATCTGCCTGCTACTGGCGGGAGCGTGCAGCCCGGCGGCGGAAGCGCTCGACGCGGCCTCCGGTGTCCACGAGCTTCTGCCGGCCGGTGTAGAACGGGTGGCAGTTCGAGCAGATCTCGACGTTCAGCTCGGGCTTGGTGGAGCGCGTCCAGAACTCGTTGCCGCAGCTGCAGCGAACGTGCGCGGGTACGTACTCGGGATGTATATCCGCCTTCATTACCCCTTCGATTCTAGCGGCGTCTCCGTCCGCCTCTGGCTATCGAATACAGGGGGTGACCGACCTGGACGCCTTCGAGCGCCGCTTTCGCCGGGACGGGCTGCCGCTGTTCGTGGAGGATCGCTCCGCCCGTGAGGACGTCTGGACGCGAGCGGCTCCCCTGCTGGCGCTGGTGTTCATCGCGGAGACGCTCGGGGCGATTCAGCTGGACTGGCCCGTGGGGGCCAACGTGGCCGCGGCCCTCGGGGGCCTGGCCATCCTGCTCGGCGCCTTCGGACTCCTGAACCTCGCGCGCGGGCGGCGCTTCTGGTCGCTGCCCGAGCACGTGGGCAACCTCGAGCTCGCACTGTTCCTGCTCGTCCCCGCCGCCCTCCCGCTGATCTTCGGCGGCCAGGCGGGCAGCGCGGCTGCCACGCTCGCCGTCAACGCGCTGATCCTCCTGCTGACCTACGCGGTGATCGCGGGCGGGCTCGTCTGGATAGTGCGCTGGGCGGCGACCCGCCTGGTGGCCCAGCTCGACGCCGCCGTGACCGTGCTGTCCAAGGCGGTGCCGCTCCTGCTCGTGTTCGCGCTCGTGCTGTTCATCAACACCGAGATGTGGCAGGTGTTCTCGCGCATGCCCGAGGTGTTCCTCGCGCTTGTCGCCGCTCTGCTCGTGGGAGCCGGATCGCTGTTCGTGATCGTGCGGCTTCCGCGCGAGGTCAAGGGGCTGGAGGACGACGCGGGGGACGGGCCGCCTCTCGAGCGCCGCGAGCGCTTCAACGTCGGCCTGGTGCTGTTCGTGAGCCAGGCGCTGCAGACGGTCGTGGTCAGCGTCGCGGTCGCGGCCTTCTTCGTGGTGCTGGGCGCACTGGCGGTGGGCCCCTCCATCCGCGACTCGTGGGAGGTGACCGAGGGCTCGGTGGTGCTCGGCTTCGGCCTGTTCGGCGAGCGAATCGAGATCACCGAGGCGCTGCTCCGGGTCTCGGCCGGGATCGGAGCGTTCGCCGGCCTCTACTACTCGATCGCCGTGCTCACCGACTCCACCTACCGCGAGGAGTTCCTGGACGACCTGACCGACGAGATGCGCTCGAGCTTCGCGGCCCGGGCGGAGTACCGGGCGGCCCGGGAGGCCGGGGGCAGCTGACCCGCGTCTCAGGTGACCTGGTAGTTGGGGCCGTCGCCGCCCTCGGGCGGAGTCAACCTGCCGCCCTTCGCGGTGATCGCTCCGCACTGGACGCAGTTCGAGGGCGTGATCTGCAGCTTGACCTCGTGCTTGCCGTCGAGCTTGCCGCTGCCGTTCCCGGCGCCGTTCTCGGAGCGAGCGGCCTCGAGCTCGTCCTCCGGGCACCTCGTAGACGGCGGCGGGGCACATGTTCTGCCACATCAGCGCGACGTCGAGCGGCACCTTGTCCTGGATGCGGATGTGGTTGGGGGCGTCGTCGCGCGTGGCGTTGCCGGTGAGGAAGACCGACGACAGCTTGTCGAAGGTGGTCTTGCCGTCGGGCTTGGGGTAGTCCTTGTCGCGGTCGCCGATGAAGACGTCGACGGTGGCGTCGTCGTGGGTCGCCCAGCGGCCGCCGGGAAAGCGCCCGCCCGAGATCTCCATCATGTTCGCGATCGCTCCGCCCACCAGGAAGCCGCGCGAGAAGGGCTGGCGCATGTTGCGCGAGCGGCGAATGTCCGTCTCGATCTCCGAGCCGCGCACCTTGGCCTCGTAGTTGGACAGGTCGGCGGTGCCCTCCTCGCCGGCCTTGAGACGCTCGTAGATCGCCTCCGCCGCGAACATGCCGGCGTGCATCGCGTAGTGCACGCCCTTGAGGGTGGGGATGTTGACCATCCCGGCTCCGTCGCCGCAGATGGCCATGCCGGGCGCCCAGTACTGCCGCGGCTGGGCCCAGTAGCCACCGGAGGGAATCGTCTTGGCCCCCCAGCCGACCCGCTTGCCGCCCTCGATGATCTTGGCCACCAGCGGATGGCCCTTGAGCTGCTGGAGAGCGTCGTGGACCGAGAACGACGCGTCGCGGTAGTCGAGCCCCACCACGAGGCCCATCGACACCTTGTCCTCGCCCATCGGGTAGATGAACGAGCCGCCGAACTCGCGGTACTTGGGCCCGAAGCGCAGCGGCCAGGCCATCGTGTGGACGACCCGGTCGAGCGGCTGCTGAACCTCCCAGACCTCCTTCACGCCGAGCTCCCACTGCTGCGGGTCCTCGGAGCCGAGGTCGAAGTGGCGGATGGCCGCGCCGGTGAGGTGTCCCTGGGTGCCCTCGGCGAGCACGGTGGCCTTGGCGATCAGATCGGACCCGGGCTCGAAGTTGCCGAGCTCCTCGCCGTCCTTGCCCCGTCCCTTGTCACCGGATCGCACGCCGACCACGCGGTCGTCGTCGACGAGCAGTCGCGCGGCCGCGGTCTCGCCCAGGATGTAGACGCCAGCCTCCTCGGCCTGGTCGGAGAGCCAGCGGCCCAGCCGGGCCACCGACGTGACGTGGTTGCCGTGGTTGCGAAACGGCGGCGGCGTGGGCTTGAGCGGGATCGCGCGCTTGCTGTTGGGCAGCAGATAGACGGCGTCCTTCTCCACCGCGCCGTAGGTCGGCCACTCGCTCTCGTCCATGCCCGGGAACAGCTTGCGCATGGCCGACGGGTTCATCATCGCCCCCGACAAGAGGTGAGAGCCCGGGTTCTTGCCCTTCTCCACCAGGGCCACCGGCACCTCGCCGAGCGACTCCATGAGCGCCTCGTCCTCGGCCAGCAACTGGGTCAGGCGGATTGCGCAGGAGAGCCCGCCCGGCCCGCCGCCCACGATCACCACGCCTACCTCGATGCGCTCGTCCTCGGGGTCGGTGGGCGCGCCGACGAACTCCCTGGCGGAGTCGACGGGCGGCGGAAACTCGATCGGAGCGGTGGCCATGCGGGCGTCAGCCCCTCTTGTCCTTCAGGGCCTCGGTGAGCTTGGGCATGATCTTGTTCAGGTCACCCACCACGCCGAGGTCGGAGAACTCGAAGATCGGCGCGTTCGGGTCCTTGTTGATGGCCACGATGTTCTCCGAGGACTGCATGCCGACCTTGTGCTGGATCGCTCCCGAGATGCCGGCGGCGAGATAGAGCTTCGGGGCGACCGTCTTGCCCGTCTGCCCGATCTGGGCGGCGTACGGATACCACCCGGCGTCGACCACCGCGCGGGTGGCGGCCACCGCGCCCCCGAGGGCGTCGGCCAGCGACTCGCAGAGCTCGAAGCCCTCGGCCTTGCCGAGGCCGCGGCCACCCGCGACGAGGATGTCGGCGTCCTCGATGTTCACGTCGGCGCCACGCTGCTCGCCGCGCTGCACCATCACAGCCTTGGTCGAGTGGTCCTCGAAGGTCACGTCGACGTCGACCACCTCGGCCGCGCCGTCGCCCGCCTCCTTGATGTCGAAGGCGTTGAGGCGGCCGATGATGATGCCCGGCTCGCTCACGTAGCCCACGTCGACAATGGCCGAGTCCTGAAGGATCGGCCGCTCGGCCACGAGCTTGCCGTCCTGGGCCTTCACCGCCGTGACCTCCATGGTCACGCCGGCGTCGAGGCGAGCGGTCAGCCCCGCGCCGATCTCGAAGCCCAGCAGGCCGCCTCCGAAGAGGGCGTACTTGTAGCCGTCGTCGGTGATGATCTTGGCCATCGCGTCGACCACCGGCGCCCCCAGGCCCTCCGGGCCCTTGACCCGGTAGACCTTGGTCGCGCCGTAGCGGCCGAGCGAGGCACAGAAGTCGTCGGTCAGGTCGTCGCCGCCGACCACCACCACGCCCGCCTCGCCGCCCAGGTCACCGGCCAGCTTGGCGCCCTCGGAGACCGCGCCCAGCGAGTTCTTGTTGAACTCGCCCTCGTAGTGAAGTGCGTAGGTGAGGACGCTCATGCCAACAGCTTCCTTTCCTCGAGCCAGCCGACGATGCGTTCGACGGTCTCGTTGGTGTCCTCGTCCTCGATGATCTCGCCCGCGGCCTTGTCGGCGGGAGGGTTGATGGCGAGGACCGACGTGCGGGAGCCCTGCTCGCCCACGCGGTCGGGCTCGATGCCTGCGTCGCCCACCGACTTGGTGTCGCGCGGCTTCTTCTTGGCCCCCATGATCGCCTTGAGCGAGGGGTAGCGCGGCTCGTTGATCGCGTCGCCCACCGAGATCACGGCGGGCAGCTCGACCTCGACCGTGTCGTAGCCGTACTCGGCCTGGCGCTCGCAGCGCAGCTTGTTGCCGTCCACGTCGAGCTTGATGACCTGGGTCAGCGAGGGCATGCGCAGATGGTCGGCCACCACGGCGCCGATCGTGTAGCACTCGCCGTCCGCCGACTGCTGGCCGAGCAGGACGAGGTCGGGAGACTCGGTCTCCAGCACCTTGGCCAGCGCGTAGCCGGTGGCGCAGACGTCCGAGCCGGCGAGCGCCTCGTCGGTGAGATGCACCGAGCGGTCGGCGCCCAGCGCCACCGCCTTGTTGAGGGTGCGACCCGCCTCCGACGGGGCCATCGTCACGGCGACGATCTCGTCGACGTCGGCGCCCCCGCCCTCGCGGATCTGCATCGCAGCCTCGATGGCGTGGGTGTCGAACTGGTTGAGCGTGGTCTCGCCCGAGCGATCGATGCGCTTGGACCCCTGGTCCATGCGCTTCTCGACCGCCGCGTCGGGCACCTCTTTGACGAGGACGCAGATCTTCACGGGAGCTTCTCCTTGGCTTGATCTTGGCGCCCGGACGACAGGCTGCCGGCCGGAGGCGGAGCGGATCTTACTTCATTGACTGACGAGTCAATCGTGTAGCGGCGCCAACGGACGGCTGCCGCTCAGGCCGGGACTGACTCGCGGATGAAGTCGATGATCCCCTGCACCGGCGCTCCTGGGGTGAACACCTCGGCCACCCCCAGCTCTTTGAGCTCGGGGATGTCCTCGCTCGGGATCGTCCCGCCCACAACCAGCACCACGTCCTCGGCGCCCTCGCCTTCGAGCAGGGAGGCGATCCGCGGGACCAGCGTCATGTGGGCCCCCGACAGGATCGACAACCCGACCGCGTCGGCGTCCTCTTGCAGCACCGTCTCCACGATCTGCTCCGGCGTCTGGTGCAGGCCGGTGTAGATGACCTCCATGCCCGCGTCGCGCAGGGCCCGGGCGATGATCTTCGCCCCGCGGTCGTGCCCGTCCAGACCCGGCTTGGCCACCACCACACGGATCTTCCTCGTGGACATGAGGCCGGCAGGCTATCCGGTCGGCGCGCTCAGCTCTGGCGACGCGTGCGCAGCGAGAGGACGCTGCCGATGGCGATCATGACGAGGCCCAGGATGATCATCGTGCGCTCGTCGCGGCCCGTGTTGGGCAGGCCGCCGCTGTCGAAGTCGGCCTCGAGATCCTCCGCGAGCGCCTCCTCGTCGTTCTCGAGCTGGGCCTCCTCCTCCTCACCCGCGGGGTCGGACCCCGCGGCCTCGACCACCACGGTCCCCTCCATGTTCGGGTGGGGCGTGCAGATGTAGGCGTAGGTGCCGGGCGTGTCGAAGGTCTCCGAGCGGCTCTCACCGGCGGGGAAGATGCCCGTGTCGAACTCGCCGTTGCTGGCGGTGGCCGAGTGCCCCGTGGGCCCGTCGTTGGTCCACGTGATGGTGTCGCCCTCCACGACCGTGACCGTGGCCGGAGTGAAGCGGAAGTCGGAGATGGTGACGTTGGCGGTGGCCGCCGCCTTGGCCTTCTTGCTCTCCGCCGCCTTGTCGAGCTTGGCGGCCTTCGCGGCTTGATCCTTCTCCGCCTGGTCGGCGGCGGGCTCGGCGGGTGCGGGCTCAGCCGGTGCCGGCTCCACCGGCGGCGCTGCCTCGGCGGCGGGCTTCTCCTCGGCCTCGGCCCCGGGCTCGCCGGCCGGCACGGTGTCCTCGCCCTCGACCTCGCCTTCGGGCGGGGTGGTGGTCTCGGTGGGAGGCTCGGCGTCGCCGGCGGCGTCCTGCTCCTCGACGGCCTGCTCGAGCTGCTCGGGCGTGGGCGCCGGCTCGTCGGTGACCTCCCCGGTGGCGGTCGGCGTCCCCTGATCCTGCGAGGCCAGCAGCGAGCCGGGAAGGACCAGCACGGCCACGACGGCGTACACCGCAGCAAGGACGAGCCAGTGCTTCATCGCCGTCAGACTAGCTTTTCTTGCAGGCGGGATGCGTTCTTTCTCGGCTCAATGGGTCCAGTGGCCCCACCAGTGCAGGCGGGTGAAGCGGAATTCGGCCCGGTGCAGCGAGCCGTCGTCGAGCTTGAGGATGAACTGACGGCACTCGCCGCGCCAGTCGCGGCTGGTCTTCCACCAGAACACGTAGCGGTCCCGGCGCGGCCTGTAGCGCAGGCCCTTGCCCCACGCGCTGCGGGCGGGGTGGCCGTCCGCGGGCGTCTCGCCGGCGCCGCATTCCACCTCGGCCACCCGGGGCCAGCCCTCGAGCACGTCCCTGCCCTGGTAGCCGCCGAGCGAGAAGCGGATCGGCACCGGCAGCCCGGCCGGCCAGCGGTTGACCGCCGGGAAGTCGTGGACCGGCCACAGGAAGCCGCCGAAGTCGTACCCGCCGTCCGAGATCGTGTAGGAGGCCGTCGTGGAGACGGAGTTGCCCGCGGCGTCGGTGGCGGTGACCGTGAAGGTGTAGGCGCCCGGGCTCGAGGTGTCGAGGGCCGCGCCGTCGGCCACGTCGCCCGTGCAGGAGGCCACGCCCGACCCGGCGGGCTCGTCCAGGCACTCGTAGTCGGCGATCAGGTCGTCGCCCACGGAGTACTCGGCGCCGTTGGCCGGGGTTCGCAGATCGATGTCGGGGGCATCTGCGTCGACGATCTCCACGGTGACCGTCTCGGTGGTCTCGTTGCCGGCACCGTCGCGGGCCGTGACCGTCACTGACTGCGGACCGAGACTCGAGGTGTCGAGCGGCTCGCCGTCGGGCGTACTGCCGACGCACGACGCGACGCCCGAGCCGCCCGCATCGTCGCAGGAGAAGTCCACCTCCACCTCGGCCCCGAGCGGCACCCGGCCGCCGTCGGTCGGGCTGCGTAGGTCGATCGTGGGGGCCATGGACTCACAGGCCCTCGTGCCGGTCAGCGAGACGGTGTAGGCGCCCGACGCCCGCAGCCGGCCCGACCAGTTCGTAACCGGCGCTGCCGCGCCGCGGCCGCCGGCGCCCACGAGGTAGGCGACGTTGTCGAAGATCTCGCCGGCGCTGCTCTGAGGATCGCGGTCGCTGGGCGAGACGCCCAGGAGGTACTCGCCCGCGGCCGCGGGGGTCAGCGGGTGCCCGGCTGGGAGCGTGGACTGCTCGGTGCCCGCCGCGTCGTCATCCGCGTAGATGCCCATGCCGGCGGCGTTGAAGAGGAAGAGCTGGGTGTTGGTGCCGGGGTCGGTGACGCCGACGGTGGAGGCCGAGAACGAGCCGCCACCGCTCAGGCACACCCGGAAGAGGTCCGAGTCCGCGCCGGCGAACGTGCCGGTGATCGAGTCGACGACCTGGGTGGTGAGGTCCTGGGCGGTCGACGGAGTGTCGCCCGCGTCACCCTGCTCCGGCACGGCGAGCGCGCTCGGGGCGAGGGCCAGCCCCGTGGAGAGGACGGCGACGAGAATCGCGGCGCGCGGCTTCACGCCGTTCGCATCGGCACGACGAATGGTTTCCATTAGAGCTCCCGGCCTCAGCATGGACAGTTGTCCGGACGGCTCGCCCGAGGCGCCGGTAAGGTCGGGCGCGATGACCGGCGCCCTGAGCGTGGAGAACAACCGCCGCTTGCTCCGGGCCCGGGACGCCATGGACCGCAGCTACGCCGACGCCCTCGACATAGAGGCGCTGGCGGACTCCGTGCACCTGTCGCGCGCGCACTTCATTCGCAGCTTCAAGGACACCTTCGGAGAGACGCCCCACCGCTATCTGCAGCGGCGACGCCTCGAGCGGGCCATGGCGCTGCTGCGTGACACCGACCGGCCCGTGACCGAGATCTGTCTCGACGTGGGCTTCATCAGCCTGGGCAGCTTCAGCCGCACCTTTCACGAGATCGTCGGCACATCGCCTCGTGCCTATCGCGAGCGCGAGCAGAAGGCTCCGCACGCCACGGTCCGGGCGGGTGTGCCGGGCTGCGTGGTGGCGGCCTGGGACCGGCCCTCATCGAGCACTTTTGGAGAAGACCGGCGCGCTGATCGGGACTAGCTTGGTCGGCATGTTCAACGCCATCACACACTCAAGCGTCTGGGTCCTCGATCAGGACCAGGCCCTCGACTTCTACGTCGGCAAGCTGGGGATGGAGGTCCGTGCGGACGCGGACCTCGAGTTCATGCGCTGGCTCACCGTCGGCGTGCCCGGCCAGCCCGACCGCGAGCTGCTGCTCGAGGTGCCCGGAGCGTTCATCGACGAGGACAGCGCCGATCAGATCCGCGGCCTGCTCAGCAAGGGCGCAATGGGGCTCGGCTTCATCCTCACCACCGACGACTGCCGGGCGACCTTCGAGAAGCTCCGCGACGACGGTGTCGACATCATCCAGGAGCCCGAGGAGCGCTTCTACGGCACCGACTGCGCCGTGCGTGACCCGTTCGGCAACCACATCCGTATCACCGAGCCGGCGCCGGCCCCGGTCGAGGCCCCGGCGAGCTCGGGCAGCGCTCAGTAGCCGCTCGGCGGGCCCAGCGCGACGTCAGCCGCCGTTGACCTCCACGATCATCGCGTCGCCCTGGCCCCCGCCCGAGCAGATCGCGGCCACGCCGCGCCCGCCGCCGCGGCGGCGAAGCTCGTTGACCAGCGTCATCAGGATGCGCGCGCCCGAGGCGCCGATGGGATGGCCGAGGGCGATCGCGCCGCCGTTGACGTTGACCTTGTCCTCGTCGATCTCCAGCATGCGCATCGAGTTGAGCGCGACCGAGGCGAACGCCTCGTTGATCTCGAACAGGTCGATGTCGTCCACTGACAGCCCGGCCTTCTCGAGTGCCTTGATGGTCGCGTTGGCGGGCGTGCGGGCTAGGTAGGGGAACTCGTCGGCCACCGCGGCCTGAGCCACGATCGTGGCCAGCGGCGCGCGTCCGTTGGCGCTTGCCCATTCCTCGCTCGACAGCACCATCGCCCCGGCACCGTCGTTGACCCCGGGTGCGTTGCCGGCGGTGTGGGCGCCCTCCTTGTGAAACGCGCCGCGCAGCTTGGACAGGGCCTCGAGCGACGACTCGCGCCTGGGCGCCTCGTCGACCTCCACGATGGTGTCGCCCTTGCGCGAGCTGATCGTCACGGCAACGATCTCCTCCGGCAGCCGGCCCTCGTCGGTGGCCTGAACGGCCAGCTCGTGCGAGCGCAGCGCGAAGCGGTCCATGTCCGCGCGAGTGATCTCGAGCTCCTCGCCGACCTCGTCGGCCTCCTCGCCCATGTGCTTGCCCGTGAACGGGTTGGTCAGCCCGTCGGTGACCATCGCGTCCAGTGCCTTGGCCTCGCCCATGCGGAACCCGAAGCGCGCCTGCTTGAGGAGGTAGGGGGCGGTGGACATCGACTCCATCCCCCCGGCTACCGCCACGTCGAGATCGCCGGCTCGCACCGCCTGGTCGACGATGCCCGCCGAGCGCAGGCCCGACGCGCACACCTTGTTGACGGTCTCCGAGCCGACCTCCTTGGGAATCCCGGCCTTGATCTGGGCCTGACGGCTCGGAATCTGGCCCTGGCCGGCCTGCAGCACCTGCCCGAACACCACGTGCTCCACCTGATCGGGCGCGACCTCGGCCCGTTCGAGCGCGGCGGCCATGGCGCTGCCCCCGAGATCGGTCGCGTCGAGCGAGGCGAGCGCGCCGCCCATCTTTCCGAACGGCGTGCGGGCGGCGCCGAGGATCACGGTCTTGGGCATCTGGGCTGGGTCTCCTTGCGGGTTTGGAGCGAGTTCCGAGGGGGCTCGAACCATATCGCCGGGCTATGCTCCCGCGCCGATGCCCGGACCCAGCGTCAGCGCCCGCCTGGGCGCGCCCGAGGAGACCGCTGCCGACACGCGGGTGGTGGGGCTGTTCGAGGGCGAGGAGCTGGCCGACCCCGCTCTCCAGCGGCTGGTCGAGCTCGGGGAGGCCAGGCCCGCGCTGAAGCGCGTGGCGGTCGTCCACGAGGACGCCCCCGGCGGCGGGCAGCGGCGCGTGCTGATCAGCGGCCTGGGCAAGCGCGGTGAGTTCGGCGCCGAGCGCGCCCGCATGGCGGCGGCAGCCGCCGCGGCCCGGGCCAAGGAGCTGGGCGCGGTCTCGCTGTCCTGGGCGGCGCCTTCCGGTGACGGGGTGGCCGGCGCCCTGGTCGAGGGCACCCTTCTCAGCCTGTACGCCTTCGACCGCTTCAAGTCCAAGCCGAACGACGACGCGGAAGTGGAGTCGCTGGAGATCGCCGGCGAGGACGTGGACGCCGACGTCGTCGAGCGCGCCCGTGTGGCCGCCGCCGCCGCGAACGCGGCCCGCGACCTGCAGAACCTGCCCGCCAACGTCGCCACCCCCACGTTCCTGGCCGAGCGGGCGGGCGAGATCGCCGACGAGCACGAGGCGATGGAGATCGAGCTGCTGGACGGCGACGGCATCGTGGCGCGCGGCATGGGCGCCTTCGCCGCGGTGGCCCGTGGCAGCCATGTGGAGCCGCGCCTGATCGTGCTCCGCTGGCGCCCGCCGGCCGCGACCGGCCCGCACCTCGCCTACGTCGGCAAGGCCGTGACGTTCGATACCGGCGGCATCTCGATCAAGCCCTCGGCCAAGATGCAGGAGATGAAGTTCGACATGTCCGGCGGCGCCGCGGTGATCGAGGCGATGGCGGGCATCGCCGAGCTGGGACTGCCGGCCACGGTAACCGCCGTGATTCCCTCCACCGAGAACATGCCGAGCGGCCACGCGGTCAAGCCCGGCGACATCGTGACCGCCATGAACGGGACCACGATCGAGGTCAACAACACCGACGCCGAGGGGCGCCTGATCCTTGCCGACGCACTGTGCTACGCCGTCGAGCAGGGAGCCGAGCGCATCGTCGACCTGGCCACGCTCACGGGCGCGATCCTGGTGGCGCTCGGGCACACCTATGCCGGCCTCTTCGCCAACGACGACGACTGGTACGCGCAGGTGGAGGCCGCCGGCGAGGCCACCGGCGAGGTCGGCTGGCGAATGCCGCTCCACCCTGAGTACCTCGAGCTCACCAAGGGCCGGTACGCGGATCTGACCAACGCGGCCGAGCAGCGGGTGGCCATGTCGAGCTACGCGGCGGAGTTCCTGCGCCAGTTCGTGGACGGGCGCCCGTGGGTGCACATGGACATCGCCGGGACGGCCTGGGGAATGAGCCGCAACTACGTCGGCAAGGGAGCGAGCGGGTTCGGGACCCGCCTGCTGATCGAGTTGGCGCGCCAGCGCTCCTAGCCACTCGATACCGCATGCTCATGGGGCCCGCGGCTGTTTCACGCCGTTTCATGTTGTGTGACATCACTCACACTTTGCCGTGAGCGCCAGTTCGGCCGTTACTTTCGCCCGGTAAGCCGAAATCGGCCCTGTCCGTGTGCGGGAGTCAGACGCACGGACACGGCAAGTCCTGGCAGGGGCATCTCTTCGGTCGCATGACACAGCCGGCACACGCCGGCGGTGGCGACTCGTTGCGCCTCCGAGCCGGGCAGGCCTTACCCGGAGGGATCTCCGTTGAAGAAGCAGGGAACGATCCTGCTGGCGTGCGTGTGCGCTCTCGTGCTCGCGGCGTCCGTGGGAATACCGGCGGCGGCTCAGCAAGAGCCGAACGGCGGTACCGATACGACAACGACCATCGACGACCCGGGCGCCATCGAGCGTCCGCAGGCCGAGGCCGCGAGCACTCGCCTGCAGCGCACCTACGGGCGCTGGCGCTCGAAGCTCGACCGCTACGACGTCTGGCGCGGGCGCAACCTGGTGGTGGCCGCGCGCAATCAGGCTCGCGAGCCCACGACCCCCGAGCTGCGTGGCTCGATCGAGCGCATGCAGACCCGGTTCCGGAACTTCCTCCGCTCCCCTCGCGGGCGCGCGGTGGTGTTCCGGTTCAAGATCGGCGGGATTCCAGCCTGGGGCCGCAGGCAACTGGCCTCGATCGCCGCGTGCGAGTCGCACGGCGACCCCCGCGCGGTCGGGGGTGGCGGGACCTACCGCGGCATGTACCAGTTCAGCTTCAGCACCTGGCAGGTGGTGGGCGGAAGCGGCGATCCGGCCGCGGCGTCGCGCCACGAGCAGACCTGGCGCGCGTGGCTGCTGCTGAGCCGCCACGGCGCGGGCCACTGGCCCGTCTGCGGCTAGGCCCGCAGAGTCGCGCGGGGCGGTGGGCCGCAAGCCGGCGGCCCGCCGCCTCGTTGTTCTTCCCTCCGGCGCTCGCGCTGAAATGACATCACCCGAGCGTCGCACCACCTATGCGAGAGCACCTCGAGTTGGAGCTGAAGCGGGCCAGGGCCGAGTTGAAGGCCCATCTGGCCAGCTGGGAGTACGCGTACTCGATGGCCGCGGGCTGCCACGGCGGCCGCGAGCATCCGGTGCACTGGCTCACCCGCGCGCGTACCGACGAGCTCCATACCCGCTGCGAAGCCCTTCGCGCCCGGCTGGCCGAGCACACGTCCTGAGCGCAAATTGCGCGGTTGGCAAGGCCGCGCTCCGGATACACCAGTGGTGAACCCGAGCCAGCGGGATTCCGAGAAGGGGAGAGCAGTCATGGCCGACAACAGAGGCGTCGCCTACATGGGGACCGGCAAGGTCGAGGTCCAGAACATCGATTTCCCGACGTTCGAGCTGCAGGACGGCCCGGGGGTCAACCCCGACAACGTCGGGCGCCAGCTTCCTCACGCGGCCATCCTCAAGATCGTTTCCACCAACATCTGCGGCTCGGACCAGCACATGGTGCGTGGCCGCACCACCGCTCCCGAGGGCCTCATCCTCGGGCATGAGATCACCGGCGAGGTGATCGAGACCGGCCCCGGCGTGGAGTTCATCAAGGAGGGCGACCTCTGCTCGGTGCCGTTCAACATCGCCTGCGGTCGCTGCCGCATGTGCAAGACCGGTAACACGGGCGTCTGCCTGAACGTCAACCCCGATCGTCCCGGCTCGGCCTACGGCTACGTCGATATGGGCGGCTGGGTAGGCGGCCAGGCGGAGTACGTGGCCGTGCCCTACGCCGACTGGAACCTGCTCAAGTTCCCCGACAAGGATCAGGCGATGGAGAAGATCCTCGACCTGACGATGCTGTCGGACATCTTCCCGACCGGATTCCACGGCGCCTACACCGCGGGCGTGGGACCGGGCTCCACCGTCTACGTCGCCGGCGGGGGCCCCGTCGGGCTTGCCGCGGCGCATTCGGCCCAACTGCTGGGCGCGGCGGTGGTGATGGTCGGTGACCTGATCCCCGAGCGCCTCGAACAGGCCAAGAGCTTCGGCTGCGAGCCGATCGACGTCTCCAAGGGCGACCCTAAGGACCAGATCGAGCAGATCCTCGGAGTGCCCGAGGTCGACGCCGCGGTCGACGCCGTGGGCTTCGAGGCCCGCGGCCACGGCTCGGACTCCGACCACGAGGCTCCGGCCACGGTGCTGAACTCGATCATGGACGTGACCAGGGTGGCGGGCAAGCTCGGCATCCCGGGCCTGTACGTGACCGGCGACCCGGGCGGCATCGACGACGCCGCCAAGGTGGGCTCGCTCTCCATCAGCATCGGGCTCGGCTGGGCCAAGTCGCACAGCTTCACCACGGGCCAGTGCCCGGTGATGAAGTACCACCACGGCCTGATGCAGATGATCCTCAGCGGCCGGGCGCAGATCGCGGATGCGGTCAACGCCACGGTCATCACCCTCGACGAGGCCCAGAAGGGCTACGAGGACTTCGACAAGGGCGCGGCCAAGAAGTACGTCTTCGACCCCCACGGGTCGATCAAGGCCGCCTGACCGAATCCGCCCCTGGCGCGCCGTCGAGGTGGCGGCGCGCCCAGGGGGCGCCCAGGGAAGGGGCCGCGCCTCTGAGGCCGCGCGTCCCCTTCTCCATCAGGTCCTCAGCGGGGTGGCCGGTCCTCCCGGATGCGCTCCTCGCGCACCACGTCCGGATCGTTCGGGTCGCCCTCGCGCACCACGCGACGCTCCTCGTACTCGTCGCCCGTGGTGCGATCCGTAGATGCGTCGGCCCGGTCGTCGTAACCGGTGCGCTCGCGGCCTCCCGCGTCGCCCTCGTCGTAATCGCCCCGCCGCGTGTCGTCGGCGGTCGTGTCCGGCCTGGGCACGTCGATGTCGGACTCGCGGTCACGGTGCGAGCCTTCGACGTAGTCGCCCTTCGCGTCCGGGTCGACGTCGTGAGCGCGGGCGTGCTCGGCTTCCGCCTCGTGCTCTGCGTCCTGCGCCTGGGCGACCTGCTGGCGGGCCGACGCATCCTCCCGGCGGGCGCGTGCGGCCCGCTCCTCCGCCTCGGCCTTCATCTCGTCCGCCTCCGCGGTACGCACGTCCGCCTCGCGCCTGATCTCCCGCGCCTCGTGGCGACGGGTCTCGTGGCGCCGGGCGCGGCCGCGCCTCCCCAGCAGCATGGCCAGCACCAGCAGGATGAGCACGACCACGACGATCGCGATGATCACGCCTGTATCCACAACGGCTCCTCTCCTCGCCTTGGCGGAAGAAATCTTCCGGCACCCCCCAATACCCCGTAGGGCACGGCTCTACCCCTCTTGTGCGCCGGCGGTCTTCGGCGGCTCCATCTCGCGCAGCTCCCGCTTGAGCACCTTGCCGGTGGCGTTGCGCGGCAGCTCTTCGATGAACCAGATCTCGCGCGGGACCTTGTAGCGGGCCAGGTTCTGCCTGACGTGGTCCTTCAGTTCCTGCTCGCTCGCGCTGGAGGACCCCTCCAGCACGACGAAGGCCCGCAGGCGCTGCCCAAAGTCGTCGTCCTCCACTCCGACCGCCGCCGCCTCGGCCACCTCAGGATGCCGAGCGAGCGCGTCTTCCACCTCCTTGGGGAACACGTTCTCCCCTCCCGACACGATCATTTCGTCGTCTCTGCCCTCCACGAACAGGCGCCCACCGGAGTCGAACCGCCCGACGTCGCCGGTGGCCATCAGCGCGTCGATCACATCCTTGGAGCCGCCGCCCGTGTAGCCCTCGAACAGCATCTCGTTGCCCACGAAGATGCGCCCGGTCACGCCCTCCGGAACCTCACGGCCGCTCTCGTCGAAGAGCTTGACCACGGTGCCGCGTGGCGGCTTGCCCGCGGTGCCGGGTGCGGCGCGCATGTCCTCGGGCGTGGCGATCGACGCCCACGCCACCTCGGTCGAGCCGTAGAGGTTGTAGAGCGTGTCCCCCACCTCGTCCATCCAGGTGGTGGCCAGGTCCCCGGGCAGCGCCGAGCCGCTGGCCGCCACGACCTTGAGCGAGGAGAGGTCGTAGCGCGCACGCGTTTCCGCGGGCAGCTCGAGGATCCGCTGCATCATCACCGGCACCACCACCAGCGAGTCGCATCGGTAGCGGGCCAGCGCGTCGAGGCAGGCCTCGGGCTCGAACCTCCGGCGCAGCACGTAGGTGGTGCCGAGGATGAGGCCGATGGTGAAGTGCGCGAAACCCCAGGAATGGAACAGCGGCGCGGCGATGTGGGACACCTGGCGCGTCTTCAAGGGAATCTTCGACAGCAGCGAGACCGCCGGGTCGAGCGACTGGGGATTCGCCCGTGAAGCGCCCTTCGGAGTGCCGGTGGTCCCGCTCGTGAGGATCACCGCACGGCCCTCACGGTCCGGCGGCACGACGGCGCTCCGGTCGCCGGCCGCGATCAGCTCGTCGAGGGTCGGGTCGGCGCAGCGCTCCGAGTCGTGCCATGCCACGAAGCGCTTGCGCCGCTCGCCCGCGTCTTCCAGCAGCCCGGCGAACTCCTCGTCGTAGATGAGGGCGCGTGGCTTCTCGCGCTTGGTCACCTCGGTGAGCTGAGGGCCCGCGAAGGCGGTGTTGAGATAGAGCGCGTCCGCCCCCAGCTTGGAGACCGCCGCCGTGGCTTCGATGAAGCCGCGGTGGTTGCGGCACATGATCCCGACGCCGTCGCCCTCCACCACCCCGGCGTCGGCCAGCGAGTGAGCCAGCGCGTTGGTGCGCTGGTCGACCTCCGAGTAGGTGAGCGACCCGAGCTCGTCCACGATCATCGTTTCGTGGGGGTAGCGCGCGGCCAGGGCGATCGCCCCCGCGGCGGGGCTGCGACCCCAGCGCTGAAGGGTGCGGACCACGGCCCACAGCCGATCTGGCCGCATCGGGCGAACGACGCCGGCGTCGGCCAGCACCTTCACGTTGCCCAGCTGATACGTCACCTGCTCGGGCAGGCTCTTGCCGTCGCTCACCGTGGTCGATCCCCCATCTCGTCGAAGCTCCTGCGCAGATTGTGAACGTGTGGCGCGCGTGCTGCAGCCCGCGGCGGCGATCGGAGCGCCCCGACGCCCCGTCACGACCCGCCGTCCTCGGGATCGTCGTAGACATCCTTGTCCCAGGGCGGGGCGATTCCCTCATCGAGGCGCCGGTAGCCGCTGTGATCGTGAGTCTCGAGCGGGACGAGGCGCAGGCCCTCGGAGGTGGTGGTCCGCTCGCGGTTGCCCGGCCCGGGATAGAGAGGCAGCCGGCGCCGCCTCGCCCGGATGGGCACCCGCAGCCCGGGAGTCTTGCCGCGCGGGACGGGTGGTGTGCCCGTGCGGACCGGCGCCTCCGTTCGGAACGGGATGTGCCCCGCGTGGCTGCCGCGCGACACCCGAGTCCAGCCCGTGGAGTCCGCCCACCGTCCCCGGCACTCGCTCTCCTTGCATCCCTGATAGTGCCCGTGCGAGCTGGCCCGCACCCAGGCGCTGCCGTCGGGATCCAGACGCACGTGAAAGGACTCCCAGTCGTCGCGGTGGTAGCCGGGGTATGCCGGCACGTCACGCACGATCCCGCGCAGCTCGGGCAGCAGCCAGAACGCCTCCCACACCCTGTCCGAGCCGGCGACGACGCTCGTCGAGTCCGGGTAATAGAGCCAGTACTGGATGAAGGTGCGCCCCGAGCGCCGCAGCACGCGCGTGAAGACCGTGGCTCGGGCTCCGGCGCGGGTGCGGTGGACGTCGAGGTCGCGGTCGGTGTCGGCCGCCGCGCAGTCCGGGCGGCGACAGCGGCGCCAGTCCACCGGCAGCGCGGGCTCACCCGGCTCGTGCACGAGGTTCGGGGCGTGGGCGCGGACCAGCGCCGCCGTGGACGACCCGTACGCCCGGCGAAGCGCGGCGTCGCCGTCCGAGCAGCCGCCTCTAAGGGCGCAGACGATCCGGTGAGCCATGAACCCGCCCAGCGATCGCCCGTCGACGGGCGGCGCGACGGCCACGAGCCCACCCAGGCCGAGCGCCAGGACCAGCAGGACGCCCAGCCATTCCACCGCCGCCTGTCCACTCTGCCCCGCGCGCACTCAGCCCTCCTCGCCGATGAACTCCGCGGGATTCAGGCACGAGTTCGCGATCCGCAGCGCCTCGCGGACCGGCATGCGCCCGGTGACCCTCACCTCGGGGTGTCGCCGCTCGTACTGGAAGCGCTTGTAGCCGAGGCAGACGATCCACGCCTTCGCTGCGACCGCCTTGAGCCCCCGCAGCACATGGAAGGCCGCGGCGGCCCGCGCCGGCGAGACCGGGGGACGCACCCCGGCGGGGGGAGCAGCCCGGGGCGGCCTGACCGGAACAGCGGACCGGGGCGGACTCACCGGCGCTCGCGGCGTCAACGCCCCCGGTGGCAGCGCCGCGCGCGGGCGACGACCCGCGAGCCGCTGATCGCAATGGGCGCCCGCTCCACAGGTGATGGCCCGGGCCACCGCGGCGCCGAGGCTCCGGCCCTCGACGCTCGGCGCCAGCGACAGCAGGGCGGCGAGCCCGAGCGAGACCAACAGCAGCAGGCCGACCCACTCCACTGTCGCCTGACCGCCTTCCGATTCCACGCGCGCGACGCTACGCCGAGGCGACGCACGGGAAAAGACCCCTGTGCACCAGTAGGGCACCGGGAGAGAACGCGGACCGTGACCCGCCTTTTGGCCTTAACCCGAACTTAATACGAGCCAACACGCCCTTAATTGATCCGAGCCTTGACATAACTATCGAGCCCTGAGAGGGTCCGCCCCCAATGACGTCGGGCACCGGCTCCCTGCGTTCCCTTCGCGAGTTGAACCGCCTGCGGCTCGTCGACTTCCTGCGCACCAACGGCACCGCGAGCCGCGCTGAGCTGGCCCGGCGAACCGGGCTCTCTCGCTCGACCGTCTCCACGCTGGTGTCGGATCTGCAGCGCCGCGGTCTGGTGGTCGAGCGCTCCGGCCAGTTCGCGGGCGAGGGACAGCCCGGCCGGCCGGCCGTGCTGCTGGCGCTCGATCCCTCGGCCGGCGCGGCCATCGGAGTCGATTTCGACCACGACCGCATCCGCGTGGCCGTGTCCGACCTTTCACGCATCGTCCTCGCCGAGGCCACCGCGCCGT
The DNA here is from genome assembly GCA_963751105.1 of uncultured Thermoleophilaceae bacterium. Lineage (GTDB taxonomy): Bacteria > Actinomycetota > Thermoleophilia > Solirubrobacterales > Thermoleophilaceae > JACVRW01. The sequence continues at coordinate 465,237 of CAVVTG010000002.1, read as the reverse complement.
GCGACGTGGATCGCGATGCGGAGGGGGCGCTCGACACCGCCGCCGGGCTCGGCCTGCGCCTGCTGGAGGAGGCGGGGGTCGATCACGAGCGTGTTCTGGGTACGGGGGTCGCACTTGCCGGTCCGGTGGACCACAAGCGGGGCGCGCTGCACGAGTCCGCGGTGCTGCCGGGCTGGAAGAAGGTCGACGCGGCCGCCGAGCTGGAGGAGCGACTGGGCACATCGGTGTACGTCGACAACGACGCCAATCTCGGCGCCCTCGCCGAGGTCACCCTGGGAGCGGGCCGCAACGCACGGTTCGCCGCCTACGTCCAGATCGGATCGGGAGTGGGCGCCGGCATGGTCGTCGACGGCCGGCCCTACCGCGGGGCTCGCGGCACGGCGGGTGAGATCGGCCACGTCGTGGTGGACGATCAGGGCCTGCTCTGCCGCTGCGGAAACCGCGGCTGTCTCGAGACCGTCGCCTCCACGCAGGCTCTGCTCGCCCTCATGCGCGCGAGCCGGGGTGAGGAGATGACGGTGCCCGAGATGATCGACGCGGCCGAGGCAGGCGACGCAGGCTGTCGCCGGGCGATCAGCGACGCGGGCCAGGCCGTGGGCCGAGCCCTGGCCGGCCTCATCAACTTGTTCGGCCCCGAGATGGTCGTCGTCGGAGGCGACCTCGGGGAGGCAGGCGAGCTCCTGCTCGAGCCGCTGCGTGAGGCGGTGGCGCGTGACGCGCTGCCGGCGGCGGGCGACGGGCTGGAGATCGTGGCGGGAGAACTCGGCGAGCGCGCCAACCTGCTTGGCGCCCTGTCACTCGTGCTCATGCAGTCCGAGCACGAGGTGGCCGCACGCGTGGCCGGGAGCGCGGCGGCGTGAGGAAGAAGCAAAAGCAACCCCAAACAGGAGGAGGGAACGTGTCCAAGAGGAGCACGTTTTGGGCGCTGGCAGCAGCCGGAGCCCTTGCCATGAGCGGGCTGGCTGCCTGCGGAGATGACGACGACGATGGTGGAGGGGGCGGAGACAGCGGCGGCGGTGAAGCGCCGAGGGTGGGCGTGCTGCTGCCCGACTCCAAGTCGTCCGTGCGCTGGGAGACCGTGGACCGGCCTGCGCTGCAGAAGGCCTTCGAGGCTGCCGGCGTCGAAGCCGACATCACGAACGCGGAGGCGAGCAAGTCCACTCAGCAGCAGCAGGCCGAGCAGGCCATCACGAACGGGGCGAAGGTCCTCCTGCTCGTGAACCTCGACTCGGGCTCGGGCGCGGCCATCGCGGCCAACGCCCAGGCGCAGGGCGTGAAGGTGATCGACTACGACCGGCTGACGCTCGACACGCAGGACACCGACTACTACGTCTCGTTCGACAACGAGAAGGTCGGAGAGCTCCAGGGACAGGGTCTCGTGGACTGTCTCGGGGACAAGCAGGGCGCACAGGTGGCGGTGCTCAACGGCTCGCCGACGGACAACAACGCGACCCTGTTCAAGAACGGCTACGACTCGGTGATCGATCCGAAGTTCGAGTCCGGTGACTGGACGGAGATCGACGATCAGTCCGTGCCCGACTGGGACAACCAGCAGGCGCTGACGATCTTCGAGCAGATGCTGCAGGCCAACGACAACAAGGTCGACGGCGTGCTGGCGGCCAACGACGGCCTGGCCAACGCGGCCATCTCGGCCATCAAGCAGCGCAAGCTGCCGCAGGTGCCGGTGACCGGTCAGGACGCCACGCTCGAGGGCATCCAGAACATCGTCAACGGCGATCAGTGCATGACCGTCTACAAGGCGATCGAGAAGGAGGCCAATGCGGCCGCCGACCTGGCGATCGCGCTGGCCAAGGGCCAGAAGCCCAAGGCGCAGACCACCCCGATCGACAACGGGAGCGAAGAGGTTCCGAGCGTTCTGCTCGAGCCGGTCCCGGTGACCTCGGACAACATCTCCGAGTACATCGGCAACCCGGACTTCCCGACCAAGGAGGACATCTGCGCCGGGAAGCTCGCGTCGAAGTGCGAGGAGCTCGGCCTGTAGGCACCACCGCTGCAAGCTCCGGGGCGTCGCTGGCGCCCCGGAGCGGCGCGGCGTAGAGTCCGCCACGGCCCGGGTGAGGGCCGGGAGCCCAGGAGGAGAGAGGGACTGAATGACGGAGGAGAGAGAGGGTCGCGCGCAGCCGGCCGAGCCGGCTGCTTCGCCGGAGGCAGAGGGTCGTGCGCAGCCGGCCGAGCCGGCTGCTTCGCAAGACGCAGCACTTCTCGAGCTGCGCGGGGTGAGCAAGCACTTCGGTGCCGTCATCGCGCTGCACGAGGTGGACTTCAAGGCGCCGGCGGGCTGCGTCACCGCACTGGTGGGCGACAACGGGGCCGGCAAATCGACCCTGATCAAGTGCGTGGCGGGGATCTACCGCATCGACGGCGGCGAGGTCATCTACGACGGCAAGCCGGTGAACATCACCCACCCGCGCGAAGCCTCGGATCTCGGCATCGAGGTCGTCTACCAGGACCTCGCGCTGGCCGACAACCTCGACGTGGTGCAGAACATGTTCCTCGGCCGTGAGGAGCTCGAGGCCTCCCACACTCTCGACGAGACCAAGATGGAGGCTCGCGCGCGCGACACCCTGAAGGGGCTGTCGGTGACCACGATCCGCAGCGTGCGCCAGACGGTGGCCGGGCTCTCCGGCGGCCAGCGCCAGTCGGTGGCGGTGGCCAAGGCCGTGATGTGGAACTCCCAGCTGGTGATCCTCGACGAGCCCACCGCGGCGCTCGGCGTGGCTCAGACGCGTCAGGTCCTCGACCTGGTCAGGCGGCTGGCCGACCAGGGCCTCGGCGTGATCCTCATCTCGCACAACCTGCACGACATCTTCGAGGTGGCGGACAACATCATGGTGCTCCGCCTGGGCCAGAACGTGGCCGAGTTCAAGCGCACCGAGACCAACGAGCAGGAGGTGGTGCACGCCATCACCGCGGGCACGCTCTCCAAGGTGCCCGGACTCACCGACGAGAGCGAGGTGGTGGCATGAGCACGGCAGCGCCCCCCGCTCCCGGCGCACCCGTTCCCGGCGCCGAGGGCGGCGGCCTGGCTGGAGCGGCCCGCGAATGGTGGACCGACGTGCGCTCGGGCCAGCTCGGATCGCTGCCCATCATCGTCGGGCTGATCATCATCGCGATCGTCTTCCAGACCCAGAACGACCAGTTCCTCACCGCGGGCAACTTCGTCAACCTGATCGTCCAGTCGGCCGCGATCACCACCATCGCCATGGGCGTGGTCTTCGTGCTGCTGCTCGGCGAGATCGACCTGTCGGTGGGCTACGTGTCGGGCGTGGCCGGCGTGATCGCGGCCATCCTGCTGATCCCCGACGGCAGCGAGGTGGCCACTCCGATCGCCGTCGGACTCGCCCTGCTCTCGGGCATCGCCATCGGCACCTTCCACGGGCTGATCATCACCAAGATCGGCATCCCCTCGTTCGTGGTCACACTGGCCGGCCTGATCGCCTGGAACGGGGTGGTGCTGCTCCTGATCGGCGAGCGCGGCACCGTGGTGCTCCAGAACGACTTCATGATCGGTCTGGCCAACGACTTCCTGCCCGAGTCCACCTCGTGGATCCTCTGGCTGGTGGCCGTGCTCATCTTCGCCGGGATCCAGCTGAACGAGGTGCGCGTCCGCCGCAAGGCCGAGCTCGATCACGATCCCATGACCCTGATCGCGCTGCGCGTCGGCTTCCTGGCCCTCGCCCTCGGGATTGTGGTCTGGGTGGCCAACGACGACCGCGGCATCCCGTACGTGTTCCTGCTCGTGGGCTTCTTCCTGCTGTTCTGGGGCTTCGTGCTCACGCGCACCCGGTTCGGGCGCTACGTCTATGCCGTGGGCGGCAACGCGGAGGCCGCACGCCGCGCCGGTATCAACGTCGACCGCATCCGGATCCAGGTGTTCGCCATCTGCTCGTTCATGGCCGCGGTGGGTGGCCTCGTGCTGGCCTCGCGCCTGCGCTCGGTGGACACGAACTCGGGCGGCGGCGAGATCCTGCTCTACTCGATCGCCGCCGCGGTGATCGGCGGGACGTCGCTGTTCGGCGGCATCGGTCACATCAAGAGCGCGCTCCTGGGAGCCCTGGTGATCGCCTCGATCGACAACGGCCTCGGCCTGCTGGGGCTGGGCTCCGGCGAGAAGTTCGTGATCACGGGCGGCGTGCTGTTGCTGGCGGTCACGGTGGACTCGCTGTCGCGGAGAGCCCAGGCGCAATCCGGACGTGCCTGACTCGGCTCCGCTGCGGCTCGGGCTGCTCTCGACCGCGCGGATCAACGAGAAGCTGGTCGCCGGAGCGAACGAGATCGACGAGGTCGAGGTCGCGGCGGTGGCCTCGCGCGACCTCGGGCGGGCCGAGCGGCACGCGTCCGGACTGGGCATCGACCGGGCTCACGGCTCGTACGAGGCCCTGCTCGAGGACCCGGAGGTGGACGCCGTGTACGTGTCCCTGCCCAACTCGCTGCACGTGGAGTGGTCGATCCGCGCGCTCGAGGCGGGCAAGCACGTGCTGTGCGAGAAGCCGATGGCGCGCTCGCGAGAGCCGGTCGAGCGCGCCTTCGACGCCGCCGAACGCGCCGGCCGGGTCCTGGCCGAAGCGTTCATGTGGCGCCACCACCCGCAGGCCCGGCTGCTGGTGGAGCTGCTGCCCCGGGTGGGGCGGCTGCGGCTCGTGCGCACGGCCTTCTCCTTCCGCCTCGACCAGGCGGAGGACGTGAGGCTCTCGGCGGAGCTCGAAGGCGGCGGTCTCATGGACGTGGGCTGCTACTGCGTCAGCGGGGTCCGCCTGGTGGCGGGCGACCCGCTCGAGGTGATGGGCCGGGAAGTGGTGGGCGGCAACGGCGTCGACCTGCGCTTCACCGGCGCGCTGCGCTTCTCCGGCGACGTGCTCGGGCACTTCGACTGCGGCCTCGACATGGCGGCCAGGAGCGAGCTCGAGGTGGTGGGCTCGGACGGCTCGCTCGTCCTGCACGACCCCTGGCACTCGCGTGAACCGGTGATCGAGGTGCGCGACGCGGACGGCTCCACCGAGCGGGTGGAGGCCCAGCGGGCGGATCCCTACGCGTGCGAGCTGGAGGACTTCGCCGCCGCCGTGGCCGGCGAGCGCGAGCCGCTGCTCGGACGAGCCGACGCGCTCGGCCAGGCACGCACCATCGCGGCCCTCTACGAGAGCGCCGAGAGCGGCAAGGTGATCGCCGTATGACCGCTCGCTCGTAGCCTTCCACGGCGAACATGGCCGTGAAGAGCGCCGACACGCAAGCGCCGCCGGCGGGCATCGTCGCCCTGGCGGAGCGTTATGACCCCGAGGTGATCGATCTGCCGGGCGGCCGCGCGCTGCTCCGGCTGTCGGTGAGCGGGTCGGGCGACTGGGACGTGCGCCTCAGCGGGCGGCGGCTGCGTCTGCTGCCCTCTCCCGAGGCCAGGCAGCCCGACGCCGTGATCAGCGCCGACGCCGCCACCTGGCGGCGGGTGGCCGACGACGTGCGCGGCGGCATGGGCGCCTTCCAGCGCGGCCGGCTCACCCTGCGGGGCAGCCTCCATCTCGGCGTGGGCTTCCTGGCCGCCACGACCGGCTCCGACGACCCCGGCCGGCTGCGCTTCGAGACCCTGCGCACCCGCAGCGGGCGAGTGTCGATCCTCTCGGCCGGGCGCGGGCGCCGGACGCTGCTGTGCCTGCACGGCCTGGGCGGGACGAAGGCGTCGTTTCTCCCCACCGTCGCCGCACTCGCCGACCAGTTCCAGGTCGTGGCCATGGACCTGCCCGGCTTCGGGGAGTCGGACAAGCCGATCGGCGCTCCGTACAACTCGGCGTGGTTCGCCCGGACGGTCTTCGACACGCTCGACTCGCTCGGTCTCGACCGGGCGGACCTGGTCGGCAACAGCATGGGTGGGCGAATAGCGCTCGAGGCCGGGATGACCGAGCCGGAGCGGGTACGCAGCCTGATCCTCCTCAGCCCGGCGCTGGCCTGGCTGCGCGACCGGCGCTGGGCCCTGCTGGTGCGCGTGCTGCGTCCCGAGCTCGGGCTGGTCCAGCCCGCCCCGCGCTGGGCGGTGGAGGGGCTGGTGCGGCGCTTCGTGCCCGGCGGCGACGACGGCTGGTCGGCGGCGGGTGTGGACGAGTTCCTGCGCGCCTACCTGAGCCCGCGCGGACGTGCCGCGTTCTACGCGTCGGCGCGCAACATCTACCTCGACGAACCCCGCGGCGACAGGGGTTTCTGGACCCGGCTAGCCGAGCTCCGGCCCAGGTCACTGTTCATCTGGGGCCAAAACGACAGCCTGGTGCCGATCGGCTTCCGCAGGCACGTGGAGAAGGCGCTCCCGGCGGCCCGTCACCGCGAGCTGCCCTGCGGCCACGTGCCGCAGCTCGAGCGGCCGGGCGAGACGCACGCGGCGATGCGCGAGTTCCTGAAGGACCGGAAGGGCTAGAAGCCCCCGCCGCCGAAGTCCCCGCCGCCGCCGAAGTCGCCGCCGCCAAAGCCGCCGCCGAAGTCTCCGCCGCCGAAGTCGCCGGAGTCGGACGAGGCCTGGGCGTCTGCGGCGCCGTAGTAGCCCGCGCCCGCGAGCATCGAGCCGTAGAACAGGCTGGGCACCACCGCCGCGGCGAAGAACCCGGCCGCCCAGGGCGAGAAGGCGGGGCCGGCCTGCCAGTAGGGCACCCGCCGGCCGTTGTAGTCGACCTCACGCATGGACGGCTCCTCGCCGTCCTCGAGCCGCGCGGCGTCGGCCGCGCACACCGGCACCTCGCGCACCTCACCGCCGTCCGGCGCCCACTCCATGTCCTTGACCGAGGGGCCGTGGCGGGGATCGAAGAAACAGGGCGCGCGGTGCTCGGGCTCAGGGTCGCCGGCGAAGCGGGCCTTGGCCGCGCTCATGGCCCAGCGGCCCTCCTCGAGCAGCGAGGTGACCCTCTCCATGTCCGACAGCCGGCGCGCGGCCGTCAGCGCCTGGTCGGCCTCCTGGTAGCGCTCCACCGACAGGTCGTAACGCTCGCGTGCCTCCGGGTCGGCGTCGGGCATCTGCACGTCCACGTCGAGCGCCCGGATGTCGTCGCCCAGGGCCACGAGATCGTCGCGGGCGGCCGTCTTGACCTGGGCCAGGTCGGCCTGCTCGCGCTTCTGGCGGTTGCGGCGGCTGAATCCGAACAGCGCAAGCGGCACCGCGAGCAACGCCACCAGGATCCAGGGGAACCCGCCGCCGCCCTCGCCTGACCCGCCGCCGTCAGAGGCGAAGTCCGCCCGAGCCTCGCCCACCCGGTCCACGAAGTCCTCGAGCACCGCCGACGTGCCGTTGCCGCGTTCGGCGTCGACGGCCTCGTCGGCCAGGCGGCCGGCCTCTCCCGCCTCCAGCACGTCCTCGCTCCCCGCCCGCAACTGGTTGCCGACCACCACCGCATAGGTACCCGGCTCCCTCACCGCGAAGGCCAGTTCGCGCAGCGCGGCGCCCGGATCGCCGCCCGCCTCGTCCTGCGCGGCCTCGGGCAGGACCGCCACGTACATCGGTCCCGCGCCCTCCTGCGAGATCGAGCGCTTGAGCTGCGCCACCTCGTCGTCGGAGAGCGGGTTCTCGGCGTCGGGGTCGACGTAGACGGAGCTGGTCTCGAGAGCGCGCGCGGCGTCGTCGAGCGTGCCCTGCGCCATCGCCACCGGGCAGAGCACCAGCACCAGCAGGACAGTCAGCAGAGCGGTGCGCATACCCGAATGATGGCAGTCGCGGCGACCTGTTCTCAGCGCTCGCTCAACCGCGCGAGCAGGTCCGCCGCCGGCCGCTCCGGATCCTGCACCAGCCCGGAGAGCCAGGGGCCGGCCAGATCGTCGACCTTGGCGGCGAGCCGGTCGTCGTCCATGGGCTGTCCGGGCGAGCCCAGGGAGGCCTCGACCCGGGCCAGCTCGCGGCCTTCGGCGGCGATCACGCACTCCGACTCGAGCAGGTTCGCGTCGGTCTGGACCTCGATCCGCTCGGCGAGCTTGCACGTGGCCTCGTCGACACTCTCGAAGCTTTCCACCGAGGGCGGCCCGTGAGCGAGGGTCCACGCGGCGCAGTACGGGATGGAGAACTTGGCCTCCAGACCGTCGGCCGGGCGAGGCCCGTAGCCCGCGGCCTGGAGGGAGACCGGGTGGACGGTGACCTCCACGGCGCGCGGCTCCCCCACCGCCGCGGCAGCCTCGATCGCGCCGTGCGTCTGCAGGCAGCAGGGCCAGGCCTTGATCCAGTTCTCCGCGATCGCGCCCGACCCCGGGTCAGGCCGCTCGTAGGCCCCGCCCGTGGCGTCGGCGAAGCCCTGAGCCGCCTTGGCCAGCGGCACCCGTGCGCCGGCGGCGGCCAGCCGCGCGGCCCTCACGCCGGACGCCGACGCCAGGCCCACCTGGAGCGACTTGCCGTGCGAGCCGAAGGCCGCCCGCAACCCGGCCGCCCCCAGCAGGGCGATCGCCACCGCGTTGTCGCGCTGATCGCCGCTCAGGCCCAGCAGCGCGGCTGCGGCCACTGCCGCGCCGATCCCACCGCACACCGCCGTCGGGTGGTGATGCCCGTCGTAGAGCGCCGGGTGGCTGGCGCGGGCCACGGCGCCCATGGCCTCGAAGCCCTCCGAGTAGGCCGCGAGCACGTCTCCGAGCGTCGCGTCCCACTCCGCGCCGGTCACCAACGCCGCGGGGGCGCTGGGGGCGGTGAGGTGAGCCAGGCCGGGCAGGTAGGTGTCGTCGAAGTCGAGCACGTGCCCGGCCGTGGCCGTCGCCACCAGCGGCTCGCCCACCGCCGCGGCGGCCCGGGCGGCCGGCTCGCCCGCCCCCCTGAACGCGCATGCCGCCCAGTCGAGGAAGGCTGTGCGGTAGCGGGTGTCGGTCACGAGTCGAGCCGCCTGCGGAACTCTCCCGCTCCCACTACGCGAGCGCCGGCCCGGGTGACCCGTTCGCCGAGGGCGCCGTCGGAGGTCACCACGGTGATGCTCCCCGGATCGTCGTCGCTCTCCACCAGCGCCACGATGTCGTCGTCGGCGCCGTCGCGGCCGCGCCGGCGGGCAAAGGCGACCACCACGTCGCCGGCGGCCTCGATGTCGACCGGCCGGCCATCGAAGACCACCGTGATCTCGTCTCCCGTCGTCCGTCCCAGGCCGGCCAGCTCGGCTGACAACGAGCGCATGGCTCCGGGCCGGTCGCGCCACCAGCCGGTCGGGCGCGACCCGATCACGTTCATGCCGTCCACCAGCCAGCGCGTCATGCAGGCATCCGCACACCGGTGAGCTCTTCACTGAGCGTCCACAGCCGCCGGCGCACCTCGGCGTCGTAGGCCTGCGGCTGGGCCCGGCCTTCAGACGTCCCGTCGAAGAAGCTCCCGCTGACGCCGTCGAGCTCCGGGTCGGCGGCCAGGCGCAGGGTGGCCTCGACCCCCTCCTCGACCCTGCTCTGCGACCGCCCGAAGGCCTCGCGCACCATCTTCGTGTCCATCAGCGTGGCCGGATGCAGGGCGTTCACGGTGGGGCCCGCGCCGCCGAGGCGTTCCGCGAGCTCGACCGTGAACAGCACCTGGGCGAGCTTGGAGCGGGCGTAGGCCGTGTAGGCGTCGTAGCCGTGCTCGAAGCGGATGTCGTCGAAGTCCACCGGCGCCTGCCCGATCGAGGAGACGTTCACGACGCGCGAGCCGTCACCGAGCCGATCGAGCAACAGCCCGGTGAGGGCGAAGTGGGCGAGGTGATTGACGGCGAAGGTGAGCTCGTGGCCGTCGGCGCTCTCCCGGCGCTCCGGCTCGATCACGCCCGCGTTGTTGACCAGCGTGTCGAGACCGTCGACCTGTCCGGCGAGGTCGCGCACCTCGCCCAGCGAGGCCAGATCGGCCACCAGCCCGCGGGCGCCGCCGGTCTCGGCCACCGCTTCCCGCACCTTGCCGGGATCGCGTCCGTGCACCAGCACGGTGGCGCCTCGCCCGGCCAGTTCTGCCGCCACCCGCCGGCCGAGCCCATCGGTGGAGCCGGTCACGAGCACCGTCTGCTCGGCCACCGGCTTCATCCGCGGCGCTTGACGAACAGGATGATCAGCGCCACCAGGAGCACCCCGGCCACGGCCTGCGCGGCCAGCGCCGTGCCGATCCCCTCGTCCCGGGTGGCATCCCGGATGCCGCCGAACATCACCGACGCTCCGAAGAAGAGCACGAGCGTCCACAGGACGGTGTTGCGCGACACGGGAGCGGACGATACTCAGCCATCTAGTGTCGGCGGCCGTGGGCGATCGTCCGGTACTGGCAGGCGCTCTGGGCGCGTTCGTGATCGCGTTCTCGGGGATCTTCGTCGCTCTTGCGGACGTCGCACCCGCCACCGCCGCCTTCTTTCGCTGCCTCTACGCGCTGCCGGTGCTCGCCGTGCTGGCCCTGATCGAACGCCGCCGCTACGGCTCGCGCTCGCTGCGCGAGCGGCTGCCCGTGTTCGGCGCCGGGGTCGTGTTCGCCGCCAACCTCACGCTCTGGCACTACTCGATCGATGCCGTGGGGGCCGGCCTCGCCACCGTGCTCGGAAACATCCAGGTCATCCTCGTGGGCCTGATCGCCTGGGCTGCCCTCGGCGAGCGTCCCGACAACCGTGAGTTGGCCTCGATCCCCATCGTGTTCTTCGGGGTGGTGCTGATCTCCGGCGTGATCGGCGCGGGCGCCTACGGGGACGACCCGCTGCTCGGGGTGATCCTCGGAGTGCTCACGGCGATCTGTTACTCGCTGTTCATCCTGATCCTGCGCCAGGGCAACACAGACGAGCGACGGCCGGCCGGCCCGCTGTTCGACGCCACGCTGTCGGGCGCCGTCTTCTCCGCGGTGGGCGGCATCGTCATCGGCGACATCGACTGGACGCCGGGCGCCGATGCCCAGCTCTGGCTGGTGATGCTGGCGCTGTCGTCTCAGGTGCTCGGCTGGCTGCTGATCTCGGTATCGCTGCCGCGGCTGCCGGCCGTGGTCACGTCGATCATCCTCACGGTCCAGCCCGTGTGCGCCGTCTTCCTCGCGGCGTTGATCCTGTCCGAGTCGCCTTCGATCGTCCAGCTGACCGGGGTGGTGGTCGTGCTGGCCGGAGTCGCGGTGGCCACGATCAAGCCGCGCACTCCCGCTGTCACTAGGTGACCTCGCGCAGCCGGCCGGTCTCGACCTCGTAGACGAAGCCGCGCACGCTGTCCTTGTTCGGGATGAAGGGGCTGGTCCGGATCCGCCCGATGGAGACCCGCAGGTTCTCCTCGAGATCGGTGAAGGTGTGAACCGGCCACCGAGGCCGCTCACCGGTCTCGATCTCGAGCCGGTCGGCGAACTCGTCGTCGGTGAAGGTCGACAATCCGCAGTCGGTGTGATGGATGAGAATGATCTCCTCGGTGCCCAGCAGGTGCTGCGAGATCGACAGCGACCGGATCGCGTCGTCGGAGACCGCCCCACCCGCGTTGCGGATCACGTGCGCGTCGCCCTCCTTCAGACCGAGCGCGCGAGCCGGATCGAGGCGAGCGTCCATGCAGGCGAGCACGGCCACCCTGCGCCCTGGAGGGGAGGGTAGGTCGCCCTCCTCGAACGAGCCGGCGTAGCTCGTGTTGTTGTCGAGCAGTGAGTCGGTCTCGGGCATGCCGGGGCTCCGGTGTCGGTGGTTCAGACGGCGGCTGCTGCCACCAGGGTCATCTCGGACGGCCGGGGATGGCGCAGCAGGGCGCCGTCCTCGGCCACCTCGTATGTCCCCACGCGCCGCAGGGGCGGAGAGTACGCGTGGAGGGTCACGGCCGGTTCCCTCCCGGCGTGGCGCACCCGGTGGATGGCCTCGCGTGCGATGGCCACGCTGTCACCCGCGGCCAGCGTGACCTCCACCGTGCCGCCCAGCGACAGCCGTTCCTCGCTGACCGTCCCGGCGAGGACGGTGATCGCCGCAGCGCTCTCGTCGTGGTCGTGGAAGCCGGTGTCGTGGCCGTCCGTCCAGGACACGACGTAGACCTCCACGTCGTCGTCGCGGTGGAGCAGGACGTGGACGCGCTCGTCGTGGTCGTGGCGCACCAGCGGGCTCCAGGCGTCCTCGCGCGCCGCCCAGCGTAGGAGCGTGTCGAGCAGAGCGTGGCGGGCGAGCTCGCTCACGCGGGCACCCAGGTGTAGCCGAGCGCGCGCGAGGCGTTACCGCGGCGCACGATCTCGGCGAAGCCTTCGCCGAACGCGCCCGTCACCGGGTCGGCGCCGCCGTCCGCCACCGGGTGGTCGGTGCCGTGCACGAGCTGGCCGATGCCCACCACGCTGGCCATGGCCCCCACCGCCCTGGGACCGTAGGAGGAGGTGTCGTAGAAGCAGAGCTCGTCGTGGACCGCGTGCTCGCGCGCGGGACCCCCGCGGGATGCCGTGCGCTCGGCTTGGAGCGGAGCCAGCCCGGCGAGCAGCGCGAAGACCGTGCGCAGACGAGGGAACTCCGGCCGGACGCTGGCCTGGAACCCGTGCCAGGCGGCCTGCTGCTGGGCGACGTACGAGGTCGAGGGGTGCCACCAGGAGGGGTCCGTGACCCGTCCGTGACCGGGCGCCGGTCCCGGGTGGACGAACAGCGGAGCGTCGCGGCTCTCGAGCAACTCGAGCAGCTCGCGCGCATCCTGGCTCAGCCGCGGGTCGGCCAGCTCGCCCGCCGGGAGGCACACGCCGGCGGCCCCGGCGGACAGCGCTTCACGGGCGAGCTCGGCGCGGCCGGCGACGGGAGGGTGGGGGACCGCCGCCCACCAGCCGAGCTCGCCCGGAAGCTGTTTCCCGGACTCGTTCCAGGCCAAGACGGCAGAGAGGAGGGTCTCCGCCCCGACCGGGGACGACAGCGCGACGAGCGCTCTGTCGACGCCGTGCCGGGCCAGTCGCTCCACGCGCCCGGCGGGATCGTGGTCGGCCGGGTCGATCTCGAACGCGGGCTCCGCCTCGAGTCGTATCTCCCAGCGACCGTCACGCCGCCACAGGGCGCGCGGCGCGCTCGCCCGCGTCTCCAGCACTCTCAGGACCGGGTCGGGCCAGAGGTGCTGATGGACGTCGTATGAGCTCGCCACGCGGGTGACGATAGCAATTCTCTATAAACTCGGTAGGGATAGAAGAGTTTAGGCGCGCGAGTGCTCGAAGGGCAGATCCTGGAAGCGGACCCGCTCGGGCTCGATGAGCGAGACGATGGCCGTCCGCACCGGGAAGTCGCTGCCCACGTAGCGGTTGCTCATCCGGTCCATGATCGCCACCGCCTCCTCCCCCTCGAGCTCCTCCACGACCCGGCCGCGGATCATCGCCGCGCGGTAGGGATCGGCCTCGTCGCAGATCGACACAGCCACCCGGCCGTCACGGCGCAGATTGGCGACCTTCAGGTTCGGCGCTGCGGAGAAGATGGCCAGGTGGTCACCCTCCAGCGCGATCCACACCGGAGAGACATGTGGCGCGCCGTTGGCCATCAGCGTGCCGACATGAGCCATGTTGCGCGCGCTCAGCAGCTCGCGGACTTCGGGAGAGAGCTCGGTCACCCGCCCAGCGTAGCCCTCACTCGCTCCCCGAGCAGGGCGAGCCGCTCGACGGGCTCGTTGCTGAACACGAAGCGCAGATGGCGGGCGGCCACCTCGCCGCCCCAGCCGCCCATCGGGGTGGCCGCGACCTTGTGCTCGAGCAGGCGCGCGGACAGCTCGGCGGGCGCGACGCCGAGCCTCTGCGTGTCGAGCAGCGCCGCCCAGGCGCCGTGGGGCGCCACCACCGGCAGGCCTTCGAGCTGGCGCAGCGTCTCGTCGCGGCGCCGCTCCCACTCGGCGACGGCCAAGCCGACGTCGTCGTTACCGGGCTCGAGCGCCACCCTGGTGCCGATCTGGGCGAAGCCGCTCGCCACCAGCCCGTTGTAGATCTGCGCGCGCGACACGAGGTCGGTCAACTCCGCGGGCATAACCACCCAGCCGATCCGCCAGGCGATCATGCGCTGCTCGCTTGACGGCGCGCTGACGATCACCGTGCGGTCGCGCATGCCGGGGAGCGCCGCCGGGTGCAGCACCGCTCGGCCGTCGTAGAGCACGCTCTCGAAGCCTGGCCAATAGAGCAGCCAGAGGTGGTGGGCGCGGCACAGCTCGGCGATGGCCTCCCACTCCTGCGCAGTGGCCACCCAGCCCGTCGGGAACGACGCGTTGTTGACGAAGACGACGCGCGAGCGGGGCGTGACCGCGGCCCGCAGCGCGTCCAGATCCAGGCGCCACTCTCCCGTGTCCGAGTGCAGGGGCACCAGCCGCGGCGCCGCGCCCACCAGCCGGACCCGGTTGAGCATGCCGGCGTAGGTGGGATCGGTGAGGATCACCTCGTCGCCCGGATCGGTCAGGCACAGAAGGGCGTCGAGCATCGCCTCTCCCTCGCCGCAGGTGATCACCACCTCTCGCCGCGGGTCGTAGCGCGGGCCGCCGCGGCGCTCGATGTACCCGGTCACAGCCTCCTTCAGGTCCTCCCGGCCGTTGAACGGCAGCCAGCTGTTGGCTTCGTCCTCACCGACGGCGTCCCGGGTGGCCTCCTCCGCGGCCGCGGGCGGCGGGATGTCGGTGTCCAGGTTCTCCAGCCTCAGCACGTCGGGGTCGTCGCCGGCCGCCGCGGCGATGCGATCGATGTTGAAGCCGGGGATCTGGTCGAGCCGTCGGGAGGCGCGCATCGGCCGGCTCACCCCCGCAGCAGCGCGCCGCTGAAGCAGAACTCGCGCCCGACGGGCAGCTCCTCGTCGAGCGCAGCGCGGTACGAGCGAGCGCTCACCAGCCGCGCCTCGTCGCGCTCCCAGCAGTCGGGCGCGATGCGGGCCACCCAGCCGCCCCCGTAGGGCTGGGCCAGCAGGGCCTGCGGAGCGCGCTCGAGCAGCGGGTTGAGAGCGATCACCGACCCGGCCAGCGGGGAGCCGATGGTGACGGTCCGGCCCGAGCGGCCCTGGACCGTGGCCAGAGTGTCCTCCACCCCCACCGTCTCCACCGCCCAGAAGCGCACCTCGGGTGCGAACCAGAGCATCTCGCCGAGCGGAGCGCTCACGCCGACCGTGGCGATGCCCTCGTCGATCGTCGCCCACACGTGCCGCGCGGCCAGGTAGCGGCGGTCGGCGGGCAGGACGAAGCGGGCCGAGGGCGCCGCGCGGGTGATCGAGATCTCGGCCACGCGTCCGAGCCTGCCGCCGCAACCGGACGGAACGCGTGCCTCCGGCCGCCCGGTTTGTCAGGGTGACGAGGCGAACCCCGACCTTACTCCAGTGGCCGACTTTCGAGAGCTTCCCGAGCACGAGCTGAGCGCCCTCGGTGACGACCGGCTCATCGCCTATCTGCGGGCCGCCCGAGACGCCGGGCGCCACGAGGCCATGAAGCCCGCCGTTGCCGTGCTCGTCTACGGCTATCACGCCACCCTGCTCAACCGGGCGCGCCTCAAGCTCCCCGAGGCCGACGTCGAGGACGTGGTGGCCGAGACGATCTTCAGCGCGATCGCGTCCGCGTTCGACGGCAGCTCGGTCGGTGAGTTCAGGAGCTGGCTGCACACCATCCTGTCGCGCCGGATCGCCGACTTCCACGACGCCCGCAGCCGGCGGCCGAAGACCGCGCCTCTGCCAGGGGACGACGAGGAGACCTGGGGGCCCGAGCCCGAGGTGGCGTTCGAGGGTGACGCCCTGCACGCCCGCGACTGCATCCGGCGCGCACTCGACGAGCTGCGCGACGAGCGCCACCGCCGGGTGATCGACCTCTACGTGCTCGGACCACATTCGGCGGGCGCCGCCGCCGGCATGGTGGGCGACGGGATGAGCGAGGCCAACGTCCATCAGATCGCGTCGCGCTTCGAGCGGCGTGTGAAGGAGCTCCTGGAGGAGCGATGACCGACGTCCAGCAACTCCTCGACCGCTACAAGCAGGCGCACCGCGAGGACGCCGGCGCCGACCCGCGCCCGTACTTGGCCGAGGTCTCGGGCAGCGACCGCGAGCTGCTTTCGGGGCTGATCGACGCCTACCTCGAGGCCGCCCCGCGACGGCCGCTCGACCCGGAGTCGCTGCGCACGTCCGCGGCCGGCTCGCTCGCCGAGGGCGTTCAGCGCTCGCTGGAGGGCCAGAGCGGCATGTGGCCCTCGCTGCTGCCCCGCCTGCGCGCCCGGGCGCGGCTCAGGCGAGCCGAGCTGGTGGCGCAGCTGGCGGCCCGGCTCGGCGCCCAGGCGCAGGAGGAGAAGGTGGCCCTCTACTACCACCAGATGGAGCAGGGCCTGCTGCCGGAGGAGGGCGTCTCGGAGACCGTGCTGGATGCGCTGGGACAGGTGGTGGGCTGGAGCGGCGACGCTCTGCGCCGGGCGGGCCGGCTGCCCAGGCCGGGCCCGCCGCGCGGCGACGCCGGAGCGGTGTTTGCGCGCACGACCATGGGCCGGGTGGACCCGCCCGCCCCCGGGCGCACGCCGGCGGACCCGCCCGGCGAGCAGGCTCCGGACGAGTGGGACGAGGTCGACCGCCTGTTTCGCGGCGGCTCCGCGTCAGCTTGAACCGCGCGCTGCGACCTCACTCCCATGCATCCACTGCTCGCGCTCTACCGCCATGCCCTGCGCGTCGCCAACGGCCCGCTCGCGGCCGCTCTGACGCGCGCGCTGCGGGCCGACCCCCACCTGAGCGAACGGGCCGATCGAGAGCTGCGATCGGCGCCCCGCGCGCCGGCACGCTGGTCCGCCGCCGCCGAGCGCGCGGTCGACGCCGTGGTGCTCCGCCTGCGGCGGGGTGGCTGAGCACGCCCTACGATCGGGGCGGCCATGGCGTCTGAGATCGAGCAGCAGGCCGAGCGCGTGCTGGCGGAGGTGCCCGGCTGGTTGTGGAACGGCAACAGCCTCCCGGTGCCGGTCGATCACATCGCCGACTCCTGCTTCGGTCTGCACGTCCGCGACGTCGACGACCTGAGCGCCGCGCCCGGCGTTCCGGCCCTCGGCGCGGCGGAGGGACTGTCCGGCCTGCTGCTGCCGTCGCTGGGCGAGATCTGGGTCAACGCCGGAGAGGCGCGCGAGTGGCCTCCTCGCCGGCGCTTCACCATCGGCCACGAGCTCGGTCATTGGTGCCTTCACCGGCACGAGGGGGCAGTGTGGTGCCGAAAGCACGCGGTGGATCCGCCGGACGAGGAGACGCCACCGTCGCGTCCGGAGCCACGCCGCGCATACCCTCCCGAGGAGTCGGAGGCCAACGAGTTCGCCGCCGCCCTGCTCATGCCGGCCGATCTGCTGCGCACGCACTACGAGCGCCTGCGCCGCAGCCAGCCCGACGACGCGTTCCGCTCGCTGTGCCTGATCTTCGGCGCGTCGGGCGCGGCCATGAGCCGCCGGCTGCGCCGCGTGATCTGACGCTAGCCGGATCAGACGTGGATGGCCACCGCGCGGCCCTCGATCTGCTCCGGCCGCTCGGGCACGGTGTGGTGGCGGCCGGCCGCGATCCGGCGCGCGGTCCAGGCTGCGGCCGCGGCGTCCAGGACGTCGTCGGCCGCGGTCGTCCCGATCCGCGGCAGCTCGGGCGCAAGCCGGATCCCCTCCCGCTCGAGCAGCCGTCGCCGCTCCATCATCCCGTTCCAGGAGCGCTTGGGCCACTCGGCGGGCCATCCCTTCATCGCCGCGAAAGACAGCTCCGGGTGCACCTCGAAGACCGCGGCGGGCGCGGTCTCGAGGCACGCCTCCACCTGGAAGATCTTCTCCCGCAGGCCGTAGGTTTGCCGCGATATCCCCTGACCCGTGAGGCGGCGGGCGATCTTCACCGCCTCGGCGTGGTCCTCCGCCTCGAGCGCGGCGCGAGGCGGCGTGATGAACACGCTGCGCCCGCGGGCGCCGGCCCGCCGGCGCGCCTCCAGGTCGAGCTCGCGGAAGCCCGTCCGCGGCAGGCCGATCGGTATGTCCACGCCGATCACCACCACCGGGCCTATCCGGTCGAGCAGGGTCGGGAAGTCGCCGGCCACATCGACGCGCGGGACGGCTCTGGCGTCGGGTTCGTCGAGCAGCACGAACACCCAGCCGTCTCTGCAGGCGTCGACGCCGGCCACCATCACGCGAGGAATAGCATCCGCGGCCGCATGAACTTCGACCTCTCCGAGGAGCAGGAGCAGATCCGCCGCCTGGTGCGCGATTTCGCCGAGGGCGAGGTGGCGCCGGCGGCCGAGGAGCTCGACCGCCTCAAGGCCTTCCCCTACGAGATCGTGGCCAAGCTCGGGAAGCTGGGACTGATGGGCATCCCCTATCCGGAGGAGGTGGGCGGCGGAGGGGCCGACACCCTGAGCTACGCCATCGCCGTCGAGGAGCTCGCGCGGGCCGACTCCAGCGTCGCCATCACGGTGGCCGCCCACACCAGCCTCGGCACGTGGCCCGTGTACGCCTTCGGCTCGGCGGCCCAGAAGGAGGAGTGGCTCCCCCGCCTGTGTGCGGGCGAGCGGCTCGGCGCTTTCGGCCTGACCGAGCCCGAGGCGGGCTCGGACGCCGGCAACACCCGCACCCGCGCCGCCCTCGAGGACGGGGACTGGGTCGTGAACGGAGCCAAGCAGTTCATCACCAACTCGGGCACGGACATCTCGGCCTTCGTGACCATCACCGCGCGCACCGGGGAAGACGAGATCTCGAACATCCTCGTGCCCAACGGCACGCCGGGCTACGAGGTGGGAGAGCCCTACCGCAAGATGGGCTGGAACGCCTCCGACACTCGGCCGCTCGCCTTCGACGACTGCCGGGTGCCGGAGGAGAACCTGGTGGGGCGGCGCGGGCAGGGCTTCACCCAGTTCCTGCAGACGCTCGACGGCGGCCGCATCAGCGTCAGCGCGATGGGGGTCGGGCTGGCGCAGGGCGCCCTCGACCAGGCACTCGCCTACGCCAAGGAGCGCGTGGCCTTCGGCAAGTCGATCTCCAAGTACCAGGCGATCCAGGCCAAGCTGGCCGATATCTCGACCGAGATCGAGGCCGCCCGGCTGCTCACCTACCGGGCCGCGCTCGAGAAGGACGCGGGGAGGAACTTCAGCCTCACCGCGGCCCAGGCCAAGCTGAAAACCGGCCGGCTCGCCGTACGCGCCTCCGAGGAGGCCGTGCAGATCCACGGCGGCTACGGCTACATCGAGGAGTACCCGGTGTGCCGGTTCTACCGCGACGCCAAGGTGCTGACCATCGGCGAGGGGACCGACGAGGTCCAGCAGATGGTGATCGCCCGAGCGCTCGGCTGCTGACCGATCGGGGTAACCAGCCCCGATACTGGGTAGGCCGGTCTCAATGGAGGCGGTCCAGAGGCTGACCGGGCGCCAGTGGGCGATCGCGGCGCTCGTGCTGATGGCAGTCGCCGCGGCGGGCCTGCTGGTGGTGCTGATCGACGGCGGCGAGCTGGCCAACCCGCTCCTGATCGCCGTGCTGGCGCTCGCCGCGCTTGCCGGCCTGGCCGCCTGGGTCAACGAGCGGGCCGCGGCGAGGCGCCACGCGGCGCTCGACGAGCGCCGGCGCGGCGACATGGCGGCTCGGGCCAAGGAACTCGAGACCAATGCCGGCCAGAGCGAGGGCGAGGCCGAGAAGCTCAGGCACCAGCTGGAGGCCCAGCGGACCGAGACCACGCGCGAGCGCCGGCTGCGTCTGCGCACCGAGCGGGCGCGTCAGGCCGAGCGGGAATGGAACCGTGAGCTGCGCGGCCAGGTCCTCCAGATGTACCGGACGCGCGGCCCGAGCGGCGACCTGCACGAGCTGATCCTCGAGATCGCCATCGGGTTGTCCGGCGCAAGCAAGGGCGTGTTGCTTTCGCAGCAGGACGGGGACGGGGACGGTCGGCTGGACCTGGTCCGGCACGCCGGCTTCGACAACGACCCGGGCGCCAGCTCCCTGGCCCAGCGGTTTGCCGATCGCGTGGTGGAACGCGACGAGATCGTGCGCGAGGACGCTCCCGGAGACGGTGACTCCAACGCCGACGACGAGATCGAGAGCCTGGTGGCCATTCCGGTGTACATGCGCGACGACTTCGCGGGCGTGGTGATCTGCGCCAACCGGCCCGGTGGCTTCGAGGAACTGGACGACGACGTGCTGCTGGCGCTCGGCGACCACGCCGGTGCCGTGCTCGAGAACCACCATCTGCATGGGCAGCTGCGCACTTCCTATCTCACCGTGGTGCGGATGCTGGCCGACGCCATCGAGGCCAAGGACCCGTTCGTGCGCGCCGCATCCGATGAGGTCTCGGCCTGTCTCGAGGCGGTGGCACGGCGGCTCGAGCTCGAGCCCGAAGCGTCCGAGCGGCTGGTGTTCGCAGGCCTCCTGCGCGACGTGGGCAAGCTCGGGATCAGCGACCGCGTGCTGCTCAAGCCCGGTCCGCTGAACACGGACGAGCGCCGCACGGTGGAGCTGCACCCTCTCATCGGCGCGCGCATCGTCGAGCGCGTTCCCGGGCTGGCCGGCCTGGCGCCCGCCATCCGCCATCATCACGAGCGCTGGGACGGTGCCGGCTACCCCAGCGGTCTGAGCGGAGAAGAGATCCCGATCGAGGCCCGGGTGCTCGCGGTGGCCGACGTGTACTCGGCGCTCACCTCCACGCGCCCCTACCGCCAGCCGGTGAGCACCGAGCTGGCCTGCGAAGAGATCGTGCGCTCCTCCGGCACCCAGTTCGACCCGCACGTGGCCAAGCTGTTCGTGGAGGAGATCCGGCGGCGCGAGCCCGACGAGGCCGACCGCGGGACGCTCGCCGAGAGCGTCGACGTCCCTGCCGTCCAGGCTCGGCGCGAACCCGGTGAGCCGCTGCTCGGCCACGGCGCGGTCGCCTCCACCGACCACGTGACCCTGCTGTTCTCGCACCGGTACCTGCAGGAGGCGGCCGACTCCGAGGCCAAACGGGCTCAGCGGCGCCATCGCCCGTTCGCCGTAGTCATGGTCGAGCTCACGGCGCTGTCGGAGATCAACCGCCGAGAGGGCTACTCGGCGGGGGACCGCGCGCTCAACGAGGTCGGCGAAGCTCTGGAGGAGGCGCTCGACGGCGTCAGCGCCACCGCGGGACGCTTCAGCGGACGGCGCCTGGCCGTGGTGCTGCCGGACACCGGACACAGCGACGCCGCCGGTCTCGCCGCGGACGTGGCCCGCTCACTCGACGGCATCGGACCGGCCGTTCGGACTGGCGTCGCCGTGTGGCAACAGGGAGACCACGGCGTGGACGTCCTGGCCCGCGCGCGCCTGGCGCTCGAGAGCCGTACCTAGACGGCCTAGTCTGCGCCGCCGATGCGGCGCACCCTCGCCCTGTGGCTTCTGCTGTTCGCCGCCTACGCGGCCACCCTGGGCCTGCACGCCTTCGGCGACTCGGAGTACGGCGGCGACGAGCCTCACCATCTCCTGGCCGCGCAGTCGATCGTCGAGGACGGCGACGTCGACGTGCGCGACGAGTACGCGGAACGGGCCTACGCCGACTTCTATCCCTACGAGCTCGAGCGCCGCGGCACCCCCACCGAGGGCCGCCTGAACGAGCCGGTCGGCGCCGGATTCGCGGTGTTGATCGCGCCCGCCTACGCGGTGGGCGGAGCCCTCGGGGTGGAGCTGTTCCTCGCCGCCGTCGTGGCCCTGGGCGTCGCCCTCGCGTACCGGCTCGCCCTGAGGGTCGTCCCCGACCCCTGGGCGCTCGGGGCGGCGGCGACCGTGGGCGTGTCGCCGCCTCTGCTCGCCTACAGCACGGCCGTCTATCCGGAGGCCGCGGCCGGCGCCGCCCTAGCCGGCGCCGCTCTGCTGGCAGTGCGCCTGGACTCCCGGTCCGGCCGCCGCACCGCGGTGGCGGCCTTCGCCCTCCTGGCGCTGCTGCCGTGGCTCGGGATGCGATTCGTCCCCGCCGGCATCGTGGTTGGGTTCTTCGCCGTGCGTCCGCTGTGGCGGGCCCGGCGGCGCACGCTCGCCGTCGGCTCCGTCGAGCTGGCGCTGTTCAGCCTGGCGGTCTACGTCGGAATCAACGAGGCCTTCTACGGCGGACCCACGCCCTACGCGGCGGCCGCCCCCGGCGAGCCCGTGACCGGAACCTCGTCACCCGGCGGATACGCCGAGCGCGTTTACCGCCTGGTGGCGCTGTTCGCCGATCGCGACTTCGGGTTGTTGCGCTGGGCGCCCGTGTTCCTGCTGACCTTCGTGGGCCTGTGGTGGTTGTGGCGTTCCCACCGCGACCGGCTCGCGCGCGCCGTGCCCCAGCTGCGCGAGATCGAGCTGACCGGCGACCTCTGCGCCGGAGTGCTCGCCGTGCAGCTGGCCGTCGCGGCGTTCCTGGCGCCGACGATGTTCGGCTTCTGGTTTCCGGCCCGGCATCTGGTCGCCGCCCTCCCGCTCGCGATCCCGCTGGTGGGCTGGGGTCTCAGACACGCGCCCCGGCTCGGCACCCTGCTCTGCCTCCTGACGGTCGTTGCGTCGGCAGGTCTCTACGGGAGCGTGCGGTGGGGGGACGGCTCGCTCGTGAGCGATCGTCCCGACGCGCCCTTCGGCCCGCTCACCGGCCTGCTGCCGGCGTTCGCGAGCGGCGACGCATGGCCCTTCTGGCTGGCCGCCGCCCTCGCGGCCGGGCTGGCGGCCCTGGTGGCTCTCGAACTGCGCGGGCGGCTGCCAGACTGACGCCATGTCCGACGCCCAAACCGTCCGCCGCATCATCGACGGCCTTCCCGAGGTGGACGAGGGCACGTCCTACGGAACTCCCTCGTGGAAGGTCAGGGGCAAGTTCTTCGCCCGGCTGCGCGACGGGGACACGGTGCTGGTGGCCAAGGTGGACAAGGGCGAGAAGCAGCTCCTGATGCAGGCCGAGCCCGACGTCTTCTTCGAGACGCCCCACTACGAGGGCTACGGCTACTTCCTCGTGCGGCTCGAGAACATCGATGGGGACGAGCTGGCCGAGGTGCTGGAGGACGCGTGGCGCCTGGCGGCGCCGAAGCGGCTGGTGGCCGAGCGCGACGAGGCTGCCTAGTTCCTAGGCGCTCCCGATGACCACGCCCACGGTCGCGACGGTCACCCCACCGAGGGTGACCTGGATCAGCGAGCGGGTGAGCGACACCTGCATGAAGCGACGCCGGATCCAGGCGATCAGGAGCAGCTCCACCGCGACCACCGCGTAGGCCAGGGTCAGCGCCCGGTCGACGTCTGCGATGAGGAAGGGCAGGGCGTGCAGCGAGCCGCCCACGAAGGTGGCGCCGCCCGTGATCAGCCCACGCGACAGCGAGCTGCCGCGCCCGGTGAGCGAGCCGTCGTCGGACAGTCCCTCGGACAGGCCCATGCTGATGGCCGCACCCAGGGCGGCGGCCACGCCCACCAGCAGCGCCTCGCGCGAGCCCGCGAGGTAGGCCGTGGCGAAGATCGGTGCCAGCGTGGAGATCGTGCCGTCGATGAGCCCGATCAGGCCCGGCTGAACCACCTGCAGCGCCAGCCGGCGCTCGTCCGTGGCCCGAAGCCGGTCCAGCAGCTGGGCGGCAGTCGACATGGCCCGATTATGGCTTATCGCAAATGAGTTACAGTAAGGGTCGCCTAATGGAAAGCGGCTACGAAACCCTCGGCGCGGCCCTCCACGAGCGAGGCATGCGCGTGACCCCCCAGCGGGTGCTGATTCACCGGACGCTGATGGACCTGAATCGTCACGTGACCGCCGAGCAGGTGCTCGACGGCGTCTCCGACCGCCTGCCCAACGCGTCACTTCCCACCGTCTACGCCGCCCTCGAGCTGTTCGAGGAACTGGGCATGGTGCGCCGTCTGTCCGCGCAGAGCGGCGCAACGCTCTGGGACCCGAGAACCGACGACCACCACCACCTCGTCTGCTCTCGCTGCGGCTCCGTGGAGGATGTGGAGGCCCCGCTCGACGTGGCCGCGGTCCTGCGCGCTGCCCGCCGCAGCGGAGCTCAGCCGGCCGGCGCCGAGCTCGTGCTGACCGGGCTGTGCCCCGCCTGCTCGGCCGCCGCCGCTTCCCACCAGCGCTCCAGCCGGTCGATGAAGACGCGCGGCCGGTCGGCGTAGAGGCGCGCACCCAGCTCGAAGGCGTCGGCCTGCAGGAGGGCGCGGCGCGCGGCCACGGCCTGCGCCAGCTCGGGGGCGACCTCGGCGTGCTGCTCGGCCCACTCGAGCAACAGAGCGAGATCGTGGTCGTCGCCGAGCCGGTCGGACAGCTCGTGGGCCTCGTCGGCCACGGTCTCCATCACCGGCGTCCAGACGAAGGCGAGCAGCTGGTGGTCGTACCAGAGCTCCTTGGCCCGCTTGCGCCACTCGTGAAGACCCTCGGTGTCCGCCGACTTGCGCAGCGCGCGGTACTCGCCCCGGCCGCGGCGGTACATGCGACGCAGGCCCGGCTCCAGCGCGTCGAAGCTCTCGGACTCGAGCGGCCAGCCCGCCACGCGCGCCCGCACCTCGCCGAGGATCTCGACCGCCCGGGCGGAGGCCTGAGCGCGACCGCCCCCGGTGGTCAGCAGCCGGTGGGCCTCGACCGCTTGGCGTAGCGGCCCGCTCACGCCCTCGTCCAGTTCGAGGCCCTCGAGGGTGACCACCAGCACGTCGGCGTCACGGGAGCCCGCCAGCTCCGCGGCCGCCGAGCGCAACGCATCGTTCTCCTCGCGGTAGACGCTCTTGCCGATCTCGCCGCGGACGAGGCGCAGGAGAGCGCGCAGCTTCTTGATGTCCTTGCGCGCGTTGTGGACTGACTCCTCAGGGGCGCTGTCGCTCGCGCCGGACAGCTCGTCGATCGCGTGGTCGATGCGACCCCGGGCCACGCGGGCGACGCCCTCGGGCAGGGCCTCGCCGGCCTCCAGGCGATAGGAGCCAGACTCGCTCACCGCGAGTGAAGGCTAGCCCGCCGCGGGCGTCGGGTCGTCCTCCAGCAGCTTCGCAGCGGCGCTGGCAGGATCGAGGCGGCGAGCCACCACCTCGTCGAGCAGCTCGTGGATGGAATCGTCCTCGCGCACGCGAGCCTCGATCTTGCGCCTCTGCCGCGCCGCGGCCAGGGCGATCACCTCGTTGAGCAGGTTGCGCCGGCGTCGCTCCGCGAGCGTGCCCTCCTGCTCGATGAACTCGCGATGCTCGGCGATCCGCTCGGCCAGCTCCTCGATGCCCTCGTTGCGGGTGGCCTCGGCCTTGACGATGGGCACGCGCCAGCCCTCCTGGGGACCGAGAGAGAGCACGCCGCGAATCTCGCGCACCATCGTGTCGGTCAACGGGTGGTCGGCCTTGTTGACCACGATCACGTCGGGGATCTCCATGACCCCCGCCTTGAGGGCCTGGATCGAATCGCCCGACCCCGGCATGAGCGCCAGCACGATCGTGTCGGCGTGGTCGATGATGTCCACCTCGGCCTGCCCCACCCCGACGGTCTCGAGGAAGACGTCGTCCTTGCCGGACGCGTCCATGAGCAGAGCCGCCTGCAGGGTGGCCTCGGACAGGCCGCCGAGCGAGCCCCGGCTCGCCATGGAGCGGATGTACACGCCCGGGTCGAGGAAGTGATCGACCAGCCGGATCCGGTCACCCAGCAGGGCGCCCTGGGTGAAGGGCGAGCTCGGGTCGATCGACAGCACGGCCACCTGGCGGTCGGCCGCCCTCGCACCCTCCACCAGCCGGGCGATGATGGTCGACTTGCCCACGCCCGGGGGACCGGTGAAGCCGACCACCGCCGCGCGGCCGGTGCTCGGATAGACCTCGCGGACGAGCCGCCAGCCCTCGGGATCGTCGTTCTCGACGAGCGAGATCGCCCGCGCCAGCGCGCGCTTGTCTCCCGCCAGGAGGCGCTCGGCGAGGTCGGCGGCGGTGCGTCCGGGGGCCGGCATGCAGCGCGCAATGCTAGTCGGGGCGCAGGTGCTCTCCTACGTCCCAGGTCCACAGCTCGACCACGTTGCCGTCGGGGTCGTTCACGTACGCGGCGCGGCCGTGGCTCTCCCCGAAGCGCAGCACCTCCACCTCCTGGCCGCGCTCGCGCAGCAGGTCGACGGCGGCGTCGAAGTCGGCGTCGGCGATCTTCATCGCGTAGTGCACGTGCACGCCGCCGCGCCCCCCGGCCAGGCCGACCTGCGGGCGCCAGAGCCCGATCCTCGTGCGGTCTCCGGCCATCACCCACACCGCCTCGCGGTCCGGCCAGCGCTCTACCACGGGCAGGCCCAGCACCTCGGAGTAGAAGCGCACGGAGGCCTCGAGATCCACGACCTCGAGCACCAGCTCGGACACCCCCGAGACCGGAATGGCACGCTCGCCGCTCATCGCGCGACGCTACTCGTAGGCCACGGCCCGGAGCACGTCC
Source organism: uncultured Thermoleophilaceae bacterium (assembly GCA_963751105.1). GTDB lineage: Bacteria > Actinomycetota > Thermoleophilia > Solirubrobacterales > Thermoleophilaceae > JACVRW01. The sequence goes on along the minus strand of CAVVTG010000002.1, from coordinate 439,087 downwards.
AGGCGGGCAGCCCGCCGTGCCGGGCCGATCGCCGCCAGCACACCGGCCAGTGCGGCCAGGATGAGCAGCACCAGCAGCGTGCCGATCGGATAGGCCAGCTCGAAGCCCTCGTCGGAGAGCGGCACCGACATCAGCGTGGCGAAGATCACGCCCAGCACGGTCCCCAGGATGGCCCCGATGAGCGCCGTGATCACCGACTCGTAGCGCACGAGGCGCCGCACCTGCTTGCGCGACATGCCCACCGCGCGGAGCATGCCCAGCTCACGCGTGCGCTCGTGGATGGACAGCGCGAGCGTGGTGACGATGCCCAGCAGCGAGATCACGATGGCCAACGCGAGCAGCACGTAGAAGAAGTTCACCAGCTGGTTGATCTGCGCCTGCTGGTTGTCCTTGAGCTCCTGCTGGTTGAGCGTGTCGACCGTGGGGAAGCGCCGGTCCACCGCTGCCGCGACACGCTTCTGCACCGTGTCGGGGTCGGCGCCCGAGGCCAGGTTCACGAAGGTGAAGCTCGGCTCGCGGACCGCGAACCGCTCGGCCAGCTGCTGCTCGGTGACGACCACGTTGCCGAGCAGGTCGGCGTTGTCCTTGATCGTGCCCTCGATCGTGTAGGTGGCCGTCTCCTCCAGCGGAGTCCGCAGCCTGATCTCGTCGCCCACCGAGAGGTCGTTGGAGGAGGCCCACGCGTCGTCCACCACGGCGCCGGTCGAGCTGAGCTCGCGGATCGTCGCGGGCGAGCCCTCCTCCCAGTCGAGGGAGAGAACGTCGTCCACGCGGGCCGGGTCGACGCCGGACAGGCGCACGTCCTTGCCGTCGCGCACGGCGCCGGCGAAGCTGAGCGACGACACCGTCTCCACGCCCTCCACCCGCTCGGCAATCCGGGCCGCCCCCGGGCTGAAGGGGGAGAAGCCGTCGGTGTTCTGCAGGACGATGTCGCCCTGGAAGTTGCGGTCGATCGCGTTGCTCACCGAGGCGTTCAGCCCGGCCGCGAACACGGTGACGAACACCACCACCGCCAGGCCGATCATGAGGGCGCCGGCGGTGACCGCGGTGCGGCCGGGCTTGCGCACGGCGTTCTCGCGCGCCAGCCGGCCGGTGATCCCGCGCAGGCGCTCGAGCGGCCAGCCGATGAGCGAGGCGAGCGGCCGCACCAGGCGGGGGCTGAACATCGCGACGCCGAACAGTGTGGCCACGGCCCCACCACCCACCAGGCCGGCCGCGGCGTTGGAGTCCTCGATCCCTCCGAACAGGCCGCCACAGACCAGACCGATGCCGCCCAGCATGAGCAGCACGGCAACAGCCGTGAAGATCCGCCCGCGCGTGCGGGTCTCGGGCAGCTCGGCCTCGAGCAGCGCCGCCATCGGCGACACGCGCGTGGCGCGCAGGGCCGGAACGAGGGCGGCGGCGAGCGTCACCAGCAGGCCCACCACCAGGGCGAGTATCACCGTGCGGGTCGCGATCACCGTGCCCGTGTTGGGCAGGTCGGCGCCGATGCTCTTCAGCAGAGCGTTGAGCAGGCCGGCCAGGCCGATTCCCGCCACCACGCCCAGCACGGATCCCACCAGGCCCACGATCGCCGCCTCGAGCACCATGCCGCGCAGAATCTGCGAGCGGGTGGCGCCGAGCGTGCGCAGCATCCCCAGCTCGCGGATGCGCTGGGCCACGGTGATCGAGAAGGTGTTGAAGATCAGGAAGCTGCCCACGAGCAGGGCCACTCCGCCGAACACGAGCAGGATCACCCGCAGGAAGCTGAGATCGTCCTTGATGTCCTGCGACTGGCGCTCGGCCGCCTGGTTGCCGGTCTCGACGGTCAGACGGGCCGGTAGCACCTCGTTGATGCGCCGCGACAGCTCGCCCGGCTCCACGCCGTCGGCCGCCTGCACCGATATCGCGTCGAGCTCGTTCACCTTCCCGGTCAGGCGCTGTGCCTCCGGCAGCGTCAGCACGGACGTTCCCGAGCCCCCCGAGGCCGTGTCGCCCAGGCGCTGGATGCCGGAGATCTCGTACTCCTTGACCCCCGCCTCGCCGGCGATCCGCAGCGTGTCGCCGGGCTCGAACCCCTCACGATCGGCGGTCGACTGGTCGATCGATGCCTCGCCGGTGGTCTGCGGCGGCCGGCCTTCGGTGTAAGTCAGCGTCTCGAACGGCTCAGGGGCCACCGAGCTGATGAACTCCGGGGCGAAGCCGGCCGAGAGGGGCTCGCCCTCGGCGTCGACGAAGCGCCCCGTGGTGAAGATGCCGCCCGCCGCCGTCTCCACGCCGTCCACCTGCTCGACGGCCTCCAGGTAGCGGGCCGGGAAGGCCGGAGGCTCGGCGGCGTCCGTCTGGCCCGTGGTGCTGGAGGAGATGGCCACGTCGGTGCCGGCGTAGGCCGTGTCGAAGATGTCGTCGAACGACCGGTTGATCGTGTCGGTGAGCACGTAGCTGCCGGCGATGAAGGCCACGCCGAGCAGCACGGCGAGCATGGTCACGAAGCCGCGCAGCTTGCGCTGGGCCAGGCCGCGGAGGGAGACCTTCGTCATCGGCTAGGCCACGGCCTTCATCAGCTCGATCACTTCGTCGGCGCTGCCTGCTTCGGCGTCGTGCACCACGAGGCCGTCGCGCAGCACCAGCAGCCGGTCGGCGTGGGCGGCCGCCTCGGGATCGTGGGTGACCATCACCACGGTCTGGCCCAGCTCGTCCACCGAGCGCCGCAGCAGGCCCAGCACCTCCTCGCTCGACTTGGAGTCGAGGTTGCCCGTGGGCTCGTCGGCGAACACCACCGCGGGCTTGGAGGCCAGCGCACGGGCCACCGCCACGCGCTGCTGCTGGCCGCCGGAGAGCTCGGCGGGCCGGTGGGTGCGCCGGTCGGACAGGCCGACGGTGTCGATCAGTCGCTCGATCCATTCCGGGTCGGGCTTCTCGCCGGCGATCGACAGCGGCAGCACCACGTTCTCCTCGGCGGTGAGGACGGGGAGCAGGTTGAAGAACTGGAAGATGAAGCCGAGCTTGTCCCTGCGCAGGCGCGTCAGGTCGGCGTCGTCGAGATCCGTGATCTCCACGTCGTCGAGCGTCACCGAGCCCGAGGTGGGCCGGTCGAGGCCGGCGAGGATGTGCATGAGCGTCGACTTGCCCGAGCCCGATGGCCCCATGATGGCGCTGTAGCGGCCGCGCTCGAAGCCGACCGTGACCCCGGCGAGCGCGTTCACGGCGGCGTCGCCCTCTCCGTAGCGGCGGCGGACGTCGGTGGCGCTGACGATCGAATCCATGCGCCCAGGGTGACAAACGGACCAGTTGCGCGCAGTACGGGTAACCCGACATAGTCGGACCTCATGGATCCGAAGACGATGTGGGGCTCGGGCAACTACGCGGCGGTGGCGGAGAAGATCACCGACGCCGCCGACCGGCTGGTGGAGGCGGCCGGGGTGGAGCCGGGCATGGAGGTGCTCGACGTGGCCTGCGGCACCGGGAACGTCGCGATCCCGGCGGTGAAGGCGGGGGCGCGGGTGACCGGCGTGGACTTCTCCCCCGACCTGCTGGCCATCGCACGCGAGCGCGCGGCCGACGCGATGGTGGAGGTCGAGTGGGTGGAGGGCGACGCCCAGCAGCACCCCTTCGAGGAGGCCAGCTTCGATCGCGTTCTCTCCGCCTTCGGGCACATGTTCGCTCCCGACCACGAGCGGACCGCGGCGGAGATGATCCGCGTCTGCCGGCCGGGAGGCGCGCTCGGCATCGCCTGCTGGTCGCCCACCGGAGCGATCGGGCGGATGTTCGACGTCACGGGACGGCTGACGCCGCCACCGCCCGGCGCGACCTCACCGCTCCTGTGGGGCACCGAGGAACACGTGCGCGACCTGCTCGGCGACGCCCGCTTCGAGCGCCACGAGATCGAGTGGCGCGAAGCGTCGCCGGAGAGCTACGCGGACTTCATGCTCGAGAGCTTCGGACCGCTCCTGAACGCTCAGGAGGCGCTGGCCGACCGGGCCGGCGAGCTGCGCAGCGCCTACATCGACTACCTGCACGAGGAGAACCTGGCCGACGATGGCACCCTCCGTTTCCGGGGCGAGTACCTGATCTCGGTGGTGCCTAGGCCCTGAGGAAGGCGAGCACCGCCAGCACGCGGCGGTGGTCCTCCGGCGCGGGCGGCAGGTCGAGCTTGCCGAAGATGCTGGTCACGTGCTTCTCGACCGCGCGCTCGGTCACGATCATCTGCTCGGCGATCGCGTGGTTCGAGCGACCCTCGGCCATCAGGCCCATGACCTCACCCTCGCGCGGGGTCAGCTGCTCCAGGGGATCGTCGCGCCGGGCGCGGCCCACGAGCTGTGACACCACCTCCGGGTCGAGCGCCGAGCCGCCCTCTGACACGCGCTTGACCGAGTCGATGAAGCGCTCCACGTCGGCCACGCGGTCCTTGAGCAGATAGCCCACCCCGCCCGCGCTGTCGCCCACCAGCTCGAGCGCATAGCTCTCCTCCACGTACTGCGACAGCACCAGCACCCCGGTGTCCGGCTGCCGCGCGCGGATCTCCAGGGCCGCGCGCAGGCCATCGTCGGTGTTGGTGGGCGGCATGCGGATGTCCACCACCGCCACGTCGGGCTTGTGGGCGCTGACCTTGCGCAGCAGGTCGTCAGCGTCGCCGGCCTGGGCCACCACGTCGAAGCCCCATTCCTCGAGCAGCCGCACCACACCCTCACGCAACAGCACCGAGTCGTCGGCCACCACGACGCGGGTGGCGGTGTCGCCCTTCTCCGTCACCGGACCGGGATCCTCGCCGTGACGGTGGTGCCCTCACCCGGCGGGGAGTCCACGACGAGCCGTCCCTCGAGCACGCCGATGCGGTCGGCCAGGCCGCGCAGGCCGGTGCCCTCGTCGGGGTCGGCTCCGCCCACGCCGTCGTCGGCCACCATCACCAGCAGCCGGCCGTTGGCTCGCTCCACGCGCACCGTGGCCCTGCTGGCCTCGGCGTACTTGGCCACGTTGGTCAGCGCCTCGGCCACCACGAAGTAGGCGGCCAGCTCCACGGCCTCGGGCAGGCGCTCGCCCGGCAGCTCGCCCACGTCCACCGGCAACGGCGCCCGGTGAGCGAGGGTCTCCAGCGCGGTGTCCAGGCCTCGGTCCGAGAGCACGGCGGGGTGGATGCCGCGGGCCAGCTCGCGCAGCTCCTCGAGAGCGGAGTCGAGCTCGTGGGCGGCTTCGGCCAGGAGCGTGGCGGCGGCGGCGGGATCGCTCTCCAGCTTGGCTCGCGCCAGCCGCAGCTCGAGCGCCATCGACACCAGGCGCTGCTGGGCCCCGTCGTGCAGGTCGCGCTCCAGCCGCCGTCGTTCCTCGAGGCCGATCTCGAGCATGCGCTCGCGCGAGTCGCGCAGCTCCTCGAGCTTGCAGCGCAGCTCGGCGTCGAGCCGCTCGTTCTCGAGCGCCAGCGACGCCGCGGCCCCGATGGCGTCGACGTGACCGGCGCGGCGGTCGAGCAGCAGGGGGTCGTGCAGGATGGCGGCCACGGGGTGCCCGTCGCGCTCCACCGTCGTCACGGCGCGGCCTTCGCCGGGACGCGGGAGCTCGTGGCCGTGCCCGTCGCCGTCGACGAAGCGCTCGTCCTCGGAGATCCAGTAGAGGACCTCGAGCGAAGGGTCGCCCAGAGCGTCCGCCAGGGCGTCACGCAGCTGGCCGCTGGCCGGCACCTCGTTGAGGCGGGCGATCAGGGAGCCCACCGCACCGCGCTGGATCATGCGCGCCCTGATCAGCGTCCACAGGAACAGGTAGGGCACGAGGCCGAAGGGCAGCATGGCCCCGATCCAGGCCACTTCGGTCACTACCGAGTCGAACCCGCTCACCTGCAGCACGACGGTCAGGCTGAGCAGCATCATCAGGGCCACGCCGCCGGCGTACACCGGCACCAGCAGCCGCCGCTGCCCTGGGCCGGCCCGCCGCCAGCGCTTCACGAGCACAACCAGAACGGCGGTGATGAGAACGGCCGCCGTCACGTTGATCATCGCGCTGATCACCTGGACCACGGTCTCGCTGCGCTCGACCAGGAGCACGTTGTCGGGACAGTCGGTGCAGTCGAAGTCCTCGCGCGCATCGAGGAACAGGTAGGCCGGGAGGAGGGCGACCGTGGTCAGGAGGTAGGTCGTCCGGACGATCAGGCGCTCGGCCCTGCTCTTCAGCTGCCCGTCCGGGAAGGCAAGCAACAGATGGATGGCCACCGCGAAGTAGAGCGAGCCGAGCAGCTGCCCGACGGTGAAGGCCAGCGGGAGGTCGGACACACCGAACGACGCCACGAGCCAGGCGAAGCCGGTGGCCGCCATCAGCATGCCCACCCGGTTGTCGGGTCGGCGCGACCAGGCATAGAGGCCGATGCCGATGAAGCTCCAGCCGATGAACAACGTCGCGGCGACCCAGACGCCGGGCGGTCCCTCCACCAGGTCGCTCGTGAGGATCAGGGCCGTGACGGCGAGGCCGAGGGCAAGACCCGCCCCGGCGATCGCCCAGAGAGCGCCTCGCAGACCGGTCAGAGGAGCGCCTCCAGCGCCGCGCCGGACAGCTCCGACTTGGGGACGAACCCGCGGGCCCCGCCGAGGCTGCCGAGATCGGCCAGGTCTCTGCTCGAGGTCAGGACGATCACCGGTGCGTTGCCGTTGCGGGTCAGGCGCGACGCCACCTCGATTCCGTCGATGTCCGGCAGCTGAACGTCGAGGAGGACGAGATCGGGCCCCAGCTCCTGAACGGCGTCGATGGCGCTTAGACCGTCCTCGGCCTCCCCCACCACCTCGAAGCCCTCGGACTCGAGCAGCATGCGGGCGGTGGCCCGGAAGCTCGGGTGATCGTCGACGATCAGGACGGTTCTCGCCATTTCCCCACTGATTGTGAAGCCCCGCGGCCCTCAGGCCAATACGGATAGCCGCACCTATCATCCAGCCCCGCGATGGAGAGCGCCACCGAGCCTGTTGCCGCGCCGCCGGCCGATCTGCCGCCCGAGCTCCGCGGCGAGCCACCGCCGCGAAGCGGCGGCCTCTTGGTGTTGCTGCGCTTCATGCGCCGTAAAGGGATGCTCAATCTCAAGTATCTGCGGCTCATCGCGCGGCTCGGGCTCTGGAAACTGCGACTGGGTAAGGGGTTGCACCTGGACGGGCTGGCCTTCGTGGGGCCGGGCTGTTCCCTGGAGGTGGGCGAGCGCGCCTCGCTCGAGCTGGGGCGTTGGTGCTGGGTCGGGCACGGCTGCAAGCTGCGCTCGCACGAGGGGGCGATCTCGATCGGAGCCAAGACCGTGCTCGGCCAGGAATGCACGATCTCCTCCTTTCAGCACGTGTCGATCGGGCGCGAGTGCGTGATCGCCGACCGAGTGATGCTGATCGACTTCGACCACGGCATGGTCGAGATCGAGCGCCCGATACGGCTGCAGGGCATCTACAAGCGCGACGTGCGCGTGGGCAACAACGTCTGGATCGGCTACGGCGCCTGCATTCTGCGAGGCGTCACCGTGGGCGACAACGCGGTGATCGGGACGAACGCCGTGGTGACCCGCGACGTCCCCGCCAACGCAGTGGTGGGCGGCGTGCCGGCCCGGTTGATCCGGATGCGCGAGGCGCCGCGCGTCATGCGTTACTCGTGACTCTTTTCTACGGGCTGCGGATCGTGGTGAGGAAGGAGTGAAAGGCCTCGTGGGTGCGTGCGGCGTCACCGGTCGCGTCGAGGTCCATGAGCAGGCCGCGGATGACGGCGAGCACGACGGTGGCCAGCTCGGGCCGGCCGAGGCTGCGCATGCCGCCCTCGAGGGGTGCGAGCCAGTCTGTGGTCGCGGTGCGCCGGAAGCCGGGCCAGAGAGGTTCTCCTGCGGTGTCGTGCAGGCGGGTGAACATGCGCAGGTAGGGCTGGCCCTGCGGCCCGGTCATCGCGGACCACGCCCGCTCCAGGGTCACCGGGTAGGGCTCGTCGGGTCGAACGCGCAGGAGTTCGGTGAAGGCTTCCATCTGGCGCCGCCGAGCCTCTTCGAGAATTTCGCGGAGCAGGCCGTCACGCGTGCCGAAGTGGTAGATCAGCATCCGCGTCGAGGTGCCAGCGGCGGTGGCCAGAGGTCCGAGCCGATTCGGAAGCCCGTGCTCGAGCGCGTAGCCGGTGCACGCGTCGAGAAGCCGTTGCCGGATCTCTGGCTGACGATGCCGCCCCACGACATCATCTTTTCACGTAACAAACGGTTCGTTTACCGTCCTCGAGGAGGTGGCGCAACCGGTCGAGGAGGTCGTGATGAGGGTCGTGTTCGTGCACGGGGCGTGCGTGAAGGACGGAGCGTGGTGGTGGCACCGCACCGGCGAGCTGCTGGCCGACCGAGGTGTCGCGAGCGAGGCGTCAGCCCTGCCGAGCTGCGGCGAGACGGGCGCCCCGACGGGTGCGGAAGGGCCGGGGCTGGCCGACGACGTCGCCGCGGTCCGGCAGCTGCTGACCGCGAGCGACGAACCGACCGTCGTGGTCGCCCACAGCTACGGCGGAATCGTCACCGCGGAGGCGGCTGCGGGCGTGGAGACCGTCCGTCACCTGCTGCTCGTCTCCAGCTACCTGCCTGAGATCGGGGAGAGCCTGTCTTCGTTCGGCGACGAGGAACCGGCCCCGTTCCTCGACATCGATCCCGAAGGCGGGACGTTCACCGTCCGAGCGGATGCCCTCGCCGAGACGTTCCTGCAGGACTGCGATCCGGAGATCCAACGAGAGGCCATCAATAAGACGGCCCGGCAGAGCCTGAACGTGATCGGGCAGCCGGTGCAGTCAGCGGCCTGGCAACAGATGGCCTCGACCTACCTCGTCTGCGCTCAGGACCGAGGCACCCCCGCCCAGCGCCAACGCGACTTCGCCGGAAGGGCAGGCAACGTCGTGGAGCTCGACGCCGGCCATCACCCGTTCCTGTCTCAGCCGGCCGCCGTACGCGACCTGATCCTCGGGGTGTGACGGCCGGCGCCGAGCGGTTCGGGTAACCGCACCACCGCTGGCGGGGAGGCCCCATTGGACCACCGCCCTCGCGGGCGGATGCTGGCTCCATGAACGAGAACCGCACAAAGAACATCGCTGCGCGCGCCGGTCGCTGGAGCGCTCAGCACCGTAAGAAGGCCATCGTCGGATGGCTCGCCTTCGTGATCCTGGCCGTGTTCATCGGCGGTTCAGTGGGCACGAAGACGCTGTCCGACAGCGACTACGGCATCGGCGAATCAGGTAAAGCCGACAAGGCCGTATCCGACCATTTCCCCGAGAAGTCGGGCGAGAGCGTCCTGATCCAGAGCCAGAACGGAGCTCGCAACGGTGATGCGCGGTTCCGTGAGGTCGTGGATACGACCGTAGCCCGGCTGGAGAACACCAAGAACGTCCAGAACGTCCAGAATCCGTACGCGAAGGGCAACCAGGGCTCTCTGTCAGAGGACGGCAAGTCCGCACTGGTGACTTTCGAGCTGCCCGGCGACGAGGCCGAGGACAAGGTCGACCCGGCTCTGGCCACGGTGGCGAAGCTCGACCGCCAACAGGCCGGCTTCCGCATCGAGGAATTCGGCGATGCCAGCTCGGAGAAGGCGTTGAGCCAGGCCTTCGAGGACGACTTCCAGAAGGCAGAGGTCACCTCCCTGCCGATCACCCTGATCATCCTCATCCTTGCTTTTGGCGCACTGCTGGCCGCCTTCGTCCCACTGCTGCTGGCCGTCACCGCCGTCGCGGCCGCCATCAGCCTGATCGGGCCGATCAGCCAGATCGCACCGGTCGACGAGTCCATCAACTCGGTGGTCCTCCTGATCGGTCTGGCCGTCGGCGTCGACTACGCGCTCTTCTACATCCGCCGCGAACGCGAAGAGCGCGCCCGCGGCCGGAGCGAGGAAGCGGCGCTGGAGGCAGCGGCGGCCACGTCGGGACGGGCGGTCCTCGTCTCCGGCATCACCGTGATGGCCGCGATGGCCGGCATGTACCTGGGTGGGGCGGCAACGTTCGTGTCGTTCGCCACGGGCACGATCATCGTGGTGGCGATCGCGATGCTCGGCTCGCTCACGGTCCTGCCGGCGGTCCTGTCCAAGCTCGGCGACCGGGTGAACAAGGGACGCGTGCCCTTCCTCAAGCCGGAGAAGCGCACGGGCGAGCCGCGCGTGTGGTCGTGGCTGATCGACCGCGTGCTCAGGCGGCCGCTCGTGTCAGCGATCGCCGCCGCAGCCGTGCTGGTCGTGCTCGCCATCCCCGTGTTCCACATCCACACCGCGGACTCGGGCGTCGACGGGCTGCCGCGCTCCATCGAGATCATGCAGACCTACGACCGCATGCAGGCCGCCTTCCCAGGCGAGCAGTTCACGGCCGACATCGTGGTCGAGGGCAAGAATCTCAACCCGGCGGAGATCCAGGCCGCGGCCGAGGAGATGCGCCAGATCGCGCGTGGCTCCGACCAGTTCAACGAGCCGGTCACGATCGACACGAGCCCCGACGGCGAGATCGCCGTGATCGAGGTTCCCTTGGCCGGTACCGGCACCGACGACACGTCGCTGGCCGCGGTCGAGTCGCTCCGCGAGGACGTCGTGCCTCAGGTCACGTCTGACCTGAGTGCCGGTGAGGTGGTCGGCGTGACCGGCTTCACCGCCGGCTCGGTGGACTTCAACGAGCTGATGGCGGAGCGCATCTGGTACGTGTTCGCCTTCGTCTTCGCGATGGCGTTCCTGCTGCTGCTGGTGACCTTCCGCTCGATCGTCATCCCGATCAAGGCGATCGCGCTGAACGTCCTGTCGGTGGCCGCGGCGCTGGGAATCGTGACCTGGGTGTTCCAGGACGGAAACCTCGAGGGGTTGCTGAACTTCGACTCCACGGGCGCGATCACCGCCTGGTTCCCGCTGATGCTGTTCGTGATCCTGTTCGGCCTGTCGATGGACTACCACGTGTTCATCCTCAGCCGGATCAAGGAGGCGGTGGATCGAGGCGAGTCGACCTCGGACGCCATCTCGCACGGCATCAAGTCGACCGCCGGTGTGGTCACCGCGGCAGCGATCGTGATGGTGGCGGTGTTCGGCATCTTCGCGACGCTCCAGTTCATCGACATGAAGCAGTTCGGGGTGGGCCTCGCGACGGCCATCCTGATCGACGCCACGATCGTGCGCGGTGTGCTGCTGCCGGCCACGATGAAGCTGCTTGGCGACTGGAACTGGTACCTGCCCCGCTGGCTCGAGTGGCTCCCCAAGGGGCCCGCGCTCGAGGGCGAGGCGGCCCCGGTGGCCCCGCAGCCCGAACGGCGTGGGCCTCAGCCCACGGGCGAGGCACGTCCGGCCGAGGGCTGAGCCGGCCGCCCGAACCGAGTCAGCGCAGGACTGGAGCCCGCCCCCGTGGCGGGCTCCAGTCGTTCAGTGCATGACGACCACGCGCGGCAGCAGCCGGCGGTTGCCGCCGAAGCGCACCGCCACGGCCAGGCCCGGGGCGGGGACGGCGCCGGCCAGCCGGGCTCTGACCGCGAAGCGGCAGTCCCGGCCGAGCCGAACCTGGCGGGCCACGAGCCATTCGTGGGTGGACACCCGGACCGTCACCGTGCCGCGGCAGGCGGCGCCACGCGCCAGGTCCGCCGGAGGACCCAGCACACCGGCGGCCCGGAAGGCCGTGCCCTTGGCGACGTACGCGGCCTTGAGTGAGCGAGCGCGCTGTCGGCCCAGCGCGGCGGCCGCCGCCAGCGGGTCGTCGCTGATGATCGCGTCGGCGCCTGTGCGGGCGGCGGCCCGGACGCCGGCGGCCCGATTGAGCGTGTACGGCGCCACCTCGACACCCGCCCGGTGCGCGCGCTGCACGTAGGCTCGCGACACCGGCCACTCGGGAGAGACCCAGCCGTAGCGGTTCCGAACGGCCAGGTCGAGGAAGGCGCCGGTCGTCGCGCCGAGGCTGAGCAGGCTCGTGGCCACTCCAGGCAGCCGCCGGCGGGCGACGTCCAGGTGCCCCGGGAGAAAGCTCTGGATCAGCAGCTGCCCGCGCGGCAGGCCGCTGCTCAGGACCACGTCCATCACGCGTTCGGCGTAGGCCGACGTGGGGTCGAAGTCCGGATCAGTGGGCACGTTCTTGATCTCGAGGTTGACCCCGGCGCCCGCCGCGCGCGCGTACCGCAGCACCCGTTCGATCGTCGGGATCGAGCCGCGTGGGCTCACGCGCCGCGTGGGCAGGCCGCTTCCCGGGCTGCCGAGCACGTCGGGCCGGCAGCCGCCGAGCTCGGCCAGCGTCCGCGCGCGGACGAGCCCCCGGCAGTCGGTGGTGCGCTCGAGGGTGGCGTCGTGGATGGCCACCGGGACGCCGTCCTTGGTCAACTTGGCGTCGACCTCGAGCACGAACCCGTCGCGTGCGGCCAGCGAGTAGGCCCGGAGCGTCTCCTCGGCGGCCACGGGGCGCCCGGCGTGCACCGTTCCGCCGCGATGGGCATGCAGTGAAGGGGCAGCCGCGGCCGCGGGAGCGGTCACGAGAAAGCAGGCACAGGCCAGCACGGCACGGCGAACGGTCATCTCGCCACCCTAACCCCGACAATTGCATCGCCGCGCGTGATAGTTTGCCCCGTGTTGACTTTGTGGTCAGCCGCACAAGAACCGCCCAAGGGCCGGATTCCGGTGCTCGCCCTGCTGGCCCTCGTGCTCGCGCTCGTCCCGGCAACCGGCGCTCAGGCTCAGGCCCCACGCGAGATCACGGTCATGACGTTCAACGTCTGGTACGGCGGCGCGCAGCTCGAGGAGAGCCGGATGGCACGGGCGATCCGCCGCTCGGGAGCGGACATCGTCGGGCTGCAGGAGCCGGAGGGCAACGTGCCCCGCATCGCGCGGCTGTCAGGGCTCCAGTACTACGACGAGAGCCTTCACGTGATCTCGCGCTGGCCGCTCTTCGCCGTCGAGCGCGGCGGCGCCCGCTACGGCTACGCCGCGCTCGACCTCGACAGCGTGGTGGCGATCGGCAACCTGCACCTCACCGCCTCCCCCTATGGGCCGGAGGCGGCGCGGGACGGCCAGGGGCCGAGAAAGGTCCTGGCCCTCGAGCGCTCGGTGCGACTGCCGGAGATCCGGCCGTGGCTGCGACCGCTCGCGCGGCTCGGCGCCTCGGGCACGCCCGCTTTCCTGACGGGCGACTTCAACTCCCCCTCGCACCTCGACTGGACCGACGCCGCCGCCGCGGCGTTCCCGGAGCGGGTGAAGTTCCCGCTGGCCTGGCCCGTGTCGCGCGCGCTCGCCCGCTTCGGCATCCGGGACTCCTACCGCGAGGCGCACCCCGACCCGGTCGCCTGGCCCGGCCTCACCTGGACGGCCGGCACGCCGCCGCCACGAATTCGCAAGGTCGAGACGGTCGACCGCATCGACTGGGTGATGGCCACCGGCCCCGCCACGACCCTGTCCAGCAGGCTCGTGGGCGAGGAGGGCGGGCCGAGCGTCGAGGTGGGGGTCAGCCCCTGGCCCTCCGACCACCGCGCCGTGGCCTCCACCTTCTCAGTCACGCCCGCCCGGGCGCCGGCGCTGGTCAGCGCGCATCCGCGGGTCGTCACCCGCGGCGAGCGCGTGACGCTGCGCTACACGAGGTTCAGGCCCAACGGCCGCAAGGTCGCGATCCTCGGCCAGGGCTCGAACCGGCCGCTGATGTCGCTTCCGATCTACGACGCCTCGGACCACATCGCGCCCCTGCTCGGCACCCGTCCCCTGCGCCCGGGCGCCTACCGGGCCGCCCTGCTCGACCGCCGCGGTGGAGTGCTGGCGGAGTCGCCTTTCTGGATCGAGGCGCGCGGCACGCGGCCGGGGATCCGCTCGGCGCGAAGCACGTACGAGCGCGGCGCCCCCATCCGGCTGCGCTTCCGTGGGGCACCGGCCAACAAGCTCGACTGGGTGGGCGTCTATCCCGCCGGCGAACCCGACGTCTACAACTACCTCGGCTTCCTCTACACGGGCGCGCGCCCGAACGGCAGCGTGACCTTCACGCAGGGCGATCTCGGAAAGCTGGCCCCCGGCCGCTACCGCGCGACCCTCATGCTGGACGACGGCTACAGCGTCCTCGCGCACACGACGTTCCGCGTGCGATGAGCGCGGCCGTCGGGGTGAGCGCCAGGGGCGCCGTCCTCGAGATCATCATCGACCGGCCCAAGGCCAACGCGATCGATCGCGCCACCAGCCTGGAGCTCCACGAAGCGTTTGCCCGCCTGCGCGACGATCCGGACCTGCGCGTCGGGATCCTGACCGGCGGCGGCGAGCGCTTCTTCTCCGCGGGCTGGGACCTCAAGGCGGCGGCGTCGGGCGAGGAGGACCCGTCGAGCGACTTCGGCCCCGGCGGCTTCGCCGGGCTCACCGAGATGTTCGACCTCGACAAGCCCGTTATCGCCGCCGTCAACGGGCTGGCCGCGGGTGGCGGCTTCGAGATGGTGCTCGCCTGCGACCTGATCCTGGCCGCCGAGCACGCCGAGTTCTTCCTGCCCGAGCTCGGACTCGGCATCGTGCCCGACGCGGGCGGCGCCCAGCGGCTGCCGCGGCGGCTGCCCTGGTTCGTGGCCATGGACCTGTTGCTCACCAGCCGGCGACTGGGCGCGCAGGAGGCCGCCCGCTGGGGCCTCGTCCGCTCGGTGCTGCCCGGGGATGAGCTGATGACCGAGGCGCGCCGGCTGGCCGAGCAGATCGCCACCTGCCCGCCGGCCGCCGTCCAGGCCACCAAGGAGATCGCGCGGCGGGGAGAGGGCCTGAGCGTCCAGGAGCAGTTCGAGGCGATGGCCGGCGGCCGCTGGCCAGCCTATTCGCGGGCGCTCGCCGCCGGCGACTTCCTCGACGGAGCGAAGGCCTTCGCCGAGGCCCGCGACTCGCGCGCCACGTGAGCTCCGGCCCGGGCTCGCCGCTGACCGAGGACGCCAACGCCGGCGCCGTGGCCCTGGTGAGCGGCGGCGGGACCGGGATCGGCCGGGCCACCGCCCTCGAGCTGGCCCGCACCGGCGCGGCGGTGGCGATCTGCGGCCGGCGCGAGGAGCCGCTGGCCGAGACCCGGCGGCTGGTCGAGGCCTCCGGCGGCCGTTGTGTGGTCCATGCGGCGGACATTCGCGAGGAGGATCAGGTCGAGCGCCTCGTGGGCGCGGTGATGGACGAGCTCGGCCCGATCAGCGTGCTCGTGAACAACGCCGGCGGCCAGTTCACCGCGCCGGCCGAGGAGATCACGCCGCGCGGCTGGCGGGCGGTGCAGCGCCTGTCGGTGGACGCCGCGTGGAGCCTCAGCCGCGAGGTGGCGCGGCGCTCGATGATCCCTGGCGACGGCGGGGTGATCTTCTTCAACACCTTCAGCCCGCGGCGGGGCATGCCCGGCTTCGCTCACGCCTGCGCCGCCCGGGCGGCCCTCGAGAACCTCGCCGCCGGCCTTGCGGGCGAGTGGAGCCGACACGGGATCCGGGTGATCGCGCTGGCGCTCGGCAGCATCCACACCGAGGGCCTCGAGTCCTACGGAGAGGACCTGGAGGCCATGGCGCGGCTGGTGCCGCTCGGGCGCCTGGGCAGCGCCGAGGAGGTGGCGACGACCACGGCTTTCCTGGCCTCGCCGGCCGCCGGCTACGTCACCGGCACGACGATCACGATCGACGGCGGCGTCGACGCCTGGGGCCTGGGCGAGCCACCGCCGCCCGTCAGCCCGCGCTGACCGGCAGCGCGAACTCGCGCGGGCCGCGCCCGAGGGCGTGGGAGGCCGCGTCGCGGCCGGTGCGCACCGCGCCCTCCATGTAGCCGGCCACCCACTGATCGGAGCCGCACACGTAGAAGGGCGGCTCGTGGGTGCCGTGCAGAGGCCCGACCGCCGTCACGTCACCCGGCCGCCAGCTGGTCACGTAGCCCTGGGTCAGCGGATCGATGCCCCACAATCGCGTGGCGTAGAGAACGGGCTCGAGCGCCTCGTCACCCATGAGCGCCGCCAGGCACTCGAGGTACTCGCGCCGCCGCTGAGGCTCGGGCGTTGCCAGGAAGGGGCCGAGGCGGTCGGGAGGGGTGAGCGAGGACAGGATCCCGTCGCGCTGGATCCAGACCGAGGACCAGACGCCGTCGCTGGTGGCGCCGCCCACGTTCCAGAAGGAAGACGGGTAGGCCACCACGGTCTTGAAGGCAAGGGCGGAGCGCTGACGATGGAGCGAGCCCAGGCGCTCGGGCGAGACCCCGCTCACGGCCACGTCGCGCAGCGGCCCCACGGGCAGCGCGCAGACCACCGCCCCGGCGTCGAGGAGCTCACCGTCCGCGAGCGTCACCCGGCAGCCTGCGGGGCCGATGTCGATCGCCCGCACGAGGCAGCCGAGCCGCAGTCGCTCGCCCAGCGCTTCGGCCATTCGCAGCGCGACCGTGGCGGAGCCCTCGGCGACCCTGAGGCTCTCCCAGTGGCTCTCGTGGTAGAAGCCCTGCGCCCCGGAGGCCGCCTCCTTGCGGAGCTGGGCCAGCAGGGAGGTGCGCTCCACCGAGTCGATCGACAGCGAGAGGTGCATGTGGTCGAGCAGCCGGATCACGCCGGGCCTGGCGCCCAGGGCCCGCAGCCAGTCCCCGATGCTCGCTCGGTCGAGGCTCGCGGCGTCCGGATGGCTCCAAGGGTCGGCGGGATCGACCTCGGCGGCGAGGCCGGCGAAGGCTCGCTCCACCCGCTCGAGGTCGGCCTCGTCGGCGTCGTCCATCCAGGGCGCCTGGTCTGAGACGGCCACGCCCTCGTTGGCGCCCCACGCGTAGGGCAGGTCGACCGCGGTGTAGCTGGGCTCGAGCGTGAGGCCGAGCTCGGAGACGAGCTCCAGGTAGCCGGCCATCCAGTCCCCCACCACCTCGCCGCCGAGCTGCACCGGGCGGCCGTCGGCGAGCAGCTCCTGCTCGACCCTGCCGCCGGGCCGGTCGCGCGCCTCGACCACCAGCACGTCGGCTCCGCCGGCTGCGAGGTCGCGCGCGGCGGACAGGCCCGCCAGCCCTGCTCCCACAACGATCACGTCATGCAAGCCGCACTCCTCCGACCATCGGCCGAGCATATCCGATTCTTTGACTTTGTAGTCAGTCGCACGATATCGTGTCCCCCCAATGGATGAAGCCGCCCGGCTGCAGAGTTCAGCCCTCGACCACCTCTGGATGCACTTCACCGACATGGGGTCCTACGAGGACCCGTCGCATCTGCAGGTGATCGTCCGCGGCGACGGCTGCTACATCGAGGACGCCTCGGGCAAGCGCTATCTGGACGCTCTGGCCGGCCTGTTCTGCGTCAACGTCGGCTACGGCTACGGCGCCGAGATGGGCGAGGCCGCGGCGGCGCAGATGCGCGAGCTGCCCTTCGCCATCAACTGGACCTACGCCCACCCGCGCGCGATCGAGCTGGCCGCAGAGCTGGCCGGTCTCGCTCCCGGTGATCTCAACCGGGCGTTCTTCGTGTCGGGTGGCTCAGAGGCGGTGGAGGCGGCCTGGAAGCTCGCCCGTCAGTACCACTCCGCGCGGGGGGAGCGCCGCTGGAAGGTCATCGCTCGCGACGTGGCCTACCACGGCACCACCCTTGGCGCTCTCTCGATCACCGGCACCACCGAGCTGCGCACGCCCTTCGAGCCGCTCGTGCCCGGCGTGCACCACGTGTCCAACACCAACCGCTATCACCGCCCGCCGGAGGAGACCGAGGAGGAGTTCGCCGCTCACCTCCTGGACGAGCTCGAAACGACCATCCTGCGGGCCGGTCCCGGCACCGTGGCCATGGTGATCATGGAGCCGGTGCAGAACGCCGGCGGCTCGTTCACTCCCCCGGCCGGCTACTTCGAGGGCGTGCGCGCGCTGTGCGACGAGCACGGGATCCTGCTCTGCGCCGACGAGGTGATCACCGGCTTCGGCCGGCTCGGGCACTGGTTCGCGTCCGAGCGCTACGGCATCCAGCCCGATCTGCTCACCTGCGCCAAGGGCCTGTCCTCGGCCTACGCCTCGATCGGCGCGCTGATGGCGAGCGAGCGGGTGATGGAGCCGTTCACGAAGCCGGGCTCGATGTACATGCACGGCATGACCTTCGGCGGGCATCCGGTACAGGCCGCGGTGGCGCTGAAGAACATCGAGATCATGAAGCGCGACCGCATCCTCGAGCACGTGCTCCACTGCGAGCCCCGTTTTCGCGAGACCCTCGAGCAACTGCTCGAGCTCCCGATCGTCGGCGACCTGCGCGGCGCGGGCTACTTCTACGCGCTCGAGCTGGTCAAGGACAGGGAGACGCGCACGGGCTTCACCGACGAGGAGTGCGAGGAGCTGCTGCGCGGCTTCGTCTCGCCCCAGCTCCTGGAGCGCGGGCTGATCTGCCGCGCTGACGACCGCGGCGATCCCGTCGTCCAGATCTCTCCCCCGCTGGTGGCGGGCCAGCGTGAGTTCGACACGATCGCCGGCACGCTCGGAGCGGTGCTGGAGGAGGCCGGCGACCGCATGCAGGTGACCGCTTGAGCGGCAACGGCGGCTCCCCCACCGACTTCGACGCCCTCGTCGTCGGCGCCGGCCACAACGGGCTCACCTGCGCGGCCTACCTCGCGCGGGCCGGGCTGCGGGTGTGCGTGCTCGAGCGCCGCGACGTGATCGGGGGCGCCTGCGTGACCGAGGAGCTGTGGCCCGGACGCCGGGTGTCGCGCGCGTCGTACGTGGTCTCGATGCTCCAGCCCAAGGTGGTGAAGGAGCTCGAGCTGCATCGGTTCGGCTACGAGGCCATCCCCCTCGATCCGGCCTTCGGGACGATCGCGGGCGACGGCAGGGCCCTGTTCACCTTCACCGACAGCGCCGCCACCCAGGCCTCGCTACGACCCCACTCGCCCCGCGACGCCGCCGCCTATCCCGCCTTCGAGGAGCTGCTCGAGCGCTGCGCGGGGTTCCTGCGCCCGCTGATGCTGCGGCCGCCGCCGGCGCTCGGCTCCAAGCGGCCCGGCGACCTGTTCTCGCTGCTGCGCGAGGCGGGCCGTGCCGCGGGCATGAGCCGCCGCGACCTGCTCGAGCTGTTCCGGGTCATGACGATGTCGGTGGGCGACCTGCTGGACGAGCACTTCGAGTCGGATGTGCTCAAGGGCGCGTTCGCGAGCACCGGCGTGGTGGGCGTGTGGGCCGGGCCGCGCACGCCGGGCACCGCCTACAACCTGCTCCATCACGCGCTGGGCGAGCTGAACGGGATCGGCGGGCTCTGGGGCCACGTGAAGGGCGGCATGGGCGGGATCAGCAACGCGATCGCCCGCAGCGGCGAGGCTTCCGGTGCCGTGATCCGCACCGGCGCGGGCGTGGCCTCGGTGGACGTGACCGGCGGACGCGTGACCGGGGTGACCCTCTCGAGCGGCGAGCAGCTGCGCGCCCCGCTCGTGGTGTCGGGGGCCCACCCGCGGACGACGGTGCTCGACATGGTCGGTCCCGAGCACTTCCCCGACGAGGTGGTGACCGACATGCGCCGCTTCCGCAGCCGCGGCGGGTCGGTGAAGGTCAACTGGATCCTCTCCGAGCCGCCGCGCTACGAGGGTGTCTCGGAGGAGGACGGCCGGCGGCTGCTCCACACCGGCCTGGCCCTGTGCCCCTCCATCGACTACCTGGAGCGCGCCTGGCAGGACGCCGTGCGCGGCGTCCCCGCCGAGGGTCCATACGTGGAGGTGGAGGTCCCCAGCAGCGTCGACCCCTCGCTGACCGACGACGGCACGACGGTGATGACAATGTTCACCCAGTACGGCCCGTGGCGCGAGGAGGACTGGGGCGAGGGCGAGCGCGAGGCCTACGCCCAGCGCTGCCTCGACATCGTGGCCCAGCACGCTCCAAATGTGCGCGACGCGGTGATCGACCACGAGGTGCTGGCCCCGCCGGATCTCGAGCGCATCTTCGGCCTCCAGGGCGGATCGATCTTCCAGGGCGAGCAGGGGCTCGAGCAGATGGCGTTCATGCGCCCCGCTCCGATGCTCGCGCAGTACGCGACCCCGGTCGACGGGCTCTATCTGTGCGGCGCCGGCACGCATCCCGGAGGCGGGGTGATGGCCGCCTGCGGGCACAACGCCGCACAGCGGATCCTCAAGGACCGGCGCCGCGCCGAGCGCCGGCCGCGGGTAGTGCAGCGCAAGCGCTCGGCCCCCGCCGCCGCCAGATCGGCTTGATCTAGCGCAGCACCAGCGCGTGCTCGGGGTACCAGCCGAGCTCCACGCGGTCGCCGATCTCCCAGCGGTCGTCCGAGCGGGCGCGGTCGAAGTTCTGGCCGAGCGCCACCAGGCGCATGCCGTCGGCTATCTCCACGATCACCTGGGTCGAGGTGCCGACGTACACCCGCTCGACGATCGTCCCCGGCACGGAGACCATGCCCTCCTCGTGCTCGTCGATCGAGATCTTCTCCGGCCGCACCGAGAGCTGGATGTCTGTCCCCTCGGTGCACTCGGGCGGCACCTCGGCCTTGCACATCGCGCCGCCGGCCAGGCGCACGCCGCCGTTCTCGCACACTCCCGGGAGCAGGTTGGAGACGCCGATGAACCCGGCCACGAACGGCTCCACCGGGTGCTCGTAGATGTCCTCGGGCGAGCCACACTGGCGGACCACGCCGCCGTCCATGACCGCGATGCGGTCGGACATGGCCAGCGCCTCTTCCTGGTCGTGGGTCACGTACAGGAACGTGATGCCCACCTCGCGCTGGATGCCCTTGAGCTCCACCTGCATCTGCTTGCGCAGCTTGAGGTCGAGCGCCCCCAGTGGCTCGTCGAGCAGCAGCACCGAGGGACGGTTGACCAGGGCTCGCGCCAGGGCCACGCGCTGCTTCTGGCCACCCGACAGCTCGCGCGGGCGGGCGGTCTCCCGGCCGCGCAGCTCCACGAGCTCGAGTGCCTCGGCCACCCGAGTGCGAATGTCGTCCTTGGCCACCCTCCGGCGCTTGAGCCCGAAGGCGACGTTGTCCTCCACGTTCAGATGCTCGAACAACGCGTAGCTCTGGAAGACGGTGTTCACGTTGCGCTGGTAGGGCGGCACCGTCTCCACGGGCTCGTCGTCCAGATAGATGCTGCCCTCACTCGGTTGCTCGAAGCCGGCCACCATCCGCAGAGTGGTGGTCTTGCCGCAGCCCGAGGGGCCGAGCAGCGAGAAGAACTCGCCCTTCTCGATCTCGAGCTCCAGACCGTCGACGGCGACCGCGTCGCCAAACCGCTTGGTCACGCCTTCAAAGCGGATGGCGCTCACGCGGCCTCCCTCCCCAGCAGCACCTTGAGCCCGCTCTCGCGCCGTCCGAAGACGCGCGGCAAGAGCAGCGCGAGCCCGATCGACAGGGTCGAGACGACGAGCATGAAGGTGCCGATCGCGTTGATCGTCGGCCTCACGCCGAAGCGAATTTGTGTCCAGATGCGCACCGGCAACGGCTGCGGCGACTCACCGGTGGTGAAGAACGAGAGCACGAAATCGTCGAACGAGAGCGCGAACACCAGCAGCCCCGCCGCGATCACGGCCGGCCAGAGCGCCGGGAGCGTGACGAGCCGGAAGGTCTGCCAGCGTGTGGCGCCGAGATCCATCGATGCGTCCTCGACCTGGCGGTTCAGCGACGCCAGCCGGGCCCTCACCACCACCGTCACATACGAGATGGAGAAGGTGATGTGCGCCAGCACGATCGTCGTCAGCGACAACTCGAGACCGACCTGGGTGAACAGCAACAGCGCAGAGGCGCCGGCCACGATCTCCGGGGTGACCAGAGGCACCAGCATCATGACGTTGGCCCCATCCGACCAACGTGTCCGCGCCCGCACCAACCCGTAGGCCAGGGCCGTCCCGAGCACCGTGGCGATGACCATGGTGAGCAGGGCGATCTGCACGCTGGCGATGAGCGAGTCGCGCAACGACTCCGTCTCGAAGAACGTCTCGTACCAGCGCAGGCTGAAGCCTTCGAAGTCCTGGAGCGAGCGGCTCGAGTTGAAGGAGAACAGGATCACCAGTGCGATCGGCGCGAAGAGCACCAGGAAGAACAGCCCGGTGAAGAGACGCAGAAAGCGCGGCCGGTCGAAGTCCTTGGGCGGCTTGCTCCGGCGGGCCGGGCGTGCCGGCTCGGCGCCGGCCGCTCGGCGGTCGCTGGTGGGGGTCTCCACCGTGCTCATGCCGTGACCTCCTTCGCGTCGCGGGCGGCCGAGCGCAGGTAGAGCGACATCCAGATCAGCAGGAACAGCATCATCACGACGGTCAGCGCGGCTCCGAAGGGCCAGTTGTCGGACGCCTGGAACTGCTGCTGGATGAGGTTGCCGACCATCACCTCGTCCGGGCCTCCCAGGAGCGCCGCGGCCACGAAGTCCCCGACCGCCGGCAGGAACACCAGCACGGATCCCGCCAAGACCCCCTGCATGGTGTGCGGCCAGGTGACGTTCCGGAAGGTCTGCCAGGGTCCGCCGTAGAGGTCCTTGCCCGCTTCGATCAGCGACGGGTCCATGCGGTCGAGCGAGGCGTAGACCGGCAGGATCATGAAGGCCAGGAAGCCGTAGACGAGACCGCCGATCACCGCGTAGGGCGTGTTGAGGAAACGGAGGTCCCCGCCGAGCAGGCCGTTGACGAGGCCGTCGTCGCCGAGCATGGCGATCCAGGCGTAGGTGCGCACCAGGTAGTTCACGAAGAAGGGGAGCACCACCAGCGCGAGCAGGACGTTCTTCCAGCGCCCGCCGAAGATGGCGATGTAGTACGCCACCGGATAGCCGATCAGCAGGCACAACACGACCGCCGCGAGGGCGAAGCCCACCGAACGCAGCAGAACCGGCACGAAGGCGGGATCGAAGACCCGGCTGTAGTTCTCGGGGTTCCAGCCGTAGACCGCCTCCCCCAGGTCGTCGGTGGTGCCGAACGAGATCGCAAGCAGCAACACCAGCGGAACCACGAACAGCAGCAGCAGCCACAGCCCCGGGGCGACGAGGAAGGCCGAGGCGAAGCGGTTCTCGTTCATGGACGCGACGCGCTGCGCTCTAGGAGACCCGGAACTCCGTCCACACCTTGTCCCACTCCAGACGGCCCTCGCCCTTCAGGTTCTCGAACTGCTGGCCGTTCTCGAGGTCGTCCACGGTCACGTTGATCTCCGGGTCATCCTTGACCAGTCCTTGGAACGCCTCCGTGGCCGCACCGTCGTAGGGCATCGGGTAGCCGATCCACTCCACGTTCTGCGCCGCGTGCTCGGGCTCGAGCATCCACTCGATGAACAGCAGCGCGGTGCCGGGATGCTTCGCGTTCACCGGAATGCAGAACGCGTCGTTGCCGACGGGGATCCCCTCCTCGCACTTCTGAAAGCGGAAGTCCTCGGGATTGTCGACCTGATTGCGGATGTTGACGATGTCGCCGTTCCAGAGATGCTGGATCCAGGCGTTGCCGCTCGTCATGTTGGTGATCGTGTCGGTGGAGATGCCGCGCAGCTTCGGCTTGAGGTCCACCAGATACTGCTGCGACTTCTCGAGCTTGGCCGGGTCGGTCTCGTTGAGCTCGTAGCCGTTGACCAGGTTGGCCATGCCGATGCCCTCCTGGAAGTCGTCGAGCAGGAAGCTGCGGTCCTCGGTGTTCACCGTGCCGAGGTCACGCCAGGAGCCGGTCATCTCGACCTTGTCGGCCCGGTAGCCGAGCCCGGTGGCATAGAGCCCGTACGGCGTCGAGTGCTCCGAGCCTTTGTCGTACCAGGGACTGTCGAACTGCGAGTAGACCGTGTCAGCGTTCTTGAGGCGGTCACGGTCGATCTTACGGAGCTGGTTTCCGGACAGCAGACGCTGCACGTACTCCGCGCTCGGGAAGATGACGTCGTACTGGATGCCCGCCCGCAGCTTGGCGGTCATCGCCGACATCGAGTCGTAGTACGACTCGCGCACCTTCACGCCGTACTGCTTCTCGAACCCCTTGACGAGCGCAGGATCGACGTACTCGGAGTAGTTGAAGTAGACGAGGTCGCCGTCGACCTTCTTCCTGATCGGCTTCTCCGTCTCCTCCTTGCTGCCGCCGCTCGAGTTGCCGACTCCGCAGCCGGCGAGGCCGAGCCCCACCGCGAGGCCGGCACCACCATGGAGCAGTTCGCGCCGGCTGACGTTCCGTTTCAAGATGTCTTCCCTTTCATGCCGCTGTCCTCGACTCCCGCAGTTCACAGCCAAGTTCTCTCTCGGCGAGCTTGAGCGCCAGCTCGCGCACACGCGCGCTCGTCACCTGAGCGTCGCCGAGCGCGATCTGCACAGCCAGTCCGTCGAGCAGGCCCGCCATCAGCACGCTGAACTCGTCGGCGTCCACGGAGCCGAACTCTCCGCCGGCCTGACCCTCGCGGACCACCGTAGCGATGGTGTCTCGCCAGCGCCCGTCGAGCTCCTCGCGCGTGGCGGCCAGCTCGGGATCCCGCAGCGCCTTGGCCCAGAGCTCCATCCACAGCGCGGCGTCGTAGTCACCGTCCCCGGTGCCGCTCTCCACGATCCGCACGAGGCGCTCGCGAGCGGTCTCGATCCCGTCGAGATCGTTCGCCAAGGCTTCGTAGAAG
Organism: uncultured Thermoleophilaceae bacterium; assembly: GCA_963751105.1. Lineage (GTDB taxonomy): Bacteria > Actinomycetota > Thermoleophilia > Solirubrobacterales > Thermoleophilaceae > JACVRW01. Next base: position 414,706 of record CAVVTG010000002.1, on the reverse strand, counting down.
CGCTCCTCGGCCGAGGTGAGCGCCTCCTTGAGCAGCTCGGCCTTCGAGGCGAACCAGTAGAGCACGGACGGGGCGCTCGTCCCGGCCGCGTCGGCCACGTCGGCCACCCGGGCGTTCTCCAGGCCGCGCTCGCGGATCACGGTCGCGGCGGCCGCGAGGATCTCGGGCCGGCGCACATGGTCGAGCCGCGGCCGCGGGCTCATCGCGTCAGGTCCCTCCCTCAGTAACTTGAACGACGATTCAGTAAACGTAGCCGAGGCCGGGTGTGGCGTCAAGCTCGCGGCGGCGGCTCGTCGGGAAGGCCCAGCTCGTGGGCCAACCCGGCCCAGAGCTCGCGCCGTGCCGTGTCGAGATCGAGAGCGCCGATCAGAACGCGTATCCCGTAGCCGTCGCCGAGCGCCATCAGCCGGTCGGCCACCCGCTCGGGATCGGCCTCCGATCGAAACGCGCCCCCCTTCTGACCCTCGGCGATCGCTGCCGCCAGCCACTCCCGCATGCGCGCGTACAGCCCGGCGGCGGTGGGGCGAAGCTCCGGATGGCGCACGGCCCGCAGCCAGAGCTCGACCCAGAGGATCCAGTCGCGCTCGAGTATCCCGGTGTGCGGCAGGAACTGGTCGGCCATGAGCGCCAGCCGCTCAACGTGTCCCCGGGCATCGACCCCCTCCTCGATGCGCACGTCCCCGGCCAGCTCGTACGAGTACTCGAGCGCCTCGGCCAGGAGCGCCTCGCGGGTCTCGAAGTGGTAGTGCACGAGCGAGGTGGAGACGCCGGCGTCGGTGGCCACGCGCGCGATGCGCATGTCGTCGATCCCGTCGGTGGCGATGCGGTCGACCGCGGCCGCCAGGATGCGCTCGCGGGCGCGCCGCGACCCCGAGTCGGCCGCGGGCTCCGGCGCTGCCTCGGTCGTCCCCGCGCCCGGGCCGGTCATCCCGCTCCGGCGAGGTCCGCCCGGATGCGGTCCGCGAACCAAGCGATCGCGGCCTCGCGCCCCGACAGCGGGCCCGGCTCCCACCCGCGCGTCTCGATCCCGGCCTGCACGTTGGCCACGAGATCCACGTCCTCGTGGGCCACCAGCTCGTTGACCTTGCGGTTGGCGTAGCGGGCCGCGCGACTGCGCGCGTCGCTGTCCGCCGGCAGGAGGGTGAGCGCCTCGTCGGCCGTCTTGAACACGCCGTCCGGGTTGATCCGCCAGATGCCGATCTGGTCCGGGTAGAGGTCGATCGTCGTGTTCGGGTAGATCAGGATGAAGCGCCACGTCCGGTGGTCCTCCTCGGCCAGCCCGGGCATGGGCGTGACCAGTCGCTGATAGGTGCGCTCCATGAAGTTCCCGGAGGGCTTGTCGCGCAGCGGCACGTTGAACCAGGCCCAGTGGTCGTGGAGCTCCACGTCGTAGCGCTTGTAGTCGAGCAGCCGCATCAGGCCCGGGTGGGCGATCGGCACGTGGTAGCCCTCGAGGTAGTTGTCCACCACGATCTTCCAGTTGGCGGGCTGCGAGCTCGGCTTCTCCTGCTGCGGACGCAGCTGCTTGAAGCGGTAGCGCTCGAGGCGCTGCGGCAGGCCGTCCACCTGCTCGGCCAGGGGCTCGGCCTCCATGTCGAGGTTGACGAACATCAGGCCGCTCATCTCCTCCACGCGAGCGGGGAACAGGCCGAGCTGCGACTTGTCGAGACCGGGAATCGAGCGACCCTCGGGCACGCCGATGAGCTCGCCGTCGAGGCGGTAGGTCCAGCCGTGGTAGAGGCAGCGGATCGCCTTGGGGCACTCGCCGCTGCCGCTCAGCAGGCGCGAGCCGCGGTGGCGGCAGACGTTGCGAAAGGCGCGCAGCTCGGCCGTCGTCGTCGCGCAGCACGAGCACGGGCTCGACGCCGGCGGTGGCTGTCATGTAGCGGCCCGGCTCGGGCAGCTGCGAGACGTGGCCCACGAACTGCCACGTGCGCGCGAAGATGCGCTCCTGCTCGAGCTCGAGCACGGCCGGATCGCGGTAGAAGTGCGGCGAAAGGGCCTGGGAAGGGGTGGTCCGGGCTGAAACGACAGACGCCATGAGAGATCCTGACTTTGTGATCAGTCGCATGATACCATAGCCCTGTGCGTCTCCTCGACGCCCGTCACGCATGGCTTTCCATCACTCCAGAACCCGAGCGCGAGCTTCCCGGGGCGGTCGCCACCTTGCGCGCCGGGCGGCGCCCTGCCCCGGATCTGGTGGAGCGGGAGCGGTCGCAGGTCGAACGGCTCGTGACCCACGGCAGCCGGCGGGAGTGGCGGGCCTATCTCGACGAGGCCTCCGCTCTGGCGGACGGCGCCCCGGCCACCGACGACACGGCTGAGGCACGCGCGCTCGTAGACGAAGTGATCCGAAACCACGACAACCTGGCCCTTGGCCTGGCGAGCCGACGCTCTCCGGGCCGCCTGACCCGCAACGGAGGAAGTGCATGACCATCACCCCCGCCGCCCCGGACCTCGCGGCCGGCTTCACGCCCGAGGAGCTAGAGCTGCAGGAGCGCGCACGGCGCTTCGTGGACGAGATCCTCATCCCCAACGAGGAGCAGGCCGAGCTGAGCGGAGGGCGCATCTCCGACGAGTTGAGGCAACGCATCAAGTCCGAGGCCGTTGCCGCCGGGCTCTCCGGAGGCCTGCATTCACCCGAGCACGGCGGCCAGGGCTGGACGAAGACCGAATGGTTTCTCGTGGAGGAGCAGCTCGGGCGCTCCACCAACGCACTGTCGTGGCACATGCCGGGCGCCTACAACGTCCTGGCCAACGGCACCCCTGAGCAGATCGACCGGTACCTTCGCCCGGCGCTGCGGGGCGAGCTGCACGACGCTTACGCGGTGACCGAGGGCGAGGCCGGGTCCGACCCCTCGAGGATCGAGACGACCGCCCGGCGCACCGACAGCGGGTGGGTGATCGACGGCGAGAAATGGTTCGTCACCTACGGCGACATCGCGGCGGTCTACATCGTGATGGCCAACGCACTGGTCGACGGCCAGAGCCTGCCCACTCTGTTCCTGGTCGACAGGGACCGTCCGGGCATCGAGGTGGTGGACGATCCGCCCTTCACCCACACCTACCCCCACGGTCACCCCACCATCCGCTTCACCGGAGTCGAGGTGGGCGAGGACGCCGTGGTGGGCGAGCTGGGCGGCGGCGAGGACCTTCAGCGCGCCTGGTTCACGGAGGAGCGGCTGGGCATCGCCGCCCGCGGCGTCGGCTCGATGTGGCGCCTGATCGAGGAGACCACCGCCTGGGCGCTCGAGCGCGAGCAGGGCGGCAGCCCGCATCATGGACTACCAGGGCGTCTCGTTCCCGCTGGTCGACTCGGCGGCCGACGCCGCGGCGGGCCGGCTGCTCACGCTCGAGGTCGCCCGGCTGGTGGACTCGGGTGCCGATCCGAAGCTGGTGCACGCCAAGGCGTCGATGGCCAAGCTCTTCGTGAGCGAGGCCGCCTGTCGCTGCGCCGACCGCTGCGTGCAGATCTTCGGCGGGCGCGGCTACATGCGCACCAACGTGGCCGAGCGCTTCTTCCGCGAGCTGCGCGTCGACCGCATCTGGGAGGGCACGAGCGAGATACAGCGGCTGATCATCGCCCGCGCGCTCGAGCGCCGCGGCGTCGAACGCGTCCTGCATTAGCCGATACCCACGGTGGACCTCTCCCGCCTACTCCATCCGCGCTCCGTCGCGGTGGTCGGCGCGACGGAGCGATCCGGCTCCTACGCCGCTCAGACCCTGGTCAACCTGGATGCGGCCGGCTTCACGGGCGAGGTCTGGGGCGTCAACCCGGGCCGCGAGAGCGTCTTCGGCCGCCCCTGCTTCCCCGAGCTGAGCGCGTGTCCGGAGCCGCCCGACGCGGTGGTGGTGGCCATCCCCGCCGCCGGCGTTCCGGCGGTGGTCGACGAGGCCGGCGCGCTCGGGTGCGGCGGAGCCGTGATCTTCGGCGCCGGCTTCGGCGAGATGCGGGCCGGCGCGAGTGCGCCGGGAGCGCTTCCCGGGGCGGGGTCGGAGGAGGCCGCCGCCCTGGGCGCCGCCCACGAGGACGCGCTGCGAGAGGCGGCGCTGCGCCACGACCTGCCGGTCTGCGGCCCCAACGCCAACGGGATCGTCGCCCTCCACGAGCGGGCCCCGTTGTGGGGCGACGCTCTGCGGCCGTTCGAGCCCGGACGGGTGGCGCTCGTCTCCCAGAGCGGGAACGTCTCGGTCAACGCCCTCAACGCCAGCCGCGGGCTGCGCCTGCACACCGTGATCTCCTGCGGGAACTCCGTCGGCGTCGATCCCGCCGGCTGGGTGGTCCAGCTGGCCACGGAGGAGGGCGTGGGGTCGGTGGCGCTCTACCTGGAGGCGGACGGCGACGGCGCTCTGCTGGCCGAGGCGCTCGCCTCGTGCGCGGAGCATGGAGTGGGCGTGGCCGTGCTGAAGGTCGGCGTGTCCAAGGCCGGTTCGGCGGCGGCCGCTGCCCACACCGGCGCGGTGGCGGGCGATCAGCGGGTCTTCCGGGCCCTGGTCGAGGAGGCCGGCGGCGCCTGGGCCGGGGACGTGCACCAGCTGCTCGAGCTGGCCAAGGCGCTGGCGGTGCCCGGGGCTCGCCGCCGGTCGGCCGGGCTCGCCGTGCTCACCTGCTCGGGCGGTGACTCCGCGCTCGCCGCCGACGAGAGCGAGCGGCTCGGGCTGAGCCTGCCGCCCCTGGGCGCCGACACGGCCGCGCGGCTGCGCACGCTCCTGCCCGGCGCGGCCACCGTGGGCAACCCGCTCGACTACACGGCACTGATCTGGGGCGAGATCGACACCCTGCGCGACATCATCGCCGCCACCGGCGAGGACGCGGCAATCGGGCGCGAGCTCGTGCTCTACGACCAGCCGGTGGGCATCGACGGGGCCGCGGAGGAGTCGTGGCGCGACGTGCGCGAGGGCATCCACCAGGGCGCCGCCGCCAGCCCGGTGCCGGTGATGGTGGCCTCGACGCTGCCGGAGCTGCTCGACGACCTGGCGGCGGCGCGCTTCATCGAGGCGGGCATCCCGGCGGTCTCCGGCCTGAGGACCGGGCTGGCCTGTGCGGCGGCGCTCGACCAGCCGCCGGGCGATCCCGGCCGACTGCGCGAGATCGCGGCCGCAGCGCGCCGCGAGGCCGGCAACGGCACCCCCGAGTGGCTCTCGGAGCACGAGGCCAAGGAGCTGCTGCGCGGGGCCCGAGTCGCTGTGCCCGACGGACGGCTCGTGCTCGGCGAGGACGATGCGGCCACGGCGCTGGCGGAGCTCGGCGCCCCCGTCGTGGTGAAGCTGAGCTCGCCTTCGCTGCGGCACAAGAGCGACATCGGCGCAGTGGTTCTCGGCCTCCACGACGACGAGCAGCTGCGCCGCGCCCACCGTCAGGTGAGCGCGCTGGCCGAGCGCTTCGAGCCGGCCTCCGTGCTGGTGGAGCGCATGGCGGACCCGGGAGCCGAGCTGCTGGTGGCTGCTCGCGCGGACGGTGTCGTGCCGTGCCTCGTGCTGGGCGCGGGCGGGATGTGGACCGAGCTGCTTCAGGACGCCGCGGTGGTGCCGTTGCCCGCCTCGCCCGAGCGGGTCGAGAGCGCCATCCGGACCCTGCGCGCGGCTCCACTGTTCACCGGCGGGCGCGGCGGCGCCCCGCTCGACATCGCCTCGGCGGCGGCGCTGGCCGCGGCCGCCGGCGAGCTGCTGCTCGAGTCGGGCCTCGAGCTGATCGAGCTCAACCCGGTGCTCGTGCACGAGCGAGGTGCCACGGTCGTGGACGCGCTGGCGGTGCGCACCGGGCCCGCTGCGGGACGCGCCGCGTGAAGGTCGCTGTGATCGGAGCCGGGCTCGCCGGCCTGACCGCAGCCGATGAGCTCCGCAGCGCCGGCCGCGAGGTGACGGTGCTCGAGGCCCGCGACCGCGTCGGCGGGCGCGTCTGGTCGCGGCGCCTCGACAACGGCGCGCTCGTGGAGATGGGAGCGGAGTACCTCCTGCCCGGAAACACGGCCATCCGGGAGCTGGCGGCGCGCTTCGGCCTGGGCCTGTGGGACAAGGGCATGCGCTACGGGACACGTGAGCCGCGCGGCGTCGCCACCAGCCACGACGAGCTGGTGACCGCGGCGGCGGTGGTGGAAAGCGGCCTGCCCGACGCCGCTCCGGGTGTGAGTGCACGGGACTTCGTGAACGGCGTCGATCTGCCGGTGTCGGCGCGCGAGGCGCTGATCGCCCGCGTGGAGATCTCGAGCGCCGATTCGGCCGAGCAGGTCTCGGCCCGTGATCTCGCCGGCATCGCCCACGTCGGCGACGAACCGGCGCCAAGCATCGCCGGGGGCAACGACGGCCTGGCGAAGGCGCTCGCCGCGGAGCTCGGGAGCGCGATCCGGCTCCGCGCGCCGGTCGAGCGCGTCGTCTGGAGTAGCGGCGACGAGCGTCCCGCTGTGCGCGTGTCCGCGGGCGGCGCCGAGCTGGAGGCCGACGCCTGCGTGGTCGCGGTGCCCGCGAGCGTCCTGCCCCGCATCGCCTTCGAGCCGGCCCTGCCCGCGCGCTGGGCCGACGCGCTCGCCGCCGTGCGCTACGGACACGCGGCCAAGCTGTTCGTGCCGCTGGCCGCGCCCGCTCGCCCGAGCGCCGTCATGTCCGTCCCGGAGCGCTACTGGTGCTGGACCGCCACCGGCGACAACGAGACCGTGCAGCCGGTGGTCAGCGCGTTCGCGGGCTCACCACGGGGCCTCGAGGTGCTGCGGGTGAGCGACGGTCCGGAGACCTGGCTGGATTCGCTGGCGCGCCTGCGCGACGACCTCGAGCTGGACCGGACGGGCGCTCTGTTGTCCACCTGGTCCGACGATCCCTGGGTCGAAGCCGCCTACTCGAGCTCGCCGCCGCTCGAGCTCGAGCGGATGGCCGCCGAGCCGGTGGGGCCGCTGGCCTTCGCGGGCGAGCACCTCGGCGGCGAGTTCGCCGCCCTGATGGAAGGCGCGATTCGCAGCGGCCGAAGAGCCGCGGCGGCGCTCACGCGCGCGCTCTAGTTTCAACAGCGGCGCCGGCTTTCCGGGCGGCGCACGCCACTTGCCGTGGTGCCGGACTCTCGCTTTGCGCGAGGCGCAGCGGCTTGGTGGCTGATCTACGCTTGTCTGATCCGCATCGAGGAATCAATCGAGATCGCGTCTTCGCCCGAGGCCGTGTGGGCGGTGGTCGCGGATCCGCTCAATGACCCGAAATGGTGTCCCAAGGTCGACTCGGTGGAGGTGGCAGAAGACGATCGCTGGACAGTCAGCCACAAGCCAGTGCCGCTACGGCCTCCCATGGAGTTGACACTCGAGCATGTGGAGCTCCAGCCGCCGAGCCGGCTGACTATTCGGGAGGAGGATGAGGCCTCGACGTTCCATGTCGAGTACCGGCTCGAGCCGAGCGAGGTGGGCACGCGCTTCACGCAGATCAGCGAGTTCGAGTGGAAGAAGCTGCCTCGGGTGCTTCACGGGACGTTTGCCCGCGGCGTGCGTCGCGACGTGCGTGGTCAGCTTCAGGCTCTCAAGCGGTTCCTCGAACGCTGAGCGAGCCGGAGAAGACAACTACCAACGCTTCCGCTTCGCGCGAGTTGCAGCGGTTCCCTGCTCCCGAGTCGTGGAGAACGAGCGCTACTCCCGGCCAGGCGCCGAATTCAACGCCGCGTCGATCGGTATCGACCGGACGTATACCGGTCTACGAAACCCTCGGCGGCGTGAATTGCCCTGAGCCCACGGAGGCCGCCATGCCGTTCGCCCATTCCTTGATTGACAAACCTGACCTGTCGCGCGTACTGAGTGGTGTAGCGCTGATCTGCATCGCCGGCCTGACGGCGGGAGTCTCACCGGCGCTCGGTGCTTTTCCAGGCGCGAACGGCAAGATCGCGTTCGATAGCGATCGGCATGGCGGCGACCTCGACATCTGGACAATGAACCCCACTGGGGGCAACCTCGACAACCTGACCCGCAACTCCGACGGCGAGGACGCGCGGGCGAACTGGCGGGCGGACGGCCGAAAGATCGTGTTCGAGAGCGACCGCGAGACGCCGACCAATCCCGCGGTCCCAGGCCTGGGAGGACCCGACTTCGAGGTGTTCGTAATGAACGCGGACGGGTCAAACCAGACCCAGATCACATTCAACGAATTCGACGACGAGGACGCCGCCTGGTCACCTGACGGCAAGAAGATCGTGTTCGCGCGGGACTTCGCGCCCGTCCGCGGGGAGCTCGACTACGACGTCCTCACGATGACTGCGGCGGGCACCGGCGAACGCAACCTCACGAACAGCCCGGGGGTTATGGACCGGCAGCCCAACTGGTCGCCGACCGGCCGGCAGATCGCCTTTGCCAGCGCCCCTGACGCCGACTCCAACAACGACATCTACAAGATGCGCCCAAATGGTTCTGACCGGACGCAGCTCACCATCGACGCACTCGACAACGAGTCTCCGAACTGGTCGCCCGATGGCACGCGGATCGCCTTCAACAGCGACGACCCCGTTAGCCAGGAGAACTTCGAGGTCTACACGATGCGCGCGGGGGGCGGTGACGTGACCAGGCTCACCTTCAACGAGGCGGGCGATGGCCTGCCGGCCTGGTCGCCCAATGGGCGCAAGATCGCTTTCGCCAGCAATCGCGCGGGCTCCCCCGACATCCACACGATGCACGCCCACGGTCGCAATCAGGTGAACCTAACCAACAGGGACGCGTTCGACTACGCCCCCGACTGGCAGCCGCGCAAGCACCACAGCCGTGCAGTCAGCGTTGTCGCGAACCCGGTAGCTCGCTCCGCGCCGCCCAGGGACGGCCACCTGACTCCCGCGGCCCAACGCCTCGCGGGCCTGACGGGGGGGCAGCTGATCGGCGAGGAGACGCGACTGCTGCTCGAGCTTCCGGCGGCAGAGAACCCACTGGCCGGGAAGGGCGAGAGCTGCTTCCCGACCGGGCACCGAGACAAGGTCCTCATCGTCTGGACCCGGCCCGAAACCCAGGCGCCGGCGAAGTGCGTCGTCAAGCCAGGCACGTCGGTGTTTCTTTTCGGCGCGTTTTTCGTCTGCGACGAGGTGGAGCCGCCGCCATCCTTCGCCGTCGGTGAGGAAGCGCAGCGGCGGTGCGCGATCGAGGGCCTGCAGACGCTGCTCGGGTTCGACGCCATCCTCGTCAGCGTCGATGGGCACAGGCCGGTCGACATCGCACGCGAACGGTTCCTGGCCGTATCCCCTCAGGGCACCGCGCAGCTGCCGGAAGGCAACATTCTCGGCGTAGCTCCACAGGTGACGACGTTCGTCACCGCGGGGTACGTGGCGATGCTCCGGCCGCTGCCTCCGGGGGAGCACACGATCACGGTCGAAGTCGTGGGCGGACCCTTGGCGGGCACCACATCGGCGACCGTCAACGTCGTGCCCGGCGCACCGCGGGGGCCTTGATTGGCGAGCTAGCGTGCCGGACATGGAATCTCGCCTGCTCATCCACGTGCTCGTCGCCGTCCTGGTGCTCGCGGCCGTGTTGCCGGCAGTCACGGCGGCGCCGGCGGTCGCGCGACCGGACCCGCCGGCGGGAGGCCTGATCGCGAGCAGCGGCAAGCAGGGCCCCCTGCCCGACGGGTACCGGCCCAAGCCCCTGTGCCCACAGCAGCTCGACCGTTGCCTCACGAGGCTCCTCAACAGGATGGAGCGCAACTACGAGCGGCTCGGGTGTAACCACAACTCCATCTTCTCGCTGCTCTACTGGCGGACCACCGAGGGCATCCGCGATGCCAATTGGTCGGGCGAGTTCAGCGACCGCCGGTTCTGGAACCAGCTCACGTACGGGTTCGGCATCTACTACCTCGACGCACTCAAGGCATGGCGCAGGGGCAAGGCGTCTCGCACCCCCAGGGCCTGGCGGATCGCCTTCAGGGCGGGCCGAGACGAGGAGGTCTCGTCAGCGGGGGACATCTGGCTCGGGATCAACGCCCACGTCAACCGTGACCTGGCGTTCGTCTACTACCAGCTCGGACTGGACAACTACGCCGATCACCTGCACGTGAACACAGTGCTCGCCCGAGCCCGGCTCGTGGTGTTCCCGGAGATAATCGCCACCCTGGACCCGACGGTCGCGGGTCAGATGCCAAGCGATTCGACGCTCTCACTCGACGTGTTCGCCTGGCGCGATGAAGCCTGGAGCAACGCGCGGCGCCTGGACGCGGCACCGAACGCCGAGGCCCGCGGGGTGATCGCCGCCAAGATCGAGCGAAACGCGGTCGCCACAGCGAAGCGCATCAAGGCGGCGTTCCCAGCGGCGGATGACACGAATCAGGCGCGGAACGCCTTTTGCGACTCGCACCCAGAAATTCCATCCGCCCCCGGGGGTTTGATGGCGGGCGATGGAGCGCACCGACCTCGGTCGCATCATGGCGTTCACCGACGGTGTGATGGCTGTGGCCATAACCCTGCTGGTGCTCAACATCGAGGTGCCGCAGGTCAGCAACGATGATCTCAAGGACGCCCTCTACGACCTCGTTCCGTCGCTCTACGCGTACCTCCTCTCCTTCGCCCTGATAGGGCGCTTCTGGGTGCTGCACCACAACCGCTTCCAGAGCTTCGTGCGCTTCGACGGCCGTCTGATATTCCTCAACCTGCTGTTCCTGGCGTTGATCGGGTTGATCCCGTTCTCCACCGATCTGCTCGACCAGTACTCCGACTCCGCGTTGGCCACGGCCACATTCTCGGTGTCCATCGCGCTCGCGTCCTTCTCTCACTCGGCGATGGCGGCGTACGCGGTGAGGAAGGACTTCGTTCACCGGGACCGCATCGCGGACTACGCGTGGGGGCGTATGGCGAGCGGGCTCACCTTCGCCACGATCTTCCTCGCAGCCGCCCCGGTGGCCTTCATCGCGGTCGAGCTGGCCCACGTGCTGTGGATCGCGACCTTCTTCGTGCGCTACCCGCTGCGCAAGCTCGGCACCTGAGTGCCGCGGTACACGGCGGCCACCTGACGGGCCACGTCGGCCCAGTCGAAGGACAGCACGTGCTCCTGCGCCTCGGCCACCAGGCGCTCGCGCAGCTCGGCGTCGGTGAGCAGCCGCTCCGCCATCGTGGCCAGTGAGGCGGGGTCGCGCGAGCGGAAGCGCAGCCCAACATCCTCGTTGGGCACCACCTCGCGCAGGCCGCCGGTATCGGCCACCAGGCAGGGACAGCCGCTGGCCATGGCCTCGAGCGCCACCAGGCCGAAGGGCTCGTAGATCGACGGCACCACCGTGAGGTCGGCGATCCGGTAGAGCGAGTGCAGCACGTCGTCGCCGATCCAGCCCAGGAAGGTGCCGTGCTCGTCGAGCCCGAGCTCGTGCGCCTGCTGGCGCAGCTCGGCCTCGGCCGTGCCCGAGCCGGCGACGATGAAGCGCACGTCGCCCAGCCGCTCGATCAGCCCCGGCAGCGCCTCGAGGGCGAGCTGGAAGCCCTTCTCGTAGACGAGCCGGCCCACCAGCAGCACCAGCCGCTCGTCCGGGGCGGCGAAGCGGGCGCGCAGCGAATCGAGGTCGTCGACCGGCACCAGCTCGGAGGGGTCGATGCCGTTGGGGATCACGGCCACGTTCTCCTCCTCGAGCCCGTAGATGTCGGCCACGTGCTCACGCATATAGGAGGAGCAGGTGATCAACCGCTCGGCCCGGTTGGCCATCCACGTCTCCACGCCGTGGATGTAGGACTGCGGATGCTTGTCGACCCAGCCCTGATGGCGACCGTACTCGGTGGCGTGGATGGTGACCACGAGCGGGGCGCGGAAGCGCTTGGCCAGATGGTCGCCCGCGGAGGCCACCAGCCAGTCGTGGCCGTGGACCACGTCGAAGTCGTAGCGGTCGCCCACCTCCACTCCCGCGGCAAGCATGTCCGAGTTCATGTGCTCGATCCATGCCACGAACTGCCCGAGGTCGCTGGGCCGCTCCGGCTCGCGCACGCGGTGGACGAGCACGCCACCCATCTCCTCCTCCACCGGGTCCTCCTCCCGGCCGCGGGCCAGCACGTGCACGTCCAGACCCTGCGCAGCGAGGTTCTCGGCCAGCTTGCGCACGTGGCGGGCGAGCCCGCCCTCGATCAGCGGGGGATACTCCCAGGAGAGGATGAGGATGCGCATCTATGGCGTGGTGAGCGGGGCTAGGTCCAGGTGGGGCGCGAGATTCCTGAGGGAGACCTCGGGATCAGACTCGGGGGACAATACCTCCGTGGCAGCCGCGGCCAGCGCCCGCGCGTGGGCGGCTGCGTGGCCCGCGAGACGCTCTGCGGGGTAGTCGGCGGCCAGCCGCCGGGCGGCCATGAAGGCCCAGTCGCTCGCCTGGAGCGCGAGCAGCTCGCGGGCGGCGCGCTCGAGGGCGGGGCGGCGGCGCACGCCGCGCGCGGCCGCGGCGACCGTCCGCAGCTCGGCGTCCCTGGTCGCGAAGGCGAGCTCGGCCACAGCCGGCGAGTCCCAGGTCGAGAGGTCCTTGTGCTCGCCCCAGCTCGAGGCGGTGAGCGGCCGCTCGACCGGGCTCACCCGGTCGAGGCCGTCGGCCACGGTCACCAGGTCGAGGCCGCGGCGCGGTGCCTCCTCCAGCACCGCGGCGAGCCAGGCCGGGCCCTCGTACCACCAGTGCCCGAGCAGCTCGGTGTCGAGCGCACAACACAGAAGCCCGCCGTCGCGCACGCGTGCCAGCGCGCGCTCGACGAAGTCGCGGGCGTGCTCGGCGGCGAGGTCGAGGGCCGCCTCGCGGTCGTAGGGCCGCCCGGCGTTGTCCCACGGCTTGAGGTCGTGCACGGTGCGGCGGTGGTAGTCGCGGTAGGCGCCACTGGCCGGATAGCCGCGCGCTTCGTGCCACACGAGCTCCACCGTGGGCCAGTCGATCGGCACCGCCACCGGGCCGGCCTGCGTGGCCACCGGCGTGAGCTGGTCGAAGCCCGTCTGCTTCGTCTGGTCCACGCAGAAGGCGCGGGCGCCGTGGTCGGCGAGCTCTCGCTCGAGCCCCGGCACGTAGGCGCACTCCGGCAGCCAGAGGCCACCCGTCCAGCTCCCGAAGCGCTCGATGTGGGAAGCCGTGCCGGTGGCAAGCTGGAGCCGCAGCGCAGCGTCGGTGGCGAGCAGGGGCAGCAGCGCGTGCGTGGCCGCCGACGTCCACAGCTCCACGCCTTCAAGACGGCGGAAGGCTGCGACCAGATCGCGTCCCCGTTCCTCGAAGGCCCGCTCGGCGAAGGTGTAGTCGCCCGCCGCCCTGCGCACCTCGGCGGCCAGCTCGTCTTCGCCGCCGCGCTCCAGCCCGGCGGAGTCGTCGGCGTGGATCGGTGCTCGCACGTCGCGCAGGAAGCGCAGGTAGCGATCGCCCGCCGCGCCGGTCATCGCCTCGAGCTGGTCGCACAGCACGGGCGTCAGGCCGATCGTCACGGGAGCGCCGTCGAGCAGCTCGAGCAGGGGCAGGTACGCGCAGGCCACCGCCTCCCACAGCCACTCCTCGCCGAACGGCCAGGTGCCGAAGCCCTCCACGTATGGCATGTGCGAATGGAGGACGAGCGCCAGCGCTCCGGGACGGCGCACCGAGGTAGTCATGCCGGCAGGGGGCTCGGGTGCGCTCCGGCCAGGCGCGGCAGGACCGCGCACGCCGCGATCACCATGAAGCCGACGACGAGCGCGGGCAGCGGCTCGACCGCGAGCATGGCCACGGTGTTGAAGGCGGCGTGAATGGCGATCACGGCGAAGAGCGAGCCGGTGCGCTCGTACACGAGACACTGGCCCACCCCGAAGACGGCGATCACCGGCAGAATGATGGCGCTGTCGGCACCCTGGAAGTGAAGCGCGCCGAACACGAGCCCGTCGATCAGCGCGGCCGCCCAGACGGCCATGCGCGTGCGCAGGGCGCGGTAGAAGAAGCCACGGAAGAAGAACTCCTCGGCCACCGGTGCCAGGAAGATCACTGCCAGCGAGACCAGGAAGGCCGCCGCGAGACTCCCCTCGCCCAGATCGTCGACGTTGGTCTCGTCCACGCTCAGCAGCTCGATGTAGCCGAGCTCGAAGCCGAGCATCAGCCCGAAGCCGAGCACGGCCCAGCCGAGCGTCGGCCACAGGCGCGTGGCCCGGATCCCGAACTGCCAGGCGCGCGGGGTCCCCCGCAGCTTCGCGAACAGGAGCGCGGTCAGCACGAGCGCTCCGTCCTGGACCAGCAGCAGCGCCAGCAGCGCGAACGCCGCGGGGATGTCCGAGAAGCCGAGCAGCAGTACGGCGGGCAGGAGCGGCAACCCGGCCGCGACCGTGGCCGCAAGCGCGGCGAACAGGGCCACCGGCGCGTTCCAAGCGGGCCAGGCCGGGCGCACCGCGGCGGGCAGCTCGGGCGGCGCGGGCAGCTCGGCCGGCCTCACGGCCGCAGCACGGCCACGAAGTCGAGCGCGTGCTCCAGCGGGCGGTCGCGCAGGGCGAAGTCCCGGGCCGACAGCGCCGGGGTGAAGCGGTCGTAGAAGCGCCGGGTGATGCCCAGCCCGGCGTGCATCTGGTCCCAGCCGGCTCTCAGCGCCAGCTCGTGGGCCTTCAGGACTCGGGCGTGAAAGAGGCCGAGCAGCTCCACCCGCCCGAACACGCTCTGGCACAGCGAGCGAAACTCCTCGGCCCGGTACTCCTTCACGTGCCAGGGGTTGTCCGACTTCGCGGCGCCGGGCGGGGCCAGGGTCAGCAGGTTGGGGGTCGACACGTACGCGCTGCCACCGGGACGAAGCATGCCCCTGAAGTGACGCAGGATGGACTCGGGGTCCTCGACATGCTCGATCGTCTGGAGGAACACCACGGCGTCGCACGGCTCCTCGAAGCGCTCCACCAGGTCCCGTACGAAGCGCACACCGGGACGGGAGTACTTGAGCCGGGCGTGCTCATGGGCCTCGGGATTGGCGTCCACGCCCGTGACCCGTCGCGCGTGGCCGGCCAGCACGTCCACCCCGTAGCCCTCGCCACAGGCCATGTCGACCACCTCGAGGCCGGCGCAGCGCCGCGCCACCCATTCGTAGACGGCGAGGTGCCGGCGAAACCAGTAGTTCTCGGCGGGCACGTCGGGCAGGGTCCGTTCGCCGGTCAGCTCGAGCGGGGGCACCCCCTCGGGCTGGTCTCTCTGAACTGTCTCCCGCATCGGCGGCGGGAGTCTAGGCCCTGGACAGGCCCTGGGTACTACTGTTCTCCGGCCCATGCCGACGGCCGAGAGCATCCGAGATGCCAACGTGCGCTACCACGACATCGCCGCGTCCCACTACGACTCCAAGTGGGGCATCAACTACGACGAGGTCGGCCAGGCGCAGGTCACGGGCAAGCTGCGCAAGGCGCTCGGATACGAGCCCCGGCGCTACGGCCGCGCACTCGAGATCGGTGCGGGCACCGGCTACTTCTCCCTGAACCTGCTGCGCGCGGGAGTGATCGGTGAGGCGGTGGCCACCGACATCTCGCCGGGAATGCTGCGCACGCTCGAGCGCTCGGCGCGCCAGCTGGGAGAGCCGGTGGAAACGGCGGCGTGCGAGGCCGCCGGGCTGCCGTTTGCCGACGAGGAGTTCGACCTCGTCTTCGGTCATGCGGTGCTCCACCACCTGCCCGACCTCGGTGCGGCCTTTCGCGAGTTTCGCCGGGTGCTGCGCCCCGGCGGGGTGGTGGCCTTCTGCGGCGAGCCATCGCGCTACGGCGACCGCCTGGCGGGAGTGCCCAAGCGGGGCGCCGTGGCGCTCGCCCCCCTGTGGCGAGCGTTGATGGGTGCGTCGGAGCGTCGGGCCAACGGCAACGGTGCCGGCCTCTGGAGCGAGGAGGAGGTGCTCGAAGGAGTGGTCGACGTGCACGCCTTCACCCCCGCGGGCCTGTCGGCGCACGCCGAGACGGCGGGCTTCAGCGACGTGCGCGTTCGGGGTGAGGAGCTTGCAGCCTCGCTGTTCGGCTGGGCCAACCGGACCCTGGAGGCCTCCGCCGAGCCGGACGACATCCCCTGGGCCTGGCGGGTCTACGCCTACCGCGGCTACCTGCTGCTACAGAGCGTCGACCGCTCGCTGCTCGAGCCGCGCCTGCCCGCCGCGCTGTTCTACAACCTGCTGGTCTCCGGCCGGGTCTAGGCGAGCGCCACGGCCAGGGCCGGCGCCGCGGCCGCCAGCAGCACCAGCGCGAGGTCGACCGCCCTCAGGGTGAGCACCGGCGCCGGCGCGGGCGGAAGCGGCCGGAAGGCGTGGGCCTCGCCCACCACCCACTCGAGCACGGCGTCGACCAAGGGCAGGGGACGCAGGTCCACGCCGCGCAGCCGATCGGCCAGCGATCGGGCCGCCGCCACCAGCCGGCCCTCGGCCGCGATGCCGTCGAGGACCTCCGTCGCCTCGGGCAGCGACGGAATCGCCCGCAGCCTCCCGAGCGCGCGCCGGAACACCTCGCGCAGACCGTCCGCGCCCGCAGCGGCGCGCAGCCAGGTGGCCACCAGGACGATCAGCGCCGCCCGCAGAGCGCGGCGCAGGGCGAGGTCGAGACCCAGCCCGCCGCCGAGCGTGAACACCAGCGCCCCGAGACCGAGGATGGCCGCAAAGAGGAGACCGATCGGCACGGGCTCCCGGTCCACTCGCGCCGTCGCCCACGCGAGGGCCAGCCAGGCCGAGACGGCGCCCAGCACGATCCACTCGGTGCTCGCCAGCAGTAGCCCGAAGGCCACGGCGGCGGCGAGGGCAATGGCCCTCGGATCGAAGCGGCCGCGATGGGCGGGCGTGGGCTCGACCTCCGCGCTGCCGGCGTCCGGCCGGGCCGGGACCCTCGGCGCCGTCCGCCAGCTCGTCCCAGCGCCGCAGCCCGCGCCGATACACCAGCACCTGAACCACGCTCGCGAACACCGCCCACACCACCAGCCCCGCCGCCGTGAGCGCAAGCGCGTCGGCGGTACCCACCTCGATTCCCAGGCGCCGCCCGAGCGCGTCGTAGGTGCCGGCGTAGGCGTCGAGGCCACCGGTGATCACCCAGATGAAGAAGGCGGTGGTGGCGGTGTTCTGAATGAGGCGCAGCGTGGCGCAGATCAGTAGCTGCGGAAAGAGGCTCCAGCCGCGCGCCTCCAGCCGGCCGAGCAGCGGTGCGGTGACGGCCTGGGTGAGCGGGATCCCGAAGCGGGCGGGACCGATGATGGCGACGGTCTCGAGCATCGCCGCCACGCTGGCGCCGAAGCCCGCCCGCGCTCCGCGGCGCTCGGCCACACGGGCCAGCGCCACGCCCCCGGCCAGGGCGATCCAGAAAGCCGCCGGTGGGCGCCGCCCGAGCGGCGAGGAAGGAGACCACCGCCACGTGGGCCGGGCCCGTCGGCGCGGGCGGAGCGGCGGTGGCCATGAGGCGAAACTAGCGAGCGGAGAACAACCCGCTCCGGCCTGCGTCTAGCCCGAGGTGAAGCGGCGGATGGGCGACTCCGCGATGCGCCGGCCCAGCTCGGCCACCTGGTCGTCGCTCAGGTTCTCGGTGGGAAAGCCCGCGAACTCGAGCTCCTCGCGCACCTGCTGCACGCCCTGAACGAAGTCGAGCTGAGCGCCGAGCTTCACCATCACGGACTTGGCGTGCTCGTCGTCGATCGCCGCGCTGCCGTCGGCCGACGGCTTGAGCAGCCACGCCTTGACCGCCTCCGCCTCCGCGAGGGTCAGATCTAGGCTCACGCCACTGCCGGCGGGGGCCTCCGGAACGCCGTTGGACACTTGGGTCGCCATGCCTCGGCTATCGGCGAACGCGAACCTGGGCTTGACGAACGGCGGCCGGGAATGGACGCCCGTAACGCGCGCGTCGCGCCCTAACCGACGCTGTAGCGCTCGAAGGCCGCCTCGCGCGCCTCGCGGTGATCGACGATCGGCTCGGGGTAGTCCTCGCCGATCACGCAGCCCGCCTCGCGCTGGACCTCGTCGGGCATCGTCCAGGGCTCGCGCAGGTACTCGTCGGGAACGTCGCGGAGCTCCTCGACGTAGCGGCGCACATAGCGGCCCTCCGGGTCGTAGCGCTCCATGTGCAGCGTCGGGTTGTAGATGCGGCGAAAGAAGGGCTGGGGATCCACGCCCACCGAGGCGATCCACTGCCAGTTGCCGTTGTTGTTGGCCTCATCGCCGTCGATGAGCAGGCGCATGAACCAGCGCTCGCCCCAGCGCCAGTCGATCCCCAGATGCTTGGTCAGGAAAGAGCCCACCACCAGCCGGGCGCGGTTGTGCATCCAGCCCTCGCGCAGCAGCTGGCGCATGGCCGCGTCGACCAGCGGATAGCCGGTTCGGCCCTCGCGCCAGGCGTCGAAGCGTTTCTCGGCGTAGCTCCAGGAGATCGTGCCGCGGTAGCGCTCCTGGAACTCCGAGCGGGCGTTGCGGGGGAACTCGCGCAGCACGTGGTGGTAGAAGTCGCGCCAGCACACCTGTCGGCGAAAGGCCTCGGCGCCCTGGCCGCCGGGCAGCCGCTCCTCGATCTCACGGGGTGAGAGACAGCCGAAGTGCAGGTAGGGCGAGAGCCGCGAAGTCCTGTCGCGCCCGAGGGCGTTGTGGTTGTCCGTGTAGCTGTTCACATCGCTCTTCAGGAACTCGGCCAACCGCTCGCGGGCAGCGCTCTCGCCGCCCGGCAGCGGATCGCTCACCTCCTGCTCGAGTCCGAGATCCGCGAGCGCCGGGATGCTCCCCTTGGCCAGGCCGCTCGGGAGCTTGGGGAGCTTGCGTGGCCTGCCGATGAGCTCGCGGCGCGGCGTTTGCAGCCAGTTGCGGTGAAAGGGGCTGAAGACGGTGTAGGGCTTGCCGTTCTTCGTGCGCAACTTGGTCAGGTCGTCCACGGCGTGGAGGCCTGGGTGGGCGTGCGGCTCGACGCCCTCCTTCTGCAACGCTCGCCACACGCGCTCCATGCGGCGGCGCGCGAACGGTCCCGAGTCGGCGGTGAAGTGGACCTCTCCGGCGCCGACCTCGCCGGCGAGGGCCACCAGCTCGTGCTCGGGGTCGCCGTGACGGATCACCAGGTTCCCGTCGAGCCTCTCCTTCAGGTCCTCTAGCGACTCGAGCATGAACTGCGTCCGCGGGCCCGACGCGTGGCGGCCCTTGAGGAGCCGGTCGTCGAAGCAGAAGACCGGCACCACGACGTCGTCGGCGTCGAGCGCGGCGCGCAGGGCCGGGTGATCGTGAAGACGCAGGTCGCGGGTGAGCCACAGGACGGCGGGCACATCGGTAATACGAGCAGGCCCGCCGGGCGGATGGCGCCCACACCAACGGGCTCGCCACTAGCCTGTGAAGAAGACATGGCGCAGACGATCGAGCGCTTCCCGCTGTTCCCGCTCGGCCTCGTGCTGCTTCCGCAGGAGCTCGTGCCGCTCCACATCTTCGAGGACCGTTACAAGACGATGGTCGGCGAGTGCCTCGACGAGGAGCGCGAGTTCGGGATCATCTGGTTGTCGGACGACGGCCTGAAGGAGGTGGGCTGCTCGGCCCGCATCACGCGGGTACTCGAGCGCTTCGAGGACGGGCGGCTCAACATCCTGGTCGAGGGCACGGACCCGTTCCGGCTGCTCAGGCGCATCGAGGACCTTCCCTATCCGGCCGGCGACATCGAGGTGCTTCCTTCCGAGGACGCGGGCGACGAGGACGCCGCCGGCCAGGCGCGGCAGCGCTACGCCGATCTGGTCGAGCAGGTCACCGAATCAAGGCCCGAGCAGGTCGACCTCGACCGGCTCGACGCCTACGGGATGGCCGCCACACTCGACGTCGAGCCGGCGGCCAAGCAGGAGCTCCTCGAGCAGCGCTCCGAGCTCACCCGGCTGGAGCAGCTCGGCGCCCTGTTCCGCGAAGCGCTCGACCGGCTGAAGCTGGCCCAGCAGGCGGCCGAGCGGGCCAGCGGCAACGGGCACATGCGCGGCCGTTAACCGAGCGTCAGCGTCGCTTCGCCCGCGGCCCGGAAGCGGGCCGTGAGCACGCGGCGGCGAGCGACCCGGCGATGACGAGAAGTAGCGCTCCAGCGCGCATCGCGCGGAACCGTAGCCGGGCCGGCGACCTTGACAGCGACGCTGCTCGGGGTCGAGGATCACCCCCTATGTCACGAGACCGGTTTGTCTTCACCCAAGTCGTGCTCGCTGTGGCCCTGAGTGTGGCGCTCGTGTCACCGGCAGCCGCCGCCTCGCCCGAACGGGCGGACCAGGCGCTCGACCGCGCACTCCGAGCGGTGGTGAAGGTTCCGGGCGGCCCGCCTGGGGTGGTCTCCGTCGTCGGGCGTGGCGGAAGGCGTTTCGTTCACCGCGCCGGAGTGGTCGATCTCGAGGCCGGGCGCCCGTGGAGAAAGTTCGATCACATGCGGCTCGCGAGTACCTCGAAGGCGTTCAGCGGAGCGGTGGCGCTGGCCCTCGTGCGCCGTGGCCGGCTCGAGCTCGACGACACGATCGGCGAGCTGCTGCCGGCTCTGCCGTCCTCCTGGCACGCGGTCACCCTGAGTCAGGCTCTGCATCACACGAGCGGCCTCCCCGACTACACCGCGAGCGACGCCTACCTGGACGCTCTTCGCGCCGATCTGCTGCGGCGCTTCACTCCGCGGGGGCTGCTCGCCTACGTGGCGGACCGCCCGCTGCGCTTCGAGCCCGACTCCAGCTACAGGTACTCGAACAGCGACAACGTCGTCGTCGCGCTGATGGCCGAGGCAGTAACCAAGCGATCCTATGAGCGGCTCCTGAAGACCCGCGTCTATTCGCCGCTGGGCCTGTCGGAGACCAGCCTTCCCAGCGGTCAGCTGCTGCCACGACCGTTTGCCCACGGCTACGACGTCGCGCCCTCCCAACCGCCCGAGGACATCAGCGAGGCCATCGGGATGTCCGGCGTCTGGGCCTCCGGAGGCATGGTGTCGACCCCGAGCGATCTCGCGCGCTTCATGTCCGGCTACGTGAGCGGCCGGCTGTTCGGGCCGTCGCTGCGGCGCGCGCAGCGCAGCTGGGTCGACGGCGGCTCAGAGCCCACCGGCCCCGGCGTCAACGCCGCCGGCCTCGGGGTCTTCCGGTACCGGCTGGGCTGCGGCACCGTGTACGGACACACCGGCAACTTCCCGGGCTACACCCAGTTCGCCGCGTCCAGCTCCGACGGCCGGCGGTTCGCGACCGTGTCCGCCAACACCCAGCTCAATCAGGAGCAGCCGAACCAGGTGCCGTTCCGTGCGCTGCGCCGCGCGTTTGCGAGGGCCGTGTGTGCGGCCCTGGCCCGCAGGTAGGTCTAGGCCCGCACCGCCTCGACCACGCCTCCCCGGCGCGGATCGCCGCCGCCGGTGAGCTCTCCGGTGTCCGCCTGGCGGGCCACCGCCTGCACGCCGCCGAAGAACAGGTTCTCCTCGCTCCAGCGCCGGACAGACCAGCCGCCGCTCTCCAAGCGGTCGAGCGCCGCCGGGTCGACCCCCGGCTCCGCGTCCACCTCCCGGCCCTCCACGTGGATGCGCGGGCGCGACACCGCCTCCTGAGCCGGCAGGCCGCGGTCGACCACGGCCAGCACTGTCTGCAGGATCGCCGAGCGGATGCGGTTGGAGCCCGCGCTCCCGATCGCGATCTCCGGCCTGCCGCCGGCCAGCACCACGGTCGGGGCCATCATGCTCGGCACGCGGTCGCCGGGATCGTGGAGGTGGAAGCCCAGCGGGTTGAGGTCCTGCTCACCCAGCATGTTGTTGAGGTGGAGGCCGGTGCCGGGGACCACCACCCCGGAGCAGGACCCGTTCGAGCAGGTGACCGACGCGCAGGCCCCCTCCCCGTCCATCACCGATACGTGGGTGGTGTTGCCGAGCTGCGAGCGCACCTCGCCGGCCGCTGCGTCGAGAGCGTCGTCATCCAGGAAACGCTCGAGGTAGCCCTCGGTGCCGAGCCCCTCCAGGAACTCCTCGTCGCGCGCCCGGTTGGTGGAGGCGATCACCTCAGCGATCACGTCGGCATCGTGCGGGCGGTCGATGCGTTCGAGGATCCCCAGGGCGTCGGCGATCAGGATGCCGCCGGAGGAGGGCGGCGGGTTGGTCAGCACCTCGCGCCCCTGGTAGAGCACGCGGGCGGGGGGCCGCTCGACCACCTCGTAGCGGGCCAAGTCAGCGGTGGTGAGCAGGCCGCCGCGCTCGAGCACCCAGGCGCTCGCCGCCGCCGCCACGTCGCCGCGGTAGAGGAAGTCCGGGCCCTCCGAGCCGAGCCGGTCGAGCAGGTCGCCGAGCTCGGGCAGCCGGATCGTCTCGCCCTCTCCCAGCATCCGGCCCTCCGGGGCGTACAGGGCCGTGCTCTCCGGTGTGGAGCGCAGGATCGGCTCGAGGATCGTGAACAGGAAGGCCTGCATCGGCACCACCTCCACTCCCTCGCGTGCCGCCCGCGCCGCGGGAGCGCACAGCTCGCCGAGCGCCATCGTGCCGAAGCGCCCGAGCGCCTCTGTCAGCCCGAGCGTCGTACCGTAAGCGCCGCAGGAGGACGGACCCACGTTGAAGCGCTGGACGGCATCCGCGGAGAAGTGGACGTCGATCGGCTCGAGCGGCGCCGGATCGGGCTCGCCCAGGCCGTGGCCGGGCGCGGCGACGAAGAAGTCGAGCAGGTGGCTGCCCCCTTCGGGGGTGTGCACGAGCATGAACCCACCCGCGCCGGGGCCGGTGAGGGGCGACTCGGCCACGAAGGACATGAGCACGCAGGCCACCGCCGCGTCGACGGCGTTGCCGCCGGCGCGCAGTACATCGGCTCCGGTCCGCGCGGTGAGCGGATGGCCGGCCGCAACGACCCCTCTCATGCAGCCAGCGTATCCCCGCCGCCGCCCAGCTCCGCGTCGTCCGGGATCAGCACGAAGGCGACTGCCGAGCCCAGCATGATCAGGAACAGCTCGGGATACACGGACTCCGAGCCGTAGGCCACGAAGAACTCGGTCACCAGCACGAAGAGCATCGACGCGAGCAGGCCCATGCAGAGCGCCGCCCACACGGCGGGCAGGCCGCGGCCTCCTCGGGCGAACGCGAGCAGCGCCCGCCAGAACAGCGCCGCGGCGATCGCCTCGATCACGAAGGCGCCCGCCAGCAGCACCTTGGTGATGGCGGAGCCGGTCTCGTACACCTCCAGGACCGAGCGCAGGTACTCATAGTTGCCGGAGTCGAGGAAGTTCCAGTCGAACGCCCCGAGCTCGTCCAGCAGGTTGACCAGGCTCGTCAGGGCGATCGACGTGAAGTAGATCGTCCAGAACACGAGGACCAGCCTCTTGAAGACCAGACCCAGGTCCTGCATGGGAGTTGAGGCCCCGCGCCGCCGGCGAGCGGCCCGGAATCAGCCCCGAGGGATGAACTCCGGCACGTCGATGTCGCTGAGCCGGCCGGCCGTTTGGCGCTCGCGCTCGCGCGACCGCCTGACCCGCGGCTCGGCGTCGGCCGGGATGCGGCCGGACTCGAGCCGAGGGGTGGCGCGCTGCAGAGGGCGGTCGCCGTAGCCGGTGGCCACCACGGTGACCCAGACCTGGTCCTCGATCTTCTCGTCGACCATCGCCCCGAAGATGATGTTCGCGTCCGGGTGCGCGGCCTCGGACACCGCCTTGGCGGCCTCGTTGACCTCCCACAGCGAGAGGTCGCGGCCGCCGGTGACCGAGAGCAGGATCGAGCGGGCTCCTTCGAGGGAGGTCTCCAGCAGCGGCGACTCGATGGCGTGCTCCACCGCATCCATGCCGCGCCGCTCGCCGGTGCCCATCCCGATGCCGAGCAGCGCCTGGCCGGCCTCGGCCATGATCGTGCGCACGTCGGCGAAGTCGAGGTTGATCAGGCCGGGCAGCGTGATCAGGTCGGAGATCCCCTGGACGCCCTGACGCAGCACGTCGTCGGCCACGCGGAACGCCTCCACCATCGAGGTCGACTTGTCGAGCACCGTGAGCAGCCGCGAGTTGGGAATCACGATGAGCGTGTCGACCTCGCGGGCGAGCTCCTCGACGCCCCGGTCGGCCTGTTCGCCGCGGCGCACACCCTCGAACGAGAACGGCTTGGTGACGACGCCCACGGTGAGGGCGCCGATCTCACGCGAGATGCGGGCCACCACGGGGGCGGCGCCGGTGCCGGTGCCGCCGCCGGAGCCCGCGGTGATGAAGACCATGTCCGAGCCCTTGAGCAGGCCCTTGAGCTCGTCGTAGCTCTCCACGGCCGCGGCCCGTCCAAGCTCAGGGTCGGATCCGGAGCCGAGACCGCGGGTGAGGTCGCTGCCGATGTGGACGCGGGTCTTGGCGCCCGAGCCCTCGAGCGACTGCATGTCGGTGTTGACGGCGACGAACTCCACGCCCTCGACCTCGGCCTCGATCATCCGGTTGACGGCGTTGACGCCGGCTCCGCCCACGCCGACCACGCGCAGTAGCGGCTCGGTGACGCCGCTCGACATCGCGCTGATCATCGGCAGCGGCTCGCGGTCGGCCGGGTCGGGTCCGCGGCGGGTGGGCTCGTCGCGGTCGAGGATGTTCTCCGGGATGTCCGCCGAGAAGACCGAGCGCAGGCGCTCCTCGGGGGTGGGCACGCCCTCGTAGCGACCAGTCTGCTCGCGCCGCTCGCGACGGCGCTCCTCGCGCTCCTCGGCCCGGCGGGCGGCCTCGGTCATGCGGCCGCCGACGGGATCGGGCGCGGGCGCGCTGCGCTCGACCTGGTCCGGCGGAGGCGTGCCTTCGCGATTCCCCTGGGGCTCGGGAGCCTGGCGGGTGGCCTGCGGAGCGGGCCCACCCTCGGGCAGCGGCTTGCCGGACTTCGGCTCGGCCTGCTTCTCAGCGGGTTCGTTCTCTTCCGTCTTGCGGAAGAGCTGGGCGAGGGGGCCCTCGCGCATGCTCGCCCGGTTACCGCTTGCCATTCGCCAGGACCTCCTCAGCTAGCTGACGGTAGGCGTAGGCCGCCTTGCCGTCCGGGTCGTACTTGAGCACCGACATTCCCTTCACCGGCGCCTCGGCGAACCGCACCGTCTTGTTGATGCGCGACGCGAAGACGCGATCCCCGAAGTTCTCCTCGAGGATCTCGATCGCCTCCTTGGCGTGCACCGTGCGGTTGTCGACGAGCGTGGGCAGGATGCCCTCGATCTCGATATCCGGGTTGAGCTCCTCACGCACCATCGAAAGCGTGTTCTGGAGCTGGATCAGCCCGCGCATGGACAGATACTCGCACTGCACGGGGACGATCACCTTCTGGGACGCCGTAAGAGCGTTGATCGTGAGCAGTCCCAGGCTGGGCGGGGTGTCGATGAAGATGTAGTCGTAGTCCTCGAGAATCGGCGCGAACGCCTTCTTCAGCGCGCGCTCGCGGCCGATCATCGTGGACATCGCGATCTCGGCGCCGGCCAGGTCGATCGACGCACAGGCCACGTCCACCTCGCGCTTGCGGATCACCTCGCGGATCGAGAGCCCGTGGACGAGCACGTCGTACATCGACGCCTCGAGGGTGTCGGGATCGATCCCCTGGCTCATCGTGAGGTTGCCCTGCGGGTCGAGGTCGACGCAGAGCACTCGGTGCCCCCGCTCGACGAACGCCGCCGCGAGGTTGAGAGTGGTGGTCGTCTTGGCGACGCCGCCCTTCTGGTTGGTGAAGGCGATGACCTTGGCCGGGGGAGTCATACGCAGTGCCTATTCGCACGTGCGCGCGCGATTCCTTCCGGCGGTGCGCTACCGCTCGGGCCGCCGTGCGCTACTGGGCTTCGCTCGGCGCGCCCGTTGCCCACAGGCGCTCGTCGTCCCAGGCGCCCGTGATCACCAGATCCGGATCGTGCCCGCCGGCCCGCGCGCGCTCAGCCGCCAGCAGCTGCAGGCGTGCCGTGAGAGGGATCTGCGCCATCAGCTCGTCGGCCGGGGTCGGCTGGTCGAGCTCGGCGGTGGGCACGTCTTCGGCGCGGGCGGAGTTGGCCAGCTGCCCCAGGAAGTCGTCGGCGTCACGTCCGCTGCCCAGCACGATGATCGCGTCGTCCACTCCCAGGGGCACGGCCGAGCCGTGCAGCAGCATCTCCGCGTCGTAGCCTTCGGCCGTCACGCGAGCCGCCTCGCGCAGCTTGAGCGCCCCCTCGCGGGCGGTCACCGCGCCCGGCCCCGATCCGGTCAGCACGAGTAGGCGATCGGGCTCGGGCAGCCCCTCGATGCCGGGATCGGCGATCGCCTTCTCGGTGGCGTCGGCCGCGGCCACCACCGCATCGGGGCCGAGTCCCTCGGCGCCGAGCTCGGCCGCGATCAGCGCGAGGACCGCGAGCGCGCCGCTGTAGCTGCGGGTGTAGGTGTGCGAGCGCTCCTTCGGGCCGGTGGTGATCGCCTCCGGCCAGTCCACCACCCCGTCGGCGGTGATGCTGAGCGTCTCGGCGCCCTCGTCCAGGGCGCGCCGGCGCGAAGCCTGGGCGTAGGCCGTCTCGCCCGTGTGGGTGAGCACCACCACGGCATCGCCGGCGCGCAGCGGCGCCCAGCGGGCGAAGTCCATCGAGGACGCGAAGCGCGCGTCCAGACCGGCGCGGGCGAACATCGCCGCACCGAGCTCGGCCGCGTGAAGGCTCGTGCCCGTGCCCACCAGCCAGACGCGTTCGCCGCCGGCCAGCCGCCGTATGTCGGCGGGCAGCCGAAGCGACGCCAGCCGCCTCAGCTCGTCCGGTTGGGCGTGAATGGCTCGTTCAAGCTCGTTCATGGGTGCCAAGCTAGCGTGAGACCACTGGTCCGGGCATGACAACGGTTCTCGACAGACGGCTGCTCCTCGTCATGGGCAAGGGCGGCACCGGAAAGACCACGATCGCCGCTGCGCTCGGGATGGCCGCCGCGCGCCGCGGGCGACGCACCGTGGTGGTCGAGGTGGCCGAGCAGCAGCGCCTGCTGGCGCTGTTCGGACGAGGAGCGCGCGGCCACAGGGAGGTCCAGCTCGACGAGAACCTGTTCGGCCTCTCGATCGATCCCAAGCTGGCCATGGAGGAATGGCTGCGCCATCAGCTGCGGTCGGGCACGCTCGCCGGCCTGCTGGGCGGCAGCCGAATCTTCCAGCTGCTCACCGCGGCCGCGCCCGGCGTGAGCGAGCTGGTGACCATGGGCAAGATCTGGGACCTGGCGCAGCTCGAGCGCCGGACCGGCGGTTCGGTGTTCGACCTCGCGATCGTCGACGCGCCCGCCACCGGCCACGGGCTCGCCCTGTTGCGGGCGCCCGGCACCTACGCACGCATAGCCCGAGCGGGACCGATCGGGCGCCAGGCCGGGCGCATCGACGAGTTCACCCGCGATCCCCGCAGCACCGGGATCGTCTCGGCGGCGCTGCCGGAGGAGATGCCGGTGGCGGAGACGCTGGAGCTCGAGGACCGGCTGGCCGAGGACGACATGGCGCTCGACGCCATCGTGGTCAACGGGCTCTACCCGGAGCGTTACGAGCCGACCGACGTCAAGGCGCTCCAGAGCATCGACGGGCGCGGCGGCGACGCCGCCCGGGCTGCGCTCGCCACCGCGCTGCGCGAGCACCGGCGCGCCACCGGCCAGCGCGAGCAGCTGACCCGGCTCCGAAAGGAGGCGGGCGCCACCGTCAGCACCCTGCCCTTCCTGTTCAATCCCTCCCTCGGCCGCGCCGAGCTGCGCGAGCTGTCGCTGCTGCTCGAGGAGTCGCTGTGATCGAGACCTGGCTCGAGCGCAAGAGCATCTGCATCTGCGCGGGCTCGGGCGGGGTGGGCAAGACCACCACCTCGGCCGCCATCGCCCTGGGGATGGCCGCCCGCGGCAAGAAGGTGGCGGTCCTGACCATCGACCCCGCGAAGCGACTGGCCAGCTCGCTCGGACTGGCCGAGCTCGGGAACGAGGAACGTCGCGTGGAGGCCGACGTCGACGGCGAGCTGTGGGCGATGATGCTGGACGCCAAGCGGACCTTCGACGATCTGATCGAATGGCACGCGCCCGACGCGAAGACCCGGGACGCCGTCCTCTCGAACCGGATCTACCAGGAGCTCTCGAACGCCGTGGCCGGGTCGCAGGAGTACATGGCGATGGAGAAGCTCCACGAGCTGCACCAGCAGGGGCGCTACGACCTGCTCGTACTCGACACGCCCCCCACCCGCAACGCGCTCGATTTCATCGACGCGCCCAAGAAGCTGGCCGCCTTCATCGACTCACGCTCGCTCCAGTTCTTCACGGCTCCGGGGTTTCTCGGCCTCAAGGTGTTCGGGCGTGGCACGGGGATGCTGTTCTCGGTGATGAAACGGGCCACCGGGATCGACCTCCTCGAGGACCTGTCGCTCTTCTTCCAGAGCTTCGGCGACATGGCCGCGGGCTTCCGCGAGCGCTCCGAGGGCGTCAACCGGCTGCTGGCCGACAGCCGGACCGCCTTCGTCCTCGTCACCTCGCCCAGCACGGACGCGATCGACGACGCCGCGTTCTTCCACCACCGGCTGCTCGACGCCGGCCTTCCCTTCGCGGGGATCGTGGCCAACCGGGTGCGCCGCGAGCTGCCGGCTGGCGACGTGTCCGACGAGGTCGAGGAGCTCGTGGGCGAGCCGCTGGCAGCCAAGGTGCTGGCCACCTGGGAGGACGAACGCCGCCTGGCCGCCCGCGACCGGGCCAACCTCGACCGCCTCCGCAAGCGCCTGCGCCGCAGCCCGATGATCGAGATACCGCAGCTCGACGAGGACGTGCACGACCTCGCCGGCCTGGAGCTGGTGGACGAGTACCTGTTCGGCTGAAGAGGGGCGGCCGTTACGCCGCGAGCCGTGCGCCCGGCCCGGGCGCGGGCAGCGAGTCCCGGGCACCGAGTGGCTGGTGGCCGGCGTTGCAGCGCACAATCGCCTCGAGCGGCTCGCCGCAGCCGCGATGCTGCAGCTCCACCGGAGGCCCGTCGGGTCCGGCCGTCCACCTGTCGCCCCACCGCATCAGGGCCACGAGGACGGTGAACAGCTCCAGTCCCTTGTCGGTCAGCCGGTACTCGTGGCGCTGCCTCTGCCCGGGCTCGCGATAGGGCTCACGGACGAGGATCTCGTGTTCGACGAGCGTTGCGAGCCGCTCACTCAGGAGGTTCCGAGCACAGCCGACCCGGTCGTGGAACTGCTCGAAGCGCCTTGCGCCGTAGAAGGCCTCGCGCAGCACCAGGAGCGTCCACTTCTCCCCCACGACGTCAAGCGTTCCCTTGATCGGGCAGTTGTCCGCGTTGTAGAGCGAGCGATCGACGGTCACGGCGTCAGGATACCTGAGTTTGACAAGGCTACCCAGACCTCCTAGGTTGTGATCCCCAACTCAGAAGGAGCCGACCTCATGCCGATGCTGGACGCGCACATCCCCGAAGGTGCCCTGACCCGCGACGCCGAGCGGGCGCTGCTGGCCCAGCTGACCGATGTCCTGCTGCGGAACGAAGGAGCGGACCCGACCAACCCTGCCGCTCGCGCGCTGGCCAAGGTCTGGCTGCACCGCCCGGCCGAGCTGTTCGTGGCGGGCGAGGCGGCGAGCGAGCCGCACTACCGAATCGTCGCGTCCGTGCCCGAGGGTCAGTTCGACGACGAGCGGCGCGGCGCGATGGTCGCGGAGGTCACCGAGGCCGTGCTCGACGCCGAGGAGGGCCGGTTCGAGCGCGACCCGATGCGGGTCTGGGTCTTCGCCGCCGAGATTCCCGACGGCACGTGGGGCGGCGCCGGCCGGATCGCCCGCCTGGCGGACATCGCGGGGTTCGTGTTCGGCGATGCCGACCGGGGGCGCGAGTACGCCGAACAGCGGCTGGGTGAGCGTCAGGCTGCGGGCGTCTGATCAGACCGGAGCCGAGTAATCCTCGGGCTCGTCCGGCGCCCAGTCGTCTGACGCCGTGACCCCGTCCAGCTCGGGTTGCTCGGGCGGCGGCTCGAGTTCGAGCTCGGGCTCGGTGGCCACGGCGATCGGCTCGAGCTCCGAGGTGTCGTAGTCGTCCTCCGCGTCGACCGCGTCCACCGCGTCCACCACGGGCTCGTAGTCGAGGAAGGGCTCCGTCTCGTAGAGCACGGTGTCCTCCGGCCCCTCGCCGTAGTCCAGCTCCTCCTCGAGCAGCGGCGCCGGCGCCGCGGCCGCGCGCTCCTCGCGCAGGTCGCGCGCCCGGATCTCACCCACCGGGTCGGGCGGCGGTGCCGGAGGTTCCAGCTCGACCAGGATGTCGTCGGCCACGCTCTTGAGGTCGGCGTCGAGGTAGCCGCACAGGACGTCGCGCAGCAGCGCGCGCACGTGACCCTCCAGCTCGGCGACGAGCTCGCTCGGAGAGTCCTCCGGGACGGGTCCCCCACCGCCCATGACGATCCGCTCGAGCGACACTGCAGCCTCGATGCGTCTCTGCACGGGGCGGCGCTGGGCCTCCTCGGCACACAGGGCCGCGGCCCGCCGGGCGAGGCCGGCCTCGCCGGCGTCGCTGCTGGCGTCGAGCAGCGCGCGTAGGGCGAGCAGGTGGTCCGAGAGCGCCTCGGAGTCGCGAGGCCGATCGCAGCCCATCTCGAAGCGCTCGAGCGCCCACGCGATCGTCGCGGGCGCCGAGGACAGGTCGAGCGCGGCCACGAACTCGCGCAGGGCACGCTCGTGGCCCTCGGGAAGCATCCAGCCGGAGCCGCGTCCACGTCCGCTGGCTCCCATCGGGAGAGCCGCCCAGCGCCCGCCGTCGCTGCGACGCCATCCAGGTGTTCCGAGGCTCACGGCGCCCGGGCTCCAGAGCCGGAGGGCGGTCACCAGGCGGGCGAACCGCTCGTGCGCCTCCACCGCGCCGAGGCGCTCGTGCGCGGACGTGTCGCGGTCGAGCACGCAGAGAAGCGCGGGAGCGCCGTCGCCGCCCTCGGGATAGACCGCCTCCGCCGGAGCGTCGGCATGGTCCCCGCGCACGAGCGACAGCCCGCCGCCCAGATCCAGTCGCTCGGCGTCCATCCACGCGCCGTCCAGCGAGGCCACCACTCGGTCGCGCACGGCGTCCCGGTACAGCGTGCCCTCCACCTCGAGGTAGACGCGCTCGAAGCGCTCCTCGGGGAATCCGAAGCTGGTGGCGTCCTCATACAGGCGCTCGAGCATCGCCCGGAGCGCCGGCTCGGCCTGCTCGCCGCGCAGTCCGTTGACCCTCAGCCAGGTGGCGGCGCCATCCCCGAGCTCCCGGCAGGCGGGGGCGCACGCCTGTAGCTCGCGCAGGCGGGGCCAGCGCTCGGAGATGAACGCTCCGATGCGGGGCTGGTAGCGGTAGAGGACCGCGCCACGGCGGTCACCTTCGTCCACTACGTCGAACTCGAGCTCGGAGCCCGCCTTGATGTCGTCGGTGAGAAGCGCGGCGGCCTCCAGCGCGAAGTCCCGCAGCGCGGCGTGGAGGGCAGGGTTGCGCATAGCCGCGGATTCGCCCCTGGCGTCCGGGATCCTGCCCCGGGTAGGTTGTCGGTTCGTGCCCGTGATGCGTAGTACAGGTATGCCCGACCGGATCGATCCCGCTCTGCGCGAGTGCTACGACTGCTGTCGCAAGCTGCAACGCCGGCGCGACCCCACGTACTACTGGGCCACCCGCAGGCTGCCACCCGACGTTCGCCCGGCGGTGCACGCCCTGTACGCGTTCGTGCGCGAGGTGGACGACGTGGTCGACGTGCCCGGCACCGGCACGGCGGCCGCCATGCGCCGCAGCGAGGTCGGGCTGTGGGAGGAGCGGCTGCGCCGGGCCCGGGCAGGCGGAGCGCCCGGTCATCCCGTGGTGGCCGCCCTGGCCGACGCCGGCCGGCGCCACGAGCTCCCGCTCGACGAGCTCGATCTGTACTTCGACTCGATGCGGGTGGACTGCGCTCCCGTGCGGGTGCAGACCTGGTCCGAGCTCGAGCTCTACATGCGCGGCAGCGCGGGCTCGGTCGGGAGCATCCTCGGAGCGCTGCTCGGCGCCTCCAACGGCGGTCGGGAGCCGTTCGAGCGGCTCGCGCTCGCCTTTCAGCTGACCAACTTCGTGCGCGACGTGCGCGAGGACTGGGAGCTCGACCGCGTGTACATGCCCGCCGAGGACCTCGAGCGCTTCGGGGTCTCCATGGACGACATCGCCGGCCGCGAGCCCACGCCTGGCTTTCGCCGCCTGCTCGCGCTCCAGGTCGAACGTGCCCGGGACCTGTTTCGGGAGGGCGCCGCCGCCACGCAGGTCGTCTCACCGGGCGTGGGCCGGGGCATACGGTTGGCACGCGCCGTCTACGAGGGCGTGCTCGACCGCACCGAGCGCCTCGGCTTCGACGTCCTGCGACACCGGGCCAACCTTCCCCCCTGGGAGCTCGCCGGCGCCGTGGCCACCGGACTGCGCACCGGCGCATGACCCGGCGAGCCACTCTCCGAGGTGACGAACGCACCTCGCTCGACGGCACGCGTGCCGACGTAGTGGTCTGCGGCGCGAGCTTCGCCGGCCTGTCGGTCGCACGTGAGCTGGCCGGCAGCGGGGCGGACGTACTGCTCGTGGACCGCTACGAGGTCGGCGAGCGCGCCACCTCGGCGTGCGCGGCGCCGCGGCCCTGGCTCGAGGCCATGGGTGTGGAGGGAGCGATCCGCCAGGAGATCCCGCACATGAGCTTTCACACCCCGCACGGCTCGGTTCGCTACCGGCTGCCCTGGAGCTGGGCCGCCTTCGACTATCGAGAGCTCTGCCGCCTGCTGCGCGACCAGACCGACGCCCGCTTCGAGATCGCCACCGTCCGCGGGCGAGCCGAGGGCGGCGTTCTCACCGACCGGGGCGCCCTCAGCGCGCCGCTCGTGGTGGACGCGCTCGGCTGGCGCAGGGTGCTCGCGGGCACCCGCAACCAGCCGCCCGAGGCGCCGCTGTCACGCGGGCTCGAGGTGCATCCCGACGGCAGTGGCGCCGATCTGGACGTGTGGATCGACCGCTCGCTGGTGCGCCACGGCTACGGCTGGAGCGTCCCGGCGGCCAGCGAGCAGCGCGTTGGGGTCGGCTCCTATGAGCCGCGCGACCACGTGCGGGAGCCGACGGTCGACCTGGCCGGCCGCCTGCACCGGGAGCCGGTCCGCTACCAGGGCAACTGGTTCCCCCACCGGCTGCGGCGTGCCGCCGAGGGGGAGATCTTCTTCGCCGGCGACTCGGCCGGCCACTGCTTTCCCCTGTCGGGCGAGGGCATCCGCACGGCGTTCTACTTCGGGATCGCCTGCGGGCGCGAGCTGAGGGCGGTGCTCGACGGCGAGCGCAGCCGCGAAGAGGCGCTGCGTCGCTACGCCGCGTTCAGCGCGTCGCACAGCCGGGCCTTCGGCCTGGCGCTGCGTCTGCAGTGGCTGATTCCGCGGCTGCCGCCGCGAGCGCTGACCGTGCTCCTGCGTGCCGTGGGACACCAGCGGGTCGTGGACCGGGCCTTCAGCTGGTACCTCGACCAGGCCCACCCGCGCTTTGCCACAGGAACCAGCCCGGACTACGCGGCCACGACGGTGCGCCCCTCGGCGCTCCTGTCCACGCAGGCGCCGTCCTCGACGCCGAGCCACTCGCGCCCATAGCGGCGCATGTCGTCGATCAGCGGCACGAGGGCCTCGCCCTTTGCCGTGAGCGAGTACTCCACGCGCGGGGGCACCTCCGGGAAGGTGTGGCGCTCGACGATGCCCTGCTCCTCGAGCCCGCGCAGACGCAGCGACAGCGTGCGCGGGCTGATGCCGGCCAGTGAGCGCTCGAGCTCGCAGAAGCGGCTGCGCCCCTCGGCGAGGTCACGGATGACGAGGATGGTCCACTTGCCGCAGATGATGTCGGCGGTGGCACACACGGGGCAGCTGGGATCGCCCATACGCGCCAGGATAGCGCAAGACTTCACGAACTGAAGTAATGGGCGGACGCGCGCGGGGCGCGCTCAGCCGCCCAGATTCGAGAGCAGGCCCCCGGCGCTCCCGCCCCCACCGCCGGCCACCGTCGGGCGGCCCTCGCTCGGCTGAACGAGCACCCAGCCGCCGCCGGCAAAGGCCATCTGGATCGACTCACCCGAGCCGCGCCCGATGAAGTTCTTCATCTTGATGTCGGTCTTGATGCTCGTTTGCACGCTCGAGGCCCAGGTGATCGCGGCCTGGGGGTCGGCGAAGGTTGGCGCCTCACCCGTGTTGAGCAGCACGGGCGGCCCGTCGGAGACGATGGCCACCCAGCCGCTGCCCTGCAGCGCGGTGTTGAACAGGCCGCCGGCCACGAAGCCGCTGGCGCCCTCCACCTTCTTGATGTCCCAGTCGATGCCGGCGTCGAAGGCCAGCAGGTTCTGCCCGTTGACGGTGATGGCGTCGTTCTCGAGGTAGAGCAGGTGTATCTCCTGCGCGGTGTCGGCCAGGAAGACCTCGCCGGCCCCGGACATCTTCATCAGGGTGGTGCCCTCGCCGGAGACCGCCTTCTTGAGCATCCGGCTCATGCCTCCGGAGCCCGCGTGCTCGAAGGCAACCTGGCCCTGGTAGGCCACCATCGAGCCGGCCTTGGCCTGGATCGTGACCTGGTCGAGATGCACCTTCAGCAGCTTCGAGTTCTGCAGCGC
Source organism: uncultured Thermoleophilaceae bacterium (assembly GCA_963751105.1). GTDB lineage: Bacteria > Actinomycetota > Thermoleophilia > Solirubrobacterales > Thermoleophilaceae > JACVRW01. The sequence continues at coordinate 380,401 of CAVVTG010000002.1, read as the reverse complement.
GAACGGCTGCTCCGACTTGGTCTCCTGGAACTCGCCCAGTGTGCTCTGCAACGGAATCTCTCCTTCGCTCGACTCGCCGAGGTTGGGTGGCCGCTCAGGCTACTGGCCCGAGCCGTTCACCCTGGCCGGCTCGAGGTCATCGCCGAACGCCGACTCGACCGAGGTGTGGCGCTGGCCGTCCGAAGACACGAGCAGCTTGAAGTCGTGCGGGTGGGTGGCCGCCTTGAGCGCGTCCTCCATCGACACGCGGCCGTCCTGAACGTGGGCGAGCAGGGCCTGATCGAAGGTCTGCATCCCGTAGTAGGCGCCCTCGGAGATGACCTCCGGCAGCTTGCCGGTCTCTTCCGGGTTCATGATCATGTCGCGCACGCGGCCGGTCATCCGCAGGATCTCGCAGGTGGCCACTCGCCCGAGCCCGTCCGGGCTGGGCACGAGGCGCTGGGAGATCACCGCCTTGAGCGTGCCCGCGAGCATGGCCCGAGCCTGACGCTGCTCGGACTCGGGGAAGAAGTCGATGATCCGGTTGACGGACTCGGCGGCGTCGACGGTGTGGATGGTCGAGAGCACGAGGTGCCCGGTCTCGGCGGCCGACAGGGCGGTGCGGACGGTCTCCTCGTCGCGCATCTCCCCCACCAGGATCACGTCCGGGTCCTGACGCAGGACGCGTCGCAGGGCACGGCTGAACGACGCCGTGTCCTCACCCACCTCACGCTGGTTGATGATCGAGAACTTGTCGTTGTGGAGGAATTCCACCGGATCCTCGATCGTTACGATGTGCTTGGCGTAGCTCGAGTTGATGTGATCGATCATGGCCGCGAGCGTCGTCGACTTGCCCGATCCGGTGGTGCCGGTGAGGAGGACCAGGCCGCGCTCCTCGTCAGCGATGTCGGAGATCACGGGAGGCAGCAGCAGCTCGGCCACCGTCTTCACGGCAAACGGGATGGCCCTCGCCACCAGTGAGACCGAGCCGCGCTGCACGAAGGCGTTGACCCGGAAGCGCGCTACGCCGGGAAGCGAGTAGGAGAAGTCCACCTCGCGATCGCTCCTGAACGAGTCCAGCTTGGCCTCGTCGGTGAGCATCACGTGGAGCGTGGCCTCGGTGTCCTCGGGACGCAGCGGCGCGGAGCCCTCGATGGGCTCGAGCTTGCCGTGGCGGCGGATCGTGGGGCGGGCAGGAACCTTGAGATGGAGGTCCGAGCCCTCGCGCTCGAGGACCTGCATCAGGGCGGCGTCGATGTCGAACATTGGGTTCGCATCGGCAGCGCCGGAGCAGGCGTTGAGCCTGGACGCGGCCTGGTGGACGCCCTACGCCGGGGAGGCGCAGCGAGTGATCTTGCGCACCGGGAAGCCGTCGCTCCAGGGCGCGGCCGGCCCGTAGTAGGCGCCCTGCATCCAGAGCCGGTCCGAGCCAGCCGCGACGCTGCGCAGCGCCAGCCGGATGTAGCCGTTGACCCAGTTCGCCGAGTCGCGCTCGGCCACCAGGTTTCGGTTGCCGCCGCGAGCCAGCGCCACGTAGGCGCCGATGCCCTCCTTGATCGCGACGGTCAACAGCGCAAGCGCGACGGTGATCCCGCCGAGGAGCCGCACTAGGCGACGTCGCGGAGCTTCTGAGCCTCGGCCAGCGACTGCAGCTTCTTGAGCGACTGGTTCTCGATCTGGCGGATGCGCTCGCGCGTGACGTTGAAGGTGCGGCCCACCTCGTCGAGCGTGCGCGGATGCTCCCCGCCGAGTCCGTAGCGCAGTTCGAGCACGCGCCGTTCGCGGTAGGAGAGGTTCTCGAGCGCCTCGCGCAGCGCCTCCTTGGTGAGGATCTCCGCCGCGCGCTCGTACGGCGACTCCGCGCGCTCGTCGGCGATGAACTGGCCGAACTCGGATTCCTCCTCGTCGCCCACCGGCTTCTCCAGCGAGACCGGCGCCTGGGCCGAGCGCTTGATCGACTCGACCTCCTCGGGCTCGATGCCCGTGTGCTCGGCGATCTCGTCCGGCGTGGGCTCGCGGCCCAGCTCGGTGACCAGCTTGCGCTCCGCGCGGCCGATCTTGTTGAGCTTCTCCACCACGTGCACCGGTATGCGGATCGTGCGCGCCTTGTCGGCCAGCGCACGAGCGATGGCCTGGCGGATCCACCAGGTGGCGTAGGTCGAGAACTTGAAGCCCTTGCGGTAGTCGAACTTCTCTGCGGCGCGGACCAGGCCGAGCGTCCCCTCCTGAATCAGGTCGAGGAAGGGCAATCCCTGGTTGCGGTAGTTCTTGGCGATCGAGACCACCAGGCGCAGGTTGGACTCGACCATCTTCTGCTTGGCGTCGAGGTCGCCGCGCTCGATGCGGCGCGCGAGGTCGACCTCCTCCTGAGCCGTGAGCAGCCGGACCTTGCCGATGTCCTTCAGGAACAGCTGAAGCGAGTCGGTGGTCATGTCCGGCTTCAGATCGATCGTGGCCTTCTTGCGCCTGGAGCGACGATCCACCGCGCGCTCGACCTGAGGCTCGGAGTGGGTGGGGTCGTCCTCGACCAGATCGATCTCGGACTTCTCGAAGTAGCCGTGCAGCTCCTCGATGTCTCCCTCGTCGAGGTCGACCTCGGAGAGCGCAGTGGCGACCTCGGCGTAGGTGAGCACGCCGGTGGCGGTGCCCTTTGCGACGAGGAGTTTGACCTCCTCGAGCTCTTGAAGTTCGGCTACAGACATTCTCATCCTCACGACACGCAGGGCCCAGCGCGAGGGCGCAGGGCCCAGACAGTCAGACTATGTACACAGTAACGCTGCAAAAGGTGAAGTCAAGCGCCCCAAAGCGGTCTCCGCGCTGACTAGCCAGTCAACCAACACGGCCGAATCCTACTCGCTTCAACGGCGAAATCCGGAAGGCTCACGTACTGAGCTTGTCCCCGGTTCGGGGCACCGCCGAAACCTCTCCCGGCTCGCTTCACGCTCGCTTTGCCCGCTTGGCGCGGGACTACACTGGCGGCTCATGGCTGAGGAAGACGGAGTTCTCGGAAATCTGCCCCGCTCGCGGCCGGGCAGGCGGAGCGAGAAGCGGGGCGCCGGCCGGCCGGCCGGTGCGGCGGAGGCCGCGGCCGAGAAGGCCGAGCAGGAGGACGCACCCACGGCCGAGACCGCGTCCGGGTCCGGACGGACCGGCCGGGCGCGTGCGAAGGCCGCGCCCCGAAGGTCGGGCGCGCAGCCTCGGCAAGAGCGCCGCCAGCCGGAGGATCCGCCCCGCGAGGCACCGTCCTCCGGCGGCGATCCCATCACCGGCGCGATGCGCGCCGCCGGAAAGGTGGCCGGCACCGGCGTGCAGGTGGCGGGCGCCGTGGCCAAGGAAGTGCTGCGCCGCCTGCCCCGGCCCTGAACGCATCCGTGCGGGCCGGATCGCGGCCCCTGCGGGTGACCGGTCTGTCTACGAACGAGCTCGCTTTGGGGGGTATGCTGGCCGCAATGCCGACCGGCGCGCAGGATTCTCCTCGCTGCCTCATCGTCGACGACCATCCGGTGGTGCGAGCCGGCGTCCGAGCCGTCCTCGAGCAGGCCTTCACCGGCGCGATGATCACGGACGCGGCGTCCGTCGAGGACGTCGGCGACGTGCTCAACGGAGCTTCTCTCGACGTGGTGATCGTGGACCCCTGGCGGGCCGGCGTCGACGTGGCTCAGGTGGTGGGACGCCTCAAGACCGAGGTGAAGGCCCCGATCGTCGTCTTCACCTCCGACGGAGGCGCCCGTCTGCTCAGCGAGGCGCTCAAGGCGGGGGTCAAGGGCTACGTGCGCAAGGACTCGCCCTCGGAGGATCTCGTGCGCGCCATCCACGCCGCCCGCTCGGGGGAGTTCTACGTCGATCCCGGCCTGTCGTCGACCATCGTTCTCGACGAGGGCGACCGGACGCTGAGCGCCCGTCAGCGCGAGATCCTGCAGATGCTGGCCGACGGCATGCAGACCGACACCGTGGCCGGGAAGCTCGGCCTCTCCACCGAGACCGTGCGCACCCACACGAAGCGCATCCTGGCCAAGCTCGAAGCCTCGACCCGCACTCAGGCCGTGGCCATCGGCATCCGCCACGGCCTCATCGAGTGAGCGCCCGGCAGCCTCGGCCCCTGGCCCCCCTCTCCACCGTCGACGCCCTCGCCGAGGCGCTGCGGCAGCGCATCCTCGCGGGTGACCTGTCGCCGGGCACGCCCTTGCGGGAAGCGGCCCTCTCCGGCGAGTACGACGTGGCCCGCCACTCCCTCCGCTCGGCTCTGCGCGCCCTCCAGGGAGAGGGGCTCGTGGAGATCGAGCCCAACCGGGGCGCCCGTGTGACCAGCCTGTCGGCCGACGATGTCCGCGGCCTGTCGGAGTTGCGCACGGCCCTCGAGGTCGAGGCTGCGCGGCGGGCGCTTCAGCTGGGCGAGGGCCGGCTGCCCGAGCGGGTGCATGCTTCGGCCGCGCGCCTGGCCGCCCTGTGTGGCCGGCAGCGGCCTTCGTGGGGCGCCGTGGCCGAGGCGCACGAGGACCTGCATCACCAGATCGTGCTGGCCGGTGACAGCGCACGCATCGCGGCGGTGCACCGGCAGGCGGGCGCGGAGCTGAGGCTGTTCGTCCTGCAACTGCCGCCCTCGTGGACCTTCGAGCGGATGGCGGACGATCACCTGGCGCTCGTGACCGCGCTGGAGCGGGAAGGGCCCGAGGCCCTCCGGCCCCACATCGCCGAGTCCACCGCGGCGCTGCTCGGCTAACGACCCGAGGAGCGCAGGAACACCGGGTTGGTCAACGCCACCATCGTCGCATCGGGCCGGCGGAGCTCCACGCGAACGTAGCGCGCCGTTCCCGCAGTGGTCACGAAGGTCAGTCGCTCGTCGGCGCCCGCGACCGGGGTGGTGGCGAGGGTTCCCTCGGAGGTGTGCCAGGTGGCGATCGTTCCCGCCGCTCCGCGCACCCTCAGGCGAAAGCGGACGGGCGCGTTCGCCGGCGCGGTGAGGTGCTCGCCGAGGCCGGCCGAGTCTCTCGGGGAAGTCGCCTCCAGCTCGAGGCCCACGGACGACGACTCGGCCACGTACGAGCGGCCGGCCCGGATGCCGTCGAGGATCGCATCGCGGCTGAGGGCCCGGGCGCCGACCACGGTCTGGGGCAGACCGATCACCTGGCCGGGACGGTGCGAGTCGCTGGCCCCGCCGGTCACGAGGGTGTCGAGGCCCAGGCGAAGCAGCGCGTCCCAGGTCTGCACCGCGAGGCCGTCGTCGAAGGTCCACGGTCCGTTCCAGACCTCGATCGCATCGATGCCGGCGTAGCCGAAGCGCCAGTCGCAACCCTTGAACGGGCAGTAGGGATGGTTGGCCACGGCGAGCCCTCCCGCCCGGTGAATCTGGCGCAGGAAGCGAGGCAGCACACCGTCCTCCGGGCGGTATCGCCAGTCGATCCACTGGCCCGGCCTGAGGCCCAGCGCGTTGAAGTGACCCCCGCGCGTGGTGATCTCCTCGCCCGCGACGATCAGGAGATCGCGCCGTGCGTGGCGGCCCCAGATGTCGTTGGCCGTGGTGGTGTTGTGCTCGGTGGAGACCATGAAGTCCAGCCCCTCCGCGCGGGCGCCGCTCACGATCTGCTCCGGTGTCCAGCTCCCGTCGGAATGAACGCTGTGGAGGTGGAGGTCGCCGCGATACCAGCCCGGGGCGCCGCTCACGAAGCTCGGCGCGGGTCGCGGGCGGAATCTCGGGCCCGGGCGCCCGTAGGTCAGGGTGATGGTCGCCTTCCAGTCGATCCCCTGCGGCCCCACCTGGTAGGGCCCGAGGATCAGGTTCCAGCGGCCCGCTTCGATCCGTCCCGGGACGTAGCCGGGTGTGGCCCGCGAGCGCGAGATGCTGAACTCCGAGCGCGCGCCACCGGACCAGCCGCGAAAGCCGCGCGCGTTGCCCAGGTCGTAGCCGTCCGGGTCGAAGACGCCGATGTCGAGTGCGTTCGCGCCACCGGCGCGGTCGTACTCGTAGGCGACGCTCAGCTCACGCACGCCCCTCGGAACGTCGAAGGGCACGTACACCCAGTCCGGGCGGTCCGACGTGATCCGGCCCTGCTTGACGATCACCTCCGGGCCGCCGCCGGCGTGAGCCGCGGCGGGCAGGCAGGCGCAGAGGACTGTGCCGATCAGGGTGGCGGTGAGCTTCGCTGCGATCGTCATCGGGGGGAGAGTTCCCAGGACCGGCTCCCGCCATGTGACCCGCGCGTAAAGGCCGGTGGGAAGATGCGCGCGTGCTGATCCCCATCGAAGAGGCCCGCCGGATCGTGCTCGAGCACGTCCGCCCGCTGGAGGACGAGCCGGTCTCGCTGCTGAGGGGCGCCGGGCGGATCCTGGCCGAGGACGTGACCAGCGGCATCGACGTTCCCCCCTTCGACTCGTCGGCCATGGACGGGTTCGCCGTGGTGGCCGGGCCGGCCGGCCATCTCGAGGTGGTGGGCGAGGCGCGGGCCGGTCATCCCTGGCCCGAGCGGCTGGGCGAAGGCCGAGCAGTCCGCATCTCCACCGGGGCCGCGCTACCGGCGGGGGCCACCGGCGTGGTTCCGGTCGAGCGCACCCGGGGCGAGGGCGAGCGCGTGCAGGTGGAGGAGGTGGCCGAGGGAGCGAACATCCGCCGCGCCGGCGAGGACGTGCGGACGGGCGACATCGTCCTTCGCCGCGGCACGCCTCTGGGCCCGGCGGAGCTGGGGGTGGCCGCCTCGGTGGGCCGGGCCGAGTTGCGATGCGCCCGCAGACCGCGGGTCGGGCTGCTCGTGACCGGTGACGAGCTCACGCCCCCCGGACAGCCGCTCGGCCCGGGCCGGATCTACTCCTCCAATGGCTATGCCCTGGCGGCGCTGGTGGAGCGCGCGGGGGGCGAGGTCACCGGCTGGAGCACGGTTGCCGACACCGCCGAGGGCACGGCAGAGGCGATCGCGGGCGCGCTGGGCGCGGCCGACGTGCTGATCGTCTCCGGTGGCGTCTCGGTGGGGCCCCACGACCACGTGAAGGGCGCCATGCGCGGTCTCGGCGTGGAGGAGCGCTTCTGGGGCGTGTCCCTGCGGCCGGGCAAGCCGACATGGTTCGGTACGCGCCAGAACGTGATCGCCTTCGGCCTGCCCGGGAATCCGGTCTCGGCGATGGTCACGTTCCAGCTCTTCGTCCGCCCGGCCCTCGCGGCGCTGCAGGGCGCCGATCCGGCGGCCGTCCGCACCGCCGCGTTCCTCGACCAGCCGGTGCAGCGCAACCCGGTCCGCGAGCAGGCTGTGCGGGTGTTCCTCCGGTACGGTCCGGGCGACGGCCTGCACGCCGATCCCACCGGCGCCCAGGGCTCGCACATCCTCACCTCGATGGTCGGCGCGGACGGCCTCGCCCTGATCGCGTCAGGCGAGGGCCAGGCCGCGGCCGGAGAGCGGGTAGAGGTCGAGCTCCTGTGAGGCCGCGAAGCCCACGCCGGCTGCTCGAGCGCCGGCGTCGCGCACGCGCACGCGTGACGATCGTCGATGAGCCGCGCTCGGGCTACTCCGCGGACGGCTCCATCGGCTCGAAGCAGTCCGCCGAGGTGACGGTGCCACGCCCCGAGCTCGAGCGGATGTGGTCGGCGGAGTATCTCGAGCGCCTGGCCCGCACCTACTGGAGCTTCCTGACCCGCTTCTCGCTGCGGCATTCTGCGCGTGCTCTACACCGACGACGCGCGCGAGGTGGTGGTGTTGCGGCGGCCGTTTCTCCTGCTGCGCTTCCACAAGCCCGAGTATCACCTCGAGTCCGACGGCGGGACGGTCACGTGGCCGATCGAGAAGGGGCTGCTGGTGGCGCCGGCGGGAAGAGACGGGCGTGGCTATCTGCGTCTGTCGGTCTCGCGCACCGACCCGGAGGACGACTCGACGGACGAGGTCACGGTCACCCTCTCCTCGGAGGTGGTCAACTTCTACCCGCTGATCGCGGGCTGGGGCTGGTTCGCCAAGGTCGGCCGGCTGCTCTACAACCAGACCCAGCTGCGGATCCACGTGATCGTCACGCACGCCTTCCTGCGCTCGCTGGCCAACCTCGAGCTCGAGGAGTCGCGGGTGGGAGCGCTCAGCCGGCCTTCTCCCCGGTTATCTCCCGCAGCTTCGCCCGGTCATGACGAGCCGTGATGGTGCGCACCGTGCCCGAGCGCGAGCGCATGGAGACCGACTCGGTGGTGGCGCCCTCGCGGCCGCTGAAGTGGACCCCCTCGAGCATCTCGCCGTCGGTGACACCGGTGGCCGCGAAGAAGATGTCGTTGCCCGACACGAGCCGGTCGCGGTCGAGAATCTCGTCGAGGTCGTAGTCCGCCTCGAGTGCGGCGTTGCGCTCCTCGTCGGACCGCGGCCACAGCCGGCCGAGGATCTGGCCGTTCGTGCACTTGATCGCGGCCGCTGCCAGCACGCCCTCGGGCGTGCCGCCGATGCCGTAGAGCAGATCGACGGCCGAGCCCTCCGTGACCGCGGCGAGCGCAGCGGAAACGTCGCCGTGGGGAATCAGCCGCACCCGCGCGCCCGCCTCGCGGACCTCTCTGATCGCGTCCTCGTGCCGGGGCCGGTCGAGCATGATCACCACGATGTCGCCCACCGGGACCTCCTTCTCGCGCGCCATCAGGGCGAGCGTCTCGGAGAGCGGCCGGTCGAGGTCGAGCACGTGGGCCAGCCTCGGCGAGGTGGCCATCTTCAGCATGTAGACGCAGGGGCCGGGATCGAACATGGTGCCTCGCTCGGCCAGGGCGATGGTGGCGATGGCGTTGGGAAGCCCGTTGGCGCACAGCTCCGTCCCCTCCAGCGGATCCACGGCGATGTCCACCTGGGGCTCCGTGCCGTCGCCGATCTGCTCGCCGTTGTAGAGCATGGGCGCCTCGTCCTTCTCGCCCTCTCCGATCACCACCACGCCGTCCATCGAGACCGTGTCGAGCAGCAGCCTCATGGCGTCGACGGCCGCGCCGTCGGCGCCCTCCTTGTCCCCCCGGCCGATCCAGCGCGCGCACGCGAGCGCGGCGTACTCGGTGGTGCGCACCAGTTCCATGGCCAGGTTGCGCCCGGGCCGGGCTTCAGTCTCCATCGCGCGGACGCTACCGCGCCCCGCGATCAGATGACGCCGGGCGGCTTCTTCGGGTCGCCGTAGATCGCCTGGCGCAGATAGCCGGCCACCAGCAGCCCGGCCGACGCGATCAGGGCCACGAAGTAGCCGATGCTCAGGCCGATGTCGACGCTGTCGCCGGGGCGGCCCAGGATGATCCCGTTGCACAGGATCAGCATGAAGGCGGTGATGCCCACGATCATCGTCACCTCGCCGGGCTTCCAGGTGAGCCGATGGCCGCGCGCGATGATCCACGAGAGGATGAACGGCGCTGTGCAGGCGAGCACGAGCAGCCAGTCGAGCGTGGAGAAGACCTGCCAGGCGTTGGCCGTGTCGCCTCCGCTGCGCCCGGCGATCACCGAGTTAGGATTTGTTTCGCTGCTGCCGAACCAGGGCAGCCAAAGCGAAACGAACAGCACGAGCGCGGAGCCCATCCCCATGTACTCGCCGGGCGTGAGCCGCGACCAGTCGAGGTAGCCGCCCCTCTCCTCAGCCCTGGACGCTTCCATCACGCCGCAGGCTACAAGGGTCAGCCTGCCCCGCGCCACTTCCCCGAGAGGAGATCGCAATGGCCGTTACCAAGATCATCGAGGTGGTGGGCAGCTCTCCGGAGAGCTCCGACGGAGCGGTCAAGGCCGCCCTCGAGGACGCCCGCCAGAGCCTGCGCAACATCAAGGCCGTGGACGTGGTCTCCACCGGCCTCCGAGGTGAGAACCTCGACGAGTGGCGCGCCCTCGTGCGGATCTCCTTCCTCGTGGAACGGGTCTCGGAGTGATCGCCCGCGTGTAACGCACGCGGAGCAGGCGAGACCAAGCGTCGAGCCCCGCCCGTGACCATCGACACCGCACGTTCACAGCCCCTTGGAGGGGTCGAGCCGCTACTTGAGGAGGCGCGCGAGCGCACCCTCCTCCTGGTCAACGGCGTTTCCGACGAGGATCTCGATCGCGTTCACGATCCGCTCATGAGCCCGCTGGTCTGGGACCTCGGACACATCGCCGCGTACGAGGACCTGTGGATCGCCCGTGATACGGGCAGCGAGCTGCTGCGTCCCGACCTGGCCGAGCTCTACGACGCGTTCGAGACTCCACGGGGCGAGCGGGGCGAACTGGCCTACCTGCGCCGCGACGACGCGCTGGCCTTCATGGAGACGGTGCGCGAGCGCTCGCTGTCGGTGCTCGGCCGGGTGTCGCCCTTCATCGGGGAGATGCTCGTCCAGCACGAGCATCAGCACAACGAGACGATGCTGCAGACCCTGCAGCTGGCCGAAGCCGGGGTCTACTCGCCACCGCGGGCCGCGAGCGGGATGGCCGAGAGCGGCGCGGCCGGGCAGTGGACGCTCGAGGCGGGCAGCTTCGAGATGGGCGCGCCCGGGGAGGGCTTCGCGTACGACAACGAGCGGCCGCGCCACCGGGTAGACGTGCCCGGGTTCCGGATCGACCGCCGCCCGGTGACCAACGCCGCCTTCGCCGAGTTCGTGGACGACGGCGGCTACGGCCGCCGAGAGCTGTGGAGCGACGACGGCTGGGCCCACCGCGAGCTAGACGGCTGGGAGCGGCCGCTCTACTGGACCTCCGACGGGCGGGTCCGGCGCTTCGACCGCACCGTCGAGCGCGAAGCCGACCTGCCGGTGATGCACGTCTCCTTCTTCGAGGCGGAGGCCTTCGCGCGCTGGCGCGGCGCTCGGCTGCCGAGCGAGGCGGAGTGGGAGCGCGCCGCCGGCGAGACGGGCGGAGACGTGGGCAACCTCGACCAGCTCGACTTCGGCCCCGGGCCGGCCGGGCCGTTCGTGGGCGACTGCTGGGAGTGGACCGCCACCGAGCTCGACGGCTATCCCGGCTTCCGGGCCCACCCCTATCCGGAGTACTCGGAGGTGTTCTTCCGCTCGGGCTACCGCGTGCTGCGGGGAGCGTCCTGGGCCACCCGGCGCCGTGTGGCCCGCCGCAGCTTCCGCAACTGGGACCACCCGCAGCGGCGCCAGATCTTCGCCGGCTTCCGTTGCGCCGAGGACCGCTGATGGGCGTCCTGATCGAGGACCACTCGATCGAGGGCTCGATGGCCGACGACGTGCGCGACGGCCTCACGCGCTCGCTCAAGGAACTGCCGCCCAAGCTGTTCTACGACGAGCGTGGCTCGGTCCTGTTCGACCGGATCACCACGCTGCCCGAGTACTACCCCAGTCGCTGCGAGCGCGAGATCCTCAACCGCCACGCCCCCGTGATCGTCGAGCGTTCGAGCGCAGCGGAGCTGGTGGAGCTCGGCTCGGGCATGGCCTCGAAGACGCGCGCGCTGCTCTACGCCATGGCCGGCCAGGGCAGCCTCGAGCGCTACGTGCCCTTCGACGTCGACGAATCGGTGGTGCAGGCCTGCGCCGTCGAGCTGATCGAGATGTACCCCGGTCTCGAGGTGCACGGGCTGGTGGGCGACTTCGGCCGCGACCTCGAGCGCATTCCGGCCGGACGGCGGCGCCTGTTCGCCTTCCTCGGCGGCACCATCGGCAACCTCTATCCCGAGCAGCGCGCGCTCTTCCTGCGGCGCATCCGCCGGATCATGGAGCCGGCGGACAGGCTGCTCATCGGCACGGATCTGGTCAAGGACCGTGCCGTGCTCGAGGCGGCCTACAACGACAGCGCCGGCGTGACCGCCGAGTTCAACCGCAACGTGCTCAGGGTCGTGAACTCCGGCCTGGGCGCCGACTTCGACCCGGACGCCTTCGAGCACGTGGCCTTCTTCGACGAGGCCCAGTCGTGGATCGAGATGCGGCTCCGGGCGAACGGCGCGCAGACGGTCCGCGTCGACGGCGCCGACCTCGAGGTGACCTTCGCCGACGGCGAGGAGATCCGCACCGAGATCAGTGCGAAGTTCACGCGCGACGCCGTCGAGGCCGAGCTGCGTTCGGCCGGGCTCGCGCTCGACGACTTCTTCACGGACGACCGCGCGCTGTTCGGGCTCGCGTTCGCGCGCCCTGTGTCCGCTTAGAGCGGCAGGCCGCGGCCGGGCACCGGGGAGGACTGCACGATCGAGGTGGTCGTCTGGCCGTACGGGGCGAAGACGTCGATCAGCTCCTCCATGTGCTCGACGTCGCGCACCCAGAGCCGCATGACGTAGCAGTCATCGCCGGTGATCCGGTGGCACTCCACCACCTCGGGCGTGCGCTGTGCGAGCTCGGCCACCTTCTTCAGCTCGCGCGGCGCGGGCCGGATCCGCAGCATCAGGCTGAGCGACCAGCCCAGCGAGCGCGGGTCGATCTCGGCTCGGTAGCCCCGGATCGTGCCGCTCTCCTCGAGGCGGACCAGCCGCTCGGCGACGGCGGGAGCCGAGAGCCCGACCCGGCGTCCGAGCTCGGCGTTGGAGATGCGGGCGTCGGCCTGAAGCTCCGCCAGGAGCCTGAGATTGGTGGTGTCGACGCTCATCGGCCTTTGTTTCGTAGCCACGAGCGTCACTCTAGCTTCGATCTGCCGTGGTGGACAAGGCTAGGGCCTACGAGGCTGTGGTCATGGGGAGCGAGCGCATCCCGCCACACCTGTACTTCATCGTCAGCGCGGTCTTCCACTATCTGGGACCGGCCTTCGCCGTGCTGCTGTTCGCCCGGGTGCCCGTGCTCGGCGTGGCCTGGCTGCGGATCGCCTCCGCGGCGCTCGTGCTCTCGCTGTGGCGCCGCCCCTGGCACGCGCTGCGCGGCCTCGACCGCTCCGGCCAGACGCTGCTGGTGGCCTGGGGCGGGGTGCTCGCGCTGATGAACTGCTGCTTCTACCTGGCCATCGATCGTCTGCCTCTGGCCACGGTCGCGGCCATCGAGTTCCTGCCCGTGGTCGGCCTGGCCGCGCTCGGCGCGCGCACCCCACGCAACTCCGCGGCGCTGCTGCTGGCCGTGCCCGGCGTGTACCTGCTCACCGGCATTCAGGTGGAGGGCGAGCCGCTGGGGGTGGCGCTCGCGCTGGCCAACGCCGGCTTCTTCGCCCTCTACATCGTGCTGGCCCATCGGGTGTCGCGGCTGGGGACGCTCAGCGGCCTCGACGGGCTGGCCGCCTCGATGCTGATCGCCCTCGTCGTCGTCACTCCGATGGCGGGCTGGGCCGCGCTTCCGGCTCTCACCGATCCCGTCGCGCTGCTCGCCGGAGCGGGGGTCGGCATCTCGTCCTCGGTGATCCCCTACGTCAGCGATCAACTCGCCATGAAGCGTCTGGCCCGCGCCACCTACTCGCTGATGGTCTCGCTGCTGCCGGCCACGGCCACCGTGATTGGCGTGGTGGTGCTGGCCCAGGTGCCCACGCCCGCCGAAGCGCTGGGCGTGGCGCTCGTGGTGGCCGGAGTGGCCGTCCACCGTGAACCGAGCGAGGTCGCGGCGGGCTCCGCGGGCTAGGCTGCCGGCCGTCATGGAGCTGAACGGCATCGGCGCGCTCGTGGCTGGCGGAGCCTCGGGCCTGGGCGAGGCGACCGCGCGCGAGCTCGCCGCCCGCGGCGCCCGGGTGGCGATCGCGGACCTGAACGAGGAGCGCGGGCCGGTGGTGGCCGAGGAGATCGGCGGTCTGTTCACCCTGGCCGACGTGACCGACGAGGAGCGGGTCGCGGCGGCCGTGGACGAGGCGGTCCAGGCCTTCGGTGGCCTGCGCTTCACCGCCTCATGCGCCGGGATCGGCTGGGCCGAGCGAACGGTCAAGAAGGACGGGCCCGCGACGCTGAGGCCCTTCGAGACGGTCGTCCGCGTGAACCTGATCGGGACGTTCAACGTGCTGCGCCTGGCGGCGAACGCGATGGCGGCCAACGAGCCCGACGACGCGGGCGAGCGCGGTGCGGTGGTCATGACAGCCTCGATCGCCGCGTTCGACGGGCAGATCGGCCAGACCGCCTACTCGGCCTCCAAGGGCGGGGTGGTCGGCCTCACCCTCCCGGCCGCCCGCGACCTGGCCCGGCTCGGGATACGCGTGTGCACCATCGCTCCGGGCCTGTTCGACACGCCGCTGCTGGCCGGCCTGCCCGACGAGACGCGCGCGGCCCTCGGCGCGCAGATTCCCTTCCCCTCCCGGCTCGGCCGGCCCGAGGAGTACGCGCGCCTGGCCTGCCACATCGCGGAGAACACCATGCTGAACGGCGAGACGCTGCGGCTGGACGGGGCTCTGCGGATGCCGCCTCGTTAGCGTTGCGTCCCTTCCCACCGCACAAGGAGCAATCAGAAGCCATGGCCGAAGCAGTGATCGTCGATGCCGTTCGCACCCCCATCGGGCGCGCCTTCAAGGGCTCGCTCGCCGGCCTGCGTCCCGACGAGATGGGCGCCTTCGTGGTCGACGCCCTGCTCGAGCGCAATCCCGACGTCGATCCGGAGCTGGTCGAGGAGGTCTACTGCGGGGTCGGGCTGCCCCAGGGCCTGCAGGGCTTCAACCTGGGCAGGATCATCGCGCTGCTGTCGGAGCGGCTGCCCATGGGCACCAACGGCGCGACGGTGTCGCGCTACTGCGCCTCGAGCCTCGAGTCGGTCCGCCAGGCCGCCAACGCGGTGGTGGCCGGGCAGGGTGACGCCTACATCGCGGCCGGCGTGGAGTGGGTCTCGCGCTACAACGAGGCCGTTGAGGGCGCCCGTCCTCAGGACCAGAACGAGCACCTGCAGGGCAAGAACGGCGACCCGGACGTCTACATCTCGATGGGCCTCACCGCCGAGAACGTGGCCGACCGCTACGAGGTGAGCCGGGCGGACATGGACAAGTACGCCCAGCGGTCCCAGGAGCTCGCCGTGGCCTCCCAGGAGAACGGCTACTTCGACCGCGAGATCGTGCCGGTCACGCTGCCCGACGGCAACGTGGTGGCCAAGGACGACGGGCCGCGCGCCAGCTCGAGCCTGGAGAAGCTGTCGCAGCTCGAGCCGGCCTTCAGGGAGGACGGCAAGGTCACCGCGGGCAACTCGTGCCCGCTCAACGACGGTGCCGCGGCCGTGCTGGTGATGTCGGCGGAGAAGGCGAACGAGTTCGGGCTAAAGCCCCGGGCACGGGTGATCACCTCGGCCACCGCGGCCATCGAGCCCGAGTACATGGGCGTGGCGCCGATCGGGGCCATCCAGAAGGTGCTCGAGCGTGCCGGGATGACGATCGAGGACGTGGACACGGTGGAGCTCAACGAGGCCTTCGCGGCCCAGGTCATTCCGATCATGGACCAGTGCTCGATCCCGCTGGACAAGCTCAACCCGCACGGCGGGGCGATCGCGCTCGGCCACCCGTTCGGCATGACCGGCGCGCGCATCATGACGACGCTGCTGAACGGCCTCGAGACCGACGACAGGACCATCGGCCTCGAGACCATGTGCGTGGCCGGCGGCCAGGGTCAGGCCATGCTGGTGGAACGCCTCAGCTAGACACGGCGGGAGTGGCCGGCGCGCTCGCCGGCACGAAGTCGCGGATCAGCCCAGCCAGGCGCTCGGGCTGGTCCTCCATGCTGAAGGTCAGCGAGTCCTCGATCCACTCGAGCCGGGAGTCGGGCAGCAGCGCGGCCAACCGCTCCGCGTGCTCGGGGGGGAAGAAGTGGTCCTCCTTGGACCACGCGATCAGCACGGGACGGTCGAAGCGGCGCAACTTCTGCGCGGCCTCGAGCGTGAAGCGCGGATGCACCTTGCTCAGCACCTTGCGAAGGTCGCGGCGCACCCCGCGGTCGGTGAGCGCGGGCAGCACGTAGCTGTCCTCGGCCGCCGGGTCGATGGGCCGCTTGGTGAGCCAGCCGTAGGCGATCGGGAGCCTGCGGAGCCGGCGCGCGTGCATCGGCGCGAACAGCACACGCAGCAGCCCGGGGACCTTCGCCGGCGCGAACACGATGCGGAAGAAGCGCGGCGGGAAGTTGTCGAAGGCGTCGCACGAGGTCAGCACGAGGCGGCCGATCCGCTCGGCGTCGGTGGTCGCGGCGATCTGGGTGAGGCCGCCGCCGGTGTCGTTGGCCACCACCGTGGCGTCGCGCAGGCCGAGGCTCTCCAGGGCGCCGGTGATCAGCCCCGCGAGCGCGGGCACCGACAGGTCGGCCGTCTCGTCCTGAGCCTCGAGGTGTGAGCCCAGCGGCAGGTCCAGCGTGACGCGCGTATAGCCGTCGAGCAGCGGCACGACCTTGCGCCACAGGTTGGCGTTGACGAGGGCGCCGTGGACGAACACGATCGGCGGGCCCTCGCCGGTCACGTGGGCGGCTACCCGCAGGCCGTTGATCTCGAGCGTGGTGCGCGGTCCCAGTGCGTCGGCTCTCCATGTGGCTGCTCCCGTCTTCACGACGGCTCCCTTCGTCGACATACAGGTTGTATGGGATTAGCATACACGTTGTATGGCGGAGGGGGAGCAGACGCGCGAGCGTCTCATCGAGGTAGCCCACGAGCTGTTCGCGGAGCGCGGCTACGCGGCGGTCGGCACGGAGGAGATCGTGGCCCGCGCGGGCGTGACCCGCGGCGCGCTGTACCACCACTTTGCCGACAAGCGCGATCTGTTCCGGGCCGTGTTCGAGCGGCTGGAGGAGCGCCTGATCGCTTCGATCGGCGCCAGGATGGCGGCCGTCGACGATCCCTGGGATCTCCTCGTCACCGGGATCCAGGCGGCGCTCGACGCCTTCACCGAGCCGGCCGTGGCCCGGATCTCGCTGCTCGACGCCCCCTCCGTTCTCGGCTGGAGGGAGTGGCGGGAGATCGAAGCCCGCTACGGGCTGGGCCTCGTGGTGGCCGGCCTCGACAACGCCATGGAACAGGGTGTGTTGCGCCGGCAGGAGACCGCGCCGCTCGCACACATGATCGTGGGGGCGCTGTCGGAGGCCGGCATGATGATCGCCAACGCTGACGACCCCGACGCCGCCAGGCGCGAGGTGGAGCCGGCCCTGCTGGCCCTGCTGAGCGGGCTGAGGGCCTAGGCGACCGCGTCACAGATTTTGGTTGCCAGAGAACCAAGAGGTGTGCTCGGCACCCCCTTCCCCAGCCACCTGACCACGCGTCGAGGCCGGCGCTGGCCTAGGCGGCCGGGCGGTCGCCGACCCAGTAGCGCGGGCCCGGCCCCAGGCCGGCCGCACGGTCGTCAGGGTTGGCCAGCCGGCAACGCTCGAGCGACAGGCAGCCGCAGCCGATGCACTCGGTGAGCCCATGCTTGAGCCGCTCGAGCTCGGCGATGCGATCGTCGATCCGGGCGGTCCAGCCGTTGGACAACCGCGACCAGTCGCGCCGGTTCGGCGCTCGTCCGGGCGGCAGCTTGGCCAGCTCCTCACCGATCTCGTCGAGGCTCAGACCGATTCGCTGGGCGAAGACGATGAAGGCGATGCGGCGCAGCACCGGGCGCGGGTAGCGGCGGTGGCCCGAGCCGGCGCGCTCGGACTCGATCAGGCCACGCTCCTCGTAGAAGCGCAGCGCCGAAGAGGCCACGCCGCTGCGGCGCGAGACCTCGCCGATGGTGAGCAACTCGGACACGCTCCCAGGAAAGCACGCTTCACGCCCAACTTCAAGCTCGGTTGAGCTTTAGGTCAGGGCAGCAGGACGATCTTGCCCAGCTTGCCGCCCGCGGCAAAGCGGTCGTAGGCCTCCTCGGCCTGGTCCAGCGCAAACGTCTCGGCCACCGGAACGCTCATCGCGCCCGCCTCGAACTGGGGCAGCACCTCGGTCTCCACCAGCCGCGCCGCGATCGCCTTCTCCTCGAGCGGGCGCGGACGCAGCACAGAGCCGTGGATGCGCGCCCGCTTCTGCATGAGCGCCAGCAGGTTGATCTCGGCCACCGGACCGGTGCCCCCCACGCCGATCACCGTGATGCGCCCGCCGGTCTCCAGCGCGCCGATGTTCTCCTCGAGGTTGCCGGCCCCTACGAGCTCGAGGATCACGTCGAACGGCCCGTGCTCGCCGAAGCCCTCCGGCGCGATCACCGCCGCCCCGAAGCTCGCGACCTCGTCGCGCAGGCCCTCGTTGCGGACCGTCGCCGTCACTCGCGCGCCGGTGGCCCGGCCGAGCTGCACCGCTGCGGTGCCCACCCCGCCGGCCGCGCCGTGCACGAGCAGGCGCTCCCCGGGTCGCAGCCCGGCTTGGGTGAACAGCGCGTCGTGGGCGGTGGTGAAGACCTCGGGCAGGCCGCCCGCTCCGGGCCAGTCGAGCCCCTCGGGCACGGCCATGGCCTGGCGCTCGTGGATCACCGAGAGCTCGGCCTGGCCGCCCCCGCCCACCACGGCCATCACGCGGTCGCCCTCGGCGAAGCGGGCGGCTCCGGGGCCGAGCGCCACCACCTCTCCGGCCAGCTCGAGTCCGGGGATGTCCCGCGGCTCGCCTGGAGGAGCCGGGTAGGCGCCGCGCCGCTGGAGCATGTCGGCCCCGTTCAGTCCGGCCCCCCGCACACGTACGAGGATTTGGTTCTGGCCGGGCTCCGGATCGGGGTGGTCCTGGACGAGGAGATCTCCGTCGCTGACGGTCACTGCGCGCATGGGCGGGAAAACTAGTGCTCCTGGAGCGTTTCTTGAATCGAGCCGCCGTGAACCCATTTGTCCAGACGCCCGAATAGGGTGATGACGCCGCGATGAAGGCACCGGCCCTCATTTCGCTCAGTATCGGGCCGCCGCTCTGGCGGGAGGCTCGCTTCGGGCTGGAGGCTGCCGCGCTGGTGCGCGACCCGGTCTTCCGGGGCGAGGGCGTATCCGACGGCCGCGGCCGGCCGGTGTTGCTGGTTCCCGGCTTCCTGGCCGGTGACGGCTCCATGGTCATGATGGCCGGCTGGCTCAAACGAACCGGCTACCGGCAGAGCCGGGCGGGGATGCGCGCCAACGTCGACTGCTCGGGCGCGATCCTGGAGCGGCTGGAGGAGAGGCTCGAGCGGCTCGTGTCCGAGCAGGACATGCGCGCGGTGATCGTGGGCCAGAGCAGGGGCGGGACGATCGCCAAGGTGCTCGGCCGGCGCCGGCCCGACCTGGTCTGCGGCGTGGTCGCCCTTGGCTCGCCTCAACTCGATCCGTTTGCCATTCACCCGCTGGTACGCCTACAGGTCGAGGCGGTGAGCCGACTCGGGTCGCTGGGCGCCCCCGGCTTGTTCAAGCGCTCGTGTCTCGACGACGAGTGCTGCGCCTCGTTCTGGGAGGACCTCCACGGGCCCATGCCGCGCGGCGTGCGCCTCGTCTCCGTGTACTCGAAGTCGGACGGCGTGGTGGACTGGCGCTCCTGCCTCGACCCGCACGCCGACCGGCTTGTGGAGATCGACGCCTCGCACTGCGGCATGGCGGTGTCCGCCTCGGCCTGGCGCGCGGTGGGCGACGCGCTCAACTCGTTCAGCCGGGCCGAGGCCCGGCGCAAGACCAGGCGCGGGACGGCCGCCCGTCGCTATCCGCGCGCCGCCTGACCCTCGGGCCGACGCTCAGGGCACGACCACGGCTGCGCCCCTCAGGTCACCCGCGCGCACGTGCTCGAGGGCCTCGTTGGCGTTCGCCAGCGGAAAGGTGGTCACCTCGGTTCTGACCGGCACCTTCGGCGCGAGCTCGAGGAACTCGGCGCCGTCGGCGCGTGTGAGGTTGGCCACCGAGCGCAGCACGCGCTCGCCCCATAGGAGCTCGTAGGGAAAGCTCGGGATGTCGCTCATGTGGATGCCTCCGCACACCACGCTCCCGCCCTTGGCCACGGCGCGGAGCGAGGCGGGCACCAGCTCGCCGGCCGGGGCGAAGACCAGGGCGGCATCGAGCTCCTCGGGCCCCGGCCCCTCCGCGTCACCCGCCCACTCGGCTCCGAGGCTGCGGGCGAAGTCCTGACGCTCGCTGTCGCCCGCCCGCGTGAAGGCGAACACGCGGCGGCCCTGGTGCACGGCCACCTGGCAGATGATGTGGGCGGCGGCCCCGAAGCCGTAGATCCCAAGCCGCTCGGCGTCCCCCGCCAGACTCAGCGTGCGATAGCCGATCAGTCCCGCGCACAGGAGCGGCGCGGCCTGGAGGTCCGGGTAGCCGGCCGGGAGGGGCAGGCAGAAGCGCTCGTCGGCAACCACGAGCTGGGCGTAGCCGCCGTCGCGGCCGTAGCCGGTGAACACCGCGTTGTCGCAGAGGTTCTCCCGTCCGCTACGGCAGTAGCCACAGGTCCCGTCGGTTGAGCCCAGCCATGGCACGCCGACCCGCTCACCGCCCGTGTAGCGCTCGCCGCCCTCCACAACCGTGCCCACGATCTGGTGGCCGAGCACCAGGGGCAGCCGGGGATCGTCGAGCTCGCCGTCGACGATGTGCAGGTCGGTCCGGCAGACGCCGCACGCCGCCACCTCGAGCAGCACCTCGCCGTCCGCCGGTTCCGGGGGAAGGAGCTCCTCCTCGCCAAGCCGCTCGCCCGCCGCGTGGAGCACCATCCCCCTCATGGCCTTAGGCTATTCCGCCGTGAACGACGGGCCCCTTCGTGACGTCGCCTGGCTGCGTGAGCGCCTCGGCACGCCGGGCCTGTGCGTGGTGGACTGCCGTTTTCGCCTAGGCGAGCCCGGCGCCGGGGAGCGTATGTGGCGCGACGCCCGCATCCCCGGAGCGGCCTTCCTCGACGTGGACCGCGACCTCGCAGCGGCGCCCGGCCTCGACGGCCGGCACCCGCTGCCGCCGGCCGGGGAGTTCGAGGCGGCGACGCACCGGGCCGGCATCGGGGCGGAATCCTCCGTGATCGCCTATGACGAGGCGGGCGAGGGCGGCGCCGCCCGGCTCTGGTGGCTGCTGCGTCACTTCAGCCACGACGACGCGGCGGTCCTCGACGGCGGCCTGCGCGCCTGGCGCGAGGCCGGTGGGCCGCTGGAGGAGGGCGAGCCGAGGCCGCCGGCCCCAATCGAATCGAGCCCCTTCAGTGCTCGCCCACGCGCCGACGACATCGCGACCGCCGAGGAGCTGGCCATGCCTGCAGCGGGCCGGATCGTGCTCGACGCCCGCGCGCCGGAGCGTTATCGCGGCGAGGTGGAGCCGGTCGACGCCGTGGCCGGTCACATCCCCGGTGCGCGCAATCTCCCCTTCGCCGAGCTGGCGCCCTGCGGCCGGTTCGCCGAGCCGGCCGACCTGCGAGCCCGCTTCGCCGCAGCGGGCGCCGGCGGCGACAGTGAGGACGTGGTGGCGTACTGCGGCTCCGGCGTCACCGCCTGCACGCTCGTCCTGGCGGCCGGCGTGGCAGACCTCCGAACGCCGCGGCTGTATCCCGGCTCGTGGAGCGAGTGGTCCGGGCGCGGCTACCCGGTGGCCCGCCAAGACAGCGCCCGCTCCACCGACAGCCGCAGGAGCGGCCCGGGCGGCGGGCGCTCGGCGTAGGCCTCGTACTTGGCCACGAGCGCGTCGAGGCCCGGCTTCCCTCGCTCGAGCGGCAGCACCTCGACGCTGCCCAGCAGCTGCACCCAGGCGAGACGGTCCCAGTCGTCGTCGTAGACGTCCACGCACAGCGCCGCCTCGGGGCGGCGCCGCAGATAGCGAAGGCGGGCCGGCTCGGGGGTGCTCTTGGGCTTGCGGTCGATGGCGCTCCAGACTGCGCCCTCTGCCGCCGCGTAGGTCACCGGGAGCACCCGCGGGCGGTCGGCGTCGTCCACGAAGGCCAGACGGGCAACCCGGCTGGTGGCGACGAGCTCTCGCGCCCATTCGGGTAGCTGCTCTACTTCCACGCCCAGGGAATACCACGCTTCACCCGGAGGAGACCATGGACATCGGAATCGGCCTGCCCAGCACGATCGAGGGCACCGACGGCAAGCAGTTGGCCGAATGGGCCCGGCGGGCCGACGACGCGGGCTTCTCCTCGCTGGGCGTGCTCGACCGCATCGTGTACCCCAACTACGAGCCGCTGGTGGCGCTGGCCGCGGCCGCCGCCGTGACGGAGCGCATCAAGCTGCTCACCGGCATCCTGATCGCCCCCTACCGGGCGAACGCCGCGCTGCTGGCCAAGCAGGCGGCCAGCGTCCAAGCGCTCTCGGGTGGCCGGCTGGTGCTCGGTGCGGCGGTGGGGGCGCGCGAGGACGACTACGAGGCCTCGGGGGTGCCGTACTCCGAGCGCGGCGCCATCTTCGACCAGATGCTCCCCGAGCTGAAGAGCGTGTGGGCCGGAGACAAGAAGGGCTTCGCCGGGGGCATCGGCCCAGACGTGTCGGACAACCCGCCCAAGCTGATCATCGGCGGCACGGTGGACGCCGCCTTCCGCCGGGCGGCGGAGGCCGACGGCTGGATCAACGGCGGATCGCCCCCCGACGCGTTCGCGGAGGCGCGCGAGAAGCTCGAGAGCGCGTGGAGCGCTGCCGGCCGCGAGGGCAAGCCCTACGCCGGCTCGCTGGCCTACTTCGCGCTCGGCGACAACGCCGAGGCCGATGCGAAGAAGAGCGTGGGCGGCTACTACGAGTGGCTTGGCGATTTCGCCGACCAGATCGTGGGCTCCGTCGCCACGGATGAGGACACGGTCAAGGCTTACATCCAGGGCTTCGAGGCGGCCGGCTGCGACGAGCTGATCTTCATCCCCGCCTCGGCCGACCCGGAGCAGGTGGACCTGCTGGCCGCCGCCGCGCTGTAGACGGCCTTCTGTCCTGCACACCCGCCACAGTGGAGGGCCATGCCGTCGGCCAAGGTCATCATCGGCGGCGCGGCCGCCGGCGCCGCGCTGGGAGTCCGCGTGGCGCGCGGCCTGCACGGCCGCTGGCGAGCGCTGCCGGCCGCCGACCGTGACCGGATAGCCGCGCACGCGGACGACGTCAAGGAGAAGGCCCTGCGGCTGCGTGGCTCCGCCGCGCCCGAGCGGGCCGGCGCGGAGGCGGAGCTGCGGGCGGCCAACGAGACGCTCGCCGCCGCCCTGATCGAGAGCGCGGAATCGGACCCGGAGCTCGGCGACGACCAGGTGCGCGAGCTGCGGGAGGACCTCCGGCGGGAGCTCGATCGGCTGGCCGGCGCCGACATTAAGGCTTCGAGAACTAGGCGTTCCGCCAACACTCCCGCCGAGTAGGATCCCTCACTTCCTCCGGGAGCCGCGCCCGTGAACTCTCCAGAATCCGCCCAGTCCGAGGGGTCGTCGCCTTTGCCGCGTTCGGAAGCGGCGACCCTCGAATTCCGCGACGCCACCAAGGTCTACCCCGGCCAGAGCGACCCGGCCGTCGACGGTCTGTCGCTCACCGTCCCCGCGGGAGAGATCTGCGTGCTCGTGGGCCCCTCCGGCTGCGGCAAGACCACCGCCATGCGCATGGTCAACCGGATGATCGACATCACCGAGGGCGACATCCTGCTCGACGGGTCGAGCGTCAAGGACCGCCGGCCGGCCGAGCTGCGCCGGGACATCGGCTACGCCATCCAGCAGATCGGGCTGTTCCCGCACCTGAGCGTGGGCGACAACATCGCGACCGTGCCTCGGCTGCTGGGCTGGGACAAGACGCGTATCCGGGAGCGCGTGGACGAGCTCCTCGACCTCGTCAGCCTCGATGCCCACGAGACACGCGATCGCTATCCCGCCCAGCTCTCGGGCGGCCAGCGCCAGCGGGTGGGCGTAGCCCGGGCGCTGGCGGTGGACCCCCCGCTCATGCTCATGGACGAGCCCTTCGGCGCGATCGACCCGATCAACCGCGAGCGCCTGCAGAACGAGTTCCTGCGCCTGCAGCGCGAGATCCGCAAGACGATCGTCTTCGTCACCCACGACATCGACGAGGCGATCAAGGTCGGCGACCGCATCGCCGTGCTCCAGCGCGGCGGCAAGCTCGCCCAGTTCGCCTCCCCCGCCGAGCTCCTGATGTACCCGGCGGGCCGCTTTGTGGAGGACTTCGTGGGCGCGGACCGCGCGCTCAAGCGCCTGGCCCTCCAGCGCGTACGCGACGTGGACCTGTGGAAGGCCCCGCTGGTCCGCGAGGGCGAGCCGGTGGCCGAGGCGCGCGCCAAAGCCGCCGACTCCGAGGTGCCCTATCCCCTGCTCGTGGACGGCGACGGAAGGCCGCTCGGCTGGCTGTCGGAGAAGGCCCTGGCCGGCGAGCGGGTGAGCAAGGAGCTGCGCTCCAAGGCTACGCCTCTGATCGACATGGACGACATCCTGCGCGACGCGCTGTCCGACCTCCTGGCCGAGGAGGCCCAGTACGGCCCGGTGGTCGACCACACCGGCTCGGTGGCCGGCGTGCTCTCCATCGAGATGCTCGCTCACGCGCTCAAGACGGATCCTGAGCAGGTGCCGAGCGGCGCGGACGCGGCGCTCAGCGAGGAGTGACCAGCGTGCTGATCGCCCAGGGGGGCGTGGAGCTGCGGGACCGGTCGGGAGGCGAGGCGGACTGCGTGGCCGACAACGGCTTCTGTCCCGACTGGATCGTCGACAACTTCGACCGCTACACCGATCCGCTCGTGGAACACGTCTTCCTCACGGTGATCTCGCTGGCCATCGGCTTCGGCATCGCCTTCGGACTGGCGCTACTGGCCCACCGCCGCCGCTGGCTGATCGCGCCGATCACGCAGACCACCGCCGTGCTCTACACCCTCCCCAGCCTGGCCGTCTTCTTCCTGCTGCTGCCGATCACCGGGCGCGGAAGGACCACGGCGGTCATCGCGCTGGTGGCCTACTCGCTGCTGATCATCTTCCGCAACGTGATGACCGGCCTCGACAACGTGCCCGCCGAGACCAAGGACGCCGGCCGGGGGATGGGCCTCACCGACCGTCAGCTGCTGTGGCGGGTGGAGCTGCCGCTTGCCCTGCCGGAGATCCTCGCCGGCATGCGCATCGCCGCCACCACCATCGTGGGCCTGGCCACGCTGGCCTTCTTCGCCGGAGCGGGCGGCCTCGGCGGAGCCATCTTCGCCGACATCAACTTCAAGTCGAACGTGGTCGTGGCCGGGGGCCTGGCCGTGCTGCTGGCGGCCGCGCTCGACGTGCTCATCCTGTCGTTCCAGAAGGCCGTGACCCCGTGGACCAGGGCGCGGGCGACATGAGCACCACGATCGCCTTCCTCGGCCAGTTCGGCGACGCCTTCCAGTACATCTTCCAGGGCGAGACCACGCGTGAGGGCACGGAGGTCGGCGGCTCCCAGTTCCTCGAACTGACCTGGGAGACCCTCAAGCTGAGCTTCGTAGCCATGGGCATCGCCTGCCTGATCGCCATCCCGCTCGGGCTCTGGCTGGGCCACATCCGCAAGGGCAGCTTCCTGGCCATCAGTGCGTCCAACGTGGGCCGGGCCGTGCCGAGCCTCGCCCTGATCGCCTTCTTCGTGGCCTACCTCGGCACGGGCTTCACGAACATCACGCTCGCCCTGGTGCTGCTGGCCATCCCGCCCGTCCTCACCAACACCTACGTGGGCGTGACCCAGGTGGAGCGCGACACCGTCGACGCCGCCAAGGGCATGGGCATGACGGCCGGCGAGATCGTCCGCAGGGTCGAGCTGCCGCTGTCGCTCCCGCTCATCTTCGGCGGCATCCGGATCTCGGCGGTCAACGTGATCGCCACCGCGACCATCGCGCCGCTGGCCGGGATCAACACGCTCGGCGACCCGATCATCAACGTCTCCACCTACGGGGACACCGGCCGTCTGGCCGCGGCGATCGTCGTGGCCGTTCTTGCCGTCATCACGGAGCTGGCCCTCGGCGCAGTACAACGCGCCGTGACGCCCGAGGGCCTGAAGCTCGCGTCCGATACCGCGTCACGGCGTACGAGATTCTCCCTCAGGAGGGAAGCCACGACATGAAATCCAACCGCTGGTTGGCCGGCTTGATCGCCATGCTGCTGTTGCTGTCCACGCTCGCCTTCGCCGCCTGCGGCGACGACGACGACGAGGGCAGCTCCGATTCGGGGTCGGAGACGACCGCCGAGGAGGGCAGCGGCGGGGCGGCCATCAAGTCGAACCCCGACAACAAGGCCGTGACCGTCACGATCGGCTCCAAGAACTTCACCGAGCAGAAGATCCTCGGCGAGATCTACGCCCAGGGACTCGAGGCCGCGGGCTACACGGTCGAGAAGCAGCTCAACCTCGGCGACGAGCAGATCGCGCTGAAGGCGCTGGAGAGCGGCGAGATCAGCGCCTATCCCGAGTACACGGGAACCGCGCTCACCTCGTTCTTCGACGTGGCCTCGAACAAGATCCCCGGCGACTCCCAGGCTGCCTACGAGCAGGCCAAGAAGGGATTCGCGGAGCGCGACCTGACCGCCCTCCCGCCCACCCCGTTCGAGAACTCGAACGAGGTCGGGCTCACGCAGGAGACGGCCGACGAGCTCGGCGTCAAGACGATCTCCGACCTCAAGGGCAAGGAGGGCGACCTCACGCTGTCCGGCACCCCCGAGTGCCGCCAGCGCGGCGACTGCCTGCTCGGTCTGCAGGAGGTGTACGGGCTCGACTTCGGCACGTTCACGCCGGTGGCCATCGACCTGCGCCACGAGGTCCTGGACAAGGGTGACGCCGACGTCTCGATCGTGTTCACCACCGACCCCCAGATCGCGCGCAACAACTACGTCCTGCTGGAGGACGACAAGGATCTGTTCCCGCCCTACAACTCGATGCTCGTCGTTCGCAACGACGTGGTCGAGGAGGCCGGTCCGGACATGCCCAAGGTGATCGAGCAGGTCCAGGCCGACCTGACCGACGAGGTGATCCAGGAGCTGAACGCCCGGGTGGACCTCGACAAGAAGACGCCCGAGGCAGTGGCGGGCGAGTACCTGTCAGAGACGGGGCTCACCGGCTGAGCTCCTCCCGTCCGAGTGCCCCCCTGCCATCCGGGCAGGGGGGCGGCCCGGAGGTCCCCTGGCGCCCGCCGCCCGCGCCGGCGGGAATCGCCACCAGCGGCGTGGCCGTGGCCGCGCTGGTGAGCGGCTTGGTCGGGGCCGTGCCGGTGGCCCTGGTCTGCGGCGTGATCGGCGTGCGCCAGACCCGGCCCGGCCGGCGCAGGGGCCGGGCCTTCGCCGTCGCGGGGCTGGTGCTCGCGGGGCTGTGGACGCTCATCATCGGCGGGGTCGTGGCTCTGGCGCTCAGCTCGGGCATCGAGCGCGACTCGAGCGGGGAGGTGGTGGAGGCCGGCTCGGTCAGCGTGCTCGACGTGCGCGACGGTGACTGCCTGAACGACCTGAGCGAGAGCGACGAGCAGTACGAGGTCGACGCGGTTCCCTGCAGCGACCTGCACGAGGCCGAGGTGATCGCGCAGATCGAGCTCCCGGACGAGGACTGGCCCGGACTCGAGGCCACCGCGACGACCGCCGAGGCCCGCTGCGTGCCCCCGATCGAGCGACTGCCCGGGCCCGAGCCCGAGACCTTCTACTTCTTCCCCACCGAAGAGAGCTGGGGACTCGGGGACCGTACGATTCTGTGCGTGGCCGAATTCCCCTCAGCCCGCCGTGGCCCGGTCGGGACCCCCTGATGGAGTCGGTGTGGGACTACCCGCGTCCGCCCGCCCTCGAGCCGTCGGTTCGCCGGGCCCGGGTCGAGCACGGCGGCGTGACCATCGCCGACTCGGCCAAGGCGCTGCGCGTGCTGGAGACGAGCCAGCCGCCCGCGATCTACTTCCCGCCCGAGGACGTGCGCATGGACCTGCTCGAGCCTCACCCTCAGCGGACGGTCTGCGAGTGGAAGGGCCAGGCGCGCTACTGGACGGTGGCCGGCGTCGAGGCGGCCGGCTGGTCGTATCCCGAGCCGGTGGCTCGTTTCGCCGAGCTGCGCGATCACGTGGCCTTCTATCCGCAGCGTGTCGACGCCTGCTTTCTCGACGAGGAGCGCGTCGATCCCAACGCCGGCGACTTCTACGGCGGCTGGATCACCGCCGACATCACCGGTCCGTTCAAGGGCGGTCCGGGCACGGCCGGCTGGTAGCCCGCGGACCCCGGCGCGGCTTGATCCTGCGGGCCATCCAGGCGTCGAGGTGCTCGAAGTGCCTGCGGCCGGAGGTGAGGCTGTAGGCGATCAGCGCGACGATGAAGACGGTGAACGCGTTCACCCGGCCGGTGGCGGCGAAGTCCCAGACGCCGAGACCGAGGATGCCCAGAGTGTCCAGCACCACGCCGACCACGAACAGCTGCGTGATGCCCTCGATCTCGTAGCGGTAACGAAGGATCAGGAAGGCGGCGAGCATGATCCAGAAGCCGGCTTCGAAGGAGAGGGCGAGAATCCACTTGACGTCCATGCCTTATTTATATCATACGTTCGGTATAAACTCAATGGCAGCCCATGCCAAAGGTCGTTGATCACGAACAGCGTCGCGCCGAGCTGGCGGCCGCTGTCTGGCGCCTGGTGTCCACCGAGGGACTAGACGCGCTCACGGTCCGCCGGGTGGCCGCCGAGGCCGGCTGGTCGACCGGCGCGCTGGTCCACTACTTCGCCGACAAGGAGTCGCTGGTCCTGTTCGCCTTCCGCACGGTGGCCGACCGCGTGGGCAGCCGGGTGGACCGGTTGGCCCAGGAGTCCAGCGACCCTCTCGTGCTGGCGCGGGCGCTGCTCATGGAGGGCCTCCCCCTCGACGCCGACCGGCGGGCCGAGGTGAGGGTCTGGTTCGCCTTCCTCGGGCTGGCGCTCACGCGCCCCTCGCTGGCCAAGGCGCAGCGGGTGGGCTACCGGGCCTGGCGTTCACGCGTGGAGCAGCTCTTACGCCAGGCGCAGGTCGACGGCCGCATCGATCCCGAGGTCGACTGCGGGCTCGAGGCCGCGGAGCTGGTGGCGCTCGTGGACGGCCTGGCGGTGCAGGCGACCTTCGAGCCCCGCACCTTCACCTCCGAGCGCCTGGTGGCGCTCGTCGACGCCCGCTTGGAGCGGCTGGTAGTAGCGTCGCAGCGGTGACCGCGCAGCCGCTTCGCTTCGAGGACGGCGCCCTGCTCGTACTCGACCAGCGGGCGCTTCCAGGCCAGGAGACCTTCATCCGCTGTGACTCGCCCGCGGCGGTGGCGGACTGCATCGGCAACATGGCGGTGCGAGGAGCGCCGGCCATCGGGGTGGCCGCCGCCTACGCGATGGCGCTCGCCGCCCGCCGGGGGGAGGACCTCGGCAGCACCGGCGAGATGCTGCGGGCCACCCGGCCCACGGCGGTGAACCTGGCCTGGGCCGTGGAGCAGGCTCTGGCCGTCGGGCAGCCGGGCGACGGGGGATCGCCTGCTCGAGCTCGCCCGCGAGCTGCACCGAGACCAGGACGAGGCCGACCGGCGCCTCTCGGCCCTCGGGGCCGAGCGCTTCGAGCCCGGCGACCGGGCCCTCACCCACTGCAACGCCGGTGCGCTGGCCACGGCCGGCTACGGCACCGCCTGCGGCGTGCTGCGCACGGCGTGGGAGGACGGCCGGCTGGCCCAGGTGTGGGTCGACGAGACCCGCCCCCTGCTGCAGGGCGCCCGGCTCACGGCCTGGGAGCTCGACCGCGCCGGGATCCCCCACCGCGTGGTGGCCGACTCGGCGGCCGGGTCGCTCATCGCCCGCGGGGAGGTGGACCGCATCGTCGTCGGCGCCGACCGCATCGCCGCCAACGGCGACGTGGCGAACAAGATCGGCACCTATCCGCTGGCGGTGATGGCGGCCCGTCACGACGTGCCCTTCTACGTCGCTGCCCCGGTCTCCACCATCGATCCCGGCACCCCGAGCGGAGAGGCGATCCCGATCGAGGAGCGCGACCCGGCGGAGGTCACCGCGCAGAGCCGGGCGTTCAACCCGGCCTTCGACGTCACGCCCGCCGCTCTGGTCACGGCGATCTTCACCGAGGCGGGCGTGCTCGAGGCGCCCTACGAGCAGTCGATCCGGCGTGTCACCGCAGGCTGAGATCGTCGCAGTCGCCGGCGAGATGCTCCGGCTCGGCCTGGTGGCCGGCAGCTCGGGCAACGTGAGCGCCCGCGAGGGCGAGCTGATCCACATCACCCCCAGCGGGCTCCCCTATCCGAACATGCAAGAGGACGACATCGTGACCCTGTCCGCGTCGGGTGAGGTGCTGGCCGGTGAGCATGAGCCGTCCAGCGAGCGCCGGGTGCACCTCGCGGTCTACCGCGCCCGGCCCGACGTGGCCGCGATCGTGCACACCCACGGCGTGTACGCCACGGCCTGGAGCTTCCTGGGCGAGCCGCTCGACACCGGAAGCGAGGAGATCGAGCAGGCCGCCGGCGGGGCGGTGCGGACGGCCCCGTTCGCCCCGACCGGCTCGGATGAGATTGCGCGGCTGGCCGTGGAGGCGCTGCAGGACCGCCGGGCGGCGCTCATGGCGCGTCACGGGGCCCTGAGCCTCGGCGGCTCGCCCGCGGAAGCCCTGCGGATCACCCAGGTGCTCGAGCGTCAGGCTCAGATCGCCCTGCTGCTGCGCGGAGCGTGACGCACCCCACACAAGCCCGGCCCCCCGCGCGACACGCTTCAGGGGTGCTCGAGCGCCTTCCTGACGGAGCCCCGATCCTGATCCGGCCGATCCGCGCGGACGACAAGCGCATGCTGGAGAACGGGCTGCGGCACCTCTCGGCGGAGAGTGTGCAGCGGCGCTTCCTCACACCCAAGAGCAGCTTCAGCCGGGCGGAGCTGCGATACCTGACCGAGGTGGACGACCGCGATCATGTGGCACTGGTGGCCGAGTATCCGGCCGAGCCGGCTCGCCGCCTGATCGCGGTCGCACGCTTCGTCCGCCTCTTCGACGATCCCGAGGCGGCGGACGTGGCCATCGTCGTGGCCGACGACTGGCAGCGCCGCGGACTGGGCTCACTGCTCTCCGAGCTGCTCGCGGCCAGGGCGCGCCGCACCGGAGTGCGCCGCTTCACCGCCACCATGGCGGCCGACAACGTGCCGGCCCACCGCCTGATGAGCAAGCTCACCGACCATCTCGAGCAACGTCACGCCGGGAGCGGCGTGGACGAGATGGTGCTGGACCTGGCCGCCTGAGCGGCTCTACGCCACCTGGCGGTCAGGAAACCGTCCAGGTATCGCCGGAGTGGAGCAGCTCGTGGAGCTGCTCGCGACCCACGTCGGCGCGCCGGCGCTCGAGCTCGAGGGCCAGCTCCTCCCCGTACACGGGACGCGATACCGAGCGGAACACGCCGATCGGGGTGGGCCCGGTGGGCCGTGAGGCCAGGTGGGCCAGCTCGAAGGCGAGGCTCGGCTCAGGGCGCTCGGCGTCGTGGACGAGGATGGCGTCCTCACCGACGTCGGCCACGTTGACCAACTCGAGCCGGCCGTCGTCGCCGCGCGCCACACCGCGCTCGCCCTCGGCGCCGAAGCGGATCGGCTCGCCGTGCACGAGGCGGATCTGGTTGACCTCGCGCTGGCCCTTGGCCCGGACGGCGTCGAAGGCGCCGTCGTTGAACACGTTGCAGTTCTGGTAGATCTCGACCAGGGCCGCGCCCTCGTGGGCCGCGGCGGCGCGCAGGGTCTCCGCCAGGTGCGGCTTGTCGGTGTCCACGCTGCGGGCAACGAAGGAGGCCTCGGCGCCGAGCGCCAGCGAGACCGGGTTGAAGGGGTGGTCCTGCGAGCCGAAGGGCGTGGATTTGGTGACCTTGCCCTCCTCGCTGGTGGGCGAGTACTGCCCCTTGGTCAGCCCGTAGATCTGGTTGTTGAACAACAGGATCTTGAGCGGCACGTTGCGGCGCAGAGCGTGGATCAGGTGGTTGCCGCCGATCGACAGGGCGTCCCCGTCGCCGGCCACAACCCACACCGACAGGTCGGGCCGCGACGTGGCCACGCCGGTGGCCAGCGCCGGGGCACGGCCGTGGATGCCGTGCATCCCGTAGGTGTCCATGTAGTAGACGAAGCGGCCCGCGCATCCGATGCCCGTGACGAACACGATCTTGTCCGGCGGGATCCCCAGCTCGGGCATGAACGACTGGACCGAGGCCAGCACGGCGTAGTCGCCGCAGCCGGGGCACCAGCGCGTCTCCTGGTCGGAGGAGAAGTCGGCCTTGGTCAGCTTTAGAACGTCGCCGCCGTTGCCCGAGTGGCCGTTGCCGCCCGGCGTCATCCGATCCGCTCCTCGATCTGCTCCATCATGTCGCGCGTGAAGATGGGCAGGCCGTCGACCTTGGCGAAGCTCTCGCAGTCCACCAGGTACTCGGCGCGCAGGATCTTCACCAGCTGGCCCATGTTCATCTCGGGTACCAGCACCCGCTCGTAGGCGCGCAGCACCTCCTCGGTGTTGCTCGGAAGCGGGTTGAGATGGCCGATGTGAGCCGTGGCGAGCTTCAACCCCTTCTCGCGCCGCAGCCGCCGGGCGGCGCCCTGAATCGCGCCGTAGCTCGACCCCCAGCCGAGCACGAGCAGCGTGGCGTCGCCGTCGGGGTCGTCGACCTCGATGTCCGGCACGCGCACGCGAGCCACCCGCTCCGCGCGCAGATGAGTCATGTGCTCGTGGTTTTCGGGCGAGTAGGAGATGTTGCCGCTGCCGTCCTCCTTCTCGAGGCCGCCGATGCGGTGGCGCAGCCCCGGCGTGCCGGGCACCGCCCAGGGACGGGCGAGCTTGCTGTCGCGCGCGTAGGGCATGAAGCCCGTCGGGTCGGTGGCGAAGTTGGGGTCGATCGTGGGCAGGCTGTCCACGTCGGGCAGCTTCCACGGCTCGGAGGAGTTGGCCAGGAAGGTGTCGCTGAGCAGGACCACGGGGGTCCGGTGGGTGACCGCGATGCGGGCCGCCTCGATGGCTGCGTGGAAGCAGTCGGACGGGGTGCGAGCGGCCACCACCGGCAGCGGCGACTCGCCGTGGCGCCCGTACAGCGCCATCATCAGGTCGGCCGCCTCCGTCTTGGTCGGCATGCCGGTCGAGGGGCCTGCGCGCTGAACGTCGATCACCAGCAGGGGAAGCTCGTAGGCCACGGCCAGGCTCACCGTCTCCGCCTTGAGGTCCATCCCGGGTCCGCTGGTGGCGGTGACCCCGAGGTGACCCGCGAAGGCGGCGCCCAGAGCCATGTTCACCGCTGCGATCTCGTCCTCCGCCTGTACGGTGCGCACTCCCAGCTTCTGGTAGCGCGACAGCCCGTGCAAAAGCTCCGAGGCCGGGGTGATCGGGTAGCTGGCGTAGAACAGCGGCAGGCCTGACTGGATGCTCGCCGCGATCAGGCCGTACGCCATCGCCTGCGCGCCGTTGACGTTGCGGTAGGTGCCCGGCGGCGCCGGCGCCGGATCGACCTCGTAGTGCACCGCCAGCAGCTCAGCCGTCTCGCCGAAGTTGTAGCCCGCGCGCAAGGCGGCCAGGTTGGCCGCGGCCAGCTGCGGCTTGTCCGCGAACTTGGTCTCCACCCAGGCCACCGTGGGCTCAGTCGGCCGTCCGTACATCCAGGACACCAATCCGAGCGCGAACAGGTTCTTGCAGCGCGCCGCGTCGCGCGGGGTGATGCCGTCGATCTCCTCCGTGGCGCGCACGGTCATCGAGGTCATCGGGACCCGGAAGACGCTGTAGTCGTCGAGCGACTCGTCCTCGAGCGGATTCGACTCGTAGCCCGCCTTCCGCAGGTTGTGGTCGGTGAAGCCGTCCTCGTTGACGATCACCGTGCCGCCCTTCTCGAGCGTGCCCACGTTGGTGATCAGCGCGGCCGGGTTCATGGCCACGAGGACGTTGGGATGGTCGCCCGGCGTGAGGATGTCGCGCGAGGCGAAATGGATCTGGAAGGCGGAGACACCATGCGGGGTGCCGGCCGGCGCGCGGATCTCGGCGGGGAAGTCCGGCAGCGTGGCGAGGTCGTTGCCCACCACGGCGGTGGCGTCGGTGAAGCGGCTGCCCGTGAGTTGCATGCCATCCCCGGAGTCACCTGCAAACCGGACGACGACGCGATCGAGCTTCTCGAGGGTCTTCTCTTCCATGAATCGGCCGCTGAAACAGGCCGAACATCGAGTGTACCCAGGCCCGCGGCCGGGTCACACGACTTCGGTACAGCGTTGCTAACCGTCAAATGTCCGAGCCGTGTCCGGAACCACCGGGTCCCTGAGAGGCTTCCTTGAGGCGCCTCCTTGTCGCGACGAGCGGGCCCGTCGGTGCTCACGCTGCTGGCTGTCGCTTGCGCGGGCTCAGCGGCCGCTAGGCTCGCGCTGCCATGCTCCCCCAGACGGCGCTCACCGAGCTACTCGGCATCCAGCACCCAGTGATCCAGGCGCCCATGGCCAGCGCGGCCACGCCCGAGCTCGCCGCCGCGGTGAGCGGCGCGGGAGGGCTCGGCTCGCTCGGCTCGGCCGTGCTTTCTCCCGACGAGCTGGTCAGGCAGGCGCGGGCAGTGCGCGAGGCTACCGACCGGCCCTTCAACGTCAACTTCTTCTGCCACCAGCCGCCCGAGCTGGACGAGCCGGAGGCGGCGCGGGCGCGCGAGCGCTTCGGTGCCTTGTACCAGGAGCTCGGGCTCGGCCAGCCACTCAAGCCCTCCGTACCGCCCTTCGCCTTCGACGAGGCGCGACTCGCAGCGCTGCTCGAGATCCGACCGGCCGTGGCCAGCTTCCACTTCGGTCTGCCGGATCAGGCCGCCGTGGATGCGCTTCGCGAGGCGGGCTGCAGGGTCCTGTCGAGCGCCACCACGGTCGCCGAGGCCAAGCGCCTGGCCGAGCGCGGGGCCGACGCCGTGGTCGCCCAGGGCGCCGAGGCGGGCGGGCACCGCGGCAGCTTCTTGGTCGCTGGCGACGACGGGCCCGTCGGAACGCTCGCCCTGGTCCCGCAGGCGGTAGACGCAATCGACGTGCCGGTGATCGCGGCCGGGGGCATCGGCGACGGTCGCGGCCTGGCCGCCGCGCTCGCACTCGGCGCCGCCGGCGCGCAGATCGGCAGCGCCTTCCTGGCCTGCCCGGAGGCCGCCATCCACCCCCTCTACCGTGAAGCGCTGCGCTCCGCGCCGGCGGAGGCCACCACGATCACCCGCGCCTTCTCCGGCCGGCCCGCGCGCGCGATCCGCAACCGTGCCACGGAGGAAGCCGGCGGCGACCCGCTCCCCTACCCGGCGCAAGTGTCGATGTCCAGGCCGCTCGGCGCGGCCGCGGCCGAGCGCGGCTCGAGCGACTTCCTCGCGATGTGGGCAGGCCAGGCAGTGCCGCTCGCCCGGGAGATGCCCGCCGCCGAGCTGGTGGCGAGCATCGTGAGCGACGCCCAGCGCGTGCTGGCGGCGCTCGCCGGCTGAGAGCGCACGGCGCGGCCCTTGCGAAGTGCGTCGCGGGATACTTACCGGCGCCTCAGCGGAGGCGGGCGCCAGCGCTCCTTCAGCACGCTTCGCCTGGGCTCGTAGAGCCGCATGGCCAGGCGGAAGCGGCCGGCCGGAGAGGGCAGCCAGTTGGCGCGCGCGGCGGCGTTTCGCGGCGCCGTCCGGCTGATGTGGATGGTCAGCGAGCCGTCCTTGCCGCGCCGCAGGCCTGGCGTGCGATCGCCGACGGCGTACCGGTCGATCGGGTTGTCCACCAGGAAGCGCTCGTCGTCGTACATGGTGAGCGACCAGAACGCGCCCACCGGCGGCAGTTGGCCACGCGGGAAGCGCAGGGTGTAGCGGTGGCGGCCGCGAAGCGGACGGCCACCGGAATCGGTCAGCGCCAGGGGATAGACGGTCTCCGGCCGCGTGTTGGCCCCGAGCGCGGTGCGGGCGATGACCGCGCGGCCGAGCCAGTTGCTCCCGTAGTCGCCGATGAAGCGCCCCGCCAGGAGCCAGCCGTTGTTGCGGGCCCGGCTGCGGCGGTTCTCCCGCCGCTCGGCCCGCTCCACCAGCGCCGGGCCGGCCGCCACGGCCGCCTCGAGCGCCGCCCTGACCTCGCCGCGGGCGGCCCGGCTGGGAGCTAGACCGGGTCCGATGCCGGCCGACGCGAACGAGCGCAGCGCGCAGGCATCGCCGGCGGGCGGCGGGTTGGCTCCGACGACGGCGCCGACGGCGTCGAGGAAGGCCAGGCCGGAGGGAATGACCGTCGGCGGCTGGGCCGGGAAGGCCGAGAGCACCAGCGGCGCCTGGCGGGAACCTGCCGTCCAGCCGGCCAGGGCGGTCACGCGGTAGCCGCGCATCAGCTCAGTGACCGGACCGAGGTCGGCCCGGCTCTTCACCAGCGTCCGGCCCAGCACCCACACGAGGTTCGTGGGACTCTGAATCCTCGTCACCCCGGACGGGAGGGCACCGGAGAAACCGGGCCCGACGAGAGCGTACGAGCCGGCGCGGGTGCCGGTGGTCCGGCGGCCGACGTAGGCGAAGGTGTTGGAGTAGGCGTCGAGGTACTGGATCACGTAGTAGCGGCCCGCGGTGTCCGGCACGTCGAACACGCGGGGCCCGGCGGCGAGGTTCACGCGGCCGACCGTGTACGTGGTGTCCACGTTGGGGAGGACCACCGTCTGCACCGTCGGGTTGGTGAGCGCCCCGATGCTCACCAGCTGGTTCTCGGGAAAGCGCTGAACGGTGCGGTCCACCGAGACCGGGCCGAGGCCGTACACGTAGGCGGCCAGCCCGAGGCTGAAAGCGCGGCGCGCGCTCGGGCTGCCCCCGAAGCGTTGCTCGGCTCGCTCGAGCTCGGAGCGGTAGAAGTCGCGGGTGGTCTTCGGCCCGCCTCCGAGCCCGCACTCGGGAACGCTCGGCGCGGCGGCCGCGGGGACTCCCGAGAGCGCGGCGGCCAGGGCGGCGGCGGTCGAGGTGAGGAGGGCCAGGCGGCGCAGCACGCGCGACAGGGTAGCCCGGGCTCGGCTAGAGTGCCCGCCCCCCGATCCCTGCTTCCAGGCTTATGAACTTCTCGGTACCCAAGGAGGTCGCCGCGGGCGAGACCCGTGTGGCTGTCGTGCCCGAGGTGGCCGACCGGCTGGTCAAGGCCGGCCTGGAGGTGACCATCGAGACGGGTGCGGGTGACGCGGCTCACCAGCCCGACGAGGCGTACACGGAGGCGGGCGCCACGGTCGGGGACGGCTGGTCGGGCGACGTGGTGGCCAAGGTGGCGCCTCCGAGCGCCGAGGAGATCGGCCGGCTGAACGAGAACACCGTGCTCATCGGCTTCCTCCAGCCGCTCACCGCGGGCGACACCATCCGCGCGCTGGCGGAGGCGGGCGTCACCAGCTTCGCCATGGAGGCCATCCCACGAATCAGCCGGGCCCAGTCGATGGACGCGCTGTCCTCTCAGGCCACCGTGGCCGGCTACCGGGCCGCGCAGATCGCCGCGCTGGAGCTGCCGCGTTTCTTCCCGATGCTCACCACCGCGGCCGGCACGGTGCGGCCGGCCAAGGTGCTCGTGCTCGGCGCCGGGGTGGCGGGGCTGCAGGCGATCGCCACCGCCAGGCGCCTCGGCGCGATCGTCCAGGCCTTCGACGTGCGCTCGGCGGTCAAGGAGCAGATCGAGTCGCTCGGCGCGCGCTTCCTCGAGCTCGACATGGGCCTCGAGGACGCCGAGGCCGCGGGTGGCTACGCGCGGCAGCTGACCGACGAGGAGCAGGCCAAGCAACGCGACCTGCTGGCCGTGGAGATCGGGAAGATGGACGTGGTCATCTCAACCGCCGCGGTGCCCGGCCGGCGCGCTCCCCTGCTCGTGACCGAGCAGGCCGTGCGCAACATGGCGCCGGGGTCGGTGATCGTCGACCTGGCCGCCGAGACCGGCGGCAACTGTGAGCTGACCGAGGCCGGCGAGACGGTGGTCAAGGAGGACGTGACACTGGTAGGGCCGGTCAACCTGCCGGCCTCGATGCCCGACCACGCCTCCTCGCTGTACGCGCGCAACGTGCAGTCGTTGCTCGAGCTGATGGTCAAGGAGGGCGAGCTCGTCCTCGACTTCGACGACGAGGTCATCGCGGGCGCCTGCATCACCAGGGAGGGCGAGATCGTCCACGAGCGGGCCCGCGAAGCGGCCGGAGCGACTGCCTAGGAGGGCCTTCATGGACCTGTTGACCGAGCTGACCATCCTCGTGCTGGCCGCGTTCGTCGGCTTCGAGGTGATCTCGAAGGTGCCGAACACGCTGCACACGCCGCTGATGTCGGCCACCAACGCCATCCACGGCATCGTGCTGCTGGGCGGCCTGCTCCTGATCGGCGAGACCGAGGGCTTCCTCAACGAGCTGCTGCTGGTGATCGCGATCGCGTTCGGCACGATCAACATCGTCGGCGGGTTCCTGGTCACCGACCGCATGCTCGAGATGTTCAAGAGACGCGACTGATGTACACCGCCTCCTTCCTCCAGGACCCGGACTTCATCCGGGTCCTCTACCTCGTGGCCTTCGTCTGCTTCATCGTCGGCCTGCGCTTCCTGAACCACCCGCGCACCGCCCGCAAGGGCAACATGGTGGCGGCCGTGGGCATGGCGATCGCCGTGGTGGCCACGCTGCTGTACGAGTTCGTGGGCGACTACCTGCTGATCGCGCTGGGCATCGCGATCGGCACGGCGGTGGGCGTACCCGCGGCGCGCAGCGTGAAGATGACGGCGATGCCCCAGATGGTCGCGCTGTTCAACGGCGTGGGCGGCGGGGCGGTGGCGCTGATCGCCTTCGTGGAGTACCGCGACGAGCTCGAGCTGCTGGGTGGCAACCCGGAGCTCGAGACCCTGGTCCCGATCCTCCTCGCGGCCATCATCGGGTCGGTCTCCTTCTGGGGCTCGAACATCGCCTTCGGCAAGCTCCAGGAGATCCTGCCGGGCCGCCCGATCCAGCTGCCAGGGCAGCAGATCATCAACATCGTCCTGCTGCTGGCAGTGGTGGGCTGCGCAGTGGCCATCGCTGCGGGCACCGAGTCGGAGCTGCTGTTCCTGGCCATCCTGGTCGGAGCGGCGATCCTCGGCAACCTCTTCGTGCTGCCGATCGGCGGGGCCGACATGCCGGTCGTGATCTCCCTGCTCAACGCCTTCACCGGGCTGTCGGCGGCCGCGGCGGGCATGGCGCTCGACAACGTCGCGCTGATCGTCGCCGGCATGCTCGTGGGCGCCTCGGGCACGATCCTCACCACCCAGATGGCGGAGGCCATGAACCGCTCGATCGTGAACATCCTGGCCGGCGGGTTCGGCGGCGTGACCGTCACCTCGGGCGCCACCGGCGAGGACGGCGAGGTCAAGCCCGTGCGCTCCACCGGGGCGGCCGACGTGGCCATCCAGCTCGCCTACGCGTCGAAGGTGGTGGTCGCGCCCGGATACGGAATGGCCGTGGCTCAGGCTCAGCACACCGTGCGCGAGCTGGCCGACGAGCTCGAGAAGCGCGGCATCCGGGTGGACTACGCCATCCACCCCGTGGCCGGCCGCATGCCGGGCCACATGAACGTGCTGCTGGCCGAGGCGGACGTGCCCTACGACCATCTCAAGGAGATGGACGAGATCAACCCGGAGTTCCCCCAGACCGACGTCGCCCTCGTGATCGGCGCGAACGACGTGACCAACCCCGCTGCCCGCGAGAACGAGGGCTCGCCCATCTACGGAATGCCCATCCTCGACGTGGACAAGGCCGCACAGGTGATCGTCCTGAAGCGCTCGATGAACACCGGCTTCGCGGGCATCGACAACCCTCTCTTCTACAACGAGAACACCGCGCTGCTGTTCGGCGACGCCAAGGAGTCGGTCGCGGCGGTGCTCTCCGAGGTCAAGGAGCTCTAGTGGCGAACGCGCTGGACGGTCGCACCATCTTCATGTCCGGCGGCAGCCGCGGCATCGGGCTCGCCATCGCCGTGCGCGCGGCTCGGGAGGGCGCCCGCGTTGCCTTCATGGCCAAGACGGCGGAGCCTCATCCGAAGCTCCCGGGAACGATCTACACCGCAGCCGAGGAGATCGAGGCGGCGGGCGGCGAGGCACTGCCGATCGTGGGCGACGTCCGCGACGGCGAGGGCGTGGAGAGCGCTGTCGCCCAGGCCGTCGAGCGCTTCGGCGCCATCGACATGGTGGTCAACAACGCCAGCGCCATCAACCTGGCCTCGATGGGCGACTTGGAGCTAAAGCGTTTCGACCTGATGCAGCAGATCAACTCGCGCGGCACGTTCGTGGTCACCCGCGCCTGCCTTCCCCACCTTCGCGAGTCGGAACATGCCCACGTGCTGACGCTGTCTCCGCCGCTGTCCGCCGACCCGCGCTGGCTGCGCGGCCACAGCGCCTACACGCTCTCGAAGATGGGCATGACGATGCTCACGCTCGGCGTGGCGGCCGACGAGGCCGAGCGCGGCGTGGCCGCCAATTGCCTGTGGCCGCGAACGATCATCGCCACAGCGGCGGTTCAGAACCTGTTGGGTGGTGACGAGGCGATGATCCGCTCCCGCACGCCGGAGATCATGGGTGACGCCGCCCTGGAGATTCTCTCGCGCGACCCGCGCACCTGCACCGGCAACGCCTTTCTCGACGACGAGGTCCTGGCCGAAGCAGGGATCACCGACCTCGAGCGGTACTCGGCATCGGAGGACGCCGAACCCACGCTTGACCTGTTCGTGGACGGCTGGCCTTGACTTCAAGTTAACTTGAACTTGTAGTCTGTAGACCATGACCATCACCGAAACTTCCCCCAGCCGCCTGATCACCGACGAGGTCACCAGCTGGCCCGGCGTCGAGGCGGGCCCCGGCAGCCGCGGCGAGTTCGCCTTCAAGGTGGGCCGGCGCGAGATCGGCCACCTGCACGGCGACCGCACCGCGCACTTCGGCTTCCCCAAGGAAGTCTGGACCGAGCTCTTCGAGGAGCAGCGCATCGACTACCACCCCGTCTTCCCCGGCAAGCCGGGCTTCGGCGCCCGCCGCATCGAGACCGACGAGGACGTGCGGGACGTGATCGAGCTGATGCGCGTGAACTACGACCGCGTTATCGCCCGGCACGGGCTGCCGTAGCCCGGCGGCCCGCTGCTACTCGGTGGCGGTGCGCCGGTACTTCGCCACCGCCAGCGGGGCGAAGATCGCGATCAGCACGAAGCACCAGACGACGGACAGCCAGATGCTGTCGCCGGCAGGGGCGTCGAGCCAGAGGGCGCGCATGGCGTCGACCACGACGCTCACCGGGTTCGCGTCGGCCACCTCCTGCAGCCCGGTGGGCATCGACTCCACCGGGACGAAGGCCGACGAGATGAACGTGATCGGGAAGATCAGGGTGAAGCCCAGCCCGTTGGCCGCCTCGGGCGAGGAGACCGACAGCCCGATCAGCGCGAAGATCCACGAGAACGCGAAGCCGAACAGCAGCAGCAGGCCGAAGCCGGCCAGGACCTTGGCGATCGTCGCGTCGAAGCCGAACCCGATGATCAGCCCGGTGGCCAGCAGCACGACGATCGAGAGCGAGTTGGTGAACACGTCGGCGAGGGTGCGGCCGGCGAGCACCGACGCACGGGCGGTGGGCAGCGAACGGAACCGGTCGATCAGACCCTTCTTGAGGTCCTCGGCCAGCCCGAGGGCCGTGACGAACCCGCCGAAGGCGATGTTCTGGACGATGATCCCCGGGATCAGGAAGTCGACGTAGTCGTAGCCCGGCGTGGAGATCGCGCCGCCGAAGACGTAGACGAACAGCAGCACGAACATCACCGGCTGGATCGTGAAGCCGAGCAGCAGATCCGGATTGCGCGGCAGGCGCACCAGGTTGCGCTCAGCCATGACCAGGGTGTCCGGTACCAGGCGGGTCATGCCGCCACCTCCTCGACCACGTGCTCCGCCTCGGCCTCGTGCCCGGTCAATGTCAGGAACACGTCGTCGAGAGTCGGCCGCCGCAGGGCGATGTCCTCGACTCCCACGCCCGAGCGGTCGAGCCGGCGGGCCGCCTCCATGATCGCCCCGCTCGGCGACTGAACGGTGACGCGCACGAAGTCGTCCTCGAGCTGAGGAGCGTCCGTTCCCATGTCCGCCAGCGCGGCCTCCGCCGCGGAGGCCGCGGCGGGGTGCGTGAGCTTGACCTCCACTCGTTCACCGCCCACGCGAGCCTTGAGCTCGTCGGCGGTGCCTTGGGCGATCACCCGGCCGGTGTCGATCACGGCGATCCGGTCGGCCAGGCGGTCCGCCTCATCGAGATACTGCGTGGTGAGCAGCACGGTGGTGCCGTCCGCCACCAGGCCCTCGATCGTCTCCCAGAGTTCGATCCGGCTGCGCGGGTCCAGGCCGGTGGTGGGCTCGTCGAGGAACAGCACCGGCGGCCGGGCCACCAGCGCCGCCGCCAGATCGAGCCGCCGCTGCATTCCGCCCGAGTACGTCTTGGCCGGCCGGTCGCCGGCCTCGGACAGCGAGAAGCGCTCGAGCAGCTCGTGCGCACGGGAGCGCGCCGCCCGGCGCGACTCGCCGTACAGGCGGCCGACCATGACGAGGTTCTCCACGCCGGTCAGGTTGTCGTCGACCGCTGCGTACTGGCCGGCGAGCCCTATCAGCGCGCGCAGCGCGCGGGCGTCGTCGGCGACGTCGAGGCCCGCGACCCGGGCGCTGCCCGAGTCGGCGGCCAGCAGGGTGGTGAGGATGCGGACGACCGTGGTCTTGCCCGCGCCGTTGGGACCGAGCACGC
The DNA here is from genome assembly GCA_963751105.1 of uncultured Thermoleophilaceae bacterium. Taxonomy (GTDB): domain Bacteria; phylum Actinomycetota; class Thermoleophilia; order Solirubrobacterales; family Thermoleophilaceae; genus JACVRW01. The sequence goes on along the minus strand of CAVVTG010000002.1, from coordinate 338,212 downwards.
CGAGCACCGTGCCCGGCGCCGCCTCCAGGTCCACGCCGTCGAGCGCCCGGACGGAGCCGAAGGACTTGATCAGGCCCTCCACCAGGATTGCGGGGCCGTCTTTGGGTTGGCTGTTCTCCATGGGCCGCAGTCTTCCGATTATTTAGGCCAGGATCTGTCCTAAGCAGGGAGAATCATCTCGCTCATGGCCGAGACCACCTCGAGCCGGCTTCTCAGCCTGCTGTCGCTGTTGCAGGGGCGCCGGGACTGGGCGGGCGGAGAGCTGGCGGATCGCCTCGAGGTCTCGGGCCGGACGATCCGCCGCGACGTGGACCGGTTGAGGGAGCTGGGCTATCCCGTCGACGCCGTGACCGGGCCCTCGGGTGGTTACCGGCTGCGCGCCGGCGCCGCGATGCCGCCCCTGCTGCTCGACGACGACGAGGCGATCGCGATCGCAGTAGGCCTGCGCACGGCCGCGGGCGCGTCGGTGGCCGGCATCGAGGAGACGGCGCTGCGGGCGCTGGTCAAACTGGAGCAGGTGCTCCCGTCGCACCTGCGCCGGCGCGTGCGGGCCCTCCAGAGCTCCACCATGACGCTGCCCGTGGGGGGCGGACCACAGGTCGACCCTCAGCACCTCACCCTGATCGCCGCCGCCTGCCGCGACCGGGAGCGTCTGCGCTTCGGCTACACCGCGCGCGACTCGTCCGAATCCCGTCGTGAGGTGGAGCCGCATTCGCTGGTCAACGCCGGGCGGCGCTGGTACCTGGTGGCCTGGGACTGCGGTCGCGAGGACTGGCGGAGCTTCCGCCTGGACCGGCTGGCGCGACCCGCCGCCACGGGCGTGCGCTTCGAGCCACGCGAGCTGCCGGCCCGTGACGCGGCCGCGTACGTCGGTCAGAGCCTGGCCGCGGCGCCGGCCCGCTACGACGCCACCGTGACGGTCGAGGCGCCCGCCGAAGTGCTCTCCTCGAGACGCTGGCTGGGCGGCACCGTCGAGCCGGTCGATGACGAGCGCTGCCTCTACCGGACCAGCGACGACAATCTCGACTGGCTGGCGATCCGGGTGGCGATGATCGGCCACGAGATCGACGTGCACGGACCACCCGAGCTGATCGAGCGGCTGCGCGAGCTCGGCGGGCGCATCACGCGCGCCACCGGCTGAGCCGAGCGGCGAGTTGCCGCCGGACTGGGCCACCTGGACGGTGGCGGGCCTGCTCGCCGGCGCCGCGGGCGCAGTGGCCGCGGTGGGCGCGGGACGCCGCGAGCGCCTGCTGCGCGCGGCCACCTGGACCACCGCCGGCGTGCTCACCGCGCGCGGCGCCCTGTTCCCGCCCGTCGACCTCGCCGGCGGCCTGAGCACGGAGGTGCAGCGCCTCGACCTGTTCGTGTACTCACCGCTCTGCCTCGCCCTCGGGCTCGGCGCGGCGATCGTGGCCCGCGGCCCGGACCAGCCGCGCCCGGGCATCGCGGGCCGCGATCTCACGAAACGGCCCGTCCGCGCGTCCTAGGGACGTGATCGCCAACGCCACCGCTCAAGAGATAGACACCCTCGACTGGGACGCTCTGCGCGCTCAGCTGGACGACCGCGGTTTCGCTCTGACCGCGCCGTTACTGGACGCAGCGCGGTGCCACGAGCTGGCGGAGCTGTTCGACGACGGACGCTTCCGCTCGACCATCGACATGGCCCGCCACCGTTTCGGTGACGGGCGCTACCGCTACTTCGACCACCCCCTGCCGGAGACGATCAGGACGCTCCGGGCCGGCTTCTACCGGCAGCTCGCGCCCGTGGCCAACGACTGGGAGAGCCGACTCGGCGGGCGCGGTGACGAGTATCCAGCCGAGCACGAGGAGCTCCTGGCTCGCTGCCGCGCCGCGGGTCAGGAGCGTCCTACCCCGCTGATGCTCCGCTACGGCGCCGGCGACTGGAACGCCCTCCACCAGGACCTCTACGGGGACGTCTACTTCCCCTTCCAGGTGGTGACGGTTCTATCCGAGCTCGGCGAGGACTTCGAGGGCGGCCAGTTCGTGCTGGTGGAGCAGCGCCCGCGGGCGCAGAGCCGGGCCCACGTTCTCGAGCCGGACCGCGGCGCGTTCGTCATCTTCCCCACCCGTCAGCGCCCGCAGGCCGGCAAGCGCGGCTATCACCGCGTGGTGCTGCGACACGGCGTGAGCACGATCACGAGCGGCTCACGCACGGCGCTCGGGATCATCTTCCACGACTCGGCCTAGTCGTCCAGGCCGAACTCCGATCGCATGAGCCGGGCGAACTCGGTGTCGGGACGCGGCCGCGGCTCGCCGTCGATGGTCACGTCGACCACCTCGTCGAACAGGGCCATCAGTCCGGTGAGCGGGAGGGCATCGGCCACCGGATCCTCGTAGCTCCAGAGCAGGTTGTCGATGGTCCGGCCGCCCGCCTCGAAGGACCAGTAGGAGGCCTTGCCCTTGTAGGGGCAGGCCGTGCGCCGCTCGCTGGGCGAGAGCTCGACCTTCACGTCCTCGCGCGGGATGTAGAAGCGCGTGGGCAGGTTGGTCTCGAAGACGAGCGAGGGCCGCGTGGTGTCCGCCACCAGCACGCCCTCCACCTCGATTCGCACCGGCAGGCTGCTGCGCCGGATGTCCACGCGGTGATACGGGTCCCGCGGGTGGGAGAAGATCTCCTCGTCCTCTTCCAGCCAGGTGTCGAAGGCGTCGAAGTCGAGCACCACGTACCCCGAGAGGTCGGGATCCGCGGGCCGGAAGGCCGCGGCGGGCCGGGTGTCCTCCCCGTACCGCAGGTCGAACGACTCTCCCTCCGTGGAGTGGGCGCTGAACGGGATGCCGGGATGCAGAACGGGGACGTCCGACTCCGCCGGGGGCTCCGAGGAGGACAAGAGCTCGCCGGTGATCTCCTCGACCGGCACCGCGTAGGAGGGCACGATTCGCCGCGGCTCCCAGACGAGCAGGGACCTCCTGGTGTCCACCACCGGCTCGCCGCCGAGAGTCGCTCGTATCCGCTTCTCGGTCGGCTCATGGCGCAGCCGCGCGAGGTTGGAGCGCATGTGGTCACTCACCAGTGAGCTCACGTCGGGAAATGTCTCACATCGTCGACGCGAGACGTCGGCCACAATGCGCCGATGCTCTCGCGCACCGACGTCATCGAGCTCACGTCGTCGCTGGTGGCTATCGACTCGGTCAACCCGGACCTCGTTCCGGGCGGCGCCGGCGAGGCCGAGATCGCGCGCTACGTGTCGGAATGGGCGACGGGCGCCGGGCCTGGAGACGGAGCTGCTGGAGGACACGCCCGGACGTCCGAGCGTGCTGGTGCGCGCCCGGGGCGAGGGCGGCGGGCCGACGCTGCTGTTGTGCGGGCACCTCGACACGGTCAACGTCGACGGGATGACCGACCCGCATCGCCCGGTCGTCGAGGGCGACCGCCTTCACGGCCGAGGCTCGTGCGACATGAAGGCCGGGTTGGCCGCGGCCCTCCTGGCGTGCCGCGAGGCGGCGGGTCTCGGCCTGGCGGGCGACGTGGTGGTGGCCGCCGTGGCCGACGAGGAGCACGCGAGCCTCGGTGTCCGGGAAGTGCTGCAGGCCGTGAACGCGGATGCCGCGGTGGTGACCGAGCCCACCGGGCTCGAACCGACGGTGGCCCACAAGGGCTTCGTGTGGGCGCAGATCGAGGTGAGCGGCCGGGCGGCGCACGGCTCACGACCCGATGAGGGCATCGACGCGATCGTCAAGAGCGGGCCGGTGCTGTCCGCGGTGGGCGAGCTCGACCGCGCGCTGGCCGGCCGGACCCACCCGCTGGTGGGGCGGGGCTCGGTCCACGCCTCGCTGATCGAGGGCGGCGTCGAGTTGTCCAGCTACCCCGCCCAGTGTGTGATCGGGCTCGAACGGCGCACCGTGCCGGGCGAGACGGTGGCGGTCGTGGAGGAAGAGCTCGACGCGCTGCTCGACCGCTGCCGGGCGGCCGACTCCGAGCTGCGGTGCACGCGGCGGACCCTGCTCGTACGCGAGCCGTTCGAGGTGGACCCCGGCGAGGCAGTGGTGCGCGCGGTGCGCGACGCTTACGGCGTGGTCACCGGCAGCACGCGCTCCCGAGCCGACCGGCGCGAGCTACTGGGCGGACTCGGCCTTCATCGCGGCGGCGGGCATCCCCACCGTGGTCTTCGGCCCGGGCGGCGAGGGAGCGCACGCGCTGGAGGAGTGGGTGAGCATCCCCGACACCGAGGTGGTGGCGCGCGTCCTGGTGGCCGTGGCGGAGCGACTGTGCCGATGAGGGCCGTGGTCAACCCGGGACTCGACCTCGGAGCGGTGCCCGCCCCCGACCCCGGGGCCGCCTCCTTCCACGCCGCCCTGCCCGGCTATCGGCCGACACCGGTGCACAGGCTGGCCGAGCCGGCGGCCGAGCTCGGGCTCGCCTCCGTGGCCCTGAAGGACGAGTCCGACCGGCTGGGGCTGCCCGCCTTCAAGGTGCTGGGCGCGTCGTGGGCGGTGGAGCGCACGTTGCGCGAGCGCCCCGAGGTGGAGCTGCTGGTGGCGGCGAGCGCGGGCAATCACGGGCGCGCGTTGGCCCACGTGGCCGCGCAGCGGGGTCTCGCGTGCCGGGTCCACCTGCCGGCCCGCTCGCTGGCGGCCCGCCGGGAGGCGATCGCCGGCGGAGGGCGCCGAGGTGATCGTGGTGGACGGGAGCTACGAGGACGCCGTGGCTGCCGCGGCGCGTGAGGGCTCTCGTCCCGGCGCGGCGGAGATCGCCGACGTCGGCGACTCGGGGCCCGCCCGCTGGGTGATCGACGGCTACCAGACGCTCTTCTCCGAGGCGGCCGAGCAGGAGGCCTTCGACGTTCTCGTCGTGCCCGTCGGGGTGGGCTCGCTCGCCGCGGCGGCCGCACGCTTCGGCGCCAGGGCGGGGGTGCCCGTGGTGGGCGTGGAGCCGGAGACGGCGAGCTGCCTCGGCGCGTCGCTCGCGGCCGGGCGGCCTACTCCGGTGGCGACCCCGGGAACCGCGATGGCGGGTCTCGACTGCGCCGAGGTCTCCGCGGCCGCGTGGCCCTCGCTGCGAAGCGGCATCCACGGAACGATCGCCGTCACCGACCGGGAGGCCGAGTCCGCCGTCCGGGCGCTCGCCTCCGCCGGGCTGGCGATCGGCCATAGCGGCGCAGCGACGGTGGCCGCTCTCAGCGCTCTGGCGACCGAGGAGGGCTGCACGGAGCTGCGCGATGCGGTCGGCCTGGGAGCCCGGAGCCGGGTGCTCGTCGTGGCCACCGAGGGACGCACCGACCTGGCTCCCTGAGGCGTACCATCGCATCCGTGCCGGCGCCGGGATCGCAGAACGGACAGCGGGGCCACCGCGAGCGGGTGGTGATGGTGGGCGGCGGCTTCGGCGGCCTGGCGGTCGTGAACGCGCTGAGCCGGGAGGACGTGGAGATCACGCTGATCGACCGCCGCAACTTCCATCTGTTTCAGCCGCTCACCTATCAGGTGGCCACCGGGGCGCTCACCACGGGCGAGGTGGCCTATCCGTTGCGCGCGATCTTCAAGCGCCGGCCCAACGTGCGCGTGCTCCTCGCCGATGTCACCGGCTTCGATCTCGAGCGCCGGGTCGTGAGGCTCGAGCCCGAGGTGGCCGAGGCGCCCGAGCGGGAGTTGCCCTACGACACGCTCGTGGTGGCCGGGGGTTCGAGCTACTCGTACTTCGGCCACGAGGAATGGAGGCCGTTCGCCCCCGAGGTCAAGTCGCTCGAGAGCGCCCTGGGCGTTCGCCGGCGCATCCTGGGCGCCTTCGAGGCCGCCGAGCTCGAGGACGATCCGGCCGTGCGCCGTGCCTGGCTGACCTTCGTGGTGGTGGGCGCAGGCCCCACAGGCGTCGAGATGGCCGGTCAGATAGGAGAGATGGCGCAGGACACGCTGTCCCAGGGCTTCGAGACCGTCAGCCCGAGCGAGGAGCAGGTGCTGCTCGTGGAGATGGCCGACCGGGTCCTCACGAGCTTTCCGGAGTCACTGTCGGCCAAGGCGGATCGCGCTCTGCGTGAGCTGGGCGTGACGCCGCTCGTGGGCCACTCGGTCGTGGACATGGACGCCGAGGGAGTCACGGTCGAGAACCCCGACAAGACGCGCGAGCAGATCCCCGCCCGCACGATCATCTGGGCCGCGGGCGTCAACGCGTCGGCGCTCGCTTCCCAGCTGGCCGAGGAGAGCGGGGCCGAGCTGGACAAGTCCGGGCGGGTGACCGTGGAGCCCGACCTGAGCATCCCGGGTCACCCCGAGGTCCTCGCCCTGGGCGACATGGTCAGGGTTCGCGGCGAGGACGGTGAGCCGGTGGTCTACCCGGGCGTCGCGCCGGTGGCCATGCAGGAGGGACGGCACGCCGCTCGCGTGATCCGGGCACGCCTGGCCGGCGAGCAGTCGAGCCCGTTCCGCTACCACGACAAGGGCAACCTGGCCACGATCGGGCGGGCGCGCGCGGTGGCCGACCTGCCCTTCCACATCCGGCTCAGCGGCAGCCTCGCCTGGCTCACCTGGCTGTTCGTGCATCTCTGGTACCTGGTGGGCTTCCAGAACCGGATCGTGGTCTTCATCCGCTGGGGCTTCAGCTTCTTCACCCGCGGGCGCGGCGCCCGGCTGATCACCGGCGGCGCCGAGATCCCGGCGGACGCACAGCCGGCGCCCCACGAGGCGCCGGTGCGCTGACGCGCGGCGCGTTCCGCTCGGACCCTGCGCGGCGTTTCGGGGCGCCCACGATTTGCTGGTGAGGAGGGCCCACCAAAGGGGGTTTGACGCGCTGTTCGTCTATGGGGCGAACAAGTCGTCACACCCTCTGCCCGCGCCCCCCTTCCCCAGCCAACCGGACCACGCCCCGGCCCGCCGCGCAGGCTCGAGCGGAGCGCAGAGCGCGTGCCAGCGGCCCCCCTACAACTCGCCCGCCTCGGTCCCCCGCAGCCTCAGGGTGAACTGCACCGCCGGACCGATCAGCAGAGCAAACAGCAGCGAGCCGATTCCGACCGTGCCCCCCAGCAGCCAGCCGCCGGCGAGGGCCGACCCCTCGATGGCGAAGCGGATCGAGCGCACCGAGCGCCCGGTGAGCCGGCGCAGACCGGTCATCAGGCCGTCGCGCGGCCCCGGGCCGAGGCGGACCCCCAGATACAGGGCGCTGCCGATCGCCACCAGCGCAATGCCGGCGAAGACGAAGGCGATCCGGGCCCCCAGGGCGTCGGGCGCGCCCACCACGAGCAGGGTCGCGTCGAGGGCCAGCCCGACCACGATGGCGTTGGCGATGGTGCCGGTCCCCGGCTTCTGACGCAGCGGAATCCAGGCCGCCAGCACCAGCACCGACAGGGCGATCGTCGCGGCGCCCACGCTGATCCCGGTCTGCTCGCCCACACCCTGGGCGAGCGCGGTCCAGGGCGAGCTTCCCAGCTCCGCTCGGACTATCAGCGCCTCACCGGCGCCGAAGATGACGAGGCCGACGGCCAGCGCCAGCAGCGTCGCCGGCGAGGCACGCCAGCGCGAGGCGCGCTCCGGGGCGGTGGTGGGGGGCGCGGGCACGGCCGCCGACACTACGACGACGGGGCGCCGTCGGCGCCCCGTCGTTCCCCCTGTGGATCCGGGTGCAGCTAGAGCTGGATGCACACCGCCTTGGTCTCGGTGTAGTTCTCGAGCGCCTCAGCGCCCATCTCCCGGCCCCAACCCGACTCCTTGTAGCCGCCGAACGGCAGGGCGGCGTCGAAGACGTTGTAACAGTTGACCCACACCGTGCCGGCGCGCAGATCGCGTGCCGCCTTGTGCGCCTTCGACAGGTTGTTGGTCCAGATCCCGGCCGCGAGGCCGAACTTGGTGTCGTTGCCGACCGTGGGCACCTCGGATATGTCGTCGAACGGCGTGACCGTGACCACCGGGCCGAAGATCTCTTCGGCCTGGACCCTCATGCTCGGGTCGGTCTCGGTGAGCACGGTGGGCTCCACGAAGTAGCCCTTGCCCTCGATCGCCTTGCCGCCGGCGACCGCCTTGGCGCCCTCATCGCGGCCCGAGTCGAGGAAGCCGCACACACGGTCGTGCTGCTCCTGCGAGACGAGCGGGCCCATCTCGGTCTGCGGGTCGAGGCCCGAGCCGACCTTGATCTTGCCGGCGTGCTCGGCCACGCCCTCGACGACCTGGTCGAAGGACTCCTTCTCCACGAACAGCCGCGAGCCTGCCGCGCAGCACTGGCCGTGGTTGAAGAAGATCGAGTTGGCCGCGCCGGGGATCGCCGTCTCCATGTCGGCGTCCGAGTACACGACGTTGGGCGACTTGCCGCCCAGCTCGAGCGTGACCTTCTTCAGGTTGCCGGCCGCCGCCTGCACGATCATCTTGCCGACCTCGGTCGAGCCCGTGAAGGCCACCTTGTCGACGTCGTCGTGGGCGGCCAGGGCCGCGCCGGCGGTCTCGCCGTAGCCCGTGACGATGTTGACCACGCCCTCGGGCACGCCGGCCTCGAGGATCAGCTCGCCCAGCCGCAGAGCCGACAGCGGCGTCTGCTCGGCCGGCTTGAGCACCACGGTGCAGCCGCAGGCCAGCGCGGGCCCGAGCTTCCAGGCCGCCATCAGCAGCGGGAAGTTCCACGGGATGATCTGACCGACGACCCCCACCGGCTCGCGCAGCGAGTACGCGTGCCACTCGGCGCCCGGCATGTAGGGCACGGACGGATGGATCGTCTCGCCGCCCATCTTCGTCGTCCAGCCCGAGTAGTACTGGAAGTTGTCCGCGGCGAGCGGAATGTCAGCCGCACGCGCGATCGCCATCGGCTTGCCGTTGTCCAGCGTCTCCAGCGCCGCGAGCTCGTCGCCATGCTCGAGGATCAGGTCGCCGATGCGCGAGATCGCACGACCGCGCTCGGACGGAGTCATCTTGCGCCACGGGCCGTCGTCGAAGGCCGCGCGTGCCGTCTTGACGGCGCGGTCGATGTCCTCGGAGTCTCCCTCGGCGACGTTCGAGAGCACTTCGCCCGTCGCCGGGTTGTGCACCTCGAAGGTCTTACCGGAGGCCGAACTCACCCACTCGCCCCCGATGAGCATCGGGCGCTCGCGCTCTACGAAGTCACGTGCAGCAGGATCAACCTGTACCTCGGTAGCCATATGTAATTCCTCCCGTAATCAGCCGCGGAGGCAACCGCGGCAATATGACTGCAATACCCTATGCCGGAGACGTTGCAATCGAGTTGCAACGGGTAGGGAGAGAGAGGATGGGCCGCAGTCCCTGGGTCGCGCTGGACGCGACCACCGATCGACGGCAACGCGCGCGGGAGCTGATCAAGGCACACCGCCGTGCGATGCAGGGCTCGTCCCACGACAACTCCATCCGCGAGGTGATCCGCGACTCCTGGCGACGCTCCGCAGCGGCGGGGGTCGACCCGGCCGTGCGCTCGGCTCCGCTGAAGCTCTCGGACAGTCAGACCAGCGAGCGGCTGGAGGCGGGCACCCTGCTGGCGCTCGCCCCTCAGGTGCTGCGCCGGCTGCGCGAGGACGTGCAGGGCGAGGACGAGCAGATCGCGCTGCTGTGCGACACCGATGGCACGATCCTCTGGATCGAAGGCGATCCCGAGGTGCTCTACCGCGCGAACGAGATCCATCTCTCGCTCGGGGCGCAGTGGAGCGAGCAGGCCGTGGGCACGAACGCCATGGGCACCGCCCTGGCGGTCGACCACCCGGTGCAGATCTTCTCGGCCGAGCATTTCGCGGAGCCGGTTCACGAATGGACCTGCGCCGCGGCGCCTCTGCACGACCCCGACACTGGCGAGCTGATCGGCGTGATCGACCTCTCGGGCGGGCTCAGCACCGCTCACCCTCACAGCCTGGCGCTAGTGGCGAGCGCCGCCCAGCACATCGAGACCCTGGCGCAGCGCGAGCGCCGCGGGCGAGACGACCGGCTGCGCGAGCGCCACGGCGCACGGGTGGGCGGCGGTGGCGCGCAGGCCCTGCTGACCACGCGGGGCCGGGTGGTGGAGGCGGCCTCGCCGGACTGGCTGGGACGGACAATCGCTCTCCCGGAGAACGGCGAGGTCCTGTCCTTCGAGGGCCAGACCTACGCCGCTGAGCAGGTGGCCGACGGCACCGGCTTCCTGCTGGTGACCGCGACGAAGCGAGCGGAGCCGTTCATCGGCGTGGCCGCCCTCGGCCGCAACCGGCTGCGCGTGACCATCGGCTCGCGCACGATGTCGCTCTCGCCGAGACACTCGGAGCTCGTGCTCACGCTCATCCTGCGTCCCGAGGGCATGTCCGCCGAGGAGCTGACCCTGGCCGTCTGGGGCGAGCGTGCGAAGCCGGTGAACGCTCGCGCCGAGCTGTCGCGCCTGCGCCGCCGGCTCGGATCGAGGCTCGAGGCATCCCCGTACCGCCTGCGCGGCGAGGTGCGCACCGACTTCGACGACCTGCGCGCGCTGATCCGGCGGGGGCGCCTGGCCGAGGCGCTCGACCGCTACCGGGGCCCGCTGCTTCCACGTTCGGAGGTCCCGATCGTGAGCGAGGAGCGCCAGGTGCTCGACGAGCAGCTGCGCAGCGCGCTGCGCTCCCGCGGCAACCCGGCTCTCCTCGAGCGCTGGCTCACCCACAAGGCGGGCACCGACGACGTGGTGGCCTGCCGCGAGCTGCTGTCGCTGCTGCCCGATGGGGACGCCCGCCGGCCGGCCGCCCTGTCGCACCTGCGACGCATCACCGCCGAGCGCGAGCGCTGAGCTGCGCCGGTCTCGGCGGCCGGCGACCGGAACGACAGCAAAGAAGGGGTTCTAACCTGCGCTGCCACACGTTGTGGGTGCTATCGACCGTCAAGTTGTGGCAGCGCCGCCCCGGACGTTCACCACTGTTGACCGCGGCGCGATGCGCCAGCGGCCGGCCTGTGGTGAGGGGCTCGAGCTCGTCCCGTGTCCTGGCGGCGAGTCGCTCAGCCAGCTCGTCCAAGGTCAGCCTGCCCTCTGCGGCGGCGACGCGCAGGCGCTCCGCGGCCGCCTCCCGCTCCTGGTCGGACGCTCGCACGGCCGGGGAGTCCGGGCTCGAGTCGTGCATGCTCGCCGTATACCCCGGATGCCCGTCGCGAAGTTCGCGTGGTTCGGTTTCCTATACGGTGCCGAGCCCCTGAAGCAGGCAGCTCGCATACGAACCGTCGCCGCGGTCGCGGCGTGCTCCCTGGGCCTGCTCGGGCTGGCCGCGCCCATGGCTCATGCGGCCGGGAAGCCGGAGTTCAGCGCGCGCGGCGGCATCAACCACGCCTACGTGCTCGACGCCAAGCGGGGCCAGACGCTGCGCCTGGTGAACGCTCGCGGCCGCACCGTCGGCGCTGGACGCGCCGACCGGCTGGGCAGCAAGATCTTCCGCGAGCTCGCTCCCGGGCGGGGCTACCGGGTGCTCAGCGGGAGTGGCCGGCGGGCGGTGAGCACCAAGGCGTTCAAAGTGCTGCGCGCAGGGGCCAACCCGAGCCGCTCCTTCTACCGCCGAAAGAGCCTCAAGCAGGGGCTCAACTACGTGAAGGTGCGCGACGGCGTGGAGCTGGCCATGACCGTGCGCCTCCCGGCCGGCAAGACACTGGCCGACGGCCCCTTCCCCACGTTCATCGAGCACTCCGGCTACCAGGTGGCGGCCCCCAACGACCTTCTGACCTCCGTCATCGAATCGCTCACAGGAGGCGGAGGCGGTGAACCGGACCCGCTCGCTCCCGCTCAGGGCACGGCCGTGGGCTCCGTGGTCGGGCCGCTGCTCGGCTTCGCCGTGGTGAGCGTGCAGATGAGAGGCTCCGGCTGCTCGGGCGGCGCCTTCGACCTGTTCGACCTGCCCACCACCTACGACGGCTACGACGCCGTGGAGACCGTGGCCGCCCAGCCCTGGGTGAGGGGCGGCAAGGTCGGTCTCGGCGGCATCTCCTTCTCGGGCATCACACAGCTGTTCGCGGCGGGCACGCAGCCGCCCCACCTCTCCGCCATCGCGCCGCTCTCGATCACCGACGACACGTACACGGGCACGGGCTACCCGGGTGGCATCTTCAACGACGGCTTCGCCAAGTCGTGGGTGCAGGACCGCATGGACGAGGCCCGGCCGGCCCCCGGTGGCGGCCAGCCCTGGGCCCGCGAGCTGGTCCGGCGCGGCGACCGGCACTGCCGGGCCAACCAGCGCCTGCGGCTTCAGACCCAGAACGCGCTGCGGATCCAGCGCAACAACCCGTACCGCACACCCTCCATCTTCGCCCAGCGTGCCCCCGGACCCTGGCTGAAGCGGGTGAAGGTCCCCGTGTTCCTCGCCGGCCAGTTCCAGGACGAGCAGACCGGCGGGCACTTCCCGGAGAGCCTGCCCTACCTCAACGGCAAGCCCAACGTCTGGGTCGCGCTCCAGAACGGGGTGCATGTCGATTCCCTCGGTCCGAGCACGATCACGCAGTGGGCGGAGTTCATGAAGCTCTACGTGGCCGGCGAGCTGCCCAGCGTGCCGCCGACGGTACTCGCCCTGAGCGGCGAGCTCTATCGCTTCCTCGCCGACGCCGGCGCCGCCCCCGTGCAGCAGTCGCGCTTGGCCGGCCTGCCCAGCGTGGCCGCGGCCAAGGCGGAGTTCGCCAAGTATCCGCGGGTCCGGCTGTTGATGGACAACGGCGCGGGACCGCAGGGGCCCGGTTCCATCGGATCGACCTGGGAGCTCGGCTACCGCTCGTGGCCGCCTGAGGCAGCGCGCGCCCAGCGGCTCTTCCTGGGCGCCGGTGGCAAGCTCGGCGACCGGCCCGCCGGCTCGAGCCTCAGCTCGCTACACGGCCGCTCCCGGCGCCCGGCCCGCCCAGAGCCTTCCCGGTGACGGCGAGGCCGACGCGTGGAAGGCCCAGCCGCCCTACAACTGGGCGCCGCTGGCGGCGGGCAAGGGACTGGGCTTCACCACCGCTCCGTTGGCGTCGGACGTGGTCATCGGCGGCCCCTCCAGCCTCGACCTGTACCTCCGCTCCTCCGCTCGCGACACCGATCTCCAGGTAACCCTCTCGGAGGTGCGCCCCGACGGACGCGAGACCTACGTGCAGAACGGCTGGCTGCGCGCGTCGCACCGGAAGCTCGATCCCAGGCGCTCGACTGCGCTCGATCCGTTCCCCACGCACCTGGAGAGCGACGCCGCGCCGCTTCCGCGCGGCCGCCATGCGCTCGTTCGCGTGCCCATCTATCCCGTGGCCCACGCCTTCCGGGCAGGCTCCCGGATACGGGTGACGGTGCAGGCGACCGGCGGCGACCGGCCGCGCTGGAGGTTCGACACGCTCGACCGCGGGCGCACCCGCAACACGATCGCCCTCGGTGGCGCGCGAGCCTCGAGCCTGGTTCTGCCGGTGCTGGCCGGCGCCACGGCCAAGGGCACCCCCCTACCCGGCGCAACCGCGCTGCGCGGGCAGCCGAGCCGCGCCTACACCGCGGCCTCCAACGGCGGCTGAGAGCCGGCTCCCAGCGCGCGGACGGGACCGGACGGTCCGCTAGCGTCCCTCGGTGGCGGCGCCTGGCGCGCTGCCGCTCGAGCGGAAGGGAGCCGCAGATCGTGCAGTCACAACGCAGGGCACCGGCTCGGCACCCTGCACCGGGATATGCGAGCGCAGCATGCCTCTGAGGCATGGCGCCGGGCGCCGCGACTCGGCCCGCCAGCCGTTGCGACGGCGGGTCCTGCCGCGGCTCGGCGGGCGGGACATCGCCATCGATCTGGGCACGGCCAACACGCTGGTGTTCGTCCGCGGTGAGGGCATCGTGGTGTCCGAGCCTTCGGTGGTCGCGGTGGACACCCAGAGCGGCGCAGTGCACGCCGTGGGCGAGCAGGCCCAGCAGATGATCGGCCGCACGCCGGCGCGCATCACCGCGGTGCGACCGCTGCGCCACGGCGTGATCGCGGACTTCGAGATCACCGAGAAGATGCTGCGCCACTTCATGGGCCAGGTTCACCGCAGCCGCCACGCGCGCCCGCGGGTGATGATGTGCGCGCCGTCGGGCATCACCGACGTGGAGCAGCGCGCCCTGACCGAGGCCTGCGTGGCCGCCGGCGCCCGCTCCGTGCAACTGATCGAGGAGCCACTCGCCGCGGCGATCGGGGCCGGGCTCCCGATCGACGAGCCGCGAGCCAGCGTGGTGGTCGACGTGGGCGGCGGCACGAGCGAGGTGGCGGTGATCTCGCTGGGCGGGATCGTGGTCTCGCGCTCGCTGCGGGTGGGCGGCTACGACCTGGACGACGCCGCCGCAGCCTGGCTGCGCACCACCCACGGGCTGGCGATCGGAGAGACCACGGCGGAGCGTGTGAAGCTCGAGGTCGGCAGCGTGACCCCCGACGCCAGCAACGGAAGCTGTGACGTCAAGGGCCGCGACCCCATCTCGGGGTTGCCGCGACAGGTGCAGATCGGCAGCGAGGAGATGCGCAGCGCGCTCGAGGACCAGGTGGGGGCGATCATCGAGGCGGTGAAGGAGGCCCTCGAGGACACTCCGCCCGAGCTGGCCTCGGACATGCCACAGCGCGGAATCGTGCTCGCGGGCGGCGGCGCGCTGCTGCGCGGGCTGGCGGAGCGGGTCGCGCTGGAGACCAACGTGCCGGCGCGCCTGGCCGAGTCCCCACTCGACTGCGTGGCCCTCGGCGCGGGCCAGGCGCTGGAGGAGATCGAGCTGCTCGAGCGGGCCAGCCCCGGAGGTCTCCGCTAGAGCAGGCTCTCCTGGCCCGCGGCCACGCCACTCCGGCGGCGCGGCAGGCCGGCGGCCTCGGCCAGCGCCGTCTCGACGTCGGCGAGGATGGCGCGCTCGGAGCGCGACGCCACGATGGGCTCCGTGAGGCCGTCGACGTGGACCCAGGTGCGGCGCCCATCGCGCCGGTCGGCGCCCTCCAGCGGCACGAGCGCGTAGACGCGATCGGCCCGGACGAACTTCCCGTAGCCGAGCGGGATCATCCTCGGGTCGCGCTTGGCCATCGTGCCTGACGATAGCCGTGAGGGCGGTCGGGCCGGGCCTAGACGACCGGCTCGGGAGCCTTCGCGCCGGTGCCCGCGTCGCCGCTCACGCCCGCCTCGCCGCCCGGGCCCACCGGCCTGGAGGCCGCCTCCGTCCCGCGCTCGTCCACGTCCGCCTGGAACAGCGCGTCGACCTCGGCCGCGGCGCCCTTCCCGAGGCGGTCGAACACCGGCGCCAGCGCCGTGCGGAGCACCAGCAGCGCGCGACCCCAGGGCGGGACGACCACCCAGCGGTTGCGGGCCTCGATGCCGTCGGCGATGGCCTGGCCGGCGTCGGACAGCGGATAGGTCTTGTTGAAGGGGCCGGAGAGCTCGTCGCGCATGCGTCCGACTGCGGGGTGAGCGTCGGCCCCGCGCACCATGTCGGTGTCGATGAAGTGGAAGTAACCCACCCCGACGTCCACCCCAAGGTGCTTGACCTCTGCCCGCAGCGAGTCGGCGAAGGCCTCGGCTCCGGCCTTGCTGGCCGAGTAGGCCGCCATCCCGGGACCGTGGATCGCGGCGGCCAGCGAGGCGATGACCAGGACGTAGCCGTCGCGCTCGATCACATGCGGCAGGCAGGCCCTCACGGTGCGCCAGACGCCCAGCAGATTGATCTCGATCGTGCGCTCGAAGGCCGCCGGATCGGTCGAGCGGACCATGCCCATCGGTGCTATGCCCGCGTTGGCCATGCAGACGTCGATCCCGCCGAAGCGGTCGATCGCACCCTGGACCGCCCGCGCCAGAGCGTCGGTGTCGGTCACGTCGCACTCGAACCAGGCGGCGTTCGTGCCGCACTGAGCGGCCACACGCTCGAGCTCCTCGGGCTCGAGGCCCACCAGCGCCACGTTGGCTCCGCGGGCGGCCACACGGCGTGCCGTCTCGGCGCCGAGGCCTCGCGCCGCCCCGGTGATGAACACGGTCTTGCCCCTCACGGTCCATTCCATGCCGGGCAGCCTAACCAAGCCCGCGCTAACGTCAGCAGATGATGAGCGAGGCGTCCGAACTGCCGCCCCGTCGCGTGGCCGAGCTGCTGCGCGACACCGATGCGCAGCTCGTCGACGTGCGGACGCCGGAGGAGCACGAGGCCGGCCGGATCGCCGGCGACGAGCACATCGAGCTGTCCGAGTTGCCCGCCGAGGCGGGCCGGCTCGACCGCGAGCGGCCGCTCGTCTTCTACTGCCGCTCCGGGGCGCGTTCGGCCATGGCCACCAGCGCCTTTCGCGAGGCGGGCTTCGACGCGATCAACCTCGACGGCGGGCTGCTCGCGTGGGTGGAGAACGGCTTGCCCATCGAGCCCGAGGACGGGCACGTGGCCAGTCACTGACCGGCGAGCCGGAGCTGGGCCTCGTAGGGCCCACGGCCGGTGAGGCACGCCGCGCCGCAGCGCGCCGCCAGCAGCACCGCCTCGTCGATCGGCATGCCGCTGCCCAGCCCGAAGGTGAGGCCGGCGGCGAAGCTGTCCCCGCACCCGTAGGAGTCCTTGACCGGACCGGGCAGCGGCGTGGCGCCCCAGCGGCCCGTCTCGCCCGACGAGGACTCCCACGCTCCGCCCTGGCCGCCCTCCGTGCGCACGACGTAGCGCGGCGGAGGGTCGAGGTCGCCCGGCTCGTAGCGCTCGCCGGGGTCGTTGTTGCTGGCCACCAGCGCGTCCAGCTCCACCGCGGCCTCGGCGAGCGTGTCGAGCGCGCGGGCGCTGGACACGAGGGCACCGCCCCGTCGGGCATGCCGCGCGGCCTCGGCGTCGCCCGCGGTGAAGTACACGCCCGCGGTCTCGTCGAGCTCGTCCCACGGCAGCGGGTCGTCGCCGGCCGGGCCGAGCCGCATCCCGATGACCGTGATGGTGCGCTCGCCGTCCGAGTCGAGGTACACGAAGCCGCGGCGCTGCTCCTCGTCGCGCTGGGCGGCGCTCACGCGCAGGCCGAGCTCCGACAGCGCCCCCTCCGAGCGTCGACCGACCTCGTCGTTTCCGAGCGCCGTGTACAGAGTCGCCTCGCCGGCGAGCTTCACGAGCTGTACCCCGGCCACCGCCCCTCCTCCGGCCGGCGCCTCGAACGTGTCCTCGGTGTGGACGATCTCGCCGGGCCGGGGCACCCGCTCCACCGGCGCGAACTCGACCCACTCCACGTGTCCCACCACCGCTACCCGCATCGACGCGCAGCTTCGCAGGAACACCGTAACTCGGAGCGAACAGAGCGCTTGGAGGGGTATGACGCCCACCACGCAGACAGTCCGCGAGCTGGCCTTTCTCCCCCTGGAGTGCGACGTGCCCGACGGCCAGACGCTCCGCGATTGGCGCAACCGCAGGCGCCGCTCGGCGGCGCCGGCGCGACGCCGCCGGCTGTGGAAGCGCGCGCGCCGCTAGTGACCTGAGTCGGAAGTTCGGCTTCAGCTTCCCGAGTGGCTGGGCGTGGCTGGCGATTCCCGTGGGTGGCGTCAGGCGCGTCCAGACGCCGGGAAGGTGCGCACGAAATGACGACTCAGGTCAATAGCGTGGCCCTCCCATGGAGGACCCGCTCCGGATCGGGCGTCACGCCGCCGTCCCCCTGGCCGAGATCGAGCTGCGCACCAGCCGCTCCTCCGGGCCCGGCGGCCAGCACGCGAACGTGACCGCGTCGCGAGTGGAGGCCAGCTTCGACGTCGAGGCCTCGCGGGCGCTGGACGAGGAGCAGAAGCGACGCATCAGCGCTCGGCTCGGACCGGTGGTGCGCTCCGTGGCTCAGGACACGCGCAGTCAGACACGCAACCGAGACCTGGCTCTCGAGCGCCTGGCCGGGCGCCTGGAGTCGGCTCTTCACGTGCCGAGGCCCAGGCGGTCGACCGGTCCCACCGCCGGCTCCCGGCGGCGGCGGCTCGAGGGCAAGCGGCGCCGCAGCGACGTCAAGCGCGCACGTCGGCGGCCGGCCGCCGACGACTGAGTCGCCGCGCCTGCCGGCTTAGCCGCCGCCCGGGGGAGCCTGCGCGCCCCCGCCCTCCCCGCTCTGAGGCGGGGGTGTGGGCGTGGGCGTGACCGGCGCCGCATCGCCGCCGCCCTGCGCCGGGGGCGTGGGCGTGACCGGCGTGACGCCGCCGGTGCCGCCGCTGGGCGGGGTCACGGGAGTGACCGGAGTGGCCGAGGTGTCCGTGGTGTCGGTCCGCTCGGTCTCGGTGCGCTCGGTCTCGGTGTCCGTGTCGTCGCGGCTCGGCGCGGTGGTGGTCGGCACGCCCAGGTCAGCCGGTGCGTCTCCGCTGTCCTCCGAGTCCCCGCCCGCGCTGACGATCAACACGATCAGCAGCAGGAAGACGGCGCCGAAGGCACCGATGGCAATCGCGCGGCGACGCCGGTAGACGGCGTCCGGCTCGCGCCCAGGCGGCCGCCGAGGCTCGTCCGGTCCCCGCCCGCCGGTCTCGAGACGGCGTGTGGGCTGGTCGTCCACGAACGGCGGAAGGTAGCAGTCGCCTCGCGGGCCCGCGAATGGGCGCAAGGTGGGTGTCAGCAGGGCTTTCGCACCCGCCTGCGCCGCGCTCGCTCGCTACGCGTAGTGCAGGTCCGCCGCCTCGTCCTCGCTCACCGGGCGCTCGCACGTGGGGCACCACCAGCGAGCCTCGAGTGAGCTGCCGCAGGCCTCGTGACGGGGCGGCTCGGAAGAATCGCGGTTGCGGGCTCCCCAGTCGGCGAGCATGCGCAGGGCGCCCGCCAGCTCGTGCCCCGAGGCGCTCAGCTCGTAGACGAAGCGGCGAGGGCGCTCGGAGTAGAGCCGGGCCACCACCAGCCCCTCGCCCTCGAGCCGGCGCAGGCGCTGGCTCAGGACGTTGGGCGCGATGCCGCCGAGGCCATCCTGCAGGTCGCCGAAGCGCCGTGGGCCGTCGAGCAGCGCCTCGACGATCAGGAGCGTCCAGCGATCTCCGACGCTGTCCAGGGCGGCCGCGAGCGGTGAGGGCGTATCGGCCATGCGGCCGAGTCTCGCAGGACGAGCGGATCTGTATAGTCGCTAGCAATTTGCAAGTGACTATTGGGAGCAGAGCATGAGTGTCGCCGAAACCCTGCAGGACGCGATCGCCGAGGTCGCGGAGAAGGTCGGACCCTCGGTCGTCGGGCTGGGGCGCGGCTGGGGCTCCGGCTCGGGAGTGATCATCGCCCCGGGCCAGGTCCTCACCGCCGCCCAGAACCTCCGTCGTGACGAGATCACCGTCGTCTTCAGCGACGAGCGGCGGGCCACCGCCACCGTGGCGGGAGTGGACGCCCGACGTGGGCCTGGCCGTGCTCTCGGTCGACACGGGCGAACTGCCCCCCGTGACCTGGGAGCCGGCAGAGGAGCCGGGAATCGGTGCCGCCGTCGTGGCCCTGGCCGATCCGGGTGGCCGCGGCCTGCGCGCGACCCAGGGGTTCGTATCGTCGGCGCCGCGGAGCTTCCGGGGTCCGCGCGGGCGCCGCGTGCGCGGCGCGATCGAGCACAGCGCGCCACTGCCGCGCGGGTCGTCCGGGGGCCCGCTGGTGAGTCCGGCGGGCAACCTGCTCGGCGTCAACAGCGTTCGCCTCGAGGGCGGTCTGATCCTCGCCGCTCCCGCCGGCGAGACGGTCAAGCGGCGCGTGCTGGCCCTGGCGCGAGGCGAGGCGCCGGTGGCGCATCGGTTGGGCGTTGCGGTCGCTCCGCCGCGGGTGGCGCGCCGGATGCGCCGCGCTGTCGGGCTGCCGGAGCGTGACGGATTGCTGGTGCGGGCGGTGGAGGACGACAGCGCGGCGGCCGCGGCCGGGATCGAGCGCGGCGATCTGATCGTCGCCGTCGGCGCCGGCGAGCTCGACGGAATCGATTCCCTCTACAGCGCGCTCGACGCCATCCCGGCAGAGGGCGGCGAGCTCGAGCTCGTCGTCGTCCGTGGCAGCGACGAGCGCTCGGTCACCGCGAGCTTCGCATCGTGAGCGCCGTGGCCGAACACCCCTCACCGGTCGACCCCGCCGAGGCCGAGGCGCTCGACGCCTACTCGCGAGCAGTGGTCGCCGTGGCCGAACGGCTCGCGCCGTCGGTGGCGAGCCTGCGGGTGATGCGCCGCACCCGGGGCGGACAGGTCCCGGCGGGCGCCGGCAGCGCGGTGGTGCTGACGCCGGACGGCTTCCTGCTCACCTCCGCTCACGTGGTAGGGCGCTCGAGCGCCCGCGGGCGGGCCAGCTTCGCCGACGGGAGCGAGGCGCGCTTCGAGGTCATCGGCCGGGATCCGCTCTCCGACCTGGCGCTGCTGCGCGCCGACGGCGGCGATCTCCAGGCCGCCGAGCTGGGTGACGCCGAGCGGCTCAAGGTCGGCCAGCTGGTGGTGGCGATCGGCAACCCCAACGGGCTGGGCGGCTCGGTGACCGCGGGTGTGGTGTCGGGCCTGGGCCGCTCTCTGCCGGCCCGCTCGCGCCGCGCTCAGCGCGTGATCGACAACGTCATCCAGACCGACGCCGCGCTCAACCCCGGCAACTCCGGCGGCGCGCTCTCCGACAGCCGCGGCCGCGTGGTGGGGATCAACACCGCCGTGGCCGGCGTGGGCCTCGGCCTGGCCGTGCCCATCAACGAAGCCAACCAGCGCGTGGTGGCCAGCCTGATGGCCGACGGCCGCGTGCGGCGTGCCTATCTGGGCATCGCGGGAGGTCCGCGTCCCGTGCCGCCCGCCGCCCGCTCAGCCGCCGGCACCGACACCTGCATCGAGGTGGTGGAGGTGGTGGACGGCAGCCCGGCCGACCGGGCCGGCGTGCGCGCGGAGGACCTGATCCTGGCCGTGGACGGCTCCTCGACCGCTCGCGTGGAGGACCTCCAGCGGCTGATGGTGGCCGACCTGATAGGCGTTCCGGTCACGGTGACTCTGCTGAGAGCAGGCCGGACGCTCGAGCTGGAGCTGGTGCCGGCGGAGCTCGACTGATGGGCGCTTCAACCCCCACCCTGTACGAGTGGGCCGGCGGCGCGGAGGCGTTCGGCCGTCTGACCGAGGCCTTCTACGCGAGGGTTCGCGAGGACGAGTTGCTCGAGCCGGTGTTCCGGGGCATGGACGAGCATCATCCGGCCCACGTGGCCCTCTGGCTGGCCGAGGTCTTCGGCGGGCCGCAGCGATACACCGAGGAACGCGGCGGCTATCCGCACATGCTGGAGAAGCATCGCGGCCGTGCCCTGACCGAGGAGCAGCGCCGCCGCTGGGTAGAGCTCATCTGCGACGCCGCCGACGACGCGGGCCTGCCGGTCGACCCGGAGTTCAGGTCGGCCTTCGTGGCCTACATCGAGTGGGGCACGCGCCTGGCCGTGAGCAACTCCCAGCCGGGCGCGGAGCCGCCCCCGAAGGCGCCCGTGCCCCACTGGGGCTGGGGCGAGGCCCCGCCGTACCTGCCGGGCAGCTGAGGGCCCGCCTACAGGCCCGGGATGTGGCGGACCGCGTAGCCGGCCGTGGGCCGGTCGGCGGTCTGCCAGCGGGTGCCGGCCGTGTCCTGGCCGCTCGTGTCGAAGCGCAGGCCGGCCACGTACATGAAGATGTGGCCGCTGTTGGCGTAGATGGTGATCCAGCGGCCCGGTCCCGGGGCGCCGTAGCTGACGAACCCGCCCGAGGTCATCGGGCTCTCCAGCAGGCCCGCCCCGGCCAGCGCGAACGAGACCGAGCCAGAGCAGTCGTAGCCGTTGTCGCGCCAGGCGCCGTGGCCTCCTCCCCACTTGTACGGGGTCTTGGCGATCTCGTTGGCGGCGAGGATCACGCGCTTGACCACTTCCGGGGCGTTTTCGGGAGCGATCGCGGTGCCGTCGGGGAGCACGCGGGCCTTCGGGCCGGTGCGCAGGAAGGCGGTGGTGTTGAGGTACGAGCGGAAGTTCCTGAGCGCGGCCTGGGCCTCGCGCAGCTCGGCGCGCACCTCGGCGTCGGTAGGGGCGCCGGGACTCGGGCCGTCGTCGGCCGGGCTGGCCGCCGTGACGTCTCCCGAGCCCGCGCCGCGCAGCTCGACCACCCTCGCCTTGGCGGGTTCGGCGGGTTCGGCGGCTCCGGCGGGCTCCTCCTCGGCCAGCTGCTCCCGCCCGGCCCGGGCGCTGTCAGGGGTCAGCACCACCTCGTCCGCGGACGCGGCCGTTGCGCTGGCGTGCTCCGATCGGGTGCTGGCCGGGCCACAGCCTGCCGCCGCCACCGAGGCGAGGGCCAGCAGGATCAGTCCGAGGCGCGCTCTTGTTGGTATTTGGACTTCCATTCCGAGTAGGGCATCCCGTAGACGATCTCCCGGGCCTGCGCATCCTCCAGTTCGACGCCCCGCTCCTCCGCGGCTTCGCGGTACCAGCGAGACAGGCAGTTGCGACAGAACCCGGCGAGCTCCATCAGGTCGATGTTCTGAACATCGGTACGAGAGGCCAAATGCTCAAGCAGCCGCCGGAACGCGGCGGCCTCGAGCTCGGTGCGAGTGGCTTCGGCCATGGATCTGGAACGATAGGGAGGATGAGCACACCCGACCGCCACTCGAGCAAGATCCCTACCGATCCCAGCGGGATCGAGCAGCCTCACGACGTTCTCGCCGCCGAGGAATTCGGCATCGGCACGCGTGACCCCCGCTTCCCCGCCGACCCCAGCGGCAGCACCGAGCCTCACGACATCCTCGCCGCCGAGGAGTTCGCAATGCCCGCTCCCGGCCCGGCAGCCGAGACTCCCGGCATGGCCCGCCGCGCGGCCGATCCCCGCGCCCTGATCCCGGTCCTTCTGCTGGCGCTCATCGTGCTCGCCGTCCTGCGCCGGCGGGGCTGATCTTGGCGGAGCTCTCACCGGCCAACCGGCTGGCGATCACCGTCGACCGGGCCCTGTGCATCGGCTCGGGCGACTGCGTGGACACCGCGCCCGACGTGTTCCAGCTCGACGAGGAGGACAAGGCCGTGGTCGTCGACCCCGACGGCGCCTCGGTCGACGACGTGCTGGCGGCCGCGGGCAACTGCCCGGTGGCGGCCATCTTCGTCGCCGGCGAGGACGGCGACCTGTACCCGTAGCCGGCTCCTAGCCGCGGCCGTAGACCAGCTTCAGCAGGCGGTCGACCAGCTTCGTGCGGCGGCTGCTGTAGGGCATCATGTGGAGGTCGCGCTTGAGTGGCGCGAAGCTCGTGACGAGCACGGTCTGCTTCTTCGTGTACTTGCGGATCCCGTCGGCACCGTGGCGGGAGCCGAGGCCGGACTGCTTCCAGCCCCCCATCGGCAGCTCGAGCGCCACGTAGTTGACCTGAGCGTCGTTGACCGTCACCGCGCCCGCCTCGATCCGCCGCGCCAGGCGCTCGCCCTTGCGGGCGTCCTTGGTCCAGACCGACGCCTGGAGGCCGTAGGGCGTGTCGTTCGAGAGGCGCACAGCCTCGTCGGCGTCGGCGACCCGCATGATCGGCACCGTGGGGCCGAAGGTCTCCTCGCGCATGCAGTCCATGGTGTGGTCCACGTCCACCAGCACGGTGGGCTCGAACCAGTGCCCGCCGTCGTCGCGGCGGTTCCCGCCGGTGAGCACGCGGGCGCCCTTGCCGACCGCATCGGCCACGTGGCGCTCGACGATGTCCGACTGCGGCGGGTGGATCATCGGACCCACGTCGGTCGAGCCCGGCCCCGCGGGCCGGCCCTGCCGGAGGGCGTTGACCTTGCCGGTCACGAGGCTCACGAACTCCTCGTAGATCGGCTCCTCCGCGTACACGCGCTCGGTGGAGATGCAGGTCTGGCCGGCGTTCTGCATCGAGTAGTGGACGGCGGCGTTGGCCGCCCGCTCGAGGTCGGCGTCGGCGCAGACGATCATCGGGTCCTTGCCGCCGAGCTCGAGGGCCACGGGGGTGAGCGTCTCCGCGGCACGCGCCATGACCTTCTTACCGGTGGCGGTCGAGCCCGTGAACATCACGAAGTCGACCTCGTCGATCAGCGCCTGGGCGGTCTCGCCGTAGCCCGGCACCACCTGGTAGACGTCCTCCGGGAGCCCGCACTCGCGCAGCATCTCGCCCATCAGCATCGAGGTGAGCGGCGTGACCTCCGACGGCTTCAGGAGCACCGCGTTTCCGGCGGCCAGTGCCGGAATGCAGTCCCCGAAGGAGTTGGTGAGCGGGTAGTTCCACGGTCCGATGACCCCCACGACCCCCACCGGCGCGTGGCGCACGATCAGCTTGCGCCCCTTGGCGAAGGGCGAGGCCGTCTTGACCTTCTCCTCGGCCAGATACTCCTCGGCGTTGGCCGCCCAGAAGGCGAAGGCGCCCTCCACGTACCCGATCTCGGCCATGAGAGCGTCCTCGTAGGCCTTGCCGGTCTCGGAGACGATCGTGTCGATCACGCGCTCGGAGTTGGCCGTGATCCATTTCCGGCAGCGGTTGAGAACGGCGGCGCGGCCGTCGAATCCGAGCGCCTCCCAGCCGGGCTGGGCGCGCCGGGCGCGGGCCACCAGCTCGGCCACCGCGGCGGGCTCCACCACCGCCACGCGGGCAACGGTCGCTCCCGTCGCTGGATCCTCTACCTCGATCGCTCGGCCGGCGGACGGCGGCGGGGGTGTCGACGCCGAGTGGGTTTCGGCTTCGGAATAGGTGCTCGTCTCGGCCACGTGTCCTCCTGGATCGTTGAAGAAAACCTACCCCGCGCGCGCCCGGCGGCGCTCACCCTGCTTGCGCAGGATCCCGATCGTGCGCAGGGAGTGTCGCCCGGCCATGGTGCTCGTCCGGGCCACCCAGCCCCGCCAGCGCGGAATCACCGCCACGAGCTCCTTGGAGTCGAGCAGCCCGACGGTACGGTCGGCCACCTCCTCGGCACTCAGCAGACGCGGCGCGGAGTAGACCATCGCGGCGTCGCGGTCGTGCCGGCGCTCGCGCACCATCTCGGTGTCGGCGGCGTCCGGGCACACGGCGTGCACGGTGATGGGCAGCCCGGCCACGTTGAGGTCGCCCTGGAGCGAGGTGGTGAAGCCGAGCACCGCGTGCTTGGTGGCGGCGTACACCGCCAGGCCGGGAACGGGTGTCAGCGCCGAGAGCGAGGCGATGTTGATGAGGTGCTTGTTCTGGCCGGGCCCGTCGCGCATGGCCTCCACCGCCGCGCGCGATCCGTACATCACGCCGAGCAGGTTCACGTCCACGAGCAGGCGCACCTCCTCGTCGGAGTGCTCCCAGGCCTTGACCGTGCGCAGCAGCCCGGCGTTGTTGACCCACACCTCGAGCGGACCGCGTTCGGCGGCCAGCCGAGCCGCTTCGCGATGCCCGTCCGGGTCGCGCACGTCGAGGAGCATCGAGAAGCCGCCGACGTGCTCGGCCGTGACGGCGGCGGACTCGGCGTCGATGTCGGTGCAGAGAACGGTGTAGCCGCGGCCGGCCAACCGGCGGGCGACCTCTCGCCCGAAGCCGCGGCCCGCTCCGGTGACCACGGCGACCCCGGCCATCAGGCGGACGAGGAGGCGGCCATGCGGTCGTCCGGCACGGCCGTCGAGCCGAGCGGTCGCCTGATGCCCTCGGCGCGGCGGCGCTCGGCGCGCAGCAGACGCATGTAGGGCTGGTAGTCGACCTGGATCGTGTGGCGCGGCGAGGCCACGTAGCGGCGGCGCATCGCCTCCTCCTCGTCGGAGATCTCGGTGCGCATGACCTCCGGCTCGGGAAGCGCCGCCCGGCCCTCGAGCAGGTCGGCGATCCACTCCGCCTGCAGCTCGGCGATCGGCATGATCGCGCCGAGCGGCTGCACGAGGCCGACGAAGTAGAGGCCGGGCCGCTGCGGATGCACCACGCGCCGGAACAGCGACACCCGGTTGCCGCCGGTCTCGATGACCTCGGAGGCGAGGAACGGGAACGTGATCTTGTAGCCCGTGCACCACACGATGGTGTCGACCTCGGCGCTCGTGCCGTCCACGAAGTGCACGCTGGAGCCGTCGATCCGGGCGATGTTCGGCTTGACCTTGACGCGCCCGTGTCCGATGCGCGGCAGCAGGTCGGACGAGATCGTGGGGTGCGCCTGGCCCAGCTTGTGGTCGGGCTTGGGCAGCCCGTAGGCCTCCATCTGCCCGGTGGCCTGTCTGAGCTGCTGCATGAACAGGAAGCGGGTGAAGCCGAAGGGCAGGCGCGACATCCAGCTCGGCGCGAGCTCGTCGGTGGGCTTGCCGCCGATGTACTTGGGGATCACGTAGGCGCCCCGGCGCATGGCCAGGTAGGTGATCTCAGAGTGGCGTGAGGTCTCCACCGAGATGTCCGTGGCCGAGTTCCCGATGCCGAGCACCAGCACCCGCTTGCCGGTGAAGCGCTCGTCGGGCTCGCGGTAGTGATGGGCGTGCAGCTGCTCGCCGGTGAAGCTGTCCTGCCCCGGGAACGCCGGCTCGGGCCAGCGCGGGTCCCAGTGGTGCCCGTTGGCCACGAGCACGGCCTCGTAGCGGCGCACGGTCCCGTCCTCGAGGGTCACGTCGTAGCCGCCGTCGGGCGTGGCCTCGACGGCCGTGACCTCGGTGTTGAAGCGGATCCTGTCCCGGAAGCCGAAGTGGTCGACGTAATCGTCGAAGTAGGTGGCGATCTGCGTGTGGTGCGGATAGTCCGGATAGTCGTCCGGCATCGGGTAGGTGGCGTACTCCATCATCCGCCGCGAGGTGTTGATGAACAGCGAGCGGTAGGCCGACGACATGCCGTTGTCGTTGTCGTAGCGCCAGTTGCCCCCGACCTCGGACCCCTTCTCGAAGCAGTCGAAGTCGATCCCGCGGGCGTGCAGCACCTGGCATGCGGCAATGCCGGATGACCCCGCGCCGATCACGCACACCGTGCCCATGAAGCGCGACGAGCCTACCAAGTTGGCCAGCCAGCCAAGGTAGGCTTCGCCGATGCCCACGATCGAAGCGAACGGCCAGACGATCTACCACGAGGTGCACGGAGAGGGAGAGCCCCTGCTCTGCGTGATGGGGCTCTCCGCGGACGTACTGGCCTGGACCCTGCAGGTGCCGTCCTTCTCGGCCCAGCACCGCACGGTCATCTTCGACAACCGCGACGTGGGGCGGTCGTCGATGGCCTCCGCGGACTACGAGGTGGCCGACATGGCCCAGGATGCGCTCGCCCTGGCCGACGCGCTGGAGCTGGACAGCTTCCACCTGCTCGGTGTGTCGATGGGTGGGGCGATCGCCCAGGAGATGGCCTGCCGGGCGCCGGAGCGCGTGCGCACCCTGACGCTCGCGGTGACGTTCGCCGCCGGCGGGAGCTGGGCGCGCAAGTTCAGTGAGCTGTGGGGCGCGCGCGTGGGCAAGGTCAGCCGCGAGGAGCACATCGACGAGCTGATGCTGCTCAACCACTCCGAGGAGTTCTTCGAGAACGCGGAGATGGTCGCGTTCGTGCGCGGCATGATGCTGCAGAACCCCAACCCCCAGCCGCCCGAGGCCTTCGCGCGCCAGCTGGCGGCCTCGAGCCGCCACGACACTCGTGACCGGCTGGGCTCGCTCTCCATGCCCACGCACGTGATCGGAGCCGAGCACGACATCCTCGTGCCGGTGTGGAAGGCGCGCGAGCTAGCCGAGCTGATCCCGGACGCCAGGCTCACGGTGATCGAGGGAGCGCCGCACGGCTCGAGCATCGAGCGCGCCGAGGAGTTCAACCGGCTCGTGCTCGACTTCATCGCGGAGGCCCGGACCGCGGCTACGGCCTGAGCCGGCGCAGCGGTGCGCTCAGGACAGCTCGGTCACGGCCGTCTGAACGTCGGCGCTGATCGGCGCCGCCCGGTCGAACTCCACGATCTCGAGCACCCGGGCCACCGGGCGGCCCTGCGGCGCGACCACCCTCAGCTCCTGGCGGCGGCCGGACAGGCGACGCACGAGTCCGAACAGCATGGCCACTCCGCTCGAGTCGATGAACTCGAGGTCGGACATGTCGACCACGAGGCCGCGGGCGTCGATGGGCACGGCCTCGCCGATCCGCTCACCGGTCCCCGATGCGCCGGCGATGTCCAGCTCCCCGGTGAGGCGCGCGACCACCACGTCGCCACGTTCCTCGATTGCGAGCTCGACGAGCCCCTCGTTCACCGTGTGCCTCCGTTGCCGACCAGCCTGCGAGTCATCCGCACCGTGGTTCCCTCCGGGGACGGCGCCACGTCAACCGTATCCGTCAGCGCCTCGATTAGCGAGAGGCCGCGGCCCTGGTCGCCCCCGCGGGGAAGCCGCCAGGCGCCGAAGTCGCGCACGGAGAGCTCGATGAGGTGGTCATCGAGGCGTCCCGCCACCTGGAAGGGCAACCCGCCCGCGCCTCCGGCGTGTTCGATCGTGTTGGTGGCGGCCTCGCCGACGGCGGTCACGAGCTCGACCAGCTCGGTGTCGTCGCACCCGGCGTGACGCAGCCAGCGCCGCAGCATCGACCGCATCGGTGCGAGGGACTCGGGCTCGGCCGGAAAGCTGATTCGGAAGCGATCCGGGACGGGCAGGTTGTGGAGGGCCAGGATCGCCACGTCGTCGGTGACCCCGTCATCGGGCAGCAGCGTGGCCAGTAGGTGGTCGCAGAGGCTCTCGGGATCGCCTGTCGCCTCGCCCACGCGCTTCACGAGCCGGGCCATTCCGTCGTCGAGGTGCTCGCCGGGGCGTTCGATCAGTCCATCGGTGTAGAGCACCACGGTGCTGTCGGGATGCATCGCGGTCGTCGTCTGCTCGTAGGCGGCGAACGGGAGCACGCCGAGTGGCACCGAGGCGCCGCCCTCGAGGAAGCGCGGCGGGCCCCCGGCGGGAACGAGCAACGGCGCGGGATGCCCGGCGTTCACCCACTGCATCCGGGCCTCGCCGGGGTCGACGACCATGTACAGCAGCGTCGTCATCTGCCCCTCGCCGCCGTCCGCCCACATGAGCCGGTTGAGCTGCTGCACCACGTGTGCAGGCTCGTGGCCCTCGAGGGCATAGGCCCGCAGCGCGCTGCGCAGCCGGCCGACCATCGACGCAGCGCCCAGGCCCTTGCCCGCCACGTCGCCCATCACGAGTCCCACGCCGCCGCCCGGCCGGGGGATCACGTCGTACCAGTCCCCTCCCACCTCGGCTTCGGCCGCGGCGGGCTCGTAGCGGGCAGCCACCTCCACGCCCGGCGGCCTGGGCAGGCGGTCGGGCAACAGGCTGCGCTGGAGGGTCTCCGCGATGCGGTGCTCACGCTCGTAGATCCGGGCGTGCAGGAGGGCCAGCGCCACCCGGTCGGCGGCCAGGCGCAGCAGCGTGAGGTCGTCGGGCGAGAAGCGCCGAGGGGGAGCCGCGCCGGCCACCAGCACGCCCGTCACGGTGTTCTCGGCCAGGAGCGGCACCCCGATCAGCGATTCCAGATCAGCGCTGCGGAGCCCTGGGTCGGGCAGGTCGCCGGCCGAGGGTCCGTGCGTGAGCAGCGCCTCCCGGGACAGCGCCACCCGCCCGGCGAAGCCCTCGCCGAACGCGATCGTCTCGGGCGGCTCTTCGCCACCCGGCGGCACGGGCTCGCCCGCGCCCGACGACGCACGCACGCTGAGGCGCTCGTCCTCCTCGGCGAGCATGATGGTGGCCACGTCCGCCTCGAGCACGCCACGCACCTCCCGCACGAGCGTCGCGAGGATCTCGTCGAGCGTGCCCGACACGAGCGCTGCGTCCACCAGGAGCGTCACCCGGCTCACGAGCCCTGTCACCCGCTCCGCCTCCGCCCGTGCCGCCTGCTCGCGCACGAGCGCTTCGCGCTGCGCCTCCTGGCGCGCCTGCTCGGTCGTGTCGCGGATGAAGCCGGAGATGAACGGCTCGTCCTGGATCTCGATCTTCGACACGTGGGCCTCGCCCGGGAAACGGGTGCCGTCACGGTGCATGAACTCCACCTCGAAGCGCGCGGAGGTGACCGTGCTGGCGCTGTTCACGAGCTCCTGCCGGCGCCGGTCGTGGCGCTCGCGAAACTCGGGCGGGATGATCAGCTCGCGCATCGGCGTTCCGATCGCGTCGCCCGCCGTGAAGCCGAAGAGGCGCTCGGAGGCACTGTTCCAGGACGTGATCACCCCGTGGCGATCGAGCGCGACGAAGGCGTCCGGGGCGCCGTCGAGCACGAGGCGGGTACGCATCTCGCTCTCCTGGAGCGCCTGGGCGCGCTGGTCGGCCTCGATCGCCTCAGCGCGCGTCCGGCCGAGCAGGCGCGTGACCAGCAGGCCGGCCACCAGTGGCGTGCCCACCGCCAGGAGCCAGCGGACGACCGGGCTGCCGGGCTCGACCGCGATCAGGACGACGGCGTAACAGAGACCGATGAAGGCCACGTGGAGGAGCGCCGAATCGATCCGGAAGAAGTAGAAGGCGTAGAGCGCCGTCCACGTGTAGAGCAGCGGGTAGGTGACGGTCGCGTCGACGTAGTAGTTGGCGAGCGACAGCAGCACGTTGCCGATGGCCAGCAGCGCGTGCAGCTGCCAGGGACGAGCGTGCCCGGACCAGAAGAAGGAGGCCAGGGCCAGCACGACGGCGGCGCCCGCCACCATCAGTAGCTCGCGGTCCATGACCTCCTCCGAGTGGGGCAAGGCCACCGTGAGCAGGCCGAGCGCGGCGCCGGCCAGGAAGAGGTAGGCGAGGGAGCGCGCCTTGACGCGATCGTCGAAGAGCTCGGGGAGCTCCCTCACGATCGGGCGGAGCCTAGAAACCGGGGCCGCCACCTCGCGCGGACAGGCGGGCGAGGGCCTCGTGACATTCGACCACGCGCCGCTTCACCGGATCCTCATCGGGGCGGGCGTGCACAAGATCCCAGGTCTTGTCCGCGACATCGCGAGCGGTCTGCGGCGTGGCCCGGGCGCAGAGCATGTCGATGAGCTTCAACTCGAACCCGTTGAGCTGCTCGAGCGGGTCTCCCGGCGGCATCCGCGGAAGCGGGTCGTCGCTCGCCTCCCGCCACATCTGGGTGGCCATGACGAGCCGGTTGCGGAGCTCCATCTGGTCCACGAGAGCGGCAGCGTACTGGGGCGCGCTCAGCCGTGCGGGTCGAGGCGGCGCAGCAACGGCAGCGGGTCCCGAGCCCGGCCGGTGGTGTCCCGACCGGCCCGAATCTCCAGGTGCAGATGGTCGCCCCAGCACGAGCCGGTGCAGCCCACTGCCCCGATCCGGGTGCCGGCCGTGACCCGCTCGCCCTTGCGCAGGGGGGTGGGGCGCAGCATGTGCAGGTACACGAAGGTCTGCCGCGTGTCCGCGTTCCAGAGGGCGACGTAGTTGCCCCGCCCGCCGTCGTCACCCGTCTCGATCACCACGCCGTCGCGAGTGGATCTGATGGGGGTGCCGGCATCGGCGAACACGTCCTGACCCTCGTGCGCCCGCCCGCCCCGCGCGGCGCCGAAGCGGGCGTCTGCCTCCCCGAAGTCGGCGGACCCGGCGAGCGGAAAGACCGCCTCGGGCCTGGGCGCCTCCACCCCGTTGGCCGCCGGAACCACCGCGGTGAAGACCGCGGTGATGGTGGCCAGCTTCACGGTCCCGCGAGGCGCTGCTCGTGGATCGCATCGTTCACGGCCCGGACCACGCCCTCGGGGTCGTTCACCCATTCGAACACGAACTCCGAGTCGTCGGTGCCCGCGGTGTCGAAGTCGACGCTGCCGACGCTCAGCATCCGATCGATGACGCTCTGGTCGAAGTTCACGTTCTGCACACGGTCGAGGCGCGTCTCCTGGACCTTGCGGCTGACGATGCCGCGGCTGATGCGCAGGCGCTGGCTGGTGATCACGTAGCGCGTGAAGACGCGACGCAGGTAGCCGACCACCAGGACGACCGCGGCGATGACCACGCCCAGCACGATCCCGATTGCCGTCTCACCGATCGCCACCGCGACCACCAGGAACACGGCCAGCGCGACCAGCAGTCCCAGGAGGTAGAACGAGGCGAGGGCTCGCCAGGAGGGGTGGCCCTGGTAAACCGACTCCTCCCCCTCACGCAGCTCGATGTCACCCGCCATCCGCGAGACCCTATCCGTAGCCGGCCGAACGGCGATAGCTTTCGGCGATCGGCGGGCAGTCCCTCCTCGACGAGGTGAGGGACTACCCGCTTCACTCGGTCAGCAGCTGACGATCAGGTGGAACGGCCGGTCCTCGGGCTGGTTGTTGCCGCCGGCGTCGGTGGTCACCGCCACGCCGTTGACGTTGGTGGTCAGCGAGCCGACGCTGATGCCGTTGTTGGGCGGTCCGTTGCCCGCCGCGGGATTGCCGACGGTGGCGAAGTAGGCGCAGCCGCGGATGTCGGTGTCGAAGATCACCTGGTAGCGACCCTGGGCCGTGCGTGCCGCCGAGCTCACGCTGCGTCCGCGAACCGCCTGGCCGCCGGCGTTGACCACGGCGAAGCGCGCGCCGCCGCCGGCCACGGCTGCCGCGGGGACGATCCCGAGACCGGATTCCTTGATCGACTTGCCGCCGAGCTTGTCGCTCTTCACGTCCTTGTAGGTGATCGTGTTGTTCCTGATCTCACGGCCGTCGATGACGCCGGTGGCGAGGCCGTAGGAGACACCGCCCATCGACAGGAACAGGGCGATCAGCGCCACCAGCATGGCGGGAGAGGGCAGAAGGCGTTTGAACACGAGGACTCCTCGGGTCGGGGGGCGGGTAGGCGAAGCCCGAAACCCGTGGACGGCACCAGAGTTGCTCTCGTAGAGTGCCCACGGTGACCGAAGGCCAGCGCCCGCTCCAGCTCATCCACGCACGCAATCTGATGACCGGCCTGTCCACGCCGGCGTTCCTGGTCGACGCGGAAGGAGTGGTCGTCTTCTACAACGACGCCGCCGGCGCCCTCCTCGGGCGCCGCTTCGAGGAAGGCGGCCAGCTGGCGCCGGAGCGCTGGGGGACCGAGTTCGGCCCGCTCGACGATGACGGCCACCCCATCCCCTGGGAGGAGCTGCCCCTGACCGTGGCCCTGCGCAACAACCGCCCGGCGCTGGGACGCTTCCGCATCCGTGCGCTCGACGGGCGCGAGCACGAGATCCACGTGACCGCGATCCCGATCGTGACCATGTCCGGCACCCACGGCGCCATGGCGATCTTCTGGTCGGTCGAGGACGACGAGGAGGACTAGATGCGCGTGAAGATCTGGGGAGCGCGCGGCTCTGTGCCGGCCCCTGGCTGGGAGACGAGTCGTTACGGGGGCAACACCTCGTGTGTCGCGGTCACGCTCTCCGACGGCACGCTGGTGGTGCTGGACGCCGGCACCGGCATTCGCAGCCTGGGGCTGGCGTTGACGCCCGAGACGGATCGGATCTTCATCCTGCTCACCCACCTCCACCTCGACCACATCCAGGGCCTGATGTTCTTCGCCCCGCTGTTTCGCCCGGATGCCCACGTGGTGGTCTGGGGCCCGGAAGCGCCGGACGCCACACTTCAGGACCGGATCGCTCGCTACATCTCGGCACCCCTGTCGCCGGTGGAGGTGCGCGAGCTGCCCTGCGACGTGTCCTTCCGCGACGCCCCGCACAGCGAGTGGAAGATCGGGTCGGCCACGGTGCGGGCCGCCTCGGTGACCCACCGCGGTCCGACGCTGGGCTACCGCATCACCGACGGCGACACCTCGCTGTGTTACCTCCCCGACCACGAGCCCGCGCTGGGCACCGATCTCAGCCGGGACGAGGCGGAGTGGATCTCGGGCTTCGACCTGGCAAGAGGCTCGACGCTGCTGCTGCACGACTGCCAGTACTCGGATTCCGAGTACCCCTCCCACCTGGGCTGGGGCCACTCGAGCATGTCCGACACGCTGCGCTTCGCCGAGCGCGTGGACACCGAGCGATTGATGCTCTTCCACCACGACCCGATGCACACCGACGACTTCCTCGACCGCTTCCAGATCAGCGCCGGCGAGGCCTGGGCCGAGCTGGGCCGCCGGCCCGCCGATCTCGCCCTCGCGGTCGAGCGCGACGAGGTCGAGGTGGGACTCGGCCGCGCCGTTTGAGCCGCCGGCTCAGACGGCCGGGATGCGGCTCGCCGCCTCGCGCAGGCTCGCCAGCGAAGCTCTCCAGGCCTCCTGCTCGTCGCCGCTGAGGTCGGGCATCAGCGGCTCTCCCGCGCCGGCCGGTCCGACGCGAGCCGGGAGGCTCGCGCAGAGCCCGTCTTCCACGGGCACGCTCACCGGAATCAGGTAGTCGTGCTCACGCAGGACGTGGACGGCCAGCCGGGCGGCCACCAGGGCGATCGCGCTGGTGGTCGAG
This sequence comes from uncultured Thermoleophilaceae bacterium, assembly GCA_963751105.1. Lineage (GTDB taxonomy): Bacteria > Actinomycetota > Thermoleophilia > Solirubrobacterales > Thermoleophilaceae > JACVRW01. Next base: position 304,272 of record CAVVTG010000002.1, on the reverse strand, counting down.
CCCTTCAGCTCGTGCACGCGCGGTCCGGCGTGGCGCACGTAGCGGTCGACCTCGTCGAGGTCCAGCGGCGCCCCGTGCCGCTCCGCCATCTCGTCCAGCGTGAACGGGCCGACCCGGACGCAGGAGTACGGCAGGACCATCGAGAGGCCGTGCTCGCCGATCGCCCACGCGTGCACGTTCAGGGGGTGGACGCTCAGGCGGGCGGCCAGGCACTCGCGCAGGCGCCAGGAGTCGAGGGCGGTGCCCGAGCCGAATACTCCGACGCCCCGACCACGGAAGCGGCGGATCAGGTACTCGGTGATCGGGTCCACCGGGTTGGTCACCACGATCATCACGCGCGGCAGCGCGTCCTCGAAGGCATCGGCGACGTTGGCGGCGGCCTCGAGGTTCTGGTCGAGGACCTCCATGCGCGAAGCGCCGGGGCGTGGGCGCGCGCCGGCGGCCAGGATGGCGAGATCGGCCGGTGCGGGCTCGCTGAGCGGACGGCCCTCGATGCGCGACGCCGGGAGCAGGGAGGAGCCGTGCTCGAAGTCGAGGGCCTCACCCCGTGCGCGATCGGCGTTGCGGTCGTAGAGCACGAGCCGCTCGGCGACCCCGGTCTGCAGGACCGCAGCGGCGCAGGCCACGCCCACGGCGCCGGCGCCGATCACCGCGACCTCAGGCACGCACCACCCCGGCGGCCCGCTCGAGCAGCTCGTAGGGGAACGCCTCTACCCGGTTTCCGTCCCGGCCCGTCATCTCCCCCGCCGCGCAGAGGGAATTGAGAACCGCCTCGTGGACCACCTCGCCGGCCGCCTCGAACAACTCGCGCAGCTCGGGGGAGTCGTCGCGCAGCAGGCTCAGGTCCAGGGTCGAGCTCTCCGCCCGGTGAGGGATCCGGTGCGCGGTGGAGAAGGCCAGCGCGAACTCGCCGCTGCCGTGGGAGGCGAACGATCCCGCCCTGCCCAGGCCGAAGGTCGCGCGCGCGGCCAGGCGGCGCAGCCGGCGCTCGTCGAGCGCTGCGTCCGTGGCCAGCACGATCACGATCGAGCCGCCCTGCGCCGGCGGCTCGGCCTCGGGTGGAGCGGCGTCCACCGGACCCGTGAGGAGATGCAGGTCGCGACGGGCGCCGTAGTTCGAGACCACGAGACAGCCGAGCACGGCGCCGCCGGCCCGCCGCGAGGACGTCCCGACGCCGGACTTGTAACCGAAGCAGGTGGTGCCCGTGCCCGCCCCCACCGCCCCGTCGCGCGTCTCGTCGATGCTCGCCGACGCGATGGCCTCGAACGCGTGCTCGGGGCGAACGGCGAGGGCGCGCGAGTCGGACAGCCAGCCGTCGAAGCACTCGGTCACGATCACGTTGACCGTGTCGCGATCCCTGCCGGCCTCGGGGTTGAGCTCGAGCAGGTGGCGCAACCCGCCCTCCCAGACCGGGCCCACCGACAGCGTGTTGGTGAGCAGGAGCGGGCTCTCGACCGTGCCGAGCTCCGCCAGCTGGACCAGCCCCGTCGGCTTGCCGTAGCCGTTGATCACGTGGCAGGCGCCGAGCACCTTCTCCGCGTAGAGATTGCCGTCGTGGGGCAGGATCGCCGTCACCCCGGTGCGCAGGCGATCGCCCTCGATGAGGGTGCGGTGGCCCACCATCACCCCCGGCACGTCCACCAGGGTGTTCCGCTCCCCGGTCGGGAAGCGGCCGACCGCGAAGCCCAGCTCGCGTAGTCGCCGGCGCACGGGCGCCAGCTTAAGCGCTGGCGCTCAGCGCGCCGTTCTCCGGCCGCTCAGCAGCGAGCCGCCCACGAACAGCACCGAGATGAGGACGCCCACGAGGGCCAGGAGGGCCACCAGTCGGAACGCCCACTGCATGCCCGCCGCGAACGCATCGCGCACCAGCTCCAGGATGCGCGCAGCGGCCGAGCTCGAGAAACGGGCGAGGATCTCGGTCGCGGTCTCTGTGCCGGCCAGCGCGCCGTGGAGGGCGTCCACCTCACGGTCGCTCAAGTTCGAGCCGGCGAGCTCCGACTGGAGTTTGTCCTCGGAGGCGGTGATGAAGATCGTGGTGGTCAGCCCGAGGCCCACCGACCCGCCGGCCACCTGGAACATGTAGACGATGCCGCCGGCCAGGCTCGCGCGAGACGGATCGAGAGCGGTCACGGCCACCGTGGTGATCGAGGAGTAGAACAGGCCGACTCCGATGCCGAGTACCACCATGCCGGGCACGACCGAGCCGAGGCCCGAGTCGCGGTCGATCAGCGAGATCAGGAACGCGCCCAGTGTGAGGCACACCGCTCCGGCCGAGACGATCAGCTTGGCCCCGAGCCGTTCATAGAGCCCGCCGGCCACGAACGAGGTCACGGCGAACACCGCCATCATCGGCAGCAGGGCGGCGCCGGCCTCGAGCGGGCTGTAGCCGAGGATCTTCTGGAAGAACTGGGGCAGGAACAGAAGCGCGGCGAAGAAGACCGCCGACATCATGAGGGTGGCCAGGCAGGCAGCCCGGAAGTGCGGGTTGGCCATGACGTCGCGGGGGATGAGGGCCCACGAGCCGGCCCGGCGCTCGTTGACGGCGAAGAACACCAGCAGCAGGACGCACGCCGCGAACAGCCCGAGGATCCGCGGATCGCCCCAGCCCCAGTCGGTCACCTGGTCGAGGGCCACGAGCAGCGCGACCAGGCCGACCGACAGGCTGGCGATGCCGGCGTAGTCAATGCGTTCTCGCCCGGTGTCGGACTTCGACTCGTCGATCGCGCGCCAGGTGGCGAAGCAGGCCAGGGCGGCGATGGGCAGGTTGAGGAACATGATCCAGCGCCAGGTGAGCAGCTCGGTGAGTACGCCCCCGATCAGCGGGCCGGCGGCGTTGCCGAAGCCGGCCACTCCGAGTATCAGGCCGCCCGCCAGGCCCGCCTTGTCCTCGGGCAGAGCGTCGTAGGTCATGCCGAGGGCGGCGGGCCACATGATCGCGCCCCCGATGCCCATGAGCGCCCGGCAGACGATCAGCCACCAGGCGTCCTGGGCGGCCCCGCCCAGCACCGAGAAGGCGGCGAAGATCGCGGCCCCGATGAAGAACAGCCGCCGGCGGCCGAACATGTCGGCCAGGCGGCCGCCGGTCACGATCAGGACGCCGAAGACCAGCGCGTAGGCGTTGATCACCCACTGCACCGTGGTCACGTCCGAGTCGAAGTCCTTCTCGATGTCCGGCAGCGCGACGCTCAGGGCCGTCAGGTCGTTGGCGATCACGAAGATCGCCAGCGCCATCGCCCCCAGAGCCAGGAGGGTGCCGCGGTCGAGCCCGGCCATCATCGGCGCACGCTACAGCGGGGACCGGCTAGGGCCCGTCGTCCTCCTCGGGCTCGCTCTCCTTGATGTCCTTCGCCACCCGTTCCTTGAAGGGCGCCAGCTTGTCGTAGAGCTCGTCCGGCGCCACCTCCTCCTGCGGCTCGGACTCCCCCACCAGCCACGGCGCCGCCTCCACCGCCGTGCGCCAGGCGGCCTCGTCGGCATCGGTGGCGGGACCGCCGGCGGCGCCCGCCGGCTCCTCGGGCGCCGCCTCGACGCTGTCGAGGTAGACGTTCGTGTACTGGCCCTTCTGGCTCTCGTGGTACTCGATCCGAGCCCGCCGGCCCTCGAGACCCTTGGCCGCGTTGCCGATCGACTCCCGGAAGGTCGTGTACTCGTTGCCGTCCCCGTCCTGGAGCACGTAGCGCGTGTTGCCGGTGCGCGTCTCGAACGTCATCACCTTCGCGATGTTCACCACGCCCTCCACCCTCTGCCAGTACCCGATGAGTACGGTTACGCACCTCATGGAGCGAAGAAGACTCGGCAAGACCGGCCTCGAGATCTCGGAGATCGGCTACGGCGCGTGGGGCATCAGCGGTGTGCAGTGGGAGGGCGCGGAGGACGACGAATCGATCCGCGCGCTCAACCGTGCGATCGATCTGGGGCTCAACTTCATCGACACCGCCGCCGCCTACGGTGAGGGACACAGCGAGCGGCTGGTGGGACGCGTGGTGCGCGAACGCAGCGAGCAGGTGTACGTGGCCAGCAAGGTGCCGCCCAAGAACCTCACCTGGCCCGCGGCCGAGGAGACCCGCGTGGAGGACGTTTTCCCCGGCGAGCACGTGCGGAAGCTCACCGAGCGCAGCCTCGAGAACCTCGGCCTGGAGGCGATCGACGTCCAGCAGTTCCATGTCTGGCGCGACGAGTGGCTGGACCAGGGCGACTGGCTGGAGACGGTGGAGGCCCTGAAGCAGGAGGGCAAGATCCGCTTCTTCGGCGTCTCCATCAACGATCACCAGCCGGAGAGCGCCCTGCGGCTCGTCGAGAGCGGCCTGGCCGACACCGTCCAGGTGATCTACAACGTCTTCGATCAGTCGCCCGCTGACCGGCTGTTCGGCGCCGTGCGCGAGCACGACGTCGGGGTGATCGTGCGGGTGGCGCTCGACGAGGGCGGGCTGACCGGCCGCATCACTCCCGACACCACGTTCCCCGAGGACGACTTTCGCAACGACTACTTCCGCGACGATCGCAAGCGGGAGGTCAAGGAGCACGTGGACGCGATCGTCGAGGACCTGGGCATCGAGCTCGACGACATCGCCGCCACCGCGCTGCGCTTCGTGCTCTCCGAGCCTGCCGTGTCGACCGTGATCCCCGGGATGCGCAGCGTTCGCAACGTGGAGCGCAACATGGCCGTGGGTGACGGCCGCGGGTTGCCGGCGGAGGACGTGGAGAAGCTGAGGGGACACCGATGGGACCGCAACTTCTACGCGGGCTCCTTCTAGCCGCTCTGGCCACCCTCGCGCTGCCCGCGTCGTCGGGGGCACGCGACTTCCCGCGCGACTTCCTCTGGGGCACCGCGATTGCCGGCTTCCAGACCGAGGCGGGCGGCAGCCCCGCCAACGGCGACCCGCGCAGCGACTGGTGGGTGTGGTCCCACGACCAGGCGAACATCGACGCCGGGCGCCAGAGCGGCGACCGCGTCGAGCGCGGGCCGGGGCACTGGCGCGAGTACCGCACGGACGTCGCTCTCGCCCGGCGCGGGCTGGGCGCCAACGCCTTCCGCTTCGGGATCGAATGGAGCCGGATCTTCCCGCGCTCCACCGCCGGCGCGCGCACCCCACGCCAGCTCGACCGCCTCGCCGACCGGACGGCCGTGCGCCACTACGCGGCCGAGCTGCGGGCAATCCGGCGGCGCGGTCTCGAGCCGATGGTGACCCTGCACCACTTCACCACACCCACCTGGCTGCACGACCCGCTCGCGGCGAACCGAGCGCTGGCCGGACGCGGCCCCGACGATCCCCTGCCCAGAATCGACAAGGGTGGCTGGCTCAACACGAGGACCGTGCGCGAGTTCGGCAAGTACGCCGCCTGGGCGGCCTGGAAGTACGGCGACCTCGTGAACCTCTGGGTCACGGTGAACGAGCCGATGGTGGTGGCGGTGAGCGGCTACGTGAACGTGCCGGGTGCGCTCGCCGGCTGGTTCCCGCCGGGCGCCAACTCCTTCACGGGCGCGGTGCGCGTGGTGCGCAACTTCGCCCGGGCCAACGGGCGCGCCTACGACGCGATCCACCGCTACGACCGCCGCGCCCGGGTGGGACCCGTGCACAATATGGTCGCCTTCACTCCTGCGGACCCCGCCAGCGCGAACGACCGCACCGGCGCTCGGCACGCCGACTACATCTTCAACCGGGTCTTCCTCAACGCGGTGGTTAAGGGGCTCGACGACGCCGACGTGGACGGCCGCATCGAGGCCGGGGAGCGCAACCCGCGGCTGGGCCGCCGGGCGGACTTCATCGGGCTCAACTACTACTTCCGCAGCCGGGTCACCGGCCTCGGAGTGCCGGCCAGCATCACCGTGCCGCTGTTCGACTTCCTGCCCCGCAACGAGTACCGGATCCCGCAGCGACCCGACGCCCCGCCCTGCCCCACGACCTGCACGGAGTTCGGCTGGGAGATCTACCCCGAGGGCTTCCGGCGGGTCCTGAAGATCGCCGGCAGCTACGGACGGCCGGTCTACGTGACCGAGAACGGGCTGGCCGACGCCGACGACGACCAGCGCCGCGGCTACCTGCTGAGCCACCTGCGCGAGCTGAGGGCGGCAATGCGGGCCGGCGAGGCCCGCGTGAGGGGCTACCTGGCCTGGTCGCTGGTCGACAACTTCGAGTGGAGCGCCGGCTACTACCCGCGCTTCGGCTTCTACTTCTACGACCCGGACACGCTCGAGCGCACGCCGCGGCCGAGCAGCCGGACGTTCCGCCGCATAGCGCGCAGCGGCAACCTGCCGGGCTGAGGCGCGGCCAATTTCACGAGCGCGTCCGGTCGCGCCCGGTGCCGCCCACCTTTCGGCAGATGACGAGGGCCTCGATGTAGTCCCGGCGGTAGCGGTCGGGGGCATCCGCAACGCGCTCCTCGAGCTCTTCGAGGAAGTCGGCCAGGAGACCGGGGGCGCGGTCCTCGCCCTCACGCGCGAAGGCGCGGAGGAGGAGCGGCGTGCCCCATGCGGTCACGCTTCGCACGTAGGCCCGCGCGAACACGGCGGGATCGTCGTGCCAATAGGGATTGTCGAGACGGAAGAGCTCGGCGCTCTCGAGCTCGAGCCCGGCGACGCGCCCTCCGCCGGCCTCGAAGGGCGCCCGGATCTCCTCCAGAGTGCGCATCCACACCGGCACGACGATCGCAGCGACGGTGCCGGCGCCGATGCGCCCGGCGCGGCGCCACTCCGCGAGCACATGGTTCATGTCGCCGATGAGCTCGACGTAGAGCCCCGACCTCTCCGGGTCCGGAGCGGGCGAGGCCGGGAGTGCGGCGATGAACCGGCCGCCCGGCGCGAGCTCCATGGCACGGTTCTCGAGCAGCCGCTGCCACTGACTCGCCGCTTCTTCGCGCCAGGCTCGCCGCTCGGCCTCGTCTGTGTGGTCGGGGTACCCAGGAAAGACAGATCCGGTCGAGGCCAGGCCGCCCGCGTCGGCGACCCAGTGCATCGCCGTTCCCGTAACCGCGATATGAACGCTGCCCGGCGGCAGGCAAGGCGCCTGCTGGAGGGGCATGCCCGCCAGGCTGATCACCGTGGCGGGGGGCGGGCCGTGCTCGACCGCTCGCCGGCAGGCCTCGCCGTGGGCCTCCGGTGAGGCGTAGTGGGAGCCGGTGCCGACATCTGAGACTTCCCGGCCGGCTTCTCCCGGCGCAGGGATGACTACGACCTCGGATCGGTCCGCCCGATCACCGAAGACGTGCCGTAGATGGTCGGCAGCGACGCTCCATGCGTTGGTGGGGAGATCGACAAGCGCGTAGATCAGCGACCTGCCGGCGCGCTCGTCGGTGAGAGCGCGGATGAGGCCATGAGAGTTGACGCCGTCGGCGGCGCCGAGATCGACCACGCGGAGCAGAGGCTCCTCAGAGAACTCCCGCGCGGCGGCCAACGCGGCCGGGTGAGTCGCCTCGAACGCTGCGCGCTGCGACAGCGCGTGCTGCGCATAGTCGTCCGCCATGCTCGAGAAGTCGGGACGATCTGAGGGCGTGGCAATTCCTTCCGAACAGCAGCGCCGGCTCTCCGCGCTGCGACGACGATCGTCCCACAGGGTAGGCATCGCTCCAAGCGCCAGCTCCATTCGCGCTTGGCGCAGCACATCGGCGCCCGCCCGCGTAGGACGAGGAGCGGGTGTCTGGGGTGCCAGCGCAACTTCTGCTCGTCGCGCGAAGCAGGAGCGTCGCCGCGCGGGAACCAGCGGTCACCGCGATACTGCAACTGGATGTCGAACGAGAATGTCCAGGCGGTTCGAGAGGTAATCGACGCGTTCAATCGCCGCGACTTCGATGCCGCCATGGCTCCCCTAAGGGATGACGTCACGTGGGAGCGGTTCCTCTCCCGAGCTGAGGCCACAAGCCCGGCGGTGCGAGGGAAGGCCGAGCTCCTGGCCGTCTGGAAGAGTCAGGTCGAGGCCGTCGACATCCGAATCGAGCCAGAGGAGTTCATCCCAGTAGGAAACAAGGTGATCGCGCCAACGCGGATGTGTGCGCGCGGCAGCGGCAGTGCGATCGAGCTGGTGAGCGTGGTCGCGTGGGTGTCGACCTTCGACGACGGCGGTCTCTGCACCAAGGTCGAGGCTTTTGAAAGTCGCGACGAGGCCCTCCGGGCTGCCGGCATACGAACCAGCGCTTAGGGGGCGGAACGTCGTGCTCGCGATCGGCGTGCTCCGCGGGATGCGGCGGGGCGGATGCCGAGGAGGATGTCGAGAGGTGGGCGTACTACGAGCTGATCAGGCACATCATCGAGGTCACCGCTGGGTTTCGCGCAAGGCGGCACTCAAGCGGCGACGGCTCCTTCGCATGAAGGGAGGCGTCTCCCGCAGCTCGCGCGAAGCAGTAGCGCTCGAAGACCAGGCCCGGTACGGTCGGCCAAATGGGAAGAGAGGAGCACCAGCCATGGCCCGCGTAGACGCGCTCGTCGACGGCATCTACAGGATCTGCACCACCGTCCAACTTCCGGACACCGACTTTCAGTTCAACCAGTTCCTGATCGATGACGAGCGCCCCACGCTCATCCACACCGGAATGTATGGGCTGTACGAGGGTGTCCGTGACGGAGTCGCTGAAGTGCTCGATCCCAGCAAGCTCGAGTACGTGATCCTCCTCCACTTCGAGGCGGACGAAACCGGGGGCATGGACCGCTTCCTGGAGGGCGCTCCGAACTCGACGCTCGCGGGCAGCGCCATGAGCGCCATCCTGAACCTGAGCGGCTGGAACTATTCAGGCCGCGTCGAAGGCCATAGCGAGGGAGAGGTGATCGATCTCGGCAAGCACAAGCTGCGCTTCCTCGAGACACCGCACGTGCACCACTGGGACTCGATGATGCTCTTCGACGAGACCACGAAGAGCGTGTTTCCCTCGGACCTCTTCATCCAGCCGGGTGACCAGCCGCCGGTCGTGACCGAGGACCTCGGCAGCATGATGTGCGAGTACTACCGCGAGATCGGGATCTTCGCTCATGATCAGCCGGTCAGGGACGTTGTCGATCGAATAGAGGCCCTCGACCCTGACTGGATCCACGGCATGCACGGCGGGAGCCTGGGACGAGAGACGATTCCCAACTTCATCCGCGCGCTGCGGGAGGAGCCGGTCGGTTATCAAGGCAAGCTGTTGGGCCGAGAGGTCTTGCCTAGGTAGAAACGCGGTCGGGGTTTCCCGGTCGCCGAGACGACCACCACCGTCGATCCCGGAAAACGGTCCGTTCGTCTCGCTTCCCATTTCGCGTGTGGCTGTTGCACAAACCCTCGGCGAGCCCGCTGGATCGCTTCTAAAGGTGGGCTCCAAAAACGGCCATCGCATCCATCCGTCAAGCGACGCCGGTCCGTCTCGACCCCGTTGCACCCAGCCCGTCTAGCGCCCTCTCAGCGAACCTGCTGCACCGTTTCCGAGACGGCTTTATGCAACAGCCTCGCGTGAAGGCAGCAGTCCGAACGTTCGCGGGTACTAACGGCCACAGGCTCAGACGCGAGTCTGCGCGGGTGTCGGGTCGGCGGCCCGATATGTCCGTAGGAGCGACGCTCGGATCGCACAGGAGTACCGACTAGCGCAGTGAACTACCGCGCCCTCGCGGGGGTGAACTACCGCGCTCTCGGTCCCGCGCACTGCAGGAGCCCAATCGCATCGACTACTCCGTAGGGTTGGCCGTCCGTACGCGAGGGATCTCGAGAGGGTGAGGAAAGCCCGCGTGGAAGCGATCCGCCGCAACAACGAAAAGACCGTAGGTCAGCTGCGGCCTGCTGGCGACAGCGAACATGAGCCGGTTCACGACGCCCGAGGTCGCAGCGCGTTAGCGCCCGACCGAGCGCGATTCATGGCCGATGACCTTGATGCGCTGCTGCTTGGAACGGGCCGCGGTGGTCGGCGTTCGCTCGTGCCGGTTCGGTTTCGCTGCTGCTCCGGTCACGGAGCGGTTGCTATCGATGGATGCTCGGTCTCGTTCCCGAGCCCGAGGAGAGGCCACGTCCGAGATGCTGCTTGACCGCGCCCGACTCGATTCGTGGCATGGCGCATCGAGATACATTCACGAGCCTGACCGACGCCTCCGAGAAGACAGGGCACGCCGTCGAGATGGCTGTTGCGGCCCGGGAGCTCGCGGCTGCCGCCTCCGACCCCCATCGCAAGAGGGTGATCGCGCGATACGTGTTCGTCTACCTCGACGACGTCATTCGATTCGGTGCCGCCTGGCGAAATCAGCTTGCGAGGCAGGATTCGACTAGCGCCGCGGCCGAGTCTGCATCGCCACCTCTCGATCGCCTGCGACGCGATTGGGACGACTACCAACACGTACGCGATTACATTGCTGCGAAGCGGCAGCGGCGCGATGCCGACGCCGCATCGGACCAACTGGTGAGCTTCAAACTCTGGGCCGAGATCGGTGAACTCTCAGTTGGCACACTGGTTGACGACGCAATCGAGTTCTATGTTCAACTGGCAGCGGTCTCGGGGGTTTCCTCGGTTGATTTGGCGCCTACCGTCCCTGATCTACTCGGTCGTGCGCTGGATGCACTGGACCCTGTGAACGAAGAGGGACTGATCTCGATCACCGCGAGCAGTTTTGGTGCAGGCCGGGCTAGTGCGTTTCCGATCCGGATGGGCGGTGAAATAGGACGCCTAGTTCCCCTGATTAACGACGTCGCCGAGAACGTCGTGACGCTTCGTGAGATAGCTCCGGTCATCGACCGGGGGTCTGCGCTCGATCGTCTCGTGCGATGCCAGCTACCTGCTGAGATGAACGAACTCCTGCGCCTCGCAGTCGGTCCCGCACCAGACGCGCCACCCGCTAGCGATCAGAGCCTTCTCGATCTGTACAGCGAACCAGGTGCCCCTCCCGCTCCAAAGGAGCAGCTGGAGGGCCTTCGAAATGCCATTGCGCCAACCACACGCAACCAGATTCACGATTGGCGGAACCGGCTTGGCGCTCACATCGACGCTCCGACGCCTTGGAGCGAGCTCAGGGCGGGAATTGACTCCATGGATCTCGAGTCCAATGGGATGCTCGCTCTCGCCGACAATGTGTTGCTCTGGCTCGATGTATGCGCGTGCTCACCTGCGGGCCCGCTCCCGCTGCTCTTCCCGGTCCGGCACGCAAAGTCTGTGATCGATCAGAACTCGGAGCTACGTAAAGCCCTGGCATTTGACGATCCTGACGCAGATGGTGGGATTGGCAGGCGTCCGTCTGCACTGCCGCCGCCAGAACTCGACTCTCCGTACGCCGTATGGGTTCCCGCACCCGCTGGTGTTCCCTTGAGCGCTGTGGTCGCGGGGATGCAGGCTGCGCGCGATCGAGAGGTGCAAGCGCGGGTCAAGGCAGCGGGTCCGAGGGAGCGGCAGGGTAGGCGCAGCCGCTAGACGGGTCCTGCACTGAGGGGTGGGGCACGACGGCTATCGGCGCTTCGGCGGTTAGCCGCTCAATCTCTTGACCACGCAGCGATCGCGTCAGTCCTGGCGAGGGTCGGGCCAGCTCTCAGCGATGCGTGCAGTACCGCTTCCGCGTGAAAACGACAGCCGCTAGGCGGTCCAGCGCTGGTGTCTGGCCACGCCTCCTCGTACGCCTCGGCCAACGCCAACGCCGGGACGTGGCGGGCGCGCGCGGCACACCCGCCCGCGGAGCATGTCAGAGCACGCCGCTTGCGGCGAGCGAAACGAGCGCGCAGCGCGAGGGCCTCGCGGACGGGTGCTGACGAGCGCGGCCGCCGACAGTCACGCAAGAGCCCTACACCGAATCCACCGAGAAGGTGTCGCAGTCGCCCGGCTCGCCGCGCTCACGACCGGTGTTGAACCAGCGCGCCCGCTGCTCGGACGTGCCGTGGGTGAAGGAGTCCGGGTTGATGCTGCCGCCCGCCCGGCTCTGAAGCCGGTCGTCGCCCACCGCCTCGGAGGCGCCGATGGCCTCCTCCACGTCGCCCTCCTCCAGGTCGCCGGCCTCGTAGACGGTGTAGGCCCACACGCCGGCGTAGCAGTCGGCCTGCAGCTCGAGGCGCACCGACAGCCGGTTGGCGTCGCGGGGGTTCTGCTGCTGGAGGCGTCGCACCTCTGAGCTTGTGCCGAGCTCGTTCTGGACGTGGTGACCGACCTCGTGAGCAATCACGTACGCCCAGGCGAAGTCTCCCTGCGCGCCCAGCTGCTGCTCCATGTCGTTGTAGAAGGACAGGTCGACGTAGACGCGCTGATCGGCCGGGCAGTAGAACGGTCCCACCGCCGAGGACGCGCTCCCGCAGCCGGTGTTCACCCCTCCGCGATAGAGCACCAGCTGCGCCCGCTCGTAGGGCTGGCCGGCCCGCCGGAAGGTGTCGGCCCAGGTGTCCTGCACGCGGGTGAACACGTAGGAGCTGAAGTCCTTGAGGTCCTTCTCGGGGTCCTGGGCCGCGGGAATGCCCGACGCGTCGGGCGCCTGGGGCGACTGGCCGAACTGGTTGTCGACGCCGAACGCCGGTGCGCCACCACCGCCGCCGCCCGACAGAAGCGTGATCAGCAGGAAGATCACGAGCCCTCCGATGCCAAGGCCGCCGGGAATGGCCATCCGCCCTCCCGGCAGGCCGCCCCCTCGTCCGAGGCCACCGCCGCCCCCGCGAGCGTCGATCAGGTCGCCGCTCTTCCCCGGTCGTCGCCAGCGCATCCGGCCATCCTCGCTTATTCAGAGCGGGTTTGTCCGCGCCATTTCGGGGGCAGAGGGTGTAGGCAAGTCCAAACGCGAGGAGGTCGCCGTGTACATCGGAGTCGGAGCCGTCGTAGTAATCCTGCTGGTCATCATCATCGTGATCCTGCTTTAGAACCCGCTTCCCGTACATTGCAGGCATGCCCCGCGGCCTACCGCCCGGACCCCGCATGCCGAAGACGCTCCAGACGTTGGGCTGGTGGACGAGGACGGCACCGTTCTTCGAGCGGTGCCGCTCGCGTTACGGCAACCGCTTCACGATGCTGTTCCTCCAGACGCCGCCGTTCGTCCACCTCGCCGACCCCGAGGTGGTCAAGGAGGTCTTCACCGCGTCGCCCGAAGTGCTCCACCCCGGGGAGGGCGCCCGCATCCTCGAACCGATCGTGGGGCGCAACTCGCTGATCCTCCTCGACGAGGGGACGCACATGAGCCAGCGCAAGCTCATGCTGCCCGCGTTCCACGGCGAGCGGATGGATCGCCTCTCCGGCCTGGTGTCCGAGGTGGCCGAGCGCGAGGTGGCCCGCTGGCCACGAGGAGAGGCGTTCGAGCTCCATCCCCGGCTGCAGGCCCTGACGCTCGAGATCATCCTGCGGGCCGTGTTCGGCGTCGACCCGGGTGGGCGCTACGAGCGCCTGCGCGAGAAGCTCAACACCATCCTCGAGGTGACCACCTCGCCGACCTCCATGCTCCCCGCGTTCCAGCGAGGTGCGCGCTGGCGGGGCTTCGTCCGCGACCGCGAGGAGGCCGACTCGCTCATGTTCGAGCTGATCGACGAGCGCAGGCGGGCCCCGGGCGAGGGAGACGACGTGCTCGCGATGCTGCTCGAGGCACGTCACGAGGACGGCTCGCCGATGTCGGCGCAGGAGCTGCGCGACGAGCTCATGACACTGCTCGTGGCCGGCCACGAGACCACGGCCTCCGAGCTGGCCTGGGCCTTCGAGCGCCTGACGCGAACGCCGCGGGTGCTGCGCCGGCTGAGCGAGGAGATCGACCGCGACGACGACGACGCCTACCTCACGGCCACCGTCCAGGAGACGCTCCGCCGGCGTCCGGTGCTCCCCAACGCAGCGCCCCGGCTGGTGATGGAGCCGGTGGAGATCGGTGGCTGGACCTACCCGGCGGGCTGCGCGCTCGCCGCGAACGCATACCTCATCCATCACGACCCGGCCATCTACCCCGATCCGTACGCCTTCCGGCCCGAGCGCTTCCTCGACCAGGCGCCCGGCACCTACACCTGGATTCCCTTCGGCGGCGGCCGGCGGCGCTGCGTGGGCGCGAGCTTCGCCCAGCTCGAGATGAAGCTGGTGCTGAAGGCTGTGCTCGCCGGCAGCGAGCTGGCTCTGGCGAGCGACGGCTTCGAGCGGACCCGGCGGCGCAGCATCACCGTCAGCCCGAGCGCGGGCGCAGTTGCCGTGCTGCGAGAGCGCGAGCGGCGGGCTGCGACGGCGGCGGTCGCCTAGGCGGGCTGGCCGCGCTCCGTTCGGACCCGCGCGGCGGCCGCGCGTGGTCCGATTGGCTGGGGAGGGGTCGGCCCTATCGTGGTGGCACTTCGTCCTGGGCGTCTGTCGAGTTAGTGCCCCTATAGAGCAACAAGTCGTCGGACGCCCTCCGCGCGGCCTCACACCCCGGCCGACCCGGGGTCCGCTACTCGGACTCCCTGGACGGCCCGTAGGTCCCGAATGCCCAGACGTTGCCCTCGGGGTCGCGCACCGCGAAGTCGCGCGAGCCGTAGTCCTGGTCGGTCGGCTCCATCACGATCTCCGCTCCGGCCGCCTTCGCGCGCTCGAAGCGGGCGTCTGGGTCGTCGATCACCAGGTACAACGAGGTGCGGCCCGCTCCCTGGTTGAAGCGCTCGTCGCCCTCGCTGGTGGAGCCGAGCATCACGAACTCGTCGCCGAAACGCAGCTCGGCGTGGGCAACGCCGCCGTTGGAGCCCTCGTGGACCGCGCTTCGCTCGAAGCCAAAGGCCTTCTCGAGGAAATCGATCGCGGCGTGGGCGTCTTCGTACTTGAGAACCGGATAGAAGGTCTGCATAGGCGCCACCCTACGCCCGGGCCGGTGCTCGGTATTGGACGGAATTGACGCTCAGCCGTGAACGCCGCCGCCCTCGGGCAGGCGTGCCGAGAGATAGGCGCTGGGGGTGGTGCCGGCGAAGTCACGGAAGTCACGGTTGAGGTGGGCCTGGTCGTAGTAGCCGCACTCGAAGGCCACCTCGGCAAGGCTCGGCGCCTCGCTCGCCCGGAGCAGATTGGACACGCGGTCGAAGCGCAGCACCCGGGCCACCGCCTTCGGCGGCATCCCGATCTGCTCGCGAAAGCGGGCGATCAGGCGGCGGTGGCTCCAGCCGAGCTCGCGGGCCAGGCCGCCCACGCTCGTCCTGCCGCCGCTGGACCGCAGCCGGCGCCACGCCCAGAAGAGCTCGTGGGTGGCCGGCCGCTGGGCCTCCTCGACGCGACGGCCGATGAGCTCGTCCAACAGGGTGAACCGCCCGTCCCAGCCGGGCCGGTCCCAGAGCCGGCCCACCAGCTCGTCCGAGCCGTGGCCCAGCAGGTCCTCCAGTCCCACCACCCTGTTGGTCAGCTCGTGCATAGGCAGGCCGAACAGAGCGTGGGCGCCGAGCGGCGTCAGGCGCACCTCGATGCCGTGCTGGAAGCCGCCGTGGTCCACCAGCGCATAGGTGTCGTGAAGGGCGGCCACGAACGAGCTCAGGTGGAGATCGGGACGATTGGGGTCCCGGAGGTCCGGCAGTCCCAGCGTGGTGTCGGGGCTGATGATGAGCGTCACGTCGGCGGTGGGCACCTCGAGCCGGCGCAGCGGCTGTGCCGTCCGCTCGATGTAGCCGGTGTAGTTGCGCACGTGGCCGCGGAGACGCGGATGGGCGGCGCGGGTGACCATCTCCCAGCTGAGCTCGGGCGATTCATGGCGGGCCACGACGGTCATCCGGGCATCCACACTACCCCGGCGACGGCGCCGGGCTAGGGTCCCGGGCAATGACGCCGAGAACCGAGCCTTTCGTCGAGGAAGTGGAGCGCGCGCTGCCGGAGCGTCCCTTCTCCGTAGAGCTGTGGGACGGCAGCCGGCTGGCCTCGACGAACGGCGACGGCGGGCCCACCTTCACCGTGCGCTCGCCGGCGGCGCTCGCCCACGTGCTGCGCGCCCCCGGGCAACTGGGCCTGGGCCGCGCGTACGTCTCGGGCGCGCTAGACGTGGACGACATCGATGGGCTGCTGGATGTTCTGGGCAACTGGCAGCCGCCGCCGATCGACCGCGGCACCAAGGCGCGGCTGGCGCTGGCCGCCGCCCGGGCCGTGGGGGTGGCGCGTCCGCCCAGCGTGCCGGCGGCCGAGCTCAAGCCGAAGGGCCGGCGCCACAGTCTGCTCCGCGACGCCCGCGCGGTGCGCCACCACTACAACCTGTCGAACGACTACTTCGCGCTGTTCCTCGACGACTCGATGACCTACAGCTGCGGGCTGTTCTCGCGCGGGGCCACCACGCTCGAGGAGGCCCAGCAGGCCAAGCTCGCCTTGGTGTGCGACAAGCTCGCACTCCAGCCCGGGCAGCGGGTGCTCGACATCGGCTGCGGCTGGGGCAGCTTCGCCATTCACGCTGCGCGCGAGCGCGGTGTCCACGTGACCGGAATAACCCTCTCCGAGCCGCAGGCCGAGCTCGGCCGCCGGCGCGCCGCCGAGGCCGGGCTCGCCGATCGAGTGGACCTTCGGGTCGAGGACTACCGCGAGCTGTCGGGAGAGCCGTTCGACGCCGTGGCCAGCATCGGGATGGTCGAGCACGTCGGCAACGTGCAGATCGACGACTACGCCCGGCAGGTGGCGCGGCTGGTGAAGCCGGGCGGACGTGTGCTCAACCACGGCATCGCCCGTCTCCGGCACGGCGAACCCGAGGCCGGCGCCTTCTCCGAGCGCTACGTGTTCCCCGACGCGGCGCCGCTTCACCTCTCCCGCATCGTGCTCTCACTCGAGCGGGCCGGGCTGCCGGTGGAGCACGTGGAGGGCCTGGCCGCCGACTACGCCGAGACCCTGCGCCACTGGGCGATGCGCTTCGACCAGCGCCTGGACGACGCGGTCCGGATCGGCGGGGCCGAGCGCGTGCGCGTCTGGCGTGTGTACCTGAGGGCCGCCCGGCGCGGCTTCGAGAGCGGCTTCACCTCCGTCTACCAGGTGCGCTGCACCCGGCCGGCGAGCTAGCCGCCCCCGAGGAGAAAGCCGAGCGCCCGCTCGGCCACCAGCTCGGGGCGCTCGTCCACCAGGAAGTGGCCGGCGCCCGGCACCAGCTCGACCTCCACGGCCGACGACTCTGCGGCCACCCGCTCCACCTGGGCGGCGGGGATCACGGGGTCCTTGTCGCCGGCCAGCAGGAGGGTCGGCACGCTCAGGTCGGCCGCGGCGTAGCGGCCCGCGGCCACCGGGCCGAGCTCGCGCAGGACGAAGGTTCGGTAGAGGAGCTCGCCGGCCCGGCCGCGCTCGCCCTCCAGCCGGTCGAGGAACAAGTCCTTGGTGGCCTCACCGATCGGCGGCTCGGCGCTGTCGAGCGCCAGCCGGGCGATGCGGCGCCCCGCCGCCCGGCCGATCCCGGGCGCGGCCAGCGGGATCTGATAGGCCAGGCGCCAGATGCCGAGCAGGGCGCGCGCGTCGCGCTGCGGCCAGGGCGGCACGATGCTGCAGGCCATCAGGCGCTCGATGCGCTCCGGGTGGCCGAGCGCCAGCAGGAAGGCGATCCACGCGCCCCAGTCGTGGCCGGCCAAGCGCACACGCTCCAGGCCGAGCGAGTCCATCAGCGCCAGCACGTCGGCGGCCATGGTCTCCCGGTCGTAGCCGCCGCGCGGCACGTCCGTCCAGCCGAAGCCGCGCAGGTCGGCGCAGATCACCCGTGCGTGCGGAGCCAACCGGGGAATGACTTCGCGCCACAGGTACCAGTGTTGGGGCCAGCCGTGCAGGAGCAGGACGGGATCGCCCGCGCCCGCCTCGGCCACGTGCATGCGCAGCCGTCCGGCGTCTACGAAGCGGTGCTCGACGCCGGGGACTTCGGGGAACTCGACGGACATGTCCGCCAAGTATCCCCGGCCCCGGCGTCGAGCGAGCGGCCGGCTAGCGGCGGCTGTGCCGCCGCCCGCCGCGCGGGTGCTGGGCCCGGCGCGGGGCGCGCTTGGGCCGCTGGCCTCCGTGCCCGCGGCCGCCCGCGGCGCTCAGCCCGCTCTCAGCGAACTGCGCGTGCAGCCGCAGGTCGGCGGCAATGCGGCCCACGTCGTGGGCCTGGTCGCCCATCACGAAGGTGATGCCGATACCGGTGCGCCCGGCACGGCCGGTGCGGCCCACGCGGTGAATGTAGGTGTCGCGGTCCTCGGGGGCGTCGAAGTTGATCACGTGGGTGATGCCGTCCACGTGGATGCCGCGCGCCGCGACGTCGGTGGCCACCAGCGCAGCGACCTCGCCCGAGTTGAACCGGCGCAGCGCCTTCTCGCGCTGCGACTGTGACTTGTCGCCGTGCATCGCCGCGGTCTCCACACCGCGGTTGCGCAGCCGCTTGACCAGCCGGTCCGCGCCGCGCTTGGTGCGCACGAATACGAGCGTGCGCGAGTCGCGCTCCTCGGTCAGGGCGTCGACCAGGGAGTCGAGCTTGCCCTCGTGGGCGACGGCCACGAAGCGGTGCTCCACCGCGATTTCTTCCTTCTCCGCCGGCGCCTGCTCGTGGCGCCGGGCGTCGCGCGTGTACTTGGCTGCGAGCCCGCCGGTCTCGCCGTCGAGCGTGGCCGACAGGAACAGCGTCTGGCGATCGGCCGGCGTCTGGCGGACGATTCGCTCGACCGCGGGGCGGAAACCCATGTCGAGCATGCGGTCGGCTTCGTCGAGCACCAGCACCCGCACCCGGTCGAGGCGCACCGCGCCGCGTGCCATCAGGTCCTCGAGGCGGCCCGGGGTGGCCACGACGATGTGCGCACGCCTGGCCAGCTTGGCCTGGCGCTCCAGGCCCACACCGCCGTAGACGGAGGCCACCGAGAGCGCGCGAGCGCCCGCGATGTCCCGCAGGGCCTCGACGATCTGCGTGGCCAGCTCGCGCGTGGGCACGAGCACGAGGGCCGCGCAGCGGGGATCCTCGGCCTCGATGATGTCCACCAGCGGCAGGCCGAACGCGAGCGTCTTGCCGGAGCCCGTGGGTGAGCGCACCAGCACGTCTCGTCCCTCGAGGACGTCGGGGATCACCGCCTCCTGGACGGGGAAGGGATTTTCGATCCCGCTGCGCTCCAAGGCGCGCGCGACCGTTTTCGATACGCCGAGATCGGCGAAGGACTGCTTGGACATTCGTACTCCTGACACCGCGCGCCGGTAACCGGCCGCGAAAGATCTGGGAGATTCAGCTGACCCAGATCGCAACGGCGTTCGGAGACGAGAACCTCGCGAGCGACGGCGCCGCTCGCACCCCGAAAGTAGCAGGCCGCGTAATAAACGCGGCCTTCCTGGGTAGGGTCCCCTAAGACCCGAGGGAAGAACGCAGGAGGCGCAGCTTGACCACAACGTCGGTGACGGACCCAGCCCTGCCCACGACAGACGACGTCGAGCCGGTCGCGCACGAGACCGCCGACCGGATCGCCACCGGCACGATCACCGCGTTGCCGTTCATCGCGCTGGGCATCGTCTGCTGGCAGCTCTGGAACGACCTGCTGCACTGGCACGACGTCTTCGTCTTCCTGATCATGTACCTGCTAACCGGGCTCGGCGTGACCGTCGGCTTCCACCGCCATCTGACCCACCGCAGCTTCAAGACCAGCCGCCCGGTGCGGGGGACGCTGGCCATCCTCGGGTCGGTGGCCATCGAGGGCCCGGTCATCTCCTGGGTGGCGGACCACCGCAAGCACCACGCCTTCTCCGACAAGGAGGGCGACCCGCACAGCCCGCACGTAGGGCACGAGGGCGGCTGGCGCGGGGCCCTGAAGGGACTTCTGCACGCTCATCTCGGCTGGCTGTTCATCCACACCCAGCGCGGCAACCGGCGCCGCTACGCCCCCGATCTCGTCAAGGACCCGGTCGTCAGCTTCGTGGACCGGACCTTCCTGGTCTGGGCCCTGGGTGGCCTGTTGCTCGCCTTCGCTCTCGGTTACGCCATCGGCGGAACCTGGACGGCGGCGCTCACCGGCCTGCTCTGGGGCGGCGGGGTGCGCATGCTGGTGGTGCATCACGTGACCTACAGCATCAACTCGCTGTGCCACTTCTTCGGGCGGCGCCGCTTCGACACCGGCGACGAGTCGCGCAACCTGCTCTGGCTCGCCCCGTTCACGCTCGGTGAGTCGTGGCACAACAACCACCACGCCTTCCCCACCTCGGCCTCGCACGGCATGAGCCGCTGGCCGGTGGACCCGTCCTGGATGGTCATCCGGGGCATGGAGACCGTGGGGCTCGTGTGGGACGTGGTCCGGGTCGACCCGGAGAAGATGGCCCGCAAGGCGATGCCGGACGCGGCTTAGCCAGAGGTAAGAACGGCCGGGCACGGGTCGCAAACCGGGCATTTAGCCTCTGCGACAAGCATGCGGTCGGGCCTGCCAGAGGCCGACTCACGCGCGTGGCTGGACGCGTTGCGAGCGTCGGGGCCGGAGCGTGATCAGGCGATTGCACGGCCATACGAGCTGCTGCTCCGCGCCGCCCGGTTCGAGGTCTCGCGTCGCCGTGCAGCGCTCGCCCACGTCCGCGGGGACGAGCTCGACGACATCGCAACGCAGGCTGCCGACGACGCCCTGGTCGCCGTGCTCGCCAAGCTGGACGCCTACCGTGGCGCGAGCCGCTTCACCACCTGGGCCTACAAGTTCGCCCTTCTCGAGGCCGGCGTGCGCCTACGCCGGCGCGCGTGGCAGGAACGCGAGGTTGTGTTGAAGCCGGAGGCTTGGCCGCTGATGGCAGATGTCGGCAAATCCCCTGACAGCCAAGCCGAGACCGGCGACCTGATGCAGGCCATCCGGCACTCGATCGACGATTGCCTCACGAACTGCCAGCGTGAGGTGCTGGTGGCGCTCACCCTGAACGCGGTGCCGCTCGACGTGCTGGCCGAAAGGCTCGACACCACCCGCGGCGCGCTCTACAAGACGCTGCACGACGCGCGGCGCAAGCTGCGCGCCGACCTGGCCAGGAGGGGCTTCACGCTCGACTCGATCTAGCGGAGACTGACCATGGACACGAACGACACTGCCATGAAGCGACTGCTCGGCCCGAGCGATCCCGAGCTGCTCTGCGACGAGTGCTTCGAGAAGCTCGACGAGTACGTCGAGCTCGAGCTCCGCGGTGTCGACGCGGAGGAGCGCATCTCCGGAATGCGCCCCCACCTCGAGGGTTGTCTCGCATGTCGCGAGGACTACGAGAGCCTTCGCGAGCTCATCCGTACTGACCACTCCCCGGGCAGGTAAGTTCGGCGCCAGTCAGGGCGCTAAGTCGGTCATGAGCACATCAATCGCAAGCGTCCTGCGACCCGTTCCGGTTCCCTCGTCGAACACCCTGCGCAGCTACCCCGCCGCTCAGGCCTTCATGCTGCTGCGGATCGGGTTCACCGTCGCGCCGATCCTGTTCGGCCTCGACAAGTTCGCCGAGGTCATGATCGGGGACTGGCCGCGGTACCTGGCGCCCGAGTTCAACGACCTGATCCCGGGCACGGGCCAGGACGCGATGTACGTGGTCGGCGCAGTCGAGATAGCCGCCGGGGTGATCGTCGCCCTGTCGCCTCGCGTCGGCGGCCTGCTGGTCGCCGGTTGGCTCGGCGGCATCATCGTGAGCCTCCTGCTGGTGGGCGGCTACGCCGACATCGCACTTCGTGACTTCGGTCTTCTCCTCGGCGCGCTGGCCCTGGCTCGGCTCGCCAGCGCGTACGTGGACGAGGCTTAGCCGCGCTGCTCGCGGTGGGGGTTCAGCCGCGCGGGCTCGCCGGGGTCCGCGGTCTCCGGCTCCTCGAGCTCGGGGAGCTCTGGTTGCTGCGCTTGGGCGAGCGCCTTCTGGGCAGCTTCCCTGCCGGCTTCGCCAAGCGCAGCCGCGGCGTCCCCTCCGCGGTCCAGCAGCGGCCCGATCATGTCGATCGGGAGCGGGAACACGATGGTCGACGCCTGGTTGCCGCTGATGTCGTTGAGCGCCTGCAGGTAGCGCAGCTGGAGCGTGACCGGGTTCGGGCGAATCACGTCGGCGGCCTGGGACAGCCGGTCCGCCGCCTGGAACTCGCCCTCCGCGTTGATCACCTTGGCGCGCCGGTTGCGCTCGGCCTCGGCCTGGCGGGCCATCGCCTGTTGCATCCGCTCGGGGATCTCCACGTCCTTGATCTCGACGATCGTGACCTTGATGCCCCACGGCTCGGTCTGCTCGTCGATGATCTGCTGGAGGCTCTCGTTGAGGCGCTCGCGCTCTGACAGGAGCGAGTCGAGATCGGCCTTGCCCAGCACCGAGCGCAGCGTGGTCTGTGCGATCTGGAGCGTGGCGCTCCGGAAGTCCTCGACCTCGATCACCGAGCGATGCGGATCGATCACGCGGAAGTAGGCCACCGCGGCCACCCGGACGGGCACGTTGTCGCGGGTGATGACCTCCTGGTGGGGAATGCGCAGGGCGACGGTGCGCAGGGTGACGCGCACCAGCCGGTCGACCGCGGGGACGAGCAGAACGAGGCCGGGGCCCTTCTCGTCGATCACGCGCCCCAGCCGAAAGACCACGCCACGCTCGTACTCGCGCAGGACTCGCACCGACGCTCCGGCGAGCGCGGCCAGGGTCAGCGCAACGACCCCGAGCACGATCAGCACTACGGCGATCACCACGGCTGCTCCCAATCCTCGGCTCGCCGCACGGCGAGCGTCAGCCCGGTCACGCGCTCCACCACCACAGAGTCTCCTTCGCTCAGCTCGGCTTCCTCGAGCACGCTGCGCCTGGCCCGCCAGAGCGCTCCGTCGACGAACACCTGACCCACCCCGCCCGACCAGCTGCGGACCACTCCGGCACGCCCGCTCAGGGCCTCGCGTCCCGAAGACGGCCGCAGGCGACCGGCGGCGAGCGCCTTGCGCGTGGCCACGCCCAGCCAGAGAGCGGACACCAGGGCGGCGGCCACGGCCGCCGCCACGACCACGGCGGTGGCGGCGCCCGCCGCGCTGACGGCCACCACCAGCCCTCCCACCAGCGCCGCGGCACCGATGGATCCCAGGATGCCCCCGGGCGCGTGGGCTTCGGCCACCAACAGGGCAACCCCCATGACCACCAATACCACGCCGATCTCAACCATTTGCTCTCTTCAGATGGTACGCCCCCGCCGGTGTGGGCGCGCGCGGTTCGGCGCGGTTGCCTCAGGCCGCGGGAGGAGGCGCTTCCTCGCTCACGCCCACCACCACCGACCGCGCGAGCATGTCGTGCACGCCGCGGCGCCGCGAGTCGAACAGGATCGGGAGGAAGCCGGCGAACAGAGGGATAGCGGCGAGGCTCAGGTAGACGAGGCGCATCAACGACCGCCGTGGGCGCAGCGGTGTGCGATCTCCGGCGTCGCAGACCCGGATGCGCAGCAGCCGGTTGCCCGGCGTCTGCCCCGTGCTCGACCAGAACGTCACGAAGTAGCCGATCCACCAGAAGAACCAGGCCATTCCGCCGACGGCGACGAGCGCCTTCTCGACGCCATCGGGCACGTCGAGGATCGACAGCGCCAGGCCAACCACCAGGCCCACCCCCGCCGCGACACCGTTGATGACCGCGGCGTCCACCGCGAAGGCCAGCGCACGCGTCACGAGACCCTCGTACTCGGTGACCCGGTCGGCCGCCGGCGCCTCGCCGTGGACACGGCTGGCCACCTCGCGCGCCCTCGCGGCCTGGATGCGAGCCGAGGCGGAGCCGCGTGGGCGGTCTTCGGCGTGGCTCATCGCCCGGCCGGGCTCGGGCCGCGCCCGTCGCGTCGGGGGCGGTCGCCGCGGCGCAGCGCCCGCCGGGCGGCGCGCTCGAGCCAGTCGTCGGCGTCGCGGGACCGGGAGCGGACCTCCCCCGCGACCTGGTCGGCGAACCCGAGGCTCTGCGTGGCGATAGCGTCGGTCACGGCCGGGCTGCGGGCGATCTCCTCCACCATCACCCACAGTTCCTCGCTCTCCAGCAGGTTGGCCACCGTCTGGTCGACCAGGCGGCTGTCGATCACCTGGGCCACGGTGCGCTCCACCGCTGGGCTGGCCACCGCGGCCTCCACCACGCGCTCGAGCTCCGGTCCTTCGAGCACGCGCGCGGCCGCGCGGTCGACGGCGTCCCCCGCGAGCACGATCTCGGTCACCCGCTCCACCACGCGATGACGCACGAAATCGCGCCCGATCTCCTCCACGATCGGTCCCTCGAGCGCCCGGCTCATCGACTCGCGCATCAGCGGGCTGGTCAGGACGCGGTCGAGCACCTCCTCGGTGACCCGCGAGCGGAGCACGATGTCGACCACTCCGAGGGTCGCGGCCTCGGCGGCTCGGCCGCCGAGGCGCACGGCTCCCACGACCGGGCGCAGCGCGGCCAGAGCCACGGCTTGGGGCAGGCGCATGGGGCCATCATCGACGTGCGAGGCCGAGTGAGCAACCCGGGGCGCGAACTTTCACATCGCGGCCGGAGCGACGAGTAGCCTGCCGAGCGCACAATTCGACCTGGGAGGTGGTGTCGTGGAGAGCTCAGCTGGCCCCGTTGAGAGCTCGGTTGCGCCTGATACGGAGCTGCGGGCGATCGCCGGTGAATTCGGCCGCCTGTGGTGGCTCTGGCTGGTGGCGGGGATCGCGTGGATCCTGATCGCCCTGGTCATCCTGCAGTTCGATCAGGCCTCGATCACCACCGTCGGAGTGTTGATCGGCCTCATGTTCCTGCTGTCCGGCCTCCAGCAGTTCATGGTCGCCGCGGTGGCCCCCACGCTCAAATGGATCTGGTACCTGTTCGGCCTTTTGTTCATCGTCGCCGGGGTGATCGCCCTGTTCAATCCCGAGGACACCTTCGCCGGCATCGCCGACATCCTCGGCTTCCTGTTCCTCCTGGTGGGGGTGTTCTGGACGATTCAGGCGTTCGTCGAGCGGGAAGTCAACGAGCTCTGGTGGCTCGGGCTCATCTCCGGGATCCTGATGATCATGCTGGCCTTCTGGACCGGCGGCCAGTTCTTCATCGACAAGGCCTACCTGCTGCTGGTCTTCGCGGGCATCTGGGCCCTGCTCCACGGTGTCACGGACATCGTCAAGGCCTTCCAGATCCGCAAGCTCAAGATGTAGGGGCGAGGAGGTTCTCGGCGACGTCGACGAACGCTCGCACCCACCGGCCGGAGTCGCGTCGGCGCCATACGAGGGCGCTGGTCCACATTGGTAAGTCGGTGATCGGCACGCAGCGGATCCCGGGATGAGCGAACTGGTCGGCGAACGTGGGGTGGACGAGCTTTCCTCGGGCGATCATCGTGACGAGCTCGCTCCAGTCGTGGTGTTTCAGCCGCCGGCGCTTCATCGGCCTTCCCGACGAGGCCTTCTCGGGGATCAGCACACCTTCGAGCTCCGCCGGAACCATTCCGGTGACGTCGACCACCTCGTAGTCGGCGATGTCCTCCGTGGTCACCTCATCTCGATTGCTCAGCGGATGATCCGTAGCCACTGCCAGCACCCGAGGCTCTCGCGAGAGTGTCGGGCCCACCACGAGGTCCGGCTGCCGCAGGGGCAGGCGGCTCGCCATCAGATCCACGTCGCCTTGGCGCAATGGCTCGAACCGGCTCGACAGGGCCAGCTCCTTCACGTCCACGTCGCACCCGGGGTGTCTCTCCTCGAACGCCTTGATGAGCTCGACCAGCCGGGCTCCCCCGGGAACGGCGTTGGGCAGACCGATCCGCAGCGTTGCCTCGATCTCGCCTCCATGCCGGCTCGCTCGCTCGAGGACGGCCGCCAGGCGCCGATGGGCAGGATCGACGTTCGCCAGGAAACGCTCGCCGGCCGCCGTCAGCGCCACGCGACGGCTCGTGCGGTGGACGAGGCGCTCACCCAGTTTGGCCTCGAGCTCGCGCAGGCTCTGGCTGACCCGCGATTGTGTGACTCCGAGGCGCTCGGCCGCTCGCCCGAAGTGAAGCTCGTCCGCGAGGGCCAGGAAGACCCTGATCTCCCTGAGCTGGATCGTCTCCCACATCGATTAGCGAGGCTACTCGCTGTGATCGTGAATCGGCGGTTGATCAGGCGCCGGGCACGAGCGACCCTCGAGCAATGCGCAACCTTGTGATGCAGATGATGACCACCCTGAACGGGCGGCTCGACGATCCCGCTGCCTGGGTGACCGGCATTCCGGAGGATCTGTACGCAGAGCTCGATCGCCTGTACGGCACCTTCGACACGATCCTGGTGGGCCGGACCACCTATGAGGAGATGTTCGCCTACTGGCCGGGCGCCGAGTCGGCCGAGGGAGGTTCGGAGAGCAGCAGAAGCATGGCCCGCAAGATGAACACCTACAAGAAGTACGTGTTCACCGGCGCGCGGGAGAAACCCGCGCTGGAGTGGAACAACGCCGAGGCGGTGCCGGCGCGCGGCGACGAAGACATCGTCGCGTTCGTCGACGGGCTGAAAGCACGGTCGGGTGGGGACATGCATCTGTCGGGGGGTGCTCGGCTGGCGCAGACCCTCGTCCGGCTGGGCCTCGTCGACCGGTACCACCTGGTCGTGTATCCCGTCGTTTCGGCCGGCGCCAACTGGTTCGACGGGATCGACGAGCAGCGCGGCATGGAGCTGCTGAGCGCCACCGCGTACTCGAACGGCGCCGTCGGGCTCCTACTACGAGCCGCAGGGCGATCGCGGCCCGTGAGGCGCGGCTAGAGCAGGCGCAGCAGCGCGGTCAGCGCTGCCGCCACGACCGCGCAGGCCACGAGCGAGCCGGTGCGCCAGACCACGAGGCCGGCCGCGGCCACCCCCACGGTCTCTGGGCCGACGGTGAGCCGATCACCTTCGGCCAGCGCCTGAGTGGCCACCAGCGCCGCGAGCAGGGCCGGGGCCAGCAGCACGATCATGCTGAGGAACCAGAGCGGCAGCTCGCGCCCTCCCAGCGCCACCGGGCCGGCGGCCCGGATCGCCATCGTCAGCAGGGCGCCGCCGCCGATCAGGGCCACGCTCGTGCTCATGACTCCCGGTCCTTCTTCTCGCGCGCGGCCGCCTCGCGGGCGGCCTCCTTGGCCGAGCGGGTCAGGCCCGCGAGGGCGGCCAGGCTGGCCACCAGAACGGGCACGCCGGGCGGGGCGAAGGGCACGAGCGCCAGCGAGATGGCCGCGCCCGCGAGCCCCACCCCCAGCGCCCGCCGCCCGCTCATCTCCGTGATGAGGAGTCCCAGGAAGAAAGCCGGGTAGATCGCGTCGAGCCCGAGCGCCCGCGGATCGCCGATCAGGTCCGCACCGAAGGCCCCGACGATCGTCCCGAGCACCCACGTGACGTACTGGATGGCCGAAGCGCCGAGCAGCAGCCAGCGGTCGAAGCTCCCGTCGGGCCGCGCGGCCACCGCCCACGACGCGTCGACCACGGCCTGGCCCTGAGCCGCGCGCTTGAGCGGTCCGCCCGGCAGCGACGGAGCCAGCGCGGCGCCCATGGGCAGGAAGCGCGAGTTCATCAGCGCGGCGGCGCCCAGCGCGGCGCCCACCGTGCCGCCGCCCCCGATGATGGCGATGGCGGCGAACTGGGCGGACCCCGCGAACATGATGGCCGACATGACGATCGCGTCGAGCGCGGTGAGCCCCGCGTCCTGAGCCACCACGCCGAACGAGGCGGCCAGGATGCCGCCCGCGATCGCGAAGGGAACGCCGGCCCGGACGCCGTCGGCCAGCATGGAGGCGCTGGAGCGGGTCTCGGGCGGCGGCGACGACATGCCCGCCGAGGCTACGCAAGCGCTCTGTGAACATTGGCGGCCAGGCGCTTCCGCGTTCCGCTCGGGCGCTGCGCGGCGCTTCGAGGCGCCCACGATCTGCTGGGGACGGGGACTGTCCTGACTTGACCCCCTCATAGGGGGTGAACCCAGGACAGACCCCAGCGGAGCGGAGCGCGCGCTCAGCCCCCGCGCGCCGCCGTCAACGCCTCCTCACGCCCGAGGAACGCGCGGATGCGGCAGACCTTGCCGTCTCGCAGCCGGGCCACGTGGAAGACGGGGATCTTCCCGATGTCGAGGTGCGAATCGTGCCCACGGGTGCGGGCGAGCATCGAGATGAGGATCTCGTCGCCGTGCACGTCGACCTGCTCGATCTCGATCTCCCCCAGCTCGATCACCCCGACGACCTCCTCGCGCAGGAAGCGCACCACCGTGTCGGCACCTCGGTACGAGCCCTGGCCGGGCCACTCCGGCGCGTTGTGCCACTCGATGTCGTCGGTGAAGCAGAGTGAGGCGAGGCCCTCGGGATCGCCGGCGTTCCAGAGCTCGTAGCCCTGCAGGATCAACCGCAGCTCGGTCTCGGAGATGCGTTGGCCCTTGCCGGACACGGGGGTAGGATCGCACGGCGGCGGGGGGCGCCACCCAACTTTCACGTGAACGAAACGAGCCACAGGACGAAGGTGGCGGTGCTCGGCGGCGGCGTCGGCGGGCTGACCGCGGCCTTCGAGCTCACCGCCACGCCCGAGCTGCGTGAGCGTTTCGAGGTCACCGTGCACCAGCTCGGCTGGCGCGTGGGCGGCAAGGGAGCCAGCGGCCGCAACGCCGGCCGGGCGCAGCGCATCGAGGAGCACGGCCTTCACATCTGGTTCGGGTTCTACGACAACGCCTTCCGCCTCATGCGCGACGCCTACGAGGAGCTCGGGCGCGAGCCCGGCACACCGCTGGCCACGGTCGACGAGGCCTTCGTGCCCTGCGACCGGCTCGTGCTCTACGACCGCCAGGGCGAGGGTTGGCACGCCCATGCCCTCGACTTCCCGCGCAATCCACTCCGGCCGGGCGAGACGGGCGAGCTGCCGACGTTCTGGGAGATCGCGGCCACGGCCTGCCGCTGGGCGCTGTCGGCCTGGCACTCGCTGCGCGACGACCGTGATCTCGACCTGGGCGAGCCCGACCTGCCCTTCGTGCCCGACTGGTTCGAGGACCTCGCCGGCGAGCTGGCCGCGGAGCTTGCGGAGCTGCCGCTCGAGGGCGCCGAGCGGCTGCTCGCCTTGGCCGAGCGCCTGGCCGGCACACGCGCGGGCGCCACCGATCACATGGTCGCCCGCCAGGCCGCCCAGCCCGCGCTCCTCGCCCGCCTGCTGAGGGGCTTTCGCGACTGGCTCTGGCTGGTGGTGCGTGACGTCATCGACGACGACCCGGAGCTGCGCCTCTACTTCACGGTGGTCGACGCGGGCGTGTCCACCCTGGCCGGCATCGTCGAGGACGGCGTGCTCGAGCACGGCTTCGACGCCGTCAACGACGAGGAGTGGTCGGCGTGGCTCGCCCGCCATGGAGCCAAGGAGGTCACCCTGGGCCGCACCCCGGAGGGTCGTGCTCCGGTGCTGCGGGCCGTCTACGACGTGGCCTTCGGCTTTCCCGGCGGATCGATCGCCGCGGCCGACGTGGCCGCGGGAACGGCGACGAGCGACCTGCTGCGCCTGGTGTTCAGCTACCGCGGCTCGTTCATGCGCAAGATGCAGGCCGGCATGGGCGACGTGGTGTTCACGCCGCTCTACGAGGTGCTGCGCCGGCGCGGTGTCCGCTTCCGGTTCTTCAGCGAGGTGACCGGCCTCGGCGTGGCCGACGATGCTCAGACGATCGATTCGATCGAGATCGTGCCCCAGGCCCGACTGAGCGACGGAGCCGAGGAGTACGAGCCCCTGGCGGACGTGGAGGGCCTGCCGTGCTGGCCCAGCGAGCCGCTCTGGGACCAGCTGGAGGCGGACGCCCGCGGGCACGACTTCGAGCTGCTCGGCAACCCGCTCGGTCACGAGCCGCTGCTGCTGCGACGTGGAGAGGACTTCGACGCCGTGGTGCTGGGCATACCGGTGGGCGCCCTCGAGCCGATCTGCGCCGAGCTCATGGAGCGCGACGAGCGCTTCTGCCGCGGCATCGAGCGAGCGGTCACCGTCCAGACCCAGGCCTTCCAGGTGTGGGCCAACCGAGACGGCGAGGCACTCGGCTGGGAGCACGGCGGCAACTCGGTGGCCGGGTGCTACGTCGAGCCAATCGACACCTACTGCGACATGACCCACCTCATCCCACGGGAGTGCTGGACGCGCGCCGAGGAAGTGCGCACGATCGGCTACTTCTGCGGCGTGCTCGAGGACCGGCCGGGAGAGACCCACGCGCAGGCCACGGCGCGCGTGCGCCGCAACGCGATCGAGTTCCTGCGGCGCGACATGAGCACCCTCTGGCCGGCCGCGGTCTCGGACGACGGCGAGTTCGACTGGAGCGTGCTGGTGGACCCCGACGACCGCCCCGGCGCAGAGCGCTTCGAGGCGCAGTACTGGCGCGCCAACGTCGCGCCGTCCGAGCGCTACGTGCTCACGCCGGCGGGCTCGGTGGAGCACCGGCTGGCCTCCGACGACTCCGGCTTCGAGAACCTGGCGCTGGCGGGGGACTGGACGCGCAACGGCATCGACGGCGGCTGCGTCGAGGCGGCCGTGATCTCGGGGATCGAGGCCGCCGCGGCCATCGCCGGGGAAGGGCGCCCGATCCCTGGGCGCGGCGACCGCTGGCTGCGCCCGCGCTCGGTGGAGCTGCCCGGCTACGTGGAGTTCGGCGGCCGGGCCACCGCACCGCCACCGTTCGCGTGCTCGCGCGGCCGGCTGCGCAGCCTGCTCCTGCGCGGCGACGAGAACCGCATCGGCCTGCTGGTGGAGCGGATGTTCAACGAGCCCGCCGGGCCCGCCGTGGAGTACCGCGCGCTCAGCTCGCGCGTGCTGCTGCTGATCGGCGAGTTCGGGCGCGTCTCTTCCCTCACGCCCCCCTTCGACCGCTGGGGGGCGGTCACCGAGACCCAGGCGTCGTTCTGGGTGCCGGTGGTGGCCGGCCGGAGGCTGGGCGGCATGTTCACCCCGGAGCGCGTGCTGCTGGCCGTGCCCTACATCTTCGTCGACAACCCGATGTCCTACCTCGGGGGGCGCGAGGCCTACGGCTACGCCAAGACGATGGGGAGGTTCTCGCCCGGCGACGGGCTCGGCGGCCAGGTGAAGCTGGAGGCCTTCGGGGGCAACTTCGGCCGCGACGAGGGCGCGGGCTGGCAACCGTTCCTGGAGATCGCCGAGGGCGTCGCGGCGCCAGAGGCCGGAGCGGACGGCGCGGTGGAGGGCCCCGAGGCGCTCGTCCGCCAGCTCACCGCCGGTGCCGTCGACCTCGGCCTGGCCGCCGACCTCATGACCGACATGTTCCTAGGCCGCGTCGGCCAGGTGTTCCTCAAGCAGTTCCGCGACGCGGCCGACGGCACGCGCTCGTGCTACCAGTCCGTGGTGGAGGCCCCCATCTCGATCCACCGCGTGCGCAGCCGGCCGGCGGCGCGTCAGCTCGAGCTCACGCTCCACCGGCTCGACAGCCACCCGATCGGCGAGGAGCTCGGACTCGAGAGCCAGCGCGCCGAGCTGAGCCTCGACGTGGAGATCGACATGGTGGTGGAGGACGGCCGCGAGGTCGCTCGCTCGGTGACGGCGGCGCCGGCCGCGGGCCCGGTCAACGCGCCGATTGTCTCACGGGCCTCGGGCGACAGCGATGGGGGTTTGGTGGAAGACGCCGCCCGCGTGATCTTGCACGGGCTCGGCGAGCTGGAGCGCTTCACGCTAGGCCGCCTGCGCGGCCGCTGGTGAGCCTCGTGGTCCGCAGGATCCAGATCGCGGGGCCGAGCACGAGGACGGTGCCTCCGATGGCCAGGGCGGCGACCCCGAGCGCCGACAGCGCCACGCCGCCGAGCAGCGCCAGCCCGGCTCCCGTGGCGCCCGACAGAAGATCGTTGAAGCCCAGCAGCCGGCCCCGCTCGGAGGGATGGGTCAGATCGGCCAGCTCGGCCGTGGCGGCCACGAAGGACAGGTTCCAGCCCACGCCGAGGCCGAACAGCGCCACGGCGGTGGCGGGCACGCTCTGCACCCACAGCAGGCTGATCACCGACACGCGCCATCACCACGAGGCCGCCGGCCAGCGAGGGTGGCCGGCCGATGCGGTCGATCAGATCGCCGATCACGATCACCAGGGCGTACATCCCGATCACGTGCGCCCCGATGATCGGAAAGACGTCGTGCCCCTCGTGACCCTGATGGTCGACCACCACGGCGCCGGTGAGCGTCATCACCCCGACCATCACGGCGAAGCTCGCCTGGGCGGCGATCAGGGCGGGCACGACGCCGGGACGGCGCAGCAGCTCGCCTAGCGGGACGCGACGAGCCTCGGCCTCCGGCAGCCGCTCGTGATCGAGCAGCTCAGCGATCCGCCGCGGGTCCGGACGCACGCAGGCCACCAGGCCGCAGCCCACGAGCATGAACGCCCCCGCGGCGAGCCACAGCGGGGCGAGAGCGTCGCCGTCCAGCTCGCGCCCCGCGAGGATCGGGCTGAACACCGCGGGACCCAGGAAGGCGCCGAACACGGCCCCGAACAGCACCAGAGCTATCCCGCGCGCGCGACGCTCGGGCGGGTACATGTCACCCGCGGCGATGCGCGCGAGCAGGGCGATCCCGCTGGCCGCCCCCACGCCGGCCAGGCCGACGAGGACGAGTGGTCCCGACGGCGCTGCGCTGCCCAGCGCCGCCAGCCCGCAGCCGAGCGCACCCACCAGGTAGCCGGCCGCCAGCACCGGCACGCGACCGATCCGGTCCATCGCCCGCCCGGCGGGCAGCGCCGCGAGTGCGCCGCAGGCCAGGACGATCGCCGGCCCGAGGCCCAGCAGGCCCTCCACGCCCAGCACGTCCACCAGCGTGAGCGAGGCCACGGCCGCGGACAGCTGGAGCATCGCCGAGTTGGTGGCGAGCGCCGCCGAGAGCAGCGCGGTGTTGCGGCGGATGGGCAGCGTGGCGGAGCGGTCCACGCGGCCAGCCTAGAACGGCCCCACCACGGGCCGACAGCCTCAGCGGGAGACGGTGCGGCGGAACAGCAGGAGGCAGACCACCGCGATCACCAGCGCGAGCACCGGGATCCCGTAGCCGATCACGCCCACCACGGCGAGCACCAGGCCGACCACGCCGATGGCCCCGGCGGTGGCTCCACCCACCACCAGCTGATAGGCCCGCTTCTCCCGGGAGCGCCGGGAAGGCGGGCCCCCGGAACCTCTGGTGAGATCGCTCATGTCCTGAACGTTAGGGATCGCGGCTGCGGGGGCGCGGCAGCCCCCGGGACGGCTCGGGCCGCCGCGTAATCTCAATGCCCGCGTGGCGGGCGACGAGAAACCCCAGCGGGAGCGGCTCACACGGCGGATCGTCCGGCTGTTTCGGCCCTACCGCGGCCGCACGGCGCTGATCCTCTTCTCGATCGTCGTGACCTCCGCGCTGGGGATCGTCAACCCCCTGCTGGTGCAGGTGGTGTTCGACGACGCGTTGTTCGTCAGCGGCGGTCCCGACCTGTCGTTGCTGTACCCGCTCGTGGGCCTGATGGTGGCGATCCCGATCGTGCTCGGCGTGATCGGGGTGGGTCAGACCTACCTCACCAACTGGGTGGGCAACCGGGTGATGCAGGACCTGCGCGACCGGCTCTACGCCCACCTCCAGTCGATGCCGTTGTCGTTCTTCACCGGCACGCGCACGGGCGAGATCCAGTCGCGGCTGGCCAACGACGTCGGCGGTGTGCAGACCGTGGTCACCAGCACGGCGTCGTCCATCCTCGCCAACGTCGTCACGGTGGTCAGCAGCCTCGTGGCCATGCTGATCCTGTCCTGGGAGCTGACCGTCGTCTCGCTGATCCTGGTGCCGCTCTTCGTGGTGCTCACCTACCGGGTCGGGCGCGTCCGGCGGGCGGTGAGCGCGGAGACCCAGGAGTCGATGGCCGAGATGAGCGCCATCACGCAGGAGACCCTCTCGGTCTCCGGGATCCTGCTCTCCAAGGTGTTCGAGCGGCGCTCCGACGAGATCGAGCGCTACCGGCGCGCCAACGAGCGACTGGCCGGGCTGCAGGTGCGCCAGCAGATGACCGGCCAGGGCTTCTTCGCCCTCGTGCAGGCGTTCTTCGGCATCACTCCGGCGATCATCTACCTGGTCGCGGGCCTGAGCATCGACGGCGGTGGGCAGGCGATCAGCGCCGGGACGATCGTGGCCTTCACCACGCTCCAGACCCGCCTGTTCTTCCCGATCGTCTCGCTGCTCCGGGTGTCGGTCGAGATCCAGTCCTCGCTCGCGCTGTTCGAACGGGTCTTCGAGTACCTCGACCTCGAGCCCGACATCGTGGACGCTCCGGACGCGATCGCGCTCGACCCGCGGCGGGTGCAGGGGCGGGTGAGCCTCGACTCGGTCTCGTTCGCCTACCCGCGCGGGACGCCGGGAGCCGAGGAGGCCGAGGCCGAGGAGCCGGGGTCGGCCGACGGCGATCGCCGGATGGCGCTCGACGGGCTCTCACTCGAGGTGGAGCCCGGTCAGCTGGCCGCGCTGGTCGGCCCCAGCGGTGCCGGGAAGACCACGGTCTCCTACCTCGTGCCGCGCCTGTACGACCCCAGCTCGGGCAGCGTGCGCGTGGACGGCCTCGACGTGCGCGACCTCAAGCTGGCCTCGCTGGCCGAGATCGTCGGGGTGGTGACCCAGGAGACCTACCTGTTCCACGCCAGCGTGCGCGACAACCTGCTCTACGCACGCCGCGACGCGACCCACGACGAGCTCGAGGACGCGGCCCGGGCCGCGCTCATCCACGACCGGATCATGGAGCTCGACGACGGCTACGACACCATGGTCGGCGAGCGCGGCTACCGGCTCTCCGGAGGCGAGAAGCAGCGCGTGGCCATCGCGCGGGCGCTGCTCAAGGACCCCCGCATCCTGATCCTCGACGAGGCCACCTCGGCCCTCGACACCACCAGCGAGCGGCTCGTCCAGGCAGCGCTCGAGCCCCTGATGGAGGGCCGCACCACGCTGGCCATCGCCCACCGGCTGTCCACGATCTTCGCGGCCGACGTGATCTTCGTGCTCGACCGGGGCCGGCTGGTGGAGCGCGGCACCCACGCGGAGCTGGTCGAGCAGGGCGGCCTCTACAGCCGGCCTCTACCAGGAGCAGTTCCACGGCGGCCTGGTGGAGGCGTCGTGCGCGGACGGAGTGGTGCTGGCGGACGGCGGCGTGCTGGCCACCGGGGCCGGCGCGGCTTAGGCCGGAGGTAGCGGCGCCGCAGCTCGCGCTCCACGCCGCTGCGGCGAGCGACCCGGGCGAGCAGCCCGAGCAGCGGCCTCACCGCCCCGAGGGCGCCGGGCAGCCGGAGCTCGCCCAGCTCGAGCAGCACGGCGGTGTGAAGCGGGTTGCGGGGCAGCCCGTCGGCCAGCACCCGGCCGTCGGCGGCCAGCCCGAAGAGGATGCGCAGCCCTTCCTCGAAGCCGACATGGCCGGGACGCAGCTCGAGGTCGGCCATCACTCGCTCGGAGCCGTCGTTTCGCCACGCGTGCCGCAGGCCCGGTGCGACCAGGGCATCCTCTCCCGGCCCGACCTCCTGCGTCTGCTCCCCGATCGTGACCGTCAGGCGACCCTCGTGCACGAAGAAGTGCTCGCTGTAGGACATGTGGAAGTGTGGCTTGACCCGGCCGCCGGGGGCCACCTCGAAAGCGCACAGCGTGCGCTCGCCGCCGCTCTCGGCACTGGTCTCGAGGAAGGTGACCGAATCGCGCTGAACGGGATTGTGGATCTGCCGGGAGGCGATCGTCGGGGTGGCCATGCCTCCACGACCGCCAACCGGCGGCGCTTATTCCGGCGCGGACTGTGGCAGGTGCTCAGGCCGCGGCGAGCGGCCGCTGCTCGACGATCCTGGCGAGCGTCCTCACGCTCTCCGGATCGAACTGGCTGCCGGCATGCCGGAGAAGCTCGCGCACCGCATCGGACGGGTGGACGGGCTCCTGGTAGGGGCGCCCGCCGGTCATCGCCCCGTAGGCGTCGCACACGGAGATGATGCGGCTGGCCACGGGGATCCGCTCGAGCGGGAGCTCGTGCGGATAGCCGGCGCCGTCAGGTCGCTCGTGGTGCAGACGCACGATCATGGCCACCGCCTCGAGCCCGGGTATGCCGGCCACGAGGTCGGCGCCCCATTCGGGGTGGCGCTGTACGAGCTCCCACTCACGCGGGTCGAGCGGACCGGGCTTCTTGAGGATCTCCGCGGGCAGCCTCAGCTTGCCGATGTCGTGGAGCAGCGCCCCCAGCTCGAGCTCCACCAGCTCGGCCCGGTCGAGTCCCAGCCGGCGGCCGACCCGGGTGGCCAGCTCGGCCACCTCGAGGGAGTGCCGGAAGGTAGCCCCGTCGGCGTTGGCGAGGGCGCCCACCAGTGCCCTGATCTCCGCTCGTGAATCTCCAGCCATCAGCTCGTGGTGCTCCTGGTGACGCAGAGCCCGGCTGGTGAGGCCGGCGAACTCCGACAGCAGCTCGAGCTCCACGAGACCGAGCTCGGTGGGCTCGCCGGCCGAGCCGACCACGAGAGCTCCGCGCGGACCCAGCGAGCCGGACAGCGGGGCCGCAGCCGCCGGCAGCATCTCCTCGACGGCAACTCCCCCGTTGCGTTCGCCGTATCCCGCGGCGACGGGGAATATCACCGGGCGCCCGGTGCGAAGGGCCATGCCGGACAGGCCGCTGTCGGTGCTGAAGCTACGGCCCACCAGTCCCTGGCCGAGACCGGCTCCGGCCACTCCCGACACCGTCTCGAGGTCGGGGCCCTCGCGCACCAGCACGCACGCCCCGTCCACGCCCAGCACGGCCTGCGTATGGGCGGCGAGGCGCTCGAGCACGAGCTCGGCGTAGCCCAGTCGCTGGGGCGACGGGATCGGGTCGGCCCGACCGGGGCGCACCGCCGGATGGCCTCCCATTGCGGGACCGTCCTCGACCGTGGCGGCCAGCAGCTCGCTCGCTCCGGCCGGCGCTTGCACACGGGCCTTCGAGCTCTCCCACAGCGGGAACAGGAGCAGTGAAACGACAACCGAGGCCAGCACCCAGGCTCCCGCTATCAGAACAATCGTCCACACCATCAGCCAGCCTCCCGGCCCGCTCTACGAACTATTTTCCGTTTCTGCCCACTCCGTTTGCGGCACCCCTGCCGAAACGGTGGACGTGTTATCCCTTATCGGCAGGTCGCGTGCATCAGTCAACCCCCAATGCGCAGGATCGGTGGAGGGTTGGCCACTCAAGGCACCTCGCCGAGGCCGAATCTGGTCAGCCAGGCGCCCCGGAGGACGCGTCCTCGCGCGCCAGGCTGATCGGCTCGACCAGACGCGAGAGCTGGATGCTCAGCTCGTACAGCGCCATCAGCGGCACCATTTCGAGCACGAGGGTGATGGGATCGAGCGTGGGCAGGAGCGCCGCCAGGACGGCGATGCCCAGGATGGCGTAGCGCCGGCTGCGGCGCAGCTTGTCGTACGAGACCACGCCCAGCCGCGTCAGCACCAGCACGCCGACCGGAATCTGGAAGCCCAGGCCCAGGGCGAGCATGGTCAGCACGGCAAAGTCGTAGTAGTCGCTCGCCCGCAGCTGGTTGTTGAACTGGGACTCGTTGAACGACAGCAGGAAGTCGAGTGCCGGCGGGAGCACCACCAGGTAGCAGAACACCACCCCGCCGATGAACAGCACCGGCACCATGAGAAGCAGCGGCACCGCCATCCGCCGCTCGCGCTGGCCGAGCGCCGGGACGAGGAAGGCGTAGGCCTGATAGAGCAGCACCGGCAGGGTGAGCAGAATCGCCGCGTAGCCGGCGTTCTTGAGCGTCTGGATGAACGGCTCGGCCGGCCCCAACGTGATCGGCTCGAATCCGCCGGGTAGCGGGGCGTTCATGAGGTCGAGGACGAAGTCGCTCTGCCACGCGGTCAGCGAGAAGGCCACCACGAAGGCCGCGAGCGACACCATCAGGCGCGCCCGCAGCTCGTCGAGGTGATCGACGACCGTCAGCTCGTCGTCGTGAGCGAGCGGCTTGATCCGGCCCATGAGCTCGGCTCGCTGCCGCTCAGGACTTCTTGGTGGCGCTCGCGTCGCCGGCCGGCAGCTCGTCGCGATCGGATCCGCTCACCGAGTCCTTGAAGCTGCGCATGCCGCTGCCCAGCGACTTGCCGAGCTCGGGGAGCTTCTTGGGTCCGAAGATGACCAGGGCGATGATGAGCACGACGATCAATTCCATTGGTCCGATACCAGGCACGAAGGCCTCCTGTGTTGCGGGTAGGTCCCCTTCCTACGCAGACCAGCCGCAGCGGATCACTCGGGAGCGGACTCCCGGCGCGCATGGGTCACCCCACAGGGTCGAAGACGAGCGCGGTGACCACGGGGCGCGACTCGGGAGCCGGCTGACTCTCGTGCGAGTAGGGCCGGTTGAGCAGGTGGCCGCGATGGACGAGGGTGGCCGAGCCGCCGCCGTCGAGGTTGAGGGCCTCCTCGGCGCCGAACGAGAGCAGCAGCCGCGCGAGCTCTCCCAGGTCGAGGCCGCCGTCCACGCCCGACCTGCGTCCGTCGCAGCAGACGGCGAGCAGCTCGTGGCCGTTCAGCCCGATCGCGCAGCGCGGATGACGCGCGGCCGTTATGTCGGAATCGAACTGCTCGGCGCCGCTCGAGAAGCCCTCGCGGTCCTCGCCGAGCGCTACGGGCTCCCCTCCCGAGACCAGCAGCGGCCCGGCCTGCAGCAGGTCTCCCGGCGGCTCGGCCTCGAGCCGTTCACGCGGGGCGATCCTCACTTCGCCGTCGATCTGCAGACAGCCGCGCCGCGGGCCCCAGGGAGCGGCGATCGGCTCGTGGGCCAGTGCCGCGCCGGCGATTCTCACCTCGCCGAGCGGGCGATAGGGGTCGCGCAGGAAGAAACCGCCGACCATCGCCTCCTCGACTCCGTTGTCCGCGCACCAGTGATCGAGCCGGGTGGGCTCCGGAAGCTGGATCACGCGGACAGCGGTGCCGGACAGCGGATGGCGGACCAGGTAGACCGTGGTCTCATCGCCGCTCGACAGCCTGATCCGGGCCAGCTCATAGGCACTGCCGTTGCTCACGCCGGTGGAGGTTAAACCGCCCGTCCGGCCGCCCTGACCGAGCGGTCACCCCCGCATGGGGGGTCCAGACCAGACACCCGGGGGTATCACCCGTCCGGTCCGGGCGTGAGACTTTCAGTTGAGGCACCCCCCAGAGAAGGAAGCATCTGATGCTCAGAGTGGGCATGTACCGGTCGGCGGGCTGGTGCTTTTCCTGCGGCCGCCAGACCGTGATGGTCAAGCCGCGGGTGAACCACCTGCTCCATCTCGCGCTCAGCGTGGTGACGTTGGGTCTGTGGCTGCTCGTCTGGGCGGCGCTCGGGTTCCGCAACTCCGAGCGCCCGCCCTACTGCGAGAGCTGTGGCACGGAGGCCGACAGCGGGCCCATGCCCGCCGTGTTCGAGCCGCCGGTGCACTTGCCCTGAGGCCCCAAGGACAGGAGACGGTGTGGACAAGCACGGTTCCGAGAGCTACTACGTGGTCGGAGAGGGACTTCTGACCGAAGCGGACGGGGGACGCACGGTGGCGGCCCTCGCGGCCGCCGACACCGCACCGCCGTTCCGCTTCTCGCGGATGGGCCCGAAGGGCACCGGCAAGCAGCTCGGCGAGCCCAACCGCAAGAAGGTCGGCCACGAGATGGCCGCCGGCGGCGGAGGCGCCACCGGGGTGCCCGCGGGCTTCACCTACCTGGGCCAGTTCGTGGACCACGACCTGACCTTCGACCGGACCACGGTCACGCTCGGCACCAACATCTCGCCGGCCGCGCTGCTTCAGGGACGCTCACCCAGCCTCGACCTCGACTCCCTCTATGGCGCCGGCCCGCAGGATCCGGAGTCGGCCAAGTTCTACGAAGCGGACGGCCTGCATCTCAAGATGGGCAAGACCATCGCGGCCGACGGCATCCCGGCCAAGGACGGCTTCGACCTGCCGCGCGGCCTCGGCAACACGCAGGCCAAGAAGCGCAAGGCGGTGATCCCCGATCCGCGC
This sequence comes from uncultured Thermoleophilaceae bacterium, assembly GCA_963751105.1. Taxonomy (GTDB): domain Bacteria; phylum Actinomycetota; class Thermoleophilia; order Solirubrobacterales; family Thermoleophilaceae; genus JACVRW01. Next base: position 264,646 of record CAVVTG010000002.1, on the reverse strand, counting down.
AACGACGAGAACCTCGCCGTGGCCCAGACCCACCTGGCGATGATCCGCTTCCACAACCGCGTGGTCAACACGCTGCCCGCCTCGGTGCCCGCCGGCCAGCGCTTCACCAAGGCGCGTGAGCTGGTCACGAAGCACTACCAGTGGATGTTGCGCACCGACTATCTGCCCCGCATCGCCGCGGCCGGCGTCGTCAGCAACGTCTTCAACCAGGGCCGCAAGGCCTTCGAGGTGGGCGCCACCCCCACCGACGTCCCGACCATGCCGCTCGAGTTCTCGGTGGCCGGCTTCCGGCTCGGGCACGCGATGATCCGGCGCGGCTACAACTGGAACAGGATCTTCGACGGCGGGTCGGGGTCGCTCGAGCTGCTGTTCCTGTTCTCGGCCACCGGCGGCGACCTGGGCGGCGGCTCGCGGCTGCCCAGCAACTGGATCGCCGACTTCCGGCGCCTCTACGACTTCGGCGACATCCCCAAACCGGGCCTCGTAGTCCCGGCGGGCAAGTTCAACCGGGCGATGCGCATCGACTCGACCCTGGTCAACCCCCTCGAGCACCTGCCGACCGGCGCCTTCGGCGGGCCCAACGTCGGCTTCAACGACGCGCGGCGCAACCTCGCCTTCCGCAACCTCACGCGCGCGAAGATGGTCACCCTGGCCACGGGTCAGCAGATGGTCACCTTCCTGAAGAGCAAGGGCGTAAACGTCACCAAGCTGACCGCGGCCCAGCTGCGCAACGGCTCAGGCGGCGCGGACATCGGCTCGCTCACCCAGACCCAGCGCGAGGCGTTCCTGAAGAACACCCCGCTCTGGTTCTATGTCCTGCGCGAGGCGGAGTTCAACGGCGGCAAGCTGAAGGGGGTGGGTGCCCGCATCGTGGCGGAGACCTTCCACCGCGCGATGGAGGGCAGCACCCACTCGATCGTCCGCGACACGGCGTTCAAGCCCTCACTCGGGCCCAACAACACGACCTTCCGGATGGTCGACCTGCTGTTCTTCGCCTTCGAGGGCAGGAAGGCGCTGCTGGCGCCGCTCGGCTGACGTCCGGTCAGCCGGCCTCGCTGTAGGCCGGCTGGGCGGACCGTGCGGGCTCGGAGGCAGACGCCGCCTCGGGGCGCAGCACGAGCAGCGCCACCACCAGAGCTACGCCCACGAGGCCCGCCCCGATCAGGTAGGCCAGGTGAAAGCCGGAGTTGAGCGCGGCCGCGGTGGACTCGCCGTCGGCCAGCAGGCCGGCCGTGCGCTCGCTGGCGAGCGTGGCCAGCACCGCCAGGCCGATGGCGCCGCCCACCTGCACGCTCGTGTTGACCAGGCCGGAGGCCAGTCCCGAGTCGCTGGGCGTGGCCCCCGACATGGCGAGCGTCATCAGCGCCGGAAAGCCGAAGCCGGCGCCGGTGCCGAACAGGACCATCGCCGGCAGGATGTCGACGGCGAAGCTGCCGTCCACCGGGGTCCGGGCGAACAGCAGCATCCCGGCGCCGATGGCCAGCATGCTGGGGATCAGCACTGGTTTGGCACCGAAGCGCATGTTCGCGCGGGCCGAGTAGCGGAACGAGATGGTGCCCATCACGATCGTGGAGGGCAGGAAGGCCAGCCCGACCTCGAGCGCGCTGTAGCCCAGGATCCGCTGCATGTAGAGCGCGCCCAGGAAGAACATCCCGAACATGCCCACCACCAGCAGCGCCTGGATCAGGTTCGCTCCGGTCACGTTGGGCGAGCGGAACAAGCGAAGCGGCATGAGCGGGTTCTCGATGCGTGACTGGCGCACGAGGAAGGCAGCGAGCAGGAGCAGCGAGACCGCTCCGAGCGCGAGCGTCCGGGTGGAGCCCCAGCCCTCCTCGGCCACGCCGAGGATGGTGTACACGCCGAGCATCAGCCCGCCGGTGAGCAGCGCCGCGCCAGGGATGTCCGCGCCCTCGCCGAAACCGATGCCCTCGCCGTCCTCCACCAGCCGCAGCGCGAACAGCGCCGTGGCCACGCCGATCGGCAGGTTGACGAAGAAGATCCAGTGCCAGTTGATGGCCTCGGTCAGCACGCCGCCCACCAGTAGGCCGATCGAGCCGCCGGCGACCGCGACGAAGGTGTAGACCCCGATCGCCTTGGCCTGCTCGCGCGGCTCGGGGAACATGGTCACGATCATTCCCAGGACCACCGCGGAGGTCAGCGCTCCGCCGACGCCCTGCACGAAGCGTGCGCCGATCAGCATGCCCTGGCTCTGCGCCACCGCGCAGAACAGCGAGGCCACGGTGAAGATCGCCAGGCCGATCAGGAAGATCCGCCGCTGGCCGATGAGATCGCCCATGCGGCCGGCGAGCAGGAGCAGCCCGCCGAAGGCGATCAGGTAGGCGTTGACCACCCAGGCGAGATCGCTCTGCGAGAAGCCCAGGTCGTCCTGGATCGAGGGGAGAGCGACGTTCACGATCGTCGCGTCGAGGACGATCATCAGCACGCCCACGCACAGCACGTAGAGCGCCAGCCAGCGTTGTCGGTCTGAGGATGCGGTGGCCTTCTTGTTCGTGTTAGCGGTCATCCCCCTTTAGACAAGCAGCAGCCCCGAGACTCATCGCTTACCCGTGGGGTAATGCGCCGGGCAGCCAGTCCCGCACCGCCCTCCCCACCGCCTCGGGGTCCTTGCGCAGGCTGTGGTTGCCCGCCACCCTGACGACGGAGCGGTTGGGGCCGGGCGGCGGCATGCCGAACTGGTCGCTCTCACCCTGCACCACGAGCACCGGCAGCGCCACGGCGTCGAGCTCGCCCAGGCGGCTCGGCGGCGCCGCGCCGCCCTTGCGGCGCGGCGGCACGAGCGGGAAGGCGAGACAGAGCACGGCCACCGCGCCGGTGGCCGCCACGGTGCGGCACGCCACCCGGGCGCCCAGCGAGCGACCGCCCACGATCAGCGGCAGGCCACTCAGCTCCCCGGTCGCCAACTGTCGGGTGACCGCGACCCAGGCCGTGTCGAGCTGTGCCGCAGGAGCGGGCGCCCGCCGGCCGGCGACGCGGTAGGGCTGCTCGACGAGAGCGACACTGATCCGGTCGGAGTTCGCGGCCTCGGTCGCGGCCACCAGATCCGGAGCCGCGACCCCTCCCCCGGCCCCGTGACCGAGCACCAGGGCGGCCAACGGATCCGCGGCCTCGTGGAGGTGGGCTCGGGCGAGCCCGTGAGGGGTGTCGAGTTCGAGCATGCTCACGCCCGCCATGCTGGCAGCCCGTGCCGGCCCAGGGACCGCCCGGGGGTATCCCGGGTGCCCGGACGGGCCCGCGCGGCCGAAGATCGCCCCATGACCGCGACCGACCTCCACCTGCGCCTCCAGGACCTGCAGGCCGAGCGTGCCCTGGCCTCGATCGAGGGCCTTGCCGGCAACCTCGCCTACATGGCCGACCTCCACTACGAGATCCACGCGACGAGCCAGGCCTTCGTCGGGGCCGCGGTCACGGAGATCGCGACGTTCCGGGGTCAGCTGCACGGGCGGTTGACGGGCTAGATCTCCCCCGGTTCAGGGTGCGCATGGGTCCGGTTCAGGGTTGCCCACCGATGAGATCCACGTCTCCGAAGCGCAGGATGGGCCTCATGTTGGCCACCGAGATACAGAGCCGTCTGGTCGAGCTGAAGCACGAGCGAGCCCTCGCAGAGAGCGAAGGCCTGTGGCGCGTCCCCGCCTACATGGCCGACCTCGACCGCGAGATCGCGGAGACCCTCAGCGCCTACGTCGGCGCCGCGGTCACGGAGATCGCCAGTCTGAGGGCTGAGCTCTCCGGCCCCCAGGTGGGCTGAGGCACCACCCCGCCGCCGCGGTGAAAGAGCATATGCTCACTCCCCAGGGGGAGAGTCGAGGTGACCGTACGCAGCCGGCCCCTCGTGGGCCGCGAACGTGAGCTGGCGCTGCTCGAGCAGATGCTCGGTGAGGCGCGAGCAGGAAACCCGCAGTTCGTCTTCATCTCGGGAGAGCCGGGGATCGGCAAGACCAGCCTTGTTGCGTCGCTGCTGCAGCTGGCCTCCGATCAGGGATTTCTAACCCTGTCCGGCAGCGCCGCGGAGTTCGAGCGTGAGCTCCCCTTCGGCCTGGTCGTCGACGCGCTCGACGAATACCTGGCCTCGCTCGAGCCGAGCGCCTTTCACCGGCTCGCCGCCGACGACCAAGGAGAGCTGGCGGGCGTGTTTCCGGCGTTGCGCACGCTCGGCTCGGGCCCGGCCCCTACGACGGCGGCTCAGCGCTTTCGCACTCACCACGCCGTGCGAGAGCTGTTCGAGCGTCTCGCGGCGACGCGTCCGGTGCTGCTCTCCTTGGACGACATTCAGTGGGCCGACGGCGCTTCACTCGAGTTGGCCACCCACCTGTTGCGCCGTCCGCCACGCGCCGGTGTGCTGATCGCCGCCACCTGCAGAGCGGGTCAGGCCGACGAAGCGCTGCTCGCCGCGCTCGACGCGTCGGCGCTGGAGGAAGGGGTGGCTCGTGTGGAGCTCGGACCGCTGACCCAAGCGCAGGCGGCGGCTCTCGTCGACGGGGCGAGCCCGGCGCAGAGCGAACGCCTCTACGCCATGGGTGGGGGCAATCCCTTCTACACGCTGGAGCTGGCCCGAGCGGGCCTGGGCGCGGTACGTCACGACCCGCTCGACGCGGAGACGAGCGTGCCCAGATCAGTCGCCGCCTCCATCGTCCGCGAGATCGGTGGACTCTCCCCTGATGCCCGTGCGCTGGCCAACGCCGCGGCTGTCGCCGGTGATCCGTTCGAGCTCGACCTGGCTGTCGCGATCGCGGACCTCCCGCCCGGGCAGGCCCTCGACCCACTGGATGAGCTGTTCGCCTGCGATCTCGTGCGCCGCGGCGAGGTGCCGCGCCGGTTCCGTTTCCGCCATCCGCTCGTCCGCAGCGCCATCTACGAGTCCTGCCCGATCGGTCTGCGGCTCGCCGCACACGGGCGCGCCGCCGAGGCGCTGGCGGCGCGCGGCGCGCCCGCGGCCGCCCGGGCCCACCACGTGGAGCAGTCGGCAATGCACGGCGACTCCGCCGCGGTGGCTGCGCTGCTCGAAGCCGCGCGCGCCACGGCGGAGCGGGCCCCGGAGAGCGCAGCGCGCTGGTTCGCCGGCGCCCTGCGTCTCTTGCCCGGTGACGCAACAGCCCAGGAGCGGATCGAGTTGCTGACGGAGCTCGCGCGGGCCCAGGCGGCCACGGGCCGCTTCGAGGACAGCCGCTCGGCGCTGCTCGAAGCGATCGAGCTCGCTGCGGACGGCGACGCCGATGGCCGGCTGGCGGCCGCCTGCGCGGGTACCGAGCAGCTCCTGGGTCGCCATGAGGAGGCCCGCCGGCGCCTGGCCGGTGCTCTCGCACGACTCCCCGAGCCGGGCTCCCCGGCTGCGATCGAGCTGCGGCTGGCGCTCGCGGGCGGCGCGTTCTTTCGCTCGGACTTCGAGGAGATGCGTGCCGAGGGATCGCGCGCCATGGAGGCCGCAAAGGCGCTTGACGACGAGCTTCCGGCGATCGCGGCAAGTGCGACCCTGGCCATGGCCGGTGCATTTGGCTCGTGGATTCCCGAGGGCCGGAGGCACCGCGAGGAGGCCGCCCGGAACATCGACGCTCTACCCGACGACCGGCTGGCGCTCCGGCTCGACGCCGTCACCTTCCTCGGCACTGCGGAGCTGTATCTGGACCTCTACGACGAGGCGGTCTCCCACGGCCGGCGCGGTCTGGCGGTCGCCCGTGCGGCGGGGCAGGGCGAGTTCTTTCCGGCGCTGGTCCCCGTGGTGGGCGTGGCGTTGTGGGCGTTGGGGCGCCTGGATGAAGCCGCCAAGGCATTCGAAGCAGCGATCGAAGCCGCCCGTGTTTCGGGCAACGCCCAGTCGCTCGGGTGGAGCCTGCTGAACCAAAGCATGGTCGCGCGAGTTTCGGGCGACCTCGATACGGCACTGGCGCTGGCGGAGGAGAGCGCGGAGGTGACAGCCCACATGGATCGCACCTCCCTCGTGACTGGCCACGTCAACGTGGTTCTCGCTCACGCGCTCTGTGAGACGGGCGACCCCGAGCGGGCCACCGAGGTCGCGATCGCCGGCGCCGGGGGCGAGGAGCTTCTGCTCATTCCCGGCGGTTGGCGGGCGAGCTACTTCGAGTTGCTCACGCGCTGCTGGCTGGCGCTCGACCGCCCGGTGGATGCCGAGGCCGCTGCCGCACGCGCCGCGGCCGTGGCCGCGCATGTCGGTCTCGATCACGCGGCTTCGATGGCGGGTCGTGCGAGCGCGGCCGTCGCGCTCCATTCCGGTGAGCCGGCGGTCGCCGCCGAGGAGGCGCTGGCCGCGGCCGTGTCCGCCGGCAACGTCGGCGCCCGAGTCGATGCCGCCCTCTGCCGGCTCCTAGCCGGCCGGTGCCTGGCGGCCTCGGGCCACACCGAGCGGGCCAAGGGCGAGCTCAGGAGCGCCGCCGACGAGCTGAACGGGTGCGGCGCGTCGCGCTACCGCGACGCGGCCGAGCGCGAGCTGCGCAAGATCGGCAGCCGCACGCCCACCCGGGCGCGTGTGAGGCTGGACGACGGCGACGGGATCGAGGGACTGAGCCCACGGGAGCGCGACGTGGCCCGCCTGGTGGTCGACCGGCGAACGAACCCCGAGATCGCCGCGGAGCTGTTCCTGAGCGTCAAGACCGTGGAAACCCACATGCGGAACATGTTCCGCAAGCTCGATGTCTCGTCGCGTGCGCAGCTGGCGCGTGTGGTCGAGCGGGCCTCGGCGCCGGAGCAGCGTTAGCTCCCGGCGCGGCGGCGGCTCAGGGTGCGAGTCAGGGTCCGTCCCCGATGTCCTCCGACGCGGCCGGTGAGAGCGTGGTCTCATGAAATCCCATCGGCTCATCGAGCTTCTGCTCCCGGCCACCGCGACAGCGCTCGCCGTCCTCCTTCTCTTCCACCCGCAGTTCGGTGGCTCCGTCTACGAAGGCCTGCGTGGCGAGACCACGCTCTGGCTCGTGGTCCACATCGGGTTGGCCATCGGCGCGGGCCTGATGGCCTTGGCCGGGTACAGGCTGATCGCCGGCCTCCCCGGTCGAGCCGCCACCGTGAGCAGATGTGCTCTGGTGGTGTTCCCGATCTTCTTCATCGCGTGGGAGGCGACCCTCGGAATCGGAACCGGCATCCTGGTGGACCAGGCCAGCGGCTTGCCCGCGGGCGACCGTGGGACGGCCGCCGAGGTCATTCAGGACTACTTCGAAAGCCCGGTCCTCCTGGCGCTCAGCGCCATCGGGAACACTGCCTGGATCGTGGCCATGATCGCTGCCGCTGTGGCCTTCCGGCGCGCCGGGGCCGGTGTTGCGGTGGTGGGTCTGCTCGGCCTCTCGTCGCTCTTCGTCCTGCATGACGCAGGCCCGCTCGGAGCAATCGGCCTGGTCTGCTTCGCACTGGCGGCCGTCCTGGCCGGCCGCAGCCGGCAGGCACGAGCGCCCGGGCTCAGCCCCGTTCCCGCTCCATGACCCGCGCCAACTCTACTCGCGAGCTCACGTCGAGCTTGCGGAAGATGTTGCGCAGGTGGGTCTCGATGGTCTTGACGCTCAGAAACAGCTCGGCCGCGATCTCCGGGTTCGTCTTGCGATCCGTGACGAGGGCGGCGATCTGCGCCTCGCGCTCGGTCAAGGTCTCGATCCCGGCGCCGTCGGCCTTGCCCGGGGCGGAGCGCCTGTGGATCTGGCGGCCCAGCTTGCGCAGCTCCTGCTCGGCCTCTTGGCGGAGGCGAACCGCGCCGTAGCCCTCGAGCTCTCGAGCGGCGCGCTCGAGCACGGCGACGGCCTCGTCCTGGCGGCCGGCAGCGCCCAGAGCCCGGCCCGCCAGAGTGCGCGAGATGGCCGCCTCCACGCGTGCCTCGATCGCATCGCACCTCGCCGCCGCCAGCAGGGCCTGCTCGGCGGCGCGCTCCGGATTCTCCTCGGCGAGCGCAAGGGCGGCGGCCGCACGCGCGGTCATCGCGCCCGAGAAGCCGGTGCCGGTGCGCTCGGCCACCGCGGCCGCGCCGGCCGCCGCCCGTCGTGCTCCCTCGACCTGGCCGAGCGCCAGGCGGCTGCGCGTGATCGCCTCGAAGTAGTTCGCGCGCCACCCGCCGGGGAGAAGCGGCAGGTCCTCGCCCCCGGCGCTCTCGGTCACCGCCCGGATCGCGCGCTCGTGCTCGCCGGCCGCGCTCAGCACGAAGGCCTGGTTCGCCCCGGCGTAGGTCGAGACGAGGCTGTGGTCGAGGTCTCGGGTTATGTCGACACTCTCCTGCGCCACCCGGCGCGCGGTGTTGACATCGCCCACATAGAGGGAGGCGTTCGCGTGGTTGAGGAGGTTCCACGCCAGGGCCTGCACGTTGCCGGACAGCCGCGCGGCCTCAGCCGCCTCGTCAAGCACCCGCACCGCTTCGTCGAGGCTTCCCAGCATCTGCAGGACCGTTCCGAGCACAGGGATGAGGAACGGCGAGACCTCGGCCTGCCCGGTCGCCTGGGCGATTGCCAACCCGCGCTCGGCGTGCCTGCCGGCGTCGGCGAAGCGGTCGAGGTAGAGCTCGGCCGCACAGAGGTTGGCCACGGCGTCCAGACGCAGCGCCAGCTCGTCGTCTGACATCCCGTCGACCTGCCCGGCCGCGGCGATGCGTTGCGCGTCGGTCCCGGGTTGGCCGCCGATGAACGCCAGCGCAGCGGTGAGCGCAGCACTGCTCGCGGCGATCAGCGGCGTGTCATCCAGCACCTTTGCGGCGGCGAGCGCGCGCTCGGACGCGTCGCGCATGGCCGGATAGTCCTGGCGGTAGAAGTGGCCCGTGGACAGGTGGATGAGCAGCTCGACCGTCTGGGTCGAGGCGGGATCCGGGAGCCGGGCGAGCGCGGTGGTCAGGCGCTCGTGTGCCTCTCGGTGATGACCGAGCAGCTGCTCGACCCCGGCACACGCGCCGATCAGGCTGATCCGCAGCGCCTCGGAGTCGCCTGGTGTGAGCTCGATGCTCTCGAGCAACGCCGCGCGGGCGTCCTCGAAGGCGCCGGTCGCCGCCTTGGCCCCGGCCAGCGCCATCAGGAGCGCGACGCGCTCGCTCGCGGGTGCCGAGGCGGGCAGCAGGCCCAGCGCGATCTCGAACCACTGCGCCGCGCTGGCGGGAGCGCGCTGGGCCGCCTCCTCACCGGCCTCACGCAGGACCGCCACCGCGGCGGTGTCCCCGTGCCGGGCGGACTGGGCCACGTGGTGGGCGCGTGACGAAACCGGGGCGCCCCGCTCGGCCAGGGCCGCGGCGGCGCGCCCATGCGCCGCCAAGCGCGCCCCTGCTGCGGTGGACTCGTAGACCGCGCCGCGCACGAGCGGATGCCGGAAGCCGAAGCGCCGGGGTACGTTCCCGGGACGCACGAGGTCGCGTGCGACGAGCATGTCGATCGCATCGAGCGCCTCCGGATCCTCGACGCCCGCCGCCGCGATCGCGAGATCGAGCTCGAACGGGTCGCCGGCCACCGCGGCGGCCTCCGCGAAGCGGCGGGCGCCCGGCGTGAGCCCGTCGAGCTCGGCCAGGATCGCCGCCACCACCGCGGGCGGCACCTCGGTGCCGCGACGCGCGCCGTCGGCTCCATCACCACCGCTACGGGCGAGCTGCAGCATGTAGAACGGGTTGCCGCCGCTGGCGCGGTAGAGCTGCTCGAGCTCGGCTGCGCCGGCCTCATCCACCAGCTCGCCGGCGGCCGAGGGAGTCAAGGGGCCAAGCTCCACCAGCCGCACGCTTTCGCCGTTGGCCGCGGCTGCTGCGATGGCCGTCTCCAGCCCGCGGTCGGCCTGACCCGTGCGGTACGACGCCACGACCAGGACAGCCGCCTGCGGCGGGCGACGCAGGAGATGGGAGACGAGCTCGACCGACGCACCGTCGGCCCAGTGGAGGTCCTCGAGGATGAGGACCAGCGGCTGGGGCCCGGCCAGGCGCTCGATCAGGTCGCGCACGGCGTGATGGGCCCGAAAGCGCTCGGCGGCGGTGGTCGGCCCCGGTGGGCTCGGTTGCAGCGAGCGCAGCGCGGGGAACACACCCGCGACCTCCGAGAGGTCCTCTGACGCGAGACGGCTGAAGGCCTGGGGATCGAGCGAGCCGAGGTACTCGTCGAGAGCGTCGACCACCAGCCCAAAGGGCAGCTCGCGCTCGAACTCGGCAGCGCTGCCGCGCAGCGCGAGGCAGCCTCGCTCCTCGGCACGGCCGGCCAGCTCCTGCAGCAGCGAGGTCTTGCCGATGCCGGGCTCGCCGGTGACGAAGGCCACGCGCGGCGCGCCCGCCACCGCATCGTCGAGCAGCTGCTCGACGAGCTGCTGCTCGTGCTCTCGGCCCACCAGGGCCGCTTCTGACAGCGTCAACGAAAGGCTCCCGGCGCGCCAGCCTACCCCACGGAACGGCAAAGATCAGGGTGTCGCCCTGATGTGAGAAGTGGCGCGCGGGACGAGACTGATGCCATGCCCCGCTTCATGCTCAGCCACCGTCATGACCCCCAGGAGTGCGGTGTGGTGTTCGCCTCCTTCAAGGCCTTTGCAAGCCCGCTGCGCGGGTCTCCGGTGCGGGCGTCGTGCGACTTCGGCACTCATCACATCTGGTGGGAGGTCGACGCGCCCAGCGAGGACGCCGCGCTCGGGCAGCTGCCCCGCTACGTGGCCGAGCGCACGGCCGCGCTGCGCATCCGCGAGCTCCACACGCCCTGACCCTGCCCGGACCCCGGTCCGCCGGTTCAGGGTGCGGCTCAGGGGGCTACCCCGATGAACCGAGACCCGGCGCGGAGCAGGCTGGCCCCATGCAGTCGAACCCCACCAAGAGGAGCCCCATGCAATCGCCAAGCAACTTCACGGCCCGGGTAGGGCGCTGGAGCGTCCGGCATCGTAAGACCGCCATCTTCGGCTGGCTGGCCTTCGTGCTGGTTGCGCTGTTCATCGGGATGAACGTCCTCCCGCAGGAGGAAATCGACCAGAAGAGCGGCATGCCGGGCGAGTCCGGACAGGCCGCCGAGGCGCTGGACGGGGCCTTCCCGGAGAAGTCGTCCGAGCAGGTGCTGGTACAGAGCAAGCAGCTGAGCGCCGGCAGTCCTGAGTTCAGGGCCGGCGTCAAGGACGTGACCGGACGCCTGCAGGACACGAAGGGCGTGAGCAACGTCGTGGGTCCCTACGAGGCCCGGGGCGGGCAGGTCTCGGCCGACGGTCATTCGGCCCTAGTGACCTTCGACCTCCCTGGCGACTCGGACGCAACGGAGAAGTCGGTCGTCGCGTCGCTGGCCGCAGTGGAGGCGGCCCAGAAGGCTAACCCCGAGCTTCGCATCGAGGAATCGGGCGACGCCAGCATCACCAAGGCGACAATGGACAAGTCGAACGAGGAGATGGGCAAGTCCACGCTGCTCTCTATTCCGATCACCCTGATCATCCTGGTGTTCGCCTTCGGAGCGCTGGTGGCGGCCGGGCTGCCCATCCTGCTGGCCCTCACGAGCGTGGCCGCGACCATGGGCCTGCTGGGCCCCGTCAGCCAGCTCGCTCCTGTCGACGGGTCAGTGATGCACGTGGTGGTGCTCGTTGGCATGGCCGTGGGCATCGACTACAGCCTCTTCTACGTGAAGAGAGCGCGGGAAGAGCGTGCCGCCGGACGCGGCAACGACGCGGCGATCGAGGCTGCCGCGGCAACGTCGGGTCGCGCGGTGCTGATCTCCGGCTTCACGGTGATGGTCGCCATGGCCGGGATGTACCTGGGCGGGATCTCCAATTTCGCCTCCTTTGCCACGGGCACGATCATCGTGGTTGCGGTTGCCGTGCTCGGTTCGCTGACGGTCCTGCCCGCCGTGCTCTCGAAGCTCGGCGACAAGGTCGACAAGGGCCGCCCCCCGCTGATCGGACGGCTCAAGAGCAAGGTCGGCAAGGCGAGCCTGTGGTCGCGCGTGCTGGACCGGGTGCTGCGGCGCCCGCTGCTCTCGGCGGTCGTGGCCACCGCGTTCCTGGTGGCGCTCGCGCTGCCGGCGCTGGGCATGCAGACCTCCCTCGGTGGAACCGAGGACACCTCGCGTGAGCTCGAGGTGATGCAGACCTACGACCGCACCCAGGCCGCCTTCCCGAGTGAGGGCAGCATGGAGATGGTCGTAGTCAAGGCCGACGACGTGACCAGCTCGACGGTGGTTTCGGCCATCGACTCGCTGGAGTCCAAGGCCGCCGAGCGCCCGGGCCTCTTCGAGGGCCAGGCGACGGTGGAGGTCAGCTCGGATCAGACGGTCGCCACGGTGGGCCTCCCGACCACGGGGACGGGCACCGACGACCGGTCGAACAGCGCGGTGGAAGCGCTGCGCAGCGACCTGGTTCCCGCCACCGTCGGCCAGCTCGACGGTGTTGAGGCCTACACGACGGGCGAGGCTGCCGCGACGGGCGACTTCAACGACGCCATGATCGGCCACCTCCCCTACGTGTTCGCGTTCGTGCTTACTGCGGCGTTCCTGCTGCTGCTGGTCACCTTCCGGTCGATCGTCATCCCCATCAAGGCGATCGTGCTCAACCTGCTGTCCGTCGGCTCCGCCTACGGCCTGCTGGTGCTGGTGTTCCAGAACGACTGGGCCGAGGGCCTGCTCGGCTTCGAGGGCAACGGGGCCATCGCAGCCTGGCTCCCGCTGTTCCTGTTCGTGATCCTGTTCGGGCTCTCGATGGACTACCACGTGTTCATCCTCACCCGTGTCCGCGAGGCCTTCGATCGCGGCATGCGCACCGAGGACGCGGTGGCCCACGGAATCAAGAGCACGGCCGGCGTGGTCACGAGCGCAGCAATCGTCATGGTCGGCGTGTTCTCACTGTTCGCTCTCTCGTCCGAGCTGCAGATGAAGCAGATGGGCATCGGCCTTGCGGCCGCCGTGCTGATCGACGCCACGATCATCCGCGGCGTGCTTCTGCCCGCGACGATGAAGCTCCTGGGCGACTGGAACTGGTGGCTGCCGCGCAGGCTCAGATGGCTGCCCCAGGTCAGCCACGAGGGCGAGGTGCAGCCCGCCGCCGCCTAGCGCACAGACGACAAACGACACTCGACGAGCGCCCGCCTCCCGGTGGGCGTTCGTCGTTCGTGGCCGGTTTCAGGGTGGTGGTTCAGGGCGCTCCCCTGATGATCCGGCGGCTCTCCGGCGGCACCATCGCAGCATGTCGAACTTCGAGCTACAGCCAGCCCTCTCCTACATCGAGACAACGATCCCCGCGGGTCAGACGATCGGCGAGTATCGGCGCAGTCGCCCGCGGCGGCCGACCAGCTGGGAGCGACTCAAGCGTCTGGCCGGGCACGCAGGCGTCGCTTCCGCGGCACTCGCACCGGCGCGGGCCTAGCATTGTCCGTCGTGGCCAAGGTCTTCGACCGCATCGACGATCACCAGCGCGACTGGATCGCCCGCCAGGCGCTCTTCTTCACGGGCACCGCGCCGCTGGCCGGCGACGGGCACATCAACCTCTCGCCCAAGGGACCGATCGACTCGCTGAGGGTGCTCGACGACCACACTGTCGCCTATCTCGACATCATCGGCTCCGGCGCCGAGACGATCGCCCACCTGCGCGAGAACGGGCGGATCGTCGTGATGCTGTGCGCCTTCGAGGGGCCGCCGCGGATCCTGCGCCTGCACGGCCGGGGCGAGCCGGTCATGCCCGAGGACCCGCGCTTCACCGAGCTGCTCGCCCGCTGCGCCTTCGCCGAGCCGGCCGCCGCGGAGGCCCGGCGCTCCATCGTCGTGGTCCACGTGGAGCGGATCGCCGATTCCTGCGGCTATGGCGTGCCGCTCATGAGCTACGAGGGTGAACGTCCCCATTCGGACAAGTGGGCGGCCAAGCGGCTGCGCACCGGCGGCCCGGATGCGCTCGACGAATACAAGCGTGAGAAGAACGCCGAGAGCCTCGACGGGCTCCCGGCGATCGACGCTCGGGCGTGACGGTCACGACAACGAGCTGCCCGCGCTGCGGCGCCGGTGCGCCGGCGCAGGCGTCCCGCTGCCGCGACTGTGGCTTCGTGTTCTTCGAGGAGCCGCCCCGGCGCTCGCTTCCGCGGCCCTCCCTGGCGTGGCTCGTGTCTGCCGTCCTCGTGCTGCTCGCCGTCGGAGGGTCCGTGTTGCTCCTCACCCGCGACGGCGCTCCCGATCTGGTCGAGCCGGTGGCCGCGGCGAGCGCGGAGGCTCGCCTCGAGCGGCAGGTCCGGCGCGGTGGAAGCCCGCAGGTGGGCTCCGTGCGCTGCGCGGGCACGATTCGGCCGACCGGCACCACCCGCTGCCAGCTCCTCTACAGCGACGGCGACACCCAGCTGATGCTGGTCAGGCTCCTGGCCGACGGGCGCCTCGACATCGACGTGCCCTATCCGGCTCAGAGGAGGCCCGGCGGGTAGAGGGTTTTCCGGAGCCTCGCCCTACCAGGGCTGCTGCTGCCCACAGGCCGGGCACTTGACCGACGTGGTGACCCCCGCCGTGAAGACCGTCCCGCACTCACACGCGTAGCGCGCGGCGTCGTGCGTGAGCTCAGGGGGCTGCGTGCGGCGCTCGCTCGGTCTGCGAAGGGTTGCTGCGGACCCCCGGGGCAGTATGGGATGTAGGGGCATGAGCATCGTCTGATCGAGATCGGGCGATTGGCGGCCCAACCCGATGTCCTGTACTGCGCGTCAACGTTTCGTCCAGATCAATCTCCCGGCTCAGATCTGGCCGAGCTTGGTGGTGAAGTCGGTAATGAGCCCGTCGAGCACGCCGATGACCACGCCCTCGCCCATCGACGCGGCCTTGCCCGTGATCTGCGCCCGGGTGTGGATGCTCCCGCCGCCGTCCTCCAGCTGAAAGGTCACGTCGGCGTTGGCGTGTCCGGTGCCACCCGCCTCCTTGGCCTTGACCCGCAGCACGGCGGTGTGGGCGGCGGCGTCCTGCTCCGCGACCTCGACCGTGCCCAACATCTTCATCGACATCGCGCCCATCTTCATCAGGATCTCGGCCTTCACGGAGTCCGGTCCCGTGGTCTCGATCACCCGCCCACCCTCTACCGCCGGCACCACGCGCTCGAGGTCGGTGATCGAGGTGAAGCTGTCGTCGATCGACTTCTCGGTCGAGAACGAATGATCAAGCTCGATGGCCATGTCTCTTCTCCTGTCTCGGGGTTCCCAATAGGCTCGCCCGGTGGCGCTTCAGCAAGGCACGCATCGGCTCGGACCGCACAACGCCGACCTGTCCGTTCATACGCGGCGAACCGGGGCCGCGGCCAAGGCCGGGCACGACCTGGTGATCCACGTGACCTCCTGGGAGGGCACGCTCGAGGTGGGCGACGATCCCTCTGCCACGAGCATCGAGCTGGCCGCCGACGCCACGTCGCTGCGGGTGCACACGGGCACTGGCGGGATCCAGGCCCTCGGCGACGACGACAAGGCGAGCATCCACCAGAGCATCGACGACGAGGTCCTCAAGCGTCAGGACATCATCTTTCGGTCGACCGGCGCGGCGCACTCCGATGACGGCGGCCGGGTCAGCGTGCAGGGCGACCTCACGCTCGTGGGCACCACCCGACCGATCGAGTTCGACCTCATCGTGGACGCGGACGGGAAGCTCAGCGGCACGGCCGTCGTGAAGCAGACCGACTGGGGCATGAAGCCCTACTCCGCCCTCTTCGGCGCCCTGAAGGTCGCCGACGAGGTCGAGATCGTGCTCGACAATCACCGCTAGATCAGTTCAGTCGCGATAGACCGTCTGCGCGTCCAGGCCGCCCTCCACGCCGGGCGGCAGGGCGCCGGTGCCGTGCGCGTAAAGGGCGATCTCCTCGATCGTCTTGGCCTCGTCCGGGTCGCTGTTGTTGCCGGCCGTCCACGCTCCCCTCGCCCAGGTGAGGCTCTCGGGCGAGGCGTCCAGCGCCATGCCGGCGAGCAGCCGGGCCTTGTCGCGGATCTTGGCGGTGGCGCTGGAGATCGCCGCCGAGGCGCCCTCGGACGGGCTCGTATTGAAGCCGTGGCCCGTGCCGAAGCGGTTGGTGTCCGCGGGCACGACCTTCACGTCGAGCGCGGGCACACCCAGCTCGGCGGCCACGAGCTCGGCGTACTCGCGCTCGTTCCCGTCGGCCTCGGTGGTCAGGCTGAGCACCATCTTGCCGGTGGGGTGCACGCGCAGGAAGACTGCTCGGTAGGCCTCGTCAGCCACTCCTCTGCTCCTCTCGGTCGGGCTTGTCTCGTGCGGCCAGGCGCTCCCGCTCCTGATGTGCGCGAAGCGCGTTGTGCTCCTCCAGCTCGCAGAAGGGAGGCTGTGGCCCACCCAGCTCGTGGGGAGGCACGGCCGGTCGCTCGCAGCCGGGGTAGATGCAGGTCTTAGCGGTGGCCATCGCTCACCATCCCGGGGTGGTGTTCCCTCTGCTTGGCCTGTTGCCGCTCGGCATGGCCACCGAGCTTCCTGGCTCCGGCGTGGCGCTCGCCCAGGGCTCCGGCTCGTCGGCGGCGACCTCGACCGGCTGCCGCTCCATCGCCGGCGCCCCGCCGATGGCGTCCACCACCTCGCCGAGAGCCTGGAAGCTGTGGCCGCTCACCAGCGCGTCGCAGTGCGGCAGGGCGGCGACCATGCCGCCGGCCTGAACGGAGAACCGCTCGGAACCCACACGTGGATTGACCCAGACGATCCGGTGCGCCAGGCGCCCGAGACGCGCCATCTCGCGGCCCACGAGCATCGGATCGCCGCGCTCCCAGCCGTCGGAGAGGATCACGATCACGGCCCCGCGAGCCATGCCCCGGCGCCCGTGGCGATCGTTGAACTCCTTCAGGGCGTCACCGATCCGGGTGCCACTCGACCAGTCGGGCGCCGCGGCGGCGGCACGCTGGATGGCCCGCTCCGGGTGCCGGGAGGCGAGCGCGCGCGTCAGGCGCGTGAGCCGGGTGGCGAAGGCGAACGCCTCGGCGTTCGGGCCGCTGCCCGCAGCGCAGGTCAGGAACTGCAGGTAGGCGCGCGCGTAGGGCTCCATCGAGCCGGAGATGTCGCACAGCATCACGACCCGCCGGCGGGACTCCCGCCGGCGGCGGTGGGCGAGGCGAATCGGGTCGCCGCCGGTACGGAAGCTGCCTCGCAGGGTTCGCCGCAGGTCGATCTGCCGACCGCGGCGTTGCCTGCGGTAGCGGCGCGTGCGCCGCACGGGCGTGGCCAGCTCGAGACGAGACATCAGCCGGTAGAGCTGTGCCAGCTCGTGCGCGTCCAGCGCCTCGAAGCGCTTGTCCGCCAGGTGCTCCTCTTCGCTTGCCATCGCCTGCAGGACGCCCCCATCCGCCCCGTCCTCGTCATCGGCGCTCGGACGAGCCGCCACCGAGGGTCCGCCGGCCTGCACCTCTCCAGGCCAGCCGGCGTCATCGGACCGCGGCGGCTCACCGGGCGGCGCGCCGCCCACGTGCGCCGATTCCCGGTCGAACGACTCGTCCGGACCGCGGGCCCCGAAGATCGAGAAGAACACTGAGTCGAACGCCTGAACCTGAGACCGGTCGGAGACAAACACGCCGCGGGCGGTCCAGTACAGGCGCCTCCGCGTCAGGGGCCGGACGAGCGTGAGCGCCCGAGCGAAGGCGATCGGCCGTTCGGGAGACACCGGCAGGCCCGCGTCGTGCAGCCGCCGGCTCAGCGCTCCGGCCAACGGGGGGAGATCGAGCTCCAGCGCCTCCACCCGAAAGGGAGAACGAAGGCTCGCGGGCACCGCCCGCTCGCGGTCCTCACTCACCGAGGCTGCACGAGTTCGTCCAGGCCGGCCGCGCGAATCACCTCCTGGTCCTCCTGGTACTTCAGCGCCGACCCGAGCGTGAGGTCCACGGCGGCCGCATCGAGCCGCTCGATCCCGAGCACGTTCAGCGCCGCCAGCCAGTCGATGGCCTCGGCGATCCCCGGCGGCTTCTGCACGTCGCTGTCGCGCATGCGCGAAACCGCGTCGGCCACGTGGACGGCCAGCGTCTCCGAGGAGCCCTTCACGCGGCGGCGGATGATGTCCACCTCGCGCTCCGGGTTCGGGTAGTCGATCCAGTGGTACAGGCAGCGGCGCTTCACGGCGTCGTGCAGGTCACGGGTGCGATTCGAGGTCAGGACGATGATCGGCGGATGGGTGGCCACCACCGGCCCGAGCTCCGGGATCGTCACGCGGGCCTCGGCTAGCAGCTCGAGCAGGAAGGCCTCGAAGTCGTCGTCGGCGCGATCGATCTCGTCGATGAGCAGCACCGCGGGCCGCGGGCCGGGATGCTCGAGCGCGCGCAGCAGCGGCCGCCGGATCAGGTAGTCAGGGCCGAACAGGTCTTCCTCGCGCAGGGTCTCGCCCCCGGCCTCGGCCAGCCGGATGCTCAGCAGCTGCCGCGGGTAGTTCCACTCGTAGAGAGCCTCCGACGCGTCGATCCCCTCGTAGCACTGCAGGCGGATCAGCGGTGTGTCGAGCACGGCGGCCAGCGACTTGGCCGCCTCGGTCTTTCCGACCCCCGCCTCTCCCTCCAGCAGCAGCGGCTGGGGCAGGCGCAGGCTGAGGAACATCGACGTTGCCAGCCCCTCGTCGACCAGGTAGTCCACCGCGCCGAGGCGCTGGGCCAGCGTCTCGACGTCGGGCGCGAGCCGGTGGAGCTCACCGGCGGACGTCATTGGGGCGGCTCGGGGCGTCCCTGCATCGCCGCCCACACGCGGGCCGGGGTGCAGGGCATGTCGATGTGCTCGACGCCGTGCGTCTCGCGCAGCGCGTCGATCACCGCGTTGACGATCGCCGGCGGCGAGCCCACGTTGGGTGACTCGCCGATGCCCTTCGCGCCCAGCGGGTGGTGCGGGCACGGGGTGACGGTCTCGCCCAGCTCGAAGTCGGGACACTCGAGCGCTGTCGGGATCAGGTAGTCCATGAACGAGGAGTTGAGGCAGTTGCCCTCCTCGTCGAACGAGATCAGCTCCATCAGCGCGATGCCGACACCCTCGGCGAGCCCGCCGTGGATCTGACCGTCGACGATCATCGGGTTGATGCGCACGCCGCAGTCGTCCACGGCGATGAAGCGCCGCACCGTGACCTGGGCCGTGTCCGGGTCGATGTCGACCACGGCGATGTAGGCGCCGTAGGGATAGGTCAGGTTCGGAGGGTCGTAGATCACCTGCGCGTCGAGACCGCCCTCCAGCCCGGCCGGCATCGCCTCGCCGCTGTAGGCGCGCGCGGCGATGTCCTCGATCAGCGCGCCGATCTCGGGATCGCCCTTGACGTACCAGCGGCCCTTCTCCCAGGCCAGGTCCTCGGGCCTCGTCTCCAGCATGGTGGCCGCGATCTCGCGGGCCTTGTCGCGCACCTTGCGCGACACCACCGCCACCGCTCCGCCGGACACCGGCGTCGAGCGGCTGCCGTAGGTGCCCAGGCCGTAGGGCGACTTGTCGGTGTCGCCGTGGCGCACCTCCACGTCCTCCGGCGGTATGCCGAGCTCCTCGGCCACGATCTGCGCGAAGGTGGTCTCGTGGCCCTGCCCCTGGGTCTGCGCGCTGATCGAGACGACGGCCTTGCCGGACGGGTGCACGCGTAGGTCGGCGCCATCGTTCATCGACAGGCCGAGGATGTCCATGTGCTTGCGCGGGCCCGCGCCGACTCCCTCGGTGAAGAAGGACACGCCGATGCCCATCAGCTCACCGCGGGCGCGCTTCTCGGCCTGCTCGCGGCGGAGGTCCTCGTAGCCGGCGATCTCCATCGCCACCGCCATCGTCTTGGCGTACTCGCCCGAGTCGTAGGTCCAGCCCGTAGTCGTCTCGTAGGGGAACTGCTCGGGGCCGATGAAGCTGCGCATGCGCAGGTCGATCGGATCGGCCTTCATCTCGTGCGCGAGCGCCTCCACCATCCGCTCGACCAGATACACGGCCTCGGTGATGCGGAACGAGCAGCGGTAGGCCACACCGCCAGGCGCCTTGTTCGAGTAGACCGCCTTGACCTTCACGTGCGACGCCTCGAGGTCGTAGGACCCGCAGACGATGTGGAAGAACCCGGCCGGGAACTTCGTGGGCTGGGCGGTGCTGTCGAAGGCGCCGTGGTCGGCGATCGCGTCGACCCGCAAACCGGTGATCTTGCCGTCCTTCGAGCACATCTCCGCGTGCATGATGTAGTCGCGGGCGAAGCCGGTGGAGGTCAGGTTCTCGGAGCGATTCTCCACCCACTTGACCGGCACCCCGGCCACGATCGAGCCGGCGATGGCACACACGTAGCCCGGGTAGACCGGCACCTTGTTGCCGAAGCCGCCGCCGATGTCCGAGCACATGATGCGGATCATGTGCTCCGCCAGCCCCGCCACGTGGGCGTAGACCGTGCGGTGCGCGTGCGGCGCCTGGTTGCCGTTGTAGATGTCGAGCTGGCCCGTCTCCGGGTTGAAGTCGGCGATGATGCCGCAGGTCTCGAGCGGCGCCGGGTGGCAGCGCGGGTAGATGATGTCGCGGCTCACGACCGTGTCGGCCTCGGCGAAGGCGCGCTCGGTGGCCGCCTCGTCACCGGCCTCCCAGGTCGGGCTGGCGAGGTTGTCCACCTGGCCGGACTTGTCGTCGCGAATCAGCGGCGCGTCGGGCTCGAGCGCCTTGCGAGCGTTGACCACGGCCGGCAGCGGCTCGTACTCGACGTCGATCAGCGCCAGCGCGTCGTTGGCCGAGTACTCGTCGGTCGCGATCACGAACGCGACCTCCTGGCCCTGGAAGCGCACCTTGTCGCCGGCGAGCACCGCCTGCGTGTCGTAGGAGATCGTGGGCATCCAGGCCAGCCCGAGCGTCTCGAGGTCCTTGGCGGTGACCACGGCCGCGACGTTGGGGTGGGCCAGCGCCTCCGACGTGTCGATGGAGACGATCTTCGCGTGCGCGTACGGGCTGCGCAGCACGGCGCCGTGCACCATGCCCGGCAGGCGGATGTCGTCGAGGTAGCGGCCCTGGCCGCGGATGAAGCGGGGGTCCTCCTTGCGCTTGAGGCGCCCGAAGCCGATCGGCCGTTCGGTGGTGGCGCTCGGAAGGTTCTCGACTACCGACATGCTCAGGCCTCCCGAGAGTCCGCGCTCCCCACGGACTCTCTCTCTTGATCGGCCGCCCAGCGGACGGCGCTGACGATGTTCTTGTATCCGGTGCAGCGGCAGATGGCGCCCGAGATCGCGGTGCGAATCTCGTGGTCGCTGGGATCCGGGTTCTCGTCGAGCAGGGCGCGGGCGGTCATCAGCATGCCCGGCGTGCAGAAGCCGCACTGCAGCGCGTGGTGCTCGTAGAAGCCCTGCTGGACCGGGTCCAGCTCACCGTCGGTCTCGAGCGACTCGACCGTGCGAATCTCATGGCCCTCGCACATCGCCGCCAGGATCGTGCACGACTTGACCGGCTCGCCGTCCATCAGCACCACGCACGCGCCGCAGTTCGAGGTGTCACAGCCCCAGTGGGTGCCCGTGAGGTCGAGGTCCTCGCGCAGGAAGTGCACGAGCAGCCGCCGAGGCTCGACCTCGCGGGAGACGCGCTCGCCGTTGACCGTCATCGCGACCTCCATGATCAGGCCTCCTGCTGCAGGGCGCGCTCGGTCGACCGGCGCAGCGCGCGTTGAGTGAGCACGCCGGCGAGATGGCGCTTGTAGTCGATCGGCCCGCGGCCGTCTGCGCTCGGCGAGCAGTCCTCGGATGCGATCTCGCCCGCCTCGGCGAACAGCTCCTCGGAGGGTGGCTTGCCGCGCAGGAGCTCCTCAGCCCGTGTGAGGTGGATGGTGGTGATCCCCACCGCGCTGAGGGCGATGCCGGCGTCGGTGATCGCGCCGCCGTCGATCCACAGCGCCGCGGAGGCCGCGGCGATGGCCCAGTCTCCCGCGCGGCGCTCCACCTTCTCGTGCGCGCTGCCGGCGCCCGGGCGAAGCGCCAGGCGGACCTCGGTGAGCAGCTCGCCCTCGCCGACCGCGGTCATGTAGGGCCCTACGTGGAAGTCCTCCATGCTCACCACGCGCTCGCCTCCGGTGCCGCGAATCACGACCTGCGCGCGGCCGCCGAGCACACCGCCGAGAGGTCCTCGGCCGCATCGGCCTGGCACAGCGAGCCGCCGATGGTGCCGCGGTTGCGCACCACCGGGTCGGCGATCACGGTCTCGGCGTCGCGGAAGAGGGGATAGTGCCGCGCGAGCAGCTCCGACTTCAGCAGGTCCACGTGCCGGGTGAGCGCGCCGATCCTGATCTCACCCTCCTGCTCGCGGATGTACGCGAGCTCCTCCGAGATCGTTGATGTCGATCAGGTGCTCGGGGGTGGCCAGCCGCAGCTTCATCATCGGCAGCAGGCTGTGGCCGCCGGCGATGATGCGCGCCTCGGAGCCGAGCCGCTCCAGCGCGGCGATCGCGCCGTCGACGCTGGTGGCACGCTCGTACTCGAATGGCGCAGGGGTCTGCAAAGTTCTCCTCTCCGATCAGGAAGGCTTGGCCGGCAGGCGCTTGCGCGGCGCACCGATGTCGTCGCGTCGCTCGTACTGTTCCGGGGAGTCGGCGCCGATCACCGGCGAGGTCGGGAGCTTCTCGGGCCTCGTGTGCCGGCCCTCCGGGTAGAGCTGCCGCGCCGCCAGGCTGCCGCCCTCCACGTTGCGCAGCACCGCGCCCGCCGGGCTGAGGGCCGCGATCGGCGCCTCGCGGCCGAGCCGCGCGAGCGTAAGCGTGCCCTTGGTGTAGACCTCTCCGATCCGCGGGGCGTCCACGTCGGCGCTGTCGGGGAAGTTGCGCAGCCCCTCCCCGGCGGCGCCGGGGTACAGACCCTCGATGAGGCCCATGGCGTCCCTCATGCCGGCCTTCTTGACCAGCAGGCCCTCGAGCAGGTCGACACCCGCATCGAGCTGCCCGTTGATCTGTGTGACCACGTCGTTGACCGGCGCGCTCTTCTCCACGATCTCGCCCACGTTGGCGATCACCTCGTCCAGGCCGGCGGTGATCTTCCGGAGCTCCAGGATCGTCGACACGAGGAAGAAGACGAGCGCGAGGACGATCAGCAGGACCGCGAGGATCATCACCACGGCGGGGGCGGCCACGGCCAGCACGGTCATGCCCGCTCCTCCTCGGCGTCGTCGAGGATCACGTCGAGCGAGCCGCCGTAGTCGGCCAGCCCGGCGACCGTCCGCTCTACCTGGTCCTGCGTGGTCAGGAGCAGCGGGGCGGCGTCCAGATCCTTCGATCCGGCGGCGGCCACGGTCGCGATCTTCTGTACCGACGGGACGATGCTCCTGGCCGCGTCGAGCACGCCGCGCAGCAGGTACACGACCACCGGCAGGATCACCAGCAGCAGGACGATGTTCCCGATCCACCAGAGGGTCATTGCGGCCTCCTCTCGGCGACGACCGAAGCCTTGCGGGCGATCCCCGGCAGAGCACCGAGGATGACGTCGAACTGAGCGTTGATCGCCTTGACCGCGCCCTCCAGCGGGCGCAGGTGCTGGGCCTCGACGCCCTCCAGCGCGGAGCCCAGGCTCGCCAGGCCCTCCGAAATCACCACGAGGCGCCTGCGGATCTCGATCAGCGCCAGTGCGAGCACGACGATGACCACCACCGCGAGCAGGACACTCAGGACGATCACGACTCGCCGTACCCGTCGGTCAGCGCGCTCATGTAGCCGTCCTGCACCACCGCTTCGTCGACGATCAGCGCCAGCACCGGCGCGGTGGCCTCGAGCTGAGGGATGTTCGCGGTGTTGGCGCCAACCTTGCCGGCCACCTCGAGCAGGCCCTCCACCGACCCCTGGATGCGGGCGAGGTTCTGGAGCAGCAGCGCCAGCAGGACGACCACGATGAGCGCCGCGCCCAGCCCCACCAGCAGGGCAATGGTCCAGTAGGTGTCCGAGGAGACCGCCAGCAGCGTCATTTGCCCACCGCCACCTTCCGCAGCGCCCGGGCGGCGTGCAGGACGCGCACGCCGGAGTCGTTGATCCGCGGGACGCCGTCGAGCTCGGCCGTCTGCCGGCGGACGACCTCGACCCCGTCCTCAGCGGTCTTGGCCTGCTTGGCGATCCGCATCGCCAGAGCCACGATCACGATCAGGATGGCCGCGGCCACCAGGATCACAACGATGCCGATGGCAAGACCCACCGGCCATTCCGAAGCGGCCATCGTCAGCGGTTTCCTCCCTTCCCCACGACCTGGGCGCTGACCTTACCCCTTCTCCTCCGTCACGGCCACGTTGACCGTCGAGCAGACTCCACAACGGACCCGGACCTTCTTGGTCATCTGCACGGGGTGCATCGCCTCGGCCAGCACGTTGCCGCACCTCACGCATACGTAGTCGTCCGGTCCGTTGCCACGGAAGGCGGGCCGGCCCGGATCCTCCTGGACGGCGGTCCCGCCGTCGAACGGCACCTCGCCCTCGCGGATCTCGCGCATCGTGATGCTCGCCATGTCAGCCGCGGACCGCGGTGCTCGAGAGCACGGCCTCGTAGTCCTCCCAGGTGTCCACGTCGAGCGGGACCGGGCCCGCAATCGCGACCTCGGCCACGGAGTCACCGGCGCGGTCGAGGAGCTTCCACACCGCCTTGTCGCCGTGAAGCCCGGCCAGCCGGCCGAAGGTCTCGCGCCCGAAGGCGAAGGGGTGGCCGCGGCCGTCGTCGTACCGACACACTGCGAGCTCCGCCTGGCCGCGGCCGACGATCAGCGCTCGCACCGTCGCGGGCGTCACGCCGGGCTGGTCGCCCAGCAGCAGCACCAGGGCCTCGGCGCGCTCGTCGACCGCGCCCACGGCCGCTGCGATCGAGGACGAGCAGCCCTCGCCGAAGCTGTCGTTGACCACCACGTCGGTCCCCGAGAGGTCGACCGTCGCGCGCACGTCGTCGGCCGAACCGCCGAGGGCCACGATCAACTGGCCGAACCCGCAGTCGCGCGCCGTGGCGACCGTGTGATCGAGCAGCGTGGCCTCTCCGAAGGGGAGCAGCTGCTTCGGTCTTCCCAGCCGGCGCGATCCGCCCGCGCCCAGCACCAGACCGGTTACGAAGGACACGGCCGCTCAGACCGGGGCATGGCGCGCGGGGTCCGCTGCGAACGCGTCGCGGCAGCCGCTGCTGCAGAAGAAGAACCGCCGCCCCTCGTGCTCCAAGGCGATGGTGCCCTCGGCGGCGACGACCTCCATCCCACACACGGGGTCGATGACCACCGCGTCCAGCGGGCTTGCGGGGGTCACCTCGGTCGACCGGCTCTCGGCGACGATCTGCGCGAAGATCGACAGCGCGATCTCGGCGGGCGTCCGGGCACCGATGTCGAGTCCGGCAGGGGTGTGAAGCCGGGCGCGCAGTTCGTCCGGCACATCGAGCGCCGCGCGCACCGCGGAGCCGCGCTTGACGCCGGCCACCAGCCCGACGAAGGGAACGCCCAGGCGCAGCGCGGCCGCCAGCACGTGGTCCTCGTCGTGGCCGTGCGAGGCCACGATCAGCGCGGCGTCGCCGGCCTCGGGCGCATTGCGCTCGGCGCCGCTGACCATGGCGAAGCCGAGTGCTTCGCCCTGACGCATCAGCGCGGCCGCCACCGGCGTCTCGCCCATCACCAGCACGTGCGCGGCGGGCAGGTGGGGCTCGAGAAAGATCTCCAGCGCGCCGCCGCTGAGGCACGGGTTCTTCACCGTCACCGCACCCTCCCCCGCGGCCGTCTCTTCATCGACCTCGCCGGGCAGGATTCGCAGCAGCAGCGCCTCGCCCGTCTCGAGCACGCGCAGCGCGTGCAGTCGCACCGACGATTCCGCGCAGGCGCCGCCCACGAACCCTTCGATGACGCCGTCGGCCCCAACCAAAGCGGCGTCCCCGGCCCGCACGCTGGTCGGGCGCATGGCACGGATGACGGTGGCCGCGACGAACGGCTCGCGCGCCTCGATCAGCGCGTCGGCACGGCGAGCGAGCTTCCCCCGGATCACGGTCGAACTAGTATCGCAAGGTCACCCCGACAGTGAGGCGGATGAATGCCTGGGCACGACGACGAGCAGAACGCCCCCAAGCCGAGCGAGCAGCGAGGCGGAACCACGCCCGACGAGGCCGAGGCCCGTGAGAAGGGTGAATGGGCCGAGACCTCGGATGAGGGGATCGTGCCCGCCGAGGAGGGCGGCTCGGACGCCCCGCGGGAGATGCTGGCCGAGGACCCGGAGCTCGGCAGCTCGGTGCTGGGTGAGACGACCGGCTCCGAGGAGCCGGCCACCGAGAGCGGCGTGGACCTCACCGCCGGAGACAGCGCCGACGCGGTGACCGACGGCGGCCCGGACGTGCCGGACGACGAGGAGCCCGACCAGAGGGACTCCGCCGCCGCGGCCCGCAGGGCGCAGAGCGGCGACACCGAGCGCTAGCCCGTACCTACAGTTGCGGCCATGACCGCAACTGCCCCTGAGCGGGGCCGCCCGGCCGACCGTGTGCTCGTCCTGTTCGGCGCCACGGGTGACCTAGCCGCGCGCAAGCTGCTGCCGGGCTTATTTCACCTGTTCCGCGCCGAGCTGCTGCCCGAGGAGTTCCGCATCATCGGCTCGGGCCGCCACTCGCCCGGCACCGACGACGAGTTCCGTGAGCTCGTCCGCACCGCCGTCGCCGAGCACGGCCGCGGCGAGCTCGACGAGCACTGGGACGAGTTCGCGCCCCGCCTCAGCTTCGTGGCCTCGAGCGCCGACGACGGAAGCGAGCTCGCGCAGGCGGTCACCGACGCGGAGCAGGAGATCGGTGCCTCCGGCAAGCGCCTGGTCTACCTGTCCGTGCCGCCGTCGGCGATGCACCCGATGATCGGCATGCTCGACAGCAGCGGCATCGCCGAGAACTGCTCGCTCGTGCTGGAGAAGCCGTTCGGGCACGACGCGAAGAGCGCCTGCGAGCTCAACGCTGCGCTCGCAGAGGTGCTGCCCGAGCACGAGATCTATCGCATCGATCACTTCCTGGGCAAGGAGGCTGTGCTCGATCTGCTCGCCCTGCGCTTCGCCAACGCGCTGCTCGAGCCGATCTGGAACCGCGAGCACGTCTGTTATGTGCAGATCGACGTGCCCGAGGAGCTCGACATCGAGGGGCGGGCGGCGTTCTACGAGCAGACCGGTGCCGTGCGCGACATGATCGTCACCCACCTCCTGCAGATCCTCGGCGTGGTCGCGCTCGAGCCGCCGTCACGGCTGGACCCCGAGTCGCTGCACCGGGAGCGCCTCAAGGTCTTCGAGGCCATCCGGCCCATCGATCCAGAGCGGACCGTGCTCGGTCAGTACGAGGGCTACCGCGAAGAGGACGACATCCCGGCCGACTCGCGCGTCGAGACCTTCGCGGCGCTGGAGGTGCTCGTCGACTCGTGGCGCTGGAGCGGGGTGCCGTTCTACCTGCGCACCGGCAAGGCGCTGGCCGCGTCGCGGCGCACGGTGACGCTCGGCCTTAGCGACACGCCGCTCGAGCTCTTCCCCGGCCGCAGCGGAGGCAACGCGATCCGCCCCGACGAGATCGTCATCGAGCTGTCCGACGACCCGGTGGTGCGCATCGACGTTCGCGTCAAGAGCCCCGGCCCGGGACTCGACCTCGCCTCCGCTCCCTTCGTGCTCGACGTCGACCCGGCGCTGGGCACCGACAACGGGCTCGAGGCTTACGAGCGGCTGCTGCACGACGTGATGACCGGCGACCGGCTGCTGTTCAGCACGGCCGAGCAGATCGAGCGTCTCTGGGACGCCTGCGAGCCGATTCTCGAGGACCGGGCCGCGCCGGAGCCCTACCCGAAGGGCTCGTGGGGGCCCGAGGCGGCGCTCCGCCTGCCCGGGAAACGCGGCTGGCGGCTGCCCGACGACGAGGGCGACTAAGCGCCCCGAAATCACGGCCGCTCGCGCGAACGGACGAAAAGCACGCAATTTGCGGGGTCTGGACGAATGTCGTAGAACGGCGAAAGCAGGAGGCCCGCCGGTGCGTTTCTTTCACGTTGACCCGGCTATTCCTATGCATGGTCGTTGTCGGTGCCCTCGCCCTGGTGGCGGCAGCGCCCGCTGGCGCGGTCACGACGAGCATCACGGCGGCCCCGAGCACCACGGTCCCCGTCGGCACGACCGTGAACTTCACTGCGACCTCCGTGGTCGAGCCGCCGGGGATGGAGATCGCGTCCGAAACGTGGGCCTTCGAAGACAACACCACCGCCAGCGGGCCGTCTGCATCCCGTACCTACAACACGGTGGGAACCTTCCCTGTCACGCTGACGGTCACCGACGACCGCGGGGCTGTCGCGACGGCGACCGCAGCGATCACCGTCACCCCGCTGCCGTCGGTGCGGTTCACCGCGTCCACGGTGGCCCTCATCGGACAGACGGTCCGCTTCTACCCGACCTCGTCGACCGCTCCGGGCGAGACCATCGCGAGCGCGGTCTGGACCTTCGGAACCGAGCTCCTCCCCGTCATTGGTCCCCCGCAGCAGATCGCCCGGACCTTCGCCCTGCCTGGGACGTACCCCCTGGGTCTGTCGGTGACCGACAGCAGAGGTCTCAGCGCGGTGGCTCCCGCACGGAGCATTCGCATCCACTCGCGGCCGACGGCGGCGTTCAGCGTGACCCCCGCTGCGCCGGTCGTGGGCCAGCAGGTCGTCCTGACCTCCGAGTCGAGCGACCCCGACGGCCCGATTGACGACGAGGACTGGGACCTGGACGGCGACGGCCGCTTCGACGACGCCTCGGGTACACGTGTGCGCGGGGCCTTCACGACCGCGGGGCCGCACACCGTCGGCCTCCGGGTCAGGGACGAGGACGAGGTCGCGGCCCGGGTCTCGAAGGTCATCAACGTCAAGAGGTCCGAGTGGCTGGCGCCGATCACACCCAGCGGCGGAGTGAACCAGAGCGCCGGACCTCCGGCCGGGATCACCAGCGCGCCCTTCCTGAAGATGCTCAAGCCGTTCCCGGTCGTCCGGATGGCGGGCTGGCGCGAGATGAGAGGCGCCCGCATCGAGGTCCTCGGCGTGAGGGCTCCCAAGGGCTCGCGCATCCTCGTTCAGTGCCGCGGCAAGATGTGTCCCGTCAAGCGAATGACCAAGGCCGTCTCGAAAACGAAGCCCGCGCCCGTACGTTTGACGCGTTTCCATCGTTTCTTCCCTGCCGGGTCGGTGATCGAGATCTTCGTCCGGCGCAATGACCGACTCGGCAAGTACACCCGTTTCAAGATCCAGGCAGAGCGCAAGCGCTGGAAGCGCATGGACGGCTGCGCGCCTCCCACGAGCACCCGCGCCGTGACGTGCCCGGTGGAATGATCAACACGCGAATCCTGGTTGCGGCCGGTGCCTGCCTCGTGGTGCTGGCCGGGTCGTTCGCGCTGTCTCGTCCCGACAGCCAGGCCGACAGCGCTCGGCCCCCGCTGCCGCCCGCCCGCGTGGTCGGTGCGGTGGAGGCCGCGCCCCTGCCGGAGCTCGGTGAGGCAAGCAGGCTGCCGGCGCTCGGACGTGAGCCCAAGCCGCCCAAGCCGAAGCGGCGCCCCGCCCCGGTGGTGGCGGCCCCGGAGCCCGAGTCCGAGGAACCGGCGGAGACCGAGCCCGAGTACGTGGAGCCAGACTACGTGGAGCCCGAGTACGTCCCGCCGCCCCAGCCGGTCACGCCCCAGCCCGTGGCGCCACCCCCCGAGCCCGAGCCCCCGCCGCCTGTCTACTTCGACGACTCCGGCTGAGTAGATGGCGGTGGCGAACGCAGACGCGGGCGCGGCCCGGCACGGGCTCGCGCAGGCGGCGGCCACCCGTGCCGGGATCGATCACCCGAATCTGCTCGGGGCCGGACTGGCGCGCGACCGGGATGGCCGCCTGTCGGTGAGGCTCGAGCGCTGCCTGGCCCCTACGCTGACCGAGGTTCTCTCCCGGCGGACATTGTCCACGCGTGATGCCGTGCGAATGGTCAATGACGTCGCCTCGGCCGTGCACGTCCTGTCGCTCTACGGCCTGATCGCGCGCGATCTGACCCCGGGCAAGATCAGACTGCACTCGAGCCGCGGCGCGATCCTGGCCGATCACGGCATCCCCTTCGAGCTCGCGCCCCGCCGGCCGTCGGAGGCCCGGCGCGACCTGGCCTACCGCTCGCCCGAGGAGCTCGACGGAAAGCCCGTGGACGAGCGCAGCAACGTCTACTCGCTCGGGGCGGTGCTGTACACCGCGCTGACCGGCAAGCAGCCACAGACCGGCAGGCCCGGCGTGCGCGCCTCCGGCGGCCCGGTCGAGCTGCGGGGGCGCATTGCGGCCGTGGTGCAACGGGCCATGGCCACCGACCCGGCGGATCGCTACGCGGATGTGCGCGAGCTCGCCGACGCGGGCCTCGCCGCGCTCGCCGTCGACAGCGCACCGGGAACCACCGCGAGGCGCCCTTCTCAAGAGCCGCAACCCGTCACTCCGCCGAGGACCCCGCCGCGACGCGCTTCCGTAGAAGGCACGTCCAGGGCGCCCCGGCCACAGCCGCATTCACGGCCTCACGAGGCGCGCCCCGAAGTGGAGGCGAAGCCCAAGCCGGCAGCCACGCCGCCGTCCCGAGCCGAGCAGCGGCCGCGACCGAAGCCGCGACGGCCGGCGGGAAAGCTGCCCAAGTTCACGGTGCCGGACGCCACGGGGGCGCAGGTCGAGCGGGCCCCCGCGAAGCGGCCGGACGTCAAGCGCGAGCGGCCGGCGGTCAAGCGCGAGGGACCGGCGGTCAAGCGCGAGGGGCCGGCATTCGCCCTTCCCACCTCCGTGCCGCCTGCCGTCAAGCCGCCGCGCCGGCTCCCCGCCGCGCTCACCTCTCCCCGCCCGGCGGTGTTCGCCACGGCGGCCGCGCTGGTCCTGTGCGCGATCGCGGGCGTCCTGCTGGGGCGCAGCACCGGCGAGGAGGCACAGGCGTCGCAGGTCCAGAGCCGCGCCCTGACGGTCCCCCTCCCGGAGGGATGGGAGCCCGCCGAGGTACCGGCCGGCGAGCCGTTCGACCTGTCCGCGGCGGTCGCCGCCGCGCCGGCCGGAGACGAGAGCTCGGGACTGGTGGTCGGCCGGGTCGCCGACGCGGCCGCCCTCGACGGTCGCCTCCGACAGGCAAGCGCAGCGGCGAGCGCTCGAGGCGATGTGCGGCTGGGCGAGCTCCAGGCCTGGCGCTACGAGGGGCTCGCCCCGCGTCCGGACCGCGTCGCCACCGCATACCTCGCTCCCACCTCGGGTGGCACCCTGTTGATTCGCTGCCACGCCCGCCCCCAGGATGCGGCAACGCGCCTTGCGGAGTGCGAGCGCATGGCCGCCACGATCGCGCTCCGCGGCGAGCGCCCCCTTCCCCTGTCAACGATCGACTCGCGCGACGAGGATCTGGCTGCGGCGATGACGAGCCTCAGCCGCGACAGGGACGCGGGCCGGCGGCGGCTGGCTCGGGCCGAGCTGGCCAGGGGCCAGGCGGACGTCGGCCGTGACCTCGAACGAGCGTACGACCGCGCAGCGCAACGGGTCGGCGAGATACTGACGACGAACGCCACGGCCTCCTACCAAGCGCTCGCCGGCGCCCTCACGGCCACCGCCGACGCCTACGGACGGCTGGCCAAGGCGGCCGAAGACACCGACCGCAGCCGCTACCGCAAGGCCATCGCGGCGGTACGCGAGCGGGAGCAGGCAGTGCTTCGCGAAGCAGCCGACCCGAACGAGGGGTAGACCCGGTCGGGACTCTCGCGCGCGTCAGCGCTCCGCCGGAGAGGCGGCGATCCAGCTGTCGGCGATCCGCTCGACGTGGCGGAGGTCGGTGCCGCAGCATCCGCCCAGGACGGTGAGACGGGGCAGCTTCTCCCGGAGAGCCACGTAGCGCTCGCCGAGGTCCACCGGATCGCCCTCGTCGAGCTCGGTGGCCTCGTCGAGCTCTGCGTGGCTGCGTGTGGACGCGTTCGCGCGCAGGCCACGCACCTGCTCGAGCCACGGCTCGTCGCCTTCGATCGCCTCGGCGAAGTGCGTGGGGTGCGCGCAGTTGATCATGTAGTAGGCGGGGCCTCCGTCGGTCGCCTCGCCGACCGCGTCGATGGCCTCGCCCAGCCCCTCGCCGCTCGGCAGCCGGCCGTCGGTCTCGAGCGTGAACGAGATGGCCACCGGCAGTCCCGCGGCCTGGGCGGCGCGCGTGATCCCGACCGCCTCATCGGCGTAGGTCATGGTGAGCGCCGTGACCATGTCGGCCTCGGTGCCGGCGAAGGTGGCGATCTGAGTCGAGTGGTAGCGCTGAGCCTCGTCGGCGGTCAGCCTCGTGGTCGGGTTGTAGCCGTCGTCCTGGGGGCCGATTTGGCCCGAGATGACGACCGGCGTCTCCGGCGTCTCGTACTCCGGACGAATCTCCGCCAGCAGATCGATGGCCTTCCGGTTGAGCTCGTCGAGCTGGGCCTCGCTGTAGCCGATCTCCTCGGCCCAGCGCGGGCTGGCCCGCCACGTCGGGCTCTCGAGCACGACGCCGACCCCGCGGTCGCGGGCCAGCTCGGCGAACCCCCGGTAGTAGCGCCGCAGGCGCTCGGTGCCCGCCTCGTCCTTGAGCACGTCGAAGGCCGCGAACAGCGGCAGGTCGATGCCGTCGTGGAAGACCAGCTCGGTCTCGAGGCCGGCGTCGGTCAGGAACATGCCCCCGTCGAGCTGGGGCAGATGGTCGCGATGGCTCACAGCCGCCATTTTCACTCACCGGCGGCCCGGTGTTCAAGGGCCGCCGCGAGATCGGCGAAGATCGGCGGTATGGCCGCGCGGGATCTCGTGAGCGAGGCGCTTCGGACGGAGGAGCGCGGGCTCGAGTGGCGAGCCGGGATCGCCGGATCCGTCGCCACCGTCGGACCGCTGGCGATCGGGCTCGCCTCCGGAGAGGCCGTGCTGGGCCTGATCGCCGCCATCGGGGCGCTGAACACGGCGCTGTGCATACCGGCTGCAGGGCTGCGCGCTCGGCTGTGGTGGGGCTCGGCCGCGGCCGTGAGCAGCGTGGCGGCGTTCGCGCTCGCCAACCTGGTTCGCGACCACGAGTGGGCCTTGGTCGTGGCGACGCTGCTGTGGGTGAGCGCGTGGGCGTTGGCCCGCGCGGCCGGGCGGCCCGGCGCGATCCTCGGCTTCGCCACATCGGCGGTCCTGGTGGTGGTGGCCGGCATCCCCGCGAGCCCGGAGCCCTTCGACCAGCGGCTCTTCTGGTTCTCGGCCGGCGCGATAGTGGCCCTCGCCCTGATGGTCTTGGCGCGAGGTGGCCCCGAGTCCTCGGAGCACGTGGCGGCCGACTCACTGCGCGCGGTGCGCAGGGCGATCACCGGTCCCGGCTCGGCGCTCCGAGCCCACGCGTCTCGGCTCGGCATCGCGGTTGCCGCGGCCACGCTCTTCTATCTCGTGATCGGTCTCGAGCATGGCTACTGGGTGCCGCTCACGACCCTCGCGATCCTCCAGCCCGAGGAACGCGCAACGCAGGTCCGCAGCGTGCAGCGGGCGATCGGGACCTTTGCCGGCGTGGTCCTGATAGTCGTCATCACATTGGCCACCCACGAGCCGTGGGCGCTCGCGGCCGGGGCCGCGGTGGCCGCGTTTGGCCTGTTCGCGCTCGACGACCGGGGCTACTTCTGGCTCGTGGCGCTGATCACGCCCACCGTCCTGTTCATGCTGAGCGCGGTCGAGTTCCAGGGTGACGACATCGGTCTCGAGCGCATAGCCGACAGCTCGCTCGGGATTCTCATAGGGCTCGCGTTCAGCGAGGTGGCTTGGCGGCTGTGGCCCACCCGAGTGGCGCGCCCGCCGCGATGAGAATCGCGACGGCCCGGGGTCTTACCGGACGATGCCGACGCTCTACGAACACGCCGGTGGCGAGGAGCCGATCCATCGCCTCGAGGACGCCTTCTACGGGAAGGTGCTCGCCGACCCGCTGCTCAAGCCGCTGTTCGGTGAGGGTCAGCCCGAGCACGTCGACCACCTGACCGCATTCACCTGCGAGTCGTTCGGGGGCCCGGACCGCTTCAGCCGTGAGCTTGGCTTCCGCCATCTGATCGACGTCCACCGCGGGCTCGAGATCACCGAACAGCAGCGAGTGAGGTTCGTCGAGCTCTACATGGAGGCGCTCGACGAGAGCGACATGCCGGCCGACGAGGAGTTCCGCGACGCGGTCCGCTCACACATCGACTTCGGGACCTGGGTGGCGATGCAGAATTCGCACGCGACGACCGAGGAGGAGCTGCATCCGCTTCGCGAGGTGCCGCGCTGGACCTGGCCGGCCGACGACCCCGAAGGCTCGGCTTAACGACGCAGTCGCAACGTCAGCCGGGCACGCGCCAGCAGGAGAGCGGTGCCGGCGCCGGCCAGGGCCGGCACGATCTCCTCCAGCGGCACCCCTCCCACGTGCGCGATCACGCCGCGTCCTTGTCGTACTCGTCGTGGAGCCTTCACCAGAAGTGGGAGTCCTGTGGGTAGCCGTCGGGACTGTCCTCCCAGTCCTCCTGACGGCCGAGCGCAGTGATGTCGAGGTAGCTCCAGGTGCTACTGAGACATCGCGCCTCCAACGGTCGTGGTCTTCGCCGCACGCTACGCGGCCTCATCACTACGTCGCTGCACCCGGCCGGGTTTGGACACCGCGGGACCGGTCCCTTCCTTCATCTTTCACCGCAAAAGCTGCGCAGTGTTTCGTTTCTCCTGACAGCCGTGGCAATTGAGGCATCGAACTGAGCGCGTCGGGTACGGAAAGGCACAAGCCTGTCCGCCGCGGGCACCGGAGGACGGGTTTCAACCAGGGAGGGTTCCATGAGCGCCACCACCGTCCGGCCGCAGCGATCGTTGGAGGTCGGCCGGCGCTTGGCGCTGACCGCGGCGGTGGCCGCGGTCGCGTTTGCGATGACCGTCGGAATGGCGGCGGCTCAGGAGCCGGACCGTCCGTGGACTGATACGAGCCTGTCGCCGGATCAGCGTGCCGCGCTCGTGCTCGGCGCGATGACACTCGAGGAGAAGGTCGAGCTGATGACCGGCGATCAGGGCGAGGCGCCGTCCGCGTTCTACAACGGGCCGATCGAGCGGCTGGGCATTCCCGAGTTGCGGATGGCGGACGCGGGCGCGGGCATCGCGCCGCGTGGCTGGGAGACCGAGCCCGGAAGCCCGAATGACACCGCTACCGCCCTGCCGGCGGGGATCGCGTTGGGAGCCACCTGGGATCCAGACGTCGCGGGCACGTACGGCCAGACTGTCGCGGAAGAGGCACGAGCGACCGGCCACCAGATGCTGCTGGGACCGGGCAGCGACCCGATCCGCCAGCCGTACTGGGGACGCGCCGGGGAGAACCCGAGCGAGGACCCGTTCCTGATCTCCGAGATGACGACGCCGTTCGTGCAGGAGGTGCAGGAGCAGAACGTCATCGCCAACCTCAAGCACTACCTCGGCTACCAGCAGGAGGTGAACCGCGGCACCGGCCAGAACTCGGTCGTCAGCGACCGCGCGCTCATGGAGATCTGGTCCTATCCGTACAAGGACGCGATCGAGGAAGCCAGCCTCGGCTCGGTGATGTGCTCCTTCAACAAGATCAACGGCGTCTACGCGTGCGAGAGTGACTATGCCCTCGCGACGATCCTGCGTGAGCGGCTCGGCTTCGAGGGCTTCGTGATCACCGACTTCGGCGCGATCCACTCGACCGCACCGTCGATCCGGGCGGGCACGGACATGGAGACCGGCACGGCGGCCTTCTACGACGGTCCGCTGCTGGCGGCCGTACAGGCCGGAGAGGTCCCGGAGTCGCTGGTGGACCGGTCGGTGCTGCGCATCCTGCGGACCATGTTCGCGGTGGGCGTCTTCGACACCGAGTACGGGCCGACCCCGATACCGGTCGAGGAGAACGGCGCGGTCGCACGCGAGGTCGAGGAGGACGCGATCACGCTGCTGCGCAACCGCGGGGTCCTGCCGCTGGACGAGGGTACGGGCTCGATCGCGCTCATCGGCGCCGACGCGGACATCCCGGCTTCGATCGGCGGCTCCGCGCGCGTGGAGCCAACCTATGAGGTCTCGCTGCTGGACGCGCTCGGCGATCGGGCCGACGAGATCGGCGCGAACCTGCGCTGGGTGCCCGGCAACGACCCGGTGAACGGCGCGAACATGATCGAGACCGCCGACATGACGGCGATTCCGTCGTCGGCCTTGACTCCAGAGGCGGGCTCCGGCCCCGGGCTGACGGCGCGCTACTGGGACAACCCGACCTTCCAGGGGCCGGAGGACCTCACGCGCACGGAGCGGCAGGTGGCATACGACGTCGGCTTCGTGGGTGGCTCGCCGGCCTTCGCGAACCTGTACGCGTCGCAGGTGCCGGCCACACCGGCGATCACCAGCCCGACGGGAGCCGACCAGTCCGCGGTCTACACCGGTTTCTTCACGGCGCCGCGCACCGGCACCTACCGCCTCGGGCTGACAGGCTGGGGCGACGCGTCGCTCTTCCTCGACGGCGAGCTGCTGGTCGAGAACGCCGGCAGTCAGCGCTGGGAGGAGAACGCCGAAGTCGCCCTCGAGGCCGGCGAACGCTACCCGATCAGGGTCGTGTACTCGGCTCGTGCGCTGGTGCCGCTGCAGCCCGGCACGATGCTGCTGCAGTGGGACCCGCCGGGCGGCACGAGGGAGCCATCGTTGCAGCAGGCGCGTCAGGCCGCGCAGAACGCGGACGTGGCGATCGTCTACCTGCGCACCTACGAGACCGAGGAGCGTGACCGCGTCTCGCTCAAGCTGCCGCAGAACGGCGACCGGCTGGTCCAAGCGGTCAGCGCGGTCAACCCGAACACCGTCGTCGTCGTCGGCTCGGGTGGACCCGTGACGATGCCATGGCGAGATCGCGTGTCCGGGGTAATGGAGAGCTGGTTCGGCGGCCAGGAGGAGGGCAACGCCCTCACCGGCATCCTGTTCGGAGACGAGGACCCCTCGGGCCACCTGCCGGTGACGTTCCCGCTCAACGAGCGCCGGACCGGTCCCGGCCAGGACAACCCTTGGGCCACGTACAACGACCTCGACGTCGAGTTCGACGAGGACGTCAACGTCGGCTATCGCGGCTATCTCGCCGAGAACATCGAGCCGGCCTTCCCGTTCGGCCACGGCCTGTCGTACACCCAGTTCAGCTACGACCGGCTCGTGACCCGGGAGCTGGCGAGCGGCGCTGATTCTGCCCGAGTGCGGATACGGCTCACGAACAGCGGCGATGCCGCGGGCACCGAGGTCGTGCAGGTCTACGCCGGCCCACTGCCGTTCCTGGAGGCGCCGGCGCGCAAGCTGGTCGGCTTCGGCAAGGTCGAGCTGGACGCGGGCGAACGCACACCCGTCCGGATCGACATCGAGCGCGAGCAGCTGTCCTACTGGGACGAGAGCCGCGAACGCTGGATCACCCCAACAGGAGAGGTACCCATCTACGTCGGCAGCTCCGCCACGGACGTAAGGCTCGCCGGCAGGATGGTCGTTCGCTGAGCCGGGCTCTCAACCGGCTGCCCCGAAACCGATCTCGTTGCCGTCGAGATCGCGATAGATCGCCTTGCGCGCTCCGCTCGAGTAGGTCTCGCGCTCATCCGGATCCAGACCTCGCGAGGCGAGCTCCGCGACATGCGCGTCGAGATCCTCGACGAGGATGGTGAGGATCGCGCTACCGGCCCTGTCGGCGTCCTCCACGATGTACAACGAGCGATGCTCGGCGAGCTCCCACACGGCCTCGGTGGAATGCGGAATGAACGACGGCTCGCGACCGAGCAAGCGCTCGTACCACGCCCTCGCCGCCGTGAAGTCGCTGACGCGTATCCCGGCGAACAGGTCCATTAGCCGGTGTTACGCAACCCGGCCGCGATCCCGTTCACGCTGAGAAGCAGCGCGCGCGCGAGCGTGGGATCGGGCTCCCGCTCCGCCGCGCGCTCGGCTCGCCAGCGTTCGATCAGCGCGATCTGAAGCTCGTGGATCGGGGCCAGGTAGGCGTCGCGCACGCTGAGGGTGGTGGCCAGTGTGGGGTTCGTGCCGAGCGGCTCTTCTTCGCCGGTGGCTCCCAGCAGCTCGGCCACGGTCAGCTCGTACTCCGCCCTGATCACTTCGAGGAACCGGTGGAGGTGCTCGGGCACCAGCCTGGCCACGTAACGCTCGGTTATGTCGAGGTCGGTCTTGACCAGTGTCATCTCGACGTTGGAGAGAAAGTTGCCGAAGAACTGCCAGTCGGAGTGCATCTCGCGCAGCCTCTCGCCGAGCCCCGCCTGACGGGCGGCCGCCAGGCCTGACCCCACGCCGAACCACCCGGGAACGATCTGGCGAGACTGGGTCCAGCCGAACACCCACGGAATCGCCCGCAGGCCGTCCAGGCCACCGTCGGACTCCGCGCGGCGGCTGGGCCGCGAGCCCAGATGGAGCTCGCTCAGCAGCTCCACCGGAGTCGAGGCGAGGAAGTACTCAGGCAGCTCCGGGTCCTCCACGAGCGACTGGTAGCGCTCGAGGGCGGCCGAGGAGACGAGCTCCATCGTCGCAATCCATTCAGCCAGCGATTCGGGCGACATGCGTGGCCTGCGGTGCAGCACCGTCGACTCGAGCGCCGCGGCCAGCATCAGCTCCAGGTTCTCGCGGGCGAGGCTGGGCAGGAGGTACTTGTCCGAGATCACCTCGCCCTGCTCGGTCAGCTTGATCTCGCCGTCGAGCGTGCGGGGTGGCTGGGCGAGAATGGCGTCGTGGGTAGGGCCGCCGCCCCGGCCGACCGTGCCGCCGCGGCCGTGGAAGAGCCGCAGCCGCACGCCGTGAGCCTGGGCGGTGTCGCGCAGCCGCTGCTGGGCCCGATGGATCTCCCACTGGCTGGTGGTCACTCCGGCCGCCTTGTTCGAGTCCGAGTAGCCGAGCATCACCTCCTGCACGTCACCCCGCAGCGCCAGGACGCGGCGGTACGAGGGCTCGTCGAGCAGCCCGGCCAGGAGCTCGTCGGCGGAGCGCAGCTCGACCTCGGTTTCCAGCAGGGGCACGAAGCCGATGCGAGCGACTTCGCCCTGCAGGTCGACGAGACCGGCCTCTCGAGCCAGGACGACGGCGGCCAGGAGATCGTCGGGCCCGCGACACATCGAGACGATGTACGACTCGACCACGCTCTCGCCGTAGCGCTCCTGAGCGTCCCGAATCGCCTCGAAGGCCGCGAAGGTGCGGGCGGCATCGGGGCTCAACGGCGGAGGCTGATGGGCCAGCGGCCGGCGCGAGGTGAGCTCGCGCGCGAGCAGCTCGCCTCGCTCGCCCGCCGAGAGATCGGCGTAGCGAGGCCCGTCGTCGCCGAGCCGGTCGAACAGCTCTCCGACCGCGCGGTGGAGCACGTCCGCGTGCTCGCGAACGTCGAGGGTGGCCAGCTGGAGCCCGAACGCCGCAATGGTGCGGGTGGCGCGCTCGAGGCGGCCCTCGGCGATCAGCCCACCCCGGTGCTCGAGCAGGGACTCGCGCACGAGTCCGAGCTCCGCGATCAACTCCTCGGGGCCGTCGTAATCACGGCCCGGTGCGTGAGGGCGGCGGTCGGCCAGACGCGCTCGGGTGTTCTCCAGCTTGAGGCCCATGCAGGTTAGCTTGAGCCGATACGGCTCCTCGGCGTTGAGGCGCAGGAAGCGCGGCTCGATCTCGGGCAGCGCCTCCAGGTCCCGCGTCAGCGACTCCCTCAGCTCGGGCGTGACCTCGACGATGCGCACCGAGGTGGAGAGGTCGGTGCGCAGCTGGTCGATCAGCGCCAGCGCTCCGCGAATGCCGTGCTCGTGCTGGAGCGTGAGCACCTGGTCCGTGGCCTCCGGGCCGACGTTGGGGTTGCCGTCGCGATCGCCGCCGATCCAGCTGCCGAAGCTCAGTGGGCGAGCGGCCACGGGAGACTCGAAGCCGAGGCGCTCGAGCTCCTCGGCAAGGACCTCGAGGACGTCGGGGACCGCGTGTCGGTGGAGCTGGTCGAGGTAGTAGACGGCGTTGCGTGCCTCGTCGACCACGTCGGGACTCACGATCCGCAGCTCGTCCGTCTGCCACAGCAGGTCGATTAGCTCCTCGAGCCGCCGGGAGATGCGCCGCTCGGCCGCAGGATCTCCCGCGGCCTGCGCGCGCTCGTCGAGCAGCACGGCGACGTCGGCGATCTTGGACAGGACCGTCCGTCTCGCTGCTTCGGTTGGATGTGCGGTGAAGACAGGCCGCACGGCCAGCCGCGAGAGCTCCTCGGCCAGCTCGCCGGCGGGTACCTCGGCCGCCGCGATGCGATCCACGGCCTGTGACAGCCAACCGCCCTCCGCTGCCCGCTGCGCCGCCAGCTCGCGACCTCGGTGCACCTGTTCCGCGACGTTGGCCAGGTGGAAGTACATGAGGAAGGCGCGCACGAGCTTCGTGGCCGAATCGCCGTCGAGCTCCGCCAGCAGCGCAACGGTGGCCTGGCGGTTCGAGCGAATCAGCTGGCGCACGTCCTCAACCAGCCGGAACAGCTCGTGACCCTCCTGCCGAACGAGGGCACGGCCGAGCAGGTCACCCAACTCCCGAATATCGCTGCGGAGCGATCTCTGAGGGTCGCTTGCGGGGGTCATGAGATCGATTGCGGGGATCTCAGCAGAACCTCGCGCCAGCCGCAGAGCAGGTCACCATGCGCCGTCCAATGGGGAGGGGTCGGCTCGACGCATCATGCGAAACCCGTCCCCCTCGCCCTGCGTCAATCCGAATCGGCGGCCAGCCAGGCCTTCGCCTCTGTTAGATCGGCGACCCGGAAGCCCTTGGCCTTCCCCGGCAGCAGGAAGGACAACGCGCCGAGCGCTGGGCGCATCCAGTCCTCGTCGCTGACCACGGCGACGCGATCAAACGAGGCCGCGTGTCGCGCGCGGAAGCCCGTGTCGGCCTTCATGGCATCGCCCTCGACGTCAGGCGCCCCCGCGCCCAGCAGGTAGAGCAGCCGGACCTTGCGCCCCTCGGCGATCTCCCGGCGAAGCACCGGCTCGACCGTGTCCTCCCAGTCATCGTCTTCGACCTCACCGACCGCCTCGAATCCAATCGTCCCAACCGGCATGTCCCTCATCTGACGCAACACCAGCATGACCTCCAGTTCGTCGTTCGATAGCCGAGCGATGGACGACGCCCGCACCGGCACGTCGCCGATCTTCGGCGCCTGATGCTGGACCCCAAGAACCCTTCCCGCCTCGTTCCAAGGAGGTGATATTCAACGAGAGCAACCCGGGCTCGGGCAGCGCGCGGCCTGCAAGAGCATCCGACTGGTGATTTGAGTCGGCTCTCACCGACCGTGTAATTTGCCGACGAGATGCCTTCGCACGCCGAAGCCGGCCGCGACGAGCCGCCACGCGTCCTCGTTCTGGGCGGGGGCTTCGCCGGGATCGGCGCCGCGCTCAAGCTCAAGGGCGCCAACGTCGAGGTCGTGCTCGTTGACAGGCACGACTATCACACCTTCCAGCCGCTCCTGTATCAGCTCGCGACCGGTCTGCTCGAGCGGACCGCCGTCGGCCACTCGCTGCGCGACCTGGCCCACGGGCAGGAGAACGCGACGGTCCATCAGGCATCCGTGACCGCTGTCGATCTCGACGCGCGCGAGGTTCAGTTTGCGGAGCTGGCGCCGATCACCTACGACTACCTCGTGCTTGCGCTCGGCGCGGAGGTCAACTTCTTCGGCACCGAGGGAGCCGCGGAGCACGCCTTTCCGATGTACACGCTTCCGGACGCCGTACGGCTCAAGAACCACGTCCTGCGCAAGTGGGAGGACGCGGACCGGAACCCCGACGTCATCGACGACGGCGCGCTGAACGTCGTGGTGGTGGGCGGCGGGCCGACGGGGGTCGAGAGCGCCGGCGCGCTCGCCGAGCTCTATCGCGTTGAGCTCGCGAGGGACTATCCGGGCCTCGCCGAGGACAGGGCCCGGATCATCCTCGTCGAGGCGGGACCGCAGCTCTTCTCGATGTTCAAGGATGACATCCGCACCTACACCGAGCAGGCGTTGGCCAAGCGGACGGTGGAGGTCGTCGTGGGTGATGCGGTCGCGGCGGTCTCTGCGACTCGGGTCACGCTCAAGTCGGGCACGGTGCTCGACGCGCACACGCTCGTCTGGGCCGCCGGTTTGCAGGGCAACGCGCTCGTCCGGGCGCTCGGGCTCGAGCTCGAGCGGGGAAACCGCATCGGCGTGGGGCCGGAGCTCACCGTTCCGCGTTACCCGGAGGTATACGCGCTCGGCGATATCGCAGCGATCACCGACGCGAAGACGGAGCAGGTCCTGCCGCAGCTTGGCTCGGTCGCGCTGCAGTCCGGCGAGCACGCCGGCGAGATGATCGCGCGACGCGTCGCGGGGAAGCAGACGAAGCCGTTCAGGTACAGGGACAAGGGCACGATGGCGACGATCGGCC
The DNA here is from genome assembly GCA_963751105.1 of uncultured Thermoleophilaceae bacterium. Taxonomy (GTDB): domain Bacteria; phylum Actinomycetota; class Thermoleophilia; order Solirubrobacterales; family Thermoleophilaceae; genus JACVRW01. The sequence goes on along the minus strand of CAVVTG010000002.1, from coordinate 222,523 downwards.
GAGGCGCCGCCGTGGTGCAGATGCTCGGCGGGCGAACGATGAAGGGGAAGACCGCGCAACTCGCCTGGGGCACCGTGCATCTCGTCCTGCTGCCGACCAACGAGGACCGCGCGAAGGCCGTGATCGACTGGGCCGGGGACGTGCTCACGCACCAACGCACGGGCCGGTTCGTCGTCGAGGCGGACGAGGCTGAGACAGCGGGGAGAGCGGAATGACGACGGGAGCAGAAGCCGAGGAGCGGCAGGCCGACGTGCTCGTGGTCTTCGGGATCACGGGCGACCTCGCGAGAGTGATGACCTTCCGATCTCTCTACCGGCTTGAGCAGCGCGGCCTCCTTTCCTGCCGCGTCGTCGGAGTGGCCTTCGACGACTGGACGCTCGAGCAGCTCGTCGAGCGTGCCCGCGAATCGATCGTCGCAACGGGCGAGCCGCTCGACGAGGCCGTGTTCAAGCGCTTTGTCGAGAAGCTCTCGTACGTCCACGGAGACTTCGCTGATGCGGCGACCTACGGCCGGGTCGCGGGGGAGATCCACGGCGCGAGCCTGCCCGTCTTTTACCTCGAGGTCCCGCCCTCGCTCTTCGCCACAGTGGTCTCGGGGCTCGCGGACGCGGGCCTCACCGAGGACGCCCGGGTCGTCGTGGAGAAGCCCTTCGGGCACGACCTTGCGTCAGCGCGCGAGTTGAACGAGCAACTCCACGCGCTGATCGACGAATCGCAGCTCTACCGGATCGACCACTTCCTGGGGAAGATGTCGGTCGAGGACATCCTGTACCTCCGGTGGGCGAACACCATCCTGGAGCCGGTCTGGAACCGCCAACACGTCTCCTCGGTCCAGATCACGATGGCGGAGGACTTCGGTGTCGCGGACCGCGGCCATTTCTACGACCCGGTCGGTGCCCTGCGCGACGTCGTCCAGAACCACATCCTGCAGGTGTTGAGCCTGGTCGCCATGGAGCCTTTTACAGGACGTGGCGTGGACGTAATCAACGATCGCAAGCGTGACCTCTTCGTCGCGATGGCCGAAGCCGACCCCGCCCACTACGTGCGCGGCCAATACCGCGGCTACCTCGATGTGGCCGGAGTTGCTCCCGATTCGCAAACGGAGACCTACTGCGCCATGCGGCTCGAGATCGACAACTGGCGCTGGTGGGGCGTGCCGTTCTTCATCCGCGCCGGCAAGTCGCTGCCGGCGAAGGTGACCGAGGTTCGAGTCGTCTTTTCGACGACGCCCTGGCTCGGCTTCGTCCCGAGGCACGCGCCCCGGCCCGAGCCGAACCAGCTCGTGCTCCGAATCGGCCCAGCGCCCGGAGCCAGGCTCAGGCTGCAGGCGAAGGAGGCGGAGGGGCCCGGAGTGCGCCCGGTCCAGCTGGAGATGGAGTTCGCGAGCATGGGCGGCGAGGGCCCCACCGCCTACGAGGTGCTCCTGCACGCCGCGATGGTCGGCGACTCGAGCCACTTTGCGCGCCAGGACGCGCTCGAGGAGACGTGGCGGGTGGTGCAGCCGCTACTAGACGCTCCGCCACCGGTCGAGGTGTACGAAGAAGGCTCGTGGGGGCCTAAGTCAGCCGACCACCTCGTGGACGACGTCGGGGGCTGGCACCACCCTTGGCTGCCGAGCGCATGAGCACCAGCATGACCCCCCTCAGGGAACGTCCCGCCTGGAAGGCGCTGGACAGGCACTACGAGGAGATACGCCACGTCCAACTGCGCGACCTCTTCGCCGACGACCCGACCCGCGGCGAGCGGCTGGCGGTGGAAGCGGCTGGTCTGTACCTCGACTACTCGAAGAACCGCATCACCGACGAGACGCTCGGCCTCCTGCTGCAGCTGGCAGACGAGTCCGGACTGCACGAGCGGACCGAAGCGATGTTCCGCGGCGACCGCATCAACGTCTCCGAGAACCGCTCCGTCCTCCACGTCGCGTTGCGCATGCCACGAGGTAAGTCGCTCGTCGTTGATGGCGTCGACGTCGTCGAGGAGGTGAACTCCGTCCTCGACCGGATGGCCGCCTTCGCCGAACGCGTCCGCTCGGGCGAGTGGAAGGGGCACACGGGAAAGCCGATCCGGAACATCGTCAACATCGGCATCGGCGGCTCCGACCTGGGGCCTGTGATGGCATACGAGGCGTTGCGCCACTACACGCCGCGTGACCTGACGTTTCGGTTCGTCTCCAACGTGGACTCGACCGACTTCGCCGAGGCGACCCGCGATCTCGCTGCCGACGAGACGCTCTTCATCATCTCTTCGAAGACGTTCACGACCCTCGAGACGATGACCAACGCGCACTCGGCGCGCGAGTGGTCCCTCGCCGCACTCGGTGACGAGGCCGCGATAGCGAAGCACTTCGTCGCCGTCTCGACGAACGCCGACGAGGTCGCGAAGTTCGGTATCGACACGGACAACATGTTCGGGTTCTGGGAATGGGTCGGCGGCCGCTACTCGATGGACTCCGCGATCGGCCTCTCGACCATGGTCGCCGTCGGGCCCGACAGCTTCCGCGAGCTGCTTGCCGGCTTCCACGCGATGGACGAGCACTTCCGTACGACGCCGTTCGAGCGCAACCTGCCCGTCGTCATGGGCCTGCTCGCGGTCTGGTACGGGAACTTCTTCGGCGCCCAGACCGTGGGTGTCATGCCGTACAGCCAATACCTGAAGCGCTTCCCCGCCTACCTTCAGCAGCTGACGATGGAGTCGAACGGGAAGCACGTCACGCTCGACGGCCGCGACGTCGACTACCAGACCGGCGCGATCTTCTGGGGCGAGCCTGGGACCAACGGCCAGCACAGCTTCTACCAGCTCATCCACCAAGGCACGAAGCTCATTCCCGTCGACCTGATCGGGTTCGGAAAGACGCTGAACCCGCTGCGCGACCACCACGACATCCTCATGTCGAACGTCTTCGCGCAGGCCGAGGCGCTCGCGTTCGGCAAGACGGAGGAGGAGGTCCGAGCCGAGGGAACGGCCGACGCGGTGGTCCCCCACCGCGTGTTCGAGGGGAATCGGCCGACCAACGTGATCCTGGCCGAGAAGCTGACCCCACACGCACTCGGAACCCTGGTCGCGCTGTACGAGCACAGCGTCTTCACCCAGGGCACGGTCTGGGGGATCGACTCCTTCGACCAGTGGGGAGTCGAGCTCGGCAAGGTGCTGGCCAAGCGGATCATCCCCGAGCTCGAGTCGGGGGAGGAGCCCGACCTGCAGCACGACAGCTCGACCAACGCGCTGATCCGGCGGTATCGAGCCATGAAATCACCAGAACGGAGCTAGGTGTGACAACAAGCACTCCCATGCAACTCGGAATGGTCGGCCTGGGCCGGATGGGGGCGGGCATCGTCCGGCGCCTCATGCGCGACGGGCATGACTGCGTTGGTTACGACGTCTTCCCCGACGCGGTGAAGGCGCTCGAGGCCGACGGAGCGACGGGCTCGTTCTCGCTTGCGGACTTCGCCTCAAAACTCGAGAAGCCCCGGGCCGTCTGGGTGATGGTGCCTGCAGGCGAGATCACCGACAAGACCATCGCCTCCCTCGCCGAGGTCCTCGAACCGGGCGACGCGATCATCGACGGCGGCAACACGCACTACCACGACGACATCCGACATGCGGCCGAGCTCGGCGAGAAGGGTATCCACCACGTCGACGTCGGGACAAGCGGCGGCGTCTGGGGGTTCGAGCGCGGCTTCTGCCTCATGATCGGAGGCGAGAAGGACGTCGTCGACCGGCTCAGCCCGATCTTCGGCTCGGTCGCGCCCGGTGTCGGCGAAGAGCCGCGAACGCCCGGACGAACCGGGGACCCTGCTCAGTCGGAGCACGGGTACTACCACTGCGGCCCGAACGGCGCCGGCCACTTCGTGAAGATGGTGCACAACGGGGTCGAGTACGGGCTCATGGCCGCCTACGCGGAGGGTCTGAACATCATCAAGAACGCCGATGCGGGCAAGCGGCAGCAGGAGATGGACGCCGAGACCGCCCCAATGGAGAACCCCGAGTACTACCAGTACGAGATCGACACGACCGAGGTGGCCGAGGTCTGGCGGCGTGGCAGCGTCGTCGGTTCCTGGCTACTGGATCTGACCGCGGAGGCGTTGCACGGGTCACCCACGCTCGAGGATTTCGCGGGCCGCGTTTCGGATTCCGGTGAGGGCCGATGGACATCGATCGCCGCCATCGACGTCGGCGTGCCTGCCCCTGTCCTGACGACGGCGCTCAACTCGCGCTTCTCGTCGCGCGGTCTTGGCGACTTCGCCGACAAGCTGCTCTCGGCGATGCGCAAGGAGTTCGGCGGACACGACGAGAAGGCAGCGTGACGGCGCTGCAGCTGGGCCTTCGTCCTAGCGTGCGCGGCCCGGAGTGACGAGCTTGCTCTAGGCGGACAGGAGCCGCTGAAAGAACGAGCGGTAGCGCTGCAGAGCTACCCGCAGGTCCTCCGTCGACACGTCTTCGCCCCGGCTCCACTGGCCCTCGAGGATCTCGCGCTCGCGCGCGAAGCCGTCGGCCAGTTGCTGCATCACGTTGGCCACGAGTCCGTCGGCTTCCTCGACTGCGCGGCGGGGGTCGTCGACGAAGGCGGCTTGAATGGTCTCCCAACGGCTGGCGAACTCTGCGCCCTCCTGCTCGGCAAGCAGCGGAGCGTCGGCGCGTTCCGCCGCGGGATCTGCCTCGGGCTCGGCGGGATCTGCCTCGGGCTCGGCGGGCTCTGCGCCGGGCTCCGTGATGTCCGCGTCGCGGTCCACTTCGGGCTGGGCGGAGCCCTCCGTCGGAGGAGAGGTGGGAGTCGGCTCGGCCGGCTGCGTCGCGGCGTCTTCGCGGGCACCCGCCTCACGATCCTCGCGGCTGTCTGGCGCCCGCGACTCTCCTCCCTGCTCGGCAGAGGATGAGGCGAGATCGCGGGTAGACAAAGGCTCGTCGGGGCGGCTCATGATCGCATCTCCTGGTTGCTCTCGTCTGACGTCTGGCTCCGCGGTCGATCCTCGACGCCGAGCAGCTCGTCGAAGAGCTCCCGGAAGTGGATCATGGCCTGGCGCAAGTCTTCGGTGCTCGCCTCGTCACGGGTGGCGCGGCCCGATATCTCGTGGGCCGAGCGGTAGTTCTCGACCACCACTGGGTGCTCGACCGAGATATCCGCTGCGCGCCGGTCGAAGTCGTCCTCGACGGGATAGCCGCGTTCACGCATCACCTCGCTCACGAGCCGGTCCGCCTCGCCGACCGCGGCCGCGGGCTGATCGACGAAGGTGCGCTGCGCCGCCTGCCACCGGTCGGAGTAGCGCTCCCGCAGCTCCGGCTCGAGCTCACGGATCTCGAGCTGCTCGTGCCGCTCGCGGCGCTCACTTAGCTCGGCTTCGGCCTCGCGTCGGTCGCCGCGCTCAGCCAGCGTGCGACCGTACTCCGGGCCGAAGCCTTCTTGAAGTTGCGTCGAACGCCGCTGGCGAACGATCACCACACCAGCGACAACAAGCGCAACCAGCAAGACGGCGATCAGGGCCCAGACCACGGGGTTTCTCCTCTCAGCCGGCCGCCATCCGGCAGCCGCGCGTAGCAGCGGGTACCCCAACGTGCTGCCCGGCAAACGCGTTTGCAGCGCTCACCTTTTCGGTTACGGCGCCACGCGAGACTTGGGAAGTGGCGACCCCGAGATAATGCACGCGCGATGTCGCAGGAGAACGTGGAGATCGTGCGCAGGTTCCTCGTCGACGACCTCGAGAAGGCGCTGGCGTATGCCGACCCGGACATCGTGTGGAACCCGGTGGAGGAGTCGTCGGCCCGGGGACATGGTGCGGTTCGGGCCAGCACGTCGCGTTGGAAGAGCGAATGGAACGACTACGAGCTGATTCCCGAGGAGTTCGCCGACATGGGCGACCGGGTTGTCGTAACTGTCCGCTTCCGGGCGCGCGGCCGCGGAAGCGGGATCGGGGTCGACGCTCGCCTCTACGAGGTCTTTACGCTTCGCAACGGGAAGATCGTCCGCATGGATCAGTTCACGGAGCGCTCACAAGCCCTCCGAGCAGTGGCGGACGGACTGGACGCCCGGTTCTAGGCGAGCGTCGAGTCCCGGGAGAGTTCCAGAACTCGTCGAGCGAGTGCCCGCAGGATCTTGCGCTCAACGCTCGGGTTTTCCTCGAGCATCTGCGTGAAGTCCTTCGGTGTGAGTACGAAGAAGCGCACCGGCGTCTTTGCCGTGACGGTGGCTGTGCGGGGCGTCGGCTCGAGCAGGGAGATCTCCCCGACGAAGTCCCCCGCGCCTAGCGTGGCCACCCGCCTCCCCTTGCTGGCGACATCCACCTCGCCCTCAACGAGCACGAAGAACTCCCGCCCCCGGTCGCCCTCCTTGCAGAGCACCCTCCCGGCCGGTACTTCTACATCGTCGCTCAGCCGGGCGAGCTGCACCAGTTCCTTACGCGACAGACCCGCGAAGAGAGGGGCACGTTTAAGCGACTCGACCTTCTTGTCCTGACTGAACAGCTTCATCTGCGCGGGTACCCTAGTCGACGCCGATCGCGTCCCGAACTACTGGATTCTCAGGCCACGAAGGAAGCTGGTGAGCGAAGACCCTACGACGGTTCTCTCTCAGGACGGGACCCCGATCGCTGTCTGGCGAAGCGGCGAGGGGCCGCCGCTTGTGTTGATCCATGGCGCCGCGGCCGACCACAACCGCTGGGCGCCGGTGCTGCCAGCGTTGGGGGAGCGCTTCGCTGTCTTCGCGGTCGACCGTCGCGGCCGGGGGCAAAGCGGCGATAGCACCGACTACGCGCTGGACCGCGAGTACGAGGATCTCGTCGCGGTTGTCGAATCGGCGGGTGAAGACGTGAGCGTGCTGGGCCACTCCTACGGGGGCATCTGCGCCCTTGAGGCGGCATTGCTGACCGGCAGGATCCGCAAGCTCGTCCTATACGAGCCGCCGATGGGCTTCCTGAAGTCCCCGCCACATGTCGTCGACCGGCTTCAGACGCTGCTCGAGGAAGGGAGGCGCGACGAGCTGCTGGGCGTCTTCATGCAGGAGGTCGCCGGCCTTCCCCCAGATCAGGTCGAACTGATGCGGTCTTTGCCGGCCTGGGAGGCACGGCTCGACGCGGCCGACACGATTCCGCGGGAGGAGCGTGCGAGCCGGGAGTACGTCTTCGATGCGAGCCGCTTCGGCGAACTCGCCGTGCCAACGCTGTACCTCCAAGGCAGCGACAGCAGTGAGCCCTTCAGAGTGGCGGGCGAGGCGCTACGGGGGGCTCTGCCGGACTGCCGCGTGGTGATCATGCCAGGGCAGCGACATGCCGCCATGGATACCGCGACTGATTTGTTCACCGCCGAGGTGCTGAGCTTCCTGTGAAGGGCGATGATCGGGATGTCGCGCCGCCTCGTGTTGGTTTCGGCGGGCCGGCCTGCAACCCCTTACCGCGGACCCGGCTGAGCCGGCGCCGAGCTAAGACGTAGGGCGTGGCGCCGTCCAGGTGGAGGTCCCTCCCTTTGAGACCGATCACTTCGGATCGGCGCAACCCGTCCACACCATGAGCTCGAAGAGGCGACGGAGGTCGGGGCGAACCAGACTCACCACGAGCTCCATCACGTCGCCATTCGCACCGGGAAAGGGTCGCCGCTCTTCTCCGCTCTCGTCGTCTTCCTCGTCCCACTCGACGCTCTTTGGGAGCCTGACCCCCGTGACGAGCCGGGCGCACGCCCTCCACGGCTCAGGGAGCTTCGCTTCGATAACTACTCCTCGAAGAACTCCGCGGTGATCTGAGGCACGTAGCGCTCGCCACCGATCTGCGTCTCAAAGGACTTTTGCCCCTCGACCGTGCCATAGAACGTCAGGAAGTGCCCTTCTGCGCCCGCCACCTTCATGCCGGCGTAGTCGATCCAGACCTCATCGCTCCAGAAGTCACAGCCCTCGTCGGTCACGCTCAGCAGGACGAAGCACTCGGCTGTCGCGGTTCCCAACACACCACGCTCGGTTGAACAGGGCCGCCAGCCGTCTGATCGGCGGTCTTGTCCACCAGGGTTGCGGCGGCCCGCCGTGCAAGAGAGACTGCTCACGGCCGTCCAACTACACACGACGCGCGAGAGGAGCTGACATGGCCACCCAGCCTGACGAAAGCAAACCGACGATCGTCCTTGTCCACGGTGCTTGGGCCGATGCGACGGGCTTCGACGCCGAGATCCGCGCTCTCCAGCGCCACGGATTCCGCGCCATCGGGTTCGCCAACCCGCTTCGCGACCTCGCCGGCGACTCGACCTACCTCGCCGAGCTCCTGCAGACGCTGACCGGCCCGATCGTGCTCGTCGGCCACTCCTACGGCGGCAACGTCATTTCGACCGCGGCGACCGGCAACGACCAGGTCAAGGCACTCGTCTACCTCAACGGATGGATGTGCGACGAGGGCGAGAGCCAGCAGGAGCTCCTCGAGAGGTTCGAGGGCAGCCTCGTGGGGCCCTCAATCAGGCCCGTGCCCTTCACCAGCGCGGACGGGAGCGAGGGTGCGGACCTCTTCCTCGCCCCCGAGGCGTTCCGGGAGGCCTTCGCCGCCGACGTCGATGAGGCCACGGCGGATGTCATGGCCGCTGCGCAACGGCCATACGCTGCCGCTGCGTTCGCCGGCGCGCCGTCGAGCCCGCCGGCGTGGAAGACGCTGCCGTGCTGGTACCTACTGGGCACGGAGGACAAGGCGATCCCGCCGGAGCTCCAGCGGTTCATGGCCGAGCGCGCGGACGCAACGATCGTGGAGGTGCCGGCCTCTCACGTCTCGTTCGTGTCGCAGCCCGACGCCGCGACCCAGCTCATCCTTCAGGCCGTCGAAGCGACCATGCCCGCAGCGAGTCGCACCTAGAGGTCCCACAGGCACAGTGACGTCCGGCTTCCGCTCGGGACGAGCTGCAGCAGCGCCGCGCGCTCGCAAGGAGAGTGCCGCTTGCCCATGAACCCCGCACTCTCGACGGCGCGACCGCTCTGCCACCATCGGGTCGCCGGCGTGCGCAGCGCCACGCCGACTCGCGGCCGAGTCCAGTCGACGCGGCTCCAGGGCTCGCCGGCGCTACCGGGTCTTGAAGGAGCCGGAGGAGAGCGTCTGGTTTCCGCTGCGCTCGATCGCCAGCACCTCCCAGTTGTAGGCGGTGCCGGGCTCAAGGAAACCGTCCGACACGTGGATGCGGGTCACCGAGCGTGGCAGGTACATGCTGAGCCCGAACTTACCGATCATGTGTCGGTGCGGCTCGACGTCCCTCTCGATGATCAGCTGGTAGGCGATGATGCTCACGCGCTTGCCGGTGATCGTCCTCGACACTGGCTCCCAGTCGGCGACGACGCCCCGCGTCGGCACGGTCGCGCCCTCCGCGGGCGAGACGAGCCGCGGGCCCGCGGGGATGTCGTGCGTGAGCCAAGCCCTCCCCGCCGTCCGGCCGACGCGCTTGCCGTTCTCCTGGGCCGTGCCGGCGATCCGATACCTCCCCTCCGGCAGCTTTCGCAGCATCTTCTTGATCGAGGTGTCCTTGTTCTCGGGCTCGACGGTCTCGAAGAACAGTTCGGTCAGCCCGAGCCTGCCGAGCGCGCCGCGCCCCCTGAAGCTCAGCACCTTGCCTCGTGGCCCGCGCACGTCGAGATTGCGCCAGCCCTCGCTGTCGACGGCCCCCTGGAAGCCGGTGTCCCGGTCGGTCGCGTTGTGCTCGATGTTGAGCTTGGCCTCCTTGAGCGGCACGCGTGCACCCGAGTCGGTCGCCGGGCGCGCCGGGGCCTCCTCCGCCGAGCGGGCAGCAGCGTAGCCCGATGCCGCCGCGAGCAGGGCTAGGGATGTTGTTCCAAGGAGCTTCATCGGTTCCTCCGGTTCGGGAGTCTCTGCGCGGCCAGGCTAGGACGCCACGATGAGACCGGCCTGAGACGTCGGCGGCCGAGACGCGGAAGCCCCCGCGTAGCTACGAGCGCCTCCGGTCCCATCCAGTCGCTCCTGCAATGGACGACAAGCGGGAGTGGAGCTCCCTGGCTCCCGCTTGCGCATGGAATGCGCAAGCGGGCATGGCGGCGGCGAGCCTCGAACCGCGGTGTCGCGTTTTCGCGCAATGCGATACCGAGCCGACGCTAGGGAATCGCGCTCGCTGTTCGTCCATTGCGGTAGTCGCGCACGAAGTCACCGCGCTACCGCTTGTGCCTGAGAGCGGTAGCGCGCTTCTATCGTTGGAAACGATCGACCCGCGGTCTAGCGGGCAGCGGTAGGCTCGGCCGGGTGAAGAAGCATGTCCTGATTTTGGGCGCCGGCTTCGGAGGACTGGAACTCGCGACGCGGCTCTCGGAGACGATGAACGACGCCGTCCGCGTCACGTTGCTCGACCGCAAGGACTCCTGGTACTTCGGTTACTCGAAGCTCGACGTGATGCTCGGCAGGCAGTCCGCCGACGACGTACGGCTGTACTACAGCGACGTCGTCAAGGACGCTGTTGAGTTCCGGCGGGAGACCGTGACCGGCATCGACCCGGTGGCCCGGCGGGTCTCCACCGACGTCGCTGCGCACGACGCGGACTACCTCGTGGTGGCGATGGGCGCGGACTACGACATGGCGGCCACGCCGGGCCTGCAGGAGGGCGGCCACGAGTACTACACGCTGGCCGGCGCCGAGCGCCTGCGGGACGCGCTGCAGGACTTCGACGGCGGCAGGGTCCTTGTTTCCGTGCTCGGGCAGCCGTTCAAGTGCCCGCCCGCCCCGTTCGAGGGGGCGTTCATGCTGCACGAGCACTTCAAGCAGCGGGGCATGGCCGACGCGGTGGAGATCTCGTCGGTCTTCCCGATGCAGCGGCCAGTCCCGGTGACCGGCGAGGTCGCGCAGATGTTCCGCGACGGGCTCGTTGCGCGCGGCATCACCGAGCTCCCCGAGCACCTCGTCACCGGGATTGATCCCCCGACACGGACGGCGCAGCTCGCGAACGGCGAGAAGCTCCCATACGACCTGTTTATCGGGATCCCGAAGCACCGCGCGCCCGATCCACTCTCAGCCTCCGGCCTCGCGGTCAACGGCTGGGTCCCGGTCGACCAAACGAATCTCACGACCCAGTTCTCCGGCGTGTACGCAATCGGCGACGTCTGCACCGGCCCCCGGACCGTCCCCAAGGCCGGGATCTTCGCCGAGTCAGCCGCGATCGTCGTCGCCGACGACATCGCGGCCGCAATCACGGGTGGTGAGCCGCCGGCGCCGTTCGGCGCATCGGGGATCTGCTACGCAGAGTTTGGTGGCGGGTTCGTCGGCAAGGTCGAGGTGAACTTCCTGCACGGCGACGCGCCAGCGGCCCAGCGCTACGAGCCCGCGCTCGAGTACGCCGCCGAGAAAGAGGAGTTCGGCGCCATACGGCGCGCGCGCTGGTTCGGGCACTGATCCCGGGCTGAGAGGCGGCGGCCAGACTGTCGGTCGGGGGCGCTTGGGCGTACTCCTCCTCGGCGACGTCGCCCTCGAGCTGACCGGGGCTGCCGGACTCGTTGCATGGCCACGCGAACCGCGAACCGGTTCGAGGCTGCTCCTGGCCGGCGAGCCGCACAGTCTGCCCAGCCAATCTTCCTTTATCGACTACACTGGTCCCTCGGGCAGGACAACCGCATGGGACTCACGTTCGGCGATCAAATTTCTGGCCTGACCGTCGACGGTAGGGAGCTGCACGCCACCGTCTTCGACGAGAACCAAGTCCGTGCCGCGGCCGGCCTGACGCTCGTGATCGGGGCAGTCGCCTTCAGCTTCGCCTACTTCGATCAGCAGTACGTCCCGCTCCAGGTCGCCTCGAGCCTCTTCTTCGTCGAGTTCTTGACCCGGGTGACCTTCGGCATCCGTTACAGCCCTGTGGGCATAATCGCCGGCTGGATGACTCGCCGCCGGCCGCCGGAATGGGTCTCAGCCAAGCCGAAGCGCTTCGCCTGGGAGATCGGCCTGGCCCTGGCCCTCTCCATGACGATCATTACTAACAGCGGCATCACCGGCACACTGCCGAGAACGCTCTGCGTGATCTGCATGGTGCTGATGTGGATGGAGTCAGTGCTCGGCGTCTGCGCCGGCTGCGAGCTTCACGGCTACATGGTGCGGCGCGGCTGGACGACCAGGGATCCAGCCTTCGAGGTCTGCGCCGGCGGGGCCTGTGAGATCCCCGCACAGCCGGCGCCCAGATGACGACAGAAGCGGCGTCGCGGGATCTCGTCGCGGACGGTTGGGACCCCGCGATGTGCGGCGTTTCGAGCCTCAGCTGCGAAGACGCCGACGCTACTTCCGCGGCGACCCGAGCTGATCGAGCCTCGCGGGCGACGCGCCCCGACGTCCAGACGTAGGGGCGGTCGCGGACGGAGCAGTCGCATACACCCCGTCGTGTGAGCAAGACAGGTTCGCGCACAGTGTCCTGCTTGGGACGAAAAGCAGTAGCCAGGTCCTCGCTCTCGCTTCGCATGGAAGCAGCAGTCCCGCGTGCGCCTGGCCGAGTGCCGCTGCCAGGCGAGAACGCGGAAGTCGCACGAGGGAGCGGGAGGCGTAGTTTCTCCACAGCCGCCGAACTGCCTGCCCGGCGCTCCAGCCGCCGGGCGCCTCCGGAAAGGGGCCACCATGTCCGAACCTGACCACGGCGAATCCACATCGCGCGAACCGTCCAGCGGCGACGATCGCCGGCTCGACTTCCGTCCCGGGTTGGGAATGTGGTGGGAGATCACGCGCAGCACAGTCGACACCTCCGGCGAGCTGTTCGAGGCCACGAATTGGATCGAGCCCCGGATGCCTGGCCCTCCCGTTCACGTGCACCCGAGGGCTGACGAGAGCTACGAGGTCATCGAGGGCGCGCTCGAGGTCTTCATGAACGGCAACTGGAGCCCCGTCCGTGCCGGCGAGAAGGCGACCGTGCCTGCGGGTGTGCCGCACTCGGTTCGGAACGCGAGCGATGAGCCCGCGCGGATCGTCAACATCCATCGCCCGGCGCAACGCTTCGAGTCGTTCTTTCGGGACATGCACAGGCTGATCCACGAAGGCAAGATCAAGCGGCTCCCGCCGAAGGATGCGCGCTCCGCCATCTACGCGGCAATGCTGTTCGGCAAGTACCCGGACGAGATCCGAGCGACCAAACCACCCAATCAGGTATTCCAAGCGCTGGCCCTCGTCGGTGGGGCGCTGCGTTTCAAGATCTAGAGGTGACCGCCGCGAGGAGCCTTAAGGCGTACGCCAGCCCGCTGCTGCATCGAGGCAAAAGCGAGAGCGCCGGGCCGACCGACCCCGCTATCGAGTTGGACGAAGGGCGGGCGTCTCGCCTGACGCCACCGTCGCTGCTGCTCGTCGCGCATTGCGATAGTGAGCCGACGGTAGGAACCCGCAGAGTCTGTTTGTCCGTTGCAAGAGCTTGCCGGGACCCCGACGGGCTCATTCATGACGGCCCGGAGTCCGGATCGCGGCTACTTGCAAAACAAGATCGGCTCGGCCCCCGCCGGCGGCCGGGCGACCGCGCCCCCGGGCGGCGAAACGCTCAGTCGACCCACTCGATGTTGTGCCGTGGCCCCGCGTCGAGCATCCGGCGGATCACCTCGTCCGTCACCGGAGGCGGCGCTGTCCCCGGATCCTCGACCGGCGTGCAAACCTCACGGAACCAACCCTCCATTCCGGCGGGCGTGTAAACGGCGACCATCCTCGCGGGCGTTGGCTCCTCGTTGCGGTAGGAATGGCGCGTGGCGCGCGGGACGAAAACAGATTCGCCTGCCGAGACCGTGCGCGTGTCCGATCCCGCCGTAAACGTAATGCTTCCCGACGTAATCGCGAAGAGCTCATCCTCCGCCAAATGCTTGTGCGGCGGCGGGCCGCCGCCCGAGCCGACGACGCAGTCGAGAGCGAACATAGAACCGCCCGACTCTTCGCCCGTAACGAGGAACGTGTACATGTCGCCCGGTCCCCAGAACGATCGGCCGGTCTGCCCCGACGCGACCTGGATTACTCGACTCGTAAACTCGTTCATCGTCGACTCCCTTTCGTAGCCAGTAGGTCGCGCGATCGCGCCTTGGCGCGAGGAGCATAAGCACACGGCACAGCGCGGGTCGCTCCCTCAAGGGGCGATTTGCGGAGGTGTGAGCGGGTCAGGTGAGACGCCTGCGGGCGGGTCTTTTTCGGGAGGTACCCTCGACCGATAGCGCACAGTTCGATGAGCTGGCCCGCTGCTTTGCATGGGAAGCAGCACTGGCGACGGATGTGCGCCTCACTGCCCCTGCCAGGCGAAAGCAACAGCTTCGGTTGCCCTCGTTCGTGGCCTAGCGGGAGCCGGACCAGCCCCCCGACCCGTCGAATCCCGGAGTGTCCTGGCCCCTGCCGGACGTCTTGGGCCGACCGGACCGTCCCTACGCCGGTGCCTCGGGCGCCGCTGGCGGCGTCGACGCGCGGCGGTGGCGGATCCTGAGCAGCAACCCCGCCATGAGCGCCGCTAGCACGCCGCCGCCCAGCGCGACGATCCAAACGTTCGAGCCGTCGCTGGCCGGCGCCGGGGTGGCCGCGCTCGGGTCGAAGACCTCGTCGACGCGGGCGACCGGCAGCGCGTCCGCGCCCACGCTCGGAAGCGTCCTCGCCGGGCGGGGCGTAAGCCCGGCTGTGAGCTTCGCGTAGGCCTCTTTGCTCTCGCTGGGCAGGGTCACCCAGACCCCGTCCTCCACGCGCATCAGCCCGGCGGAGGGCACCACGGTGACGGAGACGGAGACGCGGTCCACCTCGCCGCCGCCTTCGGCGGGGATCGTGAGCGTGCTCTTGTACCAGGGCAGCCCGCGCACGGGGGCGTCCGTACCCCGGGGGGTGGGGCCGACCGCGAGCGCCGTCGCCGCCTCCGGATCGGAGACCTCCCTGCACTCGCTCGCCCCACAGACCTTCGCGGAGCTGATCTCCGTGGACTCCAAAGCCAGCCTGTCCTCCAAAGGCAGCAAGTCCCAGGCCACCGCACTCGGCGGCACGAGCAGGGGGAGCACGGCGGCCGCCGCGAGGAGCCCAACCGCAACGAGCATCAGTCGCCTTGACCGCTTGGTCGCGATGGCGTCCCTCATGGTGGCGGGTCTCCTTTGAATAGTGCGCGCAGCATTAGCGCACTCAGGCCAGTTCGGTCCACACTAATCTCGATCGCAAGCGATAGCCAGGGAACGGACCGAGGGGCAACGCTCAGGTTCCGTATCCCCAACCAAGAGCGGGCGTCTCGTTTCGCTCGCTCCGAACGAATAGTGCTAGCGCAGCGAAGCCGGGATCGCGGCGGGCAGGAGTCCCGCATCGAGGCAAAAGCAGCAGTCGGGGCGACCCGCAGCGGCAGTGCTGAGTTGGACGAAAAGCGATTGCGGTCACGGCGACGTTCCTCAGATGCTGACGCAGGAAGCCGGGAGGGTTCATGCCCCCACCCGGCTCTCGCCCGTTCATCTCGTCGCGGTCCATCACCGGCCCCTGAACAGCCTCTTCGCCCGTGCGACCAGAAGCGCTCGCAACCGCCGGTTCTCAACCCGCAGCCGCTCAAGCCGTTCTTCGTGCTCTTGTCGCTTCTGTCGCCCCCACAAGTTCACGTCTCTTCGCCCTCGTCGGTCGGAGGGTTGGGAAACGGCAACGAACCCGGGCAGGCGACCTCCGTGCACAGGTCGAGCGCGTCGAAGCCGTTCAGGCCGGTGTGCCCGGCGGCCTCTCTCACCCGCACACACGCCTCGTGGTCGAACATAGGCTCCGACTCCCGGTCCACACCGAACAGCCCCAGCGCCTCCTCGTCCCCGCTGGCGCGGATAGCCGCAGCGACGAGCATGACCTCGCGGCGGGTCGGGTCCGGCACCAACGCCCGCAACGCTAAATCCAACACCGGCACCGACCCACGACCGCCCGGGCGGCTTCGGCCAGCGCGGACGCCGCCCTCGAGCGAGCCCTCCCCGCCCGTTTCTCCGCCTCGGTCAGCCTAGCCACGGATCTCACTTTCAGAAAAACGGCGTCGCTCTTCCTTATGCAGCGTCACCCGGCGGTCTTCTCGATTGTGCCGCCTCGGCAGCGACCCTCCCCCTGTCCACGAGATACTCGCCTGGCGATGTCGAAGGGGAACGTGGAGATCATTCGCCGGAGCATGGAGTACTTCAAGCGGACCGGCGAGTGGCTGTGGGACGTCATCGATCCCGAGATCGAGATTCACGACAACGACGTGCCCGACGGTGATGTCTTTCGCGGGCATGCTGGATGGCATAAGTGGGAGACCACCTTCGACAGTGCCTGGGGGCTCGTGTCGATCGAACCGGAGGAGTACATCGACGCCGGCGGCGACAAGGTCGTCCTCCTGCATCGCCTCGCCGCTCAAGGAAGAGACGGCATATCGCTCGAGCGGCAGGACGGCGTTGTTTACACCCTTGGCGACGGCAAGATAGTTCGAATGGACTACTACGGAAGCCGGGCCGAAGCCCTCGAAGCGGTGGGGCTGCGGGAGTAGGCCTCCCTCCATCGGTGGCCTACTGCTGCCTCGGCGCTCTTAGCTGGGCAGTTATCGACCCCCATTTGACGCAGCGGCCGCTTTGTGTTCCAGCTAGTGGTCATGCCGCGAGCTGCTCCCGGTCGGGCTCCATCAGCGCTCTGAGATCGTCGGCGTCCAGCACCTCGACCCGTTCGAGCTCGTCCGCGATCCGCACCACTAGCCGGCGGAAGTCCTGGCGGCGGACGAGCTGCTGGGTCTTCCAGAGAATGTGGCCCCAGTCCACTCGGTTGATGTTGAAGTGTTGGACCGGCTCACGGGCGAACAGGGCATCGCCGCGGGCGCCTTCGGCCATCTCAAGGGGATCGATCGGCCAGTTCTCCCAACCCCAGCCTCGATTCCCCTCGGTGAGCGCCCCGGCCACGACCGAGACCAGAACGTCCTTCGCCCTGGCCGGATCCCTGCAACCGCGCGGCCGCCAGTGGATCGTTACGGACCCGGGCTTGAAATCGGACGGCCAGTCGCTGCGGACGCATGTCGGCACCATCCCGGCGAAGCACAGCGCGGCGGCGTGGTACGCCTCGTGCCAGGCGATCTCACGCCCGGTAGGCAGCATCCGGCCCGGGATCACTGGGCGGCCTTCCGGGCCGCTGCCCTGAGCGCCGCACGGACCTCGGCGCGAATCAGCGGCTTCAGCTTCTCGACGGTCGCCTCGGCGATCACTTCTGCCTGCGCCAACAGCCAAGGCGGCGGCTCCCGGTTGCCCGTCGACGAGCGGCCGGCAGGACCCGGTCCACCAGCTCGTCGGGCAGCGCACGGACCCCCGCGTCGGGCAGCAATATCGTGTTGCGCGCCCCGACATCGCCGCTGTCCAGCCTGGCGATGGCGTCGTTCAGACTCAGCGCGTCGTCGCCGCCGGGCGGCACCCAATACTCGAGCCGGCGCGTGAACCCGGCGTCGTACAGCCGTGCCTCGGGGTCTGTAGCGCCTGGTCAGCCATGCCGGCCGCTGAGACAGGGACCGGCCACCGAAGCGACCGGCCCTTGCCCGCTACTCAGAGGAGGGTGACTACGTCGGAGAAGCCTCATTCGGTGCCGCCTTCAAGCCAGCACCGGAAGGCTTTCGGGCCGATCCGAAGCATCCGCCCGCCGACGTGCAGGGCCCGCAGCTCGCCGCTCTCGACGGCGCGGTAGATGGTGTCTCGGGATACCTGCGCTAGCCAGACGCCATCGGCCGGGGTCAGTAGCACCCCGCCATCGCGCATCGGAGTCTGCGTATCCATGCCTAAAGCATCGCGCGTGGGGTGCCACAAACTGTCCCCTGTTCTTCCCACAAACGTGACGGATTGAGACCGGCAGCGGCCGCGGGTCGCGCCCTTCAAACGCCAAAACCCCCGCGCCAGCAGGGGCCTTGGTAGTAGCGGGGGCGGGATTCGAACCCGCGACCTTCGGGTTATGAGCCCGACGAGCTACCTGACTGCTCCACCCCGCGGCGTGACGTCCGAGGGTACCAACCGTGCACGGAGCGTCAACCGCTCTCGCGCGTGTAGCGTCGCTCCCCATGCGCAAAGAGCGGGGCATGAGATGAGGGTCGCTGTGGTCGATCAGGGCACCAACACCACGCGGCTTCTGGTGGCCGACGTGGACGGCGGCACGCTCACTGAACTCGAGCGGCGGACGGTCATCACGAGGCTCGGCCAGGGCGTTGACGCCACCGGGCAGCTGGCCCGCGAGGCCATGGAGCGCGTTCGCGATGTGCTGGCCGGCTACCGGGAGCTGATCGATCAGTCGCAGGTGGAGCGTGTGATCGGGGTGGCCACCAGCGCGATGCGCGACGCCGGGAACGGCCCGGCCTTCCGCGACGAGCTCAACCAGCGCTTCGGCATCGACGCGCGCACGATCTCGGGGGACCAGGAGGCGCGGCTGACCTTCCTCGGCGTGACCGCCGGCGGCCCGCGGGACGCTCGGGAGGCGGACGAGCGCGAGGGGGGTCCGGTGGTGGTCATCGACATCGGCGGCGGCTCGACCGAGTACGTGGTGGGCGAGCCGGGGCACGATCCTGTGTTCAACATCTCGACCCAGATGGGCTCGGTGCGCCACACCGAGCGCTTCCTGCACACCGATCCGCCCGATCACGAGGAGCTGGAGGCGCTGGCCGCGGACTCGAGGAGCGTGATCGAGCGGAGCGTGCCCGCCGAGCGGCGCGACGCGACGTCGCTGGCCATCGCCGTGGCCGGGACCGCCACCACGCTCGCCGCGATCGACCAGGAGCTCGACCCCTACGACTCGGCCAAGGTTCACGGGTACCGGGTCGGCCTGGCCTCGGCAGAGCGGATTCAGGCGATGCTGGCCACGCTGCCTCTCGATGAGCGGCGGGAGGTGACCGGTCTGCACCCGGATCGCGCGCCCACGATCGTCGCCGGCGTCACGATCCTCGTGGAGTCGATCCGGGCCTTCGGTCTCGAGGAGCTCGAGGTGAGCGAGGCGGACATCCTCCACGGCGCCGCGCTGGCGGCCGCGTCGGGCGCCGAGATCGGCTGATCCGTACGCAAAAAGAACCGCCCGCATCATGCGGGCGGCTCCTTAAAACGGCCCCATCAGGACGGGCAGGGGTACGTGCCATGAAAGGGCCTTGCGGTTCGGGCGGCGGGAGGCGCCGATACGATGCGGCTTCGCCCGAACCTATGAGCCAGACGGGGCACCGACGGTGTTTTTTCCGCACGGCCACTCCACCCGGCGCGCGTCATCATAAACCAGATCGGGTGCGGGGGGAAGGGCGCCAAGCTCGTCCGCACGAATTTGCGTTTACGCAAGATTCGCTTTGCGCGGATAGACCACCGAGGGATCGGTCAAAACATTGACCAATGCGGGCTTGCCGGAGGCGAAGGCGCGCTCCAGAGCGGGCCGCAGATCGCCCGGCTGCTCGACCAGCTCGCCGTGCCCGCCGAGGGCCCGCACCACCTCGTCGTAGCGCAGGCCGGGCTGAAGGTCGGCGGCCACCGAATAGCCGTAGAGGAACTCCATCGGGTGCTTCTCGAGGGCCCAGATGCCGTTGTTGCCCATCACCCCCACCACCGGCACGCCGTGCCGGACGAAGGTGTCGAACTCCATCCCGGCGAAGCCGAAGGCGCCGTCGCCGAGCAGCAGGCACACCTGCCGGTCGGGGTTGGCGATCTTGGCGGCCAGCGCGAAGCCTGGGCCGGCCCCGAGACAGCCGTAGGGACCGGGGTCCATCCAGCAGCCCGGCTCGTAGGTCTCGATCATGCGGCCGGCGAAGGAGACGAAGTCCCCGCCGTCGCCGATCACCACGGCGTTGCGATCGAGCACCTGGCTCAGCTCGTGGTACACCCGCATCGGATGAAGCGGCGCGCGGTCGTCGGTCAGGTCGTCCTGCTCGCCGGCCCGCTTCTCGTTCTCCGTCGCCCGCAGGGAACCGACCCACTCGGAGCGGTCCGGGGGGGCGCCGGCGCCCGAGCGCAGGCTGTCGAGCGCCGCGGCGACGCTTCCGTACAGCTCGGCGGCGACCTCGCGCGGGTGAGGACGCGCGGGAGCCGAGGAGCCGATCACCACCAGCTGCGTGTCGTCGCCGAACGAGCCGCCAAAGCCCAGGCGGAAGTCCATGGGCACGCCCACCACGAGCGCCACGTCGGCGCCCTTGAGTCCGGCGCTGCGGGCCCGGGAGAAGAACATGGGGTCGTCGGCGGCCACACAGCCGCGGGCGAGCCCGTTGAGGAACACCGGGATCTGGAGCTCGCGACACAGCGCCTGAAGCTCGTTCTCGGCGTGCGCCCAGTACAGGCCCGTGCCCGCCATCACCACCGGCCGCTCCGCCCGGCGCAGCAGATCGAGCGCTCGCTCGACGGCCTCGCCGTCGGGCGCGGGCAAGCCGACCGGGTCCGGCACCGCGGCGGGACCGTCGGCATCCACGTCCGACTCCATGAAGACCTGGTCGAGCGGGAAGTCGACGAACGCGGGGCCGGTGGGAGGGGTCAGCGCCGTGCGCAGCGCCTCGTCCACCAGACCGGGGATCTCCGCCGTGGAGTCCGCCGTGCGCGCGAGCTTGGTCACGGGCGCGACGAAGGGCACGTGGTCGATCTCCTGAAGCGAGCCCATCCCCCAACGCAGCGCCGGCGCGCGGCCGCCCAGCGCCACCAGCGGGGTGCCGTTCATCATCGCCGAGGCCATGCCGCTCATCCCGTTGGTCACGCCCGGCCCGGCGGTGAGCGCGCAGACCCCCGGCTCGCGAGTGGCCTTGGCCCAGCCCTCCGCCGCGAACGCCGCCGACTGCTCGTGGCGCACGTCGACTATGTCGATGCCCTCCTCACGGCAACCGTCGTAGATCGAGAACAGGTGGCCGCCGGAGAGCGTGAACAGCTTGGTAACCCCGTGCGCCTTGAGGCGCTTGGCCACCAGGCGCCCGCCGTGGAGGGCCACGCCCTGCTCGGTGTCGGTACCGGTGGACACGGGTTCGCGAGACTAACCGATCGGGTATGAGCCGAACCCCATGGGAGAAGCTCTGAGCGGTGATTTCGAAGGCACCTTCCCGTTCGAGGCACGCTTCCTCGACACCGGGAAGATCCGGCTGCACTACGTCGACGAGGGCCCGCAGGACGGCGCGCCGACTCTATTCGTCCACGGCAACCCGACCTGGAGCTACATGTGGCGCCGGCCGATCGCCGAGCTGAGCGACCGCGGCCGGCGCTGCGTGGCCTTCGATCACATGGGCTTCGGCCGCTCGGACAAGCCTCCCTACCTGTCGGGCTACTCGCTCGAAGCCCACATCGACAACGCCCTGGCCGTGATCGACGAGCTCGATCTCCACGACATCACCCTGGTGGTCCACGACTGGGGCGGGCCGATCGGGCTGGGGGCGATCGAGCGCCGGGCCGAGCGGCTCAGGGCGCTCGTCCTGATGAACACGTGGGCGTGGGAGCTGCCGAGCTTCCTGCCGCCCTTCCTGCGCGAGTTCCGGAGGGAGGGGCTCGGCGAGATCCTCGGCCTCGGCGGCAACCTGTTCGTGGAGTCGATCCCCGGAGGCATGGCCAAGCGCGAGGTCGACCCGCTGATGATGGATGCCTACCGCGCGCCCTTCCCGGACTACTGGTCACGAGTGGGCACGCTCGCCTTCCAGCGTGAGATCCCTCTGACCGAGCGCGACCGCAGCGCCCAGCTGATGGGCTCGATCCACGAGGAGCTCGACGCTCTGGACGTGCCTGTGCGCCTGATCTGGGGCATGCGCGACCCCGTGTTCCAGCCGATCTTCCTCGAGCAGTGGCTCGAGATCTATCCGGAGGCCGAGGTGGTGCGCTTGCCCGAGGCGGGGCACTTCGTCGTCGAGGACGATTCCGACGCGGTGGTGAAGGCGCTGGCCTGCTAGCTCTGGGCCGCCGCCGAGGCGCGCCGCGACGCGGCCTCGATCGACTCGACGTTGCGCGGCAGGACCTCGACGCGCAGCCGGTTGCCGAAGACCACGTGCAGGATCACGCCGCCGAAGCGCTCGGCGAGCGTCCGGGCGTCGTGGAGCGCGGTCTCGATCTCCCGCGGCTCGACGCCGCAGGCCTCGAGGAAGCGCTCGGCCACGGGGCCGCTCAGCTCTCGGGACGTCAGCTCCATCTGCTCGGTGCGGAACGTCCCGGCGGTGGCGCCACCGGTGGGCTGGATGACCACGGCGGCGATGTCGTCGGAGAGCACTCGAGCCTTGGTCCTCACGCTCTCGATGAGTGCCGCGGCCGTGGCCTCAGGTCCGAGGTCGTCCAGCAGCTGCTCGAGGTTCTCGCGGCCCAGCATGCCGCCGTCCACCCGGGCCTCCAGCAGCCCGTCGGTGAAGAGCGACGCGACCGACCCGGACGCGAGCGGCACCGTCGTCTGGCGCAGGCCGGTGCGGACGCCGACGCCAATGGGGGGAGAGGAACCGGCGGTGACGGGCTCGTGCGGCTGCGGTCCCACCACGATCGGCGAGGGGTGCCCGGCGGCCGCGTAGGTCAGCGAGCCCGTTTCCGGATCGTGTACGGCCAGGAGCACCGTGGCGAAGTCTCCGCCGAGGTTGTCATCGATGACCCGCCCGGCCACCTGCAGGGCGACGCGCGGCTCCAGGCCGGCCTCGAGGTAGGCGCGCAGCGTGTAGCGCATGAAGGCGGTGCGAGCGAGCGCGCCGCGGCCGTGGCCGGACACGTCGCCGAGGATGAAGCCGACCCGGCCTCCGGCCAGTGGAAGTACGTCGTAGAAGTCGCCGCCGGCGCCGGGTCCGTCGGCCGGCCGGTAGGCCACCGAGGTGCGCAGCGCGCCGACGCGCTCGGGCACCGGGGGCAGCAGAGCCGTCTGGAGGAGGCCGACCTCCTGGAGGAGCTCGCCGCGCTGGCGGTTGAGGCGGCGGTTGCGAAGCGCCGAGAGCACGTAGCCGAGGCCGAGCAGGAGGCATAGCGCGGCGAGAACGGCGAGCGCCACTTGGATGTAGGCCGGCACGAACTCCACGATATTGCCCAGGTCAGCGAACACCGGCGCGCCGAAGGGAGCGATTCCGGATCTGCCGACCGAGCCGTCGCCGGAGCCGGCGCCGCCCTGGTTGCCCGATCCGCTCTCACCGTCACCGTCGCCGTCGCCGGAGGTGGGCACGATCGAGGCAGGGGTAAGCGCGGTCGGTACCGCCTCGGCACCGAGGATGCCGCCCGATCCGGTGACCGTGCCGGCTCCCGTGCCGCCTCCGCCGATGCCGATGGAGCCGCCGCCGTTCGCACCCTGAGGGGTACTAAAAAGATTGCCTCTGTCGCCGGACTGGTCAGCCCCGCGCTCCGAGCCGAGGTTGCCGGTGGACGGCGAGCCGCTACCTCCAGGCGTCTCGGTGCCCGGAGTGCCGTTGCCGTCGGTCTCGTCCGAGGGCGCTTCGCCGGGGTCCGACACACTCAGGCCTTCGTCCGCGGGGGGATTCTTCGCGCCTCCGCCGGCCAGGCTCGCGTCGGACCCGTCGTCGCCGGGCTCGCCGGTGGAGCCGTCGTCGACGGCCGGAGGGGCGCTGCCGGGATCCTCGACCGGGCCCGGCTCGGGCTCGGACGGCGGCTCGGTGGGCACGAGCGGATCGCTGGGCTCCTCCTTGTTCCCGCCCCCGGCCGGTGGCTCACCTGGAGCAGGCTCTTCGGGAGCAGGCTCGGTGGGGGGCGTGGGCTCCTCGGGCGGAGTGGGCTCGGTGGGGTCCACCGGAGGGATCGTGGGGTCGACCGGCGGCACCGTGGGATCGACCGGAGGAACGGTGGGATCCACGGGCGGAACCGTGGGCTCGGCGGGAGGCGGAGTCTGGTCGACGGGGGCCGGCGGGGGGTCGGCCGTCTGGGCCGCGGCCATCGAGCCGAAGGACCCAGCACTCAGCAGCGCGAAAGCGATCGCGCAGAATACGGCGGTACTCGACAGCACACGGGCCATGAGCACCCGCGTCTCGCAACGCACGGGGTGGAATGAGGCCACGTTCACTATGTCGGCACTTCCCGCGCGTTCTTTAGGGCGACGCGCGGGACGGATAGAACATCCGTCCATTGCATGGAGAACGGGCCGGAAGGCGCCTGGCTTGTGGCAGCGTGCTTTCGAAGAGGGCAACGCCGCTCCCCCGTGAGCAGAATCACCCTTCCAGTATGCCTGCGATTTGCG
This sequence comes from uncultured Thermoleophilaceae bacterium, assembly GCA_963751105.1. Classification (GTDB taxonomy): domain Bacteria; phylum Actinomycetota; class Thermoleophilia; order Solirubrobacterales; family Thermoleophilaceae; genus JACVRW01. The sequence goes on along the minus strand of CAVVTG010000002.1, from coordinate 198,521 downwards.
TCTACGCCAGCGCTGGAGCGCGGTTCGTCCCCTTTTCGCCTGGCGCCGGGTCCCCTATTGCGTATACGCGCGCGCGACTACTCGGGCTCGGGGCGCTCGGCCCCCGGCCAGGAGCCGGTGGTCCGGTAGAACGCCCGCCGGCTGCCGTGATCGGTGGCCTCCTTGACCATCCGGAACACCGCTCCCTGGATCGCCCCCGCCAGCAGCAGGCGGCTCCAGCGGATGTCACGGTGCTTGGCGTCCGGCGGCTCCTCCCTGTCGACGAGACCCCAGACCTGGTCGAAGACCTTCCGGGACACGAAGCCCGCGATGAGGCTCGCGCCGATTGAGATAGGGAGGAACAGGAGCTTTGCCATGACCGCTTGTATACCCCACAAGGCTTCTAGGATCCACCTGCCCGGGTAGGCGAACTGGTACAGCCGGCGCCCTTAAAAGGCGCTGCTCCAAGGAGCATTGTGGGTTCGAGTCCCACCCCGGGCACTACGGTTCAGTGCCCGATCGCGCAACTCCGGCATTGCTACCGTGTTTTGCGGGCCGGGTACCCCTCACAGGGTCTTTTCGACTTGGAAGCTTCCGCATTCAGGCAATCCGCCGGCTTGCCCGCGCTCGCCGGGCGCTCACCGCTACTGCGACTGCAGAGCGACGAGCGGCTGGTGGCGCTGATACGCCGCGGACATCACGGTGCATTCGAGGCGCTCGTGCAGCGCTATCAGCCACGCCTGCTCGCGTTCTGCCGGCACATGCTCGGCTCGCAGGAGGACGCCGAGGACATCCTGCAGGAGGTCTTCGCCGCGTCGTTCAACGCGATCTGCGCCGACGAGCGGCCGATCAACGCCCGTCCGTGGCTCTACCGGATCGCCCGCAACCGCTGCCTCAACCACCTGCGCCGGCCTCAGCCCGCCGGCCAGGACTCGATGGATGTCTTCGAGCGCGACGGTGGCACCACCACCGCCGACACGGTCCACAAGCGCGAGGAGTTCCGGCACATCGTCGCCGACGTGCAGGAGCTGCCCGAGACGCAGCGCACCGCGCTTCTGCTGCGGGAGATCGACGCTCTGTCCTACGACCAGATCGCCGAGGCCATGGACACCACGGTCCCGAGCGTCAAGTCGCTGCTCGTACGGGCACGGGTGGCGCTGGCCGAGGCGTCCGAGTCCCGTCTGCTGACCTGCGAGGAGGTGCGGCTGGAGCTGGGCCAGGTGGCCGAGGGCCTGGTCAAGTCATCGCCCCCGGTGCGCCGTCATCTGAAGAGCTGTGACCGCTGCCGAACCTTCAAGAGCCAGCTCCGCACCACCAACCGGGCGCTGGCCGCCGTCTACGGCGTCGCCCCGTTCCTGGTCCTGAAGAAGCTCTGGGTCGCGAAGATCGGCGTGACCGGCATGGCCGGTGGCGCCGCGGCCTCCGGCGGAGGCGCCGGCGCCGGACTCGCCACCACCGGCATGGCGGGCGCCGCAGCCACGGCGGCCGGCGGGATCACCGCCGGCGGGGCAGTCTCGGCCGGCATCGGCACGCTCGCCTCGAAGACCGCTGCGGGCATGGCGGCCGCCCTGATCGTCACCGCGGGCGCCGTGGAGGTCAAGCACGTGAGCGAGCGTCAGCCCGTGGCCCCCAACCCGGTCGTGGCCACCCAGGTGCCCGACGTCCCGCTCACCGCACCTCCGACCACGCCGCCCGCGGCCAAGCCCCGGCGGGAGCGGCCGAAGGCCCAGCCCGCCGTCAAGCCCGAGCCGAAGCCCGAGCCGGTGGCAGCGGCCCCCGTCACACTGCCCGCCCCGGCGCCGGTGCCCGCCCCCACCCCGGTCGCGGCTCCGCCGCCGGCTCCGGTGCAGGAGGAGAGCTCGACGGTCGTCCTGCCGCCACGTCCCGAGGAGCCGGTGGCCGTCACCGAGCCGCTGCCGGGAGAGCCCGTGGATCCCACGCTCCCTCCGGAGGAGCCGGTCGATCCCACGCTCGCGCCACCTCCGCCCACGCCGGCCCCGCCCGCCGGAGAGCCCGGCTCGCCGGTCATCGAGCAGCCGCCGCTGCCGCCCGGGCCCTGAGCCCCGGAATGCGCCGCCCCGCGGGCGCAGTTGCGCTCCGCTCGTTCGTGCGCGGCGGCTCAGAGCGTGATCCGTTGGCTGGGAAAGGGCCACTCGGCTTAGGGGGTCTGACGACTTGTTCGCCCTATGGACGAACAGAGCGTCACCCCCCGCCCCGGCACCCCTCTTCCCCAGCAAATCGTGGGCGCCTCGAATCGCCGCGCAGGCCGGAACGGAGCGCGCAGCGGCCGCTTACTAGTCTGCCGTCGTCGTGATCGACTTCGACGACTTCATGAAGGTCGACGTACGCGTCGGTCGCGTTACCCGCGTCGAGGACTTCCCCGAAGCGCGCAAGCCCGCCTGGAAGCTCTTCATCGACTTCGGGCCCGAGCTGGGCGAGAAGCGCTCGTCCGCTCAGGTCAAGAACTACGCGCGCGAGGACCTGGAGGGGAGCCTGGTGCTGGCCGTGGTCAACTTCCCGCCGCGCCAGATCGGGCCGTTCATGTCGGAGGTGCTCACGCTGGGCGTACCCGATGACGACGGCCAGGTGATCCTGCTGCGACCGACCTCCGACGTACCCGTCGGCGGGCGGATGTTCTAGGCCGAGCCGACGGGCGCCAGGCCGATCACCTTGAGCCTCCGCTCGAGCGCCTTCATGGCGTAGGCCCGCGTCTCCTCCATCGAGGCGCCGAGCACCTCAGTCTCGCCCTCCACGTACCACTTGGGCTGGAGCACGCCGTCCGCGATCGGCGCCACCTCGCCCAACGTGCGGGTCATGGCCTCCGCGTACTTCGTGTCCGCCTGGGCCATCTCGCGCAGGAAGCGCGCGCCGAAGGCCACGTGACGGTGCTCGTCGCGGGCGATCTTGTTGAAGCCGTCGCAGAAGCCCGGCAGCGTGCCCACCTCCTCGTTGTACTGGAGGATGAAGTGCTGCCCGGTGAGGGCGAGCATGCCCTCGATGACCATGTGGTAGAGCGTGACCGCCTCTACCAGCAGCTCGAGGTCCTCGGGGCGCCGTGCCAGGCCGTCCACCCGGCTCTTCAGCATCTCGTCGAAGAGCTCGTTGAACTCCGGGTTCACGTGCTCGCTCGTCTCGGCCAGCCGGCCCTGGAGCGAGTTGGCCTCGAGGATGCCCACCTCGTCGTAGAAGCGGTTGAAGAAGCGAACGTGGCGCGCCTCATCGGCGATCTGGGTGCAGAGGAAGATGCGCATCTCCTCAGTGGGCGCCGCGCGCATCATCGGACCCAGCTCCTCGGCCACCTTCTGCTCGCCGATGAAGAACGACGACAGGCCGTACATCCGCTGGAACTGCTCCTCGCGCGGGATGCGCTCGTGCCAGTCGATCCGGTCCTGGGTGAAGTCGAGGTCCTGGGTGGCCCACTGCTGGCGCTCCCACAGCTCGTAGAGCTGGGAGTAGCTCAGGAGGTTGACCTCGCCCCGGTCGGCGGACTCCATGACGGCGGGGTCGCTGGTGGCCTGGAAGTCCTCGCGCTCGGTCCGCTTGACGACGGATTCGCTCACAGCTGTCTCTCCTAGTGATGGCTGGGCGGCGTTGGCGGTCAGCGTAGCGAATGGTTGGCTGGCCAGCCAGTTTCCGGCCCGGATCGAGGAGGCCTACGGTCCCGGCTCGGCCGTGGCCTCGATCCGCACCCGGCCCGAGGCCCCGCGCGCCCGCCCCACCACGACCTCCCCGGGACGGAGCCCGTCGAGGGTGAACGACACCGAGCCGAGAGCGTCGCTGACCTCGATCGTCCGGCCGGGGAAGCTCAGCGCGTACGAGTTGCCGTCGCGGGCACGCAGCTCCACGCGCACCGAGATGAAGGACGGCACCCTGACCACGCGCGGCTTGATCTGCCCGTTCGATGCGGTGAACAGAGCCAGGGTCCGCGCGGGCTCCTCGTCCCCTGCCCCACCCTGCTGCTCCTCGGGAGAGGTGGTCTCGCCGGTCTGCGACGTCTCGGTGTCCTCGCCCGTCTCGGCCTCGGTCTCGGTGGGCTCGGGCTGCGGCTCGACCTCGGTGAAGGTCTCTTCCTCGGTGGCCGTCTCCTCCTGAGTGGTGGCCTGGGTTTCCGGCTCCTCGTCGTCGGAGCCGCAGGCGCTCAGGCCCAGCGCGACGGCGAGCAGCGCGACCGCGACGAGGACACGGGCCGGGTTCAAAGGCTCAGCGTGGCGCCGGGCTCGAGCACCTCGACCGTGGTCTGGCGCCGGCCCTCACCCCCAGTGCGTCGCTCGACGTCGGCCTTGAACGCCTCAGCGTCGGTCTCGATCGGTGGGAAGGTCCCGTAGTGGCAGGGGATCACCTTGTGGGCGCGGATCAGCTCGCACGCGGCCACGGCGTCGTGGCGGTCCATCGTGTAGTGCCCGCCGATGCAGACCAGGGCGGCGTCGAGCTCGTCGCGCTCGGCCACCAGGCGCAGGTCCGAGAACAGTGCGGTGTCGCCGAGGTGGTAGACGGTCTTGCCGCCCAGGTTGATCACGAGGCCGGCGGGCGTGTTCACCGTGCCGCCGGGCGTGGTGGAGGTGTGCCACGCGGGCACGAGGCGCACCCAGCCCCCGTCGAACTCCACCGTGCCTCCCAGGTTGGGGTCGGCCACGTTCTCGACGTCGTGGTCGCCCAGCTCGCCGGCGAGCTCGACGATGGCCACGCACTGGGCGCCGGTGCGCTTGGCGATGTCCACCACGTCGCCCCAGTGGTCGCCGTGCCCGTGGGTGAGGAAGATGTGGGTGGGCTCCACCTCGGAGGGCTCGACGGCGGCCTTCGGATTGTCGCTGAGGAACGGGTCGATCAGGATGCGCGTGTCGCCGTCGGTCAGTTCGAAGCAGGCATGGCCCAGGAAGCGGATGTCCACGTTCAGGTCCCTTCGGAAGAAGTGGTTTGGTCGTCGGAGTCAACTGTTCCCAGTTCACGGGCGAGCTCCCATCCGACGGCGACGCCGATCAGCATCCCCATGCGGGTTTCCTCGGCGATGAGCGCGTCGATACGGGCGGCGCGCTCGCCCTCGTCGCTCTCGGCCGCGGCGGCGCGCACCTGGGAAGCGTGGGCTTCGCCGAACCAGCCGCCCTCGTTGAGCGCCTCGCCGAGGATGCGCTGGAGCTGGGGCGCGGCGGCGGACACGAGCCGCTCGGCGCCCTCGAAGCGGGTGGGATCGGAGAGGGCGCGGACCGCCGCCTCCAACTGCTGGTCCGTGAACACGGCGCGGATACTAGATGCCGGCCGGAGGGCTCAGTACGCGTTCTTGCGGGTGAACAGCGGCAGGGCCAGCCCGATGAGCGCTCCCACCGCGGCGCCTCCGGCCGCCGCCGCGATGTTGGCCTCCTCGGTGGTGAGCGAGAGCAGGACGAGCACCGCGGCGATCACGTAGACGCCGAGCAGGTCGTTCCCGCGGTCCTCGCCCCGGCGGGCGGCCATGCGGTCGTCCACGAGCCAGGCACAGAGCATGCCCAGGGCCGCCCCGTTGGCGCCGTAGACGAAGAAGGGCTCGTCTCCGAGCAGCGGCGGCACCTCGAGCTGGACGGCGACACCGGCTCCGGCCGCGCCGCAGAGCACGAACAGGACCACCGGCACGATCGGCCCGAAGCGGCGTTCCAGCAGGGTGCCGAAGATGCCCACCGGCACCAGGGCCACGAACGCGTAACCGAGCTGGTCGGTGTGCAGGAAGGGAGCCACGAACCAGCGCCAGACGTCGTCCTGGAGCGGCACCAGCAGATAGCCCACGTTGAGGTCCGGATCGACGGCCCAGACGAGCAGCCCGGCGACGCACACCAGCAACAGCGCGAAGGTGGCGTAGGGGCGGGTGTCCGGCGCGATGCCGGCGATCTCCTCTGAGCGCAGGCGCGGGAGCCTGGCCCGGCCCTTGCGCTTGGGTTGAGGCTCGCCTCCGGAGCGGTCGAGCTTCGGGGCCCGCTTGCGGATGCGCTGCCCGCAGTACGGGCATTCGGTGATGTACGGGCTCACCTCTGACCCGCAGTTCTTGCAGACGACGAAGAGGTCGGGCTGCGACACGGCACTGTCAGATTAGCCGCAGCGGTGAAGCTACTCGCCGGGTGTGCCCGCCGGTTTGGGCACCGTGGCGTCGAGAATCTCGCGCACGACTTCGCGCAGATCGTGGTTGGCCTCGTAGACCACGGTCTGGCGTGAGGCTCCGTTCCCGTTCTCGAGTATGTCCTCGAGGTGCTCGAGCTCGTCCGCGGAACCGAGCGCCTCGGCGTGCGGATGCAGACGGTCGATCACCCTGCGAGCGAGCTCGGGCACCGGCACCCGCTCGGTGGCGGGGAGGTCCACGAGCTGGGCGTCCAGGCCATGCCGGGCGGCCAGCCACTTGTTCTCGTCGAGCATCTCGTACGGGTAGCGCGAGAGCTCCTTGCCCGCCTCGTAGTGCTCGGCCAGCTCCTTGACCATCGCCTGGATGAGCGCCGCGAGCCCGAGCGTGTGCTCCACCCGCGTCTGAGAGTCCATGCAGCGGATCTCGACCGTGCCGAAGGAAGGGTGAGGGCGCACGTCGTACCAGAGGAAGGTGTAGTCGCCGATCACCTTCGAGTCGATCATGAAGTCGATGCGCCGGCTCCAGTCGGCGAAATCGTCGTAGCGCGGCGGGATCCCGTTGCGCGGGAAGGCCCTGAAGATCGGGGTGCGACTCGAGTCGAGCCCCGTGGGGTCGCCCCGCCAGAACGGCGAGTTGGCCGACAGGGCGAGCAGCAGAGGCACGTGGACGCGCATGCCGTTGGTCACGTGGATCGCCTTGTCGGGGTCGTCGATCCCCACGTGCACGTGGGTGCCGAAGATGATCTCCTGGCGAGCCACGAACTGGAGGCCGGAGACGAGCTCGCGGTAGCGCGGGCGCGCCACAACGCGCTGGTCCTCCCACATCGCAAACGGGTGGGTGCCGGATGAGCCGATGGTGATGCCGCGGGACTCGGCCATCATCTGCACGGTGCGGCGCAGGGCGCGCAGCTGAGCGCCGGCCTCGGCCGCGTTGGGGAGCGGCGTCGTGGCGATCTCGCATACCGACTCCATGAGCTCCGGCTTGACCTCTCCCTCAAGCTCGGACTCGTCCACCGCTTCGAGCAGGATCTCGATCGAGCTGGAGAGATCCAGGGTCTCGGCGTCGACGATCATGAGCTCCTCCTCGATACCGAGGGTGTAGGAGGGCCCGGTGAACCGGTGCTCCACGAAGCCACTGTATCCGGCGTCGTCGGGCGGAAACGGGGTATAAACAGTGGGATCCGGCGACAGGAGGCCCCATGACACTCGGCTACGACGGCATGCTGTACATACTCGCGTTCGACCATCGCGGCTCGTTCCAGAAGAAGATGTTCGGAATCGAGGGCGATCCCACGCCCGAGGAGACGGACCAGATCGCCGACGCCAAGCATCTGATCTTCGAAGGGATGCTCAAGGCCACCGACCAGGGCCTCGAGCCCGGCACCAGCGGCGTCCTCGTCGACGAGCAGTTCGGCGCCCCCACCGGCCTCCCGAAGCAGGCCAAGGACGACGGACTGCTGCTGGCGATGCCGGTGGAGAAGTCGGGTCAGGACGAATTCGACTTCGACTACGGCGACGAGTTCGGCGACCACATCGAGCAGTTCGACCCTGACTTCTCCAAGGTGCTCGTGCGCTACAACCCCGACGGCGACTCGCACATGAACGATCGCCAGCGCGAGCGCCTGGCGCGCCTCGGCCACTGGCTCCACGACAACGACCGCAAGTACCTGTTCGAGCTGCTGGTGCCGGCCGAGCCCTTCCAGCTCGAGAAGGTCGACGGAGACACCGACCGCTACGACGCGGAGATGCGCCCCGAGCTGATGCGCCGAGCGATCCACGAGCTACAGGAAGCCTCCGTCGAGCCCGACATCTGGAAGATCGAGGGCGTTGACAGCCGCGAGGACTGCGAGATGCTCTCGGAGACGGCACGGCGCGACGGGCGCGACGGCGTGGTCTGCGTGGTTCTCGGCCGCGGCGCCGACGACGACAAGGTCGACCATTGGTTGCGCCAGGGCGCTCCGGTGCAGGGCTACGCGGGCTTCGCGATCGGCCGCAGCATCTGGTGGGACGCCCTCAAGGGCTTCCTCGACGGGAACCTCGAGCGCGAGGACGCCGCGCAGCAGATCGCGGACAACTACCTGCGCTTCGTGAAGGTGTACCAAGACGCGGCCAGGGAGCCCGCCAAGGCGTGAGCCTGAGGGCCCGACACCGCGCTGGGGGGCCGAATGCCGCTGGTAGCCTTCCGCCCCTCATGCGGATGCGGCAGTCCATAGCGCAGTTCGAGGAGGCCTTCCGTGAAGAGGCCGCCGAGTCGGTGGAGCGCCGGGAGAGCCTGCGCAAGCGCTCGGCTCACCGGGCGCGGGTGCGTCGCGTTCAGCGCACCCGCAAGGCCGGCAAGTTCCGCTTCGCGCTGCTGGCCCTAACCCTCGTCGCCACCGCCGTGATCGTGACGATCGTCATGTTCGAGACTCTGGCGATGCTGGCCGGCTGACGCCGGCTCGCCCTCCTTGATCTCGACGTAGACCTCGCGCCGGTAGACGGGGACCTCGCGAGGCGCCTCGATTCCGATGCGGACTTTTTCGCCCATGATCGCCAGCACCGAAATCTCGATGTCGTCGCCGATCATGATGCTCTGGTTCGATTTTCGCGTGAGGACCAGCACGCTTGACTTCCTCCCCTGCCAAGGATTCTCAGTCCAGTAGACCATCGTTCACATCTGGGCGCAACGGGGAACCGTTGGTAGTGTCCGGCTCCGCTTGGCACGCCGATCCCTAAAGCCGCAGCTGAACCAGATCCGGACCTGGGTCCGCCAGGGCAGGACCGACGCCTGGATCGCCCATCAGCTCGAGGTGTCGGTGGCCGACATCCGCTCCTTCAAGCGCGAGCACGAGCTCGCCCCGGCAGACGCCACCGAGTCGGAGGGGAGCATCCCCGCCGCGGTGGCCGAGATCGAGGAGCAGGATCTCCGTGCCGAGGACGACGCTCTCGTGGCCGCGGCGCTCGAGGCCGAGCGCCAGGCCGAGGAGGAGGCTTCGGAGGACGAGGAAGAGGAAGAGGAAGAGGAAGAGGAAGAGGAAGAGACGACGAGGGCCCCGACGGGTCCGACGGCGAGGACGGCTCCGACGACGACCGGCCGCGCCGCCGCAGGCGCGGTCGCCGCGGCGGGCGGGGCCGCCGCCGGCGCCCCAAGGCGCTCGAGGGGACGTTCGACCACGGCGAGGACGGCTACGGCCTCTGGCTCGATCCGGCCGTCCAGGACGACCCCGTCTACGCCGAGCACTGGGCCGGCCACCGCCAGGTCACGGTCTCGGTCGAGCCCGACCGCATAGTGATCGTCCGCGCCGCCGAGGACTCCGGCGACGACGCGGACGCCGCGTAGCCGCGCCGCTACCTTCCGCGTCTGTGGCCTACGCGCTCGAGAACGCCCTATACCAGTGGCGTGACGGGGAGCAGCGGCTCCGTTCGGCGCCGGAGCCCGCGCGCGATGACCTCGACCTCGCGGCTGACCGCGTGATCGAAGAGCTGCGGCGCCGGCTCGGCTCGAGCTTCGTGCTCGACGAGCTGGCCGACCTGTACGCCTCGGGCACCGACTGGGCCGAGCAGCTGGCCGGCCGCCACGCGGCCGGAAGCGACACCGCGGCGGTGGTGGACGCGGCCTTCAATCGCTACGCGCGAGAAGCGTCGAATTTCGCGGGCGGCCGGCCGCGAGAGCAGCACGAGCGGCCCTGACCCGCCGCCCTAGTCCGTCGGCAGGTTCTCGATGACGTAGGAACGCTCGCCCTGGCGCACCATGCCGAGGCGCCGGGCCTCGCGCTCGAGGGCGCCCGGATCCCGCAGCGCGGTCACGCGTCGCTTGAGGGTCCGGTTCTCCTCGCGCAACTGGCCCAGCTCATCCGCCTGGTGGCCCGCGGTCCGCGACTGCTGGAACCAGTGCTTGGCCGGCGACACGTACAGGGCCACGATGAACAACAGCGTGGCCAGCAGCGCGAAGCGCCCGAGGCGGTCCCAGCGGATGCCCGAGGCACGACGGCTCGGAAAGGCGGCGGCGGCACGTCCCATCCGGGCGATCTTCGCCGCCGGGGGCGGCGGTCCTCCTAGTCCTCCTACCTGCGAAAAGCCGCCCGGCCCGGGTACGACGCGTCCGCGCCCAGCGCCTCCTCGATGCGCAGCAGCTGGTTGTACTTGGACGTGCGGTCCGAGCGCGAGGGGGCGCCGGTCTTGATCTGCCCGCAGCCCGTGGCCACGGCGAGGTCGGCAATGGTGGTGTCCTCGGTCTCGCCGGAGCGGTGGGACATCACCGCTGTGTAGCCCGCGTCGTCGGCCATGCCCATCGCCTCGAGCGTCTCGGTGAGGGTTCCGATCTGGTTGACCTTCACCAGGATCGAGTTGGCCGCGTGCTCGTCGATGCCGCGGCGCAGACGCTCGGTGTTGGTCACGAACAGGTCATCCCCCACCAGCTGGATCCGCTTGCCGATCTGCTCGGTGAGCCGCTGCCAGCCCGACCAGTCCTCCTCGTCCATGCCGTCCTCGATCGACACGATCGGGTAGCGCTCGGCCAGGTCGGTCCAGAGGTCGGCCATCTCGCTCGAGCCCAGGCTGCGGCCCTCGTGCTCGAGCTCGTAGGAGCCGTCGGCGAACAGCTCGCTGGTGGCGGGGTCCAGGGCGATGGCCACGTCGTCGCCGGGACGGTGCCCGGCGGCCTCGATGCCGGCCACGAGCGTCTCCAGGGCAGCCTCGTTGGAGTCGAAGTCGGGCGCGAAGCCGCCCTCGTCGCCCACGGCCGTGCTCAGGCCCCGGTCGTGGAGCAGCGCCTTGAGCGCGTGGAACACCTCGGTACCGGTCTGCAGGGCCTCGGCGAAGCTGGAAGCGCCCACGGGCACCGCCATGAACTCCTGGAAGTCCACCTTGTTGTCGGCGTGGGCGCCGCCGTTGAGCACGTTCATCATCGGCACGGGCAGAACGTGGGCCGCCTCGCCGCCCAGGTAGCGCCACAGCGGCAGGCCGGCCTCGGCGGCGGCCGCCTTGGCTCCGGCAAGAGAGATCCCGAGGATCGCGTTGGCGCCGAGACGGCCCTTGTTGGGGCTGCCGTCGAGCTCGATCATGGCCCGGTCCAGGCCGGACTGGTCGGCGGGGTCGATGCCGCGCACCGCCTCGGCGAGCTCGCCGTTGACGTTGGCCACCGCCCGAGTCACGCCCTTGCCGCCGAAGGCGTCGCCCCCGTCGCGCAGCTCGACGGCCTCGAACTCGCCCGTGGAGGCGCCCGAGGGCACGGCCGCCCGGCCCGCGGCACCCGATTTGAGAAGGACGTCGACCTCGATGGTCGGGTTGCCCCGGCTATCGAGGATCTGCCGGGCGTGCACCTTCTCGATCTCGCTCAATCTGCCTCCACCTGGTCTCTGAAGCGATCCGCCGCGCGCCGGAGGGCGAGCTCGGGATCGACACCTGCGTCGACAGCATCGCGCACCGCCGCCAGAAGCCGCTCGCCGGCGTCGTCTCCCTTCCCTTCCCAGGCGTGTCCGGCTCCTGCCGCGCGCTTGAGCACCTTCTTGGCGTAGAGCGTCGAGGGCAGCGTCTGCGGCAGCTCGCCGAAGATCTCGCCGCCGCGCTCGTCGTCGCGCTTGATCTGGTTCCAGTTGCGCACGACGTCGCCGGCCGAGGCGGCCTCGCGGTCGCCGAATACGTGCGGATGACGGCGGACCAGCTTGGCGCGGACGTGCTCGGCCACCTCGGCGAGCGACCCCTGCCCCCGCTCCTCGAGCAGCAGGGAGAGGAAGTACACCTGGAATAGGACGTCGCCCAGCTCGTCGATCAGCTTGGCGTCGTCGCCCGAGTGGGCGGCGTCGGCCAGCTCGTAAGCCTCCTCCACCGTGTGGGGCACGATCGAGCGCTCGTCCTGCTCGCGGTCCCACGGACACTCCACCCGCAGCAGGCGGGTGATCTCGTCGAGGCGCCGGAGCGCGCCCGCGAGGTCCGCCTCATCGCTCACTTAGCCGCCTACGGCTGCTCTGAGGGATCCGTCGGAGCCGGAGCCGGAGCGGGCTGGGACTGGCCGCCCGGATTTCCGCCGGAGGCCGGACCGGTGTTCGTCTTCTCCTTCGGGGCGTTCTTGCACTCCGCCACCCGGAAGTCCTCGGCGCAGTCGGTCTGATCCTTGTACTCCTGGCGGAAGTCCTTGATGAACTTGTCGAGCGCCTTCTGCTGGCCCTGTGAGCGCAGCAGGTTGCGGATCGTCTCCTTGGACTGGTCGAGCGTCTGCTGCGAGGCCTTGGTGATGGTCTCCACCTCGAACACGGTCCAGCCGAACTGGCTCTTGACCGGGCCCGCGATCTCGCCCTTCTCGGCCTCGAAGTAGGCGGTATCCAGGGCCTTCTCCTGCTGGCCCTTCGACACGGCCGGCAGCTTGCCGCCCTGCGCCTTGGAGGCCTCGTCGATCGAGTACTTCTTGACCACGGCCTTCCAGCTCTGGCCGTCCTCGAGCGCCTGCTTGGCCTGCTCGGCCTGAGCCTCGGTCTTGGTCAGGACGACGCGCAGGTCGCGGCGCTCCGGCTGAGCGAAGCGCGCCTTGTTCTTGTCGTAGTAAGCCTGAACCTCGGCGTCGGTGACCTTCTTGGACTCCTCGGTGACCTTCTGGGTCAGCTTCTGCTGCAGCTGGTCGAGCCTGACGCGGAAGAGGATGTCCTCCTCGCTCATGCCCGAGCTCGCGAGGAACTCCTTGTAAGCCTTGTCCGTGGGAAAGGCCTGCTTCTTCTGATCCGCGAAGGAGCTCTTGATCTCCTTCTCCGAGACCTTGATGTCCTGCTGCTCGGCTTCCTGCTGGACCCATGACGCCTGGATCAGGAACTGCATGACCTCGGTCCTGAGAGCGTCGTACTCGGTCTGGCACTGCTTCTTCAGCGTCGCCTTGCTCGGCTTCGGCTGCCCCTGCGGCGCCGGCGCCTTCTGCTTGGCCGCCACGCACTTGGTGAAGTCAGGCGGATCCGGAGCGGTGGTGGTGCCGCCCTGCGCGCCCTGCCCCATGGCCGCGGTCTTCAGCCACTTGTCGAATTCGTCCTGGCTGATCGTGTCGTCGCCGACCTTGGCGACCGCGCCAGTGGGCACGTCGTTGCCACAGGCGCTGAAGACGAGCGCGCACAGGCCGAGGGTGGCGAGGGCCAAGAGGGACTTGATGGGGACGTGTTTCATCGATGCCATGGGTAGCGCGTGTGCGTAAAGCTCGCTTAAGTCGGGAGAATCGCGCGGCGGGCCGCCGGAGCGACGGCGAAGGGTAGCGAACGCGCGCTACTCCGATTTGGGCTCGGTCGCCACCTCGAGCACGGCCTCCGCGGCGGCGACCACCGCGCGAAAGCGCTCGGACGGCTCATCGGGCAGGCGCACGCGCACCGTCTCGCGCCCGGACTCGTAGACCGCTTCGGGCACCTGGGCGCGAAGTGCCTTGGCCCCGGTGGAGTCGAGTTCGATCGGCACCACCGACATCCGCCCGCCGGCGAAGTCCACCGAGCGAGCCCCCGCGCGGCCGAGCTTGATGCGCGCGTCCTGCAGGCGAATCAGGTTGTCGAGAGCCTCGGGGATCGGGCCGAAGCGGTCGGCCAGCTCCTCGCGCAGCATGATCAGCTGGGCGATCTCGCGCGCCCCGGACACCCGCCGGTGGATCTCGATCTTGGCGGCCTCGTAGGGCACGTAGTCGCCGGGCACGTAGGCGTCCACCGGAACGTCCATGCGCACGGGCTCGGCGGCCTCGTCGGCCGAGTCGCCCGACAGCAGCCTCACGGCCTCGTCGATCATGCCCACGTACAGCTCGAAGCCGACGGCGGCCACGTGGCCGGACTGCTCGTCTCCGAGGAGGTTGCCGGCGCCGCGGATCTCGAGGTCGCGCATGGCGATCTTGAAGCCCGAGCCGAGCTCGGTGTAGTCGGACAGCGTGGCCAGGCGAGCCCCCGCCTCCTCCGAGAGCGCCGCGGCGCTGGGGTAGAGCAGGTAGGCGTAAGCGCGTTCGCGCGAGCGGCCCACGCGTCCGCGGATCTGGTAGAGCTGGGCCAGGCCGAGCTCGTCGGCCCGCTCGATGATCAACGTGTTGGCGCTCGGGATGTCGAGCCCCGACTCCACGATCGTCGTGCACACGAGCACGTCGGCGTCACCGCGTAGGAACTCGAGCATGATGCGCTCGAGCTCTCCCTCGGCCATCTGGCCGTGGGCCACGAGCACGCGGGCGTCGGGCACGAGCGCCCGCACGCGCTCCGCGGTCTCGTCGATCGTGTCCACGCGGTTGTGGAGGAAGAAGGCCTGGCCCCCGCGGGCGAGCTCGCGGCGCACCGCCTTGGTCACCAGCTCCTCGTCGTATTCCCCGACGTAGGTCTTGACCGGGCGCCGCCCCTCCGGCGGGGTCTCGATCACCGAGATGTCGCGCAGCCCGGCCAGCGACATCTGCAGCGTGCGCGGTATCGGGGTGGCCGACAGCGACAGCACGTCCACCCTGAGGCGGAGCTGGCGCAGCAGCTCCTTCTGCTTGACGCCGAAGCGCTGTTCCTCGTCCACGATGAGCAGCCCGAGGTTCTTCGGCCGCACGTCACGCGAGAGCATGCGATGGGTGCCGATGAGGATGTCGACCTTGCCATCGCTGAAGTCCGACAGGGACTGGCGCACGGCGGCGGCCGAGCGGAAGCGCGAGGCCATCTCGATCCGGAACGGGTAGTCACGCAGGCGTTCCGCGAAGGTCCCGAAGTGCTGCTGCGCCAGCACGGTGGTGGGGACGAGGAACATCACCTGCTTGCCGTCCTCCGCTGCCTTGAAGGCGGCCCGCAGCGCCACCTCGGTCTTGCCGTAGCCGACGTCGCCGCAGATCAGCCGGTCCATGGGCCGCGCCTCCTCCATGTCGGCGCGCACCGCCTCGATGGCCTCCAGCTGGTCGGGTGTCTCGCGGTAGGGGAAGCTGGCCTCGAAGTCGAGCTGCCACTCGCTGTCGGTGGGAAAGGCGTGGCCGGCCCGGCGCCGGCGCTCGGCGTAGAGGTTGATGAGCTCGCCGGCCAGGGCCTGGGCCGCGCGCCGGGCCTTGAGCTTCATCTGCTCCCACTGCTTGCCGCCCAGCTTCGACAGCGGCGGGTCCCCGGCGTCGGCGCCCACGTAGCGGCTGATCTTGTGGAGCTGGTCGCTCGGCACGAACACGCGGTCCCCGTCGCGGTACTCGAGCTCGAGGTAGTCGCGCGTGACCCCGCCCACGGTCTTGGTCTCGAATCCGGTGAAGAGAGCGATGCCGTGGTCCTCGTGGACCACGGGCGCGCCGGCGCGCAGGTCGCTGAACGAAGCCATCGCGCCGGCCGCCGGGCCGGTGGGCCGCTCCGATGCGCGGCGGCGGCGCAGCAGGCGGTGCTCCGGCAGCACCGCGAGCTTGAGCTGAGGCGCGATGAAGCCGTCGCGCAGGCTCGCGTGGGCGAAGGTCACCGACGCCTCGGCGGGGGCCGGCTGCCCGTCGAGGAAGGCGGCCCGCACGCGGGCCAGGTTGAGCTGAGCTCGCTCGGCCTCGCCGCGGCGCGCCCAGGCCACGAAGGTGCGGTAGCCCGAGCGCACGAGCTTCTCGAGCTCGGGCTCGGCGTCCTTGAGCGAGCGTGCCGCGCTGTCGGCCGCCTGTGCCCGGAACTCGTACGGCTGATCCTGCGAGATGCTCGACAGGCGCAGCGACGCGCGTGACTCCAGCGCCTCGTCGAGCCGATCGGGCTTGACGTACAGGTGGTGCGCGTCGTCGTCGTGGAAGCTCGTGGTCACGTCCTCCCAGTAGTCCCGCAGCGCGGGGGCCAGCTCCTCCTCGGCGGAGACCGCCACCAGGGCGTTCTCCGGCACGAGCTCGAGCAGCTCGCGGAAGCGGTCCACCGGGAGCACGTCGGCCACGTCCGGGCGATCCGACTCCTCGCTCTCGGCGGCGATCTCGGCCAGCTCACGGTGCTCGGGAGCGAGCTCGGCCGCCGGGGCGATCTCCACCCGCTCGGCCTCCTCGAGCGAGCGCTGGGTGAAGGTCGAGAACCAGGTCAGGCGCTCGACCTCGATGTCGAACAGCTCGCAGCGGACGGCGCGTTCCTCGGTAGCCGGGTAGACGTCGAGGATGTCGCCGCGGACAGCGAACTGGCCGCGGTCCTCCACCTGCTCCACGCGCTCGTAGCCGCAGGCCACCAGCCGGCCCGCCACCTCGTCGAGGTCGAGCAGCCCGCCCTTCTCGATTTCGAAGCCCTGGGGCCGCAGTGCCGGATCGGGGAGCTTCTCGGCCAGGGCCACAGCGCTGGTGACGAGCACCGCCGCTGCCTCGCCGAGAAGCGCATCGAGAGCGGCCACCCGCAGGCCCACTAGATGGGGCGGCGGGGCGAGGTGGGACTCGTAGCGCATGCCGCGCGCCGGATAGAAGCGCACCGGGCGCGGGCTGAGGAAGGTCTTGAGGTCAGCGGCCAGGTCCCGGGCCGCGCGATCGTCGCCCGCCACCACCAGCGCCGGGCGCTCGGGGTCGGCGTCGATCAGCGAGGCGAGCAGGTAGGGCCGCATGCTCGCGGACACGAACACCCGCTGGGGCGACGAGCGCGCGTCCCGCGCCAGAGCGGCGACTGACTCGTCGTGCTGTGCGTATTTGAGAAGGCTTCTGAGCATGCGCCGCAGCCGCCCGGCGGTGCCGCGCGGCTCGGCTCTGATTCTAGGCACGTCTACGTGTGAGGTTTCGACCCCGAATGGGGTAGGGGCCAGCGGTGAGCGCAATCGAGGTCAACGACCTGACCAAGCGCTTCGGCCCCGTCACGGCGGTCGACGCCGTCAGCTTCGAGGTGCAGCCCGGCGTGGTCACCGGCTACCTCGGCCCCAACGGCGCCGGCAAGACCACCACCCTGCGCATGATCCTCGGGCTGGCCCACCCCACCAGCGGCACGGCCACGGTGGAGGGCAAGCAATACGTGGAGCTCGCCGAGCCCACGCGCACGGTGGGCGCCGTGCTCGAGCGCTCGGGGTTCCATCCCGGCCGACGCGCGCGCGACCACCTGCGCACGGTCGCCCGGGCGGCCCGCCTGCCCGAGTCGCGAGCGGACGAGGTGCTGGAGGCGGTGGCGCTCACCGACGCCGGCGGCCGCCGCGCCGGTCAGTACTCACTGGGCATGCGGCAGCGCCTGTCGCTGGCCACCGCGCTACTGGGGGAGCCCCGCATCCTGATCCTCGACGAGCCCGCCAACGGGCTCGATCCGCAGGGCATCCGGTGGCTGCGCGACTACCTGCGCTGGTACGCGGCCCAGGGACGAACCGTGCTGGTGTCGAGCCACGTGCTGGCCGAGATGTCCCAGACGGCCGACGCGGTGATCGTCATCGCCCGCGGCAAGGTGGTGGCCCAAGGGGCGCTCGAGGAGATCGTGGCCGGCGCGTCGGGAGGCGCCGTTGTCGTGCGCAGCCCCGGCGCCCCGCAGCTGGCCGAAGCCCTGCGCGGAGAGGGCTTCGGCGTGGAAGTCGGCCAAGACGACTCGCTCGTGGTCACCGGCGCCGAGGCCGCCGCCGTCGGCGACCTGGCCTTCCGGGCGGGCGTCGCCGTGCATGAGCTGCGCGAGCGCGAGGCCTCGCTCGAGGACGTCTTCTTCGAGCTCACCGGTGAGGAGTCGAGGCCCTCGTGAGCGCATTGATCAGCTCCGAGCTGCTGAAGCTGCGCACCACCCGGACCGCATTCGGGTTCCTGGTGGCCACCGTGCTGCTCACGGTCGGCATCGGCGCGGCCACCTTCGCCACCATCACCGCCACCACCCGGGAGGATCTGGAGGGCGCGCTGGCCGGGGCGGGCTTCGTGTCCGCGCTCCTCCTCGTGCTCGGCATCGTGGCGGCCACCGGCGAGTACCGCCACGGGACGATCACGTCATCCCTGCTGGCGTCGCCCGTGAGAACGCGCTTCCTGTCCGCCAAGGTGCTCGCCTATCTCCTCACCGGCGCGGCGCTCGGCCTGGTGGCCATGCTCGTGACCTTTGCCCTCGGAGTGCCCTGGCTCTCGGCACGGGACGCCCCCCTCGAGCTCCTCGACTTCTCCGACTACGTGGCACTGGCGGCCCAGGGCGTGGTTCTCGCCGCACTCTGCGGAGCGCTGGGCGTGGCCGTGGGCACGCTCATCCGCAACCAGATCGCCGCCGTGGTGGGCACGCTCGTCTACCTGTTCGTACTCGACCCCGTGCTGTCGCTGGTGTCCGAGGACGTGGCCAAGTACACCCCCGGCGGCGCCATCAGCGGCCTGGGCGGCAGCGCACCCGACTACGTGCTCGACCCGCTCCCCTCGGGCCTCGTGCTGGTGGGCTGGACCCTCGTCTTCGGGGTGGCGGCGTTGCTGGTGGACCGCCAGCGCGACGTGTTCTAGGCGGGCTCGCCGACCACGCGATCGAGCTCGTCCGCGGCGCGCTCCACCAGTTCGCGCACGTCGTCCGGGGACTCCGAGAAGCGGCCCAGCACGTGTCGAGACACGATCTCGGGATCCGTGCTGTCCGGCCGCCCCACCCCCACGCGCACCCGCCGGAAGTCGCCGCTGCCCAGGCCGCGCTTGAGCGACTTGAGGCCGTTGTGGCCGGCGAGTCCGCCGCCCAGCCGCGACTCCACGCGGCCGAAGGGCAGGTCGATCTCGTCGTGCACGACCACGACGTGGTCGAGCTCCACCCCGAGCGCGCCCCGTGCCGGGCTGACGGCGTCGCCCGAGTCGTTCATGTAGGTCTGAGGCAGCAGGACACCCACGCGCGGGCCGCCGGGCCCCGTGCGTCCGTCGGCGTACAGGCCGGCGTAGCGCTTTTTGGCCCTTGGCAGGCCCCAGCGCTCGGCGGCCAGCGCGGCCACCTCGAAGCCGACGTTGTGGCGCGTGCGGGCGTAGCGGTCCCCGGGATTCCCGAGTCCCACCACCAGCCAGTCGACCTTCGCCCCGCCCCCGCCGCCACCGGAGCGGCGGAAGAGGCTCAGGAGCCCTCGCCCTCCTCGGCGGAGTCGCCCTCGTCGGCGCCCTCGCCGTCCTCGGCGGCCTCGCCCTCCTCGAGCTCGCCCTCTTCGCCGATCAGCTCGGTCTCCTCCTCGATCTCCGGCTCCTCGACCTCGGTGGGCACCACGACGGTGGCGATCACGGTCTCCTCGAGATCGTCGAGGAAGGTCACACCCTCGGGTGCGGTGACCTCGGACAGCGACAGCGTTCCCGCGATCTCCATGCCGGAGACGTCCACGGAGACGTAGTCGGGGATGGCGGTGGGCAGGGCCTCGATGTTGAGCTGGTGTGTCACGTGCTCGAGCACGCCGCCCTCCTTGACCCCGGGCGCCTCCTCGACGCCCTCGATGTGGACGCCCACGACCGTCTGGATCTTCTCGTCGAGGCGGACCTCGAGGAGGTCGATGTGCATGACCTCGTCACGCACCGGATGCAGCTGCTGATCCTTGACGATCACGGGCAGCGTCTTGCCGGCCACCTCGAGATCGATCAGCGCGGAGCCGTCCACGAGCACCTTGCGCAGGGCCAGGGCCTCCACGGAGAACACCGTGGTGTCGCCGTTGCCGCCGCCGTAGACGACACCCGGGACGAGGCCTTGGCGGCGCAGGCGCTTGATCGCGCGCGTGCCCCGCTCGGGGCGCTCTTCGGCGGTGAGTGTGGGTCGCTGTGAGGTGGCCATGACGGCAGGCCAGTGTAGCGAGGCGACCCTTACTCTGGATGGCGTGGCGCCGGACGACGACAACTCGATCCCCACGGGCCGGATCCGCCGCACCGCGCAGGTGGGCACCGTCGTGGGCACCGAGGGTGTGCGCTACGCCGGCACCCGCGCGGCCAACCTCGCCCGCTCGCGCGAGGGAGCCACCGAGGCCCTGGACCAGCGCCACCTCGAGGCCGCCGAGCGCATGGTCGAGACGCTCGGCAAGATGAAGGGAGCGGCGATGAAGATCGGCC
This sequence comes from uncultured Thermoleophilaceae bacterium, assembly GCA_963751105.1. Classification (GTDB taxonomy): domain Bacteria; phylum Actinomycetota; class Thermoleophilia; order Solirubrobacterales; family Thermoleophilaceae; genus JACVRW01. Next base: position 178,621 of record CAVVTG010000002.1, on the reverse strand, counting down.
AGCTGGCCTCCTTCATCGACACCGAGTTCCTGCCGCCCGAGTACCGCGAGCTCTACCAGGAGCAGCTGGCGTCGCTGCGCTCCACCGCGCCCCCGATGCCGTGGAAGAAGGTGCGCTCGGTCCTTGACGAGGATTGGACCGAGCCCGTGGAGGAGCTGTTCGAGGACTTCGACCACGACGCGACGGCGGCGGCCTCGATCGGCCAGGTCCACCGGGCCGTGCTGCCCGACGGCCGGACGGTGGCGGTCAAGATCCAGTACCCGGGCGTGGCCTCCGCCATCAGGGCCGACATGCAGAACGCGGGCATGATCCTGCGCATGGCCAAGGCGCTCGCGCCGGGCCTCGACGCCGGCGCAGCCGCAGCCGAGCTCAAGGAGCGGGTGCTCGAGGAGCTCGACTACGAGCTCGAGGCTCAGTCGCAGCGCGCCTTCGCCCGCGGCTACCGCGGCCACCCATTCGTGCACGTCCCCGACGTGGTCACCCGCCTCTCCACCGAGCGCGTCCTGGTCAGCGAATGGGTCGACGGCGCGGACTTCGAGGAGGTGCGGGCCGGGTCGCAGGCCGAGCGCAACCGTTTCGGGGAGATCGTCTTCCGCTTCTGCTTCGGCTCGATCTACCACCTGCAGCACTTCAACGCCGACGCTCACCCGGGCAACTACCTGCAGATGCCCGACGGGCGCGTGGCCTTCCTCGACTTCGGCATGACCAAGCACGTCGACGACGACCAGATCGAGCTCGAGATCGCCGCTCTCGAGGCGGTCTTCGACGAGGACCCGGAGGAGCTGCGGCTCGCCCTGCACGATCTCGGCTTCCTGCGCGATCCCCGCAAGGTGGACGCCGAGCTGCTGATGGACCACGTCCGCGCGGTGGGTGGCTGGTACATGGAGGACGCGGACGTGACTATTGACTCCTACCGGGTGATGGAGGCGATTGCCGCCGTGTCCGACCCCCGCTCCTCGTTCTACCGGCTGATGCGGCGCGAGAACCTGCCCGCCAACGAGCTGATGGGACGGCGGATGGAGTCGGGTGTGCTGGCCGTGCTGGGCCAGCTGAACGCCACGCGCAACTGGTACCGCATCGGGCGAGAATGGTGGTTCGGAGATCCGCCGGCCACCGAGCTGGGTGAGCGGGAGCTGGCCTGGGCCCGCAGCGGCGCCGGTGGCTCGCGTCCGTTCAGGCGCCGGGCTTGACCGCCATGTCCACCACCACGAGCAGCAGGATGGTCACCTCGATCGCGTTGACCGTGAGCACGCGGTTGATGCCCTGCCGGACCGCCGGAGCGCCCGCGCCCCCCTCGCTCGCCGCGGCCTCGATGCGCCGGCCCTCGCGCGGGTAGAACGCCACCCCGAGCACCAGGCTGAGCACCCAGGCCAGCATGGCCAGGCTGATCCACAGGTCGCTGTACTCGTAGCCCACCTCGTTCACGAGCAGCATCCCCGCCACCAGCAGGACGATGGCCAGCGGCGCGTAGAAGCGCGCGGAGAGCTTCAGGGCGTTGCGCTCGAACGCCAGCAGCGCCTCGTCGTCCCCGCTCTTGGCCACCCAGCGGCCGAGCACGTGCAGCGACACGCCGCCTCCGACCCAGAGCACGGCGCAGACCAGATGAAGCGAGAGGTAGAGCTCGTACATCGGCCCGTTCAGAACCGCCAGCGGACGCGCCGCTCACCCGAGGTCAGCTTGCAGCCCTCGTGGATTCGACGTGCCCTCCGCTGTAGCGAATCTCGACATAGTCGCGCCCGACCCGCAGACGCCCGTGGACCAGATGCCCGAGCACCCGCCAGCGCTCGGTGCGGATCACCATGCGTAGAAGCTTTAGCGTGCCCATGCGCCCTTCGTTGTAGCAGCAGAACTCGTCGTCCACCGCCCGGGACGGCTAGCCCGCTTCTACGCTTGTCAACCTCTCTGCTGCCAGGTGAACAGGTGATGGGTAACCACGGCCCGCAGATCCTCTTCCTTGAGTTCCGCCACGGCGTGGAAAGCTCTCTCATGAGGCTCGATCTGCTTCAACTGCGCCCATACTCGTAGCCCGTAAGCCGCGTGCTGGATGATCGGGTCGGTGTGCCCGTTCAATGAGTCGGAGTAGCTGGGTGGTGCCGGGTGGTCATCGCTCATTGGCGTCTCTCTCGCTTGGGAGCCTTTGGTACTGCAGGATCCCACGAATGGGCAGATATGTCCATACACGAGACGTATTTGTCTCATCTGCTGCCTGGCGGTAAACCCGCGCGCTGTCCGAAAAGTCGTGGGCGGGGATACTGGGCGGGCGATGTCGGAGGAGAACGTCGAAACCATCCGCCGCATGTACGAACGCTGGCTCCAGGACGATGCATCTCTGTTCGAGGCGTTCGACCCGGAGATTGAGCTGCACCCTGACCCTGCGGCCGAGTGGGTTGGAGTCAACGACATCTACCGCGGCCACGAGGGCGTCCGCAATTACATGCGTCAGGTCTACGAAGCCTTCGCGGACTACCGCCCCGAGGTGGAGAAATTGCTCGACGCGGGCGACAAGGTCATCACGCTCGCAATCGAACATGGCCGCGGCAGGGGTAGCGGCGCAACCGTCGCGGCCCATCACACCGCCCACGTGTGGACGATGCGGGCGAACAAGGCGGTCCGCGTCGACCTCTACCTGAATCGAGCACGAGCCCTCGAAGCCGTGGGCCTGCGGAAGTAGCTGATCGGCTTTTGGTGCGCCAGGCTGGACGGCGCCTACAAGAGGTCAGGGCTCCCTAGAAGAGCTGGTTCTCGCCCTCGAACCGTTCGGACACCGAGTCGTCGACGAAGATGCGGCGGATCGTGTCCTCCAGGAGGTCGGCGCAACTCAGCTGCGTGATCAGGTCGGGCGGATCGTCACGCAGCGGCACGGTGTCGGTGACCACGATGCCCGACAGCGGGCCCTCGCTCAGGACCTCGAAGGCGTTTCCGGAGAAGAGCCCGTGCGTGGCCACGGCGAAGACCGGGTGGCGCCCTCGTCGAGCACCGTCTGCGCGGCGGCGTTGAGGGTGCCGCCCGTGGCGATGATGTCGTCGACGATCACGGCGGTCTTGCCCTTGACGTCGCCGATCACGTAGCCGATCTCGGCCACCTGCTGGGCGGGCCGCTCCTTCTCCATCAGCGCGTAGGGCGCGCCCACCTTCTGCGCGAACTTGCGCACGAGCTTCACCCGGCCCGCGTCCGGAGCGATGATCACGAGATCCTCGCCCGCGAGGCGGTCCATGATGAACTGCGTGAGGATCGGCATGGCCGTCATGTGGTCGACGGGCCTGGAGAAGAAGCCCTGCAGCTGGCCGGCGTGCAGATCCATCGCCACCAGGCGGTCGGCGCCGGCCGTCTCGAGCACCTCGGCCACGAGGCGGGCGGAGATGGGCTCGCGCGGCGCGGACTTCTTGTCCTGGCGCGAGTAGCCGAACCAGGGCGTGACGGCCACGATCCGGTGCGCCGAGGCGTGCTTGGCGGCGTGGATCATGAGCAGGAGCTCCCAGAGCGCGTCGTTGACGGTGAGGCCCTCGCGCTCCGAGCCGCAGATCGACTGCACGATGAACAGGTCCGCCCCGCGGATCGACTCGGCGTAGCGGCAGTAGACCTCTCCGTCGGCGAATGTCTTGAGCCCGGCGTCGGTGAGACCCACGCCCAGCTTGCCGGCGATGGTCGCGCCCAGTTCCTTGCTGGCGCGCCCGGCCGTGATCATCAGCCGCTTCTCGTAACCCGCGGGGAGGCTCGACAACAGAGCCGGCGCCGTGGCCGTATCGAGCAGCTTGCTCACTCCGCGTCCTCCTCCACGCGATCCGCGTATCCCTCTACGTTTGTCTGCCGTTGGCGGGCGATGCCGAGCGCTCCCTCGGGGACGTCGCCGGTGATGACCGAACCGGCCCCAGTGTACGCTCGATCGCCGACGTCAACGGGCGCGACCAGCGACGTGTGCACACCGGTCTTCGCGCTTTTTCCGACCTTCGTACGGTGCTTGCGGCGGCCGTCGTAGTTGGCCGTGATCGTGCTCGCCCCCAGGTTGGCGCCCTCACCCACGTCGGCGTCTCCGACGTAGGAGAGATGCGGCACCTTGGCCCCCTCTCCGATGTCCGAGTTCTTCACCTCCACGTAGGTGCCCACCTTGGCGCCCTCACGGAGCACGGTGCCCGGCCGCAGGTAGGCGAACGGGCCGACCGTGGCGCCGTCGCCGATCTCCGCCTCCACCGCCACGGTGTGGAGGACGACGGCGCCGTCGCCGACTCGGGTGTCGGTGAGGGTGGCGTGCGGCCCGATCTCGCTCCCCTCGCCGACGCTCGTGCGGCCGAGCAGGCTCACGCCGGGGCCGATCGTGCTGTCTGCACCGATGGTCACGTCCGCCTCGACCCGCGAGCTCGCCGGCGCGAGGAAGGTGACGCCGGACTGTGCGTGCGTCTCGACGATGCGCTGCTGCGCCGCGATCTCCGCGTGCATCAGGCCCGCTCGGTCGTTCACGCCGAGCGCGGTGTCGGCGTCGTCGGTCAGGTGGGTGGTGACCACGCCGCCCTCGGAGGCGATCACCGGGAACGCCCCCGTGAGGTAGAGCTCGCCGTCCACCAGCTCGACCCGGTCGAGGGCGCTCCACAGGCTCTCGGCGTCGAAGACGTAGGTGCCGAGGTTGATCTCGCGCACCGCGAGCAGCTCGGGCGCCAGCCCCTCGGTGTACTTCGTCTCGACGATGCGCTCGAAGCGCCCGTCCCCGTTACGCACGATGCGGCCGTAGCCGGCGGGGTCGAGCTCCTCGGTGGTGAGGATGGTGGCGGTGGCCCCCTCGCTCTCGTGCTGGGCGAACAGGCCGGCTATCTCCTCGGCCGTCACCAGCGGCTGGTCGCCCGACAGGATCACCATCGGCCCGCTCTCGAGCGCTTCGCGGGCGGCCAGTACCGCCGCCGCGGTGCCCTCTCCCTCGCGCTGCTCGACGGCCTCAGTGGTGTCCGGCAGCTCGCCGGCGACCCCATCCTCGGGACGGACCACGCAGACCACCCTTGCCGCCCCGGCGTCCCGGGCGGCGTCGATCACCCATTCGATCATGGGCTTTCCGCACACGCGATGGAGCACCTTGGGCGTGCGCGATCGCATCCGCGTGCCATGGCCGGCGGCCATGACGAGGACCGAGAACGGGGCGGCCATGGGCCCGCCAGGGTACAAGGCGGGACGCAGTCCCTGTTCGCGGACACTCGTCCCTACATCTGGCATGTATGTCGTGCAGAACGTAGGGATCAGCGGGGCGGACGCCCGGCATCCAGCTGGGGAGGGGGGATTCGAACCCAATCCGCTTGATCATCCAAAGTGACCCGTGCTGCCAATTACACCACTCCCCAGTGGTGCGCCGCGACCGTACCAGTCCCCTCGAGACGGTAGGCGGAGGCTCGCGCGCACCGCGCGCTCGCCGGACTACCTGTCCTTGTGCTGGCTCGGCACGCGGCCGGCCTCGGAGCCCTTCTCCTGGGCGGGTCCGCCCGGGGGCACGATGCCAAGCACGCGCATCGCCTTGAGGCCGAGGGACAGGCGCTCGCGGCCGTCGGTGGAGGACACGTCCAGGCCGCTGAGCTCCTTCACCCGCTCGAGCCTGTAGCGGATCGTGTGGCGATGGGTGTAGAGCCGCTCCGCGGTCTTGGCGACGTTGCCGTCGGCGTCGAGGAACGCCTCGAGCGTGCGGACGAGCTCGGTCTCGTACTGGTAGTCGTAGGTCACGAGTGGGGCCACGGTCTCGTCGAAGAAGCCCTGCAGCTCTCGCGGGTCCTCGCTCATGGCCGGCAGCAGCAGGCGGTACGCCCCGGTCTCCTCGAACGACAGCTCGGTGAGTGCCCGCGCCTCGGCCACGTTGGCGGCCAGGAGCGCCTCGGCGCCGGCACGGTGCAGATCGGCGGGGTCCGTGGTGTGGCGCGAGCGGGCGACGGTGAGAGCGAAGCCGTCCAGGTTCGCCTCGAGCTCGCGCAGCACCGCGCCGGCGGCGCGGCGGCCGGCCGAGCCGCTGTCGTCCGGCACGAAGATCACGAGCTCGCGCTCGTCGCGCATGTCGGTGAGAGCGGCCAGAGCCCCTCGCTCGATCGCCCGGGCGCCGCGCTCGGCCAACATCACCACACGGGCTCTCCAGTCACCCTCCTCGGGGTGGTGCGGGCGGGCTCTCACCACGAGCGCCGTGGCACCCGAGCCGAGCTCACAGCCGAGCTCCCCTGCGCGGGCGATTATGTTCTCGCGGTCGGTGAGCCGGCGTCCCAGGAGGTCACCGAGAAAGTCGGCCACCGCCTCCTCGCTGGCGCGCTCGGGGGCCCGGGAACGCTCCAGCTCGAGGCCGATCAGGTTGCTCACCAGGCGCAGGAGCGCGGCCGGCGGCGGCGCGGTGCGCGCCCGGTAGCGAAGCTCGCCCACGGTGGCGTCTGCCACCCGGAGCGCCACCGCGTCCGTATCGCCCTCGCCGGCCATCACCGCCCGCTCGTCCTCCGAGGACGCGCAGGCCACGGCCAGCACGCTGCTCGAGGAGTCGAGCACGATCACGCTGGCGCCGAGCGCACGGCCGGCCGCGCGGGCGACGGAAGGCAGGCCTGCGCCCGCCTCAACGGCCTCGGACACCTCGTCGAGCGCCTCCAAAAAGGAGCGCGATGCGGCGGCCGCAGGAGCGGTGTCACGGCTTGCGGCCATCCGCGGATCGTATCGACGGACCGCCGGGCCGCGCCCCGGATCGAGACAAAGAGCACGCAGTGAGCGGGGTGCTCAGGCGTACTGGTCGTAGGACCAGACGATCGCGAAACCCACCGCCACTCCGCCGCCGACGAGGGTCGCCAGCACGAAGAGCGTGAGGAAGCTCGCCGCGATCTTCTCCCAGAGGCGCCCGTAGCAGCGCCAGGCCGGGATCAGGATGAAGAAGAGGTAGCCGACTCCCACCAGGCCGGCGGCCAGCGCGATGGTCAGCTCGGTGCTCGTGAGATCGCTCATCGAGGTGCGCGCGCGAGCGGGGCGCGGGGCGTATCCGGCTCACGCTCGTAGTCATTGTTGCGGATGTACTCGACGACCAGGACGATGGCCGTCAACGCCGCGAAGATCCCACAGCCCAGACCCCATCCTGCCGCCACGTCCGACCAGTAGTGCACGCGCAGGTAGATCCTCGACAGGCCCACCACGGCCACGATCGCGACCGTGCCGAGCAGGACCGCGGCGTTGGTGATCAGGCCCAGACGCCGAGTGAGCACCAGCGCCACGACGATCCACGCTGTGGCGTAGGCGGCGTGGCCGCTGGGGAACGAGGCCAGGGAGGTGTCGATCAGCGGGTCGGCCGGACGGGGCCGGTCCAGGGCGCTCTTGGTCACCTGCACGGTGGCGTAGATCAGCGCAAGGCCGCCCACCAGCACCATGATCTCGGCCCAGCGCCTGCGCGTGGCGAGCAGGATCGAGGTCGCCAGTACGAGGCCGATGACCACGGGCAGCGCGCCCAGTTCGGTGACCACCTTGGCGATGTCCACCGCCACCTCGTTGTAGAGGCGGTCGGCGAGATCGAGCGTCTCGGTGTCCAGGGGCGTGGGATTCAGGTCGCCCGAGAGCTCGAACACGTAGAGGAGGAACACGAACAGTCCGATGCCGGCAACCGCGAGCGCGGTGGTCAGCTCGAGGCCCAGATCCCCGGGCGTGACCCGATTCCAGAGGAAGCGGACCTGAGGAGCGATCCGCTCCCACAGCGGACCGATGACCCGGCGGTACAGCGGGCGGCCGACGGCGAACAGGGGACGCACCAGCGGATCGCGTTGATGGGACAGGAACCACTCCTTGATCTCGGCTCGGCGGCGATAGACGACCACCACGCCGACGATCACGGCCACGGTGATCCCGAATCCGACGACCGCCTGCCCGGCGATCTTCGCCACCCGGTCGAAGGAGCGCCAGAAGACGAAGCCCAGGACGCAGAAGATCGATGCCCAGAGCCCGGTGCCGACGATGCTGTAGGGAATGAAGCGCCGGTAGGCCAGACCGGAGGAGCCCGCGATGAACGGCGCCAGCGCGCGCACCAGACCGATGAAGCGCCCGATCAGGATCGTCTTGCCGCCGTGGCGGTCGAAGTAGCTCTCCACCTGCTCGAGCCGCTCGTGGGTGATCTTCACCCGCGGGCCGTGCTTCTCCAGGAAGCCGCGTCCCAGACGACGCCCGATGTAGAAGCTCGTGGTGTCGCCCAGGATCGCGCAGACCCACACGAGCCCGATCAGCGGCAGCAGCTCGATCGTGCCCTGACCGGCGATCACTCCTCCGGCGATCACGACGGTCTCGCCCGGAGCCACCAGCCCCACGAAGGCGCCGGTCTCCAGGAAGGCCATAACGCCGACCAGCGCGTAGGTCCACGGGCCCAGCGCTTCGGCGATGTCCTCGATCACCTTCTTGGGATCGGGGAGCAGGGAGAGAAGGCCCGTGGCGTAGACGGCCAGCGCCAGCGCCAGGAGCACGCCGATCGCCTTGCGCTCGCCGGACAGCCTGCGCCAGCGCCAGACCACGAAGGCCGCGACGAGCACGGCGGCCACTGCAGCGACGATCTTCCCCGCGGACACTTCGCCCGACGGTACCCGAGCCCCGCCCGGCTAGGCCCGATCGGGCCGCGACTGGCGGAACTGCGCCACGATCGCGCCCGGAAGCGTCGCAGCAGCCTCGTTGGCTGCACCCCGATCGGCGAAGAGCCCGAAGCACGTCGGCCCCGACCCGCTCACCGCGGCGCCCAGCGCTCCCGGCCGCCATCAGGCCGTCGAGCCGGCCCCGGAGCTCGGGACGCAGCGAGAGCGCGGCCGGCTGCAGGTCGTTCTCGAGGGCGTTCGCCAGCCGGACCGGGTCGGCGGCGGCGCCGCGCACGAGCGCGCGCAGCGGCTCGAGCTCCAGGGGCGTGCGTCCACCGCCGAGAGCGTCGAGCTCGGCGTAGGCCGCCGCCGTGGACAGCCCCTCGGGGTCCGGAACTAGCAGCGCCGCCAGTGGCGGCAGCTCGACCGGCTCGACCCGCTCTCCGACTCCCCACACCAGCGCGTGGCCGGGCTCCACCTGGCTGGGCACGTCGGAGCCGAGTCCCGCGGCCAGCGTGCGCAGGCCGTCCTGGTCGAGCGGGTCGCCGGCGATCCGGTTCACGATGCGCAGCGCCGCGGCGGCGTCGGCGCTGCCTCCGCCCAGGCCGGCCGCCACGGGTATCCGCTTGTCGATGCGAAGGCTCACCGCCGGCAGCCCCGGTTCGACGTCGCGCCGAAAGCGTTCGATCGCCGTCAGGGCCAGGTTGGGCCCGGCCACCCCCTCACACTCCACGGAGTCCTCCTGCCGGCCGGCGAGGCGACCGTGAAGCTCGTCGGCGAGATCGATCGACGCGAACAGCGAGCACAGCGGGTGGAGCCCATCGGGGCGCACCGGGCCGACGTGGAGAACCAGGTTGAGCTTGGCCGGGGCCTCCTCATACAGGAGCACGGCGGAGAGGCTACGGATGCCGGGCGGGCGGGCTCAGCGCGGGCGCAGCCCCGCCAGGCGCTCGGCCCCGATCGCCGTCGCCAGACGCGGCCAGTCCTCGGGGGGGAGCCGCTCGGCACGCGCGTCGGCTGGGTGGCCGAGCTGTTCCAGGGCGACGCGGGTGGCGTCGCGCAGCTCGCGGCCGGCTTGCCGTTCCGTGCCCGGAGCGAGAGCGAGCGAGCCGGCCAGCGCCTTGCGGCGGTGGGCGAACCCGCTGTGCACCAACGCCACGAGCGCGGGCGCAGGCGCGGGCCCGATGCGGCGCAGCAGCACAAGCGCGGATTCGACGTTGGGCTCGGGGTGAAAGACCGTGCGCGGAACGCGGCGCAGGAAGCGGACGTCGCAGGCCAGCTGCGCCAGCACCGAGGTGGCGCCGTAGGACTTGCCGCCCGGCGCGGCCGCCAGCCGCTCGCCGACCTCGCGCTGCACCATGGCCACCCACAGGCGGGCCTCGGGCAGCTCGGAGATCGACTTGAGGATGACCGTGGCGGCCACTCCGTAGGGCAGGTTGGCCACCACCTTGTCCGGCGCCGGGCTGAGCTGACTGAGGTTGAGCTTGACCGCGTCCGCCAGATGCAGCTCGGCGTTGCCGAAGGGATCGATCGCTTCGCGCAACGGCGCCTCGAGCGACCGGTCCACCTCGATCACGTGCAGGTGCGCTACCCGGGGCGCGAGGTACTCGGACAGCACGCCCAGGCCGCCGCCGACCTCGAGCACCACGTCGTCGGGCTCGAGCTCGGCCGCGCGCCCGATCACGCCGAGAAGGTTGTCGTCGATCAGGAAGTTCTGACCGAGCTCGCGGTTGGGGCGAATCGCGAAGGCTCTCAGGCGCCGAAGGCTGGCCTGGCGGGGCAGGCCGTCCGGCGCCGGCCCACTCGGCCCAGTCACGGTCCGAGTACGCGCTCGGCGTTCTCGTGCAGCGTGCGCTCGAGCTCTTCGAAGGCCACCCCACGCAGCTCGGCGACGAAGGCGGCGGTGTGCACGACGTTGGCGGGCTCGTTGGGTCTTCCCCTGACCGGCTGGGGCGCGAGATAGGGGGAGTCGGTCTCCACGAGCAACAGCTCGGGGGGAAGGTCGCGCGCGGCGGCCTGGAGCTCCTTGGCCTTCGGATAGGTCACGTTCCCAGCCATTGAGCAGAGGTAGCCACGCTCGACGCACTCCTCGAGCCGCTCCGGCGCCGAGAAGCAGTGGAGGATCACGGCGGGCAGGCCGGGCGCGTGCTCGCGCAGGAGGGCGAAGGTGTCGTCCTCGGCGGCACGGGTGTGAATGACGACCGGCAGGCTCAGCCGCCCGGCCAACTCGAGCTGGGCCGTGAAGGCGCGCCGCTGGTCCTCGTGCGGAGCGTAGTCGCGGTAGTAATCGAGGCCCGTCTCGCCGATGGCCCGCGCCCTCGGGTGCATGGCGGCCGCCTCGATGGCTTCCAGGTCCCGGGCGGCAAAGCCCTCCGTCTCGTGGGGATGGCGACCGACGATGGCGATCACCTCCTCGTGGGCGCCGGCGGCCTGGAGCGCCCGCTCGATCGAGGGTCCGTCCGTCCCGACCGTCGCGAGGCGGGTGAGCCCCGCGGCTCGCGCGCGCTCCACCAGTTCGGCGTCCGGCGGCTCGCACGCGTCGAGGTGGCAGTGGCTGTCGATCACCTTCGGGAGAAGCTACGCGGCCGGCGCCTCGGCCTCCACCCGCGGGAAGAGCTGCCCCAGCTCGCCGATCCTGGCTCCGCCGCTCCCGGCGCCGAGCCGCGCGTCCTCCAGGGAAAGGTCGGTGCGCCCGAGCACCTCGAGCAGCCGCTCGGCCGACTCGGGTACGAAGGGATGCACGAGCACCGACACCACTCGCAGACCCTCGGCGAGGCTGTAGAGGACCTCGTCGAGGTGTTCCGCCTGGCCGTCGTCCTTGGCCAGCTTCCACGGCTCTTCCTGCTGAACGTAGGCGTTCAGCAGCTTGATCCGGCTCCAGATCTCGTCCAGAGCCGCGGTGAGCTCCACCTGGTCGATGCGGGCGCACACGCGCTCGGCCAGGCCGTCGAACTCGGGCACCAGCGCCGCGGCAGGCTGGGCGTCGGGGACGACCCCGTCCCGGTAGCGCTCGATCATGGCCAGGGTCCGACTGGCCAGGTTCCCGTACTCGTTGGCCAGCTCGCTGTTGTAGCGCGTCTCGAAGCCTTCGGGCGACACCTCGCCGTCGCCCCCGAAGCTCACTTCCCGCAACGTGTAGAAGCGCAGGGCGTCGGCGCCGTAGAGGTCGGCCACCCGGAAGGGCTCGATGACGTTGCCCAGCGACTTGGACATCTTCTCCTCGCCCAGCAGCAGGTAGCCGTGGATGGCCACGCGGCGCGGCACCTCGAGGCCCGCGGCCATCAGCAGCGCCGGCCAGATGATCGCGTGGAACTTCAGGATGTCCTTGCCGATCAGATGGACGCTCGCCGGCCAGAAACGGGCGGTCAGATCCTCGCCTGGCCGGGCGTACGAGAGGGCGGTGTAGTAGTTGAGAAGAGCGTCGATCCAGACGTAGATGACCTGCGACGAGTCCCACGGAACGGGGACACCCCACTTGAGCCGCTGCCGGCTGAGCGAGAAGTCGAGCAGTCCGCCCTTGATGAACGACAGCGCCTCGTTGTAGCGGTTCTGCGGAACCACGAACCCGGGCTGCTCGGCGTAGAGCTTCTCGAGCGGCTCCTGGAAGGCGGACAGCCGGAAGAACCAGTTGTCCTCCTTCTCCTTCTCGAGGACGATGTGGTGGATCGGGCACTGGTTGCCGTCCTCCAGCTCGGACTCCGTCTTGAAGTCCGCGCAGCGCGGGCAGTACCAGCCTTCGTAGTGCCCGGCGTAGACGTGCCCGTTGTCGTAGATGCGCTGGACGACCTCCGCGACCTTGGCCATGTGCTCCGGGTCGGTGGTGCGTATGAAGAAGTCGTTGGTGACGTTCAGACGGGCGGCCAGCTCCTTGAAGCGGACGGCGTTGCGGTCGCCCAGCTCCCGAGGAGTGATGCCGAGCGCCTCGGCCGCCTGGGCCACGGGCTCTCCGTGCTCGTCGGTGCCCGTCAGGAAGAAGACGTCCTCGCCCCGCTGGCGCATGTGTCGCGCCAGCACGTCGGCCGCGATCGTCGTGTAGGCGTGGCCCAGGTGAGGCTCGCCGTTCACGTAGTAGATGGGCGTGGTGACGTAGTACGACATCCACGTTCGATGCTACGCGAAGCTCAGCCACGGCTGGAGAGTGGCCGGAGCAGGGCGGAGACCCGGCTGGCGCCCTTGCGGGCGCTTTCGCGACCGTCGCCGGTGAGGCCGATGATCCCGGCGGCCAGGAGCAGGCCGAGGCAGGCCAGCGCCCAGCCGATATCGGGGCCACTGCCGTGGCTGGGAGCCGAGGGTCGAGGCGCCGCCCGGCCTGGTTCCGGGCTCGGAGCGGATGCGGCCGCCTTGCCCGGGCCGAGCTCCGGACCCGCCCGCAGCGCATCGCCCGCAGCCGACGGTGTCTTGCTCGGAGCCCCAGTCCGGCCGGCTCGTTCGGTGTCAGGCGATCGGTCCGGAACGCTCGCCGGTCGCGGATCCAAGTCCGGGGAGGGCGACGGCACACGCGCTCCCCCATGCGTGGGTGCCGGGCGGGCGGCGGGCGTGCGCTCGGCGTGAGGTGCACGCGTCGGTAAGCGACGACCCGCCGGGATGCGCCGGCCGTCGGGCACGCGTCGCGGCTCGGGCGACGGGAGCACTCGGGGCAAGGGGGCGGGCGCGGGCGAGCCGACGGGCGCGGGAGCCGGCGCGACCGGTGCCGGAACCCCGACGGGCGCTGGAGCAGGCATGGGCCTACCGGGGGCCGCCACCGGCGCTGGCGGCAGGAGCGCGAGCGGGTCGCGGTACGCGTGGCGGCTGCCGGACTCGCGCACGCCGAAATGGAGATGGGGCTGCTCGGCCGATCGCCGGCCCGTGATGCCGACCGCGCCGAGGCGCTGCCCCGCGGTGACCGCAGCGCCCTCGCGCACCGCGGCCGAAGACAGGTGCAGGTAGGAGGTGTCGACGCCCTGGGATGTCCGGACGCTCACGGTCAGCCCGGAGGACCCCGCCGTCCCGGCGTGCAGCACCCGGCCGGCCGCCGCGGCGACCACGGGTGTGCCGACCGCACCGGCGATGTCGATACCGCGGTGCTGGCCGGCCGCGTATGGATCGGCGCCGTTCCGGTACTGGGTGATCACTTCGCCGGCGACCGGCCAGGTCCAGGCTGCGGAGGCCGGGGAGGCGGCGGCGACGAGGAGGCCGAGCAGGGCGAGAGCGAGAGCGGTGAGAAGGGGTCTCATGCGGCGACCGTACGGTGCGATCGCGGGACCCAGTGACGCGTTTGGCCGTCCCGTGCGTCTCTGTCACGGTGCTGTGGGAACCGGGCGGCCGGCCGTAACACTTCGGGCCCCGGATTTGGAGCAATCCTGCTTTGTACTGCCAGGAGCAGTACAAGGCAGGACGGTGGACCGGCCGGGGGAGGCAAGGGTGGGCCGTCGGCGGGGCAGGCCCGGGGCGAAGCGCCCGGCGCTTCCGCCGGTCGGCCCGGCGAGGCGGCCCGGCGAGGCGCGCGGACCGTCCGGCCCGGCGGAAGGGCCGGGCGGCGGCCGGGACGAAGCGCCGCTCTAGCGCCCCTCCCGCACCAACCCCTCATACAGCGCATTCGCGCTGCCCCCGGTCAGCTCCGCCACCACCGACGCGGCCCGGCGCGGATGCGCGCCCGCGTCCACCAGCCGCTGCAGGGCGTCGAGGCCGGCGGGGTCCACACCGCCCTCAGGCCCGGAGCCGGCCGCCGCCGGCCCGATCACCAGCACCACCTCGCCCCGGGGTGGCGCCCCGGCGTAGCGCGCGGCGAGATCCGAAGCGCTCCCCCGCACGATCTCCTCGTGCACCTTCGTCAGCTCGCGGCACACCGCCACCTCGCGCGCGGGGTCGATCTCAGCCAGGAGAGCCAAAGACGCCGGCACGCGCCGCGGCGACTCGAAGGCGACCAAAGTCCCCCCGGGCTCGGACAGCTCTCGCCGCAGCTCGCCCTTCTTGCGTGGCAGGAAGCCGTGGAAGCGCCACTCGTCGGCCGGCAGCCCCGAGGCCACCAGCGCGGTGATGGCTGCCGACGGGCCGGGCAACACCTCCACCGGAAGGCCCGCCGCCACGCAGCCGCGCACCAGCAGGTAGCCGGGATCGGACACGAGCGGCATGCCCGCGTCGGAGACGAGCGCCACCACCGCCCCGTCCCGCATGCGACGCACGAGCTCGCCCGAGCGCGCCCGCTCGTTGTGCTCGTGGTAGGAGAGGAGGGTGGCCTTGACCCCGTAGCGGTCGAGCAGCACACGAGTTCGGCGCGTGTCCTCGCAGGCCACCACGTCGGCCTCGCGCAGCGCAGAGAGCACCCGCAGCGTGATGTCCTGCAGGTTCCCGATCGGGGTGGGGCACACCACCAGCCGCCCGGTCACCCGTCCGTCTCCATCTCGAGCGCGAGCAGGGCCGCGCCGATCATTCCCGACTCGTCGCCGAAGTGGGCCGGCACGATCGACACCGCCTCGCGCGGCGGCGGGAGCGCGCGCTCGGCCACCACGGCACGGGCCGGCTCGAGCAGGAGATCGCCCGCCCTGACCGCTCCACCGCCGATGACGATCACCTGGGGGTTGAACAGGTTGACCACGCCCACGAGCCCGTAGCCGAGCCGCCGGCCGACGGTCTCCAGCGCCGAGCGCGCGGCGAGGTCCCCGGCGTGCGCGAGCTCGGTGACGATTCCGCCCGTGATCTCCGCTCCTTCGGCGAGGCGCCGGCCGAGCGCGGAGTCGGGCAGCTCGGCGGCCAGCCGCTCGCCCTCGCGCCCGATCGCGTTGCCGGAGACGAGTGTCTCGAAGCAGCCCCGGCCCGGGCAGTCGCCGGGGCAGTCCTCACCGTCGAGCTCGAGCACCGTGTGACCGAGCTCAGCGCCGAGTCCGGCGGCTCCGCGGTAGACCGCGCCGTTCAGATAGAGCCCCGTGCCGATGCCCGTGCCGAGCGAGACCATGACGACGTGCTCGGCGCCCCGGGCGGCTCCCGCCCGCGCCTCGGCGAGCACCGAGGCGTTGCCGTCGTTGTCCACCACCACCGGCAGCCCAAGGCGCTCGCTCATCAGGTCGCGGAAGGGCACGCCCCCGAGCGGGAGGTGGTTGCACCAGGTCGACACTCCGGTCTGCCACTCCACCAGAGCGGGAATGCCGAAGCCGACGGCTTCAACGTCCGGAGCGGCTGCACGGACCTCCTCGACAGCGCCCATGAAGATGTCGAGGGTCTCCTGCCGGTCGCTCCCGCGCCAGGTCCGGCGCACCCGGTGATGCACCACCAGGGCGTCGTCGACCACGCCCCCGAGTAGCTTCGTTCCTCCCGCATCGATCCCGATCACCCGCCTTGGCGGCATGCCGGGTAGATATACAGAGGGGGGAGATGAACCCGAGTTCTGGCCCTCCGGACCCTCCGGAGTACAACGTTTACCGCGCGCGCAAGAAGCGGCTCGCCCGCGGCGGTGACCTCGACGCCCTCAAGCGCCGCCTGTCCCGCAGCCGCGGGGACGACGATCCGCGCCCGCGGCGCGACGGCGAGCGCCGCATCACTCCCGGGCGGGTCCTGAAATGGATCGCCGTCGCGGTGGGCGTGTGGCTGGTGCTCTCGCTCGCCCTCTTCCTCATCAGCGCGACCACCCAGGAGGGCGTCTCGCCGGAGGCCGAGCGGGCCCTGTCCTCCGGTGGCACCATGCTCACCGGCACGAACATCCTGGTGCTCGGCTCCGACGCGCGCACGGGCGAGTCGATCGACGAAGGGCTCCAGGGACCGGGCCGCTCGGACACGATCATGCTGGTGCACGCCGCCCTGGGAGGCGTGCGAAAGCTATCCATCCCGCGCGACGTGGAGGTCGAGATCCCGGGGCACGGCGTGGACAAGGTCAACGCCGCCTATGCGATCGGGGGGCCGGCGCTGACGATCGAGACCGTCGAGTCGTTCCTCGGCAACGGCCTCGAGATCAACCACCTGGTGGAGGTGGACTTCGAGGACTTCCCCAACTTCATCGATGCGCTGGGCGGCATCACGGTCGACTCCCGGTCGCGCATCTGCTCGCCCCCCTTCGACAACTTCTGGAAGGGCATCCGCTTCAAGAAGGGCGAGAACGAGCTCGACGGACGACGCGCGCTCGGTTTCGCCCGGGTGCGCAAGAACAACTGCGCGCCGGCCGAGGACGACCGCGACCGCGCGGCCCGCCAGCAGGAGGTGCTGCGCGCGATCGGGAGTCAGGTCAAGTCGCCGTCCACGTTCTTCCGCCTACCCCTCGTGAGCTGGGCGGCTCCGCGCACGCTCAAGACCGACATGAACGGGCTCCAGCTGATGGCGCTGTTCGCCGACATGGCCACCGGCAACTCGTCGGACACGGAGGTGCTCGAGGCCACCTGCTGCAACGGCAGCAACCTGTTCGTCACCGACGGCGCCAAG
Source organism: uncultured Thermoleophilaceae bacterium (assembly GCA_963751105.1). Lineage (GTDB taxonomy): Bacteria > Actinomycetota > Thermoleophilia > Solirubrobacterales > Thermoleophilaceae > JACVRW01. Next base: position 161,705 of record CAVVTG010000002.1, on the reverse strand, counting down.
GCGGACGCGGTCGAGAAGCTCGAGAACGGGAGCTAGTCGGACTTCGAGGAGGACGAGCTCGACGAGCTGCCCGAACCGGACCCGGACGAGCCCGAGTCCGAGCTCGAGCTCGAAGACCCCGACTCGGACGAGCTCGACTCCTTCTTCTTGGTGTCCTTGTCGGAGGACGAGGACGACTCACCGCTCGAAGAGGAGCTGTCCGAGCCCTTCTTCTTCTTGCCGTAGTCGGTGTTGTAGAAGCCTGAGCCCTTGAAGTGCACCGCCACCGGGTGGAACACCCGTTGCACCGGCGCTCCGCAGGTGGAGCACGCGGTGAGCGGGTCGTCGACCATGCGCTGGATCACCTCGAAGGTGTGACCACGGTCGCAGCGATACTCGTAGGTGGGCATGGCACTCCCAGTATATGAGTGCCAAGAACGGCTCAGTCGCCGGGCGGCCGCGGCTCCTCGAGGTCCCTGAACAGCGAGACCCGCGTGCTGTGCCAGACCAGCCAGGCGGCGATATGTCCTATCGGGCGCAGGGCCGAGGCGACCATCCGGTCAACCTACTCCAGCACCGTTGCGGCGATACGCCAGTCCCGGTGTCTTGCCGGAATTACCGACTTGTCCGGCGGGTGGGTAGGGTCAGCGCACCGTGGTGACCATGGACAAGATCGTCGCGCTCTCGAAGCGCCGGGGCTTCGTCTTTCCGGCGTCGGAGATCTACGGCGGGATCGCCAACACCTACGACTACGGCCACTACGGAGTACTGCTCAAGAACAACGTCATCGCTGAGTGGTGGAAGGCGATGATCCAGGAGCGCGACGACGTGGTGGCACTCGACTCGGCGATCATCCAGCACCCACGGACCTGGGAGGCATCGGGTCACCTGGAGGGCTTCACCGACCCCCTCATTGACTGCCGAGCCTGCCAGCAGCGCTTTCGCGCGGACCATCTGGCCGAGGAGAAGGCGGGCACGGGCAACAACCCCGACATCCGCTGCGGGCACGCGCCCTCGAAGCTCCCCGGCGAGCACAAGGACTGCGACCTCACCGATGCCCGTGAGTTCAACCTGATGTTCGAGACCACGATCGGCCCGGTCAAGGACGCGGGCTCGACGGTCTTCCTGCGCCCGGAGACCGCTCAGGGGATCTTCCTCAACTTCAAGAACACGCTCCAGTACGCGCGCCGCAAGCCGCCCTTCGGGATCGCCCAGGTGGGCAAGTCCTTCCGCAACGAGATCACCCCGGGGAACTTCGTCTTCCGCACGCTCGAGTTCGAGCAGATGGAGATGGAGTTCTTCGTGCCGCCCGACGAGGCCGAGCGCTGGCATCAGCACTGGATGGACGCCCGGATGACCTGGTACGAGGGCCTGGGGCTTGACCCCGAAAAGCTGAGGCTGCGACCCCACGGTGACGACGAGCTGTCGCACTACTCCTCGGCCACCAGCGACATCGAGTACCTCTACCCGATCGGCTGGTCGGAGCTCGAGGGCATAGCCAATCGGGGCGACTTCGACCTCACCCAGCACGCGAAGTTCTCCGGCGACAAGCTCGAGTACGTGGACACCGCGACGGGCGAGCGCTACGTGCCCCACGTGATCGAGCCGGCCGGCGGGGTCGGCCGCGCGGTGCTGGCCCTGATGTGCGACGCCTACCGCGAGGAGGAGATCGAGGGCCGCCAGCGCGTGGTGCTCGGCCTCCACCCCAAGGTCGCGCCGGTGAAGGTCGCGGTGCTTCCGCTGGTCAACCGCGACGGCATGCCCGAGCTGGCCCGGCGCCTGTACGAGGAGCTGCGTACGCGCATGCCCGCCGAGTACGACGCGGGCGGCTCGATCGGCAAGCGCTACCGGCGCCAGGACGAGATCGGCACGCCCTGGGGAGTCACCGTGGACGGCCAGACGGTCGAGGACGACACGGTCACGCTGCGCGACCGCGACTCGCTGGAGCAGGTTCGGCTGCCGCTCGGCGAGCTGGGCGACGAGCTCGCGGGCCGGCTCGCCACCGCCTGATGCGCCCAGACGGCGCCGTCTTGCGGCGTACGCGGCCGCGCGGGCCCCTCGCGGAGTTCGTCGACTCGATCTGGGTCTACGAAGGGGAGGGCGGCGACCACGAGCTCGAACGGCGACTGCCGACCCCGGAGCTGGAGCTCTACCTGAGCCTCTCCGGGGCCAGAGCCGACCTCGTGGGCCCCGCCACCCGCCCGGTCATCCTCGGCACCGCCGAGCAGCGCTCGGTGCTCGGCGTGGAGTTCAGGATCGGGGCCGCGCCGGCACTCCTCGGCGTACCGGCGGCCGAGCTGCGCGACCAGCGGGTTCCGCCCGCCGGGTTCCTGGGCTCGGATGCGGACGCGCTGCTCGGTCGGGTCCTCGCGGCGAGCGACGCAGCGGCAAGGCTGCGGGCGGCCGAGCAGACGCTGTCGGCCCGGCTCCGGCGTGTGAACGACCCGGCGCATCCGGCGACGCGCGCCGCGGCCCGCCGGATCTGCGCCGCACCCGGGCACCTGAGCGTGGCGGCGCTGAGCGAACAGCTCGGGCTCTCCGTTCGGCGCTTGGAGCAGGTGTTTCGCGCCGACGTGGGGCTGAGCCCCAAGGCGTACCAGCGACTACAGCGGTTTCGCTCTGCCCTGTCGCGAATCGACACCGCTTCCCCCTTCGGGTGGGCCGAGGTCGCCGTCGAGAGCGGCTACTACGACCAGTCACATCTCATTCACGACTTTCAGCACCACGCGGGTCTCACCCCGCGGGAGTACCTGGACGCGCGCGGGCCCTTCCTCAACCACGTGCCCATCTCGGGCTAGCGTTTCGCGTTTCTCCAAGACGGAACGGCCGGCGAGCGGCAGGATGCGGGCATGAACGTGAACGTCACCCGCATCGTCCCGTACCTGGCGGGGCCCGACTTCGAGGCCCTGTCCGACTTCTACACCGGCGCCCTGGGCCTGGAGACAGCCATGGAGACCGAGAGCTTCCTGGGGCTGTGCTCCCGGCAGAACCGCAGCGCGCAGATCCTGGCCGAGGCGCCGGGCACCGAGCCGCCGTTGCCGCGCTTGGGCATCGACGTCGGCGATCCCCCGGCCGTCGACGCGGTGCACGCCGAGTGCGTCCGGCGCGGCCTGGAGATCGTCTACCCGCTCACCGACGAGCCCTGGGGAATCCATCGCTTCTTTGTGCGCGACCCGGGCGGCAACGTGATCAGCGTGCTCGCGCACGCCGCGGTGGGGCGCTAGGAAGCGGCGCCGAGCAGCCGGCGCGCTGTCCCGACCCCCAGCTCGAAGGCGGCGCTCTGATCCCAGTCGGGATCGGACAGGACCTGGATGCCGAAGCCGTCGGCCAGTGAGAAGAGCATCGAGGCCACGGCCTCGGGCTCGGCCTGGAGCCGGATCACGCCGTCGCGCTCCTTGATGCGCAGCCAGCCGGCCAGCCGCTCGCGCCACTGGCGGTAGAGCTCGGCCAGCTCGGCCCGGATCTCCTCCGAGTGGCGTGAGGCCGAGAGCATCTCGTAGATCACGGCCTGGCCGCCGGCGTCGTCCTCGAGGAATTCGTTGAGCCCGATCACCAGCGCGTCGAGGATCTCGTCGATCGTGCCGGCCTGCGCGAGCCGCTCGTCCATGTTGCGGTTGCGGACCTCGCAGTCATGGCGCACCACCTCCACGAGCAGGCGCTCCTTCGAGCCGAAGTAGTAGTGCAGGAGCCCGCGCGACACGCCTGCCTCGCGGGCCACGTGATCGAAGGTCGAGCCCGCCGCGCCGCGTCGGCCGACGCTCGAGCGCATGGCCGCGATGATGCGCTGGGCCTTGTCGCCCTCGAGCCTGCGGGGTGCTTCCGTGGTGGCGGCTTCCATCCCTCTAGCGCGCCATCGTAGCTGGCTGGCCAGCCAGAAGCTCGGCCGGCTACGCACGATCCGATACGACGAGAGGCGCCCAGAGGCGCCTCTCAGATGACTCGAAGTGCAGCCGCGCTAGCTGGTGCTGACGGGCTCGCTCTCGCTCGAGCTCGAGGTCGAGCTGGAACCCGAGTTGCCCGCCGGCTCCGGAGTGGTGCTGGCGGTGTACTCGAACTCCTCCTCGGCGCCGAACAGCGCGTCGAGCACCTTCTTGCGAAGCCCCTCGCTGGCCACCAAGGCGACTCCGGCGCCCACCACGGCCAGAAGCAGAAGCCGGCGCTTGCGGCCCTTCTTCTTCTTCTTGCCGCGCAGAGCGTCTGTCGCATCCTTCAGAGAGGACGTGGCGTCCTTGAGCTCGCGCTGAACCTTCTTGTCGTCGAGCGCCTTCGCGGGGCCCTTGCCGTTGATGCGCGAATAGGCGTTCTTGGCCGAGACGGCGGCGCTGCGCAGGTTCTCGCGCAGCTCCGGGTCGTCCATCAGCCGTTGCACGTATGGGTTGTTGCGGACCGCCGCACCGGCGGCGACCGCTCCGGCTCCGGCCTTGGCGGCCTTTTTCTTACCTGGCATTGCTCTCCTCGATCCGCCTGCGGTCGGGTCACTCTACCCGGGATCGAACCCAGGCACCCGACGTTCGCGTCATCCGCGCTGGGGACGCTTCTCGAGAGCCGCCTTCAGGACCTCGTCGACATCGTCCACCAGCACGAACTTCATCCGCTTGCGGAGGTGCGCCGGAATGTCTTCGATGTCCGGCTCGTTGCGGCGGGGAACGATCAGCCGGTTGATGTCCGCGCGCTGCGCGGCGAGCGCCTTCTCCTTGAGCCCGCCGATCGGCAGCACCTTGCCGGTGAGCGTGATCTCGCCGGTCATGGCGGTGTCAGAGCGGACGGGGCGCCCGCTGATCTGGGAGGCGATCGCGGTGGCCATGGTGATGCCCGCGCTGGGACCATCCTTGGGAATCGCCCCCGCAGGCACGTGTACGTGCAGGTCGTGGGTGCGAAACCAGTCGTCGGGCACGTTTCCGTCGACCGTCTCGGCCCTGGCCTTCACGTACGAGAGTGCCGCCGCGGCCGACTCCTTCATGACGTCGCCCAGCTGGCCGGTGATCTGCAGCTTGCCGTCGCCCGGGTAGGCAGTGGCCTCCACGAACAGGATGTCGCCGCCCACCGGCGTCCAGGCCAGGCCGGTGGCCACCCCAGGCTCGTTCGTCCGGCGCGCCGCGTCGGGCTGGAAACGAGGCCGGCCGAGCAGCTCGGACACGATGGCCGGGCGGACCGTCCGCTTCGAGCGCCGCTTCTCCTCCGCGAACTCGCGGGCCACCTTGCGGCAGATCGACCCGATCTCCCGCTCGAGGTTGCGTACCCCGGCCTCGCGGGTGTAGCCGTCGATGATCAGCTCGAGCGCGTCGTCGGTGAAGGCGATCTTCGAGCGGCCGACGCCGTTCTGCTCCATCTGGCGAGGCACCAGATAGCGCTTGGCGATCTCGCGCTTCTCCTCCTGGGTGTAGCCCGACAGCTCGATGACCTCCATCCGGTCGCGCAGGGCGGGCGGCACGGGGTCGAGCTGATTGGCCGTGCAGATGAAGAAGCAGCGCGACAGGTCGAACGGAAGGTCGATGTAGTGGTCGCGGAAGGTCGAGTTCTGCTCGGGGTCGAGCACCTCGAGCATCGCGCTGGCCGGGTCGCCGCGGAAGTCCGCACCCATCTTGTCGATCTCGTCGATCATGAATACGGGGTTGTTGGTCTCGGCGTCGCGCAGCGCGCGAATGATGGTTCCGGGCATCGCCCCGACGTAGGTGCGCCGGTGGCCGCGGATCTCCGACTCGTCGCGCACGCCGCCCACCGAGATGCGCTCAAAGGCTCGGTCCATCGCCTCGGCCACGGAACGGCCGAGCGAGGTCTTGCCCACGCCCGGCGGGCCGACGAAGCACAGGATCGAGGAGCGTGCGTCGGGCTTGAGCTTGCGCACCGCGAGGAACTCGAGGATGCGGTCCTTGACCCGATCGATGTTGTAGTGGTCGCGGTCGAGCGTCTCGCGGGCGTGGGCCAGGTCGAGGTTGTCCTCGCTCGACTTGGACCAGGGCAGCGAGGCCAGCCACTCGAGGTAGGTCCGGATCACGCCGTGCTCCGCCGCCTGGGGCGGGAGGTTCTCGAAGCGCGACAGCTCACGCTCGGCCTGCTTCATGGCGTACTCGGGCAGGCCCGCCTCGTCGAGCTGCCGGCGCAGCTCCAGGGCCTCGATCTCCTGCTCGTCGTGCTCGCCCAGCTCGTCCTGGATGGCCTTTAGCTGCTGGCGCAGGAACCACTCGCGCTGGCCCTTGTCCATCTCCGACTGCACCTGGGTCTGGATGCGGGTGCCGATCTCCACGAGCTCGAGCTCGCGGGCGAGCATCTCGGAGAGCATGCGCAGACGCTTGGTCACGTTGCGCTCCTCGAGCAGCCCCTGCTTCTCCTCGGTCTTGATGCGAAGGGCCCCGGCGATCATGTGCGCGAGCTCGGCCGGGTCGTCGAGGTTCGCCACCGCCACGAGCAGCTCCTCGGGCAGGTAGGGGAGCTCCTCGATGATGCGCGAGAAGGTGCCCTGCACGTTGCGGTGAAGAGCCTCCAGCTCGGCCGAGGGGCGCACGATGTCCGGCGCCTCCTCGATGCTCGCCACGAGGTAAGGCTCGGTGGCCGTGAACTCCTCGATGGTGACCCGCTGGGCGCCGTGGACGAGGATGCGCAGGGTGCCGTCCGGGACCTTGAGCATCCGGGCCACCACGCCGGCCACCCCCACCCGGTAGAGGTCGTCGGGCCCCGGCTCCTCGATCTCCCCGTCCTTCGAGGCCACCATCACCAGCATGCGGTTGCCGGCGAGAGCGTCGTTGACGAGCGCGACCGAACGCTCCTGGCCGACGGCCAGCGGGGTCAGCGCCTCGGGAAAGGGGACCGACTCGCGCAGGGGCAGCACGGGGAGGCTGTCGGGCAGGCTCGTCTTCACCTCGGCGGTGACGGCCTCCCCCTCGCTTGCGGGTATGTGGATGCTCATCCCTCTTCGATGGGTACGCGGCGCACGCTCTGCTCGGCTCGCGCCAGCGGGATCTCGACCTCGAGCGAACCGTCCTCGTACGAGGCTCTCGCCGCCTCGGCCACCACCTCGGCGCCGAGCTCCACCACCCTGCGGAAGGGACCGTGCTCGATCTCGATCTGCTGATAGAGGCGTCCCTTGGCCTCCGCCGGGCGGCGCTCGCCGGCGATCAGGAGCTGGCGGCCACGGATCTCGAGGGATACGTCGGAGATGTGGATGCCGGAGAGGTCGGCCTTCACCACCGCCCGAGGCGGGTTGTCGGTGTAGTAGACGTCCACCGAGGGCGAGAAGCCGCGCCCCCTGAGACCGGTCTGGCGCTCGAACACATCGCCGAACAGCTCGTCGATCTCACGGCGCATGCGGTCGAAATTGGCGAACAGGTCGCGTTGCGAGCTCACGGGAGGCCGAGGATAGACCGCGCAGGGTTAACAGCACCGTGACGCGCTTCTCGCTGAACCGGGAATCCTCCGGGCATGACCCTGCGCTGCGTCGTCTCCGCCCTCGTCGCTCTACTGCTCCTCCCCGCTGCGGCCGCCGCCAAGCCGGACGAGGTCGAGGTTCAGCTGCTGGGACTCAACGACTTCCACGGGCACCTCGAGTCCACCACGCCGGGCACGATCGCGCCCTCCCCCTCCGAGCCTCGGGTGCCCGCGGGGGGCGCCGAGTACCTGGCCACGCACATCCGCAACCTCGAGGGCGACGAGCGCAACTCGCTCGTTGTGTCGGCGGGCGACCTGATCGGCGCCTCGCCCCTGCTATCCGCCCTCTTCCACGACGAGCCGACGATCGAGGCCATGAACCGCATCGGGCTCGACCTCAACGCGGTGGGCAACCATGAGTTCGACGAGGGCGCCGCAGAGCTGCGCCGGATGCAGCGCGGCGGCTGTCATCCCACCGACGGCTGCCAGGACGGGACCGGCTTCGCCGGCGCCGATTTCGACTTCCTGGCCGCGAACGTGGTCAACGAGCGCACCGGCCGGACGCTGTTCCGCCCCTGGCGGATCCGCCGCTTCCAGGGGATCAAGGTCGGCTTCATCGGCATGACCCTCGAGGGCACGCCCGGCATCGTCTCCCCGTCCGGCGTCGCGGGCCTCGACTTCCTCGACGAGGCCGAGACGGCCAACCGCTACGCCCGCCAGCTGCGCCGCCGCGGGGTGCGGGCCATCGTGGTGCTGCTCCACGAGGGCGGCATGCAGACCCAGCCCGGTGGCATCAACGACTGCAACGGCATCTCCGGCCCGATTGTCGACATCGTCGGTCGCACCACGCAGGCGGTCGACCTGTTCGTCACCGGTCACACCCACTCGGCCTACAACTGCGTGATCGACGGTCGCCCGGTGACCAGCGCGAGCTCGTTCGGCCGCCTCGTGACCGACATCGATCTCACGCTCGACCGCCGCTCGCGCGACGTGGTCGAGGTGGCGGCCAACAACATGATCGTCACCCAGAACGTGTTCAAGGCCGGTGACATCACCGAGCTGATCGACCGCTACAACGTGATCGCGGCTCCGCTGCGCGACCGTGTGATCGGGCGCATCTCGGCCGACATCACGCGAACCCCCGACGACTCGGCTGAGAACGCTGCCGGCAACCTGATCGCCGACGCCCAGCTGGCGGCGACGGCCGACCCGTCCACCGGGGGCGCGGTGGCCGCGTTCATGAACCCGGGCGGCGTGCGCTCCGACTTCACCTTCGGCCAGAGCGGCGCAGAGGGCGACGGCAACGTGACCTACGGCGAGTCCTTCACGGTCCAGCCGTTTGGCAACTCGCTCGTGACCCTTACCCTGACCGGCGCGCAGCTCTACGAGATGCTCAAGCAGCAGTGGTGCGGGCAGTCGTTCGCGCGTGTGCTGTTGCCCTCCGCGAGCATCGCCTACAGCTACGACCAGAGTGCCGCGACCGCGCTGCTCGGGCAGCCGTGCGCCGGCGCGGCCAATCCGGTGTCGGGCCTGACGATCGGCGGCACGCCGGCTGACCCGGCGGCGAGCTACCGCATCACGGTCAACTCCTTCCTGGCCGAAGGCGGTGACCTGTTCAGCGTGCTGCGCGAGGGGACCGACCGCCTGGGTGGCGCCGTGGACACCGACGCCCTCGAGGCGTACCTGGCGCCCTCGCTCACCGGCACGCCCATCGCGCCGCCGGCGCTCGGCCGGATCAGCGTGGTGCCGTAGTCGGCGGCCCCTCCACCTCGTAGACCGCCCCCTCGCGGGCCACCTCCACCGGCCCGCCGAATGCCTCGGCGGCCTCACCGACGGCCCACTCCCAGTCGAGCTCGTCCGAGATGTGCACGAGCACGACGCGCCGGACACCGGCGGCGCGCGCAAGCTCCCCGGCCTCGGCCGGCGTCAGGTGGCCGCGCGTGCCGGTGCGCTCCGGCCGCGGGAGGGTGGCCTCCACGAGCAGCAGGTCGGCACCGCGGGCGAACTCGTTCAGGGCATCGGTCGGGCACGTGTCCGCGCTGTAGACGATCCTTCCCCCGCCGCCCGCCGAGAAGCTCATGGCGAACGTCTCCGTGAAGTGGGGAACGGGCCGGAAGCTCACGGTCAGCGGCCCGATCTCGATGCTGTCGGCCGGGTCGTACTCGCTCAGCGCAAAGGCATTCTCGATCAGCTCCTCCGGCCCCCAGGTTCCGGCTAGGCGGCGAAAGGCGGCGCGCCCCCCCGGCGGCACGTGAAGGTCGGGCCGCGCCGGATTGTCGGTTCCCGGCCAGCGGTCCACCGGCACCGGCTGCTGGCGCGGTGCGTAGGTGAGCGCGTAGGAGTAGGGAACGAGATCGAGGAAATGGTCGGCGTGCAGGTGCGAGAGCACCACGGCATCGACGTCGACGTAATCGATGTGCTGGCGCAGCTTGGCGAACACGCCGTTGCCGCAGTCGACGAGAACCGCGGTGTCGCCCTCCTCGATCAGGTACCCCGAGCAGGCCCCGCCGGCGTCCTGCCAGGCGGGCGACTTACCCAGCACGGTGAGCCGCATCGCGGCGACTCTACTGCGGCACTCACAGGTCTAGGCGTTCGGCTGGGGAAACGCGTAGGCCGCCGTGGTCCGCTCGGTGCGAAAGACGAAGGCCAGCTGGCGTTCCGGCGCCAGATCGCGCTCGGCCGGCCGGAAGGTGGTGCAGGGCTTACCCAGGTTCAGAGCACAGAGTGTGTTCTGGTGGAAATAGCAGTCCTCGCAGCGGGCGGGCTTTCTCTTAGGCACGGGCGGCATCGTGCACGACGAGCGGCCCGGATTCCAGTACCCGTTTGCCGCACTTTGCAGGGTGGGTCCGAGAAGGCCCGCTCGGAGCGCCTTTTTCAGGGGGGCGAAAAATCGGCGGGTACTCTCGCCGCGTGGAGCTGATCGCCGGAGCCACCGGGTACGTGGGCAGCCGCCTGGCTCGCCGGCTGACGAGCGAGGGCCGGACGCTGCGCGCGCTGGCCCGCCGGCCCGAGCGCCTCGAGGCTATGGATGGACTCGAGCCTGTCCGGGGTGACCTGAGCACCGGCGCCGGCCTCGAGGAGGCTTTAGCCGGATGCACCACGGCCTACTACCTGGTCCATTCGATGGAGGCTTCGGACGACCGGGACTTCGCCAGCCGCGACCGCCGATACGCCGAGACCTTCGGGGCGGCGGCGGCCGAGGCCGGTGTCGAACGGATCGTCTACCTGGGCGGCATCGCTCCCACCGGCCCGGTCTCCACCCATCTGGGCTCGCGCATCGAGGTGGAGGAGATCCTGCTCGCCGCGGTGCCCGGCTCGACCGCCCTGCGGGCGTCGATCGTGATCGGCGCCGGCTCGTCCCCCTTCCGTCTGCTGGTGCGACTGGTCGAGCGCCTGCGCGTCCTGCCGATGCCGGGCTGGCGCGCCAACCGCACGCAGCCGATCGACGAGCGCGACGTGATCGAGTACCTCGCCCGCACGCCGCACGTCCCCGGCGCGTCCGGGCGATCCCTGGATGTATGCGGTCCGGAGGTGCTGAGCTACGCCGAGATGGTCGAGCGCATCGCGGAGCTCATGGGCGTGGGACGCATGCCGCTCGGGCTCGGCGTCTCGCTCACCCAGCCGGCGAGCGCGGTGGTGGCGGCGGTGACCGGACAGCCGCTCGAGCTCGTACGACCTTTGATGGAGAGCCTCGAGACGGACATCCTGCCGCGCGACTCCCACGAGGCCGCCCGCCTGTACGGGCTCCGGACCCGGCGCTTCGACCGAGCGGTGGAGCACGCGCTCCGCGAGTGGGAGAGCACAGAGGTCCTGGCCGCGCGATGAGGGTGCAGCGGACGATCGAGATCGGGGCCGAGCCGCAGAGCGTCTACGACGTGGTGATGGACCCGCGTCGCCTCAAGGACTGGGTGACCATCCACCAGCGGCTCAACGGCGCGCCGCGCGGGCAGCTCGAGGAAGGATCGAAGCTGACACAGTCACTCAAGCTCGCCGGACGCGGCTTCAAGGTTCACTGGACCGTGGTGGAGGTCGACCCCCTCCGCCGCGTCGTGTGGGAGGGCCGCGGGCCGGTGGCGTCAAAGGCGCGGGTGGAATATGAGTTCAGTCCCAACGGTGAGGGCACGCGCTTTTCCTATGTGAACGAGTACGACCTTCCCGGCGGCCCACTGGGGAAGATGGCCGGCCGAGCGGTGGCCCGCGTTACGGAAAAGGAGCTGGAAGGTTCCTTGCGCCGGCTCAAGTCAATCGTCGAATAACGGTTACAGTTGTGGCCCTATGGCCGACTTCCTGGATGAAAAGCTCAAAGAGATCGACGCCCGGATGCGTGAACTGCGCCCGCTGGTGGAGGAGTTCCACCGGCTGGAGAAGGCGCAGCAGGCGCTATCGGGAGTCGACGGGACCCGTGGTCAGGCGCGCCGGCGCAGAGCGAGCGGCGCCGGCAGCGGCGCGTCGCGCCGCCGCGGCCGCGGGAGGCCTCGCGGCAGCGGCAACCGCGCGAAGCAGGCGCTGGAGCTGGTGCGCACCCGCCCCGGGATCACCATCGCCGAGATGGCCGACGCCATGGGCATCAAGGCCAACTACCTCTACCGCGTGATGCCCACCCTCGAGTCAGAGGGCCAAGTGGTCAAGCGCGACAAGGGCTGGCACCCCGCCTAGAGGGCGGATCAAACCAGCCCGAGCTCGCGAACGGCGTCGCGCTCCTCCTTGAGCTCGTTCACCGTGGCGTCGATCTTCGCCCGCGCGAAGTCATCCACCTCGAAGCCCTCCTGAATCGCGTAGCTGCCGTTCTTCACCCGTACGGGGAAGCTCGACATCAGTCCCTCCTCGACCCCGTACGAACCGTCCGAGGGCACCGCCATGGAGCGCAGGCCGTCGGCTCCGAGCACCCAATCATGCATGTGATCCACCGCCGCGTTGGCGGCGCTGGCCGCCGATGACGACCCTCGGGCCTCGATGATCTCCGCGCCGCGCTTGCCCACGCGCGGGATGTACTCGTTCTCGTACCAGTCCATGTCGACCTGGTCGACCGCCCGCTCGCCGTCGACCTTGGCGTTGAACAGGTCGGGGAACATCGTGGGCGAATGGTTTCCCCACACCACGAGGTCCTGCACCGCGTCGACGCCGACCCCGAGCTTGCCCGCCAGCTGGGCCACCGCGCGATTCTCGTCGAGCCGCGTCATCGCGGTGAAGCTTCCGGCCGGGATGTCCGGTGCGTTCGACTGAGCGATCAGCGCGTTGGTGTTGGCCGGGTTGCCCACCACGAGGATCTTCACGCCGTCGGCGGCGCCGGCGTTCAGCGCCTCGCCCTGGGGCTTGAAGATCTGCCCGTTGGCCTCCAGCAGATCCGCGCGCTCCATCCCCTTGGTGCGCGGCCGGGCGCCCACGAGCAGAGCGACGTCGACCCCGTCGAAGGCCTTCACCGGATCGTCGAAGATCTCGGTGGACACGAGCAACGGGAACGCGCAGTCCTGCAGCTCCAGCGCGGTGCCCTCGGCGGCCTTCACCGCGTCGGGTATCTCCAGCAGTCGCAGCTCGATCTTCTCGTCGGGCCCCAGCATCTGGCCCGAGGCGATCCTGAACAGCAGCGCGTAGCCGATCTGGCCCGCGGCGCCGGTAACGGTGACTTTCATCAAAGCTCCTCTATTACAGCGTCGGCAAACTCACTCGTACCCACGGCAGAGGGATCGTCACGCGTGGGCTTGAGGTCGTAGGTGACCTTGTCGCCCTTGCGGATCACCTCGGCGATACCCCGCTCCATGCGGTCGGCGGCCTCGATCTCGTTCAGGTGGCGCAGCATGAGCATGCCCGAGAGGAGCAGCGCGGTGGGGTTCACCTTGTTCTGGCCCTTGTACTTGGGAGCCGAGCCGTGCGTCGCCTCGAAGATCGCCCCCTCGGTGCCGATGTTGGCACCCGGCGCCAGGCCGAGCCCGCCGATCAACCCCGCGCCCAGGTCGGACACGATGTCCCCGTAGAGGTTGGGCAGCACGACCACGTCGTACTCCTCCGGCCTCGACACGAGCTGGTTGCAGAGGTTGTCGATGATGCGGTCCTCGAACTCGATATCCGGATGGCGTTCCGCCACCTGGCGTGCCACCTCCAGGAAGAGGCCGTCCGAGAACTTCATGATGTTGGCCTTGTGGGCGGCCGTGACCTTCCTGCGCCCGTTCTCCTCGGCGTAGGCGAAGGCCGATTCGACGATCCGGTCCGAGCCGAACACCGAGATGGGCTTGATCGAGATGCCGGCGTCGGCGCGCACCGGCGAGTCCAGCTCGTCGGCGAGGAAGGCGCGCAACTTCTCCGCCTCGGCCGAGCCCTTCTCGAACTCGATGCCGGCGTACAGGTCCTCGGTGTTCTCGCGGACGATCACGATGTCGGTGTCGGGAAAGCGCGTGCGCACGCCCTCGTAGGCCTTGCAGGGCCGGATGCAGGCGTAGAGGTCGAACTCCTTGCGCAGGGCGACGTTGATGGAGCGGAAGCCGGAGCCCACGGGGGTGGTGGTGGGTCCCTTGATGGCCACCCCGCGATCGCGGATCGAGTCGAGCGTGCGCTGGGGCAGCGGGTTGCCCTCGGACTCGTATACGTCCACGCCCGCGTCCTGGAAGTCCCAATCGAACTCGACGCCGGTGGCCTCGAGCACGCGGCGCGTGGCCTCCGCCAGCTCGGGCCCGGTGCCGTCGCCCGGGATGAAGGTGACTCGGTGAGTCAAGACAGTCCTTTCAGATCTCTGGTTCGGTGAGGAAGGCGGTGATTATGGCGGCGAGGCGCCGGGCCGCTCGCCTGCCTGCCACCATTCGTCGGTGATGTTCGGCGGCAGCTCCATCCAACTGGGACGCATATTCGGGATCCGGATCGGCGTGGACGTCAGCTGGTTCATCGTCCTGTTCCTGATCATCTTCACGCTCTCGAATTACTACGAGGACGTGGCGCCGGGCTCGAACGCCTTCGTCCTGGCCACCGTCAGCGCGCTCCTGTTCTTCCTCTCGATCCTGCTGCACGAGCTCGGGCATGCGGTGGTGGCCATCCGCAACGGCATACCGATCGAGGGCATCGACCTGTGGATGTTCGGTGGCGTGGCCCGGCTCGGGCGCGACACCGACTCGCCGGGCGTCGAGTTCCGGGTCGCCGCCGCGGGCCCACTGGTGACGCTGCTCTTCGCCGGTCTGTGCTTCGCCATCGGCGCCGTCATCTCGAGCCCCGACGACGTGCTCGAGAGCTCCCAGTTCGGCAACGACGTGGTCGGGGCCAGCACCGCCGTGCTCGGCTACCTGGCCACGGTCAACATCATCGTGCTCGTCTTCAACCTGATCCCGGGCTTCCCCCTCGACGGCGGGCGGATCGCCCGCGCCATCGCCTGGAAGATCACCGGTGACCGCAACAAGGCCACCCGCTTCGCCGGGATGCTCGGCCGCGGCTTCGGCTACCTGATGGTCGCCGGCGGCGTGGCGCTCCTGATCCTCGTCCCCAGCGAATTTGTCACCGGCCTGTGGTTCATCTTCATCGGCTTCTTCCTCGCCCGGGCGGCGTCCTCTGCCGTCGCTCAGGCGCGCTTCTCGGACAAGATCGGCGACATCCGGGTGGCCGACGTGATGGACACCGAGCCCGTGGCCATTCCCGGCGACCGCACGCTGGCCGAGGCCGACACCGACTTCTTCCTCCGCTACGGCTGGCCCTGGTTCCCGGTGGTGGACGCCACCGGCCGGCTGGTGGGCGTGGTCTCGCGCGAGGCGGTGAACAGCGTGCCCGACAGCGAGCGCGCCGTGAGCACCGTGGCCTCGGTCATGGCCCGCGACGACGGCGACAGCGGCCTGCGCGCCCGCTTGGAGGATCCGCTCGAGGCCCTGCTCGGCCAGGACGGCCTCTCTCGCCTCGGAGCCGTGATGGCCGTGGACGATTCGGGCGTGCTGCGCGGGATCGTCACGATCGACGCTGTGCGCCGGGCCCTGCGCGGCGCCGTGCCGGCTTAGGCCCGCGGGTCGCGCACGCCCGTCTTGGCCGCTTGGCGCTAGGCCTGGCGGGGGGCCGGGCCGTAACTCAAATAGAATCGCCATCGCCTGATGCCCCAGCACGACGTCCTCGTCATCGGAGCCGGCCTCGCCGGCCAGCGCGCCGCCCTCGCAGCGGCCGAGAAGGGCGCATCCGTGGGCATCATCTCGAAGGTCCACCCGGTGCGCTCGCACTCGAATGCAGCTCAGGGCGGGATCAACGCGGCACTCGATCCGCAGGACTCGTGGGAGTCACACGCGTTCGACACCGTCAAGGGCTCGGACTACCTGGGTGACCAGGACGCCATCGAGATCATGTGCCGCGAAGCCCCGGAGGAGCTGCTCACGCTCGAGCACCTCGGCGTGACCTTCCACCGCAACGAGGAGGGTCGCTTGGGCAAGCGGGCCTTCGGCGGCGCCAGCGCGGCCCGCACCTACTACGTGGCCGACATCACCGGCCAGGCGATCCTGCACGTGCTCTACGAGCAGCTGATGAAGTTCGACGAGGTCCACCGCTATGAGGAGTGGTTCACCACCTCGCTCGTCCAGGACGACGAGGGCCGCATCGCCGGCGCCGTCACCCGCAACATCAGGGACGGCTCGATGGAGCTGTTCGCGGCCAAGGCCGTGATCCTGGCCACCGGCGGCAACGGCCAGATCTACGACCCCACCACCAACGCCCTGATCTGCACCGGGGACGGGATCGCCATGGCCTACCGCATCGGCGCCCCGCTGATGGACATGGAGATGATCCAGTACCACCCCACCACCCTGGCCGGGCTGGGACTGCTGATCACCGAGGGCGCCCGTGGCGAGGGCGCGCACCTCTACAACGCCGAGGGCGAGCGCTTCATGGAGAAGTACGCGCCCAACAAGATGGAGCTGGCCTCGCGCGACGTGGTCTCGCGCGCCGAGCAGACCGAGATCAACGAGGGCCGCGGCTTCGACGACGGGACGGTGGCTCTCGACATCACCAAGGTGCCGCGCAAGCGCATCCACGAGGCGCTGCGCGAGATCGTCAACGTCGGCCGTGACTTCGCCGGCGTGGACATCACTCGCGAGCCGATCCACATCAAGCCCGGCAACCACTACGCGATGGGCGGCATCAAGACCGACATCTACGGCCAGACGCCGATTCCGGGCCTCTACGCCGCGGGCGAGTGCGCCTGCGTCTCCGTGCACGGCGGCAACCGGCTCGGGGCCAACTCGCTGCTCGACACGCTCGTGTTCGGCCGGCGTTCCGGCGCGCACGCCGCGGACGCCGTCCACGCCACGCGGATGCCGTCGCCGTCACGCGCCGCGCTGGAGGACGAGGACCGCATGATCGACGAGCTGATCCACGGCGAGGGCAGCGGCCGCCGGGTGTCCGAGATCAAGGCCGAGCTGGGCGACATGATGGACAAGTACGTCGCCGTGTTCCGCGACGAGGAGGGGCTCGACAACGCCCTCGACATCGTCCGCCGCCTGAAGGAGGAGGCGCAGGAGCGTCTCGATCGACGACAAGGGCACGGTCTTCAACCAGGACGTGCTCGGCGCGCTCGAGCTCCAGTTCATGCTCGAGAACGCCGAGGCCATCGTGGTGTCGGCGATCGAGCGCAAGGAGAGCCGCGGCGCCCAGTACCGCACCGACTTCCCCGAGCGCAACGACGACGACTGGCTCAAGCACATCACCGTCGAGGCGAACGGGGCCGGACCCGAGATCGCCTACTCCGAGGTGACCATGACCCAATGGGAGCCGCAGGAGCGAACCTATTAGTGGCTGACTACACGCTCAAGATCCGCCGCTTCAACCCCGAGTCGGGCGAGGCCGCGTACTGGGAGGACCACGCAGCCGAGCTGCCCCCCGAGCGCTCGGTGCTCGACGCCATCCTCCAGATCAAGGACCGCGAGGACGCCTCGATCGGGATCCGCTGCTCCTGCCGAGCAGCCATCTGCGGCTCCTGCGGGGTGAAGATCAACGGCCGCTCGGCGCTCGCCTGCAACACCCGCATCGGCGACGCCGCCGAAAAGGCCACCAACGGCGCCATCGTGGTCGAGCCGATGGGGAACATGCCGGTGATCAAGGACCTGATCACCGACATGGAGGCGGTGCACTGGAAGAAGGTCCGGCGGGTCGTGCCCTGGCTGATGCCGGCCGAGGAGCCGCCCGAGGACCAGGAGTACATCGTCCCCGCCGAGGCCATGCTCGACGTGACCCAGGCCATGGCCTGCATCCACTGCGGCGTGTGCGTCTCCTCCTGCCTGTCGATGGAGGTCGACCCCGAGTTCATCGGCCCGGCCGCGCTGGCCAAGGCCTACCGCTTCGTGGGCGACCCGCGCGACGGCCAGCACGAGGCGCGCCTCAAGGACTTGGCCGAGGACGAGCACGGGATCTACGACTGCACCCACTGCTTCGCCTGCGTGGAGGTCTGCCCGAAGGACGTGGCCCCGATGGACCAGATCATGCGGCTGCGCCGCAGGGCCACGGGCGACTACGAGATCAAGGACTCCAACAACGGCTACGGCCACGAGAAGGCGTTCATCAACATCATCGAGAAGTGGGGCACGCTGCACGAGGCGCAGCTGCTGCCGCGCTCCTTCGGCGACGGCTCGCTGGTCAAGGGCCAGCTGAGCCCGCACGGCGCCAAGCAGCTCACCCAGAACCTGCCGACCGTCATCGACGGCCTCAAGTCGGGCAAGGTCAACCCGGTCAAGGCGCTGATCCACCCCAAGCTGCCCGACCAGAAGCAGGTCCGCCGCATCTTCAACGAAGTCGAATCGCAGGGCGAGCGCATCGAGCTCAACCTGTACATCGTCGGCGAGATGGCCGGCGAGGAAGAGGGCGCGTTCGCCGAGGGAAGCGGGGAGAACTAGATGAAGCTGGCCTACTGGCCCGGGTGCGTGTCCCGGGGATTCACGCCTGAACTGCACGGCTCGGTGACCAAGGTCGCGCCGCTGCTCGATCTCGAGCTGGTGGAGCTCGACCGGGCCAACTGCTGCGGCGCCGGCGTGATCGCCGAGCACAACCAGGAGCTCGTCGACACCCTCAACGCGCGCACCTTCGCGCTGGCCCAGGACGTGGAGGGCGCGGCGGGCATGATGAACATCTGCTCCACCTGCCAGGGCGCGCAGTCGGAGTGCCAGGAGCGCCTCGACGCCAGCGGCGCCTACCGCGACACGGTCAACCGTCACCTCGAGCCGGAGAACATGTCGTACGAGCCGGGCGGCGGCTGGTGGAACAAGAACTTCCTCTGGATCCTCGTTGAGGAGATCGGCCTCGACGCCCTGCGCGAGAAGGTGGAGCGGCCGCTCGAGGGCCTGCGCCTCGCGCCCTTCTACGGCTGCTACATCGTGCGCCCGTCCAAGCGTCTCGGCTTCGCCGACAACCCGGACCGCGATCAGTACCTCGGCTGGGTGATCGAGGCCCTCGGCGGCGAGACCGTGGAGTACGCGGGTGCGCGCAAGTGCTGTGGCTTCCCCGTGATCACCATGAACCGCACCACCTCGCTGCGCCAGGCCGGGCGCCACCTGGCCGACGCCATCGACGCGGGGGCCGACGCACTCGTCACCCCCTGCCCGCTCTGCCACCTCAACCTCGATCTGCAGCAGCCGTCCGCGGCCAACTTCGTCGAGCGTGACCTCGGCATCCCGGTGCTGCATCTGCCCCAGGCCGTCGGCCTGGCCCTGGGGCTCGAGCCCAAGGAGCTCGGCATGGGCAAGCACGTGGTGTCGACCAAGGACGTACAGCGCAAGGTCGCGGCACTCGCCGCGGCGTGAACGACCTCGACGAGCGCTTCGAGGGCCCGGACCTCGACGAGGCCGTCTGGATCGACTCCTACCTGCCGGCCTGGAGCTCGCGCGCGGCCTCGAAGGCGACCTACGCGCTCGACGAGCGTGGCCTGCGGCTGTGGATCCCCGAGGACCAGCCGCTGTGGTGTCCCGATCTGCACGACGGTCCACTGCGCGTGTCGGCGGTGCAGACGGGCAACTGGTCGGGACCCGTGGGCAGCAGCCGAGGCCAGCAGCCGTTCCGCGAGGGACTCGTCGTCCAGGAGGAGCAGCCGGCGTTGTTCGGCTACACGCCTCATTTCGGCCGGGTCGAGGTCGAGTGCTCGGCCACGCTCGGGCGGCGCTCGATGTTCTCCGCCTGGATGGTGGGGATCGAGGATCAGCCGGAGCGCTGCGGGGAGATCTGCCTGGTGGAGGTGTTCGGCGACGCTCTGGACGACGGCTCGGCCGCGGTCGGCACCGGCATCCACCGCTTCCGCGACCCGGCGCTCGAAGAGGAGTGGTCGGCCGAGCGGATGGAGATCAACGTGGCCCGGCCGCACCGCTACGCGGTCGACTGGCGGCCGGGAGCGGTCGAGTTCTTCATCGACGACGAGCGCGTCCGAGCGACCGCGCAGGCTCCCGACTATCCGATGGAGCTGATCATCGGCTTGTTCGACTTCCCGGACCGCGCGCGGCCGGGAGAGCCCTACTCGGAGCCAGAGCTGGTGGTGCGGCGGGTGGCCGGGACCTAGGCTCAGGCCGCGGAGGCCGAGCGCAGCAGCCCGCGCACGTTCAGCAGTTCCGCCACCTGGACCGCGTTGGTGGCCGCTCCCTTGCGCAGGTTGTTGCCGACGATCCAGAGGTTGAGGCAGCGCTCGTGCGACGGGTCGCGGCGTATGCGGCCCACCATCACGTCGTCGCGCCCGGCGGCGTCGAGCGCCGTGGGATAGAGGCCGTTACCCGGATCGTCGATCACGATCAGGCCCGGCGCCGCGGCCAGCAACTCGCGGCACTCCTCGGGCGACAGCGGCTCGCGGGTCTGCACGTTGGCCGACACCGAGTGGCCGGTGAACACCGGCACGCGCGCGCAGGTCGCCGACACGCCGACGTCGTCCCGTCCGAGGATCTTGCGCGTCTCGCGCATGCACTTGCGCTCCTCGGTCGTGTAGTCGTCGCCGTCCTTGAACGTCTCCACCTGGGGCAGCACGTTGAAGGCGATCTGGTGCGGGTAGACCGCCGGGGCGGGCAGCTCCCTGGCCTCGATCACCGCCTCGGCCTGGCTGTGGAGCTCCTCGACGGCCTTCTGGCCGGTGCCGGACACGGCCTGGTAGCTCGACATCACCACGCGCTCGATGCCGGCCTCGCGCAGGATCGGCCCGAGCGCCACCACGGTCTGCATCGTCGTGCAATTGGGGTTCGCCACGATGCCCCGGTGCCCCTCGAGGGCGTCGGGGTTGACCTCTGAGACCACCAGCGGGACGTCGTCGTGCATACGCCACTGCGACGAGTTGTCCACCACCACCGCGCCCGCCTCGGCGAACCGGGGGGCCCACTCGGCACTCACGCTCGAGCCGGCCGAGAACAGCGCGATGTCGTAGCCCTGGATCGACTCGTCGCTGAGCGCGACGACCGTGAGCGTGCCCCCGTTCCAGCCGATGGTCCGGCCGGCTGAGCGCTCGGAGGCGAACGGCACCACCTCATCGGCGGGAAACGAGCGCTCGCGCAGCACGTCGAGCATCGTCGAGCCCACGGCGCCGGTGGCGCCCACCACGGCGATTCTCATGGTCAGTGGTCTCCTCCGAAAGTACGGTCGCGGCTCGGCGAGCGAGAACCGAGCCTGACGACGCACGTGAGCGCAGTCAATGCAGCGCATTGGCGAGCATCACGGGGGTCGTCAGGCGAAGGTTCGCAGCCGCCGAACGCGAGCGTAATTGAGGAGGAGACCACCTAAGCCACCTTCGGGCGGTGGACGCCGGTGACGTCCTCGGGGAGCACGGCGTCCGCGCCCAGGCCGAAGGCGGTGTGCAGGCGGCGCACGGCCTCCTCCACGTGCTCCTCGCGCACCACGCAGGAGATCTTGATCGGCGAGGTGGAGATCATCTCTATGTTGACCTCGGCCTCGCCCAGCACGGTGAAGGTCTTGGCCGCCACGCCGGGATGGCTCTTCATCCCGGCGCCGACCACGGACACCTTGCCCATCCGGGCGTCGGTGGCGATCCCGCCGAAGCCGAGTTCCTCCTGGAGCGTCTCGAGCGAGCCGCGGGCGGTGTCGAGGTCGTCACGGGGAACGGTGAAGGACATGTCGGCTCGGTGGCCCTCCGACTCGGGCTCGTTCTGGATGATCATGTCGACGTTGATGTTGGCCGCGGCCAGCGTGGTGAGCACCCGGCCGGCGATTCCGGGCACGTCGGGCAGCCCGGTGAGGGTGATCCGCGCCTCGGCGGTCGAGTGGGTCACGGCTGTCACGAGCGGGCGTTCCACGGTCAGTTCCTCGTCCTGGACCACGGTACCTGGTCCATCCTCGAAGCTCGACCGGCAGTGGATGGTCACGCCGTGGTTGCGCGCGTACTCGACCGAGCGCAGCTGCAGCACCCCGGCCCCGCTGGCCGACATCTCCAGCATCTCCTCGAAGGTGACCACGGCCAGCTTGCGCGCGCCCGGCACGAGCCGGGGATCGGCACTGAAGACGCCGGCCACGTCGGTGTAGATCTCGCACACCGGGGCGCCGAGCGCCGCGGCCAGGGCCACTGCGGTGGTGTCCGAGCCGCCGCGGCCGAGCGTGGTCACATCGAGTGACTGCTGCGACACGCCCTGGAAGCCCGCCACCAGCACGATCTTGCCCTTGTCGAGCGCCTCGCGGATGCGGTGGGCCTTGACCTCGAGGATGCGTGCCTTGGTGTGTCCCGAGTCGGTGACGATTCCAGCCTGGGAGCCGGTGAGCGAGATCGCCTCGTGGCCCAGGTCGTTGATGACCATCGCCGCGAGCGCGCACGACACCCGCTCGCCGGTGGAGAGGAGCATGTCCATCTCGCGCGGATGCGGCCGAGCCGAGACCTCGTAGGCCTGCGACACCAGCTCGTCCGTGTGCTTGCCGCGGGCCGAGAGCACGGCCACGACGCTGTTGCCCTCCTCCGCGCTGGCCACGATCCGGCCGGCCGCCCGCTTGATGCGGTCGGCGTCGGCCACAGAGGTGCCGCCGAACTTCATGACCACGGTGTCCGCCGCCGGGGAGGGCATGGCGACGAAAGATAGTCGCGCCACGGATGATTGATTCCATCTAGCTTTCCGCCCGTGCTCGCGGACCCGCGGTGGCGAAATCTGGGGCTGGCCGGCCTGGCGTTACTCGCCCTCGTCGCCGGCACGTTCGGCGTGGTGCTCGGAGCAAATCAGGACGAGGAGGCGAGCCCGGCCTCGCCGGCCGCCGCGCCCGCGAACGGTGTCTCCTTCCTCGCCCGCATCATCCCGTCGGCGACGGGGTCGGCCGCAGCGGGAACGGACGTTCCCCGGGAGGTGCGCCGGCGAATCGAGCGGCTCTCGGCACGGCAGAAGGTCGCGCAGCTCCTCCTGGTGGGCTATGCCGGCCGGGACCCGGGCGCCTCCGTACCCCGCGACCTGCGCCGCCTCGGTCCTGGCGGCATCGTGATCGCCGGGCCGAACTACGCCGGCGCCGACGCCCTGCGCGACGTGGCCGGCGGGCTGCGGGCGAGCGCCGGGCGCGACCGCATTCCGCCGTTCGTAATGACGATCCAGGAGGGCGGCGAGCTCAACTCCCTTCCCGATCTGCCTCCCGCCGAAGCACCGGCCGACTTGCCCTCGGTGCGCGAGGCGGCCAGGCAATCGCGCCTCTCCGCCCGCACGCTCCGCAGCCTCGGCCTAACCGGTGTGCTCGGCCCCGTGGTCGACGTGGGCCTCGAGAGTGGCTCGGCGCTCGGCGTCCGGCTCTACTCCGACGATCCGGAGGAGGTGGCTCGGTACGCGGTGGCTGCCGTCCGGGCCTACGAGAGCGAGCGGATATTCAGCGCCGTCAAGCACCTGCCCGGGCTGGGGGCGGCCGACCGGTCTCCTCAGGACGGGCCCGCCAGCGTCGGCCTCGGCCTTCCCGAGCTGCGCGAGCGCGACCTGATCCCCTTCCGCGCCGCCATCGACGCCGGCGTGCCCGGCATCGTGCTGAGCAATGCGCTCTATCCGTTCAGCGACTTCACCGTCCCGGCCTCGCTTTCGCCCGCGGTGGCCGGCGAGCTGCTGCGCGACGAGCTGGGCTTCGAGGGCGTGGCCGTCACCGACGACCTGAGCGACCCGTCGGTCACGGTGCTGACCACGGTGCCCGACGCGGCGGTGGAGGCGGTGCGCGCGGGCGCCGACATGGTCTTCGTGTCCGGTCCGGCAGCCGACCAGACGGCGGCCCACGCGGCGCTGCTGAGCGCCGTGCGCAGTGAACGCGTCTCGCAAGCCCGGCTCGACCGTGCGCTCGAGCGCATCCTCGTGGCCAAGCGGCGCTACCGCGTGCTGCGCTAGCTGTCGCCTAGAGCGCCTCCGCCTCCACGCGGTTGTCGTTGAACACCGGTGCGTTGCCCTGCTCGGTCAAGACCTGAGAGGTGGTGGCCTGAGCGCTTCGCCCGCCCCGGTAGTCGCGGTTCCACCAACCCATCGGGGCCACCAGCACGCCCGCGCGGGCATCGTCGGACACGCGTGCCGTGCAGGAGAAGGAGCCACGGTCGTTCCAGACGCGCACCTCTGTCCCGTCGGCGATTCCGCGAGCCTCGGCGTCGGCCGGGTTGATCACCAGCTCGGGCTCGGGCTGGGCCGAGAGCTGGCGGCCCTGGTTGGCAAAGGTCGAGTTCAGGAACAGATGCGTCTTCGGGGTGATGAGGGCCAGCGGGAAGCGCTCGTCGAGTGCCGTGTCGAGCACCTCGGCGGGAGGCACGAACTCAGCTCTCAGCGTGACCTTGCCCGACTGGGTGCCGAAGCCTCCGTCGGCGTGCGGGACCGGCCCCTGGCCGAGATCGATCTTGGTCCACCCGCGTTCGCGCAGGCCCTTCTCCTCGAAGCCCGCGAGCAGCTGGTCGACCAGCTCCTCGTCGCTGTCCGAGAAGCAGGGGTCGTCGAAGCCGAGCCGCGCCGCCAGCAGGCGGAACGTCTCGGTGTTCGGCTTGGCCTCGGCGACCGGCTCGATCGCCGGCTTGCTGAAGGTCAGATAGTGGTGGCCCCAGGAGAAGATCACGTCCAGGTGCTCCAGCTGCGTGGTGGCCGGGAGCACGACGTCCGCGTGACGAGCCGTGTCGGTCATGAACTGCTCGAGCACCACGGTGAACAGGTCGTCGCGCCGCAGGCCCTCGAGCACCTGCTCCTGGTCGGGCGCAATGGCCGCCGGGTTGGAGTTCCAGCACACCAGCGCCCCGACCGGCGGGTCCAGCCCGGGGTCGGTGAGCGCCCGGCCCACCTGGGACATGTTGATCCGGCGCACCGGGCCGGGACGAAGGTCGATCCGCTGCAGGGGCGCCTCGCTCACGGCGGCCGCCGTGGAGGTGGGGATGTACGAGCAGCCGCCCCCGCGGTCGCGCCAGGCCCCGGTGAGCGCGGGCAGCGAGGCCATCGTCGCGTAGGCGGCCGGCGCGCCCAGATGGCGCTGCGCGCCCACCCCGAGCCGCAGCAGCGCGGGCCGGGTGGCGGCGAACTCGCGTCCGATGCGCGCGATCGTCTCGGCCTCCACGCCGGTGACCGCAGCGGCTCGTTCCACCGGAAAGCCCGACAGCGTGCCCAGCAGCTCGTCGTAGCCCTCAGTGTGGGCGCGACACCATTCCTCGTCCTGGAGGCCGGCGTCGACGATCGCCCGCATCATGCCCATGGCCAGCGCGGCGTCCGTTCCAGGCAGCGGGCGCAGATGCTCATCGGCCACCCGGGCGGTGCGGCTGCGAAACGGGTCGACCACCACGATGCGCGCCCCCGCCTTGCGGGCGTCGAGCAGCTTGCGCCACAGGTGAGGCGCAGTGGACATCGGGTTCCATCCCCACACGATCACGTAGCGAGCGTTGGGCCATTCCTCGGGGTCGACCTCCGGGGAGAAGCCGTGAGCCATCGTGGTTCCCACGAGACCCGCCGTGGCGCAAATGGTCCGCTCCAGGTCGGTGGCGCCCAGCGCATTCATCAACCGTGCGCTCATGCAGTCGCCCTGGATGAGGCCCTGCGTTCCCGCGTACGAGTACGGCAGGATCGACTCCCCGCCGTGCTCGGCCGCCGTCTCGCGCAGCCTCTCGGCCACGAGGTCGAGGGCCTCGTCCCAGCTCACGCGGCGAAAGCGGGCCTCGCCCTTGGCTCCGTCGCGGACGAGGGGATGGAGGACCCGCTCCTCCGAGTAGACCCGATCGAGGTAGTTGGACACCTTCCCGCACAGGAAGCCCACGGTGATCGGGTGGTCGGGGTCGCCGGCGACCTTGGTTGCCCGGCCGTCCTCCACCGTCACGTGCATGGCGCAGGTGTCGGGACAGTCGTGCGGGCAGGCCGCGCGGACTACGCGAGTGGCCATGTCCAGATGCTACGGGTAGTCAGAGAGCCTGGCGGCCGCGCAGCGCCCGTCCGAGTGTGATCTCGTCCGCGTACTCGAGGTCCGAGCCCACGGGCAGGCCGCTGGCCAGCCGCGTGACCACCACCTCCGGCGAGCGCTCGCGCAGGGCGTCGGCCAGGTAGAGCGCCGTGGCCTCGCCGGTGGTGGTGGCGTTGGTGGCGATCACCACCTCGCGGATCCCGGCCCCGTTGTTCACCCGCCCGAGCAACTCGGCCACGTGCAGGTCCTCGGGATCGACTCCGTCGATCGGCGACAGGGCGCCGCCGAGCACGTGGTAGCGGCCGTTGAACTCGCCCGAGCGCTCAAGGGGGATCACGTCGCTGGGCTGCTCGACCACGCAGATGGTGGTGGCCTCGCGACGCTCGTCCTGGCAGATGCGGCAGGTGGCTTCCGTGGCCAGGTTGAAGCAGATCTCGCAGTGGCCGACCGTGGCCTTGACCTCCCGGATCGAATCGGCCAGCGCCAGGGCCTCCTCCTCGGACGCGCTGAGGATGTGGAAGGCCAGCCGCTGCGCCGTGCGCTGACCGATCCCGGGCAGCCGGGCGAGCTCGGTGATGAGCCGGTTTACGGGAGCGGCGAACAAGGGTCGTCAAGAGTAGCTCCGGACGCGGTCGGGGCCTGGGGGCGGTTCGACCTGACTGGTACCGAGGCGGTACCATCACGCGATGGCCATGAATCTTCGTCTGACCGACGGCGAAGCCGACGCGCTGCGCCGCAAGGCGGCCGAGGAGGGGCGCTCAATGCAGGAGGTCGCTCGTTCGGCGATCACCGAGTACGTCACGGCCCGGCCCGAGCGGCTGCGTACCGCGATCGAGAGAGTTCGCTCCGAGGACGCCGAGCTTCTCGACCGGCTCGGCCGGTGACTGACGAGCGGCGGCGAGTCGAGTACCCGAGCGTCGCGGATCTCCTCGAGATCGCCACCGCGGTCGTGGCAGGACAGGTGGTCGTGCGCGACCGAGGACTTCTGGCCTCGGCCGCCTCACGGCCCGAGACCACCGTCCTCGGCGAGGACGCCTACCCGACCTTCGCGGAGCAGGCGGCGGCGCTGATGCATTCGCTCGCCCGCAATCACGCTCTGGTCGACGGCAACAAGCGGCTTGCCTGGTCCGCTACCCGCGTGTTCTGCCTGCTGAACGGCCGCGACCTCAACTACACGGTCGACGAAGCGGAGGCTCTTGTCGTGGCCGTGGCTGCCGGCGAGATCGACATGGCGGAGATCGCCGTGTCGCTCGCACGGCACCTCATCGAGAGCTAGAGGCCCGGAAGCCCGAGTCCACCCAGCCCGCCGGCCCCGCCGAGCCCGCCGGTGGCGGCGTTCATCTTCGACGCCGCCAGCTCCTGGGCCGAGCGGATCGCCTCGTTGACCGCCGCCTGCACCATGTCCTGGAGCATGTCGACGTCCTCGGGGTCGACCGCCTCCGGGTCGATGGTCAGGTCCCTGAGCTGCAGGTCGCCGCTGATCTTGACCGTGACCATGCCGCCGCCGGCGCTGGCCTCCACCACCTCGTTGGCCAGCTCCTCCTGCGCCTTGGCCATGTCGGCCTGCATCTTCTGGACCTGCTTGAGCATCTGATTCATGTTCGGCTGACCCATCGCTATCGGTCCTTCTCCTGTTCCTCTTCGGGATCCTCGAAGATCTCCTCGGCGCCGAACTCCGCGCGGAGGCGCTCGATGAGCTGGTCGTGGTCGAGCGTGGTCGGCCCCGGCGGGAGAGCCTCGTCGCTCAACTCGAAGTCGAGCGCGAGCGACCGTCCGGTGAGCCCGCGCACCGCCGTGGCCACCAGCTCGCGATTGGCCTCGGCCTTCTTCTTAACGAACGCGGCGTCGGTCGGGAAGGCCACCGTGAGGCGGTCGGCCTCCACCGCTGTGGGCGCGGCCGCCCCGATGGCGGCGCCCAGCATGCCGTTGTCGCGGGTCACGGCCTCGGCCACCGCGGGCCACAGCGCCTTGAGCTGCTCCAGGTCGACCGCTCCCACCGCCTGCGGGGCCCGTTCGGCCTGCGGCTCGACCGCCACGGCCGCCGAGGAGCCCGCTGCCGCGCGCGGGGCGGGCGCCGGCGGCGGGGCAGGTGGAGCAGTCGTCTCGGTCTCGGCGGCGTCGCCGTCCAGCCGCTGCTCGAGCTGCTCGATCCGGTAGATCAGCGCCTGCAGCGAGAGGTCGGCCTGCGGCTGGGTGGCCTTCAGAAGCGCCATCTCGAGCTGGATGCGCGGCTCGGATCCATCCTTGACCGCGGCCACGGAGGCGGCCAGGAAATCGATCGTGCGCAGGATCTCTCCTTGGGCGAGTCGCTCGGCCTGGGAGGCCAGCCGGTCGGTGTGCTCGGCGGTGACCGAGAACGAGTCGGGAACCTCTCCGAGCGTCTGGATCACGAACAGATGGCGCAGGTGTGCCGAGAGGTCGCGCATGAACTGGGTGTAGTCACGGCCCGAGTCGGACAGCCGCTGGACCGCCAGCAGCGCCGCCCGGGGATCCCTGGCCACCAGGGCGTCGGTCGAGTCGAGCACAAGCTCGGCGTCGGCCACCCCGAGGATGTCGAGCACGTCCTCGAGCCGGACCTCGTCGCCCCCGTAGGTGACGAGCTGCTCGAGCGTGCCGAGCGCGTCGCGGAACGAGCCCGTGGCAGCGCGCGCCAGCATGCCCACGGCCGCGTCGGGGACCTGGATCTCCTCCTCCGCCGCCACGCGCCGCAGCACACCGGCGATCTGCTCGAGCGAGGGGCGCTGGAAGTCGAACCGGTGGCAGCGGTCCACGATCGTGGCCGGCACCTTGTGCGCCTCCGTGGTGGCGAGCACGAAGACCACGTGCGCGGGCGGCTCCTCGAGGGTCTTGAGGAACGCGTTCCAGGCCGCGGTCGAGAGCATGTGCGCCTCGTCGAGGATGTACACGCGCCGATGGCCCTGCATGGGCGCAAGCGCGACGTTCTCGCGCAGCTCGCGGATGTCGTCGACCGAGTTGTTGGAGGCGGCGTCCATCTCGACCACGTCCAGCGAGGTGCCGGCCAGGATCGCGCGCGACTCGTCGGTGGCCGGATCGAAGTCCACGCTGGGCCCGCCCTCGGCGTTGAGGGCGCAGGCAAGGAGCTTGGCCATGGAGGTCTTCCCGGTGCCGCGCGAGCCCACGAACAGGTACGCGTGGTGCACCTTGTCGAGTTCGATCGCGTTGCGCAGCGTCTTGACGATGTGCTCCTGGCCGACCACCGAGTCGAAGGTGCGCGGGCGGTGACGGCGGTACAGGGAGAGCATCGGTGGCCCCATGCTAGATGACCGATCAGCCGGTCCGAGGACGGCCTCTAGCGACAGGCCACGCTTGCGTTCGAGCTCTCGACGCGTCGCATCTGCGACGGGGTCACCTCGCTGCAGGAGCCCGCGCTCCAGGCGCCGTCCTCCCGGGACAGGAACAGTCCGGTCAGGCGCCCGTACGTCGGCGAACAGGCCGCGGTTCCTATCGTGGAGCAGGGCGACGGGCTCGCCGCCGGCGGTCCCCGCGTCGAGGACGTCGAAGGTGAGCCCCGTCACGGTACAGCGGTCCATCTCGCGGTACGTTCGTCCGGTGACCACTTCGAGCGCGGATCTCTGCGTCGTCGGGGCCGGGATCTCGGCCCTGAATGCACTGGAGGTGGCGAGCGGCTACCTGGATCGCAGCCACCGCGTCGTACTGATTGAGAAGCGGCCGGGGCCCGGCGGCATGTGGCGCGACACCTACCCCTACGTGCGCCTGCATCAGCCGCACCCGCTCTTCACCGCGGGCGCCATCGCGTGGCAGGGCGGCCACGCCCGCTCGTACCTGGCCGCGCGCGACGAGGTCGTCGACCACTTCGCCCAGGTCGTCGACGTCGTCCGCCTCCGCGTCGACGTCGAGGAGCGCTACGGCTGGGAGTTCGTGTCCGACGAGGAGCAGGACGGGCGCGTGCTCGTGCGCGCGCGCGACCCGGACGGCGCCGCGCACGTCGTCGACACGGCCCGGCTCATCAAGGGCTACGGCGTGGAGATCGGCCCGGACCTCCCGCTCGCGGTCACGAGCGAGCGGGTGCGGTCGATCACCCCGACCTCCCTCGACGAGCACCTCGACGAGCTGCGAGCGGACTTGGCGCCGGTATGGATCATCGGTGGCGGCAAGACCGCGATGGACACCGCCCACCGGCTCGTCACAGAGCTTCCGGGACGGGAGGTGCACATGCTGGTCGGCGCCGGGACGTTCTTCTCGTCGCGGGACCGGCTGTTCCCCCGGGGCCGCGCCCGCTGGCGCCCGCGGGCGACGCCGAACATGATCAACACCGAGCTGGCCCGCCGCTTCGACGGCACCAACGAGGACGAGGTCCGGCGCTGGCTGCACGAGACGGTCGGCCTGAGCCTCATGCCCGACGCACAGAACTACCTCTTCGGCCTGCTCTCCCGGGCGGAGCTGAGGACGATCGCGAACGGGCTGGCGGCCGTCGTGCCGGGCTACCTCGTCGACGTCCGTGACCGCAGGGATGCAGCCGAACTGGTCCTGCGCTCCGGCGAGACCCGCACGGTCCCGGCCGGGACGTGGCTGATGAACTGCACCGGGTTCTTCAAACCGAGCGAGCGCCCGTACGAGCCGTACGCGTCGACGAGCGGCAACGTGCTCACTCTCAGCACACGGTCGGCGACCATGCTGCTGTCCTCCTTCATGGGCTACTTCATGGCCCACATGATGTTTGCCGGCAAGCTCGGGGACACACCGCTCTACGAGCTCGACCTCTCCGGTCTGATCGAGCGGGCACGACCGGCCATGCCCTACGTGGCCACGACGCTGGGGACTTACAACCTCAGCCTGATGAGCGACGCACTGCCACGCCGGACATTCCTGCAGTGCGGGCTGGACTTCGACCGCCTCTCCCCCGCGCCGTACCGGCTCGCCTCGACGATCGCGTTCGCCGCCCGCCACAAGCGCGACCGCCCGCACCACCAGCGCACGCTGGACACCGTCCGCGAGCGCTTCGACATCCGCTGCGGCCCACTCGAGGCGCTCGCCGCCTAGCCAGGAGCACCATTGATCCATTAGATGGTCCGACTCCCGGTCCGGCACGCGTATCACCGATTGGCTGGATCCGGCGAGCCGCGCGGAGCGGGTCATCACCCGCCTCACCCGATCCTCCTGCGGTTCGCGCATTGCAGGAATCCTTGTCAAGCACGGCGTTCGGTCCCATCCGCTCGGTGTCAACCAGCCCGCAGACGTTGCGGTGGGAGTCCGACCCAGAAGCCTGTCCCCCTTGCACGTCAGCTTTGGCTTGAATCAGCCAGTTGCTATCGGGCTCGATCGCGCCGGACCCGAGTTCCAGCGCCAGGAAGTTGGGGCAGACTCTCAGGCGGTGGATGTCTGCAAGCCTGAGGCGGAGTCAGCCGGCGCCACCAAGACGAACGCCACGGCCGCGATCAGCCCGCCGCGCACCCTCATTCGCTCACCAGGTCCAGCGCTGCGCCGATCACCGTCTCGGCGTCGATCTCGTGATGGCGGTACACGTCCTCCAGGTTGCCCGACTGACCGAACTGCGTGACGCCGAGGGGCGTGAGCGGCACGGCGTTGACGGCACCCAGGAAGGCGAGGGCGTGGGGGTCGCCGTCGAGCACCGTGACCATCGGCGCGGCACGGTCGGCGGGGAGCAGTTCGTCGAGGATCTCGGGTGGGTGGTCGCCCAGACCCGCGCGGGCACGGAAGGCCCGGAAGAGCAGGTCGGCACTGGTGAGGCACAGCACGTCCACGTCGTCGCCCAGGACGTCGGCCGCCTCGAGCAGCTCGGGCATCAGCGCGCCCATCCCCGCCAGGGTGACCCGCGGCACGCCCTCCGCCCGGCGCAGCGGGTAGCCGCCGGCGAGCACCAGATCGCGCTCCACCGTCCCGGCGAGCGCCTGCTCGACCGGTCGGGTGGAGAGCCGGAAGTAGGCCGACTCGCCGCCGGGTTGCCCCAGCTGCGACAGGGCGTGCAGCAGGGTCCATTCGAGGTCCTGGCCGAAGGCGGGCTCCCAGAACGTGCAGCCCGGCTGCCCGATCCCGATCGATGGGGTGACGATCGATTGGTGAGCTCCGCCCTCGGGGGCCAGCGTCACCCCGGACGGCGTGCCGACCAGGATCGACTGGCCGCCGGCGTAGATCCCGAACGACCACGGCTCCAGGGCGCGGCCCACGAACGGGTCGTAGATTGTGCCGATGGGCAGCAGCGGCTGGCCGTGGCGGCTCCAGGTGGCCCCCAGCTCGCCCAGCAGCCCGACCAGGTTGGTCTCGGCGATGCCCAGCTCGATGTGGCGCCCGGCGCTGGTCTCGTGCCAGTGCACGAGGGTCTGGGGGTCGTCGGCGAACCAATCGCGGCGCTCGCCCACCGACCAGATCCCGGCTTTGTTGATCCAGCCACCCAGGTTGGTCGAGCTGGCCACGTCGGGGCTGACCGTCACCACCCGCTCGGCCACCTCGGCCGCCTCGTGCGAGAGATCGACGAAGAAGCGCCCGAAGGCCTGCTGGGTGGAGACGACGCCACGGTGGGTGCGACCGAGGGAGGTCGGCACGGTCACCGGCCGGCGCGGCTCGGGCTCGTCACGAGAAAGCGCGACGGCCGCCGCGTCGCACAGCTCGGCCTCGGGCCCACTGGTCTCGAACCCCGCCCACGGCGTCTCCGGATCGGCGCCGAGCTCCTCGGCCAGCTCGGCGTACTGGTCGTCCGTGAGCAGCGCCGAATGGTTCTCCGGGTGTCCCTCGATCGGCAGCGACCAGCCCTTGATCGTGTAGGCGAACACCACCGTCGGCCGGTCGCCGACCACCGAGCGGTAGGCCTCGATCAGCTTGTCCAGGTCGTGGCCGCCGAGATCGCGAAAGCCGGCGCGCAGCTCGTCGTCGTCGAGCTCGGCCACCAGCCGGGCCAGCTTGCGCCCGCGGCCGGGCAGTCGCTCACGCAGCTCCCTCGGCTCGGCCCGCAGCAGCCGCTGATACTCCTCGTTGGGCATCTCGTCGATGCGCCGCCGCAACTCGGCCCCGCCGGTGCGCTCGAACAGAGCCTCCAGGCGGCGGCCGTACTTGACCGTGATCACCTGCCACCCGGCCGCCTCGAACATCCCCGCCAGGCGTCCGAACGCTATGTCGGGCACGACCCGGTCGAGCGACTGGCGGTTCAGGTCCACCACCCACAGCACCTCGCCCAGGCGCGCCACCCACGGATCGGCGACCGCCTCCCATACCGCACCCTCGTCCAGCTCCGCGTCGCCCAGCAGAGCGATCTGGCGTCCCATCGCGGGCGCCTCGAAGCGATGCGCCTCCAGATACCGGCGGGCTATCGCGCCCCACACCGGGGCCGTCGCCCCGAGGCCGACCGACCCCGTTGAGTAATCCACCGGATCCGGGTCCTTCGTCCGCGACGGATAGCTCTGCAGCCCCCCGAACGCGCGCAGCGACTCGAGGTAGCTCTCATCCAGGCGCCCCAGCAGATAGTTGATCGCGTGCAACGCCGGCGAGGCGTGCGGCTTGACCGACACCCTGTCCTCGGCCCGCAGCTCGGAGAACCACAGGGCCGTCATCAGCGACACCATCGAGGCGCTCGAGGCCTGATGGCCTCCCACCTTCACCCCGGAGCGGTTATCACGCACCCGGTTCGCGTGATGGACGATCGCCGTGGCCAGCCACAGCACCCGGCGCTCGATGCCCCTCAGGGCGTCGAGGTCAGGGCTCGCGAGCTGCGGCGACGGCGACGTCGTGGTCTGTGAACCACTCAAGGCTTGCGATCTTCCCACTCCGGATCCTCAGGAGGATCACGAACGGCATGCGGCCGCTCACTCCGCTCGCTCGCCCGCGCGTGACCCAGGCCCCGCTCGCGACCACCCGATCACCGAAGCTCGCCAGCTCTTCGACCTCGATGCTGCTCGACTCCCACACTGAGCGCCACTGCTCGATGTTCTGTCTCACGCCGGCATGGCCGCGATAGGTCACCTGGTCCGGCCACTCCGGGCCGGCGTACATGGCGGTGTCCGCGGTGTACAGCTCGACTACGCCCTCGATGTCGCCGGCGTTCCATCGCTCGATCAGCTGCTGGGCGATGGCGACGTGCTCGTTGTCCATAGGAGGGGAAGCGGACCGTGCACCCTTCCTTGAAATTCGCTCTCGAGCGTGCCCGCCGATCTTCGACTCCGGCCAGGCTGATCCGCGGCGCACGGACGGTATCGCTTAAGGCTGCTTCCTCCCGGATCTGACCTGGTTCGCGAGCGTCCGCCGCGCGGGACCCGGCCATCAACGCCTCTGTCCGGCGTACTGACCCCGAAAGCAGAATCCCTAAGTCGGGAATTCAGCCCCACTAGAGCGGATTGTGGGTGACAGAGCACCGCTACCTCTCCACCTAGCACGGTCCGGGGGGAAGGCTAGCGGCTGAGCGTCTCGGCCAGGGGGACCCCGTCGGACACTTGCTTCTCCCGCTCGATCTCGGCGTTGAGCTCGCCGCCGGCCAAGAGGGCCACGTTGGTCAGCCACAGCCAGCCGATCAGCACGATCGCAGCGGTGAACGTGCCGAACACCGCGCCCACGTCCCCGATCCTCGAGACGTAGTACGAGAGCCCGTAGGAGGCCGCCATCCAGATCAGCACGCCCACCACGGCGCCCGGCGTGAGCCAGCGAAACGAGCGCTGCTTGACGTCCGGGGTCACGTAGTAGACGAGCGCGAAGATGAGCATCGCCATCAGCACCGCGGCCGGCCAGCGGACGATGCTCCAGATCTTGGCGGCGGTGTCGCCGAGGCCGACGAACCCGAACAGGTCGTCCGCGAACTGGCCTCCCACGAAGGTGAGGATGAGCGTGGCCACCACGAGCACCAGGAGGACCGCCGTGGAGGCGATGTCGATCGCCTTGCGCATGAAGAAGCCGCGCCCGTTCTCAACCTCGAAGACCACGTTGAGGGCCCGCCGCGCGGCCTCGAGCGCTCCAGTCGTGCCGT
This sequence comes from uncultured Thermoleophilaceae bacterium, assembly GCA_963751105.1. Taxonomy (GTDB): domain Bacteria; phylum Actinomycetota; class Thermoleophilia; order Solirubrobacterales; family Thermoleophilaceae; genus JACVRW01. Next base: position 127,144 of record CAVVTG010000002.1, on the reverse strand, counting down.
AGAAGGCCACCACGATGCTGACCACCAGCGCCGTGGCCGCGCTGCTCTTGTTCTGCAGCGCGGTGCGCAGCGAGTCGTCGAGCGGCTGCACCACCGAGGCGGGGGCCACGTCCTCGAGGTAGTTGATGATCGCGTTGTAGGTCTCGGGGTACTGGCCGATCAGACCGAGCAGCGACAGTCCGAGCAGGGTCGCGGGAAACAGCGACATCAGCTCGTAGTAGGTGAGCGCCGCCGCGTGATGGGTCATCTGGTCGTTGTAGAACGAGATGGCCGTGCGCTTGATGACGGTGAACGTTCGGGTCACGTGCGGTGTCTACCGCGCCGTCCAGCCCAAGTCCATGGGCAGCGCGGCGCCGGTGAACGCCGCGCCGGCAGGACCGGCCAGAAAGGCGACCGCGGCCGCCACCTCGTCCGGCTCGATCAGGCGCTTGACCGCGTGCGGCGCGAGGATCACCTCTTCGAGCACGCGGTCTTCGTCAACTCCGGTGGCGCGGGCCTGGTCGGCGAGCTGGTTCTCCACCAGCGGGGTGCGCACGAAGCCCGGGCAGACGGCGGTTGCGTTGATGCCCTTGTCGGCCCCCTCGAGGGCCAGCGTCTTGACCAGCCCGAGCACGCCGTGCTTGGCGGAGACGTACGCCGCCTTGTGCGGCGAGGCGGCGAGGCCGTGGGCCGAGGCCACCACGATGTAGCGGCCCTCACCGCTGCGGGCGAGCTCCGGCCAGGCGTACTTGGCCAGCAGGAACGGGCTGGTGAGGAGGAGCGCGATCAGCTGGTCCCAGCGCTCCTCGGGAAACTCCTCGACCGGCGCGACGTGCTGGACGCCCGCGTTCGGCACCACCAGGTCGAGGCGGCCGAACTCCTCCACGGCGGCATCCACTGCCGTGCGGTTTCCCTCGGGCGTGGTCAGGTCGCAGGTCACCGGATGCCCGGGACCCTTCTCGTCGGGCTCGAGGTCGGCGGCCACCACGCTGTATCCGTCGTCGTGCAGGCGCGCCGCGATCGCGCCCCCGATCCCGCCGGCGGCGCCGGTCACGAGCGCGCACCTCTGATCGCTCCGCGCAGACATCCCAGGGCGCCGGTACCCGTTTCCGCTCTTTGCCACGCGGCTAGGCTGGCGCGGCCACCCGACGAGAGGAACGACTCATGGCTCTGCGCACGCCCGTTTCCACCGACGCCGCCCCGGCGGCGATCGGTCCCTACAGCCAGGCGATCCGCACCGGCTCGCTGCTGTTCTGCTCCGGGCAGATACCGCTCGATCCTTCCACGGGCGAGATCGTGAAGACCGACGTCGAGGGCCAGGCGCGCCGCTGCCTCGAGAACCTGACGGCGGTCTGCGACGCGGCGGGCGCCTCGCTTCGCCAGGCCGTGCGGCTGACCGTCTACCTCACCGACATGGGCGACTTCACGCGGGTGAACGAGGTCTACGCGCAGTTCTTCGAGGGTGACGATCCGCCGGCTCGGGTGGCCGTCGGCGTGGCGGCGCTGCCCAAGGGCGCCGACGTGGAGATCGACGCGATCGTGGCTCTGTAGAGGGCGCTCAGGTCACACGCCGCCGGGCACTGTCAACCTCGCGGTGGCGCCCGCTGTCAGCCAGCGAGCGCAGCCGGTCGAGCGCGTCGTGCACGTCCACGAAGCGGGTGTAGAGGGGCGGCAGGCCGAGCCGCAGCGAGTCCGGGCCGCGGTGGTCCGGGATCACTCGCTCGATCTCGATCAGCGCGCGGCACAGCGCCCACGCCTCCGGGTGGCGCAGGCTCACGTGGGCGCCTCGTCGCTCGGCCGGGCGCGGACTGCCGAGCTCGAAGCCGAGCGGCGCAAGCCACTCGTCGTGCAGCTCGACCAGATAGGCCGTGAGCCGTTGCGCCTTGGCCGTGAGGCGTTCTATGCCCGCCTCCTCCACGAGCCGGGCTCCCTCCTCGATCGCCGTCAGCGCGGGTACGTTGGGCGTGCCGGTGAGGAAGCCGCGCACGCCCGACTCGGGGTCGAAGGGCCGCTGCATGTCGAACTGCTCGCGCTGGCCGAACCAGCCCTGGATGGGCGTTCGGAGTCCGGGCTGGAGGTCCTCGCGCACGTAGAGGTAGGCGGGCGCGCCCGGGCCCGCGTTCAGGTACTTATAGGTGCAGCCCACGGCCAGCCCGATGCCCTCGGGCGTGACCACCCCGCCGGAATGGCTGAGGTCCCAGATCACCGGCGCGGCCGCGGCCGCCTCGACGGCGAGCGTGTCGGCCAGCGCCCCGGAGCGATAGTGCACGTGCGACAGACACAGGAGCGCCACCTCGCCGGCCTCGGCGCAGGCTCGCTCGACGTGGCCGGCGAGCGGACCGTCGATCGGATCGCTCTCGAACTGGTGCAGCTCCCGGCCGTGCGCCGCGGCCAGGCCCTCGAGCACGTAGCGGTCGGTGGGGAACTCGTCGCGGGGCACGAGGATCGCGCCCGGGCGGGTGGCCAGGAGCGCCGCCGCCAGCTTGTAGAGGTTGATCGTGGTGGAGTCCGAGACGATCGTCTCGCCCGGCTGCGCGCCGATCACGGCGCGGCCGATCAGGTCGCCCGCCTGGACCGGGAGGTCGATCCATTCCTCCCAGGCGTCCACCAGCTCGGACCCCCACTGCTCGGTGAGGTCGGCCAGCCGCTGCCGGGTGGCCAGCGGCAGGCGGCCGAGCGAGTTCCCGTCTAGATAGATGGTGTCCGGATCGCCGAGCACGAAGCGCTCGCGGAACGAGGCCAACGGGTCCTCGGCGTCGAGCCGCTCGGCGCGCTCGCGGGCCGTCATGTCTGGTCCTCCAGCCAGCGGATCACCGCGTCCCAGGCGCCGGAGCCGGGGTCGAGGTGCTCCATGTGCCCCACTCCGGGCAGGCTGACGAGCTCGCACGGGTCGCCGGATTCCCGCGCGCGCTCGTGGTAGCGCCGGGCGATCTGAACCGGCACGACGTCGTCGGCCTCGCCGTGGACGAGGAGCTGGGGCAGCCCGAGCGGGAGGCGTTCGATCGGCGATGCGGCGTCGTAGCGCTGCGGCAGCTTGCCCGGGGGGCCGCCCATCAGCGTGCGCACCACCCCGCGCGACAGGCCGAGCCGGTCCGCCTCGCGCAGGTCGACCACGCCGGCCTGGGCCACCGCTCCCGCCAGGCGGATGGCAGGCTCGGCTCCGGGCACGTCTGCGGGCAGCCCGCGACGCGCGGCAGCCCAGAAGGCGAGGTGACCGCCCGCGGAGTGGCCCACGGCGAAGATCCGCGAGGTGTCGAGCGACTCGTCGAGCCGCCCGAGCCGGTCGATCCCCGCGGCCACGTCCTCGAACGTGGCCGGCCAGCCACCGCGGCTGCGAAAGCCCAGACGGCGGTACTCGAGATTCCACACGGCGAAGCCCCGGCCGGTCAGGTCCGCGACGAGCTCGTCCTCCAGCCGCAGGGTGTAGCGGGCCCGCCAGAAGCCGCCGTGGATGAGCACGGCCACCGGGACGGGCTCATGGGCGTCGGGCAGCGTCAGCTCGCCGAACTGGTCCCGCCGCTCGCCGTAGGAGTAGCGCCGCGCCTCGATGACGGCAGCCTAGGGAGGGGTGAGCGCGGGTGGCCGCAAGCCCGAGTCCTCGAACAGCGCAGTCAACAGCGGGTCGTAGTCGCCCTCGGCGAGCGCGCCGATCGGGTCCGGGGTGTACGCGAGCAGCGTTTCGTACGGGAGGTTGAAGGCGGCCCGCATGGCCAGCAGCTCCCGGCGCTCGGGTTTGCCGGCGCCCCGGAGCAGGCGCGCGGCAGCGCTGTATCTGCGCACCCGCGCCACCCGCCGCGGAACCGCCCAGAGCAGGAGGATCAGGGTGGGAAGGGCGAAGGTCACGAGGCCGAGCAGCCTTGCGGTGTCTTCGATGGCCGTCACACCCTCCCGCCCCAGTTGCGCGGTGTTGCCTCCGGTTTCCTCTCCCACCTCGCTGAACGCGTCGTCGAGGTCGCCGCCGACGATCGGCACGTCGGCCAGAAGCCCACCGGCGTCCTCGAAGCCTCCACGAACGGAGTTGCCGGCGTCTTCGACGCCGCGTCCCAGGCTGGCGATCTCGTCGAAGGTGTCGTTGACCGTCAAGCCGAGCCAGGCGAACAAGACCACCAGGACGACCACGACCAGGTCGCCGAGAATCGCGCGGATGCGGGGGGCGGGGAGCTGTGGGTAGTAGCGCACGGGCGAAGTATCCGCCACCCCCGCACAGCCCCTTCCCATCTAGACTGCTCTACCTCTCCCGGGCGCGTAGCTCAGTGGGAGAGCGCTCGCTTCACACGCGAGAGGTCGCTGGTTCGAAACCAGCCGCGCCCATCGTCGTGCTGCAACCACAGAGGTAAGCAGGCGGGCAAGGGGTTCCCGCTACGCGACGATCTGGGGGCTGGATGAGTGATTCCATGTCGAGAAGCTCTGACCGGCTCCGCTCACCAGGTGAAGGGCCGCGACAGGCGCGCCCCACGACACCAGGAGACCACCATGCCGAAGTACCTGCTGCTCAAGCACTACCGCGGCGGCCCGGAGCCGCACCATCCCTTCCCCCCGATAGACCAGTGGGCCCCCGAGGACGTGGAGGCGCACTTCGCCTTCCTCAAGCACGTCGGCGAGCTGCTCAGGGAGAACGGCGAGTACGTCGACGGGCAGGCCCTCACGCCGGCGCAAACCTGGGTGCGCTACGGCGGTCCGGACGCCGCGCCGGTGACCACCGACGGCCCGCTGCCCGAGACCAGCGATCTCGTGGCGGGCTGGTACACGGTGGACGTGGAGTCGCACGAGCGCGCGGTCGAGCTCGCGGCCTACATCTCCTCCGAGCCCGGCCCGGGCGGGGGCCCGCTGTACGAGTGGATCGACGTCCGGGAGGTCATGTCCGAGGCGCCCTCGGACGACTGACCCGACGTGATCGCCGAGCCGACCCAACCGCTGGACGAGGGCGCGCTGCGCGCCCTCGTCCCTCAGGTGCTCGCGGGCCTGGTCCGGCGGGGGGAGGACTTCGACGCCGCCGAGGACGCACTGCAGGAGGCGTTGCTGGAGGCGCTCCGGGTGTGGCCCGCGCAGCCGCCGCGCGACCCGGGCGGGTGGCTGACGACGGTCGCCACCCGGCGGCTCGTCGACGCCCGTCGCAGCGAGGCCGCCCGTCACCGCCGCGAGGAGGTGGAGTACGCCGAGCCGCCACGGCCGGCCGCCACCGAGGAGGGCGACGACACCCTCTTCCTGCTCTTCCGGTGCTGCCACCCCGACCTCTCGCCCGCCTCCCAGGTGGCGCTGACCCTGCGCGCCGTCGGCGGCCTGACCAGCCGGGAGATCGCCGACGCCTTCTTCGTGCCGGAGGCGACGATGGCCCAGCGGATCAGCCGGGCCAAGCGGACCCTGCGGGGACGCGCTCTGGACCAGCCCGGCGACCTGGCCGTCGTGCTGCGCGTGCTCTACCTCATTTACACGGCCGGGCATACGGACCCGCTCACCCGGGTGGACGTGGCGCGCGAGGCGATCCGGCTCGCCCGCCAACTCACCCTCGCCACCGAGGAACCGGAGGCGCGCGGTCTGCTCGCGCTGATGCTCCTCAACCACGCCCGCCTCCCGGCACGATTCGACTCACAGGGTCGCATCGTCACGCTCGACCGGCAGGACCGTGGCCTGTGGGACACCCGCGAGATCGCGGAGGGCGTGCGCGTCCTGCAATCGGCGCTGGCCACCCGTCGCCCCGGGCGCTACCAGCTCGAGGCCGCCATCGCCGCGCTGCACGACGACGCGGCCGGCGCCGAGGAGACCGACTGGCCGCAGATCCTCGCCTGGTACGACGACCTCGTCGCCCTCGCCGACGACCCGGTGCGCCAGGACCCCGCCGCCGTGCTCGGCCGTGCGGTCGCGGTCGGCCACGTGCTCGGTCCCGCCGCGGGGCTGCTCGAGACCGACCGGCTGCGCGAGGTGCTCGGCGACCGTCACCGCTGGCATGCCGTCCGCGGCCACCTGCACGAGCTCGACAGTGACCTGCCCGCTGCCGCCACGGCGTACGTCGAGGCCGCCCGGCGCGCGACGAACGTCGCCGAGCGCGACCACCTGGTCCGTCAGGCCGCCGGCGCTCGGGCCGCCGAGTTATCCAGCTGACGCGGAGGCAAAGGCGCTGCTGGTGCGTGGGCTCGCAAGCGTGGATATCGTCGGCGGTGTTCCCGACGAGTACGTCATGGCATGGCTCGCGCCTTCGACGCCTGGTTCGCCTATGTGGAGGCCCACCCCTACGCCTGGAAGATGCTCTTCCGCGAAACCGGCGGCGACCCGGACGTCCGGGCCATCCACGCTGAGGTCGCCGCGCAAAGCCGCGCCGCCCTGCTGCCTCTGCTGGCCGACGAGGCCGGGTCGGAGCACATCGCCGGGGCCGACGACGAGGAGTCCCTGGACATGGCCTGGGAAGTCTTGCGATCGGTGCTCCAACGCCTCGCCCTGTGGTGGTACGAACACCGTGACGTCCCGCGGCAACGCATCGTCAACACGGCCATGAACGCCGTATGGATCGGCTTCGATCGCCTCCGCCGCGGCGAGCAATGGCACCCAGAGTCGTGAGGCGTTCCGGCGGACATGACCGGCCACAGCGGCCGGCGCGGTGGGTCCGAGCCCACGAGCACGTTGTTGCCGTGCTCGGCCAGTTGGCGTTGGTGCAAGGCGACTCGTGTCCGGCGAGCGGATCAGACCCAGCCGCAGGCCCTCTCGGCGTTCGAGCTGACTGGCCAGTTCCCAGGCGGCTCAGGTAGCCGCGCGGGTGGGGGGTCCACCGGATAACCGCGAGCGGCGAGGTTCGCGTAGATGAGGTCGGAGGCCGCGGGCGGTCGTTGCCGCCCGCGGCCCGTCGAACCGACTAGCCCGTGATGAAGCCGGTGCCGTTCACGATCTTGAGCACCTGCTTCATGTTCTTCGCCTTGTCGAATGCGTTGGGGGCGAAGTTCTGGCCCGCCAGCGAACGGAAGTGGGCGGCGTGGCGTGCCTCGACCGAGTGGATCGACAGCGCGGCCCTGACCACCGGCTTCTGGAACAGCCGCGGGCCCTGGCCGGCATATGCGGCCACGCCCGTGTCCTCCAGCGCGACGGCGGTCTGCAGGAACAGGGCCTGATCGCCGGTGGTGTTCTTGAAGTCGAACTTGGGCTTCTTTACCGCCTTCGAGCCGAGAGCCTCCTTGAGGAACTTCACGTGCGCCTTCTCGTGGTCGCGCACGATTCGCGCGGCGCTCAGCACCTCGCCCGAGATGGCGCCCTTTTTCACGGCCTCGATGTAGAAGGCCGCCTCGAGGTACTCGAGGGTCAGCGCGTAGTTGAGGATCGCCACGTCCTGCCGCTTGGACGGCCTGGCCTCGGCCAGTGCGGGCAGGCCGGACAGCAGCACGCCACCACCGATCAGCGCCCCGCCGCCCAGGGCGGCCTTGCGAAAGAACTCCGAACGCGTATCGCGTGAAACCGAGTCCTCGGCCTCGCGAACGGCTCCGTCGACGTCGAGTGCGCCGAGATCGAGTGCCTCGACGGTGATCTTGTTGGACATTCCGCTGTCCTTTCTCCGGGTGTGCGAGCGGGCAGGCAGCGGCCTCCCTGCTCAGCCCTTCCTTCCGCGACCCACCCGGTCTCGGATCAGCCTGCACGCACTCTGGCGCGAATGGCCACGCGTTCCACGATCACGCGCGAAGCTCTACGGCGGCGCGTCCTCCGTCGGCGCGCCGCGGCTTCGACGCGCCCTCAGCCGTGCCCGCCCGCTGCCACCCTCGGCCTTCTGCCTCATGTACTGCTCGGCTACCGAGGTCAGCAGGCCGACCAGCACGCCGAACCCCGTGAGGATGTAGATGATCGTGAAGATTTGGGTGCCGGCGCTGGTCGGGGCGAGGTCCCCGTAGCCGACCGTTGTGAGCGTGACGACGCAGAAATACAGGGCCTCGACGATCGTCCAGTCCTCGAAGCGCCAGTAGAACAGCGTCCCAGTGAGCACCAGAGCGGCTGCGGCCACCGGCAATGCCCTGGTCTCGGGATCACGCCAGACGGCGGTCAGGGCCCGCGCCAGTCCGCGCGCCGCGAGGAGCAGCGGGAGCACTTACTTCGCGTCCTCCCGGGCGGCCGCCTCGATCTCGCGCTCGAGCTCGTCCGCGTCGGCCTCCAGCTGCTTCTCGATCAGCTTGTTGGCGCGCTTCATCGCCTTCTCGAGCTGCTCCTCGATCTTCGACTCGCCGAGCACGATCACGGCGGCGGTTCCGGCCTCGAGCTCGTCGCCGAGGTCCTTGAGATCGCCGCGCGAGAGTCCGCGCGACAAGTGTCCGATCAGTCCGCCGGCACCGGCGCCGACGATCGCGCTGCCGATGAGCGCGGGCGGGAACAGGATCCCGACCAGGGCTCCGACCCCGGCCCCGGTCCAGGCGCCGTGCTGGGTCGGCTTCTCGGTCTTGGTCACCCGCACCTTGCCGTCGGCCTCCTTACGGATCACGGCGGAGTCGAAGGTCCCGATCGCACCGGCGGCATGGAGGTCGAACACGGCCTCGTAGTCGGCCTCGGCATCCGAGATCTCGTCGTAAATGGCGGCGTACAGGAATACGGGTCTGTCGGACATGCTGTCTCCTTTGGTTCAGAGGCCTGTCTCAGATGCGACGCGACCGGACGCAACAGCCTCACTGAGAGCGTCGTAGTCGCGCTCGTTCTGGTCGGCGTAGGCCTCGGCGAACGAGGCCATCGCGCGGTCGAAACTCTCACCCGTGCCGAGATAGCTCGCAATCGCGATCGGGTCCCCGGAGCGGGCGTGCGCCCTCGCGAGCGCCCGGCCGCAGAGCTCGGCGTACACCGTCAGCTCCTCCGGGTTCATCATCTCGACCAGCGCCGAGCCCTTGCCGTCCCACAGCTGGCGCAGGTAGAAATCTCGGCTCACCCCGTCGATGCCGTCAACGCGGATCCAGCCGAGCATGATGTCGCTGGCCGCCTGCATCAGTCGCTGGCCCTCCACGACCCGCTGGCCGTGCTTGGCGAACGCGCTCTTGCCCAGGAAGGGCTCGAGCACGGACTCCTGCGCCTCCTTGAGCTGCATGAACAGCGGATCGTTCTCGTCCCGGCCGAGCATGAGCACGATCCAGGCACGTGCGCCGACGCTGCCCACGCCGACAACCTTGCGCGCCGCGTGGACGTAGCGGAACCGGCCCATCAGGTGTCGGCGGTCGGTGCTGAGAGTGCGCCGGTAGGAGCCGAGGGTTTTCCGCATGAACTCCTCGATCTCGTCCTTCTCGACGCCCGACGCCAGCTCCTCGATCGGCACTACGAGCGGTGGATCGCTCGCGATCCTGGGCTCGCCGTCGACGAACTCGGTGAGCTTCTCGAAGGCCCTCAGGCTGTTCTTCGACCGCGCCTTCGCCATGTTGCGCTCGAACCGCTTCAGCCCTTTCCGGCCAGCCTGCCGAGCCGCCATGGCGGCGATCTCGTCCACGTCGATGCGGGCGTACCAGAGGTCGAGGTAGGACATCTCGGCAAAGCCCCTCATGGCCTCCCGGTACGAGCGCCCCACGGCGCGATTGATCGGCTGCCGGCGCTTGGCCTTGAGACCTCGGTCTCGGCCGGCCACGGCGAAGCTCGCCACCAATCGCTTCACGTCCCACTCGAACGGGCCCGGAAGCGTCTCGTCGAAGTCGTTGATGCTGAACACCTGCCGGCGGTCGGGCGCCGCGAAGACACCGAAGTTGGACAGATGCGCGTCGCCGCAGAGCTGTGCCTCTAGGCCCGTCCTGGGCTCACCGGCCAGGTCCGCCGCCATCAGGTAGGCCGCGCCGCGAAAGAAGGTGAACGGCGATACGAGCATCCGGCCGTAACGGATCGGCACCAGCTCGGGCACCCGGGAGGCATCCTGCTCCGCCAGCAGCTCGACCGGATCGGCCCTGTCAGCGGCCGGCTCCCAGTCGCCGTGCCCCGAACGTGGCGCCACCGATCGCGCCGCCTTGCCCCTCTCAGCCCGCTCCTCTACCTCCGTCATATCGGTCGGATTGAACCGCGCTTCGGCAGACAGGTCATCACCCAGATGGCATGAGATCACGGCCGATCTCACCCCATCGGGGCGATGACCGCTCGCCGATGGCGCTGGAGGCTTGGGTCCTGGTGTTGTGGCGCGATCCCATGAGGCGTCGGCAGCTCGCGGCCATTGTCGCGCTGGTGGTGGGGGCCGCCACGGGGGCTCTCGCCGTCGCCGTGGCAGTGAGCGAGTTCCCGCGCGGCCTGGTCCTGCTGGGCTGTGTCGTGATTGCCGCGGCGGCGGCCTGGTACGGCGCTCTGCGGCGAGGGGTCGCGCGCATCGCGGGACTGGCCGTGGCCGGCCTGGCGCTGGCCGGTGCAGTGACGCTGCTCCTGACGGGAGGGTCGCTTCTCGCCCAGCTCCTGGTCGTGGCGGGGCTCCTGGTGTCCCTCGCGGCCGCTCGCGCCACACTCGCGGTTCACGTGACGTTGCCGAGCGCGTCGGCGCCCCGCCGGCCGGTGCTGTTCTTCAACCCCCGCTCGGGCGGCGGGAAGGCGGAGCGCTTCTCACTGGCGGCCGAGGCCCAAGCGCGCGGGATCGAGCCGATCGAGCTGAAGCCCGGGGAGGACCTCGAAGTGCTGGTCCATCAGGCCGTAGAACGCGGCGCCGACGGGCTGGCCATGGCCGGGGGCGATGGCTCGCAGGCGATCGTCGCGGCGCTTGCGGCAGAGCGCGGGCTGCCGTACGCGTGCGTGCCCGCCGGCACGCGCAACCACTTCGCGCTCGACCTTGGCGTGGATCGTGACGACGTCGTCGGCGCCCTCGACGCGTTCGTCGACGGTGGCGAGCGCATCGTGGACCTGGCTGAGATCAACGAGCGCGTGTTCGTGAACAACGTCTCGCTCGGGCTCTACGCAGACGCCGTCCAGCGCAAGGGCTATCGAGACGCCAAGCTGCGCACGCTGCTCGACACCGTCCCCGACGTTCTGGGTCCCGGCGGCGGCGGGCTCAACCTGCGCTGGACGGGACCGGGCGGCCACGCGCATCACTCCGGTGCTGCGATGCTCGTCTCGAACAACCGCTACCGGCTCGGCCGTGCCGTCGGGTCGGGCACGCGGCCGCGCATCGACGACGGTCTGCTCGGCATCACGGTGTTCGGGGCGCCCGCCGGGCAAGGCGAGGGCCGCCGGTCCGTGCAGCGGCCGTGGCGCGAATGGTCGGCCCCCGGCTTCGAGGTCGACGCCGATGGCCCCGTGCCCGCCGGCATCGATGGCGAGGCGCTCGTGCTCGAGCCACCGCTTCGCTTTCGGATCAGACCGGGCGTCCTGCGAGTGAGGATCGCCCGCCGGCACCCCGGCGCCTCGCCATCGGCCATGGCTCCCGAGGGCGCCCGGGCAGGCGTGGTCGAGCTGACGCGAATTCGCCCGTGGCCGCCCCAACCAACCGTCCAAGTCAACGACAAGGAGGCCCGAATGGACCTGATGGAGATCACCGAGAAGGAACGGCTGAGCCGCGAGGACGCCGCCGCGCGCCTACGTGCCCTGGCCGACTCGCTCGCCCGCCACAACGACGTGGAGTTCGACCGCGGCGGCATCCACTTCAAGGTGCATGTGCCCGACGAGGTCGAGTTCAAGCTCGAGATCGAGATCGAGGACGACGAGAAGGAGCTCGAGGTCGAGATCAAGTGGTGAGGGACGGCAGCCCCGCCGGGCCGACGGCCCGGCGGGGGGACCGATCAGGTCGCCCGCGCGACCCGCTCCTCCTCCCCGAAAACGAGGATGCCGTGCACGATGTACACGCACAGGAAGAAGATCGCCAGGGACCACCAGGGGTAGGCGCCGCCGATCGACAGGAGGGCACCGATCGCGCCCAGGCTGCCCCCGATGATCCCGATCACCCGGCCGTAGGTGTTGCCGGCCATCAGCGAGAAGCCGCCGGCGAGCTGAATCACCCCGAGGACGATCAGCACCCACCCCATGGTGTTGAGGTTGGTGAGCACGAACCTCTGGTCGTTGACGAAGATGTTCGCGCCGTCCAGCGCGCCAATGCCGTAGATGATGTTGAGCGTTCCGACGATCAACAGCATCGTCGCCGCGAATACCGCTCGACCCGCGCCTCTCATATCTGCCTCCTTGGTTGACTTCTGGATGTGAATGTCCCTCAGCCCGGGCCCGCGGTCATCACCCGTTCGGGATGACTCGAAAGGAACGCACCGTGACCAACCCCGACCGCCTGCAGACCGTCCGCGACGTCTACCGCGCATACGAGAGCGCTGATCGCGCACTCGTGGAGCAGCGCCTGGCCCAGGACTTCGTGTTCTCGGCGCCGCCCGACGTGGGCATCGACCGCGAGACCTACTTCGAGCGCTGCTGGCCGGGCTCGGGGACGATCGAGGCCTTCGACTTCCAGCGCCTGTTCGAGGCCAACGACGAGGTCGTCGTGACCTACGAGGCCACGAGGACGAACGGCACCCGCTTTCGCAACACCGAGATCTTCGGATTCGAGGACGACCTGGTCAGCCGGGTGGAGGTCTACTTCGGCTGGGACCTCGACTGAGTCAAGGACAGTTGTTGACCTAAACCTCGCGTAGCTTGGCCGCCCTGTGCAAACCGCGAAGGGAGCAACGTGCTAGAGCGAGACGGATATCCGGCCGGAGTGCCGTGCTGGGTCGACACCAACCAATCCGACCCCGACGCCGCCACGAGCTTCTACGGAGGCGTGTTCGGCTGGGAGTTCGAGGACCGGATGCCTGCCGACTACCCCGGGCGCTACCTCGTAGCCAGCCTGGGCGGCGGCGACGTGGCGGCGATCGGCTCACAGCCCGACGGCATGCCGCCCACGGCCGTGTGGAACACCTACATGTGGGTCGACAGCGCCGACGAGACGGCCGCGAAGGCCAAGGACGCCGGCGGAAGCGTGCTCACCGAGCCCTTCGACGTCATGGACGCAGGCCGCATGGCCGTGCTGGCGGATAGCGAGGGCGCCGCATTCTGCGTCTGGCAGGCGAAGGAGCACAGGGGCGCCCAGGTGGTGAACGAGCCCGGCAGCTGGAACTTCAGCGAGCTCAACACCCGCGATCCCGAGAGTGCACAGGCGTTCTACGGCGCGGTGTTTGGCTGGGAGGCTCACAGCGTCGATCTCGGCGGTGACGGCGACTTCAGCATGTGGCGCCTCGCCGGCTACGGCGACTTCCTGGAGCAGCGAGATCCCGAGCTGCGCACGCGCATGGCGGCGGACGGTGCGCCCGCGGGCTTCGAGGACGTGGTGGCCTGGCTCCGGCCGCTGGAGGATCACGGCGCCCCGCCCCATTGGAGCATCACCTTCGCGGTGGACGACGCGGACGCCGCCGCCGCTGCGGCCGCCGACCTCGGCGGCAAGGTGCTCGTACCGCCGTTCGATGCCCCGTGGGTGAGGATGACGGTTCTGAGCGATCCGCAGGGCGCCGTCTTCACCGCCAGCAAGTACATGCCGCCGGAGTAGCCGGCACTGAAGAGCCGCGCGCTTGCGCTTCGTCGCGTGCGCCGCTATACTGAACCATGTGGTTCAGTATTCCCAGATCGATCGCACCCTCGCCGCGCTGGCGGATCCCACCCGCCGGGGGATCCTCGAGCGCCTCGGGCGCGAGGGCGCGACCATCACCGAGCTGGCCGAGCCGTTCGGCATCTCTCTCACCGGCATGAAGAAGCACGTGCGCGTGCTGGAAGAGGCCGAGCTCGTGACCACCGAGAAGGTGGGGCGGGCACGGCACTGCAGCCTCGGCCCGCGCCGGCTCGAGGACATCGAGCAGTGGATCGGGATGTACCGGCGGATGCTGGACGAGCGCCTCGACCGGTTCGGGGAGCTCGTGCAACGAACTAAAGGAGACAGGCAATGAGCAATGACCAGCAGGAGGCGCGTCGCGCCACCGTGACCACGCCGACCGAGCGCGAGATTCACGTCGAGCGCATCTTCGACGCACCGCGCGACAGGGTGTTCGAGCTGCTCACCAATCCGGAGCTGATCCCGGAGTGGTGGGGTCCGCGCGGTACCACGACCATCGTCGACGAGATGGACGTGCGCGACGGCGGCAGCTGGCGCTACGTGACCCGCAACTCGGACGGCAGCGAGACCGCCTTCCGGGGGACCTACCGCGAGGTGAGCCCTCCCGACCGGATCGTGCAGACCTTCGAATGGGAGGGGATGCCCGGGCACGTGTCGGTGGACACCGCCGTGTTCGAGGATCTCGGCGAGCGCACCAAGCTCGTGAGCACCTCGATCTTCCACACCACCGAGGAGCGCGACGGCATGCTCGGATCGGGCATGGAGGAAGGGATGAACGAGACCTACCAGCGTCTCGATGAGCTGATCGAGAGGCTCGGCTCGCGCTGACCCGCTCGGTCGGACCCCTCCCGGCGGCGGCGACGGCGAGACCGTCGTCGCCGTTCGGCGGGTACACCCACGCCTGCTTGGGTACCTATTGGTCATGGAGCAAGCGTCATCGCCGAACCGTCTGAAGGAGATCGAGGCCCAGGGGCAATCGGTCTGGATCGACAACCTCAACCGTGACCTGATCACCGAGGGGACCTTGGAGGCCCTCATCGAGGAGGACGGGATCTCCGGGGTCACCTCCAACCCGACCATCTTCGAGAAGGGAATGGGTCATTCGGACAGCTATGACGACGCGTTCAGCGAGCTGCTGACCGAGACCCAGGACCCGCAGGAGCTGTTTGAGCGGCTCGCCTACCGCGACGTGCGCGACGCCGCCGACGTGCTGCTCCCGGTCTATGAGCGCACAGAGGGCCAGGACGGGTTCGTCTCGTTCGAGCTGCCCGCGGACCTGGCCCACGACACCGAGGGCTCGATCGAAGCCGCCCATCGTCACAGCGACGCCATCGACAAGCCCAACCTGCTGATCAAGGTGCCCGGCACCCCCGAGGGGGTGCGCGCCTTCGAGGAGCTCACCGCGGCCGGTCTCAACGTGAACGTCACGCTGCTGTTCGCGGTGTCGCGCTACGAGGAGATCGCCAACGCCTACCTGTCGGGGCTCGAGCGGCGGCTGGATGCCGGCAAGCCGATCGAGAACTCGGCGTCGGTGGCCAGCTTCTTCGTATCGCGCGTGGACACGAAGATCGACGACGCCCTCGAACAGGCGGGCCGCGAGGAGCTTCGCGGCCGGGCTGCGGTCGCCAACGCGAAGATCGCCTACGAGTCCTTCCAGCGCCTCTTCTCAGGGGAGCGCTGGCAGCGTCTCGAGCGGGCCGGCGCACATGTCCAGCGTCCGCTGTGGGGCTCGACCTCGACCAAGAATCCCGATTATCCGGACACCCTGTACGTGGACGAGCTGATCGGCCCGGACACCGTGAACACGATGCCCGACGCGACGATCGAGGCCGCGCGCGACCACGGAACAGCGGCCCGCACCGTCGACCGCGACGTGGAGGCTGCCCACGCCGTCATGCGCGAGATCCGCGACGCCGGCGTGGACGTCGACGACATCGTCCTGCGCCAGCTGGTGGACGAGGGAGTCCAGGCGTTCGCGGACTCGTACAGCTCACTCCTCGAGACGCTGGAGCGCAAGAGCCGAGAGCTCGCGCCGGCGGGGCGCCGCTAGCGGCATGCTGCGCACGCTGCAGGTCGCGGTGGCCAGGACGGATGACGACCGGCAGCGGTTCACGGAGGAGCGCCGTCGCGTCGAGGGCCCGGACGAGGACGACGACGCGCGGGACGACCGCAGCACGGACGGGCCCGGCGAGGACGCGGTGCGCGAGGAACAGCGGCGCTCCGCCGACGAGCCCGACGAGCCCGGCTGACAGTCCGCCGGCGCCGTCACCAGAACCTGACCACCACCGCGTCCCCGCGGCGCACGGGTATCGGATACTGCCCGTTCTCGGGCTCGATGCGGCGCCAGTGCCACGCCGGCACGTTGCCGCCGGCGTCCACCCTCGCCCAGCGATTCGCCAGCGGGTCGCCCAAGGAGGCAGTGGGGCTCTTGATCGTCCCGTCGTCCCCGCGCAGCCAAAGGGCGTAGCAATCGGCGGCCGGTGAGCTCGGGGCGAGGCGCACCACGTCGTCCGTCGTGGCCGGGGCCACGGACGCATCCTTGTTGATCAGGAACACGCTGTTCGTCTTCCCGGCGCGGACGCGCCAGGCCTTGATCGCCGTCGGGCCCTGCGGCTTCAGCCGCTCGATGCGGGCTTGGCTCTGGCCCGCCGCCGTTCCGGTGGCGAACTGGCCGAAAAGCAGCATCGCGTAGTAGAGCGGCTTGGCGTCGATGGCTCCGTTGTTGAGCCCGATCGGGTTGTAGGGCGCGAACCCGTGTCCGCCCGGCCGCAGCAGCGGCTGCGCGTCCCAGCGGTCGGCGTGCTGGATGTTCACTCCCCTCACGCCGCGGGCGGCCATCGTGAACATCCAGTCGAGACCCCAGAGCGCGTTGACCATCGTGTCGCTCACGCCGCGCGAGCCGCGCTTGGACACGCTGTTGGCCTCCACGGCGTAGACGTCCCTGCCCCGGGCGTATCGCACTGCCTGCCCCACCAGTCGCCCGAGTCGTTGCAGCGGCCGCTCAGCGAGCAGGAACTCGGCCCGCCGGTCCCGGCCGCCGGGCAAGCTCGGCGAGGACCAGCAGCGGCCCGGCCTGCGCCCGCTCTTGGTCAGGTCCTGGATGCAGCCTTGGCGCCCGCGTGCCTGGTACACGCTCTGGGTCACGAAGCGGTAGCCGCCGGCGGCGATCATGGCGCCGAGGCGGCCCCGCCACGCGGAATAGGTCGGCAGTCCCGGGCCGGCCATGCGCCGACCGGTCCAGCGGAAGTGCCGGCCACGGCCGCCCGCCCTGCCCCGCGTCAGCAGCCGCCGGGCCGCCACGCGGTAGCGCTGGTTGGTGGCGAACCTCCGGTTTCGCCCCGAGCGGGCGCGGCGCTTTCCGGGCCGCGCGCGGCGCTTTCCGGGCCGGGCCTTCTTCGCATCAGGCCTGGGCGCGATCGAGCGCAACCGCAGATAATCGCTCCGGCGGTAGCTGTTGGGTTCGTGGCCGACGGCCACGAAGCGGATCAGCCGGCGGTTGTCCTTGAGGGCCGCGCCCGGATGCTCGCTGCCGGTGAAGCCCGCATTGATTCCCTTGACGATCGTCTTGCGGACGTTCGCCGCGCCGTCCGCGAGGGGTGTCCCGAGCATCGCCGTCCAGTTCCTGCCGCGGGCCTTCAGATCGAGCAGGAAGTCCTTGACCAGCGCGAAGTGCCGAGCCACAACGCGCGACTTGAACGAGCAGCCGCTCCCCAGCCGCTGGTTGAAGTAACACATCTGCTCCTGGGCGGTCCCGCCCACCCGCAGCGTCCCGTGGCCGAGCGCGGCGAGCATGTTGAGCACCTTCTGGTTGCGCGGAACCGCGGGCGCGGGCCACGGCCTGGCGAACCGGCGATGGGACTCGACGTCGATCGGGAAGTAGGACAGCATCGACGGGAGCAGGTAGTAGGGGAACGAGACCCCCACGAAGTCGCTGCGCACGACCGGGGCGCCGCGCCCAGGGTGTGCGGTATCGACCCCGACGGTCACCGTCGCGGCGCGGCTCTCCCCCGCCGTGGCCAGGGCGAGAGCCAGTACGGCCAGCACTGCTATGTAGCGCGAGTCAAACCTCCTCGCGCCGATCGTGACCGATCGAGGCCCGCTGCGCAATAGACTCGGTCTCGCTTGAGCCTCACTCGCCGCGCGTTCATCCAGTCGGCCGGGGCGTCCGCCGCGGCGGCGGGCGTGGCCCTCGGCTCGGGCGGACGGGCTCTCGCGGGCGCCGGAAAGCCCGGCGGCCCGAACATCGTGGTGATCGTGATCGACTCCCTGCGGGCCGACCACGCCTACGGCGTCCGCGCGCGGACGCCGAACCTGGACGTTCTCCTGCGCCGTGGCCTTCGCTTCGACCGCGCCTTCCCCGAGGCGATGCCCACCGTGCCCGCGCGCAATTCGCTGCTGAGCGGCCGGCGGATGTTCCCGTTCCGGGGCTGGCACGACTACCGCGGGCTCCCGAGGGCGCCGGGCTGGGCTCCGATGCACACGGTCCGGCAGACCTTCACCAGCCGGTTGAGGGAGGCGGGCTACTGGACCGGCTACGTGACCGACAACCCCTTCCTCGGCTTCGCCGAGCCGTACGAGCGGCTCAGGCGCAGCTTCGACCTGTTTGTGCGCCACGGAGGTCAGCTGGGGTCGGCCAGACCTCCGTCGAGCGTCTCGGCCCGCGAGCTGAGGCACTGGCTGCACCCGGCCATCGACAACCCCGGCATCCGGGATCGTGTGCGCAAGTACCTCGCCAACGGCGGGTACTCCCAGGACGAAACGCGCTCCTTTGCCGCGCGGGTGTTCACCTCCGGAGTGGCGGCCCTGGAGCGCGCTGCGAGCGAGGCGCCCTTCGCGCTGATCGTGGACACCTACGAGCCGCACGAGCCGTGGACCCCGCCGCGTGAGTACATCCGCCAGTACGGCGACCCGGATTACAGGGGACCCGAGCCCGCCATGCCGCGCTACAAGCGGGTGAGCAGCTGGCTCAACGACGGCAACCGCGAGCAGGTGCTCGGCCGGCTGCGCGCCCTGTACGCGGCCGAGGTGACCATGACCGACCGCTGGCTCGGCGTCTTCCTTGACCGCATGTACGAGCTGGGTCTCGACCGCGAGACGATCATCGTGCTCGTCAGCGACCACGGCTTCCAACTGGGCGAGCACGGCTGGACCGGAAAAATCTCCGTCGCCCTTCACCCGGTGCTGATACGCGTCCCGTTCGTGATCGTGGACCCGGCCGGCAGACGGGCCGGAGCGGCCACCGACTACTTCGCCTCATTGCACGACGTGGGCCCCACGCTGCTGTCCATGGCCGGCGTGCCCGCGCCGGAGCGCATGAGCGGCGTCGACCTGTCGGCCCTGCTGGCCGGGGCCAGGCCACCGGCGCGGCCCTACGCCTACGGCGGCTACGGCGAGAACCACTATCTGCGCACCGACCGCTGGGCCTACATCAACGACAACCGGATGCGCAACCCACGCCTGTATGACCTCGACCGCGATCCATCCGAGAGTCGCAACGTGGCCCGCGGCCACCCGGCCGTGCTCGACGAGCTGAGAGGGACGCTCGTAGAACGGGCCGGCGGCCGGCCTCCCTTCTACGGCACCTGACGCGCTCGAGCGCCGAGCTCAGCTGCGGCTCCTGGCCGCCTTGCGGCCGGCCGCGCTGCGCGAATTGGCCTTGGCGGTCCGCGTCCTGGCCGCCTTGCGAGCACCGGCGCGACGATTGCCGCCCTCGGCGTGACGGCGTGCCTCCTTGACCGCCGACTCGAGCCGTTCGAGCGCATCGGTCGCCGACTTGGGCGTCCGCTTGCCCTCGGCCTCGAGCCGCGGCAACGCTGACAGCTCCTTGGCCACGCTCTTGCGCACACCGCCGGAGCGCATCTCTTTGTAGAGCTTCTTCTCGGTCTTCGCCATGGCCGCCTGATGCCCGATTCGGGTCGGGTTTATCCCTAAGTGCCACATATTTCCCGAGGCTGTTCACGCGCCTCCCGCTCGGGTAGCCGTGAGATTCGAGCAAAAGACTCCGAAACCGAGGAGCAGGAAATGACGGAAGTGAGCACGGGCAATCCGCCCACGGCCACGGGCGCTGAATCCACGTCCCAGGAAACCGGCGCCCAGGATCGGGCCCAGGAGAAGGCCTCGGAGGTGGCCGGCCAAGCACAGGAGAAGGCCAAGGAGGCCGCCGGCCAGGCGCGGACCAAGGTGCGCGATCAGGTGGATCAGCGCTCCACCGAGGCCGGCCAGCGTGTGACCGGCGCCGCCGGCGATGCGCGCTCCGTGGCCGACGAGCTTCGCAAGCAGGGAAAGGACACGCCGGCTCGCTACGCCGAGCAGGCTGCCGACCGGGCCGAGCGACTGGGCGGCTACCTGGAGCGAGCCGATGGCGACACCATCCTGCGCGACGTCGAGGACTTCGGGCGCAAGCGCCCGTGGGCCGTCGTGGCCGGCGGTCTGGCACTTGGCTTCGCCGCCTCGCGCCTGCTGAAGGCCTCGTCCAGCGAGCGCTACCAGTCTTCGATCTCGGATCGCTCGCCCACGCGCCGTTCCCTCTCCGACCGGTCGGTCGAGACCGGTTCGGGGCAGGTGACGGGCGAGCTCGACTCCCGGTACAGCGATGGCGTCTAACGATCAGAGCGAGTTGAGGCAGCGCCCCACGGGAGAGCTGCTCAAGGAGCTCTCCGACCAGACGACCTCGCTCGTCCGCCAGGAGATCGACCTGGCCAAGGCAGAGCTGACCGAGAAGGGCAAGACCGCAGGCGTGGGCGCCGGCATGTTCGGCGGGGCCGGCCTGATCGGCGTGCTTGCTTTGGCCGCTCTGACCACGGCCGTGATCGCGGCGCTGGAGCTGGCGATGCCGCTCTGGCTGGCCGCGCTCATAGTCGCGGTGGTCTACGCAGCGGTGGCTGGTGTGCTCGCGCTGAGAGGCAAGAGCCAGATCAAGAAAGCGGTGCCGCCGGTGCCGGAACAGACACAAGAGAGTGTGAAGGAGGACGTGCAATGGGCGAAGACCCGCGCGAAATCAGGCAGGGCATAGACCAGACGAGGGCCGAGATGGGAGAGACCGTCGAGGCGCTGGGCTACAAGACGAACGTGACCGATCGAGCGAAGAACGCCGTGAGCGGCCGGGTGGACAGCGTCCGCTCGAAGGTCTCGGGCTCGACCCCGGACAGCGGCGAGGTCAAGCACAACGCGAAGAAGGCCGCGGGCGTCGCTCAGGAGAATCCTCTCGGCCTGGCCCTGGGCGCGGTGGCGCTCGGCTTCGTGGCCGGGTTGGTGGTGCCCTCCACCTCGATCGAGGACGAGAAGATCGGGCCCGTCGCCGACGATCTCAAGGAGAAGGCCAAGGAGACCGGCCAGGAGGCGATGGAGCGGGGCAAGCAGGTGGCCCAGCAGGCGGCCGAGACCGCTCAGGAGGCTGGCCGCGAGCAGGCCGAGGAGCTGAAGAGCAGCTCGCAGGACCGGGCCCAGGAGGCCCGCGAGCAGGCCGGCTCGAACGCCTGATAAGCGCGCTTTGAAGTACGGGAGGCCGGGACGCGCTGGGCGAGCGCGTCCCGGCTCTCCGCCCAGAACACCTGTTCGTACGTCTCTAGACTGTGGTCTATGGGCAAGACCTGGGTGCTGGACACGGAGACGAAGGGAACGGGGGCCAACGTCGTCCCCCTCGAGAAGGTGCTCGAACAGCCCTCGGAGAACCCGAGTGAGCCCGTCCGGGCATCCCGAAAGCGGCCTGCGGCTGTGCCGCGCGACGAGGCCCGCCGGCCGCGCCCAGGGGCCCGCCGTGAGCCCGAGATCACCTCGACTCCGCTCCCGCCCGGTCACGTCCGCAAGAAGACCACCGGCGAGATCGGCAAGGTCCTGGCGGTCGACCCGCAGGCCGGGACGGCCACGGTCAGATGGCTGAAGCGCGGAGCGGCCTCGACCGTTCCGCTGTCGGCCGTCGCGCGTCGCTGATCCGGTCAAAAGGGTAGGAGGGGGTCACCCAACCGAGGAGACCCCCGTGAAGCGCTTCGTCCGCCGCCCCTCCCCCGCAACGGTCCTGGCCGGCATGGCCCTGTTCATCTCGCTCGGGGGCGTGGTCCTACGGCGTGGCGACCAAGCAGATCGGTAGCGCCGGAATCCAGAACAACTCGGTTCAGAGCCGCGACCTGAGGGACGGCTCGGTGCTCGGTCGCGACATCACCAACAACACGGTCCAGGGCCGCGATCTCAAGGACAACGCGCTGCGCGGGGTGGACGTGAACGACCGCTCCCTGGGCGGCGTCGACCTGGCCGACAACACGCTCGGCGATCGAGAGATCAACGAGCCGCAGCTGGACGTGCAGGTGCTGGGCGGGATCGACGCCAGGAGCTACGTCAAGCGGGTGACGAGGGTGGAGACCAAGTCGGCCAACGACGCCACGGCGGTGAAGAGCGCACCCGCGGCTCGCTGTCCCGGCCGCAAGCGGATCATCGGCGGCGGCGCGCGAGTGTTGGCCGCCGCTCCTGTGCCTGTCGCCCTCAGCGCCAACGGCCCGGCGGGCAAGACCTGGCAGGCGAGCGCGTACGCCACGGCGCCCACCGGGAACTGGCAGCTCGTGAACGTGGCCGTCTGCGGCTGAGAGCGCGGGTACGGGCCGAGCTCAGCGCCGGCGCGCGTTCAGCGCGTCGGTGACCTCGACCACTCGGCTGCGCTCGTGGAAGTCCACCGCCACGAGGTTGGGCAGCAGCCGACGGCGACGCTGGCAGCTCTCGAACCGGCGGCGCAGGGCGTTGCCCGCGATGAGCTCGTTACGGCGCACCGAGGGAGGGAACGGGGGAATCCAGTGATTGAGCATGTAGAGCGGACTGTCGGCGCTGCCGCGGAAGCGCCGACAGCGGAACTGGCTGGGCCTGGTGGCGCCCAGCGGGGTGTCCTGCACGAACGAGAAGCCGTCGAGGTACCAGGGGCGGCTGCTGCCGTCCTCCTCGGCCAGGACGATCAGACGGGTGTCGGCGCGAATCAGCTCGCCGAGCGTGGGCAGCGGCTCATTGCGCTCGAGCTCAGCCGCTTGAGAGAGCAGCCCCGTGCGCTCCAGCGAGCGCTCCATCTCGGACACGGGGACGTAGGGCTCGACGAACAGGATCACCACCTCGCTGGGGTTGGCGTCGAGGAAGCTCCCGATCAGCTCCAACTGCTCGTCGAGCGGCTCTGACCCGAGCTCGCACAGCGTGTGGCACAGGTAGGCGCGCCGCTCGCCCTCCGGGCGCTCCACCCCGACCCGGCCCACCAGCCGGTCGGCCGTGCGCAGCGCCTCCGGGCTGAGCTCGCGCGCCACCTTGTTGCGCGACGAGTCCTCTCCTGCGAGATCCGTGCGCACGCGCCCGCTCTCGGGATCCGGAACGCCGTAGTGGACGTCGATCAGGAGAGCGCGGATGCCGTCGCGGAGCTGACGGGCGATGCCGAAGCGCTGGTTGGCGAACAGCCAGCCGGGCTCGTCGGCGGCGGCGTAGGAGTTGTGGGTGGCCGGGAACACGACCTCGTTCAACCGCCGGTCGCACAGGGCCGGCGATCCGTTGCAGCCCGACGCCGGCCGGCTCACCTCGACGGTCGCCGCCGGCGGAGGGGGTAGCACCACCGCGACCGCGATCACGGCCACCACCAGCACCGCCGCCGCCCCCGCGGCCACCAGCAGCGCGCTGCGCGTGCCGGGTTGTCCGGCCGTCCCGTCCGGCACTCGGCGTTGCGCCAGCTCGCCCACTCCGGCGAGCACGAGCAGCAGCCCGCCCAGCACCAGGGCGACCCGGCCCACCAGCCCCGGCTCGAGCAGCAGGCCGAGGCCCAGCGCGATCAGCACCGCCGCGCGGGCGACTCGTGCGCCCGGGCTCGGGGCGAGCACTCGCGAAAGCCCGCTGTGAGCGGCTGCCGCAAGCCGCTCGCTGCTCAACCCTCCCGAGGCGAGCGCCACCACCACCACGCCGGCCAGCGCCGCGAGAAGAGCGGTCGTTCGCAGGTCGGCGAACAGCGCCTCCCACAGAGCGGACACGGCGTCGTGCTCGCGCTCGTCCTCGAGGTCGGCCGCTCCCGCCGCCCGCGACACCACGAACAGCCCCAGCGCGGTGACGAGCGCAGCCACCAGCAGACCCGCCACGGCCACCGCTGCGCCGAGCAGGGTGACCGCGCGCCGGGCGCCACCGGCGAACGCGGCGCAGGCGACCGCGCTCAGCAGCGCCGCCACCGCCAGCGGCCACCACCAGCGGGCCAGGTCGCGGCTCCCGCGCGCCGCCCGAACCACGAAGTTGCGCGGGCTGAGCTCGATGACCTTCAGTTCGATCCGCTCGGGAATGGCGTCTGCCGCTCGCGGGGAGACGCTGCGCACCGATTGACGCACCAGCCCCTCGCCGATCTCGAGGTCGAGCGCGAAACGAGCTTCACCGGCCACGAGCGAGCCGTGCGCCGCGCTCAGGGCACCCGTGAGGACTCGCTGAAAGGCATCCGTCCCCGCCAGCGCCTGGGTGGTCGAGCTGACGAGCGGCCGCACCGCCAGGAGCTCGGGCGAGACGTTCTGAACGAGCCGGTCGACCACGCGCGTGGCCACCACGACGCGCACGTCCTCGTCATCGAGCGCTGACGCCACCCGCTGGCTGAACGCCTCGCGGTCGACCAGCTCATCGCGCGCGTAACCGGCCACGGCCGTGGCGGCCAGGAGCACCGCGGTGAGCCCGGCCAGGACAGCGCTCAGACGAGAGGCCATCGGCGGCGGTCGCCCACGATCTCGAGGCCGGCGCGAGCGCAGACCTCGGCGATGCTCACCTGAAGGCCTGGATGCCCGTGAGTGCCGAGCCGATGACCAGCGAGTGCACGTCGGCGGTGCCCTCGTAGGTCACCACCGACTCGAGGTTGTTCATGTGGCGGATCACGGGATATTCGAGCGTGACCCCGTTGGCGCCCAGCACCTGACGCGCGGTGCGGGCCACATCGAGAGCGGCGTTGACGTTGCCGAGCTTGCCCATGCTCACGTGCTCGGGCCGCAGCGTGCCGGCGTCCTTCATCCGGCCGAGGTGAAGGGCCAGCAACGTGGCCCGGTTGACCTCGAGAGCCATGTTCGCGAGCTTCTGCTGCACGAGCTGGAACGAGGCGATCGGGCGGTCGAACTGGACGCGCTCGCCGGAGTACTCGAGCGCCGCGCAGAAGCAGGCCCGGGCGGCGCCCGCGGCGCCCCACACGATCCCGTAACGCGCCTCGTTCAGGCAGGACAGCGGTCCGCGCAGGGACTCGGCCGCCGGCAGCAGCGCGTCGGCGGGCAGGCGCACGTCGTCGAGCAGCAGCTCGGAGGTCACCGAAGCGCGCAGCGAGAGCTTGCCGTGGATGTCCTGGGTGGTGAAGCCCGGCGTGCCGCGCGGCACCAGGAAGCCGCGCAGGCCCTCGTCCGTGGTGGCCCAGACGACGGCCACATCCGCCACCGAGCCGTTGGTGATCCACATCTTCTGCCCGGTGACGATCCAGTCTTCCCCGTCGCGCCGGGCGTGTGTGCGCATCGAGCCGGGGTCGGAGCCGGAGTCGGGCTCGGTCAGGCCGAAGCAGCCGACGGCCTCGCCTGCCGCCATCCGCGGGAGCCACTCCTCCTTCTGCTCCTCCGAGCCCCAGCGGTGTATGGCGTACATGGCCAGAGAGCCCTGGACCGACACCAGGCTGCGCACGCCGCTGTCGCCCGCCTCGAGCTCCATGCAGGCGAGCCCGTACGCCGTGGCGCTGGCCCCCGCGCAGCCGTAGCCCTCGAGGTGCATGCCCAGCAGGCCGAGCTCGCCCAGCTCGCGCACGAGCTCCGGCGGGACGCGTCCCTCCTCGAACCACTCCCCCGCGTGCGGGGTCACGCGGTCGGCCACGAAGGCGCGGACGGTGTCGCGGATGAGCTTCTCCTCGTCGCTGAGGAGAGCGTCCACGGCGAGGAAGTCCTCGGGCCGGGTCTTCCTGGCTTCGGCTGCGGTTACGGACATCGGGGTCTCCTCGTCATCGCTGATACGGCGCGCCGGATAAGACTAGGCGGCGGTCAGTTCCAGCGCCCCCGGCGGTCTCAGGGGCATGACCGAAGACGAGAAGCAGATCCGGACTCTGATCGAGCGCTGGGCGGAGGCGGTCCACGAGGGCGACATGGACACTGTGCTCGCCGACCACTCCGACGAGATCGTCATGTTCGATGTGCCGCCGCCGTACGAGGGCGTCCGCGGCATCGACAGCTACCGCCAGACCTGGCCCCCGTTCTTCGAGTGGCAGGCGCGTGGCGCCGCGTTCGAGCTCGACTCCCTGGAGGTGACGGCGGGCGACGACGTGGCCTTCGCCCACGCGCTCCTGCGCTGCGGAAAGCCCGAGGAGTTGACCGCGAACCCGGAGAACCGGCTACGGCTGACGCTCGGGCTGCGCAGGCGGGGCGGCCGCTGGATCGTGGAGCACGAGCATCACTCGTTCCCCGACGTCAGCTGACCGAGCGCGTCCTCTCTGTTCATGAAACCCTGCCCGCGGATGGCCTTCCCGTCCCTGATGGTCCAGACCTGAAAGACGTCCCAGCTGGTCTCGGCCGTGCTCTGTTTGCCGCGCCCGCTCATGGTCATGGCGACCATCACCCTGCCGTCCTCGCCCTCGACCACGTCGTGGACGTCCAGCCGGGCGTCCTCGAACCCCTCCCAGAAGCGCCGCACGAAGGCTTCGAAGCGCTCGGTGCCGCGGTAGGTGCCGCTCAGATCGGGAATCGTTCCCGCGGTGACGTACTCGAACTCGGGGGCCACGTCGGTGAGCGTCCCCTCGAGGTCGCCGCGGTTGAAGGCAGCCGCCGCCCGATGCACGATCTCGGTGTTGGACATTCATCAAGTATCGCGCTGCGCCGTCCCGATGGCACGTGCCTGGCCGGCGTCCATCCACAGCTCCCAGCGGCCGGAAACCGACTGGCGCTCGCTGTGGAAGCGGTAGGGACGCCGGCCGCCGAACTCGGCGTTGCGCACCCGGGCGACGCCACCGAGCACCGAGGCGATCCGGCGGCGCGGCCATCCCAGCGCGTCCTCGATCTGCGGGAAGCTCCGGGGGCTCCCGGGTGTGCGGGCCAGCTCGTCCAGCAGCTCCCGCATGAGCGGGCTGCAGCGGTCGTGGAACCGGGCGATCTCGCCGGCGTCACGCATGGCGTTCTCGGGTGCGTGTTGAGCGATGTGTCCGATTCTCAGGCAGCCAGCGGCGAAGCGGGCTCGATGAGCAGTTCGCCGGTGGGCAGCCGCTCCGGCGAGGTCCCGTCCGGCGAGGCCGCCTCGAGGGCGCGCAGCAGATCGATGGCCGTGGAGCGCACGCCCACCACGATCTCGGCCACGCCCAGGTCGCGATCGGCCTCGAAGCTCTCCGCCGCCCGGGCGGCGGCCCGCGCGGCCAGCCGGCTGACCTCCGAGCCCTCCGGCTCGGGGTGGTCGATCTCGGCGGCGAGAGTCCAGACCGTCTGCCCGAGATCCTGCACTGCGTCGGCCAGGCCGTCGGGGGGCGAGCCGCCGTTGCGCAGGAAGCGCAGGGACTGCCTGGTGAGCATGCGGGTGTTGCGCACGGCCAGGTCGATGTGGGGAGCGCTGTGGGCGTAGCGGTTCAGGTCGCCCAGCGAGGAGCGGCGACCGGGCGAGAAGCGGGCGGTCTCGCGGCCCAGCACCAGCGCGTCGTCGAAGGCCCGCACCGCGTCGTCGAGCCCGCGGGCGTCCTCCAGGGCGGCCAGCGCACGCACCTCGTCGCGCTCGGCCAGGGCCGAGGAGACCTCCTGCAGGGTGCGACCCAGGCGACCGAACACCTCGTGGACCGAGCGGCCGACCAGCAGCACCGGGTTGAGCGGGAACGCCAATGCGCTGATGGCGAGCGCCACGCCTCCTCCCACCAGCGCCTCGATCAGGCGGGTGGGCGGCAGCGCCGTGCCGCTCGGCTCGAGCACCACGAGCAGCAGGGCCGAGACCGCGGCCTCGGTCACGAGCACGGGACCGCCGCCGAGGGCCACGGCCACCGTCATCGCGAGGATCACCATCACGCCGAGCTGCAGCGGCCCGGAGCCGATCGCCATCACGAGCAGGTCGGCCAACCCGATGCCGAGCACCACGCCGCCGATCAGCTCGATCGCGCGCTCACGGCGCTGGCCGTAGGTCGCGCCGATGGCGATCACCGCGGCGATCGCGGCGAACACGGGCCGCTCGCCCGGCAGGATGAGCTTGCACAGGTACCACGCAGACACCACCGCCAGGGCGGTTTGCAGGATCGGCCAGGCCCGCGCGCGGAGGCGCAGCGTCGCTTGGCGTAGCCGGTTGTCGGAAAAAGAGAAGATGTTCATGGATCGCTCGACTTCGGGCGCAGTGATTCCTGCTCGGGGACTGCCAGACCCGGCTGCCTGACAACGATGGCGCCCCTCCCTCGGTGGCGCCCGCGCAGCGGGTCTCTACTGAATGTAGCGGCCGGCGCGCTACCGGTTACAGCTGGGAAACAGGTTTCACGAAGGCTTTAGGCGGGCTTGTGTCGCAGCTGCCCGGCGAGGCCCTTCAGCACCTGCGGAAGATCCCCGCGGGCGTTGTCGAGAGCCGCGTCCAGGGCGTCGTCGGCCTGCTGCCCGTGAAGGCCCGCGCCGTGCCCCATGAGCAGGTGTCCCGGGCGATAGCCGCGCAGGCTGCTGGGCGGAAAGGCCCGCAGGAAGATGTGCACGCCCACCGCCCGCCGCCCGCCGGTGTAGGGCGGCGCCGAGCCCACCACCTCGGCCACCACCAGCGCGCGCTGTTCGGGCCACCACAGGGCGCTCTCCTGCCAGAGGGGAATCCGCACGGCCGGGATGGCCTCGAAGGGCGTTCCCGGGAGTACGTCCGGGACCTTTACGTGCAGCACGCCGAGGCGCTCGGCCAGCTCCGCACAGTCGCGGTTGTGGCGGTCGAGCAATTGCACCACCGCCGCCGGCTCGCCCAGCGCGGTGGCGCGCTCGATCGCCTCGGGCACGTCCACCGGGTCGATCAGCCACACCCGGCCGTCGGCGGCGAGCGCGTGGGAGGTGCGCTCGAGGGGCTCGTCGATGACCCAGGAGAAGCCGAACTCGTACTCGTCCCAGGTCTTGACCTCCATGGGGCTACCGGCCGGCGGCCACGAGCTCGGGCACGGTCACGAAGCGGTAGCCGTCGGCGGTGAATCGCTCGAGCGTCTCCCGCGTGGCCTCGATCGAACGGGAGCGGTCCGCCGCCGGCTCGAGGTTGCAGCCGTCGTGTAGGAGGATCACGTCGCCCTCGCCCGCCTTCGCGGCCTTGGCGGCGATCTTCTTCTCGCTCCACCAGTTGGCCTTGCGCCAGTCGAAGCACGTGATCGACCAGGTCACCGGGACGTAGCCCTCCTCGCGCATGGTCCGCAACGTGGCGGGGCGGCGGCGGCCGTACGGCGGCCGCATCATGGCGTGCCCGTCCTGGTCGGTGAAGCTCACACCTGAGGCCTCCACGGCCGCCCGGCAGCGAGCCAGCTCCTCGCGCACCCCGCCCGTGCTCAGGAGCGGCATGGTGGGATGAGTGAACGTGTGGTTGCCGATCGCGTGCCCGGCGGCCACCAGCTCGCGGATCAGCGCGGGCTCGCGCTCGGCCCATTTCCCGATCAGGAAGAAGGTCGCGTGGGCGTCGAAGCGCTGGAGCAGCTCCATCAGCAGCGGCGTCTGCTCGGGGTTCGGCCCGTCGTCGTAGGTCAGCGCGATCGTCTTGCCCGCACTGGGCACGCGGCTGATCGTGGCTCCGTACAGCTGAGAGGTCGGGACCTGCACGTGGTAGTAGCCAAATCCGGCTCCGGCCAGTCCGAGTCCCGCACCAACACCGGCAGCTCGCTTCATTTCGTCACCCTCCTGCGCGCCGTGCGGCGCAGTTTCCGGCGCGTGCGCCGATCCTGACTCGCGGCCGTGGCCGCGGTCTCCTCGATGGTCTGCAGGGTGGCGGAGTTGCCGTCCTGCTCGTACTGGCCCATGGCCTCGTCGAATTCGTCGAGGCGGCCGATGAACGTGCCCAACACGTCCGGCGTCACCTCCGTGGCACACATCCCGAAGCGGTCGCGCTCGAGGTAGCGGGCGTTCATCAGCTGCTCGAACTGGCCGTGCAGCGGCACCGCCAGGGTCGGCTTGCCCATGTAGACCGCCTCGCTGAGCAGCGAGAAGCCTCCGCCCGCCACCACCGCGCGGGCCGTGCGGAGGTCTTCTACGAAGCCCTCGTTCGAGCGCGGGCGGAACTCCAGGTTGCCGTCCACGGTGTCCTCTTCCGGGCCACCTCTCATCCCGTAGACCAGGCAGCGCATGCCGATCGAGCGCAGCGCCTCGATCAGCTGCGGGTCGCCGCTCGAGTACACCACCAGGTGATCACCGTCCACGACTTCGGCCGCCTCGATCTCGGGGCGCACGATCGGCGCGATCAGCGTGGTGCGCCCGCGGACGATCGGGGCGTCGAAGAAGGTCAGAACGAGGTAGTCGCCCGCGGTGGGCACCATCGCGCGCGTGACCGCACGGGCCATGGCGAAGTCGGCGTGCTCGGCTCCGATGATGTCCTTGTCGTGCTTGCAGCGGTCGATCATGTGGATGTTGTCCACGCACACCAGCGGGGTCTTGCTCAGACGCGCGTAGACACCAGCCAGAGGCTCGAAGTCCGTGATCACCACCTCGGGCTGCCACTCGTCCACCACTCCCAGCCAGTGGCGCACAGTCTCGGGCATCTGCTTCGGGCCGAGGGTCAGGTTCTGGCGCACCGTGGCCCAGCGGCGGATCTCGCCCTCCTCCATCGCGAAGCTCGGGCCCATGATCTCGTCCACGCGCGGGAGCCTGTCCTTCAGGTAGTTGAAGGCGGCGCCGGAGGCCACCACGCGTACGTCGTGCTCTCGGCCGAGGAGGGAGTTGATCACCACCCGCGAGCGCGTGGCGTGGCCCATGCCCTCCCCGTTGACCCCGTACAGGACTCGCATCGTGGCGGCAGATGGTCCCATGTTCGTCAAGCAGCGGGGTGCTGGCCGCTAACCCGCGAGCGCCAGCTGGCGCGACTGGGCGAGCAGCCGGCCGTCGCGGCCGAACAACTCCGCGTCCTCCTCGAGGAAGCCGTCGCGCGCGAGGCGGGTGGCGTAGCGGCCGAGCACCCAGTCGCGCGCCAGCGGAAGCGGCGCGCGCACGTGGACGGTGAGCTCGAGCGTGGGCACTGCAAGGGGACCGTCCGCCACCACGAAGGCCGCCGGAAACCACGAGTCACACAGCGCCACCAGCGCCGGCGCGTCGAGCGGCCGCTCGTCGCGAAACCGCAGCCAGCCGCCGGTGAGCGCCGCATCCCCGCCCGAGAAGAACGTGCCGCCGATGGCCGGGCGGAAGTCGAACTCGCGCCCGAACGGCGGCGCCTCGGGGCGGTCGGGCAGCGAATCGATCTCCTCCGGTGGAGGCGTCTCGGGGGCCCGCGCGTGGTCGAGCTCCAGGCCGTCGCGGTCGTCCGCGAAGACCGCCAGCGCGCTCGCGCACGTGTTCTGTCCCTGGCGCAGCTCGGCCCGCAGGAAGCTGACCGTGCGGCCGTGGCGGTCGACCCGGACCTCCACCTCGGCCGGCCCCTCGGCGGGCGCGCGCAGGTAGTGGACGGTGAGCGAGCGCAGCGGGCGCTCCTGCCCGCCATCGATCTCGGCCTCCATGGCGCGGGTCAGGATCGCGGCCACGTAACCGCCGTTGGGCCCGGCCACGACCCACCAGTCCGGCCTGATGTCACAGCTGAAGCCTCCGTCGCCGAGGGCGGTGACCGCCGTGTCGTGTTCGAAGTCGCCCATCGGGGCGGGCAACACTAGCCACGGGCCGCAACGGCGATACTCCCGGGCCGTGGAGGCCACCAGCACCCGCCGGCCGCGCCGGATGACGGTCATGCGCACGGGCGACCGCGTCTCGCCGCTCGAGCTGTTCTTCGACCTCGTGTTCGTGCTGGCGCTCACCCAGTGCACCGCTCTCATGGCCGCCAACCCCACCTGGGAGGGACTGGCCCAGGGATTGCTCGTCCTCGGCGTGATGTGGTGGGCCTGGGTGGGCTACTCCTGGCTCACGAGCGTGGTCGATCCCGAGGAGGGCATCGTCCGCTTCGCCATCCTCGCGGCGATGGCCGCGGCGCTGGTGGTGTCTCTCTGCATCCCGGAGGCCTTCGGCGACCTCGGGCTGCTGTTCGCGGGCGCCTACGCGGTGCTCAGGTTCAGCCACATCCTCCTGTTCATGGTGGCCAGCCGTGACGACCCGGCGCTGCGGCGCTCCACGCTAGGCCTGGCCATCGGCACGACCGTCGGGGTCGGTCTGCTGGTGGCGGCCTCGTTCGCCGACGGCTGGCTGCAGGGAGGACTGTGGGCGCTCGCGATCGTGCTCGACGCCGGGGAGCCGTACGTGTTCGGGTCCGAGGGCTGGAAGCTCTCGCCCGGGCACTTCGCCGAGCGCCACGGGCTGTTCGTGATCATCGCCCTGGGCGAGTCGATCGTCGCGATAGGCATCGGGGCCGAGGGGGGCGTCGACGCCGGCGTGGTGGTCGCCGCGGTGCTGGGCATGGCGGTGGCGTTCGGGCTGTGGCGGCTGTACTTCGACATCGTCGCGCTGGTGGCCGAACGGCGGCTCCAGAACGCCGAGAAGGGCAAGGAGCAGAACGAGATCGCCCGGGACTCGTTCTCCTATCTGCACCTCCCCATGGTGGCCGGCATCGTGCTCGTGGCCCTGGGCTTCAAGAAGACGCTCGAGCACGTGGACGATCCGCTCAAGCTGGTGCCGGCGGTGGCGCTCCTGGGCGGTGTGGCGCTGTACCTGCTCGCGCACACGGCCTTTCGCTGGCGCAACGTCCACCGCTTCAGCTGGCAGCGCCTGCTGGCGGCCGTGATCCTTGCAGCGCTCATCCCGGTGGCGGTGGAGATCCCCGCGCTTGGGACGCTGGCCATGGTCACCGCCGTGCTGGCGGCGCTGATCGCCTACGAGACGATCGCCTTCGGCGAGCTGCGCGAGCGCCTTCGCACCCGGCTGCTCGAGGAGGAGGGGGCGCACTGATGGCTGCCGTGCGGCGTGTCCTCCTCGCCCTATGCGCGGCGACCCTCCTGGCCCTGGCCGTGGCGGGCCCGGTGGCGGCGAAGACGGTCTGGCTGTGCAAGCCGGGCCTGGCGAACAACCCGTGCACCCCCAACCTGCGCACGACGGTCCTCTCGCCCACCGAGACCCGGCTCGCCACCGTCGGTTTCCAGCGCGCCCGCCGGCCGCGCTACGACTGCTTCTACGTCTACCCCACGGTCAGCTCCCAGCCGGGCCTTCAGGCCGACAAGAGCATCGACCCCGAGCTGCGTTCGATCGCGCTCTACCAGGCGGCCCGCTACTCCGCGGGCTGCCGGGTCTACGCCCCGGTGTACCGCCAGCTGACCCTCAGCGGCATCCGCAACCCGGCCACCACCGACGCCGACCGCGAGCGCGCCTACTCCGACGTGCGCGAGGCCTGGCGCACCTACCTGCGCCGGCACAACGACGGCCGGGGCGTCGTCCTCATCGGCCACTCGCAGGGCACCTACATGCTCGGCCAGCTGGTCAAGCGCGAGATCGACCCGGTGCGGCGAGCCCGCCGGCGGCTCATCTCCGCCGTGCTGCTGGGGGGCAACGTCACCGTGGCCCGCGGCCGCGACAGGGGTGGCGACTTCCGCAACGTCAGGGCGTGCCGCTCTGCTGTGCAGCTCGGCTGCGTGGTGGCCTTCTCGACCTTCAACGAGCCGGTGCCGGCCGACGCCATCTTCGGCAGGGCGGAGAGCGATCGTCTGGAGGTGCTCTGCACCAACCCGGCGGCCCTCGGGGGCGGCTCGGGCAGGCTCGAGCTGGTGGTGCCCACCGAGCCCTTCGCCCCAGGCGCGATCGCCGCGCTCACCGAGCTGACCGCGGGGGGACCGCTGCCCGTCGCCTCCACGCCGTGGGTCTCCGTGCCCGGCCTCACGCGGGCGCGTTGCTCGCGGGCGCGCGGCGCCAACGTGCTCCAGGTGACGCCCGCGCCCGGCGTGCGGCGCTTCCAGGCGGTGCCGGACGCGAACTGGGGCCTCCACCTGATCGATGGCAACGTCGCCCTGGGAACACTCACGCGGCTGGTGGCCCGGCAGGCGGCCGCGTGGCTCAGGCGAGCAGCGCGCTGACCGCTCAGCGCGCCCACTCGCGCGCGTCCCCACCCAGCCCCAGCGGATCCGGAGCCCGGGCGATCGCGCGCTCGGTGGGATCGGGGAAGTGCCGGTCCACCGCCGCGTCGAGCAGGGCGAGCTGCTCCGCCAGCTGAGGCCGCCGGACCTCGGGGGCGGACCGCAGCAGCGACTCCAGAAGGGCCCGCATCCGGCGGGTCACCTGCGGCGCGCCGGCGCCGTAGTGGCGGATCTCGGTCAGGGCGAGAGTAAGCAGCTCGGCCCAGCCCGCAGTGGGCATCAGCAGCCGCACCGTCCCCTCGTCGTCCACGACGGCCGATCCCTCGAGTCGCCGCTGGGCGAGGCGCAGCAGCAGGGCCTCCTCGCCGTCCATGCACTCGACCGCCGTGGTGGGATCGTTGACCGCCGGTGAGAGAGCCCGGCAGGCCACGTCCACCATCGCTCTCAGCGCGAAGGCCGGGTCCTGGGTGATGGTCCGGCCGTCGGAGAAGAGCGCGCAGCTGCGCAGCTCGGCCTCGTCGACCGAGCCCTCGCCGTGCACCAGGAACAGCGGCGCACCCGTGGGCACGTGGCCACCCACCGGCAGGGCCGCCTCCACCACCACACCGGCCGTGGCCGCCACCCTCACGGCATGAGCACGGTCGACGGCGGCCAGCACGGCCGCCGGCTCCGCGTGCCTCACCACCGCAGCGACCGACTCGTCGGACATCTCCACCTCGTCCACGTCCGCGCCCAGCTCGAACGGGTATACGTCGTCGATGGCCAGGTGCGCCCGCTCCGCCAGCTGGGCGTAGATCCGGCGCGGTCGCAGCAGATCGAGCAGCCGGGCGATGAACCGAAACAGGACGAGCAGCGCCACCGCCATCAGCACCAACGCGACGAGCACGGTGAGGTCCGGCTCCACCTGGGTGTCGTCCGTGCCGATCGGCCCCACGGCCACGAGGGCGTACAGGCCGGGCGCCACGAACACGCCCAGAGCGTGCTTGACCACCCGGTCGCGGCGGAACGCCAGCACCAGCCGGGGCGAGTACTGGCCGGCGCCGAACTGGATGACGAGCACCGCGATCGACACCACCAGCCCGGCGAAGGTGATCATCCCGGTGGCGACGGCCTCGAGTATCGAACGAGCGCTGTCGGCATCGAGGTCGAGGACGGTTCCGCTGCCGCGTGCACGGTCGATCTCGGGAACCACGATCCCCAGCACGGCCGCGGCCAGCAGGTAGCAGCCCGGGATCAGGGTCAGGCTGCGGGCCACCGCCTCGTGCAGGAGCAGCCGCCGGCGCCAGCGGCGCGAGCGCTCGCGGGGCGAGAGTCCGCGGACGATCACAGTCAGGGGCGCACGCCCGGCCTCACGGTCCATCCCGGAGCAGCCTACGTCCGGGTCCGGTTAGCATCAGCATTACCCCGTCGCCCCAGGAGGCAACACCATGGATCCGGCCCGCCTGAAGGAGATCCCGTTGTTCGAGTCGCTCTCGTCCAGGGAGCTGCGCGAAGTGGCCCAGAGGGCGGACGAGATCGATCTGGCGGAGGGCGCGGAACTGGTCCGCCAGGGGGAGTTCGCCTACGAGTTCTTCGTCCTGCTCGAGGGTTCGGCCGAGGTGGTGCGCGACGGTGACTGCATCGCCGTTCTCGGGGCCGGTGACTTCCTGGGCGAGATGGGCATCGTCTCCGGCTCAGAGCGCAACGCGACGGTGAACACGACCTCCCCCGTACGCGCGGTCGTGATGACCGAACAGGACTTTCGCGGCGTGGCCGCCTCGCTCCCGGACGTGGCCGCCCGCATCCGAGCGGCGGTGGAGCGGCGAGCCAAGACACTCTCCGCGCCGGCCTCGGACTGACGCGCGTGGGTCGCCGCAGCCGGCGGCGGGACAAGCAGGGACGACCGCGCCCGGCTGGACCCGTGGCGTCCACCGAGTACGCGGACGCCGAGGGCAACGTGCTCACGCTGCGCGACGAGCTGAGCGAGGGCACGCAGCGTCAGCTCGAATCCCTCGACGCCCGGCCGGCGGCCTCCGCCGAGGATCGCTGGCAGCGCCGTGTGGAGTTCCTCTTCGAGCGCCTGGCGGTGCGCTGGGTGCTGGCCGGCCTGCCGCTCGACAGCCAGAAGGAGCTGCTCGGGCGCTACCGCATGGCGAGCACCGACGAGCGGCGCTGGGTGCGCGAGACGATCGACCGGCACCTGAGCCGCTAGCCGGCGCCGAGCACGGGCTCCGGCGGGGCGAGGCCGGCCGCGCGGCGCGCGTCGCCCGTCGCGGCGGTCACCAGGTCCACCGCCCCGCGGATGGCCGACCCGATCGCCACCAGCGCCGCCGGAGTCTCCACCGTGAGCTCCGGTTGCGGCTGCGGCTCCGGCTCAGGCTCTGGCTTGGGCACCGGCGGTGGAACGCCGTCACCGCGCGGCGCCGGGATGCCCGTCAGGTCCCCGCCGCCGGCGCCGCCGCAGCTGCGCACCGCCTGGGCCAACAGCCGCCCGCGCAGGGCGTAGCCCTCCGGACGGGCGTGGACGCCGTCGTCGTAGAGGATCCCTGGCGTGCTGGTGGCCACTCCGTACCAGTCCACGAGCTGCACACCTGAGTTGTCGAGGGCGAAGCGCTCGATCGCCGCGTTCATCCCGTCCACGCTCACTCCGTTGTAGGGCGGGCGGAGGATGGTGGCCACCACCAGGCAGCGATCGCCGGCGGCCTGGCGCGCGGAGCTCATCGCCGAGACGAGAGCGCCGGGGTTCGTGGGGTCGTCGTTGGTGCCCAGATCGAACACCACCACAGTGTGGTCGGCACGCAGTCGACCGCGCAGTGCCGCGAGCCCGTCGGCGCTGCCGCGGCTCTGGCGGCTGTCGATCTCCACCGAGGCGGCCCGGAGCTCCTGCTCGAGGTAGGGCCCCGTGCCCACCTGAAGGCTGTCACCCACCACCAGGACGCTCTGCGCCGCGGCGTGGGCGGGCAGAGGAAGGCCGAATGCGAGAAGCACGGCCGCCGCGACAGACAGAATCCCGGTCGTGAGCTTCCCCACCATCGAGTTCGCGGTCTTTTTCGTGATCGTGTTCATCCTGTCCTGGGCGCTCATGCCCCACCCCAGAGCATGGCGGCCGTTCATCCTGGTCGCCTCGTACTTCTTCTACGGCTGGGTGGACTGGCGCTGGGTTCTGCTGCTGATCGCCTCGAGCGTCGTGAACACCTTCGCAGCCCGGGTGATCTCCACCGCGCCGTCCCAGGTCACGAAAAAGCGTGCGCTGGTGGCCGCGATCGTGTTCGACCTCGGGCTGCTGGGCACCTTCAAGTACTTCGGCTTCTTCATCGACGAGTCGAACGCCTTCCTTGACTCATTGGGACTGGGCTCGCCGCTCCCGATCGTCCAGATCGTGCTGCCGATCGGCATCTCTTTCTTCACCTTCCAGGCGATCTCCTACGTGGTCGACGTATACCGGGGCGAGACGCGGGCGTCGTCGCTCATGGACGTGGCCATCCTCCAGGCCTTCTTCCCCCACCTGGTGGCCGGGCCGATCGTGCGCGCCAACGAGCTCCTGCCTCAGCTGCGCGAGCCGCGTGATCCGCGGACGGTGCTGGCGGGCCCGGGGCTGTTCCTGATCGCCGGCGGCCTGATCAAGAAGACCGTCGTGGCCGACGAACTGGCCCGCAACGTCGTGGATCCCGTCTACAACGACCCCTCGAGCTTCTCGGGCGGCGAGATCCTGCTGGCGTTCTACGCCTTCGCCGCCCAGATCTACTGCGACTTCTCGGGCTACACCGACATGGCCATCGGCCTGGCACTGCTGCTCGGCTTCCAGCTCCCCCAGAACTTCAACCGGCCATACATGGCGCTGTCGCTACAGGACTTCTGGCGGCGTTGGCACATCACGCTGTCCCGCTGGCTGCGCGACTACCTCTACATACCGCTCGGGGGCAACCGCAAGGGCGAGGCCACGACCTACCGCAACCTGATGCTCACGATGCTGCTCGGCGGGCTCTGGCACGGCGCGTCGTGGACCTTCGTGATCTGGGGCGGCATCCACGGCGGGGCGCTGTCGATCGAGCGCTGGGGGCGCGAGAACCTTCCCGGCTTTCGCCTGCCCGCGCCGGTGGCCTGGTTCGTGACCTTCCACGTGGTGTGCATCGCGTGGGTCTTCTTCCGCGCTCCCAACCTCGACGTCGCGTTCGAGATCCTGGGCGGCATAGGGCTTGCAGGCCCCTCGCCGCTGGTCACCTTCTCTATGGTTTTCCTGGTGGTGGCCGCGATCGCGGTCCAGGCGTTCCCGGCGGGCTGGTGGCGCCGTGCGGAGGCCTGGGTCGTCACCCGGCCCGTGGCCGCGCAGGGAATCGCCTTTGGAGCCCTCCTCGTCGTGGCCGACGCCGCGGTGGGCCAGCAGGGCGTGGCGCCCTTCATCTACTTCCAGTTCTGAGCCATGGACTCCGAGCCAAACCCGAGACTCACGATGCCGGCCGGCCGGGTCCTGGCCGTGGTCGTCATCGCGCTCGGGATCGCCGCGCTGTTCAACTCCGAGGCCATCGTCAGAGCGGGTGAAGGCATGAAGGAGGGCACCACGCGGGACATCGTCCTGTCCGTGGGGCGCCCGGTAGACGACGTGGCCGGGTTCGTGGGCCTGCATCTGCCACGGCAGGGCCTCGACCTCGCGTTCGGCCAGGAGGACAAGACGGCGTCGGGCACCGAGCTCGAGACCGGCTCCGCCGCGATCCTCAAGCGCAAGGCGAAGGTCGAGGAGGCGGAGCCGAACTATCGCCAGCCCACGCCGGGCCGGCCGCTTGAAGTGCTCGTGACCGGTGACTCCGAGGCGCAGTTCCTCGGAGAGCGGATCACCGATCAGGCGCGGCCGGGGCTGCTCGAGGTCGAGACCGTTCCCCGCAACTCGACCTCGCTCACCAATCCCGGCTTCTTCAACTGGGAGCTCAACGCTCAGCAGGAGATCGACGCCCGCGACCCCGATGCCGTGGTCATGGCCATCGGCGGCAACGACGGGTTCAACGTCGACGTGGACGGTCAGCTCTACGGGCCGGGGACCCCCGAGTGGCAGACCGAATTCGCCCGCCGCGTGGCCGTGGTGGCGCAGTCCCTGGCGGGCAACGCCGAGCGCCCGGTGTACTGGGTGCCGCCGCCCACGGCGCGCGACTCCGAGCAGAACGGCATCTACGCCAGCCAGAACCGCGCGGTGGAGCAGGCCGTGGACGCCGTGCCGGGCCTGCGCTACGTGGACGTGTTCTCCACGCTCAGCGGGGGCAGGTACTCCGACGACCTGAAGATCGACGGCCGAAAGGTGCTGGCGCGCCAGCCGGACGGGATCCACTTCTCGCGTGACGGCGCCATCGCGCCCGCCCGGCTCGTCCTCGAGGCCATGGCCGAGGACTACCCGGCGCTGGGTGAGGAGAGCGGACCATGAGTTACACGCGCGTCGTTGCGCTCGTCCTGGCGGTCGCGCTGACCACCGCGTCGGCGGTCCCCGCGCTGGCCGACCACAGGCAGGCCTCGGCCTCGCTGTCCCGCAGCCTCCTGGTGAACGGCGACTCCCTGGCCGTCGGCACCGCGCCCTACCTCCCCAGAGCGCTGAGGCGCTGGCGGGTGCGGCAGTCCACGGCGATCAGCCGGCACGCCTTCGAGGGTGCCTCGGTGATGCGCGCCTACGGACGAAGCCTCCCGCGGGTGATCCACGTGAGCCTGGGCACGAACGACGACCCGCGCAGCCTGTCGAGCTTCCGGTCGGCGGTCCGCTCGGTGATGGCCGTGGCCGGACGGCGCCGCTGCGTGGTGTGGGCCAACATCGTCCGGCCGCCGGTGGCGGGCGCGAGCTACGCCGGCTACAACAGCGTGCTCGCGCAGGAATCGAGGCCGCGCAGCAACCTGCGCGTGGTCAACTGGGCGCGCATGGTGCGCCAGAATCCCGGCTGGCTGGCGGGCGACGGGGTGCACGTGTCGGCCACCGGCTACGCCGCTCGCGCGAGCGCGGTGGCCCGCTCGGTGCGCCGGTGCCGCGGCTAGCGGTTCGAGCGCCTCAGTTGACGCTCGGATCGGCTGGCATCGTGGCCAGCAGCCGGTAGCTACCGCCCTTGCGGCCCACCGCCTCGGGCCAGATGTCGCCCTCCCCGAACGGGTCGCCTTCCCGGGCGGCCACCACGATCCAGGCGTCCTGCTCGAGCTCCCCGTCCAGCTGTCCGGGACCCCAGCCCGCGTAGCCGGCGTAGACGCGCAGGCGCCGCAGCGACTCGTTGGTGCCGTCCGGATCGAGCGTTCCGAGCGTGCCCACCACGGTGGTGCCGGCCTCCTCCGGGCGCTCGAAGTCGCCGAGTGCCACGACCGACTCGGGAGAGACCGGCCCGCCCAGGCGAACGAGCTCGTCCGAGTCGGGCAGATCGGCCAGCGCCGGCACCACATCGGACACGCGCACCTCGGCGGCCCGGTTGAGAACCACGCCCATCGCTCCGTCCGCCGTGTGCTCCAGCACGAGAACCACGCTGCGCCTGAAGTAATCCTGCAACGAAGGCGCTGCAATTAGGAGTTGTCCGCGCAGGCTGTCCGACACGACAGTAGATTCTGCTCCATGAACGAGAAGCTCGACGTGGGACGGGTCCTTTCTCGCACCTTCGAGATGTACAAGGATCAGTTCACGCTGCTGATCCCGGCGGCGTTGGTGCTGTTCATTCCAGTGGGGCTGATCAACGGGTTCCTGTACAACGAAGGCGGCTTTGTCCTACAGATCCTGGCCTCCGGTCTGGCCATCGTGGCGACCTACTGGTATCAGGGCATGGTCGTCGAGGCGGCGCGGGACATCCTCGACGGGCGGCGCGACTACTCGATCGGCTCGCTCTTCTCGTCGGTCACCCCTGTGCTGGCCCCGCTGATCGGTGCCGGCATCCTCGCCGGCATCGGCATCGCGATCGGCTTCCTGCTCCTGATCGTCCCGGGTCTCTTCCTGCTCACCATCTGGGCCGTGATCGCCCCCGTGATCGTGCTCGAACGCGCCGGTGTCTTCGATTCGTTCGGGCGCAGCCGTCAGCTGGTCAAGGGGCACGGGTGGCAGGTCTTCGGGGTGATCATCGTCCTGCTCCTGATCTTCTTCGTGATCCGGCTGATCATCTCGGCCATCATCGCC
Source organism: uncultured Thermoleophilaceae bacterium (assembly GCA_963751105.1). Taxonomy (GTDB): domain Bacteria; phylum Actinomycetota; class Thermoleophilia; order Solirubrobacterales; family Thermoleophilaceae; genus JACVRW01. Next base: position 86,494 of record CAVVTG010000002.1, on the reverse strand, counting down.
GGGATCGCTGACACCTACGTCGGGTTCGCTCTCGCCGACATGGTCGTCAACGTGCTCACGGTGCCGATCAGCGCGCTGGCGGCGTCGGTCCTCTACTTCGAGCTCAAACGGCTCCACGGGGAGCCGATCCCCGGCGTCACGGAGGGGGGCGAGCTCGGGACGGTGGCCGCGGGCGTGGCTCCCGAGGCGCCGGTGGGCTCCGATCGGGAATCGGCCATGCCACCGCCCCCGCCGCCCGGCTCGGGACAGACGCCGTCGCCCTCGCCGGGCTCGCCGCCCCCCGCAGCGCCGCCACCCGGCGGCGCTCCGCCCGCTGGCGGGGACCCAACGCCGCCGTCGGGCGGCCCGCAGGCCCCGCCCAACGCCTGACGCTCAGGCGGGCGCGGCGGCCCGCGCTTCGGCGAGGAAGCGGCCGGCCAGCTGGCGGCCCAGCTCGTTCTGGGCGGCGATGCGCTGTTCGCTCTCTGCCCTGAGCTGTTCCGGATCGAGGCCGCTGGCCACGGCGTCGGGGTCACTCCCGAACTCCTCGAGCCACGAGCTGAGATCCCGCATGGTCACCTCGGCGTGAAACTGGAGACCCCACGCAGGCAGGCCGTCGATGCGGAAGGCCTGCATGCAGACGGGGGTATGCGCGAGCGCTACCGCGCCGGGCGGTAGCGGCGCCTCGTAGGAATGCCACTGGAAGACCTCGAAGGCGGGCGCAAGCGGGCCCATGAGGGGGTCGTCCCTTCCCTCGGGGGTGATCTCGACCCGCCGCCAGCCGATCTCCGGCTCGCGAGCCCGGCGGGCCGGGGCGCCGGCCGCCTCGGCGAGCATCTGGCTCCCGAGGCACACGCCGAGAGTCGGTACCCCCCGGGAGAGCGCCTCTCGGAGAAAGTCCTTCTCGGTGCGCAGCCACGGCAGCTCGTCCTCCTGATCGGCGTTCATCGCGCCGCCGAACACCATGACGGCGTCCAGGCCGTCGATCTCGGGCGCCGGACCCTGCGCCGGCTGCCACTCCACCGTCTCGCCGACGGCGTCAGCGAACACGCCGGCCGCGGCGTTGTCGTGGTGGACGATCGACAGGACGTTCACTCGTACGCGGTCCGCGGCGGTGACCAGAAAACGACGACCTTCAGGTCTTCTTCGACGGAATGAAAGCGGTGCTCGACCCCGGCGGCCACGTACACCACCGAGCCCGCCCGCACGTCGCTGTCCTCCTCGGCCACCCTGATCCGGCCGCGGCCCGAGGCCACGTAGTAGACCTCGTCCTCGGCGTGCGGCTCCTGCGGGTCCTCTCCTCCGGCGGGCCAGAACGCGATCGTCATCGACAGCGTGCCGCTGGGGGCGAGGAAGAACTCCGCGAAGTCGTGACCCGACGTGTCGAGCCGCGAGACCAGCTCGTCGACGTCGAACGCGTCCATCACTCCGGGGTGAGGTAGGCGCCGGCGAGGCCGCCGTCGACGAGGAAGGTCGTGGCGTTCACGTAGGTGGATTCGTCGCTGGCCAGGAACAACGCGCCGTTGGCGATCTCCTTCGCGTACGCGAAGCGGCCCGGCGGCAGGTGAACGATCCGCCGCTGCGCCTTCACGGGATCGTCGGCGTAGAGCTCCTGCAGGAGCGGGGTGTCCACCGGCCCGGGGCAGAGCGCGTTCACACGCACGCCCTGCCGCGCGAACTCCACCCCCATCTCCCTCGACATCGCCAGCACCCCGCCCTTGGCCGCCGTGTAGGAGATCTGCGAGACGGCCGCGCCCATCACGGCCACGAAGGAGGCGGTGTTGATCACCGATCCGCCGCCCCCCTCGATCAGGTGGGGGATCCCGTGCTTGCAGCAGAAGAACACCGACTTGAGGTTCACGTCCTGGACTCGCTGCCAGGCCTCGTACTCGGTGTCGAGCACCGAGCGATCGTCCTCGGGCGAGATGCCGGCGTTGTTGAAGAGGACGTCGATGCAGCCGAACTCCTCCTTCGCGCGTGCGTAGACCTGCCTCACCTGCTCCTCGTCGGTCACGTCGGCCTCGAGCGCCAGCTCGCCGGCCGCATCGGGATTGAGGTCCACGCCCACCACGTGCGCGCCCTCCTCGGCGAACAGCTCGGCCGACTCGCGGCCGATACCGCTGGCCGTGCCGGTGATCACGCAGACCTTGCCGTCCAAACGTCCCACTCAGTGCCTCTCCGTCGCGTAGTACACGTTCTTCAGCTCGGTGTAGCTCTCCAGCGCGTGCGGTCCGAGCTCGCGGCCGAAGCCCGACTGCTTGAAGCCGCCAAAGGGAGTGCTCACCCGCACCGAGCTGTTCGAATTGATCGATAGGACCCCTGTGTCGATCGCCCGCGCCACCCTGAGCGCCTTGGCCCCGTCGCGCGTCCAGATCGAGCCCGACAGGCCGTAGATGGTGTCGTTGGCCAGGCGCACGGCTTCTGCCTCGTCACGGAACGGGATCACGCAGGCCACCGGGCCGAAGATCTCCTCGCGGGCGGCCCGGTCGTCGTTGGTTACTGGGGCCAGGACGGTGGGCGGGAACCAGTAGCCGCGGCCCTCCGGGGCGCTGCCCCGAATGGCGACGGGGGCGTCGCCGTCCACGAACGAGGCCACGGTCTCGCGCTGGCGCTCGGAGACCAGCGGGCCCATCTCGGTCTCGTCGTCGAGCGGGTCGCCCACCCGAATCGCCTCCACCGCGGTTTCGAGCGCGTCCATGAAGCGGTCGAGCGCCGAGGCCTCGACCAGGATGCGCGAGCGCGCGCAGCAGTCCTGGCCCGCGTTGGCGAACACCGCCGACGGCGCCGACCGCGCCGCCTCCTCGAGATCCGCGTCGGCGAAGACCACGTTGGCCGACTTGCCGCCCAGCTCGAGCGTGACCCGCTTGATGGTGCCCGCGGCGAGCGCCTGGATCCGCCGCCCGACCTCGGTCGAGCCGGTGAAGGCGACCTTGGCCACGTCCGGGTGCTCGGTGATGCGCTCGCCCACGCTCCGGCCCGGGCCGACCACCACGTTGAGCACGCCCTCGGGCAGACCCGCATCGAGCGCGATCCGCTCGAGCTCCACCGACGTGAGTGGGGTGAGCTCGGCGGGCTTGAGCACGATCGTGTTGCCGGCGGCCAGCGCGGGACCGATCTTCCAGGAAGCGATGGCCAGCGGGAAGTTCCAGGGGGTGATGAGGCCCACCACCCCGAGCGGCTCGCGAAAGGTCATGTCCACACCGCCGGCCACGGGGATCGTGTGGCCGAGCAGGCGCTCGGGCGCGCCGGCGTAGTAGGCGAAGACGTCGGCCACCATGCCCACTTCGCCGCGGGCGTCGGCGATCGGCTTGCCCACCTGGCGAGCCTCCAAGTGAGCCAGTTCCTCGGCGTGCTCGCGGACCGCGGCCGACAGGCGCCGCAGCAGCTCGGCACGGTCGCCGGGGGCCACCGCGCGCCAGGCCGGGAAGGCCTCCTTTGCCCGCGCCACCGCGGCGTCGGCCTCCTCGGCGCCCGCGCGTGGGAGCTCGGCCATCACCTCTTCGGTGGCCGGCTCGATGACGTTCAGCGCGTTAAATGGCATGGGCGTGAGACCTTTACATCGAGCCCCCACGCTGTCAAGCTCGCCCGCCGTGCTGGAACCGTCCGAGATCCGCTCCGCTGCCACCGACCGCGGCGCCCGCGCCCGTGATCGGGATCTGCGCCGTGCGCGAACGCGCGCGCTGGGCGTTCTGGGACCAGACCGCGCACCTGGTGGCCGACACGTACGTGGAGGCCATGCAGTCCACCGGAGCGCTCACCGTTCTGCTACCCGTCGACCCCAATTCACCCGAGGCGCTCCTCGACCGCATCGACGGCCTGCTCCTGATCGGCGGGGCCGATCTCGACCCCCGCTCCTACGGCGCCGAGCCCATCGAGGCGGTGGAGGCCGTGTACCGCGAGCGCGACGACTTCGAGATCGCGCTGACCCGGGCAGCGGTGGCGAGCGGCCTGCCCTACCTCGGCATCTGCCGCGGGAATGCAGCTGCTGAACGTGGCCCTCGGCGGAACGCTGGTGCAGGATCTCGTGGACGAGAGCGGCGAGAGCACCCATCGGCGCATCGTCGGCACGTTCGAGGGCAACGAGCACGAGATCGAGCTCGACGAGGGCTCGCTCGCGGCGCGCGCCCTTGGCGAGACGCTCCACATCGGCCGCTGCCACCACCACCAGGCGGTCGACCGGATCGGCGACGGACTGGTGGTCACGGGACGCTCGCGGCCCGACGCGTGCCGGAGGCGATCGAGACGGCCGACGGCGCCTGGGTCCTGGGCGTGCAGTGGCACCCGGAGGCGTCGGACAAGCGCGTGCTGTTCCACGCGTTCGCCGAGGCGGCGGCCGGATGGCGCTCCGCTCTCGGTTCACGCCGCCGCGCGGTCTAGCGACCGGCGCAGTTCCCGCTCGACCGAGTCGCGTTCATCTCCGGGATCGAGATCCCACCAGGTCAAGCGCATCACCGTGAACTCGGCGGCCCTGAGCCGGCGGTCCTTACGGCGGTCCCTGATGAACGCCTGTTTGTTCCCGTGCGTCTCGTAGCCGTCCAGCTCGACGATGAAGTGCTCCGCCCGCCACAGGCAGTCGGCCTCGACCCGGTGGCCGTCCAGGAGCATGGAGACGTTGATCTCCGGTGGCGGCAGGCCGGTCTCGTGGATGAACTCCTGGAAGCGGTTCTCGAGCTCCTCGCGGGTGGGGTTGTTGATGGCCTCCTTCGCCAGCTTCGTGATAGTTCTGGCGCCGGGGTGGCGCGGGTGCCGTAACGGCAGCTCTGAGAGGGGGACTCGGTCAGTGATCCTCAAGGCTTCCGTGCGCTCCAGAGCGCGCGCCGTGTGGGGTTCGCTCAGCGTGGCCGCGATGTCGAGGAGGGTCCTGGCGGGGCTGGTGACCGGGATGCCCATCAGGGTTTCGATCTCGTCGTCGGGCAGCACCGACTCATGCTGCCGAACGCCAGGTCGCTCACGCACGCGGCGCCCTCGGGTGACCTCGATCAGCGGGCTCGCGCTCGGGCGGATGCCCCACAGATCCGCCGCAGTCCGATGGCTGATCACCGTTCCTGGTCCCAGGGAGAGAACGGCAGCAACCAGGCGGCCCTCCTTCGTCAGCTTTCTGCCGCCGACCGAGTAGGTGCCCGGTAGCTGTGGGTGCAGACGCCCGAGCTTGACCCGGTACGCGAGCGCCCCCCGGCCCACCCCCAGCTCCCTCAGTTGCTCCCGCCCCACCACGCGCTCCTGGCGGTCGGCGAGCGCGCTGATCGCCGCGTCGAGGCCGTGCTCCTACGTTCGGCATGTATGTCATGCGGAACGTAGGGACCTATCGGTGCAGCGTCGCTCCATCGCCCCATCCTGCCGCCCGGCGCGTTACACGTGTGCGACTTGCGTTACGACTCTGCGCCGGCTTCGGCGCGGCGCGCCCGGGCCTCGTCCACCAGCGCTCCGATCACCTTCGAGGCCTCGTCCTCCTCGGGGTGCCAGAGCACGCCCAGGGCGAAGCGGCGCTCGGGCAGCTCGATCGCCTCGATCACGCCGTCCTCCGACCAGCCGCTGGCCTCCACTCCCTCACCGAGCTCGTCGAGGCCCTGGTGGTGGTGGGACTTGACCGCGCTGGTGTCGTCGCCCACCACGCGGCGGACCAGCGACTCGTCGGCCAGGCGAACCGTATGGTCCGCAAAGACGCCGGGCGTGTGGCGGTGGTCCTCGTGTCCCACGCGGTCGGGCAGGTGCTGGTCGATCGTGCCACCCGCGGTCACGTTCAGCATCTGCATGCCGCGACAGATGCCGAGGAAGGGCAGGTCGCGCTCCAGGGCGCGGTGGCCGAGGGCGAGCTCGAAGCGGTCGCGCTCGGGCCAGGTGTTGGCCGTCTCGGGGTGCGGGCGGGCGCCGTAGGAGCCGGCGTCCACGTCGGACCCGCCGGCCAGGATCAGCCCGTCGAGCAGATCGAGGAGCTCGTCGGGCGCCTCGGCGCTCACGTCGTCGGGCGGCAGGATCAGCGGCAGGCCACCGGCGCGGGCGACGGACAGCGAGTAGCTGCGCGGGGAGAGGTTGGCCACCACGTCCCAGGCGCCCCAGCGCGCCCGCTCGGTGGAGGCGCAGATGCCGATGACCGGGCGGCCGGCGCCGGCCATCAGAGGCGTTCGAACCCGCGGAACTTCTCCCAGTCGGTGACCGCCGCCTCGAAGGCGTCGAGCTCGATGTGAGCGCGGTTGAGGTAGTGATCGACCACGTCCTGGCCGAAGGCCTCGCGCGCGACCGCCGACTCGGCGAACAGGTCACGCGCGGCGTAGAGCGTGTGCGGCACCCGTTCCTTGTCGGAGTCGTAGGCGTTGCCCTCGAAGGCCGGCTCGAGCTCGAGCTCGTTGTCGATGCCGTGCAGCCCGGCCGCGATCATGGCGGCCAGCGCAAGGTAGGGGTTCACGTCGGCGCCGGGCAGCCGGTTCTCCACACGCAGCCCCTGCCCGTGGCCCACCACGCGCATCGAGCATGTGCGGTTGTCCTTGCCCCAGGCCACGGCGGTGGGAGCAAAGGAGCCGTGCACGAAGCGCTTGTAGGAGTTCACGTTGGGCGCGAAGAACAGCGTGAGCTCGCGCAGGCAGGCGAGCTGGCCGGCCACGAAGCGGTCGAACAGCTGCTGATCGTCGGCGAACACGTTGCCCCCGCCCTCCTTGGCCAGCGAGCAATGGATGTGGCACGAGTTGCCCTCGCGCTCGTCGTACTTGGCCATGAAGGAGATCGAGACGCCCTCCTGAGCGGCGATCTCCTTGGCGCCGGTCTTGTAGATCACGTGATCGTCAGCCGTGCTCAGGGCGTCGTTGTAGTGGAAGTTGATCTCGTGCTGGCCGAAGTTGCACTCGCCCTTCGAGTTCTCGACCTTCATGCCGGCGCCCTCCATCGAATTGCGGATGCGACGGATGAGCGGCTCCACGCGCGCGGTGCCGAGCATGGAGTAGTCCACGTTGTAGAGGTTGGCCGGATCGAGATCGCGGTAGCCCTTGCGCCAGGCGTCCTCGTAGCTGTCGTTGAAGATCATGAACTCGAGCTCGGTGCCCGCCGTGGCGATCCAGCCGCGCTCGGCGAGGCGTGCCAGCTGCCGCCGCAGGATCTGCCGGGGCGAGGCCACCACGTCCGAGCCGTCCTCCCAGCCCAGGTCGGCCATCAGCAGGACGGTGCCGTCGTGCCAGGGCACCCCGCGCAGCGTGTCCATGTCCGGGGTCATCACGAAATCGCCGTAGCCGCGCTCCCAGCTGGACATCGCGTAGCCGTCGACTGTGTTCATGTCCACGTCCACGGCGAGCAGGTAGTTGCAGCCCTCGGCGCCGTGTTCGGCCACCTCGTCCAGGAAGTGCCCGGTGGTCAGGCGCTTGCCCTGCAAGCGGCCCTCCATGTCGGCGATCACGAGAAGAACGGTGTCGATCTCGCCGCTATCGGCGTCCTGGCGCAGCTCGTCTAGATCCATGTGTCCTCGCAGATAAGGTCGGTTGACCGGGCCTTTCGCCGCAGCCTAACCGCAACGCCCCGCCCCGCTCAACCACGGGTGTGGTAGGACACGCGGATGCTGCTCCTGGGCATCGACGAGGGCACCACCGGCGTCAAGGCCACTCTGTTCGACGAGAAGCTCCAGCCGGTCCGCGAGGCCCGGCGCGACAAGACGAACCGCCATCCGCAGCCGGGCTGGGTCGAGCAGGACGGCGAGGAGGTGCTGGCGGCGGTCGTTGAGGCCGTCGCCGAGCTGCTCGAGGAGGCCCCGGACGACGACGTGGTCTGCGGCCTGGACCACCAGGGCGAGTCCGTGCTCGCCTGGGACGCCGAGACCGGGAGCCCGCTCAGCCCCATCGTCGTCTGGCAGGACAAGCGCTCTCAGCAGGTGCTCGACGGGCTGACCGAGCACGAGCCCGAGATCCAGGAGCTCAGCGGCCTGCCCTTCGATCCGTACTTCTCCGCGGCCAAGCTCGCCTGGCTGCTCGAGAACGACGAGGCCGTGGGCCGCGCGCGCGAGGCCGGAACGCTGCGAATGGGCACGGTGGACTCGTTCCTGTGCGACCGCCTGGGGGCGGGGTTCGCCACCGAACCTTCCACGCTCTCGCGGATGCAGCTGCACGCCCTGGGCCAGCCGGGCTTCAGCCCCCGGCTATGCGAGCTCTTCGGCGTGCCCGCCGAGGTGCTGCCCGCGGTACGCGACACTGCCGGCGAGCTCGGTGTGCTCAGCCACGAGTCATGGCCGGTGGAGCTGCCTCTGCGCGCGCAGGTGGTGGACCAGCAGGCGGCGCTGGCGGGAGCCGGCTGCGTGGTCCAGGGTCGGGTCAAGGCCACCTACGGCACCGGCGTCTTCGTCCTCGGCCATGCCGGCGAAGAGGTGCCCCGGCCGGCGGGCGGCCTGCTTCCCACCGTGGCCTGGAGCATCGACGGCCGGACCGAGTACGCGATCGACGGCGGCGTGTTCGCAGCCGGAGCGATGCTCGAGTGGATGTGCCGGGAGCTCGGCGTAGCCGAACGCCCCGCCGCCCTGGCCGAGCTGGCCCGAGAGGCCGAGGACAGTGGCGGCGCCCGCGTGCTGCCCGGCCTGGCCGGAATCGGGGCGCCCTGGTGGAAGCCCGACGCCCGCGCGGTGCTGTCCGGCATCCACGGCGGCACGACGCGCGACCAGATCGCGCGGGCGGCGCTGGAGGGCATCGCGTGGCGCGTGGCCGACGTGGTGACCGCCATGCGCGACACCGTGGAGGTGGCCTCGCTGCGCGTGGACGGCGGGCTCACCAACGAGCCGCTGCTGCTTCAGCTGCAGGCCGACACGATCGGCGCGCCCGTGGAGGCGGCCGGCGCCGACGCCACCGTGCTGGGCGCCGCGGTGCTGGCCGGCGTGGGCGCCGGCGTGTTCGACAGCCTGGAGGAGGCCGCCGAGCTGCTGCCCGTGGACCGCACGGTGGAGCCGCAGCGCGACGACGCCTGGCGCTCGTCGGAGCACGAGGCCTGGCAGCGTTCGTGAGCGCCGCAGCCGAGCTTCGTTGAGGCGCGGGCTCAGTCGCGCGTGACCTCGTCCTCCTCCAACGTCCGCACCGGACCCTGGTACTTGTTCTTGGCGGAGATCAGGTACCAGACGCCGAAGATGAGCGGCAACACGATCGCGAGCGGCGTGTAGTTGACGACGCTGACTTCAAAGCCGTCGTTCCAGGGCAGGCCCGTCGGCGTGTAGGGCAGGTTCAGGGAATACACGACGACGATCACGAAGATGATCGCGAGCACGTTGACCACCCTGTAGCGCCAGCCCAGGTTCCATGGGCCCGGCTCGAAGTCGTCGCCCTTCCTCAGCCGCAGGTACACGGGGATGATGTACGCGAGGTAGAGACCGACCGTGCAGATGCCGGTGAGCGCGAAGAACGCGAACGGGTAGTCGTTCTCGCCGAACATCGCCGGGATCGCGATCACGAGGGAGAAGAACGAGACGCGCGATCACCGCGTTGAAGGGCACCCGGTCGCGGTTGACGCGCTGGAAGATGCTCCAGCCGGGCATGCCCCGGTCGCGTGAGAAGGCGTACCAGGTCCGCGAGGCGCTGGTCAGGCCGGCGGCGCCGCAGAAGATCTGCCCGATCGTGGCGATCAGGATCACGAGCTTCGCCGCCCACGTGTCCAGCGAGCTCTCGAAGATCGCGAAGACCGTGCCGGCGCCCTCGTTCACAGCGTCCACGTCGCTGGCGGCGAACAGGAAGCCGAGCAGCACGAACCAGCCGATGAGGGCAGAGAAGAAGACCGAGCGCCAGACCCCCTGGGCGGCGGTGATAGCCGCGCCCCGGGTCTCCTCGGCCGTGTGCGCAGAGGCGTCGTAGCCGGTCTGGGTGTACATCGTCAGCAGGAATCCGATCGGCAGGACCAGGAACCAGAAGCCGAAGTTGCCCGTCGATCCGTCGTGGAGTCCCGAGTTGTTGATCCGCTCGCCGAAGACGAAACTTGCGCTCTGGTGGTCGTCGGGCACGACGATCAGGACGGCGAGGATCACCGCGACGCCCGAGCAGGTGCCAGCCCACGGAGATGTTGTTCATCAGGGCGAGCCCGCGGTCGGCGAAGATGTTGACCAGCGTGTAGAGCACGATGATCAGGAAGAAGAGGAGCCACGTCTCGGCGAGGATGTGCACGTCGTCGCCGAAGTCGACTCCGAAGAGGCTGAGGCCGTAGAGGCCGAGCAGCTCGTTGAGGAACAGCGCCGCGCCGTAGCCCACCGAGGCGACGATCCCGACCAGGCCGACGATGTTGAACCAGCCGGTCATCCAGCTCCAGCCCTTGCCGCCGAGGTCGTGTGCCCACCAGTAGGGTCCGCCGGCCGTGGGGTATTTCGAGGTCAGCTCGGCCATCGACACCGCGACCATGAGCACGAAGGCGCACAGCACCGGCCAGCCGATCGAGGCGGCGATCGGACCGCCGTTCTGCCAGGCGAACGGGAACGTCGGTGAACGTCCCGGCGAGCACCGAGATGATCGTGAAGGAGATCGCGAAGTTGGTGAAGCCCGACCACGCGCGCGTGAGCTCCTGCTTGTAGCCGAGCTCCTGGAGGCGCTGCTCGTCCTCGCTGGCGCCGACGTCAGTGCCGCTGGTGTCGCGGGTGGGTTCGGTGCTGCCGCTAGTCGCCATGTGCGCAACCTTCCCTTGCTTGAGGCCTCACAAAGGTCTGATAACCCAACCGTTGCCGGTCGGAGGCGACCCTAACCCCGGTCCCGGATGGAGTCAACACCCGCGGGAAAACCGTCAGACGCGGGCAAGACCCAATCATTTGGTGCAGTGACACTGGGCAGCCGTCCGCAGTCTCCTACGCTGCATGCGTGAGCCTGTTCTGGCGCGTGTTCGCGCTCAATGCGGTGTTGCTCGTCGGCGCGGTGCTGGTACTAGTGGTCAGCCCGGCAACCGTCAGCTTCCCCGTTGCCCTCACGGAGGCTCTCATTCTCCTGGCCGGGGTGGGAACCCTGATCAGCCTGAACTTTCTGCTGCTGCGACAAGTGTTCGAGCCGCTCCGAAGGCTGACCGCCTTCATGCGCGCGGTGGATCCGCTTCGTCCGGGCGGCCGGGCGCCGTCCGGCAAGGCCGACCCGGAAGTGATTGAGCTGACCAACGCCTTCAACGAGATGATCGCGCGCCTCGAGACCGAGCGGCGAGACAGCGCGCGCCGGGCGCTGGCGGCTCAGGAGGCGGAGCGACGACGCATTGCCCGCGACCTCCACGACGAGGTGGGGCAGACCCTGACGGCGGCAATGCTGCAGATCGAGCATGCCGCCGGGACGGAGGCGCACGCGGTCGTGCTCTCGGCTGTGCGCGAGGAGGTCCGGTCGGCGCTCGAAGAGGTGAGGCACATCGCTGCGCGCCTCCGTCCCGAGGCGCTCGATCTTGGTCTGCCGGCGGCGTTGCGATCTCTGGTCAACGATTTCGAGCGGCGTACCGAGCTGGCGGTCGAACGCGACATACACAAGGTCGAGGCCCTGTCCCCGGAGGAGGAGGTAGTGGCCTATCGCGTCGCCCAGGAGGCGCTGACCAACATCGCGCGTCATGCGGGAGCCTCCACGGTCCGGCTCTCGCTCCGAGCAGGCGCCTCCGCTCCGCGCCTCGAGCTGACTGACGACGGCCGAGGCTTCGATGCCGCCGAGTCCGTGGAGGGAGCGGGATTGAGAGGAATGCGCGAGCGTGCGGTGCTCGTCGGCGCCCAGCTCGTGGTGGAGTCGCTGCCCGGCGAAGGCACCTGCACCAGCCTGTTGTTCAGGCGCGGACGGTGAGTCCCGCGACGATTCGCATCCTGCTTGCTGACGATCACGTGATGGTGCGCCGCGGCCTCCGCATGGTCCTCGACGCCCAGCCGGACATGCGTGTCGTGGCCGAGGCTTCCAACGGCGCCCAGGCCGTGGAGGCCGGCAGGGCGCCAGAGGTAGATCTCGCGGTTCTCGACGTGGCGATGCCGCGGCTGACCGGCCTGCAGGCCGCGCGTGAGCTTTCGAACAGGCGACCCGATCTCAGGCTGCTGATGCTCTCCATGCACCAGGACGAGCAATATCTCTTCGAGGCCCTGAAGGCGGGGGCAAGCGGCTACGTGCTCAAGTCGGCTGCGGACCGCGATCTGGTCGAAGCGTGCCGCGCCGCCATGCGCGGCGAGCCCTTCCTGTACCCGGCCGCTGTCACGGCTCTGATCCGTGACCACGTCCTGCGCGCCCGCAGCGGCAAGGATGTACCAGAGGACCCGTTGACGCCACGCGAGCTGGAGATCCTGAAGCTGATCGCCGAGGCTCACACGAGCGATCAGATCGCCCTCGAGCTGGGCATTGCGCGCCGGACCGTCGACCGCCACCGCGAGAACCTGCTCGGCAAGCTCGGGATGCGGGATCGCGTGGAGCTCACGCGCTACGCGATCCGCCGCGGCCTGGTCGACCCCTGAGGCGGCGTCTAAAGCAGGCATCCGTACCGATACCGGCCTGGCGTGGGGGCGACCCCCCATAGGAAGAACGGGCGCGGCTGGCGATCCTCCGTCACATGGCCCGTCTGATCATGATGGTGCGCCCTCCCCATCACGTCCGGTTGCAGGAAGCCGAGGACTGGCTGCGCGGCGAACTCCGTCCGCTGGTGGGGGCGCGCGGCGTGCGCTCCGCGGCCATCAGCCGGCTCGGGGTGGCCTCCCGCCGACAAGCGCTGGAGTGGGGCTGGCTGGTGGAACTCGACTTCGACGATCCGGATACCGCCCGCCAGATGGCGGGCGACGTCACCTGGATGGAGCTGATGGGCGACCTGCGCCTGGTGGGAATGCGCCCGACCGTGGCACTCGTCGACGCCTCGGACGACCTGCGGCTCTGATGGCGCTGGCCATCGTCATCTTCGCGGGAGCGCTGGCGCTGATCGCCAGCGAGCGCTTTGACCGCACCAAGATCGCCCTGCTCGGCGCCGTGCTCGTGCTGCTCACCCAGACCCTCGAGCAGGAGCAGGCGATCGAGTCGATCGACTTCAACACGATCGGCCTGCTGGCCGGAATGATGGTGTTGGTCCGTCTGACCGAGACCACCGGCGTCTATACCTGGCTGGCCATCCGCGCCGGACAGGTCTCGCGCGGCAGGCCACTGGCGGTGGTGACCTCGCTCGCGGTGACCACGGCCGTGCTGTCGGCCTTCCTGGACAACCTCACCACGGTGCTGCTGATGGTGCCGATCACGTTCCTGCTCGCCGACGCGCTCGATATCGATCCGATCCCGCTGGTGATCATCGAGGTGATCGCGTCGAACATCGGCGGCACCGCCACGCTGATCGGCGATCCGCCCAACATCATCATCGCCGGCGCCACCGATCTGATCCTTCATGGCCTTCATCAGCAACTTGGCTCCGATCGCCGCCGTGCGCTTTGTCGTGGTGATTGGACTGCTGTATCTGGCCTACCGGCCTCGGCTGCAGATCGCTCCTGAGGCGCGCCGACGGGTAATGGAGCTCGACGCCGACCGCTCGATCGAGAACCGCGACGAACTCATCCGCACCCTTCCCGTGCTCCTGGTCACGATCGTGCTGTTCTTCCTACACAAGGCGCTCGGTCTGGAGCCGGCCACCGTCGCATTGGCGGGCGCCACGGCCGCGCTACTGGTAACCCGCCAGTCCCTCACCGAAGCGCTCGCCGGGATCGAGTGGCCAACGCTGTTCTTCTTCATCGCCCTGTTCGTGATGGTGGGCGCCCTCGAGGAGACCGGTGCGATCGGCGAGGTTGCGGACGCGATCGCCTCAGTCACCGGCGGCGACCGCACCGCGGAGCTGCTCGGCATCGCCTGGGTCTCGGCGATCGGCTCCGGGATCGTCGACAACATCCCGTTCACCACGACCATGATCCCCGTGGTGGAGCAACTGCAGCAGGGCAACGACGGCGACGACGCCTACTGGTGGGCCCTTGCCCTCGGCGCCTGCTTCGGCGGCAACGCCACGTTGATTGCCGCCGCCGCCAATGTCGCGGCCTCTGGCATGGCCGCCCGCGCCGGCAAACCGATCGGCTTCGTAGAGTTCCTCAAGGCCGGGCTGCCCGCCACCCTCGTCTCCATGCTCTTGGCCACCGCCTATATCGCCATCCGCTACCTGTGAGCTCAACATGAGTCCCAACAGCCTCAGCCGCGACCTCGTGCGCGAAGCGTCAGTTCTGCGTCGTGACGACACGGTCGCCCACGCCGTCAAGACCATCCTCGACAGCGGTCTGCCCGCCCTGCCCGTCGTTGACGCAGACGGCCGATTGCAGGGCATCTTTGGCGAGCGAGAGTTCATGGCCGCGCTCTTTCCCGGCTACGTTGGCGTGCTCAAATACGCCGGCTTCGTCAAGAACAGCCTCGACGAAGCGATCGAGCGACGAGCGGCTGCCGCGACGAGTCGGTCGGCCAGCACCTCAACACCGACCACGTCGACGTCAGCGAAGACTTCTCCGACGTCCAGATCGCCGAGACTTTCCTCCACCACCGCGTGCTCATCATCCCCGTCGTGGCCAACGGCCAGGTCACCGGGGTGATCACCCGCTCAGACTTCTTCCGCCGCATCGCCGAGCGCTTTCTCGAAGCCGGCTGACCCCGGCTGCGCCGGCCGGCGTACTATCTCTCCGAAGCGATATCGGCTCGTGGCACGCCTCTCAGCGGCGAGTTTGAGAGCACGCTGGCAGACTGGCCGACGCAGTGTCGCCGTCTGAGGTCCTAGCCGATGCCTCGTGCTGGCCGACGGCAGACAACTGGTCAGCGCTCATTCGACGGCTCAGCGGGGTCGCACTGAGGCCGTGCACGACGATCGAGACGATCACACACGCGAGCGCCGTCCAAACGACCACCTCCGCCTCTGCGGCGGGCAGCACGCCTGCAGCGACCGCCACGGCGGCATAGTAGAGCGAGCCGACTCCGCGCACGCCGAACCAGGCGATGAAGCCACGCTCTGCCACGGGCAGACCGGAACCGACCAGACAGGTGGTGACGGCGACCGGCCGGATCACCAACAGCAGCGTCGGCACGAGAAGCCAGCCGGTTAGGCCCGGCGCCGCGAGGCCGGCGGTCCCCAGCATGCTGCCGATGAGCAGGATGACCGCTAGCTCCCCGAACTTCTCAACCGTCTCGGCTCCATCGTGAACACGTCGGTTGTACTCGTGTCCGTGCTCGTAGTGGCGAAATCCGACACCACCCGCAAAGGCGGCGAGAAACCCATACGCGCCGGCGATCTCCGCCGCACCGTAGACGAGCAGCACGGCGGGAATAGCCATCCAGGAATCGAGCTGCGGCTCGAGCAGGTTACGCTCTCGAAGTCCAACGGCGACCGCTGACAGCAGATAACCGCCGACAGCTCCGATCGCGATACCCACGCCCGCGGCATAGAGGACGTCAGCCAGCAGCCACGTGCTCAGCCAGTCGGCTCCGCCCTCTTGCGCGACGAAGAGACCGAGGAAGAGGAAGGGAAAGGCGAGGCCGTCGTTGAGCCCGGCCTCCCCGGTGAGCGAGAAGTTCGGCTCGCGCTCATCCTCATCGCCCGGGGGGCCCACGCCCACGTCTCCGGCAAGGACGGGATCGGTGGGCGCCAGAATGGCTCCTAGCACCAGCGCCGCCCCGAGGGAGAGGCCCATGACGCTGGTGCCAAAGAGGGCGACCGCCGCGATAGTGAGCGGCATGGCCACGACGAGTAGCCGTCCGATGCCCGACCACGAACTCCAGGTCAGTGGGCGGTCGAGCTTCAGTCCGGTGGCGAATAAGGCAATGACGATCGCCAGCTCGCACACTCGCTCCAGAAACTCCGCATCAGATATGGGATTGAGCCAACCGATGTTCAGAAGCTCGACTACGACCGCGCTTCCGGCGCCCAGGCCGAGATAGATCAGGCTCGCCGAGAAGGCTCGCTCGTGCTGATGGGAAAGAGCCCCGATAGCTGCCAGCACCGCGACCCCGCCAAAGAGCAGGCCGATGGCGTAGGGCTCGGCGAAGGAAAAACCCTTCTCTGCGGCGACAAGTTCCATAGTGCTGTCGGCGTCGCCTCCCAGGGCGTCAAGGCCAGCACTGGAAGGGATCCACGACCGCATGAGAATCTAGAAGGTGAAACCCCCTCCGCACCGCGCCGAGGCGCGGACGAGGGTTACCACCTCGAGACGCTCCCGTTCGCAGGAAGAACAGCGCTCCGGTCGTTGGAGCCTGAGCCCACTCGCGACGGCGCCGGCTCCCCACACGGCAGAGTTCGGAGCTGAAGGCGCGGCCCGGCCCCGTCCGCAGCCGCGATGATGCGGTCCCCCGATGAGCGACGAGCAGTTCATCCTCGTTGCCGGCCTGTTGCTGAGCGCCGGCCTACTCGCCGCGCTGCTCGCGGGCCGGGTGAGGCTGCCCGGTCTGATCCTGTTCCTCGGGCTCGGGATGCTCGTGGGCTCCGACGGGCTCGGCTGGCTGCCGTTCGACGACTACCACCTGGCCGAGCTGATCGGCGTCCTCTCGCTCGCGCTGATTCTCTTCGAGGGCGGGCTGACCGCCGGGTTCAAGGAGATCAGGCCGGTGCTGCGGCCGGCGCTGTCGCTGGCGGTCGTCGGCACGATGATCACCGCCGCGGTGGGGGGCCTCGTGGCGGTGGCGCTGTTCGACTTCTCCCTGCTCGAGGGCCTGCTGCTCGGGTCGATCATCGCCTCCACCGACGGCGCGGCGATCTTCGCCGTCCTCCGTGCGTCCTCGCTGCGCAAGCGCTTGGCGCGGACGCTCGAGGGCGAGGCGGGGTTCAACGACCCCGTGGCCGTGCTGCTCGTGCTCGGCTTCATCGAGTGGATCAAGAGCGACGACTACGACCTGCTCGACATGCTCTGGCTGTTCGTACAGCAGCTCGGGATCGGGGCGGTGGTGGGGATCGGCGTGGGCTGGCTCGCCGTGCAGGCCTTCCAGCGCGCGCGCCTGGACACCCCGGGGCTGTACCCGGTGGCCTCGCTGGCCGCTGCCGCGGTGGGCTACGGCGCCGCAGCGAGCATCGAGGGTTCCGGCTTCCTGGCGGTGTACCTGGTGGGCCTCGCCCTCGGCAGCGCCAACATTCCGGCGAAGCAGACCATCACGAGCTTTCACGTAGGGCTGGCCTGGGTCGCGCAGCTCACCATGTTCCTGGCGCTCGGGCTCCTGATCTTCCCGAGCGACCTCGACAACGTGGCGTTGAACGGGACGCTGCTGGCCCTGGTGGTCGCCTTCGTGGCCCGGCCGCTCGCCACCTTCGTCGCCACCGCCTTCGACCACTACAGCTTCGCCGAGCGCCTGGTGCTCAGCTGGGCAGGCCTGCGTGGAGCGGTGCCGATCGTGCTGGCCATCTTCCCGGTCATCGCCGATGTCCCACGCGATCTCGAGCTGCTCAACATCGTCTTCTTCGCCGTGCTGGTGTCGACGCTGCTGCAGGCCACCACCTTCGAGGCCTTCGCGCGGCGGCTCGGGATGACCGAGGACGAGCCGGCGCTGCCCAGCCCGATCGCCGAGACGGGCACGATCCGCGCGCTGGGGGCGGAGGTGGTGGAGTACCCGGTCCTGCCCGGCGACGCCATCGTCGGCCTGCGCACCCGTGACCTCGACCTGCCCCGTGAGGCGCTGGTCAACGTGATCGTCCGGGGCGGACAGGCGATCCCGCCTCGCGGCTCCACGCGGGTCGAGGAGGGCGACCGGCTCCACCTGCTGATCCGCCAGGAGGTGGCTCCCGAGGTGCGCGAGCTGCTGCCGCGCTGGCGCACCGGGCCCGATCGGCCCGGAAACGGTCGAGCGGCCCCGCCTGGCCGGCGTGTCGCGGGTGTTCCACACGCGGCCCTGGAACGACGAAGAGGACGGCGACGCCCAGCGGCCCGCGGAGGTCACCGGCCTGCGCGTGATCGATCGCGTGCGCTCACGCCGTGACCTGCCCGGCGCCCTGGTGCTCCTGGAGGACGGCCGCTACGCGATCACCGGCCCCGTGCTCGCCCTCGGCTCGCGCCAGGCGCTCAGCGATTGGGTGCGGCGGCGCATCCGCGGCGGCGTGAGCGACACCGAGCGGGTGTGGTGGGAGGAGGTGCTGGGCGCGTTGGCGTTGTGAGCGACCTGCTCTGCGCTTAGTGTCCGCTCATGCATGAGGAGGTCTCCATCTCGGAACTGACCGAGGTCGTGGCGCGGCTGTCGGCGCTGCTCGGCCCGCGCGGCGGGGGCGTTCAGCCCCTCGAGGGCGGCATCACCAACCGCAACTACCGCGTGAACTTCGGCGGCAACGACTACGTGGTGCGCCTGCCGGGCAAGCGGACCGAGCTGCTCGGCATCGACCGCCAGGCCGAGTGCGTCGCCACCGACGCCGCCGGAGACCTCGGCATCGGGCCCGGCGTGGCGGCGATGCTCGATTCGCCCCCGTGCCTGGTCACGCCCTTCATCTCCGGCCACACGATGACCGTCGACGAGGTGGCGGCACCCGAGCAGCTGGCCGAGGTGGCGCGCGCGTTGCGGGCCTTTCACGACTCCGGTACCGTGCTCGACACGACCTTCGACTCCTTCGAGCTGGTCGACCGCTACGCCGAGCTGGCGCGCGAGCACGGCGGAGAGCCGCCGGCGGCCTTCGAGACGGCCCGCGCCAACGCCCGGAAGATCCGCGAGGCCATCGCTGGGCAGGAGGAGCACCGCCCTGTGCCCTGCCACGACGACCTGCTCACGGCGAACTTCATGCACGACGGCGAGCGGGTGCAGATCATCGACTGGGAGTACGCGGGCATGGGCGACCGCTACTTCGACCTCGGCAACCTCGCCGTCAACAACGAGCTCGACGACGATCAGCAGGCCGCACTGCTCGAGGCCTACTTCGGGGAGCCTGCGGACGAGCGACGGCGCGCGACGCTCAAGCTGTTCCGCTTCATGTCCGACTTCCGCGAGGCGATGTGGGGAGTGGTCCAGGTGCAGCTCTCGGAGCTCGACTTCGACTTCGACGGCTACGCGACGAAGCACTTCGACCGGCTCGAGCAGACGGCGTCGGATCCGGACTTCGAGACCTGGCTCGGCCAGGCCCGCGCTTGAGCCCGGCGCGTGAGCTTCCCGGGAGTGCCCGCTGCGTGATCGTGGGCGGAGGCGTGGGCGGCACGTCGATCGCCTACCACCTGGCCGAGCTCGGCTGGGAGGACGTGGTGCTGGTCGATCGCAACCAGCTGACGTCCGGCTCGACCTTCCACTCGGCCGGCCTCGTGGGCCAGCTGCGCGGCTCGGTGTCGCTGACCAAGATGATGATGTACTCGGTGGAGCTCTACCGGCGGCTGGGGGACGAATCGGAGTTTGATCCGGGCTGGACCGAATGCGGCGGCATCCGGCTGGCCTCGTCCGAGGAGCGCATGGAGGAGCTGCGCCGCCAGGCCGGCTGGGCCAAGACCTTCGGCCTGACGCTCGAGCTCATCTCCGCGGCCGAGGCCCAGGAGCGCTTTCCGCTGATGTCCACCGAAGGCGTTCTCGGTGGCGCCTGGCTGCCCACCGACGGCTACCTCGATCCGTCCCAGCTGACCTACGCAATGGCCGACGGCGCCCGGCGCGGCGGAGTCGAGATCCACACCGGAACGCGGGTCACGGGCATCCACTCCGAGCGCGGCCGGGTCACGCGGGTGTGCACGGCGCGGGGGGACATCGAGGCGGACACCGTGGTGATCGCGGCCGGGATGTTCTCCGCCGAGGTGGGCCGGCTCGCGGGCGTGCGGATCCCCGTGGTGCCGATGTCCCACGAGTACCTGGTCACCCAGCCCTTCCGCGAGAAGGATCCGGACAACCCTCTGCCCACGCTGCGCGACCCGGACCTGCTCGTCTACTTCCGCGAGGAGGGGGGCGGCCTGGTGATGGGCGGATACGAGCGCCATTCGGCGCCCGCGTTCCTGTCCGGCGGCGAACGCCGCTTCGAGGACATCCCGTCCGACTTCAACGGCCGCCTGCTCGAGGACGACTGGGACCGCTTCGAGGAGATCGTCGAGAACTCGCGCCGGCGCGTGCCGCAGATGGAGGACGTGAAGGTCACGCGCATGATCAACGGCCCGGAGGCGTTCACACCCGACAACGAGTTCTGCCTGGGCGAGACCGAGATCGCCGGCCTGTTCGTGGCCGCCGGCTTCTGCGCGCACGGGCTGGCCGGCGCCGGAGGGATCGGCAAGGTGATGGCGGAGTGGATCGTGGCGGGCGAGCCGTCGCTCGACCTCTGGCACATGGACATCCGTCGCTTCGGGCGCCAGTACCGATCGCCCGCGTACACGCTCGCTCGAGTCCGCGAGACCTACGAGACCTACTACGACATCCGCTACCCCCACCACGAGCGCGAGTCGGGGCGCCCGCTGCGCATGTCGCCGGCCAACGCGTGGCACCGCGAGCAGGAGGCCGCCTTCGGCGAGAAGTCGGGCTGGGAGCGGGTCAACTGGTACGAGTCGAACGCCGAGGCTGGGGACGAGTCGCTGAGGCCGCGTGGCTGGGCCGGACGCCACTGGTCGCCCGCCATCGGAGCCGAGCACCGCGCCTGCCGGGAGACGGCGGCCCTGTTCGACGAGAGCTCGTTCGCCAAGCTGGAGGTCTCCGGTCCGGGCGCGGCGGACCTGGTGGAGCGGCTGAGCGACAACCGCGTGGCCCGCGACGTGGGCCGGATCACCTACACCCAGATGCTCAACTCTCGCGGCGGGATCGAATGCGACTTCACCGTCGCGCGGCTGGACGAGGACCGCTTCGGGATCGTCACGGGAACCGCCTTCGGCAACCACGACCGGGAGTGGATCCGCCGCCATCTGCCCGAGGACGGCTCGGCGCAGGTTCAGGACCTGACCTCGGCCTCCGCCTGCTTCGGCCTCTGGGGCCCGCGCGCCCGCGACGTGCTCGCCCCGCTGACGCCGCAATCGCTGGCCGACGAGGACTTTCCCTACATGAGCCTGCGCGACATCACCGTCGGCGACGTGCCCGTGCGAGCCCTGCGCGTGACCTACGTGGGCGAGCTGGGCTGGGAGCTCTATTGCCCTGCCGAGTACGGGTTGGGGCTCTGGCGCGCTCTCTGGGAGGAGGGACGCCCGCACGGGCTGGTGGCCGGCGGCTACCGGGCCATCGACTCGTTGCGTCTCGAGAAGGGCTACCGGGTCTGGGGGGCCGACATCACGCCCGATGAGACCCCGTACGAAGGGGGTGTCGGCTTCTGCGTCAAGCTCGACAAGGAGGGTGGATTCGTGGGGCGGGACGCGCTGGCCGAGGCGGCCGAGCGCGGTCCACGTCAACGCCTCTGCTGCCTGACTCTCGAGGATCCTCTGTCGGTGGCGCTCGGCAATGAGCCGGTGCGGGTGGACGGCGACATCAGCGGCCGGGTCACCACCGGCGGCTACGGCTACACGGTCGAGCGCTCGATCGCCTACGCCTACCTTCCACCCGAGCACGCCGAGCCCGGCACGGCGGTGGAGGTCGAGATCTTCGGCCGCTGGGTGGGCGGGGAGGTGGCGAAGGAGCCCCTGCTCGACCCGTCCGGGGAGCGGATCAGGGCCTGAGGCCGACGAGGATGTGCTCGGTGGCCTCGATGTGATCGCGCATCAGGCGGACCGCGCGACCGGAGTCGCCCTTTCTGAGCAGCGCCACCAGGCGACGGTGCTGGGCGTTCGAGCTCTTGAGCACCTCGTCGGGATGCGCGATTCGGGCGATCAGGTCGCTCATCTGACCCTGCACCTCGGTCATGGCCGTCACCAGGCGAGGGGAGTGAGCGGCCTCGGCCAGCCCGATGTGGAAGCGCACGTCGGCGCGCCGGTATCCCTCGAAGGGACCGGTGGTGGCGCTCATCCGCTCGGTGAGCTCGTCGAGGCGATCGAGGTCGGTCTCGGTGGCACGCTCCGCCGCCAGCAGGGTGGCTCCGGTCTCCACCGCGACGCGGTAGTCGAGCACCTCGCCCGCTCCGTCACCGAACTCGATTCCCGCCCCCGCCTGGCCCATCGGGGGAAACTCGGCCACGAACGTGCCGCCCGCCCGGCCCCGGAGGGCGATCAGGTGACCGCTCTGGACGAGCGTGGTCAGCGCCTGGCGCAGCGTGGAGCGCGAGATGCTCAGCTGATCGGCCAGGTCGCGCTCGGGGGGAAGACGCGCCCCGGGGACGAGCAGCCCCAGCCGGATCGCCGTACCGAGCCGCTCGACGGTCTCCTCGAAGGTGGTCGGCGGCTGGACGGGCTTGAAGACAGCGTCCAGGGCCGGCCCCCGCTCCGAGGTGGTCGCGGGTTCCACGCATCAAAGGTACATGGGCCGGCCCATTGGCGCTGCAGTAGATTCCTCCGCCGTGGAGACCCGGCAAGAGCGAGTGGTGGTGGAGACGGACCGTTACCGCATCGAGGGCAGGATGACCCTTCCGCACGAGGGGTATCGCAGCCGCGTGTCCGACCACGTCAACCGGCGCGACCAGGAGTTCTTCACCATCGTGGACGCCGAGCTGAAGGCCCTCGACGGCTCGGGCCGGGACTGGACGGCGCCCGTGCTGATGCTGTCGCGCCGGCACATCCGGATCGTGGTGCCGTCCGCCGAAGAGTCCTAGCGGCCGAGTTCGCGGGATCGCTATTCCGGTGTGTGACGAGCGTCACACGAGAGCTCCACCGATGAGTTCAGGCTCTCCGGTCGGTCTGACTTCCCAGATCCCGACCCCCTCACAGGACTCGCAATGCTGATCGAGAGCAACAACCACGCCCCCGTGCTCGACGGGCCCAAGGATCCGCTCCCCTCGTGGCGGCCGGCGCCGGGAGAGAGCGCCGGGCTGTTCGAGGGCGCCGCCCACGGATCGGCGGTGTCGTTCTTCGTGGTGGACGCCGCTCCCGGCGAGGGGCCGGCGCGTCACAGCCATCCTTACTGCGAGACCTTCCTGCTCCAGGGCGGGTGCGCTCGCTTCGAGCTCGACGGCCGGGACGTGACGGCCGGGACGGGCGACGTCGTGGTGGTCCCGGCCGGCGCCGTGCACTCCTTCCGCGCCCTGGGACCGGAGCGCCTGCAGCTCGTGAGCATTCACGCTTCCCCGCGAGTCGAGTCACGCTGGCTCGAGGAGAGCGGACCTTCGCCTCTCAGGTGATGTTCAGCTGAACCGTCTTGGCTGTCCCCGACTGCGACATCGACCGAGGGGATGGACATGAGCACGAGAGCACGCAGAGCAGGCGGATCGATGGTGGTGGGCGCGCTGATCGTGGCCGCGTTGGCTGCACCCACCAGTGACGCGGGGCTGCCCAAGGGCTCCGAGCGGGTGACTCTCGATCCGGCTGACTTCACCACCCGGATCGACAACCCGTACTGGCCGATGCGGCCGGGCAGCCGCTGGATCTACCGCGAGACCGACTCGGAGGGGACCAAGCAGCGCGTGGTCGTGACCGTCACGCGGCGGACCAAGCTGATCGCGAACGGGGTCACCGCCCGGGTCGTCCGCGACGTCGTGACCGAGAAGGGCAAGCCGGTCGAGATCACCGACGACTGGTACGCCCAGGACCGCAAGGGGAACATCTGGTACCTCGGCGAGGCCACCACCGACTACGAGAACGGCAGGCCGGTGTCCACGGAGGGCTCGTTCGAGGCCGGAGTCGACGGGGCGCAGGCGGGAATCATCATGCCGGCCAAGCCGCGCGTGGGCATGAGCTATCGCCAGGAGTACTACAAGGGCCAGGCCGAGGACAAGGCCTCGATCTTCAGCCTCGGCGAGCGGGCCGAGGTGCCGTTCCGGTACTTCCCGAAGGTGCTGATGACCCGCGACGTGAACCCGCTCAGCCCGAGGATCCTCGAGTACAAGTTCTACGCCCGCGGCGTCGGCCCGGTGCTCGCCGTGAGCGTCTCCGGAGGGAGCGACCGCGAGGAGCTGATCAGCTTCAAGCGCGGGAAGAACTAGCCGTCTGCGGGGTCGTGTAGGTCATGACACCCTCGAACATCGAGCGCTTGGCCCACGCCTTTGCCGGCTGGGGCCCGGACGAGCCGGCCAACATGGCCGACATCCTCCATCGCGACTGCGAGCTGGTCGTGCCCGACACGATTCCCTACGGAGGCACCTTCCACGGGCCCGACGCCGTGATCGGCTGGTTCACGCACGACCTGTGGCGCTGGTTCGACGAGTTCAGCTCGACTCCCGAGGGCTTCGTGGACGGCGGCGACCAGATCGTCGTGCCGGTGCACGTCCAGGCGCGGACCCGGGACGGCCGCAACGTCGACGTCCACAACGTCTGGATCTACGAGTTCAGCGAGGGCGAGCTGATCCGTGGGCGGGTGTACGCCGACACCGCTCTGCTGCGCGACGCGGTCGAGGGAGTCACGCCGGGCTGACCCGACGGCCGGCTTGCGGAGCTTCGATCAGCTCCAGCTTCGCCGCCCGCGGCAGGCGCTTGATACGGGCCTCCTCGCGCATGGCGGCGGAACGGTCGTCCACCTCGATCGTGAGCGCGAGCTCCACCGGCAACCGGCTGCGCGTGTAGCGGCTGGCCACCCCGGCGCCGTGCTCGGCCACGCGGCGGCCGACGTCGGTGGTCCAGCCGCAGTAGAGGCTGTCGTCGGCACAGCGGAGCAGGTAGACGAAGGGCACGCGCGCCCGCGTTCAGCCGATCTGTACGTCCACCAGCTCGGTGTCGAACGCCAGCCGCCCGGCGATGCCGGTGGCCTCGGGTCGGGGAAACTCGTAGGACCACGCCGCGTCGTCCGTGCCGCCCACCGTCCAGTAGCGCGCCTCGCCCTTGTACGGGCAGACCTCACGCTTGTCGGCGGGCTCGATCCGCGCTCCGACATCGGCGCGGGGCACATAGGCGATCGCGGGCAGGCCGGTCTCGATCAGCAGCGCCGCGCGCTCGCTCTCGGCCAGCACCTCGCCACCGGCGCTGACGCGCACCGCCCGCGAGCTCGGCAGGACGTCGATGCGGTGAAACGGATCGCGGAAGTGGCTGGTCACGCGCTCGTCCTCGGCCCACCACTCGTCGGCGTGCTCGTGGTACAGCGACGCGTAGCCGTCGAGCCAGGCGGCCTCGGCGAGCGGTGACTCGTAGGCCCAGACGGCGTTCTCGCGAGAGGAGCCGTTCGCGCTCACCGACCAGTACGACGCGTCGCCCTTGAACGGGCAGTGGGTGGAGTGGCCGGTGCGCGAGAGCACCACGGAGTCGAAGTCCTCGAGCGGCGCGTACAGGCGCGGCAGGATCGCCGTCTCGTACAGGAGCTTGGCCCTGACGGTGTCGAGCACGGTGCGTCCGGCGATCACCGCGCGCACGCGCGGGAGGAAGTCCGCGAAGTAGATCCGGTGAGGCGGCGCGGCGGCGGCCAGATCGAAGTTGAAGGCGCCCCCGGGGGAGCCGCCGAGAGGTCCGGTTCCGAGGGTGAGCGACATGACCCGACGATATCGACGGACCTCAGTCCAGCCCTGCGTTCAGTTCCTCCAGCAGGCGGCGGAGCTGGCGCATCTTGGTCTTGCCGAGACGCCTGGTCCAGTCCTGCTCGATCTCGGCCACCACCTCGCGGGCGATCGCGTATACCTGCCTGCCCTTCCGAGTGGTGCGCACGAGCTTGGCGCGGCGGTCGGCGGGATCCGGCACACGCTCGACGTAGCCGTGGCGCTCCAGGTGGGCCACGAGCTCGGCCATCGACTGCTTGGTGATCTGGGCTCGCTCGGCCAGCACGATCACCCGTGTCCCACCGTCGTCCAGGTACTGGAAGACGTTGCCATGCGGGCCTCGCACCTCGGGGTGCCCGCGCTCGGCGAAGCGCCGGACGAGCAGCTCCGAGCCGGCGCGGAAGGGCTCCCTGAGAAGAATCGCCAGGTTCTCCGGGGAGCGGCGCGCGGAGGTGTCGGGCAGGCGGCTGGACATAAGACAGGCTTCCTGTCTATATTAGCCGCATGAACAAGACAGGCAACCTGTCCTTATACGATACGGTCGAGGTCGGCGGCGACTTGCTCACCTTCCGCCTGACCAGCGAGCAGAGCGACGGCGCCCTCACCGGCGTGGAGGTCCGCATGCGGGCCGGCGGCGGACCCCCGATGCTGCATCGTCACGACCCCTTTGAGATGTACCGCGTCGAGCAGGGCGAGTTCGCGTTCTACGTCGCGAACGACGACGGTGAGGTCGAGCGCACGGTGGCGGGCCCGGGCGCCGTGGTGCCGATCGCCGGCGGACGCGAGCACGCGATTCGCAACGAGTCCCGCGAAGAGGCGCGTGCCTTCGTGATCTTCTCCCCCGGCGCCGAGATGGAGCAGTTCGCGCGCGAGGCCGGCGCGCTCGCGCAGCGAGGGACGCCCAGCGTGGACGCGGTCCTCGCGCTGGCGGAGGACCACGGCATCGAGATGACCCGCCCCTTGGACCGCGTCAGCTGATGGCCTACCTCACGATCACCCGGATCACGGGCGACCCCGACCGGCTGCTGGCCGGCTACCGGCGGTCGTCGGGCACGATGTCGGCCGTGGGCCGCGATCACGGCCTGATACTGCACTCGGCGGCCAAGACCGAGGAGGGGCTGCTCATCGTCAACCTGTGGCCGTCGAAGGACGGCTCCGAGGCGGCCGCGCGCGACCCGCGCCGGCTCGGTGTGGTCCGGGAGCACGGCCTGAGTCCGGAACGGATCCGCCCAGAGCACCACGAGGTCGCCGACTACGTCATCTTTGGCTGACGCCATGCCCTCCCCCACCGACATCCGCCCGCCGTTCACGGCCGACTCGGCCCGGGCCAAGGTGCAGGCCGCCGAGGACGCATGGAACAGCCGCGACCCCGAGCGGGTGGCGCTCGCCTACACCGAGGACTCGGAGTGGCGCAACCGCAGCGAGTTCCTCAACGGCCGCGAGGAGATCAGGGCCTTCCTGCGCCGCAAGTGGGAACGCGAGCTCGACTACCGGTTGAAGAAGACGCTCTGGGCCTTCTCCGACGACCGGATCGCCGTGCGCTTCGAGTACGAGAGCCGCGACGACGACGGCCAGTGGTGGCGTAGCCACGGCAACGAGATGTGGCTCTTCGCTCCGGACGGCCTGATGTCCCACCGGTACGCGTCGATCAACGACGAGCCGATCGAGGAGACTGACCGCCGGCTGCGCTAGTGCGGAGCCGGGAGCGCCCTGCCGTCGTCGCGGTCCGCCGCCGGCGCTCCACGTGTCTGGATGACGATGGCGAGGATCACGATGGCGCCACCGGCGAGCGTGGCCGTGCTCGGCCGCTCGTCCAGGGCGAGCCACACCCATACCGGTCCGAGGACGACCTCGAGCAGCGTGATCAGGCCGACCTGAGCGGCGGGGATCAGACGCGCTCCGACCGTCAGCAGGGCGAAGCCGAGGCCGATCTGCCCGATTCCGAGGAGCGCGAGCCACACCACGTCGTCACCCGCGATCTCCCCGGGACTGGCGAACGGGATGAAGGCCACCACGAGGATCAGCTGCGACATGCAGGTGGCGGGCGCCATCGACACGTCGTGGCGCCAGCGGGTGATCACGATCATCCCCGCGAAGGCGAGCGCGGCCAGGAAGGAGAACCCGTCGCCCGCCAGGTTGCCCTCGCCCGGCGCTCCCAGCATCAGCGCGACTCCCGCCAGGGCCAGTGCCATGGCCACGACCGTGCGTCGCGTGATCTCCTCGCCGAGGAAGACGCGGGCCAGCAGAGCGGCCAGCACCGGCGCCACCGCGAGGATGAACAGCACGCGGGCGACGCTCGTGTTGTTCAGCGCCGCGATGAAGCTGCTCGAGGCCACGGCGACACAGAGCGCCACCGCGATCCCGGCGAGTCCCACCGAGCGGAACGCCTCCACGACCCGGCCGCGCTCGACGATCGCCACGTACACGAGGAGAGCGGCCCCCGCGAAGGCGGCGCGGCCGGCCACCTGGGTGGCGGTGTCGAGCGTGAGCTGACGCTGCAGCACCCCGGCCGTCGACCAGGCCACCGCGGCAAGCGCCACGTAAATCTGCCCGCGCCGCTGGCGCTGCGACTGCTCGAGCGCCACCGTCGCGGTCGTCACGCGTCAAGTCATACCGGATGCACGGCAGGTGCTCCCGGGGCCGGTCAGGTCACCTGGTCCGTAGGCCCGCCAGGTAGTCGTAGCTGCGCTCGGTGGTCGCGAACGATCCGGCCGGGTTGGCCACCGGGTCGGGGGCCGTGTCGCGTTCGACGAGGTAGTGGTGATCGTCCGTGTCGAGCCCGCAGAAGAAGGGCTCGAACGGGATATCGCCGTCGCCGACGTCGGTCATCGTCCACCCGAAGGCCGGGCCGCCGTTGAAGAGCCCGTCCTTCACGTGGAAGAGCGGGAAGCGCTTGGGCTGGTACCACGGGTACTCGTGCGGCCTGAAACCCGGGAAGCGCGACTGACCGACGTAGGCCCAGAAGATGTCGAACTCGAAGAACACGAGCCTAGGGTCGGTCTCCTCCAACAGGACGTCATACAGCCGGGTGCCGTCCTCGACCGCGAACTCCTCGGAGTGGTTGTGCTGGTAGAAGCGCAGCCCGCGCTCCCTTGCGGCCGCTCCGAAGGTGTTGAAGTCCTCCGCGGCGCGCCGGTAGCCGTCGACGGTCTCGCCGTAGCGCTGGCCCGGCCGGCTGGCGGTTCCGATGTAGTCGATCCCAATCTCGGCCGCGTCGTCGAGCACCTGCTCGAGCTGCGTCGCGAACGAGTACGCGGTCGGATCCGCCGAGTAGTAGTTGACGTGGCTGCCGACGGCGTTCAGGCGGTAGCGCCTGAGCAGAGCCCGAAGCTCCTCGTTGGTCCATCGGCGTCCCTGCGCGTTGTAGCCGGCGAACTCGAGCTCGCTGTAGCCCTGCCGGCTGAGCTCCGCGAAGACCTCCTCGAAGCCGCGGCTCGTCACCTGATCGCGAACGGTGAACAGCTGCACACCGATCAGATCCCGCGGCAGAAGCCGGCCGCGCCCGTGCCGGCGAGGCCTCGCGCCGGCCACCGGCGTCCAGGGCCCCATCGAACTCGCCGCCGCCGTTCCGGCCGCGGCCCCGACGAACCCGCGACGACTCAGCTTGCCTTGCTCACCCATCTGGACTCCTTCCCAAGAGCCTCCCGAGAGGAGTGTCTCCAGAGCGAACGGAGACCAACCGCGGCCCGCTACGCGCCTGGCGCCCGGTACTGAACCTCTCCGGCCCGGCCCAGGGCGTCCATCGTTTCCTCGACGGTCATCAGGACTGTGGTTTCCAACGAGCTGAGGGCACCGCCGGCGCTGATCGCCACCGCGACCGCGGCCATGGACACGTTGTCGGGGGCCTCCCACAGGTTGTACGCGTCGTGCGACCCGAAGGCGTACCAGAACCCGTGGAGCTTCCCGCCGACCGACTCGATGTACGACTGAGCGGCCTGCCGACGGTCCTCGGGCTTGGCGATGAGGCGGGCCCAGGTCTCGGGCGTATAGCTGAACTTCGTCAGATAGAGCGGCATGGTCTCCTCCCAGTCGTGGCGAACAGGGGTGGGATGAAATCCCACCCTCTCCGATTCGGGACGCCCGCCTGGCAAGGAAGAGGCCGGCGACGCGTGCTCTGCACGCGAGGCGGCCGATGACACAGCCAGGCGATGCGGACCCGGAACGGAGAGGGTGGGATTCGAACCCACGAGGCAGTTTGACCCGCCCACACGATTTCCAGTCGTGCACCTTAAGCCACTCGGTCACCTCTCCGGAGCGGATTTAGCCTAGCCGCCGAGGGGCGCCGGCCGCCCGCCTCAGCGGCAGCGGTAGACACCGAAGTCCTGATCGCGGCTGAGCGCGAAGGTCCAGCGTCCGTCGGCACACGCAGACCCGCTCCGGGGGCGGCGTACTCGTCTGCCCCCCTGGACGCACCGTCCCTCTGCGCAACGCACGGGCACGCTCGCGATCGGCGGCGCGTACTCCCTGGTGAGCGCCGGGTCGGGAAGTCCCAGCTCGTCCCAGCCACGATCGAGCAGCCCGGCGCAGAGCCCCTTGGCCCGCGCGACGCTCGAGATCGAGTTAGCCGCGTAGAGCCCGGCAGCGGAGCGGCCCCGGGACAGAACGCACACACGCTGGAAGCGTCGGTCCAGATCTGTCCGCTCTGTCGGCTCCGTCCAGTCGCCGGGAACACCGGGTTGCGACCAGGCGGTGCACAGCTCGCGGGCGCGCTCGCCCGTAAGGCGCACGAAGACCTGCTGCTCGCGCGTCGTCAGCTCGCATCTCTGCGGCGGCAGTCGAGCAGTCCCGCGCTTCGGCTCGCTGTCTTCAGAGCACCCGCACAGGATTCCGAGCGCGGCCACCGCAAGGGCGATCGCCTTTCCCATTGGCGCATGGTAGGTCAGCGGCTTACGTCGATCGCGGAGCGGATCTAGCCTAGCCGTCGTCCCCGTACCCGCACCCGGAGGAGCGACGATGCTCATCGAGCACCAGGGCAAGCGTCCCACCGTCCATCCGTCGGCCCACGTGGCCCCCACCGCCGTGCTCTGCGGTGACGTCACGATCGGCCCCCGCTGCGACATCGCCTTCGGCGCGGTGATCGCGGCGGAGGGCGGCCCGGTGAGCCTGGGCGAGCAGGTGATCGTTCGCGAGCAGGCCCTGATCCGGGCCACAGCGGCGCATCCGGTCGCGATCGGCGACCACGTGCTGATCGGCCCTCACGCGATGCTGCGCGGATGCACGGTCGGCGACGACTGCTTCCTGGCCACCGGTGTCGCGATCTTCGACGGCGTGGAGATCGGCCGGGAGAGCGAGCTGCGCATCCACGCCGTCGCCCACGTCAACACCAAGCTCGCGCCGAACTCGACGGTCCCGATCGGCTGGATCGCCGTGGGCGACCCGGGCGAGTCGTTCCCGCCCGACGCCCACGAGACCTACGGACCCAAGCTCGCGGCCATGAGCTTCCCGGAAACCGTCTACGGCACAACGCGCCTCGACCGACAGGGCGCCGACATGGACATGCGCGCGGTCACAGCTCGCCTGGCAGAAGCCGCAGAACAACACCACGCCGACCGCATCCTCTGAGGGAGCAGTGACGAGTCGGGCGTCAGGCGATCCGAGCGTCGCTGGCGGGACGGTCGGCACCCTCGGGCCGAAGAGCATGTCAGAGCAAGCCGCTTGCGGCGAGCGAACGAGCGCCGCAGGCGCGAGGGCTCTGCGGCCCGAGGAGTGACGAACGGCCCGCCCGACAGCAGCAAGCCGAACCTGGACCGCAGCACCGTTCTAGAGCCCCAGCTCGCGAACCCCCGGCTCGTTCCAGCCGAGGTGATGGGCCAGCTCGTGGCGCAGGGTTCGCACCACCTGCGCCCTGAGCAGATCGAGGTTCCAGCCGAAGTCCCGCTCGAGCGTGTCCTGATAGAGAACGATGCGGTCGGGATAGTCGTCGCGGGCCACGGTGTCCCCGAAGTAGTGCCCGTAGGCGCGGTTCTCCGCGCCTCGCCGGGAGACCACCACGGGCACGTCGTCGAGTACGCGCTGGAAGTCGAGCGGGAGCTCGTCGATGGCCTCGGCCACGAGCAGGTCGAACTCGGTCGTCTCGGAGCGGAGGTCGGGCTGCGCGGCCAGTTCTTCGCTGCGGCGCACCAGACGCTCGAACTCCTGCTCGGTCATCGAGTCGCGCCCAGCGAGCGCCACCGTGCCCCAGGCCGTCACCAGCAGCAGCGCCAGACCGCCGCCGATGAACACGGCGAGCCCTCCGGCACCCGACAGCGACGGCGGGTTGAGGAGCAGCAGCAGGACACCGACCGCGAAGAGCGCGGCGAAGCCTGCCTTGAGCGGTCCTGAAAGAGCCTCCTTCACCCCTACGAGAGTAGGGGTGGCGGCGCTACTCGTCCGAGCCGGCGGCGTCCGGGTTGCCGGTGGCCGTGCCCTCGTCGTCCGCGGCGCCCGGGCTGTCCTCGGCGTCGTCGCGCGCGCGCCCGGGGGTGTCATCGGCTACCTGCTCGCCCGGGGCCTCCTCGGGCAGCTGGTCGGACTCCTCGCCTGGCGTCTCCATCACGAGCTCTCCTCCTCGTCGGCCTCGTTCTCCTCGTCGGCCGCGGCGATCCGGGTCAGACCGGGCGCCCGGGACCGACGGGTCGTCCTCCTTGGCCTCCCAGTCGCGCTTCGTCTCCTCGATCCGGTCGCCCACCTTTTCGGAGCGCTGCTCCATGTCCTGGGCCTCGCGCTCGAGGCGCTCGGCCTGCTCGTCGTGCTCCATGAAGATGGGTTACCCGGGCGAGCGAGACCCGCAAACCGACACGCTCACCGGCCCGGCCCCGGGATCCACGTCCGCGGTCCAACCGTGGGGCAGGCGCAGCGAGCGACCAGGGACCATGCGCAGCACCCGCCCGGCCCAGAGCCGGCGGCCGTCCTGGGTGATCTCGAGTCGGGGCCGCGCGAGGAACTCGAGCGACCGCAGGGCGAAGCGGCCACGCGGAGGCGGGCCGGCCAGACCGTCCCCCGCGGCGACCGCGCCCGGCGAGATCCAGGTGAGCGGCGCCTCGCAGCGAACGGGCACCCGGGCCTCGGGCCAGCCGCCGGGGCCGCGAAGCCAGCGGGCCGCCGCCCGCCCGGCATGGTCTCCGGAGAGCGCCGCCACGTCGGCGGTCTCGGCGCCGTGGAGCAGGTTCCCGGCCGCGAACACCCCGCGGCGCGAGGTGCGCAGGGCAGAGTCGACCGCGGGCCCGCGGGTGCCCGGGTCGAGCTCGAGGCCGCCGAGTGCGGCCAGCTCGAAGTCCGGGATCCAGTCGGCGGTGAAGACCACGCTGTCGCAGGCCACCGACCGCGCCCGCCCGCTCGCGAGATCGGTCAGCTCGGCGCCCTCGACGCGCGGGCGGCCGTGGATGCCCGTCACCGCGGTACGGGTCCACAGCGGCGCCCGATAGCGCAGCCGGGCGCCCGCCCGAAACGCCGCCAGCGACTGGTGACGAGGCAGCTCGGTGGTCATGCCGATCGCCCGTGCTCCGCCGTGGTCGAGCGTCATCAGCGCCGAGAAGCTCACGTGCTCGGCCCCCACCACCAGGGCGCGCCCGCCGATTCTCCGGCCCTTCAGGTAGACGAGTTGCTGCAGCGTTCCCGTGGTCATCACGCCGTCCGGGCGCGACCCGGGCACAAGGCGCGCCGAGCGGGGGCGCTCGCGGCAGCCCGTGGCGAGGATCACGCAGGCCGGGTCGAGCGAGCGCACCCCCTCCGGCCCGGTGAGCTCGAGCGGACCACCGGGCGACCAGCCGGTGACCATCGTCCGGCTTGCGATCCTCGCTCCCGACGCGAGGGCCAGCTCGCGGATCCGGGCCGCGTACGCCGGTCCGGTGAGGGGGCGGTGCAGGTCGCGCAGCCCGAAGCCCTGATGGTGGGCGTGGCGCGGGACGCCGCCCGCCTCGGCCTCGCGCTCCAGCACGAGGACGTCCCCCACGCCCGCCTGGGCCAGCGCCCGAGCCGCCGCCAGGCCCGCGGGCCCGCCGCCCACGACGACGACCTCCACGCCGCCGCTCACGCCGGGCGCTCCCGCTGCAGCAGGTCGTCGAGCTCCGCGCGGCAGAAGAAGCCCTGGCAGCGTCCGAGATGCGCGCGCGTGCGCCGGCGCAGGCCGTCGAGGTCGGCCGGCGGGATCGGCGAACCGAGGGCGTCGCGAATCTCGCCGCGGGTGACCCGCTCGCAGAAGCAGACGATCTGGCCGTAGGCGGGGTCTCGCTCCACGAGCTCGGCCTGCTGGTAGGGCCGCGGGGAGCGCTCGCCGATGTTCGGCACACGGATGTCGGGCCGCTCCTCGTCCCGGAGCTCCAGGCGCAGGCCGGCGGAGCCGAGCTCGTCGCGCACGTGCTCGGCGATCGCCATCGAGCCCGACAGCCCGGTGGAGCGGATTCCGCCGACGCACGCGTAGCCCTCGTCCGCGTGAACGGCCACCTGGTAGTCGCCGTGCTCGGTGGCGGCGCGCAGCCCGGCGTAGACCGCGGTGACCTCGTGGTCGAGCAGTGCGGGGACGATCCGCTCCCCCTCGGCCCGCAGGTAGTCGAGGCCCGCCGCGGTGGAGGCGGTGTCGTCCTTTCGGTCCACGTCCTCGGCGGTGGGGCCGAGCATCACGTTGCCGAACACGGTGGGGGCGATCAGCACGCCCTTGGTGATCTTCGTCGGCACCGCCAGGATCACGTGCTCCACCAGTGGGCGCGAGAGCTTGTCGAACACGATCAGCTCGCCCCGCCGCGGAGTGACCGTGAAGCCGTCGTGGCCCAGCATGCGGTCGAGCTCGTCGGAGCGCAGGCCGGCGGCGTTGACGAGGAAGCGCGTGGTCCAGGAGCGCCCTCCGGACGAGGACACCCGCAGGCCGCCTCCCTCCAACCGCTCCACGGCCCCGACCGGCGTGCTGCGAAGCAGCGCGCAGCCCGCCTCCAGCGCCTCGGTGGCGAAGGCCAGCGGAGTGGTGAAAGGACAGATGATCCCCTCGTCGGGCACCTCGAGCGCCCCCACCGCGCCGGGGCCGAGATGGGGCTCGCGCCGGTAGAGCTCCTCCGCTCCCAGCTCACGGATCGGCTCGTAGCCGTTGGCCCGCGAGCGCTCGACGATCCCGGGGAACTCGGCAAGCTGCTCGTGGTTCCAGGCCACCAGCAGGGCGCCGGTGCGCTCGAGCGGTATGCCCACGCGCTCCGCGTACTCGCCGAGCAGCTCATAGCCGCGCGCCACCAGACTGGACTCGAGCGTGCCCGGCTTGGCGTCGAAGCCCGTGTGGAGCAGCGCGGTGTTGGCCTTGCTGGTGCCGGCGCCCACGTCGGGCCCCGCCTCGAGCAGCGTGACACTGAGGTCGAAGCGGGTGAGCTCGCGCGCGATCGCGCAGCCCACCACGCCGGCCCCCGCGATCAGGACGTCCGTGTCGAGCCCGCGCCCCACGCGCGGGAGTATCGCGGCCTCAGGCGCTGACGGCGCCCGCGCGGGCCCGCATCTCGTCGATCGACTCGTCGGTGCAGGAGGCGAAGAATCCGCCCACCACCTCGCGCACCTCCTCGAGCGACTCCGCCCGGTAGAGCACGGGCTGGTAGTGGGTGATGTCGTAGTCCGCCGTGCCCATCTCGGTCAGGTCGATGGGCCGCAGCTCCATCCCGCGAAACTCGTCGATCTCGCCGTAGGAGGACAGGATGCCGGCGCCGTAGGCGCGCAGCTCGCCGTCCTCCATCAGCACACCGAACTCGACGGTGAACCAGAACACGCGCGAGAGGAAGCGGAGGTTCTCCTCGTCGCTCAGCCGATGGGTGGCCTCGCCCGTCAGCCGGTGGAGCTCGGAGAACGTGGGCGTGGCCAGCAGGTGCCCGTGACCGAGGACCTCGTGGATGATGTCCGGCTCTGGCGTGTAGAGCGGCTCCGCCGGATGCCGCACGTACTGGGTGGAGTGGAAGACGCGCTCCGAGAGCGAGCCGTAGAACTCGCGCAGGGGCACCAGACCGGCGGCCGGCGCATAGCGGAAGCCGGTGATCGGCTCGAGTCGCTCGCTCACCAGGTCCAGGCTCGGCACCGCATCGGCCGGGAGGTCGAGAGCCGCCTTGGCCTCGAGGAACTCGCGGAAGGCGAGCTCGTCGTGCTTGGGGGGCAGCTCGCGGCAGACGGTGCGCCACACCTCCTGCTCGGCCTCGGTGTAGTCCACGGCCGGAGCCGGATCCCCGGCTCGCCAGGCGAGCGCCAGGGCGGCGATCTCGTTGCGTCGCTCGCGGTAATGGGGATCGCGCGCGCCGGGGTGGTCCTCGCTGAGGTGGACCTTGACCCCGTCGCCGTCACTGGTCACGGGCGAATAGAGCTGTGCCTCCTCGAACATGGCCTTGAGTCCACCACCGAAGAGCGCGACTTGCAAGTGTGCCCAGCTGGAGTGGTCAATCTGTCCAGTTTCGTCACCGGATAGGGCTAGACTCTGGTCACTTTGACCAGTCAGATCGACGAGCTGGACGCGCGCCTCATCGCCGAGCTGCGCGAGAACCCGCGGCTCGGGCTCCTCGAGATCTCGCGCCGTCTCGGCGTCGCCCGCGGCACCGTGCAGGCCCGGCTGGGAAAGCTCGAGCAACGTGGCGTGATCACCGGCTTCGGCCCGGAGGTGGACCCCGTGGAGCTCGGCCACCGGCTCGAAGCCTTCGTCCTGCTCGAGCTGACCCAGGGTCGCTTGGCCGAAGCGGTGGCCGCGCTGGAGGTCACGCCCGAGGTGCTCGAGGCCGACGCCATCAGTGGTCCCCAGGACCTGATCTGCCGCGTCGCCGCCCGCGACACCGAGCATCTCCAGGAGATCGTCAACAGCCTCTTGGCCACCGACGCCATCCGGCGATCCACCAGCTACGTGGTGCTGTCGCGGCCGATCCGGCCGCGGGTGCAGCCGCTGGTGGACGCCGTGGGCAGCGGTTAGTCCGACCCGCCGCCGGCGCGCTCGCCGGTCACGATCTCGAGCGTCCCGATCGGCGTGCGCAGCCGATCCGAGACCCGTACGCCGGCGAACCCTCCGTCGCCGATGATGCGGGGCAGCTCACCGGCCACGTTGGCGGAGGTCACCTCGAAGCCGTCCAGGAGCTGGACCGAGGCGAGCACGCTCAAGCGCATCAGCGGGTCCTGCGGTCTCCCCAGATCGGCCACCACGAGGCGGCCGCCCGGCCTCAGCACCCGGAGCACCTCCGTCACGGTCCTGTGCTTGTCGGCGTCGGACAGGTGATGGAAGAAGAGCGTCGAGACCACCACGTCGAAGTGCGCGTCGGGGTACGGCAGGTCGGTCGAGAACGCCTGCACGAAATCGATGTCGGCCCCCGACGCCCGGGCCTTGGACCTCGCCCGCTGCAGGATGTCCGCATCGGCGTCGACGCCGATGACCGTGGCTCCCGGAGCGCTCAGCGCGGCTGACACCGCGAGGGTCCCCGTGCCACAGCCGAGATCGAGCACGGTGTCGTCGCTCGCGAGCCGAGCCTTCTCCAGAACACGCGACTTGAAGGCACGCTCGCGAGTGCTGAGCGCCACCACCGGATCGAACAGAGGGGTCAGCCGGCTGAAGCGGAGAGCAGGGATGAAGCGTCGGTCAGCCTCCGACTTCACGCGTCCCGAGTTTAGACTCCGGCTCCGCCCTGACCGCATACCCGAAAGGACCTTCATGTCCGATGCCGGTGACCAGCTCGGCCGCGGCGACGGGATCACCCGTCGCGACTTTCTCGACGGCGTGGCCATCAGCGCCGCGGGCCTGGCGGCCGCTGCGGCCGCTCCCCATCTGACCGGGGCCGAGGCCGCCGCCGTCGCGGCGAGCGAGCGAGGGCTGCCGCCCGGGTACTACCCACCGGTCGAGACCGGGCTGAAGGGTCAGCCGAACCGCGTCATCCGCCAGACCATGAAGATCGACGGGCCGCCCAACCCCAGCAACGTGCACAGCACGCGCGGCGGTCCCGGAGTCCGGGTGCGCAAGGTCGTGGACTGCCACGAGACCTACGACTGCGTGATCGTCGGCGCGGGCGCGAGCGGGCTGGCCTCGGCCAAGTACTACCGCGACCGCTACGGCGAGGACGCGAAGATCCTGATCATCGACCCGCTGCCGGATTACGGCGGCCACTCGACCCGCAATGAGTTCCACGTGCCCAATGCGGCAGCCGGCGGGGCCGACCTGACGATCCTGCGCAACGGCGGCACGGTCAACCTCGACAGCGTGGGCACCTGGAATCAGCCGGCCGGAGCGCTGTTCGACATCCCCGGCTCCTACGGCCAGCCGGCGGTCGACCTGCTCGCCTACCTGGGCGTCGACCCCGACGACTTCCCCGAGCTCACCAACAACTCGATCCCGGCCAGCTACGGGCTGCGCCAGATGCTGCTGTTCCCGTCCGAGGACTGGGGGGCCGACACGGTCGTGCAGAACCGCCTGCCCGATCAGGCGTGGCCCGACTTCCTCGCACAGACGCCCTTCTCCGCCGAGGCCCAGGCCGGCATAGCGCGGATCCAGACCGATCTCACCAGCGACTGGATCGCGCTCAAGGACGGGCCCAAGACCGACCAGGAGAAGAAGGCGATCCTCTCCCGGATCACGCAGAAGCAGTACTACATGGACTACATCGGGGTGCCCGAGGAGGCCGTCGTCTGGTACCAGCGAAACGGCCACGGCCTGCTGGGCGCCGGCGCGCAGGCGGTGTCCGCCGGCGACATGTGGGCGCTGGGCGCGCCCGGCTTCGAGGGCCTCGGCCTCAACTTCGACAGCTTCCCGGGCATCGGCCGCACTCCGCAGTTCGGCCTGTTCGAGAACATCGGCGAATCGCCCACCTGGCCCGACGGCAACTCGTCGCTGCTGCGGCTGCTGGTCAACCGCCTGATCCCCGGGTCCGTCTCGGACGTCGACGGCGGCGAGCCCAACCAGGAGAACGTGGTCAACGCGGTCACCGACTACAGCGCGCTCGACCACCCGCGCAACGACGTCCGCATCCGGCTGAAGAGCCTCGTCTTCCGGGTCGAGGCGGGGCGGCGCGGCGGAGGCCGGCGCGGCCTAGCCGAGGTCGACTACCTACCCGAGGGCTCGAGGACCGGCCGGCGTGTGCGTGCGCGCCACGTGGTCATGGCCTGCTGGAACCGGGTGACCGCGCAGGTCGTGGAGGACCTGCCGCGCGACCAGGTCGAGGGCCTCTGCTACGCCCGCAAGGTGCCGCTCATCTACGCGCGGGCGGCGCTCAACAACTGGCGCGCGTTCGCCGACGCCCGCATCAGCAGCGTCAGCCCCCGGGGCAACAGCCTGTTCTGGGACAGCACGGCCATCGCCGCGGGCGCGGAGTTCGGCACGGCCTACGGCCCCACCCCGGCCGAGCCGCCAGAGGTGCCGGCGATGCTCAACTTCACCGTCGTGCCCTCGGACCCCGAGGCCACGCCCCAGCTGGCGGCCTACGAGCGGGGCAAGCAGATCCTGCTGGAGCTGAGCTTCCGCGAGCTCGAGGATGCGGTCTGGGACGTGCTAGACCGCACGGTCAACCGCTCCGGCGGCGACTTCGACCCCGAGCGCGACGTGGACTCGGTGATGATCAATCGCTGGAACTACGGGTACGCCCACGAGCTCACCTCGGTCTGGGACCCGTCCCTTTACGGCCCGGTGGCGGATCAACCGCAGGTTGCGGGCCGCCGGCCGTACCGCAACATCTCCATCGCGAACAGCGACTCAGGGGCCTTCGCCTACACCCACAGCGCGATCAACGAGGGCTATCGGGCGGTGCAGGACCTGCCCTAGCCCGTGAGCGCCGCACGGGCCGCGCCGCGGCCCGTGCGCACCGCGCCCTCCATGTAGCCGCACACCCACTGGTCAGAGCCGCATACATAGAAGGGCGGCTCGTGGGTGCCGTGCAGCGGGCCCACGGCCATCACGTCGCCGGGACGCCAGGAGGTGATGTAGCCCTCGGTCCAGGGATCCACGGCCCAGCGGCGGAAGAACACGCCGAGCGGCGCGCGTGCGCGCTCGCCGAACGCCTGGGCCATCTCCTCCACCAGCTCGTCCTCGATCCGTGCAAGCGAGGTGGCGAGGAAGGCGGCCAGGCGCTCGGGAGGCACCAGCGCCGAGATGATCCCCTCGCGCTGAACCCACGTGCCGCCGAGCACGCCGGTCTCCCAGTACGCGTCGCCGTTCTGGCCCTGCTCCTCCCAGAACGAGCTCTCGTAGGCGAACACCGCCTTGACGGCCAGCGCGTGGCGCTGGCGGTCGAGCGACTCGCGCCGTGCGTCGGACACACCCTCGATAGCGACGCGGCGGAGCGGGCCCACGGGAATCGCGCTCACCACCGCCTCGCACTCGAAGCGCTCGCCCGTCGCCGTGGTCACGGCGCAGCCCGTCGGAACGACCTTCACCGCGGTCACCGGCGTGGCGTAGCGGATGCGCGAGCCGAGCTCTTCCGCCATGCGCAGGGCCACGGTGGCCGATCCCTCCGCCACGCGCTCGCACTCCCAGACCTCGTAGGAGTAGAAGCCGTGAGCGCCCGCGGCCGCCTCCTTGCGCAGGTCGGACAGCAGCGAGGTCCGCTCCACCGACTCGGCCGAGAGAGCGAGCATGGACAGGTCCCGGGCGCGCACCACGTCGGGGCCGGCGCCGCGGTCGCGCAGCCAGTCGGCCACCGACAGCCGGTCGAGCCGCTCGGCGTCGGGATGCGACCAGGGGTCGTCCGGATCGACCGTGGCCGCCAGCTCGGCGAACTCGCGGTCGAGCCGCGCATAGGCCTCGCGATCGGCCTCGCCCATCCAGGGATGGCCCTCGCCCACGTCGCGCCGGTCGGCCAGCACCCACGTCTGCTCCCCCGGCAGATCTGGGAAGGCCGGCACCAGGGTGAGACCAAGCTCCTCGACGAGGCCGTAGTAGGCCCGCTGGTGAGGCCCGACCACCTCCCCGCCGAGCTGCACGAGGCGCCCGTCGGCCAGCGTCGTCTGCTCAACCCGCCCGCCCGGCCGGTTGCGCGCCTCGAGCACCACCACGTCCGCTCCGCCCGCGGCCAGGTCCCGGGCGGCCGAGAGCCCGGCCAGGCCGCCGCCCAGCACGACCACGTCGTGCTTCACCGGCTGCGCTTGAAGTAGGCGGCGCTCTGCCGCTGCACGATCCGCACCAGGTTGCCGAGCGCGATGTTCACGTCGTACTGGTGGAGGCCCCACGCAGGGCCGAGGTTCTCGGTGAGCTTCGGGCGCGGGTCGCCCGCTCCGGCCACGTCGGTGGCCTGGAGCCAGGTGGCTCCGCCGGCCGACTCGCAACGGCCGTTGTACAGGCCGCTGTAGCGGCGCCAGCCGTCCTCGCCCTCCTGCTCGAGCAGCAGCTCGCCGGAGCCGCCGCCCAGGGAGGCCGGGTTGGTGCAGAGCACCTCGAGCTGGTCTGCGTTCGGGCGAGGCAGGAAGAGGCTGCCGGCGCGTCCGAAGAAGGCGCCGGAGATGGGTGGATCGAGAAAGGTGTTGTAGGCGATCACGCAGCCCGTCTGGCGCGCCGCCCGGCAGGCCGGAACGCGCTTGAAGTCACCGCCGCGGTCGCTGCCCCTGCGCACCGTCACGTCGCCGCCGATGAGCAGAGCGGAGAGCAGGCGCCGGCGCTGCGCCCGCGCCGGATCGATCTCCTCCTTCACCAGGCGGGTGAGCATGCCCGTGCCCTGCGAGTGCCCAATCAGGACCACCGGCCGGCCGCGGTTGTAGCGGCGCAGGTAATCCCGCCAGGCTGCGCGCACGTCGCGGTAGCCGATCGAGAACCGCTCCTGTGTGAGGCCGCCGCTGAACAGTCCGCGGACGGTCACCTGGCGGTACATGGGCGCGAACATGCGGCAGCTGCCGGAGAAGCGGGAAGCCTGGGTGCGAGCCACCCTGCGCTGCTCGGCGCCGATGCGCCGGTCGGCGTTGATCGTCTGCTGCCCGCTGACGGTGGGATAGACGTAGAAGCAGTCGGCGGCGCGCCGGCCACCCACGCCGGCATCCTCCCTGACGACCGTGCCCCCGGGGCCGACGGTGGTGTACCCGAGGTCGGTCAGGCAGGGGTTCTTCGCGAGGCCGGGCTTGCACAGCCACACGGTCTTCGGCTTGGCGCCGGCCGCCGTGGCGGGACCGGCGATCAGCACGCCGGCCGCGACCAGGCAGGCCAAGAGCAGCAGTCGGCTCCCCCTCATCGGCGGGCAAGTCTACGGCGGCGCGTCTTCCCTCGCCTCAACGACTAGGTTCTCGAACGGGAAGCCGCGCCGCCGCACCATCCTCTTCCCCGGGAATCAGGTCACGAATCTGCGGTGCGGCGTCATACAGCCAGAAGCGGGCCCTCGAGCGCCAGCAGGTCTCGCTTCACATCCAGGCCGCCGCCGTAGCCGACCAGCTTCCCGTTCGCCCCGATCACGCGGT
This sequence comes from uncultured Thermoleophilaceae bacterium, assembly GCA_963751105.1. Lineage (GTDB taxonomy): Bacteria > Actinomycetota > Thermoleophilia > Solirubrobacterales > Thermoleophilaceae > JACVRW01. Next base: position 44,926 of record CAVVTG010000002.1, on the reverse strand, counting down.
GGCAGGGCACCACTATGGCGATCGGGTTGCGCGCGTTGGCCGATCCGACCTTACGGGCTCCGCCGGGCGAGCCGATCGCCGCGGCCAGCTCGCCGTAGGTGGTGGTGGTGCCGTAGGGAATGCCGCGCAGCCCCTCCCACACACGACGCTGGAAGGGCGATCCCTCGAGGCGGATCGGGAAGCTGAACTCGGTGAGCTCGGCGGCGAAGTAGTGGTCGAGCTGCTCGCACTCGGCGGCGAAGCGCTCGTCGCCGGCGCGCCAGCCCGCGCTGACAGCTTCCTCGGTGCGGTCCCCGAAGGCCAGCCCGGTGAGCGCCCGGTCGTCACCACTCAGGGTGAGTGGGCCCACCGGAGAATCATGGACGTGGAAGAGACGGTCCGACCGGCTCTCCTTCCACGCCGCGTGCTCCGCGGGCAGGCAGGTGGCGCAGGGACGAAAGCCGGCGGCGATCGCGGTGGCCTCGTCCGCAAAGAACACCCGCTGGCGCACGTAGTGCCCGCGCTCGATCCAGCGCCGCGCGCCCTCGCAGTCGAGCCGCCCGTAGACGCGGTTGCCGCGATGGCCGCCGAGCGTGCCCGGCCGCTCGCTCTCGTACGTCTGCCCGGCGCTGTCGATCAGGGTGAAGGTCATGTCCGGTGAACGCGTCGGCGGCCGTGCCTGTGAGACATCTGCTTCGATGAGAGCCGATGCCCCCGGACACCCCCAATGACCCCGAGCAGAGCTTCGAAGCGGTCGTCGAGCGGCTGCTGCGTGAGCCCGACACCGACACGGGACGGGCGTTTCACCAGCCGGGGGTGCGCGTGAAGGGCAAGATCGTGGCGATGCTGGTGGACGACGAGCTCGTGGTCAAGCTGCCCGCCGAGCGCTGTGCCGAGCTGGTGGCCGCCGGCGCGCAGCCCTTCCGGACCGGCAAGCGCGCGATGCGCGAGTGGGTCTCGATCCCGCACGAGGCGGGCATGGACTGGACGGCCACCGCCGAGGAGGCGCTGGCGTTCGTCAGGCGGGGCACGCGGTGAGCTCGACCCAGTCCTCGGTCACGCCTCCAGCACCGAAAGCACGTTCCCGGCCGGATCCTTGAACCAGGCGATCAGGGGTCCCGCCTCATGGGCGATGCCCTTCTCGTCCTGGCCCATCCCGTCGTAGCGCTCGAACTCCACGCCACGAGCGGCGAGCCAGTCCACCGTCGCCTCCACATCCGTCACCGGGAAGTTCAGGATCGTGTAGTCCGCCGGCGTGTGATCCGGCTTCGGGTAGATGAGCGTGCCGCGGTCCCCCGGAAGGTCGAGCGACAGCAGGCCGGGCCCGTCCTCCATGTCGCTCACGGTCAGGCCGAGGGTCTCGCCGTAGAAGCGCCGCGCCGCGTCGAGGTCGTCGACGGCGAAGCCACTGAACGCCTTGCTGTCGGAGAGCATGTGCTGGTCCTTTCGGTCAGTCGATTCGTGTGGGCAGGCCGAGTCGCGCGAAGGTCGATTCGACCTTGATCGGGTCGGGCGGCTCATCCGGGAAACGGGCGATCGCCTCGGCGTCGAGGCCGTCGGCGGTCCTGGCGATGAAGGAGGTGATCTCGCGGATGCGGTCGCCCTCCAGGGTCAGAACGTCGAGAGCGAAGGGGCGAAAGGCCTCCTCGGCGGTCCGCCACGTGTACGCCCCGACCGCCGGCTGGCCGTTCGCCCAGGCGGCGCGATGGGTCCAGCGCCACTGTCCCGACAGCGGTCCCATTCGCAGGAAGCCGGCGATCCCCTCGTGGCCGCGGTACCAGGTGGAGAGCGGGGGCATCGACCAGGCCGCGTCCTCGGCGAGCATCCCCACGACCTTGTCGACGTCGCCGCGCTCCATGGCGTCCATGTAGCTCTCCACGATCTCGTGCAGGCGTTCGTCGCCGAGCGAGCGCAGCGTCTCCTGCTGGCTCTGCTCGGGCAGGCGCTCGTCCACGGCGCTGCGGGCGCGCTGCAGCGCGCTGTTGACGGAGGCCACGGTGGTGTCGAGGGACTGGGCGGTCTCCTTGGCCGAGAACCCGAGCACCTCCCGCAGGATCAGCGCGGCGCGCTGCCGGGCCGGCAGGTGCTGCAGCGCGGCGACGAAGGCCAGCTCCACCGCCTCGCGCTGCTGGAAGTGGGCCTCGGGCGCGCTGCCCACCTCCTCGATGCCGATCTGGTCGTCGGGATAGGGCTCGATCCACACGGTCTCCGCCAGCGGGACGCCGGGCGCCTCGTGAGGATCGGCCGCCGGGCCGTAGTCCACGGGGACGATCCGCTTCGGACGGCGCGCGATCAGGTTGAGCGAGGTATTGGTGGCGATCGTGTACAGCCACGACCGCAGTGAGCTGCGTGCCTCGAATCGCCGCAGTCCGCGCCAGGCCCGCAGCGACGTCTCCTGCACGGCGTCTTCGGCGTCGTGAACCGAGCTGAGCATCCGGTAGCAGTGGGCCTGCAGCTCGCCGCGGTACGGCTCGAGCAGACGCCGGAAGGCGTCCTCATCGCCGTCGCGGGCCGCGTCCAGAAGCTCGTGTTCCTGCGCCAGACTCATCATGGCGCTTAATTCTTGCGCTTGGACGGGTCTAAGGGCCGAGGGATGAGCCGCGAGCTCGCAAAACCCGTCGTGCATCTCGAGTTGCACACCGGCGACCTGCAGGGCGCCAGGGCGTTCTACGCCGCCCTGTGCGACTGGCGCACCGAGCGGATTCAGGTGCGCGACCGGTCGTACGAGGCATTGGCCCTGGGTGGAGAGCTGGGCGGCGGCATGGTCGAGTGCTCCACCACGCGTCCGCTCTGGCTGCCCTACGTGGAGGTGCCTGACGTGGCCGCCGCCACGGAGCGAGCCCGCGGCTGCGAAGCCTCGGTCCTCCTCGAGCCTCGCGAGGGCCCGGCCGGCTGGCGCAGCGTGGTCAGCGGCCCGGCGGCTGGCGAGATCGCTCTCTGGCAGCCCAAGCGCTGACCGTCGATTCTCGCGCCTCTCGTTCGACGCCCGGGTAGTAGCCCTGAACCAGGCAAGAGAGGACCCCACGATGAGAAAGCTCGTGGAATCGACGTTCGTGACGCTCGACGGAGTGATCGGCAACCCGCAGGAGTGGGGCCCGCCCTACTGGGACGACGAGCACGCCGGCTACGCCGAGAAGCTCCTGTCCCCCGCCGACGCGTTGCTGCTGGGCCGGCACACCTACGAGGGTTTCGCCCAAGCGTGGCCCGAGCGGGGCGGCGAGTACGCGGGCAAGCTCAACAGCATGCCCAAGCACGTGGCCTCGCGAACGCTCGGGGAGACCACGTGGAACGCCACTCTGCTCGAGGGTGACGCGGCCGAGAGCGTGGCCGCTATCAAGCAGCAGCCCGGCGGCGACATCCTGAAGTACGGCACCGGCGAGCTCGACCACGCCCTGATGGAGAACGACCTGGTGGACGAGTTCCACTTCTGGGTTTTCCCCGTGATCGCCGGAGGCGGAGAGCGGCTCCTCGAGGGGTTCGACCTGACCCACCTCCAGCTGGTCGACCAGACTGCGTTCAAGAGCGGCATCGTGGTGGGCGTCTACACATCTAAGGAGGGTTGACGCGGCAGGCGCAGCACCTGCATCGCCCGCCAGGCGGGCTGAAAGCCCAGGCGGGCGTACAGCTTCTTGGGCCGGCCGTCGTCGTCGGCCACGATCCAGAGGTCGGCGGCGTCGCTGCCGGCCTCGATCGCCGCGCAGGTCACAGACGTGCCCAGCCCGTGTCCGCGCCGGTCGGGCCTGACGTAGACCTGAGCGATTTCGGCCGATGCGCCCATGCGCTCGAGCTGCGCGAAGGCCACGCCCCGACCCGACTCGCAAACGGCGAGCACGCGGGCGCCCAGCAACCTCGACACCTCGTGCTGCTCGGCCAGGTGGTCTCCCATCGGAACGCTCGGAAGTCCTCCTCGTGCCAGGTGACGCGCAGGTCGTCCACGGCCTCCTGCGAGACCTCCTCGACGGCCACCTCCGGCCGAGGTGGCGGCGGGCCCTGGTGGAGCATCCAGACCAGCGGATAGGTCTCCCAGCCCCGTTCGTCGAAGTCGCGGCGGACCCGATCGGCGCTGTCTGAGTCCTCCCAGTCGAAGCGGCGGTGCGCATGACCCGCCTGAACCTCGTCCGCGAACGCCACCAGGGCCTCAGCCGTCATGCCGGGGGCTCAAGCTCGAACACGTCACACACGACGCTGTGGGCGGCGTGGTGCCAGGCCCGGGCCCGCTCCGCGACATCGTCCACGCGCGTCAGCGTAAGCCACGCCGGACCCCTCGCGTTGTGGGACGATGGGTCTCTGGCCGTGAAGTACCTGACCGCCCTGCTCGCCGCGGCTCTGCTCGCCGTCGTTCCCGCGACCGTCGCCGCCGCCCCCTACACCGCTCCCGGCGGCAAGGTGCTCTGGGGCGGCCAGGGCGGCTACCGCGCGGGCAACATCGCCGACTTCGAGCGGCAGTCCGGCAAGCACCCCGCGGTGTTCAACTACTTCATCTCCTGGCGGGCCACCAGCGCCGACGTCAACTGGCTCTCGATCCGGCTCGACGAGGCCTCGCGGATGCGCTCGCGGGCGATGCTGTCGGTGTCCACCGACCGGACGGGCCTGAGCCCGGCGGATCTGGCGCGCGGCGGAGGCGACGGCTTCCTCGTCGCGCTCAACCGGCTGCTCGGTGAGCACGGCGGCGTGACCTACCTGCGGCCGCTGTCCGAGATGAACAACGCCAACAACCCGTATTCCCCCTACGACCAGGCGGGACGTTCGCGCGGCCCGGCGTTCTCCACCGGTCAGTTCAAGAAGGCCTGGCGCCGGCTGGCGCTGATCGTGCGCGGCGGCGACGTGGCCACCATCGATGCGAAGCTGCGCCGGCTGCGACTCCCGCCCGTGCGGACGAGCGCCGAGGAGCTGCCTCGTCCGCGCGTGGCGCTCATGTGGGTGCCGCTGTCGTTCGGCAATCCCGAGATTCCGAAGAACCACCCCAAGTACTTCTGGCCCGGTGGGCGCTACGTGGACTGGGTCGGCACCACTTGGTACTCGCCCTATCGGAACTCGAGCGCGTTCAACCGCCTCTACAGCTATCCGAAGTGGCGCTCGAAGCCGTTCGCGTTCGCCGAGTGGGGCGTGTGGGGAGCCGACGTGCCGGGGTTCGTCGGCCAGTTCTTCGGCTTCCTCAAGAGCCACCCCCGGGTGCGCATGGCGGTCTACTACCAGTCGGCGTCGCTCAAGCCCGAGTTCCGCCTCTCCACCCATCCGGCGTCGCGAGCGGCCCTGCGGCGAGCGGTCCGCTGGCCCCGGCTGACCGGCTTCGCGCCGGAGCTGGCGCCGTAGCTAGGGTGGCTTCCGTGGCCTCCACCAGCCACCCTGCGACCCGCGTGCTCGTCCAGCACCGCGGCCGTGCCGAGGAGATCCTCAGGGTGTTCGCCCGGCACGGCATCGCGCTCATGGCTGACGGATCGGTGCGCGCGCGCCTCGCCGACTTCCTGCCTCGGGAGGAAGCCCGCAACGGCGGGCCGATGAGTGACGGCGAGCGCCTGCGCTCGGCCCTGTCCGAGCTTGGGCCCACCTTCATCAAGCTGGGCCAGGTGCTCAGCACGCGGATCGACCTCGTGGGTCCCGACGTGGCCGCCGAGCTCAAGGAACTGCAGACCCGCTGTCCCGAGGACTCCGAGGACACCGTGCGGGCGACCGTGGAGAGCGACCTGGGCCGGCCCGTGACCGAGGCCTTCTCGCGCTTCGACTTCGAGCCCGTGGCCTCGGCCTCCGTGGCCCAGGCCCACGAGGCCGTGCTGCACGACGGCACCGAGGTCGTGGTCAAGGTCCAGCACGCGGGCATCCGTGAGGTCGTCTCCGCCGACTTCGACATCCTGGAGGCGCTGGCGGCGGTGCTGGAGGAGCACGACGAGTCGATCGCGCTGTGGCGACCGCGCGGCGTGGTCAAGCAGCTCCGGCGCACGGTGCTGGCCGAGCTGGATCTCGTCCGCGAAGCCAACGTCCTCCTGCGGGCGGGCGCCAACTTCCGCGGTGAGGAGGACGTGGCGATCCCGGTGCCCTACACCGAGGTCTCCGGCCCCCGGGTGCTCACCATGAGCCGGTTGCAGGGGCGGCCGCTCACCGCGGTGGCCGATGACCCCTCTATAGACCGAAGCGCCTTTGCGCTCCGGGCCGCCCGCATCTTCCTCGAGATGATCTTCCGCGACCGGCTCTTCCATGCCGACCCGCACCCAGGCAACGTCCTGGTCGAGAAGAGGCCCGAGGGCCTGCGCTTCGGCATCCTCGACTGGGGCGAGGTGGGCACGATCGACCGGGCGCTCGAGGACAAGCTCGGGGCGTTCCTGATGGCCGCTGTGAGCGGCGACCGCGCCGACGTGGCCGACACGCTGCTCGACATCGTCACCGCCCCGGCCCACCTCGACGCCGAAGCGTTCCGGCTCGACGTGGCGGACTGGCTCGACACCCACGGATCGTCGGGAGCGGAGAACCTCGACATTGCGGGCGCGGTGGAGGACCTGACGCGGATCGTGCGCGAGCACCGCCTGCGCATGCCGCCCGACATGGCCATGCTCGGCAAGACGCTCATACAGCTGCAGGGCGACCTGACGATGGCCGGCGCGGGACTGCACATCGGCGAGGCCGTGAGCGACTACATGCAGGAGATCGTCAAGCAGCGGCTATCGCCCGAGCGGATGGCGCGGCGCGCCCGGCGCACCGCCCACGACTGGGAGCGGCTCGCCCAGCAGGCTCCGCGCGAGCTCTCGGCGATCCTCGAGGCGGTCCGGCTCGGCGAGCTCGACGTGCCCCTGCGCCTGGACACGCTCGACCGAAACGTCAACCGCCTCGTCTACGGCATCCTCACCGCCGCGCTGTTCAGCGGCGCCTCGAACCTGTGGGCGCGCCGGACACCTCCCCTCACCAAGAGCGGGATCTCGATCCCCGGAGCGGTGGGAACGATCGGCTCGGCCGCGTTCGCGGTGCGGATCCTGCGGGCGGCACGGCGAAGCGGCGGGTTGAGCTAGACGTCGCTCTCTAGCCCGAGCGGCACGAGCGTGAAGGCCACCCCGCCGTGCCGGACCGCCACCGAAGCCCCGGGCCGAAACGGCGGCTGCGACCGCGGGTCGCCCGGAGGCGGCGTCAGCCCGAACAGCCGGTGACAGACCCGCAGGCCGTGATGCCTGAGAGCCCGGGCGGCGTCGCGCTCACTGAGGCGCCAGCCCGCCGCCTCGAGGCGCCCGCCGTGCCACAGCTCCCAGCGCCAGCGCCGGAACACGAAGCGGCCCCGCGGCAGATCGTGAAGGGCGTAGCGAAAGGAGAGCGTCTCGACGACGGACACGCCAGACGAGGTTAACGGCGGCGTGCGCCCTCGCGCCTCACGCACCGGTGGCGGCGGCGAATGCCTCTTCCACCCGCCGTTTGGACTCGGCGCCACCCGGTGGGCTGAGCGGCGTGGAGCAGTTCTTCGTGTACTCCGCGGTGGGGAAGATCAGCTCGCTCTTAGCAGCCTCCGGATCGGTCTCCTGGAAGATCTCCTTGACGCCGCGCACCGGCGTGACCGCGCTGGTCCAGCCCACGATCTGAGCCTGGTTCTCCGGCTCGTACGCGTAATTGATGAACTCGTAGGCCGCCGTGGGATTCGGGGCCCCGGCTGGGATCACCCAATGATCCCACCAGACCATGCACCCCTCCGTGGGCATCCTCCACTCGAGCTTCGGGTCGTCGGCCTGCAGCTGAATCGCGTCTGCAGCCCAGCCCATGACCGCCACCGCGTCGCCCGTGGCGAGGTCGCTCGTGTAGTCGGCGCCGGTGGTGCGGCGAATCTGCCCGGAGTCCACCGCCTTCTGGAGTCGCTCGATCGCCTCCAGCCAGTCGGCCTCGGTGGCGCTCTCGGGATCGACGCCGTCGGCCTTCATCAGCAGCGGCACCGTCTCTTGCAACTCGCCGAGCACCTCGACCTTGCCCTTGTACCTCGGGTCGAAGAGATCATTGATCGAGCGTACGTCGGGGGCCGTCTCCCTGTTGACGATGAGGCCCGTCATCCCTCCCTGCCAGGGAATCGAGAAGGTCCAATCGGGATCGGAGCTGGGCGGTTTGACCTCGGGGCTCAGATTCTCGAAGGCCGGCGCGAGCGCCTTCTTGTCGAGCTTCTGGATGTAGCCCAGGTCGTACATGCGCTTGGCCAGCCAGTCGGCCGCCACCATCAGCGAACGGCCACCCGAGTCACCCTGGCGCAGCTGCAGCCGCAGCTTGGCGAAGAACTCCTCGATAGCCGTTGATCTCCTCGACGTATTTGACCTTGATGCCGGTCTTCCGCTCGAACTCGGGAATGCGTCTTCTTGTCGATGTAGAGCGCCCAGTTGGCGATCGTCAGGTTGCCGCGGGGCTTGCCCTCGGCCTTCGCGACCGCCACCTCGTCGCCGCTGTCCTCGTCCGTGCCGCAGGCGGCCGGCGTCGCAGCCGCCACCAGCATCAGCATTAGGAGGAGGGCGCGTCTCATCGATGCTGGCGCTCGGGACGCGGGCGAACCAGGCCTTCAGCGCGGGCCGGATCACCGAGTTCTCGACGTCGTCGTCCGGCACCGCGAGCTGGGCGAGGAGGAGGCCGTCAAGCATCGCGAGGAACATCTTCGCCTCGAGCTCCGGGGCGGGGGCGCCGAGCGAGGTGAACACCTCGGTCAGCAGGTCGCGCCAGCCCTCGTTCCACTCCCGGCAGACCTGCTCGAGCTCGGGCTGGCGCGCCGCCTCGTTCAGCAGGGCGTACTGCGCCATCGCCGACCAGCGCTCGTCTCCGAGCTGGCTGACCAGATGCGCGGTGAACTCGTCCACCAGGCGGCGGCGCGAGAGCCTCCGGTCGAGGACGCCGGCGAGACGCTCGCGCAGCGTGTCCAGCTCGAGGCGCGCGAAGTACTCGAGCGCCTGCTGGAGCATGTCCTGGCGAGACGCGAACCAGTAGGTCGTCGATCCCAGCGGCACACCGGCTCGCTCGGCCACAGACCGGTGGCTCACCGCATCGATGCCCTCGGTGGCGATCAGTCGCAGCGTGGTCTGCAGCAACAGGAGGCGGCGGTCTGCTCCTCGCGGTTGCGCGGGTTCGACGGTGGCTTGATCCAGAGTTGTACATCTGTACAGTACGATCGTACTAATCTTTGGAGAGCTGGTCAAGGGGAGTCGGCATCGAACACGAGACGGACGTGCTGGTCATCGGCGGCGGTGTGATCGGTGCCGCGGCTGCGCTCGCCGTGGCGCGCCGCGGGCGCCGCGTTGCGCTGCTCGAGGCAGGGCCGCTCGCGCGTGCAGAGGGATCGAGCAAAGGCCGCACGCGCATCTTCAGCCCGGCGGCCTATCCGGATGAGTCGTACCTGGAGATGGGCGTGCGCGCTCTCTCGCGATGGCGAGAGCTTGAGGCGGCCACCGGAGAACGACTGCTCGAGCCGACCGGCGCGCTGACCACCGGGGCCTTCGCCGAGCACGAGCTCCCGGCCCTGCGAGACGGCCGGCGTGGAGGCCGAGCTCCTCAGCGCCGGCCGGACGAAGGACCGTTTCGGTGTATCGGTGCCCAGCGACCTCCCGGTTCTCCACCAGCCCGACGCGGGGGTGATCCTCGCGGACCGTGCGCGCGAGGTGCTGCTGGACTCGGCCCGAGCCGCCGGCGCCGAGCTGTTCGAGCGGGAGCGGCGTCCGGACGGCCGTGGAGCAGGCCGAATCGCTGACCGTCGAGACCGACCGCCGCCGTTGGCGCTGCGCTGCGGCGATCGTCGCGGCAGGGCCGTGGACGGGCGAACTGCTCGCCGGGATGGACATCGAGCTCCCTCTCGAGGTCTCGTGCCAGTCCGTCGCCTACCTGACCGCGCGAGATCGGGACAATCCACCCGTGGCGGTGATGGACTTCGAGGGCGACGAGCCGTTTGCGTGCTGGGATCCCGAGCGCGGCCTCAAGGCGGCCCTGCACGCCAGGGGTCCACGCGTGCAATCGGCCGAGAGACGGCTCCCGGTCGACGACGCGGCGATCGACACCGTCATCGCGTGGGCGAAGGAGCGCTTCCCAGGGCGGGCTCTCGCGCGTGGCCCGGTCGAGTCGTGCCTGTACACCAGCACGCCGGACGAGCGGTTCTTCCTCGAGCGCAGAGGACGCATCGTCGTCGGGTCCGCCTGCAACGGTCAGGGCTTCCAGTTCGCACCCGAGACGGGCGAGCAGCTCGCGCGGCTGGCACGTGAGCATCACCGTCCACCGGCTCGACGAGTGCCTCTCTGTACGCGAGAGGGTTCCCTGCACATCGAGGGCTGTGAGGCCGAGGAGCTCGCGCGGCGCTTCGGGACTCCGCTCTACGTGATCTCCGAGGATCAGCTGCGCCGCAACGTTCGCCGCTTCCGGGACGCCTTCGCACCGCGCTGGCCCGGCCCCTTCGCGCTGCTCCCGTCCATCAAGGCCAACTCCGTGCTCGCGCTGCGCCGGATCCTCACCGACGAAGGCACCGGCTGCGACGTCTTCGGTAGCGGCGAGCTGGAGGCGGCGCTGCGAACGGGAACGGACCCACGCCGAATCTCGCTCAACGGGCCGATGAAGGACGAGGCGGTGCTCGAGCGCGCGATCCGCTCGTCGGTGCGCATCACGCTCGACAGCGTCGCCGAGCTCGACCGTGCCGCGGCGGTCGCCGGACGCCTGGGCGAAAGGGCCCACGTCCGCCTGCGCTTCCGGCCCGATCTGGTCGAGCTGACCCGGCCGTCGGAGATGTCGGCAGAAGGCGCCTCGATCCGAGACGCCCTCCAGCGCTACAAGGCGGGGATACCGACCCAGGACATGCTGGCCATCGACCGGTCCGCGATCAGCGACCCCGCACTCGACGTGGCCGGGATCATGCTCCACCTCGGGCGCCACACGGCGGACCCCGGAATGTGGAACGCCGCCGTCGTTGCCCTGGTCGACCTGCTCGGCCGGCTGCGCGAGCTGTGGGACGGCTGGACCCCGAGGGAGCTCGACGTGGGCGGAGGCTTTCCCGTGCCGCGCGACCCGTTCGGCCGCGGGTTGCCCCAGCGTGCGCAGGCCTCAGCCCACTCCCCCTCCCTGGACGAGTACGCGGACGCGGTGTGCGCGCCGCTGCTCGCCGGGGTAGGCGAGCTCGGCCTCGACCCCCAGCGCGTTCAGCTCGAGGTCGAACCGGGGCGAGCGCTCTACGGCGACGCCGGCGTGCATCTCGCGACAGTCGGCAACGTCAAGTGGCAGACCCAGCCGGTGCCCCTGACCTGGGTCGAGACCGACTCGTCGGATGCCTACCTGGCCGACGTCAACCTGGAGCACAACCGCTGGACGTGCCTGGCCGCCGGGAAGCCATCGGTGCCGCCCTCGCTGGTCGCCGACGTAACCGGGCGGACTTGCGCGCTCGACGTGATCGTCCCGGACGCCGAGCTGCCGCCGATCGAAGCCGGGGACGTGCTGGCCTTTCTCGATACCGGCGCCTACCAGGACGCCGGCGCCAGCAACTTCAACGCGCTGCCACGACCGGGAACCGCTCTCGTCTCCGGCGACCAGGCGGAGATGGTCCGGCGCCACGAGACGATCGAGGACGTATTCGCTCGCGACGTGATCCCGGAGCGGCTGCGCGAGGGCGGTGGCCGCGAGTCGCCCGCCGACTCGTGGCGAGTCAGCGGGCTCGACCACGTCTCCGTCACGAGCGGCGACCTCGACCGCTCGGTCGCGTTCTACAGCGACCTGCTCGGCCTGACGGTGCGGGCCTCCGGCGACGCGCGCGGCGCCGGCGACTTCGAAGTCACGGGATTCACGGATGCGACCGTCCGCTGGGCGGACATCGAGCTGTCGCGCGGTCAGGTCCTGGAGCTGATCGAGTACATCGACCCCCGCGGCACACCCAGCCGGCCTGCCGCCAACGATCCGGGAGCGACCCACATCTCCCTGCGCGTCGGCGACATCGACGCGATTCACCGCCGCCTGCGCGAGGCGGGGGTGCCCGTACGCACCGACCCGATCGAGCTCACGGCCCCGGGCGCCTGGCAGGGCGCGAAATGCTTCTACGCGAGCGATCCCGATGGGGTGACCGTGGAGCTGATCCAGGTCTAGCGCTCTCGACCGCTCGAGCCACGTCGAACCGCGAAGACACGCGGAGCTTCCTGAAGATGTTTCGCATGTGGGTCTCGATCGTCTTCTCGCTGAGCACGAGGGCACGAGCGATCTCGGGGTTGGTGCGGCGCTCCACCACCAGCTCTGCCACTTCGAGCTCCCGCGGTGTGAGCGTCTCGATTCCCTCGCCGTCCAGCCTGGGCGCGCGGGTGCGGCGGCCGAAGCGGCGGCCCAGCCTCCGGAGCTCGTGCTCGGCCTCTTCGCGGTAGCGGCGCGCTCCGAAGGAATCGAGGGCGCGCGCGGCGCGTTCCAGCTCCGCCGCCGCTGCTTCACGCTCGCCCGCTGCCGCCAAGGCCCGGCCCGCGAGCGTGCGGGCACGCGCGCCGTCGACCCGGAGCCCCGATCGCGTCGGAGGCATCCGGCAGCAGCGAGGGCTAGCTCGGCGGCTGTCGCCGCATCTCCCGCGGCCAGGGCTACCGCCGCGGCCGCGCGGCCGGCGACGGCAGTCCCGGCCTCGAGTCCTACCTGCTGCGCCGTGGCCGCGGCTGAGCCAGCCGCCTCCCGGCCCTCCGCCAGCCGTCCGTGTCCGAGCCAGCTGCGAGTCACCAGCTCGAGGTAGTGCGCTCTCCACGCCAGCGGGATGCGTGGCAGGTCCTCGCCCCCGGCAGCCGTCAGGAGGACATCGATCGCCGCCCTGGAGTCGCCGCTCTCGAGCAGCGCGCTCGCGAACGCCCATCTCGCGTACGTGTGGACGAGGCGATCGTCGAGCGCGCGCGTTACCTCCACGCTCTCCTGGGCGGCCGAGAGCGCGAGGTCGAGGTCGCCCGCCGCCACCGCCACGTAGGCTTGGCTAAGCAGGTTCCAGCCGAGCGCCTCGGCGTTTCGAGACAGCCGCGCCGCGTCCACGGCTTCACCCAGCAGTTCGGCGGCCTCACCGATCTGACCGTTGGTGTGCAGGACGGTTACCAGCACGGGCACGAGAAACGGCACCAGCTCACCGCGGCCGGCCGTGCGCGCAATGGCGAGTCCTCGCCTAGCGTGGCCCGCGGCGCTCTCGTAGCGGTGGAGGTACAGGTCGGCCGCGCTGAGAGTCGTCACGGCATCGAGCCGGTCCACGAGCTGCTCGTCGTTCAGGGCGTCAACGAGCACGGCCGCCTGCGCGCGGCGGGCCTCGGCCTCGCCGATCGGCCCAACGAGCGCGGCCGCCACCGCGAGCACGGCGAGGCTGGCCGCGGTATGCGATGGTCCCAGGCTCTCCGCCACGCCTGAGAGCCCGCGTACCCCACCGGCGCATACCGTCGTAATCCATCCGGTAGAAGTCGCCGGACGCGAGGTGAAGCATCAGGTCAACGGCCTCGGTCGAGGAGGTGTCCGACAAATCGGCCAGCGCGGCGGTGAGTCGTGCGCGGGCCTTCTCGTGGTGCCCGAGCATCTGCTCGATGCCGGCGACGGCGCCGACCAGCTGAACTCGCGTCGTCGTGTTGCCTCCGGCCGTCAGATCGATGCTCTCGAGGAGGGAGTCGCGACTTTCCTCCAGGCCTCCTGTGGCGGCCTGCGACGCCGCCAGCTCGGTGAGCAGTTCCAGCCGCTCGGAGTCTCGGTCCCTCTCGGGAAGGAGGTTCAGCGCAGCCGCAAACCACCGCGCGGCGCTCTCGGGCGCCCGCGTGGACGCGGACCGGCCCGCGTCGCGCAGGACCGACACGGCCGCCATGTCACCGTGCCGGGCGGAGTGCTCCACGTGGTGGGCCCGCGCGCTGGCGGGCGCTCGTCGTGCCTCCAGCGCACGGGCGCTGCGGTGATGCGTTGCGATCCTCGACCCGGACGGACAAGCCTCGTATACCGCGCGGCGCACGAGTGGGTGGCGGAAGCGGAACCTGCGCGGCACGGAGGTGGATCTGACCATGTCGCTGTCGAGCAGCTCGTCCAGCGCGTCGAGGACGTCGGCCTCGCTCATCTCGGCGGTCGCGAGAGCCAGATCGAGCTCGAAGGGGTCGCCGCCCACGGCGGCGACCTGGGCGAGCCGACGCGCGCGTGGCGAGAGTGCCTCGAGCTCGCCGACGGTGGCCAGAGCCACGGCGTCGGGGACTCCGGCCACGTCGCCCGCGGTCCACGGGCGCTCACCCTCCGTACCCATCCGGGCAAGCTCGAGCAGGTAGAAGGGATTGCCGCCGCTCGCCTCGTACAGGCGGCCATAGTCCGCCGGCCCCGCGCCGACGACCAGGGTCTGCGCTTCGGCTCGCGGCAGCGGGCCAAGGTCGATCCAGGCGTCCGTTTCGCGAAGACCCCTCTGGATCGTCGATTCCAGCGCCCGGTCGACCTGTCCTCGGCGAAAGGCCACCGCCACGAGCAGCGCAGCGGGTGGACGCCGTCGCAGGAGATGCGAGACCAGCTCGAGCGAGGCGCCGTCGGCCCAGTGCAGATCGTCTAGGGCAAGCAGCAGCGGCCGGCTGACTGCGAGGTGCTCCAGCAGCGCACACACGGCCCGGTGCGCCCGGAAGCGTTCGGCGGCCGTGGTCGGCTGATCGGACTTGGGGTCGAGCGAGCGCAGGGCGGGAAACACGCCCGCCAGCTCGCCCAGGTCCTCTGTCGCAAGCCGCTGGTAAGCGCTCGGAGCGAGCGACTCGAGGTGTTCCTCGAGAGCATCGACAAGGACACCGAACGGAAGCTCGCCCTCGAACTCGGCCGCGCCGCCCTCGAGGACGAGGCACCCGTGCTTTTCGGCTCGCCCCGCCACCTCAGCCAGCAGTCGGGTCTTGCCGATGCCGGGCTCTCCCGCCACGCACAGGATGCGCGCCTCGCCCGCACAAGCTCCGTCGAGCAGCTGCTCGACAACCTCCAGCTCATGCTCACGGCCCACGACAGACTCGCGCCAAGTCGGTCACATTCCTCGAGTCCCCCGGGCGAGCATATCCGCGCTCGACGCTCCGCGCCCGCGAGCGGATCAGGGTATTCCCCCGATTTCAAGACGGCGCCCAGCGGGGATGCTGGACCGATGCCGCGCTTCCTGCTCGAGCACCGCCACTCGGCAGCCGAGTGCGGAGCCGTCTTCGCGTCCTTCAGCGCCTCGGAGAGCCCGCTTCGGCACCGGCTGGCCACCGCCTCTTGTCACTACGGCGGCCACCGCATCTGGTGGGAGCTGGAAGCCGCTAGCGAGTGCGAGGCCATCGCGCGGTTGCCCGCCTATGTCGCCGAGCGCACCGCGGTGATCCGCGTCCGGCCCACCGAGATTCCCTGAAAACGCCGCAGGCGAATCTCAGGGGTTTCCCCCGATTACCTCCCCCTCCCCGGGCGAGAGGCTGGCTCCACTGACGCGACCGCGCTCGGGGTCATGAAGAAGTCCCGCAATCTTGCCGCCAGCGCCGCGCACTGGAGCGCCGAGCACCGCAAGACCGCCATCTTCGGCTGGCTCGCCTTCGTGATCGCCGCCGCGATGCTCGGCAACGCCGTCGGCAAGAACACGATCCACGGGCCCGGACCAGTTCTCCGGCGAGGCCGGCACAGCCGAGCAGACGCTGTACGACTCCGGCCTCAGGCCGAACACCGAGCACGTGCTGATCCAGAGCAGGGAGCTCACGGTTGCGGATCCCGAGTTCGAGGCCGCGATCCGGCAGACCACCACGGAGCTGTCGAACACCGAGCACGTGCGGAATGTCCTCTCCCCGCTCAGCGGCGAGGCACCGGTGTCCATCGACCAGCACTCCGCGCTCGTCCAGTTCGACATCACCGGCGATTCACTCGAGGCCGCCAAAGCGACTCGAGCCGGCGCAGGAGATCGTGGCAACGGTCAAGGCCGACCACCCGGAGCTCCGCGTCGAGCAATTCGGCAGCGTCAGTTCGAACAAGGAGCTCAACGAGACCTTCTCGTCCGACCTCGCGAAGGCAGAGCTGCTCTCGCTGCCGCTGACCCTGCTGATCCTGGTGTTCGCCTTCGGCGCACTGGTGGCGGCGCTCGTGCCTCTGCTGCTCGGGGTCACGACGGTCATTGCCGCGCTGGGCCTGATCGCCCTTCCGAGCCACCTCTCCCCGATCGACAGCAACATCTCCTCGGTCATCCTCCTGATCGGGCTGGCCGTGAGCGTGGACTACTCGCTCTTCTACCTGCGCCGGGAGCGCGAGGAGCGGGCCGCCGGGCGCAGCGAGCGCGCTGCGCTCGAGATCGCCGCGGCCACATCCGGGCGAGCTGTGCTCATCTCCGGGCTCACGGTGATCGCCGCGATGGCCGGCATGTTCCTCACGGGCGACAAGACCTTCATCTCCTTCGCCCAGGGAACGATCCTCGTGGTCGCGATTGCGATCCTGTCTTCGCTGACGGTGCTGCCCGCCGTGCTCGCCTGGCTGGGCGACCGTGTGGAGAAGGGCCGGATCCCGTTCCTGAGCCGGTACCGGCGACCGGCAGGCCAGTCGCGCTTCTGGTCGGCGCTGGTGGAGCGTGTGATGCGCCGGCCCTGGGCGGCGATCGTCATCGCCGGCGGCTTCCTCATCGTCCTGTCGATCCCGGCGTTCAACATGAACATCGCGGTCACGACCACGGACGACCTGCCGCAGGACCTGGCCGTGGTCAAGACCTTCGACCGGGTTCGCGAATCCTTCCCCGCCGAGGCGGTCACGGTCGACGTGGCCGTGAAGGCGAACGACGTGCGTGCCGGTGACGCGGCCGTCGGGATCACCGACCTGCGGGCTCAGGCCGAGGGCAGCCTCAACATGCTTCCGGGAAGCGAGGTCGAGTACAGCAAGGACGGCACGGTGGCCCTCGTTTCGATTCCCACCGAGGGAAGCGGTAACGACGCGCAGTCCACGGCCGCGCTCGACGAGGTCCGGGACGAGATCATCCCGGCCACGATCGGTCAGGTCGAAGGCGCGACTGTGGCCGTCAGCGGCAGCGCCGCCCAGTCGAAGGACTTCCGCGAGCTGGTGAGCGACCGGCTGCCGCTGATCTTCGGGTTCGTGTTCTCGCTCGCCTTCCTGCTCCTGCTGTTCACGTTCCGCTCGATCGTGATCCCGATCAAGGCGATCATGCTCAACCTGCTGTCAGTGGGTGCCGCCTACGGCGTGCTCGTGCTCGTCTTCCAGGACGGGCACGGCGAGAGCCTCCTGGGCTTCACGTCGAACGGCGGCGTCACCTCATGGCTGCCGCTCTTCCTGTTCGTGATCCTGTTCGGGCTTTCGATGGACTACCACGTGTTCATCCTCTCCCGGGTCAGGGAGCTCTACCTCAGCGGGGTGTCGACCGACGAGGCCGTCAAGCGGGGAATCTCGACCACCGCCGGAACGGTCACCTGCGCCGCCATCGTGATGGTGGTGGTGTTCTCGGTCTTCGTCACCCTGAGCTTCCTCGACTTCAAGGAGATGGGCGTGGGCCTGGCGGTGGCCGTGCTGATCGACGCCACGATCATCCGCGGCATCCTCCTGCCCGCATCGATGAAGGTGCTCGGAGATTGGAACTGGTACCTGCCGAGCTGGCTCGAATGGCTGCCGCACTGGGGCTCCGAGGGCGAGACGGTTCCGCCCGTGCCAGCACGCGTCGCCGAGGATCCGGGGCCCACGCCGGCGCCGGTCTAGATTGGGCGTATGGCCACCGCGCTCGAGACACAGGCTCCGTCCATCCCCCCGGACGGCCCAGCAGCCGAGCTGCCCACAAGCTCGGACGGAGTCAGACCGGTGAGTTTCCGGCTCTCATTGATCAGATGGGCTTGGTCGAAGTAGCCGGAATCGAGCGCCACTCGAGACCAGGACACGCGCGGGGTCCGGATCGCCGCCGCCGTGGCGTGGTGCAGGCGGCTGATGCGCCGGTAGGCCGCCGGACCGATGCCCACCGCCCCGGTGAACCGCCGCCGCAGCTGACGTTCGCTCGTGTCGAGCGTGGCCGCCAGGTCTCGGATCTGGAGCTCCGGCCGCCGCGCGAGAAGGAGTGCCGCGTGCGTGGCAAGGGGGTCGGCGGCGCGGCGTGAGCCGCCACGCTCGAGCAGCGACAGCGTGTGGGCGAGCCAGACCTCGCCGGGGGCGTCGTCCGGCACGTCGCGGAGCCCCAGGTCCGTCGGCGAAACCCGAGCGCCCGCCAGCTCCGCGGGGGCCGCCCCACGCAGCGCCGATGCCGCCGCCGGCCGCAGCCGGATGCCCCAGCGCTCGATGCCCGCATCCAGCGAGAGGCGTTGCCAGCTGGTGTCCGGGCCGAACACGGCTGGTGCCTGTCCCCCGCCGGTAGGAGAGCTCGATGCATCCGTCGGGGATGACGTGAAGGTCGTGCGGCTCTCCCTCGACCGTTCGCGAGCGCCACACGCACGCCACCAGATCCGCTCCGGCCGGGGGAGCGGCCTCCCGGTACTCGAAGCCGGGGCCCACCAGCACGGCTCCGGTTGCGCCGAGATGGACGCGATGGCCGGAATCTCCAATGCGGCTGGACGGCTCAGGCATAGGCTCGGAGTCGATGAAGACCGACACGCTGCGCACCAACCAACTTTCCGACGAGGGCTATCGCTGGTACCTCGACTACCTCACCGCGCTGGACGAGAAGGACATCGACGCCTACGCCGTCTTCCTCGCGGAGGACGTGGAGCTCATCATGAACAACGCCGAGCCCGTTCGCGGTCTGGATGCGGTGCGCGAGGGGCTGTCCGGCTACTGGCAGTCCTTCGGCGACCTCGAGCACGAGCTCGTGAACATCTACGGCACGGACGATTCCTTCGTCCTCGAGGCCCTCAACCACTACACGACGGCCGACGGCCGCTCGGTCACCCTGCGCGCCGTCGCGTTCACGGACCGAAACGACGACGGGGCTGTGACGTCGGTCCGGCTGTACAGCGACACCGCCCCTCTGTTCAGCCCGGAGTGAGGAGCGCCAGGCCCTCCTCCTCGGCCGCTCGTCGCAGTTCTTCGTCCCAGCAGGCGAACTGCACCTGGTCGGCCTCTCGTACCACCAGCGCCGCCGCAAGTTGAACGGCGTCGTAGGCCCGGAGCACGTGTCGGGCCGCCAGCTCGGCCGCATCGCGTACGACCCGTGTCGAGATCTCCGCAACCACCAAGCTGGTCCAGAACTCATCGAACTCCAAGCGCTTCGCCCGATATCCCGAGCCGGTGAGACGCTCGCCGGCCCGCATTCGAGCGAGTGCCGAGTGCGTTTCCACGTAGGTGATCTCGGCCACGGCGACGGCAGCGGTGACCTTCAGCGCTGCCTGTACGTCCTTGGTGCCGGTCTCCTCGACGAAGAGCTTGATCAGTGCGCTCGTGTCGAGGAACAGAATCAGCGGCGTCCCTCGCTCACGTAATCGGCCGCCGACTTCCCGCCACCTCGGAGCGGAAGCGCCCTGGGCGCGACCGGCTTGGCACCGTCCCAGCGCAGCCTGCCTTCGGCTATGAGCCTCCCCATGTCCGTCGAGACGCCCGCCGGGACAATCCGGGCCACCGGCTTGCCTCGCTTCGTGACGGTCACGATCTCACCCGCCTCCACGCGCTCGATGTAGCTGCTGACCTTGTCCTTGAACTCGCGCAGGCCGACTTCGCTAGCCATGTAGCCACTTTAGCATGTAATGTGGCTACAACGGCGGATCCTCAGACATCAGCCGCCCGGAGTGAGGACGAGCTCCGCGACCCCCGTCAAGGCTGCCCTGTCGCCCGATACACGACTGCTGTACTCGGCCTGGAGCACGCCACGCAGATTGCCTGCTCCGGCGTGGCCCGAGTCGAACGCTGTCTGAATCACCCCGCGACAACCCGCGGCCGTGGTCTGCGGGTGCGCGTGCTGGTTGTGGCCGAGGCTGTAGACCACGCTCGCCCGTGAGCAGTCCACCGGCCCGGCCGGATCGGTGACGGCGACCTCGAACTCGATCGCCTGGCCGAAACGGAATGCCTGCCCGGCCACCGGCCGGACGAACCTGACCGTGGGCCCGGGGCGGCCCACGACGATCTGGGTCGACGCCGAGGCTGAGCGACCCGTGGGGTCGATCACCCGGAGGACGGCGTCGAACACGCCGTTCCGGCGATAGGTGTGGCTCGGGGAACGCTGCGTGGAGTCGACCTCGCCGTCGGAGTCGAAGTCCCACCGGTACCGGAGCGCGTGACCGTCGGCGTCGGTGCTGCCCGCGCCCGAGAAGGACACCCTCAGTGGGGAGCCGCCGTCCCGAGGCCGGGCAGAGATCTCCGGCTCGGGAGTGTGCCCGCCGCGGATGAAGTCGATCCGCGAGAGTTGCGCCTCCGGGTTCTCGCGGTTGTAGCCGTCGCCGTACTCGAGCAGGTAGAGCGCGCCGTCGGGGCCGAACTCCATGTCCATCGGGTTGTCGAAGGGGACGGAGCTCAGCACGGGAGAGATGCTCGACACCCGGCCGCCGCGGTCGAGCCTGAACTCGCGCACGTAGTCGCGCGTCCACTCGTAGAACAGCGGCACGCCGTCGTAGTGACGCGGCCACCTCACCCGCGAGCGGCCCGCGCGCCGGTAGTCGTAGGCAGGTCCGGCCATCGGCCCGACTCCGGAGCCGGCCCCCAGCTCGGGGAAGAGGGCTGACGGCGTGAGCGGGTACCAGACGTCCGATTGGACCACGCGCGGCAGCCGTCGCCGGCCGGTGTTGTGGGGCGAGTCGTTGACCAGCGTCCCGTTGCAGGAGAACGGCCCGAAGGAGCGCCCGGTGGCGAAGTCGTAGTCGAAGTAGGGCAGGTCACGCCTCACGCAGTAGGGCCAGCCGTAGTTGCCGGGCCGGCGGATCATCATCCAGCGACCGTGCCCGGCGGGACCCCGCAACGGCCGGGGCACTGCGGCGTCGGGCGAGTAGTCGGCCAGCAGGATGCGGCCCGTGCGACCGTCGACCGTGAACCGGAACGGGTTGCGCAGACCCATGGCGAAGACCTCCGGCCGCGTGCGCGGCGTGCCCTTCGGGAAGAGGTTGCCCGCCGGAATGCTGTAGCCGCCACGCGGCTTCGGTCGGATGCGGAGGAGCTTGCCGCGGAGATCGTTCGTGTTGGCCGAGCTGCGCTGAGCGTCGTACCCGGGGTTCTGTCGCGGCTGCTCGTCGATCGGGCTGTAGCCGTCGGATACGTAGGGGAACGTGTCGTCGCCCGTCGAGAGGTAGAGGTTCCCTCGCTGCGTCGAAGTCGATGTCTCCGCCGACGTGGCAGCAGAGTCCTCGGTCGACGCGCACGTCGACGATCTTCTGCTCGGAGCCGAGATCGAGCCGGGCTCCCCGGAGCCTGAAACGAGACAGGCGCAGGAACCCGCGGAAGCGGCGCCAGTCCCGATCGGTGCCGGCGCCGGGCGCATCGCCCTCGTTGCGGCCTGGCGTGTCCGGGTCGTCCACCGGTGTGCGCCCGGGCGGCGAGTAGTAGAGGTACACCCAGTGGTTGCGACGGAACGCGGGATCGATCGCCACGCTCTGTAGCCCTTCCTCATCGTGCTCGTAGACGTCGAGCCGCGCGGCCACCGTGTTGAGCCCCGTGCGCGGGTCGTGCATGCGCACCTCTCCCTGCCGCGTGGTGTGCAGCACGCGGCGGTCGGGAAGCACGGCAAGGGACATCGGCTCGCCGGGACGGTCGTTCAGGGTGACCTTCTGGTAGCCGTAATCGACGGTGCCGCGGCAGTCGCCCT
Source organism: uncultured Thermoleophilaceae bacterium (assembly GCA_963751105.1). Classification (GTDB taxonomy): domain Bacteria; phylum Actinomycetota; class Thermoleophilia; order Solirubrobacterales; family Thermoleophilaceae; genus JACVRW01. The sequence continues at coordinate 23,331 of CAVVTG010000002.1, read as the reverse complement.
TCGCCAGGCCGGCGGCCCAGCGGATGCCGCCGAGCAGATGTTGCCGGAAGCCCGGCTCGCCGTACGACTCCGGAGTGTGCCCGCCGCCCGTGTACCAGGAGCGCCCGCCCCGGTAGTCGCGGCACCAGGCGATCGGGTGGTCCGTGCCCATCACCGCACCCTCGTAGGTGCCCTCGTCGAGGGTCGCGAGCACGTGGACGTCGCCCCGCGGGTTGGCTCGGTAGTCGTACCACTCGTCGGTGCGGATCCACCGGCTGGACAGATGGCGGGTGGAGGGATGGCGGCGGTCGGCCACCCTGACCGTCGCGCGCTGCCAGGGCGGAATCAGCGGGTGGGACCGGAAGTAGGCGCCGACCAGGCCGCCGTAGAACGGCCAGTCGTATTCCGTGTCGGCGGCGGCGTGGACTCCAGCGAAGCCGCCGCCCGCGCGGATGTAGCGCTCGAACGCCGCCTGCTGGCCTCGGATCGAGAACGTCACCGGTCGTGCTCAGGAACACCACAGCCGCGTACCGGCGTAGGTTCGAGCCCGTGAAGGCCGAGCCATCCTCCGTCGCGTCCACGACGAAGCCGTGTCGCGCGCCGAGCCGCCGGACAGCGTCGACCGCGATGGGGATCGAGGGATGACGAAAGCCCGCGGTCTTCGAGAACACGAGGACGCGCGGCTTGGTGCCCGCACTCGCCTGGGCGGCAGGAAACAGACACGCCGCGGAGACGATCAGCGCTGCCACGAGCCAGGCCCTCACGGCGCGATCGTGTCAGATGCGAGAGTGTGGGGATGCCCGACTGGACGAAGAAGAACTTCGACGATCTCCGCGACGTCAGCCCGGAGGACGTTCAAATCCAGTGGCGCTTCGCGCGAGACGCTCTGGGCTCCCCCGAGCTCGGCGTGAGCCGCTTCACCTACGAACCTGGGGCCCGCATGCCGTGGGCTCACCGGCATCGTGAGCAGGAGGAGGCCTACGTCGTAGTCGCCGGGTCGGGCCGGGCCAAGCTCGATGACGAGGTCGTCGAGCTCTCGACCTGGGACGTGCTGCGGGTCGCTCCTACGGTGGCCCGCTCGTTCGAGGCTGGAGCGGGCGGTCTCGACGTGATCTGCGTCGGTGGCCGGAAGCCCAAGGGGGGCGACGGCGAGAAGGTCGACGACTTCTGGGACTGATCAGCTCGGCGCTGCGCGCGGCGAGACCGCGTCAGCGAGATTCAGCTGTGTCTCCGGGCACCGTGTCGCCGGGCGGGCTTGACTCCTGTGCGGCCGCTCGCTTGCGGGCGACCTTCTTGGCCTGCTTCTCCAGCCGACGCTCGAGAAGCCTCCGTTCACGGTTGAGCTTCGCCATGGTGGTCTTTCTCTTGCCGCTTGAGGCCATTCATGTCCTCCCGAGTTTGCGGAATTCCCAGCGCATCGCGATCGCGCGGAGATGAAGCCGGGGGGCCGCGCACGACCCCCCGTTGCTCATCGAAGTCGCGGGCTAGAGCACCTGGACGTTCGCGGCAGCCGGGCCCTTTGTGCCCTGCTCGGCGTCGTAGCTCACCTTCGCGCCCTCGGCCAGCGACTTGAAGCCGGCGCCCTGAATCGCGTTGTGGTGTACGAACAGGTCCTTGCCGGCGTCATCGGGTGTGATGAATCCGTAGCCCTTGTCGTCGCTGAACCACTTCACTGTTCCTGTAGCCATCTTGTCCCCCTCCGGGAGATATGTGCACTGCGAGACGCGGAGGGTGCTGGAAGGCAACGACTGCGGACACGCAAAACACCTGTTGGTCGAGCGGATGCCCGACCCGTAACGACGAGGGTAGCGCTCCTGGCGGCCGGCGACCGCGACAGCGGCTATTCCTGACGATCCGCCTTCAGCATGTCCTTCCAAGCTGCCGCGTCCGCTTCGGCCGGCTCGGTCGAGTCGATGAAGTCGAACAGCACGTCGAGGAAGCGCTGCGGGTCGTCCATGTGAGGGAAGTGACCCGCGTCTTCGAAGACCTCGAGCCGGCTGGAGCGCACCAGCTCGTGCGCGGCTAAGCCGTGCTCGACCGGAATGATCGGATCGCGGTCTCCCCAGATCAGCATGAACGGGATGTTCTCGGCGAGGTACAGCCGGTCGCTGGCGTTCACTCGCTGGCCCCCCGGCTCCACGATCGTTCGCAGGGTGTGCACGAACGCGGCCCTGGCCTCCGCGTCGGCCAGCGAGGCGTGACCGCGGGCGAGCTCCGCCATATCGGTGCCGGCCTGCAGGCCGACGCGCCCGAACATCCGCCCCACCGCGCGGCCGGCATCGAGCACCCGAGCGTCGGCCAGCAGCGGGAGCACCACTTCGGACAGCGGCAGGGTCGCGGCGCGTAGCAGCAAGCTGACTTCGCGGCCAAGCCCGCCGCTGTCAACGAGGACGAGTCGCTCGCACCGCTCCGGAAATTGATAGGCGAACTGCATGACGACGCCGCCGCCGAGGGAATGACCGACGAACGTCGCGCTCTCATGTCCGAGCGTCACCATGAGATCGCGCACCCCGCTGGCGTACGCCCCGAGCGAGTAGTCGCCTCGCGGCTTCGCGGACTGGCCGTGCCCCAGGAGATCGGGGGCGATCACGGTGAAGCGAGTGGCCAGGTAGGGCATCACTCGTTCCCAGGTGGCGGACGTGGAGGTGATGCCGTGGACGAGCACGACGGCCGGACCGCTTCCGGCGCTCCGATACGCCACGCGGTGGCCATGCAGCGTCGTCTCCTGGAGCTCGAAGTCCTCCGGAGGAAGCCGCCGGGCCTCCCGAACCGTGGGTGCGTCGGTGGCGTCGGGCATGGCCGGAGACTAGTGGCCCGCTGGGCCGCTGCGCCCGGGTACGCTCGTGGGCGTGTCGACCCAGCCCGCAGCCGATGCTATGGGCCCTGAGCACGTCCGGGATGGTGTTTTCTTACGAGCTGCCCGAGGCCTTGCCTCGCGGGCGGCACAACTGCGCGCTAGCAGCTCGTCGACGCCCAGCGCCAGCGCCGCTCCCGGCGGTGACCGAGCTTCTGGCGGCTCGCGGCTACCGCGGGTTCGGCATCAGGAACATCGCGACGCGCGCCGGGGTTTCGCTCGGCGCGTTCTACGAGTGTTTCGGCGGTATGGACGAGTGCGTGTTCGCGGGCTACGACCGCTTCATCGAGGTGCTGCTGAAGAAGATGGCCGCCGTAGAGGTGCCCGAAGACGACCGGGGCCGGCTTGTTGCGGGCCTTCTGGGCGCCTACTTCGACACCCTGCAGCAGGATCTGGTCGTGGCGCGGGCCTACCAGGTCGAGATCGACGCCCTGGGCCCACCCGCGCGCGAGCGTCGACGCGACGCGCTCACGCTGTTCGCGACCTACATCCGTGAACGACTCGCACGGACCACGGATGACGGCCAGCCACCGGCGGAGCTGCCCTGGTCGGCATACATCGGTGTCGTGTACGCCGCGCGGCAGCTCGCGTCCGACGCGCTGGACACCGCCGCCCAACCCGACCTGACGGCTCTCGGGGCTGATCTCGAGGTCTGGATCGCGGACCTCGTCCGCGCTCGTTAGACATCGCTCACCTCAGACGGTAGGATCTGCGTAATGATTATTACCTCGATGCCGCGGGCAGCAATTCTCCTTGCGTGCCTGACGGCACTTCTCGCCGCGCCTGCGGTCGCCCACGCCGGCACGACCTGCCCCAGCGTCGTGAACGGCCGCGCCTTCGCCGGCGCGGGCGAGTTGCAGAGGCTGGTGAAAGCGGAGAACAGGTTCGGCGAGCGTTACCTGGCGAGCCGGGCTCACGATCGGACGATCGGCTGGATCAAGGACGAGATCGGCGCCATCGACGGCTTCAGGATCCGCTCGGATCGCTACAGGCTCTGGCGCTGGCTTCCTCGCACGAAGGCCAAGGGCCGGCCCGGGCTCGATCTTGCCCGCGCCGGAGGGCTGACCGTCACCAGCAACGGGGCGACCAAGAAGGTGCCGGTGGCCGGCGCGGTTCGATGGTCCAAGCCGACCGGAAAGCAGGGCCAGACAGGGCAGCTCGTCTACCTGGGCCCAGACCAGGAGATCACGGCCCAGAACTCCGCCGGCAAGGTCGTCATCCGCGAGTTCCCGGCGAATTCGCTTCCGTACGCGGCGCTGCAGGCCATCGGCCTCTACATCACTCCCGATCTTGCGAGCGCGACCGGAAACTACGAGCGCCCGTTCATCAACAGTCAGCACGCGGAGCTGCTCGCGGCGAGTGCGGCCGGTGCCGCCGGGGTCGTCTTCACCTTCGGTGTGCCGCGCACGCAGGTGAAGGGATATGGAGATCCCCACGACGGCACGATCTACAAGGTGCCGGGAGTGTTCGTGGGCGGCGCCGAGGGCAGGCGGTTGAGGTCGCTTGCCACGCAGGGAGCCTCGGCGGGGGTGGTCGTACGCGCCAAGGTGGACCGGGCGACGACCACGAACGTCATCGCGACGCTCCCCGGGAAGAGCCGGCAGAAGATCGCCCTCGGGACCAACACGGACGGCCAGTCCTGGGTTCAGGAGAACGGCGTGGCCGGCCTGATCGCGTTCGCCCGCTACTACGCCGGTCTGCCCAAGCATGTCGCTCGCGGACGCTGGAGATCGCGTTCGCCAGCGCCCACGATGCGGTCGTCACGACGATGGACCCCTACTCGCGACGTCTGGATGCCGAGTACGACAAGGGAGGCGTGGCGTTCGCCTTTGCCGTCGAGCATCTGGGCACCCGCGAGATCGTGCCGAACGCCGCCGGCAACCGGCTTCGGTTCACCGGCAAGGGCGAGCCGTTCCTGTTCGCCGCCGGGAACAGCGACCTTCTGCGCCGGACGGCGGTCGAGCGTCACCAAGAGGCGGAAGCTCGACCGAACCGCGGTGCTTCAAGGACTCGGTTTTCCCGTCGCCGGACAGGTGCCGCCGATCTGCTCGATGAGCGGGCTCGGCACATTCTTTGACGCCGCCTGGTAGACCCTCGCGGTGTCTCCAGGGCGTAGATCGCCCTACGCACGTCGCCGGGACACTGAGCTCGCGAAAAGCGATGAACTCGCCAAGCTGCTCGCGGTGGGTGACACCGTGCTGGCGCTCGACGGGCCCCCAAAGACGAGATCGCCGGGGACTACCTCAAATGCGCGACCGGCGAGCCCAGGGGCGCCGACCTGCGCACCGTGCGCGACGCCGCAGTTCGCCCCGGGCCGAGGTGAGTGACCGCGGAGTGACGCGATCGCCGCGTCGGCGGCGTTGCCGCAACCACGGTCGCACTAGCCGCCTCGCGCCTGCGGCTGACGCGTGGTCACCCAGCCTCCTCAGCGGCGATGTCCGGACCGGGCGGCAGCGACTACTCCCACGCCGGGTGGCGCGTGAGCTCGGGCGGCAGCGGCGCCGATGCGTGGTACGCCTTCGAGCCGGCCAGGCCCCGGCCGCGGAAGGCACCGCTCGCCATCGTCATGCACGGCTACTACGAGTTCTCCGGCTACGACCCGATGTACGACTGATCCGCACACTGCGCCGGGGGCTCTTCTACCCTGCGCTTTCAGAGTGGTTGCCGTCCCGCCCAGGACCATGAGATCGAGCCTTGCATCGTCCGCTGTAACCCACGTCGCCCTTCGCTCTGGATGCTGGCCCGGGTGCGCCGCGTCGAGCCTACCTAGGCTTCTCCTTCGGCGGCTCAGCGACTCGATCCTGGCGCACACGCGGTTCACCGCCCGAGCCGTCGGCGGTCCCCTCAGGTCCCCCGCGGCGGCGACGTCGAGCTCGAAGCCGGCCGTGGACGACTCCCTGGAGGGCATCCGTCGCTCAAGTTGCATGCCACTCGGGCTGACGCGTCATCTCCGACCCGCTACCGGCGGCGACACTGCAAAGCGATCTTTCCGAAGCTCGGAACATCTCGCTGCGGCGAGGACCTCGGGCTCTCGCAAACCGACACCCCGGCGCTCGACCTCTCCCAGCCCGGCCTCGAGCCGCGAGGGCACGCGCTTCGGCGCGGCCGACGCCTACGACTGGAACTTCTGTTGGAATGAAGAAACGAACCACCTCCCTTTGGGTCGTGCCGTGGGGGGCGCGGTACTACCCCGGCCCGCCTCCTGCCGTGACGGACCCGAGTTCCGATAGCAGCCAGGCGCCTGCAGATAGGCAAAGGCGGGGACGCGTAGCTTGTGTCGCCGTCTCCGCGCCATCCATCCACGACGCTGCCCTGGAGGTTGACGATGTATCCGACGGTCCACTCGTTCCGCACATCCGGCGTGGTCATCGCGACGGCGGAGGCGTGATGACGACGGTCGAGGCCAACGGCGTGACGCTCGGGGTCGAGCACTTCGGCGACGCGGCGGCGCCGCCCGTTCTGCTCGCGGGCGGTACGACCATGCTCTCCTGGCCCGACGCACTCTGCAAAGCGCTCGCTCGCGGCGGACGCCACGTCGTGCGCTACGACCTGCGCGACTGCGGCGCGTCGACCACCGTCGATCCCGAGGCGCCGACCTACACGCTTCGTGATCTCGCCGCCGACGCCGCGGCGCTCGCCCGCGGACTCGACGACCGGCCGGCGCAGCTGGCGGGCATCGGCGTTGGCGGGATGGTCGCCCAGGTCGCCGCGCTCGACCACCCGGACACGTTCTCGGCGCTCACCCTCGCAGGCACGCGGCCCGTCGCACCAGGCCCGGTCGACGACGACCTGCCCGACCACGACGCGGCGACGATGGACCGGGTGTTCTCGCACCCGATGCCCGACTGGTCCGACCGCGCTGCCGTGGCGGAGTTCGCCGCCGCCGGCGCGGAGACCCTCGGCGACGACCCCGCGGCCGCGCGCGCGACCGCCGAGCGCATCTGGGACCGCACGCCGGGCACGGAGCCGGCGGTCCAGATGGCCAACCAGATGGGCGTGGTGTTTGGCAAGCTCGACTGCAAGCCGCGCTGGCGCGAGCGCCTGCCCGAGCTCGCGATCCCGACGCTCGTCGTTCACGGTCGCCAGGATCCGTTCTTCCCGCTTGGAAACGGCGAGGCGCTCGCGCGCGAGATCCCCAATGCGCGGCTGCTCGTGCTCGAACGGGCCGCCACCGCGATCCCCGATGAGGCCGCGGGGGAGGTCGCCACGGCGATGCTCGAGCTCCATGCGGGTGAATGACCCGCTAGAGCTACACGGATGTCCTTAGGTGGAGATCGAGTCGAGCGGTAGGGTGGGGGCCGGTGGGAACCACCACGGCCTCGTTTATCTCGGAGCTCTGGGACGATCAGCTCGTCGAGCACGGCCGTCAGTACCACTTCCTTGTCTTGGTCGGGTTCGTCGGCTCGTTCGGCTTCATCCGGTTGTCCACGCGCTTGATGCGCAGCCCCCGGGTGCCGTGGTGGCCGGGAAGCATCGTCAGCGAAGGCGGCCTGCACGTGCACCACCACGTGTTCGGAATCGTCACGATGATGGTGGCCGGGGTGGTCAGCTTTGCCCTCACCGACGTGGGGTTCTGGTACGAGCTGTGCGCGTTGGCGTTCGGGATCGGCGTAGGGCTGACCATCGACGAGTTCGCGCTCTGGCTTCACCTCGACGACGTCTACTGGACCGAGCAGGGCCGCAGCTCGATCGATGCGACGCTGATCGCGGTGGCCGCCATGGGGCTGATCCTGTTGGGGGCCGCTCCCTACGAAGTCACCGCCGACAGCGCCCTCGCGGTGGTCGTGGCCGTGGCGATATTCATGGTCTGGGGCGCGCTGGTCCTGGTCTGCTTTGCCAAGCAGCGTTTCTTCCATGGGCTGGCCGGGGTTGTCATAGCTTTCTTCGCTGTATACGGCGCCGTGCGGCTGGCCAAGCCGGGGTCGTTCTGGGCGCGTCGCTTCTACGGGACGCGCCGGCCGGAAAAACAGGCCAAGGCCGAGCGCCGCTTCCGCCCCGATCGCCGAACCGAGCGGCTGAAGAAGTCGGTGCGCGACGCTGTCGGCGGCACCCCGACCGAGGAGTACGAAGCCAAGGTCCTGACCGGGCGACCTCGTTCGAAGTGAGAGGGCGCCCCGACGGACGGGGCGGGCGGCCTCCGCTGGTGGCGGAGTCGCGATGACTTTGCGACTCGGCTGGGGTCTAGAGCACATGAGCACAGACGTTCTGCAGCACGCCTCCATCCTGCGCGTCCGCCCGAAGGCGGTGAAGTCATGCTGATCTATTCGATGAGCACCTCGGTGGACGGCTTCATCGCCGACCGCGAGGGCGCGTTCGAGTGGGGGGCCCCTGGCGAGGAGCTGTTTCGTTTCCACACCGCGCTGGTAAGCGAGCTCGGCGGTTGTCTGCTCGGCCGCAGGCTCTACGAGACGATGCTGGTGTGGGAGACGGATCCGTCCTTGCGCGAGGACGAGCTCAGGGCGACGTTCGCCGACGTCTGGTGCGCGATCCCGAAGGTCGTCTTCAGCCGCACGCTCGACAGCGTCCAGGGCAACGCCCGGCTCGCCGAGGCGTCATTGGCCGAGGAGGTCGAAGCGGCGCTCGACGCGACGGACAAGGACGTCCAGGTCGGCGGCGCCGGCTTGGCCGCGCAGGCGATCGAGCTCGACCTGGTCGACGAACTCCACATGTTCCGCTATCCGGTCGTCGTCGGTGGCGGCACGCCGTTCCTGCCACCCGTCACCGACGACATTGCGCTGGAGCTGATCGAGACCAGGACGTTCGGCTCGCGCGTGATCTACGGGCGCTACAGGCGCGCCCGCGATGAGTCGGACTGACACCGCCGGCCTTTCTGTTCGGCGGTTGGAGCCGCGCCTCGCGTCCCCGCGTTGGCGTGCTCAGCTGAGCCAGGTGATGCCGTATTTCTCGGAGGCGTGGGCGTAGCTGTCGGGGCCGATGGCACCGACGCGGTCTGCCTCGGCAAGCTCCCGGAAGAAGCCCTCCAGTCCGGCTGGCGATGCGAGCACCAGTATGCGTCCGGTTCGCGGCGCTAGCCGCCGCTGGGCGTGCGGGACACCGCGCGGGGCGAACACGAGCCCGCCGGGACCGGCCTGGAACTCCTTGTCGCCGACCTGGAAGACGTGCTCTCCTTCGAGCACGTAGAACAGCTCGTCCTCGTGCTCGTGTACGTGGAGCGGCGTGTCGACTGGTTCGTTCTCCTCGAGGATCGTGAATGCTCCGCCGGTGGTGTCAGCGGAAGCCTTGACGACGACCTCCACTTCGCCGAACTGCAAGCGTTCTCCGCCTTCGGCCTCGAGCTCGTACGCGGCGGCAGTTCCCAGTGTCATGCTGTAGTCCCCTCTATTCGATAGAGTTGACTATAAGCAATGATGGCCTCCCCAGTCAAGAACCGCCCTTACGACAGCTCGAACCGCATGCGCCAAGCGCGGGAGACGCGCCGCCGAATCGTCGAAGCGGCCGCCCGCCTGTTCGTACGCGAGGGCTACTCAGCGACGTCCATCAGGGCGATCGCGGAAGAGGCCGGAGTCGCTGTCCCCACGGTCTACGCGAACCTACGCAGCAAGGCCAACATCCTCCGGGCAGTCGTCGACCTGACCGTGAGGGGCGACGACGAATCGACGCCGCTCGCCTCCCGCTCCGGCTGGCAGGACATGGAACGCCAGCAGAACCCACGGGAGCAACTGACGCTGTTCGCTCACCTTCACCGCCAGATCTGCGACCGCGAGGCGGCCGTATTCGCCCAGCTCGAGGCCGCCGCGGGCGCCGACCCCGAAGCCACACAGCTGCTCGCCGAGCACGACCAGCGGCGCTACGAGACCCAACGCCGGCTCGCCCGGAGCCTCCATCGCCGCAAGCAGCTCAAACCAGGCCTAGCGGCCCGCGAGGCCACCGACCTCATCTGGACCCTCGCCAGCGAGCGCACCTATCTCGCGCTCGTGCGCGACCGAGGATGGAAGGCCGACCACTACGAGCGATGGGTCGCCGAACAGCTCGCGGCCGCCCTTCTACCGGAGCAATAGACGCCACGTCCCGTGCATTTCGCCCATGCTCGACCCTGGCGGCACCCTCCCGCCGGCCGAAGACCCGAAACCCCGTCCGGTGCGGGTGGTCCTAGTGCGCCTGAGCGCGCCCGTCTAACGGTCAGTTCCACCGCGGGCTCACCTCCATCTCGTCGGCCGTGGAGAACCGTGTGTCGATTGCCCCAAACTTTTACGCGGCCCTCCCTGAGGGTACCGGGACGACAGGTATGAGCCTTCACTAGCAACGGCGCGCTCTGCTCTCGATTACGCCGGTCCCTCGCAGCCTGCGGGGTCCCCGCTGGCGACTATCCCTCAACTACCCCGGTCGCCTCGCAACGCGCGGGTCCGCCCGGGGATACCCCAAGGAGTTTCTTGATGGCAGCAACAGACGTGACCCGCGGCAGCCTGCCCGTGGATGAAAACGGGTCGGCAGTGGGCAGGGTCGCTCGCCGGCTCGCTACTGAGACCAAGCAGGCGTTCAAAACGACCGAGTTCTGGGCGATGGTTGGCCTGATCGTGGCCATTCTGGTCAGCGCGGCCGTGATCGACGGTGGCGACACCGGTAACGGCACCGACGAGTTCATCGCTCGCCAGGCCTGGTTGTACGTGTCGATTCTCGGCGCGGGCTACTTCATCTCGCGTGGGCTGGCAAAGGCCGGCAGCCGCGAGCCCTACACCGAGGAGCTCGGCGGGCGCAACAGCGACCGCTAAGCCGTCTCGGACCCCGCCGGCGGTGTGTGGGCACGTCAGGTGTCCCGGGCCGCCGGGCCTGTTTTCACAGACTTCGATTGGAGTGACTTTGACTAAGAAGCAGCAGCAGAAGATGGTGCAGTACTTGAATGAGGCGCATGCCTCCGAGCAGACGCTGACGCGGGTGTTGCAGTCCCAGATCGCCATGACCCCCAGCGGGAGCTATCGCAAGGGCCTGGAGACGCATCTCAAGGAGACCCGCTCTCATGCCGACCGCGTCGAAGACCGTCGACGCGAGCTGGGCCAGCAGGGCAACCCGTGGCAGTTCGGGCTGGGTGTGGTCGAGTCGGTCGTTGGACAGGCCGTGGCGCTGACCAAGACCCCGCTGGACCTGGTGCGCGGCACTGGCGGCGAGGAGAAGCTACTCAAGAACGCCAAGGATTCGTGCGCCGCCGAGGCGCTCGAGATAGCGACCTACACCGCGCTGGCGCGGCTGGCCCGCGTGGCCGGCGATGTCGAGACCGAGCGACTGGCGAGCTCGATTCTCGCCGACGAGCAGAAGATGCTCGACCGCCTACTGAAGGAGATCCCGCGGCTGACCGACGCGATGGCCCGGGCGCACTTCGACGGTGAGGGCTCCTACGAGGTCACCAAGACCGGTGCCGCCGACGCCGTCCGTGAGGCCGGCGACGCGGCCAGGCGCACGGCTCGCAAGAGCGCGGCCCAGACCAAGCGCACCGCCCGCCAGGCCCGCAAGGTGCCCGGCGTGGCCCGAGCGGAGGGCACCGTGAAGGGCGCGGTGGCCTCGGAGTCCGACCTGGCCATCGGAAACTACGACTCGCTCAGCGCCGACGAGGTCCAGGACAAGCTCACCGAGCTGTCCCAGATCGACCTGGCCAAGGTCAACGCCTACGAGCAGAGGAACCAGAACCGCTCCACGGTCACCAGCCGCATCGACACCCTCCAGGGCGACGAGCCCTGGCCGGGCTACGACGAGCTCTCAGTCGACGAAGTCCGCGCCGTGCTGGGCGAGGGCGACGACCAGCGTGTCAAGGACGTCCGCACGTACGAGCGCAAGCACAAGGACCGCGCCGGCGTCATCGAGGCCACCGAGCGCCAGCTCAGCAACGCCTAAACACCGTTCGAGCCAAGGGAGGGGGCCGCTCCCGGCCCCCTCCCCGGTCGGCGATGCGAGAGCCGAGCCGCGGCTTCCCCTAAACCGGACTGGGCCCTCGAAGCCGTCCTAAGCCGCAGTGGAAGCTGGAGTCTGGGTCTCGGGGGAATGCAGGGGGGAAGGTCGGCGCAGGAAGCAGAAGTCAGATCAGCGCCAGGTCACGCGACTGCTGCTCGTCCAACCCGATCGTGTCTGGCGCCACGGCTCAGAGGGCTTCGCCGCCGCCGGTGACCGGCGACGCCTACTTCGCAGCGACGAGCATTACAAGCGTGTCGGCCCGGACACCGTCCTCCGACATGACGGTGGCGGCGTCCTCAGTCTGGAGCGCGGCCATGACACGGTCCATGTCAGGGATCTCCATCAGCACGGCCACGCGCTCCGGGTTCTGCGGATCCACGAACTCGCGGATGCCGGTGACGCCCAGCGGCCCGAAGAACTTCTCACGATTATCGGACGCAAGCCAGTGGTCCTTGTCATCGATCTCGTGATACGCGATTACGGTCGGCATGTAGTGCTCCCCACATGAATCGACGGCGGTTGGCCGTGACACGGTACTTCACTAGTAGATGTGGAGCCTGTCCAGGAGCGCGAGTGGGTCGTCGATCGATTCGAACAGGTCCTTGTTGTGCTTGATCATCTTGCTGCGCATGTAGACCCGGAGCCACTGCTTGTACATGAACAGCTCATAGCGCTCCAGCATGTCCCCGACCGGTAGGTCGCGCTGCGCCATGAGTCCAGCCAGGTACATCGCACACTCGAAACCAAGCGAGATCGACTGAAAGTACGGCGACCCGATGGCCGCGTCTCCCGCCAGGAAGACCGGCGAGCGGGCGAAGGGGTGGTCGCTGGGGTCCGCCGTTCGCCACCGGCGGGCCGTCGCATTGCGAGCCCGGTAGAGATCGAGCGGTATCCGGACGACATCGAGGTCGCCGAGTATCTCGCCCTTGGTTTCCTGCTTGATCTTGTCGATGAAACGGTCCGTCGACTGAGCAACGCCGGGAAAGTTGCTGCGAAGCCACTCACCGTCGAATCGGGGCGGCATCGCCTCGTATTCCTCGGCAGCGATGTTGACGATGCCCGTCACATGGCTGACGCCGCCGTCGGAGTGCGTCCGCTGGACCATGGGGATGAACTTGTAGTGCGCGTTCTCGATGTTCTTGTAGTACTTGCAGTACTCGTTGCAGTCGTACGTCTGGCCGTAGAGGAAGGTGATGACGAGCGCGTACTCCAGCCGGATCTTGAGTGTGTTCGCGCCGTCATCCTGCTGCTCGGACTCCGGCGTCAAGTGATCCCGTAGTAGCGAGTTGCGGCCCGTGGTGTCGATCAGGATGTCTCCGGGCTCGAGCATGGCCACTGCGTCTTCAGCGATGACGACGGCCGCGTTCCGCTGCACCGCATTCGAGCTGCGCGAATCGATCAGATCGCTGAGTGATCGCTCGATGGAGTTGAGCGGGCAGAACCCCAGCGCCCAGTCGCGAAGAAGCCCCATCAGGTCGGCGGGAATCGAGTTACGGAACGCGAGCCCTTCGGTGAGCTCCTCCGGATCGAAGATCGCACCGATGCTGTCTTCGTCGATCGCATCCGTTCGATAGAGCTCGACTGAATCCGCCACGAGGTACGGCGCGAGCCGCACCATTCGTGTGCGGGTGTAGTCGCGTCGCTTCTCGTAGAGACGCACTGAGAACTCATCCATGGGCTGGAGCAACGCCGTCAGCATGAGACCCACCGGCCCCGCTCCGATGACGTGCACCGCCTGAGGTTGGCCAGATCCCATGGGTCCCCTCCTCGGTCGAAGTCACGCGGCGTCGGTCTCGCGTCCTGCACGGACCCTACATGGGCGCCGCTGGCGCGGAACTATCGTGCGGAGCGGGGCTTGAGCGAGCGACGGCCCTGCTTGTCGGCCACGTGTGGGACTGGCGGCAAAGCGGAGGGGGAGGGATTCGAGCCCTCGGTGCGCCGTAGGCGTCTGCGTCCCGCGGCAAACGGAGCGGACGGACGGACGGACGGCCTGCCTGGCCTGCAACGCTCGGCCCATGATGACGCCGACGCACTGGAGGGTCGTGCTGTGGAACTCTGCGCAACGAAGCACCTTCGACCGCGGCAACGCTCCTCGAGTCGTTGCATGGCGCCGGGTGATGAGTTTTCGGGCCGACCGCCGTCACACCCACTATGAGCTCCATCACCGAAGACCTCCGGCCGCTCGACGAGCATGCCTTTAGCGCCCGCGTCGAGCCGCACCGCCGCGAGTTGCACGTCCACTGCTACCGCCTGCTCGGGTCGTTCGAGGAGGCCGAGGACCTCGTCCAGGAGGCGTTCCTGCGCGCGTGGCGCCGGCGCGAGACGTACGCGGGCCGCGCGTCGGTTCGCGCGTGGCTGTACCGGATCGCGACGAACGCCTGCCTCGACGCGCTCGACAAGCGCCCGCGGCGGCCGAGCGCGAGCGGCGAGGTTGCGTGGCTGCAGCCCTATCCCGACGAGCTCCTCGAACAGCTGCCCGACCGGCGCGAGGGCCCGGAGGACGTGGCGCTCGCCAAGGAGACCGTCGAGCTGGCATTCATCGCCGCGATCCAGCACCTCGCGCCGCTGCCGCGGGCTGTGCTCGTGCTGCGCGACGTCCTCGGCTGCTCGGCGAAGGAGACCGCACGGCTGCTCGAGACGACAGAGGCGTCGGTGAACTCCGCGCTGCAGCGCGCGCGGGCTGGGTTGCGGGAGAGCCTGCCCGAGCACCGCGAGGCGTGGCAACACGCCGCCGAGCCGACCGCCGCCGAGCGGGAGCTGCTCGCTCGCTACGTCGAATGCGGCGAGCGAGCCGACGCCGAGGGCCTGGCCGCGCTCATGCACGCGGACGTCCGCTTCTCGATGCCGCCGACGCCCGGCGTCTGGACCGGCCGAAGCACGGTCGTGCAGGGCTGGATCGACGGCGGGTTCGGATCGGAGGCGTTCGGCAGCATGCGGTGCGTGGTCACCCGCGCCAACGGTCAGCCCGCGGTCGCGGGCTACGTGCGCAAGCCGGGCGACGCCGCGTACAAACCGCTGGCGATCGACGTCCTGCGGGTGCAGGACGGGGTCGTCACCGAGATCGTCACCTTCGGCGGCGCCGTGTTCGAGCACTTCGACCTGCCGGCCACGCTCAGCGCGGCGGTCGGTACGAGATGAACGCCCCTACCTCGATCACCATCACCCCAGTCTTCGTTGCCGACCTGTCCGTCGAGGGCGAGCGGATGCCGGTCTACGTGCACGTCATCGACCATCCCGATGCGCGCGTGCTGGTCGACACCGGCATGACCGAGCTGCACCCGGCGATGGCCGACATGGATCCCCGCCTCCAGCCGCTGAACGAGCAGGACTTCGATCTCGCCGCCATCGACATCGTCGTCAACACACACCTACACGCCGACCACTGCGGCGGCAACCACCTCTTCGCCGACAGACCGATCTACGTCCAGCGTCGCGAGCTCGACGACGCGCGCAGCGAGGACGGCTACACCATTCGCGAGTGGGTCGAGGCGCCCGGCGTGCGGTACGTGCCGGTCGACGGCGAGCACGAGCTGCTGCCCGGGCTCCGACTCGTCCCGGCGCCGGGCCACACACCCGGCATGCAGATGGTCGTCGTCGAGACTGGCGGGCGGCCGGTCATCGTCGGCGGCGACGTGGCGGTGTGGTTCGGCGAGTTCGACGAGCCGCCCACCGAAGGCCGGGAGCGGGTGCGTGCGCTCGACCCCGAGCTCGTCTGGCTCACGCACGAGCACGAGCCATGGCGACCCCGCACCGTCTGAGGCATCACGCCGGCACAGGCCCGACCCTCACCGTCTCGGGGCTGAGCTCCGCTTCTGGAATCGGCCTAGGGTCGCGCGTGCCGGACGGCTCGGGCGCAGTCGTTTGTCGCGGGAGATCACCGTCACGCGCACGCCCGTCCGACGGTGGTGGCCGTGGATGGCGCGGAGGACCACGCGGTTCCGTGCTCCCCGGTGGATGTGCAAGGCCGCATGGCCGGACCCCAGCACGGCGCGCACGTCGTCATGGCGATGCCCGGCGGGGCTGCGCCACTTGACGATCACCGTGTTGCCGCGGCGCCGAAGACGCAGATCGCGCGGCCGCGGCGGGCGGGGATCGCCCGCCGTCCGGTACGTCGTGACGAGGCGCTCGTCATGCGCGACCCCGTCGTTGCTCGAGACCGCGTAGATCCTGCGCGTCCCGCCGTGACCCGCGCCGGGGGTGAAGCGGAGGCGACCGCACAGCGGCCGATCGCGGTCCGCGGGGCCGTCCTCCTGTCCGCGGCAGGGCCTGCCCTTCGCCCGTCCCAGCACCTTGACCTCACTGCGGTCGGCACTGCGCTCGACGAAGGTGAGCCCGTGACCCTCGGCGTGGTACGAGTAGCCGAGGACGCGCGAGGAGCCGCGGCCGCCGACCGCGGCGCGCACTGTGGGAGGCTCGTCGACCTCGGCCTGCCGCACATCGGCGATCGCGGACGAGCCGGGCTGCGTCTCGATTGTCCACCTGCCGCCCCGCGGGCGAGCGATGACCACGTGGGTCGCCCGCTCCGAGGGCTCCTCGGCGATCACGTAGCGGCCTTTCTCGATCCGGCCGGCCTCCGACGGCGAGACGATGCGCCGGCCGCCCGGTCCCCTGATCACGAGCTTGGGCGGAGCCGTCCTGCCCTCGACTCGGAGGGCGACCATCGCCTCGTCGGCGGGCAGCGTGAGACGGCGGCGCTGCTGCTGCCCGGCGGCGACTGCGGAACGCACGGCGCGGTAGGGGCCGACGTCGCACGAGTCGCCCATCACGTCGACGCCGCCGCCCCAGCGGTAGCCCAGGCCGGCCCTGAGCCTCCAGTGCCGCAGCTCCCAGTGCACGCGCCACGGCGCGTACCACACGAAGTCGGCGTCCTCATGGAGTTCCCAGATATCGCCTTCCAAAAGCGTGAGGCAGCCCGCTATCCCGACCGTCGACACGGTGATCTCCCCACGGATGCACGCCACGACCACCACGCAGACGCTTCCGTAGCCGTCGACGTTGAAGCGCACAGGCTCCTGGGTCTCGATCCAGCCGTCGACGCCCGCGCTGACGCTGGCCACGCCGAAGTCGAACCCGGCGTGGAACCCGAAGTCGATCGAGCCGGAGGACTTGTAGGTGAAATAGCCGTCGGCCACCTGGTAGCCGAACACCGACAAGCCGCCCTTCGCCGAGAAGACCCACGGGCGGCTGTCGACGTACGACACCTGGCCGTCGAGCAACAAGGCCTGCTGGCCCCCGAAGTCGGGGCCGAAGCGCACCGCCGCGGCGCCCGTGAACTTCATCGGCGGAGGCTGGATGCAGATCCCCAGGCCGATCCGGTCGAGGTAGACGCCCGTGGCCAGCGGCATAGCGTCGCCGAGGTTGGTCACCTGCGCACCGGCGTAGCTGAACTGGTCGCCGCTCAGGCCGGCGAACACCCCGACCTCGGTAGAGGACTCGGTGGGTAGCGTGATCACCGCCGAGCCATCCCAGCGCGAGACATCCGGGTCGGCCGCGCAGCTAATCAGCGGCTCGGCGCCGAAGGCCGGCGGCGAGCACGGGGTCGTCGTGGTGCTGCCGGCGGCCGTGTACGACAGGCACAGGTCCTTGATCGCGATCTGGCCGATGTAGGCGTTCCGAACTTCCGCCTTCACGGCGTCGGCGCGGACGCCGCGGTCGTCGACGCGCACGCCGACCGTGGCGGTCAGCCCGCCCGCGTCCTTCCCCGGCGCGTTTCGGAACAGGTCGGGCAGGTCGAGGACGATCCGAAACAGCGAGTAGTGCCGGCCGTCGGCGCCGTAGCCGAGGCGCAACGCGGCCGAGCCGCCGACGCTCAGCCCGAACAGCTGCTGGCCCTGCGCCGGCTGGAACGACTCGGCGTCGGCCTCGTCGCCCTGCCCGCCCTGCGGCAGCTCGAACTCGAGCAGGCCCTGGTGGACGGTGATGCCTTCCAGCGTGATCTCCGTCTGCACCGACAGGCGCCCTCCGGGCGCGTCGTCGCTCGGGCCCGAGAGCACGAGCCGCGTCCCAGCCGCGACCGGCAGCGCCAGGCCGTTGACCGTCACCGTGTCGGTCGACTCCCACCGGCCCGGCTGCGACTGCGTGAGGCAGCCGGCGGTCGTGGCCTCCACGAGCCCAAAGGCGACCCGCTTCTCGCAGGCATCCTGGGCGCTCGCCGGAGCGGCGCTTACGCCGACCAGAAGGATGGCTAGGCAGACGGCACGGCGCAGCATGGCTTCTCCTCGCTTCGATCATCCGGCGTCAGCGGAAAAGCGGTTGTGCATGGTGGCCTGCACCCGGCGGCCGGACGGCGACGCCGAGCTCGTCGAGGAGCAACTCGACCGCCCAGTAACCGAGCCGACGGGTTCGGCCGAGCGTGCACGCGGGCGGCACCCCACGGGCGTCGGCGCGCGCGGCAAGCTCACCGAGCAGACGGGTCTTGCCGATGCCCGGCTCACCCACTAGCGCCAGCGCAGCCGAGCGTCCACTGTCGAACTCGGAGAGCGCGTTAGCGACCTCGCCGAAAGTGTCCGCCGGCCCAACGAGATGCTCGTCTCTCGAGACCACCTCCGCTCGCCGGCGAGCATACACCCGGCCGGGTAATCGGTCCACCCGGCCGGGTGATCGGTCAGCGGTGTCGGGTGGTATCCGCGGTTACTCGTCAATCGCGCGCCCCGGGTAAGCGGCCATCGAGGCTCTCCATTCATCGACTTCGTGCGGCCGGGGTTGGCTGTCGCTTGTCGTCCCGAGCGAGCGCCGCCGGTGGCTCCGCGGAGGGCCCTCCTTTCCCGGGGAGCAGCACATCCGGCCGGCGCCGAGACCGGCTAGGAGTGGATTTGGCCGGGGGTGGGTTGTCTGGTAGCTTCGCGGGGTCGGCGGCTCTTGACGGCCGGCCTTTTTGAACCTGGCCGTGGGCCGGTGCAGTTCGAGCAAGGAGGCTTGGATGCTGGCCACTGCTTTCCCGCACGGCACACGGGTCCTCGTTGGCATCTTGGCCACGGCGGTCTGTGCGGGGGCGGCCGCCCCCGCAGTCCTGGCGCAGACTCCGAGCAAGAAGGACAGGCTGGCCGCACTGCTGTTGAAGCGTGATCCCGGCGCCCGCGTCGGCGGTACCACCCAGGTGGCGACCGACCCCGGAGAGGTCCTCCATGGGGTGCCCGGCCGCACCAACTTCCTGATGGCGCTCGAACGTAAGCAAGTGCTGATCGGCGGCAACCTCCACGACCAGATCGGCGCCAGCCCGGTCCTTGCCCCGCCGGGCCGGCGCGTCTGCCGCCTGCGACGCCTGCGGCGCAGTGGGCGTCGGCACCAGCTTCAACGGCCGCGGCGGCCACGACTTGATCCACGGCGGGTGGGGCCACGACCGGATCGTTGGGGGCCACGGCCACGACCACCTCCGCGGCAAGGGCGGCCACGACCGGATCGTTGGCGGCCACGGCCACGACGTCATCCACGGCGGCGCTGGACACGACCGGCTGCACGGCGGACACGGCCATGATCGCTTCATCGACAGGCAGGGCAACACGACCGTGGTCCCGGGGCCGGGCAGAAATCACATCGATGTCTCCGATGGCGGCCGTGACCGCGTCATATGCCATCCGGGCTCGAGCAACCGCATCATCGGCGACCGTGGTGACCGGCTCCACCGCCACTGCCGCAACGCCCGCTCGAGCGTTGCCTACCGACGGCCCTCAAGCCAAGCGCCGACCGCCCGCGCCGCCCAGCAGTCGGTCAGCGGCGCCGGCAGCAATGAGAGCCCCTTCACGGCGGAGTGCGAAGACAAGCAGAACGTCGACTGCACCGTTACTGCCTTCGCGAATCGCACCCTCAGCGGGCTCTGGGCAAACGAGTACGTGCCCGCCTACCAATGCCCTACCTCACACCCCTACATGCTCAGAAAGAGCTACGCGCCGGGCGGCACCTCGCTGCCCCCGGGCGTTGGCGTGAACGGGCTCGGGGATATCGGCATGTCCATAACAGGGGTCAAGTGGGGCGAAGGGACATACGGGCTCGGGACAAAGACCGGCTTCCCAGAGTCGAGCGTGACGAACTGGACGACCGGCACGCGCTCATACCAGGTGCAACTCCACTGCACCAGCGATACGGACAACGGCTACACCAAGGATTGAGCGAGGGCTGGGTCTCCAAGTCTTCGGCTCCGCCCGCACCTGATCTGATCCGCCCCGCGGGGCGGATCCGGCAGTTCGTTCAATCGAAGTCGCCGGGGTGCGGCGGTCGTTGCGTTGCGACCGCTTCGGGGCGTCCGGTAGGCCGGGTTCGGATCGGCGCTCTGCTCGTGCTGGATCGCGCTTCCTGGGCGGAGGCGCACTTGCGGTAGCGGCGATCTCTTGGTGCCAGCACCGCCGCGTCCGTGGCGCCGTCGACATGCGACCAGCACCCCTCACCCGTGCCGGCATGATCGGCGGAAATCCCGCGCCAGGTTGATAACGGAGGGGGAGGGATTCGAACCCTCAGTGCGCCGTAAGACGCACAACGGTTTTCGAGACCGCACCGAAGCGCCTGCAAGGCCGCATCACAGCTGGAGTCTGGGTCTCGGGGGAATGCAGGGGGGGAATGAATCTCGGCCGCGGCGTTTGGTGCGATCCATTGGCAGCGGAGCGCGACGGTGTTGCTCTCACTTGCGGTCGGCGCAGGTAGCAGAAGTCAGCTCAGCGGCAGGTCATACGACTGTCTTTGCCGCTTGACGGTCTGCTTGAAACGGTGTCTCTCGGACCTGTGCGCAAGCCATCTGCCAGCGGCCGGCTCGGTCGTGTCTTTTCGACCTTCTGGGGGCTGGCCTAAGCCCGAAATACGGCCGTGGTCAGCCGGCTTCCACGCAGGGCGAGAACTCCGACGTCTCGTGCAGCTGGGTGGCGATCGGGTCCGGGAACGGTCCCGTGGAGGTGGAGGTCTTCCGGGTCGCGGTCATGGTCACGTGATCGCCGGCGGCCGGCGGCGTGGCGGTCGTCGTGATCCCCGGGGCCAGGCCGTCGCCATCCGTCTCGACGTTGGCGGACCCCAGGTAGCGCCGACCCTCGCCGTTGCCGGAGCCATCGCACAACGTGCTCGCGTAGAAGTCGAGCCGGTAGCTCGTACGGCGCTCCCCCTCAAACGTCCAGGCGACCGTTCCGTCCGCCGCGTCCGCCGCGGTCACGACGGGGTGGTTCTGAAGGCCGTTGGGGCCCGCGTCGCCGTCACGCCGGTCGTTTTCGGTCACATCGTCGTCGGCCAGGTCGATGCCCAGGTCGTCGCGGCTCGTGCCGTTGACGAAGATGAGGTTGCGCACGACGGTGTTCGAGGAGGCGACGTTTCCGGCGACGCTGTCGACGATCGCGACGCCGTCCGAGCCGTTGTAGGCGATGGTGTTCATCGAGGCCCCAAGCCGGTCGCCGATCTCGTTGTCATCGCCGGCCACGATCCGGACGCCGTTGCGGCCGTTTCCGAGCCCCAGCGCGCCGTCCATGTTGGTGCCGATCGCGTTGCCGAGCACGCGGTTGCCGTCCCCCACGATGTCGATGCCTTCGAAGCCGTTGGAGGCAATGACGTTGGCTGCGCCGGCCTCGTGGCCGCCGATCGTGTTGAGCTCAGACTCGAGGGCGATGCCCTGCATGTCGTTGCGAAGCGGGATCTCGCCGCTGACGTCGACGCCTATGAGGTTGCCCAGCACCCGGTTGCCCACGGCGGGCCCGACTTCCTCGAGGCCCAGGTCGTCGCCGTGCTCGAGCTTCAGGCCCTCGTGCGCGTTGCCGGAGATGAGGTTGCCCTCGCCGGCCTCCGTGCCGCCGATCGTGTTGTAGTCGCCGCCCTCGACGTTGATGCCGACGGCGTTCGGGATCGCCGCGGTGCCCTCGACGTTCGTGCCCACCCGGTTGCCCACCACAGTGTTGTGGTCGCCGCCGACGTCGACGCCGATCCCGAGGCCCGAGATCAGGTTGTCGCGCACGACGCTTCCCCCGGCGCCGACGCCTAGCCACACACCGGTGCCGTAGCCCAGATCGGCGCTCCCCTCGGCGTTCGTCCCGACGCGGTTGTTCTCGACCTCAATGGGACCCCCCTTTGCCACGACCTCGGCAAGCGCGCGGGAGGAGATGACGTTCCGGTCGGCGCCGGTCGGGCCGCCGATCAGGTTGTCGGAGCCGTGCACGTACACGTTGTGGACCGTGGGCGCCGGCACGGCCGCGTCGCCCGCAAGGTTGGTTCCCAGGTGGTTGCCGGCGATGGTGTTCTGGTCGGCGCCCTCGATGTAGATGTTCGCCTCCTGGGCCGAGTGGATCGCCAGCCCACCCACCTTGATCTCGTCGCCGACGATCTCGAGCCCCCGACCCACGTCGCCCGCGTCGATCTCGATCATCGGCTGCGCCGGGGTGTCGTCCGTGGCCTCGAGCGAGCCCGGCTGCGAGTAGCCCTTGATCGTGACCGGGTCCGACAGGACCGGCAGGGCGGCCACCAGCGTGATCTTGTGCCCGCCGCCACCAGAGATGTCGAAGGTGATCGTGTCGCGACCCGGATGCTGCTCGGCGGCCTCGATCGCTCGCCGCAGCGACCCGGCGTTCACGTCGCTGACGTTGGTCACCGTGTAAGTGGTCGCCTCGGCCGGGGCGGCGGCAGCCGCCACGGTGAGGGCCGCCACCACCAGCAGGTACCGAACCTGGCACAGTCGGAGCGGGAATCCGCCGATGGCGCGCGACGCGGGCAGGGAGGGCACGTGGGGCCTTTCGTCTGACTGCGGTCCGGGACAAGACGCCCGGGCTACCAACCAGGACCCCCCAACCGGGCGCGCTATTCCCGTTTGCCGGCTACGACCGCGCGGGCAGCCGCCTCAGCGCCAGCGGTCGCTCCGCCGAAGCGCTGCCCCTCCACCTGGCGTGCGGAGATACCGGGAAGCAGCGGCGAGCTGACACGGGAGACATGAGCGACAAACGGCGGCAGCGATTTACACGGTCGTCGGCATCGAGGGCGCAGAGAGGTCGATTCACCGGCGGCCGAGTAGACCAGCCACCACCCAGCAGGCCCCTCCTTTGCGCGAGATCCAGGCGTCTCGACTCGGGCTCGGCTCGCGCCTGCTCGGGAGAAACCAGGAGCCCCGCCGACACGCGAGCAGAGTGCTGCTCTCCCCATGCGAGCAGCACGCTCACCCGTGCTGGCATGACCGGCGGAAATCCCGCGCCGGGTTTGGAACAGAGGGGGAGGGATTCGAACCCTCGGTGCGCCGTAAGACGCACAACGGTTTTCAGAGACCGCCCCGAAGCGCCCGCAAGCCCGCACCACAGGCGGAGTCTGAGTCCGGGGGAAATACAGGGGGGAATGATTTTCAGCGCCACGTCCATGCGCGCCGTACGCGCCGCGAGCGGTCGGCCCAGAAACTAGAAGTCAGCTCAGCGCCAGGTCACACGACTGCTGCTCGTCCAAGCGGGCACGTGCCGCCTGGGTGCGGCGTGACTGCTTTGCGTCGATTGCGATAGCGAGCTGGGGGTCGGCAGGGCGAGGTAGGTTGGTCATCGACTAGACCGGCGAAGAGAAGGGGACGAAACCAGCAGTGGCAGATCGCCTGCGCGCGCCGACACCCGCTCTTCTCTTCGCCATCTGTGGTCTCGCGCTGGCCGGCGCCGCCGGCGCGATAG